>NZ_JAWRWX010000001.1:0-2143530 GCF_046535335.1 Bacillus sp. SIMBA_026 | reverse complement strand
GGCGGTTGTGGCGAAGTGGTTAACGCACCAGATTGTGGCTCTGGCACTCGTGGGTTCGATTCCCATCAATCGCCCCAAACAACATGCGGGTGTAGTTTAGTGGTAAAACCTCAGCCTTCCAAGCTGATGTCGTGGGTTCGATTCCCATCACCCGCTCCATTTTTATATTGTCATGGGCCTGTAGCTCAGCTGGTTAGAGCGCACGCCTGATAAGCGTGAGGTCGGTGGTTCGAGTCCACTCAGGCCCACCATGATGATTTTTCCACAGTAGCTCAGTGGTAGAGCTATCGGCTGTTAACCGATCGGTCGCAGGTTCGAATCCTGCCTGTGGAGCCATACGGAGAAGTACTCAAGTGGCTGAAGAGGCGCCCCTGCTAAGGGTGTAGGTCGTGTAAGCGGCGCGAGGGTTCAAATCCCTCCTTCTCCGCCATAAGGCCCGTTGGTCAAGCGGTTAAGACACCGCCCTTTCACGGCGGTAACACGGGTTCGAATCCCGTACGGGTCATTAAAAAAACCTTGCATACTATGCAAGGTTTTTTCTTATGCGTTCATAGCGTAAATGGTAAAAGACAGGTATGTGGCCAAAGCGCTCCATAATAAATAAGGAACCAGAAGCCAGGCTGAAGCCTTACTGTATTTACCGGCAATGAGCAACAGAATGAGTGTTGTCACCGCCACAAGCAGGCAATCGATAGATGCAGCAAGCAAATTTTTCTGTGTGAATTGAAAATAGCTGAACCCTTGATTCACGATATAATTGATGAGAAGCATCACCCAAAAAGCTTTGGATTCTTTACATGAAAACTTTGCGTATATCAAGGCTACTGAGAGCGAAATAAGCGCAAACAAAACCGCCCATATGATGCCGATCACTGATCTGCTCAGCGTCCAGTCAGGTTTTTGCAGCGCGTCGTACCATTCCCGGTCGATGGGAAAGAGAAACCCCGCTAAAGAAAACAAGACATATGTAATGATAAATACAATAATCGCACCGATATACTTTTTTTTCATTTGTTCCCTCCGTCATTCAATGTCAATACATTAGTTCCCTTTTTGGAAATATAAACCTTTTGAAAGGTTCATGCACCATTAAGTGTATGAGTTTTCAGTGTGAAAATGCAGCAAACCATTTATTTGTATTCAAAAACCCCGGCAGGCCGGGGTTTTAATCAGCATGAAGATCGCCAAAGGGCGTCATTATTCCTTCTTCGTCCAGTTCCTGCTCATATTTTTCGTGTGCTTTGCTTGGATACACGGAAATGTTTTTTCCGGTAATATCTGTCCCGATAAAGTTTTCATAATCCTCAGCATAGCCGATGTTTTCTTCGGAGTTCATTGTCATATCCCCATAGCTGAGCGGCGGATCCTCTAAATCCTGAGGCGTTTCTGAGTTTCCGTATTCCTCAACATCCTGATAAGCATCTTCACTATCGTAAGCCGCCCGGATTGATTCATCATCATCAAATTCAAACTGTCCGAACGGTGTTTCCTCTTCAATCGGCCTGTCTTTGGAAACGGCATCCTGCGAGGAATATTCCGCCAATGTCGTAGCCGTCGGCAGAGCTTCGAGTCTGTCATAAGGAATGTCCTTGCCGCTGACTTCACATGTGCCGTATGTGCCGTTTTCAATTTGTTTCAGAGAGTAATCAATATCGCGAAGGTGCTCCCGTTCATGGTCGAGCAGGGCCAGGTCTTTTTCCCGCTCGTATAATTCGGTCGCCTGATCGCCGGGATGATTGTCATAGGAAGACAATTCGCCGGATGACTGATACGGGAATTCATCAGTTAACTGAAATTGGTCATTTTCTTTAAAGCGGCTTAAAATATCATGTCTGGCTTCTTCCAATTCTTTTTTTAAGTGTGTGATCTGTTCGTTTGTAAGCACATCAATCCCTCGTTTCTATGTGATGCTTACTGTTAGTATGAACGCTTTTGCGCAGAAAAATGGTGGATAAAAATAGTCATTTTCCCATGAGGAAGTAAAAGGATACAGTGATTGCCGAGAGTGGGGAAAGAAAATTCAAGTTTGTTTCTTTATTCATTTGCGCAAAAAGGTTTATAATAAGAAATGCAGGCATTTTGTCGTGCTCAAATCTGTGTGTTTGACACAAAGTCATCACAGGTGTATTGTATTAAAAGCATTTAACGGATTATGGAGGAATGTCTCATGGTGACAACGGTGCAGCATACGTTCCGAGAGGAAGCAGATCATGCATTACATAAAGCCAAACAAGTCAACCATGCTGTCTTATTGAGCTATTCAAGACGTATTGCGTCTTTAGACCCTCTATCATTTTTCAAAGACGGAGCAAAAAAATATAAAGGCAAACGATTTTTTTGGTCAGAACCCGGTAGTGAATTAACAATAGTCGGTCTTGGCACAGAAGCGCTGTTCCAATCGAATGAAAAAAATGGAAAGCGTTATCACGACGTTTTTGAACAATGGGAGCGCTTTAAAAAGACGGCTTTTCATATTCATGAAGAAGAGGCGGCGCATACCGCGGTCGGCCCTGTCTTATTCGGCGGTTTTTCATTTAATCCCGCTGAAGAGAGAGGAGACGAATGGAACGGGTTCGAAGAAGGACTGTTCTTTATCCCCTCACTCATGCTGACAAAGACGGCAGATGGTGATTATTTAACCGTCAATCAATGGGCGGCAGACGGTAATCAAGCAGAAGATACGCTGAAACGTCTGAAATCTTTTTCGGGTGCTTTTTCAGTTTCTTCAATCGAGTATGAAGAATATCCTGTTTTAACAAAAGCCGAAGAACTTGATGTGGAAAACTGGCTTGAAGCCATTAAAACAGCAACAAATGATATGAAAGCAAATCAATATGATAAAGTCGTGCTGGCAAGGGAAGTCGTTTTGTCATATGATGGGCCTATTCCGACAGAGAGCGTTGTCCGCAAGCTTTTGAAGGACCAAACGACAAGCTATGTTTTTGCGATTGAGCAGGGAGATAAATGCTTTGTCGGCGCTTCACCGGAACGGCTGATCAAAAAATCCGGCAAAGACGTTATGTCCACCTGTCTGGCAGGTTCAATTAAGCGCGGAGAAAATCAACAAGAAGATGACCATCTCGGCAAAGAGCTGCTGCATGACGAAAAAAATCTCGCGGAACATGATTTTGTGGTTCAGATGATACACGATTCTTTCTTGTCGAGCTGCAGCGATGTGAAAAAGCCTGCAGGTCCGCAATTATATAAAACAAAAAGTGTTCAGCATCTATATACACCGATCACAGGCCATCTTAAAACGTCCGCTTCGCTGTTTGATTTAATTGAAAAGCTGCATCCCACACCGGCATTGGGCGGAGCTCCCCAGCAGAAAGCTGTTGAAGTTATCGCTGATATTGAACCGATGACACGCGGATGGTATGCGGCTCCGATCGGCTGGATGGACGGCAGGGAAAACGGAGAATTTGTCGTGGCTATCCGATCAGGGCTGATTGAAGGCAATAATGCGCGGCTTTTCGCAGGCTGCGGCATTGTTGAAGATTCAGATCCGCAATCAGAATATGAAGAAACACAAATTAAACTAAAGCCGATGATCTCTGCTTTAGGAGGTGAAAGGCTTTGACAAACCCGATTACACATTATATCGGAAGCTTTATTGATGAATTCGCTCTATCGGGTGTCACCGACGCGGTTGTTTGCCCGGGGTCGAGGTCAACTCCCTTGGCGGTTTTGGCGGCGGCCCACCCGGATATTCAAGTCCATATACAGATTGATGAACGATCCGCAGGTTTTTTCGCACTCGGTCTTGCAAAAGCCCGCCAGCGCCCGGTGGTGCTGATTTGTACGTCAGGAACGGCAGCGGCTAACTTCTATCCGGCCGTGATTGAAGCTCATTATTCAAGAGTGCCTCTTATTGTCCTGACTGCTGACCGGCCTCATGAATTGAGGGAAGTGGGGGCGCCTCAGGCGATTAACCAGCATTTTCTGTTCGGTAACTTTGTTAAGTTTTTCACAGACTCGGCTCTGCCTGAGGAAAATCCTCAAATGCTGAGCTATATCAGAACATTGGCCGGCAGAGCCGTAAGTGAAGCCGGGAAGCGCCCGATGGGGCCAGTCCATATCAATGTGCCGCTCAGAGAGCCTTTGATGCCGGATTTATCAGCCGGACCTTTTGAAAGAATGAGAAAGGGGCGGCACGTCTCAGTCACAACAGGGATTCAGTCAGCTGATCAAGATTCTCTCTGTCATATTACAGAGCGTCTTGCGGGTACCGAAAGAGGTATGATCGTCTGCGGCGAAATTCACGGTGAAGCAGAAAAGCAGCAAATCATCGCGCTTGCCGAGATGCTTCAGTTCCCGATTTTAGCTGACCCGCTTTCAAACCTCCGAAACGGGGAGCATGATAAGACGCTGATTATTGATGCTTATGACTCGTTTTTAAAAGATGAAGAAATAAAAGAGGCGCTGCGCCCGGACGCTGTGATCCGCTTCGGCCCGATGCCGGTTTCCAAACCGCTCTTTTTATGGCTCAGAGATGATCCTGCCATTGAGCAGTTTATCGTCGATGAAGACGGAGGATGGAGAGATCCCACCCAGGCCGGCGCGCATATGATTCATTGCCATCCGTCTGTGTTTTTGGAAGCGGTCCGTTCAGCTGAAACCGGAAAACGGCCATCCGGATGGCTTGAGAAATGGCAGTTTGTCAATGAGCGGTTCCGGAGTCATTTACAGGCCGCGAGCATGGATGATTTATCATTTGAAGGAAATGTATATCGTCAGCTTCAGCACCTTGTCCCTGAAGGCAGTTCGATTTTTGTCGGCAACAGCATGCCGATTCGCGACGTGGATACGTTCTTTGAAAAACAAGATCGTTCCTTCCGTGTTTATGCCAACCGCGGCGCTAACGGCATTGACGGGGTTGTCTCCTCGGCTATGGGACTGTGTGAAGGTACAAAAGCTCCTGTCACGCTTGTAATTGGAGATTTATCGTTTTACCATGATTTAAACGGGCTGTTAGCGGC
The DNA here is from genome assembly GCF_046535335.1 of Bacillus sp. SIMBA_026. Lineage (NCBI taxonomy): Bacteria > Bacillati > Bacillota > Bacilli > Caryophanales > Bacillaceae > Bacillus > Bacillus sp. SIMBA_026. Next base: position 2,138,551 of record NZ_JAWRWX010000001.1, on the reverse strand, counting down.
TAAAAAACTTGGAATTCCGCTTACGGTTATTTTAATAAACAATGATGGCGGCGGGATTTTCTCGTTTTTGCCGCAGGCATCTGATAAGATTCATTTTGAAGAACTGTTCGGTACGCCGACGGGCCTTGATTTCCGGCATGCCGCCGCACTGTACGGCGGGACGTATACTTGCCCTGAGACATGGGAAGCATTTAAGGATGCGTATCAGCCGCAGGCGGACAAGCCCGGACTTCATATAATCGAGCTGAAAACAGATCGGACATCAAGAGTTCAATTCCATCGCGATCTGCTGCAGGCCGCAGTGCGGGAAGTGAAAAAAGAATGGAAACTTTAACTGTTAAAACGGCCGACGGCGTGTGCTATCGGGTTGCTGATAGCGGTCACGAATCATCTGAAGCTATTGTTTGTCTGCATGGATTTACGGGCAGCAAAGAATCATGGATGTTTTTACGCGGCATGTTTCCCGGCGAACGAATGGTGATGATTGACTGCCTGGGTCACGGGGAGACAGACGCGCCTGTGCAAGCGGCAAGGTACAGTGCGAGCCGGCAGGTTGCGGACCTTGCCGCCGTTTTTGATCAATTAAAACTTCACAAAGTGAAACTTATTGGTTATTCTATGGGGGGAAGACTTGCGTGTTCCTTTGCACAGGCATTTCCGCATCGGGTGTCAGCGCTAGTTTTGGAAAGTACAACTCCGGGCCTCAGCACGCTTCAGGAACGCAAAAAGCGGATTCAGTCAGACCGGAAGCTTGCTGACTTTATATTGCGGGAAGGTATAACATCGTTTGTCGATTATTGGGAGGGCATTCCGTTGTTTGCCTCGCAGCTTTCTCTGCCGGACAGCGTAAAGGCGTCCATCCGTGCCGGCAGGCTGAAAAATAATCCGTCCGGACTTGCAGGAAGCCTGCTCGGAATGGGGACGGGCTCACAGCCTTCCTGGTGGGAGTCATTACACCGCATCAAGGCGCCCGTCCTGCTCATATGCGGTGAATGGGATGAAAAGTTTTGCGCTATTAATCAAAAGGTGCATAACCTGCTCCCATCAAGTAAAATAGAGGTTGTCAAACAGGCGGGGCACACGGTACATGTGGAACAGCCGCGAATTTTTGGTAAGATAGTAAGTGAGTTTTTATATGGCTTGTAAAGCATAAAGAAAATAGCTTTTCGGCCGGACTCAGGCAAAAATGAAGGAGGTCATATCAATGGCTGCAGAATGGAAAAGTGAACGTCAGTACGATGAAATCCTGTACGAGACGTATAACGGTATTGCAAAAATAACAATTAACCGCCCGGAGGTACATAACGCATTTACTCCTAAGACGGTATCAGAAATGATTGACGCGTTTGCTCGTGCGCGTGATGACTCCAATATTGGTGTTATCGTTCTTGCGGGAGCGGGAGATAAAGCATTCTGTTCAGGCGGAGACCAAAAAGTCCGCGGTCACGGCGGATATGTCGGAGACGATCAGATCCCTCGTCTGAATGTGCTTGATCTTCAGCGTTTGATCCGTGTTATTCCTAAACCGGTCGTAGCGATGGTATCAGGCTATGCCATCGGCGGAGGACATGTGCTTCATATCGTCTGTGATTTAACGATTGCGGCCGATAACGCGATTTTCGGCCAAACCGGACCGAAAGTGGGAAGCTTTGATGCCGGTTACGGCTCAGGTTACTTGGCGCGTATCGTCGGACATAAGAAAGCCCGTGAAATCTGGTACCTATGCCGTCAATACAATGCGCAGGAAGCGCTCGACATGGGGCTTGTCAATACGGTTGTCCCATTAGAGAAACTTGAAGAGGAAACAATTAAATGGTGTGAAGAAATGCTTGAGAAAAGCCCTACAGCCCTTCGTTTCCTTAAAGCGGCATTTAACGCTGATACAGACGGCCTCGCCGGAATTCAGCAATTTGCAGGAGATGCAACGCTTCTTTATTACACGACTGACGAAGCGAAAGAAGGCCGCGATTCCTTTAAAGAGAAACGCAGTCCAGATTTCGGTCAGTTCCCTCGTTTTCCGTGATCAGATGACACTACGAAACAGCTTGAGCCGCTCTGGTCCAAGCTGTTTTCTTTTCAAAAACAGTACTTTTACCTCGGAGATGATAACATGCTGACAGAACAGCCGAATTGGCTCATTCAAAGGGCTCAGCTGACACCAGAGAGAATCGCTCTCATATTTGAAAACAAACAGATGACATTCAGAGAATTATATCATGCTTCTAAACAAATGGCCGCGCGGCTGTCCAAATACTGCTCGCTTAAAAAAGGAGACCGCGCTGCGATTTTGCTTTCTAACAGACCGGAAATGGTTTATGCCGTTCACGCCTGTTTCTTATTAGGGGCGGAAGCTGTGCTGTTGAATACGAAGCTCTCAAAACAGGAACGGTTGTTTCAGCTCGAAGATTCACAGGCAAAGCTTTTATTGACGGAGGACGGCTTTTGCCGCGAAGAATATGAATCTGCAGTCGCCACCGCAGATGTGGACGAGCTGCAGGCTGAAGAGGCGGGTGACATGGAGCCGGAAGCTTATGTAACGCTTGATGATACGGCGACTCTTATGTATACATCAGGAACAACGGGAAGGCCGAAGGGGGTGCAGCAGACTTTCGGTAATCATTATTCCAGCGCTGTATCGTCTGCGCTGAATCTGGGGGTCACGGAGCGGGACCGCTGGCTTATTGCGCTGCCGCTGTTTCATATCAGCGGTCTGTCTGCGCTGTTTAAGTCGGTCATTTACGGCATGCCTGTCGTGCTTCATCAAAAATTTTCTGTCACCGATGTGCTTGACAGCATCAGCTCCTATCAGGTCACGATCATTTCAGCGGTGCAGACCATGCTTTCGGGCCTGCTTGCGGAAACTGAACAATGTCCTGAATCACTGCGCTGCATTTTGCTTGGCGGGGGTCCTGCACCGCTGCCGCTCCTTGAAGAATGCCGCAGGAAACAATTTCCAGTATTCCAATCTTACGGCTTGACTGAAACCTGCTCACAGATTGTCACGCTTTCTCCGGAATTCAGTATGGACAAGCTCGGCTCGGCCGGTAAACCGCTGTTTTCATGCGAAATTAGAATTGAAAAAGACGGAAACCCTTGTGCGCCGTTTGAACACGGTGAAATTACGGTGAAAGGCCCGAATGTAATGAAAGGGTATTACCATCGTGACGACGCAAACCAGGCCGCTTTTCATAATGGATGGTTTAAAACGGGCGATCTTGGCTATTTGGATGATGAAGGGTTTTTATACGTGCTGGACAGGCGGTCGGACCTCATTATTTCAGGCGGAGAAAACATCTACCCGGCAGAAGTGGAAGCGGCGCTGCTTGCCCATCCGGCTGTAGCGGAGGCCGGTGTTTCGGGAGCCGAAGACCCGAAGTGGGGGAAAGTGCCGCATGCTTTTCTCGTGCTGACTTCTTCTGTCAGTTCTGAGGAGCTGACCGCCTTTTGCTGTGAGCGGCTTGCAAAATATAAAATACCGGCTGCTTTTTTCGAGGTTGACGGGCTCCCGCGGAACGCGTCCAATAAACTGATGAGGCATCGGCTGAATGAGCTTCGTAAAGGAGAATTGTCATGATTAAGATTGAAAAAATCACCCTTTATCATGTAAGTATGAGGCTGAAAAAACCGTTTAAAACAAGTATTGAAACGCTGCAGGACCGTAAATTTTTGATCGTGGAAGCGATCGATGAAACCGGGAGAACCGGCTGGGGGGAGGTATCGGCGTTTTCTTCTCCGTGGTATACAGAAGAAACGATTCAGACATGCGCGCATATGCTGAGAGATTTTTTCATCCCGAATATCGTAGGCCGCGAGTTTTTCCATCCGTCAGAAGTGCCTGACAGTCTCGCGCGTTTCAAAGGAAACCGCATGGCAAAAGCGGGGCTTGAATCAGCCGTGTGGGATCTATATGCCAAGAAAAAGGGGATATCTCTCGCAGAAGCCTTAGGGGGAAAAAGAGATAAAGTGCCCGCCGGCGTGGCGGTGGGTCTGGCTTCGGCTGATGAGATGCTTCGGGAAATTGAGCAATACGTAAAAGAAGGTTATCAACGTATAAAAATAAAAATTCAGCCCGGCCATGACGTTGATCTGGTCAGAGCCATCCGCAGCCGTTTTCCGAACGTACCGCTGATGGCGGATGCCAACTCGGCATATGAACTGAAAGACATCAGCAGGCTGAAAGAATTGGATGAATTCCAGCTCATGATGATAGAACAGCCGCTTCAGGCAGATGATATTGTCGATCACCGCCACCTGCAGAAACACTTGAGAACCGCGGTATGCCTCGATGAAAGCATATGCTCATATGATGACGCAAGGCGGGCGATTGAGCTTGGGAGCTGTAAAATCATTAACATAAAACCGGCGCGTGTAGGAGGCCTGACAGAGGCTTTAAAAATACATGACTTATGCAGAGAGCATCACATGCCGGTTTGGTGCGGCGGAATGTTTGAAACCGGCATTTCGAGAGCGCAGACAGTCGCGCTCGCTTCGCTGCCGCAATTTACGATACCGGGTGACATATCCTCATCAGACCGATACTGGGAGGAGGATATTGTCACTCCTGATATCCGTATCGAAGAGGGGTTCATCTCTGTTCCGGACGGTCCCGGACTGGGTGTCGAAGTCAATCAGGAAATAATGAGAAAATACGTCACCCAAATGGACGTTTTTACGACAAACAACTGATAAAAAGACATTTCAGCGAGTTGAGCTGCCTGTATGCTGCTGTTATATTGAAACTGTTCATCATCACCCCTTCCCCAGTTTGAACCGGCTGTATCAGCCGGTTTTTTTAATAGGCGAATGCGATGATTTTTTTATTCTTCAAACAGCGCGCAGGTGTTGCTTTCTGGCTTGGGCCAAGATGTACACCTTGATAAAAAATTATGTGCTTCATGAATGCGATATTGATTGTACCGTCTGCCGCCGCCTATATTTGCCGACGAACCGCCTTTTCGCCATGCTTCTCATCCGCGCGGTTTTCTCCGGCTCAGGGGCTGATTTCAAAAAGGCTTGCGGCGCGGAAATGAAAAAGAGCTGTATAAAACAGCTCTTTTCTTTTATAAATCATGCGGTTTAAAGGTTTTGCAATCCGTTTCTTCACTTTTTTCAGCGGTTTCGCCTGTATGGCTGACCACATAAATAGCGTCGGCCGTGCATTTGTTTCCTCTGCCCCAATATGAACAGTTATTGACTTCACACAGAATTTTTTGGTCCATGCTGGCTCCCCTCCAAGATAAAAGGTACGCCATTAGTATGAGCCGCCCTGATTTTTGTTATTCCTCCTGGCGGATATAACGTCTGTCTTTCATAAAGAGCTTCCAGAAGAAATAAAACCCGGGAAACAAAATGATGAAAGCGACGATATACGTCATAAACAGCGCCCTGAAGGTTGCCGGCTCCGTAAATCCTGACATGACCGTAATATCCGGATAAATCATATAAGGAAGATGCGCCCGTCCGTATGCATAGCTTGCCAGAAAGTATTGAAGCGCAATGGCGATCATGGCGATTCTCGGTTTGCCGAGGTTGCGGCCGAAGTGCTTATTCGGCAAAAACAGAGCCACGCCGGCAATGATAAATGTAATGACAGACAGAATGAGCCATGTCTTGTCTTTCATCATGCCCGTATACAGCCAGCCGGCTTCAGAGCGTAATGTCAGCATAATGAAGAAGGCAAAAAGAAGCGACAGCGGCCCTGTTATTAAAGAGCTCCGTCTGTAGATGCGGTACGCATGCTCCTCTTCCGCAACATTTGAAAAATCGGCCAGAAGCAGTGAAGATAAAAATAAGGTGCTTAAAATGGCAAAGCCGATAAACGCATACGCATTAAGGCTTGTAAAGACATTTGCCAAATTCAGGTGATACACGCTGCCCGTCTTATCAATAAATCCTCCGTGTGTGACCGGAAGGACCAAAATCAGCACAGCGGGAATAATGAAGCCCGAAATTCCGGAGATATATCTCATGATTTTTCTTTCCTTCGCCGTATTGGAGAAGACGAGAAAGCCGCTGCGGATGGCTAAAAGCAGTAAAATAATACTCCCCGGGATCAATAAAACGGTTCCCAGCACGAAGGTTGCCCCTGGAAAGAAGCTGAATAGGGCGACAACGATTGCGACGATAAAGACGTTGGTCACTTCCCATGTCGGGGACAAATAACGGTTGGCGATGTTTGTCGCCTTTGTTTGTTCTCTATTTAAATAAATCATCGACCAAAAGCCAGCTCCGAAGTCCATCGTTGCCATGACCGCGTAGATAAACACGAAGCCCCATACGATGGATATTGCAATGAGAGCATCCATGGTAATGTCCATTTCAATTCAGCCCTTTCTATTGTTAGGATTCCGCCGCTTTTACATCCTCCTCAACGGGATGTTTGCGGAAATAATAAAGCAGCACATAAATGACTGCGGCTGCCAAAATGGCGTAAACCACTGTAAACAGGATGAACAGCAAACCGATTGAACCGGTTGTCGTGACGACATCTGACGTTTTCAAGAGATGATAAATCACCCATGGCTGCCGTCCCGTACAAGCGAATATCCACCCGAACTCAATTCCGATCAGACTAAGCGGTCCTGCCGTTAAAAATAAAATCAAAAGCCAAGTCGGAAAGCTGTCTTGCTTTAAAATTTTTCTCCACACGATGCCGATGATTGAGTACAAAATGAGCAGCATTCCGATGCCGACCATTCCGTTAAACAGTGTATGGATGAATAAAGGCGGCCACTCGTCTTTCGGAAACGCGTTCAATCCTTTGACGACGGTATCAAAGCTGTTTGCAGCCAAAAAGCTTAAAGCCCATGGCACTTCTATCGCCCATTTTACTTTTTCTTCTTTTGCATCAGTAAAACCCCCGATCGCAAGCGGAGCGTGTGATCTAGTTTCAAACAGCCCTTCTGCGCCCGCAAGCTTCTCAGGCTGGTATTCGTAAAGAAGCTGGGCTGACTCGTGACCGTTTAAAGAGGCAATAATGGAGAATATCCCTCCGATCGTTAAGGCGAGCAGCAGCGCTTTTCGGTGAAAGCGGTATACCTGCTCCTGTTTTCTCGTTCTCAGCATTTTATAAGCCGCAACTGACGCAACGATAAATGCACCGGTCATGAAAGCCGTCAGTACGACATGGCCCGCGGTGGTGAAAAAGCTTGGATTAAAAAACGCTGCCCAAGGTTCGACGTCAGTGATTTTGCCGTTTAAAATTTTAAAGCCGGCCGGCGTTCCTTCAAATGCGTGAACATTTGTGATTAAGACGGCGGATGCCGCGGCGCCGATCAAAACGAAAATAACGGCAATGATGCGCATAGCCGGAGTCAGCCGGTCAGCGGCGTAGACATAAATGGACATAAACAGCGCTTCGATAAAGAAAGCATAAATTTCAATCTGAAACGGGAGGGACATCACCCTGCCGATGACTTCCATGAATCCGGGCCACAAAAGGGCAAGCTGTGTACCCGCGATCGTTCCGGTCGGTATCGCCACGCCGAGCAGAACAGCCTGCGCCTTCGTCCACCTTTTCGCCATAATGGCATAATGCGGATCTTTTGTTTTTTGATAAATCAATTCAGCCATTAAAATCATCAGAGGCAAGCCGACACCAAGCGTCGCAAAAATAATATGAAAGCCCATGGTTGTCCCGAACAGGCTTCTGGCTAACACTAAATCATCCACGATCATAAACCGCCTTTCTAAATTACCGTTTTATGTAATGTGGTTATATTATTTGCTGAAGCGATTAGATTATTCTTCTGATTCCATATATGTGCAGGGTTTAGAAACCAAGGGATCAGGGCATATATGATTGACAAGCGGTTATTTAAGGTTTAAAATAAAACGTAATTATTACGATTTGAGAAAGGGAGATCAGCATGAAAAAAGATATTCATCCGGATAACCATCAGGTGATTTTTCAAGATGTGAACAGCGGCTATCGCTTTTTAAGCCATTCTACGAAAAAGTCAGAGGAAACGGCAGAGTGGGAAGACGGAAAGACATACCCGCTGATTAAAGTGGAAGTCAGCTCAGATACGCATCCGTTTTATACAGGCCGCCAAAAATTCAACGAAAAAGGCGGGAGAGTCGAACAGTTCAACAAAAAATACAATATGGGGAAATAAGACAAGCCCAATGGGGTTTGTCTTATTTATTGAGCACTTTGTCATCTCGTGCGGGGAGTGACGAATTGACCCGTCTTATGTTATATTGTGAATAAAAAAGCAGAAAGGAAACACCAAGATGAGTCTTCTAAACGATATCATGCAATTTAATGAGCAGTTCACTAAAAACAAAGATTATGAAAAATACCAAACATCTAAATTCCCGGATAAAAAAATGGCGATTTTGTCTTGTATGGACACGCGTCTTGTAGAATTGCTCCCGCATGCGATGAACATGCGAAACGGCGATGTGAAAATTATTAAAAGTGCCGGCGCGCTTGTCGCCCACCCGTTCGGAAGTATCATGCGCAGCCTTTTAGTGGCCGTATACGAATTAAACGCCGATGAAGTCTGCGTTATCGGCCACCATGATTGCGGCATGAGCAAAATCAACAGCGAGGATATGCTTGATAAAATTATCGACCGCGGTATTCCGAAAGAGCGGATTGACATGCTGAAGCACTCAGGAGTTGATCTTGATCAATGGCTGAAAAGCTTTGATTCAGTAGAAGCGAGTGTTACAGACAGCGTAAACGTCATTAAACACCATCCGCTATTCCCTGACAATGTGCCGGTGCACGGTCTGGTGATTGATCCTGAAACGGGTAAACTTGATCTGGTGATCGACGGCTACCAGCATATGGACTAATGTTTTTCTTTTTTGTCCGGTACGGGATCAACACCGCCCGGATGAAAAGGGTGGCACTTTAAAATCCGCTTCAGTGTCAGCCATCCGCCTTTTAATGCGCCGTGAGTCTTGACGGCTTCGATTCCGTACTGCGAACAGGTCGGATAAAAGCGGCATGACGGCGGCGTCAGCGGAGAGATGAACTTCTGGTATCCGCGGATTAAAGCAATCATTATGGTTTTCATCAAAAAACCACCTTTCTGATGCTAGTATAGAAAAAAAATTTCAGATTGAAAAGCTTCCGCCACAATTCTTATCGGAAAACTGTGTTATAATGGATGCATATTCTGAAAAAAAGGGAGTGCCATTATGCCTTCAGTAGAAAGTTTTGAGCTTGACCATAATGCGGTTGTGGCTCCGTATGTAAGACATTGCGGAGTGCATAAAGTCGGAACAGACGGCGTCGTGAATAAGTTTGACATTCGCTTCTGCCAGCCGAACAAACAGGCGATGAAGCCGGATACGATTCATACGCTTGAGCACTTGCTTGCGTTTACGATTCGCACACATTCTGAGAAATACGATCACTTTGACATCATAGATATTTCACCGATGGGCTGCCAGACAGGCTATTATCTTGTTGTCAGCGGCGAGCCGACAGCGGAAGAAATTGTAGACCTGCTTGACGCTACGCTGAAAGAAGCCATCGATATTACGGAGATTCCGGCGGCCAACGAAAAACAGTGCGGCCAGGCGAAACTTCATGATTTAGAAGGCGCGAAACGTCTGATGCGTTTCTGGCTGTCACAAGATAAAGAAGATTTGCTGAAAGTGTTCGGATAAAAAACAGGCCTTTTTGCTGACATGCAAAAAGGCTTTTTTACATATTTCTAAAAAATGTCACACCTTATGTGTAAGCGTTTGCTAAAATAGAAGCAAACATGAAGGAGTGATGGGATGAAACGGGCTGTATTGGCAGGTATGTGCGGTATGGTATTTTTATTATCTTCCTGCGGGGGCAATTCGGACAAAACCTCCGCGGATGAAGAGCTTAAAGCGCTTGAGGTCAAGCTTACAGGACCGGAAACGGCAGCACCGCATGAAAAAGCGGAATACAAGGCGGAGGTTTTTTACGGCGGCAAGCGTGTCACGGATGCGGATGAAGTTATGTTTGAAGTATGGAAAGAAGGAAAAAAAGGCAGCAGCAAAACAAGCAAGGCCAAGGAGGAAAAAGGGGCGTATCACCTGCGGACTGAATTTGATGAAGAGGGTGTGTATACCGTTCAATCCCACGTAACGGCAAAGCAGCAGCATAATATGCCGACTGTAAAAGTGCGTGTCGGGGATGCTGAAGCTGCCGATGATTCCTCCGGCCATGAGGAACAGACGCATCATCATTAAGGATTTTTTTTATCCGTCAAGCCTTTTGATGCGTCCTCCGGCGGGTCAATCGTATGTTTTACATTATAAGCTCTTACAGTCGACCAGATGGATAAAAGCAGCACGGCGAGCACGATAAGAAAGCCGAAGCTCAGAAGAAGCAGCATGAAATCCCTCCTTTTTAACAAATCATAACATATTTTCCATCCGTAAAATCAAGGGCTAAAAATTTATGTTTTAACACACGATATATAGGGTATATCAATAGTAAACCAAAGGAGGAAGATAGGCATGTCAGAAAAACTATTGGATGCAGTCAATAAGCAAGTTGCAAACTGGACGGTCATGTATGTGAAATTACATAACTATCATTGGTACGTCAAAGGGAAGGACTTTTTCACATTGCATGAAAAGTTCGAGGAGCTGTATAACGAAACGGCTACATATATTGATGATCTGGCAGAACGTCTGCTGGCATTAAACGGCAAGCCGATCGGCACAATGACGGAATCATTGAAGACAGCCTCTGTAAAAGAAGCGGAAGGCAATGAGAGCGCAGAACAAATGGTACAGAACATTTATGATGATTTCACTGTCATTGCGGAAGAGCTGAAAAGCGGCATGGACCTCGCAGATGAGGTCGGAGACGAAACGACCGGTGATATGCTGCTTGCTATTCACCAGAATATCGAAAAACATAACTGGATGCTGAAAGCGTATTTGGGATAATCAACAAGGGAAGACCGGGGCTATAAAGCACTCGGTCTTTTATTTGGATGCCGAAGAGAGGTGTTGTCCATTTTTCTGAAAAATCCAGTCCGTTCCATTCACTTTTCATAGAATAATGTAAGGCCGTTTCTGTGAAAGGATGTTGGATCAAGTGGGCAAAGACTTTGGCATCTTTTCGTTTTTTGCAGTGATCGTGTCGGCAGCGGGTTTTTTCTTTGGCGGTTTTCAGTATTCGTTTCTGATTTTGCTATCGGTCATGGCGATTGAGTTTATCAGTACAAGCTTAAAAGAATCTCTTTTGCAGCAGCTGAGCGCAAGAAAGCTTTTTGCGCGGCTGGTCAAAAAAATCGTGACCCTGGCATTAGTCTCAGTTTGCCATTTTTTTGACCAGCTGCTTCATACCGAAGGCGCTATCCGTAATTTGGCTATCATGTTTTATATCTTATACGAATCTGTTCAGATCGTGATTACGGCAAGCTCGCTGGGCATACCGGTTCCGCAGGTGCTCGTCGATCTATTGGATACCCTGAAAAATAAATTCAAGCGCAAACCGTAACATTTGCTTCAAAGGAGGCTATACTAGCGGGTATGATGGTTTTCCTCTGAATTTTTGATAAAGGGCTTCCGAACAAACGCAACTGTGGTATGATGTATGGAAGATATGAAGGAACGGATTAGAGGGATAAACATGTACGAGTTTAAAGACTATTATCAGAACACTGTTCAGCTCTCCTTTGAACACCAGCCTTTTTCAGACAGCCCGAAGCACGTATGGGTCATATGCCGATACGGAGATAAGTGGCTTTTGACTGAGCACGAAGACCGGGGGTTTGAATTTCCGGGCGGAAAAGTGGAGCCGATGGAATGTGCGGAGGAAGCGGCCCTGCGCGAGGTGAAAGAAGAAACCGGTGCCGCGGTAAGACATCTGAAGTACGTCGGACAGTATAAAGTTCTCGGCAGGGAAAAGGTAATCGTGAAGAATATTTATTTTGCCGATATTGAAAAGCTTGAAAAACAGGCTGACTATTTTGAAACAAAGGGGCCGGTGCTGTTCAGCGAACTGCCGGAGAATCTCCCCCGAAATAAAAAATTCAGTTTCATTATGAAAGATTCGGTGCTTCCGATCAGTCTGAAAAAGCTGAAAGAGGACGGCGTATTTCAATCATAAAAAACGGAGACCCGGCGCTTACGCACGGGTCTTTTTTAAATTTTTCCTTTCGTCCATTTTCTTTCTAACAGTTCGACTCCCTGATACATCAATGTCGCAAAAATCGCGATGATCAGAAGGCTTAAGAACACAAGAGTGAAATTGAAGACCTGGAATCCGTAAATGATCATGTAGCCCAGACCTTTTTCGGAAACGAGAAACTCGCCGACGATGACACCGACCCAGGATAAACCGACGTTCACTTTAAGCGCGGAAATAATCGCGGGGGAGCATGCCGGCAGAATGACTTCTTTAAACATGATGCTTCTTTTCGCGCCGAAGGTTTTCATGACCTTAATATAGTTTTCATCCACTTCCTGAAAAGCCGTAAAGACGACGATTGTCGTGATAATGACACTGATGACTGCTCCCATGGCGACAATGCTTGTGAAATTCGGTCCGAGTGCCACGATGAGAATCGGTCCGAGTGCGACCTTCGGCATCGCGTTTAAAATGACGAGGTACGGGTCTAAAACCCGGGCGAGCCTGTTTGACCACCATAACAGAGCGGCGAGGCATGTGCCGAGGAGCGTGCCGAGCAAAAAGCCGAGAACGGTTTCTCCTAAGGTTACGCCGATGTGCGCCGCAAGGGAGGCGTCCGCAATCTTTTCAACTAAAAGCCTGCAAACGGCGGAGGGTGAGCTGAAGATTAACGGATCGATCCAGCCCGCCCTGCTCGATATTTCCCAGCCGGCAAAAAATACGATGAAAATGGCGGCCTGATACGCACGGATCCGGAGCTTTTCTTTTTGGTGTCTTTTCTTAAACTGCTGATGAAGCTGTTCAATCGTGCCGCTGCTGTTTTTCAAGGGAATTCAGCTCCTTCCATATGGTTTGAAACAGCGGCTGAAAGGCCGGATCCTGACGCGCGTCAAACGGATCTAAAGCCGCGAGCTCCTTAGGCACGGTGAATATTTGGTGGATGGTGCCCGGCTGATTCGAAAATAAATAGATCGTATCGCTCATGGCGATGGCTTCACCGATATCATGGGTGACGAGCACGGCGGTTTTTTGAAAATCCTTTAATGTTCTGAAGACAAGGTTTTCCAAAGAAAGCTTCGTTTGAAAGTCCAGCGCGGAAAACGGTTCATCAAGGAGCAGCAGTCCCGGGTCCGGCGCAAGAGTTCTGGCAAGTGCCGCCCGCTGCCGCATTCCGCCTGACAGCTCTTTCGGGTATTTCTTTTCAACGCCAATTAATCCGAGCTTAGGCAGAAGGCTGAGAACTTCAGCTCGTTTTTCTTCTGTTAATGTTTTTGAAATGTGTAAACCGAGCAGCACGTTTTCCTCAATTGATTTCCAAGGAAATAAATAATCCTGCTGAAGCATATAACCGATTTGGTGTTCTTTATGGTTCGGCACGCTTCCTTCAATCAGCACCCGGCCTTGTGCAGGGGTGATAAGGCCGGCCAGAATGGATAGGAGTGTTGTTTTTCCGCATCCGCTCGGCCCGAGAAAGGAGATGAAATCCCCTTTTTCAATCTGGAAATGTATATCTTTCACGGCGGTTGTTCTTTCTTTCAGCGAGAAATAAGTATGTGTTACATGATCGACATGTAAAAAAGACATTCATGTTCCTCCTATTGTTCTGAGGTGACTTTTTTGGCGATTTTTGTGTTGACGAGTTTGCTGTACGGAATGTGTTTCGGGAGCTCTCCGGCTTCATCCATAATAGATTGAAGCTGTTCCCATTCATCCTTTTGCAGAACTGGGTCTGCAGAGAATGACTTTTGTTTTTTATAGCGCTCTATCGATGTTTCGATAATGGCCGGATCTGTATCAGCAAATTCCTTCTGAATCGTTTTTGCGGTGTCTTTGGCCGGATGGCTTTCCACCCACTGCTGGGCGCGATAGATGGCGCGGGTGAATTTTTCCGCCGTCTTTTCATTGGTTTTCAAATAACTTTCTTTTGCCATAAAGGTTGTGTATGGCACTTGGCCGGAAGCTTCTCCGAAGGATGCGACGATATGGCCGATGCCTTCTTTTTCAAATTGGGATGCCGTCGGTTCAAACAGCTGCACATAATCACCCGTTCCGGATGCGAATGCGTTGGAAATATTGGCGAAATCAATGTTTTGAACGAGGTTAATGTCTTTTTTCGGCGCTATGTGATTCTTTTTCAGGACGTACTCACCGGCCATTTGGGGCATGCCGCCTTTTCGCTGGCCGAGGAATGTTTTTCCTTTTAAATCGCTCCATTTGAATGATTTCTCATCCTTCCGCGACACGAGAAATGTGCCGTCCGTCTGTGTCAGCTGCGCGAAGTTGATGACCGGATCTTTTGCTCCCTGCGCCTCCACGTAAATGGATGTTTCAGAACCGACCAGCGCGATATCAGACCCGTTTGACAAAAGCGATGTCATCGTTTTGTCTCCGCCCCATGTTGTTTGAAGTGACACTTGGAGCCCTTCTTTTTTAAAGAAACCTTTTGCTTCAGCGACATACATAGGCGTATAGAAGATGGAGTGTGTGACTTCCGCCACCTTTACCTTTGTCAGACTTTCTTCCTGTCTGCAAGCCGGAAGAATGAGCAGGAAAAAGGCGCATATGACAAAAACGCAGCCCGTTTTGAGCCATTTGTTCACGGTGTAACCTCCTTGTTTTAAGCGTTAAAATAACCTTTTCTGCTTTACATATCGTATGATGGGTATAAAAAATGTGTGAGTGCCCATATTCACGTTGGGAAAGAATAAAAAAACTGATGATATAAGGAGGCTCATTGTTTTGCTGGCAGAAAAGAAAAGGTTCCCGTCTCCGAGTCCGCATGTCCGCCTCTTTGCGGTATGCTATGAGTCAGAAGGACTGAAGGTAAAGGGGCTCCTTGCCGAGCCTGCGGCGCCGGGCACATATGACGGTTTTTTATATTTGCGCGGCGGCATAAAAAATGTCGGCATGGTACGCCCCGGAAGAATCGTTCAATTCGCTTCCCAAGGCTTTATCGTGTTTGCGCCTTATTACAGAGGCAATCAGGGCGGCGAGGGAAATGAAGATTTTGCGGGAGAGGACAGAGAGGACGCGTTTTCCGCTTTTCGCCTGCTTCGGGAGCATCCGAACGTCAGGGAAGGGCGGGTGCATATTTTCGGTTTTTCCCGGGGCGGTATCATGGGGCTTTTGACCGCGATTGAAATGGGGCATCAAGCGGCTTCGCTCGTATCATGGGGCGGTGTGAGCGATATGGTGCTTACTTATGAAGAGCGGAAGGATATGCGGCGGATGATGAAGCGGGTGATCGGCGGCACGCCGAAAAAGGTGCCGGATGAATACAGATGGCGTTCGCCGTTTGAAAAAGCAGACCGCATTCAGGCCCCTGTGCTGCTCATCCATGGAGAGAATGATGAGAATGTTTCGATCGAACACGCCCGAATGATCGAGGACAAGCTGAAAGAGGCGGGGAAACCGGTGGAGACTTGGTATTACAGCGGTTTTACGCATTATTTTCCGCCGCAGGAAAACAGACGCATTGTCCGTCGGCTGGCGGAATGGATGAAGACAAGGTAAGATGCCTGATTTATGATATGATAATAAAGAATAAGAGAATGAAAGGGGATTTTCATTTTGGGAATGCCTGTTGAATTTAATACCATGATTGTGACAAAAGGCAATGAAAAACGGATAGAGGAAAATATCTTTTTATTGGAGAAAGAGGGCTACCGCGTCTATCCTCTTGATATTCCGATGGACGTGCGCAAAACGAAAACCGGCGAGAAATCCGGCACCGGCGAGGTCCAAAAGCTCGAATGGGCGAACGGCCGGACAAGCATTACATACAGACTCACGTCGCTTCATTCGACAAACTGAAAAAACAAAAGCCGAGGGCATAAACACCCTTGGCTTTTTTGATTACACGAGAGGTCCGCCGGCTTTGGCAATCGAGTCTGCATGGGAAAACTTTTTAAAGTTTTCTTTAAACTCATTGGCTAAAAACAGCGCTTTTTCGTTGTATGCTTGTTTATCGCTCCATGTGTTTTCAGGCTGAAGAACTTCATTCGGAACGCCTGGAACATGAACGGGGCTGCGCAGGCCGAAAATGCTGTCTGCCGTCATGTCAGTCTGGTTCAGTCTGCCTTCAATAGCGGCCTTGACCATCGCTCTTGTATACGAAAGTTTCATCCTTTCTCCGACTCCGTACCCTCCGCCGGTCCAGCCTGTGTTGACCAGGAAGACTTGAACGCCGTGTTCGTCGATTTTATGCCCGAGCATTTCGGCATATACATGTGCCGGAAGCGGAAGGAACGGTGAACCGAAGCACGTCGAGAAAGTCGTTTGCGGAGATGTCACGCCGCGCTCGGTTCCCGCGAGTTTACTGGTGTACCCGCTTAAGAAGTGATACATCGCCTGTTCCTTCGTCAGTTTGCTGATCGGAGGAAGCACGCCGAATGCGTCCGCCGTTAAAAAGACGATCGCCTGCGGATGGCCGGCAATGCTCGGCTGCACGATATTGCCGATCATCTCAATCGGATATGCGGCTCTTGTGTTTTCCGTGTAGAAGGAATTGTCGTAATCCGCTTCACCCGTTTTTTCATCAAGCACGACATTCTCAAGAACAGACCCGAAGCGGATCGCACGAAAAATCTGCGGTTCTTTTTCCTCGCTCAGATTGATACATTTAGCGTAACATCCGCCTTCAATGTTGAAAACGCCGGAATCTGACCAGCCGTGCTCGTCATCGCCGATCAGTTTGCGGTCCGCATCGGCTGAAAGCGTCGTTTTCCCTGTGCCGGAAAGGCCGAAAAACAGGGCGACATCGCCTTTTTCACCGACGTTGGCTGAGCAATGCATCGGCAGTATATCCTGCTGCGGAAGCAGGAAGTTCATAATGGAGAATATTGATTTTTTCATTTCTCCGGCGTATTCGGTGCCGCCGATTAAAATGACGCGCTTTTCGAAAGAGACAATGATAAATGTTTCCGAATGCGTGCCGTCCGTCTCCGGATCTGCTTTAAAATGCGGAGCTGAGAGAATGGTGAAAGGCTGCGCTTGCGGATCTCTTTCATCCGTCTCCGGTCTGATAAACAGCTGGCGCGCGAATAAATTGTGCCACGCAAATTCATTTACGACCGTAATCGGGAGTCTGTATTTTTCATCCGCCCCCGCGAATCCTTCAAAAACAAACAGTTCATCCCGCTGTTTTAAGTAGCTGACGACTTTGGCGTACAGTTTTTCAAACGTCTCTTCAGAAATGGGCTGATTCACCGCGCCCCAATCAATTTGATTTTCTGTGCTTTGTTCACGGACGATAAATTTATCTTTAGGTGACCGGCCTGTATATGCGCCGGTGGTGGCGCGTACGGCGCCCGTTGATGTCAGCGTTCCTTCATTTCGGCTGATCACTTTTTCGGTAAGTTTTGGAGCCGATAAATTATGATGCACATTCGGACTTGCAAGTAATGCTTGAAGATCTGCGGTTAAATCAACTAATTTCATAAAAACCTTCCTTTGCCGGTTTATTTGTATTTCGCTGAATGTGGAATTAGTATAACATATATCTGAAAATAGTCTATACTATTTGAGGTTTTTTGTTTGTGTTTTTCCATTGCTTCCCGAAATAAAGGCGCGTAATCGCTTTAATTCATATTGACACTTTCCGCCCTTTTACGATAAGATATTTCATTGAGCGGATACTCTTATCCCGAGCTGGCGGAGGGACAGGCCCGATGAAGCCCAGCAACCGGTTTCTCTGTAAAAAAGCAGGTGAAAACACTGTGGGAAACCAAGGTGCTAACCTGATGCAAGGTTTAATATTTTCCTTGAGCGATAAGAGTGAAAGGCACACAGACCAAACCCTTTCCTCGAGTGGAAAAGGTTTTTTTATTTCATAAAATATGCCAATTAACATTCTCTGATATAGTATGACATTGTATTAAGAGGGAGCGAGTTCCGTATCATATGAGAAGGTCTTGCAAAAGATCTTTTTTCAGGAGGAAAAGTGAATGAGTAAAAACCGTCGACTATTTACATCTGAATCTGTTACTGAGGGTCATCCGGACAAAATCTGTGACCAAATTTCTGACAGTATCTTAGATGAGATTTTAAAAAATGACCCGAACGCGCGCGTGGCCTGCGAAACATCTGTAACGACAGGACTTGTGCTGGTAAGCGGAGAGATTACTACATCAACATACGTTGACATTCCGAAAACAGTCCGTGAAACGATTAAAGAAATCGGCTACACACGCGCCAAATATGGATTTGATGCGGAGACTTGCGCTGTTTTAACATCAATTGATGAACAGTCTGCGGATATCGCAATGGGTGTCGATCAGGCTCTTGAAGCGCGTGAAGGCACAATGAGCGATGCTGAAATCGAAGCAATCGGAGCGGGAGACCAAGGCCTGATGTTCGGTTATGCGTGTAACGAAACGAAAGAGCTTATGCCGCTTCCGATCTCTTTGGCGCATAAATTAGCCCGCCGTTTGAGCGAAGTCCGCAAAGAAGACATTCTTCCGTACCTTCGCCCTGACGGTAAAACGCAAGTTACCGTTGAATATGATGAAAACAACAAGCCGGTCCGCATCGACGCGATCGTTATTTCAACTCAGCACCACCCGGAAATTACGCTTGAGCAGATTCAGCGCAATCTGAAAGAGCATGTCATTAACCCTGTCGTGCCTGAGGAGCTGATCGATGAAGAAACAAAATACTTCATCAACCCTACGGGACGTTTCGTAATCGGCGGACCTCAAGGTGATGCGGGTCTTACCGGCCGTAAAATCATCGTTGACACATACGGCGGATATGCACGCCACGGCGGCGGTGCATTCTCCGGTAAGGATGCGACGAAGGTAGACCGTTCTGCGGCATACGCTGCGAGATACGTAGCGAAAAACATCGTGGCAGCAGGTCTTGCTGATTCTTGTGAAGTGCAGCTTGCATACGCAATCGGCGTGGCACAGCCTGTTTCTATTTCCATCAATACATTTGATACAGGAAAAGCTTCTGAAGAAAAACTGATCGAAGTCGTACGGAATAACTTCGACCTGAGACCTGCCGGCATTATTAAAATGCTTGATCTGCGCCGCCCGATCTATAAGCAGACAGCTGCTTACGGCCACTTCGGACGTCATGATGTGGATCTTCCTTGGGAGCGTACTGACAAGGCGGATGCGCTTCGCAAAGAAGCACTAGGAGAATAATTTTATAGCCGCTTACTTAAGCGGCTTTCCCTTTTTGTAGATGCTGCCATGCTTATTTTTTACATAGCGTGAAACCAATGGCGTAACAAAGCGTCTATAAAAAGGGGGTCCAATTAGAAAATTACACTTATGGAGGCTATACTATGTGTGGATTTGTCGGTGTTTTTAATAAGCATCCATTAACTCAAACCGCAGATCAAGAAGAGCTAATCAAACAAATGAACCAAATGATCGTTCACCGCGGTCCTGACAGCGATGGGTATTATCATGACGAGCACGTCGGATTCGGCTTCAGACGGCTCAGTATTATTGACGTAGAAAACGGCGGACAGCCTTTATCATATGAAGACGAAAAATATTGGATCATTTTTAACGGCGAAATCTATAACTACATTGAATTGAGAGAAGAGCTTGAAGCGAAAGGCTACACTTTCAATACAGATTCCGATACCGAAGTGCTCCTTGCGACATACCGTCATTATAAAGAAGAAGCCGCTTCAAAGCTTCGCGGAATGTTTGCGTTTTTAATCTGGAACAAAGCTGACCGCGTCATGTACGGCGCGAGAGACCCGTTCGGCATTAAACCGCTGTATTACACAACCATCGGGGACAAAGTATATTTTGCATCTGAAAGAAAAAGTTTAATGGCCGCTCAAAATGGCATTGATCTTGATACAGCTTCTTTACAGCAATATATGTCTTTCCAATTCGTTCCTGAACCGAGCACGCTTGACGCTGAAGTGAAAAAAGTCGAGCCGGGCAGCCAGTTTACGATCCGTCCGGAAGACGATATCGCGTTTAAAACATATTTCAAAGCGAACTTTAAGCCTGTTCAGTCTGATGAAGATAAATTGGTGAAAGAAGTCAGAGACGCAATCTTTGACTCTGTCAAAGTCCACATGAGAAGTGACGTGCCTGTCGGTTCGTTTCTATCCGGCGGTATCGACTCTTCTTTTATCGTCTCAGTTGCGAAAGAATTTCACCCGAGCCTTAAAACATTTTCCGTCGGTTTTGAGCAGCAGGGCTTCAGTGAGGTTGACGTAGCGAAGGAAACGGCTGCCGCGCTCGGGATTGAAAACATCAGCAAAGTCATTTCTCCCGAGGAGTATATGAACGAGCTTCCGAAAATCGTCTGGCACTTTGATGACCCGCTTGCAGATCCGGCGGCGATTCCTTTGTACTTTGTCGCGAAAGAAGCGAAAAAACATGTAACGGTCGCGCTATCCGGGGAAGGCGCGGACGAGCTGTTCGGCGGGTACAATATTTACCGCGAACCGCTTTCGCTTAAACCGTTTGAACGCATTCCGTCCGGTCTGAAAAAAATGCTTCTTCATGTGGCGTCCGTCATGCCTGAAGGAATGAGAGGGAAAAGCCTCTTAGTCCGCGGCTGCACACCGCTTGAGGAGCGCTATATCGGTAATGCGAAGATTTTTGAAGAGCCCGTGAAAAAACAGCTGCTCAAACATTACAATCCCGAGCTTTCATACCGTGATGTCACGAAACCGTACTTTACGGAAAGCCGTTCATACAGCGACATTAATAAAATGCAGTATGTTGACATCCATACGTGGATGCGCGGCGACATCCTGTTAAAGGCTGACAAAATGACGATGGCCAACTCATTGGAACTGCGCGTGCCGTTCCTTGATAAAGTTGTGTTTGACGTGGCTTCTAAAATTCCGGATGAACTGAAAACGAAAAACGGCACGACGAAATACCTTCTGCGCAAAGCTGCTGAAGGGGTAGTGCCTGATCATGTGCTTAACCGCAAAAAGCTCGGCTTCCCTGTGCCGATCCGCCACTGGCTGAAAAATGAAATGAACGAATGGGTTCGCAACATCATTCGTGAAAGTGAAACAGATGCTTATATTGAAAAGGATTATGTCCTTCAGCTTCTGGAAGATCATTGTGCCGACAGAGCGGACAACAGCCGCAAAATCTGGACCGTGCTGATCTTCATGATCTGGCACAGCATCAATGTCGAAAAAAGACTGGTGCCGGAAGAGCTGAATCATCAGCCGAAAGAAGTCATTTTCGTTTAATCCAAAAGGCTTTCGATGTTATCGAAAGCCTTTTTTCTATTGTTTTTTGTAAACCGTCTATTCCGCTCTGTTTTCGACAAAGTATTACGCAATATTCAGAAAAAGGTTATAATAGGACTAATCGGGTAGATTCCGGAAAGTGTTTTCTGGCTATTTCGTCTCGGTTTGTTGTTTCTTTGTCAAAATCAGGGGGAGGGAGAGTTATGCAAAACAAAGAAAAAACGCTTCACCGCGGCTTGGAAGAGCGGCATATCTCGCTTATGTCGTTGGGCGCCGCGATAGGAGTCGGGCTGTTTCTCGGGTCGGCTTCTGCCATAAAGCTTGCCGGGCCGGGGATTTTAGCCGCTTACGCCTGCAGCGGACTGATTATGTTTTTTATTATGCGGGCATTAGGGGAAATGGCGATTCAAAAGCCTGTAGCCGGCTCATTCAGCCGGTATGCCAGAGATTATCTCGGTCCGCTTGCCGGGTTTTTAACAGGCTGGAATTATTGGTTTTTATGGGTTGTTACCTGCATGGCGGAAATCACCGCGGTCGGCATTTATATGGGCTACTGGTTCCCTGACGTGCCGTCATGGATCTGGGCGCTTTGTGCACTCGTCATTATGACGGCTGTCAACTTTCTGGCGGTCAAAGCGTACGGTGAGCTTGAATTCTGGTTTGCGCTCATTAAAGTCTTGGCGATTCTGTCAATGATCGCGATCGGTCTGGTGATGATCGTATTCGGTCTCGGAAACGGAGGCGTTGCGCTCGGAATCAGCAATTTATGGAGCCACGGCGGCTTTTTCCCGAATGGGATTAAAGGGGTGCTGCTGTCGCTTCAAATGGTCATGTTTGCCTATCTCGGGATTGAGCTGATCGGTGTCACAGCCGGTGAGGTCAAAAATCCGGAAAAATCACTGGCGCGGGCCATAGATACTGTTTTTTGGCGCATTCTCATTTTTTACGTCGGAGCTTTGTTTGTCATTATGTCAATTTATCCGTGGCAGGAAATCGGTTCAGGCGGAAGCCCGTTTGTTTTGACATTTGAAAAAATCGGAATACCCGCTGCAGCCGGAATCATTAATTTTGTCGTATTGACGGCGGCTCTTTCTTCCTGCAACAGCGGGATCTTCAGCACGGGGCGTATGCTGTTCAATCTGGCGGAGCAAAATGAAGCGCCTAAAGCATACGGTACGGTCACAAAAGGCGGCGTGCCGGGAAAAGCGGTATTGGTTTCAGCGGGTGCGTTATGCATCGGCGTTTTGCTGAACTACGTGGTGCCGGCGAAAGTGTTTACGTGGGTGACGAGCATTGCGACGTTCGGGGCGATTTGGACATGGTCGATTATTTTGCTTTCCCAAATGAAATACCGTAAAAGCTTACAGCCGGAACAACGGAAAAAACTGAAATATAAAATGCCTTTATACCCCTTTTCCTCATATATCTCATTGGCATTTCTCGCTTTTGTCGTTGTGCTGATGGCTTTTGATGCAGAGACCCGGGTGGCCGTCATCATCGGTCCTGTCTGGTTCGGCATATTATTAGCCGCCTATTACGGAAAAGGTTTCCATAAAAGAAAAGACATAAACCTGGAAAACGGACAGACATTCGCCGAAAAAGCGTAAAAAAAGAGCCCGCTGAAATGGGCTCTTTTTTCATAGGATCGGGTAAAAGGGGGAAGAATAAAACAAATTCCTGAACATTTTGCTACTGTTTCCTGACAATCAGCGGAACGCAAATGGTTATTACTTAAATAATATTTTGAAAAATGGTACAGTAGTAAAACAAAGCTGATCTATTTTTATTTCTCTTGCAGTGTTTTATAGTATCGGCCTTTTTCAACATATTCCGTTCTGATTCTTTCCATGTCCCGTATGTCTTCTTCTGTCAGCCGGCGGATAACCTTTGCGGGCCGGCCGAACGCAAGACAGCCGGGAGGAATGGTTTTGCCCGGAGGAACGAGACTTCCGGCGCCGATAAATGCGCTTTCTCCGATTTCCGCCCCGTCAAGAATGACGGAGCCCATACCGATTAAAGCATTCTTTCTGATGATTGCGCTGTGCAGTGTAACCTGATGGCCGATCGTGACGTCATCTTCAATAAGAAGCGGGCGGTTCGGACTTTGATGCAGACAGCTCAAGTCTTGTATGCTGACTCTTTTTCCGATCCTTGTCGGCGCAACATCCCCCCGGATGACGGCTGAGAACCAAATGCTCGATTGTTCTCCGATCACGACGTCGCCCGTAATGACGGCGTTATCCGCAATGAACGCTTCAGGATGTATGTCAGGCGTAAATTGTTTATAAGGGTAGATTATCATGTCTCATCCTTCTTTCTCTAAATTTATGTAAGAGGTGAACTGCATGTGGACTTGGAAAGCAGACAGGCCCGTCGGTACCATTGTCATTATCCACGGGGCGAGCGAATACCACGGGCGCTATAAATGGCTCGTTGAAATGTGGAGATCTTTCGGATATAACGTGGTGATGGGCGATTTGCCCGGTCAGGGAACGTCGACCCGCGCCAGAGGGCATATTCGCTCTTTCCAAGAATACATTGATGAAGTAGATATATGGATTGATAAAGCGAGAACGCTTGAAGCGCCCGTTTTCCTTTTGGGCCACAGCATGGGCGGACTGATTGCGATAGAATGGTTTAAGCAGCAGAGAAATCCCCGCATTACGGCACTCATTTTATCATCACCTTGTCTGGGTCTGCAAATAAAAGTCAATAAAGTCCTTGATTTTGCGTCTAAAGGACTGAACGTCCTCGCTCCGTCCCTCAGAGTGGATTCCGGCTTATCACCTGATATGGCAACGAGGAATGCGGATATGATTGAAGCGGATCAAAACGATTCTTTATATGTCACGAAGGTATCCGTAAGATGGTACAGAGAGCTTTTAAAAACCATTGATGCCGCTATGGTGCCGACTGATGCGTTTTTAAAGGTGCCGCTTTTGCTTATGCAGGGCGGTGATGACAAAATCGTCGATAAAATGAAGGTCCGCAAATGGTTTTCCGGTGTGGCTTCCCATAATAAATCGTACCGGGAATGGGAAGGGCTTTATCATGAAATTTTTAATGAACCGGAAAGAGAAACTGTGTTTAAGGCGGCAAAAGCCTTTACAGATCAGTATATTTGAATTCGCTGGGGGTGCATATGTTGACAGTACCGGAACATCCTTTTAACCTTATGGCAAAAGTGTATCGGGAAATTTTTCCGCTCGTTCATCAGGAATTGAACATGTGGCGGGAAAAATCAGATTCCATTAAAAATACCGAACTGCGGCAGCAGGCGGCCGCAAGTATCCGCGATAAATCGTTTCATTGTGAAGGCGGCGGCATTTTAGCCCTGCTTTCGGGAGAGCAGAAACAGAAATGCGTGCAATTTATCATCGCGTATCAGACAATCAGTGATTATCTGGACAATCTGTGCGACCGCAGCACCTCGCTTGATCCCGAGGACTTCCGCATGCTTCATCTCTCCATGCGTGACGCGCTGACGGTCGGCGCCGAGGTGCGGCCGTACTATCAGTACAGAGACGAGCGGGATGACGGCGGTTATCTTCATGAGCTGGTGAGAACATGCCAGCGGGTGCTCGGGTCAATAGAACATTACGGTATCATTAAACCTTATTTGCTTGAGCTGTGTGATTATTATTGCGATCTTCAGGTTCATAAGCATGTCGTTGAGCATGAACGCGTGCCGAGGCTTAAAGGCTGGTTTGAGCAGTACCGGTCACAGCTTCCGGAAATGGAGTGGTTTGAGTTCTCGGCCTGCGCCGGATCGACGTTAGGCATTTTCTGTCTCGTCGCTTACTCATTCCAGTCTGATTTTAACGAACATACCGCTGAGAAAATCCGCAGCAGTTATTTTCCGTACATACAAGGGCTGCACATACTGCTCGATTATTTAATTGACCAGGAAGAGGATCTGCTTGAAGGCGATCTGAATTTCTGTACGTATTATCAGTCTCATGAAGAAATGATGCAGAGACTGCAGCATTTTATTGAAAAAGCGGATGAACATTTGCAAGGCATTCCGCATGAAAATTTTCACCGGCTGATCAACAGGGGGCTGCTCGGCGTCTATTTATCCGATGACAAAGTCGCCGGCCAAAAAGAAATGGGCCGCCTCGCGCGAAAGCTGATCAGGGCAAGCGGAAAAACGTCATTTTTCTTTTATATCAACGGAAGAGCCTACCGCAAATTTCAGAAGATGGCTTGGACGAAAAGTTCGTAATGGGTGAAAGTGCTTACGCTTAATATTTCTGATGAAAAAGAGACATGCGCATTTTACGCTGTCTCTTTTTTTAACGGTTTCTTTTTTGCCGCAAGGTGCATTGCGAATTTGCCGATCAGCCCGATGACAAAAAATGCAGCAAACCACCAGTAATAGGTTTTTGCGAACTCAAATCCTAAATGTCTTGATAAAATGATGACGAACATCACATAGGGAACACTTGAAAATATGATGCGAAGAATATTCAAACTGCCGCTCCTCCCAGATGTTACACTTAAAAGATGAACTTTTTTCCATTGTTTCATAGTAATTGATTTTTCAGAAAAAGTAAACACAAAAAGAATCGGCCCGCTTATGACAGGCCGATTCTTTATTTGCCGGCAGATTTCTTTTCAATCGCTATAATAAACGGTGGGTCGTTTCGCTGGTTGAGAAAGCCGTAGCTCAGCACGCGCGCTTTTTCCTGATCAAGATTGCTGCAGTACTCCAGTAATGCACTTTTTTCCGTCTTGCCTTCGGGATGCCCGTGGTACACAACGAGAACGATCAGCCCGTTCTCCTTCAGCAGTTCAAGGAGCTGTTCGATCGCGGAAATGGTTGAGTGGCCGTTTGTCGTAATGCTTTTATCGCCGCCGGGCAGATAGCCGAGATTAAACACGGCGCAAGCCACACGACCGTGCGCATCTTCAGGCAGCGATGCCTTTATTTGATCATGGCTCTTATGGTGAAGCGTGACGCGCGGGCCGAAGTCGGCACCGAGCCGCTCCTTCGTTTTAGCGAGTGCGTCCGCTTGAATATCAAAGGCATGGACATGTCCTGTCTCACCGACAAGGCCGGCCAGGAAATATGTATCATGTCCGTTGCCCATCGTCGCGTCAACTGTGATATCACCTTCCTGTGCGGCGGACTTCAGCAATTCTTTACTGAAAGGGAGGATGTGAATCAAGGTCATAGGGCGGTCTCCTCCCCGATCTTTCTGAAGAGCTTTCCTTGATAGCTTCCCCGTGTTTCCAGCTCTTTTTGAATGGCGCCCAGTACTTCCCACTTATTGACGCTCCACATCGGTCCGACCATTAATTCGATCGGCCCGTCTCCCGTAATGCGGTGAACGATCATTTCCGGGGGAATGATTTCGAGCTGATCACATACAAGACTTACATATTCTTCTTGTGAAAGGAATTCCAGCTTTCCTTTTTCATATTGCTTCACCATCGGTGTGCCTTTTAATAAGTGAAGCAGGTGAATTTTAATGCCTTGTACATCCAAATCAGCGACGGCTTTGGCCGTCTCCATCATCATGTCCCTGTTTTCAAGCGGAAGCCCGTTAATGATATGGGAACAAACGCGGATGCCGTGTTTTCTCAGTTTATTGACACCCTCAACATAGCAGTCAAAATCATGGGCGCGGTTGATCAGAAGGGCGGTCCGCTCATGCACGGTCTGCAGCCCGAGTTCAACCCACAAATATGTCCGCTCATTCAGTTCGGCCAAATATTCCACGACATCGTCCGGAAGGCAGTCCGGACGGGTCGCGATAGACATGCCGACAACGCCGTCAAGCTTGAGGACGGATTCGAATTTTTCACGCAGCTCCTCTACCGGGGCATGCGTATTCGTGAACGCTTGGAAATATGCGATATATTTGCCGTCTTTCCACTTTTCGTGCATGCGGTTTTTGATATCGTGAAATTGCGTGAGTAAGTCATCGGCCCGATTGCCGGCAAAATCGCCGGAGCCCGCCGCGCTGCAGAATGTGCAGCCTCCGTGTGCAACCGTGCCGTCCCGATTGGGGCAGTCAAAACCGCCGTCAAGCGCGACTTTAAACACTTTATGCCCGAAATGCTCCCGCAGATGATAATTTAATGTATGGTACCGTTTTTCCGTATTTGAATAAGGAAAAGGGTTATTCTCGTTCAATGTTCAAAAAGCCTCCCTCACATCAGATGCATCCTAAAATTGTAGCATGAATGATGGGGGTTCACAATCTGAAAACAGGATGCGGCTTTCTTTTGTTTATTATGACTGCAGGCAGGATTCTCATTCCTTTAGTTAAACACGGAAAATTTGGTTCTCTTTCCTTCAACCTTCGGGTGTTATTATTTTTGGTCCGCTCAAACTAAGTTTGATTTCCCATTCACTGAGGAGGGGTTTCGTTGGCAACAAGACAATCAGTAGATGAACATCTCCAAAGAAGCGAACAGGCGTATGAATTTGCGAATGAGCAATTTATGACCGCTTCGAAACAAGAGCATTATAATGATAATGAGTACAGTGAAGCGCAAATGATGCTTGAAAACGCGGTGAATGAATTAAACAAGCTGTCATTATCTGCGAATGATCAGCAAAGAGAGCAGCTTTACCGAATGAGATTGCAGCTGCAGACCTTGCAAAACAATATGATTTTGCAGCGTAATTTTGATTACTGACCGCGCCGTTTCAAATGGTTCAGCAAACCTGCCGGAATCCCGGCGGGTTTTTTTGTATTTTTTTAAAAAAAGAATTGACAATAGGGCGGAGTGTGTTTATTGTATTATGTGTACTACTTGATGTAATACACATAAAACACTCAAAAAATGAAATCGACATATAAATGTTAAGCATAGGGAAGGGGAACTTTCATGAAAAACAAAAGATCCGTAAAACAAGATGTGCCTCTTATTATCGCCGCCTCGGTTTTGGCCAGCAGTCTTTTTGTCGTTCTTGTCGTCATCGGTTTTCAATGGCAGAACATTTAAAGAAAGAGAGCAGCTCGTAAAAGAAAGAAGGGAAGTAAATGATTCAAATCGATCCGAGAAGCTCAACTCCGATTTATGAGCAGATCATACAGCAACTGAAAGAGCTTTGTTTAAAAGGGATCATGAAGCCGGGGGATAAACTTCCTTCTGTCAGGGAATTGGCAACGATCATTATCGCCAATCCGAACACAGTCAGCAAAGCGTACAAGGAGCTCGAACGCGATGGTGTCATTGAAACGCTGAGGGGAAGAGGAACGTATATATCGGAGAATGCAAAAACGACATTGGTTGAAGGGAAGATGACGATGATAAAAGAGCAATTGAAACAGCTCATCATCGATGCCCATTACGCGGGAGTTGAGCTGGAGAAGCTGCAGGAATGGATAAAGGAAATCAGCGCTGATGTGAAAGGAGGCAAGGATCATGATTGAATTGCGGAATCTCTCAAAAACGATAGACGGTAAAGAAGTGCTCAAGGATATTTCGCTCACCATCGGAAAAGGGGAGATTTTCGGGCTGCTCGGGCGAAACGGATCAGGGAAAACAACACTGCTCCGGCTCATTCAGCAGATTCTGCTGCCGGATCAAGGGACGGTTTTATTTAATCAGGTGGAAATAAAGCGGCATCCGAAAGTAAAACAGAACATCATTTATATGCCTGTTGAAAATCCTTTTTATGACAAGTATACATATAAACAGCTTGTTGCGATTATAAGCAGAATCTATCCGAATTTTGATGTGACTTACGCCAATGAGCTGATGAACAGGTACGGCATTCCGGAAACGAAGAAATACCGTGAATTATCGACAGGCCTGAAAAAACAGCTTGCGCTCGTCCTTGCCTTTGCTTCACGCCCGGCACTTATCCTTTTGGATGAACCGACGGACGGAATTGACGCCGTAACGCGTCATGATGTGCTTCAGCTTATGGTGGATGAAGTGGCTGAACGGGAAACGAGCATTCTGATTACCTCACACCGTTTAGAAGATATTGAGCGAATGTGCAACCGGATCGGGTTTTTGGAAGGAAATCAGCTGACGAATGTGATGGACTTGGATGATATGAAGGAAGAGTACATGAAAATCCAAATGGCATTTGAAGAAAACGTCGCCTTGAAGATCAGAGAACAAAACATACCGATTCTCGACCATGCCGGTGTGTTTTATACGGTGCTGATTCAAAAGAACGATGAAAAGAAAAAGAACTTTCTGCAAGAGCTGCAGCCGAAAGTATGGAACGAACTTCCTGTGAACTTAGAAGAAGTCTTCATCGCGAAGTTTGGAGGGAACCGAAGATGGTAGACAGGGGATTGCTGTACAGGGAATGGGTGCAGAATCGAACTGTTCTTGTGATGGTCGGTATTTTTTTAGCGGCGGTCAATCCGTTTGAAGTGTTAAATACCTATCTGGTCTATCAAGGCTGTCTGGACACCCCGGAAGCATATTGTAACTTTTATGTGAATTCTCTGGAGAGCGGAATGCTGAACTTAAACTGGGCGCCCGCTGTCATCTTAGCGGTTTGCTTATTCGGACTGGAGCGTACGAAAGGAACGATTGATGCGCTGTTCAGTCTGCCTTATTCCCGCGCTCAGGTGTTTCACACTAAATTTTGGCTCGGGGCGGCGCTCATTACCGGCGCTCAGGTGATCGGCTACGGGCTGGCTGAGCTGCTCATTCTTCTGTTAAAGCCTGAGCGCGTATATTTCTTTCACCATTACAGCGTCGGAGAGATTATTGTGAGTGTTTTGGCTTTTACATTGGTTGCGAGCGCAGGCTGCTTAACGGGCAATACGTTCGCCCAGCTGTTAACGGCGTTTACTGTGTCGATATCACCATACTTGATCATTACGTTGCCATTGTCCAATGTAGAAGTCATCTTCGGAGCCGGCATGTATGAGCTGATGCCGTCAGTCGATGCTTATATCAAAGTATACAATCTTTTTCAATACTTGAATCCGATCATGTACATTGATACAGATTGGGTATCTGCCAGCAAGTATATATTAATTATCCCGGCAGTGATGAGCATTGTATTTTATGCCATCGGGTACTTTTGCTATGTCAGGCAGCCGGTGGAACGGAACGGCCGTTTTTTTCTCTGGAGACAGCTTGACCGGCCCATTCAGATTGTGGTGATCATAATCGCCGTTCTCGGTTTTGGCCTGGCGGGGTACTCGACGGGACATACGATGACAGGGTATGTGGCCGGGATGATTGTCGGGGGAGCGGTCGGATTTTTAGTCAGTTATTTTGTGATTTATAAAAAAACGAAGCATGTGTAAGAGAGGAGGAC
The DNA here is from genome assembly GCF_046535335.1 of Bacillus sp. SIMBA_026. Taxonomy (NCBI): domain Bacteria; kingdom Bacillati; phylum Bacillota; class Bacilli; order Caryophanales; family Bacillaceae; genus Bacillus; species Bacillus sp. SIMBA_026. The sequence goes on along the minus strand of NZ_JAWRWX010000001.1, from coordinate 2,108,026 downwards.
CGGAATGATACCGCGGGGATTGTTGTACACAGAATGGAAGAAAAATCAGTGGTTGTTTTTATGCAGCGGCATTCTTTTAATGGCGGCAAACCCTTTTATGGTTTATAACAACTACTCAACATATCAAGAATGTTTGAATAACCCAGCTCTTCAAGATTGTGAATTCGTTGTCAATTATACGAATGGGTCGCCTCTTTCCTTCAGCTGGGTTGTGAGTGTCATCATTGCTGTCTTCTTATTAGGCTTGGAACGGACAAAGGGAACGATGGATGCTTTGTTAAGCATGCCTTACAGCAGAGGCCAAATCTTTCAGATGAAATTCTGGCTCGGCGGGGCAGTCATTGTTGTTCCTCAGGCGATAGGCTATGGAGCGGCGTCATTGCTGATATCTTTGCTGAAACCGCGCCATACGTACGATTTTGATCATTTTTCAATCGGAATGATTGTCATCAGTTTTATGGCTTACGCCTTGTTAATGGCATCCGGCGCATTAACGGGACAGATATTCGCCCAGCTGTTAACGGCGTTTACCGTCACGGTTCTGCCCTTTTTACTCATCGGTCTGCCGGCCGCGAATTTGGAGGTCGTTTTCGATTTTAGTGTCGGAGATCAATTTTCTTTTATCAGCAGTTATATCGAATCCCGTCTTTTTATATTTGTAACCCCTATTGGATATGTGTTTAACGACTGGATCAGAGAAAGGGATTTGGTTTTAATCATTCCGATTGTGATGAGCCTTGTCTTTTATCTGATCGGTTATGTCAGCTTTCTGAAACATCCGAATGAACGGAACGGCAGATTCTTTCTTTGGAGAAAATTGGACCGGCCGGTGCAGATCTTGGTGATTGCCTTTGCTGTTATGGGTTTCGGCGTTTTCGGATATGGGGTCACAGACACGATGTTCGGCTATTTAGCCGGCATTATCTTCGGCGCGATTATCGGGTTTTTCATCAGTTATTTTACGGTTTACAGGAAGTCAAAGCATATGTAGATCTGTTTGAAAATGAACAGTTTGGAGGAAGGCAAGGTGCCGATTAGCGGTTTGCTTTATAAAGAATGGAAGCAGCGGCAGACGCTGCTGCTCCTTACAGCGGGGTTCTTAGCTATTTTAGGCCCTTTGGCAATTATAAATGAGTATTTTCACTATAAGGATTGTTTGAGTGCGCTTCATCAATATTCAGGTTCAGTTTGTACGTTCAGCATTGATTACAGCAATCGGAATTTGATTGGGCTGCATTTCATTCCTCCGGTTATGATGGGGCTTTTTCTGATAAGAGGAGGCCGGGCTGAAAGGATGTTTACACTGAGTCTTCCGTATTCGAGAAGCCGGATATTTCATACGAAGTTTTTCTTGGGAGCAGCCGTGTTAGCCGGCTCGCAATTTGTTTCTTACGGAGTATCTGACCTATTGTTTCTAGCGCTTAAACCTGACGCTGTCCATCATTTTCAATCGTTCAGCTCAGGGATGCTGGTCATCAGCTTGATGATTTATGCATTAGTGACAGCTGCCGGCACGATAACGGGCAATTTAGCGGCGCAGCTGATCACAGCGTTCACGGTTTCCGTCTTTCCGATCGTGGTTATGACGATTTACCTGTTAAACGCTGAGTTCCTTTTTGGCAGGCAGGCTGTGCCGGATATTGATTTCCCTTGGAGCGGGTTTCTGATCTATTTCATGCCTGCCGCTTACATTCATTTATCATGGATGTATTACATGAAACACGCATTGTTAATCTCCGCATTAATGGGATTTTGTTTCTATCTATTCGGCTATGCGAATTTCCTGAAAACGCCGAGTGAACGAAGCGGACATTTTATCCTAAGCAAACACATTGAACGCACCATTCAAGTGCTCGTCATGGTGCTCAGTATGCTGGGAAGTGCGGGGGTATGCGGATATGCTTATAACGGTTCGTATACCGGTTACATATTCGGCATGCTTATCGGCGCGGTTATCGGGTTTTTCATCAGTTATTACTTCATCTATAAAAAAACGAAACAGATATAAGGGGGAGTGGTGTACGTGATAGAAGTACAGCATATTGATCATTCATTTAAAATCGGCAGGAAAGGCAGAGAGAGTGAGGTTCCGGTATTGAAGGATGTCTCTTTGACCGTTGAAAAAGGGGAAATTGCCTGTATCGTCGGTCGGAGCGGTTCCGGAAAATCAACACTTCTGAATTTAATATCCGGGTACATAGCGCCGACGAAGGGCCGTATCGTCATTAACGGCACTGATGTGACGGGCTTCAGTGAAAAAGAGTGGGCGCAGTTCCGCCTCGGGCATTTCGGCTTTATTTTTCAAAGTTTTCAGCTCATTCCGAGTCTGACAACCTATGAAAATGTTGAAATGCCGCTTGCCTTAAAAGGCGTCAAACCGTCTGAACGCAAGCAGAAAGTCGCGGATATGCTGAAACGGGTCGGACTTGAGAATCATGCGAATCATTATCCGAATGAGCTGTCAGGCGGCCAGCAGCAGCGTGTCAGTATCGCAAGAGCCCTGATTTTAAATCCGTCGATTATTTTAGCTGATGAGCCGACGGGAAGCCTTGATTCAGAGACGGAACTTGAGGTGCTTGCATTAATTCAGCAGCTGAACCGGGAGCGCGGGATTACATTTGTCATCATTACGCATGACGATGAAGTCGCTTCGATCGCGCATTCAAAATTCCAGCTGCATGACGGTGTATTAAAAGGGGGCGTTACTGTTGAGATTTAAGGATCAGATTCACTTTATCAGAAGAAATATGAAGAAAAACCGGCTGCGTGTTTTCATGACGGTGCTGGCGACGACAATGGCGTGCGCGTTTTTAGTGGTGCTGGCTTCCGTCGGATTCGGCATCCAAAAAACGATTACAGACATTACGATGAGCCAGCAAATTGTTACGGAAATCAACGTACTCGGCCAAGAAAACGGAAAAGCCGTGAAGAAATCAGACTTGGAAAAGTATAAAAATGTCAAGTCTGTCGTTGAAAGAACACAAGTGTATGAACCGAACAAAGCGTCATTGGGAAACCGAACAAATGAAGATTCAGCCATTGTGCTGACAAACATGAACGATGAAGTCAAAGCCAATATGGAGCTTGATCAGGGAAGAGTCGCCCGCACAGAGAATGAAATCGTGGTCGGCTATGATTTTGCGAAGAACCTATTGACGAAAAAAGAGGCTGACGCTTACGACAAAGAGTTAAAGGATCACCAAGGCGACATGTCGGAGGTGAAAAAACCAAAAGGCTATACGAAAGACCTGCTTAATAAAACGATACAGCTGAGCATCTCCAAAACAAACAAAGACGGAGACGTTGAGAAAACGAAAACGTACGACTTTAAAGTAGTCGGAATTACAAAAAAACCGTCCCAAGATTGGATGGAGGATACAAATATTTTTGTGAGTGATCAATTCAAGAAAGACTTCTCGACATTCTTGGATCTGAAGAATGGAAATGCGGAAAAAAGCATCAATGTGTATGCGGACAAATTCGATCATGTCGATCAGCTTACCCATGACCTCACGGATGACGGCTTTTATGTCAGATCTGTCACTACCGAGCTGAAGGGCGTCAACACCTTTTTCCTCGTCTTTAAAATCGGCCTGATCTTTGTCGGCTTTATCGCCGTCGTGATTTCTGCTATCGGTATTTTCAACACGATGACGATGGCGGTGACGGAACGAACGCAGGAAATCGGGATTATGAAAGCGATCGGCGCAAGCCCGTCCATCATCCGCAGAATGTTCCTGATGGAAAGCGCCTATATCGGGATATTAGGTTCTGTCATCGGGATTATCATTTCTTACGGAGTGAGTTTTGCCGTCAATCTGGCTGTGCCGGTTATTTTGAAAGCGGTAGGGGGAAATACCGGAGCTGAAGATCTTCATTATACCTTCTCCTATATCCCGCTCAGCCTCGTTGTGATCGCAGTTGTCATTTGTGCGGGGGTCGCGGTGATTTCCGGTATGAATCCGGCCCGCAAAGCGACAAAAACCAACGTTCTGACCGCATTAAGAAGAGAACTGTAAAGGAAAAAAGCCGGCTGGACATCAGCCGGTTTTTCCTCTATTTATCAGAAAAGGGCGGATACCATGTTTCACATTTTGTTAATAGAAGATGATAACACTTTATTTCACGAGATGAAAGAGAGATTAACGGGCTGGTCATTTGCGGTGCACGGAATAAAAGATTTCAGCCGGGTCATCCGGGAGTTTTCCGAAATCAAGCCTGATTTGGTGATCATTGATGTACAGCTGCCGAAATTTGACGGCTTTCATTGGTGCAGAATGATACGCTCCCAATCAAACGTGCCGATTCTCTTTTTGTCCTCGCGCGATCATCCCGCGGATATGGTCATGTCGATGCAGCTCGGGGCAGATGATTTTATTCAGAAGCCTTTTCACTTTGATGTGTTAATCGCGAAAATACAGGCGGTGTTCCGCCGTGTGCACCAATACGGCACAGAACCGGCGCTGATGAAAAGATGGTGCGGGGCGGTCATTGACACAGAAACCAACACGGTCAGCCGTAAAAACGGTTCGGTCGAGCTGACCAAAAACGAAATGCTGATCTTAAAACTGCTGGCTGAGCAGAAAAATAAAATCGTCAGCCGGGAAGAACTCATCAGAAGCCTATGGAATGATGAGCGTTTCGTCAGTGATAATACGCTGACGGTAAATGTCAACCGGCTGCGGAAAAAACTCGATCAATTAGGCATCGGGAAAATGATTGAAACCAAGGTGGGGCAGGGATACATCGCAAAGGAAGAAGACGGTCTTTATGATTAAATCATTTCTGCTCGAAAGAAAAAGCTGGATCGCGATGTTTCTTTTGCAGCAGGCTGTGCTCCTTTTTGCGGCATATATTGATCCGTCTATTCCGTTTTTTTCGGTGCTGTATTTCGTTTACCTGTCGCTTCTTGTGTTTCTTGTATTTCTCTTGTTCGGCTATCGTAAAGAGACCGCCTATTATAAAAGCTTAAGAGAGTGGGACGCCAATTTAGACATGTCTTATCTTAAAGCGCCTGAAAGTCCGTTTGAGTCTATCGTTGAAGAAAGCATTGAAGGGCAGACAGAGCAGTTAAGAAAAAGTTCACTTCATCTTCAGACGGCGTCAGAGCATGAAAAGGACGATCTGATGTCATGGATTCACGAGGTCAAAACACCGCTGACAGCGATGCATCTCATGATCGAGCGCCTTGATGAACAGCCGTTGAAAGCCCCTTTGCTGTATGAATGGCTGCGGATTCACCATCTTCTGGACCAGCAGCTTCATCAGAAACGATTGTCCTTTATTGAAAATGATTTATCATTCCAGCGCATTCAGCTCAGACCGCTCGTTTTCAAAGAAATTAAAAATCTGCAATCATGGTGTATACAAAAAGGGATCGGGTTTGACATTCAGCTTGATTCACCAGACGTTCACAGTGACGGAAAATGGCTTTCCTTCATCATCAGGCAGCTGTTAAGCAATGCCGTCAAATACAGTGAGGCGGATGACATTACCGTAAAAAGCTATGAACAAAACAGCCAGGTGCATGTGGATATCGAAGACCGCGGCATCGGCATCGAGCCCAAAGATCTTCCGCGCATTTTTGAAAAGGGATTTACCTCGACGCGAATGAGGCGAGATCACGCATCAACGGGGATGGGCCTGTATTTGGCTCAAAAAGCTGCGGCTCCTCTTCTCATCCGGATCAGCGTGCGCTCTGAGCCGGAAAGCGGCACGGTTTTTACCTTGGTGTTTCCGAAACAGAACGATGCCGTCAGCATGTTCAGCATGTGACAAAAGTGTCACATGCTTTTCTCTTTTGTTCGCTTAATCAAACGAAAAAAACGGCTTCTGTTTTTAAAATAAAGATAACCAATGTAAAAGGAGAATCATAACGCGATGATTTTAGAAGCAGGCAATATCCAAAAAAGCTACGGAAACAAGCTGAATAAACAAGAGGTGCTGAAAGGAATTGATCTTCAGATTCACAAAGGGGAATTCGTCAGCATTATGGGCCCGTCGGGATCAGGGAAAACGACCCTTTTGAATGTGCTTTCCTCCATTGATAAAGTGAGCGCGGGCACCATTAAACTGAATGAGACGGAGATTACATCCATGAAAGAAAAACAGCTTGCCGAATTCAGAAAACGGCATCTCGGCTTTATTTTTCAGGATTATAATTTATTGGACACGCTGACCGTGAAGGAAAACATACTCCTGCCGTTATCCATTACGAAAATGTCTAAGAAAGAGGCGGACCTGCGATTTGCCGAGACGGCAGAGGAGCTTGGGATCTATGATTTGCGACATAAGTATCCGAGTGAAATTTCCGGCGGGCAAAAACAGCGGACGTCTGCCGCAAGAGCTGTTATTCACGAACCGGGCATTATTTTTGCTGATGAGCCGACCGGAGCGCTCGATTCAAAGGCTGCCATGGATTTACTGAATAAACTCAGCCGTCTAAATCAAAAACGCCGCGCCACCATTGTGATGGTGACGCATGATCCGGTTGCCGCCAGCTATTCCGGCCGTGTGGTTTTCATTAAAGACGGCCGTGTGTATACACAGCTGAATAAAGGCGGCCAGGACAGACCGGACTTTTTTCAGGATATTATGAAAACGCAAAGTGTATTGGGCGGGGTTCAGGCATGAGTATTCATCATTTGATCTTCCAGAATCTGAAAAAGAATATGAAAAACTATTACCTTTACGTTTTTGCGCTGGTGTTCAGCGCCGCCCTTTATTTCGCATTTGTAACGATGCAATACGATCCGGCGCTTGATGAAATGAAAAGCTCCATAAAAGGAGCGGCGGCAATCCGGGCCGCCTCTGTACTGCTTGTGGCGATCGTGTCGGTATTTCTTTTATACGCCAACACCATTTTTATTAAACGGCGCGGCCGGGAAATCGGCTTATTCCGATTAATCGGCATGACGAAAATGCACATTTTCCGCATACTCAGCACAGAAAATTTCATTTTGTATTTCGGATCGATTTGGATCGGTATTTTTGCCGGCTTTTCTCTCTCGAAATTATGTATGATGATGCTGTTTCATACAGTCGGTGTGAAAGCCTCTGTCTCACTGTTTTTTTCAAGCAAGGCGCTCGTTCAGACGTTAATTGTGTTCGGGGCAATTTACCTGCTGATTATGGTGATGAATTACTTATTTATTAAACGGCAAAGCATTTTGTCTTTATTTAAAACCGCGTCATCGTCAGAAAGCGGCATAAGACGGCTTTCTTGGGTGCAGATGTCGATCGGCGTTGTCGGTATCGCGGCCATTATCGCCGGCTATGCCGTGTCCGCGCATTTATTCGGAGGCAGTTTTACGAGCATGAATGAACTGTTTTCGGCAATGGTGTTTATTCTCGGCTCGGTCATTATCGGAACCTATCTGTTTTATAAAGGTTCGGTCAGCTTTCTGGCAAATCTCATCCGGAAATCAAAAGGCGGGTATCTGAATGTCAGTGAAGTGCTGTCTTTGTCATCCATCATGTTCCGGATGAAGTCAAACGCCGTATTGCTGACGATTATTACGACTCTTTCGGCGCTGGCAATCGGTTTGCTGTCTTTAAGCTATATCTCGTACTACTCCGCGGAAAAATCGGCTGAGCAAAATACAGCCGCGGACTTTGCGTTTGATAACCAAAAGGAGACTGACTCATTTACCGCTTTATTGAAGAAAGACGGAATTGAACACAAAGTGAAAACAATCAAGACCATTCAAGCCGGTGTCAATATGAAGAACATCATAAACGGCGATATGAAAAACTTTCAACAAGACCCGTCCAGCTTGGCGCTGCCGATTATAAGCGAGAAAGACGCAGAAGGGACGGAGCTTTCTGACGGAGAAGCCGTGTTTACCGGATATAATGATATGATGAAAAGATTTCTCGACCTGAAAACGTCAGGTTCCATTGATATAAACGGCAAAACGGATAAAATACCGCTGGCGTATAAGGGCTTGAAGAACGACTTCCTCCTGTCATATACATTTACAAGCGGAGGGCTGCCGACCGTTATCGTCACGCAGCAGGTATTCGACCGGATCGAGAAAGATATCGACCCGTCCATTCAGGGAAAATCAAATCGGTTTTTCGGCATTACACTCAAACGTGAAGAGGACATCCAAAAAGCTGATGGTCTGTTTCAGGCGCAGCACTATTCAGACGGCGCGCTTTCGCAATTTGAAACGGCTGACACCCAAAAGAAAAACATGGGGCTGATCATGTTTATTGTCGGCTTTTTGGGGTTAACCTTTCTGATCACCTCAGGCTGTATCCTTTATTTTAAACAAATGGGCGAGTGTGAGGATGAGAAGGCTGATTACACGATATTGCGGAAGCTCGGCTTCACAACGGGAGATCTGCTGAAAGGCATCCGCCGGAAGCAGGCGTATCATTTCGGGATTCCGCTCGTTCTCGGGCTGTTCCACAGCTATTTTGCCGTTCAGTCAGGATGGTTTTTATTCGGAACGGAAGTGTGGACGCCGATGATCATCGTCATGGCGCTGTATACGCTGCTGTACTCCATCTTCGGCATGCTGTCGGTGCTATACTATAAAAAGGTCATTCAATCCGCCTTGTAAAACAAGTTGAGGAGCCTCCGCATAAGCGGAGGCTTTTTTTGTATGAATAGAAGAAAGCGATTTTTAAAAGAATAGACATACGTCATTTTTTCGCGCGGGGGAGCCTTATGCAGAAGTATTTTCAATTGAAATCTGAAACAGGGGCCTTTCATCTTTTTTCCAAGGAACACATTTTCACGCTGTTGATCATCGGATTGCTGGGGGCGGGCGTGATCATGTTCCGGAAAAAGCTCAACCACGGCCGGCCGAATCGCGTTTTCCGCTATGTACTATTCATTCTCCTTGCCGTGTCGCAGATCAGCTATCATATATGGCTGCTTTGTCATCATGCCTGGTCGCTGAAAACAGCTCTGCCGCTGCAGCTGAGCGACCTTTCCGTCTATTTGGCGATGCTGATGGTCATGACAAAAAGCAAAAAACTGTTCGCCTTCCTCTATTTTGCCGGTTTGGGCAGCGCTATACAGGCGATGGCAACACCTGATTTAGGGGCGTATTCTTTCCCTCATTTTCGGTACATCGTGTTTTTCGTCTCCCACGGCTGTGTTTTTCTTACCTGTCTATTCATGGCTGCTTCAGAAAGGTACAGGCCGTCGGCGCGCGGGCTGTGGGTATCGGTGCTGATCGTAAATCTGTACGGGGCGTGTGTCTTTTTTATTGATCGTGTGCTGAATGCAAATTACCTATATTTAATGAAAAAACCGAAGACCGCTTCGCTTCTGAATGTTTTCGGACCTTGGCCGTGGTATCTTCTATCAATGGAAGCGGCGGTGATATTGAGCTTTTTTATTCTGTATATTCCGTTTTGGCTGCTGAGGAAAAGAGCGTGAGGCCGGCCTGTTTTTGTGAATCCAATCATTTGTAATTTTTTCAACATTCCGGCATTATTTTTTTCGGATTCTGATGTTGAAAAAAGACGTCCGCGGCGATAGAATGAATGTGCTATGATAACGTGTTCGATACGGAGCCGCGGCTTGCGGTTTCCGTTTTTTCATGGGGTTTTTTATAGAGAGAGGGGGATCGGTATGCCGCGCGCTTTGAAGATATTAATCATCGGAATGTTTATCAATGTGACGGGCGCATCTTTTTTGTGGCCGCTGAATACGATCTATATTCATAATCATTTAGGGAAATCGCTGACTGTTGCGGGGATTGTTCTGATGCTGAATTCCGGTGCCAGTGTGGCGGGGAATTTATGCGGCGGATTTTTGTTTGATAAAATCGGCGGATTCAAATCCATTATGCTGGGCATTATGATCACATTAGCTAGTCTTCTCGGACTCGTTCTGTTTCACCAATGGCCCGTTTATATTTGGCTGCTCACCGTTGTCGGCTTCGGTTCCGGTATCGTGTTTCCGGCCAGTTATGCCATGGCGGGAGCGGTATGGAAAGAAGGCGGGCGGAGAGCTTTTAATGCGATCTATGTAGCTCAGAACGCAGGTGTCGCCGTGGGCTCGGCACTCGGCGGGATGGTTGCGGCGTACTCGTTTACGTACGTGTTTTTAGCCAATGCTTTGCTGTATGTGCTGTTTTTCCTTATCGTATTTTTCGGGTTTCGAAATATCAAAACCGGAAATGCGAGCCAGGTTTCTGTCCTGGACTACGAGCCTGTCAGCAGCAGAACGAAATTTCCGGCGCTTCTCATATTGAGCGGCGGGTATGTTCTCGGGTGGATTGCCTATTCGCAGTGGTCCACAACCGTTGCGTCACATACTCAAAGCATCGGTATGCCGCTTTCATTATACAGTGTGCTCTGGACCGTAAACGGAATATTAATTGTCGCCGGACAGCCTCTCATAGGAGCTGTTCTGAAAAAATGGTCCGGTGCGTTAAAAACGCAGATGGTCATCGGCTTTTGTATTTTTATCGTCTCGTTCGGCGTGCTTCTCAGCGCCAAGCAATTTCCGATGTACCTCACCGCAATGGTGATTTTAACCGTCGGAGAAATGCTTGTCTGGCCTGCCGTGCCTACCATTGCCAATCAGCTTGCGCCTAAGGGGAAAGAAGGGTTTTACCAAGGGTTCGTCAACAGTGCGGCGACGGGCGGCAGAATGATCGGGCCGCTCCTTGGCGGCGTGCTGGTTGATCAGTACGGCATGAGCGTGCTGCTGTTGATCCTGATGGTGCTTCTTGTTGTCAGCATCGCAGCGACGGTGCTGTACGACAAACGCTTGAAAACCGTTAATAAACAAAACGTCCAAGTGCGATGACGACATAAAAGAATCCCGCTGTTTCGGCGGGATTTTTTTGTTTATACGACCGGAAGCACGTTGACCGCGTCCTTAACGTTTAAATATGTCTTTAATGAAGAAAAGCTGGCATCAAGCTGATTTATTCTCATGGCGAGGGAAGGCTTGATCCCGGTGATAATCAATTCCGTGCCGATTAATTTAAGCAGATGGTGCAATTTGAAAATCCGGTCTGCGGTCTGTTCGTTTACCTCGGCCAGACCTGATAAGTCTATAATTAAGTAATCATCTTTAGATGCGGTTAATATGTCCGTCAAAGTTGTCACGATTGAATCAAATCGTTCTTCCGTTAAGTTTCCCACTAACGGCAAAGCGGAGATGCCGTTTCGGATCGGAACAATCGGCGTTGACAGCGTCGTGATTTCTGCGAGGGAATCCTCAAGGAGCTTTTCGTATTCTTTCTGCTCTGTAATGTCTTTTTGAAAACCGACAAAATAGAGCTTGTCTTCAACATACAGAGGATCAATGTTGAGTTCATTCCAAAACGGGGTGCCGTCTTTTTTGACGTTTTTCAGCCGCACCGTGATCTTTTCTTTCTGGTTTAAGCTCTTTCTTATTTTCGCGACTTGTTGACGGTCGGTTTCTTTGCTTTGCAGAAATCTGCAGTTCTTACCTAATATCTCTTCGGAAGAGTAGCCTGTCATATCCATAAATCCCTGATTTGTATATATGATGGGATTGTCCTCAAGAGAGGGGTCTGTAATCACCACGCCGATGCGTGCGTGATCAAGCGCCTTTTTGATAAGCTCCAGCTGCTCCAGTTTTCCGAATACATTTGAGTCAGCCATGTAAAACCCCCTTTTGGCCGTAAAGCAGTGCGCTTTTTCAGCCGTTGTTTCTCCCCTTTTTAAATGAATCTACAGTAACCGTAGCATAACATATGTTCTGATTCAAGCAGCCGAAGTTTGCAATTTGTCATTCGGGCTTGTCCTCATATACACTGAATATATAAGGGGAAGGCACACATTGCTAAGTAAGTGACTAGGTCATTGTCACTGGGTGAAAAATGAATCTAATGCATCAAGCTTACCGATCATGTGTTCACATATAATGGAAGAAACAAGCTTTTTACTTTCCTGCTCAATCGCCGGTATGTAGATATCGAATATCATCGTATTCGTAAGGGGGCTGGATGGCCTGAAGTCGCTTTACTAAATAAGGGCTTTAGGAAGGTGATGAAGATGCTGCATCAGGTAATAATTGCTTGTGTAATTGGAGGCATCATGGGGGTTCTCGGTCATGTGAAAAAGAGAGGCAGGCTGGAGAAACCCAGAATGACAAAGCGGTTTATCTATCTCGGTTTTTTGGAAGATGGTTTTATCGGAATGGCTGCTTCCATCTTACTTGTCTTATCCGCTGACCCCGATTCAGGAATTCAACTCGTCATCTTATCCATAATCGCAGGCTACGGCGGAGAAGCTGTTCTCAGGAGCTTTGATTTTGTCAGAGAACAAAACAGTGATTCGGCCGAAGCAAAACCACACCAGCAAAAAAATCCTCCATCAAAATAATATCCCCGCTCATGACCCGTTCTGGGTACATTCCCATTGTATACAAACCTGCTTGCACTTATGAACAGAATTCTATAAAATACAGGTAAGATTACGGTAGCGATAAGAACAGTGAAGAGGAGCAGTAAGAAGCAGATTTTGCAATCAGAGAGTTGACGGCCGGTGCAAGTCAATCAAGTCTGTTTCCGAACTCGCCTCAGAGTTGCAGCGGCAAAACCGCTGACGCATAACTGCGTTAAAAGTATCAAGTGAGTGCGGCTTAAAACCGCGCTAACGAGGGTGGTACCGCGGGAAATAAAAATCTCTCGTCCCTTTTTGGGATGAGGGAGTTTTTTTTAGTTTTAGAATAATCTGAATATAATCTTTCTCATCCCGTCAATACTTGGACTACATACGCCGTATTCAATCAGAAGGAGGTTTTTACGTTGAGTTTTCAGCACGAAAAAATAGAAAAGAAATGGCAGAATTACTGGTTGGATCATAAAACGTTCGCCGTCAGTGAAGAGAATGACAAGCCGAAGTTTTACGCGCTTGACATGTTCCCGTATCCTTCAGGAGCCGGCCTTCATGTCGGACATCCGGAAGGCTATACGGCAACCGATATCCTTTCGCGCATGAGACGCATGCAAGGATACAACGTGCTTCATCCGATGGGATGGGACGCATTCGGGCTTCCTGCTGAGCAATACGCGCTTGACACGGGGAATGATCCGGCTGAGTTCACAAAACAAAATATAGATAATTTCCGCCGCCAGATCCAATCACTCGGATTTTCTTACGATTGGGATCGTGAAATCAATACGACTGATCCGGACTATTACAAGTGGACGCAGTGGATCTTCACCAAGCTGTACGAAAAAGGGCTCGCTTACGTAGACGAAGTGCCGGTCAACTGGTGCCCGGCGCTCGGAACGGTGCTTGCGAACGAAGAGGTCATTGACGGCAAAAGCGAGCGGGGCGGCCATCCGGTTGAACGCCGCCCGATGAGACAATGGATGCTGAAAATCACCGCTTATGCGGACAGGCTTCTTGAAGATTTAGAAGAACTTGACTGGCCGGAAAGCATTAAAGACATGCAGCGCAACTGGATCGGACGCTCAGAAGGCGCAAACGTGCATTTCGCGATCGACGGCACTGATGATACGTTTACCGTGTTTACGACAAGACCGGACACGCTGTTCGGCGCGGCTTATGCCGTACTGGCTCCTGAGCATGAGCTTGTGGAGGCCATCACGACACCTGTACAAAAAGAAGCGGTAGACGCTTATGTTAAAGAAGTTCAGGCGAAAAGTGATCTGGAACGGACGGATCTTGCGAAAACAAAAACGGGCGTCTTCACAGGCGCATATGCCGTAAACCCTGCAAACGGAGAAAAGCTGCCGATCTGGATAGCGGATTATGTCCTCGCCTCTTACGGAACGGGCGCTGTAATGGCCGTGCCGGCGCATGACGAACGTGATTTTGAATTCGCCAAAGTGTTCAGCCTGCCTGTCAAAGAAGTCGTAAAAGGCGGAAACACGGAAGAAGAAGCGTACACGGGAGACGGAGAGCATGTCAATTCCGGCTTTCTGAACGGACTGAATAAAGCGGAAGCGATTGAAAAAATGATCGCCTGGCTTGAAGAAACGAAAAACGGTGAGAAAAAAGTGACATACCGTCTGCGTGATTGGCTGTTCAGCCGCCAGCGCTATTGGGGCGAGCCGATTCCGGTTATTCATTGGGAAGACGGCACGTCAACAGCCGTTCCGGCGGAAGAGCTGCCGCTGATTCTGCCGAAAACCGATGAGATCAAACCGAGCGGAACAGGTGAATCACCGCTTGCCAACATTAAAGAGTGGGTGGAAGTCACTGATCCTGAAACGGGCAAAAAAGGCAGAAGAGAAACGAACACGATGCCGCAATGGGCGGGAAGCTGCTGGTATTTCCTCCGCTTTATCGACCCGAAAAATCCGGATCAGCTCGCTTCACCTGAGAAACTGGATAAATGGCTGCCCGTTGATATTTACATCGGAGGAGCGGAGCATGCCGTGCTTCACCTTCTGTACGCTCGTTTCTGGCATAAATTCCTCTACGATATCGGTGTCGTGCCGACGAAAGAACCGTTCCAAAAGCTGTATAACCAAGGAATGATTCTCGGGGAAAATAATGAAAAAATGAGTAAATCCCGCGGAAACGTCGTCAATCCGGATGAAATTGTGGCGTCTCACGGAGCAGATACGCTCCGCCTGTACGAAATGTTTATGGGACCGCTTGATGCATCTATCGCCTGGTCTGAATCAGGTCTTGACGGAGCGCGCCGCTTCCTTGACCGCGTATGGCGTTTGTTTATCGAGGAAAACGGCGAGCTGACGGGCAAAGTGACAGAAGGCGCAGGCGAAACTCTTGAGCGCGTCTATCATGAAACGGTCATGAAAGTGACAGAAAACTTCGAAGCCCTTCGTTTTAACACGGGCATTTCTCAGCTGATGGTCTTCATTAATGAAGCTTACAAAGCGAATGAACTGCCGAAAGAATATATTGAAGGTTTTGTGAAGCTGCTTTCTCCTATTGCGCCGCATTTGGCTGAAGAACTGTGGGAAAAACTCGGCCACGAAGGTTCGATTGCATACGAGGCTTGGCCTGCTTATGACGAATCAAAACTGGTGGACGATGAAGTGGAAATCGTCGTACAGCTGAACGGAAAAGTAAAAGCGAAATTAATGGTTCCGGCTGATGCTGATAAAGCAGCGTTAGAACAGCTCGCACAAGCTGACGAAAAAGTAAAAGAGCAGCTTGAAGGAAAAACGATCCGGAAAATCATTGCCGTACCGGGCAAGCTTGTCAATATCGTGGCAAACTGACCGGACGAAGCCCCTCTCCAACAGAGAGGGGCTTTTTTATCAGGCCTCTATCATAGAAATTGCACCGCGGGCTTTGGTATACTTAACACCATAAAGATGAATGGGAGTGTCATACATTGAAAATAAATGAAATCAGCACAGCCGCACTGGAAGAAAAATTAAAAGCGGGAGAAGAGCTGTATCTGATTGATGTCAGAGAAGACGAAGAAGTTGCCGAAGGAATGATTCCGGAGGCCGTTCACATCCGCATGGGGGACATCCCTGAGAAGATGGATGCGTTAGACAAGGACAAGGAGTATGTATTTATCTGCCGCTCCGGAAAAAGAAGTATGAACGTTTGTATGTATTTACATGAGCAGGGCTTCCGTACGGTTAATGTTGAAGGCGGCATGCTGGAGTGGGAAGGCGAAACAAAGCCGAAGAAATAACGCTTTGAATTGAAGAAGAAAAGGGACGTGCGTCTTTTTCTTCTTTTTTTATAGAAAAACGGGAGGCGAATCAGGTGAAACCGATGATCCGCGCGATGAAAACAAACGATATCAAACAGGTCCGGCAAGTCGCAGAACGCAGCTGGCATCATACGTATGAAGGGATTATTCCCAGACACATTCAGGATCAGTTTCTCGAATCGGCCTATCAGGATGAGATAATGGAACGCCGGCTCTTGCATTCTCTGTTCTTTGTGGCAGAAGAAGAGGGACGAGTGCTCGGTTTTGCAAATGTCACCCCGGTTCAAAAAGACGGAAATGCGGAGCTGACCGCCATCTATATTGACCCGGATTGCCAGGGAAGCGGGATAGGCACGGCACTCCTTAAAGAATGCATCAGGCAGTCCGGCGGGGTAAAAAAGCTTTATGTCCATGCAGAAAAAGAAAACCGCATTGCCTTATCCTTTTATCAAGCGAAAGGGTTTCAATGGGTATGTGAATTTGAAGAAGATTTTAAAGGACACACTTTACAGACGGTCAAACTGGTACTGAACATATAAAAGCGTCCGGCCTGCCCAGGACCGGATCGCGAATGATCAGTGATAAGCCGGAAGCCAGTCTTTGTGCGCTTCAAATAAGTCATCGCACAAAGATATGATGTCATTCATGGAAAGCTCGGCGCTTGTATGCGGGTCAAGCATGGCCGCCTGATATACGGCTTCCTTTTTTAATGTAACGGCCGCTTCGATGGTTAAAAGCTGTGTGTTAATGTTTGTTCTGTTGAGCGCCGCGAGCTGCTCCGGAAGTTCGCCGGAATAGCACGGCATAATGTGGTTTTTGACGGCTGTGCAAGGCACTTCAACGACCGCTTTCGCCGGCAGATTCGGTATCAGCCCGGTATTCAGCACATTTCCGCCGAATGTGAACGGACGGCCCGTCTCCATTGCTTCTATAATTCTCGAACCGTATTCTTTCGAGCGTTCATGCGTCAGGTTTTGGTTGTTGATGATGCCGTCTCTCATCGTTTCCCAATTGTTGATTTGTTCCGCGCATCTCCTCGGATATTCATCAAGCGGGATTTGGAGTTCATCTATCAGCTCCGGATACCGGCTTTTTATAAAATACGGATGATATTCGGCATTATGCTCAGATGATTCCGTTACGTAGCAGCCGAATTTATCCATCAGCTCAAACCGCACCATGTCCTTATGTTTCGTCTTTTGTTTTTCGCGTGCCCGTCTTTTAATTTCAGGATATAAATCAATTCCGTCTTTTTTAATCTCCAAAAGCCAAGCCATATGGTTGATGCCGGCAATGCGTTCTTCCGTACCTTCGTGATCCATGCCGAGTGAGTCAAACAGATCTTTGGTACATGCCTGGACGCTGTGGCACAGGCCGACCGTTTTGACATTTGTATGTCTGAGCATCGCTCCGGTCAGAGAGGCCATCGGATTTGTATAGTTTAACAGCCACGCATCCGGGCAGACCTCTTCCATGTCTTTTGCGATGTCAAATAAAACGGGGATGGTGCGAAGGGAACGGAAAATGCCGCCTATTCCGACGGTATCGGCAATCGTCTGGCGGAGACCGTACCGCTTCGGGATGTCAAAGTCAATGACCGTCGCGGGTTTATAGCCGCCGACCTGAATGGCATTGATCACATAGCCGGCGTGTTTCAGCGCCTGTTTTCGGTCATCGTAGGAGATGATGGATATACTCGTATTGTAGCGGTCTCTCATGTTTTCCAGCATGAGCTGGGATTCTTTCAGCCGTACAGCGTCAATATCATAAAGCGCGAATTCAAACCCGTTTAATGCTTCAGTCAGTAAGCAGTCCCCCAGTACATTTTTTGCGAAAATCGTGCTCCCCGCTCCGATAAACGTAATTTTCTTCAACAGAAATTCCTCCCTTTTCTTCTCAGCCTTTGACCGCCCCGGAGGACAGCCCTGAGATAAAATATTTTTGAAGCGCCAAAAACAAAACGACCATCGGCAGCATCGCCATAATTGCGGCTGCGGCGACTAAGTGAAGATTGTTCGCGTTTTCGCCGAAGAATCCCGCCATGGCCACGGTCAATGTCTGCACCTTTTGATCTTGTAAAAAGAAAATCGCAAATTGGTAATCGTTCCAGATAAACACGCAGGAAATAATGCAGACCGTTGCGGTAATCGGTTTCAACAAAGGAAACACGATTGTATAAAAAGTCCTGATCAATCCCGCGCCGTCCATCCTGGCGGCTTCCTCAAGCTCTTTCGGAATGGAAGAGCGGATAAACCCTGAATATAAGAAAACGGTCAGCGGCATATATGCAGCAGTATTAATGAGAATGGCTGCGGCATGCGTATTGATCAGCCCCGCATCAGCGACCATCTTGTATAAAGGAACCATGGAAGTCAAAGGCGGGATGATCATGATTGAAATCAAAAGGCCGAAGACGATTTTGTTCAGCTTTGTATTTCTTCTTGCGAGAGGGTATGCGGCAAGCGAACCCATGAAAATTAATAAAGCGGCGGAAACGGCTGTAATGATGATCGTGTTCAGAAAGGATTGCCCGAGAGAGGCACGTTCCCATGCTTCACGAAAATTCTGAAATGAAAAGGCGGATGGCAGCGACCATTTTGAACTGTAGTCTCCTTTTGCTTTTAATGACGTGGTCAGCAAAATATAAAATGGGACAATATGAACGCACGAGATAACGGCTGCCAACAGCGTAAAAATCCGCATTCGGGCTGTTTTCATGACATTTCTGTCTCCTTTCGCTTGAAATACACGAGCGCCGAAAAGCTGATGACAAGAATAATAACGGACATAAATACGCCTTGGGCGGCGGCATATCCCGCATCCTGCCGTTTAAAATATAAATCATACATAAACGTCGACATCGATTGAGAGGAATTGCCCGGCCCGCCTGCGGTCAGCGCGAAAATGACATCAAACAGCTTCAGCCCGCCGATGATATTGATGACCATGTTGATGGTGACAGCCGGCATCAATAAAGGCAGGGTGATGGTGAAAAACGGCTGAAGACCTCCCGCGCCATCTATTTTTGCGGCCTCGTAATAATCTTTCGGAATGCTTTGCAGCCCCGCCAAATATACAATCATCGCAATGCCTGCGTATTGATACGTGTTAATCATCACGATAATCCACGGGTTTGCCGCAGGGCTTGCCAAGGCGTTGACAGGACCGATTCCCAGTGCGCCAAGTACATCATTCAGCGCACCCCCGTCATATGAGAAAATAAAATACCAAATGTATCCCATTATCAGCGGACTGATAATGACGGGCAGGTAGACGATCGTTCTTGTGAGCGCCTTCATTTTTAAGCTCTGATTCAAAAGCAGCGCATATAAAAGTCCGAGCATATTCTGAAAAAAAGTGCTTCCGATTCCGTAAAGCAAAGTATTTTTCACAACAAGCCACGTGTCCGGATCTGTTAAAAGCCTTTTATATTGAGTGACTCCCACCCATTGATACGTCTGTGAGAAGCCGTTCCAGTTTGTAAATGTGATAAAAGCGCCTTTGACAAACGGAAAAATCATGAAAATAAATACCGTGGCAAGAGCGGGGACGTACATCCACCACAGTGACGCGGATTTTACCGGCTTTTGATGTTGAAATCCTTGGGTTTCTCTTGCAAGATCACTCATTCTTTTTCAGCTCCCTGTGAATCAGATTGAAGCCGGAGCCGCTTATATTCCCTGCCGAGTTTCGCTGAAATTTCAGCGGGGGTTAAGATATCGGCCATCAGCTCCTGCCCGGCTGTTCCCATCACATCCCACATTCCGTTCGGCAAATAAAGGCGGTCAAAATAAGGCTGCACCTTAATATGCTGATAGCGCTTATAGTCATTTGCGTAGAAAATGTCCGTTTGCACATTCACTAATCCGGCCGGAAGCGAGGTCGCTTCGGCAATTGATTTTGCATGCTCGGGGCGGGCCATAAATGCGATAAACTGTTTCGCTTCTTTAAGCCGCGGGGAATCCTTGAACGCCGCCAGCGTGTAACGTTCGCCTCCGATCCAAACCGGCGCGTCTCCCTTGTGGACGGCCGGGGTCGGTATGATGCCGACTTTTACCTTCGGATTGATTTGAGCGACATCTTGGCCGAGGGTGCCGCCCTGCAGCGTAAAGGCGATTTTGTTTTGCGCCATCAGTTCAATGAGCTGGGACCGTTTTGCCGTCACGGCATCTATATTGAGCAGGTTTTCCTTTTGCATCTCTTTCAGTTTGTCAGATAAATAGGTGAAGTGTGTCCAGCGGAAGGTTCCGTTTAACAGTTGTTTTTTGTAACGGTGTGCGGGATCTGTGATGAGAAGCGGTGCGGCGAATTGATCGTAATATTGGGCAAATGAGCTTTTCTCATAGCCGGCAAACCAGAAGGGGGTGACTGTTCCGCCGCTTTTTTCTTTAATCTGTCGCAGTGCTTTCATAAAATCATCCATTGTTTCCGGTGGTTTTATTCCGTATTTTTCCAACAGCGTGCGGTTGTAGGCCAGTCCGTCCTTTGCCTGATTCAGAGGGAAGGCGTATATTCTGCCTTTGGCGTCTTTGAGCATGCTGTTTAAATTCGGATCGAGCCGCTTCGTCCAAGACATGCCGCTGAGGTCGGCGGTATATTCTCCGTAGCGGATTTTGGCCCAGCCGTGTGTGTCGAAAAGATCGGGCATGTCACCGGCTGCCATTCTGACCCTCATCATATTTTCGTAGTCATTGCCTGGGAAATGAACGTTTACTTGAATGTCCGGATGTTCTTTTTGGAATGAATCAGCCAACTTTCTGAATACGGCGCGTTCGCTGTCTGAGGATATGGTGGAATAGACTGTCAATGTTTTCTGCTTTTCTCCGGCGCCGCTCTGTTCTGCCGAGCAGCCGGGAAGTATCATGCAAGTAAAAGAAAGAAACAAAGCCAGTAAGCGTTTCATCTTTTCCTCCTTTAAATATGATATAAACGCTGCGGGACACGTCACCTCCTTTCTTGTGAGCCGCAGCTTTGTCTGACAATCAATGAAGTGGGGAGCGTCACGGCCAGCGGGACGGTTCTGCCGTTTAAACGGTCGAGAAGCAATTTGACACCCGTCCGGCCCATCTCTTCCGTGTATACTTTTACCGTTGATAACGGCGTGCTGGCGTATTCTGCCTCATCAATTCCGTTGAAGCTGACAACCGCCGTATCGCGCGGGACTTGAAGACCGGCTTCCTGCAAGGCTTTTAAAGCGCCGACAGCCATCGAATCACTTGCGATAAAAAAGGCATCGGGGAGACTTCCGCCTTTGATGGCTTCATTCATCAGCCGGAACCCTTCGTGCATGCTGTATTCGCCGATCAGTACATGCTCCGGCTCGGCGCCGGCCATTTGTAAGAAAGCGGTCAGACGCTTATCCTCAATCGTTTTATTGCTGTTTACACCGTCTATGACGGTATGCTCCCGCTCCCGGCCGCCGATATAACCGAGCCGCTGGTAACCGAGCGACAGAAGATGTTCTATCGCCTTTTGCGCTGCGGCATAAAAATCCACGCTGACGGAATCGTAGCGGGCGGGATCGGGGGTGCCGTTAACAAATACCGCGTGCCTGAAAGCGGCGCTGATATTCGTAAGCACCTCGTCTTGCAGGCTGCCGATTATGATCACGCCGTCCAGTTCGTGAAACATATGCTCTTGAAAAGAACCGAGATGGATAGAAGATGTGATAAAAACTTTTTGCCGAAAGCATTCTTCCTCAATGCCTTTTCGGATCGCTGAAAAATAAGGATCCTGCCGTTCTTCTTCGGGTGACAGGCAGCTGACAACGCCGATCAGGGGCGCTGAATCGCTGCGGCTGCGGTTCTTCCGTCTTTTTGCCGACGGCTGATAGCCCAGCTCATCGGCGATTCTCAGAACTTTTTCTCTTGTTTCATCAGTCACGGCCAAAGAGTCATCCTTATTCAAAATTCTCGATACTGTCGCGCTGGATACAGATGCCTGTAAGGCAATATCTTTGAGACGGACCATTTTGCATCTCCTTTTTACTAAATATTTACTAAACAGAAATGACCTGGTTATTATTAAAATGATATTATCATACGTTAGTAAGCGTTTTCAATAACTATTTTTGGTTGCTTTTAGTAAAAATCAGTAAAAAAGAAAATCTGTTTTTCTCTATCATATTTCAATTGAACCGGAATAAATTGATAGAGAAAGGAGAGGGTGATGTGCTGAAGATAGCTGTTTTTGATGAGGAGCATGAAAAGGATCTGCAGACGGAAGTCAATACTTTTTTAAAGGGGATTTCTGATGAACAGCTCGTTGATATTAAATATACGGTAGCGGCGGCCTGTGATCCTGAAGGTGAGCAGCTTTATTGTTTTTCCGCTCTCATTTTATACCGAAAATAAAGAAGTCCGGACGAAATGCCGGACTTCTTTGTGCATTATGCTTTTTTGACGCGGGGACTTCTTGGTTTTTGGTATTTCTCCGCTTGTTTGATTCCTTTTCTCTCGCTCGCTAATGACTTGTACAGAGACACGATCATCAGAAGGATCACGACTGAAAACGGAACCGCGGCGAGAATGGCCGTGTTTTGCAGTGCGGCAAGACCGCCGGAATATAATAAAACCGCTGCTACGGCGGACTGGATGACGCCCCAGATGATTTTCACCCGGTTTGACGGGTCTAATGAGCCGTAAGACGTTTGCATTCCAAGCACAAATGTCGCTGAATCCGCTGATGTAATAAAGAATACAGCGATCAGAACAAGCGTTAATACGGATGTCACCATTGTCAGCGGATAGTGGCTGAGTGCGCCGAACAGCATCGTATCCGTTGACATTCCCGCGACATTGAATACGCCTTTCTGCTGAAGATCCATCGCGGATACACCGAAGATCGCAAACCATAAGAAAGCCAATATACAAGGTGTCACCAACACCCCGATTAAAAATTCCCGGATCGTCCGGCCCCTTGATACACGGGCGATAAAAATGCCGACAAACGGCGACCAGGATATCCACCAGGCCCAATAGAAAATGGTCCAGCTGTTAATCCATTCGCGTTTTTGGGGATCATTCGGAGACAAGCGAAAGCTCATCTGCACGATATTTTGGATGTATTGGCCGATAGAATCGGTAAATGAGTTCATAATCAGCACCGTCGGGCCTGCAATGAGCATAAAGATCATTAAAATAGCCGCGAGCGCCATGTTGGTATTGCTTAAGTATTTAATCCCTTTGCCGATTCCGCTCCACGCAGAAATCAAAAATAACACGGTCACGACAGCGATCAGGATCAGCTGAATGGAAAATGTTTTCGGAATGCCGAATAAATAATGCAGACCGCCGTTGATCTGAGTCGCTCCGAGCCCTAAGCTTGTCGCCACACCGACAACGGTCGCAAACACGGCGATACAGTCAATCGCTTTGCCGATCGGCCCGTTTACTTTATCGCCCAAAAGCGGTGTCAGTGTGCTGCTGATCAAACCGGGCGCGTCTTTTCTGAATTGAAAATATGCGATACATAAAGCGACAACCGCATAGATGGCCCAAGCGTGCAGCCCCCAGTGGAAAAATGTGTAC
The DNA here is from genome assembly GCF_046535335.1 of Bacillus sp. SIMBA_026. Taxonomy (NCBI): domain Bacteria; kingdom Bacillati; phylum Bacillota; class Bacilli; order Caryophanales; family Bacillaceae; genus Bacillus; species Bacillus sp. SIMBA_026. Next base: position 2,084,881 of record NZ_JAWRWX010000001.1, on the reverse strand, counting down.
CGGAGCGCATCACGAAATGCTTGGGGCGTTTCTGTTTCACCTGAGGGAGAGCTGATGGCGTAATGGCTGATCGGTTCCGCAGCCCCGTAAAATACCAAACCGATTCCCATGCCTGCGCTGAAAAGCATGGCAAACCATGATAATAAGCCGAATTCCGGTTTTTCCCCGGGTTTTCCGAGTTTTATTGTGCCGATCGGACTTACAATGAGAAAGAGACAGAAACCGACAAATATAGAAACGACCAGCAGATAATACCAGCCGAAAGAATCCGTAATAAATTTTTGTGCCGTATCAGTGACTTGCTGCAGGCTGTCAGGAGAAATGGCCCCCCATAAAACCGCAGCGGCTGTGATGACAATCACAATCCAAAAAACACTGGAGATGTTCTTCTTCAAACGTTCTCACCCTCTGACTATTTTTTTCAATACGCCATTTTGTTTTAGTATGGTCGTACGATTGCAGATCAATCCTTTCTTCCTATTCCCTCAATCAGGTGAAACAAAACGCAGAAAACTCTATCATGTTTTTGGTCAATTATCAACGGGGACGCTCAGGTAAGTGCGCTTTAAACCATTTAGAGCGAGCGTGAGAAACGTCCTGCATTCAAACCGGCGAGACGCCCCGTGACAAAGGCTGAAGTGATATTGTAGCCCCCGGTATAGCCGTGAATATCGAGTATTTCTCCGCAAAAATATAAGCCTTCCATTTTTTTTGACGCCATTTGTTTCGGCTCAATCTCTTTTACGGAAACACCTCCGCCTGTGACAAACGCTTTGTCCAAAGAAAGCGTTCCGTCAGCGGCAACCATAAATTGTTTGCAGTCTTTGACAAAAGCCCTGAATTGATCCTTCGGCAGTTCCGTAAAGCTTGTCTGCGGATCAAGACCGTTCCGTTCCAGAAGAAAAAGCAGATACCGTTCCTGCATCCACGGCTTCAGCGCGTTTTTGAGCGCTTTTTTCGGTGCGTCTTTCAGTTCCTTGTGCATCTTTTGAAATAACTCTTCCTCGTTGATGCCTGGAAACAGATCGATGCGGAGTTTGACCTCTGGCTGCTTTTTCAGTTCTTTGACGACAAACTGGCTGCAGCGGAGAATGGCGGGGCCTGACAAGCCGAAATGGGTAAACAGCATGTCCATCACGTGTGTGACGATTGGTTTGCCTTTTTTATTCAGGACGCTGACGGCCGCGTTTCTAAGGGACAGCCCCTGAAGTGTTTTTTGTTTAATAAACGGTTCTGACGACGTAACCGGCACTTCCGTCGGAAAGAGTTCGGTCACGGTATGACCGGCCGCTTCCGCCCATGCATAGCCGTCTCCGGTGCTGCCGGTATGCGGGACTGATTTTCCGCCGACCGCGATAATGACGGCGTCTGCGTTAATGTGTTCGTCATTGTTTGTCGTAATGCCTGCTGTCCTGCCGTTCTCGTACCGCACTTCTTTGATTTTTTCATTTGTGCGGATGGTGACATTCAGTTGTTTTAATCGGTTCAAAAGCGCATCGACAACGCTTTGCGCTTTGTCCGTCACCGGGAACATGCGCCCGTGGTCTTCTTCTTTCAGCTGAATGCCGAGTTTTTCAAAAAAGGCGATAATATCTTCATTATTAAATTCGGAAAACGCGCTGTATAAAAAGCGGCCGTTGCCGGGGATGTGTTTGATGATTTCTTCAACGGGGAGGCGGTTGGTCACGTTGCAGCGCCCGCCGCCGGAAATCGCCAGCTTCCGTCCCAGCTTGTTTCCTTTATCGATTAATAATACGTCCGCCCCTTCTTCGCCTGCGGCAATCGCAGCCATTAAACCGGACGGGCCGCCGCCGATCACAATCACGTCATAGTGTTTCATATTTCATCAACAACTTTCTTTTTCACGTATAATAGGCGGAAATGTCCGCTTTCTGCTATTATAGCGAAAGAAAGGGAATCCTTAAACGTATTTTGTTTTTAAAGAGTTTTCCCAAAAAGTTTCCCGCTGTAATTATTACCGTCTAATTGCCCAGTTGTGTTAAAATAGAAAAGTTGAATCTTCGTAGAAAATGGTGATGAGGAAACATGTCAAGCAAATTGTTAAGGGGCACGTTCGTGCTGACGCTCGGCACCTATATATCGCGGATTTTAGGGATGATTTATCTGATCCCGTTCGGAGCGATGGTCGGAGCGACGGGCGGAGCTTTGTTTCAATACGGATATAATCAATATACACTGTTTTTAAACATTGCCACGATGGGATTTCCCGCCGCGGTTTCAAAATTTGTCTCGAAATATAATTCCAAGGGAGACTATGAGACGAGCAGGCGGATGCTGAGAGCGGGAATGTCGGTTATGCTCGTAACCGGGATGATCGCTTTTTCAATTCTTTATATTTCAGCGCCGTTTTTTGCGGAAACATCTCTCGGCGGCACGAGTAACAACGGACTTACGATTGACCACGTCGTTTATGTCATCCGGATGGTCAGTCTGGCACTTTTGGTCGTGCCGATTATGAGTCTTGTGCGCGGTTTTTTCCAAGGTCATCAGATGATGGGGCCGACAGCCGTTTCACAGGTTGTGGAGCAGCTTGCCCGGATCATCTTTTTATTGGGCGCCACGTATTTGATTTTAAGAGTGATTAACGGCGGCCTTGTCATCGCAGTCGGATACGCGACTTTCGCGGCGCTGATCGGATCATTCGGAGGGCTTGTCGTCCTTTATATTTACTGGAATAAGCGGAAGGGCGATCTTCTGGCGATGAAGCCGAATCTCGTCCCGTCTGCGAACTTAAGTTATAAAAAAATGTTCATTGAGCTTTTCAGTTATGCCGCTCCTTACGTATTTGTCGGACTGGCGATTCCTTTGTATTCATATATCGATACGAATACGTTTAATAAAGCGATGATTGCAGCGGGTCATAAGGATATCAGCCAGGACATGCTTGCGATTGTCACCCTTTATGTGCCGAAGCTTGTGATGATCCCGGTTTCTCTGGCGACCGCTTTCGGTCTGACGCTGATTCCGACGATTACTGAATCGTTTACGAGCAGGAATTATAAGCTTTTGAACCAGCAGATTAACCAGACGATGCAAATCATTCTGTTTTTGGTTATTCCCGCTGTTGTCGGGATGTCCGTGTTATCGGGTCCGGCCTATACGTTCTTCTACGGCTCTGAAAGTCTTCGCCCGGATATCGGACAGGATATATTGTTCTGGTACGCGCCTGTCGCGATTCTGTTTTCTCTGTTTACCGTAAACGCCGCGATCCTGCAAGGGATTAATAAGCAGAAATTTGCTGTCGTGAGCCTTTTCATCGGCGTCATTATAAAAGTGGTGCTGAACGTGCCGCTGATCAAGCTGTTTCAGGGAGACGGGGCCATCTTGGCAACGGCGCTCGGTTATATCGCTTCTCTTCTGTACGGTTTTATTATGATTAAGCGCCATGCGGGCTATTCGTATACGGTACTTATAAAACGGGTTATTTTAATTGCAGTCCTGTCCGTCGTGATGGGAGTCGCGGTCAAGCTGACTCAATGGCTGCTCAGTTTCTTTGTAACATACCAAAGCGGCCAGGTGCATGCGGCGATTGTCGTCTTTGTCTGCGCCGCTGCCGGCGGTGCGGTGTACATGTTTGCCGCGTACCGAATCGGATTTTTACAAAAAATGTTTGGAAACCGTCTGCCCCGCGTTTTGAGGAGAGGCAGGCATTCCGCCCATTAAGAATAATGAATAGTCCGCTTATCGCGGGCTTTTCTTTTTAAAGGAGAGGATCAGGATGAGACTTGATAAGCTGCTTGCCAACAGCGGATTCGGCTCAAGAAAAGATGTGAAAAAAATCGTCAAGGCTGGGGCTGTCATGATTGACGGAGAGCCGGCGAAAGATGTGAAAACCCATGTCGATCCGGAAAAACAGGACATCACGGTATACGGAGAGCCGGCAGACTATCGTGAATTTATTTATGTCATGATGAATAAGCCGCAAGGAGTGCTGTCCGCTACCGAAGACAGCCGCCAGCAAACGGTGGTTGATCTGCTGACGCCTGAAGAACAGCGATTTGAACCGTTTCCGGCGGGACGTCTTGATAAGGATACGGAAGGCTTTTTGCTTCTGACCAATGACGGGCAGCTCGCTCATCGCCTGCTTTCTCCGAAAAAGCATGTGCCCAAAACATATGAGGTCCGGTTAACTTCACCTCTGTCACCGGAAGACATCGTTCATCTGGAAAGAGGCGTCGTCATTGAAGGAGGCTATAAGACGAAGCCGGCAGCCGTTGAAATTATTACAGAAAGCCCGGATGAAACGGTGATTCACTTGACCATTACAGAAGGCAAATATCATCAGGTGAAGCTGATGGCAAAGGCTGTCGGAAATGAAGTGGCTTATTTGAAGCGGCTTTCGATGGGGGCTGTTCCTCTTGACCCGGATCTTAAACCGGGGGAATTCCGCGAGCTGACTGAAGAGGAGCTCGAAACGCTGAGAGGCGCTGAAGTGTAATCGATATCAGAAAAGCCCAAAACAGATTTGTTTTGGGCTTTTTATATAGAGGAACAAAAAACAAGGCAAAGACGCTGCTTTGCCTTGCAGCATGTCAGGCCGAAAAGGGCCTTATGTAATTGTTCGCTTAAGATGTAATTTTCACTTTTTTTCGTGTTGTCTCCCACTTGCCTCGGCTAGGACTATGAACAAGATCATTGTATGCTAACACATTTAAGTCTCGCTGAATGGTTCTAGGTGTAATGCCGAATTCATCAACCAGTTCCTGTGTTGTCACAAGACCTTTTTCCTGGATGAACATGTAAACTGATTTAATCCGAGTCAGCATACGATTTGTTGAAGGTTTCAAAAAACCACTCCCTATCATAAGATCGGATGGACTTGATATACCACAACTTTCGACTCTAAAACTTCGTACGAATAAGCAACAAAGGATGACATTCTGTTTTTTCTCTTTTAACTGCCTCCATTATACACGATATGGACAACATGAATCTAGGAATAAGCGCAGATAATTTTTTCCAAATGGGTGCCGCCTTGGTGCATTACTATGCCCGGTCCGCTTTTATTATTATGGAAACTGAAACTTTTTTTATACATGTCCGTATGAAAACGGGGGAGTGAGAAGTTTGGGAGAATTATTGAATGCAAACATTGTCTGCGCCGGTTATGCTGACAGGCCGAAGGTGATTTCTGATGTATCTCTGTCAGTCAACGCTGGTGAAATTGCCGGTTTAATCGGAGCGAACGGCGCGGGGAAAAGTACAGTGATAAAGGCGGTTCTCGGGCTGTCCCGGGATATAGAAGGCGGTATTGAGTGGAATGATTCATCTTATGCTTACATACCGGAGCGTCCGAGTTTTTACGATGAACTGACGCTTTGGGAGCACCTCGAGCTGACCGGGTCATTGCGGGGTATAGAAGGGGAAGAATGCCGTGAGCGGGCAGGGCGGCTGCTTGAAGAGTTTTCGCTGACGTCTGTAAAACATGATTTGCCTTCCGGCTTTTCAAAAGGGATGCAGCAAAAATTGATGCTTATACAGGCATTTTTGGCGAAGCCGGATATTTACATCATTGATGAGCCTTTTATCGGACTTGATCCGATCTCAACGAAGCTGTTTACCGACATGCTGATTGCTGAGAAAGAAAGGGGCGCGGGGATTTTGATGTGCACTCATGTTCTGGATACGGCGGAAAAAATCTGCGACCGGTTTTATTTGCTGGATCAGGGCGCTCTGCTTCTTCAAGGCACGTTAGAGGAGCTTCAGGAAAAAACGGGGAGCCGTTCACTGCTGGATTGCTTTTATTCAGCGGTTCGGAGCAGTCAGCGATGACCGGGCGGGCTTTGTTTTTTCAAAGGCTGTTTCATTATTGGCGGTATCAATGGAAGGTGTTTCAGACGGTCATTGATTGGACGGTCGCGCTGTATATCGTTCTTCCCGCTGCCGCATTTGCCGTTTATCAATATGCTGAATGGCTGAACGGCAGGGGGCTTCTTAATGGAGCGGCAGGAGTATTAGGATGGGGCTGGCTGTATGTATTCAGTGCCCTGCTGTTGTGCACGGGTTTTATTCATACCTTTTTGCTGGAAGCGGATCACGTATTTTTGGTGCATGCAAAACATCTGATGCAAAAGCTGAAAAGGTACGCGCTTTTGTATTCGATGTTCCTTTCCCTTATCAAATGGGGTGCGCTTGCCGTATTGTTATTTCCCTTATGGCGCCAGTACGGTGACTGTACCTTACCGGCATATTCAGGTATGTTTTGCTGTCTGTTCGGCTTCCATACCGCGATATTAGCCGTACATCGGCACAGAAAAAACAGCAGGCGGACATTCGGGAATCAGGCGGCGGGCTGGCTGAAAGTGATGGTTCTGATGGCGGGTGCGTTTTTTATGATCGTCTTTGCCGCCGAATGGTATTGGCTTTGGCCGGCGGGATGTATATTGTTCATCTGTTCCGCCCTTTTGACTTGGAAAGGGACGGAGACATTATCAGCCTTTGAGGAAGAAGTGCTTGAGGAGAACAGGCGCAAGCTTTCTTTCGCGGCCTTTGTTTTGATGCTCAGCCATGATGTGCAGCTCCCGAATGGTAAAAATAAAGGGCGGAGCAAGCCGTTTTTATATCCCCGCTCAAAGCACATCTTTACAAAACGGTCGGCGTATACGGCGTGGAAAGAATTGTTCTTTAAAGTGCTGATCCGAAACGGCGGGTATCTCCGGCAGCTTTACCTTTTAACCGCGGCTTTTACGGCTCTTATTCTCGTTCTTCCGCTCTTACTGAAGCCGGCAGTCCTCATTTTGTTTGCGATCGTCAGCCGCTATGCCGCGTCGCTTTTATTTGACCGGATCACGGATAAACCGGTTTTAAGCGGTATCAAGAGAGACAGTGATGATTATTTCCGGGCGCGAAACAGCGCATTAACCGTCATCCAAGTCATCTGTTCCGCCTGGTGTCTCATTGCCGCGATTCTTTCCGTTCTTTATATGTGAAAATCCCTTTCCGAAAAAGGAAAGGGATTTTTCTTAATGTCCGTTCAAAATAAAAAGCTGAATAAAAAACAGTACGGCGAAGATGATGACTAAAGGATGGATTTCGCGCCATTTTTTCTTAGCTGCTTTAACAAGCGGATATGAAATGAAGCCGAGTGCGATTCCGGTTGAAATACTGGACGTTAAAGGCATCGCCAAAATGACGAGAAAGGCCGGGAACGCTTCATCAAGCTCATTCCAGCGGATATTCGATACCGCGCCCATCATCAGGCTGCCGACAATAATCAGAGCCGGTGACGTAATCGCGGACACTTCCGATAAGACGCTGACAAGCGGGCTGAAAAACATGGAAACGGCAAACATAACGGCTATCGTCAGCGCCGTCAGACCCGTTCTTCCGCCGGCCGCCACACCTGCTGAAGATTCAACGAACGCGGTCGTCGGGCTGGTGCCGAAGATACTTCCCACCGTCGTAGCGGTCGAATCAGCCAAAAGCGCTCTTCTGGCATTCGGCAGCTGATTGTTTTTGATCAATCCCGCTTGTTCGGCGACACCGATCATGGTGCCGGTTGTGTCAAAAATCGTAACAAGAAGAAAAGAAAACACAACGGCGTACAGACCGTGATGCACGACATCCCCGAGGGCACCGAACGGATTTGTGATCAAAAGCCCCTCCGGCAGGTGCGGGAAGGACATGAATCCTTTCGCGAAATGGATCTGCCCGGTCAAAAAGGCAATGACGGCGGTCAGCGCCATTCCGATGAACAGAGCCCCGTTTACATTCAGCACCATCAGTACAATACTGATGATAAGTCCGATAAGCGTTAAAATGACGGCGGGCGAATGAAGATCGCCGAGTGCGACAAGATTAGATTTATCAGCCGTGATGATTCCGGATTGGCGTAAGCCGATAAAAGCGATAAATAAGCCGATGCCGGTCGTAATTCCGTATTTTAAATTGTCCGGAATCGCTTCTATAAGTTGTTTTCTTAAAGGCGTTAACGATAAAATAATAAAGATGACTCCCGCGATAAAAACGGCGCTGAAAGCCGTCTGATACGTAATGCCGCTGCCTGTGCCGACAACGTGAAAGGCAAGATACGCGTTTAAGCCCATGCCGGGGGCAATGGCGATCGGAAAATTTGCAGCGAGAGCCATCCATAAAGTTCCGACAATGGAAGCGATAATCGTCGCGGTGAACACCTGGTCAAACGGAATTCCCGCATTGGAAAGGATCACCGGATTGACGACAATGATATACACCATTGTGAAAAAGGTGGTCAATCCCGCGGTAATTTCTCTTTTTATTGTCGTTTGATGCTTGTCGAGATGAAACATAAGTACCTCCAATGACGAACATTTTTTCAAAACATCATCTATATTATTCGTTTTATCGACATTTTGCAAGTCTTTATCAAGAAAGGGGATTTGTGATGAACTGGGAAGTTGAAGTCATCAGAAACAAAGAAGATCTGATCCGTGACACGCAGAAGTTTTTGCAGATCAACAGCGTAATGGACGAATCAACAGCCGGTCCCGGCCGGCCGTTTGGAGAAGGCGTCAATGCCAGCCTGACGTCACTGCTGGAATTCGGTGAAAAAGAAGGCTTCACCGTAAAGAATCTTGACGGCTATGCGGGCCATATTGAATGGGGAACGGGTGACGAAATCGTCGGCGTTTTGTGCCACGTCGATGTCGTTCCGCCCGGAGACGGCTGGACGAGCGATCCGTTTTCAGCCGATATCAGGGACGGCCGGATATATGCCAGAGGCGCCATAGATGATAAAGGGCCGACAATGGCGGCGTTTTACGCGCTGAAAATCGTCAAAGACATGCAGCTTCCTTTATCCAAACGCGTGAGAATCATCATCGGAACGGATGAAGAAAGTGATTGGAGATGCGTGGATCACTACTTCAAACACGAAAAAATGCCTGACATCGGCTTTGCTCCTGACGCCGATTTTCCGATCATTAACGCGGAAAAAGGGATTATAGATGCGTCACTGCGCATTGCAAAAAGCGCTTCTGACAAAGACGCAAAAAACGGGCTTCTGTCATTCCGTTCAGGACTGCGCTTGAACATGGTGCCGGATGCGGCTGAAGCGGTTATTGAAGGGGACGGTCTTGATGCCGTGCACGCATATTTCAGCAAATGGCTGGAGCAGTCAAAAACACAAGGTGAAGCAGTTTCGGAAAATGGAAAACTGACGCTTCGGGTATACGGAAAATCATGCCACGCGATGGAACCGGATAATGGTGTCAATGCCGGCTTAAAGCTTGCTGAATGCCTTAACGGAACGGAGCTGGATGAAGCCGGAAAGCACTTTGTCAAAACCGTCAGTGACTATTTTTTAAATGATACACGAGGCAAAAAACTGAAAATCGATTGCAGGGATGACATCAGCGGAGAGCTTACATTGAATGTCGGCACCTTTACATACAGAAAGGGTGAGGAAGGAGAACTCGGCATCAACATCCGTTATCCCGTCACTTCAGACAGCAAAGTCATCCGTGATGCTTTTACGTCTGCTGAAGAATGCCGGCTTGAAGAATTTAAAGACAGCAAACCGCACCACGTTTCTGCCGATCATCCGCTCGTAAAGACGCTTCAAAAGGTTTACGAAGGACAGACGGGAAAGAAAGCGGATCTGATTTCAATCGGCGGAGGAACGTATGCGAGATCCCTTTCGGCGGGCGTCGCGTTCGGACCGCTGTTCCCCGGCCGGCCTGACAGCGCGCATCAAAAGGATGAGTACATTGAAATTGATGACCTTCTCCGGTCAACGGCTTTATATGCCGAAGCCATTTATGAGCTTGCCAAGTGATAATAAAAAGGGACGCCGAAAGCGGCATCCCTTTTTATCATTCAAATGACCATAAATCCGTTGATAAATAACGTTCTCCCGTATCGGCCGTCATACAGATGACGATCTGTTCGGAAGGGAGGCGTTTTGCGGTTTCAATGGCGGCGAAGCAGGCGGCGCCTGAAGACGGGCCGACGAGTATACCTTCTTCCCGGGCCAGACGACGTGTTGTCGTATACGCATCCTCATCAGATATTTTCATGATTTCATCGTAAACGTCCTGATTCAGTATGCCGGGAATAAATCCGGGGCTTGTCCCGACAAGCTTATGAGCGCCGGGTTTTCCGCCAGACAGGACGGGAGATCCCGCGGGCTCGGCGACATGAACAATCATATCCGGGAAAAGCTCCTTCAGCGTTTCTCCGGTTCCGGTAATGGTTCCGCCCGTTCCCGCCGTTGCCACAAAAGCACCGAGCGGTCTGTTGAGCTGCTGAACGGCCTGATAGATTTCAATGGCGGTCGTTTTTCGGTGGGCATCTGGATTAGCGCCGTTATCGAATTGCATCGGGATAAAACTTCCCGGAATCTGTTCGGCGAGTTCTTTCGCTTTTTTGATGCTGCCGGGCATTCTTTCCGCCCCTGGTGTTAACACAACCTCCGCGCCGTACGCTTTCAGGAGGTTGATGCGTTCTTTCGTCATCGTGTCAGGCATGACGAGGATTGCCTTGTAGCCGCGCGCCGCCGCGTTCATCGCCAGGCCGATGCCTGTGTTGCCGCTTGTCGGTTCGATGATGACAGAGCCGGGTTTTAAATGCCCGCTGTTTTCCGCTTCAATGATCATATTGTAAGCCGCTCTGTCTTTGACACTGCCGCTCGGGTTAAACGATTCTAATTTTAAATAGACCTGTGCTGCATGTTCTGGCTGAAGGCGATTGAGCTTTACGATCGGTGTGCCGCCGATCAGCTCCGCCGTGCTGTTTACGATTTTCAAGGCCGGCTCATTCCTTTCTGTATAAAACGTTCGGTACATAATATCCTATCATAATGAGCGGACAGGGTTCTCCTCTCCGCTTATCCGTTTTATAATAACACCATAACCAAAGAGGGGGAGATCCTCGTATGAAAGCTTCATTGCCGCATTATTTTATCGGCATTCCGATTCCGGCTGACATTGCTGAACCGATTTGGGAAGCAGCCAAAAAGGAGCCGGCGTTATCATTCAAAAAATGGGTGCACCCGCATGACTATCATATTACACTCATTTTTCTCGGAGCCGCGGATGAAGAACGGCTTGCGAAATTATCGTCTCTGCTCGCAGATGCTGCGTCGGCAGCGCAGCCGTTTACCGTACAGTTTCAGCATCTGGATATTTTCGGCGACCGCAGACAGCCGAGAGTGCTTCACCTTGAGCCCGAACGGAATGAACTGCTCTTTGATTTGCGGGAAAAAATAAAACAGGCTGTTTTGAAAGCCGGTTTTCAAGTGGAAAAACGGCCTTATCACCCTCATATGACGATGGCGCGGAAGTGGGCGGGAGACCGGCCGTTTCCTGACGATGTGCCGTTTGAAAGCGGCAGGGTGCAAAGTGCCGTCAGCCGGTTTTCACTGTTTCAGACCCATCTTGACCGGTCGCCTAAATACGAAGAAATCGCACAGTTTCAATTGACATAAACAAATATTCGGAGTGGAGAAATCACATGGCACAGATCATCAAAATTCACGACTGCATATCCAGATATGAACTTGATCCATATCATTATATGAACCAGTTTATCCGGCTGAAGAAAGAACGCTGGAAGGCGCTTCTTGAAGCGTTTGACCGGATGACGGAAGAAAAAGAAACGGAAACGGCTGCAGGCGGGGAAACCGATCAAGCGCCGGCCAGGAAAAAATTTTCTTTAAAAAAGAGAAAAGAAGAAAATACGGCCGATATAAATGAAAAGAGGCACCAATGGTTTGATGAGCCGGAGGGAGAAGAGGCGCTGTTCGGGAATCTCCCGTCTCGAAAGTCTGAGCTCGCGTCTTTTTTCAAAGATCAGCTGTATGACTTTCAATTAAAATGGGCGAGCTCCACGCTTTCTCAAAAGTCTGAGCTTTCGCAGGCGGTCAAAAGGGACAGGATGTTAAAAATGCTGGCTCAAAAGCTGCCCGATTCCTATTTTGTGATGTATCATCCGGTTCTGCAAATTCAGCAGGCGTCCGTCGAACTGAGCATGATCATCATCTCGCCGCTGGAGATCTTCTGCGCTGCTTTTATGGAAGCGGAAGAGGACAGCGTATATATCGGATCAAAACACCGTTTTTGGGAAGAAAGGGGCTCCGGCAGCACGCGCCAAGTATTGAATCCGTCTCTCAGCCTGCACCGTACGGGCTCGGTCGTTTCGCAAATCGTAAAAGAAAAGCAGGCCGACATTCCCGTGCGGAAGCTTTTGCTCAGCAGAACGTCTTATATTGATTACCCGGAGCCGCCGTACGGGCTGGAAATAGCTGATAAACGGACTGCCGCAGAGTGGCTGGAAAAGCAGCAGAAAAATACGGCGCCGATCAAGCACCACCAGCTCAAGGCGGCGAAGGCTCTCTTGTCTTACGGCTTGAGCGATTCAAGCCGGAGACAGGAATGGCTTGATTAAAACGGACGTTTGGCGGCTGTCTCTTCATCTATGAAGCAGGTGAAAACAAACGATGAGTCAATGGTTTTTTATTATTAATCCGGTCTCAGGAGGCGGGCGGGGCCGGCGTGTCTGGAAATCAGTTCAAAAAGAGCTGACCAGGCGCGGGGTCAGCCACCGCTCTTTTTTGACCGGGCATCCCGGACATGCGGAGGTGCTAGCGAGACAGATTTCAATGATGCAGGATCATAAGCTTAAGCGGCTGTTCGTCATCGGCGGTGACGGGACGATGCATGAAGTCATTAACGGACTGAAAGGAACGGATCAGATTGAGCTGACCTTTGTGCCTGCCGGTTCGTACAATGACTTTTCCAAAGGGCTCGGTATTAAGAAGTCGGCGCTTCTCCAAGAAATCAAAAGTCTGCACCGCCCGCTCACACGGAAATTTTTTGCGGGAAACATCAACTTTTTTCATGACAAAGCGCAATCACTTTATTTTATTAACCACCTGTCTGTCGGCTTCGATGCCTCAGTTTTGAAAGCAGCGGCGAATTTTCCGTTTTCGCGCGTTCTTCGGTTTTTGCGTCTCGGCTTTGTGATTTACCCGCTCGCGCATTTACATACGGCCTCGAGGTTTCAGCCGTTCAGATTTAATTGCACGGCAGACGGCCAGAGGCGTGAATTCCGCAATGTCTGGTTTGTCATTGCGGCTAATCACCCTTATTACGGAGGCGGCATGAAAGCGGCGCCTTCAGCAAATCCCCGTCAAAACCATTTTGATATTGTCATCGCAGAAAACCTGTCCTTTTTCTCGCTGTATCGTTTTTTATGGGCGATGAGCTTCGGCCGGCATATCAAAATGGACGGAGTGACGATGATAAAGGGGAAGGAATTCGTTTTTGAAACAGATGGGAAAATTCCGTTTCACGCTGACGGCGAGCTGATCGGAACGACGCCGTTTCGGCTTATGCCGGGCGGTACGCCGTTGAAAATAAAAACATAATAAACAAATGAAACCCGTCAAATGTTTCACGGCAAAGAGCGGTTCCGGCATAAATCTTCAGAATTCACAGGTGTTCTTGCTAGTTTTGCTTGACGAAGTTTGTGCTGTAGCGCTAAAATTTATAGGACGGCTATTGATTAGCATATGAGACTCTCAATAGCTGTCTTTTTTATTCTCATGAAATTGTTTATGACAGGACGCTCCGCCAATAGAGAAAGGCTGGAGGCCTATTCTAAAATATTTTAAGAAATGATGGGTTGAACATTGATATGAACTGGTTGGGACAATTACTAGGTAGCGATTGGGAGATCTTCCCCGCCGGAGGAGCTACAGGAGATGCATATTATGCGAAACATAACGGCCAACAGCTTTTTTTAAAACGTAATAGCTCGCCCTTTTTAGCCGTGTTATCCGCCGAAGGCATTGTTCCGAAGCTGGTTTGGACGAAACGGATGGAAAACGGAGACGTCATTACGGCTCAGCATTGGATGGCGGGCAGGGAGCTGAAGGCAAAGGATATGAGCGGACGCCCGGTGGCTGAGCTGCTCCGCAAAATCCACACATCAAAAGCTTTGCTCGACATGCTGAAAAGATTGGGAAAAGAACCGCTTGATCCGGGCACCCTTTTGTCGCAGCTGAAGCAGGCCGTCTTTGCCGTGCGGCAATTTTCGCCGCTTATTCAGGAAGGCCTTGCTTATTTGGAAGCTCATGTGGATCAGGTGCAATTCGGTGAAAAAGTCGTTTGCCATTGTGATGTGAATCATAATAACTGGCTTCTGTCTGAAGACAACCAGCTGTATTTAATAGATTGGGACGGCGCCATGATAGCCGATCCGGCCATGGATCTCGGCCCTTTATTGTATCATTACGTCGAAGAGCCAGCGTGGGACAGCTGGCTTGGGATGTACGGCATGAAGCTCACGGAAGGGCTTCGGCTGCGGATGGCATGGTACATGTTATCGGAGACCATCACCTTCATCGCCTGGCACAAATCAAAAGGAAACGACAAAGCGTATCATGATGCCATGGAAGAGCTTCATGCCCTGATGAAGCGGATTGTCAAGTAGTCAGGAGTACGAATCCATCTGCTCCACCCATTGGGACAAATGGTTTTGGTGCTCCTGAATATGCGTGTCGATGGAATCGGCCGTGATGCCGGACTGGCTGTAGCGGTAGACATCCTCGAGCACGTTTTTTATATTTGAATCAAGCCCGGTGTTGGCCATCAGTGATTTGATGACGCGCTCCAGCTGTTCATACTCGGCAACCGTGCCGCAGCAATCCAATTGATGGTCGGCCAATATGTCCTTTAATAACCGGACCTGATGTTCGCTTGTTAAGCCCATGATTCATATACACATCCTTTCTGTGTCATACATTGTGCAAAGCGGTGCGGTTTTATGCATCACATGAGTGTTCCGGACCGGGGAGCCTCTTTTTTTATGCAGCCGGCGCCTTTAAAAGGCGCTTGCGGCTCTTTATGTTTCATGGTATGTTGTTACTCGAAATTATAGATAGAGGTGTCAATCATATGAGAATGCGCCATAAACCTTGGGCGAATGATTTTCTGGCAGAAAACGCTGACATCGCCATCAGTGATCCGGCCCAGTATAAAGGGCGATGGAACACGGTCTTTGGCAATGACAACCCGATCCATATTGAAGTCGGTACGGGAAAAGGGCAGTTCATTTCAGGAATGGCCAAGCAGAATCCGGATATCAACTATATCGGAATTGAGCTGTTTAAAAGCGTCATCGTCACTGCCGTTCAAAAAGTAAAGGACAGCGAGGCTCACAATGTCCGTTTGTTAAATATAGACGCGGAAACACTGAATGACGTATTTGAACGGGGAGAAATCAAGCGCGTATATTTAAACTTTTCTGACCCGTGGCCGAAAAACCGTCACGAAAAGCGCCGTTTAACATTTAAAACGTTCTTGAAAAAATACGAAGAAGTGATGGGCGAAACAGGTGAGATTCATTTTAAAACCGATAACCGCGGTTTATTCGAATACTCTCTGAAAAGCTTTTCCGAATACGGCCTGCTTCTGACGGAAGTCAGCCTTGATCTGCACAACAGCAATCCGAAGGGCAATATTATGACAGAATACGAAGAAAAATTCTCCGCGCTCGGCCAGCCGATTTACCGGGCCGAAGTTGAATGGAGAACAAAAGACAGACTCTGATGCAGGAGTCTGTTTTTTTATGCCGCCATTTGCTACCATTACATCAGGAGGGATCAAGATGGAGACATTGAATATTGGGAATATTTCATTAACATGGCTGGACGGCGGTGTAACGCATATGGACGGAGGAGCGATGTTCGGCGTTGTCCCGAAGCCTTTATGGTCGAGAAAATACCCCGTAAATGACAAAAACCAGATTGAATTAAGAACAGACCCGATTCTGATCAGAAAAAACGGCCTGAATATATTGGTTGACGCGGGTATCGGCAGAGGGAAATTCTCTGATAAACAAAAAAGGAATTACGGCGTAACACAGGAATCCAATCTGAAACAATCTCTTCGTGAACTCGGGCTTTCCTGTGAGGACATTCATATTGCCGCGATGACCCATCTTCATTTTGACCATGCATGCGGCTTGACGGAATACAGCGGAGAGGAGCTTGTCTCTGTTTTCCCGAATGCCCGCATTATCACTTCTGCAACAGAGTGGCGCGAAATGAGAAATCCTAATATCAGATCGAAAAATACATATTGGAGAGAAAATTGGGAGGCGGTACAAGATCAGGTCGAAACCTTTGAGAACGAGTATCAGCTGACAGAAGGCATTACGATGCATCACACCGGCGGCCACAGCGGCGGCCACAGCGTCATCGTCTTAGAAGACGGAGGGGAGACGGCTGTGCATTTTGCCGACCTGATGCCGACGAACGCGCATAAAAATCCGTTATGGGTGCTGGCCTATGATGATTATCCGATGACCTCTATTCCAGAAAAGCAGAAATGGCAGACGTTCGCGGCAGAAAAAGATGCCTGGCTGATTTTCTATCACGACGCGATTTACAGAGCGGTAAAATGGGGAGAAGACGGCGAAGTGGCTGCATCTGTCAGACGGGAGAAAAAATAGGCGGATCGATGATTTACCTGTATGAATTTCGGGAATAAAAGCAAACCTAAGACAAATTGCTTTGAAAGGAAGAGACAGGTGAATCAATTTCAAGTGACGAAAGACGGAGAAATTAAAACAACCTTGCGCGGACTGGAAGTGCTTTCTACGCCTTTTTTAAATAAAGGGGTGGCCTTTACACAGGAGGAAAGAGAGGAACTCGGACTCGAGGGATTTCTGCCGCCGAAAGTATTGACAATCGAAGAGCAGGCGAGGCGGGCCTACGAACAATTCAGTTCGCAGCCTGATGAGCTGAGCAAAAATGTCTACTTGACCGCTCTCCATGACCGGAATGAAACGTTATTTTACAGGCTGTTAAATGATCATTTAGGCGAAATGCTGCCGATCGTATATACGCCGACCGTCGGCACTGCGATCCAGCGTTACAGCCATGAGTACAGAAAACCCCGCGGTCTGTATTTGTCAATAGATGACCCTGAAGGAATGCGCGCCGCATTTCAGCAGTTCGGAAAAAATGAAAACATTGACTTAATCGTTGCCACAGATGCGGAGGGCATTCTGGGAATCGGTGACTGGGGCGTCGGCGGCATCGCCATTTCTGTCGGAAAACTCGCGGTGTATACGGCGGCGGCCGGAATTGATCCGTCACGAGTGCTTGCGGTCGTATTGGACGCGGGGACAAATCAGGAAAGCCTCTTAAATGACCCGCTTTACGTCGGAAACCAGCATTCAAGAGTGCGCGGCGAGAAATATGACCGCTTTATTGATGAGTATGTCTCGCTTGCCCGGGAAACATTCCCGAATGCGCTGCTTCATTGGGAGGATTTCGGTACGGCTAACGCCCGCGGCATATTAAAACGGTATAAAGATAAAGTCTGTACGTTTAACGACGACATTCAAGGAACGGGTGCGGTATCGCTTGCAGCTGTTTTAGCGTGTGCGAAAGCATCAAAAGTGCCTTTAAAAGAGCATAAAGTCGTCGTCTTCGGCGCGGGAACGGCCGGTATCGGAATTGCTGAGCAGCTGCGCGAAGCCATGGTGCATGACGGATTAAGCGAAGATGAATCCTACAGCCATTTTTGGTGTATCGACAGAAACGGATTGTTAACGGATGATATGAAGGACTTGCGTGATTTTCAGGTTCCGTACGCCCGCTCTGCTGATGAAGTGAAAGAGTACGGCCGCAGCGGTGAAGGCGGATCAATTGATCTGGCGGAGACGGTGCGTCAGGCCAAGCCGACGATTCTGATCGGCACATCCACCGTATCAGGCGCATTTACGGAAGAAATCGTCAAAGAAATGGCCTCACATGTCAAACGGCCCGCTATTTTGCCGATGTCAAACCCGACCACATTATCAGAAGCAAAACCTGAAGATTTAATTAAATGGACGGAAGGCCGCGCGCTTGTCACGACGGGAAGTCCATTCCCGCCTGTCGCGTATAACGGCGTTACCTACCATATCGGACAGGCGAATAACGCGCTCGTATTCCCGGGACTCGGACTCGGCACGATTGTGACAAAAGCAAGGATCATTACGGACAATATGTTCGTTGCCTGCGCGAATGCCATCGCCGGTATGGTGGACGTCGGCAAGCCGGGGGCGCCGATGCTTCCGAAAGTGGAGGATCTCAGGACGGTATCGGCAACTGTGGCGGTAGCTGTAGCGAAAGCTGCGATTCAGGACGGTGTAGCGGAAACGGAACCCGAGGATCTGATCCAAGCGGTGCAGGACGCGATGTGGCACCCCGTATATAAACGAATTCGGCCGATGTAACCGAATAAAGCCCAAAACGCTGATGGTTTTGGGCTTTATTTTTTGCTTGTCCGAATTATGAGGCGACAGAATCAATGACATCGACAATCTGGCCTGTTTTTGCATTGACCATAACTTCATATTGCTCCAGTTCGCCGAATGCCGAACGTGTCACGCCGGTTTTGTATACCTGGATGGTTTCTCCGTTTACCTGGTAGGGCTCGGGCTCTGTGTAAATCCATGATCCGTCTATCGGCCCGCGCTGTTTAAAAGCCGCTTTCACGATACGGAGCGCTTTTTCTGAAGAGATATAAGGTTTCATCGCATACTTTTTAACTGCGATGGCAGCGCATAATCCGACTCCTGCACCTAAGAGAAAATGACGTAATTTCAATATGAAGCACCTCCAATTATGTCGTAGTTTTTATTATACAGAAGATGCCAGACGGTGTTAAGTAAAGCGGCGGTTTTCCAGCCCATTCAATCTGAGCGCTTGGAAAACGGTTGTTTTTCTAATAAAATAAAAGCATTACATAGAAATGAGGGGAAAATATGAATGAGGAAACGAAAACGCTTTTCCGGACGCTGACGCAGCTTCCCGGCGCACCGGGAAATGAACATCAGGTCCGCTCCTTTATGAAACGGGAGCTTGCGAAATATGCGGATGACATCGTGCAGGACAGACTCGGAAGTGTTTTCGGAGTAAGGCGCGGCGCTGAAGATGCGCCGACCGTTATGGTAGCCGGCCATATGGACGAAGTCGGGTTTATGGTAACGCAGATTACGGATAACGGCATGCTGAGATTTCAGACGCTCGGCGGCTGGTGGAGTCAGGTGCTGCTTGCCCAGCGCGTCGAGGTGCAGACGGATAACGGACCGATTATCGGCGTCATCTCAAGCATCCCGCCCCACATTTTAACAGATGCCCAGCGCGCAATGCCGATGGAGATCAAAAATATGATGATTGATATCGGTGCCGATGACAGAGAGGACGCGGTCAGAATGGGAATCAGACCGGGACAGCAGGTCGTGCCGGTCTGCCCGTTCACCCCGATGGCCAACGAGAAGAAAATATTGTCCAAAGCGTGGGATAATCGCTACGGCTGCGGGTTAAGCATTGAACTATTAAAAGAGCTGCACGGAAAAGACCTGCCGAACAATCTGTACGCCGGGGCCACCGTTCAGGAGGAAGTCGGCCTTAGAGGGGCGCAGACAGCGGCCAATATGATTCAGCCTGATCTCTTCTTCGCGCTTGATGCCAGCCCGGCAAATGATATGAGCGGCGATAAGGAGCTGTTCGGCCGTCTCGGCGAGGGGGTGCTGCTCCGCATTCTCGACAGAACGACGGTCATGCACCGCGGGATGAGAGAGTTCGTCCTTGATATGGCGGAAACGCACAATATCCCTTATCAATATTTCGCTTCAGGCGGGGGAACGGATGCCGGACGGGTTCACATATCAAACAGCGGGGTTCCGTCTGCCGTCATCGGCATTTGTTCAAGATACATTCATACAAATGCCGCTATCATCCATGTCGATGATTATGCCGCGGCGAAAGAAATGCTCATTAAGCTGGTCATGGCGAGTGACAAACAGACGGTCGAAACGATCAGAGAAAATGTGTAAAAAAATAAGCAGGACCGCATAAAGGCGGCCTGCTTATTCTGTTTCAAATAAATAAGAGAGTGCTTTCATCGCTTGATTGACGGTTTCGACCGTGATATTGGCTTTTCCGGAAAGCTCTTTCAGCGGATGATGAAGTTCTTTCGGACGGATGAGAATGAGCGGCTTTCCTTTTGCGATGGCATAAGAAGCATCCATTGCGGTATTCCACTGTTTATATTTCGCGCCAAACAGGGCGATCACAAAATCGGCATTTTCCATCAGCACCTCTGTACGGAAATTGTTGATATCAGAAGCTCTGGCGTCTTTTAAAACAGAATCGGGCTGCACGCCCATAATCTCTTCTCCGATATTGTCTGAGCGTTCATGGTTTTCCATCGGGCCGACAAACGTAATCGGCAGGTCCAGCGCCGTTGCTTTTTGTTTGATCTCATCCCGCCAATCACTGTGGATTTCACCCGCTAAATACACGACAAACTGCATCTTTTGCCCCTCCTTATGTACATATTCAGATTTTCGTACGGCTACAAGCAAAATGGTAAACGAAACTTGCTTGATAATGCAAATGAAATATGATAATGATATTGCATATAGTTGGTCTTGCCGTACACAGTCTGGTATGATCCAATTGGACAAACATCAGCATATAAAAAACTCATAATCCAGATGGAGGAATGACAATGAAAAAGATTGAAAGCACGGAAGAATTGCAAAAAGCGGTACAAGACGATTGGGCGGTATTTATGTTTTCAGCGGATTGGTGCCCGGACTGCCGCTTTGTGGAGCCGTTTCTCCCTGAGCTGGAAGCGGACTTTCCTGAATTCACTTATTACTACGTAGACCGCGATCAATTTATTGATACATGCGCGGAATGGGAAATTTACGGCATTCCGAGTTTTGTTGTGTTTAACGGAGGAAAAGAAGTGAACCGCTTCGTCAGCAAAGACCGTAAAACAAAAGAAGAAATTGAGCAATTTTTAACCGATTCCCTTGCTAAAGCATAAAGGAGGCCACGGGCTTTGAAAATGACCTCAAGGAAGCTGGCGGATTTATTAAAACAGCGCCTGCAGCACGAGAACCGATCCTTCTTTTTTGACAGAGAAAAAGACACCCTCCGTGTTGAGGATCAAACGACCAAAAAAGGCATCACATTGGAGCTCCCGCCGATCATTGCGAAGTGGGAGACGAAAAAAGAAGAAGCGATCGACGAAATCGT
The DNA here is from genome assembly GCF_046535335.1 of Bacillus sp. SIMBA_026. Lineage (NCBI taxonomy): Bacteria > Bacillati > Bacillota > Bacilli > Caryophanales > Bacillaceae > Bacillus > Bacillus sp. SIMBA_026. Next base: position 2,063,832 of record NZ_JAWRWX010000001.1, on the reverse strand, counting down.
CTACTATGTGTCAGAAGCAATGGAGGCGATGGAAGGCAGCGGACAGGAGATGTCCGGAAAGGAAGCCGGAATCTATCCGGTCATCCGCTCCACATCATTTCCCGATCAAACGAGCGACGGCATTCCGCTCGTGTATGATGACCATACGGCCGAAACAAGAATCTACTACGCGCTTGACCTCGGTAAGACGTACCGCTTAATTGACAGCCGGATGCTCGAGAAAGAAAACTGGACAAAAGAACGCATCAGGGAGACGGCGTCATTCAATCTCCGCTCTCTTCCTTCGGTCGTGAAACAGGATAGGGTTGCGGACAATTATTTTTATTTTTTCAGGGCGAATGACGGCTATGACGCCAGCCGGATTCTCAATGATTCGATTCTTCATGAATACAAGCAGGCCGCTGAAGGCGAATTGGCGATTTCCGTCCCGCACCAGGATGTATTAATACTTGCTGACATTCGAAATGAATCGGGTTATGATATTTTAGGGCAAATGTCCATGAGCTTCTTTGCAAGCGGCACGGTGCCGATTACGGCCCTTTCATTTCTGTATAATGAAGGCAGACTGGAACCTGTGTTTATCATGGCGAAAAGCCGGCCGAAAAAGGATTAGAAAGGATTTTTCTTATGAACGCTTTTTACAATAAAGAAGGTGTGGGAGATACGCTTCTGATCTCTCTTAAAGATGCAGCACGCGAAGAAATCGGCTATGAAAGAGAAGGCGATGTCGTCAGAATCTTTAACAAAGAAACAAAAGAAACGACGGGCTTTAACATTTTTAACGTGTCTTCTTACTTACAGATTGAGGACAACGGCCCCGTCGCTTTGTCTGAGACATTCGTTCAGGATGTGAATGAAATACTGAACAGAAACGGCGTCTCAGAAACGCTGACGGTTGACCTTTCTCCGAAATTTGTTGTCGGTCACGTTGAATCGAAAGAAAAACATCCGAATGCGGATAAACTGAATATCTGCCAAGTGAATGTGGGAGAGGAAACCCTTCAAATCGTTTGCGGCGCGCCGAACGTGGACAAAGGGCAAAAAGTCGTCGTCGCTAAAGTCGGCGCGGTAATGCCGAGCGGGCTTGTGATTAAAGACGCTGAATTAAGAGGCGTTCCGTCAAGCGGCATGATCTGCTCCGCGAAAGAACTCGCTTTGCCGGATGCGCCGGCAGAAAAAGGGATTCTTGTTCTTGAAGACAGCCGCGAGGCCGGCGAAGCATTTCAATTCTAACTCCCATAAATAAGCGCACAGAATCGAATGATGTGAGAGAAAGCCGTTAAGCAGGCCTGCTTAACGGCTTTCTTCAGTTGGGAGCTTAATCTTTTCTGAGCCGCCCGGCAATGGTATACTAATATCGTCCCAGACTACTAAAAAGGGAGTTAGAGAGTGATTAAACATGAGTTGGCTGAATAAATTTTTTGACTTATTTTTAGGTGAAAAAGAAGAAGAGCATGAACGTGAACCGAACACGCATGCCCAAATCCCGAAACAGCAGATACCGGATCAGCCAGAAGGCAAATTCACGCGCATGGAAGATCCTAAAATATATTACGAATATCCGAAAGGGAATTTCCGCTTCCCCGTCGTTCCGGACGGCTATAAGCGAACGGAGCAAAACCAAAGACAGCGGGAAAGGCACGAACGCCGCCAGCCGTCCCGGGATTATGCCGCCGGGAAGGAGCAAACCGAGCGGAAACAGCATACACATAAAGAGCCTGATACGGTGAAAAAGCCCTTTAAACCGTCATCCATTCCTTCACCGGTTTACGGCTTTCAATCTCAGCACAGCATAAAAAAAGCGCCTATTTCCGAAAAGCGGCGTGAAGAGAACGTAACACTGCTGTCAGAGGAGCAATTTGTTCCGACAAAAGCCGGTCAGGAAACCGAAAAAGAGCCCGTCTGCACAACATCCGGCATAACAAAACAGACGAATGACCGGCCAGACCCGTTTGTGAAACAAGAAACGGAAGAAATCCAGGCCGTTAAAAAAGAGGAGCTTCACACCGAGGCTGAGAATGCAAAAGAGCAAGTGTTTGCAGCACCAGAACCGCAGCAGGCTGAAGAGCGGGAGCACACGGAAAGCGCGGAGTCTGCCGGCTTTACAGAAGAACAAGAGCATGAACAAACCCGCCCGCAGCCTATTGAAGAGCCTGAGTATGAAGCATCCCGAACGGCTGAAAACACAGAGGAACAAGCGGCGCCGCAGGAGGAATATCAGGAGTCTGAGCCGGAAAAAGCACCGCCTTTTGAAACCGGAGAAGAACCGGTGTATACATACACAGAACCCGGATACGATGAGGAAGTTCAGCCGCAGTCTGAAGACAAGCCCGAATCAGCTGAAACCGACGCGAAACAGGAAGCAGACTCTCAGCCTGAGTACAATGAAGTCACGCGGCATTCAGAGCCCGAGCCTGAACCTGCAAGCATCGAGACGGCCGATGCCCCGTCCCGGCCTGCCGAAGAAAAAACGGAGCATCCCGGACAGCCTCAGACTGTGAGAAAAGCGGAGCGGCCGAAAGAGCGCAATGTTCCGTTTAACGTCATGATGCTTAAAAGCGATAAACACAAGCAGACGAAGACGCCGGAGGGCGGAGCGAGCTATGTCTTTCCGAATCTGTCGCTTCTGGACGTACCGCCGGCGCAAAGACATGACGACCAATCGTGGATTGAAGAACAGCGCGAGCTTTTAAACGTTACACTGAAAAACTTTAATGTGCGCGCCCAAGTCGTTCATGTCACACAAGGCCCGTCCGTCACACGTTTTGAAGTGCATCCTGAGCCCGGAGTGAAAGTGAACAAAATTACAAACTTAGCAGATGATATAAAACTGAGCCTGTCTGCCAAGGATATTCGGATTGAGGCGCCGATCCCCGGTAAAAACACGATCGGCATTGAAGTTCCGAACCGTGTAAGCAAAGTCGTCGATTTAAGGCAGATGATCAGAAGCGCCGCTTTCAGGACGAATCCGTCTCCGCTTACAGCCGCGCTCGGTGTCGATATTTCCGGAAACCCGGTCGTCATTGATTTGAAAAAGATGCCGCACGGGTTGATAGCGGGTGCGACAGGATCGGGAAAAAGCGTCTGCATCAATACCATTTTGGTCAGTCTGCTTTATAAGGCGGATCCGAGTGATGTCAAAATGCTTCTGATTGATCCGAAAATGGTCGAGCTTGCCCCTTATAACCAAATTCCGCATTTGGTCAGTCCCGTCATCACGGACGCCAAAGCCGCGACCGCCGCATTAAAATGGGTTGTGGAAGAGATGGAACGGCGATATGAACTGTTTGCCCATTCGGGTGTGAGAGATATCGGCCGCTTTAATGAATTAACCGCCGATCATAAGACAGGCGAAAAACTCCCGTACCTCGTAGTGGTCATTGATGAGCTTGCCGATTTAATGATGGTCGCGCCGAACGATGTGGAAGAAAGCATTGCCAGAATCGCGCAGAAAGCGAGAGCCTGTGGCATTCATCTGCTTGTCGCGACACAGCGTCCGTCTGTCGATGTCATTACCGGAATGATTAAGGCAAACATACCGACGAGGATTGCATTCTCCGTCTCAAGCCAGGTAGATTCCAGAACGATCATCGACATGGCGGGAGCGGAAAAGCTGCTCGGAAAAGGCGACATGCTGTACTGGGAAAACGGTACCGGAAAACCGGTGCGCCTGCAAGGCAACTTTGTATCCGACAGAGAAATTGACCGCGTCGTCTCTCATGTCAGAAAGCAGCTGCCGCCTTCTTATTTGTTTGAACAGGAAGAACTGATCAGGCAGGGAACCGCCCTCAAGGAAGAAGACGAACTGTTTCCTGAGGCGTGCCAATTCGTCGTGGAGCAAAACAGCGCCAGCACCTCAAGCCTTCAAAGAAGGTTCAGAATCGGATATAACCGCGCTGCGAGGCTGATTGACATGATGGAAGCCGAAGGCATGATCTCAGAAGCGAAGGGCAGCAAACCCCGTGAAGTGCTGATTACAGCCGCTGACATTGCTCAAGAATAAGAATATCGTTCATTTTTCTCACAAACATGGTATGATAGTGGATGGACCATCAAAACTGCATCACTGTCACGCGCTGAAATATCATGCGGCAGGTTTAATCAAAAAGAAAGTTACAGATACTGACGATAACGTAAAAATAAATGGAAGCGCCGCTGTGCGGGCTTTTTGCCCGCGGCGGTCGCAAAATGAAATGAGCGTCATATACTGGGGAACAGATAGACGTTTGTTGGAGGTACGATTATGACTGTTTATCATTTTGTTGGAATAAAAGGGACAGGTATGAGCCCGCTTGCTCAAATCCTGCATGATACAGGGTATCAGGTGCAGGGATCGGATATCGAGAAGCAGATTTTCACTCAGGCTGCCCTTGAAAAAAGAAATATCCCGATCTATCCGTTCAGCGCCGATAACATCAAACCCGGCTTAACGGTAATCGCCGGAAACGCATTCCCTGATTCTCATCCAGAAATCGCAAAGGCGCTCGCTGAAGGGATTCCTGTCATCAGATATCATAAATTTTTAGCTGAATATATGAAAAAATATACAAGTGTCGCGGTAACGGGCGCACACGGCAAGACGTCCACAACGGGCCTCTTGGCACACGTGATGCAGCAGGCGAAGCCGACTTCGTTTCTTATCGGGGACGGAACGGGCAGAGGAAATGAAAGCAGCGAATACTTTGTATTTGAAGCTTGCGAGTACCGCCGTCATTTCTTAAGCTATCAGCCTGATTATGCGATTATGACGAATATTGATTTTGACCACCCTGATTATTTCGCTAACATTGACGATGTGTTTGATGCTTTCCAAAACATGGCGCTTCAAGTCAACAAAGGCATCATTGCCTGCGGTGATGACGAGTACCTGCCGAAAATTCACGCCAATGTGCCTGTCGTGTATTACGGCACGGGAGAAGAAAACGATTTTCAAGCGAGAAACATCGTAAAAAATACGGAAGGCACGACATTTGACGTCTTTGTCCGCAATACGTTTTACGATACGTTCTACATCCCGGCATACGGCCATCACAATGTCCTCAATTCCTTAGCGGTCATTGCGCTCTGCCACTATGAAGAGATAGACGTGAACATGATTAAGCTCGGACTTGAATCATTCGGCGGCGTCAAACGCAGATTCAATGAAAAAGTGATCGGCAGCCAGGTGCTGATCGACGACTACGCCCACCATCCGACTGAAATCAAAGTCACGATTGAGGCGGCGCGCCAAAAATATCCCGAACGTGAAATCATCGCGGTATTTCAGCCGCATACGTTTACACGGACGCAATCATTCTTGGATGAATTCGCAGAAAGCTTAAGCGCGGCCGATCGCGTGTATCTGTGTGACATTTTCGGTTCTGCCCGCGAGAACGTCGGCAAGCTCACGATCACGGATCTTCAGGAAAAAATCGATAACGCAGAACTCATTGAAGAAAATGACACATCCGTGTTAAAAGCGCATGAAGGCGCAGTGCTGATCTTCATGGGCGCCGGAGACATTCAAAAATATATGAGAGCCTATGAAAACGTCATAGCGTAACGAAAAAGCAGTGGGGCTCTCACTGCTTTTTTGTGCGTGCTGCAAAGGGATTTACCGAGAAACGGAGAAATAGTATACATACAGATCTTTCATATATGTTTATCATTTTAAGAATTGGGTATATACCACTATATCCTGCATTAAGGAGGTATTAGATGATCATCATTCTTTACTTAAGCGTCGCACTCATTGCCGTTGCATTTCTCATCCTCGTCATCTATCTGTCCAAAACATTAAAGTCCGTGCAGATGACCTTAACAAACGTAGCATCGACTTTAGACGGCCTTGAAGGGCAGATGAAAGGCATTACCGCAGAGACAACCGAGCTGTTACATAAGACAAACCGTCTCGCGGAAGACATTCAGGAAAAATCAGAGAAATTAAATACGGTTGTCCATGCTGTCCAGGAAGTGGGAACTTCCGTCCAGCAGTTTAATACATCCATAAAGCAGGCAGCAGGTTCCGTTACGGCCTCTGTAAGAGAGAATCAGGATAAGATCAGTCAGGTTGTCACCTGGAGCCAGGCCGCTATGGAAATATGGGACAAGTGGAAGCAAAAGAAAAAAACATCGCTTTAATCATAAGAAAAATCCACTAAGGAGGAATCATAATGAGCAAAGATGGAATCAATAGTAAGGATTTTTTAATCGGAACGCTGATCGGGGGAATTATCGGCGCGACAACGGCGTTGTTTCTGGCGCCTAAATCAGGCAAGGAGCTGCGCGACGATCTCGGCAGTCAGGCTTCTGCGTTAAAGGATAAGACGGACAGAATGACGGCCGACGCGAAAGAAAAAGGCTCTCAATATGTCAGCATCGCCAAGGACAAAACATCTAATATCACCCAGCTGGTAGCTGATCAGTCAGGCCAGATTATGAATAAAGTGAAGGATTTAAAAGACCGTTCTAAGAGCACACTAACCGAGAAAGCCGAAGAGGCGAGAAGCGAAATGCAGGACACGGCCCAAAGCATCAAGGCCGAAGCGGAAGACGCCGGGGAAAAAGCCGGTCAGGCAAATCGCTGATCTTCAATAAGGAGAGATAACCGACATGACAAAACAGCTGATATCGTCTGAAGAAGAGTTCAAAAATGCCGCTGAGAAAGAAAACACGCTCGTGTTTTTGAAACACAGCACAACCTGCCCGATCAGCCAAGCCGCGTTTCAGGAGTTTGACGCCTTTGCATCGGCGCATTCGGAAGTGCCTTCTTATTACCTGCAGGTGCAGGACAGCCGGCCGCTTTCAAACTATATCGCCGAGACATACGGCGTGAAACATGAAAGTCCGCAAGTATTCGTCATTTCAAACGGCGAAGTGAAATGGCACGCGTCTCATTCACAAATCACAAAAAACGCAATAGAGCAGCACCTTTCATAATTGCTGGCCGCCGGTTGATACCGGCGGTTTTTTTTTGAAAAAAACTATTGATCATTTCATCCGGATCATGTAGGATATCAATATATACCGCTTCAACGCATAAAAGCTTAAAAGCGTTTTTGTGATAAAGCCGAATGTGAAAAAATTTATTATTTCATATTCCTATTTTCGCATAACTGTAGTAAGATGCATGTTAACCATTAAAATAAAACATAGCATAGAAGGGATGAAAAAGATGAGCAACAAGGAATTAGAGAGCCTAAGACAGCAGGCAGACGCACTAAACTTAGAAATCCTTAAATTAATCAATGAACGCGGAGCCGTTGTAAAAGAAATCGGTAAAGCAAAGGAAGCACAGGGTGTCAACCGATTTGACCCTGTCAGAGAGCGTACAATGCTTAACCGCATAATTGAAAGCAATGACGGCCCATTTGAAAACTCAACGATCCAGCATATTTTCAAAGAAATTTTCAAAGCCGGACTTGAACTTCAAGAAGAGGACCACAGCAAAGCGTTGCTCGTCTCCCGGAAGAAAAAAGCAGAAGATACGATCGTTGACATAAAAGGTGAAAAAATCGGTGACGGCGATCAGAGATTCATCGTCGGACCTTGTGCCGTAGAAAGCTATGAGCAGGTTGCCGAAGTAGCGGCGGCAGCGAAAAAACAAGGCATTAAAATCCTGCGCGGGGGCGCGTTTAAACCCCGCACAAGTCCGTATGATTTCCAAGGTCTCGGCGTAGAAGGCCTGCAAATTCTTAAACGCGTCGCTGATGAATATGACCTCGCGGTGATCAGTGAAATCGTAACGCCCGCACACATTGAGCAAGCGATTGATTACATTGACGTCATTCAGATCGGCGCGCGGAACATGCAAAACTTTGAATTGCTGAAAGCGGCCGGCTCCGTTAAAAAGCCGGTATTGTTAAAACGCGGTCTTGCCGCAACAATTTCAGAGTTCATCAATGCAGCTGAATACATCATGTCACAAGGAAACGACCAAATCATTCTTTGTGAGCGCGGAATCAGAACGTACGAAACGGCAACGAGAAACACACTCGACATTTCTGCCGTGCCGATTTTGAAACAGGAAACTCACTTGCCGGTGTTTGTTGACGTCACACACTCAACAGGCCGCCGCGATCTCCTGCTTCCGACAGCAAAAGCGGCGCTTGCGATCGGCGCTGACGGCGTGATGGCCGAAGTTCACCCTGATCCTTCCGTTGCCCTTTCAGACTCTGCGCAGCAGATGGATATACCTGAATTCGAGAAATGGCTGAACGAATTAAAGCCAATGCTGAAAGTAAAAGCATAATACAACGTTCCGCTCTTTAAAGGCCGCCTCGCGCGGCTTTTTTTCGTATCTTCATTTTATTTAATTATAAAATGAAAGTGAACGTTTTCATCACTGGGAAAAACGTGTATAATTTCATGAGAGATATTTAAATTTGATGAATAATGAAAAATAATGTACACTACTGACTTACGCTTACAATCATAAACGACAGAATGCGAAATCGTACGACATTTCTTTACATAAAGTGTTTATGCTATAGATAAGGATAAGTGTATCCAGTAAAAGGAGTGGTTTCAGTGAGCAACATTACGATATACGATGTGGCCAGAGAAGCAAATGTCAGTATGGCGACTGTTTCCCGCGTCGTGAACGGCAACCCGAATGTAAAACCGACGACCAGAAAAAAAGTATTGGAAGCCATTGACCGGCTCGGCTACCGCCCGAACGCGGTGGCAAGAGGGCTTGCAAGCAAAAAAACGACAACGGTCGGCGTCATCATCCCTGATATCTCAAGCATTTTCTACTCTGAACTTGCGCGTGGAATTGAAGATATCGCGACGATGTACAAATATAATATTATTTTAAGCAACTCGGACCAAAATCTTGAGAAAGAACTGCATCTGTTAAATACGATGCTTGGCAAACAAGTGGACGGTATCGTATTTATGGGCGGCAACATTACGGACGAGCATGTCGAAGAATTTAAGCGCTCTCCTGTGCCGATCGTCTTGGCGGCATCAGTGGAAGAACAGGGCGAGACGCCTTCTGTCGCCATTGATTATGAACAGGCGATTTATGATGCCGTTAAGCTTTTCATTGATAAAGGGCATCGCGATATTGCATTCGTCTCCGGACCGATGCAAGAGCCGATCAACCGTTCGAAAAAACTGCAAGGGTACAAACGGGCGCTTGAAGAAGCGGCGATTCCGTTTAACGAGCAATTCGTAGCGGAAGGCGATTACACCTATGATTCCGGTATGGAGGCGCTTCAAAGCTTGATGGGCCTTGACCGGAAACCGACGGCGATTCTTTCTGCGACGGATGAAATGGCCCTCGGCATTATCCATGCGGCCCAAGATCAAGGTCTTTCGATACCTGATGATCTTGATATTATCGGTTTTGACAATACGAGATTGAGCCTGATGGTCCGCCCTCAGCTTTCAACAGTCGTGCAGCCTACGTACGATATCGGCGCCGTGGCGATGAGACTTTTGACAAAACTGATGAACAAAGAGCCGGTTGAAGAGCATATCGTCGAATTGCCTCACCGCATCGAATTAAGACAATCAACCAAGTCATAAAAAAACGGAAAAGCAAGCTTCACTCTGAGGGGTGGAATCTTGCTTTTTTACTTGAGTAAGGAGAAGATATGAAACGTTTTGATTATCTGACGCCCGTTGGCTTTATGTTAGGCTGTATTATTGTCGCAATCGGTATTCTGTCAGGGACGGGACTGGCGGGAATCAGTTCATTTTTAGATCTGACTTCTTTTTTAATCGTCACAGGCGGCCTTGCTGCGGCGATCTTTATCAGTTTTCCGCCGAGGGATTTAAAGAAAACCCCTTCTGTTCTGAAACAGGTATTCTCCCGTCAGGATGACAATGTGAAAGAGCTTGTCAGAGTATTTGTCAGCCTTTCGGAGCAGGCGCGCAGGCAGGGGCTTCTGTCTCTGGATGACCGGGCGCGTGAGATCAAGGATCCGTTTTTAAAAAAAGGGCTTTTGCTTGCGATTGACGGCTGGGACGAGGAAACGATCCGGCTGGTGATGGATTCTGAGATCGCCGCGATGGAAGAAAGACACAGAAAAGGAAGACGCGTTTTTGAAAAAGCCGGTGATTTCGCACCCGCCTGGGGAATGATCGGGACGCTCGTCGGGCTCGTTCTCATGCTCAAAAACTTAAATGACCCGCATACCCTCGGACCGAACATGGCCGTTGCGCTATTGACGACGCTGTACGGAGCGCTGCTTGCCAACTTGGTGTTTATCCCAATCGCGGCAAAGCTTGAAGAAAAAACGGAAAGTGAAATTTTCATCAAACAGGTCATGATCGAAGGGGTTGTCGGCATCCAATCGGGCAAAAACCCCCGCAACCTCGAAAGTCAGCTCGTTGTCTTCAGCTCAAGAGAAGACTGGCGTAAAGGACAGCCTGCGAACAAGAAAAAGGGCGCTGTCCATGAAGCTTAGAAAAGAGCGTTTTGAAAGAAGAAACAAACCGGAACATTCCGGCGGTTCACCGAGATGGATGGTGACGTTCGCTGACTTGATCACGCTCATTCTCGTGTTCTTTATATTGCTTTTTTCGATGTCGCAAATAGACGCGGAAAAATTTCAATCTGCCGTTTCATCAATTCATACAAACGGCAGCGGGGGTGAACCGGCGTCATCAGACAAAGCAAACGAAAATAAAGAACAGGATTTGCTGTTACAAAACGTGAAGACATACATAAAAGCGCATCATTTGAGTTCGAAATTGACGGCGAAGCGCGATGAGCGCGGAGTGGTTCTTGTGCTGCAGGAGGCCGTTCTGTTTCAGACAGGAAAAGCGGATGTGCTGAAAAACGCCGAGCCGGTTCTGCATCAGATCGCGGTGCTTTTAAAGACAATTCCGAATGACATACAGGTAGAAGGCCATACGGACAGCCGCCGGATTTCCACCTATCAATTTCCGTCAAATTGGGAGCTGTCGTCTGCAAGAGCGGCGAGTGTGATCCGGTATTTTACCGCGAATGAAGACTTTTCCGCCAAACGGTTTATCTCTGCCGGGTATGCGGATACGAAACCTGTGAAGGACAACAAAAGTCCCGGACATATGAAAGAAAACCGCCGTGTAGAAATTGTGATCAAAAAAACGACCTCCTCATAAGGTCGTTTTTTATTTTGTTTTATACCGCTGCTCAGACCGGATGGCAAAAAGTGCTTTTTCCACGGTTTGGGCATTTTTTTCTGAAATTTCTTCTTTGCGGGGAATCGGAGGATATAATTGTTCAGGATCACTCCAAAAAGCGGGCAACGTGCATGGGGAGTGCTTTTGCCATTTATCGATCCATTTCTGCGGTATGCACTCCCCGGGATCAATCCCTTTCATCTCAAGCCAAATGCGGCTCCATGCTCTCGGGACGACTCTCCAAATATCGTATCCGCCGCCGCCGACCGCGATCCATCTGCCGCTGCAATATTGATGGGCTAATGAATGAGCGAGCCGCGGGATCTCCTGATAAATGGAGATTGTATTGGACAGGTGTGTCAATGGGTCGTAATAATGGGCGTCGGCACCGTTTTGGGTAAGAATCACATCCGGCTTAAAAAAGGCCGCGATTTCTGAGGCGGCCGTATTGTAAGCGTGAAGAAAGGAATCGTCCTCTGTGAAAGCATCCAGCGGAATGTTAAAAGAATAGCCGTAGCCTTGCCCGCTTCCTTTTTCCAGTACTTGTCCCGTCCCGGGAAATAAATAACGCCCGGTCTCGTGAAAAGAAACAGTGCAGACATCAGACCTGTCGTAAAACGTAAATTGAACGCCGTCGCCGTGATGGGCGTCTGTATCAATGTATAACACTTTTGCCCCGTAGTTCTTCTGGATGTATTGGATGGCCACGGCGCTGTCATTATAGATACAAAAGCCTGAGGCCCTGCCGCGGAAGCCGTGGTGAAGGCCGCCTCCTAAATTGCAGGCGTGCCTGGCTTGTCCCGTCATGACATAATCAGCCGCCGTTAAGGTGCCGCCCACCAGAAGTGACGCGGCTTCATGCATGCCGGCAAAAACGGGGGTGTCTTCCGTTCCGAGACCGTAGCTTTCTCCTTCTGCGGCAGGGAGCCGGCCGGCACCCGCTAGTTCCACCGCCTGTATATAATCCTCCGTATGAACGAGAGCCAGCTCTTCTTTAGCGGCCGTGCGCGGAGTGACGATGTCTCCCTCGTCAAACGCGTCCGCCGCCTGAAGCAGATCGTATGTTAAAAGCACGCGCTGCTGATTGAACGGATGATCCTGATGAAATTGATACGTCTGATAAGAAGGCGAGTAAACAAAAACGCTGTCTCTCATGGCTGATCCCTCAAATGTTTCGGCCATAAGACATTGTATCCGGCTTCTTGAACGGCACGGATAAAAGGGAGCGGATTCATCGTCTTCACCCGGAAGACGAGAATGTTCGACCCGGCGGAATCATGGGGATAGACGAGCACACTCAGGATTTGCAGCTGAAGATCACGGCACATGCAGCTGAGATCAGCAAGGCTTTTTGTCATATCCGTCACCAGGATTTCCACCTGTGATCCCGGCTGGGCCGCGCCTGTCAGGCTGACGAAAGTCCGGAGCACGTCGGTTTTCGTTAAAATGCCCGTCAGCTTATGGTTTACCGTAATTGGCAGACAGCCGATGCCGTGCTCATAAAAGGAAGCGGATATTTCTTCCACAAAGTCAAGCGGATGAGCGCAGATGACATTCCGCTTCATAATGGTCTCCACTTTGTTTGTCAGAAACACGCCGCGTTCCTTTTGTTCAAAGCTGCCGGGGCCGGCCTGTTTAATGTCTCTGTCTGTGACAATACCGATGACGTGCAGTTCGTCGTCGATGACAGGGAGATGGCGGATATGATATACCTTCATTTTACGGACGGCTGTTTCAATGGAGTCGTGTTTTGAGACGGTGATGACGTCCCGTTTCATGATTTGTTCTGCAATCATCTTTTTATCCCCTTTGTATGTCAGTCAATACATAAATCGCTGATAAAAACGAAGCCTGTCGAACTGTTCAATTGACTCCTGACTGACGTGCCTGCCGATGCGGGCCATCAGACAATTGGCCGGATGAGAGCTGATTTCCGGTTCATCCGTTGCGAACCAGACAAGACCCCCGGCATTCATCATCTTTTCCATGATCTTTCTGTATTCCCACACATCTTTTTTCATTCCTTTTAAATCCCAATGCCAGTAATATTCCGTCGTCATGATGATGTAGCGTTCCATCTGTTCATCCATCATGCTGACTGTCAGCAACGTTTTTCCGACAGAACAGCCCCTGTAGCCGGGAGCTACCTCGATCGCCCCGAGCTCAAGGAGATCTTCCATATTGCCGTCAGACCACCGTTCAAGCGGATCAGGATATAAATACGTCACATAGCCGATAATCGTCTGTCCGTCCCTGGCGATAATGATCCGACCTTCAGGAAGCCCGGCGATCTCGATTAACGCTTTGTGCTGTTCATGAGGAAGGCGAAAGGCTGTCAGGCCTTCATGAAACTCATACTGTGCTAGGTCCTTTGGAGGAACGGGCCCTTCTACCAATAGAGGGCCGGCTGCTGTCTGAATTGATGAAGAATGGTACGTTTTATGATGTTTCACTGATTCACCGCCTGTCGGTTCTTAATAAAAACACATCTCTCTTAAGCATAACAAAATATAAAGCGTTTTCAATAGTGTTGTAATTTATATTTTAAAAATTGAGAAAACTGTGAACATCTACTATAATTAGTCTATAGATAAGCAAAGGGGGATGTTGCATGAATTTGAAAGCGTTGCCGGCGGAAAAGGGGAATTATCATCTGCGAAATTATGAGGAAACGTACCGAAGCTTCGATTGGAAAGAGGTCGAAGCGGCGTTTTCCTGGCATCAGACGGGGAAGCTGAATGCGGCGTACGAAGCGATTGACCGTCATGCCGAATCATTTCGAAAAAACAAAGTAGCGCTGTATTACAAGGACGCAAACCGGGATGAAAAATACACATTTAAAGAAATGATGGAGGAATCGAACCGGGCGGGAAATGTACTGAGACGGTATGGAAACGTGGAAAAAGGGGACCGCGTTTTTATTTTCATGCCGCGTTCGCCGGAGCTTTACTTTATCATGCTCGGCGCAATTAAAATCGGTGCGATCGCCGGTCCTTTATTTGAAGCGTTTATGGAAGGCGCCGTCAAAGACCGCCTCTTGAACAGCCAGGCGAAGGTTGTCGTGACGACACCTGAACTGGCCGAACGGATTCCGGCGGACAGCCTGCCCGACCTCGAGCATATTTTCATTGTCGGCGGCAGCAAAGAAGCGGGAGATAAAATCATCCATTATGATAAAGCCGCTGAGGGAGAAAGCACGAGACTTGATATTGAATGGATGGACAGAAGAGACGGCTACCTGCTTCACTACACATCAGGATCTACCGGAACGCCTAAAGGTGTGCTCCACGTTCATGAAGCCATGATTCAGCAATACCAGACCGGCAAGTGGGTGCTTGATCTTAAAGAAGACGATATTTACTGGTGCACTGCGGACCCGGGCTGGGTGACCGGGACGGTGTACGGGATATTTGCGCCGTGGCTGAACGGAGCGGCGAATGTGATCGTAGGCGGCAGATTCAGTCCGGAAAACTGGTACGGCACGATTGAGAAGCTCGGTGTCAGCGTCTGGTACAGCGCTCCGACGGCTTTCAGAATGCTTATGGGCGCCGGAGATGAAATGGCATCCAAATTTGATCTTACTTCACTTCGTCACGTCCTGAGTGTCGGAGAACCTTTGAACCCCGAGGTCATCAAGTGGGGACATAAAGTATTCGGCAAGCGCATCCACGACACGTGGTGGATGACAGAAACGGGCGGACAGCTCATCTGCAATTATCCTTGCATGGAGATCAAGCCGGGCTCAATGGGGAAACCGATTCCGGGAGTGGAAGCGGCGATCGTTGACAATCAGGGAAATGAGCTTCCGCCGTACCGGATGGGAAATCTCGCCATTAAAAAGGGCTGGCCGTCGATGATGGATTCCATTTGGAACAACAAAGAGAAATATGATTCTTATTTCATGCCGGGCGGCTGGTATGTTTCCGGAGATTCTGCTTATATGGATGAAGACGGTTATTTCTGGTTCCAAGGCAGAGTCGATGATGTCATCATGACATCCGGCGAGCGCGTCGGCCCGTTTGAAGTCGAAAGCAAACTTGTTGAACATCCGGCGATTGCCGAAGCCGGCGTCATCGGAAAGCCGGACCCTGTCCGGGGAGAAATTATTAAAGCGTTTATCGCGCTCAGAGAAGGGCATGAGCCATCCGATCAGCTGAAGGAGGACATTCGCCTCTTTGTAAAACAGGGGCTTGCCGCGCATGCCGCACCGCGGGAAATTGAATTCAAAGATAAACTTCCGAAAACACGGAGCGGAAAGATTATGAGACGTGTGCTGAAGGCATGGGAGCTGAACCTGCCGGCAGGCGACCTGTCCACAATGGAAGATTAAAGACGGCGTTGACATCGTATCTTATTTATGTTAAAAATGAGTAAGCTTCATACGAAAAGGTTTTGATTGAGACAAGTAGGGTATCTGATTGTTCAAGAGAGCTGATGGCCGGTGAAAATCAGCACATAAGATATGCCGAATACACTCATGAACCGCTTTTGCGAACAAAGCCCTTCCAAGGCTTTCAGTAGTGAAAGAACGGACACGGTCCGTTATCAAAAAGAGTGATAAAAGCTTTTTTATGCTTTTATTAGTAGGGTGGTACCGCGATTATATCGTCCCTTCGTTTTAAACGAAGGGGCGTTTTTTATTTTCATAAACAAAGGAGCAGACAAAATGACTAACTTATTAGAGGATTTATCATTCCGCGGCTTAATCCAGCAAATGACGGATGAAGAAGGACTGAATAAACAGCTGAACGAAGAAAAAATCCGTTTATACTCAGGGTTTGACCCGACGGCTGACAGCCTGCACATCGGACACCTTCTGCCGATATTGACACTGCGCCGTTTCCAGCTTGCAGGCCACCATCCGATTGCGCTTGTAGGCGGCGCGACGGGACTGATCGGCGATCCGAGTGGCAAAAAAGCGGAACGTACGTTAAATACTCAGGATATCGTTGTCGAATGGTCTCAAAAAATTAAAAATCAGCTTTCCCGATTTTTAGATTTCGAGGCCGAAGAAAACCCCGCTGTCATAGCGAACAACTTTGATTGGATCGGAAAGCTGAGCATTATTGAATTTCTCCGTGACGTCGGAAAGAACTTCGGAATCAACTACATGCTTGCGAAAGATACTGTAAGCTCAAGGATTGAAACCGGAATTTCTTACACGGAATTCAGCTACATGATCCTGCAATCCTACGATTTTCTGAATCTGTACAGAGAAAAGAACTGCAAACTCCAAATCGGAGGCAGTGACCAGTGGGGCAACATCACGGCCGGTCTTGAACTGATCAGAAAATCAGAAGAAGAAGGGGCAAAAGCTTTCGGTCTTACCATTCCGCTCGTCACAAAAGCTGACGGCACGAAATTCGGCAAAACGGAAGGCGGCGCCATTTGGCTTGATAAAGAAAAAACATCGCCGTACGAATTCTACCAGTTCTGGATCAATACAGATGACCGCGACGTCGTCAAATATTTAAAATACTTTACTTTCTTATCAAAAGAGGAAATTGAAGCTTATGCTCAAAAAACGGAGACGGCTCCTGAGAAAAGAGAAGCGCAGAAACGTCTCGCTGAAGAGGTGACTGTTCTTGTACACGGCCGCGAAGCGCTTGAGCAGGCCGTTCATATCTCCCAGGCGCTGTTCAGCGGCAATATTAAAGAGCTTTCCGCTCAAGACGTCAAGGTAGGATTTAAAGATGTACCTTCGTTTGAAAAAGACCGCTCTGAAGAACTGTCTTTAGTAGACGTGCTTGTGGAATCTAAATTGTCGCCTTCAAAACGGCAGGCCCGCGAAGACATTCAAAACGGAGCTGTTTACATTAACGGCGAGCGCCAGACGGACATCGGGCATCTTCTGACTGCGGAAGACCGCATTGAAGATCAATTTACCGTACTGCGCCGCGGAAAGAAAAAATACTTCCTGATCACGTACTGAAAATAAAAAGCAGTCCGGCCGCTCAATGCGGCAGGCTGCTTTTTTATGTTTTGTGAATACTGCACGGGGAAATGAGTACAGTACATAGTATAAGCAAAACAGGGAAGGGGTGCTTCGCCGTGAATTTCATGTTTACCATCGCAAAAGAAAGATTGCAGCGGGATCATTGGGAACAGCAGCAAAGCATAAACGCCGAAGCCAAAGCCGAGGAATCAGAGACGGAAGAAGAAAATCCGACATCATAAAGGGAAAGCCTCCATTCTGAGGAATGGAGGCTTTTGATTGTCACCATATCAGCCTGACCGCGGCCATCAGCACGACTCCTGTGATGACCGTGATGGATAAGCTTTTTGTCCGCATCGCGCAAAGCAATGTCGGGATGAGAACGATCATTGCTTGCCAATCAAAGGTCAAAGCGCTGTTTGTTTTCACAATCATGCTTTCCGTTACCAGAGCCGTCAAAATGCAAAGCGGAATAAAGGAGAGCCATTTTAAAGCCAATTCAGGCATCTGAATGTTCCGGACAAATATAAACGGAACAATGCGCGGCACGAGTGTAACAACCATGCAGCCGAGTATAATCCAGATCATTTGTGTGCTGATGCTCATTTGTCCGTCACCACCCCGATCGTTGCCACAATCACGGTTGAGGCGATAACCGCGATGTGTGACGGGACGAAATACGATAACAAGACCATAAAAATGATCATATAGAGAATTAAGGAGAGGCTGTGCTTCAGCTTTTCCGAAGCGGACGACTGTAATTGCAGCACAAGCAGCGCCGCAAACATAGCGGGCAAAGCAAAGTCCAGGCCGAGCGCGTAAGGATCAGATATCCATTGTCCGAGAAGCCCGCCCATCACGCAGGAAATAACCCAGCACATGTAAGCGGTTATATTGAGGCCGTTCATCCACTTATCGTATAACCTGCCGTTCTGAGCCGCTTTGTTCACCGCTACTCCGAAAGATTCGTCAGTAAGCAAAGCCCCGAAGCCGATATTTTTCAGCAAAGAGTATTTCGTGAAATAAGGTGCGATAGTCAGGCTCAGCAGAAGGTGCCGCAGATTGACGATAAACGTCGTTAAAATAATGGCGGAAATCGGACTCCCGGAAACAAGGAGTGAGCAAATAATAAATTGGGCGGCGCCGGCATAGACACACAAGGATAACAAACAAATTTCAAGAATGCTTAGATGAGAGGCAACGCCAACGATGCCGAAAGCAAAACCGATGCTCATATAGCCCAGCAGCGTAGGCACACAATCCCGCACCCCCTGTAAAAACGTATCGTTCATTTCCCGGGAAACGGCGGTTTTTTGCACTTCTGTGTTAATCATTTTTTATACTCCTTTCATAGAGATTATAATGATAACGACTAATGAAAAAATCAAAGAAAATACGGTTCACATTTAAATGAACCGATTTCCGGTGACGACATGAAATAACGAATGGTTTTGTTTCATCAGGCCTTCAACTTTCTCAGCCCCTACTTCTTTCACAAGCTCCGCGAACATCAGATCGTGCCTCATATATTCCATAGCCACGAGAACGAGAGCGGGATCTTCTGATTTAATGGCCCAGGCATTCGTCTGCGGAGAAAAATTGGCGATTAAGACTTCTTTATTATCTCGGGCAGCTATCGTTAATCTTCCGCCCATCCGTTTCTCCGCCACTTCAGGAGACATATTATGATGTGTCGTATTTCCGAGCTTCACTTCCGGAGGGCCAAACACAATCGAAAAGACGGGCAATTGTTCGGCGGCGCGTTTGTTAGCGGCTTCTTGAATAAAGGGAATCTGCTGTTCCCAGACAGACAGCCACAACTCTTCCTCGGCTTTTTCAATCATATCCTTCATCTCATTGATGACATGATCATTCGTGCTGATGCGGCGGATGACATTCATCTCCTGCTCGCTTTCCAGCGCCAATAACTTTTCCTCAAGGTAGCCGAATGAGCTCTCAAAATCGTGCCGGAGCCGGTCGATTAATTCTTTTCCGGCCAGCGGGGCATATGTAACCGGATCAGACGGCACAATATGGACAGCGCCTTTATCAACTAATTTCCCCAATACTTCATAGATCATTGAGCGGGGGACGCCTGACCTTTTGCTGATTTCATATCCGGTAACAGGCGAGTGTTTCAACAAGCCGATATATGCTTTACATTCATATTGAGAAAATCCAAATTTCTGTAATTCTTTCAGAACATCCTCCATAAACATCCTCCGTAGTGGTTATTCATGAAACTACTATAATGTAAGCGGTTATATCTTGTCAATGGGACTTGAGTGCTGAAAGAAAGGTGCGCCCGTTTTGTCGCTTTCCAACTTAGTTTATGGTGAGTTACATGTATGGCTTTTGTGAAAAACGTTGCCGTAGACCCACACGAATGCCGTTTGATACGATAAATTCAAGAAGTCAAAAAGAGGAGGATCACGGTGGAAAACACCTCTAAAATCGCTTTTTTATCGGTTATAAGCAATTCCCTGGTCGTCATGCTCAAAATAGTGGTGGGGATAATAACCGGATCTGTCGCGATACTTTCTGAAGCCATTCATTCTTTTTTAGATTTGATCGCCGCCTTCATTGCCTTTATCTCCGTCAGGATTTCAAAAAAGCCGGCTGATACAGGGCATCCGTACGGTCATGGAAAAGTCGAGAATCTGTCGGGGACTATCGAGACGATTCTGATTTTTGCGGCAGGGATTTGGATGATATATGAATGCGTTCAAAAACTGGTCAACCCCGCGCCGGTTCATCTGCCTGTATTGGGAATTGTTGTGATGCTTGCGGGGGCTCTCATTAATTTGATCGTTTCGAAGTTCGTAAAAAGAGAAGCCGAAAAGGTTAATTCCGTGGCAATGAAATCAAATGCCCTGCATTTACTGACTGACGTGTACACATCATTAGGCGTAGCGGCAAGCCTTTTGGTCGTTACCTTAACGGAGTGGTACATACTTGATCCCATTATAGGTATGGTGCTGGCGGTGTATATCATATATGAAGCGTTTAAGTTAATGAAAGAAGCATTCCCGCCGCTGATTGATACCCGTTTGTCGGAAGAGGAAGAAAAAACAATTTTAAAGATTATTGAAACATTTCAACAGGAATTTATTGAAATTCACGATTTTCGTACAAGACGCTCCGGCCCGCAGGAGTATATTGATTTTCACCTGGTCGTAGCCTCTCACGTGACGATTAAAGACGTGCACGACCTGTGTGACCGCATTGAAAGAGATATTACGAATGAATTCAAACAAGCACAGGTAATGATTCACCCCGAGCCGGAGAGCGAGAGGAAGAAATAAATCGATCTTATGTTTGCGTTTGTTCCCGGCAAAATGTCCTCTTTACAGAAAGGTCCGTCTACACGGGTCTTTTTGTTGTGTAAATGACCATTTCTCGCTCATATGAGAGAGAAGCTTATACACGTGAGGGGTTCATTTCATACGTTATGTTGTAAAGAAAAAGGGAGGTGAACAGAATTGAACGCTATTTCTGTTAAAGAAATTGAACATGGAGTTGCCGTTGCGGAAAGAGAAGGTTTAGGGGAGTATTTATACCAAGAACCGGTTTCTAAAAAATGTTCGCGCCGTTCCCGCAGCAGAAAACGGACACATCGTTCTCGCAGCAGAAGACGGACGCATCACCGGACACACCGTTCCCGCAGCAGAAGACGGACGCATCACCGGACACACCGTTCCCGCAGCAGAAGACGGACGCATCGCCGGACACACCGTTCCCGCAGCAGAAGACGGACGCATCACCGGACACACCGTTCCCGCAGCAGACGGTCCCATCAAAAACGCACCCGCAAACGCTGTTTTAAATGCTGACTGCAGACTCTATTACAAGTAACGGAGATCTGCTATAATGGCAAGAGAACTGCATAAAAGATCCAGTATCATCATCTGCGGACACTGAACTGACAACATAGCGCTGTTTGTTCGTGTCCGTTTTTCATGCCAAAAAAGATGCCGGAGGATAAAAAGGAAGGGATGACGCCGAATGAAACTGAATGAGGATTTTTATAACTCTGAAGGAAAGACAGTCTCTTTGCCAAACATCAGCAGCAAGCTTTTGCATATCACGGACAGCGGGCATATCAGCGTTGACTTCATCAGCATAAGCAGGCTGAGGAAGGCTTCAAAAATCGCGATCTTAGGTGACAGCGTCGCCCGGGGGCTGCGTGCGGAATACGGCTTTGGTGACATTCTGAAAGACCGGACAAACGCTGAAATAACCAATCTGTCTGTCAGCGGCGTTAATATGAGCAACAACGGAAGCGATAACATTTATCAGCAGGCGCTTAAAACAAAGGGACATGATGTCATCATTGTCCAGGGAACAGATGATGATTGGTGCAACCACATTCCCATCGGCACAGATGAAAAGGATATCACCACATTTTACGGAGGCTTCTGCCAAGTGATCCAGCAGCTGCGGAGCGGAAATAAAGGCGCGAGCATCATTGTGGTGACCCCAACGAGACAAGCAAAAATATCAAAAGGAAAAATCGTCCGCCGTGATACTGATAAAAATAAACTGGGCCTGAAGCTGGCTGACTATGTGAAAGCCCAAAAAGAAGCCTGCACACTCCTCTCTGTACCGTATGCCGATCTGTTTGATACCGATCTCATCGACCCGTATAATCCCGCTTTCCGCAGCATGTGCATGTCAGAAGGTCTTCATCCGAACGAGAAAGGGCATCAAATCATATTTCAGGAAATCTGCCGGAATTATTATTACTATTATGGGTAACACAGCGCTAACAGATTATTTTCGGCTTTGCTTTTCTAAAAGCTCAATTATTCTTTGAGATGCGTGTTTTTGCGCTCTCAAAAGCGAGACGATATTACCGGTAAAACCGATTAAAATGATAAGCAGCAAAATGATCATCCACATAAGTGAACCTCCCGTCGGGTTTTAAAACATCCTCTCTTTATTTTACTTATTATGGATGGGCCGGAGAATAGGTCTAAACGAACGGTGTTTCTTTAAGAGTCCATAAAAAAGCACAGACTGAACGGGTCTGTGCTTTTTTCTCTTATTTCAGCAGGTTCAATGATTCACGATTAAAGGCTTCCAAATCGTCAGGTGTTCTGCTCGTTACGATGTTATGGCTTACGACGACTTCTTCATCTTTATAATGTGCGCCGGCATTGATTAAGTCTTTGCGGATGCTGCGGAATCCCGTGATATCTTTTCCTTTAAGAAGGTCGGTATCAATCAGCAGCTGCGGGCCGTGGCAGATCGCGAAAACGGGTTTCTGATTTTCCACGAATGCTTTAGTGAATTCACCCGGGCGGTCATCTCCGCGCAGAAGATCCGGTGAAAAGCCTCCGGGAATCAATAACGCATCGAATTCCTTGGCGTCTGCGTCTGAGATCGCTTGATCGATCTTTACTTTCTCACCGTGCTTGCCCGTCACTTCTTTCCCTGCTTCCAAATCTATTGTCACCACACTGTGGCCCGCTTCTTTAAATGCTTCCGCCGGGCTTGTATATTCAATATCCTCAAATTGATCTGTCATCAGAACTGCGATTTTTTTGCTCATACATCATGCCTCCTGTGAATTTGTATATGACAAGAATATCAGGCGGATTGCCGCCTCACAACGTATTTGCTTATGAAAAAAGACCCCTCTGAAAAAGAGGAGCCAAAAGGTACGGAGGTCTGCTGAAACTTACGTGTTTAACCTGAGATAAGGCAAGAAATCGAACCAATTACTTTTTGTGTCTTTTTTTATTCTTTTTACACCCGCATTTCCCCGGATCGCCCGGATCAATGACTTCGTGAATTGTTTCCTCCTGATACACGTGGCGGGGAACATAACGGATATGCTCTCTGTTAATGTGTTTGATGGGATGGACGTAAACCACTTCTTTGTCAGTATACTTGTCAGTCACAATATACTTAGGGTCACAGTAATACACTTTCGATTTTTTACCCATTCATCTCACCTCCCGTACTTTATTAAATGCTGAAAAGGGGGATTTTGCATCGGACAAGTACCCCATGGCAAGTCCACAATTTTTCATATGCAATTTCGTTTTTCTGGTTTTTCCTGAATCCGCCTCAAATTGGAATGGCTAACCCTTTTTGAGCGGGGAAATCTATAAAAAAGAATTCAAAAACGATTCTTTTCTCAGGTCAATCGAGATGCATACATCTTTAGGGGGATTTCAGAATGCTCGATGAAAAAACGATTGAAATCATTAAAAGCACAGTGCCGGTCTTAGAAGAGCATGGTGAAGAAATCACAGGCCGGTTTTATGACCTCCTGTTTCAGCATCACCCTGAGCTGCTGAATATCTTTAATCAGACGAATCAAAAGAAAAAAACACAGCGTACGGCCTTGTCGAATGCTGTGATTGCGGCCGCAGCCAATATTGACAGGCTGGAAAACATCGTTCCCGTCGTCAAACAAATCAGCCATAAACACCGGAGTATAGGTGTTAAGCCCGAGCATTACCCAATCGTTGGAAAATACTTGCTAATCGCGATAAAGGATGTGCTAAAAGACGGGGCTGCTCCTGAGGTCATTCAGGCATGGGAAAAAGCATACGGCGTCATTGCAGACGCTTTTATCGGAATTGAGAAGGACATGTATGAACAAGCGGAAACGCAAAAAGGCGGCTGGAAAGACTATAAGGCATTTACAATTGATAAAAAGGTAAAAGAAAGCAAAGAGATAACGTCGTTTTATTTAAAACCGGAAGACGGACAAGTTCTCCCCGAATTCAAAGCGGGGCAGTATATCAGTGTAAAAGTATACATTCCGGACACGGGCTATACGCATATCCGCCAGTACAGCTTATCCGACGTGTCCGGTAAGGATTATTACCGGATTTCCGTGAAAAAAGAAGGGATTGTTTCCTCATATCTGCATGACCAATTACACGAAAAGGATTCAATTGAGATCAGCGCTCCGGCCGGGGATTTCGTATTAGACCCTGATTCCAAAAAGAATCTCGTTCTCATCAGTGCCGGTGTCGGAATTACTCCGATGATCAGCATGTTAAAGACGGTTGCCAAAACCCAGCCGCAGCGAAACGTTCTCTTTATCCATGCGGCAAGGAGCGGAGAGTATCATGCGTTGCGGCATGAAGCTGAAGAAGCCGCGGAACACTCATCCGTTGACACCCTCTTTATTTACAGCGAGCCGTCCGAACAAGACCGTTCAGAAAACATTCGTTTTCGGGAAGGCCGGATTGACAAACAGCTGTTAGAAGAAGTGATGACAGATAAAGATGCTGATTTTTACCTGTGCGGATCACCGTCGTTCATTAAAGAAATGAAAAAGCTGATTTCTGAATTCAATACACCGCCGGAATCCATTCACTATGAATTATTTGAACCGCAGCTGAGTATGGTGTGACGCAGCAAAATCATAACAAGAAAAGACAGTCTGTTTAACAGACTGTCTTTATATGTTTAAACGTCCTTCTCATTCCAGTCTATAGTATTTTCAAGCAGGTAAATCATATTCAACGTCGTAGTATCATAAATAGACAAAGCTTTTTATGTCCCAACATACTTCGGTAGCCGGCTGGAATGGTTCACTTCCTGATACTTCAACTGGAACATTGGCTCCTGCTCTTGCGAATAAAATAGCAATGCTGTATCCAGAGATAATAAATACTCACAGAAAAAAACAATGCCCTTACCGGCAAATTTCCCGGTTGTACCTGTCGATAAAAGAGAAAAATGGAATCACAGAACGGATCACAACCTTTTAAATCCTTGGTGGGATAAATATTAATAAGTAAGAGGTGGCTCAATGGCAGTTTTTGTTGAAAAAACGCTCCAAGGTCTAAAAGAATTAATTGATGAAAAAGGCCGCTTGAAAATTTTAGGGAATGAAGGAGCTCTTTTAGAAACAGAATGTACTTTCTTTAAAGGTGCAACAGATCTGGAGATTGAGAGTTTTGAGAAGAAAATAAAAGTCTCACTTCCTGAAGATTATAAAACCTTTTTAAAATTGCATAACGGAGCCAGAATATTTGATTTGTTGATTTACGGTGAGAATGTGGGTGGGGGTTTGCATATTCTTAATGTAGAAGAGATTGAAAAGTATATGCAAAATGGTTTTTTAGAGCCTCAGTTTATTCCCGTCGCACATCTGTTAGACGGATGTTATTTGTTAATTAACAAAACCAAAATGTCCACAAATCCAAACTATTTATGGTTCCGCGGATTTATTGAGTATGAACCAATGCAACTTAATTTTGAGATATTTTTAGATAGGTATATTTTGTCTCAAGGAGCAAATTTTTGGGAGTGGAATATCTATACTGCTGAAAATTATTATAGGACTCACCAGGGTGAAGAGGATTAACCTTTCCTACAGTTGGGTTGGTTCATTTTTACTATTAGACTTCGATTTGAACTTTTAAAATAGGTTTAATTTGGAAGACGAACCGATTAATTGGTGTATAGAGGATTTATAAAAAGCGCAGATACTCTGCGCTTTTTTATTTAAGTATTTTCCTAATCATTCGCAGCCCGTTTTTGGAAGAAGGATAACGGAAAGCGAAGTCGAAGCGGTTCGTTTGTTTGACGACGCTTTTTTTGTGCGTAAACGTGTTAAAGCTGTCAAATCCGTGATAGCTGCCGATGCCGCTTTCCCCGACGCCGCCGAATGGCAAATACGGTGTCGCGACGTGCATTAACGTATCATTGACACAGCCGCCGCCAAACGACAGGTTCTCTAAAACAGCGCGCTCAGTTTCTTTGTTTGTGGTGAAGAGATACAGGGCGAGCGGCTTTGGGCGTGATTGGACTTTCTCGATGACTTCATCGATATCGCCGTATGTAAACAGCGGAAGAATCGGTCCGAAAATCTCCTCCTGCATCACTGGAGAGTCATCCTTCAGTTGATCTAGAATCGTCGGCGCTATTTTGTGGTGATCAGGATTAAATTGTCCGCCTGTAAGCGGGACGCCATCATTCAGAAAGCTGAGCAGCCGCTGATAGTGGCGTTCACTGACGATTTTGCCGTACTGCGGATTTTGTTCAGGCTGAGGGCCGTAAAATTCACTGATCGCATGCTTCATTTCTTCTATGAGCTTCGTTTTGATATCTTGGTGGACAAATAAATAATCCGGTGCGATGCAGGTTTGCCCTGCATTTGTAAATTTCCCGAAGACGATGCGTTTGGCGGCAAGCTGTATATCAGCATCCTTATGGACAATGCAGGGACTTTTGCCGCCGAGCTCCAAGGTAACGGGAATTAATTGTTTGGAGGCGGCCTCCATAACGATTTTTCCCACGGCAACGCTTCCTGTGAAGAAAACATAGTCAAAGGGCTGCTGTAATAACACAGTGCTGACGTCGGGCCCGCCCTCCGCCATAGCGACATAGTCACTCGGAAAAACGCTGCTGATGAGTTTGGAAAGAACAGCGGAAACCGCCGGCGTGTATTCTGACGGTTTAAGAACGACTGTGTTTCCGGCCGCAATGGCTCCAATCAAGGGTGAAAGCGCCAGCTGCAAGGGATAATTCCAAGGCGCAATCACCAAAACGGTTCCATATGGCTCAGGGATAATGATGCTTTTCGAGCCTAGGTGAGTCAGAGGCGTTTTGACTCGTTTCGGTTTGATCCATTTTCCCAGCCGCTTCATCACAAAACTGATTTCCTCCAGTACAATTCCGATTTCTGTTGTGTACGACTCCTGTTCGGATTTGTGGAGATCCTGATAGAGAGCGGCTGTTATATCGGCTTCTTGTGTTTTGATGGCTTGTTTCAGCTTTTGCAGCATGTTCAGTCTCATTTCTAGCTGTCTCGTATGCCCCGCCGCAAAATAGGCTTTGTGCTTGCTGACGATAGAGGGGATGCTGTTCATTTCGTCTCTCCTTTTTGTAAGGTATGGTGATTTATTATGTGGAAAATTTCTTCTGCTTGTCAAATGGGATTTTCTAATGTACATATAGCTGAAAAGCTAGTAGGCACATAAAAAAAGCCCCGGACAGGGGCTTTTTTTAATAAAGAGAGGGAGCATCTGTCCATTATTCGACAGCCCAAAAGAAAAACCCCGGAAACATTGTTATCACAACATGTCCGGGGTTTAATCCAATGCTCTTTAAAGAGCGTTTTACTTAACGGGAGTAGAACTCAACGATAAGCGCTTCGTTAATTTCCGGAGCAAGCTCAGAGCGCTCTGGAAGACGAGTGAATGTACCTTCAAGCTTTTCAGCGTCGAAAGTAAGGTACTCAGGAACGAAGTTGTTTACTTCTACAGATTCTTTGATGATAGAAAGGTTTCTTGATTTTTCGCGAACACCGATTGTTTGACCAGGTTTTACTTGGTAAGACGGAATGTCAACGCGGCTTCCGTCAACAAGGATGTGACCGTGGTTAACTAATTGGCGAGCTTGACGGCGAGTGCGCGCAAGACCGAGCTTGTACACAACGTTATCAAGACGTGCATCTAAAAGAATCATGAAGTTTTCGCCGTGTTTACCAGTCATTTTTGCAGCTTTGTCAAACAATGTGCGGAATTGACGTTCGTTTACACCGTACATGTGACGAAGTTTTTGCTTTTCTTGCAATTGCAAACCGTATTCTGATAGTTTTTTACGCTGTCCCGGACCGTGGGGGCCTGGTGCGTAAGGGCGTTTTTCTAATTCTTTACCTGTACCGCTAAGAGAGATTCCTAAACGGCGAGACAGTTTCCAAGATGGACCTGTATAGCGAGCCATAATGTGACTCCTCCTTTGGTTTTATTTTGTGGAAAATAAAAACCGTCTGTTCGATCCGACCGTGCACATTTTGTTTTCATGTATCCTCGCTCCAGCAGCAGAGAGTTACACGATACACCTTACAGCTAAGGAACAAAATGCAAACACAGAAGCTGAACAAAAAGGCTGCAATATTTCACACAAAGAACATTATATGATTTTTCCCCGCCGCCGTCAACCATTTCTCCATGAAGAGTGCCGGTTTATGATATAATGTACAAAAATGAGTAGTACATGTTTAGGTGATAAAAATGAAAAAACAAACAATTGATGAAGTGACGGCCTTTCATCAGAAAATGCTTTCTTTTTTCTTAACGAAATCTGAATCCGTCTCATTATCCGACTCGCTGTTATGGCTGGCCTCAGCTCTAGAATCCTGCTTTACATCTCTTTCATTGACCCTTTCACCGGCAGAATCAACACGTTTCACCATAAAAACAGAAGATGAACCGCACTATGCTCCGCTGAAAGAGAGTGACGGCCGTTTTATGATCAGGAATCAGACGTCCGGCAGATCCTTTTATCTGTGCTCGGAAGGCGGGCTGCCGATCCCGGAATCATTGCCTGAGATCGTTACTCAGTTTATTAATCAATCTGTGAGACAAAGCGGGCTGTTTGACAAAACGAAGCATCAGCGGAAAATTCACAGAATGACAGAAATGTTCCATTCGCTTTTGGACCAAAATGAGGTTTTGGAAAAACTGCAGGCAAGTTTGAGTACGGCTTTCCGGTCTTTCCGTTTTTCACTGTTTATCACGCAGGATCAGGATACGGACAGACAGCTTCCCGCAAAAGAATTACATATGGACGGAAAAGATGCCGATCCGTCTGCCCAGAAGGTTTATTTATCGGGGAGACTGCTTAGAAAAGGCAGGTCATCTGCTTATCTGCCGATCAAAGGCCAGCAGGGGACTTACGGGGTTCTGAAGACAGAGGGGCTGCAGGATGCCGTTCTTTCGTGCAGTACTCTCAGTGAAATGCTGCTGCTTGCGGGCGCAGCGGGAAAAGCATTTGAAAATGCGCAGCTCTATGAGCAATCGAAAAAAAGCATTGCGAATCTGGAGCTCATTAATGAAACATCGCGCCAGCTGAATCAGCGCCTCAGACTCACTGATACGATGCGGGAGCTCGCCGCCATTATGACCCAATCGTTTCATGCGGAAGAAGTGGCTTTTTTTCATATTGATCATTTTGAGACGCAAAATCTGCTTCCGGGACATACCGCTTTTTTTAAGACAGAACGTGCGAACCCCTATATCAGCATTGTGAAAGAAAAGCTGTTCGAGGGAGAAAAGGGCGTGTTTATCGGCAGCGGAAAGACTGTATTCGGCGAAAACGGTTTCGGCTCGCTGATGGCGGTGCCGATGATCGAAAATGACACCGTCTTCGGTTTCGCGATTTTATTGAAAAAGGATTTGTATGCTTTTACGTTTGAAATGTATAAGCTTTTTCAAGCGCTCATTCACCATGCGACATTGGCGGTTACGAACTCCATGCTGCGCGACAGGCTTGAGCATCTTGTTCAGACAGACCAGCTGACGGAGCTGTATTCAAGAACCTATTTGGATGAGAAAATTCAATACAGCATGAAAATTCATAAACGGGGTGTATTCATCCTCGTTGATATCGATAATTTCAAAAATATTAATGATACATACGGTCATCAAACGGGAGATTCGATCCTGATTCAGGTGGCCTCCGTTATGAAGAACCATATTCGTGAGCATGATGTCGCTGCGAGGTGGGGGGGCGAGGAGCTGGCTGTCTATCTGCCGAATATCAACGTGTCATCCGGAGAACGCATCGCTAAAAGGCTGGTTCGCGCCATCCGGGAAAACACCGAGCCGCGCGTGACGATTTCCTGCGGCGTTTCCTGCTGGTCAAAGACCGGCCCGATGCCGTTGAAATTGCTCGTTCAGCAAGCGGATGAGGCGCTTTATATCGCCAAACGGAACGGCAAAAACCGGCTGATCATCCATCAAAACAGCACGACGACATAAAAAAGGAGCCGGCCTGCCGGCCGGGCTCCTTTTTTTATCCTAATCGTTTTTCAAGCGTTTCAACAAACTTTGCCAAATAGGTTTCGTCCGTTTCATCAAAACGGTTTTTCACGGGGCTGTCAATGTCCAGCACACCGATCACTTCACCGTTTACGCGGATCGGGAGGACGATTTCTGACTGGGAAGCCGCGTCACAGGCGATATGTCCCGGGAACGCATTCACATCGGCAATCCGCTGCACCGAGCCATTAGAGTAGGCAGTCCCGCATACGCCTCTGCCGAACGGAATGCGCACACAGGCAGGAAGTCCTTGAAACGGTCCGAGCACGAGCTCGCCCTCTTTAGCGAAGTAAAACCCTGCCCAGTTGACTTCATGTAATGAATGGTATAAAAGCGCTGACGCATTCGCGTAATTTGCGATCGCATCCGTTTCATCTTCTGTCATGGCTTCGAGCTGTTTAAGCAGAAGCTGATAACTTTTTTCTTTATCTCCGGATTGTTTTTCGACATGAAACATGGAAAACCCTCACTTTTTCTATAATATCAAACAAAGTTCCGGCCGTTCTGCCGGCATTTGTCGAGAAGTTCTTACAGGAACGGCGCCTTTCTGCTTGAATTGTTACACATAAAGGGGTGAGCCGTATGAAAGTAAGCACCAAAGACAAAATTATTAACGCCGCTGTCCAGCTGTTTAACCAAAAAGGTTATTCCGGCACGTCCGTCCGTGAAATCGCAAAGTCAGCTGATGTAAATGTTGCGCACATCTCCTACTATTTTAAAGGGAAAGGCGGATTAATGGAACATTTAGTTTCCGAGTTTTACGAAGGCTATACTGAAGCGCTGGAAAAAGCCGCCGTCAGTATGAACGGTGAAGACGCGCAGGAACGCATCCTGCGGGTAATTTTCGATATTTTATCCTATCAGCACGATAACCGTCAATTAACGCGGTTTGTGTACCGGGAAGTGACGATTGATTCCGTGCTGATCAGGGAAATTATGTCTACTTACTTAATGAAAGAAAAATATATTTTCCAGCTGGTGATTGAAGAAGGGCAGTCACGCCACAGACGGCTGACGCTGCCCGTGCCGCATTTTATTCTGCAATTGAAATCCCTCTTGATGATGCCGTATCTTCAGCCCCAATACATTACGGAGGTGCTCTATATGCAGCCTCATGAACCGTACTTTTATAAAAGGTATTTTGAAGAGGTGAAGATCTGGATCGAAAGCGTGTTCCGACGGCCTGATGCGGCGCTTATGAAGTAATGATGCTTTTGTACGTTTCGTAGGAACTGCCGACATCTTCCGCTTGATGGGCGTCCGACCCGAATATGAGCGGGATTTTTTTTTGCTTCGCCGTCTCAGCCATCCAATCCTCCATGTATACTTCCCCGGCAAATTTCTTTCTGAGCCCGGATGTATTCACATCCAGCTCCATTCCGTGTTCTTTCACGGCGTCAAGACAGCGGGCCGCAAGCTCTCTTATTTGAGGTGACATGCTGTAAGGGAAAAGGCGCGCGAATTTTTTGACGAGCGTGATATGGCCGACCCGTTTTGGCTTAAAGGGGCCGAGCGGTGTTACAATGGAAGAATACACAGTTTCATAGTATTGTTCATATACGGCTTCAACGCTTCCGAAGCGGTCGGCAAGCTGCTGAAAGGCGTGCTCGTCAAAATCCAGGCATATATAAGACGGACCGGTCTTCAAAAAATGAACGGATAAAATGCCGTCATCCAGTGAGGGGCCGTACGTGTTCAGAAACGCCGCGGTTTCCTCTTCATACCCTGTGATAAAATCGGTTTCCAGCCCGGTCAGAATGCTGATTTGTCCATCGTATTCCTTTTTCAGGTGTGACAGCCGCTCCAAATAAACCTCCATCTGTCTGAGATCCATCGCGCTGTCCTGAAGCGGTACGGGATCTTGAAATGACGGAGGAAGGGGGGCGTGCTCTGTAAATGTGATCGAGTCAAAGCCTCTTTCCAGGGCCTTTTCGACATATTGTTTCAGCGCATCCTTCGAGCCGTGAGGGCAAAAAGGCGTGTGGATATGAGCGTCTCGTTTTTCCATTTGTGTCACTCCATTAAAAAATTGCAGAATCCTGCCGAAATTATGCAAAAAGTTTTTGATTTCTGGTCAAAAAATGTTGGTTACATGGTATCATAATAACAATGAAAACGACAGATTTTCTCAATACATATATTGAAATCTTTCTGAATACATAAAACACCCTGACAGATTAAGAGAACAACAAGGGGGCTCATTATGGAGTTAGTCATCGGATTATTGGTTATACTGCTCGCGCTCTTTGCGGCGGGCTACTTTTTCAGGAAAAAAATTTATACGGAAATTGACCGGCTGGAGTCATGGAAGATTGAAATTTTAAACCGTTCGATAGTGGAAGAAATGTCCAAGATCAAACATCTGAAAATGACCGGAGAGACGGAAGAGTTCTTTGAAAGATGGCGCGAAGAGTGGGATGAAATTGTCACAGCCCATCTGCCGAAAGTAGAAGAGCTCCTTTATGATGCCGAAGAGAACGCCGACAAATACCGGTTTAAAAAAGCGAATCAGGTGCTTGTCCACATCGACGACCTTCTCACTGCAGCCGAATCAAATATAGAAGGCATACTGCGTGAGATCAGCGACCTTGTGACGAGCGAGGAAAAAAGCCGCGGAGAGATTGAACAGGTGCGTGAGCGGTATTCAAAAGCGCGAAAAAACCTTTTGGCGTACAGCCATCTCTACGGAGAGCTTTATAACAGCCTGGAGACGGATCTCGACGAAATCTGGAGCGGCATAAAAGAGTTCGAAGAAGAGACGGAAAGCGGCAATTACATCAAAGCGAGAAAAGTGCTGCTTGAACAGGACCGCAGACTGGATCAGCTTCAGACATACATAGATGACGTTCCGAAACTGCTTGCGGACTGTAAACAGACCGTGCCGAACCAAATTGCCAAGCTGAAAGACGGCTACCGGGAAATGACGGAAAAAGGCTACAAATTAGAGCATATTCAAATCGAAAAAGAGCTGGATACACTCACAAATCAATTGAAACGGGCCGAAAACGCGCTATTGGAAGAATTGGATGTCGACGAAGCGTCCGCCATTCTTCAGCTGATTGATGAAACCATTCAATCGATGTATGACCAGCTGGAAGGCGAAGTGGAAGCCGGACAGTCCGTATTAAGCAAAATGCCTGAGCTGATCATCGCGTATGAAAAGCTTGAGGAAGAAAAAGACCGCACAAAAACCGAAACGGAGCTCGTCAAGGAAAGCTATCAGCTGACGGCGGGTGAAATCGGCAGACAGCATGCCTTCGAAAAACAGCTGGAAACGATCGGCCGGCTCCTTGAGCAGGCGAGAGAAAAGCTTGATGGTGAGCATGTCGCTTACTCTCTATTGATTGAAGAAGTCGAGGCCATCGAAAAGCAGATGGAAGAGGCTCAGAAAGAACATGCCGAATACCGTGAAAATCTGCAGGCGCTCAGAAAAGAAGAACTGCAGGCGCGGGAAACGCTGATGCATCTTCGGAAAACCATTTCTGACACGGCCCGAATGCTGCAAAAAAGCAACGTGCCGGGTATTCCTGAACAAGTCAAGGACAAGCTCGAAACGGCAAATCATCATATAGAAGAAACCGTCAGCCAATTGGAAGTGCTGCCGCTGAATATGGAGGAAGCCGCCAAACATCTGACCGAAGCCGAAAAGGCAGTTGAGGAAGTCAGCGAAGAGGCGGAAGATCTTGTGATTCAGGTGAAGCTGATTGAGCGGATCATCCAGTACGGCAACCGCTTCCGAAGCCAGAATCATATTTTATCCGAACAGCTGAAAGAAGCGGAACGGCTGTTTTACGCTTACAGCTATAATGAAGCTTATGAGATGGCGGCAGATGCTGTTGAAAAAGCAGCTCCCGGCGCCGTGAAAAAAATTAAAGCTGATCAATCTGCTTCATAGACGCATAAGCAAAAACTGCACCCTGATGGAAATCAGAGGTGCAGTTTTTTAGTTTCTCACGGAATATAAAAGCGCCTGCGGCTGATATACGTAAAGCCGCAAGCGCTGAATGTTACGATTTTGCTTTATTTAATTCGATGGGCGGGCTGGTAAAAAACGTGATGATGCAGCCGATGATCGCTCCGGCAATGCCCGGAAGCACCCAGCCGATTCCCATGCTGTAAAGCGGAAGATTTGCGTTTAAGAATGAATCTAATGATCCGAGCGGAATGCCTGCTGCCTTCAAACCGTCCAAGATACTGAACAGCCCCGTTCCGATCAGGCAGGCGATATAGACTTCCCGTCTTTCCTTAAAGATTTTATCAATAAAGGAAAGGACGATAATGACAATCGCCAGCGGGTAAATCGCTGATAAAATAGGAACTGAAAATGCAATAATCTCAGCAAGTCCGAAATTTGAAATCGCCAGACTGAACAGCGTGACAATCGTAACCACCATTTTGTATGATAAAGCGGGAATCAATTTTGAAAAATATTCGCCGCAAGATGTGACAAGCCCGATGCTTGTCGTTAAACACGCAACGGTGATGGCAGAGCCGAGAACGATGTTTCCCAGTGAACCGAACAGGTAATCTGATGAAGCTGATAAAATCTTTGCGCCTTCGCCGATCGGACCTACAGCGTCCGTGCTTGTTGCTCCCAAATAGGCCAAAGATAAATAAATGAATGTCAAACCTGCCGCAGCTATAAGACCCGCTTTAATACAAGCGGCCGCGAGCGCTTTACGCTGGGTGACGCCCCTGCTTTTAACAGCGTTGACGACAACGACGCCGAAGACGATTGAGGCGAGCGCGTCCATTGTTTTATAGCCTTCCAAAAATCCTTTGAACACCGGCGTTCCGGAATATGCCTGATGTACGGCGCCCAGTCCGCCCATCGGAGTGACAATGGCTTTTACGACGATGATTAAAATAATACCGAATTTAATAGGAGTCAAAATCTTTCCGACTCTGTCAACGATTTTGGAAGGATTAAGAGCTAAATAATACGTAATAGCAAAAAAGATCAACGTGAAAACAAATAAAGATAATCTTTCCGGAATGCCGCTTAAAAACGGAACTGCACC
This sequence comes from Bacillus sp. SIMBA_026, assembly GCF_046535335.1. Taxonomy (NCBI): domain Bacteria; kingdom Bacillati; phylum Bacillota; class Bacilli; order Caryophanales; family Bacillaceae; genus Bacillus; species Bacillus sp. SIMBA_026. The sequence continues at coordinate 2,028,979 of NZ_JAWRWX010000001.1, read as the reverse complement.
GATTTCATATGAAACGGTTCCGGTTCTCGGAATCGCGAAAAGCGGCCCGATTGATAAATAAAGCACAACGGTGAAAATAGTCCCGAATACCGGATGAGCTTTATCGGCAAGCCCTTTTGCGTCTTTGCCCGTTAATGCGATGGCGATAATACCCAAAAGCGGCAGACCTACGCCGGTCAGTAAGAAACCGCCCATCGCTTTCCAGACATTATGCCCCGCCGCTTGCCCGAGCTCCGGCGGATATATCATATTTCCTGCCCCGAAAAAAAGTGCGAAAAGCATGAAACCGATAATAACGGTATCTTTGACAGGTAGTGAGTGTTTCATAAAAATCCTCCTAAATACTATGTTGAAATATTCTGTCAATTAATTGTCAGATAATATAACAAAACGAACATTACTTATTATATGGCAATGTACAGAGAAGTCAATACTCGATTTATTGCGAATTTATATTTACTTTTGTTATGGTAGCATAAATATCATACGATGTACCGTTTTCATTAAAGGAGTAAAAAAAATGATATATTTAGACAACAGCTCAACGACCGAGCCGTATGAAGAGGTTTTGGAAGTGTATAAACAGACGAGCAGCCGTTATTTCGGCAACCCTTCGTCTCTGCACCAGTTAGGAACTGAGACGGAACAGCTCCTTGAAGCGGCCGCTCAGCAAATAAAAAAAACCTTGCGTTTAAAAAATTATGATATTGTATTTACATCAGGCGCGACTGAAGCGAATAACGCGGCGTTAAAGGGAGCAGCCTGGGCAAACATGAGTAAAGGAAGACATATCATTGCTTCGGCGATTGAGCATCCTTCTGTGACGGAGACGCTTGATCAGCTGACAGAGCTGTTCGGCTTTGAAGTCACATATCTTCCGGCCGATCAAAACGGCTTCGTTTCTTTGAAAGACGTCAAATCGGCTATCAGGCCGGATACGATAATCGTCAGCGTCATGCATGTCAATAACGAAGTCGGCTCCATTCAGCCCGTAAAGGAAATCGGCGGGCTTTTGAAGCAGCACCGGAATATTCTGTTTCATGTTGATCATGTGCAGGGTATTCATAAAGTTCCTCTGTCTATAGAAGAAGCGGGCATTGACCTTTGCACCGTTTCAGGGCATAAGTTTCACGGCTTAAAAGGAACCGGAGCGCTTATCGTCAAAAAAGGAACGCGGCTCATTCCGCTTATAACGGGCGGCTCGCAGCAAAAAGGCGTCCGCGCCGGAACGGAACACACGGCAGGCGCCGTTTCCCTTGCGAAGGCGATCAATCTTTCCGCGCGTGACATGAATGAGCGGCTTTCTTCCATGGAGGCTGCCAAGAATGCGCTCATGGAAAGGCTGAGCGGGACGGACGGGGTCGTCATCAACACCCCCGCTGAAAACAGCGCGCCGCATATCATTAATTTTTCCGTTCCGGGCGTGAAGGCGGAAGTGCTGCTGCACATGCTTGAGGAAAAAGGAATATATGTCTCCACAACCGCGGCATGTTCGGCAAGAGAGCACAAACCGAGCCGTGTTCTTCTGAAAATGAATAAAGGCGAACAGATTGCATCAAGCAGCATCAGAGTCAGCCTGAACTTCAGCCATACGGCTGACATCACGGAGCCGTTTATGGCCGCGCTGGCGCCGGCTGTTCAAAAACTAAAAAAAATGATGAGGTAGCATATGAATTACGATCATATTTTAATCCGTTTTGGTGAAATATCCACAAAAGGAAAAAACAGACGCAGTTTTATTGAAAGATTAAAACAGAATATCCGCCTGGTATTAAAGGATTATAAAAAAGTAAAATACTTTTCAAACCGGGACCGGATGTCAATTACACTTAATGGAGAAAACCCGGAGGAAATTTGTTCCTTATTAAAGAATATATTCGGCATTCAAAGCTTTAGTCTCGCAATTAAATGCGAAAGCAAGCTGGAAGACATTAAAAAAACGGCTTTAGCCGCGATAGAAGGCGAATATAAACCGGGGAATACGTTTAAGGTCGAGACCAAACGGGCTTACAAGCAGTTTGAATTAGATACGAATGCGATGAACGCTGAAATCGGCGGCCATATTTTGAAAAACACGGATGGATTAACCGTCGATGTGAAACATCCCGATATTCCGCTTCGGATTGAAATCAGGGAGGAAGCGACATTCCTGACTATTCGTAACGAAAAAGGCGCCGGAGGCCTTCCTGTCGGTTCCGCGGGTAAAGCGATGCTGATGCTTTCCGGCGGTTTTGACAGTCCGGTCGCCGGTTTTTACGCGATGAAACGGGGATTATCTGTTGAAGCCGTACATTTCTTCAGTCCGCCGTATACGAGTGAACGTGCAAAGCAGAAAGTCATGGATCTTGCGGGATGCCTTGCAAAGTTCGGCGGCAGTATGACGCTTCATATCGTGCCGTTTACAAAGACGCAGGAACTCATCCAAAAACAAATCCCGGAGAACTATACGATGACGGCGACGCGGCGTCTTATGCTGCAAATCGCGGACAGAATCAGAGAAGAACGAAAAGCGCTCGCGATCATTACGGGAGAAAGTCTCGGGCAGGTAGCGAGCCAGACGCTTGAAAGCATGTATGCGATCAATGCCGTGACGGCAACGCCGATTTTGCGCCCTTTAATCGGAATGGACAAAACAGAAATCATCGAGAAATCAAAAGAAATCGGTACGTATGAAACAAGCATTCAGCCGTTTGAGGACTGCTGCACCATCTTTACGCCGCCAAGTCCGAAAACACGCCCGAAAAAAGAAAAAATCGAGCACTTCGAAAGCTTCGTTGATTTTGAACCGCTGATTGCAGAGGCCGCTGCCGGCATCGAAACCATCACTGTTTACTCAGAGCAGGAAGCTCACGATAAGTTTGCCGGCCTGTTTTAAAACTGTATACAATTACCAAAGTTTTTTTGAATGAAGACATGTGTTTTATCACATTCTATACTCACAAGGAGGTGATACACATGTCACAACAATCAAACAGCGGAAACAGCAACCAGCTTTTAGTGCCAGGCGCTGCTCAAGCTATCGACCAAATGAAGTATGAAATCGCTTCTGAATTCGGTGTAAACCTTGGACCGGAAACAACTTCTCGCGCTAACGGTTCTGTCGGTGGAGAAATCACAAAACGTCTTGTCTCTTTTGCTCAGCAAAGCATGGGCGGAAGCAGCCAGCAGCAGTTTTAATCACAACTTCACATAATGGCTAAGAGAGCGGGGAATTCCCCGCTCTTTTTTCATGAGTATAGATAGAAGGCGGGAAGCAATTTATGCATATTTTTATTGTAATGGCCTATGTTTATGTATAATGGGGAAAGAAAGTGAGGAGTTGTTCGTGTTAAAACGAGAAGATTTAATCGCCCCAAAGAACTATAACCTTGTAAATGAAATCGAAAAGTTCAGCCGTTCCAAAGAGAAGAACGCGCTTATATGGGAAGATCAAACAGGCGGCAAGAAAGTCTGGACGTATGAAAAATTGATGGAAGAAACGAATAAAATCGGAGCCCGCCTGAAAGGTCTCGGATTTGAAAAAGGCGATAAGCTGATTGTCATGGTTCCGAGAGTGCTTGAAGCGTATGCCGTTTATTTAGCGATCTTAAAAGCGGGGATGGTCGTCATTCCTTGCTCGGAAATGCTGCGCGCCAAAGACCTTAAATACCGGATCAAACACGCCGAAGTGAAAGGCGCTATCGTTTATCCTTCATTTATAAACGCGTTTGACGAGGTGAATACCGAGCAGCTGGTGACATTGTCAATCGGTGAAAATAATGTCGGCTGGAAAAACCTCCTAACGATTGAAGCGGACGGAGACAGTTTTCAAACAGCTGATACAACAAGAGAAGACATGGCGTTTTTGTCCTATACTTCAGGCACGACCGGTCAGCCTAAAGGCGTTGTACATACACACGGCTGGGCCTTTGCCCATTTAAAAACATCAGCCGGTGCATGGCTGGATATTTCTGAAGACGATACAGTGTGGGCCACCGCGGCGCCCGGCTGGCAGAAATGGGTGTGGAGCCCGCTGCTCGCAATTCTGGGAAGCGGCGCGACAGGAGTCATTTATCACGGCAGATTCAACGCCAAGACGTATTTAGAGCTGCTGGAGCGCCATCAAGTAAATGTCTTCTGCTGTACCCCGACGGAATACCGCCTGATGGCAAAAGTGGAGGAGTTGGACAAATATGATCTTTCTGCCCTTCACAGCGCAGTTTCTGCGGGTGAGCCATTAAACCGGGAAGTCATTGACGTATTCCGGAAGCATTTCGGCATTAAAGTGAGAGACGGATACGGCCAAACGGAGAGCACCCTGTTAGTCGGCGTCCTGAAGGATATGGATATTAAGCCGGGAAGCATGGGCAAACCGACCCCTGGAAATCAAGTGGAGATTATAAACGATAAAGGCGAAATATGCGAAACTGGTGAAACAGGCGATATCGCCGTGCATTTGAGCACACCGGCTTTATTCAAGGAATATTATAAAGATCCTGAAAGAACGAAAAAGCAGATTCGCGGAGATTACTTTCTTACAGGAGACCGCGCGAAAAAAGACGAGGACGGCTACTTTTGGTTTGAGAGCCGTAATGATGACATCATCGTCAGCTCCGGATATACAATCGGGCCTTTTGAAGTAGAGGACGCGCTCGTGAAGCATCCGGAAGTGAAAGAATGTGCCGTCGTGGCGAGCCCGGATGAAATCAGAGGTTCAATCGTAAAAGCTTATGTCGTTTTACAAGACGATGAAAAGCGCAGTGACGAACTTGTCAAAGAACTGCAAAACCACGTAAAAACGATTACGGCGCCTTACAAATATCCGAGAGAAATTGAGTTTGTCGAAAGCCTGCCGAAAACGGCGTCCGCAAAAATCAGACGTGTGGAGCTGAGACAGCGTGAAGAACGGCTGAAGGCTGATAAAAAAGCATAATACGGGATAAAGGGTGAGCGGGGATGAAAGCGATTTGGCACGGCGGCACCATCTATACAATGCTGGACAAGAATCATGTCACTGAAGCTGTTTATACCGAAGAAGGCGTCGTCAGACAGACGGGCAGCTTCCGGGAGCTCCAAGGAACATACGGTTCGCCTGATACGGATGAGATCGATTTACATGGAGCTGTCATGTTCCCGGGGTTTACGGACAGTCATATGCATTTAATCGGACACGGGGAAAAACAGCTTCGCCTCGATTTGTCGCAGCTGACGTCAAAAGAAGCGATACTGCGGGTTGCAAAAGAAGCAGAGCGTGAATTGGAAGATGGCGAATGGCTGATCGGCGAAGGCTGGGATGAAAATCTGTTTGAACGGCCGGTTTACGTCACGAAGCATGACCTTGACCCGCTCTTTCCCGACCGCCCCGTCCTGCTGAAGCGGGTATGCCGGCACGCCGCGGCGGTTAATTCGGCCGCATTGCGCGCGGCGGGAATTACAACCGAAACACCTGATCCAAACGGCGGAATTATTGTCCGGGACGGCACCGGTCCGACAGGCCTCCTGCTGGATAAAGCCCAAGAGCTTGTGACACAGGCCCTGCCGCCCGTCTCACTTCACTATGTCAAACGCGCGCTTCAAACGGCGATTACGGACTGCTGGTCAAAAGGCCTGACCGGCGGGCATTCAGAAGATCTGGCATACTACGGAGACGCGTCCGTTCCCGTTGCCGCGTACGAGTCATTAACCGGCAGCGGCCTTTATCCTTTTCGCGCCCATCTGCTCGTACATCACGAAGCCGTCGACAGCTGGAGCGCTCTGGATAAATCGACCGGACCTTATCTGGAATACGGAGCGATGAAAATTTTTGCTGACGGCGCGCTCGGCGGCAGAACCGCTCTATTGAAAAAGCCTTATCACGATGATCCGTCAGTTTCCGGTGTTCAGGTGCATGATGACGAAACCCTTGCCGCTCTTGTTTATAAAGCGAGAGAGAAAGGGATGGAGATCGCCGTGCACGCGATTGGCGACCTTGCATTTGAAAAGGTGCTGGATGTTATCGAAAGATACCCGGCAAAGCCCGGACAGCTAGACAGGCTCATTCATGCGCAAGTATTAGATGACGGATTGATTGAAAGAGCCGCCCGGCTGCCGATCGGACTTGATCTTCAGCCGCATTTTGTGGCCAGTGATTTTCCGTGGGTGATTGACAGGCTCGGAGAAGAGCGGATGAAAACGGCTTTCGCCTGGAAAACACTGCTGTCAAAAGGGCTGCTGTGCGCCGGAGGTTCAGATGCCCCGATAGAACCGGCCGATCCGCTTCTGGGCATTCAATCGGCTGTGCTCCGTACGAGCAAGCAGCACCCGGAAGGTCCGGCCTATTATGAAAAAGAGTGCCTGACCGTGTACGAAGCCATTCAGCTTTACACGGAGGGAAGCGCGGCCATCATCCATAAAGAACATAGCCGCGGACGGATCGCCCCCGGCTATGATGCAGACTTTACCGTACTCAGCGGTGATCCGTTCAGGACGGACCCGAAAAAGCTTCATGAATTGGAAGCTGTCAAAACCGTCGTCGGCGGCCGTATCGTATATGAAAAAGAGGACAGGCAGTGATGCCCGTCCTCTTTTTTTATGATAAAAATGATCGTTTTACTTTTTCCCAGAAAGAGTTGTCTTTCAGTTTCACCGTTTTGATTTTTTTATCGGATAGTGTAATCTCAACCTTTTTGACATTCCGCGTGCTGAGCGCTTCATTATCAAGCCCGATAATCGGATGCTCATTGCCGTCTTGCACCACCTGCAGTGTCAGCTTCCGGTCTGAGCTTAAAATAAACGAAGATCCGAGTGTACGGTATGTGTTGTTGTTCAACGACGCCAGTTCGGATACCTGCATGCAGGAAATCAAAGGATCAACAACGGCGCCTGAAACAGATTTATTGTAGGCGGTGCTGCCCGTCGGGGTGGAAATGATCATCCCGTCTCCTCTGAACGTCTCAAAATGAAGATCATCAATTAACACATCCATCACAAACGTTTTAATAATGCTTGAACGGATGGAAACCTCGTTTAAACAGTGAAAATGATTGCTGCCGTCCACCGTGACGTGAATGAGCGGGTATTTTCTGACCTCAAGCTGTTCCGCGGTCATGCTGGCCGCCATTTTTTCAGGCTCATCGCTGTGAAAATCACAGTACAAATGGGCTTTCCCTTTTTTAGCGATGCCGACATACAGGCAGTCATCACGGAATCCGGTTTTTCTGACGGCTTGCAGAAATGAGCCGTCGCTGCCGATGCTGGCGATAATTCCGGCATCCTCCGGTTGAGCCGCAACTGTAAAACCGTGCGATTCAGCAAGCTGCTTCAAAGAGCTGACTTGTTCTTTTGTTTCGTTGTTTTGTTTGTGGAAAAAATAAACATTGCGGCGAAGATCGGTCATATCCCCATTCCCCTTTGCTGTCATATTTACGTTTTTCTCCCAGCAGGTATTGTGTTAAAATACCTGTGGCAATAGTGTAACATGTTTCCTGTTTATCCGTTAAGGGAAAGCGCTTCATGAAAAAAATGAATCTTTTTTTACGGGGGAACGTACGAATATTGACAGAAAAGGAGGAGAACAAATGAATGCAAAAAGATGGATTGCGCTCGTCATCGCGCTCGGCATTTTCGGCGTATCAGTCATTGCAAGTGTGACCGTCGGGGTGCTGAAGAATATCGGAGATACAGGGTCTGACTTTGCATCACTGACAGATGACACAGAAGAAGTGACACTGGATAAGGGCATCCCCGGCAGTAAAATCGCCGTGCTTGAAGTGGACGGCACGATTGAGGATAACGGCGGGTCCGCTGGCCTGCTCAGCTCAGGCGGGTATGATCACAGATCATTTTTAAAACAGGTTGAGCGTGCGAAAGAAGATAAAAGCGTCAAAGGAATTGTACTGAAAATCAATTCCCCTGGCGGAGGCGTGTACGAAAGCGCGGAAATACATAAAAAACTGGAAGAACTAAAGAAAGAAACGAAGAAACCGATTTATGTATCCATGGGCTCCATGGCGGCATCGGGAGGCTACTATATTTCAACGGCCGCCGATAAAATCTATGCTTCACCGGAAACGCTCACGGGTTCACTGGGCGTCATCATGGAAAGCGTCAATTATTCCAAGCTCGCCGATGAACTCGGCATCAAGTTTGAAACCATTAAAAGCGGCGCGCATAAAGACATCATGTCCCCGACCCGCGACATGACGAAGGAAGAAAGAAAGATCATGCAGACAATGGTCAACGATTCTTATGAAGGATTTGTCAATGTCATTTCAAAAGGCCGGCACATGTCAAAATCTGATGTGAAAAAAATTGCCGACGGCCGTGTCTACGACGGCAGACAAGCGAAAAAAATCGGCCTCGTTGATGAGCTCGGTTTTTACGATGATACGATCAGCGCGATGAAAAAGGACCATAAAAATATGAAAAACGCTTCAGTCATCACATACGAGGAAGGATTCGGATTAGGCTCGCTCTTTTCCATGAGCGCAGCGAAAATGTTTAAAAGCGAAGTTGATTTTCTGAATATGAAAGAACTCATTTCGCAATCCGGTTCGCCGCGGATGATGTATCTCTATGCAAAGTAGGGGGGAAGAAAGAATGGACGCGACTTACGAAGGCTTTCACGGCAGAGAAGGGGAAGCCGAACAACAGAGGGCGCCCGAGCAGGCATATGCGGGCTTTTGGATCAGGTTTTGGGCGTTTCTTCTCGATTGGCTGGTGGTCTGGGGACTTAACCATCTCATCGTTTCACCGATTTTCACGCTGATGAAGCTCCCGGCAACAAGCGGAATGTTTACAATCTCAGCTTATTCCGTCACAACCCTGATCGTCTACCTCGCCTATTTTGTGTTCATGACGAAATGGTTTCATCAGACACTCGGCAAGATGGTCTTCGGGTTAAAGGTCACTTCTTTGACGCCCGGAAAGCCGCTGACTTGGAGCACCGTCATTTTCAGAGAAGCGGTGGGGCGTTATATCGATAAAATCTGGATTCTCTATATCGTCATTGCGTTTACGCCCAAAAAGCAGGGCATTCATGATCTGATCGCCGACACAACGGTGATTCACGAAGCGCTGTACCGCAAATAAAAGCAATAAACCCGGAATAAACGTCCGGGTTTATTTTTTTTGGTTTTGGCGATAATGCTGCTAAGGAAGTGAAGCTTATGGGATATGCCGCAGCAGCTGTTATTCTCATTCTCATTTTGGCCTGGCTGCTTATGAGGATGAAAATTCACCTGACGCTCGAATATCTTCATGATAAAGATAACGACAAACTGACGTTTAAACTCTCGGCCTTATACGGGCTGATCCGTATTAAAAAAACGCTGCCCGTCATTAAAGTAAACAGCGAAGACGCGTCAATTGATGTCAAACAGGACACGAAATCAGAAATGAAAGGTCAGAAAAAAGAGAAGAAAAAAATCACATATGAAGATGTCAAACAGAGCATTCACAGAATAGAAATGATTCTGCACCAAGTCTTTCAGATGCGCCAAATCGGCGCCTCATTTCTTGCGGGAGTCCGTGTTACGAAGTTCGAATGGGTGACGGTTATCGGAATAAAGGACGCCGCCGTTACGGGAATCGCCGCCGGCGGATTGTGGGCCGTAAAGGGAGGCCTTACGGCGATGCTGTATGATCATCTGCGTTTCATACATAAACCGGTGTGCGAAGTCATTCCGTCTTTTCAAGTGCCTGCATCCAAGACGCATTTGCAGTGTATATTCTTTTTTCGTTTTGGACATCTTATAGGTGCAGCTTTCAAATTGCTCAAATACGGGCGGAACGGACTTTCTATCATACGAAAGAAACAGCCGGTTCCGGTTGCTTCAAAGAATGATTCATCAGTTTAAGGAGGAGCGCATATGGCAGACCATCCCATTCAAGGTTTAATGAAAACCGCTATGGAAAATTTAAAAGAAATGATTGACGTGAATACAATCATCGGCGATCCTGTTGAAACACCTGACGGCAGCGTAATCTTAACGGTTTCAAAGGTCGGATTCGGATTTGCGGCGGGCGGAAGCGAGTTTGGAGGAAAGCCGGCTGAAAAAAGAACCGATGATGATGAAAGAAAAGAGCAGAAGCTCCCGTTCGGCGGCGGAAGCGGCGGCGGAGTATCCATTACGCCGATTGCGTTTCTGATTGTCGGAACAAACGGGGTGCGTATGCTTCATTTAGACGAAAACACCCATCTGATTGATAAACTGTTAGACTCCGCGCCTCAAACGATTGAACGCATCCAGCATATGTTTAAAAAGAATGAAAAAGGCCGGAACCAAAAAAGAACGGATATCGATTTATAACAGAAAAGTTAACTGCCGCCCGCAGTTAGCTTTTTTTACGATGCGGCATAACCTTTGCAGTTTGCATAAAACTCGACTATGATAGAGCTATACATAGATAAAGGGAGGAATCAGAATGGCTGAAATTACATTTAAAGGCGGAGCCGTGACGCTGATCGGACAAGAAGTGAAACCGGGTGACCAAGCTCCTGACTTCACGGTTTTGACAAACGGATTAGAAGAGAAGACATTAGCAGATATGAAAGGGAAAGTAACGATCATATCCGTTATTCCTTCCATTGACACAGGCGTATGTGACGCGCAGACACGCCGCTTCAACGAAGAAGCCGCAAAACTCGGTGATGTGAACGTTTATACTATCAGCGCCGACCTTCCGTTTGCACAAGCGCGCTGGTGCGGAGCGAACGGAATTGATAAAGTTGAAACATTATCGGATCATAAAGAGATGTCATTTGGTGAAGCATTCGGTGTTCACATCAAAGAACTTCGTCTTTTGGCGCGTTCCGTATTCGTCCTTGATCAGGACGGAAAAGTCGTTTACGCGGAATACGTAAGCGAAGCGACAAACCACCCGAATTATGAAAAGCCTATCGAAGCTGCAAAAGCGTTAATCAAGTAAAGAGAGAAAAAGAGCTCCGGGTGCTGCCGCGGAGCTCTTTTCATGGCAAGGAGGAAACAGCATGCAACATGACCATGTCGGTCAGATTTATGAACTTTTAGATGAAGCCGCCCAAGTGATAGCAGAAGGTCTTCAGATTTCTTATATTGAGGGGCTTGCGGAAGCGGGAGAGATGTATTTTCTTGAAAAGGCCGACCAGCTTCCGCTTCAGGAAAAGCAAACCGGCGAGCTTAACAGCCTGCTTGCGAAAGCAGACTTCAGAAAATGGGAGCATGAATGGATCCGCAAGGCGTTCCAGCTCGCCATTTTAAAAGGACTCAAAGATAAGTCCCATCCGAACAGACAGATGACGCCTGATACGATCGGCCTTTTCATCAGTTATCTCGTGAATAAATTTACGGGCGGCCGAAAAGGCCTGACATTGCTGGACCCCGCCTGCGGCACCGGGAATCTTCTGCTGACCGCGGCAAATCAGCTTTCTGACAAAGCGGGAAAAAGCTTCGGCATTGAAATCGACGATGTCCTTCTGAAGATCGCTTATGCTCAGGCGAATCTGCAGGAAAAAGAAATGGAGCTGTTCTGCCAGGACAGTCTTCAGCCGTTATTTATCGAACCGGCCGATGCGGTTATCTGCGATTTGCCGGTCGGCTACTATCCGAATGACGAAGGCGCTGAAGCGTTTGAGCTGAAAGCGGATGAAGGCCACTCTTTTGCTCACCACTTATTTATTGAGCAGAGCGTCAAACATACAAAACCGGGCGGATACTTATTTTTTATGATTCCGAACCATCTGTTTGACAGCGCGCAAAGCGATAAACTGAAGCGGTTTTTTGCGGAAAAAGTGTATATCAACGCCCTTCTTCAGCTGCCGGCTACTATGTTTAAAGACGAAGCGCAGGCAAAGAGCATTTTAATCTTGCAGAAAAAAGGCGAAGACGCAAAGCCGCCGAAACAAGCGCTTTTGGCGAATCTTCCTTCTTTTGCGAACCAGCAGGCGATGCGGGAGATGATGGTAAAATTGGATCAATGGATTCAAACAGAAAAATAATGGAGAAAAAGCAGTGTGAGATGCAAAATCCCGCGCTGCTTTTGCTTTTTAAAATGAATGGAAATCAGGACGATAACACAAATTAAGGAAAGAAAATAACATTCCGTAAGGCCGTGCCGTCCATTTGGCACAAATAAAATTTATCAGAAAATATCGACTTCGTATTGTAAGCGGTACCAATGTGGATGTTGACTTGAAATGCTGAGTTGACAATGTTTAAATGGAAAAGTCAGATATTTTTTGGACTGCAGTTATGGTCTGGGAAAAAAGAACGAACAAACGAAGAAGAATTTTGATAGGAGCGTCATTTATGTCTAAAATTATTGCAATTAACGCAGGAAGCTCATCTTTAAAATTTCAGTTATTCGAAATGCCTTCAGAAAAGGTGCTAACAAAAGGGTTAGTAGAACGGATCGGTATCGCCGACAGCGTTTTCACAATCTCTGTTAACGGCGAAAAAAATACAGAAGTGACAGATATTCCGGATCATGCGGTTGCGGTGAAGATGCTGCTTCATAAGCTGACTGAATTCGGTATTATAAAGGATTTAAATGAAATTGACGGAATCGGCCACCGTGTGGTTCACGGCGGAGAAAAATTCAGCGATTCTGTTTTGCTTACGGATGAAACAATCCGTGAGATTGAAGAGATTTCAGAACTTGCGCCGCTTCACAACCCGGCTAACATCGTCGGCATTAAAGCCTTTAAAGAAGTGCTTCCGGATGTGCCTGCGGTTGCAGTGTTTGATACGGCGTTCCACCAAACGATGCCTGAGCAATCTTACCTGTACAGCCTTCCGTACGAATACTACGAGAAATACGGCATCCGCAAATACGGTTTCCACGGCACATCTCATAAATACGTGACACAGCGCGCAGCTGAGCTTCTCGGCCGTCCGATTGAAGACTTGCGTCTGATTTCCTGCCACCTCGGTAACGGCGCAAGTATCGCGGCCGTAGAAGGCGGAAAATCCATTGATACGTCAATGGGCTTCACACCGCTTGCGGGTGTTGCGATGGGAACACGTTCAGGAAACATCGACCCTGCATTGATTCCGTACATTATGGAAAAAACGGATCAGACGGCAGATGAAGTATTAAATACGTTAAATAAAAAGAGCGGACTGCTTGGCGTATCCGGTTTCTCCAGCGACCTCCGCGATATCGTGGAAGCTTCAAAAGAAGGAAACGAAAGAGCGGAAACGGCTCTTGAAGTGTTCGCAAGCAGAATCCATAAATACATCGGTTCTTACGCTGCGAGAATGAGCGGCGTTGACGCGATTATTTTCACTGCGGGTATCGGTGAAAACAGCGTTGAAGTCAGAGAACGCGTGCTTCGCGGCTTAGAATTCATGGGTGTATATTGGGATCCTGCGCTGAACAACGTGCGCGGCGAGGAAGCGTTTATCAGCTACCCTCACTCTCCTGTCAAAGTCATGATCATTCCGACTGACGAAGAGGTCATGATCGCACGCGACGTTGTCCGCCTTGCACAGTAATGATCGAAAAAAGCACATCCTTTAGGGTGTGCTTTTTTATTGAATGACCCAGAATCAAACGTTACGATATGTTTAATACATAAACGATGAGGTGAAGCAATGAGTGTGCATGAACATAAACAAGAAGCCCCGTCAGCCGTGCGCTGCAAGGTGATCACAGTCAGCGACACGAGAACGAAAGAAACCGACAAAAGCGGGCGCGTCATGATGGACTTCCTCAGGGAAGCGGGATTTGAAACGGTCGCTTATGACATTGTTAAAGATGAAAAAGATGAATTGCAGAAAGCCGTTTTATCCGGCTGTATGGATGAATATACAGATGCGGTGCTGTTAAACGGAGGGACGGGCATTGCCGAAAGGGATGTCACAATTGAAGCGGTCACGCCGCTGTTTTCAAAAGAACTCCCGGGATTCGGCGAGCTGTTCCGCATGCTGAGCTATACGGAGGACATCGGTTCCGCCGCCATTTTGTCCAGAGCGGCAGCGGGTGTGATCCAAAATACCGCAGTCTTCTGCACGCCCGGCTCCTCAGGCGCCGTAAAGCTTGCGATGAGTAAACTGATTATTCCTGAACTGCCTCATGTGCTCCGGGAAATCCGAAAAGATTTATAAATGTATAAAAAGGCTCTGCTCCGCTCAAAAAATTGGGTGGGGTTTTTTTTATAAAAGGCTTGAAAAAACAGAATTTACTTGTTACAGTGTATACATACAAAATGCATTTTTATTAATTAAAACTAATTTTTATACAAAAGGGAGCTTTTAACATGGCAGAACAAAAAAAGGTTGTATTGGCATACTCAGGAGGTCTTGATACTTCTGTAGCGATAAAATGGCTGCAAGAACAGGGATACGATGTTGTTGCCTGCTGCTTAGACGTAGGGGAAGGAAAGGATTTGGCATTCGTTCAGCAAAAAGCGCTGGAAGTAGGCGCCGTAAATTCCTATGTGATTGATGCGAAAGAAGAATTCGCCCGGGAGTACGCGCTCATTTCTATGCAGGCCCATACAATGTATGAAGGCAAGTATCCGCTCGTATCTGCATTATCCCGTCCATTAATCGCGAAAAAACTCGTTGAAGTCGCGGAAAAGGAAAACGCGGTGGCCGTAGCGCACGGCTGCACGGGAAAAGGCAACGATCAGGTGCGTTTCGAAGTATCCATTAAATCATTAAATCCTGATCTGGAGGTCATTGCTCCGGTCCGGGAGTGGCAATGGTCGCGTGAAGAAGAAATTGAATATGCTGCAAGCCGCGGCATTCCGATTCCGATCAATCTTGACAGCCCGTATTCCATCGACCAGAACCTATGGGGACGCGCCAATGAATGCGGTATATTAGAAGACCCGTGGGCGGCGCCGCCTGAAGGGGCATATGACCTGACAGCATCTCTTGAAAACACGCCGGACGTTCCGGAAATCATCGAAATAGCATTTGAAGCCGGTGTTCCGGTTTCAATCGACGGCGTAACCTACCCGCTCGCTGATTTAATTCTCAAGCTGAACGAGACTGCCGGAAAACACGGCATCGGCCGGATTGACCATGTGGAGAACCGCCTGGTCGGCATTAAGTCCCGTGAAGTTTACGAGTGCCCGGGCGCGATGACTTTGATTACGGCTCACAAAGAGCTTGAGGATCTGACTTTAGTGAAAGAAGTGGCCCATTTCAAACCGGCAATTGAACAAAAACTGTCTGAAATCATCTATAACGGTTTATGGTTCTCGCCGTTAAAAGACGCGCTGCTTGCATTCCTGAAAGAAACCCAAAAACACGTCACCGGCGTCGTGCGCGTCAAGCTGTTTAAAGGCCATGCCATTGTAGAAGGACGTAAGTCGGAATATTCACTCTATGATGAAAAACTTGCGACATATACAAAAGACGATGCTTTTGACCATCACGCGGCAATCGGTTTCATTGAGCTTTGGGGGCTGCCGACAAAAGTAAACAGCATTGTGAAAAAGAAGGAGCAGATTGAAGCATGAAGAAGCTTTGGGGAGGCCGTTTTCAAAAAACACCGGAAAAGTGGGTCGATGAGTTCGGCGCATCCATCACATTCGACCAAAACTTAGTCAAAGAGGATATTACAGGGTCTCTCGCTCATGCGGCAATGCTGAAAAAATGCGGCATTCTGACGGAAGAAGAAGAAGGCGCCATCCGACAGGGGCTGCAGATCCTCCTGCAAAAAGCAGAGGAAGGGACGCTTGAATTCTCTGTTGATTATGAAGATATCCATTTGAATATTGAAAAAATGCTGATCGAAGAAATCGGACCGCTGGGCGGCAAGCTTCATACCGGCAGAAGCCGGAATGACCAGGTGGCGACCGACATGCATTTGTATTTGAAAGATCATGTCTCGCATATCATCGTGCTGATTGAACAGTTCCAAAAAGCGCTGATCGAAAAAGCGGAGGCCAATGTCGAGACCATTCTGCCGGGGTACACCCATTTACAGCGGGCTCAGCCGATTTCTTTCGCCCACCATCTGCTTGCTTATTTTTGGATGCTTGAACGGGATAAAGAGCGTTTTCGCGACGCTATGAAGCGGATTAACATATCGCCGCTCGGATGCGGGGCGCTTGCCGGAACCACGTTTCCGATAGACCGTAACTATTCGGCGGAGCTGCTCGGTTTTGACTCCATTTATGAGAACAGTCTTGACGGAGTCAGTGACAGAGATTTTATTCTCGAGTTTTTAAGCGGCAGCAGCATGCTGATGATGCACCTTTCGCGTTTATCAGAAGAAATCATTCTATGGTGCTCGCAGGAATTCAGATTCATTGAACTGGATGATACGTATGCGACGGGAAGCAGCATGATGCCGCAGAAGAAAAACCCCGACATGGCGGAGCTGATCCGCGGTAAAACCGGACGCGTATACGGTGATATGATGGGGCTTTTCACGATTATGAAAGGGCTCCCGCTCGCTTACAACAAAGACCTGCAGGAAGATAAAGAAGGCATGTTTGACACGGTGAAAACCGTTGAAGGAAGCCTTCAGATTTTCACGGGCATGATTGAAACGATGAAAGTAAACAAAGACATCATGAAACAAGCGACAAAACAAGATTTTTCAAACGCGACGGAACTTGCCGATTATTTAGCTAAAAAAGGCATGCCGTTCAGAGAAGCGCATGAAGTGGTCGGCAAGCTTGTGTACAGCTGCATTGAAAAAGGAATCTATTTAAGTGATATGGCATTTGAAGAATTTCTTCAAGCCAGCACTCTCTTTGAAGAAGACATCTATACCGTGCTAGATCCGCATCATGCGGTTGAAAAAAGAATGAGCGCCGGCGGAACGGGTTTTCAGCAGGTAGAACAGGCGCTCGTAAAAGCAAAAGCCTGCGCCGGCATTTAATTTGCTGAAATTTCCTTCATATTTTCCCGTCATATCAGACACCCTACATCTATAAAGATGGGAGGTAGAAGGAATGCGCAAAGAACAAGACCGTTACATCTATGATGAAAGAGAAAGTGAAGAAACGGCCAGGCTCATCTCAGAGGCATACGAAAGCGGTTATGTCGGCATGGAGGAAGCCTCTGCTCCTTCAGAAAATTAAGCTGTCTGTAAAGACGGCTTTTTTTTCGTGCGGTCGAAGTGTAAAAAAGTGATATTGCCGTTTGTTTATAGTAAAGTAGAGGGAGAAACGTCTTGATTTTATTGAAGCGGCAACGTTGCCTGGGGAGGGTATTCAATGTGCGACATGCTCTAATCACTGCCGGTACAAAGGGATTGGGCCGAAAAGTGACTGAAATGCTTCTGGAAAAAGGCTTCTCTGTCACAGTGAATTACAGACAAGACGAAGAAGCGGTCGCCTGTCTGAAGGCGGATTATCCCGGGTGCCATGACAGATTGCAATTCGTTAAGGGCGATGTAACCCGGAAAGAAGATCTCATGCGGATCGCCGATGCAGCCCTTCAGCGGTTTGGAAGGATTGACATACTGATTAACAATGCCGGGCCGTACATATTTGAGCGCAAAAAGCTTGCCAATTATTCCGATGACGAATGGTATGACATGCTTGAAGGGAATTTAAGCGCCGTTTTCCATCTGTTTAAAGCGGTTATCCCGGTCATGAGACAGCAGCGGTTCGGCCGGATTATTACATACGGTTTTCAAGGAGCGGACCATGCCCCCGGCTGGCTTCACCGTTCCGCTTTCGGAGCGGCTAAAGTCGGATTGGCTTCGTTAACGAAAACCATTGCGATTGAAGAAGCTGAATCAGGCATTACGGCCAATATGGTCTGTCCGGGTGATATTGTAGGAGATATGAAAGAAGCGTCTATAGAGGAAGCAAGACGGAAAATCGGCAAAGAAAAGACGCCGATCGGCAGGTCCGGAACCGGAGAGGATATTGCGAGAATCATCGCCTTTTTATGTGAAGAAGATTCCGATCTTGTAACCGGAACGGTCATTGAAGCAACAGGCGGGCTGAATGTGATTAACAGGCATCAATCCCTGTAAGTTTTTTCGTTTGTCAAAAAGGGAACTTGATAAATATTAATTTTTTATGAGGTGAAAACAATGAAAGTGACTTATCACGGACATTCTGTCATTCAAGTGGAAACGAAAACCCATAACATTATTTTTGATCCGTTTCTGACCGGAAACAGTCTGACAAATTTGAAACCGGAAGAAGTGAAAGCGGATGTCATCCTGCTTACTCACGGACACAATGACCATGTCGGAGATACAGAGCAGATCGCCAAACAAAACGATGCGCTCGTCATTGCGCCGAACGAGCTGGCCGTTTATCTCGGCTTTAAAGGTTTAAAGGTCCACCCGATGCATATCGGCGGGGCGCGCCAATTTGATTTCGGCAAAGTGAAACTGACACAGGCATTCCACGGATCGGCGGTCACTGATGAAGAAAACAAAACCATTACGTACACGGGGATGCCGGCCGGGATTTTATTGACGATTGACGGCAAAACGATTTTCCACGCCGGGGACACGGCGCTGTTCTCTGATATGAAACTGATCGGGGAGCTGAATCACATTGATCTGGCATTTCTGCCGATCGGTGATAACTACACCATGGGTCCTGAAGATGCGAAACTCGCGGCTGAATGGCTCAGAGCGAAACAGGTCGTGCCCGTTCATTACAATACATTTCCCGTCATTGAACAGGACCCTGACGCTTTCGCCGAAAGTCTGCCCGGAGGCGTCGGCAAAGTCATGGCGGTCGGCGAGACCATTGAGCTTGCCTGACATATGTATCAAAGACCTTCTGAATCAAGCATTCAGAAGGTCTTTTTGTGATGCCGCCTTTTTTCGGGCGTCTCATTGCGAATGAATCCCCCGTACCCTTATAATAAAAGCAGAAGACTGTCCTTAGAGGTGAAACGCTTGGCAACAAAGCATGAACAAATCCTATCATACATAGATTCGCTTCCTGTCGGTGAAAAAATTTCGGTCAGAAGAATTGCGAAAGAAATGAAAGTCAGTGAAGGAACGGCTTACAGAGCAATTAAGGAAGCCGAAAACAAAGGATTCGTTTCCACTATTGAACGTGTGGGGACCATCCGGATTGAACAGAAGAAAAAAGAAAATATTGAAAAGCTGACATACGCCGAGGTCGTCAATGTGATAGACGGCCAGGTTCTCGGCGGAAAAGCCGGTCTGCATAAAACGTTGAATAAGTTTGTGATCGGCGCGATGGAGCTTGACGCGATGATGCGTTACACGGCGGCGGGGAACCTGTTAATCGTCGGGAACCGAATCAACGCCCACCGCCAGGCGCTTGAAGCGGGCGCGGCTGTTTTGGTAACAGGAGGGTTTAATACCGACGACAGCATTATCGAGCTGGCCGATATGCTTGAGCTTCCGATTCTCTCCACGAGCTACGATACCTTTACGGTAGCCGCGATGATCAACCGGGCGATCTATGATCAGCTCATAAAAAAAGAGATTGTGCTAGTGGAAGACATTTTGACGCCCGCAGATCGGACAGTGACGCTGTCCCCTAAGGATAAGCTGGAGAAATGGTACGAAAAAAACTATGAAACCGGACACGGCCGCTTCCCGGTTATCGATCAGCAGATGAAAATCCACGGAATCCTCACATCGAAAGATATCGCGGGGCATGACCGGTCAGTTCCGATTGAAAAAGTAATGACCAAAAACCCTGTCACGGTGATCGGGAAAACATCTGTCGCCTCAGCGGCTCAAATGATGGTTTGGGAAGGAATTGAAGTGCTTCCGGTGACAGACGGGCATCACAAACTGATCGGAATGATCAGCCGCCAGGATGTCTTAAAAGCGCTTCAAATGGTTCAAAAGCAGCCTCAGGTCGGGGAAAAGCTGGATGATATTGTTTCAAGGGGATTTAAAGAAGAGGAAGATGACAAAACGCCGGCCGTTTATCAATATGAAGTCACGCCGCAAATGACCAATCAGCTCGGCACGATTTCTTACGGGGTGTTTACGACGATTTTAACCCAGGCCGCCAGCCGATTTTTACGCTCCCGCAAACGCGGCGAGCTGGTCATTGAAAGCATTACGATTTTCTTCCTGAAGCCCGTACAGATGGAGTCGGTCATTGAAGTGAAACCGCGCATTTTAGAGGCGGGCCGGAAATTCGGGAAAATGGAAGTGGAAGTGTCAAGCCAAAGCGGCATCGTTTCAAAAGCGATGCTCATGGTGCAGCTGATGGAGAGAAGTTAAGGGACGCACCCGGGTCCCTTGGCATTCATTATGCGTGGTCTCTCTCCGCTTCCTTTGCATGGATGGGCTCATAATGCTTATAGGCTTTATACCCGGCCCATGCGCTGCCTGCTCCGATTAAAATGAAGACGCCGCCGATGACCAGGGTCAGGACGGAGTGAAACAGAATCATTTGGTTTACTCCGTACAAAAGCACCAGCGCGCCTAATGCCATACTTGATTTAGCCGAAAAACATTCCTTCTCCAGCGCCCGTTTCGTCTGGATTCCTTTTACTTTGTAATACACGTAAAAGCAGGCAGAAAGCCCGATGAGAAAAACAAAAACCAGCATAAATGAAATCCTCCATTATATGAGTTTGCAAAACAGTTTATACCGTTGCTGAAAGATTTTCCTTTTCCATGGATAAAGAGTATGATTAAATGAATAAAAACGAAAAGGAGAAAACGATGAAATCCGAACTGATCAGAACCATATCATTATATGACACCATTATCTTACATAGACATGTGAGGCCTGACCCGGACGCCTACGGTTCACAGTGCGGCCTTACGGAAATCCTGCGGGAAACGTATCCCGAAAAAAATATTTTTGCCGTCGGACAGCCTGAGCCGTCCTTGTCTTTTTTATATTCCCTCGATGAGGTGGATGACGAAACCTATAAAGATGCTCTTGTCATCGTGTGCGACACCGCAAACCAAGGCAGGGTCGACGATCAGCGCTACCATTCCGGCGCAAAGCTCATGAAAATAGACCACCATCCAAATGAAGATCCGTATGGCGATCTGTTATGGGTCGATACGAATGCAAGCTCCGTAAGCGAAATGATCTATGAGCTGTACCTGGAAGGAAAGCAGCACGGCTGGAAACTGAATACGAAAGCAGCTGAGCTGATCTACGCGGGTATCGTCGGTGATACGGGGCGTTTCTTATTCCCGAACACCACAAAAAAGACATTAAAATACGCGGGAGAGCTCATTGAGTTCCCATTTTCATCGTCAGAGCTGTTCAATCAATTGTATGAAACAAAATTAAATGTAGTGAAGCTTAACGGCTTTATTTATCAAAATGTGTCACTGTCTGAAAACGGCGTCGCTTCCGTTTTCATTAAAAAAGACATTTTGGAGACATATGGAACCACCGCTTCTGAAGCGTCGCAGCTTGTCGGAACACTCGGAAATATTTCGGGTATCCGCGCTTGGGTGTTTTTCGTAGAAGAAGACGATCAAATCAGAGTCCGGTTCCGTTCAAAAGGTCCGGTCATCAACGGAATTGCCCGGAAATACAATGGCGGCGGACATCCGCTTGCGGCCGGCGCATCCATCTTCAGCTGGGATGAAACCGATCAGATTCTTGCTGATCTGGAAGAGGTATGTAACGAACACAAGTAGAGGGGAGACCCTCTTTCTTAGTGTTCATCTGTCACGGGGATGAACCAGCAGCCGAAATCAGTCAGGTCTTCGTAGACGCGGAGATTACAGATTTGGAGTTCTTTTTTTATGAGGGAAGCGAGTGTGTCTGTTTCTGCATATGCGGAATAGCCTTGTCTGATTCGGGCTGCATGATCTTTTGCCAAGCGGCGTTCACTAAAAACCTCCATTTTCCCTTCCTCCCTTCAGAATCATTGAAAATGTCTCATCTACAGTTTATAAAAAAGCGGAGAAAAAAGCGACAGGTCTATGGAAATTTTTTAAAAATGACATAATTACGTCGCAAAAGAAATATGAATTTCGACAGACAATCTCGTATAAATCGTCAGTTCCTTTACTTCAGCCTTAAATTCCTTCTCATTTATGGTGTATATTTTGTTTTCAATCGTCCGTTTTAAAAGTTCCTTTGTTTTATACACGCTTTCAATATCCTTTGTGATGACTTCAGATATATTATCTTTCACTTGTTCCTCAAATTTCATCTTGTCAGGCTGGGCGATTCTGTATTTTTCCCCATTGATCAGCTTCACATCAACACTTTGGATGAGAAGTCTTTGCTTATTATCCTCATTTAATTTATGAAGATCCTTCTGATAGATGGAGATTTGGTTTTTTAAATCCCGCGCGTGCTCCCGCTGCTTTTCAATTAACGTCACCTGTTCTTCCTGAAACGTTCCGTATGTAAACAGAAAGAACAGCCAGCTGACGATGGCTCCGCACATCATTCCCGCAAAAAAACGCTGCCATCCCGGTTTTTTATAATACTCGGGAATTCTCATGATGACATATTCTCCTGGGTCAGCCATGAAATAATCAGCCAGCCGGTCTGCGCGCCGCCCATTGCTGAAATAATTAAAAGAAGCTGTTTGAAGATGTCGCGCGTGTTGCCTTCAAACAGCCCCCGCTCGAAACTGTATACCGCGTCAAATGTTCCCCCGATGGCCGCGACAAGCGCCCAGATCTTCAGTCTGTTCGCCAATTTTGTGATCGCTGTCAGCGGAGGCTCGCCTGATAAATAAGCTCCGAGGCCGCCGATCAGCGCGCCGCCGAGCAACACACCGAGGGCGATAAAATAACTGCTGATGAAATTCGCCATAAATCCGGCTTCCTGATCCATATATACACCACCTCACTTTTCTATCATATTGAGCGAAACGGACAAGTATGATGATGAGTCAAAAAAAGAACATTTGTTTCTTAAGAAAACCCGTCTTATAATGTAGAAAGGCAAAATGAACGTATGGGAAAGGAGTGGCGGCATTGTCTTTTGTTCACCTGCAAGTACATAGCGGCTACAGCCTGTTAAACAGCGCCGCTTCTGTAAAAGAGCTTGTTACACAAGCGAAGGAACTCGGATATTCATCATTGGCGCTGACGGACGAAAATGTGATGTACGGCGCCATTGAGTTTTATAAAGCATGCAAATCAAACGGAATTAAGCCGATTATCGGTCTGACGGCTTCTATATACACGGACGATACGGAGCTTGAAGCACACCCGCTCATTCTTTTAGCAGAGACAAACACCGGCTATCAGAACCTGGTGAAAATCTCAAGTGCGCTGCAATCCATGGCAAAGGGCGGCATGAAGCGAAAATGGATGAAGAGCTATCGTGAGGGGCTGATCGCCATTACGCCCGGTGAAAACGGCTACATTGAAAGCCTGCTTCAAACCGGGAAGTTTGAAGAAGCGGTCCGGGCTGCCGAAGGATTCCGGGAGCTGTTCGGAGACGGCCGTTTTTATTTAGGGTACCAGCCGTTTAAAGGACATGAGACGTTATCAGAAGAGATTCTCCGCCTGTCAGCCGAAACGGAAATCGCTGTCTGCGCTGCGGGGGATGTCCGTTATATCAAGAAAGAAGATCAAGATGCGTACCGCTGTCTGTGCGCTATTAAAGCCGGAGAGAAGTGGGAGGATCAGAGCGGGGATCTGCCGGACTTATACTTGAGGACGCCTGAAGAAATGGCAGAGCTTTACACGCGGCATCCGGAAGCGATTGAAGCAGCCGCGCGTATCGCCCGGCAATGCCGGGTCGATGTCAGCCTCGGACAGACACAGCTTCCGTCTTTTCCGGCACCGGACGGCAAATCAGCCGATGACTATTTGGCGGAGATCTGTCATGAGGGGCTGCGCCTCCGTTTCGGCACTCCTGAGGAGCGCGCTGTCCGCCGGCTTGAATATGAGCTGGACGTCATCAGGCGCATGAAATTCAGTGATTATTTTCTCATCGTATGGGACTTTATGAAGTACGCGCATGAAAAGGGCATTGTGACAGGCCCGGGAAGAGGGTCCGCGGCAGGCTCGCTTGTCGCTTACTCCCTTTTCATTACCGACGTGGATCCGCTTAAACATTCTCTGCTGTTTGAGAGATTTCTTAATCCCGAGCGGATCAGCATGCCGGATATTGATATCGATTTCCCTGATACGAGAAGGGATGAGGTCATTCAGTATGTACAAAATAAGTACGGGGCCATGCACGTCGCCCAGATTATCACCTTCGGGACATTGGCCGCAAAGGCGGCGTTAAGGGATACCGGGAGAGTGTTCGGAATCAGCCCGAAAGAAGCCGACCAGCTTGCCCGCCTGATTCCGTCAAAACCGGGAATGACGCTTGAGGAGGCGAGGCGGCAGTCCGCTCAGCTGAACAGGCGGCTGTCCGAATCCGCCGTTCTTCATAAAGTGTTTCAGATCGCAAGGAAAATTGAAGGTCTTCCGAGACACACGTCAACACATGCGGCCGGGGTCGTTCTCAGTAAAGAGCCGCTTTCGGAAGTTGTCCCTCTTCAAGAAGGGCATGACGGCGTGTATTTAACGCAGTATGCGATGGATCACTTGGAAGATCTCGGTCTTTTAAAAATGGACTTTTTAGGTTTGCGCAACCTGACGCTTATTGAATCCATAAAAACGATGATTGAAAAAGAAACGAATACGAAAATTGATTTTTCTGAGATTTCTTATCAGGATGAAAAAACGTTCTCACTATTGTCAAACGGTGATACGACGGGTATTTTCCAGCTGGAATCATCAGGAATGAGAAACGTGCTGAAGCGCCTGAAGCCGTCAAGACTGGAAGACATTGTCGCGGTTAACGCGCTATACAGACCGGGACCGATGGAAAATATTCCGTTATTTATCGACCGGAAGCACGGGCGGGCGCGTGTGGAAGTGCCGCACGAGGACGTAAGAAATATTCTCAGTGACACTTACGGCGTCATCGTCTATCAAGAACAGATAATGATGATCGCCTCGCGCATGGCAGGGTTTTCATTAGGTGAAGCGGATCTGCTCAGACGGGCTGTCAGCAAAAAGCAAAAGGACATTCTGGACAGAGAGCGAAGCCATTTTGTTGAAGGGTGCATAAAAAAGGAGTATTCTGTAGTCACTGCAAACGAGGTCTACGATCTGATTGTAAAATTCGCTAACTACGGATTCAACAGAAGCCATGCTGTCGCATACAGCATGATCGGCTATCAGCTCGCCTATTTAAAAGCGCATTATCCGTTATATTTTATGTGCGGGCTGTTGACGAGCGTCATCGGCAATGAGGACAAAATATCGCAATATCTGCATGAAGCGAAGGGGAGCGGGATTCAAGTCCTTCCGCCGTCAATAAACAAAAGCGGTTTTCCGTTTGCGCCGGAAAACGGAGCCGTCAGATACAGTTTGCGGGCCGTTAAAAACGTAGGCGTCTCGGCAGTGAAAGATATTTATAAAGCAAGAACACATAAACCGTTCGAGGATCTTTTCGATTTCTGCTTTCGCGTACCCGCAAAAAGCGTGAATCGGAAAACCATCGAAGCCCTTATATTTTCTGGCGCCATGGACGAATTCAATCAAAATCGCGCCGCCTTGCTGGCCTCCGTTGATGTTGCTTTAGAGCACGCTGAACTTTTTCGTGCAGACGATGACCAAATGGGATTGTTTTTGGAAGAATCGTTCTCCATTAAGCCAAAATATGTAGAGGCTGAGGAATTTCCGCTCGTGGACAAGCTTCGGTTCGAAAAAGAAGCTCTCGGTGTTTATTTCTCAAGCCATCCTTTATCTGCTTTCAGGGATCTCCTGAAAAAACGGGGGGCGCAAGCGATCACAGCAGCGCGGCAGATGCCGAAGGGGCAGCTGTCAATCGGAGCTTTGCTCGCGGGCATCAAAACGATTCGGACAAAGACAGGTCAGCATATGGCGTTTCTCACATTAAGCGATGAAACGGGAGAAATGGAAGCCGTCGTGTTTCCTGACCAATATAGAAGGCTGTCTCCGCTGTTAAAAGAAGGCGCGCTTTTATTCGCCGCCGGAAAAATGGAAGAGCGTCAGGAGAAGACACAATTCATCATGTCATCCGCCTCTCTTCTTGAGCAGACGGAGGCAGACAGAGCGCCGTCTGTTTACATCAAAATCGAAGGCAGCCGGCACAATCAGGAGTTTTTGGAAAAGATGAAGCGTATTTTACTGGAGCATAAAGGGGAAACCGGCGTTTATCTTTATTATGAAAAAGACAAGCAGACGATCAGGCTGCCGGATACTTTTCATATTCAGGCGGACCATCAGGCGTTATACCGCTTAAAAGAGCTGCTGGGCCGCGAAAACGTCGTGTTAAAATAGTGGTAACAATAATCATTTTGTTATACAATTGAAACAATTGTGCTATCTTATTTAAAGATTCTGAAATTTTTCACCTCCAGCGATTGTACCAGTCTATGCGGCAGAATATGTAACAAAGTACTTAAAAGGAGTGTTTAGAATGTCATTAAGAGAAGAAGCGTTACATTTACACAAAGTAAATCAAGGAAAGCTGGAATCAAAAGCAAAGGTAGAAGTCAGAAACGCGGACGACTTAAGCCTTGCCTATTCTCCCGGAGTAGCTGAGCCTTGTAAAGAGATTTATGACGATAAAAATAAAGTATATGATTATACAATGAAGGGGAACATGGTAGCAGTCGTAACAGACGGATCAGCCGTTCTCGGTCTCGGTAATATCGGGCCTGAAGCTTCACTTCCGGTCATGGAAGGGAAAGCGGTGCTGTTCAAAAGTTTCGCGGGCGTGGACGCATTCCCGATCGCGCTTGACACAAACGATGTGGACAAAATCATTGACACTGTGAAGCTGCTTGCACCGACATTCGGCGGTGTCAACCTTGAAGATATTGCGGCGCCGAACTGCTTCATTATCGAAGAGCGCCTGAAAAAAGAAACAAACATTCCGGTTTTCCACGATGATCAGCACGGCACTGCCATCGTAACCGTTGCCGGACTTGTAAACGCGCTGAAATTATCAGGAAAATCCATGTCATCCATTAAAGTTGTGGCAAACGGAGCGGGAGCGGCAGGCATCGCGATCATCAAGCTTCTTTACCATTTCGGCGTACGCGACATCGTAATGTGCGACTCTAAAGGGGCGATTTACGAAGGGCGTCCTGCCGGCATGAACGCAGTGAAAAACGAAGTGGCCAAGTTTACAAACCAAGACCGCAACGACGGTTCGCTGCAGGATGTCATTAAAGATGCAGACGTCTTTATCGGCGTATCAGTCGAAGGCGCGCTGACGAAAGAAATGGTGGAGAGCATGGCGAAAGATCCAATTATCTTCGCAATGGCCAACCCGAATCCG
Organism: Bacillus sp. SIMBA_026; assembly: GCF_046535335.1. Lineage (NCBI taxonomy): Bacteria > Bacillati > Bacillota > Bacilli > Caryophanales > Bacillaceae > Bacillus > Bacillus sp. SIMBA_026. Next base: position 2,001,855 of record NZ_JAWRWX010000001.1, on the reverse strand, counting down.
GAAATCATGCCTGAAGACGCGCGCGCAGCCGGCGCAAGCGTAATCGGAACAGGCCGTTCTGATTTCCCGAACCAGGTCAATAACGTTCTGGCATTCCCTGGGATTTTCCGCGGGGCGCTTGACGTTCGCGCGACTCACATCAACGAAGAAATGAAAATTGCTGCGGTTGAAGCGATTGCTTCCCTCGTTTCAGAGGAAGAATTAAGCGCTGATTATGTCATCCCGGCTCCATTTGACAAACGTGTGGCTCCTGCCGTTGCGAAAGCTGTTGCGAAAGCAGCGATGGAAACGGGCGTCGCCAGAATTACGGTCGATCCTGAGGAAGTGGCTGAAAAAACAAGACAGCTCACGGTTATCGGCGAATAATAACACAAAAATGAAATGGCAGCGCGTTGGAAAAAAACAACGCGCTGCTGTTCAATATACGGACTGCTGGCATTTTTTTAAGGGCAGGTCTTAAAAAAATTTCAGCAGAATCCTTATTTCTTTTGAAAACGCTGACAGATAAGGCTGAACAACGCTTTTTACGGTATGAAATCCGTCCGTTTCCGTCTGTTTTGCAGCAAAAAATGTCGAATGGAGGATGACACCGTTTGACAAAAAAAGTACAATAGTTTCGGTAAAGTTATTATTAAGTCTATCTAATCGGAAGACATGCAGTGAAGAGAACCCTTCACAAAAGGGAGGTAATCATTTGTTAAAGGATATATTCACAAAAAAGAAAAAATATGCTTCCGTGCCGTCTGAGCAGGCAAAACATGATGTTCCGGAAGGCATTATGACAAAGTGCTCCAAATGTAAAAAAATCATGCTCACAAAAGAGTTAGATAAAAACCTGCGCGTCTGCATGAACTGCGGGCACCATTTCCCGATGAATGCAAAGCAGCGCATTGAAAGCCTCCTGGATGAAGATTCATTCGAAGAATTCAACCAGGGAATGATATCTGAAAACCCGCTCGGTTTCCCGGAATACTTAGAAAAAATCGAAAAAGACCGTGAGAAAACATCGCTGAATGAAGCGGTGGTTACCGGAAAAGGAACCATCAGCGGATTCCCTGCCGTGATCGCGATCATGGATTCAACATTCCGAATGGGCAGCATGGGTTCGGTTGTCGGCGAAAAAATCACGCTTGCAATTGAAAAAGCAAAAGAGGAAAAAGTCCCGTTTATCATCTTTACCGCTTCCGGCGGCGCACGTATGCAGGAGGGGGTCTTAAGCCTTATGCAAATGGCCAAGACAAGCTCTGCATTAAAACTGTTCAGTGAGGAGCAGGGACTGATTATTTCTGTCATGACCCATCCGACGACAGGCGGCGTATCGGCCAGTTTCGCGTCTCTCGGTGATTATAATTTCGCTGAACCGGGCGCCTTGATCGGATTTGCCGGAAGACGTATTATTGAACAGACGATCGGGGAAAAACTGCCGGAAGATTTCCAGACGGCGGAATTTTTATTAAAGCACGGCCAGCTTGATGCGGTGATTCACCGAAACGACATGAAAGACAAACTCGCATTTCTGCTGGACATGCACCAAACAGGAGGTGAGCATGAGTGGCTGCAAGATTAGAATTTGAAAAACCAGTGATTGAACTGCAGACGAAAATCGCCGAACTGAAAAAATTCACCCAAGATTCGGAGATGGATTTAAGCGCTGAAATCGCAAGGCTTGAAGACCGGCTCAGCAAGCTCCAGGATGAGATTTATAAAAACCTGAAGCCGTGGGACAGAGTGCAGATCGCACGCCTTCCCGACCGGCCGACGACGCTTGATTACATTCAATACCTGTTTACCGACTTTTTTGAGTGCCACGGAGACAGAACATACGGAGACGATGCGGCGATTGTCGGCGGAGTTGCCAAATATCACGGCATGCCGGTCACCGTCATCGGTCATCAGCGCGGAAAAGACACGAAAGAAAACCTTGTCCGCAATTTCGGGATGCCTCACCCTGAGGGCTACCGCAAAGCGCTTCGTCTCATGAAGCAGGCGGATAAGTTCAACCGCCCGATTATCTGCTTCATCGACACGAAGGGAGCGTACCCGGGTAAAGCGGCGGAGGAACGGGGACAAAGTGAAGCCATCGCCAAGAACCTGTTCGAGATGGCCGGCCTGACAGTGCCTGTCGTTTGTATCGTCATCGGGGAAGGCGGCAGCGGAGGCGCGCTTGCATTAGGTGTGGGCAACCGCATGCTGATGCTTGAGAACTCGACGTATTCCGTTATTTCTCCTGAAGGAGCCGCGTCCATTTTGTGGAAAGACTCCAGCCTTGCGAAAAAAGCGGCCGAAACCATGAAGATTACTGCGCCCGATTTATTAGAATTAGGAATTATTGATGATATGATTAAAGAAGTGAAGGGCGGAGCTCACCATGATATCAAGCAGCAGGCGGGCTACATTGACGGTATTCTTAAAGAAACGTTAAAATCTCTTCTTCAATTGAACGCCGAAGAATTGATCTCACAGCGCTATGAAAAATATAAAGCAATCGGGAAAGTTTCGGTTGAGGATCAATATATCGGGGTAAACTGAATAGACGTGAAGCCTATGGCTCACGTTTATTTTTTGTGATTTTTGTGATATTCCTTAAATTTTATTTAAAAACAATTTATTTAATTGTATAATAGGTAAGGTTTCATGGGAGCTCAGGCGTCCCTTTTCATTGTTTTAGGGCAATGATCATGATATGTTTAACATATATATGTTGCTGAGGTGAATAGGAAATGAAGCGTATAGGAGTTTTAACGAGCGGCGGGGATTCCCCGGGTATGAACGCTGCGGTGCGCGCGGTTGTGCGGAAAGCTATCTACCACGACGTCGAAGTGTACGGAATTTATAACGGTTATTCAGGATTAATCAGCGGAAAAATAGAGAAACTGGAGCTTGGTTCGGTCGGTGACATCATCCACCGCGGCGGAACAAAGCTGTATACGGCCAGATGTCCTGAATTCAAAACAGTTGAAGGCCGTGAAAAAGGAATCGAAAATTTAAAGAAACTCGGCATTGAAGGTCTTGTCGTCATCGGCGGAGACGGTTCATACATGGGTGCGAAAAAATTAACGGAACACGGGTTTCCGTGTGTGGGTGTACCGGGTACGATAGATAATGACATCCCGGGAACTGATTTTACGATCGGATTTGATACGGCGCTAAACACCGTAATTGATGCGATTGATAAAATCCGTGACACCGCTACGTCTCATGAGCGTACATACGTTATTGAAGTGATGGGGCGCCATGCGGGCGACATTGCTTTATGGGCAGGTCTTGCAGGCGGAGCGGAATCAATTTTAATTCCTGAAGCAGACTACGATATGCAGGAAATTATCGGCCGTTTGAAGAGAGGGCACGACCGCGGCAAAAAACACAGTATCATCATCGTTGCAGAAGGGGTAGGCAGCGGAGTTGAATTCGGAAAACGCATCGAAGAAGAAACGAACCTTGAAACACGGGTATCCGTTTTAGGGCACATCCAGCGCGGCGGATCTCCAAGCGCTTCTGACCGGGTTCTTGCAAGCCGCCTCGGCGCTTACGCGGTTGAGCTTCTGCTTAAAGGAAAAGGCGGACGCTGCGTAGGTATACAAAACAACAAGCTTGTAGACCATGATATTATAGAAATTTTAGAATCAAAACATACTGTTGAACCAAACATGTATCAGCTTTCAAAAGAACTGTCTATTTAAGGCGGAAGAAGCTGAAGATTTCAGAAGGAAGTGAACGAGTTGAAAAAAACAAAAATCGTTTGTACAATCGGTCCGGCCAGTGAAAGTGTAGAAATGCTGACAAAATTGATGGAAGCGGGTATGAACGTTGCTCGTCTGAATTTTTCACACGGTGATTTCGAAGAGCACGGCGCAAGAATCAAAAACATCAGAGAAGCAAGCAAAAAGCTCGGCAAAAACGTGGGGATTCTCCTCGATACGAAAGGTCCGGAAATCCGTACGCACGATATGGAAAACGGCGCGCTTGAGCTTCAGGCGGGAAATGAAATTGTCGTTTCTACGAAACAGGTGCTGGGAACGCTTGAAAAATTCTCAGTTTCTTATGAAGGCCTGGCAGACGACGTGTCAGCAGGGTCTATCATCCTGTTGGATGACGGTTTAATCGGATTGGAAGTGCTGGAATCAAATCCGGAAAAACACGAAATCAAAACAAAAATCTTAAACAGCGGCACGCTGAAAAATAAAAAAGGCGTAAACGTTCCCGGCGTCAGCGTCAACCTTCCCGGAATTACTGAAAAAGACGCCAAAGACATCGTATTCGGTATCGAGCAAGGCGTTGATTTCATCGCTGCGTCATTTGTACGCCGTTCTACGGATGTCCTGGAAATCCGCGAACTGCTTGAAGAGCATAACGCGTCTGACATTCAAATCATTCCTAAGATCGAGAACCAGGAAGGCGTGGACAACCTGGATGCGATCCTGGAAGTATCTGACGGCTTAATGGTAGCGCGCGGAGACCTCGGCGTAGAGATTCCGGCTGAAGAAGTGCCGCTCGTGCAAAAAGAAATGATCAAAAAATGCAACGCGCTCGGCAAACCGGTTATTACTGCGACACAAATGCTTGACAGCATGCAGCGCAACCCTCGTCCGACACGCGCTGAAGCAAGTGACGTTGCCAACGCCATTTTCGACGGCACAGACGCCATCATGCTTTCCGGTGAGACGGCTGCGGGACAATATCCTGTTGAAGCGGTTCAAACAATGTTTAACATCGCCACACGCACGGAAGAATCTCTGAACTACAAAGAAATTCTGTCTAAACGCAGAGATCAGGTCGGCATGACGATTACCGATGCGATCGGCCAATCAGTTGCGCACACGGCGATCAATCTGAGTGCGGCAGCTATCGTTACCCCTACAGAAAGCGGCCATACGGCGCGTATGATCGCGAAATACCGTCCGCAGGCTCCGATTGTAGCGGTTACGGTCAATGAGTCTGTATCACGCAAACTCGGCCTTGTATTCGGTGTATTCCCGGCAAGCGGCCAAAACGCGACTTCAACCGATGAAATGCTTGAAGACGCGGTTCAAAAATCACTTGACAGCGGCATCGTGAAACGCGGTGATCTGATTGTCATTACAGCAGGTTCTGTCGGTGAATCAGGCACGACGAATCTGATGAAAGTCCACACTGTCGGCAGCATTATCGCAAAAGGACAAGGCATCGGACGCAAATCTGCATTCGGTCCGGTCGTTGTTGCAAAAAATGCGAAAGAAGCTGAACAAAAAATGACAGACGGCGCAGTATTGGTTGCTTCAAGCACTGACCGCGACATGATCGCTTCACTTGAAAAAGCATCAGCGCTCATCACTGAAGAAGGCGGTCTGACAAGCCATGCAGCCGTTGTCGGTTTAAGCTTGGGCATTCCGGTTATCGTCGGTCTGGAGAACGCAACTTCAGTTTTAACAGAAGGACAGGTTATCACAGTTGACGCTGCCCGCGGCGCTGTGTATGAAGGCCGCGCAAGCGTTCTTTAAACAGCTTTAAAAAAGAGAGGGGGGGTTTTCCCTTCTCTTTTGTCTTTAGGCTGATTTTCCTATTCCCATGCGGGCGGTGACGCGCTTTTAGAAGGGCAGGAGGGCAGAAAAATGAGAGTGTTATTCTTACTGTTTATCGTGTGTCCGGCAATTGAAATCGGCTTGTTTCTGCTGGCGGGAAAATGGCTCGGTGTTTTTCCGACCTTCCTTCTCATCATTTTGACAGGCGTATTAGGCGCCTTGGTGGCAAAAAGACAGGGAACCGATGTGTATCATCGGGTGATGCGTGACCTGCAGCACGGCAAAATGCCGGGGGAAGCGCTTCTTGATGGAATATGCGTCTTTTTCGGAGGCCTGCTTTTGATGCTTCCGGGTTTTCTGTCCGATATTGCAGGGGCCTGTCTTCTGATTCCGTTCACTCGGAACCGCATGAAGCCGCTTTTGTTCAAATGGCTGAGAGGAATGTCAAAAAACAAGCGGATCATTATCAAATAAAAACGGCAGCCTTCTTACAGGGCTGCTGTTTTTATTTAGATTGAACAGTAATATAGGCCCATATTTCTTTTAAAGCCCCCGTTGTGATAAAGGCCTGAATGAAAACGAGCAGCGCGGGCCCCGCAGCCAGTCCTAAAATTCCGAACAGTTTAAAGCCGGCAAACAGGGCGATTAAGGTCGCAAGCGGATCAAGTCCGATTGACCTGCTTAAAATTTTCGGCTCCGTCAGCTGGCGCTGAATGAGAACGACAATATATAAAACACCGAGACCGATCGCTTGAGGAAGCTGACCGGCAATGGCCAAATACATAATCCAGGGAACAAAGACCGACCCGGCGCCGAGATACGGGAGAAGGTCCACCAAGCCGATAAAAAAGGCGATGGTTGCCGCATGCTCAATCCCTAAAAGAAAAAGTCCGATAAAGACAATGATCATCGTGAAAAGTATGAGCACGGCCTGCGCCTTAATGAAACCTGCCATCGCTTTTTTCAGCTCTCCCGATACGGCCTTGGCGTTCGCCGAAACCCGTTCCGGAAAAATGGAATAAAGCAGCGCCTTCAGCTTATGCCAGTCCTTTGTCATAAAAAAAGTCGCCAGCATTGCGAAAATGAAGACGGCAGCTGTATTGGGAAGGAAGGCAATCCATTTCGGCACCAGCTCCAAAAGATGTGAAAGCATCAGCCCCGCATTTTTAGCGGCTGCATCACCGAGGGTCTGAATATGCGTCACGATGGATGCCTGCTGATTGGTTTCCAGTCCGTTAAATAGGACGGTCAGCTCGTGGTACAATGGCTGAATGCGGGAAGTGAACAGCTCTTCACAATACGTCATAAAGGCGCTGATATGGGGAGGGAGCGTTTTGGCCAGATAGGCGGTTCCCGAAATGATTTCCGCAACGAGAAATGTCGCCGCGCCAAGAAGAATAAGCAAAAAGAAGACCAGGACAATGACTGTATTGACTGACCGGGGCATCCCCGTCAGTTTGTCCAGCCAGTCAACAACGGGAATGATCGCTGATGACAGAATAAGGGCGATCAGAAACGGATAAGTTAACGGAAATGAGGCGTAACCGGCTGCTAAAGCGCCGCCGGCCGCAGCGAGTACAAACAGCGCGCGGAAAAAAACAGTTGCGTAGTGCGGGTTCACATCGATCCTCCTCTCGGTCGGCACGTCCTATTACATTAGTTTATTCGTCAAAAAAAAGGATATGAATACAGATATGATGAAAGAAGGTGCTTTCAGGATGTTTACACAGGCGAATTTATTTTTACTATTATTGCTGGCCATCGCATTGGTAGCCAAAAATCAGTCATTGCTTTTTGCCGTCGGCTTTCTCATTGTGATAAAAGCTGTCGGTCTTGATCAGAAACTATTTCCGGTTATTCAGTCAAAAGGCATCAACTGGGGAGTCACCGTCATTACAATCGCCGTTTTAGTGCCGATTGCTACAGGTGATATCGGTTTTAAACAGCTCGGAGAAGCGATGAAATCATATTATGCGTGGATCGCTCTCGGTGCCGGGATCGCGGTTGCCTTAATCGCCAAAAACGGTCTCACCTTATTGGAAAACGACCCTCATATTACAACGGCGCTGGTCATCGGCACGATACTTGCCGTCGCGCTTTTCGGAGGCGTCGCCGTCGGCCCGTTAATCGGCGCCGGAATCGCCTACTTGGCCATGCAAATCGTTAAAATATTCACTTCGTAAAGTAAAAAAGCGGCGTAAAGCTGCTTTTTTTTGTGGAGAAAATTAGAGTTTGCACTTGCGCATTTTGTAGTTCAGACAAATGCCATTTACATTATTCCGATGAATGAAGCGGCTTACCATGTAACAAAGAACTTCGGAATCGACGGCGCACATGGAGCGAAAACAGCGATTGCAGTAATTTCAATTGATGAATGGATTAAAAGCTGATGGAATTTATGCGCTGATACCAAAGCAAAACTTGAAGTGTTGTCAAAATAAGCGGAGACCCTTTCCTTCAATTTGAAAGTTTGTTAAATTTATAATGAGAATGAAAAAACACAATTCGGTTGGTAGTCCGGATGCATGATTTAAAATGTCAGTAACCTTCCCCTCCTCGGGATGTCCATCATTCTTCAGTAAATTTTAGGAGGAGGGAATCGTTATGAAATTAACGGTTTACTACGATGGTCAGTTTTGGGTAGGAGTCATTGAAGTTGTGAATGATGGGAAATTAAGAGCAATTCGTCATTTGTTTGGACAAGAGCCAAAGGATTCAGAAATAATGCATTTTGTTAATAATCAACTTTTACAGACTCTCTCCCACATTGAACAAGAAGGGGTTTGTGTTAAAGCAAAATCTAAGAAATTAAACCCAAAAAGATTACAACGGCAAGCTTCTAAAGAGATGAAAAATATCGGGATATCAACTAAGGCGCAAAAAGCGATAAAACAGGAGCTTGAAGCAAGAAAAGAAAAGAAAAAACACCTGAATAGAAAACAAAGAGAAAAAATAAAGGAACAAAAATATTTAATCAGAAAACAAAAAGCAAAAGAAAAGCATAGGGGAAAATAGTTGGAGAGCCCGATGAAGCCCTTCGATTGTAAAGTTGAGCGGCATGACTGCTGACGGGCATTTATTGGCCAAAGACAAAGATGAAAATCAGCGTTAAAGAAACAGGAAAAATTAGATAAAGAACAAAAAAATTTCTAAATATAGTTGGATTGGTATATTATTGAACCCTGCATATGTGATAACAATAGCAACTTTAAATAGGTGTAACAGTAGGTAAATTACTAAAGAATCTAAGGTTAGTATTTGGGTTTTAATATTTGAGTAGGGGGAAATAATGCTATCACTTAATAGAGCTTTAAAATTACGTGATTTAGAAGTTTTTCGTGTGCTGAAAGATGGTAACATTTTATCTTACGTAATAATTGAAGATACTCGAAAGCCATTTACAGAAGAAGACAAAAAATTAGAACCACTGTGTTATATGGACGAAGAAGATATTAATGCGATTTTAAACGTTTTTAAGATTTCAATTGTTAATGATGAAAAATTAAATGAAGATAATTCAATTTTTATAAGATCTTACTTTTCTGAATTTGTTAATCATACAAATTTAACGAATTTTATTATCAAAGAATATGTTCAAAAGGGTTTATATGATTATGATGATGAAGATGACATCATTTTTTTTAATAGAATTTTACGTAGTATAGGATCAGATTATGTTATCAAAGAATTTGACGATATAAATTGGATTTATTTATCTCAAGATTGATTTCTTATTTAGATTTTGAAGGAGTACAGAAGATAATTTCTGTACTTCTTTTTAAGGCGAAAAATAGACTTCTAGTTTCTCTTTATAGCATAAATACACTTGACGAAAATCGTAAGTTCAGCACCCGCAAGGGGGTGTATATAAGTGCTTTAATGTCATGGATGTTATATTTGTTATTTTCGGTTAATTAGGGAAATTGAGGTATTTTTTTGTTTGTAGAAAATAAGAAATTAATGGAAAATAAATCAAAAGAGGAGGAGGGGAATGCATGGTGGAGTCTCAACTTCAAATACAGCGGGGGGATTGTTTGTATGAATATTAAAAAAGCAATTTGTTTCTCTGTCTCTGCTTTCGCTATTACGTTCGGTGTAATTGCTTTTGTTGGAAACACGACTCATCTTCATCATAATGCAGCCAAAACTGATAACGAGGTAATACAACTAGCTGCACGACTGCAAACATGATTTCGAAACAAAAAAAGATGTGGCCTTTTTAGGGCTGCATCTTTTTTTTGTCATGTATTTTCGTTTTTTCTCTTTTTAGGCGGGACTGCGGCTGCTGCATTTATAAGCATGGTAACAGGTTATGTGAAGTCCGCAGAAAAATACAAATGGAACGTTATATACAAAAAAGCGAAATGCGAAGTAACAACAAAGATATATATAAGAAAATTTGAGCCAACTAAAACCAAGACATGGATTTCTGAAGCTGATCCGAACATTGATTCAGTCGGGTAAACAAAATAACCCTCTTCTCCGGTAAAGAAGGAGGGGGAATTTGCGGTGAAGTTGTCGCGCCTGTCCTTTTAAGTCTCCTCCAAAACTCCCCCAATTGAAAACATGAGAATACATGGTTTTACAAAGCGTCTGAAAGCAAGCGATTAAATTTATCAACGCAAAACCTTGATATATAGGGCTTTTAAAACATTTTTAGTTAAAAGTCTACAAATTAATCAGATTATTGTTTATAATAAGAATAGGCTTAAACTTAAATAAGCTTATAAGAATTTGTTATGTTCCTCTATAAGCATATCGGTTATGTAACCGCAACCAGTGAAATGTAAGCATTTTCTTGAAGGGGAAAGGGAGTGTTTGCATGACTCATTTTAAGTAAGCCGTATGTTTTATATACTCTTTAAAGGGGAATTTTGATTGAAAAGGAGAGGTTGAATATGACAGCAACACGCGGTCTTGAAGGGGTTGTAGCAACAACATCATCTGTAAGCTCTATTATCGACGATACCCTTACATATGTAGGGTACGATATTGACGACTTGACAGAGAATGCAAGTTTTGAAGAAATCATTTATTTGCTGTGGCATCTGCGCCTGCCGAATAAAACGGAACTTGCTGAACTGAAAAAACAGCTTGCGAAAGAAGCTGCCGTTCCACAAGAAATCATTGAGCACTTCAAATCCTATCCCCTCAATAACGTACATCCAATGGCTGCGCTCCGGACGGCGATTTCATTACTCGGTCTGACTGACAGTGAAGCCGATGTTATGAATCCGGAAGCGAACTACAGAAAAGCCATCCGTCTGCAGGCGAAAGTGCCGGGCATTGTCGCCGCTTTCTCAAGAATCCGCAAAGGACTTGATCCTGTTGAACCGAAGGAAGAGTATGGAATCGCGGAGAACTTCCTTTACACCTTAAACGGTGAAGAGCCTTCTCCGATCGAAGTGGAAGCGTTTAACAAAGCGCTCATTCTTCATGCGGATCATGAGCTGAACGCATCAACATTTACGGCGAGAGTATGTGTCGCCACCTTATCCGATATTTACTCAGGCATCACTGCCGCCATCGGCGCTTTAAAAGGACCGCTTCACGGCGGAGCCAATGAAGCCGTCATGAAAATGCTGACAGAAATCGGCGAAGTGGAAAACGCCGAGCCTTATATCCGCAGCAAAATGGAGAAAAAGGAAAAAGTAATGGGCTTCGGACACCGTGTGTATAAGCATGGAGACCCGCGCGCCAAACACTTAAAAGAAATGAGCAAACGCCTGACGAATCTGACGGGTGAAAGCAAATGGTACGACATGTCAATCCGTGTCGAAGAAATCGTGACGTCGGAGAAAAAACTTCCGCCTAACGTTGATTTCTATTCTGCATCTGTATACCACAGTCTCGGCATTGATCACGATCTGTTCACGCCGATCTTTGCGGTCAGCAGAATGTCAGGATGGATCGCCCATATTCTTGAACAGTACGATAACAACCGCCTCATCCGCCCGCGCGCTGACTACACGGGTCCGGATAAGCAGACTTTTGTTCCGATTGATGAAAGAGCCTGATCAAACGGGAGGCTGGTGATTTTCATGTCGTTAGCCTCTTGTTAATCAAGCCCGGATTGGTTTACAATTTTGATAGAATCTTGAGAAAAGTCATTTTATTTTCTATACAAGAAAAATAAAATGTTTTCTAAATATGAATTACATACTGGGAGGTAATATTGTGTCACAAGGTGAAAAAATTACAGTCTCTAATGGAGTATTAAACGTACCAAATAATCCGATTATCCCGTTTATTGAAGGCGACGGCACAGGCCCTGATATTTGGAACGCCGCTTCTAAAGTATTGGAAGCCGCTGTTGAAAAAGCATATAAAGGCGAGAAAAAAATCACATGGAAAGAAGTTTATGCCGGTGAAAAGGCTTATAATAAAACAGGTGAGTGGCTTCCTGCCGAAACGCTGGAAGACATCAGAGAGTACTTCATCGCCATCAAAGGTCCTCTGACGACACCGGTCGGCGGCGGTATCCGTTCTCTGAACGTGGCGCTGAGACAGGAGCTTGATTTGTTTACGTGCCTGCGCCCTGTCAGATATTTCACGGGAGTGCCTTCCCCGGTCAAACGTCCTGAAGATACGGATATGGTCATTTTCCGCGAGAATACGGAAGATATTTACGCCGGAATTGAGTATGCGAAAGGTTCTGAAGAAGTTGAAAAGCTGATCAGCTTCCTGCAAAATGAAATGGGTGTTAACAAAATCCGTTTCCCTGAAACGTCAGGAATCGGCATCAAACCTGTTTCTGAAGAAGGCACAAGCCGCTTAGTCAGAGCTGCCATTGAGTATGCGATCGAAAACGGCCGTAAGTCTGTCACGCTTGTCCACAAAGGAAACATCATGAAGTTCACTGAAGGGGCATTTAAAAACTGGGGCTACGAGCTTGCCGAAAGAGAATACGGAGATAAAGTATTCACTTGGGCTGAATATGACCGCATTGTCGAAAAAGACGGAAAAGAAGCGGCTGATAAAGCGCAGAGCGACGCGGAAGCGGCAGGAAAAATCATCGTCAAAGACAGCATCGCTGATATTTTCCTTCAGCAGATCTTAACCCGTCCGAGCGAATTCGACGTCGTGGCGACAATGAACTTAAACGGAGACTATATCTCTGATGCGCTTGCCGCTCAGGTAGGCGGAATCGGAATCGCGCCGGGAGCGAACATCAACTATGAAACAGGGCATGCGATTTTCGAAGCGACTCACGGAACGGCTCCTAAGTATGCCGGCCTTGACAAAGTCAACCCGTCATCCGTCATCCTTTCAGGAGTGCTTCTTCTTGAACACCTGAACTGGAATGAGGCTGCTGACTTGATCATTAAATCTATGGAAAAAACGATTGCTTCAAAAGTAGTAACGTACGATTTTGCCAGATTAATGGACGGTGCAACTGAAGTGAAATGTTCAGAGTTTGGTGAAGAGCTAATCAAAAACATGGACTGAACCTAAAGCAGACTTCTAATGAAGCCAAAAAAGGAGAAGAGAATCATGGGAAAAACACGCAGTAAAGTTTCTGTTATCGGAGCAGGATTTACGGGAGCGACAACAGCCTTTCTTACAGCTCAAAAAGAGCTTGCGGACGTTGTGCTCGTTGATATTCCGCAATTAGAAAACCCGACAAAAGGAAAAGCGCTAGACATGCTCGAAGCAAGTCCGGTCCAAGGATTTGACGCGAAAATCACAGGCACGTCCAACTACGAGGACACAGCCGGTTCTGATATCGTCGTCATCACAGCCGGAATTGCGAGAAAACCAGGCATGAGCCGTGATGATCTCGTATCTACAAACGAAAAAATCATGAGAAGCGTCACACGTGAGATCGTGAAATATTCTCCTGACTGCATTATCGTTGTATTGACAAACCCTGTTGATGCGATGACATATGCGGTGTACAAAGAATCAGGCTTCCCGAAAGAACGCGTCATCGGACAATCCGGAGTGCTTGACACTGCGCGATTCAGAACATTCGTCGCTGAAGAATTAAACCTGTCTGTAAAAGATGTGACCGGTTTTGTTCTTGGCGGACACGGTGACGACATGGTTCCTCTCGTCCGTTATTCCTATGCGGGCGGCATTCCGCTTGAAACGCTTATCCCGAAAGACCGTCTTGATGCGATTGTAGAACGCACAAGAAAAGGCGGCGGGGAAATCGTCAACCTTCTCGGAAACGGAAGCGCCTACTACGCGCCTGCTGCGTCACTGACTGAAATGGTAGAAGCCATTTTGAAAGATCAGCGCCGCGTGCTTCCGACCATCGCTTACTTAGAAGGCGAATACGGTCATGAAGGCATTTACTTAGGCGTACCGACGATTATCGGAGGAAACGGCCTAGAGCAAATCATCGAGCTTGAACTGACAGACTATGAAAAAGCGCAGCTGAGTAAATCAGTTGAATCTGTCAAAAACGTGATGAAAGTATTGTCATAAGAAAAAAGGGAAGGCTTCCGAATCAGAAGCCTTCCTCTTTTTACAATTAATGAAAGCGTTTTCTTTTTCCCTGAGCGATCCTTTCTCTGAAAATGATCAAAAAGGCGAATTGTCTGAACGGGCAGTATTGGATAAAATGAAATCATAAAGTGATATGCAGCACATAAAATAGAGAAAATTGGATGTCGGGGAAAATAGACAGCGGAGGGCGCAGCATGAACAAAAAAATTTTAGTTGTAGATGATGAACAATCTATCGTTACTCTTTTACAGTATAATCTGGAACGGTCCGGCTATGATGTCATTACCGCATCAGACGGCGAAGAGGCTCTGGAGCAGGCAGAGAACGAAAATCCGGATTTAATCGTACTGGATGTCATGCTGCCGAAAGTGGACGGGATCGACGTCTGTAAACAGCTGAGACAGCAGAAAATGATGGTTCCGATCTTGATGCTGACAGCAAAAGATGAGGAGTTTGATAAGGTGCTGGGACTGGAGCTCGGAGCGGATGATTACATGACAAAGCCGTTCAGTCCGCGGGAAGTCACTGCGCGGGTGAAAGCCATTTTAAGAAGGGCTGACATTTCTTCGCTGTCACAAGGCAGAGAAGAGGAAAAGGACGGGCAGATCCTCATCGGCGAGCTGAAAATTCTTCCGGAGCATTACGAAGCGTACTTTAAGTCAGAACAGCTGGAATTGACCCCTAAAGAATTTGAACTGCTTCTGTATTTGGGAAAACATAAGGGAAGAGTGCTGACGAGAGATCTTCTGCTGAGCGCGGTCTGGAACTATGATTTTGCCGGGGATACCCGGATTGTTGACGTTCATATCAGTCATCTGCGCGACAAAATCGAATCAAATACCAAAAAACCAATCTATATTAAAACAATCAGAGGTTTGGGGTATAAACTGGAGGAGCCAAAAATGAATGAATAAAGTCCGTGTGCGTCTGTTCGCTTTACTCGTTGTATGTATCATATTGGTTTTCAGTGTTCTCGGCCTTTTTTTACAGCAGCTTATTTCTTCATCCGCTGAAGAAAGAACGGCGGATCAGCTGAAAAAGGAATCGGTATACATAGCGGGCCTTCTTGACACCGGCCGAATCGGCAATAAAAGCAATGAAACGGTAATCCGTGACGCCGGCCGCACCCTCGGTATAAACGTCTCCGTGCTCAACGAGAAGGGTGACGCCGTATATCATTCCGGCAGTCATGCTGATGATTCAGCCGTAAAGGAGTTCATTTCTCACAATAAAAGCGAGGAAGCCGTACAGTCGAAAAACAAAGTCATCCGCGGCACTGCCGTAAAAAATGACGCCGGGAAAATTGCGGGGTATGTACTCGTTTCCTCTGAGATCAACGGCGGTTCAAGTGTTACCGGAGAAATGTGGGGCATGCTGGCAGCAAGTCTTTGTACCGCTTTTATCATTATCGTTTTCTTTTATACAAACATGACGTCCCGTTACAAAAAATCAATCGACGCCGCGACAAAGGTGGCGACGGAGCTGTCCAAAGGGAATTACGATGCCCGCTCCTACAGCGGCTACGCAAGGCGGTCGGACCGTCTCGGGCGTGCGATGAACAGCCTGGCGGTCGATTTAATGGAAATGACGAGAACGCAGGATATGCAGCGCGATCGTCTGCTAACCGTTATTGAAAATATCGGATCCGGTCTGATATTAATAGACGGGAGAGGTTTTATCAATCTCGTGAACCGGTCATACACGAAGCAGTTTCATACAAAGCCTGAACGTCTGCTTCGGCGCCTTTACCATGATGCGTTTGAACATGAGGAGATCATTCGGCTTGTCGAAGACATTTTTATGACGGAGACGAAAAAATGCCAGCTGCTCAGACTTCCCATCAACATTGAGCGGCGCTACTTTGAAGTTGACGGCGTTCCGATCATGGGCCCTGACGATGAATGGAAGGGCATCGTCCTCGTCTTTCACGATATGACGGAAATTAAAAAATTGGAGCAGATGAGAAAGGACTTCGTCGCCAATGTCTCCCATGAACTGAAAACACCGATCACCTCGATTAAAGGATTTACGGAAACACTGTTAGACGGAGCGATGAAAGACGAAAAGGCGCTTTCAGACTTTCTGTCTATCATTCTGAAAGAAAGTGAGCGGCTCCAATCTCTCGTGCAGGATTTATTGGATTTATCCAAGATGGAGCAGCAAAACTTTACGATGCGCGTAGAGTCCTTTGATGCTGCAAAAATTCTGCATGAAATTGAAGCGCTTTTGCGGCATAAGGCTGAGGAAAAAGGCATCAGCTTTCAGCTCGATCTCCCGGAAGAGCCGATTTTTGTGACGGGTGACGCGCACAGGCTGAAGCAGGTATTTTTGAATCTGGCGAACAATGCCCTGACCTACACGCCTGAAAAAGGGACGGTGGGGATTTCGGTACATGTGAAAGAAACCGTTGTCGATATCAAAGTGTCCGATACGGGAATCGGCATTCAGAAGGAAGAGATCCCGCGGATATTTGAAAGATTCTACCGCGTGGATAAAGACAGAAGCCGCAACTCGGGAGGAACCGGGCTCGGCCTCGCCATCGTGAAGCACTTAATAGAAGCCCATGAAGGTAAAATCGAGGTCACAAGCGAGCCGGGACAGGGCACTGTATTTACCGTGACGCTGAAGCGGCAGCCGGAAGCGTGATCAGCTTTACAAAGGATTAACAATTTCTTCATGACCTGTTAAACCTATCTTGTTAGGATATAACAGAACCCCTTCATCCAAGGAGCCAATTTTGACGGCGGGAACGTGTTTTCTTGTTCCCGTCCTTTTTTGCGTTTTCGCGGGGTTCGCTCATTTTCCTTTCAAATTGAACTTTGTTAAAATAAGAGGAGCTGTGAGATTAAAAAATAGAGGAATGACGAGCTTTTGCTCTTAGGAGGATATTGAATGACGGAACGAAAAAAATTAGTGCTTGTCGACGGAAACAGTCTGGCATACCGGGCGTTTTTTGCATTGCCGCTTTTAAGCAATGAAAAAGGCATCCATACAAATGCCGTATACGGGTTTGCGATGATTTTAATGAAAATGCTGGAAGATGAAAAGCCGACCCACATGCTGGTGGCTTTTGATGCGGGAAAAACCACTTTCCGCCACAGCACGTTTAAAGAATATAAAGGCGGAAGACAAAAAACGCCGCCGGAGCTTTCAGAACAGATGCCGTTCATCCGCGAGCTCCTTGATGCCTACAAAATCAGCCGCTACGAGCTTCCTGAATATGAAGCGGACGATATTATCGGCACCCTTGCCGTATCTGCTGAAAAAGACGGCTTCGAAGTAAAGGTAGTTTCGGGGGACAAGGACTTAACCCAGCTTGCAACCGGGAAAACGACCGTTGCCATTACGAGAAAAGGCATTACCGATGTGGAAGATTACACGCCGGAGCACGTGCAAGAAAAGTACGGTCTGACCCCTTTGCAAATCATTGATATGAAGGGATTAATGGGGGATTCATCCGATAACATACCGGGCGTCCCCGGCGTCGGAGAAAAAACCGCGATTAAGCTCTTAAAGCAGTTCCATTCGGTTGAGAAACTGCTTGATTCCATTGATGAAGTCAGCGGAAAAAAATTAAAAGAAAAGCTTGAAGAATATAAGGAACAAGCCCTGATGAGCAAAGAGCTGGCGACGATTATGACAAATGCGCCGATTGAAGTCAAGCCCGAAGATTTAGATTACAAAGGGTTTGACCGTGAACAAGTTGTTGCCATTTTTAAAGACCTCGGTTTTAATACGCTTCTTGAGCGGCTCGGTGAAGAAAGCGGGGAAACGGCGGAAGAAAATTTTGAAGACATCAATGTCGAAACGGCAGAAGAAATCACCGAAGATATGCTCGTTTCGCCGTCCGCTTTGGTCGTCGAACAAATCGGTGATAACTATCACGAAGAACCGATCCTTGGCTTTTCCATCGTGAATGAAACAGGTCTTTATTATATTCCGAAAGAAATCGCTATTCAGTCTGAAGCTTTTAAATCTTGGGCTGAAGATGAATCGATGAAAAAATGGGTGTTCGACAGCAAACGTTCCGTCGTCGCTTTGCGCTGGCAGGGAATTGAGCTGAAGGGAACGGAATTTGACGCGCTTCTTGCTGCCTACATTATAAACCCGGGCAATTCGTACGACGATGTCGCGAGCGTAGCGAAAGAATACGGGCTGAATATCGTTTCAAAAGATGAAGCGGTATACGGAAAAGGCGCAAAGCGCGCTATTCCGGCTGAAAAAGAGCTTGCTGATCATCTCGCGCGGAAAGCGTCTGCCGTTAACAGCCTTCGTGACAAACTGCTTGACGCTTTGGAAGAAAATAATCAGCTTGAATTATATGAAGATCTCGAACTCCCGCTTGCGCTTATTCTCGGAGAAATGGAATCAATGGGCGTCAAAGTGGATGTTGAAAGACTGAAGCGAATGGGCGAAGAGCTCAAGGCGAAGCTGAAAGAATATGAAGAAAAAATCCATGACATCGCCGGTGAGCCGTTTAACATCAATTCACCAAAACAGCTCGGCGTCATTCTGTTTGACAAGCTCGGCCTGCCGCCAGTAAAGAAAACAAAAACAGGCTATTCCACTTCAGCTGATGTGCTTGAGAAGCTCGCCGACAAACATGATATCGTCGCGTACATTCTGCAATACAGACAAATCGGCAAACTCCAATCGACTTATATAGAAGGGCTGCTGAAGGTCACGCGCAAGGATTCTCATAAGGTGCATACACGATTCAATCAGGCGTTGACTCAAACCGGACGCCTCAGCTCAACGGATCCGAACCTGCAAAATATTCCGATCCGGCTGGAGGAAGGGCGGAAAATCCGTCAGGCTTTCGTACCGTCCGAACCGGACTGGCTTATTTTCGCCGCCGATTATTCACAAATTGAATTAAGGGTGCTTGCGCATATTTCAAAAGATGAAAATCTGATCGAAGCGTTTACGAATGACATGGACATTCACACAAAAACCGCCATGGACGTGTTTCATGTCAGTGAAGATGAAGTGACACAAGCGATGCGCCGCCAGGCAAAGGCCGTCAATTTCGGCATTGTTTACGGCATCAGTGATTACGGGCTGTCGCAAAACCTCGGCATCACCCGGAAAGAAGCGGGCGCTTTTATAGACCGCTATTTGGAGAGCTTCCCGGGCGTCAAGGCATATATGGAAGAATCGGTGCAGGAAGCGAAGCAAAAAGGATATGTCACGACACTTATGCAGCGCCGCCGCTATATTCCTGAGCTGACCAGCCGCAACTTCAACCTGCGGAGCTTTGCGGAACGGACGGCCATGAATACGCCGATTCAGGGAAGCGCCGCCGATATTATTAAAAAAGCCATGATTGACATGGCAGCTGAGCTGAAAGAGAAAAACCTGAAGGCACGATTGCTGCTTCAGGTGCACGATGAATTGATTTTTGAAGCGCCTAAGGAAGAAATTGAAATATTAGAGAAGCTGGTTCCTGAAGTGATGGAGCATGCTTTGGCATTAGACGTGCCGCTGAAGGCGGATTATGCTTCAGGGCCGTCTTGGTACGATGCAAAATAAACAGAGAAAAAGGAAGTGATGATTGTGCCGGAATTACCAGAAGTTGAAACGGTCCGGCGCACTCTGACCGGTCTTGTGAAGGGGAAAACGATTGAATCGGCGGATATCAGATGGCCGAATATCATCAAAAAACCCGCCGAGCCGGAGGAATTCGCGCGGCAGATTGCAGGAGAAACAATCCGATCCATCGGAAGAAGGGGAAAGTTTTTGCTTTTCCATCTGGATCATTATGTCATGGTGTCCCACCTGCGGATGGAGGGGAAATACGGCCTTCATCAGGCCGATGAGCCTGACGATAAACATGTGCACGTCGTGTTTCACATGACGGACGGAACACAGCTCCGCTACAGGGATGTCCGGAAATTCGGCACGATGCATTTGTTTGCGCCGGGAGAGGAATTGAATGCATTACCGCTTTCACAGCTCGGGCCCGAACCCGATGATGAAGCATTTACCGCTGCTTATTTAAAAGAGCGGCTTGCAAAAACGAACCGCGCGGTGAAAACAGCCCTGCTCGATCAAAAAGCGGTCGTCGGCCTCGGCAATATTTATGTCGATGAAGCTTTATTCCGGGCGCGTATTCATCCTGAGATAAAAGCGAACAGTCTGTCAGACGGGCAGATAAAAACGCTTCATACAGAAATTAAAGACACCCTTCAGGAAGCGATTGACGCGGGCGGGAGCACCGTCCGGTCTTATATCAATTCTCAAGGGGAGATCGGAATGTTTCAGCTCAAACATTACGTATACGGCAAAAAGGATGAACCGTGCAAAACGTGCGGCACGATGATTTCTAAAATCGTGGTCGGCGGAAGGGGGACGCATTTTTGCGCCCGCTGCCAAAAAAAATCATAAACTGAAGCTGTACAAGCAGGCGGCAGCAGAATGACTTTTTTCTAACACAGTTGATGACCTTTCTCCATATATATATTGTGATTCACCCAATAGGCATATGTCACAATTGCCGATCAAGAGAAAGGGAGAAACGGATATGGAGATTGTTTCTTTGCTGCTTTTGGCTTTTGCTGTCAGCTTGGACAGTTTTTCAGTCGGGTTTACGTATGGTTTGAGAAAAATGAAAATCCCGTTCAAAGCGATTGCCGTGATCGCTTGCTGTTCAGCCTCTGTGATGTTTATATCCATGCTGATCGGCCATTTTCTGACAAAGATTTTTCCCGTATCCGTCACGGAAAAACTGGGCGGACTGATCTTAATCGGAATCGGGGCATGGGTCATCTGGCAATTTTTCAAACCGGCTAAAGAGCCGGATTACTTATTGCATGAAAAAACGTTACTTAATCTTGAAGTGAAATCGCTCGGCATCGTCATTCACATTTTGAAAAAACCGACCAGCGCCGATATTGATCAATCCGGAACCATTAACGGAGTCGAGGCGCTTCTGCTCGGTATCGCCTTATCCATTGACGCGTTTGGCGCCGGGCTGGGAGCGGCCATTCTCGGCTTTTCTCCGGTTATGATGAGCGTGACTGTCGGGCTGATGAGCTCGCTGTTTGTTTCACTCGGCATAAACGCGGGGCATTTGCTTTCAAGATGGAATTGGATAGATAAAATGACATTTTTGCCGGGAGTCCTGCTGATTATCATCGGGATTTGGAAAATGTAAGAAGGAGTGGGCTTTTTGAGCTTGGTCATCGGTTTAACGGGAGGCATCGCAAGCGGCAAAAGCACGGTAGCGCGTATGCTGATCGACAAAAAAATAACAGTCATTGATGCGGATGTCATCGCAAAACAGGCGGTGGAAAAAGGAATGCCGGCTTACGGACAAATTGTGGAAGCATTCGGAAAAGACATCCTGCTGGAAAATGGCGATATTGACAGAAAAAAACTCGGTTCTATCGTTTTCACTGACGAACAGAAGCGTCTGAAGCTGAATCAGATCGTTCATCCGGCGGTACGTGCGGAAATGCTCAAACAGCGGGATGAAGCCGTTGCGCGAAAAGAGCAGTTCGTCGTTTTGGATATACCGCTTTTGTATGAAAGCGGGCTTGATTATCTTGTCGGCAAGGTGCTCGTCGTCACCGTACCGGCAGACATTCAGCTCAAACGGCTGATGGAGCGGAATTCCCTTACAGAAGAAGAAGCGATGAGCCGGATAACGTCGCAAATGCCTTTAGCGGACAAAACAAAAAAAGCTGACGCCATCATTGATAACAGCGGCAGTCTTGAATATACAAAGCACCAGCTTGAGGAAGTATTGAGCGGCTGGGCATAAACAAACACCGTTCGGAAAGCCGAACGGTGTTTTTCTGGTTAAAAATCAAAATTGTCAGGGTCCGGACCGACACGGAGGTTTTCGTTCAGATCATCAATCCGCTTCATATCGTCAGCTGACAGTTCGAAATCAAAGACATTTGCATTTTCTTCAATACGGTGTTTTTTAGTTGATTTCGGAATGGTGATGACACCGTTCTGCAAATCCCAGCGCAAAATCACTTGAGCGGCTGATTTGCCGTACTTCTCAGCGATCTCCTGTAAGACGGGATGATCAAGCAGCTGCCCTTGCATCAATGGCGACCACGCTTCAAGCTGAATGCCTTGTTCAGTGCAGAAAGCAAGCAGTTCTTTCTGTGTCAGACGCGGGTGGTACTCCACCTGGTTGATCATTGGCTTGATTTCCGTTTCTTTCATGAGATGTTTCAGATGGTCAATTTGGAAATTGCTGACCCCGATGGCCTTAATGCGTCCATCCCTGTAGAGGGTTTCGAGCGCCCGCCACGCATCGATGTACTTTCCTTCGACAGGCCAATGAATTAAATATAAATCCAAATAATCTAAACCGAGTTTTTCTAAGCTTGTGTCAAACGCTTTTAACGTTTCTTCATATCCTAAATCGGCATTCCACACTTTTGACGTGACAAAAATGTCTTCACGTTTTAATCCCGCTTCTTGCAGTCCTTGGCGGATGCCTTCGCCGACACCTTCTTCATTTCCGTAAATCGCGGCGGTATCAACGCTGCGATAGCCGTGCACCAATGCCGTTTTCACCGCGTTGACGAGTTCCGCGCCTTCCTCTACTTTGAAAACGCCGATGCCGAACCAAGGCATCTCTACTCCGTTATGCAATGTTGCTTTTGCTTGTAAATGTGTTGTCATGTATATATTCCTCCTATTAGTTGTCTGTTGAAACAATCAAAATGCGCTGAAGAAAAACTCACCTCCTTTCAAGAGCAGTGCGGTCCCGCTTTTCAAGCTTCCTGCTCCATCCGGTTAATACGACCGCGCTGAGCACCATCAGCGCCCCGATCCAAGCGGTATGAATGATTCCGATTGAGTCTGTAATGATTCCGCCGGCAAACGAGCCGATCGCGATTCCGGCATTGAATGCCGCGATGTTTAAGGCTGATGCTGTATCAACGGCGCTTGGCGCAAAACGTTCACTCAGCATCACAACATATACCTGAAGCCCCGGCACATTCATAAACGCCAACAGCCCCATGAAAATAATGGTGATCAGCCCGGCTGTTTTAAACGGCGCGGTAAAAGTCAGAACAAACAGCACAGCAGCCTGGACAATGAACATATAAAACAAGGCTTTCAGCGGATTCCGGTTTGATAAACGGCCTCCAATCATGTTTCCGATAGCAATCGCAATTCCGTAAATGAGCAGGATGGCCGCGACGGTTTCTTTCTGAAAACCGGTTACCTCCTGAAGAAGCGGAGATAAATACGTAAACACGACAAACGTTCCGCCGTAGCCTAACGCGGTAATAATAAATAAAAGCAATAACCGGCCGTTTGTGACGAGCTTGACCTGCTCGGAAAATGCGGTTTTCGTCCCTTTGCGCAAATGCGACGGAACGAGAAGCGCGTTTGTGAGGAATGCGATGATTCCTACCGCCACAATGACGGCAAAGGCAATCCTCCAGCCGAATTGCTGGCCGAGATAGGTGCCGAACGGAACGCCGGTCACCGTAGCCACCGTCAGCCCCGTAAACATAATGGAAATCGCGCTTGCTCTTTTATGCTCCGGCACGATATTGGCGGCGATTGTTGCCCCGATTGACATGAAAATGCCGTGGGAAAACGCCGAAATAACCCGTGCCGCCAGTAAGACGCCGATTGAGGAAGCGCTCGCTGCGAGTGTATTTCCGGCGATAAAAATTAACATCACCCAGAGCAGCAGCGTTTTCCGTGACATGCCGGATGTGAGAGATGTTAAAACCGGCGCGCCGAATGTCACGCCCAGAGCATACATGGAAACGGTAAGCCCCGCCGTTGTGACAGGTATATGCAGATCTTGAGATATAAGCGGCAGCAGCCCGACACTGATAAATTCGGTTGTGCCGATCGCAAAAGCGCTGACGGCTAATGCCAGCAGCGCTGGTAAATAGCTTTGGCGATGTGAAGACATCTGTTTTCCTCCTTGAACGATAATGTATGGTTGAAATGATGCCGGGTAAACGATATAAGTATAAGAGTACATTCCTTTTCAGCCGGCAAATGTCATTATGATCGATAGAAGTGTCATTGAAAAGAACGTACTTTTAAGTGCCATAGGCACTTTTTAGTTCCTATAGATGAGGAGGAATTACCGTTGCTGAAGAAAAAATACAATATATCCGTAGAGGCGGCGCTTGAAGTGATCGGCGGAAAATGGAAGTGTGTGATCCTCTGCCACCTCATGCGCGGGAAAAAACGGACAAGCGAATTGAAGCGGCTTATGCCGGACATCACCCAGAAGATGCTGACACAGCAATTGCGGGAGCTGGAAGCTGACGGCGTCATCAACCGGATCGTGTACAATCAGGTGCCGCCGAAAGTGGAATACGAGCTGAGTGAATACGGGCACAGTCTGGAAAGAATTTTAAACGCGCTGTGCGACTGGGGCGCGATGCATATTGCTAAACGGTACGGCGAGGTGTCCTCCGTTTTAGAGGACAGCATTTTAAATGACAAATTTAAAGAACCGGGACAAATATAAGAAAAAAGCAGGCAGCCTGAGACGCTGATCCTGCTTTTTTTATGGAAGAAAGATCATTTTATATGCAAAAAAACCGATTGAACAACATATTGATCGGTATAAGGGTGGATTTTTATCAAGTTGTACTGGCGGATTTCTTTTAATGTGTTATACTATATATAAATAAAAGTAAATTAGAGTGGCATATTAAAAAGGGGTGACCTGAGCATGAAGGTAAAAGTAGCAATCAACGGGTTTGGAAGAATCGGAAGAATGGTGTTCAGAAAAGCAATGGAAGATGATCAAATTCAAATAACAGCCATTAATGCAAGCTATCCCCCGGAAACGCTTGCTCATTTGATAAAGTATGACACAATTCACGGCAAATACGATCAAGAAGTTGAGATCTCCGACGACAGTCTGATCGTCAACGGAAAACATATTATGCTGTTCAATCGCCGGGACCCGAGAGAGCTTCCGTGGAAAGAATGCGGAATAGACATCGTCGTAGAGGCAACGGGGAAATTTAATTCAAAAGAAAAAGCAATGAGCCATATTGAAGCAGGGGCGAAAAAAGTTATTTTAACGGCTCCGGGCAAAAATGAAGACGTTACCATTGTCATGGGAGTAAATGAAGAGCAATTCAATCCCGATGAACATGTCATTATTTCAAATGCATCCTGCACGACAAACTGTCTTGCGCCGGTCGTCAAAGTGCTTGATCAGGAATTCGGGATTGAAAGCGGCCTGATGACGACTGTTCACGCTTACACGAATGATCAAAAAAATATCGACAATCCGCATAAAGATCTGCGGAGGGCGAGAGCGTGCGGAGAATCCATCATTCCGACTTCTACAGGCGCCGCCAAAGCGCTGTCGCTCGTGCTGCCTCATTTGAAAGGAAAACTTCACGGTCTTGCTTTGCGTGTTCCCGTTCCGAATGTGTCATTAGTGGACCTTGTCTGCGATCTGAAAACAGATGTGTCGGCCGAGCAAGTGAACGCCGCTTTCCAAAGAGCCGCAAAAACGTCGATGTACGGAATTCTTGATTATTCGGATGAGCCGCTCGTTTCTTCGGATTATAATACGAATTCACACTCTGCGATCATCGACGGACTGACAACGATGGTGATGGAAGGCCGAAAAGTAAAGGTGCTCGCCTGGTATGACAATGAATGGGGATATTCCTGCCGGGTCGTTGATCTTATCCGTCATGTCGCCGCGCGAATGAAACACCCGTCAGCTGTGTAGACTAAAGATCATGGACATTTGTTAGAAAAAAACCCTTAACGGCATATTTGCAAAAAACACACCTTGCAAAATAAACTTAAACACAGTATACTATCTTTCGTGAACTTCTTGCTCGTGACTGCTTCGGAATTACTTAAAGGGTTAGGACCTCTCCGGACTAACTTTCCCCCGTGGTAAATGGCCGGGTCAGTTCTCGGAAATTCACTTTTTTAATTCTTGTTAAGGGGGGTCCATGATTATGGAAACAATGGGGCGTCACGTCATCTCCGAGCTGTGGGGATGCGATTTTGATAAGCTCAATGACATGGATTTTATTGAAAAAACGTTTGTAAATGCTGCTTTGAAATCAGGAGCTGAAGTGCGCGAGGTCGCATTTCACAAATTTGCACCGCAAGGCGTAAGCGGAGTCGTTATCATCTCTGAGTCACATTTAACGATTCACAGTTTTCCTGAACACGGATATGCAAGCATTGATGTTTATACTTGTGGAGACCTGGATCCTAATGTGGCTGCGGATTACATTGCGGACGCATTACATGCAGATACAAGAGAAAACATTGAAATACCGAGAGGAATGGGGCCTGTACAGATTAAACAGGCACAAGCGAAAGTACTGTAATTTTCAAAACGCAAACACAAGGGAGCTAAGCTGAAAAAGCCATTACGCGCTTTGAAGCTGATGCTCCTTTTCTAATGTAAAAAAACAGCATTGCTTTTTCTTTAAGCATTTTTTTTGTAAAATAGAAAAGATAAGGCCGGTCTATCGGCTCTCCCAACAAATAGGCTCATCCTAGAAACGTTGGCGGGCATTTACCGGAAGCTTGCGAACCGCATTACAGCAACGAAACAGATGGGAGCTGATCCAATTTGAAATGTCCTTCATGCCAGCATAACGGTTCCCGCGTACTTGATTCACGGCCTGCGGACGAAGGGAAATCAATCCGCAGAAGGCGGGAATGCGAAGCCTGCCATTACCGCTTCACTACATTTGAGAAGTTTGAAGAGATGCCTCTGATCGTCGTGAAAAAAGAAGGCGTCCGGGAAGAATTCAGCCGTGAAAAAATGCTGCGCGGGTTAATTAAAGCTTGTGAAAAAAGGCCCGTTCCTTTAAAAACATTGGAAGACATGTGCTTTGACATTGAAAAAGAGCTGAGAAACCAAGGTGTATCTGAAGTCAAAAGCGAACTTGTCGGAGAAATGGTAATGGACCGTCTGGCGAAAATCGATGAGGTGTCTTATGTCCGCTTTGCCTCCGTCTACCGGCAGTTTAAGGATATAAACGTGTTTATCGATGAATTGAAAGATTTAATAAAGAAAGAACGCTGAGAGAGCTAAGAGATTGTGTCTGGCTCTTTTCTCATGAGCAAAATTGGCATTTGATAGATCGCAGAAACGGTGTAAAATGAGAGTAGAAACATATCGGAAGGTTTGAGAATCATGGCTGACTATTGGAATGACGTATTGCCTGTAGATCCTTATACGGTCAAAAGCCGTTCGCTTCTTCAGGATGTCGACAGACAGGTTTTGACACATCTGTACCAGCCGCTGATCGGTTCTTTTGCATTCTCCC
Source organism: Bacillus sp. SIMBA_026 (assembly GCF_046535335.1). Lineage (NCBI taxonomy): Bacteria > Bacillati > Bacillota > Bacilli > Caryophanales > Bacillaceae > Bacillus > Bacillus sp. SIMBA_026. The sequence continues at coordinate 1,974,629 of NZ_JAWRWX010000001.1, read as the reverse complement.
TTTATATGACCTTATGGGGGGAGCTTGAGCAGAACCGCTTGTGGGGAGCGGAATCCACGCACAGGCAGCTGATGGGCATGATGCAGTCAAATTTAAAAAAGATTCATCATGAACAGGGAAAGCTTGAAGGAATCGGGCTGCTGAAAGTGTATATCCGGGAGTCCGAGCAAAAAGAGCGGATGTTTATTTACGAGCTGCTTCCCCCGCTCAGACCGAATGATTTTTTTGAAGACGGCATGCTGAATGTCTTTCTTTATAACAGAGTCGGTAAAACGAAATACCAGCAGCTGAGACAATTTTACACGCATCCTTCCGTCGGCGCGGGCGCAAGGGAAATTACCCGTCCGTTTAATCACGCCTTTGCCTCTTTTCAGCCGAGTGAATGGAAAATGACGCCTGATATGGAAGAAGCGATGAAGCTCCCCGAGGACTATGAGACGGCGTCTGTCGGACAAGCGCCTTCCTATACGGTGACGGAGGAAGTATTTGATTTTGAGCTTTTCATGGCGGGACTGTCAGAAACGATGATACCGCGCAAATCAATCACGCAGGATGTGCGGGAGAGCATTAAAAAGCTTTCATATTTATACGGAATAGATCCTATCTCCATGCAGCACGTCGTCATGACCGCAATTAATGAACAGGATACGATAACGGCCGAAGCGCTGAGGAAAGCGGCCAGCGACTGGTACCAAATTGAAAGAAGCGGGAAGCTTCCGGAACTGATTGATAAAACACAGCCTGTCACCTTGAGAGAAAACCGGACGGAAAAGGACGATTCATTGAACGGCGAACTCATCGCACAGCTTGAGACCATATCACCGAGAAAGCTTCTTCAGGACATTGCGGACGGCACCGAGCCGTCAAAAGCCGACTTGCAGATTATCGCCGATATTATGTTCGAACAAAAGCTTGAGCCCGGCGTCACCAATGTGCTGATTTATTATGTCATGCTGAAAACGGATATGAAGCTGTCCAAAAACTATATCCAAAAAATCGCCGCCCACTGGGCCAGAAAGAAAGTCAAAACGGTACGGGAAGCAATGAAGCTCGCAATAGAAGAGCACAGGCAATATCTTGATTGGGCGGACGGCAAAACAAACGGCGCGGCGCGCGGCAAAAAAACCGTCCGGGAAGAAAAGCGTCCTGATTGGATGAAAGAAGAAGAAACCGGGAAGAAACAAGAACAGCCGGCTCTTTCCGCGCAGGATCTTGAAGAACAGAAGAAAAAAATGATGGAAGAAATGAAAAAACTGAAAAAATACTCTGCCTATTGAGACAGAGAAGCGGGGTGATATTGAATGGAACCGATCAGCCGATCCTTAGAAGGCGTGACGAAAAGACCTGACTTTCAAAAACGCCTGGAACGAATGCAGCAGCAAGTCATGGCCGACGAAGACGTCCAGGCTTTTTTGAAGGAACAGAAAGATGTAATCAATCAAAGCATGATTGACAGAGGGTTAAATAAACTGTACGAATTCGTTCAGCAAAGCAAACAGTGCGCCTTCTGTTCGAAAGACAGCCGGACGAACAGCCTGCTTGAAGGCTATCATCCGAAGCTTGTGATCAACGGGCGTTCCATCGATATTGAATATTACGAATGTCCGGAAAAGAGAAAGCTCGACCGACAGAAAAGACAAAAGTCCCTGATGAAGAGCATGTATATCCAGCAGGATCTTCTCGGCGCGACGTTTCAGCAGATCGACATTACCGATCCGAGCAGAGTCGGCATTTTCCAGCATGTGACGGATTTTCTGAAGAGCTATAATGAAACGGGAAAAGGCAAAGGGCTGTACCTGTACGGAAAATTCGGAATCGGAAAGACATTTATTTTAGCCGCCATTGCTAACGAACTGGCGGAAAAAGAGTATTCATCAATGATCGTATATGTTCCCGAATTTGTCAGAGAGCTGAAAAACTCGCTCCAGGATCAGTCGTTGGAGGCGAAACTGAATATGGTGAAAACGACGCCCGTACTGATGCTTGATGACATCGGAGCGGAGTCAATGACAAGCTGGGTCAGAGATGAGGTCATCGGCACCGTGCTTCAGCACAGAATGAGCCAGCAGCTTCCCACTTTCTTCTCGTCTAATTTTTCACCAGACGAGCTGAAGCATCATTTTACGTATTCACAGCGGGGAGAAAAGGAAGAAGTAAAAGCGGCAAGACTGATGGAGCGGATTTTATATTTGGCTTCGCCCATCCGTCTTGACGGGGAAAACCGCCGCCGTTCATGATGCCGGCGTCCAATGGGAAGGATTTGAGGGAATGAGGAATAAGAAGGCTGTCACTTGGGCTGCGGCTGCGGCGGGAGCGGGCCTTTTGCTGTGGGCAAACCGCAAATATCTGAATCTGTCGCCTAAGGAGATCCGGCTGTGGGTATTATCGTTCGGTATTTTTGCGCCGCTTGTGTTTATCGGAATTTCCATCGTCAGGCCTTTTGTGCTGTTTCCCGTATCAATCGTTTCCGTCGCCGGAGGATTGGCGTTCGGCCCGTTTTTCGGCACCGTGTATACGCTGGCGGGCTCAATGGGCGCTGCCGCCGCCTCTTTTTTTGCGGCGTGGCTGTTTGCCTTTAATGAGAAAAACCGTCATGGAAAAATGGAAGCCATTCAAAAGCAGATGAAAACCAATGGCTTCTTTTATATTTTTATCCTGCGTATTCTGCCTGTTAATTTTGATGTGATCAGCTATGCCGCGGGCCTATCGAAAGTCAGGCCGATGACGTATTTTTTGGCGACCGCAGCGGGCATCATTCCGGGGACGATCGTCCTGAATGTGCTCGGCGCGAGCTTTATGTCCGGCAATGTGCTGACCGTACTCTGCGTGATCTGTCTTTACATCGTATTTTTATCGCTTCCCGTTATATTTAAAAAGAAGGTGCGCCATTTGTTCGGCGGTGAAAGCTAACCTTTACGTCTATTTTAAAAACATCCCCCATATACTTGTAACAGATGCCGTAAGGGGGGACAAATATGCTTGAAGTGATCTTTGAAGATGACCACGATACCGCCGCTTTTTTACATCTCATTCAGCAATCGGACGACCGGAGACATTTTATTGTCCGTGAAGACATAAAAAAAGTCGGAATCACAAGGTCTGAAACGGCTTTTTGCGTTCAGCGCTTTATTGAGCCGATACTTGTCAGGTTTTTTTTGGAATGCAAAGAAGACGAGCATATGCTTTCGCTTATTGAGGATGCATACTGCTTCACCGATCAGGATGAACAGCAGCAAATCCTTCAGCTTGCACACAGCATTATGGAAGGAGAGTTGGATGATCATCCGTTCGAGCCGAAGAAAGAGCCGCGCACACAGTTTATTTCAGATGCGCTCCGGACGATTTCACTTGATGCGGGTGTTTTTTCCGTGCGTTCGTTTCAGACGTTCCGGCTCGGCAGGTATTATGAGCGGCTCAGAGAATACGCGGAGGCTGCGATAGATGAATACCGGATGGAACAGGAATATCAAAACTTTATCCAGTCTCTGAGAGATTATGTGACATCCAATCCGCCGCGGATGAAGAAAGTCCGCATCGTACATGACCGGGCTTTTACGCTGTGGGAGCTGCGCTATTTGTCAGAACGGGAACAGAAAAAATACATAGACAGACGGTTTGTGCGGGAGCACCCGATGTATATAGATTCCCATCTCCTTGCGCCGCTGATCTCCATTGCGCCTGAGACGGTAGAACTGTATACGGACAAACCGGAGCATATGATGTCCAGAACGATTCAAAACGTGTTTCAGGAGAGGGTGCGCCTTTTTCCGCTGGGCGCGTTTGCAGCCGAGAAGACGGAAGGATAGCCGCACGGACGGCCTTGTGTAGGCGGCAGGGCTGTCTGTGCGAAATCAGACGGAAAACCGAGTTGCATTTTTCTCGCAGACATTTTATAATACATAAAAGATTAATGATTGCTACACGTATTGATAAGGACATGAAGCATTGATACCGGCTTTATAAGAGAGGAGAGCCCTAGGCTGAAAGCTTTCCAGCTATGGATCATTGTCTTTACCGCCTTTGAACTTCAGCTGTGAACGCCGGAAGAAGCGCCAGTAATAGCTGACGGGAACTCCCGTTACAGAGTTTAGAGCCGCAGGTGCCGAAACAATCGGCCGCGCGGAAAAAAGGGTGGAACCACGATTCCGTTTATTTAACCTCGTCCCTTTCATAGGGGGCGGGGTTTTTGATTTGCATAAAAAAAGGAGTGACGAAGATGTCAGATATGATCAACATCACATTTCCGGACGGAGCGGTAAAGGAATTTCCGAAAGGAACCACAACAGAAGATATCGCGGCATCCATCAGTCCGGGATTAAAGAAAAAGTCTTTAGCCGGAAAACTGAACGGACAGGAAATTGATTTAAGAACGCCGATTCAAGAGGACGGTGCCGTAGAAATCATTACAGAAGGCACAGAAGAAGGCTTGAACATCATGCGGCACAGCACGGCGCATTTATTGGCCCAGGCGATTAAACGCATTTATAAAGATGTGAAATTCGGAGTCGGCCCCGTCATTGAAAACGGGTTCTATTATGACGTTGAAATGGAGCAGGCGCTGACGCCGGATGACCTTCCGAAGATTGAAAAAGAAATGAAACGCATCGTCGGTGAAAATCTGCCGATTATCCGAAAAGAAGTGAGCCGTGATGAAGCAAAAGCCATGTTTGCGGAAATCGGCGATAATCTGAAGCTTGAACTGCTGGATGCCATCCCAGAAGACGAAACGGTCTCCATTTATGAGCAGGGCGAATTTTTTGACCTGTGCCGCGGCGTGCACGTGCCGTCTACAGGTAAAATTAAAGAATTTAAGCTGCTGAGCCTTGCGGGCGCGTACTGGCGCGGCGACAGCAAAAACCAAATGCTTCAGCGCATTTACGGCACGGCCTTCTTTAAAAAGGATGACTTGAAAGAGCATTTGCGGATGCTTGAAGAAGCGAAAGAGCGTGACCACCGAAAACTGGGCAAAGAATTAAAATTGTTCGCCAACTCTCAAAAAGTCGGACAAGGCCTGCCGCTCTGGCTGCCGAAAGGCGCGACCATCCGACGCGTGATCGAGCGCTACATTGTGGATAAAGAGCTGAGCCTCGGTTATGAGCACGTCTATACGCCTGTTCTCGGAAGCAAAGACCTGTACGAAACATCAGGGCACTGGGATCATTATCAGGATACGATGTTTCCGCCGATGGAAATGGACAATGAAACACTCGTGCTCCGTCCGATGAACTGTCCTCACCATATGATGATTTACAAACAGGACATTCACAGCTACCGCGAGCTCCCGATCCGCATCGCCGAGCTGGGAACGATGCATCGTTATGAAATGTCCGGGGCGCTTTCAGGTCTTCAGCGCGTACGCGGCATGACGTTAAATGACGCGCACATTTTCGTCCGCCCTGACCAGATTAAAGAAGAATTCATCCGCACGGTCCGTTTGATTCAAGACGTATACGAAGACTTCGGCCTGAATGATTACACATTCCGCCTGTCTTACCGCGATCCTGAAGATACGGAAAAATATTTTGATGATGATGAGATGTGGAACAAAGCGCAGTCCATGCTGAAAGCGGCAATGGATGAGATGGGGCACGACTACTATGAAGCGGAAGGCGAAGCGGCGTTTTACGGCCCTAAGCTTGACGTGCAGGTGAAAACGGCGATCGGCAAAGAAGAGACATTGTCAACTGTACAGCTTGACTTCCTTCTTCCGGAACGCTTTGATCTCACTTACGTCGGAGAAGACGGCAAACAGCACCGTCCTGTCGTTATTCACCGCGGCGTCGTGTCAACGATGGAGCGTTTCGTTGCTTTCTTAATCGAAGAGCACAAAGGCGCCCTTCCGACATGGCTTGCGCCGGTGCAATTCCAAGTCATCCCTGTATCACCGTCCGTGCATCTTGACTATGCGAAAAAAGTGCAGGAGCGCCTGCAGCGCGAAGGCCTGCGTGTCGAGCTTGACAGCCGGGACGAGAAAATCGGCTATAAAATCCGTGAAGCGCAAATGCAAAAAATCCCGTACATGCTTGTGGTCGGTGACCAAGAAGCGGAAAACGGCGCGGTAAATGTCCGGAAATACGGCGAGCAGAAATCAGAAACCGTCTCATTGGACGATTTTGTGAAAAAGGCTGTAGCCGAAGCGAAAAAATAACCGGAAATACAAAAAACCCCGTTCATTCAGAATGGGGTTTTTTTGCGTATAAAATTATCTTTCTTTTTGTTTCTCTATAATCGCAAACAGCTCGTGAAGATCGCTGATCACGTAATCAGGCGCAATGTCCGTATCATTTTTCTTTTGTGTCCGGTTTACCCAGACTGTCGTAATGCCTGCCCGTTTCGCTCCCAATATATCAGTATTGAGGTTATCTCCGACCATAATGGCGTCTTCTTTTTCCAGGTTCAGGAGGCCGAGGCAATGTTCGAATATGGAGGCGTCGGGTTTCCCTTTTCCGAAAGCGCCTGAGATGACGATTTCATTAAAATAAGGCGCGAGCTCAGGAACGCCGGCGAGTTTTTCTTTCTGCAGGCTGGGATCGCCGTTTGTCAGCAGAAGCAATTCATAAACACCTTTCAGCTTATCAAGCACCGCAAACGTTTCATCATACACGTACGGACGCTGTCTGCGTTCCGCCGCGAAAAACTCCGCCAAATATTCGCCGTAAGCCGCATCGTCTATACCGACGCTTTTTAAGCCGTTCGTCCAGGCGTTTCGTCTGTATTCCGGCGCAATCCGATTCAGCTGTTTAAATCCTTCGCTGACCGGCTCGGAAAAATTCGCCCACAATCCTTCAAACGGATTAATGCCGATCATGACCGTATAAGGATAGGTTTCGTATGACATATACAATTCCCGTGCCGCTTTCCGAACCGCCTCTTCAAATGTATGCGGGTCAAGGCCATATTTTTTTTCCGCTTGTAAACATGTTTCCCTGAATGTTGTTCTGACGCTTTTTTCATCCCATAACAGTGTATCGTCCAAATCAAAAAATACGGCTTTCATGATCTTCTCCTCTTTGTTATATTCTGAAACTCTCTGCCGCAAGGCTCCCGTTTATTCTACAATAGATATATAGACTGTGAAAGATTTGTTTTCAGATGATTTGAAAAAAACAGGCAGGTTTGTGTCAGATTCTGTCTCAGGCTCTGAAACGTGATAAAATAAAATTTGAAAGAACAGGTGAAAAGTATGCTGCATTTGATCATCATGATGCTGGAAAGAGTCGGAATTATCGTCATATTGGGATTTGTTCTGGCTCATACCAGATTGTTCAGACAGGCGCTCCAGCAGCCTGAGAGCTATAAAGGCAAAGCGGTGCTGATTTCAATTTTCTCGCTGTTCAGTATCATCAGCAACTATACGGGAATAGAAATTCAGCGGAATACAATCATGAATAATGACTGGGTGTTTCAAATTAATCCGTCCGGTTCAATTGCCAATACAAGAATTATGGGCGTTGAAATCGGCGGACTCTTAGGCGGCCCGTATGTGGGGATCGGCGTCGGCATACTGGCCGGCCTGCATCGTTTATCACTCGGCGGCGCGACCGCAGTCAGCTGTGCCGTCTCATCTGTTTTAGCGGGCATTTTGTCCGGCTGGATCGGACGGTATTTCAGAAAACGCTATGCGATGCCGACACCGCGGGTGGCCGCGCTTGTCGGACTCGGGATGGAATCACTGCAAATGCTGCTCATCCTCTTGATGGCCAAGCCGTTTTCTGATGCTTGGACGCTTGTGAGCATCATCGGCATCCCGATGATATTGGTAAACGGGTCAGGGACTTTTATTTTTCTTTCGATCATTCAGTCGATTATCCGGAAGGAAGAACGGGCGAGAGCCCTTGAAACCCATAGGGTGCTGATGATTGCCGATCAGACGCTTCCGTTTTTCCGCCAGGGGCTGAATGAAAGCTCATGCAAAAGCGTCGCCGCCATCATTCACAGGCAAACAGGAACGGACGCGGTATCGCTTACGGATAACGAAAAGATTTTGGCGCACGTCGGCGCGGGTGCCGACCATCATATTCCGTCTGAAAGCCTGATCACCGGATTGTCAAAGCGCGTCATTAAAACGGGTCATATTATGAAAGCGACATCAAAGGAAGAAATTGAATGCACGCACGATCCTTGTCCGCTGCATGCGGCGATTGTATTGCCGCTGACGTCAAACGGCAAAACGATCGGGACGCTGAAAATGTACTTTAAAAGCCCGTCAGGTTTAAGCCGGGTTGAAGAAGAGCTTGCAGAAGGACTCGCCATGCTGTTTTCCACCCAGCTTGAACTCGGCGAGGCGGAACTGCAGAGCAAATTGCTGAAAGACGCAGAAATAAAGGCGCTTCAAGCACAGGTCAATCCGCATTTTCTGTTTAATGCGATCAATACGATTTCTGCTCTTTGCCGTACGGATGTGGAAAAAACCCGGAAGCTTCTGCTGCAGCTCAGCGTCTATTTCCGTTCCAATCTGCAGGGGGCAAGGCAGCTGCTCATCCCGCTTTCTAAAGAACTAAACCATCTGCAGGCATATTTATCATTGGAGCAGGCCCGTTTTCCCGGGAAATATAAAATCAGCCTTGAAATCGAACGCGGTTTGGAGGACATCGAAATTCCTCCTTTTGTGCTGCAGATCCTCGTCGAAAATGCGCTCCGCCATGCATTTTCAAGAAAGCAGGACAGCTGTGCCGTCAATGTCAGCGTGGTATCCGCCCGTCAGTCGGTTTTAATGCGGGTTGGAGATAACGGGCGGGGAATTGATCCGGAATTGCTGTCCGTGCTCGGAAACCGTCCGCTCCCGTCTAAAGAAGGGACGGGAACCGCGCTTTACAATTTAAATCAGCGGCTGATCGGGCTGTTCGGCCCCAAAGCAGCCCTGCGATTGGAAAGTGAGGCCGGCAAAGGTACGGACGTATCATTTGAGCTGCCTTTGAAACTGATGACTAAAGGAGAAGAACATGCTGAAGGTGTTAATCGTTGATGATGAAATGCTGGCAAGAGATGAATTAGCTTATTTGCTGAAACGGACGAATGAAGTAAGTGACATAAACGAAGCAGAAAATATTGAATCCGCTTTTGACAGTATGATGGATCAAAAACCGGATCTGCTGTTTTTGGACGTTGATTTGTCAGGAGAAAACGGATTTGACATTGCCAAACGGCTGAAAAACATGAAAAATCCGCCGGCCGTCGTTTTTGCGACGGCGTATGACCAATTTGCTTTAAAAGCTTTTGAAGTCGACGCGCTCGATTATTTAACGAAGCCTTTTGATGAAGAAAGAGTGCGCCAGACGATCAGAAAGTTTAAAAGAGTGAAGCAGGACAGGGCAGGAGGCGTCTCAGAGCAGCCGTCCGCAGCCGGAGCGCATAAACTGGCTGTATCAGCCGGTGAATCTATTGTCATTTTAGATACAAGGGACATTATTTTCGCCGGCATGGAGGACGGACACGTTTCCGTCAAAACGTTTGCCGCGTCTTATTCCGTTCATGAAACTTTGGCTGTCATTGAGAAAAAACTGCCTGATACGGGTTTCTTGAGAGTGCACCGCGCGTTCATCGTGAATACGGAGCATATTACGGAAATTCATCCGTGGTTTAATTCGACGTACAATCTTATCTTAAAAGACGGCTCTAAAATACCCGTCAGCCGTACATACGCCAAGGACTTAAAAAAGCTGCTTCATATTATATGAGGCGGCTTTTGCATTTCAGCAGCCGTTTTTTGCATTTCAGAATGAATATTCAGCCGTTTACTATGAAAGCGCTTTAAATATCGATTTCTCTTTTATAATGGACCTAACAAAGAGAAAGAGGTGAAGAAAATGAGTGCGAAAAAAGTGTACGGATTTCTGACACAAGCATTTATTTTTGCCGTAATTATGCTCATATCTAATGGGATTGCAGCGATTGTCCCCATTCCTATACCCGCTTCCGTAGTAGGTTTGGTGTTATTATTTGTCCTCTTATGTCTGAAAGTGATTAAGCTTGAACAAGTAGAAACGCTGGGAACATCATTAACGTCACTGATCGGATTTTTATTTGTCCCGTCGGGCATCTCCGTGATGAATTCACTTGGCGTCATGCAGCAGTACGGCGTGCAGATCGCACTCGTCATCTTACTCGCCACCATCATTCTGTTAGGGGCGACGGGCCTTTTTTCTCAGCTGATCTTGTCTGTCAGCCAAAAACGTCAGAAGACTGCTCCTGAAAAACAAACGGTGCGCCGTTCCAATCAGGAAAAAGAACTTGTGCAGCATTAGGAGGGAAATCGGATGAGTCCATATTTCGGTATTGTCGTTTCACTTGCGGCCTTTGGCATCGGCACGTATTTATTTAAAAAAACGAGAGGCTTTTTCCTCTTCACCCCGCTGTTTGTCGCGATGGTGCTTGGAATCCTTTTTCTGAAGCTCGGCGGTTTTTCATATGAAGATTATAAAAACGGAGGAGACATTATTAAATTCTTCCTGGAGCCCGCGACGATCGCTTTTGCCATCCCTTTATACAAACAGCGTGACAAACTGAAAAAATATTGGTGGCAGATCATGTCTTCTATCATTGTCGGCTCTATCTGCTCAGTGACGATTGTCTATTTGATCGCAAAAGGCATTCATCTTGACGCGGCCGTTATGAAAAGCATGCTTCCGCAGGCGGCGACAACGGCAATTGCCCTTCCGCTGTCAAAAGGGATCGGCGGCATCACCGACATCACCGCTTTCGCCGTTATTTTCAACGCCGTTATCGTCTATGCTCTGGGCGCTCTATTCTTAAAACTGTTTAAAGTAAAGCATCCAATCTCTAAGGGACTGGCTCTCGGCACATCAGGACACGCACTCGGTGTTGCGGTCGGTATTGAGATGGGGGAAGTAGAAGCGGCAATGGCAAGTATCGCGGTTGTCGTCGTAGGAGTGGTGACGGTGCTGGTCATTCCGGTATTCGTTCAGCTCATCGGAGGATAAACCCGGGTCATAGACCCGGGTTTTTTATTGTCCGGCAACATCTGCGGGCGGCAAAGAACGAAATTTCACATTTTTCCTTGCGCTCACCCCGGCATCGTGTTAAAATGAAAAAGTTGATCCGGAGAAGTCATTCTTGACTAATGATCCGGTATTGTGTAGAATAGTTATTGAATTGAATATAAATCACAAGCAGAGGCACCCGCTTCTCACCTGATTGACACATTCATGTAGTTGGCAGGTTGACCGTACATTTTTATTTATGCAGATGTTCGTAGTGTGGGTGTGTTGTCATGCCCGCACTTTTTGTTTGCCTGCAGAATGCAGTCAAAAAGCGTTGTGAATCAATTCGAAGAAACTATGGAGGTGGCTCATTATTAGCAAAGATCAATTGGTTAATGAGGGTATCCGTGCACGTGAAGTTCGTCTGATCGGACAAAATGGCGATCAGCTCGGCATCAAGTCCCGTCAGGAAGCACTTGAAATCGCCGGCCGCGCAAATCTTGACCTTGTGTTAGTTGCAGCAAATGCAAAACCGCCTGTCTGCCGCATCATGGACTACGGTAAGTTCAGATTCGAGCAGCAGAAAAAGGACAAAGAAGCACGCAAAAATCAAAAAATCATTAACTTAAAAGAAGTTAGATTAAGTCCGACGATCGATGAGCATGACTTTAACACGAAATTGCGCAATGCGATTAAATTCCTTGAAAAAGGCGATAAAGTGAAAGCTTCTATCCGCTTTAAAGGGCGCGCAATCACTCATAAAGAAATCGGCCAGCGCGTATTGGACCGTTTCTCTGAAGCATGTGCGGAAGTTGCGACAGTCGAAACAAAACCAAAAATGGACGGCCGCAGCATGTTCTTAATGCTCGCGCCGAAAAACGAAAAGCAATAAGGAGGAAATCCCATGCCAAAAATGAAAACTCACCGCGGATCTGCTAAACGTTTTAAAAAGACAGGTTCTGGGAAGTTAAAACGTTCTCATGCATATACAAGTCACTTATTCGCCAACAAATCCCAAAAGCAAAAGCGTAAGCTTCGCAAGGGTGCTATTGTAAGCGCAGGAGACTTCAAACGTATCAAACAACAGCTTGCTAACATCAAGTAATCGGACAAGGAACAATTAGGAGGGAAATATAATGCCAAGAGTAAAAGGCGGAACTGTGTCGCGTCAGCGTCGTAAAAAGGTTCTTAAATTAGCAAAAGGTTATTTCGGTTCAAAACATAGATTATACAAAGTAGCAAACCAGCAGGTCATGAAATCAGGAAACTATGCATTCCGTGACCGCCGTCAGAAAAAACGTGATTTCCGTAAGCTTTGGATCACTCGTATCAACGCTGCTGCACGTATGAACGGTCTTTCTTACAGCCGTTTAATGCACGGTCTTAAGCTTTCAGGCATCGAAGTAAACCGCAAAATGCTTGCTGATCTTGCTGTAAACGATCTTACTGCTTTCAATCAGCTTGCTGATGCTGCTAAAGCTCAGTTAGACAAGTAAGTTGAAAAAGCCGCTCTCTTTCCGGGAGCGGTTTTTTTACGTAAAGGGTGACAATCAATGGCTCTCTTCATTTACGCCGTATTGATAAACGGATACGGTTTTTGGATCATGGGCGCTGATAAACGAAGAGCAAAGGCGCACCGGTGGAGAATATCAGAGAAACGAATATGGCTCACAGCCGCCATGTTCGGCTCACTCGGCGTATGGATCGGCATGCGCACCTTCAGGCATAAGACGAAACACAAATCCTTTTTATACGGGGTGCCGCTGCTTTTTCTCACTGAAGCCGCCTTTGTGCTGATATATTTGATGTATAAAACATAAAAAGCAGGAGAGCTTATCGCTCGCCTGCTTTTTTCGCTTTTTTGATGGGCTGGTCCCAATCAATCTTGCAATTCGGATACCGCTCCAATACCTTTTTTTCGACTTCTTCAAAATCACCTGCAGAAAAGCGGTTCAGCTTTTCCGGATTTTCGGTCCATACAAATATTGTATGGATAAACAGCGGATGATCTTTGGAAGGGATATGCTTTTCTCCTTCAAAGAGCACTCCTTTATAAGTAAGCTGGAGATTTTTTCGCGTGTTTTTCTGTTCGTCAATAAAATAAAAATTCTCTTTTGATTGCGCCAGTCTGAGCCTTCTTTTCGGGTTTGCGTAGAATTTGACGCACATGTAAATAAAATAAATAAGAAGTGCAAGCAAGACAATCCTCAATACTGTAATGGCCATATGTGTGAAGGCACCTCCTCACCTTTGTCATGATCTGATGTAATACGAAAAACAAAACAAAAGGTTTCATTTTTTTAAAAGAAATAGATAAAAACATTTACCCGTTTTTCAGGCGAATTAATCGTATGCTTCAGCATTGGTTTTGTATAATAAGAAGGGTAGTGAAAAAAAGGAGGTTTATTGATGACAAAATTAGATGAAACGCTCACCATGCTGAAAGCGTTAACGGATGCAAAAGGGATACCGGGAAATGAGAGAGAAGTCAGACAAGTGATGAAATCATACATAGAACCATTTGCCGATGATGTCACAACAGACCGGTTGGGAAGCTTAATCGCCAAAAAAACCGGCAAAGAAAACGGTCCGAAAATCATGATCTCAGGGCATTTAGACGAAGTCGGTTTTATGGTGACGCAAATCACTGATAAAGGCTTTCTCCGCTTTCAAACCGTCGGCGGCTGGTGGTCTCAGGTCATGCTGGCCCAGCGCGTCACCGTCGTGACAAAAAAAGGGGACATCACGGGGATCATCGGTTCGAAACCGCCTCACATTCTGCCTCCTGACGCCAGAAAAAAAGCCGCCGATATTAAAGAGATGTTCATCGATATCGGGGCGTCCAGCCGTGAAGAAGCAATGGAATGGGGCGTTCTTCCGGGTGACCAGATTGTGCCGTATTTTGAATTTACAGTGATGAACAATGAAAAGCATTTATTGGCGAAAGCATGGGACAACCGTATCGGCTGTGCGATTGCCATCGATGTATTAAAAAATCTGAAAAACAGTGATCACCCCAATGAAGTATACGGGGTAGGAACGGTTCAAGAAGAAGTCGGGCTGCGCGGGGCGAAAACAGCGGCACATACGATCCAGCCTGATATCGCGTTCGGTGTGGATGTCGGAATTGCCGGAGATACACCGGGAATTTCTGAAAAAGAGGCGCAAAGCAAAATCGGCGAAGGGCCGCAAATTATTCTGTATGACGCGTCAATGGTATCTCACAAAGGGCTGCGCGACCTTGTCGTGAACACGGCGGAAGAAGCGGGAATTCCGTATCAGTTCGATTCCATTGCCGGAGGGGGCACGGATTCAGGTTCCATTCACTTAACCGCAAACGGAGTGCCGGCGCTGTCCATTACGATCGCGACGCGCTACATTCACACTCATGCCGCTATTTTGCATCGGGATGATTATGAGAATACGGTAAAATTGATCACAGAAGTGATTAAAAAATTAGATCGGGAAACGGTTGACCGTATTACTTATCAATAAAGATACGGAAGAATCTGCTTTTTTAAGCAGATTCTTTTTTTTGTCTGTACAAATATGAGCCCTGCGTCTACAATAAGAGAAGACATAGAAAAATCTGACAACACGTTTTTGAAAGCGTTTTAAAAAAGGGGAGGATTTACAAATGAAAAACAGATTCAGACGCATGATCCGCTTTTCGTGCGCAGCCGTTACAGCCGGGCTGCTGCTGATGTCTTCATCTCCGGCATCTGCCGCGTTTTGGGGGGCATCAAATGAATTGCTTCACGATCCGACAATGGCGAAGGAAGGAAACACGTGGTACGCTTTCGGAACCGGTTTGGAAGGGGAGAGAGGGCTTCGCGTCTTAAAGGCGGGCAGCGGCGGCGTATGGACCGTTCAGAAATCAATCTTTACTTCTCCGCTGTCATGGTGGGGCAATTATGTGCCGAATTACGGGCTGAATCAATGGGCCCCCGATGTTCAATATTTTAACGGAAAGTATTGGCTGTATTATGCCGTTTCTTCATTCGGCAAAAATACCTCCGCGATCGGTCTTGCATCATCTACAAGCCTCAGTTCGGGAAACTGGAAGGACGAAGGGCTCGTCATCCGTTCAACAAGCGCCAATAACTACAATGCAATTGATCCGGAGCTGACAATTGATAAAGACGGAAACCCTTGGCTTGCCTTCGGTTCTTTTTGGAGCGGCATTAAGCTGACAAAGCTTGATAAAAATACAATGAAACCGATGGGATCACTTTATTCCATCGCTGCCAGACCGAATAACGGCGGAGCTTTGGAAGCGCCGGCGATTACCTACCAGAACGGCTACTATTACTTAATGGTGTCGTTTGATAAATGCTGTTCAGGCGTGAATAGTACGTACAAAATCGCTTATGGAAGAAGCAAAAGCATCACCGGCCCATATCTCGATAAAAGCGGGAAAAGCATGTCAGAAGGCGGAGGGACGATTCTTGACTCCGGCAATGACCGCTGGAAAGGCCCGGGCGGTCAAGACATTGTGAACGGGAATATTTTAGTGCGTCATGCGTATGATGCCGAAAACAGCGGAATTCCGAAGATGCTCATCAATGATATCGATTGGAGTTCAGGCTGGCCTTCCTATTAATTGAGCAGCCGGGCATGTGTGTCCGGCTTTTTTACTTGCAATAAAAGATTGACAGTTTGATTCCTCCTTAACTATAATAAAATTGTTCGTACAAATAAAAGGATTAAAGTTTTGTAGTTTATATTCGTACGTATATTTTTTTAAAAAATGCAAGCGCTTTATTTTGATGGGAAGGGGAAATGAATGTGCTTCAGAACAAAGAATATGAATTTTGGTTTGTAACGGGAAGCCAGCACTTATACGGAGAGGAAACGCTGAAGCTTGTCGATAAACACGCAAAGGGAATATGTGACGGCCTCAGCGGGGTGTCATCAAGATACAAGATCAGGCATAAACCGGTTGTCACGTCATCTGAAACAATCAGAGAGGTTTTGCGGGAAGCGCAGTATCAAGAAAACTGTGCCGGGGTTGTGACGTGGATGCATACATTTTCCCCTGCGAAAATGTGGATTGAAGGTCTTTCCGCTTTTCAAAAGCCGATGCTTCATCTGCATACCCAGTATCATCGCGACATCCCGTGGGAAACGATTGATATGGACTTTATGAACAGCAACCAATCCGCTCACGGAGACCGGGAATACGGATATATCCAGTCAAGAATGGGGCAGACGAGAAAAGTCATCGCAGGCTATTGGGATGATGAGGAAGTCAAACATGACATTTCGCAATGGATGAACACGGCTGCCGCTTGGAATGAAAGCAGGAATATTAAAGTAGCCCGGTTCGGCGATAATATGCGGAATGTGGCGGTTACTGACGGAGACAAAGTCGGCGCCCACATTCAATTCGGCTGGCAGGTTGACGGGTACGGAATCGGCGATCTTACCGAGGTGATGAACAACGTCACCGACGCAGAAATTGAGGCGCTTTATGAGGAATACGACAACTTGTATGTCATCAGCGACGAAACAAAACGGGATGAAGCAAAAGTTGCTTCCATTAAAGAACAGGCGAAAATTGAACTCGGATTAACGGCCTTTCTCGAACGGGGCGGATATACAGCGTTTTCGACCTCGTTTGAAGTTTTGCACGGAATGAAGCAGCTTCCGGGTCTTGCCGTTCAGCGTCTCATGGAAAAAGGGTACGGATTTGCCGGCGAAGGCGATTGGAAAACGGCTGCCCTTGTGCGAATGATGAAAATAATGGCGGACGGAGAACAAACCTCCTTCATGGAAGATTATACGTACCATTTTGAACCGGGTCGTGCGATGATTCTCGGATCACATATGCTTGAAGTATGTCCGACGATCGCCCTTGATCAGCCGAAAATCGAAGTCCATCCTCTCTCAATCGGAGGGAAGGAAGATCCGGCCCGGTTGGTCTTTAACGGAATCGGCGGTTCAGCCATCATCGCCAGCATCATTGATATCGGCGGGCGATTCCGTCTCATTCTGAATGAAGCGGAAGGCAGGGAAATTGATCATGATATGCCGAATCTCCCTGTGGCGCGGGTGCTGTGGAAGCCGGAGCCATCGCTGAAAACAGCTGCGGAAGCATGGATTTTGGCGGGAGGCGCCCATCATACCTGTATGTCCTTCCGGCTTACGGCTGAACAGATGCTTGACTGGGCTGAGATGGCAGGCATTGAAAGCATCTTTATTTCCCGCAATACCGAAATACATGAGCTGAAAAAAGAGCTGAAATGGAATGACGCATTATACCGGCTGGGAGGGAATTAATATGGCGTATACGATTGGTGTTGATTTCGGCACATTGTCCGGCCGGGCGGTGCTTGTCAATGTCCGCACGGGCGAAGAAATCGCGTCTGCGGTAAAAGAATACACTCATGCCGTCATCGACCGCACGCTGCCGAAGACGGGTGAAAAACTCCCTCGGGATTGGGCGCTTCAGCATCCTGCCGATTATATCGAAGTTCTGGAAACGGCGATTCCGAACCTGCTTGAGCAGGCGGGCGCTGATCCAAAAGACGTGATCGGCATAGGAATTGATTTTACCGCCTGCACGATTTTGCCGATAGACGGCGCGGGGCAGCCGCTTTGTATGCTGCCGGAATTTGAAAGGGAGCCCCACAGTTATGTGAAGCTGTGGAAGCATCATGCGGCTCAAAAACATGCAGACCGTTTGAACACGATTGCCGAAGACACAAATGAAACATTCCTTAAAAGATACGGCGGTAAAATTTCTTCCGAATGGATGATCCCGAAAATCATGCAAATTGCGGAAGAAGCGCCGCATATATACAAGGCGGCAGATCGGATTGTGGAAGCGGCTGACTGGATTGTCTATCAATTGTGCGGTTCTTTGAAGCGAAGCAACTGCACGGCCGGCTACAAAGCAATCTGGAATGAGGAGACGGGGTATCCGCCGGATCATTTTTTCGAAAGGCTCAACCCGTTAATGAAAACGATTACAAAGGATAAATTAAGCGGCTCCATTTATTCAGTCGGGGAAAAAGCAGGAGGTTTGACCGAAAAAATGGCGGAGCTGACCGGGCTTCTGCCGGGGACGGCCGTTGCCGTCGCCAATGTCGACGCTCACGTGTCAGTGCCCGCGGTCGGTATTACAGAGCCGGGGAAAATGCTGATGATCATGGGAACGTCTACCTGCCATGTGCTGCTCGGCGACGAAGAACATATCGTCCCCGGTATGTGCGGGGTCGTCAATAACGGCATCTTGCCCGGATATGCGGGATATGAAGCGGGGCAGTCCTGTGTCGGCGACCACTTTGAATGGTTCGTCAAAACGTGCGTTCCGAGAAACTATGAGAAGGAAGCTGAGGATAAACACATAGACATTCACGAGCTGCTCAGCAAAAAAGCAGCTGAACTTGTTCCCGGGGAAAGCGGCCTTCTCGCGCTTGACTGGTGGAACGGAAACCGGTCAACCTTGGTGGACGCCGATTTGACGGGCATGATGCTCGGCATGACGCTGCATACGAAGCCGGAAGAAATCTACAGGGCATTGATTGAAGCGACAGCGTTCGGAACGAGGATGATTATCGAAACGTTCCGGGAAAACGGCGTTCCGGTCGAAGAGCTTTACGCGGCCGGAGGAATCGCCGAAAAAAATCCGTTTGTCATGCAGATTTATGCAGACGTCACAAATATGGATATTAAATTATCCGGGTCTCCGCAGGCGCCTGCACTGGGCTCCGCGATTTTCGGAGCGCTTGCCGCGGGACGGGAAAACGGGGGCTTCTCCAATATTGCTGAAGCATGTGCGCATATGGGGAAATTAAAAGACGGCTTTTATGCCCCGAACCGGGAAAGAGCTGAGATTTATGACAGCTTATATGCGGAATATAAAGAGCTCGTACACTACTTCGGCAAAGAAAACAATGTGATGAAACGCCTGAAAGCCATTAAAAACCGTGATTTTGCGAAAGGAGGGAGCCGCCATGCTTGAAGCGTTAAAAGAAGAAGTGCTCGCCGCCAACCTGAAGCTTGAGGAACATAACCTTGTCACGTTTACATGGGGGAATGTCAGCGGCATCGACAGAGAGAGCGGGAGAATCGTCATTAAACCGAGCGGTGTCGATTACAGTGAGCTGACCGCTGACAAACTGGTCGTCCTGAATGAGGACGGAGACATTCTCGAAGGCTCGCTGAAACCATCTTCTGACACGCCGACCCATCTTTATCTGTATAAAGCGTTTCCGGCGATCGGCGGAATCGTTCATACGCATTCCCGCTGGGCGACGAGCTGGGCGCAGTCCGGAAGAGACATACCCGCTCTCGGAACGACTCACGCGGATTACTTTGAAAGCGCTATACCCTGCACGAGGGAAATGTATGAAGAAGAAATTGTGAAAGATTACGAATATCATACAGGCAAAGTCATAGCCGAAACCTTTCAAAACGAACCGTATGAACAAAATCCGGGTGTCCTCGTCCACAGCCACGGCCCGTTCTGCTGGGGAACGGACGCGCTGAATGCCCTGCATAACGCCGTTGTGCTCGAAACGGTAGCGGAAATGGCCTACCATTCGCTTATGCTGAACAAACAGCTCAGTCCGATCGACAGAGTGCTGCACGACAAGCATTTTTACAGAAAACACGGGGCGAATGCTTATTATGGCCAAACTTGACGCAGCCGGGTTTCTGATTGATTTAGACGGAACCGTATTCAGGGGGCGGGAGCTGATTGACGGCGCAAAAGAAGCCGTTCATACCCTTCAGTCACTGGGCAAAGCCGTTGTCTTTTTAAGCAACCGCGGCAATCTATCAAGAGCAATGTGCCGAAAGAAACTGCTGGGTGCCGGTATCCGCACGGATGAACGGAACATCGTGCTGTCCTCCAGTGTGACGGCATCATTTTTAAAGAAGCATTATCCTATGTCAAAGGTGTGGGTGTTAGGGGAAAAAGGGCTGACTGATGAACTCGCTTTAGCGGGTGTCGCCCTGGCGCAAAACCCGCAGGCGGCAGACTGGCTTGTCATCTCCCTGCATGAAACCGTCACCTATGAGGATCTGAATCTCGCTTTTAAGGCGGCTTCCTCCGGCGCGCGCATCATCGCCACGAACCGGGACCGCTCCTTTCCGAATGAAGGCGGCCATGCCATGGACGTCGCGGGAATGATCGGGGCCATTGAAGCATCCGCCGGAGCAAAAACGGAGCTTGTCATCGGCAAACCGTCTTGGCTGATGGCTGAGGCGGCATGTGAAGCGCTCGGACTTCCCCCTGAGGAATGCGCCATTATCGGAGACAGCCTCGAATCTGATATCGCAATGGGCAGGCTGTACGGAATGAAAAGCGTATTGGTTCTGACGGGGTCGGCCAAACTTGGGGAGCCCCGTCTATATGAACCTGACATCGTCCTTGATTCTATTAAAGACCTGACAGGATTAGCGAAGGAGGGAATCCTTTTATGAAACGTTCTCCTGAGGACATTCAATCCGAGTTTGACAAGGAAGGGGCCAGCCGCTCACCGATTCAAATAGAAGATATCGTGATCGGGGCGAATGCAAAAGAAGAGCTTCTCAGATTTCTGCAAAAAAAATGCTGGAATCATCCGGTTCTCGTCTGTGACCGGAACACGTACGAGGCGGCGGGACGTCTGCTTGCGGACGAATTGAGGGCAGGCGGGATCAAAGCGTCAAAAGTCATCATTTCGGAGCATGAAGCCGGGACCGCCGCAGCTGATGAGAGGACATTGGTCTATACGCTGATCAATCTCGCGGAAGAGACGGATGTCATCATTGCGGCCGGTTCAGGAACGATTCACGACATTACGCGGTTTGCCGCCTGCCAGCGCGGATTGCCGTTTATCTCATTCCCCACCGCTCCGTCAGTCGACGGTTTTACATCGGCTGGAGCGCCGCTCATATTAAACGGAATCAAAACGACGATTCAAACGAAAGCGCCGATCGCCTTATTTGCGGATACGAATGTATTAAAAGAAGCGCCCCGTTCAATGACAGCCGCGGGCTTCGGAGACATGATCGGAAAAATAACATCACTGGCAGATTGGGAGATTTCCCGCAGGCTTGCGGGTGAGCCGTACTCAGAAGCCGGGGCGAAGCTTGTGAAAGACGCGCTTTGGCAGTGCATTGATCACCGCGCTGACATTGCCATGGGAACGGAGGCCGGCATTCAGATACTGATGGAAGCGCTGATCGTTTCAGGTCTTGTCATGCTTGCGCTTGACCACTCCCGCCCCGCCTCAGGAGGAGAGCATCACATCTCGCATTGGATTGAGATGGAAATGCTGAAGGCAAAACAGCCTCCGATTCTCCACGGTGCGAAGGTCGGCTGTGCGTGCGCGGTGCTGAGTGATATTTACAAAGAACTGGCTTGTCACGAAAAGCTTGCTGAACTGCCGCCGCACTTTCGTGAGGCGATTCAATCTGCATATGAAGGCCTTCCCGACGGCAAAACAATTGCCGGGTGGCTCGCATCTGCGGGAGGTCCCGCCTGTTTCGATGAGATCGGTGTAAAACAGGACCTTGTCAGCGATGCGCTTAAGCATGCGCACACACTGCGAGACCGTTATACCGGTTTAACCATCATAAATGAAAATGCAGCACTCTTTGCACATCATTTGCATCTATAGCCGCGCGGCCTAAAGTGGAAGGGGTAATGACATGAAAAAAACGACCGCTGTATGTTTGGTGCTGATGATGCTCTTCTTGTTTACCGCCGGCTGTTCACAAGAACGGACTGCCGGCCGGCCGGGAGAAACGGAGCTGACGTTTTGGACGTTTAACGGTCTGCACGAACAGTTTTATCAGGAAATGGTCAAAGAATGGAATCAGAAATATCCGGAGCGCAAAATCAAGCTGAATACCGTTGTTTATCCTTATGGACAAATGCATGATAATTTATCGGTTTCGCTGATCGCGGGTGAGGGGCTTCCCGATATAGCCGACGTGGAATTAAGCCGGTTCTCGAACTTTCTGAAGGGGAAGGATATCCCGCTTGCCGATCTGACGCCGCTGATTGAAAAAGACCGCGATAAGTTTGTGGAAGCGCGTCTGGCCTTGTACAGCAAAAACGGAAAATTGTACGGCCTTGATACACATGTGGGGACGACCGTCATGTTTTACAACATGGATATCATGAAAAAAGCGGGCGTTGATCCCGCCTCCATTAAGACATGGGAAGATTACCGGCGGGCAGGGAAAAAAGTGCGTGAAGCATCTGGGAAACCGATGGGAACGGTTGAAACAAACGACTCCGCCACATTCCTATCCATGATTTCGCAGCAAGGGTCAGGCTACTACAGCAAAAACGGAAAATTGATTCTGAACAGCAAGACGAATACAGACACACTGAATTATGTAAAGGACATGGTAAATGATAAAACCCTTCTGCCGGCTCCCGGCGGCGGCCATCACAGCGAAGAATACTACGGTTTTATGAATCAGGGCGGGGCAGCCTCAGTGCTGATGCCTATTTGGTACATGGGACGGTTTATCGATTATATGCCTGATTTAAAAGGAAAAATGGCGATTTACCCTATGCCGGCCTGGAAAGAAGGCGGTGACAGATCAGCGGGTTTAGGCGGAACAGCCACCGTCGTGCCGAAGCAGGCTGAACATCTGAATCTCGCGAAAGAATTTCTCGGTTTTGCGAAAGGTTCAAAGGAAGGGAACATAAAGCTTTGGACGGTGCTCGGCTTTGACCCGCTCCGCTGGGACGTGTGGGATTCAAAAGAATTGAAGGAGAAAAACAAGTACACGGATTTCTTCCGGAACGGTACGTCAATTTTTTCCTCGCTCCTTGAAATAAAAGATGAGATCAATCCGATTTATCTGCATGAAGACTTCTCTAAAGCGGCTGATCTTGTTGTCAGACAAGTGCTGTTCGATGCGCTGAAGACGCAGGAAAAAACACCTAAGGAAGCCTTGGACGAGGCGGCAGAGCAATTAGAGAAATAGGAGAAGCCGCCCTATTTAACAGTGAAAGCGGGGGAGCTTTTATGAGACCTGTAAAGACAGAGACAGCGCAAACCGTTTCTGCAGTCCGGAAGAAGCCGCGCCGGCGCAATGTGCTGTATTCAAAAAAAGCGGCGCCTTATCTTTTTACGGCGCCATTTATCATTTCGTTTCTCGTTTTCTTTTTGTATCCGATCATCAGCGTGTTTATCATGAGCTTTCAGCGGATACTGCCGGGAGAAATTACATTTGTCGGGTTTTCCAATTATACCGCTCTTCTTAATCCAACCTTTTACACCGCACTGTTTAACACATTGGAATATACCTTCTGGACGCTGATCGTGCTGATTCCGGTGCCGCTTCTTTTGGCGGTGATTCTGAATTCGAAGCTCGTCAGGTTCAGAAATGTATTTAAATCGGCTCTGTTTGTACCGGCTTTAACATCGACGATCGTAGCGGGGATTATTTTCCGTCTGATGTTCGGAGAAATGAATACGTCGCTTGCAAACGAGCTGATGATGAAGCTTGGCGCATCACCCCAAAACTGGCTCAACAACAAAGGTACCGGCATGTTTTTAATGGTGCTGCTTGCGTCATGGAGGTGGATGGGCATTAACATTCTTTACTTTCTGGCGGGATTGCAAAACGTGCCGAAAGAATTGTATGAAGCGGCTGAAATTGACGGGGCGAGTACGTGGAAAAAGTTCCGTCATATTACCCTTCCATTTTTAAAGCCGGTGTCCGTTTATGTGTTAACGATCAGTATTATCGGCGGTTTCAGAATGTTTGAGGAAAGCTATGTGCTTTGGCAGAATAATTCCCCGGGCAATATCGGCCTCACGCTTGTCGGTTATTTATATCAGCAGGGGCTTGCATACAACGAAATGGGGTACGGGGCCGCAATCGGAATTGTCCTTTTGCTTGTCATCTTACTAGTCAGCCTTGTTTCACTGAAACTGTCCGGTTCGTTTAAAGGGGAGGGATAAGCGTTGCGTAACAATCACATGTTTTCCGTGTACAGAGTCGCGTTTACCTTGTTTTTTATCATGCTGAGCCTGTTGTATATCTTTCCGATGATCTGTCTATTGCTCGGTTCTTTAAAGCCGTCATCTGAGCTGATGCGCATCGGGCTGAATCTGCGTCTTGATCCGGATGTGATGAGCCTTGATAACTACACCTATTTGTTCAACGGGGGGAGCATTTATTTCAAATGGTTTTTTAACAGCCTGCTGCTCGGCGTTCTCACCACGGTTCTCACGCTGTTTTTTTCCTCTTTGATCGGCTACGGACTCGGTGTCTACGAATTTAAGGGCAGAAATATTATTTTCGTTCTTGTGCTGATCATTATGATGGTGCCTCTTGAAGTGATGATGCTTCCGTTGTTCAAATTGACGGTGGGTCTTCATTTGATCGATTCTTATACGGGGGTGATTCTGCCGTTTATTGTGTCGCCTGTCGCCGTGTTCTTTTTCCGGCAATATGCGCTCGGACTTCCGAAGGATCTGCTTGATTCAGCGAGAATGGACGGCTGCACGGAATTCGGCATTTTTTTCAGAATTATGGCGCCGCTCATGAAACCGGCATTCGGGGCAATGATCATTCTTCAATCTTTAAACAGCTGGAATAACTTTTTATGGCCGCTGATCGTGCTTCGGTCGAAAGAAATGTTTACGCTTCCAATCGGACTTTCAGGGCTGCTGAGTCCGTACGGCAACAACTATGACATGCTGATTTCCGGGTCCGTTTTTGCGATACTGCCGGTGATCATCATATTCTTGTTTTTCCAAAAATACTTCATTTCCGGCCTCACAGTAGGCGGAGTGAAGGGATAGAGAGAGGGAGGAAATAATGAAAAAAGCGGGGATTACAGCAGATAAAGAATATATCATCGGTGAAGTGGACAAACGGATGTACGGATCATTTATAGAACATATGGGCCGGGCGGTGTATGAAGGCATTTATGAGCCCGGACACCCGAAAGCCGACAAGGACGGCTTCAGAACAGACGTGCAGGAGTTAATCAAGGAATTGCAAGTGCCGTTCATCCGCTATCCGGGAGGGAATTTTCTCTCGGGCTACAATTGGGAAGACGGCGTAGGGCCGGTGAAGGACCGCCCGCGGAGGCTTGATTTGGCATGGCAGACGACAGAAACGAACGAAGTGGGGACGAATGAATTTTTAACGTGGGCGAAAAAAGTGAACGCCGAAGTGAATATGGCGGTCAATCTCGGGACGAGAGGGATCGATGCCGCCCGGAACCTCGTCGAATACTGCAACCATCCTGAAGGGTCATACTGGAGCGACTTACGAAAATCGCACGGATATGAAAAACCTTACGGCATCAAAACATGGTGCTTAGGAAATGAGATGGACGGCCCTTGGCAGATCGGTCATAAAACGGCGCATGAATACGGACGGCTCGCCGCTGAAACGGCAAAGGTGATGAAATGGACGGACCCGACGATCGAATTGGTGGCTTGCGGAAGCTCAAACAGCGGCATGCCGTCCTTCATCGAGTGGGAGGCCGAGGTGCTTGAGCATACGTACGAGCATGTGGATTACATCTCACTGCATACGTATTACGGCAACCATGAAAATGATCTTGAAAACTATTTGGCGAAGTCGATGGATTTAGACCATTTTATTAAATCCGTCACAGCCGTATGTGATTATATGAAAGCGAAAAAACGCAGCAAAAAAACGATTCACCTTTCTTTAGATGAATGGAATGTGTGGTATCACTCAAATGAAGCGGATAAAAAAGTGGAGCCATGGATTACGGCCCGGCCGATTCTCGAAGACATCTACAATTTTGAAGATGCACTGTTGATCGGTTCACTGCTGATTACGATGCTGCAGCATGCGGACAGACTAAAGATCGCCTGTCTCGCCCAGCTTGTCAACGTAATTGCGCCTATTATGACTGAAAAGGGCGGAGAAGCATGGAGACAGCCGATCTTTTACCCTTACATGCACGCCTCTGTCTACGGGAGAGGGACTTCAATGAAGCTGCTGGTCACCTCCCCGAAATACGACTCAGCGGATTTTACGGATGTGCCGTATGTTGATGCCGCGGCCGTTTACCATGAAGAGGATGAAGCACTGACCATTTTTGCCGTCAACAAAAGCAAGGAACTGATGGAAACGGAGATAAAGCTGAGAGGGTTTGAAGATTACCGCATTATTGAGCATATCGTGCTGGAGCATCAGGATATGAAAGCGACCAATCAAAAAAACAGAAAAGAAGTCATTCCGCACTCCAACGGGACGTCTTCCGCAAACGCCGAAGGAATAACGGCTCATTTTACGCCGCTGTCCTGGAATGTCATCCGTTTATCAGGAAAATAGCGTTCCGAAAAGCCGGGCTTAGCCGCCGGCTTTTTTTTACGTAAAAATCATCTACTGTTATCTGATAATTGTGATAATATTTAGAAAAAGAGAAAAGGGGCTGGGATTAAATGAATGCGATTACAATCGTCATAGCGTCTATATGTATTTTGGCGATCGCCTATCGGCTTTACGGTACCTTTATGATGGTCAAAGTATTAAAAATCAATGATCAGACACCGACTCCGGCCCATGTGCTTGAGGATGGGAAAGATTATGTGCCGACGAATAAGTGGGTGTCATTCGGCCACCACTTCGCGGCAATCGCCGCTGCCGGCCCGCTTGTCGGACCGATTCTGGCAGCTCAGTTCGGCTATCTGCCCGGGCTTTTATGGCTGTTAATCGGAGCGGTGATCGGAGGAGCCGTGCACGATATTGTCGTATTGTTTGCATCAATGCGGAAAAACGGGAAAACGCTTTCTGAAGTCGCCAAAGAAGAGCTCGGCCCAGTGGCGGGTTTTTGCACGGGTCTCTCGATGCTGTTTATCATTACGATCACGATGGCGGGGCTGTCCATGGTTGTGCTGCACGCGCTTGAGAAAAACCCGTGGGGAACGTTTGCGGTGGGGATTACGATTCCGATCGCGATGGGGGTCGGCCTCTATTATAAAAAAACGGGCAATCTCAAACTCGCATCAACTGTCGGGTTTCTTTTGTTAATGGCCGGTGTTGTCATCGGGCCGTGGCTGCAGACAACGGCTCTCGGGGACATGCTGACACTGGATGCGAAAACGCTTGCAGTGGCGCTTCCTGTCTATGCGTTTTTCGCCGCGGCGCTTCCGGTTTGGCTTTTGCTGGCTCCGCGTGACTATTTAAGCAGTTTTATGAAAATCGGGGTTTTTGCCGCTTTGATCGCAGGCGTCTTTTTCGTCAATCCCGCCATTAAATTCCCGGCCGTAACGGAGTTTATTCACGGCGGAGGGCCGGTGATCGCGGGTCCTGTCTGGCCGTTTATTTCAATAACGATTGCCTGCGGCGCCATTTCGGGCTTTCATGCATTTGTCGGTTCCGGCACAACGCCGAAAATGCTGGATAAATGGAGTGATATAAAGCCGGTTGCTTTCGGAGCGATGCTTGTGGAATGTCTCGTCGGAATTATGGCGCTCATTGCAGCTGCCGCTCTTGAGCCCGCCGATTATTTTGCCATTAACAGCACGCCTGAAATATTCCGCACCCTCGGGATGAATGTCGTCCATCTGCCTGAATTGAGCAAAGAAATCGGGCTCAGTCTGGAAGGAAGAACGGGCGGCGCCGTTACGCTTGCCGTCGGAATGACGTATATCTTTACGGAGATTCCGTTTTTCAGTCATTTGGCTTCATACTTTTTTCAATTCGTCATTATGTTTGAAGCGGTGTTTATTTTAACGGCGATTGATGCGGGAACCCGTGTCGCCCGGTACTTGATTCAAGAGTTTTTCGGAGAGGTCTATAAGCCGCTGAAAAAAACAGACTGGCTGCCGGGCTCGATTTTCTCAAGCGCGCTCGCCTGCCTGCTGTGGGGCTATCTTCTGTATTCGGGCGACATCAGTTCCATTTGGGCGCTGTTTGGCGTATCCAATCAGCTTATGGCGTCTGTCGGCTTAATTATCGGTGCGACCGTCGTATTAAAAATAGCGGATAAGCGGCGCTATATGCTGACATGCTTGATTCCTCTCGCTTATTTGTATGTGACCGTCAACTATGCGGGTTATTGGATGGTGCGGTATGTGTATTTGAACCCTGAAGCGGCGGGATACAACGTGCTGAATGGCGTTTTATCCATTATCATGCTCATTCTCGGGCTTGTGATTATCATTGCGGCTGTGAAAAAATGGGCGAATGTATGGCGTGATCCGAGTGCCAGACTGGAAGCTTCAATACCCGGATAAATCCGCGGCCGTCCGAACATTGCACAATCATAAAAAAAGCAGAGAGCCGATCGGTCTCTCTGCTTTCATCTTATGACAAATCCGCCGCTTCCAAAAGGTAATCCGCCAAATGAACCGCGCGGACACGGCCTGTTAATCCTTCGCGTAAAATGCCGAGCTGCATTTGCAGAAGGCATCCGGGATTGGCTGTCACGATGACGGCCGCCTCCGTTTTTCCGGCGGCTTTCATCTTACTGTCTAATATTTTCATAGACATCTCTGACTCTGTTATATTATAAATTCCCGCCGACCCGCAGCAGCTGTCGGCCTTTTCCATTTCTCTGTACTCAGCCCCTTTAATGCTTTTCAAAAGCGTGCGCGGTTCCTCTGACGTATGCATCACATTGCGGAGATGGCAGGAGTCCTGATATGTGACGATATGAGGAGACTGCACCCGCAGGTTTTTTTGATGGAACTTCAGATCAACCAGTACGGATGAAAAGTCTTTGAGCTTCCGGACGAATTGTTCGGCACGTTCCGCCCATCCGGGTTCATCTTTCAGTAAATGGGGATATTCCTGAAGAAAGGCGCCGCATCCGCCGGCGTTTGTAATGATATAATCAGCGTCAAGCGCTTCAAAAGCCGCGATATTCCGCTTGGCCAGTTCTTTTCCCATCTCTTTTTCTCCGCTGTGCCCGTGAAGCGCGCCGCAGCACGCCTGGCCGTCCGGAACCGCGATTTCACACCCGGCCGCCTGTAAAAGCGCCGTTGTCGCATGATTTGTCGCTAAAAACATCGTATCCATTAAGCAGCCCGAGAAAAAAGCGGCCCGTTTTTGGACGGGACCCGCGGCAGGAAGAAAACGCGGCCTTTCCTTCATGTCTTTCCGTTTCGGGGCGGGCGGGAGCACTTGTTCCATTGTGCGCAGATGCTCAGGCAAAACGCGCAGCATACCGGTTTTTCTGACGGCGGTCTGCAGTCCCGATCTTTGGTATATTCCGAGAAGATTCACGGCTGTCTGCATGCGGTTTTGATGTGGGAAAAGCCCGGTGAAGGCGGCTTTCCGCAAGAGGCGCACGCCCGGCTTATGTTTTTTATTTTGATGAATGATATCCCTCGCTTCTTCAAGCAGCTGTCCGTAATTGACCCCTGCCGGACAAACGGGCTCGCATGCCCGGCATCCGAGACACAGCGAAAGTGAGCGCTCGACATCTTCATCAGGCTCGATCAGTCCGTCAGTGACGGCTTTCATCAGGGCGATCCGGCCGCGCGGCGAATGGGATTCTTGAAATCCCGATTCGATATAGGTCGGACAGGAAGGAAGGCAGAAGCCGCAGCGCATACAGTTCAGCAATTCACCTTCATCCATGCGGTTTTTGAATTCTGTTTGAATGTGTTTCTGCTCTTTAGCCGTTGTCATTTCATCACCACCACGCGTTTCCTTGATGAATTGGCGAATATTTTTCCCGGATTCAGCAGATTTTGGGGATCAAGCGCTTGTTTGATCGCTTTCATGGCGGTGATGCCTTCTGTTTTCAGTTTCATTTCTAAATACGGCGCTTTTACGATGCCGACCCCGTGTTCACCCGTTATCGTTCCGCCCAGCTCAATCGCTTTTTCAAAAATGGCGGCAAAAGCTTTTTCGACACGTTCCATCTCCTCTGTATTTCGGATATCGGTGGTGCACGTCGGATGGAGGTTGCCGTCTCCGGCATGGCCGAATGTGCAGATGGACAAGCCGTATGTTTCTGCAATCTCGTTAATGGCTTTGACCATGCTGGCAATTTGCGATCTCGGCACGGTCGCATCTTCCAGAATCGTTGTCGGTTTCAGCCGGGCAAGGGCTGATAATGCGGACCGTCTGGCCTCTGTAAGCGCGAATGCCTCTTCCTCGGTTTCAGCCGTTTGGACGGATACGGCTGCTCCGTTTTTACAGATGGCTTCGATTTTTTCCATATCGCGTCTGACCGTGTCGATGTCACCGTCCTGTTCGATCAGCAGCACCGCTTTTGCGTCGGTCGGAAGCCCGATCTTGGCGTAATCTTCAATGACCTGAAGTGTCGGCTGATCCAGAAATTCGAGTGTCGCCGGAATGATTTTTTCAGCGATGATGGCAGAAACAGATTCCGCAGCCGCTTCAATATGTTCATAGAGTGCAAGTAGCGTTTTTTTCGTTTCCGGCTTCGGAACCAGCTTTAAAGTCGCTTCCGTCACAACGCCGAGCGTCCCTTCTGATCCGACGAAAAGCCGGGTCAGATCATAACCGGCGACATCCTTTGTCAGCTTTCCTCCTGTGCGGATGATATCGCCTGAAGCCAAGACGGCTTCAAGGCCGAGGACATAATCCCGGGTGACGCCGTACTTCAAACCGCGCAGCCCGCCTGAATTTTCATTAATATTCCCGCCGATTGTCGATATTTTCATGCTGCTCGGATCAGGCGGATAAAATAAACCTTTTTGTTCAACCGCACGGATCATATCTTGCGTGATCACGCCCGGCTGGACGGTTGCCGTCAAATTTTCTTCATCGATTTCAAGAATGCGGTTCATATGTTTGAATAAAAGCACAAGCCCGCCTTCAGACGGACATGTGCCGCCGCATAAGTTTGTGCCTGAACCCCTCGGCACGATCGGAATGTCATGCCTGCTGCAAATCGTTAATATACGGGACACGTCATCCGCGCTGCGGGGGGCGATTACCGCATCCGGCATGGCTTGCAGCTGAGGAGCCGCATCATAAGAATACACAAGACGGCCCGCCGCCGAATCATCATAATTCTCCTTCCCGACCGTCCGGATGAACGCTTCTTTTGCCTCTCGTGAAATCATGTTCTCCCAACCTCCCTGATAAGAAAAGCGTTTTCATTTAATTGTAAAGAAAAACGATTCCGCACACTATGGAGAAACATATGAAAAATGATGATATGATTACGTGCTTTTTGTATGTTGATCTAAAAAGCGCAGCGCCAAATAAAAAGCCGTTATGTCTTTGGGGCGGTCAAGTTTCATATTTGTCAGTGATTCCAGTTTGGAAAGACGGTAGCGCAATGTATTGATATGAATATGCATGTCGTCGGCGGTGCGCTTTAACGATAATTGCCGGTCGAAAAAGGCGCGCAGCGTATCCAGAAGTTCTTCCCGGTCCAGTACATGCTCGAGAACCCGCCGTGAAAATTCCGACCTCGTGCGGGGTGTGATATCGGCAAGACACATATCCAGTTTTAAATCTTCTTCAAAGACGGCCTGCTTGTCACCGATACCGGCTGAAAGTGCTTTATCCGCCTGTTCGTATGATTCCGTGAGGCGCTCTCCCGGAACGATCCGTCCGATGCCGGCGGTGACAGGCTGCCCGAAAACGGCGCCGATCTTTTTAATGAGCTGTGTTTTGGAAGCCGAATTTGCTTCATGATTAATGAGAATGCGTTCATTTCCCCAGCGGACAAACAGGTCTTCAGGGCATTCGTACTGCCAGAGCCGCCCGAGCTCCTCCGCTTTATATTGCTCATAACGGCCTTGAATGAGTATGATCCGGCGGTATGCGTGAAGGTCTGCGCCGATGAGCTTTGCTTTTTCTAAAAAGCCCGGAGACCATTCTTTCAGCTGCAGCCAATCAACCATAAAGGATTCAAGCATTCTCGCACGCCACTGCGCTTCTTCCATATGGCGCGTTTCTTTAATAAACAGCTCCGTCATTTTTCTGAGCAATTCTCCGAAAGGCAGGATATCGTCCGGGTCTCCTGTCAGGCCGAATACTCCGATCACTTCATGGCCTGAAAAAACGGGGAGGTTCAGTCCTGCTTTTACGCCCTCGAGCCGTTTTTCATCTTCTTTCGTAATGATGACATTCCGTTTTTCGCGCGCGCAGATCAGTGCGCCTTCATGAAACCATCCGGCGCGCGCCTCGTTGGTGCCCGCGATGATCATTCCTTTTGTATCGGCAATAATCACTTCGCGGCTGTACATATGTTTGACTTCGGCAATCAATTTCTTTGCCAGTTCCGGCTGTAACTGCATGGCGATCCCCCTCGCCATTATTATACAAAAAAAACCGGGTGTCCCATCACCCGGTTCATGTTTATTGCGCAGGTTTTAATCCGCCTTCAAGTGTTTTGAGCATTTCATTTTTTTCTGAGTCCGACGCATGCTGCCAAAGAACTTCGAATAAGACGCCGAGGCCCGGAAGCATTTTTTCTTCACCGCTTTGGATGGCGTCAACGATAGTATGCTCCAGCTGATCCTGGTTATTGCCGGTTACATTGGCAATAACGGCGTTGCGTAAATTAAGATCCATTACAACCGCTCCTTTTTTCTGAATGTGATACGCATATTCTTACCGCGCACGCGGTTTATTATGTGCTGTTCTTAAGATATAATAACAACATGCATGAAAAAAGGAGAGCACAGACATAAAGTGAAACGAATCGACTCTGCAAAAAACCAAAAAGTGAAGGACTGGAAAAAACTTCACACAAAAAAAGAGAGACTTAAAACGAATACATTTCTGATAGAAGGAGAGCATCTGGCAGAAGAAGCGCTCAAATCAAAGGGAACGGTAAAAGAAATTCTCGTAAACGATGAGAGCGCCATCCCGGCCGATCTGGACATGAGCATTCCGTGCTACGTGCTGAGCGAAGACGCGTTTTCAGCCGTGACGGAAACAGAAACGCCGCAGCGGATCGCCGCGGTCTGCCATATGCCGGATAAGCAGCCTGATCAGCTGAAGCAGCTGCTTCTGATTGATGCCGTGCAGGACCCGGGGAATTTAGGAACAATGATCAGAACGGCAGATGCGGCGGGCATCGACGCCGTTGTCCTTGGTGAGGGAACAGCAGACCCGTACAATGGAAAAACGCTGCGTTCAGCACAAGGATCTCATTTTCATATTCCCATTTTAAAACGTCCGCTTGATGAGTTCACCGCTGAGCTGAAATCACAAGGCGTCGCGATCTACGGCACGGCGCTTGAAAACGGTGCGGCTTATCAAAGCGTGAAGCCTGAAGAATCGTTCGCGTTAATCGTCGGGAACGAGGGGGCGGGAGTGGACGCCGGCCTTCTGCAAAAAACGGATCTCAACCTGTACGTTCCGCTGTACGGGCAGGCGGAATCGCTGAATGTGGCGGTAGCTGCCGCCATCCTCGTTTATCATCTCAGAGGATAGGTTGCGAAAAGCCTTGGATTTCACTATAATAGATAGCAATAATGTAAAAACCGTGACAGAGGACGTCAATTTTTGCACACACTGCCTTCCAGGGAGAAAATGCCGCTGACTGAAAGCATTTTTATCGCAGCACAAAAATTGATTTTCACCTCTCGAGTTGTCACCGGGACCGCGCCAAACGCGCGTAAAGGTGAACCGGAACGATCGTTTCCGTTATGTCAATGAAGCTGTCGGCAGATGAAGTCTGCCTTAAAAAGGGTGGTACCGCGGCCACAACTCGTCCCTTCTCTCAAGGGGCGGGTTTTTTTGTTTTCTGAAAAAGGCATAGAACGGTTTGGTTTACATAAAAGGAGGATGCATGATGGAAGAGAAGCTTAAACAGCTTGAACTGGAAGCTGCAGAAAAAGTAGAAGCGGCGGGTTCATTAAAAGAAGTTAACGACATTCGGGTGCAATATCTCGGAAAAAAAGGGCCGATTACAGAAGTTCTCCGCGGCATGGGCAAACTGTCCGCCGAAGAGCGCCCGAAAATGGGAGCGCTCGCCAATGATGTGAGAGAGCGCATTGCAGCAGCCATTACGGCGAAAAATGAACAGCTTGAACAAGAAGAAATGAATAAAAAACTCAGCAGCCAGACGATTGACGTCACATTGCCGGGCAGTCAGGTAAACATCGGCGGACGCCATCCGCTGACGGTCGTTATTGAAGAAATTGAAGATTTATTTATCGGCATGGGATATACCGTCGAAGAAGGCCCTGAAGTGGAAACGGATTATTACAACTTTGAGGCGCTGAACCTGCCGAAGGAACATCCGGCCCGCGACATGCAGGACAGCTTTTACATTACAGAAGAAATGCTGATGAGAACGCAAACGTCACCGGTGCAGACGCGCACGATGGAAAAGCATAAAGGAAAAGGCCCCGTCAAAATCATTTGTCCTGGTAAAGTGTATCGCCGCGACAACGATGACGCGACACATTCCCATCAGTTCATGCAGATTGAGGGTCTCGTCGTCGACCGCAAAATCAGCATGAGCGACCTGAAAGGCACGCTTGAATTGGTCGCCAAAAAAATGTTCGGCCAAGATCGTGAAATCAGGCTCCGTCCGAGCTTTTTCCCATTCACAGAGCCTTCTGTCGAGGTGGATGTGACCTGCTTTAAGTGCGGCGGACAAGGCTGCTCCGTCTGCAAAAAAACAGGCTGGATCGAAATTCTCGGCGCCGGCATGGTTCACCCGAACGTGCTGAAGATGGCCGGATTCAATCCTGAGGAATACCAGGGTTTTGCTTTCGGAATGGGTGTTGAACGTATCGCGATGCTGAAATACGGCATTGAAGATATCCGCCATTTCTATACCAATGATGTCAGATTCATTTCGCAGTTTAAACAGGCGTAAGAGGAGGATACACATGTTTGTTTCTTATAAATGGTTAGAAGATTACGTTGACTTGCAGGGAATCGACCCGGCCGTGCTTGCAGAAAAAATTACGAGAGCCGGTATTGAAGT
Organism: Bacillus sp. SIMBA_026; assembly: GCF_046535335.1. Taxonomy (NCBI): domain Bacteria; kingdom Bacillati; phylum Bacillota; class Bacilli; order Caryophanales; family Bacillaceae; genus Bacillus; species Bacillus sp. SIMBA_026. The sequence continues at coordinate 1,939,850 of NZ_JAWRWX010000001.1, read as the reverse complement.
TGAGGGTATCGAGTATAAAGGGGAGGGCGTAAAAGGCGTTGTCATCGGACACGTGCTTGAGCGCGAACAGCACCCGAATGCCGACAAGCTCAACAAATGCCTTGTTGATATCGGTGCGGAGGAACCCGTGCAGATTATCTGCGGCGCCCCGAATGTTGATAAAGGACAGAAGGTTGCCGTTGCAACAGTCGGAGCCGTGCTTCCCGGCAATTTCAAAATAAAAAAAGCCAAGCTGCGCGGCGAAGCGTCTCACGGCATGATCTGTTCCCTTCAGGAGCTCGGCATTGAAAGCAAGCTCGTGGCGAAAGAATATGCGGAAGGCATTTTCGTTTTTCCGAATGATGCTGAAACGGGAGCTGACGCAATGGCGGCCCTTCAGCTTGATGATGCGATTTTAGAATTGGGCTTAACGCCGAACCGCGCCGACGCGATGAACATGCTTGGCGTGGCTTATGAAGTTGCGGCTATCCTCGGCGCAGAGGTAAAGCTTCCGGAGGCTTCATATGAAAAAGCGGCAGAAAAAGCGGCGGATGCTGTTTCCGTTAAGGTTGAAGATACGCAGGCCAATCCGCATTATGCCGCAAAAATCATTAAAAACGTCAAAATCGGCCCGTCTCCGCTTTGGATGCAGACGAAACTGATGAATGCAGGCATCCGCCCGCATAATAACGTCGTGGATATTACAAACTTCGTCCTCCTTGAGTACGGACAGCCGCTTCACGCTTTCGATTACGACCGGTTCGGTTCAAAAGCGGTCGTCGTCAGAAAAGCGGCGGAAAACGAAACCATCGTGACGCTGGATGAACAAGAGCGCAAGCTGTCAAGCAGCCATTTGGTCATCACAAACGGAAAAAAAGCGCAAGCCGTTGCGGGAGTCATGGGCGGAGCTGAGTCTGAAGTCCGCGAAGACACCACTGCGATTTTACTGGAAGCCGCTTATTTCGACGGACAGACCGTCCGCAAAGCGTCGAGAGACCTCGGACTGAGAAGCGAAGCGAGCGCCAGATATGAAAAAGGCATTGATCCGGCCCGCGTTTTGCTGGCGGCTGAACGGGCCTGCAGTCTCATTCAGGCATATGCCGGCGGAGAAGTGCTCTCAGGCACGGTTGAAGAAAACCATCTGAAAATCGAAGCAAACAACATTCACGTGTCTGTTGAAAAAGTGAACGCCGTACTCGGCATGACAATCGCTAAAGAAGAAATCATCAGCATTTACAAGCGCCTCGGGTTTGCAGTCGGTGAAGCTGAAGACGTTCTCGTCGTAACGGTGCCGTCGCGCCGCGGAGATATTAGAATAGAAGAAGACCTGATTGAAGAAGCGGCGAGATTGTACGGGTATGACAATATTCCGTCCACGCTTCCGGAAACGGCCGGCACGACAGGCGGCTTGACACCGTATCAGGCAAAACGCCGGAAAGTGAGACGTTTCCTTGAAGGAGCGGGTCTTTCACAAGCGACCACTTATTCATTAACGAATGATAAAAAAGCGGCCGCTTTTGCGATCGAAAAATCATTCAACACGATGCTTGCTCTGCCGATGAGCGAAGAAAGAAGCATTCTCAGACACAGCCTCGTGCCGAATCTTCTTGAAGCCGTTTCATACAATCTGGCCAGACAGACTGATTCTGTTGCTTTATATGAAACGGGTTCTGTATTTCTGACGAAAGAAGAAAACACAAAACCGGTTGAAAAAGAACGGGTTGCCGGAGCTGTAACCGGATTGTGGCGCAAAAATTTATGGCAGGGTGAGAAAAAGCCGGTTGATTTCTTCGTCGCCAAAGGAATCGTTGAAGGCCTGCTGCATCAATTGAATGTGTCAGACCGGGTTGAATTTGTCCAGTCAGAACGCAAAAACATGCATCCCGGCCGGACGGCAAACATTCTATTGAACGGTTCGCTTGCCGGATTTATCGGCCAGGTGCATCCGGCAATGGAAAAAGAGCTGGATATCAAAGAAACGTATGTGTTCGAGCTTGATCTGCACGCGCTTCTGACCGAGGAAACAGAACCTGTCGTGTATACGCCGATTCCGAAGTATCCGTCCGTCACGCGCGACATTGCGCTTGTGGCAGATAAAACCGTTACAAGCGGACAGCTCGAAGCCGTGATCAAAGAAGCCGGCGGCGCGCTGCTGAAAGAAGTCACCGTATTTGATGTGTACGAAGGTGAGCATATGGAAGAAGGCAAAAAATCCGTCGCCTTCTCGCTCCAATATGTTAACCCTGAACAAACATTGACAGAAGAAGAAGTGACAAAAGTACATGAAAACGTGCTGAAAGCGCTGGAAGAAACGTATCAGGCTGTATTAAGAGGATAAAGAAAAAGCTTGCAGATCACTCTGCAAGCTTTTTTATTATGACCGCTTCCGTTCAACAAGGCGTTTCGCTTTTTGCGTATTGGCAAAATGAAGTTTGGTGAACGTTCTGAGCGCACCTTCTCCCTTATTGATGATCAGCTTGGCGGCAGCTTCATCGACGTGCGGCCCCGCGCCTTTTGGAATCGTCATCCCAGCCTCTCGGGAAAGCTTATCCATTTCAATTAAGAAAGAATATCGCGCAATGATAGAGGCTGCGGCGACGGAAAGATGTATGCTTTCCGCTTTCGTGCTGAAAAACGTTTTTTCTTTTACGATATCCCGTCCGGAAAGATGCTTAAAATAAATGCCGGGCTCTGCGAATTGGTCAATCAGAATCGCTTCCGGTTTAACGCCGTTCATTTTTCTCAGCAGATTGGAAATCGCCTGATTATGAAGGAGCGCCTTCATTTTTCCTTGGCTCATGCCTTTTTCCTGCATCTGATTGTATTTTTCGTTTTTTAACACAAGCAGGCTGTAAGGAATGGTTTTAATTAACAGTTTGGCGATTTCAATAATCTGCGGATCTTTTAAATCCTTCGAATCCTTCACACCGAGTTCTTTCATTAAAGAGAGCTTTGATTTGTCGGCGTAGGCGCAGGCAACTGTTATCGGCCCGAAGTAATCGCCTGTTCCGACTTCATCAGAGCCGATCACTGACATGGAGGCAATGCCCGCCGGGGGAGCGTAGAGCGGGTCGGCCGCTTTTTTGACGGTTTTCTTTGCTTTCGGCGCCTCAGCCGTTCCCCAGCGGGCCGCTTCTGTGCCGGCATTTTTTCCTTGAAAGAGAACCTTGCCCGAGCGGTAGGCTGTAATGGTACAGCCCGGAGGCTTAGCCTGGAAGACGGCGCCCTGCGGAACGGCGGGAGTAAGGGAGCCGGCATAGGATTGTTTCATTTGTTCCATAGCGGAAGCGGATACTTTTATAACAGAATGGGACACGATATAATCTCCTTTTTTGGCACTTTTCACTGTATATACCAGTGTATCATAACAGCCTGAGGCTCGTCTTTCCATTCAAACGATAATCGTGGTATGATAGGAACTAGGATTCTCGCGGAATGGAGGAGAAACGTTGTCTGACGGCAAAAAAACCAAAACGACAGTAAACATTTACGGCCAGCACTTCACCATTATCGGGGAAGAAAGCAAAGCGCACATGCGCCATGTGGCCGGAGTGGTTGATGATAAAATGAGAGAAATCAACGAGAAAAATCCATATCTTGATATAAATAAGCTCGCTGTATTGACTGCGGTCAATGTCGTGCATGATTATATGAAACTGCAAGAAAAATATGAAATACTGGAGCGGCAGCTTAAAGAAAAGGAATGAACACCATATGATAGATATCATCATCTTAGTTTTGCTCTTAATGGGCACATTGCTTGGATTAAAAAGAGGATTTATCCTCCAATTTATATATTTAACGAGTTTCATCCTCTCGATTGCGTTTGCGGCGCTTTTTTACAAAAACCTGGCCCCGCATCTGAGCTTTATACCCGCGCCTGATTTTTCCGGCGGGCAGGCGGCTCTGTCTTTTATTAAAGGAAACGTAGAGACGGCTTATTACAACGCGATCGCGTTTGTCATTTTGTTTATCATCGCAAAGATTCTGCTTCGGATTATCGGAGCGGCGCTTAATATTATCGCCAGCATTCCGGTCATTAAACAGATCAACAAACTGCTGGGCGGGGTGCTCGGATTTCTGGAAGTCTATTTATTTGCGTTTATCCTGTTATACGTCGCATCCGTACTGCCGGTAAGCGTGCTTCAGGATATGCTCGCACAATCGACGCTTGCAAATATCATCACACATCATACGCCGTATCTGTCAGGGCTCCTGCAAGAACTGTGGGCCCAGTACGGGGCATAAAAAACTTCTCTTGACCGGAGAAGTTTTTTTCAAGCTCTGCGCCAGTTGTGCCGGAGGAGAAAAATTTGTATGATGAAAAGCAGGAAACGACTGGGGGTTAACAGTATGCATAAAAAAGATATCATCAGGCTGCTTGAAACGATTGCGGTCTATATGGAACTGAAAGGGGACAACCCGTTTAAAATATCAGCCTTCCGAAAAGCGGCAGCGGCGCTTGAGCAGGATGACCGCAGCCTGTCGGAAATCGACGACATGATGTCTATATCCGGCATCGGAAAAGGCACTTACGGCGTCATTCGTGAATATATGCAGGAAGGTGTGTCCGGCACGCTTCTCCAATTGCAGAAAGAAGTTCCGGAAGGCTTGGTTCCTCTTTTGAAGCTTCCGGGCCTCGGCGGCAAAAAAATCGCCAAGCTGTATCAGGAACTGGGCGTTCATGACGCGGAATCGCTGAAAGAAGCGTGCGAGCAGCAAAAAGTACAGGGGCTCGCCGGTTTCGGCAAAAAAACGGAGGAGAAAATCCTTCAGGCTCTCGGAGAAGCCGGAAAACAGCCGGAACGTTTTCCGATCGGCTATGCGCTCGGCATTGCTTCAGTAATTGAAGAACATTTGGCCCGGCTGACGGATATTCAGAAATATTCCCGGGCCGGCAGTCTCAGAAGAGCGCGGGAAACCGTAAAAGATCTGGATTACATTATCGCTACAGATCATCCGGAGGCTGTCAGAGAACAGCTTCTTTCCCTCCCGAACGTAAAAGACGTGATAGCGAGCGGGGATACAAAAGTATCAGTCATCCTGACCTTTGAATATGAGACGAGTGTGGATTTCCGGCTTGTGACAGAGGAACAGTTTGCCACCACACTGCATCATTTTACCGGTTCTAAAGATCACAACATTAAAATGCGCCAGCTGGCGAAAGAGCGCGGTGAACGGATCAGTGAATACGGAGTAGAAACCATAGAAACGGGAGACGTCAAAACATTCCCGAGCGAAGAAGCGTTTTACGCCCACTTCGGTCTGCCGTTTATTCCTCCTGAGCTCAGAGAAACCGGGCAGGAGGTCGACACGTACCGGGAAGAAACGGACCTTGTGGAGCATAAAGCGATAAAAGGCGATCTCCACATGCACTCAGCCTGGAGTGACGGCGCTTTTTCCATCAGAGAAATGGTAGAAGCTTGTATGGCAAAAGGCTATCAGTACATGGCGATTACCGACCATTCCCAATATTTAAAGGTAGCCAACGGGTTAACGGCCGAACGGCTCAAAAAACAGGCGGAAGAAATTGATGCGTTAAATGCTGAATTTGAAAATTTTCATATTTTTAAAGGCGTAGAAATGGACATTCTCCCCGACGGTTCGCTCGATTATGATGACAGTGTTCTGTCTGAAATGGATCTTGTCATCGCGTCTATTCATTCAAGCTTCAGCCAGCCGGAGCATGTCATTATGAAACGGCTTGAACAGGCGCTGACGAATAAGCACGTGGACATTATCGCCCACCCGACGGGACGCCTGATCGGCAGACGGGCCGGCTATGAAGTCGACATCGACATGCTGATTGAACTCGCCGCCAAAACAAATACGGCGCTTGAACTGAATGCAAACCCCGCGCGCCTCGATTTGCGGACTGAGCATCTGATCAAAGCAAATGAAAAAGGTGTGACTTTGGTCATTAATACCGATGCCCATAATATCGAGATGCTCGATGATATGAAAACGGGCGTGACCGCTGCGCGCAAAGGCTGGACGGAAACAAAACATGTGTTAAACGCCCGGCCGCTACACGAGGTCAAAGCATTTCTGACGCGCAATGATTAAGTAAGGAGGATCACAAAACCGTGCAGCAAAAAGTGTTATCATCACTTGAATTTCATAAAGTAAAAGAACAGATTACCGCACATGCCGCCTCATCGCTCGGCCGGGAGAAGCTTCTGCAGCTGAAACCTTTGACGGATCTCTCAGACATCCAAAAACAGCTGGATGAAGTCGAAGAAGCATCCGCGGTCATGCGCTTGAGAGGCCATGCTCCGTTCGGCGGCCTGACCGACATAAGATCCGCTTTACGGCGGGCGGAAATCGGCAGTGTGCTGACGCCGGCGGAATTTACCGAATTGTCCGGACTGCTGTATGCCGTTAAACAAATGAAGCATTTTATCAGCCAAATGACAGAAGACGGCGTCGGCATTCCGCTGATACAAGCCCATGCAGAAGAGCTGATTACATTAGGCGATTTGGAAAGGGAGATTAACTCCTGCATTGATGACCATGGTGAAGTGCTTGATCATGCGTCTCCCGCTTTAAGGGGAATCCGCACGCAGCTCAGGACGCTTGAATCAAGAGTCAGAGATCGGCTTGAATCGATGCTGCGTTCATCTTCCGCTTCTAAAATGCTGTCTGACACCATCGTTACGATTCGGAATGACCGCTTTGTCATCCCGGTCAAACAGGAATACAGATCAAGCTACGGCGGAATTGTCCACGATACATCTTCATCCGGTGCGACACTGTTTATTGAACCGCAGGCGATCGTAGATATGAACAACTCGCTTCAGCAGGCGAAAGTAAAAGAAAAACAGGAAATCGAACGAATTCTCCGAATGCTGACGGAGCATACGGCTGAACACACACAAGAAATCGCTCAAAATGTGGAAGTGCTGCAGACACTGGATTTCATTTTCGCCAAAGCGAGATACGCAAAAGCAATGAAGGCGACAAAACCACTCATGAACGGAGACGGTTTTATCCGGCTGAAAAAAGCGCGCCATCCGCTGCTGCCCCAAGATCAAGTCGTGGCCAACGATATTGAACTGGGCGAAGATTACTCAACGATCGTTATCACGGGACCGAATACGGGCGGTAAAACCGTTACGTTAAAAACACTCGGGCTGCTGACGATAATGGCGCAGGCAGGATTGCACATACCGGCTGATGAAGGATCGGAAGCAGCCGTATTTGACAATGTGTTTGCCGATATCGGCGATGAACAGTCGATCGAACAAAGTCTGAGTACGTTCTCATCCCACATGGTCAATATCGTCAATATTTTAAAAGACGTGTCTGAAAACAGTCTTGTGCTGTTTGATGAACTCGGTGCCGGAACAGATCCGCAGGAAGGAGCGGCGCTTGCCATGAGCATCCTTGACGAAGTTCACCGGACAAACGCCAGAGTGCTTGCGACAACCCATTATCCGGAACTGAAAGCATACGGATATAACAGACAAGGCGTCATGAATGCCAGCGTTGAATTTGACATCGAAACGCTTTCGCCTACTTATAAGCTTCTGATCGGAGTGCCGGGCCGAAGCAACGCATTTGAAATCTCAAGACGCCTTGGGCTTCCGGAGCATATCATCGGCCAGGCGAAGTCAGAAATGACCGCCGAACATAACGAAGTCGATCTGATGATCGCATCGCTTGAAAAAAGCAAAAAAAGAGCGGATGAAGAACTTTCTGAAACCGAATCAATCAGAAAAGAAGCAGAAAAACTGCACAAAGAGCTTCAGCAGCAAATCATTGAGCTGAACGCCCAAAAAGATAAAATGATGGAAGAAGCCGAACAGAAAGCTGCGGAAAAACTGGAAGCCGCCGCAAAAGAAGCCGAACAGATCATCCGCGAACTCCGGTCCATCAAGCAAGAACACAGATCCTTTAAGGAACACGAGCTGATTGACGCCAAAAAACGTCTCGGAGACGCGATGCCGGCTTTTGAAAAATCAAAGCAGCCGGAAAGAAAAACAGAGAAAAAACGCGAGCTCAAGCCGGGCGACGAAGTAAAGGTGCTCACATTCGGACAAAAAGGGGCGCTGCTTGAGAAAACCGGCGAGAAAGAATGGAACGTCCAAATCGGCATCCTCAAAATGAAGGTGAAGGAAAAAGATCTTGAGTTTCTCAAATCGGCTCCTGAACCGAAAAAAGAAAAAGCAATCACCGCCGTAAAAGGGAAGGATTATCACGTATCCCTTGAACTTGACCTCAGGGGAGAGCGTTACGAAAACGCCCTCAGCCGCGTCGAAAAATATTTAGATGACGCGGTGCTTGCCGGCTATCCGAGAGTGTCCATCATTCACGGAAAAGGCACGGGCGCCCTCCGAAAAGGGGTGCAGGATCTTCTGAAAAACCACCGCAGCGTGAAAAGCTCGCGGTTCGGGGAAGCGGGAGAAGGAGGATCAGGCGTAACGATTGTCGAACTAAAATAAAAAGGGAGTAAACGTCATGAATGCTTTTTGGGAAAATGAGCTTGTTGAAATCGCGGCTTATTACAGTGTAGCCGTCTTGTGTCTCGTCATTTTTCTGACCGTGTTTGAATTGGTGACATCCTATAAAAACTGGGTGGAAATCCAAAAAGGCAATCTTGCGGTGGCAATGGCGACCGGAGGGAAAATTCTCGGTATCGCAAATGTCTTTCAGCACAGCATCGCCCAGCATAATTCGCTTTTGCAAATGATCGGCTGGGGCGTATACGGATTTATTATGCTTTTAATCAGCTATTTTATCTTTGAATTTCTGACGCCCCGGTTTAAAATTGATAAAGAAATTGAAAAAGATAACAGAGCTGTCGGCTTTATTTCATTTGTCATCTCAGTCGGCCTGTCATTTGTGGTGGCCGCCGGGATTTAAGGGGACGGGGAAAAATGGAGAAGCTTGCGAAAGTGCTGCTGTCGGCAGCGGGAATTTTTCTGTTCATCGGACTTATTTATCTGGTCATGACATCTTAATACTGAAAAAAGGCTGCCGAACTGAATTGGCGGCCTTTTTTATTGAGAATACCAGTTTATGCAGGCCGTATCAGAGCAAATGACGGCTTCCCAACTCATGGCGCGGATGACAGACGGCATGTCTTGATCTTCCATGAGAAAGAGTGTCGTAAAAGAATCATATATGCTCATAAAAGCCACGCGCCGTTTTTCGTCGGCAATGATCATGTCAGCCCGCAGCAATCCGCATACATCCGAAGCCGCCGTTTGATTGAGTGAAAATATGCCTTTCTCTTCGACAGGCTCATTATAAGTGCAGCGCTTTATGCCTTTTGAACGGAACACATCCAAAAGTCCCGGAATTAAAAATGGTGAAGTGACATCCTCGCTCGGCAAGTACAGATCGGGATGATGAAGCCGATTTAACAGCTCGGCGGATTCAGGATGTGCATATTCATCCCGAAGTGCCATGACAGCGCTCATAAGCGCAAGTGCCGTTTCTTTTTCAGAGCGCAATCCGCAAACGGTCATGACGGTTTGCCAGGAAACGGGTCTGCCCATCGCGATGATCTCCTCATCACTCGGATACATATGTTCATAAGGCCGTTTGCGCTTTTGCTCTTCCCACCCATCAGGCATCCGGACAAAGGGATGGAGCAAAAAGGCGGCTGACGTAAACGGCTTCGGCAGCTGGCGCAGGATAGGAACTCCTTCTTCAAAATGCAGCGTTTCCAGCAAACTCAACACCTCCTGAAACTCGAAATTTCACATGAAACGCTTTCCAATTCCAATCACCCTTCTGCTATAATAATAGCGTATAGGAAAACAGAAGGGAGAGGTATTATGCAGTCTGAAAAGCCATGGCTTTCTCAATATCCCGAAGAGATTCCGCATGAGCTTGAATTTACCGATCAAACCCTGCCATCCAATCTGACAAACTCCGCAGCTCAATTCCCGAACCACACCGCCATTTATTTTCTCGGAAAAAAACTCACATTCCAAGACGTTCTCACAGATTCGTTAAAGCTAGCCGCTTTTTTACGCAAAACAGGCCTGAAAAAAGGGGACAGAGCCGCCATTATGCTGCCCAATTGTCCGCAGTCGGTCATCGCTTTTTACGGCGTATTGTTTGCCGGCGGCATTGTCGTTCAGACCAATCCTCTCTACACGGAACACGAGCTTGAGTATCAGCTGAAAGACAGTGCGCCGCGCGTGATCATCACCCTCGATATGCTGTTTCCGAAAGTGATAAAAATGAAAACGTTATCACTCGTCGAACGCATTATTACAACGAGTATAAAAGACTTTTTGCCGTTTCCGAAAAATATGCTGTATACGCTCACACAAAAACAGCAGGTTCATATTGATTATGACGGATGCGAACAAATTCACAAATTAGCGGATATTTTAAAAAACGAAAAAGCGGAGGAAGCGGAGCCATTTGATATTGACCCTGCGCATGACATCGCCGTGCTTCAATACACGGGCGGAACAACCGGCTATCCGAAAGGTGTCATGCTCACACACCGGAACATTCAGGCCAATACAGAAATGTGCGCCGCCTGGATGTACAAAATGAAAAAGGGAGCCGAAAAGGTGCTCGGCATCGTGCCTTTTTTTCATGTGTACGGATTGACCGCCGTGCTCAATTTTTCCATTATGCAGGGATGTGAAATGATCCTTCTTCCCAAATTCAATCCTTTGGATACCTTGAAAACAATCGACAGGCTGAAGCCGACGGTTTTTCCCGGGGCGCCGACGATTTACATCGGGCTGTTGCATCATCCGGAGCTGAATAAATATGATCTGTCCTCCATTGAAAATTGTCCGAGCGGTTCAGCGGCGCTTCCGGTTGAGGTCAAACAGAAATTTGAAAAAGTGACCGGAGGAAAGCTTGTGGAAGGCTACGGATTATCCGAAGCATCACCGGTTACCCATTCAAACTTCATTTGGGGAAAAAATAAACCCGGCAGCATCGGCTGTCCCTGGCCCAATACCGACGCCGGAATCTATTCAGAAGAAAAAGGCGGGCTTGCGGAGCCGTATGAACATGGCGAGCTGATCGTAAAAGGCCCTCAAGTCATGAAAGGATACTGGAATAAGCAGGAGGAGACCGCGCGTGTCATCAGAGACGGCTGGCTGTTTACCGGAGATATGGGATATATGGATGAGGAAGGATTTTTCTACATCGCCGACAGGAAAAAAGACATCATCATTGCCGGCGGATACAACATTTACCCCCGGGAGGTGGAAGAGGCGCTTTATGAGCATGAAGCCGTTCAGGAAATCGTCGTAGCGGGCGTTCCTGATTCCTACAGGGGGGAAACGGTGAAAGCATTTATCGTTTTGAAAAAAGGCGCCGAGGCAGATGCCGATGAGCTTGATGCGTTTGCAAGAGAGCGGCTTGCGCCGTACAAAGTCCCGAAGCTTTACGAATTCAGAAAAGAGCTTCCGAAAACGGCCGTCGGAAAAATATTAAGAAGGCGTTTAGTCGAAGAGGAAGATGCTTCCCGTGAAAACAAGGTGCCTTAAAAGAAAAACTTGACAAAATCCGGATTCCTTTTTATCATGAAGTTATGAATGAATAGTCATTCATTTATCGAAGGAAGGAACGATGACATTGAACCAAAAACGGCCAAAGTATATGCAGATTATTGATGCAGCAGTAGAAGTCATAGCGGAAAACGGCTATCACCAATCACAGGTGTCCAAAATCGCCAAGCAGGCCGGCGTTGCGGACGGCACCATCTATTTATATTTCAAAAACAAAGAGGATATACTCATTTCTCTTTTTAAAGAAAAGATGGGCCAGTTCATTGAACGCATGGAAGAAGAAGTGAAAGAAAAAACGACGGCAAAAGAAAAACTCGCTCTCGTTATTAAGCAGCATTTCACACTGCTCGGCAATGACCGCCACCTCGCGATTGTGACCCAGCTTGAGCTCAGACAGTCGAATATCAAGCTGCGCCTGAAAATCAATGATATTTTAAAAGGTTATTTAAACATGCTGGACACCATTTTGACCGAAGGAATCAAGTCGGGGGAATGGAAAGACAATCTCGACGTCCGCCTCGCCCGGCAGATGATATTCGGGACGATAGATGAAACAGTGACAACATGGGTGATGAACGATCAGAAATATGATCTTCCGGATTTGTCAGACAAGGTATTGGAGCTGTTGGTGTCAGGAATTCATCAAAACTAAAGGGGGTTGACGGATGAACAGCCTTTCGATGGCGGTAGAACAATCTGTTGCGGTGATCACCATTAATCATCAGCCGGCCAACGCGCTGTCCGGTGCGGTTTTAGATGAGTTGTCCGGTCTGTTCGACAGGTGTGAAACGGATGACAGCGTCAGAAGCATCATCATTCGCGGTGAGGGAAAATTTTTCTCGGCGGGCGCCGATATAAAGGAATTTACGTCGCTTGAAAATCTTGAGCAATCTTCTGCCATGGCGGATAAAGGCCAGCAGCTGATGGAAAGAATTGAAGGGTTTCCGAAGCCCGTTATCGCAGCGATTCACGGCGCTGCGCTCGGCGGCGGTCTTGAGCTAGCCATGGCCTGCCATATCAGAATCGCTACATTGGATGCAAAGCTCGGCCTGCCCGAGCTGAATCTCGGCATTATCCCGGGCTTTGCCGGGACGCAGCGGCTTCCCCGGTACGTCGGTACGGCGAAAGCGCTTGAAATGATCGGCACTTCAGAACCTATGACCGGAGAAGAAGCGCTCAGCCTCGGCCTTATCACGATAGGCGCCGAACATGAGGAAGAGCTGCTGCAAAAAGCGAAAACGCTCGCGGGCAAGTTTGCGGAAAAAAGCCCGCAGTCGATGGCTTATCTGCTTGAGCTCCTTTATTCAAACAAGATCTATTCTTATGACGGCGGCTTAAAGCTTGAAGCAAAGCGCTTTGGGGAAGCATTTGCATCAGATGACGCAAAAGAAGGCATTCAGGCATTTCTCGAAAAAAGAAAGCCTCAATTCGGTGGGCGAAGATAAAGGGGATAAGATTATGAATCTATTTGTACTGATGAAACGGACGTTTGACACAGAAGAGAAAATCGTCATTGAAGCAGGAAAGATTCAGGAGGACGGGGCCGAATTTATCATTAATCCGTATGATGAATACGCCATTGAAGAAGCCATTCAGCTGAAGGAAGAGCACGGCGGAACCGTTACCGCTGTAACCGTCGGCGGAGAAGATGCGGAGAAAGAACTGAGAACCGCCCTTGCGATGGGCTGTGACCAGGCGGTGTTAATCAATATTGAAGATGATCTGAGCGATCCTGACCAATACTCCATTTCAACTATCTTATATCATTACTTCAAGGACCGGGAATATGATCTGATTCTCGGCGGAAATGTCGCGATTGACGGCGGTTCAGGCCAAGTGGCTCCAAGGCTTGCCGAACTGCTGAACATTCCTTGCGTCACAACGATCACAAAACTGACAATCAGCGGCGATGAAGCTGTGGCAGAGAAAGACAATGAAGGGGATACCGAAATCATTAAAACCTCACTTCCTTTAGTCATCACGGCACAGCAAGGCTTAAACGAGCCGCGCTATCCGTCGCTTCCGGGCATTATGAAGGCGAAGAAAAAACCGCTGGAAGAACTTGAGCTCGATGATCTCGACATTGATGAAGATGAAGCCGCACCGAAGCTCAAAACGATCGAACGTTTTCTGCCGCCGCAAAAAGAAGCGGGCAGACTGATCGAAGGAGAAGCCGCTGAGCAGGCGAAAGAGCTTGTGTCACTGCTGAGAAAAGAAGCCAAAGTCGTATAAACCGATATTAAAGAAACTGGGGGATGTCAGAATGGGAAAAAAAGTGATCGTACTCGGAGAAATTCGTGACGGCGCCTTACGGAACGTCACCTTTGAAGCCATAGCCGCAGGCAAAACCATTTCCGGCGGAGGAGATGTCATCGGCGTACTGATGGGAAAAGGCGCGGCTGATGCAGCACCAGAACTCATTCAGTACGGCGCCGATAAAGTATTTACGGCCGATGCGCCGGGGCTTTCTCAGTATACGGCGGACGGATATGCCGCGGTTCTCGGGGATCTGATCGAAAATGAAAAGCCTGATGCGGTCATTTTCGGCCACACTTCTATGGGAAAAGATTTGTCACCTAAGCTTGCGGCCCGGTTTGAAACGGGGCTGATCTCAGACAGCACGGATGTAAGCGTTACCGGAGACAACATCGTTTTTACAAGACCGATTTATTCGGGCAAAGCCTTTGAACAGGTGATTTCAACCGATCCGTTCATTTTGGCGACAATCCGTCCGAACAACATTCAGGCATTAGAAAAAGACGCGAGCCGCACGGGTGATATTGAAGAGCTTGCGGCACCTCCGGCAGATTTGCGGACGGTCATTGAAGAAGTAGTCAAAAAAACGGCGGACGGCGTGGATTTATCAGAAGCGAAAATTATCGTAGCAGGCGGCCGCGGTGTAAAAAGCAAAGATGGATTTGAACCGTTAAAAGAACTTGCCGACGTGCTCGGAGCAGCGGTGGGCGCTTCACGCGGCGCGTGTGACGCGGACTATTGCGATTATTCCCTTCAAATCGGCCAGACGGGAAAAGTCGTCACGCCGGATTTGTATATCGCCTGCGGAATTTCCGGAGCGATTCAGCACTTGGCGGGCATGTCAAACAGTAAGGTCATCGTTGCCATTAACAAAGACCCGGAAGCGGAAATATTTAAAATAGCGGACTACGGAATTGTCGGCGATTTGTTCGAAGTGGTTCCGCTTCTGACCCAGGAATTTAAAAATGCCAATATTCATTCATAATCAAAACCCTCTGGCTTATTTGTCAGAGGGTTTTGATTTGTGTTAATTAGTTCGGACAAATTATAGATTAATAAAACAACGGATTGACATGTACGAACCAATGTAATAAGCTTTTGTAAAGCGCTTACAAACTTATCCATACAGCATTCATCCCAGATAGATTGTCTCTAGTGCTTTCATTCTTATTAAGGGGAAGGAATGATCAAGTTTGTCTCACAATACGGCAGTCATTCAAACTGATATCACACGGGGAACCATTAATAAAAACATATACGGACATTTCGCGGAACATCTGGGAAGAGGCATATATGAGGGCATCTGGGTCGGAAAAGATTCCGATATTCCGAATACCGGCGGGATCAGGACGGATGTCGCCGACGCCCTCAAACAGCTTCAGATTCCCGTCCTCAGATGGCCGGGCGGCTGTTTTGCAGATGAATACCATTGGGCAAACGGCGTAGGGAAACGCAAAACCATGCTGAATACCCATTGGGGCGGGACGATTGATTCCAATGAATTCGGCACGCACGAGTTTATGATGCTTTGTGAACTGCTTGGCTGCGAACCGTACATCGCCGGAAACGTCGGCAGCGGAACGGTTAAAGAAATGGCTGATTGGATTGAATACATGACGTTTGAAGCGGGCACGCCGATGTCCGACTGGAGAAAAGAAAACGGGCGGGAAAAACCGTGGAAGCTGAAATATTTCGGAATAGGAAATGAGAACTGGGGCTGCGGCGGAAACATGCATCCTGAGTATTATGCCGACCTTTACAGAAACTTTCAAACCTATGTCCGCAATTACAGCGGTAATGAAATCTATAAAATTGCCGGCGGCGCGAATGTCGACGATTACCGCTGGACTGAAACTCTAATGAAAAAAGCCGCTGATCTCATGGACGGGCTGAGCCTGCATTATTACACAATACCGGGCGACTTCTGGAAAGGGAAAGGATCAGCGACGGAGTTTACGGAAGATGAATGGTTCATCACGATGAAAAAAGCGGCGCATATGGATGAATTGATCACAAGGCACAGTGCCATCATGGATCAGTACGATCCCGAAAAAAGAGTCGGGCTGATCATTGATGAATGGGGCACGTGGCTTAATCCTGAGCCGGGCACGAATCCGGGCTTTCTGTATCAGCAGAATACGATCCGCGACGCCCTTGTCGCAGCCACGCATTTTCACATTTTTCATCAGCACGCAGACCGCGTACAGATGGCCAATATCGCGCAAACCGTCAATGTGCTTCAGGCAATGATCCTGACAGAAGGGAAAGAAATGCTGTTGACGCCGACGTATCATGTGTTTGATATGTTTAAGGTGCATCAGGACGCATCTCTTTTGGCGACAGAAACAAAAGCAGCCGGGTACGAAAGGAATGACGGCCGGCTCCCGCAAGTCAGCATTTCAGCGTCCAAACAGCAAAACGGAGACATACATATCAGCATTTGCAATATCGATCATCTGCACAAAGCTGATGTGAAGATTGAACTGCGGGGCATGAAAAAGACAGGGAAGCCTTCGGGAACGATTCTGCACGCGGAAAAAATGAATGCCCATAATACATTCAGCAGTCCGGAAAACGTCAAACCGAAGCCGTTTTCCGGGTTTGCTCAAAAGGGCGGAAAACTTGAGGCGGAGCTTCCTCCGATGGCGGTTGTATTAATCACGCTGCCTGCGGACCCATCTTAAGTTTTGAACGCCTGCCGCCCGGATATAATACACTGTATAAAAAAGATTATTTCCGGCGGGTTCGGGAGAAAATAATATAAGCATTAAATTAGCATGAACGAATGGGAGATGCTATACTAAAAATCATCATTTGACAATTGGAGGAATAACAAAATGGCTATCGTAAAAGCAACTGATCAATCGTTCTCAGCTGAAACAAGTGAAGGTGTCGTATTGGCTGATTTCTGGGCTCCTTGGTGCGGACCTTGTAAAATGATCGCGCCCGTTCTTGAAGAGCTTGATCAAGAAATGGGAGACAAACTGAAAATCGTTAAAATCGACGTGGATGAAAACCAAGAAACTGCCGGTAAAT
The DNA here is from genome assembly GCF_046535335.1 of Bacillus sp. SIMBA_026. Taxonomy (NCBI): domain Bacteria; kingdom Bacillati; phylum Bacillota; class Bacilli; order Caryophanales; family Bacillaceae; genus Bacillus; species Bacillus sp. SIMBA_026. The sequence continues at coordinate 1,923,084 of NZ_JAWRWX010000001.1, read as the reverse complement.
ACGGCGTCATGAGCATCCCGACACTTCTCGTATTGAAGGACGGAGAAGTCGTTGAAACATCTGTCGGTTTCAAACCGAAAGAAGCTCTTGAAGAGCTTGTAAACAAACATCTGTAAGCCGAAAGCTTCCGTTACGGCAGGGCGATTCCTTTGAAGGGAATCGCCTTTTTTGATCTTCCAAAAGCTGAGAATGGAGAAAAACAAATGTTCGTGATACACTGAATGGACACGAGAAATGAATGTAAGGAAGGGTAACGTATGAATAAACAACTGAAAGAAAAACTGGCCCTCCTTCCCGATCAGCCGGGCTGTTATTTAATGAAAGACCGTCAAAAAACAGTCATCTACGTGGGGAAAGCGAAAGTCTTGAAAAACAGGGTGAGGTCTTATTTCACCGGTTCTCATGACGCAAAAACCCAACGGCTTGTGACGGAGATTGAGGACTTTGAATATATCGTGACTTCCTCTAATCTTGAAGCGCTTATTTTGGAAATGAATCTGATTAAAAAATACGATCCGAAATACAATGTCATGCTGAAAGATGATAAAACCTATCCCTTTATTAAAATCACCCATGAACGCCATCCGCGGCTGATTGTCACTCGGAATGTCAAAAAAGACAAGGGACGCTATTTCGGCCCGTATCCGAATGTGCAGGCGGCGCGGGAAACGAAAAAACTGCTGGACCGCCTTTACCCGCTCAGGAAATGCTCAAAGCTTCCGGACCGCGTCTGTCTCTATTATCATCTCGGACAATGCCTCGCCCCATGTGTAAAGGATATATCTGAGGAGACAAACCGCGAGATTGTTGAAGACATCACCCGTTTTTTAAAGGGAGGGCATAACGAAATCAAAAAAGAGCTCGAAGCGAAAATGGCAGAGGCGGCGGAAAAGCTTGAATTTGAACGGGCTAAAGAATTCCGCGACCAGCTTGCCCACATTGAATCGACGATGGAGAAGCAAAAAATGACCATGAATGACCTTCTGGACCGCGATGTGTTTGCATATGCCTACGATAAAGGCTGGATGTGCGTCCAAGTCTTTTTCATTCGCCAAGGAAAACTGATCGAACGCGACGTCAGCATGTTTCCGATGTATCAGGAAGCGGATGAAGAATTTCTGACCTTCATCGGCCAGTTCTATTCCAAAAACAATCACTTTCTGCCTAAGGAAATTCTGGTGCCTGACAGCGTTGACAGGGACATGATCACCGAGCTGCTGGAAACCGCCGTGCATCAGCCGAAAAAAGGCCCGAAAAAAGAGCTGCTTTTGCTTGCGCACAAAAATGCGAAAATCGCTCTGCGGGAAAAATTCTCGTTAATCGAGCGGGATGAGGAACGGTCAATCGGTGCAGCCGAACGGCTCGGCGAAGCGCTGAATATTTATACGCCGCATCGGATTGAAGCATTTGACAACTCCAATATTCAAGGCACAAACCCCGTATCGGCCATGATTGTCTTTATTGACGGAAAACCGAATAAAAAGGAATACCGCAAATATAAAATTAAAACCGTAACAGGGCCGGATGATTACGGCTCAATGAGGGAAGTCGTCAGAAGAAGGTACACGAGGGTGCTCCGCGAAAATCTTCCGCTGCCGGATTTAATCATCATTGACGGCGGAAAAGGGCAGATTAACGCGGCGCGCGACGTGCTCGAGAATGAGCTCGGCCTTGATGTCCCGGTAGCGGGATTGGCGAAAGATGATAAACACCGAACATCCAACCTTTTGATCGGCGACCCGCTTGAACCGGTGTTTTTGGAGCGGAACAGCCAAGAGTTTTACCTGCTTCAGCGTATTCAGGACGAAGTTCACCGTTTTGCGATCAGCTTTCACAGACAGATCCGGGGAAAAAGCGTCTTTCAATCCGTTCTGGATGATATCCCCGGAATCGGCGAAAAACGCAAAAAAATGCTCTTAAAACATTTCGGATCTGTCAAAAAGATGAAGGAAGCAAGCCTTGACGAGATCAAAAAAGCGGGTGTGCCGGCCGCGGCGGCCCAGCTGCTGTTTAAAAAATTAAAAAAATAGTATTGTGCTTTTCTGAAAAATCTGCTAGAATGTGAACTAATTTCATAAGATCGTGTTATATGGTGAAGATAGAGGTGCGAACTTCAATAGTAAGCCTTTGGAGAATGATGGATTCTGCGAAAAAGGCTGAAAGGGGAGCGTCGCCGAAGTGTATCACATCCCATCGGTGTGATTTGCTGGCCTTGCATTAAATAAATGTAAGGCTGTCAAGAATTCATTTTCTTGGAGGGCTATCTCGTTGTTCATAATCAATCGTAATGATATGAAAAAGCAATGAGAGCTATTCCTCTCATTGCTTTTTTTATTGTGGACAAAACGCTCTTTTCTCCTCACCCGCACGAACCAAAATGTAAAGGGTGGTCTAGTATGGGTCTTATCGTACAAAAATTCGGAGGCACTTCCGTCGGCTCTGCCGAAAAAATTCAAAATGCCGCAAATCGCGCCATTGCTGAAAAGCAAAAAGGCCATGATGTCGTAGTCGTCGTTTCGGCAATGGGAAAATCAACCGACGCGCTCGTTAACCTCGCGGCTGAAATCACATCTGAACCAAGCAGACGCGAGATGGATATGCTTTTGTCTACGGGAGAGCAGGTCACGATTTCGCTTTTGGCCATGGCGCTTCAGGAAAAAGGATATGACGCCGTCTCTTATACGGGCTGGCAGGCGGGTGTCCGCACGGAAGCCGTTCACGGTAATGCGAGAATTACGGATATTGATATCACGGCGATTCGTTCGCAGCTTGCAGAAGGCAAAATTACAGTCGTTGCCGGTTTTCAGGGCGTAACGGAAGACGGAGGCATCACGACGCTCGGACGGGGCGGTTCCGATACGACGGCGGTCGCTCTTGCAGCAGCGCTGGAAGCGGATAAATGCGACATTTATACAGATGTTCCGGGCGTATTTACGACAGATCCGCGGTATGTCCGGTCAGCGAGAAAACTGGCGGGAATTTCTTATGATGAAATGCTGGAGCTTGCAAATCTAGGAGCGGGTGTTCTTCACCCGCGGGCGGTTGAGTTCGCGAAAAACTACCAAGTGCCTTTGGAAGTGCGGTCAAGCACAGAACATGAAGCTGGAACATTAATTGAGGAGGAATCATCAATGGAGCAGAATTTAATCGTCAGAGGAATTGCATTTGAAGACCAGATCACGAGGGTGTCCGTTACAGGCCTTGCAAGCGGATTGACAACACTTTCAACAATCTTCACCGCGCTGGCAAAACGAAACATCAACGTTGACATTATTATTCAGACACAGTCGGACGATGGGGAAGCGGATATTTCTTTCTCGGTGAAAACGGAAGATGCCGCGCAAACGGTCGCCGTGCTTGAAGAATATAAAAACGCGCTTGACTATGAAAAAATTGAAACCGAAAGAAAACTGGCGAAAGTCTCCATTGTCGGGTCGGGCATGGTTTCAAATCCCGGCGTCGCCGCGGACATGTTTGCCGTACTGGCGGAAAAAAATGTACAAGTCAAAATGGTGAGCACATCTGAAATAAAAGTATCAGCGGTTGTCAGCGAAAATGATATGGTGAAAGCGGTCGAAGCGCTTCATGATGCGTTTGAGCTTTCTAAACAGCCGTCTGCCGTATAAACGGGCAGGCAAAAAGGCGGGACTTGGAGTCACCGCCTTTTTTCAATTATACAGGGTCCTTCATATCCCATTTTACGGTCAGGACGACTTTATCCGCTCTCTTTTTTACCTGTTCATAAGATTCTGCAATCTGATCGTTCATCAATTGAATCTGTTCGGCTATAAAACCGGCTTCAAGCTGAAAACAAGGCTCTTTCTGATGTTTGAGCCTGCTGGATACGAGCGGTCCTTCCAGTTCGAATTCCAGTTCTTGTTTTTTTGATCCTGCGTTTGTCAAAGTTCCCCAGCCGGCTTTTTCAAAAAAGGCGGGGATTTCTTCCCACGATTGAAGAGGAAATTTGCGGGCGAGGCGTTTTCCCGCCCAATACATCATGGATGAATGCTCCGGGCCGAGGATATCCGGAAGCACGATTTCCCGGATTAATTCGTAGCCGTATGCGCTGACGTCGAGTTCAGTTAAAGGTTCTAAAGCTGCTTCATAATTATTCTTCATATTATGTATTCCCCTCTCTCCTTCGTTTATTATAGCTTAAACATGGGGGAGGATTACAGGATGATCCTATAAAACACGCGAAAAAATGTGAGAAAGATATCGCAGGAAAATAAAATTTTCCCTCCAGATAATCAATTCCGAAAATTATAATTTATGTACACGTTTTCTTGACGCCCTTTTGAGGGAGGAGTAAAATGAAATTGTCAATAAATTTTAATAAAGTGCTTACAATTGAAACGAAGTGGGGGCAGAGATTTTAGTACATTTCGCACTTAAATCAAACAGGGGGTAAAGTAATGTCTGGGAACAGAGAGTTTTATTTTCGAAGATTGCATTCCTTGCTCGGTGTTATTCCGGTCGGCATCTTTTTGATCCAGCATTTAGTCGTCAACCAATTTGCCGCAAGGGGAGCGGATGCGTTTAATAAGGCGGCCGGCTTTATGGACAGTCTGCCGTTCAGGTATGCGTTAGAAATTTTTATTATTTTCTTACCTTTAATTTATCATGCGGTTTACGGTGTGTACATAGCATTTACTGCGAAAAACAACGCTGGCCACTACAGTTATTTCAGAAACTGGATGTTTGTGCTTCAGCGTGTCACTGGTATTCTCACCCTTATTTTCGTCAGCTGGCATGTATGGCAGACGCGGATTGCCGCGCAGATGGGCGCTGAAGTCAACTTCGATATGATGGCGAATATTCTGAGCTCGCCGTTTATGCTCGGTTTTTACATTGTAGGCGTTTTATCGGTCATTTTCCACTTTTCGAACGGCTTATGGTCTTTTGCGGTCACATGGGGGATCACGGTCACGCCGCGTTCTCAAAGAATTTCGACTTACGTGACGCTGATTATATTTTTAGCGCTTTCATACGTAGGTTTAAAAGCAATTTTTGCGTTTGTGTAAGAGAACTAGATTACTAGAGGGAGAGGGGCTATCATGAGTCAATCAAGCATTATCGTAGTCGGCGGGGGTCTTGCCGGCCTCATGGCGACAATTAAAGCAGCGGAATCAGGCACGGCCGTTAAATTGTTTTCCATCGTTCCGGTCAAACGCTCTCACTCGGTCTGCGCGCAGGGCGGGATAAACGGAGCTGTCAACACAAAAGGGGAAGGAGACTCTCCGTTTGAGCATTTTGATGACACGGTATACGGAGGCGACTTTTTGGCAAACCAGCCTCCTGTAAAAGCGATGTGTGAAGCGGCACCGTCCATTATCCACTTATTGGACCGCATGGGGGTTATGTTTAACAGAACGCCGGAAGGGCTCTTGGACTTCCGCCGTTTCGGGGGTACACAGCATCACAGAACCGCATACGCGGGAGCGACGACGGGTCAGCAGCTTCTTTACGCACTGGACGAGCAGGTGCGCAGATATGAAGTGGCGGGTCTTGTCACAAAATATGAAGGCTGGGAATTCCTCGGCGCCGTTCTTGACGATGAGCGCACGTGCCGCGGTATCGTAGCCCAAAATCTGACCAATATGCAAATCGAGTCATTCCGTTCTGACGCCGTTATTATGGCGACGGGAGGTCCCGGAATCGTATTCGGCAAATCAACAAACAGCATGATCAACACGGGATCTGCCGCATCAATCGTCTATCAGCAGGGCGCTTATTATGCAAACGGCGAATTTATCCAAATTCACCCGACAGCAATCCCGGGGGACGATAAACTGCGTCTGATGAGTGAATCGGCGCGCGGCGAGGGCGGAAGAGTCTGGACGTACAAAGACGGAAAACCTTGGTACTTCCTTGAGGAAAAATATCCGGCTTACGGAAACCTCGTGCCGCGGGATATTGCGACACGTGAAATCTTTGACGTGTGCGTGAATCAGAAACTCGGCATCAACGGTGAAAACATGGTGTATCTCGATCTGTCGCACAAAGATCCGAAAGAGCTTGACGTTAAGCTTGGCGGCATTATCGAAATCTATGAAAAATTCATGGGCGATGACCCGCGCAAGCTTCCGATGAAAATTTTCCCTGCCGTTCACTATTCAATGGGCGGACTGTGGGTTGATTATGATCAGATGACAAGCATCCGCGGACTGTTCGCAGCGGGTGAATGTGATTATTCAATGCACGGAGGAAACCGTTTAGGGGCGAACTCTCTGCTTTCCGCCATCTACGGAGGAATGGTGGCCGGACCGAATGCGGTGAAATATGTTTCCGGACTTGAAACATCAGCGGAAGACCTGTCTTCTTCATTATTTGATTCCTATGTGAAAAAAGAAGAAGAAAAATGGGCCGATATCATGAAGATGGACGGCGACGAAAATGCTTACGTGCTTCACCGTGAGCTCGGAGAATGGATGACGGCCAACGTCACGGTGGTCCGCCACAACGACAAGCTTTTGAAAACGGATGACAAAATCCAAGAGCTGATGGAACGCTTTAAGAAAATCAATATCAACGATACGACAAAATGGAGCAACCAAGGGGCGATGTTCACCCGCCAGTTCTCCAATATGCTTCAGCTTGCCAGAGTCATCACGCTCGGCGCATATAACCGAAATGAAAGCCGGGGAGCGCACTATAAACCGGATTTCCCTGAAAGAAATGACGATGAGTGGCTCAAAACGACGATGGCTAAACATGCCGGTCCGTTTGAAGCTCCGGAATTTGAATATCAGGATGTCGATGTATCACTGATTGCGCCCCGTAAACGCGACTACTCGAAGAAGAAGGTGGCGAAATAATCATGAGTGAGAAAAAGATACGGTTTATCATTACACGTCAGGATACGCCCGAAAGCGCGCCATACGATGAAGAATTCGAAATCAATTACCGCCCGAATCTGAACGTGATTTCCGCCCTGATGGAAATCCGCAGAAATCCCGTGAATGCAAAAGGAGAGAAAACCACTCCGGTCGCATGGGACATGAACTGTCTTGAAGAAGTATGCGGCGCCTGCTCCATGGTCATCAACGGAAGACCGCGCCAGTCATGTACGGCGCTGATTGATAAGCTGGAACAGCCGATCCGTCTGAAGCCGATGAAAACATTCCCGGTTGTCCGTGACCTTCAGGTTGACCGCAGCAGAATGTTTGATTCACTGAAAAAAGTGAAAGCATGGGTGCCGATTGACGGAACTTACGATTTGGGACCGGGGCCGAGAATGCCGGAAAAACGCCGCCAGTGGGCATATGAATTGTCTAAATGCATGACATGCGGCGTCTGCCTCGAAGCCTGCCCGAACGTCAACAGCAAGTCGAAATTCATGGGGCCTGCCCCGATGTCGCAAGTGCGTCTGTTTAACGCCCATCCGACGGGCGCGATGAACAAAGCAGAACGTTTAGAAGCGTTAATGACAGACGGCGGCCTCGGAGATTGCGGGAATTCACAAAACTGTGTTCAATCCTGCCCGAAAGGCATTCCGCTTACGACTTCAATCGCTGCTTTGAACAGAGATACCAATTTACAAGCATTCCGTAATTTCTTCGGAAGCGACAGAGTATAAGAAAGAGAAAAAGAGCCTCTTCCGCACGGGAGAGGTTTTTTTATAAGGAGCTGAAGGTGATGAAACAACCGCAATATATTGATATCCCGTTTGAAGAATGGAGACAGTCGTTTTCTTTCTTTACTGAAGTATCGGTTCGTTTTTCAGAAACGGATATGTTCGGCCATATGAATAATGTAACCCCTTTCATCTATTTTGAAGAAGCACGGATCGCTTATTTTAAACAGCGAGGCATAACGGCGCAAAACTCGGAAACGATGACGGTCGTCGCAAGCCAGCAGTGCGACTATATGCGTCAGGTGATGCCGTATGAAAATCTGCGGATTTATGTGAAAGCAAGCGCTGCCGGAAATGCGTCCGTCACCCTTCATTACCTTGGAGAAAATGAGTCGGGCCTCCCGTGCTTTACAGGTTCCGTCGTTATGGTTCAAGTGTCGAAGAAAAGCGGCAAAGCGGTCAGCTGGACGGAGCGGGAGAAAGGCATTCTGCTCGCCTGAACGGATAACTATTTCTCTGAGAGACGTCACCTCCGAAGCGCCCTTTACATATGATATCTTGACTATATAAACCCATTCGTTTCAGATTCGCTCTCACCTTAGCAAGGAGGGTTACAATACTTGAAGGAGAAAGATTTTCAATCAAAGCCGCTGCTGACCAAAAGAGAAAGAGAAGTATTCGAATTGCTCGTTCAAGACAAGACAACAAAGGAAATTGCAAGCGAGCTATTTATCAGTGAAAAAACTGTACGGAATCACATTTCAAATGAGATGCATACCTGTTGCAAACAAAGAGCCTGAAAAGGCTCTTTTTATATGATCAGCCTGGCTTTGTTTAAGTACATATTTAAGCGGAGATACGCAAATGATTCAGGCACTTTGAATATGTCGGCAATGACTTGCGCCGCGAAGTATTGATTATGAGGGATTTCAATTTGCCGGAGCATAAATGTAGGAATGCAGAAATGATATGCAAAATAATTCGCCTGACACTCTAAGTATTCTTTCCAATAAATCGGCATGATCTTATCATTATTTTCATGTCTGAACTCGTGGCAGACCTCATGAGAAAAATCAAGCCATTGTTCTTTTCTGGACTTTCGTGAATCTAAAGAAATGGTGAACATTCCCTTGAAGCGCAGCGCAAAACTGGTTACCGGATTGTATACGATTAAAATATCCAGCGCATGAGCGATATGATCAAAATTAATGTCAGATGGATGGAGAATGTTTATTTCCCTATACAGCCTTTCAATCCAATCTTCCAGATGACTTTTTGTGTATACCAAGATGAACGCCCCCTTAAATGTGTGGAAATTAAAATGTGTACAATCTTCCTATGGTAAATGTGTCCAATAGCCTATTGAAAATTATGGATCAAACATATGTTCTATTTTAAGCGAAAAAGAAATGCCCCCGCAAGAGGGCAATTTTTATTTTTCGTCCTTTTTCTTCGCATCCTCAAAACTAAGAATATTGAAATCGATCCTTTTTTCTGTTCCGAGCTCATCAAATGTTTTGGAATCGGTCGGAGCTGGAATAATCATTTTTATATTTTTAATATCCTTTGAATTATCCTTTAAAACCCACCATGTCTGATCTTCTTTCTTTACTTTTCCTAAAAAGTCTCCGCCTACTTCGCCCATTAAGCCCATATCAGTTTCGACTTGTTCGCCTGTGTTTGTTACAATGACAGATTGATTCGGATCGAATGTAATATCCTTCGAAGAAGTGTTTTCCGCCTTCAGTTCCATTACAACTGATCGTACCTTGTCTTGATCATTAAAATAAAGGGACTTGGCGTCTTCCGTTGGCGTAATCTCCAAGACTCTGACGCTTTCGATATACAGTTTCATATCACCCATTTTAACAGGCTTCAGTGGTGTGTCTTTTCCGTCAATACCTACTTCATCGCTATACCCGATGCCAATAGTCTTTACATGCCCTAATCCTTCAATATCGCCTTCACCTGTTTTTTGGAATTTGTCTTTAATTGCAGCGTCTTTTTTTGCTTGCTCTTTTTTCTTATCGACTTTTTCCACTACAACGGCTTTGACTTTAGGCATGGAGGTGCCTGATTCACGCCCCTCGTATGTACCATAGATTTTAACAGTATCTTGCAGTTTGAATTTGTCAGAGCTTTTATTGCTGACAGTGTAAGCCTCTGAACCATCACTGTTTTTGCTCACAGTGAACGCTACATTCTTCGAAACTGTCTTCCCATCATCATCCACGTTATCTGCATATGTTACGTCGCCTTCAATAACAATTTTGGTGCCCTTTTTTATTCCGGCGCTATTAACTTGAGCGTAATCATATGGCTTTGCATCTTTTTTTAACTGGTCTTCTAAGGAAAGTGACTTTGTTTTGTTCGAAGAGTCATCCCCTTTAGAAGATGTTGAGTCAGAATTGCATGCAGCTAAAGAAAAACTTAATGTTAACGCCCCAATACCTAACAACCATTTTTTCAAAGCAATTTTCCCCTTTTTTGTAGAAATGAATACACTTTATTTATATCGGCAGAAGCCGGAATTTTTTATTGTCTTCTCTGTAAAAGCGGCAATTTTCTCTCTATATAAGCGCTTTTTAATGCAATTTAACACCGTATTTTCCTCTGATTTTTTTGGTACTACTCCGGTATACCATTGGGACACGGGAGGGACACGATTGGGATACGGGATATTTCGCGAACCCTTGATAAACGTAGGTTTATCCACTTGTAATATTTAACATTGGGACACAGATTGACTTACATTAGTTTCCATTCGTTTTTGTTGGGTTTCTTCTATTAGATAACTAAATAACTAAAGATAACTAAAATAACAAAGACGTCGTTTTTTGATAAACAAAGGATTGGTTTATCAAAGTGATGAGATTATTTGTGTCACTACAGACTAAAAAAATCAACTTTCATCAGTTGGCTTGTCCGGTTTATATTTGTTATTACGAATATCACCTGGCTTGCGGCCTGCCTCTAATTGCTGCGCAATTATCTTCTGTGCTGCCTTAAGGATAGAATCAGTGATCTTACCGTCAGCAGCAGCAATTAATGTATCAGGGTCCTCTAAAATTTTTAAGGCTTCATCCCGGTACATTTTTTCTTTTGTTTCTGAAGGCTCGTCTCTCAGCAAATAGTCAATCGTAACACCGTAGTAGTCAGCAATCTTGATGAGAGTTGCATGGTCTGGCTCTCTCTTACCTTGTTCATATGCTCCATACGTAGAACGGGCTATGCCGATGGCTTTTGCGACGTCCTCTTGCTTCATATGCGGACCTTGTTTTTTCCTCAATTCCACCAGTCTATTTTTAATTGCCATAGTTACACCTACTATCTTTTAAAAGATAAAAATCATAACTTATTATAACTCTACATTTTGTGGAATTAAAAGTGATGCCACAAAATGAAGAATTTTTTTCGGGTTTTTTAAGGGATATGGTTGACATTCCACGAAGTGTGGTTTAATATAAATTTACAAGCCACACAACGTGGAATGAAGGGAGGCTGAATCATGAAAAAAGAGTGGTTGCAGCAGATAAGATTAAATGCAGGGCTTACTCAAGAGCAGGTCGCCTCAAAAGTTGGAATAGCCAGATCAACATACGGAGCTATTGAGACTGGCGAGCGGAATGTAAGGCCGCATATAGCAAAAAAAATCGCAAAACTCCTTGGTTTTCAGTGGACTCTTTTTTTTGAAGATGAATGCCACACATTGAAGAATTATAATTCGCAGGAATCGGCGTAATTCCTTGGGTAGTCCATCTGTCCAACACGAATACACTGTCGTGAGGTGAGCGCAATGGCTAAACAAACAAAGACTAAAACAACGAACATCAAAATCGGCAAAGAGTATTACGGAACAATGGACAGAGAAGAATGCTTCCGTAAAGCTCTGGAACCGTATTTCACTTCAAAAAAAGACCTGAAGTTAAACGCTTAAAATTTTCTGCTTCACCTTTTTTTGGTGGACAAGCAAAGGAGGCCACAACAACATGAATCAACTGCAAAACTTCTCCCATAAGCAGTTTGGAGAGCTGCCAATCATTCAAATTAACAACAAAGACTATTTCGGCGCAACTGAAGCTGCGGAGGCACTCGGCTACGCAAATCCACATGACGCCATATCAAAACATTGCTTGGAAAGTGGGGTCGCGTTTCACGAGGTCACCGATTCAATGGATCGGACCCAGCAGAAAAAATTTATCAACGAGGGAAATTTGTATCGGCTGATCGTGAAATCAAGGCTTCCCGCCGCAACTCAGTTCGAATCATGGGTGTTTGATGACGTGTTACCAACATTACGCAAAACAGGCCAGTACGGCGGCCCGAGAGTTTTATCCGATGAAGAACAGCGAATCGAATCGCTGAAACTCACTTTACAAACAGCAGAACAACAACAAAAAATGCAAAAAGTGTTGTTCCATCATGAAAAACAGATCGGTGAGCTCAGTCAAAAAGTGGACGAGCAAATCACCCTGGATTCCGGAGAACAGCGCCGGTTTCAAAAAGTAGTCGCGCGCCGGGTTTATAGCATCACGGAAGGTAAGGAAGAAGCGGCCAGGCTTTTCAGAGAAATACACCGTGAGATAAAAGACCGGTTCGGCGTTGCAAGCTACAAAGACATAAAGCGCCGGGAGCTGTTATCCGCAATCAAATATATAGAAAATTGGATTCCTCGGAAGGTTTCCTAAATCCTTTCGAGTTCCTTCATTAATTAAATTTTACCAGTGAACAACTGGATATATCAGGAGGCAAACATATGGAGAACAACCCATACAATTTGCATAATCTACCCCGGATCATGCGTAGTGTTCGCAAAGCGGCAGGGCTTGCACAATACCAGATCGGTAATTTGATAGGCGGGAAGGATCAGCGGTATGTTTCAGACGTTGAAAATGGATTCAGCAAGCTTACTCCGGAATTATGCATCAAGTGGTTTGAAGCGTGCGGCGCATACGAACATATTGATCTCGTACATTACCTCTTCAAACTGCATCCGACAGCGGCGGCGCCAATTGACCCGGCTCTTAACGAGAGCGCGAGCGCGGCGGTAATTAACATGATCCATCAGCTTGAAGAAGCATTGCAAGCAACACGGCAGTTATCGCGCTGGCTGGCGAACGATAGGCCGGGCCGACAGTCGGAAGAACTGCCAATGGCTGATATTAAGCAGATTTTCGATCTTATCCCGGCAAACAAAACGTTGATATATTCGCTGGTCCGCAGTCATGGTTTGAATATGAAGGACCTGGCCGACAGGTGGACGCGTAAGGCGCTAATGAGTCAGGTTGCAATGGCAAAACAAGAGGGAAGGCAGGCGGTGCTGGTGTGATTGATGACAAAGTGCTGGTTAAGCGGCGTAACGCGGCCAAATTAGAAATGATAGTGATTGAAGAATATTCGAAAATTCTCAGCAAATCTTTAATAAGCGGTGACCTTGAACAAGCAGATAAAGCATATGCGAGGATGCAACAAGCAAGCGCGAGACTGGAAGATTATAAGGCCGAAAAAAGAGAGTTTCTTCGGATGGTACAACCAGTTAAGTATATGAGTCCTGCAACTGCTCAGGAATTTCAAAGGAGGTTTTTGGTTGATGCAGCATATTGAAAATCCGATGGTTCTGAACAACTGGCATGACAAGGCGACTGAACTGGAAACAAAAAAGGACTTTTTCGGGGACGAAGTAACGTCAGCAGATAATTATGTAATCGACTGCGGCGAGATAATTCTACAAGACAATCTCAAACGCTACTTAAAGGAGCAACTTGGATTTAAATTTCATTCAGCACAATAAAAAAAGCCCACTTTGCAGAGTGGACTTCAAAAGGTCTTTTGGTAAAGAAATGTTCCTTTAATTATACCAAATTACCTGTCTAAAAACAATTAGAAATCGGGGGAAATAACAATGATCAAATTAAACCTTGAAAACAATATCGGTAAAAAAGCGAATTTTGAAGCTGACAGTTTAACAGCTCGGGAAGCAGGCTCAATTATCCATCAAATTATTACTTACATGAATGCCGATGAAATGCCTGGCCGCATCCGTCCCGAACAAATATCTACGGCAGCCCGTCAAACAGCAGAGTCTATTACTGCTATTCCTCAAAAGGATGACGTAGAAAAAAACACCGATAAGGCAGGCGCGGCAGATGCGAGAGAGGCAACAAATACAGTGACAAATCGGCTTGCTGAAAAAGCTGAACCTGCCGAAAAAATCAATTCAAGACCAAGACAGGTTCAATTGTTGAACAGTGAACGCCGTTTGGCGACGCCAATTGTTTTCCCTACAAACGACAAGGGGGAGCGTGAAAAGTGGAAAACAAGATTTTCGTGCCCTTCATGTGGATTAAGTGAAACAAAACACGTCCCCCAAGGATTCCGTTTTACACCATGTGATAACTGCGGAACGCGTGTTCAAATCAAACCTGCAAACGATGCGTGGGGGCAGGAAGATTCAGAGGGATTCGTATACAGAGCCAATAACTTCTACGAGGAAAAAAAGGAGGGAAGATACGATGCCTAAACCAGTAACAGCATCTTTCAGTGACCGGGTGGACGATCAGAAGCGCCTGAGAGAAGTCGGCGGCTCAATCATGTTCAGTAAGGGAAAACCGGTATTTTCCTTCCCATCAATGGACGCATACCGAGAATGGCAGCGGCTTGGTGCGGAAGCATACAAAAGAAAGGTAGGGATTATTTAATGCAAGCAGAGGTTTTCGCTTCGACAGCGGACATGAGTCGGGACGAATGGCTTCTTGAGCGACGGAAGGGCATCGGCGGTTCAGATGCCTCCGTAGTCTTGGGGTTAAACAAATGGAGAACCGCATTTGAATTATGGCTGGACAAAACAGGACAAGTCCCGGTCAGTGAGTCAGCCAGTGAGGCGGCTTACTTCGGCTCAATCCTTGAGGACATTGTCGCAAAAGAATTTGAAGTACGGAGCGGGAAAAAAGTTAGGCGTAAAAAGTCCATGCTGAAGCATCCTGAATATGATTTCATTTTGGCGAATGTTGACCGAATGATCGTTGGAGAAAAGGCCATTTTGGAATGTAAGACCACATCGGAATACAACTTGAAAGAATGGGAAAATGACGAGATCCCTGCTGACTATATTGTTCAGGTCCAGCACTATCTTGGAGTGCTTGGTCCCGAGTATAAAAAAGCATACTTTGCTGTTTTGATTGGCGGAAATAAATTCGTCTGGAAAGAAATTGAGCGGGATGATGAATTAATCGAAATGATATTCACTGCCGAAGTCGAGTTTTGGAATACTTCGGTGTTGGGTGGGGTTGCTCCCGCATTGGACGGATCAAGCGCAGCAGAAGAATATCTAAAAAAAAGGTATGCGGAAACGGAAAGCAACAAGGTTATTGATCTTACAGCGGTAAACCGTGAACGGATAAAGCAGTATTTGCAATTAAAGGAAAGCATCGCTGAATTGCAATTGCAGGCGAAAGAATTAGAAAACCAAATCAAGCACGAAATGAAGGAAGCAGAATACGGATTCATTGGAAACTATCAGACTAGCTGGAAACCGGTTATAACTAACCGGATCGACACTAATAAACTGAAAGAGCAGTTTCCAGATGTATATGAGAAAGTCACAAAAGAAGTGCAATATAGACGCTTTGGAATTAAGGAGGTTAGCTAAATATGGCTACAAATGAATCACTTAAAAATAACATTCAAAAACAGAATAACGCGCCAGGGCAGCCGCAGGGAACAACGATGAAGGGCCTGCTTTCTTCTCCGGCAGTCATGAACCGGTTTGAAGAAGTTCTAGGGAAAAGGGCGTCTCAATTCACAGCATCAATTTTAAGTCTGTACAACAGTGAAAATACTCTTCAAAAAGCAGAACCTATGAGTGTAATTTCATCGGCTATGGTGGCGGCAACGCTTGATCTGCCAGTGGATAAGAACTTGGGTTATGCCTGGATCGTTCCGTATAAAGGGCGCGCACAATTTCAGCTTGGTTACAAGGGATACATTCAGCTTGCTTTGCGGACAGGCCAATATAAATCTATCAATTGCATATCTGTCCATAGAGGAGAATTGCAAAAGTGGAACCCACTAACCGAGGAAATAGAGATTGATTTTGAAAAACGGGAATCAGATGAGGTTATTGGCTACGCTGCTTACTTTGAGCTTTTAAACGGTTTCCGGAAAACAGTGTATTGGACAAAGGCGCAAGTAGAGAAACACAAAAAGAAGTTTAGTAAGTCGGACTTTGGTTGGGGCAAGGACTGGGACGCAATGGCGCTTAAAACCGTTCTTAAATCCATGCTTAGTAAATGGGGGATTCTCTCCATTGAAATGCAAAAGGCAGTCATTGAGGATAACGAGGAACGTGAGCGCATTGACATTACTGACGAAATGGCAGAGCCAGAGATTATTGATGCCGGAGCACCGGAGGAAAAGCCGAGCGCGCAGAATGCTGATCCTTTTGATGGTAAGCCTGTTGACATTAGCGAAAATGACCTGCCATTTGATTGAGGTTAGCATACCCTTCTGTTACAAGTGGATGACAGAAGGGGCGCCTAACCGGGCGCAACTGTTCCGTGATTATGTTCAGGGTTATATCCGAACAAATGAACCGGGCTTGCGTTTAGTCCGCATCAGCGGCATGACAGCACTGTGTGAAAGGAAGTAGGTGAGCGGCTTGGAAATGCAAGGCATGGGTTATGTTATTCAGCCCCGCCAGCAGTTTGCAAATAGGCGCGAAAAGATTCTTTATATGTGTTTGCTCGAAGAGGCCGTTTTCGCTCCCGTTGGATCATTAAAAACAGGTGAAGCAATGATTAATGTGGCGGAGCTTGCGAGGGACCTATCTATTGATCTTAAAAAAATGCGGTACTCTCTCGGCAAACTTGAGACAGCAGGATTGATCAAAACAAGACGAATGAAGCAGAACAAAGCAACTATTATCACGATTGTTGATTATGAGAAGCTTCAAAACATAAAGAATTACGGGAAGAAAGCAGAGTCATTTCCGCCAGTAGAAACCGGGGATTCGGAACAAGAACATAAAAAGGGTGAGGACATGCAAGACCAAGGTAAATTCAAAAACATTCCTGATTACGCTGATCACTTAATGCCGCAACAGATCAGCAACGAAGACACATTGAAGGACGCATTAAGTGCAGCAGAATTAAAAAATATGAATCTGGCGAGTGAAAAAGAAATTGAAAAATTCGCTGACATGGTTATTAAAATGGGCGCGCTTCCGGAAGGCATCAAAAAAGGCATACTTGTTCAATATCTTGACTGCATCCGGCTTACACGTTCACATTGCAAAATTTCCGCGAAGTTGCTTGCGAACCATATTGAAAAAATGAGTAAGTACAGCGTCGATCAGCTTCATTACGCTATGTGGGAGCATGCCGAGAAATACGACGACCGCAAAGAAGCGTACACACTCGGTATTCTGCGGGGAACGAGTGACCATAAAGCGCGGCAGGGACTTATGAAATTAATGAACCGGGGAGGACGAGGAAATCATGAACAGTTTAGCAACCGCCCTAAAGCAGTTGGAGAAAGCCAATCCACATCTAGCGCAGAAGTTGAAAGACTCGAAGCGCTTGCCCGTGAAAAGGGCCTCTCAGGAAAGGTACGAGACACTCACTGTGATTTCTGAGGAAAACTGCATTTATAAACAATGTGACGGCTCAGGGCTCATATGGGTGAAGGATCACAAAGAAAACACGGAGTTTATGAAAGAGTGTCCTTGTAAAGCCGTTAAGGCACTAGAAAATAAACTGCTCGGCGCCCGGCTACCAGAAGAATTTAAGGATGTCACTTTAAACTCTTTTGAAATTGATGTTTACGATCAGGACATTTCTAAAGAGCGGGCAGCCAATGCCAAAAGGGCCTCAAAAAACTATGTGCTTAAATTCGATATGATGCGCGAGCAAGGAAAAGGACTTTATTTCCACAGTCATGAGAAGGGCAGCGGGAAGACCCGGCTTGCTGCAAGTATCCTAAAGGCCATCATAAAAATGCATGATAAGCCGGAAAGCCCTATGAAGATTCTTTATTCATCAACAGCTGATCTAATCGGTGAAATCAAAAAAACCTTTGATGGAGAATCAAAGGTGAAAAGCTCGGACATTATCGAGGCTGTTAAAACGGCTGATCTTGCCATTCTGGACGATATAGGCGTTGAGAAAGTCAGCGATTGGGTTGAGGAAACGTTCACACGCATTCTTGATTACAGACTGCAAAATAAGAAACCGACCATCTTCACAAGTAATCTGAGCATTGATGAATTAGACCTTAAATATCCTGAAGGGCGTATCAGCAGCCGGATTGAGAAAATGACATTTCCAATTCGTATGCCAGATGAAAAAATCAGGAGCAAAAAAGCCAAGCAGGAAAATGATCTACTGCTCCAATCACTATACGAATAGGAGATTGCTATGAAAGAGAAAACAAACGTTATGATATCCGGCGGTATGTATCTGTTCGGGCCCGCCGAGCAAACGACCGGCCAGGACCTTACCCCGGCGATCCGGGTGCTTGAGGAAAAAATCAAACAAATGGAGCTGATGCACAGTGCTTAAAGCGGTTATCCTGCTGCCGGCCATCATCCTCACAGCGCCGTACAAAGAAAAGCAGATTCAGCACTGGGAACAAATTGACGGGAGGTAACGACGGCGCGCAGGAACGGGCCGATAAGGAATTAGTCAGAGATATGGAGGCATCACATGCAAACGAATAAATACGGTGCAAGAAAAACACAGGTGGACGGCTTCATGTTCGATAGCCGGGCCGAAGCCAAATACTATGAGCAATTGAAATGGCTCAAGGTGAGCAAGCAGATCAAAGATTTCAAGCTGCAACCGCGGTTCCTGCTTCAAGAGGCATTCAAAAAGAACGGCAAAACTTTTCGGAAGATTGAATATATTGCAGACTTTGAGGTTCATAACTTGGATGGAAGCATTGAGATTATTGACATCAAGGGTGTAGAAACAAAGGAATTTGCCATCAAACGCAAGTTGTACGAGCGGCTTTACGAGACGCCACTCAAGGTGCTGGCACTGGATAAGGCACTCGGCTTCATTGAGCTGGACGAGCTGAAAAAACTCAAAAGAAAGGCGGGGAAGACCACTGCAAAACGTGGTAATCGCAGACGATCGGCCGTTGTGGGTACAGGAAGAAGATAAGCTCATGGCCTGCATGACGCTCTGTTCCGAATACAAACGATGCGCCAGCCGCATGGGAGCGGATTGCAAAAAGCTTGGAGGTTCAGAAATTCCCAAAATCAATTCAGGAGGTTATCGCTATGCAAGAAAAAATCGATCCATACAAGCCTGGTCCAGTTAAGGAGTGGAAAATGACGCCGGAGCAATTGGCAGCTTACGTCGAAAAGTATCCGATCATCTACCGCGAGGAATTAAAGCCATCTGCCGGCTTAACGATGCGGCTGCCGTCATAAAACGAAAAAAGCACCGAAGCTGAGGCCCCGGAGCTTTGATATGAACTGGTACTTCTATCATAGCACAGGGGGCGGCCAGAGTGAACAAGCCAACAGAAATAAAAAATCATGAAACAACTATTCAGCAAAGCATCGAGCCGGGGAAAGTCCGCATCATCGTTTTAGATGGCACCGAAGGGACTGCTCATCTAATGGACGCCCCGGAACATGGTAAAACAATCATTCAAACAATAAAAGGCGGCCTGGCTCGTTGTGATTACGAGATCGGCCATAAATTCAAATAGCAGGGGTTTCCCCTGCGGGGGAGGAACGGGCATGAAAGAATATAAAATAAATTTTTCAAACGATGTTGTTTTTCATAGAGATGCAGAGGGGAAATGTTCTTTTTCATTCAATACTAAGTGTTCTCCTTTTGTTGTTGAAAACTTACAAGCGATAATCTCTACTCTCGCCGAAGAGGTAATCATAGTGCAGGCTATGAATCGGGAACACCAGCGCCAGCAGGAAGTAACGGTTCATCAGTTCCAGCAGGCTCAGGAAGAGATTCAGCGGTTACAGTTGGAGAATGGGCGGTTTAAAGAGGCCTTACTAATATATGCAGATGAAAATAAATACAGAAGAACAATGCGCATGGCGCAATGGGCCACGGTTGAAATGGAAAACCGTTATGGCGATTTTAACCCTTCTTTTATGGAAGTTGATAGAGGGCAAACAGCCAGAGAAGCATTGGAGGGTGATGCGGAATGAAGACAAAAAAAGTAACGATTCCCGCCCGCGATACCAATGGTTTCCTGATCGGGTTCAAGGAAGTTAATGCACTTTGGGAATGCCCTACTTGTGGCGGGGAAATGGGAAATCCTCAGCTGACGCAGCACGCTGAGGACGGATTCTTCGGACAAGTTCATACTTGGGAAAATCCCTGCGGACATGTAGCTCATTATAAAAAACTTCAGATTGTAGGTGACGCGGAATGAAAGTGAAACATGTTGATCAAGGTGGTTTGAAAAGTAACTGGCGGGAATTTGTTGATTTTGTTAAGTCAAACGGTACTGGCGCTTTTTTCGAATATTTCTTTGTCTTTCATGAACATGAATGTGACGAAGCCTATATATTTGAAAATTCCTTGGAATTAGACGAATGGTTAGATCAGGAATTTCGGGAGGGGCATTATTACGAGGCCGAGGATCTTGAGAACTCAATGGATGAATGGAAAGTATGGGGGCTTGTTCCTGAATCATCTGTTGAAAAATTCCCGTCGTTATACGAGGAAGCAAGAAAAACATCAATTGTTATAGATGGTGAGACATTTCACAGAAAAGCAGCGACCATAAGCGTCGAGGAGACAGTTTTAGTATCGGCTTCAGTCATATAGGGGGGAAGAAAAATGATGCCATTACAAGTAGAACTGCAACGGAACGTGAAGGCCACGAAGGACGAAGCAATGACCGTCGAGCAGGCAGCCGAGCTTTTAAAGGTTCACCCGGACTACATCCCGACGCTTGTCGCTCGGTCTGACGATCTGAAAATGATTGGCGATACCATTATCGCTAAACGGGATAAAACAAATATCTGGCTGGTCGGGGCATGCGTGGGGCTCATCTTCTTCACTATCTCCGTGTTGCCGAATTTGATCGGGGGTTAAGGGATGGCACGCTCACCGTTAATCTGGTTTGGCGGCAAAGGTCGATACGCCGATCACATCATAAATAAAATGCCCGCCCATAAGGTGTACGTCGAGCCTTTCGGCGGCGCGGCTCATGTCATAGCAAACAAGCCGCAAATAGGTCATGAAGTGTATAACGACATTGACGGCCATGTGGTGAATTTCTTGATGCAAGTCAGAAAGGATCCGAAGGCCATGCAGCAGGCTTGCGAATCCATTCCGTACAGCCGGGCGCTCTATGAGAAATGGAAAACTGAAGATTATCCGCAAAATGATTTTGACCGGGCCGTCAGGTGGTTTTATATGAATCGCTCCGGCATTAGTAAGGGGAACGCGGAGGAAGTACCGCAGACAGGCTGGAGGCATAGCACACAAAGCGGACAGAACCCTGCTGGCGGATACATAAGCGCCTGCGCTGCCTTCGAGTCTTTCGCCAACCGCATGAAGGGCGTCATGATCGAATGTAAGGATTTTCGCAACATCATTGAGAAATACGATAGCCCGGATACTCTGTTTTATGTGGATCCGCCATATGTTGGGCGCGAGCGGTTTTATGCTGGCGGCTTTACCGAAGAGGATCACCGGGAACTGGCCCGGCTGCTTAATCAGGTCAAAGGGAAAGTGGTTCTTTCTTATTACGATGATCCTTTGATACTCGAGATCTACCCGAACTGGGAGTCAGAAACCTTTTCCGCATACAAACAGGTTGTTGGCGGATCCGGAAAAAGCCGAGGAGCTGAAGAATTATTGCTGTTCAACTATAAAATCACTCAACTCAGCTTATTTGATTCGGTGGCCCGGTCATGATCGAATACCATTGCCCGGACTGAGATTATAAAAAACTTGATTTAGAAACCTGCGCAGATGCACGCTGCCCGCATTGTGGGCGCGTCATGGGCGCTGAGGAGGAAATAGTATGAAACAGGATTACAGGCAGGCTTTCGAACAAGCATTGGCTGTCTTCCGTGAAAAGCACGGACCGGAAACAGGCGGCATGCTGCTTATGTGTCATGTGCATGAATTTCTACAAAATACCGTCGGCGGGCGGAAATAGGGGGAACAGGAAATGAAAATCAACTTAAAGCAACCTGCAAAAAAACTGTCTGAATTAACCGGTGAAATTAAAATCGCTACTGCTATCAACCCTTCACTTCTCTATACAGTAGACGAAGTAAAAGCTGAAATAGAAGGCGGAAAGCCTCATCATGAAAAAACTTGGGTCATCATTAACAGCAGGAAATGGAAGCCGAACGCTGATCTGATGATTGATAAGTATCTCGATGATGAAGACGAGAATATGTACGAAGGCTGGTACGAAAAAGCAAAAGCCAACATATCAAACGACGCCATTCAAAAAATCCAATCGATTTTAGATGGTGAACTGAACTACCCGGGTTTAACAGATTACTGGACTTTAGAAGCGGAAGTGGAAATTGATATTTTTCCTGAGGAGGATGCGGAATGAATTTACAAAAAATGTTTGAAATGCAAAAGGTGCTTGACGATCGGATCATCAAAGAAAAGGGGCTTGAGGGGAAGGACTTGCTGCCGAACGCTTATGTTGCTCTGGATACTGAATTAGCTGAATTTGCAAATGAAGGACGCTGGTTCAAGCATTGGAGTAATAACCAGCTGCCGAAAGAACCGGAGTATAACTGGAAACCATCTGAGGACGGAGGCGCCCTTGAATGGAAACCTGAGCATGGCTATAAATCGTATTCTTTGCTTGAAGAATTTGTCGACTGCCTCCACTTTTTCCTTTCAATAGCCATTAAAAAAGGTTGGGAAGATACTATGAGTCTACCGAAAGAAGGGTTTGTCGAAATGAAGAAAAATGGATTTGAAGGCGGTTTAACAGGTGTGTTCCTAGAAATGAAATGGATGCTATTAAATTCTTACATGTCCAAAGATCAGGACACTAAAAAGACCAGTTTCAGTTTGGCTTGGGCCTTGTTCTTGAGCATTGGAACTATCGGTTTCGGATTTACTTTGGAACAGATCGAAGCGGCTTACATGGACAAAAACGCCGTCAATCACCAGCGGCAGCAGGAGGGGTATTGATGAACCACACTGACAACTCGATCATTTCAGACATCCAAACAATTGAAGGGGGAAGAACAATGAAATTCTATGAAATCCTTAATCCATATTACTCGCTTCTCAAAGCGGAAGACAAGGCTGAAGCCGAGAAAATTTACATTGAGAACGTCGCTGACACGGACGATTACGACAATTTTCAAGATGAAGAAATCAATGAGGTAAGCCGTGATTATGCCCTTAGTGAATACAAAAGAGTGATGAAAAAATATGGCGAAACCGATCATCATCTGATTATGGAAACGTTCAACGTTCCGGCGAGTGAAATGCTTATTTGGGACGGTTCACTAGAATGAAAACAGCATACAGAGTATGGAACGGAGAACAAATGTTTTATTGGGGCGACGTGAATTTGAGCCTGTTCATAAGAGGTATGGAATGGACGTTGTATAAAGATAATGCCGCAAGTTTATGCGCGGATATAGTCGCTGCTAATATAGATGGGAAATCCGTTCTATTAGATGGTACTGATCAGTTTCAAACATACGGGAGACAGAAACGAATTTATGCAGGAGACATTGTGCAGCAGGAGGAAACAGCGCCCGGCGGTTTGTATGACCCGCAGCCATTCATAGGCGAAGTGAAAATGATTGACGGATCATGGTGCATCGTCAATGAGAAAAAAGAAGAGTGCAGACCGTTGTTTTCTGAGACGGCGACAAATAAAGTCATCGGCGACGTTTACCAAAATCCTGAGTTATTGGAGGAAGCGAAATGAAATCTCATGAATTAATAATGAAGCTACGAGAGCGACACCAAATTAATATTTACTCATCAAATGAACTATGGTGTGTACAGCTTTTCGAACTTGATATTTGTCCCAATGACATCGGAATTTCTTGTAAATTTGAAACAAGTGACGAAAGTCTACACGACGCTCTAACAGAAGCGTTGGAATGGTCTTCTGATAGACAATAAAGAAAAGAGGTGGAAGAAGGAGGGCGCGGAGTGATGGAAGATATTATTTGCCCTAGCTGCGGCGAAAGTGAATTAGAACTATGGCATATGGACATTTACGAATGCCCGGAGTGCGGGAACGACCAGATTATTGATTATGGGGAAATGGCGGTGGAGTATGAAACGTCAGTTAAAACAGGGAAGCTGTTGAAACGGAATAAAGAAGGGCATTCAATATGGTACGCGCAAAAGTGCCGTTGCGGTTGGGATAGTTATTCAGAAAAATATGAGTGAGGAGGGCGCGGAATGAAATTTAAAAGCTTTGACATACATCGTAAAGAACAATGGGATTTAAACAACATTAAGCCGCTGATATGCATACACAAAGAATATGATAGCGGTTGCGGATGTAAAAGGGTTCTGTGCATAGGATTCGATAAACGTAAACCTGTGTTTGTTTTTGCTAATCCGTTTAAATACAGATATTAGAAAAGGGTGGGAAATAATGAAAAAACTATTCAAATCAATCATTCTATCAGCAGTATTACTTGCGGGAGCGGCGGCCGTTGCGCCGTCTGCTTCCGCAGCATGGTCTGGCTGGCAAAATGAATCCGGGTACAGCGGCCGGGTGTTTACGGATGCCGCGACATACACGGCCGGCGCCTCAACGGTGGACTGGAAAGCTGAGAAAAAAGGCTCAAGCACTCTTTATTACACGGCTGGCGTATACAAGAAGCGCAGCGGCGGCGGGCTGACTGATACGAATTTAGTACAGCGGGGCAGCTTCAAAACGGCAACGCCTCTGAAATCATTCAACGTGAAAACGATCCGGAATAAGACCGGAAAGGGAACCTATGTCATCCAGCTGGACTGCTACTCTGATTCCAGCAAGCGGAACTATATCGGAACATTTGAATCAGCAAAATTCATTGTGAAGTAAGATAAATTCAAAGAAGAATCGGAGGAAAATACAATGCTACAATTAACAAAAGAACAGGCTGCGGCTTTTGAGAGCCTACGGAAAAGTGTTAGCTTAGGGAATTGGCAGGGAGAATGGGCCCCGTTAAACAGCGTTGATCCTGTCGCGCTTGCAACTGCCCTCGCTACCAATGAATATGAGATTTTAAAGACGCCCGCCGATGAATTTGAAGAGGCTTTTGACGCAATTCGGGAAGAGGCTGAAAGCAAAAGCCCCGAGGCTGCAAGTTACTTGGATGAAGTGAACGGCTTTTGGGAGCAATACAAAGAGAAAGCCGGCCTCTGAAGGAAAATAGGTTTTATCAGATACATTATAGGGGGTTCCAGTGACAATGAAATTTTCAGATATTGAATTAGAAATGTTTCGAGATGAATTTAAAAAAATAATTCCTTTCCATTTGCAAACGGTAGCCGAATCATCAAAGTTAATTGTGGCTTACTATCAGGAATTCAAAAAGAATCCAAATGTAGAACCGGGCGATGTTTTGCCATTGGCGGTATGCTCTGCCATGAAACAACTTGGTTTCGATATTTAGGCCGAATCATGGTAAAATAAAGTATACCAAGAAATAAAAAGAACCTGCTGAATACCAGCTAGGGAGCTTAAAAATAAATAAGTCCAAGACGGAAAGCCTGCGGACACTGATCATTGCACAGAATTTTTTCTGCGCTCTGGTTGGTGTCCGTTTTTTGTTATCAGGAGGGATGACATGAAGCGGAAGAAAAAGGAGCCAGATAAAAATGTTTCTGAGCGATCAGATCGCTTTTGGCAACGGATGATGGGACAAAATATGCAAACTCTGAAAAGAGGCAAGGGCGGCGCTTTAAGGCGCAAATAAAGGGAGTGTTTGGTGTGAAGTATGGATTCGCCTATCAAAATGGGAAAATCGTGAATCTTTTGTGCGGAAAAGAAGATTTATTCGAGAATATGAAAAGTTTCTTGATGGAAAAGTGCAGCCTAACAATTCAGGAAGTATCTAAAACCGAATATCTGGCAGAACAAAAAAAGAACGGTTGGAATGAGAAATATTCTATTTACGGACAAAAGGAGAGTTTATAATGTCTGATCAAATGATGGCTTGGGAAATCGAAGAATGGATTCGTGATTATAATTTTATGCTGCGGGAGATCAGTCGATTGAGCCGCATTCTTAACAAGGTGGAGTTTACCGGGCAGAAGCTTGTGGCTACTTACGGTGACGAAGCAGGAATGCCGAGAGGATCAGCCGGAATAAGCCAGGCGGAATTACGTCAGATGGATCGTCGGGAAAAGCGGCTCCGTAAATACGAAACTATCGTTGATTTTCTTGAGCGCTCTACTGAAGAAATAGAGGACGAAAAAAACCGGATTGTCTTTGATTGCATGTTAGAAGGGATGAAGTTTCGTGAAATCGCGCTGCATCTTGGCGTTTCCCGCGAAACAGTCAGACGCATTAAAAATGATATTGTGTGCCATTTGTGCCAAATGTGCGAAACGTGTCAGCTTTTGCAATTGTTGAATCAGATAAAATCCGCAGTGTAAACTGGAAGGCAGGACGGGGAGGCGAAATATTCCTGCGTCCCCACCAATTTCATATAGTGATCATTAAGCTCTATGCCCTTATTGGGTGTAGGGCTTTCGTTCGACAAATTTCGCGAATTGTTCCTTTCTCTTACTCCTTAACCGATAATAAGGTGGGGGGTGATACTATGGCTTTAATAAATCATCAAATATCCATGCGATTAGAGACGGCAGCTAGAAAAGCACTTCGCCTTAACGGTCGTGGTGGATTATATGGTGTAATTGATGCAGATTATATTGATAGAATCGGCCGTGCTTTTACCGTTCTTGTAGCTGCTGTTTCACCATATTACAGAGATGGTTCAGTAGAGGATAAAGCGAAAATTGATAGCTTTTTAGAGAAGTATTTGTATTTAGGTGATACAGACACACCTAAAGAAGATTACTCGTCAGGTGTCCAAGAAGCAGCTGAAGAATTGCGTAAACTAGTAGATGAATTAAATTAATTGTACAAGCACTTTCCTTTTGTGAAAGTGCTTTTTTATATTCTCTGTAAACTGCTTCCGGTAAGTCTCAGGATAGACAATTGGCGGTTAACGGCTTGAGCACGGTGGCAGTTTAGAGGGAATATCTTTTTCCAAAACAACTCAATTCAAAAGGAGGCGGCGGTGGATGTAGATGGCTGAAAAGCACATTCAGGCGTATAAGGATTACGCCAAAGGCATGAAATACAAGGACCTTGCCGAAAAATACGGGGTGTCAATGAACACCATTAAATCGTGGAAGCAGCGGCATGGTTGGGAACGAAAAAAGGGTGCACCCTCTGAAAAAAGTGTGCACACAAAAAAGGCAGGCGCCCCACCCGGTAATAAAAATGCATTGGGGAACAACGGCGGCGCCCCGGAGAGAAATCGAAACGCGGTTTCGCATGGGTTTTTCTCAAAGTATCTGCCAGAAGAAACGCTTGAAATCATGGAAGAGATTCAGGAGCGTTCCCCTGCTGATATGATATGGGATCAAATTCAGATTCAATACGCGGCCATTCTGCGGGCACAACGCATTATGTTTGTGCAGGATAAAAACGATACTACGAAAATTGTCTCTAAAATAAAAGGTGACCTCAGCATAAATGAGGACGGCAGTCTTTCAAAAGCTCACTTTGTGGAAGAGCTGCAGTACGATATACAATTCGCATGGGATAAGCAGGCGGCATTCCTGAATGCTCAATCTCGGGCAATGGGGGAGCTCCGGAGCTTGATCAAGCAATTTGACCAGCTGGCGCATGAGCAAGATGAGCGGCGCCTTAAATTGGAACAAATGCGCTTGAATATCGAGAAGACTAAGAAGGCTATTAACGGCGGCGACGAAAACACCAAAGAAAATGAGATTGCTACAATGTTGAGAAAAATGGTGAATGCCGATGGAACTGAATAAAAAGCAAAAGGAAGTTTGGGACAGCTTCATAAAAGAGCAGCCCAAAATTTTAATTTGTAGCGGCGCAAAGAGGGCAGGAAAAACATTCGTGCTCCTTTTGGCGTTTCTTGCTCACGTCAGCAAGTATCAAAACATGGGTTTGAATTTTGTTATTGGCGGGGCGAACCTGGGAACTATCAGGCGGAACGTTCTGAATGATTTAGAACAGATTCTCGGCAAGGAATTGAAACTCAATAAGTCGAGCGCCGTTGAGATATTCGGTAATCAGGTATATTGCTTTGACGGAGCAAACGCAAATTCATGGAAAAAGGCGCGGGGGTTCACGTCAGCCGGCGCGTTTCTGAATGAGGCGACCGCCCTGCATGATTCATTTGTAAAAGAAGTCATTTCCCGGTGCTCTTACAAAGGCGCTGTGGTCATGATGGATACAAACCCCGAAAACCCGATGCACACCGTTAAAACCGATTATATCGACAAAGACGGGCAAAAGTTGAAGAGCGGCCGGCTGAACATCCGGTCATTTCATTTCTCGCTGTTCGATAACAATTTTCTCGATCCGGAATATGTGGAGAGCATCGTGGCATCGACGCCGAGTGGCATGTTTACAGATCGGGATATACACGGTTATTGGGTGGCGCCTGAAGGAGTCATATACAAGGATTTCAATAAGGACATTCACTATATCAGCTCTGAGGAATTGGAAAACAGGCGCGTCAATTTCAAGAAGTATTTTGCGGGCGTTGACTGGGGATATGAGCATCCGGGTTCTATTGTTGTAATCGGACAAGATGACCAGGGGTGTTTTTATTTGCTCGAAGAATATGCCAAGCGACATGAGGAAATTGATTACTGGGTGAAGATAGCGAAGGACATCAAAGAGCGATACGGCAACATCAATTTCTACTGCGATACTGCGCGGCCGGAACATGTTCAGCGATTCCGCAGGGAGAAACTGCGTGCATTGAACGCTGATAAGGCGGTCATATCCGGTATCGAAGAAGTGGCGCGGCTGTTTAAGCGGAATGAATTATTCATCGTGAAAGATAAGGTTGAGCGCTTCAAAAAAGAAATTTTCATGTATGTTTGGAATCAAAAGAAAAAGACCGGCGACCCTGTAAAGGAATGGGACGACGTGCTGGATGCTCTCCGGTACGCTCTGTATACCCACAACAAGCCGAAACACAGAAAGGGGGAGTGACCAATGAAGGAATATATAAATCTAATTCGCCAGAGTGGAATCAACGGTGACATTATCAAGATGATGATTAATGAACACGTCCCTGTTCGTGAAAAATTGATGAAGCTATATGCAAGATATAAGGCTGATCCGGCAGGCGTTCCCATATTAACACGGTCCATCATTGATTATGGCAGCGCGGGAACCGATAAGGTGCAGCGTATTGATGACAAGGTAAACAATAAGCTGAACAACTCATTTGACTCTGAAATCATTGATACTAAGACAGGCTATATGTTTGGACATCCCATTTCTTATGAAACTGAAGATAAGCAATTGAAAGACCAAGTGAGTATTTTCAATACGAGAAATAACATTGAGGACGCCGATTCCGAACTCGGGAAAATGGCTTCCATCTGCGGTTACGGCGCCCGCCTGCTGTTTGTTAATGAAGACGGAAACGAATGCCTGCGAAACGTTGATCCGTGGGAATGCATTATTCTCGCTTTAGACGATATAACAGAGCCCACATATGCTTTGCGGTATTATTCAGTGTTTGAGTGGGTGAGCGGCAAAAAAGTCGAGTCATATCGGGCTGATTTCTACGATGAAACGTTCATTTATTCGTTTAAGTCGTCTGATAAAGCGAAGTACGATCTTATTGAGACGAAGCCGCATCTTTTCAATGGATGCCCGTTGTTTGGTGTTCCGAACAATAAAGAAATGAAAGGCGACACTGAAAAAGTCATTTCTTTAATTGATGCATACGACAGAACTTTGTCAGACGCATCGAACGAAATCGAACAGTTCCGGCTTGCATACTTGATTGTAAAAGGGGCTTCACTCGATGATGAGGATATGGAAAAGTTGAAAAAGAATGGCGTGTTTGAAGTCTTCGACGATAACGGCGACGTGAAGTTTTTAACCAAGGAAATAAACGACGCCATGATCGAAAATCATTTGAACCGGCTGGAAGAAAATATTTTGCGTTTTGCGAAGACAGTCAATTTTTCTGACGGCTCTTTCGGGGGTACTATTACAGGCGTTGCCATGCGGTACAAGCTTATGGCGCTGGAACACAAGGCAATTACTATGGAACGTAAAATGACCGCGGCATTCCGGTATCAGTATAAAATACTCTGCTCGGCATGGTCCAAAAGGATACTGGCTGGCAAAGACGCGTATCTGAAACTATGGTTTCAATTCAAGCGGAATCTTCCTGCGAACATTCTCGAAGAGGCTCAAGCATCCGCGGAACTCAAAGGACTGGTAAGCGAGGAAACGCGGCTTGCTCTACTATCGTTCATTGATGATGTGCGTTTTGAGATTGAAAGAATGAGAGCAGAAGCAGATGCCTACACCATTGACGATAATCAGGATGAAGATGAGGAACAGGAGGTGAATGAGGATGATGAAGCTTTTCAAAAGGACAAAAGAAAAAAACAGCCGTCTGAATGAAGAGTTTAGGATTAATTCTTTGTTGAGGATGCTGGAAAACGAAAACCTGCTGATTGAATCTGACGAAATATATGCTGAAGTAAAAAAGTCACTGTTTCTGAACGGGAAGAAAGATAACGTTTCCGACTAATTGAGCAGCAAGCTACTCTTTTGAGTGGCTTTTTTTTATGCCTTTTTTTCGCGTTGTAGGCGTTAAAGAGCAACCGAAATACTTTTGAACTTGTTAGGGGCTTCGGCAACTGATAAGGGCAAGGAGGACACACAGAAATGAAACGATTAAACACGGATAAGTCAGTCAGTCCGTCAATGAATTTCATGAAAAAAGAAAGGCTGCCACTGCGCATTAACCTTCAGCATTTTTCCGAACCTGGGGGCGAGGCTGATCCAACACCGGGAGCCCAGCCAGCAGGTGGAACCAGTAACGATCCAGCACCACAGCCGAGCGGCGGAGAACTCACGCTGGATGCAGTACGGGCTTTCCTAGAAACAAATGACGAGGGAAAGAAGCTGCTTCAATCAACATCTGATGCAAGGGTGACAGAGGCGATCAAGACGTATGAGAAAAATACGTTGCCGAAGAAACTTGAGGAAGAGATTTCAAAGCGGTTTCCTCCTGAAACAGAGGAACAAAAGCAATTACGTGAGTTGCAGGAAAAATTCCAGAACCTTGAGCAAGAGAAAACGCGGGAGTCGTTGAGAAATACGGCCCTTTCAATTGCAACGGAAAAGGGCTTGCCTACTAATCTTGTTGACTTTTTTATCGGTCAGGACGATGCGACCACAGAACAAAATTTGAATACCTTGGCCGAAGCCTTCAAGACTTTTGAACAAAGCATCGTAAACGATCATTTCAAAAAGAACGGCAGCACGCCGACACCATCAGGCGGAGCATCAGCCCCGTTAACAGAAGAAGACATCAAAAAGATGAGTCACGAGGAAGTCAATCAAAACTGGGATCGTATCCAAGCTCTTTATAAGAATCAATAGGAGGATAAAAACACATGGCATTAGATAATTTTATTCCGGTATTATGGAGTGCAAGACTGCTGAGCAATTTACAAAGAACTTTGGTTTATGGTCAAACGGGAGTCATTAACAGAGATTACGAGGGAGAAATCACTGCTGCTGGTGACTCTGTGACAATCAACAATATGGGGCGCGTTAGTGTGGGCGATTACACTAAAAATCAAGACATGGATAACGCTCAAACACTTGATTCTACAAGCCGTAAGCTTCTCATTGACCAGTCAAAATATTTCAACTTTCAGATTGATGACGTTGATAAAATTCAACAAAATCCAAAGTTGATGGACGCGGCTATGCAAGAGGCAGCATACGCTCTGAAAAATACTGCTGATTCATATATTGCTTCTCATTATGTGGATGCAGCTCATACGATCGGCAGCGATACAAAAGTTGTTTCACCAACAAAAAACGACGCGTACGAATATCTGGTTGATCTTTCGGTGAAATTGGATGAAGCAGACGTGCCGGAACAGGGGCGCTGGGTAGTTGTAACGCCTTGGTATGAAGGATTAATGCTAAAAGATGACCGTTTTGTAAAGGCTGGGAACATGTCTTCAGAACAACGCCTTTTAAATGGTGTTATCGGACAAGCGGCCGGATTCACGGTATTAAAATCAAACAACGCTCCACTTTCTAAACCAGAGGGCGGCACAGAAAATCATAAGATTATCGCCGGCCACGGAATGGCGTGGTCTTATGCAGACCAAGCAACCCAAGTCGAGGCTTATCGCCCTGAGAAACGTTTTGCTGATGCAGTAAAAGGGCTTCACTTGTACGGCGCCAAAGTAACAAGACCGGAAGCGCTCGCAGTATTAAGCGCAGCCCGTCCACAATAGGAGGGGCTTTTTTATGTGGATTCAAAATACTGATACCGGTTCAACTTGGTTTGTTGAGGATGAACACGGTAATAAGCTTTTGAAAGAGGACAGATACAAAAAAGTACAGTCGCCCATTAAAAAAGCTGAAAAAAACAGCAAAAAGACAGCGGACAAAACAACAGATGAAGAGAATCAAGAATCTGCTGACGCTGGTGAAAAAGCATCTGACGAATAGGAGGGATAGCGGTGGATAAAGAACAAACTGAAAAAGAGCTTTTGAAGCCGTTAACCCGTAAGATGCAGGAGTTTTTACGGAAGCTGAAGCGGCTTTTTCGTGGTACTTCCGAAAAAATACTTTCCAAGTTGACTGCCCTGTTTGTCAAGCTTGATAAAGGGCGCGAAATCAGCCTTGCTGACGCGAATCGGAGTAATGATCTTTCTCAGATTAAGAAGGATATAGCGTCATTGATTACTGCCCTTTCTGCAAAGGTTAAAACGGCTGTTCTTGATTTTCTGAATGAAACCTACGAGTCATCGTATAACTGGCTCATGCTTGGTATCCTATCGGCCGTCGGCTTTAAATTGTCCCGTTCATCGAAAGGAAAATTGCCTGTCACATGGGCGGCGCCCGCGTCAATCTCGCAGACTATCACAAGCAAAAATATGCTCAAAGCAATCGAAACGGACCGTAAAAAGACAGTTCAGAAGATCAATCATACGATTGAACGCGGCTTTATTGAGCGGAAACGCTTTGTTCAGGTAGCGAAGGAGCTGGAAGCTGATGTGGGCGTCAGTTATAACCGTGCGCAGCGCATTGCCAGAACAGAAATGCATCGAGTGCGGGAGAAAGCGACACTGGACGCAGCTACGAAAGCTGATTCCAATGGTATTGCCATGAAAAAGATATGGCACAACATGGGTGACGAGCGGGTTCGTGAGGGAAGAAACGCGGATCATGTTCATTTAGAAGGCCAGGCCAGGTTTGTAAATGAGCTGTTTGATCTCGGTCAAGATAAAAACGGCAAGTCTGTGAGGGCGCCGGCACCGGGACAAAGCGGAGATCCCTCAAATGATATAAATTGCAGGTGCTTCGCGACATATGAACCCGTGCTTTGAAAGGACTGAGAGAAATGGACCTGTCAGAATTAAAAATACGGTTGGGAATCCCCGAGGATGACACCTCGCAGGATGCAAAGCTACAAATTGACCTTGAAGACGCAATTTCTTTCGTTAAGGAGGAGTGTAATAACTCTTTTGTCGGACCAGACGGGGTTGAATCATTACCAGGTCCTGTGAAGAAAGGAATTGCCCTCATGATTGAAATAGACCGGGATAGCCCGAAAGGCGTCCAGGCTGAATCAATTGGCGGAATGAGCAAGACATACACGGCGGATGACGTAAGGTATAAACCTGCGTTTGATTTTTTTCGGCCATACAAAAAAATTCGTTTTAAACCATTGAGGTGATCAAATGGGGCGCCGAAATATCCGGGTGCGGGATACAAACCGTATACCGGAATTACTTAGGAACCTTGGACCAAAAGGAAAAATGAAAGTCGGTGTGCTGGACGGCGACCGCCAAATGATCGCGGCTGTTCACGAGTTCGGTTGCCGTATTGCTGTAACTGAGCGCATGCGGAATTATCTTGCTGCCAAAGGTCTTTATCTCAAGAAGGATACACAATTTATTAATATCCCTGAACGGTCATTCTTACGGGGTGGCTGGGATGAAAATGAAGCTGAGATTGTACAAAAGGTAGAGGAACTGGTCAATAGAGCCATAGAGAACGGCGATTCTATTAATGACATCATGAACGCGGTCGGGTTACTGGCAAAGGGCCGGCTGCAGACTTATGCAAGAGACTTGCGGAGTCCTGCCAATCATCCTTTTACAACGGAGGAAAAAGGCTCTTCAAATCCGTTAGTAGATACCGGGGAAATGATCGGTTCTATGGATTACGAGGTTGAAAGCTAATGAAAAATCACTTTCAGTTCGGTGATCTGATTGAGAAATACAGCGTTGATTTTACATTGTTGCTCCCGGCGTCTGAGGGGTTTTATGACGATCTCGGAAAATGGGTAGAGGGCAAGCCGGTGGAATCGGAAGAAAAAGGCGCTATTGTCCCATTGCAGGCGCAATTAATTTATCAATCCGGCGGACGGCTTACACAGATGGACAGGCAACTGTACTTCCAGAGGAAAATCCCTTTCAAAGCTCAAGTGGTTTTTGATGGAGTAACCTTTTTGGTGGAAGCAATGACGCCATACGGGACATACGCCGATTTCAATTCCTATATCTTAAAGGCGGTGAGCAATTCAGATGGATTACAACAGCATAATCAGAACGGTTCTCAGAATGATTAAAGAGAAAACCGGCCATGTCGTTATCGAAGCAAACGGGACAGGTAAACAGCCTGAATACCCTTTTTGCACGTATACCGTTACTTCTCCGTATTTACCGCAACACAGGGGTGTTGAGGAACAAGGAGTGTTAACGGAAGACATTGAGCTGGTTTTTTCTTTTACATGGATTTCAAACAGTCACATTGAAGTCATTTCTCTTGCTCAAGAAACAGCTTCTTACTTCAAAACTGCTGACGCGCGCCAAACGCTTCATGATAACGGCATGGCGTGGGTGAGAAACGATGGCTTCGGGAATCGGGATACATTTATCACGATAGACACAGAACGCCGTCACGGCTTTGATATGCGTCTTAGAACGCGAGCGGCTTATGGAGAGACACAAGCGGAGTTTTTTGATTCCGCACAAATAGAAACCATAGGAGGTTAAACACATGCCACTTAGTGATGTAACGGTCAAAATTGACCTGGTGAAACCGTCGAATCTTAAAGGGTTAGGAACACCCCTAATTCTTGCGAAGGTTGCCGGACACAACACTTATAAAGAATACGGCTCAATAGAAGCTGTCAAAGCGGATTACCCAGAAGGAACACCCGCATATAAAAAGGCTGCTGCTATTTATGCGCAGGGCGACAATGCTCCATCAAAAGTAGCCATCGGTACTTACGGAGGTAACCCGGAAAACGGGGAAAGCGACGGAGCGGGAGCGGCTGCCACATTTACGATTCGGAATGCTTTTGACGAGTATTTTGATAATGATTGGCACTTCCTCATTCTTGCTGATGCGACGGCAGACGAGAAGCTGGAAGCAGCAAAAGCGATGGAAGAAAAATCATACAAATTCCTCGTTCTGCAAGTAACAGATCGGGAAGAAGTCACTTCTTATACCGGGAAGGACCGGACAATCGTTTTTTATCACCCGATAACAAGCGAGCATCCAGACGCCGGACTGGTTGGTGCCGTCGGCTCCCTGACAGTGGGTTCAGTTACTTGGAAGTTCAAAAACATTGTGGGAGTCACCCCGCAAGACCTGAAAGCGGACGAGCTGCAAAAGCTCCACAAAGAGGGAGCTATCGCTTATGT
The DNA here is from genome assembly GCF_046535335.1 of Bacillus sp. SIMBA_026. Lineage (NCBI taxonomy): Bacteria > Bacillati > Bacillota > Bacilli > Caryophanales > Bacillaceae > Bacillus > Bacillus sp. SIMBA_026. Next base: position 1,887,585 of record NZ_JAWRWX010000001.1, on the reverse strand, counting down.
GACCAAAGCAGGCCACAGCGAAACGTCAGAGGGCATTACTGCTTCAGGCGAGTATATTGACGTCCTGCACGGCAAGGACTGGGTGAAATTAAATATTGAAACATCCATTCAATCGGCATTCTCAAATAACGGTAAAATCCCGTTCTCGAATGCCGGTTTTTCATTGTTGAGTGTTCAGGTTACGAATGTACTTCAAAAAGCCTTTTCAAATGGAATTGTCGCTTCTGATGAAGACGGTTTGCCCGTTTACACAATCAGCACAAAAAAACGCTCTGAAGTATCAGACGAGAACAGAAAAAATCGCGTGTATGACGGCCTTTCTTTCACGTTCGAATTAGCCGGCGCGGTTCATTCCGCCTCAATTACAGGCGAAATTTCAATCTAAAGGGGGAGAATAGTCAATGGCTGCTTATGTTTACGATGCGAACGAGGTCAACACGAATATCGACGGGAAAATCGTTACTGGTTATTCTGAAGGTACCATGGTTTCGTGTGCTAAAGACGAAGAAAAGTTTTCAACAAAAGTCAGCGCTAAAGGTGATGTGAGCGTTGCAACAAAAAACAATCCGTTAGGCACAATTACGCTTACTCTGTCAATGGGTTCGCCGTTTGTGCCTTATTTAAATGGCTTGGCAAACACGGCCAAAACATTTCCGATATGGGTTACTGGCGGACAGGAGAAAATCGGCGGCACTGAAGCCATGGTGAAAAAGCCTGCCGATGCTGAATTCGGTGACGAAATCGGAGATCGTGAATTTGAAATTCAAGTTTTCGATTATACAGTTTTAGATCAGTAAGGTATTAATCATGTCGAAAAGAAAAAAATCAAATGCAAAAAAGCAGTCCACTCGGGCTGCTTTTCAATATATGCAAACCAAACAATCGGAGGGAAAACCTATGTCAAAATTCGGTAAACAAAAGAAAGTAACAATCCAAGGAACTGAGTACACTCTTCAACACCCAGGAACGCGTCGTTCAATTGAATTTAACGATGAGGCTATCAATATCAATACAGGAATGTTTTCGTCTGCGAAACTGTATGAACTGTACATGAAAGAAGTAGTTGTTGAACCAAAAGTAAGCTATGGCTATTTTGATGAAAAACCTGGTTTCCTTGAGCTGATGAAAGAGGTTCAGACCTTTCTTAGCGCCGAAAATGAAGCCGAAACACTTCTACAAAAAGAAGGCGAGTGACAACTGGCCTATGTATCGGCTTGTGATGTCTGAGAAGTTTTCTTTCACAGAGGTTTCAGCAATGGACCTCGATACGTTACTCGAAGCCAATGCGGCTTTGGACATCCATCTGGCTGAAGAAAACAAACGAAACAAAAAGAAATAAGGGGGGTTAAACGTTGACAGACGCCTTGCGGAGTACGCATATTGATGTGGAATTAAACGTTGATACCTCCCCTCTTGAACGAGCAAATCGCCAGATTGATAGACTTGTTGATCATACGGATAATGCGGCCGGCCATTTTTCTCAAATGCGAACGCAAATGTCCAACATGCACAGGGAGCAGCGAAGGTTCAGGAACATGAGTATGATTCTTGACAGTTCTTCGCTACAAACTGCTGTGCGGACAATTGAAAATCTTGGCCCCGCATTTGACCTTATGACGTCTCATGTGGAAAGCCTTAACCGGACCATTCAACAAACGAACAGATTAGTGCAAAATATACCGTCACGCGTGAGCATCGACGTTGACCAATCATCATTAAACAATGCAAATGATCAAGTTGATAGGCTGCGAAACAATTTGCATAATGTGGACATGCGCCGGGTTAACGGGGGATCATCACAAACCGCGGCGGCCATGCCTGCCCCTGATTACAGGGGTATGCGTTATTACGGGCGGGAAATGGACTTTTTGCGCGGCTCGACACGCGGACTTGAAGCAGATACTATTCAAATGGTCAATGAAATGCGACGGGCTTGGAATGAGGAAAGATACGGAATGAATGGTTTCCGTAACGAGCTGATACGGGCAAGATATGGCTTCTTTCAGTTAGGCCAAGAAATGGACAACTGGACCGGGACAAATGAACAGTTCATGGATGAAGTGTACAGGCTAGGCCGTGAGCATAAAGCGGTTACTGACAACATGATCAAAAATAATAAAATGATGCGCATGAGTATGTTGCAGTCCATCGGAACGATTATGGCAATGTCAACCCAATCGGAAAAGATTGCTGCCAATTATGACAGGATGGCGAACCCGTTATACCAAGTCAACAAAGCGGGGCTTGCCGTCTCAAATACCCTTGAAAATATGGCGAAGCAGGGAACTGCGGCACACTTGGCCTTGAAGATGCTCGGGCCAACTGCAAATATGAAACAGCTTCAAGATATGACAGCCATGATAACACAGGGGTATATGCGTTTTCAGATGGTAGCGCTTGGCGCAGCCTTCACAAACTTTTTCCTATTCCAAGGGTTACACAAGGCGGCCACACAGACCGTTCCCGGTTATTCAAAGGCTTGGGAACAAATGTGCAGCACTCTTTTAAAAGCAATTCAGCCGGCCCTTGAAGTGTTCGGAACCGTTGCCATGTCAATTTATAAAGGCGTTACTGCGATCGGAAAGATGATCATTCAGTTCAATAAAGCTCATCCGGTGCTGGCGAAAATGATACAAGGATTTTTATTGCTCATCCCTGTTTTAACCCTGCTTTTATCGCCTTTGGCAATAGGAGTGGGGTTATTTAATGGGTTTCTCGGGGCTCTGAGCAGTCTTTGGATGTTCATTGGCCCGGTAGTAACGGGGCTTGCTGCCATGTCAGGGACAGTCTATGTAGTCGCTGGCTCAATTGTCTTGCTTGTAACAGGCATTTATATGCTTTACAAGAATTTTGACAAGCTTCAAGAGCGATTCAAACCGGCTACGGATGCCATGAAGCGTTTTGCGGATACCGGAAAAACTGCGGTAGTCAGTGCCTTCCATACCATGATTAAAGAGGTACAGGGGCTTAAACCTGCATTTATGAAAGGGTTTGAGGATTCGCAAAGGGTTGCTGTATCCGCAATTCATAAGATGCAAGCTGAATCCTTAAAATTATGGGATCGGTTGGGCGAGTCACACCCTCATTTGGTCGCCGGGATCGAGGCTGCTTACAAAACGGCAGTTGATACTGTTTCCTCATTTGTTCAGAATGCAGGAAAACGAGTAACCGACTTTTTCGGAAAGGGATTAACCGAAGGGCTGAACAGCTTTATTAAAGGCTTTATGAATCAACTCAAGATTGGTTTATCAAGCTTTCAAGGGATTGTGTCAATAATTGCTCCTATTATTGCGTCGATTGGCCTTTCTTTCTTGGGAGTATCCGGACCGATAGGGATAGCAATTGGGGCGATCCTCAGTTTTGTAGGGTATTTGTATCGTTTGAAAGATGCAAACCAAGCGGTCAGCAGTGCAATTCATTCGGCGTGGGCGACTGTTCAATCTGTGCTGACAACGGTATTCACGGCCATTCAGCCGATTATCACGACAGTACAGCAAGTTTTCAGTCAACTGGTAGCACAACTGACACCGCAATTTCAGCAATTAGCTGGTCAAATGCAACAGACGTTCATTCAGCTTACAGGAAATCTTGTTCTTTTAGCCGCAGCCGTTTCACAAACACTTTCAACGATTGGCCCACAATTGATTCCATTGATCCAGCAGCTATTAACTGCATGGATGCAGGTATCAGGGCAATTAATGACGAGTGTATTGCAAATTGTCAGTTCAATTTTGCCGTTACTTGTTCAAGGATTTCAGACTGTTTTTCCGGTCATTCTCAGCGTGATAAATGCGGTCTTACCTATCATCATTCAATTAGTCAGCAGTTTTTCAGGGGTTATCGTTACGATAATCCAGACTGTTCTGCCTATCCTGGTTCAGACAATTCAGATGGTCTTTCCTTTGATTATGAATATCATCCAGCAGGCTCTGCCGATTGTGGTTCAACTGATTCAATTACTCGGATCAACAATCGGACAAATTGCCATGCAAATTCTGCCGTTGATTTTAACTGCGGTGCAACAGGTATTTCCGATCATAGGGCAGGTCATTTTGGCGGTCCTCCCGGTTGTCGCGCAGCTTCTTACTTTAGCGGCAAATATTATTTTGCAGCTTGCGCAGGCGGCTTTACCAATTTTAATTCAGGTGGTCCAGCAGGTCTTTCCGCAAATTGTGCAGATCATTCAGATGGTGCTGCCTATTGTTGTTTCTCTACTGCAAGCCTTGGCAAACATCATTACTACGGTTGTAATTCCGGCGATCCGTTTCATCCTAAATATCGTGACTGCTGTGTTTCCGGTTGTGCTCTCGATAATTCAAGTTGCACTTAAAAATATCATTGCGATCATACAGGGTGCAATCGGCATTATTATGGGAATAGTGAAGGTTTTCAAAGGCTTATTCACTGGGAATTTCCGCATGATGTGGGACGGAGTGAAGCAAATCTTCTCTAGTGCAGTAGGAATGGTGAAAAAGCTTGTAAGCAATATGGGTGCAGCAATCACTGACAGATGGCTTTATATAAAAAATAAAGTCGCGTTATTGGCATATGATCTGCGAAAGAAAGTCATGGATCGTTTCAACGATTTAGTTGACGGGGCCAAGAAATTACCGGGCAGAATCGGTGATGGAATTAAGAACATGGCTCACAAGGCTGTATCTGGTGTGACTAGCTTAGCGAACAAACTTTCCGGCGCACTCGGAAAAGGCGTAAATGGTGTAATCGGCGGAGTAAACTGGGTACTCGATAAGATCGGTTTGAAAGATAAGCATATCCCAAAATGGGAAGTACCTAAATATGCACACGGAACCGGAGGACACCCAGGAGGTCCGGCGATACTGGGAGACGGTAAAGGGGCAAACGCTGGCCCTGAAATGTATCGGACACCTTCAGGACAAGTAGGGCTCAGCCCTGCAACAGATACACTGATGAACCTTCCAAAAGGCACTGCGGTCTTATCTGCAAAACAGACAAGGGCTGCATTAGCGGGAGTTCCAGCATACGCGAAAGGCACAGAAGGAAATATATTCACAAATGCATGGAATGGTGTGAAATCCGTTGCTGGCAAAGTGAAAGATGTTGCTGTTGATGTTTTTGATTACATCGGGCACCCCTCTAAGCTTTTAACAAAAGTGTTAGAAAAAATGGGTGTCTCTGCACCTTCTATGGCTGGCTCGTTCGGTGATCTCGCAAAAGGGGCTTTTAACTTTGTCAAAAATAAGGCTGTAGGTTTTGTCAAAGGCAAAATGTCCAGTTACTCTGCCAGCTTTTCAGGCGGCGGCTCGAAAGCCGTCAAAAAGTGGGTAGCTCAGGCGCTGTCAATTAAGCATTTAGGCCCTGAATACGCAGGGGCACTCGAAACAATCGCAATGAAAGAATCAGGCGGAAACCCCAATGTTGTTAACAATTGGGATTCCAATGCAAAAGCCGGCCACCCGTCACAGGGGTTAATGCAGTTCATCCCAAGCACCTTTAACGCCCATAAAGAACCTGGACACGGAAATATTAAAAATCCGGTTGATCAAATTCTAGCGTCTATTAACTATCTGAACAGCAGATATGGCGGTATCATGAAACATCCCGGCTTGGTATCAATGGCGCACGGCGGGCCGTACAGAGGATATGCAACAGGCGGCGTAATCAATAGCCCGCAGGTTGCGGCACTCGGGGAAAACGGTTGGCGGGAATATGTCATCACGACTGAACCGCGTTACCGTAATCAATCACTGGGAATGTATGCTGCGCTCGGCAAAGAGCTTGGGGCTGAAACTGGATATACACCAGAAAAAGCAGCAAGCAGCAGCGGTGGAACGTCTGTAAATATTACATTCAGCCCGTCTATCAATGTAAAAGTTGAGGGCGGAAGTGCAAAAGTTGAAACTGATATTTCAAAGGCTATCACCCAATCACTGGAAGACTCTTACGACAGCCTGGCGGCTCTTTTTCAAGCGGAGGGGGTTTATTAATTGGCGAAGCTTGGGAAGGTCAATCTTGTTAACGAAAAAGAATCAGACGGGGCGGATGTGGAAGTCACATCTTATCCCGTTGAAAAAGGCGTGCCGATTACCGACCATGTGCAGAGAAAACCGGAAACCACAAGTGTTTCCGGTTATTTACTTGGGAAGACGGCAAATAGCGACTATGAATATTTAAAAAAGCAAGCATATGCCGGCAATCTCCTAACCTATACCGGGCGAAAGGTCGCAAAAGACGTGATCATTACGAAAATCGACCGCGATACAGGGGAATTTTCAAACGGGTTTGCGATAACAATCTCTTTACAAGAAATCCGCATTGCAAAAAGCCCGTGGGTTAAAAAGAAAGTGAAAACAGCCGGAAAAAAGAAAAAGGCTAATAAGAAAAAAAACACAAAAAAATCCAGCAAGATTTATCACAAGGTGAAAAAGGGTGATACGTATTGGGGCTGCGCCCGCAAATACGGAACTACTGTCAGCGCATTGAGGCGGCTCAATCCATGGCCTGACAGAAGAATACCTATCGGGGTAAAGATGCGGATTAAATAGGGAGGGCACGGGAAATGGCTACGAGGGACTACATTCCTTTTGATAAAGAGGATATTCCGCAGCAGTTCGAATTTGATTTAGCGGATGACACGTTTATTCTGCGTATAAATTACAATCAATCCGATGATAGTTTTTCACTGGATTTATATGAGCAGGATATGACGCCTATCGTGCTGGGCGAGAAGCTTATACTTAACGTTCCTCTGTGGACTGACATTGTAAATGAAAACCTGCCGGCCCCCGCCCTTATCCCTTTAGATGAATCAAATTCAGAAACACGGGTTACATATAAGAATTTCATGGAAACCGTGTTTCTTTTTATTGATGATGTAGCTGACGGATCGGAGGGGGATGACATTGGCGACGACGAATAAAAAGTTGTTTGGCCGGGTTGTCAAAATAACCATTGATAACGGCAGTTCGCAGACCACATTTGATTACAAGGATTTAGAAATTCATTTTGAAGTGCCCTTCGATGATGATTTCAAACCCAATGAAACAAAAGTTGAGATTTACAATCTCAGCAAAGATTCGATCAACAAGATAAAAAAAGGCAGCACAATAACGGTTCAGGCCGGGTATCGAGACGATTACGGCGTTTTGACGATTGGCAAAGTGACAAAGGTTCTGAATAACTGGAACGGTTTGGATAAGGTAACGTCGATTTATTCAAAAGACGGCGACGATTATACTCATATGAAAGTGACAACTGCCAATGCTGATCCAGCCGAGAAATATTACGTCAAAAAAAGATATAAGCTTGCAAAGCCGGTTGTTACTGTCAAGAAAGACAAAAACGGCCGAACGTACAAAACTGTCAGGAATTACGGGACGCGGGAAGAGGTTAGGTATCGCAAACGATACATGAAGATTACTTTTAAAGCCGGAACCACTTCGAGGCAAATTATAGATAAACTGCTACGCGTTCTCGGAATTAAAGTGAAAAACATTATCCTGCCGAAAAATAAGGTGTACAAAAAGGGTTACCGGGTGACTGGCTTAATAGAAAATAATTTAGAAGAAGTCATACATGATGCCGGAGCCGTTATGTACTATCGACGAGGGAAACCGGTTATTCGCCCACTTAATCAGGGCGATGATGAGCGTTTCAAATTAGAAGAGGCCACCGGGCTAATTGAAACACCTGAGCAGGTCGAGGAAGATAATTTCAAAGGTTATAAGGTGAAGTGTCTTCTTCAGCACCGAATCGCTGTTGCTTCAATTATTGAAATCAACAGCAAAACAGCAAAAGGAAAATATCGAGTGAAGGAAGGCACCCATTCGTTTGATGGAAGAGACTTTTTCACAGAATGCAAGGTGATGTAATGAGTAAAGCGACGAGGTTTTTCGATGCTTTTGAGAAAAGAATCAAACTATCCATCCATACACTGGCCCCGGCTCGCGTTGTGAAATACAATGCGGAAAAGCATACTGCTGATCTGCAATTGTTGTTTCTTATGAATGATGGTGAATACCTTCATGAATACCCGTTAATCGAGCATGCACCAGTTTTAAAGCATGTTGAACCTGATATAAAAGTTGGTTCCTCGGTCTTTGTTTCATTCGCTGAAAGATCCCTTGATAACTTGGATGGAAACAAAACGTTTGATCCTGATTCTCGACGAACGCACAGTATCAATGATCCGGTGGTCATAGGAGTGTGGGAAGGATGAAAACGCTCAAGCTTGTAGACGGTGATCTATGTTTTGAAAACGGCACTCTTCAGATGGTCGAGGGGAACGAGGAAATTGCTCAATCAGTCGAATTAACCTTAAAAACACGGTTAGGGGAATTTACTCTGGATGAACATTTCGGCTTGGATCGGAGTAACATTGTCGGGAAAGGCTTTGACCAAGAAGAGGCGCAATACGACATCATTAATGCTGTGACACAAGACGAGCGCATTGCGAGCGTTGAAACGGTTGAGTTTTCTTATGATAAAGAGACACGAAACCTATCTGTCCACTTGAAAATGAAGAAAGAGGATGACCAAACAATCGAACTGGGGGGTGTTGATCTTGCTTGATGAAACAGGATTCCAACGGCAGACCTATTCGGAGCTTCTTGACGGCATGGAGGACAAAGCGAAGGAGCTGTTTGGCGAAGATATAAACACGTCAAGCAAAACGCCATTAGGCATTATCCTACGTATTTTTGCTTGGTTTTTGGCGGGAATTTGGGACATTGCAGAGCGGGTTTATAATAGCGGCTTTGTCAGTAAATCGGAGGGCGTTCAGTTGGACAGGTTGGGAAGTAATTTCGGTATAAGCCGGGAGCCGGCAGCCGAGGCGGTCACTACTTTGTTTTTTACGGGGGAACCCGGTTTCGTCATAGAAGAACAAACCCAATATACAACGGAATCCGGTATTTATTTCGAACTAATCGAGGACGTTGTAATCGGGTATGATGGGACGGGAACAGGTGCGGCTGTGTCGCTGTCTAAAGGGATTATTAACAATGTCGCGGCCAATACCATTACTGAACAGGCCGAGACGTTAGAAGGCGTTTATTCAGTGAATAATCCGGAAGCAGCTTCCGGCGGTACTGACGAGGAATCTGATCCAGAATTCCGGGCACGGATTAAAAAGTCTGTTGAGGGCAGTTCTGCTTCTACGAATGGTGGCATCATTTCGGCATTACTTGCCGTTTCGGGCGTTCGTTCAGCAAATATAGTTGCAAACAATACCATGCAAACGGATGCGGACGGCAATCCACCGAAAAGCATTCATGCCTATGTCCTCGGGGGAACAAAAGTAGACGTGGCGCAAGCTCTGTTTGACAGCGTGGCGGCAGGTATTGAAACAGTCGGAGAACAATCGGTTGTCATTACGGATGCAAGTGGTTTGGATCACGATGTCAAATTTGATTTTGCAAAAGAAGTGAAAATTTATGTGCAGCTTGATTTAAAAACAAACGCTTCATTCCCTGCTGACGGCGTGAGTCAGATCAAAAACAATCTCGTATATAAAATTGGCGGGATTGATGAAAATGGTTCATCTTTTACCGGCTCGCAGATGGGTGACGACGTTATTCTGTCGCAACTTTTTAACGCTGTATATCAGGTGAATGGGGTTTCAGATGTGACTATACAAATCGGGAAAGATGCGGCTTCTCTCGGTCAGTCAAATATTACAATTGAACCGAGAGAAGTTGCGCAAGTTCACTTCTCTGAAATAGTGGTGAATCTGATATGATCAAAGATTTAATAGGAAAGCTAACTGATGCGTTCTTGAAAGACGAAAAGAGCAATATCGGGAAGCTTTTTTTAATTGTTGATGAACAATTGACAGCATTAAAAAAATCACTGACAACGGCGGAACAATGGCGGGATATTGACGCGGCGCGCGGGAAATCGCTGGACCTTCTCGGGGATAACGTTGCCCAGGATCGGGGGCGGGCCACTGATGAAATATACCGCGTGCTCATTCGTGGAAAGGTAGCCCGGAATGCCTCAGACGGGACAACGAACCGGATTATTGAAGCGCTGGCGAAAACATTGAACTGCAAGCCGAGTGAAATAAACATTGTGACCAGCAAAGAAAACAACCAGGATGAACCAGCTGCAATCATTGTGAAAAAGGCGCCGATCGAGGCATTAAGTAAGGTAGGAATGAGCGAAACGCAATTTTCGAACATCGTTCAAAAAACGGTGGCTGCGGGGGTTCGAGTTGCTTATGTGGATTTAAACGGCACTTTCTGTTTTTCATCATCAGCCAGCACCATAGAAACAAGCGAATATGGGTTTTCTTCTGATGGAAAAGACGGCGGGACCCTGGGGGGCATCTTCCGGCCAGAAGATGATTACCCGTTACCAATTTAAGGAGTGTGAAGCATATGCCTTTTATAAAAGAATTACCAGAATGGGGGAACCCCGGTCAGCGGCCGCCGCAAACGTCCATTGATCAAGGGTATAAGCCGATGGACCATCCGCCGGCCGATTGGTTTAACTGGTATCAATATACGGCCTATCAGGCTTTGAAAGAGTTGCAAACGATCGGAGCAACGAAAGAAGATGTTTCTTCAGCCGTATCTGATGCCGAAGCTTATACTGACAAGCACGAAAGACGGACTGACAACCCGCACAAGACAACAAAAGCACAAGTGGGGCTGGGTAACGTTGACAATGTGCAGCAGGCTTCCAAAGTCGATTTTGATACACATACCAATGACAATGACCGCCATATTACAGCTACAGAGCGCGTAAACTGGGATGCCAAGGAGACAACAACAGGTGCATCAAATAAAGCTGCTACGGCCGAAAGGAATGCCAAGGAATACGCCGATAAACATATCGACGATAAAAACAACCCTCATGAGGTTACAAAGGACCAGATCGGGCTTAGTAACGTTGAAAATGTTAGACAGGCCGACTATTATGCGTTTCGCCAACACGACAACAATGGAGAACGCCACACATCAAAGGCAGAACGGGAGAAATGGAACAATGGGCAATTATCGAAAATAACTGATGACGCGGGAGGCGCTCTTGTATCTATTAGTGATACAGATGACTTTTACAGCAAAATTGTTCAAAGTGGGAAGCGATTCGGCACTTTTTATTCAACGGGAAAAGCGGTAAATGCCCCCAGCACAAGCTCTACAAGGGGGTTTTTTCATTTAACCTCATTAGACAGCAACGGAATGGGGACATACGGTTATGTAATCGCGGTAGACTTCAAAAATAATGTTTTTTCCAATTATGTAGACGGCAGCCTGACTTGGAGCGGGTGGAAACGTCTTTTGTCAGATGGTGATTTATCACCGTCTTGGAATACTGTATCACTTATTAACGGGGCGAAGCAGGATTTAAGTTTCCCGTTTATGTTTTCGGTAGTAAATAATACCTTGTGGCTGGCTGGATCATTCGGTTCCCTGCCATCTATAGGAACCGTTGTGGCAAAATTCGCATATAAACCTACCCGCCTACTTGATTTTGTTGTTCCGACAATTGGATCATACGGGACTGCCCGGTTTGCTTTCACAACAAATGGCGAGTTGAGGTATGACGGTATGATGGCAAATGATAACTCAGCGGTAACCCGGGTATCATTCGATAAACCAATCCCATTATGGTAAGGAGGGGAGAATATGCATGTTCTATTTTACGACGAGAATAAAAAGTATATAGGTGAAGCTGATATTGAGGGGAAAGAGCTGCCGCCGAATAGTACAAAAGCGCAAATAAAACCTGGCATGTACGACCCGGAATTTGACGAGATTAAAGGTGAATGGGTTGAAGCTGCGACTCGGGAGTACATTGATCAAACCAAAGGCATTCCTGAACCCAATCCCTTAATGGAGCAGATTTCTGCAATCGGTAAACAACTATCAGCAGAAGAGCTTGCAAGAAAGCAAGCTGAAGAAGGCCAGCAGGCTCTTGGGATGCAGCTTACAGATGAAATCATAGCACGAAAGCAGGCTGAAGCAGTCAATATTTCAATGGGCAAACAGCTTGCCGCCTTAAAGCTTAAATTGTTGGAATTGGAAGGAGGGGTGACCAGTGAATCTTAATTTCTGGGTATATGCCTTGTTCTACAAGTGGGCGACAACCGCAATGGTAAAGCAGGCAATGGGTTTTAACGATTGTACCATCGACGATATGAAAGAGGGTGTGGCTGCGATGTATGTTACACCGGATCAGTTTCAAGAAGTAACAGGGCAGCCATACGAGGATCAAACAGAAGCCAATTAATAAGGCTTTTTTATTTTGCCTCGAAGGAGGTGAAGCGTATGAGATAGATAAAAGGGGGGGCGTACTAATGTCACAAATGACGGAGGTACCGGAAGTGAATGCTTTACAAAAAGAAATTACAGAGGTTAAAGCCGGTCAAAAGACTCTTGAACAGCGGGTAAGTGTCCTTGAGCGTTCTTCAGACAGGCATGATCAGCAAATCATTTCGTTAAACGAAAAGCTGAACAAAATTGATGAGAATACGACTTGGATCAAACGGACCATCACAGGAGCCATAATAACGGCCGTCAGCACCGGATTTATCGGCGGGGCTATCGCGATCATGTATAACCTGCTGCAAAAATAAGGAGGAAAATAACATATGAAAAAATTCGACAAAGGTACAGTCGTCCGGACTGTGCTTCTTTTTATTGCTCTGGTAAACCAAGTTTTAGTGATGTTTGGTAAAGATGTGCTACCGATTGCAGATGATCAAGTGAATGACCTTGCGGACGCGGTTTATTTAGGCGGCTCCATCGGGTTTGCGATCATCATGTCACTGGTAGCATGGTTCAAAAACAACTATGTGACTGAAAAAGGCCATAAGCAAAAAGCCGTTTTAAAACAGCACGATTTAACCAAGTAAGAGCTGCCGTTCGGCGGCCTTTTTATATTTCAAAACAGAATAGGAGAGATTTTTATGTCAGCATTTAAAAACCAATATATTGATATTAATAAATGGACGCGGCCGGGAATTAAAAACAACGGCGTGAAGAAACTGGCCGTACATTACACGGCAAACCCCGGCGCGTCTGCTGCCAATCATTATAGATACTTTGGTCAAACGCTCCCCGCACAGAACAGAAATCTGTCTGAGAAAAAACAGACGTTTGCATCTGCACATATTTTTGTCGATCGTACAGAGGCTATTTGTATCATTCCGTTGAATGAGGTGGCCTATCATGCGAATGACGTTCAGCAATTCGTCAACGGGCAGCCTTATCGAGGTGTCGCGGCGCTGAAGCCGAATGCAAATTTCTTATCTATCGGTGTGGAGCTTTGCATTGAAAAGAACGGCACTTTCCATCCGGATACCATTGCCCGTGCAGAACAAGTTTGTGCCGAGCTGTGCAAAATGTATAAACTTGACCCATCCAATGATATTGTACGACATTACGACATTACACATAAAATCTGCCCGGCGCCGTGGGTAAGCAATTCTAAAGGTTTTGCCGATTTTAAGACCCGTGTTGAAAAGCGAATGGATGGTGTGGTTGTAACGGTGCCTGTATCAAATCCGGATGTTACCCATACAGATACAGGAAGATTCATCAAAAACACGGTGGTTTCAAGCGATGGCCTTGTTTTACGTACACAACGGAGCGCCTCTTCTTCCATGGTGCTTAACCTGCCGAATGGCACGGTTGTAAAATATCAGCTTGGATCAACTGTCAACGGATGGGGATATGTTGAATACACCAATTCAAAAGGCCAGACATTCCACGGATATGTGAATGTCTCCTATATTAAGAGTGATAATGAGCTGAAAAGCGGTAGCAAGAAGAAAGTAACAGCCTCAAAGCCAAAAAAACAAAAATCAAAATTCAGCCTACCTGCGGGTATTTTTAAAGTCACAAGTCCGTTAACCCGAGGGGAGGCCGTAAAACAGATTCAGACGGCGCTGGCGGCGCTCCACTATTACCCGGATAAGAATGCAAAGAATTTCGGAATCGACGGCGCATATGGCCCGAAAACAGCAAATGCAGTCAAACGGTTCCAGTCCATGTATGGCCTGGCTGCTGATGGTATTTATGGATCAAAAACTAAAGTGAAGCTTGAGGCGCTATTGAGGTAAATAACTCTTTCCGATTATTTAACCCCGTATTATGATTTTGAAAAAACAGACAGTCAGGACTATCCCGACTGTCTGTGTAAAAAAAGTTTAACCATATTAATTTTGGCTGGGTGGCTTTGGTGGTCTTTGAGTTTTTGGGACACCCTTTAACCCATGATTGATACTTGGTCCTGGTTTTATTTCTCTAGGATCAGGTTTATTCGTGTCTTTGTTCAACGTCAACACCCCCTTTCAATTTCAATTTCTATCTTTGAGTTAACATCAAAGTTAAAATAAATAAAATTTTGCTGATAGAGCTCCTTTAGCTCTCCGGAACCTTCGTCCTTGTGAACTTTTACCTCAGATAATACAAGCTCTCTTTTGTCGTCCTTTTGTGAATAAGCAGAAATGGCGCCTTGATAAACGATATTGGTTTCACGGTCGCGAAGAATAACCCATTCTGATCTTTCATCGCTAAATATATAATCCCAAACATCATCTTCTCCATGTTTATTGGAGATTCCCAGAAGGTTTGCAACTTTGAAAATATACTTTTTATTTATGATTACCACTAAGATAATTGCCAAAATTGCACCGATTAAAGTTGCGAGGAAAACCTCGGACACCTTGATTTGCTCTTTGCTGTTTAACAGTGAACTTAAAAATGTAACTTTCCAATAAAGTTTATCATTTAACTGGTTGCAGATATAAACGATAAACATAAGAATCCCATATGCAAACACACCAATTAGATATGAATGTAAAATGAAATGGAACATTTGTCGTTTTCTATGAGTTGTTAATAGGTCAAGGAGTGTTGCACCAATTATTCCAGGGAGAAACAAGAACAAAAGCCTTACTGCTAAATCTGATATATCTATATCATCACCTCCCATTTATTGAACTCTTCCTGATAAACTCTTTCCTTTCAATCCAACAAGGAAATTATAGCAGTTCGATGAAAAAATTCTAGTTTTTTTACAATACCTATTTACAACGGTAAATAGGTATTGTATAATTGAAGTATAGAAAGGAGGTGCTAAAGTGGACGAGATCAGAAACATCGTTCTTATCATCGCTGGTATCGTGACCATTATCAAAAACATCTATGATATATGGCAGAAAGAAAGCGAAAAGCGAGAAAAGAACATGAAAAAGCGCTCCCGCCGGGTAAGCAAGAAGCGCTAAAAACATAGTGAGACAAGGGGAGAAAATCCCCTTGCTCCATTATTATATCACGTCCACGACGATATGAAAAAATATTTTAAGCAGTACAGCTCGTTTGATATGACCACTCTTATTATCATCATTGCTGGTATAGTGGCTATTGATTACGAAAAAGCTGGTACCCTTGGGAAAATCACAACGTTTGTTTTATACTTGGCTGTAATGGTTATTTTGTTAAAAGGATTTTTTATGATGTGGAGAGAAAGCCGACATGAAAGAAAGTGAAAAAATTAGGTTTATCCAGGAAGAAGTTTTGACGGTTGCTGAAGTTGCCGAGCTGCTTTCTGTTAGCCGGCAGCGCGTAAGCCAGCTTGTCAGCGGCGGCCGGCTCAAGGTGATAAAGAAGGTGGGAACGGTGGCTTTATTCTTGCTGGAACATGTACAAGCTTTAAAAAAAGAATTAGAGGCAGAGCGGAAAAAGTATCGTCCGTATGATGAATGAAGCCCTTCTTATGACGAGAAGGGTTTTTTGTTTTTTAAGTCCATGTATGGGTTGACTGCTGACGGCATTTACGGGCCGAGAACAAAAGCTGAACAGGAAGCACTATTAAAGTGAAAATAGAGTTCTGTCTTTATTTAATAGGGCGAACCTTTTTGATAAACAATGGATTTCCAAACGAATAAGGGAAGTGATTTTCTTATAATTCACTTATTTTCACCTAAACCCAACGTTGTGGACTCAAAATAAATGCTACCAGTTTTTGTATTAGTATTGTAATGAATCGCATAAATTAAAGAGAACACTTACTTATTTTTACTCGGGTAATACAATGACAAAAATACTATTTAATGTATTTTATGAAAAATATGTATTTTAAGTAAAATTTTAATGTTATAATTTGTTTGGGCCAAATAACACTTGTAGATGCATCTACTAATAGGAGAAAATGATGCTAAAGAAAAAAGTTCTTGCTGGTTGCTTAGCCTTTACAATAATGCTTTCAGCTTCCCCACTAACCTCTTTTGCGGCAGAAAGAAGTTCTAATAAAGGTAATGAATTATTAACGTATGCCCAAGTTCAAAAAACTGAGTTGCAGACTATTGCTGAGTCTAAAAGCAAATCAGTTGGAAATACAAGCGGTGAATTTTCTACACAGGGATGGAAGAAAGATGCGCTTGTTCTTGCTCTTAGATACGGCGGTGATTTAGCAGGGGATTTACTAAGTCTGTTAAGCAAGAAAAATGCAAGTTATGTTAAAAAGTATTCCAAAGAGCTGGCTGATTTCCTTGACGAAGTTTCCAGTGACATTGAGAAAAAGTTGGTTGATTTTATGATTTTTGATTTGGAGCTGCCGCAATCAGCTGCTCGTACTATTGCATGGGCGATTATGCAAGTTATTGGATGACGATAAAGGAGTGACTCCATGAGTTTAGAAAAAGAAGTAGAGCTTCTCAAGTACCAAAATTATTTATTAAAAACAATTATAAATGGTGATGATTATCCATTTTTTATGTTTGCTTTAGATCACAACTTAAATGAGAAGCAAGTCGAAGCAACTGTAGAGATTTTAAGCATCTTTTCTAATCGTCTTAATGGCGAAAAAGAGTCTCTCAATTTAAGAAAAAACTCTGCGAGTAAGAAGTTTGATGCGTTTGGCATTGCGGTTGAAGAAGTCTTTAAAAACGACAAACCAACAAGAAAAGAATTTGAGAGTTATAAGGATAAAATCTTTTCTTCTGAAATTGAAACCAAATATTTATTAATGAGTCTTCAAAGACAGCATATTAAGCCAAATGTTTGTGAATTTTTACTGCAAGATAATTAATGAGAATTTTTGTCCCTCCGCAAATGCGGGGGGGATTTTGCATTTAAACGATAAAAGTATCGGCCGTATGATGAATGAAAGTCCTTCTTATGACGAGAAGGGTTTTTGTTTTTTAAGTCCATGTATGGGTTGAATGCTGACGGCATTTATGGGCCGAAAACAAAAGCGAAGCTTGAAGCTCTACTAACATAAGAGAATCCCTTCTCGTTATGAGGAGGGATTTATCTTTTTATTCATCGTATAGTTTATTAACCAAATCGGTAAATGAATCAGATATATAACTCAAAGCTCCATCAGGGTCTTCATAAGCAATTTCATGATCCCAGAAAACCACAGAGGGATTTTCTTTATTCTGACGATAATCGAAACAGATTTCATTACCGAAAGGATCACAGGCGAAAGGGACTATCCCTGAAAGCATTCTTCCATCCTGATAATCTTCTAAAACCTCTAAAATAAAACTTGAACTATCCTCAGTTAGACCATGTAATCGATTAAAAACTGCGCCTTTTGTATTTTCATAGTCAAAAATCTTTTTACTTGGGCGTGCTCCATTGTTGTTTAATATAGTTGAAATGTAGTCGTTTGGAAACTTAATATCTAAAGCCTTTTCGATTTTTTTAACAGTTGTTTCCCCGATGGGTTCTTCGGCAAATCTCCACTCTGTCATATTGACCAACTCCTATCTGTTCTTACTTCCTCCACCCCAAAGGTGCCGGCCTCCTGTATGGCCTGTTTTCCGATGCACCTTTTGGTCAACTAATTGCATTCTCCCTGTATCTTGGTGATGATGCCAAGTATATCCGTCTGGTGTTTCACCAGCTTTTATCATTTCGATTTGAAGGTCATTGAATTGATTTCTAAGTAAAGGATCTCTTTCAATTTCTTCTTTTAATTTTAAGGTTGCATCTTTAAATTGTAAATAATCGCTTTCCTTATAAAGTTTAGAATCAATCTTCGTATCAAATTTTGCTTTGAAAATTGGGAAACCGTCTTTATTATATGGAACTCCAGTTTTAGGATGTTTTTGGTTTTTAAGATGGCCCATTTTTAAGTTAACTGTTTTGATGTTTCCGTATTCATCTCTGTAAGTATAAGGTGCGGCTTTAGTAAACAAATCATCCTTTGATTGAACTAATCTCTTTAAAAGCGGCGTATTTTTAACATTAATAGTATTCCCGGCGTCTTGTAAAATCCCTTCTAATGCAGGGGTATATCTATTGGCATAAGGCTTGACAGATGGATTGCCATTTTTAATCTTTTCGCTAGCCGCCTTCCCAACTTTAGCAAGATCTTTTGAGCCTGTTGAGACAGAGGACTTTCCGCCTTTCAATAACAGAAGACTTCCGCCCAAGTAAGTAACATAGTGCATCCGTGTATATGCATCCCCGTGAATCATCTTTTTATCCCAATCATCCTTCAATGTGTCAACCATACTTTGAAAGACACCTAGATAGTCGTATTCCAGAACAGTATCCAGAACTTTTTGAGGATCTTTGTTTAAGTTGTCAATTGTCCAACCGATATTCCGTCCGAGTTGAAGTGCTCCTTCACCGGTATCCTTGGCAAGATCGTATACACCAACAAGCAGACCTTTGGCGCCATCACCTATGATTTGCAATGCTTCTTTTCCGTTATCCATGAAAGCTTTACGCTGTTCCAGAAATGAAACAAATTCAAGCTGTTCAGGGGTGAGATTCTCATAGCCAACCTTTTTGGCGATTTCTAAATATTTATCCGGGTCGGTTACACCATCAGCCAGCTTTTTCTTCAGATCCTTGATTTCACGCTCTTTCGCCTCTTCCTTTTTAATCGTCAAATAAGCATCCGAATGTCTTGCAATTTCGCCTTTTTTCTTATGGATGTCACTTTCACGGTACGCTTTGGCGTTGTAGTGAAGTGGAGTTGCGCTTTTTCCTTTGCCCGTGGCGTTTTGAAGCTGCTGGAAGTCAGCTTGGATGAACTGTTCGTTCGCTTCGGTTTCTGCGTATTCTTTCATTAGATCGTGATCAAGCTTGCCGAGCTTATGTATTGTTTCGCTTCTTTTTTTGTCAGCTGAAGAGAGCTTCTGATCCGTGTTTTCGGTTGAAAACAGATCAAGCGAGATGATGTCTTCGATCTCTCCGAGGATGGAGCGCATGTCCTTTTTCTGCTCCTCCATAATCGCCTTTGATTTACTGAGGGCATGGGTGAGCTCGTGCTCAAGAAATGATTCCTCCACATGCGAATTGGAAAGTCCGGCGTCTTCGACCTTGCCGGGAAGGCTTGTGAGAAATGCGATTTTCATATCGATCAGGTCAAGCCAGCTGTCTGTGACGCTTGCATGGTCTTGGAAAAAGGCTTTGATATTGTCAGCGCCCTGGCCTGAGAAATCATTGTCATTGATGTCAGCCATGCCTTGAAAGGCTTTTTTTAGATTGACCATTTGGTTGCGGAGTTCTTTGTATTCGTTTGCGCGTTGTTTGGCGGCAGAAAGCAGAGTGGTTGCTTCAAAGATTTTCATGATCATATCCTTTCGCGATAAAATGTTATTCAAAATTTTACCACGATGAAAGCCAGAGTAAATACATAACAAAACTTCCAAATACAAAACAGTTCTTTTGGATTGGTTTATTTTTACTATTATCCGTTGATTCGAACTATTAAAAATAGGTTGAATTGCCCTTTCCTTTGATTGCGTAAAAACGAAATAAGAATTGCGGCATGTCGAAAATTATTCCTATATATTACATATTATGCTAAACGTATGCTAGAATGTTGTTTGAGAAAATTTAGAATATTTGTAGAAAGAGGGGTTTATTGATGAGTAAACTGGCTTCTGAATGTGTTGCAAATATATTAAATGATTGGTATATCGCGATAAAACAACAAGACGCTGAGTCTGCTGAGAGATATTTTGAAGAGGTCAAACCATTGTTTGATGAGATGGAAGAGGATCAGGAAGTTTTGATGTATTATTCTTTGTTGGAGGAAAGGCATAAAATGCTCTTGTATCAGGTGAAAGGGGAGGAGCTTCCGCCTCATTCATATTTTAATGAAAACCACGCTGAGGAAATAAAAAAAACAGACCATATGATTGAATATTATTTCTTTCTATTTGAAGCGTTATATGAGTCGCACAAAAGAAATTTTGAGAAAGCAATTACTTTGTTCAAAATAGCAGAGAAAAAATTGAAAGATATACCTGATTGTATAGAGCGGGCTGAATTTTATTCGAAAGTGGCGTCTATGTATATGTTGCTGCGGCAGAGTCTAATTTCTTTGAATTATATCAATGATGCGCTACAAATTTATAGAGAAAATGAAGGCTATAAACGAAAGCTTGCCACGTCTCTTATGATTGTTGGTCAAAACTACACTGATTTAGGACTTTACGAAAAAGCAGAGGAAAGTTATTTAGAAGCAATCAGAATTTCGAGACTTCTTCACGATTCGCTTTTCACCGCTTTAATACATCATAATTTAAGTATTACATATTCTGCAGCAAACCGTTCCCAAGACTGTATAAATGCCTTGAAAAAGGCCATCAGAAATAAAGAGTGGAGGGACTCGGTTTATTATATAAATTCCCTGTATATGTTTTTGAAAGAGCTTTATAAAATAGGGGATGTAAATAAAATTCCATATTATTATAAAAAGACAAAGGAATATTTTAAACGAAAAGAGAATAAGGTGTATGAGGCTAAAATAAATATTATTTACGGACTTCTGCAACAGGATCAGAGGAAAAGCATTGAAACTTGTCGAGGTGGTATTTCTTACTTGTACGAAGTAAATGACCTTGATAGCGTTTTTGATCTTTCTTTGGTTATTTCAGAACACTGTGAGCAGCATGGACTCTTTAAAGAGGCGCTTGAATTTTCTAAACATGCTATTTTAGCCGAGGAGAAAATGAGGCACCTGGAGGGATTGTAATTGAAAAAAATTATTCTTTGTGCAGCTCTAACCTTCGTTACGTTAAGTGGTTTAGCTGTAGTCAAAATTAATCATGCATCATCGGATGTTAAGATAACAGAGCGCCCGGTGGGTACTCTAAAATTAGCAGAGCGACCAGTAGGCACATAAAAAACAATAGCCCCAGCCAGGGCTTTTTTTTATGCTTTTAGCGGCAGCCATTAGATCGCGTGAATAAGCGGAGACAGGGGGAAAGCTATTTTAGTTTCTTCATTATATTGTCTCAAAACATCCACTTGTTTTTATGCTTATCCCATTTCAGCATACGTTGCCTCATGAGGTTCTTCACTGCTTCCCGAATAGTGCGTTCATCCTTGCCAGTTTTTCTCTTCAATTCATCCAAGGAGGGGTTTTTCCCGAAGCGGGTCATATTAATGATGATCCTGTATACTTTCCTCTCAAAGTCATTCATTTGAATTACCTCCTGAAGAGAATAATACCAGAACAAATATTCTCTTTTCAACTTGAAATAGAACAAAAGTTCGTATAATATGATAGTAAATAAGGAGGGGCAGCAGCATGAAAGCATTGCTAAATCGTTCGTTAAATGAAAAATCAGCATTAGACATGATTTATATAAAAGCTGATGGAACAGTCTCGAAAAGAACCATCATAGTGCGCCAGGTAAAACAGAATTTTATCCGGGCATTTTGTTTTAAGAGTAGGCAGACAAAAACATTTAGGATAGACAATATTCTTGCCGTTGCCCCGGCCAATTATAAAAAAGGGGTAAGGAATCATGCGTGATATGACGAAAAGGCAATCCGAAACACTGCAAGCGATTATTCATTTCATTAATGAACACGGTGTGGCTCCGACTTATAGGGAGTTAATGAAA
This sequence comes from Bacillus sp. SIMBA_026, assembly GCF_046535335.1. Taxonomy (NCBI): domain Bacteria; kingdom Bacillati; phylum Bacillota; class Bacilli; order Caryophanales; family Bacillaceae; genus Bacillus; species Bacillus sp. SIMBA_026. Next base: position 1,865,771 of record NZ_JAWRWX010000001.1, on the reverse strand, counting down.
CACCTCGGTTTAAGCTCTACGAGCACAGTAAAGGGGCATCTCGACAAATTAAAAGAAAAGAATTACATCACATGGCAGAATGGTTGCCCGCGTACGCTGAAATTAGAAAAAAGAGCTCAGCAATTCTGAAGCTCTTTTTCTATTGACTGCACTTTTTCCGGGCCAGCGTACGAATTGGACAAGAACTTACGTTCGTTAAAGTTGTAGGCTGCCCGCAACCATTATGATATAATTTTGAAAAATGTACCTTTTGCAAACGGGGTGATATTTTGTTTTTTGAGGAAAAAAATACAGAGGAATTGATCAGATATGAAGATTATCCCTACGCGGTTTATGCCAGGGTTTCGTCTGAAAAGGATAGCCAAACAACATCCATACAAAACCAGATAGACATATGCCATCACTGGATTGAAAAAAACAACTATGAATGGAAAGACGAGGCTATCCAGCTGGACGATGGTATAAGCGGAACAATTCTTCTCGACCGTAAAGCCATGCAGTTAATTTTAAACAAGGCCAAGAATCACAAATTGAAAATGGTTGTATTTAAATCCATCAGCCGGCTTGCAAGGGATCTGAAGGATGCGCTGGATATAAAAGAGGTTTTGCTGGCGCACGGCGTTCGTGTAGTTACGTTGGAAGAGGGATATGACAGTTTATATGAAGGAAAAAACTCAATGAAGTTCGAAATGTTTTCCATGTTTGCTGCTCAATACCCACAGACAATATCGGTTTCAGCAAGTAGCGCACTCGCAGCGAAAGCAAGGCGCGGGGAACATTCAGGCCGGGTTCCGTATGGGTATAAGAAAAACGGCAAGTTTCTTGAAATTTACGAAGAACAAGCAAAAGTGATTCGCATGATTTTTGATTTATACAATAATCACGGTTACGGCCAAAAGAGAGTTGTGCACAAATTAAATGAAGAATTGCTGCTCGGCAATATTCCCAAGCCTCAGCAGAATGAGCGATGGCAACTATCAACTGTTCAAAGGATTTTACAAAATCCGATCTATTGCGGTGTGTTCATTGCAAACCGGTATACTCAAGTGAAAATCGGGGGGCGAAAAAAATTCATCCGTAACCCAGAGGAAAAATGGACGATTTATAAAGATTGGGCGCCGAAGATCATTACACTGGAAGATTACGAAAAGGCGAATAATAAAAAGCATGTGCTGAAAAAACGGCGTTTCAATCCGAAAAACGAACTTCGCGGCTTAATGAAATGCGGTGTTTGCGGCGCGAACATGGTCATTCTGTTCAGTTATAGACGCAGGAAGAAAGACGGCGTAAAAGTGGAGCACAATTATGTGAAGTGCAGCGCCTACCGACGCGGAGGGAAAAACATGTGTATTTCTCACCCGCCCATCCAGTACAAAGACTTACGCGAAATAGTCATTGAAAAGCTCAAGGAGAAGGGCCGTAAGTTAAAACTGAATGTGAAATCAGATTATGAAGAGAAAAAGAAACGGCGGATCAGAGAAACAAAAGTTCAAATTGAAGCAGCTGAGAAAAAACATAAACGGCTGCTGGAATTATTTCTCGAAGACCAAATGATCTCAAAAGCCGAATTCCAATCCAAGCGGAAAGAGATCGAGGATCAACTGGAACAGTTAAATGATAAGCTGTTTCTGCTTGAGCGTGAAGAAGAAGAATCAATTGACATTACCAACATTAAAATCGCCTTCAGTCTCCTAAAGAAAAAGGACCAGGATTTGTATGAGGCGTTTCATGCGCTTATCGAAAAATTGGTCATTCATGAAGATGGAACCGTTGATTTTCATTATAAATTCCAGTGATCATTCTCATTTATGTTTGCAAAAGATATGCATAACAAATGCCATGCAGAAGTTAGGTGTGAAAGGGCGTTCGCAAGCTGTTGTCGAGCTTCTTAGAATGGGTGAGCTAGAGCTCTGATTCTTGCCGGTTTTCCTTCTTTTCGAGAAGGAGCCGGTTATTTGCGTTGGCGCCCGGGCTGTTGGGCATGCGGTAAAATCCCGGTTTTCCTTTTTCTCCGTCAGTCTTGCATTTTCTTAAAAAAAGAAGGAAAATAGACACGGAGCGCATAGCCCAGAAAGATCCTTGAGTGAGGGATGGACAAATGACATCAAAATCTGTAGAGCATGTTGCGGATATCGAAAAATCACTCCGCCATATCGCTGCGATCATTAAACAAAAAGGAAGAGAAATCCTTAACCAATATGCAATTACACCGCCGCAATTCGTGGGGCTTCAATGGCTTTATGAATTGGGGGATATGACAATAGGCGAATTATCAGGCAAAATGTATTTGGCTTGCAGCACGACGACGGATCTGATAGACCGCATGGAAAAAAATAAGCTTGTCGAGCGGGTCAAAGACCCGGCTGACAGACGGGTCGTCAGAATTCATCTTCTCGCTGAAGGAGAGCGCATTATCCAAGAAGTGATTTTGAAAAGACAGGCTTATTTGCGGGATATGTTTGCGACATTTTCCGAAGAAGAAACAGCCGCTTTCGAAAAATCATTATTGAAACTGCAGCATGAAATGAAAAGAAAATGAGGCGATTTTGTTGGAACAGCCGATAGGAGTCATTGATTCCGGGGTTGGCGGGTTAACCGTTGCTAAGGAAATCATGAGACAGCTACCGAAGGAAAATATCATCTATGTGGGAGATACAAAACGCTGCCCGTACGGCCCGCGTCCTGAAGAAGAAGTTCTTCAATACACGTGGGAAATGACCGATTACCTGCTGGAAAACCACCATATCAAAATGCTCGTGATCGCCTGCAATACGGCCACGGCCATTGCCTTGGAGGATATTCAGCGCAAAACGGATATTCCGGTTGTCGGCGTCATTCAGCCGGGTGCGAGAACGGCGATAAAGGTCACGAAAAACCAGCATATCGGCGTCATCGGCACGGTCAATACCATTAAAAGCAGAGCGTATGAGCAGGCGCTGCTCGGGTTAAACGCAGAACTTCAAGTTGAGAACACGGCTTGTCCGCTGCTCGTGCCGTTTGTGGAAAGCGGACGGTTTCTTCAGGAATCAGCGGAGGAAGCGATTGAAGCATCGCTTGAGCCTTTAAAAGGTACATCAATTGACACCTTGATTTTAGGATGTACGCATTATCCGATTTTAAAAGATCCGATTCAGAACTATATGGGAGAGCATGTGAAAATCATTTCCTCCGGAGACGAGACGGCGAGAGAAGTGAGCACCATCTTGTCTTATAAAGGTTTGTTAAACCAATCGAAACATGCACCGGAGCATCAATTTCTTACAACGGGAGAGCGGAACGGCTTCGCAAAAATTGCCGAAGACTGGTTCGGCCACGAAATCGGCCATGTCGAGTGCATCTCCCTTCAAGAGCCGGTCAGAAAATAAATCAAAAAACCCGCTGTTTACGGCGGGTTTTTTTGCGCTTCCCGGTCTATTTCCCGGATAGGGCTCGTATACATCATAGTACAAACAGCCTTAGGAGGGAAAAGTATGCTGAAAAAAGGACCTGCAGTCATTGCTGCAACATGTCTTACTTCGGCTTTTGTGTTATCTGGATGCGGTTTGTTTCAATCCGATAAAACAGCCGGGGAAATTGACCCGCCTCAAGACATTTCATATGTAAAGGATGAAGCGGGAATTCAGGCAAAACCAAAGCAGTCAGAGAAAAACGGTACTTCTAAAGCCGACCAGCCGGCCAATACAGTCATGCGAGAGCTGTATCTGATTGATAAAAACGGCTATGTCGCAGCACAGACACTGCCTCTTCCGAACAGTGAGGGAACCGCAAAGCAGGCCCTTGAGTATTTAGTTCAGGGAGGGCCTGTGTCAGAAATCCTGCCGAACGGCTTCAGAGCGGTGCTCCCTGTGGATACGACGGTAAACGTCGATATTAAAAAAGACGGCACTGCTGTCGCTGATTTTTCGAAGGAATTTAAAAACTATAAAAAAGAAGACGAACAAAAAATCCTGCAATCGATTACATGGACGCTTACCCAATTCAGCTCAATAGATAAAGTCAAAATCAGAATCAACGGGCACGAACTGAAAGAAATGCCTGTGGGCGGCACGCCGATTACGGGTGACTTAAGCAGAAAAGACGGGATTAATATTGAAACGGCCGGAGTGAATGATCTGACAGACACCCATCCGCTGACTGTATATTATCTGGCGGAAACAGAGACGAGCGAATACTACGTGCCTGTCACAAAGCGGATTGACAATTCGGAAACAAATGACATCACCGCTGCCGTTGAACAGCTCGCCGACGGACCGGGCAAAGCAAGCGGGCTTTTGACGGACTTTAATAACGATGTTAAGCTTCTCAGCAAGCCGAAAGTAAAAGACGGCCAGGTTACACTGGACTTTAACAGCTCCATTTACGGAAGCGCCGACGAAAAAACAAAAATGGTGTCATCGGGCGTACTGGACAGCATCGTCCTCACGTTAACCGAACAGCCGTCGATCAAAAGTGTTTCTATAAAAGTAAACGGAAAATCAGAACTGGTGAATGAAAAAGGAGAATCCCTTTCAAAACCTGTTTCGAGGCCGTCACAAGTTAATACGGGTAGTTTTTAATTTGCGATTTTTGATATACTAGTAAAAAAGAGGTTAGCGTTCCGGCTGCCTCTTTCTTTATTCACAATCCGGAACAAAAGGTTTATGTACATATAATCGGAGGTAAAATATGAGACACGACGGAAGACAGCACGATGAGCTGCGCCCTATCACATTTGATTTGGATTTTATCACTCACCCGGAAGGCTCTGTTTTAATTACAGCGGGAAATACGAAGGTCATCTGTAATGCATCTGTGGAAGACCGGGTGCCGCCATTTTTACGCGGCGGAGGAAAAGGCTGGATCACCGCGGAATACAGCATGCTTCCCCGCGCGACGAATCAAAGAACGATAAGAGAATCTTCAAAAGGAAAGGTCTCCGGCAGAACGATGGAAATTCAGCGGCTGATCGGGCGCGCGCTCCGGGCCGTCGTTGATTTGGAGAAGCTCGGCGAACGGACGATCTGGATCGACTGTGACGTCATTCAAGCTGACGGCGGAACAAGAACGGCTTCCATTACCGGCGCCTTCTTGGCAATGGCCATTGCGATCGGCAAACTCGTAAAAAGCGGCGTTATCAAAACCTCTCCTGTGACAGATTATCTCGCGGCCATTTCTGTCGGGATGGATAAAGAAGAAGGCCTTCTTTTGGATCTGAATTATGAAGAGGATTCGGCGGCTGAAGTCGACATGAATATTATCATGACGGGAAGCGGACGTTTTGTAGAGCTTCAAGGGACGGGCGAAGAAGCCACATTCTCCCGTGAAGATTTAAACGGACTGTTAAATCTTGCCGAAAAAGGAATCCAGACGCTTATTCAAAAGCAAAAAGAAGTGCTGGGAGAAACATTGCCTGAACTGAAATAAGAAAGAGAGGCCTGATCACCGTGAAAGAAGCCATTATTGCGACACACAATCAGGGAAAAGTGAAAGAATTCAAGGAAATACTCGAACCGAAAGGCTACAGCGTCTCTTCTTTGGCGGAAATCGGATTTACGGAAGAAATTGAAGAAACCGGACATACCTTTGAAGAAAACGCCATCTTAAAAGCGGAAGCCGTGGCAAAAGCCGTAAACAAAATGGTCATTGCAGACGACTCCGGTTTATCGGTGGACAACCTTGGAGGCAGACCGGGCGTTTATTCAGCCCGTTATGCCGGAGAAGCAAAAGATGATACGGCGAATATGGATAAGGTGCTGTCAGAATTAAAAGGCATCGAAAAAGAGCAGCGCACGGCCCGTTTCCGCTGCGCCCTTGCCGTCAGCATGCCGGGGCAGGAAACAAAAACGGTCGAAGGTCATGTTGAAGGGTATATCGCGGAAGGGCCCGAAGGAGATAACGGATTCGGCTATGACCCCATTTTTATTGTAAAAGATAAAGATAAAACCATGGCCCAGCTGACAAGCGCTGAGAAAAACAAAATCAGCCACAGGGCTGAGGCGCTCAAGAAACTGTCAAAGCTGCTTGATTCATAAGGGGGAGCGTATGCAATGAAAGTGCTGATAATAAGTGACAGTCACGGCCTTGAAGACGAGCTGGAGACGATTGCAAAGCGGCACGAAGACGAAGCGGATCTGATGATTCATTGCGGTGATTCAGAGCTTGACGCCGCACATCCGGCGCTTACGCCATATCACACGGTAAAAGGCAATTGCGACTTTGGCGGCGGGTTTCAGGATGAACTCCTTCTGGACGCCGGTTCAAAGAAAATTCTGGCCGTTCACGGGCATCTTCACGGCATTAAACAGTCACTTTTAACTGTTTTTTACCGGGCGGAAGAGCTTGGGGCGGATATCGTCTGCTTCGGCCATTCACATATTGCCGGGAGTGAAGTGCTCCGGGGCAAGCTTTTGATTAATCCGGGCAGCATCCGTCTTCCGAGAGTCCGCAATGTGAAAAGCTATGCCATTCTTACTCTTACAGAAAGAGAAGGCGCCGTGACATTTTACGACGAAACGGGTCGGGAATTGAAGGACTTGGGGAATACAATCAGTTTTTAACAAGTGATGGGGGAGATTTCATTCTTCCCCATCAAAAGTTTTTAAAAAAATATTGACTTATGATTTGAACCTGTATATAATAAATCTTGTCGCTGATACATAAAGCAAAAGCTGTCCCAGTAGCTCAGCTGGATAGAGCAACGGCCTTCTAAGCCGTCGGTCGGGAGTTCGAATCTCTCCTGGGACGTACAAAAAAAGAGCTGGTGACATCAGAGTGAAAACTGATGCCGCTGGCCTTTTTTATCGGATGACTATATTGTCAATTCGCTGATATCATGGTAAAATGATCAGCAGATATTTGTTTTTCATGTCCCAGTAGCTCAGCCGGATAGAGCAACGGCCTTCTAAGCCGTCGGTCGGGAGTTCGAATCTCTCCTGGGACGTATAAAAAACCTCAAGCCCTGACAATGGGTTTGAGGTTTTTTTGTATTTTATTTTTTATTTTACGAAACAAAAGTTCCGTATTCGATGAAAATTGTAAAGTTATTTTAATATAAATGAAACTTAATGTAATATTTACCGTAATAAATATATGTATAAAGATACTTAAGGGGCCCTTTAGTGGTAAATTATCTAATTTCTATCATACATTTTGTCAATAATCGATAGAAAGACAGCAGGAGGAATTAGCTTTTGAAGTACGCATTTGCATATAAAAATCACAATATAGAAACGATCTTTTGCGGAAAAGACGAGCTGTTTGAGGAACTGAAGCAATTTTTAATCACTCAATGCGGTTTAATCATTGTTGAGGTTTCAAGGGCTGATTACTATACGGAGCAGGAAATGAATCAATGGAATGACCGTTATACTCTGTGAATATGAAAAGAAACCGGCCGTGTGAGACCGGTTTTTGTATCATCTGAATCCGCTCGGAGCGCTGAAGCCCCCGGCATGGCCGCTGAAACCGCCTCCGAGCGCGCCGGGATGGACCCCTGCGCCGAGGCTTCCGCCGACGTCACTGAAGGTTTGGCCGTAGTACCCGGATGTATAAGGGTACGGAACGAATTGCTGTCCGGCGAATGACAGCGTGCTTTGCGGGGTCTGCTGTCCGTATCCGGATGACGGAAATCCCTGCTGAAAAGAAGGGCCGCCTTGATATGGTGCTGTATGCATCGGGACCGGGGGATAATAAGACTGCGGCGGTAAGACCGGTAAAGGCGGAAATCCAGGAGGCAGGCCCTGCATACCTGATAACATCTTATTCATGACATCACTCATTTCTTACGAGATAAGAACAGTGTATGCGTATGTCTGTATAAAGAGCCTGTTCAATCGAACGGAATATCTGACAAGCATGCCGGAAGGACAGAGAAAAATCGTGTAATAAAATGTGACATATTCGTATATGAACGGAAAAATTTCATGTAATCTTGAGAGATTAATAAAAAAATGATAAAAACTTTTAATATTTACAGATCCCTTTGTACCAGTAATGAAAGCGTATACAAAGTAGATTGATTAATCTAAATTGTCTAATAATTATAAAAATGCTGTTGACACTGTCTGCAAACGGGCGTAATATGAGTTCAAACAAAAATAAATAAATGATTCACGCTAAAAAGAAAAATCATAAAACACTGAAAAAACAAACAAACGAAGGTTCTTTTTTAATAAAAGAGCTGCCATAATAAAAAGCGCAGAAGAGGATAAGTAGCTTTGCTGAAGTTTTTCACAGAGAGCCGGTAACGCTGAGAGCCGGTAAAACAAATCAAAGTGAACTCCCCTCAGAGTGCCGGTCTGAAATGTAAAGAGTAGGACTCGGCCGAGTGAACGCAATGTTTACTCGTTATCAAAACGGATAATCATTATCCATGAGACGGTCTGCATATGACCGTAAACAAGGGTGGTACCGCGGAAAGCAAAGCCTTTTCGCCCCTTTTGGCTATCGCATGAAATGCTTGGCTGAATGTGGGTGGGAAGGCTTTTTTATTTGCGTCAGCCGGCGCTGCGTTTTATGAATTGGATTTTAGAAGGGAACATTGAAAAGGAGGAACTGAAAATGGGCACAAATGTACAGGCGGATTCTTTGTCTGCCGAATGTACAAAAACAATGAACGGGGCTCTGATGCTGATTGAATCATTAAAGAAAGAAAAAGTCGAAATGATCTTCGGATATCCGGGGGGAGCCGTTCTTCCGATTTACGATAAGCTTTATCAATCAGGATTGGTTCACATCCTGCCCCGGCACGAGCAAGGCGCGATTCATGCGGCAGAAGGGTATGCGAGAGTCTCCGGAAAGCCGGGGGTTGTGATTGCTACTTCAGGACCCGGAGCGACAAATTTAGTTACCGGTCTTGCGGATGCGATGATTGATTCACTGCCGCTCGTAGTGTTTACCGGGCAGGTGGCCACTTCGGTCATCGGCAGCGACGCTTTCCAGGAAGCCGACATTTTAGGAATTACGATGCCGATTACGAAACACAGCTACCAAGTCCGCCGTCCGGAAGATCTCCCCCGTGTAATTAAAGAGGCGTTCCATATCGCCACGACGGGAAGACCGGGCCCGGTATTAATTGATATACCGAAGGATGTCGCAGCATTTGAAGGAGAGTTCAGATATGATCACGAGATCAGCCTTCCGGGTTATCAGCCGGTAAAAGAGCCTAACTATCTGCAGATCCGAAAGCTCGTGGAAGCTGTCAGCAGTGCGAAAAAGCCGGTTATTTTAGCCGGAGCGGGTGTTTTGCACGGTAAAGCTTCAGAAGATTTAAAAAATTATGTCGAACAGCAGCAAATACCGGTAGCGCACACGCTCCTCGGTCTGGGCGGTTTCCCGGCAGACCATCCTCTATTTCTGGGAATGGCGGGGATGCACGGCACATACACAGCGAACATGGCGCTTTACCACTGTGATTTGTTGATCAGCATCGGAGCGCGGTTCGATGATCGTGTGACCGGAAATCTGAAGCATTTTGCAAAATCGGCCAAAGTAGCGCATATCGATATTGATCCTGCTGAAATCGGAAAAATTATTGAAACGCAGATTCCGGTGGTCGGCGACAGTAAAATCGTCCTTCAGGAATTATTGAAGCAAAACGGAAAACAGGGACAGACAGAGGAATGGAAACAGCAGCTTTCAGAATGGAAAGAAGAATATCCGCTTTGGTATACAGACAACAGAGAAGAGGGCTTAAAACCCCAAAAGCTGATTGAGTATATTCACCAATTCACAAATGGAGAGGCGATTGTGGCGACGGATGTCGGCCAGCACCAGATGTGGGCGGCTCAGTTTTATCCTTTCCGAAAGGCTGATAAGTGGGTGACCTCGGGGGGGCTCGGCACAATGGGCTTCGGCCTTCCGGCGGCTATCGGAGCGCAGCTGGCCGATCGTAACGCCACGGTCGTTGCCATCCTCGGAGACGGCGGTTTTCAGATGACCCTTCAGGAATTAGATGTCATCCGGCAGCTGAATCTTCCTGTCAAAGTGGTTATCTTGAACAACGAATGTCTGGGCATGGTCAGACAGTGGCAGGAAATCTTCTATGAAGAACGCTACTCTGAATCCAAATTCTCGGCGCAGCCTGACTTTGTCAAATTGTCAGAAGCCTACGGCATTAAAGGCGTCCGGATTTCATCGGAAGAAGAGGCGGAAGAAGAGCTTAAAAAGGCGCTTTCATCAAAAGAACCGGCCGTTATTGACGTCCGGGTCGCCAAAAGCGAAAAAGTATTCCCGATGATTGCGCCGGGTAAAGGACTTCATGAAATGGTGGGGGTGAAACCTTGAAACGCATTATCACATTAACGGTGGTCAATCGCTCGGGAGTATTAAACCGGATCACCGGCCTGTTTACAAAAAGACACTATAATATCGAAAGCATCACTGTAGGCCACACGGAAACAAGCGGTGTTTCAAGGATTACATTTGTCGTCCATGTGGAAGGCGAAAATGACGTAGAGCAGCTGACAAAGCAGCTTAACAAACAAATTGACGTCCTGAAAGTGACGGATATTACAAACCAATCAATCGTACAGCGTGAGCTTGCACTGATTAAAGTTGTTTCCGCACCGCCGGCCAGAACGGAAATCAATGGAATCATTGAGCCGTTCAGAGCTTCCGTCGTTGATGTCTCAAGAGACAGCATCGTCGTTCAGGTTACCGGCGAATCTAATAAAATCGAAGCGCTCATAGAGCTTCTCAAACCTTACGGCATTAAAGAAATCGCGAGAACGGGCACAACGGCTTTTGCGAGGGGAACCCAGCAGAAGGCGTCATCCAATAAAACAATTTCAATTGTATAACACAAAAAAGGGAGAGATTAAAATGGTAAAAGTATATTATAACGGTGATATCAAAGAGAACGTATTGGCAGGTAAAAAAGTAGCGATTATCGGTTACGGTTCACAAGGTCACGCACATGCGCTGAACTTAAAAGAAAGCGGAATTGATGTCATTGTCGGCGTCAGACAAGGCAAATCATTTACACAGGCCCAAGAAGACGGTCATAAAGTCTTTTCGGTAAGAGAAGCGGCTGCCCAGGCTGATATCATTATGGTTCTTCTTCCGGATGAACAGCAGCAAAAAGTATATGAAGCTGAAATCAAAGATGAATTGACGGCGGGCAAGTCATTGGTATTCGCACACGGATTTAACGTCCATTTCCATCAGATCGTGCCTCCTGCTGATGTGGATGTATTCCTTGTCGCCCCTAAAGGACCGGGACACCTTGTCAGAAGAACATATGAACAAGGCGCAGGCGTACCGGCATTGTTTGCCATCTACCAGGATGTATCAGGCGAAGCGAAAGATACGGCTCTTGCTTATGCAAAAGGAATCGGCGGAGCGCGTGCGGGCGTTCTTGAAACAACATTTAAGGAAGAAACGGAAACGGATTTGTTCGGTGAGCAGGCTGTTCTGTGCGGAGGTTTAACGGCGCTTGTCAAAGCGGGTTTTGAAACGCTGACAGAAGCCGGCTACCAGCCTGAACTCGCATACTTCGAGTGTCTGCACGAACTGAAGCTGATCGTAGACTTGATGTATGAAGAAGGCTTGGCGGGCATGAGATACTCTATCTCTGATACGGCTCAATGGGGAGATTTTGTCTCAGGGCCGCGCGTAGTCGATGCAAAGGTAAAAGAATCGATGAAACAAGTATTAACGGATATTCAAAACGGTACATTCGCGAAAGAATGGATCGTGGAAAACCAAGTGAACCGTCCTCGCTTCAATGCGATCAATGCAAGCGAAAACGAGCATCAGATTGAAAAGGTCGGCAGACAGCTTCGTGAAATGATGCCGTTTGTCAAACAAGGCAAAAAGAAGGAAGCGGTGGTCTCCGTTGCGCAAAATTAATGTTTTCGACACGACCCTTCGTGACGGTGAACAATCCCCCGGGGTCAACCTTAATTCCCGGGAGAAACTGGCGATAGCCAAGCAGCTTGAAAGACTCGGGGTGGACATTATTGAAGCGGGATTTCCCGCTTCATCCCGAGGTGATTTTTTAGCCGTGCAGGAAATCGCAAGAACGATTAAAAATTGTTCGGTAACAGGGCTTGCCCGATCTGTCAAAGGTGACATCGACGCAGCCTGGGAAGCGCTGAAAGACGGGGCCAGCCCGCGGATTCACATCTTTATCGCCACCTCTGACATTCATCTGAAGCATAAGCTGAAAATGACGCGGGAAGAGGTTAAGGAAAAAGCGGTTGAAATGGTGAAGTATGCAAAAGAACGCTTTCCGATCGTTCAATGGTCAGCAGAAGACGCATGCCGCACCGAACTCCCGTTTCTGGCTGAAATCGTGGAAAAAGTGATTGATGCCGGCGCGAGCGTCATCAACCTGCCGGACACTGTAGGTTACCTGACGCCGGCTGAATACGGAAACATCTTTAAATATATGAAGGAACACGTTCCGAATATCAGCCGGGTAAAGCTCTCAGCCCATTGCCACGATGATCTCGGAATGGCGGTTGCCAACTCACTTTCAGCAATTGAGAACGGCGCTGATCAAATTGAATGCGCCATTAACGGCATAGGAGAAAGAGCCGGGAACGCCGCGCTAGAGGAAATCGCCGTTGCGCTTCATGTCAGAAATGACGCGCATCAAGCCGATTCATCTCTCAATCTTCATGAATTAAAGCGGACGAGTGATCTTGTCAGCAAACTGACGGGCATGGCCGTTCCCCGCAACAAAGCAATCGTCGGAGATAACGCTTTCGCACATGAGTCCGGCATTCACCAAGACGGTTTCCTGAAAGAAAAATCAACATATGAAATCATTTCACCGGAACTTGTCGGCGTGACTGCTGATGCACTTGTACTCGGAAAGCATTCCGGGCGCCACGCGTTCAAAGACCGCCTGAATACGCTTGGATTCCAGTTTGATAGTGATGAAATCAATAAATATTTTACGATGTTTAAAGAACTGACCGAAAAGAAAAAAGAAATCACTGATGATGACTTGATTTCTCTTATTTTAGAAGAAAAAGTGACGGACAAAAAAATCGGCTATGAATTTTTGTCTCTGCAAGTGCATTACGGGACGTCTCAGGTGCCGACTGCAACAGTCTCTTTAAAAAATCAGGAAAACGAACAGCTGATGCAAGAGGCGGCAACGGGGGCGGGCAGCGTAGAAGCCGTTTATAATACGCTCGGGCGCTGCATCGATAAAAATATTGAACTGACAGACTACCGCATCCAATCCAACCGGAAAGGCGAAGACGCACTGGCTCAGGTTTACGTCAGAGTGACCGTGAACGGAAAAGAATCATCAGGGCGGGGAATCGCGCAGGATGTTCTGGAAGCTTCTGCAAAAGCATATTTGAACGCCGTGAACCGGCAATTGGTGCTGGATTGCAATATAGACGGATTAAAGAGACAGACTGCGGTCGGCTCGTAATAGAAAGGAGAACGTTTGATTTGAAAAAACGCATTGCTTTGCTTCCCGGTGACGGAATCGGACCGGAAGTGGCGGAATCAGCGGCAGATGTATTGAAAAGCATTGCCGAACAATTCGGACATGAATTTGAATTTGAAAACGGACTGATCGGGGGAGCGGCCATTGACGCCCATCAAAACCCCCTTCCTGAGGAGACGGTGGCTCTTTGTGAAAGATCCGACGCCATCCTGCTCGGGGCAGTCGGCGGACCGAAATGGGACCAAAATCCTCCGGAGCTCAGACCGGAAAAAGGCCTGCTCGGCATCAGAAAAAAACTCGGCCTGTTTGCCAATCTGCGTCCCGTGACCGTATTTGAAAGCTTGTCTGAGGCATCTCCGCTGAAAAAAGAATATATCAGCGGCGTCGACTTTGTAATCGTCAGGGAACTGACGGGCGGCCTCTACTTCGGAGAACCGAGCAGACAGTATGTCAATGAAGCGGGAGAAAAGGAAGCGGTCGATACCCTTTTTTATAAGAAAGAAGAAATCGAACGCGTTGTCAGAGAAGCCTTTAGGATGGCTGCCGGCAGAAAAGGAAAAGTGACGTCCGTTGATAAGGCGAATGTGCTTTCTTCAAGCAGGCTGTGGCGGGAAACCGCAGAGGAAATCGCAAAAGAATTTCCTGACGTGACGCTTGAACATATGCTTGTCGATAATGCCGCGATGCAGCTCATCTACGCTCCGAGCCAATTTGACGTCATCGTAACTGAGAATATGTTCGGCGATATTTTAAGCGATGAAGCCTCCATGCTGACAGGCTCGCTCGGCATGCTGCCGTCAGCCAGTTTATCAAGTTCAGGTCTTCACTTGTTTGAACCCGTGCATGGATCTGCGCCTGACATCGCCGGTAAAGGGATGGCCAATCCGTTTGCGGCGATTTTATCAGCGGCGATGCTTTTGAGAACATCTTTCGGACTTGAAAACGAAGCGCAGGCGGTGGAAAAGGCGGTCGCAAAGGTGCTTGCAGACGGCAGCCGTACACGTGATATCGCCCGGGACGGCCAATATGCCGGAACGCATGACATTACTGAAAAAGTAAAAGCCGCATTAGCCGGCTCGAATACAAAATCTATAGTGTGACGCTTTAAAGAAAGCGGTCTTAGTTCATAGGTAGAGGGAGGAAACAAAGATGATGCCTCGAACAATCATCGAAAAGATTTGGGATCGGCATGTTGTAAAAAGCGGTGAAGGAAAACCCGACCTTCTCTATATTGATCTGCACCTAATTCATGAGGTGACGTCTCCTCAGGCGTTTGAAGGGTTAAGGCAGAAGGGAAGAAAGGTCAGACGGCCGCAGAACACATTCGCGACGATGGACCACAATATTCCGACCGTCAACCGTTTTGACATTAAAGATGAAGTCGCAAAGCGCCAAGTAACCGCGCTTGAACGGAATTGCGAGGAGTTCGGCGTCCGTCTTGCGGATCTTCACAGCGCAGACCAGGGAATCGTTCACGTAGTCGGGCCTGAGCTTGGTCTGACACTGCCGGGGAAAACGATCGTTTGCGGAGACAGCCATACATCGACTCACGGCGCGTTCGGAGCGCTTGCCTTCGGTATCGGCACAAGTGAGGTGGAACATGTTCTTTCCACTCAGACATTGTGGCAGCAGCGGCCGAAAACGCTTGAAATCCGCGTTGACGGAACGCTCCAAAAAGGAGTGACTGCTAAGGATGTCATCTTGTCGGTCATCGGAAAATACGGGGTGAAATTCGGTACCGGATATGTCATTGAATACACCGGGGAAGTATTCAGAAACATGTCTATGGACGAACGCATGACCGTCTGCAATATGTCAATAGAAGCGGGAGCACGGGCGGGACTGATCGCTCCTGATGACACGACGATTGAATACTGTAAAAACCGTAAATACGCGCCAAAAGGCGAGGAATTTGAAAAAGCCGCCGCAGAATGGAAAGCGTTAAAAACCGATCCGGGGGCCGTATACGATCATTCCATCGTGTTAGACGGCAGCGAGATTTCTCCAATGGTAACATGGGGCGTCAATCCCGGCATGGTTCTCCCGGTCGATGCCCAAATACCGGCGCCGGAAACGATTGATTCTGAAGACGGTAAAAAAGAAGCCATCCGCGCGTACGAATACATGGGAATCTCACCGAATCAAAAAATTGAAGATATTAAAGTCGAGCATGTGTTTATCGGCTCCTGTACAAATTCGCGGATGACCGATCTTCGCCAGGCTGCGGATATGATCAAAGGCCGAAAAGTCGCCGACAGCGTCAGAGCCATTGTGGTGCCGGGTTCTCAAAGCGTGAAACAGCAGGCCGAAGAAGAAGGGCTGCACCGCGTGTTTCTCGAGGCCGGCTTTGAATGGAGAGAATCAGGCTGCAGCATGTGCCTCAGTATGAACAATGATGTCGTGCCTGAAGGGGAACGATGCGCTTCCACTTCCAACCGCAACTTCGAAGGCAGGCAGGGAAAAGGCGCGAGAACACACCTTGTCAGTCCGGCGATGGCGGCAATGGCGGCCATTCACGGGCATTTCGTCGATGTAAGAAAGTTTTATCAAGAAAAAACAGTTGTGTAAGGAGTGCGCGAAAAGATGGAACCTTTAAAAACGCATACGGGAAAAGCGGCTGTCTTAAACCGGATCAACGTCGATACGGACCAGATTATTCCGAAACAGTTTTTGAAAAGAATTGAAAGAACAGGATACGGCAGATTCGCGTTTTTTGATTGGAGATACCTTGAGAACGGTGAGCCTGATCCTGAATTTGAATTAAACCGCAAAGTCTATGAAGGCGCGTCCATATTAATTGCCGGAGAGAATTTCGGCTGCGGATCATCCCGTGAGCACGCTCCTTGGGCGCTGGATGATTACGGCTTCAAAATCATCATTGCTCCGTCATTTGCCGATATTTTTCATCAAAACTGTTTTAAAAACGGTATGCTTCCCATCCGTATGCCGTATGATCAGTGGAAAAAACTCGCCGGTCAATATGAAAATCAGTCTCTTAACATGACGGTTGATTTGGAAAACCAGCTCATTCACGACAGTGAAGGAAAAGAGATTTCATTTGAAGTCGATCCTCACTGGAAGGAAATGCTGATTAACGGTTATGATGAAATTTCATTAACGCTTCTGCTGGAAGACGACATACAGCAGTTTGAATCGAAAAGAAGTTCTTGGCTTCAAGCCTGAAAAAAGCCGACCGGCATCTGTCCGGCGGCTTTTTTCACCGTGCGCACCATCCTTTCTTGTGTTTCCTGACGCGTGTTGATACACTTGAAAAAAATAGCGCCTGAAAGGAAATAAAGTATGACGCATGACAAGAAAAAAGCTGATATCATTCCTTTCCCCCGTCTGAAAGAACGCTTGGTTGATAAAGGGATGGCCGCCATGAAGGATAAACAGTATCAGGAGGCCCTCGAACTGTTCTCAGAGGCGGTAAGCCACGGCGATACCGAGTCCGACGTACATTTAGGCATGGCGATTTGTTTTCTGGAACTCGGGGAATTGGAAGAAGCAAAACAAGTTTGCGAGAAAATGCTGAATGAAGGGTACGGGCATTATTTCACCGTACTGCAGGTGTACATGACCATTTTAATTCAGCTGAAACAATATGAAGAAGTCAAAAGCACAATTGAAGCTGTGCTGGAAGAAAACCAGCTGCCCGCAGAAAGTGCGGAGCAATTCTACCGGCTGCTCGAATTCAGCCGCAAAATGACCGATCCCGACCAGCAGGATGAAGCGTGGGAGGAGGAATACGAGGATATTCTTGATGCGGAAAAAGTGCTGAACAGCCCCGCTGAACAAATGAATCTGATTCATTCTCTCAAAGACCGCAATATTGCAAAATACACGGGTCTCTTAAAAACAATTCTTCAAGATCCGGGCGCGCATCCGCTTATCAAGACGATGATTTTGACGCTGATGGCGGAGCATGACTACAGCAAGCCGGTTCATATTACAAAATTCGGCGATTCAATGACCGCGGTTCCGAGTGAAACGGTTCAGCCTGATGCGGCTCCGATTTTGCATCGCGTTCTACGGGTGCTTGATGAAACGCTCGGCAATGAAAACCCTACATTATACGCTGCCGTCGAGGAGCTGTGGAGAAGGCATCTGTACGTCCTGCACCCTTTTATGCCGAAGTTTTTGAACGCAGATTTATGGGCGGCGGCGCTTCATAAGGTCGGTTACGAGATGCACGGTATTGACATTGAGCCGGAGGAACTTCATATGATGTACGAGTTTGACAGCCGCGAACTTGAAGAAGCCTGCACGATGATTAAGGATATTGAAGAAATTTCTTATTTGTAAATCACACCATATAGTTGAAAGCGGTAGGCGTTATGTTATAATATAGTGGTTGTATTTATGTATAGCGGTTTAACTGAAATGAGAATTACGGTTGGACAGGCTGCCAGTTCATTACATAATGATTCTGATTCAAAGCGGTTTTTTCTTTGACAAAGCCGCGGATTGCTTTAGAATGGAAGACCGACACAACCTGAATAGATTTTTGGAGGGAAACACATGTCTGTAAAATGGGAAAAACAAGAAGGCAACGAAGGCGTATTAACGGTTGAAGTTGATGCGGATACGTTCAAAACAGCTCTTGATGATGCATTTAAAAAAGTAGTAAAACAGGTTTCTATTCCTGGATTCCGCAAAGGGAAAGTTCCCCGCGGTTTATTCGAACAGCGTTTCGGCGTTGAAGCTCTTTACCAGGATGCTTTAGATATTTTACTTCCTGTAGAATACCCTAAAGCGGTTGAAGAAGCCGGCATTGAGCCTGTAGACCGCCCTGAAATCGATGTTGAAAAAATCGAAAAAGGCGAAAGCTTGATTTTCACTGCAAAAGTGACTGTAAAACCGGAAGTGAAACTTGGCGACTACAAAGGCTTAGGAATCGAAAAAGATGACACTGCCGTTACTGACGAAGATGTACAAAACGAACTTAAAGCGCTTCAAGAGCGTCAGGCTGAGCTTGTCGTGAAAGAAGAAGGCGCTGTTGAAAACGGCGATACAGTCGTTCTTGACTTCGAAGGTTTTGTTGACGGCGAAGCGTTTGAAGGCGGAAAAGCTGAGAACTACTCACTTGAAGTAGGATCAGGTTCATTCATCCCGGGCTTCGAAGAGCAGTTAACAGGCCTTGAAGCAGGCGCTGAAAAGGATGTTGAAGTAACATTCCCTGAAGAGTACCACGCTGAAGAGCTTGCTGGAAAACCAGCTGTTTTCAAAGTGAAAATTCATGAAATCAAAGCGAAAGAGCTTCCTGAGCTTAACGACGAATTCGCAAAAGACATTGACGAAGAAGTTGAAACGCTTGCTGAATTAACTGAGAAAACAAAAAAACGCCTTGAAGAAGCGAAAGAAAACGAAGCTGACGCTAAATTGCGTGAAGAGCTTGTTCTGAAAGCATCTGAAAACGCTGAAGCTGATGTTCCTCAAGCGATGATCGACACTGAGCTTGACCGCATGCTGAAAGAATTCGAACAGCGTCTGCAAATGCAAGGCATGAACCTTGAGCTTTACACTCAATTCTCAGGCCAAGACGAAAACGCGTTAAAAGAGCAAATGAAAGAAGATGCCGCAAAACGCGTAAAATCAAACCTGACTCTTGAAGCGATCGCTCAAGCTGAAAACCTTGAAGTAACAGACGAAGAAGTTGAAGCTGAGCTGACTAAAATGGCTGAAGCTTACAACATGCCGGTTGAAAACATCAAGCAGGCAATCGGTTCAACTGACGCGATGAAAGAAGATTTAAAAGTTCGAAAAGCAATTGATTTTCTTGTAGAAAACCGTTAATATGGTTCATAATAATAGACATAATAAAACAGGGCGCGATTAATTCGTGCCTTGTTTTGTACAATTATGATATAACTCTTTTTCTTGGGGCAAGATAGTCATTGCCGGGCTGTTTTTCGTCATACATATAGAATGTGCAAGTGCGAAACACATTGTTACCGTCTTACTGGAAAGTATGGTAAAATGCAATACATACTCGATCGTAGCAAGAACCGTTTTCTTTTGCCCTTCAGGTAAAAGAAAAAGTGAGACAAGATTAAGGGGTGAAAGAATGTTTAAATTCAACGAGGAAAAAGGACAATTGAAATGCTCGTTCTGCGGAAAAACGCAAGATCAGGTTCGTAAGCTGGTTGCAGGACCGGGTGTATATATATGCGACGAATGTATTGAGCTCTGTACAGAAATCGTAGAGGAAGAGCTTGGTACGGAAGAAGAAGTCGAATTTAAAGACGTTCCGAAGCCGCAGGAAATCCGTGAGATTCTGAATGAATATGTCATCGGACAGGATCAGGCGAAGAAATCACTTGCGGTTGCGGTATACAACCATTACAAACGCATCAATTCCAACAGTAAAGTGGATGATGTCGAGCTTTCTAAAAGTAATATTTCTTTAATCGGACCGACTGGAAGCGGGAAAACACTTCTTGCCCAGACGCTTGCCCGTATTCTGAACGTGCCGTTTGCGATCGCGGACGCTACATCTCTGACTGAAGCCGGATATGTCGGTGAGGACGTAGAAAACATCCTCCTCAAGCTGATTCAGGCAGCAGACTATGATGTGGAAAAAGCAGAAAAAGGCATTATTTATATCGATGAAATCGATAAAGTAGCGCGAAAATCTGAAAACCCGTCCATTACACGCGACGTATCAGGCGAAGGTGTTCAGCAGGCGCTGCTGAAAATTCTTGAAGGAACGGTTGCAAGCGTGCCGCCTCAAGGAGGACGCAAACATCCTCATCAGGAGTTCATCCAGATCGATACGACGAACATTCTGTTCATTTGCGGCGGTGCATTTGACGGCATTGAACAAATCATCAAACGCCGTCTCGGACAAAAAGTCATCGGTTTCGGCTCTGATAATAAAGCGGCAGACCTGGAAAAAGAAGAACTGCTTTCTAAAGTTCTTCCGGAAGACTTGCTCCGTTTCGGTCTGATTCCTGAATTCATCGGCCGTCTTCCTGTCATTGCAAGCCTTGAGCAGCTTGACGAAACGGCACTGGTTGAAATTCTGACTAAACCGAAAAACGCACTCGTCAAACAATACAAGAAAATGTTAGAACTTGATGATGTTGAGCTTGAATTTGAAGACGAGGCATTATCTGAAATTGCGAAAAAAGCGATCGAGCGTAAAACAGGCGCACGCGGCCTGCGTTCTATCATTGAAGGCATCATGCTTGACGTCATGTTTGATCTGCCGTCCCGCGATGATATTGAAAAATGTGTCATTACCGGAGCGACAGTCGCAGACGGTGAAGCACCGCGTCTTGTATTAAAAGACGGCACAGTTGTCGGCCAAGATAAAACATCAGCATAACATGACAAAACCTCCTGACTCGAATTGATCAGGAGGTTTTTTTTCTTGTCTTGACCCTTCTGAAAATGTTTATTCCGGGCTTTGCTGGGAGATACTAGCGGACAGAGGAATGAATTGGATACATAAATCGTTTTTTCAGGAGGGACCAGCATGAGTTGGACAGGGATCGCATTATTTGTACAGCTGTTTTTCGGGATAGTCATCGGATTATATTTTTGGAATCTGCTCAAAAACCAGCGTACACAAAAAGTGACGATAGATAAAGAATCAAAAAAAGAAATGGAACAGCTGCGCAAAATGCGCGCCATCAGTTTATCAGAACCTTTATCAGAAAAGGTGCGGCCGAAAAGCTTTCAGGACATTGTCGGCCAGGAAGACGGAATTAAAGCGTTAAAAGCAGCGCTTTGCGGACCGAACCCGCAGCACGTCATTATTTACGGTCCTCCGGGAGTCGGGAAAACGGCTGCGGCGCGGCTGGTATTGGAAGAAGCGAAAAAACATAAACAGTCACCGTTTCAAAAGCAGGCTGTTTTTGTTGAACTTGATGCGACGACCGCGCGGTTTGATGAACGGGGGATTGCCGATCCGCTTATCGGTTCAGTGCATGATCCGATTTATCAGGGAGCGGGTGCGATGGGCCAAGCAGGCATTCCGCAGCCGAAACAGGGGGCTGTGACCCATGCTCATGGCGGGGTATTGTTTATTGATGAAATCGGTGAGCTTCATCCGATTCAGATGAATAAAATGCTGAAGGTGCTTGAAGATCGAAAAGTATTTTTAGACAGTGCGTATTACAGTGAAGAAAATACGCAAATACCGAATCACATTCATGATATTTTTCAAAATGGGCTTCCGGCAGATTTCCGTTTGATCGGAGCGACAACGAGAATGCCGAATGAAATTCCGCCGGCCATCCGTTCGCGCTGTCTTGAAGTATTTTTCCGCGAGCTGGAAAAGGATGAACTTAAAATCGTTGCGAAAAAAGCAGCCGACAAAATTCAGAAAGAGATTTCTGACGAAGCTCTCAGTGTGCTGACCACATATACGAGAAACGGACGTGAAGCCGTCAATATGATCCAGATCGCCGCCGGCATGGCGGTGACTGAGGACAGACAAGAAATTACGACAGAAGATATAGAATGGGTTGTTCATTCCAGTCAGCTTACACCTAAAAATGAGCAGAAAATCGCCGATGAACCGCAAGTCGGCATCGTGAACGGACTTGCTGTCTACGGGCCGAACAGCGGCGCATTGCTGGAAATCGAAGTGAATGTCACACCTGCGCAGGACAAAGGAAGCCTGAATATCACGGGAATTGCAGAGGAAGAAAGCATCGGCAGCCAATCGAAGTCGATCCGCCGCAAAAGCATGGCGAAGGGATCTGTAGAAAATGTTCTGACGGTTCTGCGCACAATGGGCATCAAACCTTCAGACTATGACATTCACGTCAATTTTCCGGGCGGAGGCCCGATTGACGGACCTTCAGCAGGTATCGCGATGGCCGCGGGGATTTTTTCCGCGATTCACCGCATCCCGATCGACCATACGGTGGCGATGACGGGAGAAATCAGCCTGACGGGGCTTGTCAAACCGATCGGCGGCGTCATTCCGAAAATTAAAGCCGCAAAACAGGCCGGAGCAAAAACGGTCATTATCCCATATGAAAATCAGCAGTCCATTCTGAAACGAATAGACGGAATCACCATTAAAGCGGTAAAAACGTTCCAGGAAGTGCTGGACGTCATATTGGTTGACCCACCTTCAGAACAAAAACCGTTTGATATCCAAATGAATAAAGAATCCGTATAAACCCCATTTTTATAATGGGGTTTTTTTATGGAGGACATCTTTTCCTTTTTCAGAACAGAAAGAAAGGGTATACTACGAAGAGACTGTTTTATATACAGGGCAGGCGGATAAGCCGATTTTGCCCGATCCCGGAATTGTACAACGATGAAAAAGTTGTATTATAATGGTTCATACTAAAGTCACGGAGGTGTCAGTCACATGGCAGAAGATACAAAACGCAGCATCCCGCTCCTCCCTTTAAGAGGCTTATTGGTATACCCGACAATGGTTTTACATTTAGATGTAGGCCGTGACAAGTCGGTTCAGGCTCTTGAACAGGCAATGATGCATGATCATATGATTTTTTTAGCCACTCAGCAGGATATTTCGATAGACGAACCGGGTGAAGAGGATATTTTCGCCGTCGGCACTTATACAAAAATTAAACAGATGCTGAAGCTGCCCAACGGTACGATCAGAGTGCTTGTAGAAGGAATTCAGCGGGCGCAGATCCTTGAATACACCGAGCTCGAAGATTATACTTCGGTCGATATACAGCTGATGCATGAGGATGATTCAAAAGACGTGGAAGACGAAGCGCTTATGCGGACGCTGCTGGACCATTTTGACCAGTACATAAAAATTTCTAAAAAAATCTCCGCAGAAACGTATGCGGCTGTGACTGATATTGAAGAGCCCGGCAGAATGGCGGATATCGTCGCTTCTCATCTCCCGCTGAAATTAAAGGACAAGCAGGACATTTTAGAAACGGCGGATATTAAAGAACGTCTGAATAAGGTCATCCGTTCCATTCATAACGAAAAAGAAGTGCTGGAGATTGAGAAAAAAATCGGTCAGCGCGTCAAACGTTCGATGGAACGCACTCAAAAGGAATACTACTTGCGTGAACAGATGAAAGCCATTCAGAAGGAGCTTGGCGACAAAGAAGGAAAAACCGGCGAAGTTCAGTCGCTCACGGAAAAGATAGAAGAAGCAGGTATGCCTGAGCGTGTCAAAGAAACGGCGCTTAAGGAATTAAGCCGTTACGAAAAAGTGCCGTCAAGCTCAGCGGAAAGCTCTGTTATCCGCAACTATATTGACTGGCTCATCGCCCTTCCGTGGTCGGATGAAACAGAAGATAAACTTGATATTAAAAAAGCCGGGGAAATCTTAGATAAAGAGCACCACGGCTTAGAGAAAGTGAAAGAGCGGATTTTGGAGTATTTGGCCGTGAAACAGCTGACGAAAACGCTGAAAGGGCCGATTCTTTGTCTGGCCGGACCTCCGGGAGTCGGTAAAACATCTCTAGCAAAATCAATCAGTACGAGCATGGGGCGCCGTTTTGTGAGAATTTCACTGGGCGGAGTGCGCGATGAGTCTGAAATCCGCGGGCACCGGCGTACATACGTCGGAGCGATGCCGGGCCGTATTATACAGGGGATGAAAAAAGCCGGTAAACAAAATCCGGTCTTTCTCCTGGATGAGATCGACAAAATGTCGTCTGATTTCAGAGGCGATCCGTCTTCGGCGATGCTTGAGGTGCTGGATCCGGAACAAAACAGCACATTCAGCGACCACTATATTGAAGAGACGTTCGATTTATCGAAAGTGCTGTTTATCGCGACTGCGAATAACCTTGCTTCCATACCGGGACCTCTCAGAGACAGAATGGAGATTATCAGCCTGTCAGGCTACACTGAAAACGAAAAGCTGGAGATCGTGAAAGACCACCTGCTTCCGAAACAAATCAAAGAGCACGGGCTCACAAAGAGCAACCTGCAGATTCGGGATCAGGCGATTACGGACATCATCCGCTACTATACGAGGGAAGCCGGCGTGAGAACGCTTGAACGCCAGATTGCCGCCATTTGCCGAAAGGCTGCGAAAGCCATTGTGTCTGAGGAGAGAAAACGCATTACCGTTACAGAGAAAAATCTGGCCGACTATCTCGGAAAACGGATATTCAGATACGGACAGGCGGAAACCGAAGATCAAATCGGGGTTGTCACGGGGCTCGCGTATACGACGGTCGGCGGAGATACGCTGTCAATCGAAGTGTCATTGTCGCCGGGAAAAGGAAAGCTGATTCTGACCGGGAAGCTTGGAGATGTCATGCGGGAATCAGCCCAGGCCGCTTTCAGTTATGTCCGCTCGAAAGCGGAACAGTTCGGAATCGACCCGAAATTCCATGAGAAGTATGACATTCATATCCATGTCCCTGAAGGAGCGGTGCCGAAAGATGGCCCTTCTGCCGGAATTACGATGGCCACAGCGCTCGTTTCAGCATTAACGGACCGTGCGGTAAAACGCGAAGTCGGTATGACGGGAGAAATCACGCTGCGGGGCCGTGTGCTTCCGATCGGCGGACTGAAAGAAAAGGCGCTCGGCGCGCACAGAGCGGGCCTGACTACTATTATTGCGCCTAAAGATAACGAAAAAGATATAGAGGATATTCCAGAAAGCGTCAGAGAAGGACTGAAGTTTATATTCGTTTCTCACCTGGATGACGTTTTGGAACATGCCTTAGTAGGAGAGAAGAAATGAAAGTCACAAAGTCAGAAATCGTGATCAGCGCGGTCAAACCCGAACAGTACCCTAATGGGGGGCTTCCGGAAATCGCGCTGGCAGGAAGATCAAATGTAGGAAAGTCATCTTTTATCAATTCATTAATCAATCGGAAAAACTTGGCCAGAACGTCATCAAAACCGGGGAAAACACAGACCCTAAACTTTTACATCATCAATGATGAATTGCATTTTGTCGACGTTCCCGGGTACGGATTTGCGAAAGTTTCCAAAAGCGAGCGGGAAGCATGGGGGAGAATGATTGAAACCTATATGACGACCCGTGAAGAGCTGAAAGCCTGCGTGCAGATTGTCGACCTCAGGCACGCGCCGTCTGCTGAAGACGTGAACATGTACGAATTCCTGAAGTATTACGGCATTCCCGTCATCGTTATCGCGACAAAAGCGGATAAGATTCCAAAAGGAAAATGGGACAAGCACTTAAAGGTTGTCAAACAGACGCTTGATATGGATCCTGAAGATGAGCTGATTTTATTTTCCTCTGAAACGAAAAAAGGCAAAGATGAAGCATGGGGAGCCATTAAAAAAATGATCAGCCGGTAATGAAAAACCCAAAACGCAGTGCGTTTTGGGTTTTATCGTATAGTTTTGTTCCGCTTGATAAACAATAATAAAAGGCTGATTCCGATGAAAACATACGGCCAGTATGTTTTGAAGTGTTCCGTCGGAATATGGACGGACTCCAGCCATGCCGTAATTTGTTTAAAGAAGTATAAAAAGAGGGAAAAACCAATCATGGCAGCCGCTTCGTATACATATTCTTTTCTGGCAGCCGCAAATAAGGAGAATCCGAAGACGAAGAGAATCATTTCAAAATCTCCCGGCCACCATGAGAGCTCAGGTTTGGCGAAAAAGTGTAAACCTATGCCGAAAAGAAGCATGCCGATCAGGACGTGAGGCCCGGCCGCTTCCTTTTTGCCCTGGTACGAGAGCATGGCGCCCAAGAGCATAAGGAGCACCGGCCATTCCTCTTGATTCGCAAACAGGTGAACCTGTCCGCTCTGAAGCCATGCGAATAATGAAGCGGCAAGCAGAAGTCCCGGTAATAAAATTGATGTTTTTTTCATCCTGTCACCTACCCGCAGTAAAGGATTTTTAGTATGATGATTACAGTGGAAACGAGCTTTTTATACTATAGCACAACATTTTTGAAATCTGTTCACATTTTTTCCGAAGAAACTATGTTATAATCATTCTAAATAATAAATTCTATGTTAGAATGATTATAAATAAATTGCGATGTACGGGGGTGCATGAAAGCGATGCATATTCTTGTTGTGGGAGTAGATTATAAATCCGCCCCTATTGAAATACGCGAAAAAATAAGTTTTCAGCCGGATGAGCTTGCAGAAGCGATGCTCCGTTTAAAAGAAGAAAAAAGCGTTCTTGAAAACATTATCGTGTCAACCTGCAACCGCACCGAAATATATGCGGTGGTCGACCAGCTTCATACCGGCCGTTATTATATAAAGACATTTTTATCCGAATGGTTCTCGCTGCCGAAAGAAGAGCTGTCTCCGTTTCTGAAATTTTATGAGAGCGACGCGGCGATCGAGCATTTATTCCGTGTGGCGTGCGGTTTGGATTCCATGGTCATCGGAGAAACGCAAATACTCGGCCAGGTCCGCTCGAGCTTTAAAACGGCGCAGGCAGAAAAGACGATCGGCACCATTTTCAATGAGCTGTTTAAACAGGCGGTGACCGTCGGCAAACGCACGCATGCCGAAACCGATATCGGCGCCAATGCCGTTTCCGTCAGTTACGCCGCCGTTGAACTCGCGAAAAAAATCTTCGGCTCATTGTCAAATAAGCACATTTTGATTCTCGGTGCGGGAAAAATGGGCGAGCTCGCCGCAGAAAACCTGCACGGTCAGGGCATCGGCAAAGTAACGGTCATCAACAGAACGTTTTTGAAGGCAAAAGCGCTTGCTGACCGTTTCTCCGGAGAAGCGCGCAGCTTAAACCAGCTTGAACATGCACTTGCTGAAGCTGATATTTTAATCAGTTCGACAGGCGCAAGTGATTTCGTCGTGTCTAAAGAAATGATGGAGAGAGCGGGCAGACAGCGGAAAGGCCGCCCGTTATTTATGGTGGATATCGCTGTGCCGAGGGACCTCGATCCGGCGCTGAACGATCTTGAAGGTGTTTTTCTGTATGATATTGATGACCTTGAAGGAATCGTTGAAGCCAACTTACAAGAACGCCGTGAAACCGCTGAAAAAGTCGAGCTGTTTATTGAAGCGGCAATTGTTGAGTTTAAGCAGTGGCTTAATACGCTCGGCGTTGTGCCGGTCATTTCGGCGCTGCGTGAAAAGGCGCTGTCCATCCAGTCCGATACGATGCAGAGCATTGAGCGTAAGCTGCCTCATCTGACGGTAAGAGAGAAAAAACTTCTCAGCAAACATACGAAAAGCATCATTAACCAAATGCTGCGCGACCCGATTCTGAAAGCGAAAGAGCTTGCGGCTGAAGCGGATTCAGATGAAAAGCTGAAGCTGTTTATGCAGATTTTCGATATTGAGGAAGAGGCCGGCCGCCAGCTGGACAAAAGCCTGGATAACCGCCAGACGGTTCATTCGTTTCAAAAGGCAGAAGCAAAAACGGGCTTACGTCCGCTTGTAAGTGAGTGAGGGCTGTATGATTGATACAGCAATGGCAAGACTTAATGAAGCGACAATTGTTATTTATGCAGTAAGCGTCCTTTTTTACTTTATAGATTTTCTTCAACACAACCGGAAGGCTGGGAAAATGGCCTTCTGGTTGCTTTCTATTGTCTGGACTCTGCAAACCGTCTATCTTTCTTATTTCATGTGGCAGACGGGCAGATTTCCGGTCTTGAATATTACGGAGGCCCTTTACTTTTATGCGTGGGTGCTTGTCACGCTCTCACTTGTGGTCACGCAGATTCTGCGCGTTGATTTTATCGTGTTTTTCACGAATGTCATCGGTTTCTCGATGATTGCGATCCATACGTTTTCACCGACGGATCAGCATTCGGCCGCTTTTTCCGGCCAGCTGGTCTCAGAGCTTTTGGTCATTCATATTACAATGGCGATTCTGTCTTACGGCGCTTTTTCCCTTTCTTTTGTTTTTTCGCTTCTTTATCAGTTTCAATATTCTTTATTAAAGAAGAAAAAGTGGGGAAAATGGCTGTTGAGAATTGAAGATTTGTCAAAACTTGATTATATGGCTTACGTTTTAAATGTCATCGGGGTTCCGATGCTGCTGTTGAGCCTGATATTAGGCGTGATCTGGGCGTATGTGTCGCTGGAAACGCTGTACTGGTTTGATTCAAAAGTGCTCGGTTCGTTTATTGTGCTGCTTTTATACAGCTACTATTTATATATCAGAATGATTAAGGAACTGCAGGGAAAAGTGGCGGCGTTATGGAATTCAGCATGTTTTCTCGTGCTGATGATTAATTACTTCCTGCTCGGAAGCCTGTCGCAATTCCATTGGTTCAGTTAACGCACGCGCCCAAACAGATTCGGGAGGAAAGAAAATGAGAACGATTAAGGTAGGTTCCAGACGGAGCAAACTGGCTATGACCCAGACAAAATGGGTGATTAACAAATTGAAGGAATTGAACCCTTCCTATAACTTTGAAATCCGGGAGATTGTCACAAAAGGCGACCGCATCCTCGATGTTACGCTGTCAAAAGTGGGCGGCAAAGGTTTGTTTGTCAAAGAGATTGAACAGGCGCTGCTGCATCAGGAGATTGATATGGCGGTTCACAGCATGAAAGACATGCCCGCCGTTTTGCCTGAGGGTCTTGTCATAGGCTGCATACCGAAACGTGAGGATCCGCGTGATGCGCTGATTTCAAAGGGGCATCAAAAGCTGGACGACATAAAAGAAGGGGGCATCATCGGCACCAGCAGTTTAAGAAGAAGCGCCCAGATTCTTGCTGAACGCCCTGACCTTACAATTAAGTGGATCAGAGGCAATATCGATACGAGACTTCAAAAGCTTGAAACGGAAGATTACGATGCTATTATTTTAGCGGCTGCGGGGCTTTCGAGAATGGGCTGGAAAGATGATGTCGTATCTGAATTTCTCGAACCGGACCGCTGTCTGCCTGCGGTCGGCCAAGGCGCTCTTGCCATTGAATGCAGAGAGTCGGATGAGGAGCTTTTGAAGCTGTTTGCGCAATTTACCGATGAGTATACGCAGCGCACGGTGGCAGCCGAACGGGCTTTCTTACACGCGATGGAAGGCGGCTGCCAAGTGCCGATAGCCGGGTATGCGTCCGTCAATGACCGGGATGAGGTTGAATTGGTCGGTCTTGTCGCGTCTCCGGACGGAAAGACGATTTATAAAGAAACAGCGGCGGGACATGATCCGGAAGAAATCGGAAAACGCTGTGCGGCGATGATGTCTGAAAAAGGAGCCAAAGCATTAATCGACAGTGTAAAACAGGAGCTCGATCAGGATGGCAAATGACCTTCCTTTACAAGGAAAGACCGTGCTTGTCACCCGGAACAAAAGACAGGCCGCACCGTTCCGAAAAAAAGTGGAGGCGCTCGGCGGAACGGCTGTTTCCGCTTCGCTGATCGCTTTTCAGGAAGCGCTCCCGGATGAATGTGCGGACAGTCTCCGGGAAGACCTTTCTGAGCCGGGATGGCTTGTGTTTACAAGCGTAAACGGTGTCCGGTTCTTTTTTTCCTATCTTGATCGGCACGGTCTTGCGCTTTCGGGACGGAAAAAAATCGCAGCCGTCGGTGAAAAGACTGCACGCGCCCTGAAAGAGCGGGGAGCCCGGACGGATGCG
Organism: Bacillus sp. SIMBA_026; assembly: GCF_046535335.1. NCBI lineage: Bacteria > Bacillati > Bacillota > Bacilli > Caryophanales > Bacillaceae > Bacillus > Bacillus sp. SIMBA_026. The sequence continues at coordinate 1,835,906 of NZ_JAWRWX010000001.1, read as the reverse complement.
ATGCCTGACGAGTATGTGGCGGAATGTCTGGCTGATACTTTAAAACGGCACGCATCAGCTGCCGAACCCATTTCAGTGATAAAGGGCAATTTATCACGCGATGTCATAAAAGCGGAGCTTGAGCCGCTTGGCTATCAAATAAGGGAATGGGTGTTATACAATACCATTCAGGATGAAAAAGGCATGGACGAGCTGAGACGGGCTGCATCCCGCTCTCATTTTGATTTTATTACGTTTACCAGCTCATCGGCGGTCCATACGTTTATGCACGCGGTCGGAGACGGAGAACAAGCGTGGAAAAACAGCGGTGCGAGCTATATCAGCATCGGCCCTTTGACAGAGAAAGCGCTCTTGGAATACGGGATCTCATCCCATGTGCCTGACACTTATACGATTGAAGGCATGCTGGACGTCATGTGCAGCATGTCGGGAAAGGATTGATAATGATGAATCAAACATTTAACAGACACCGCCGTTTGCGCGCGAACGCTGCGATGAGAGATTTAGTAAGAGAAACACGTCTTCACCCTTCAGATTTTATTTACCCTCTATTTGTCGTTGAAGGGCTTGAAGGAAAAAAAGAAGTTCCTTCCATGCCGGGGGTTTACCATGTATCCCTTGATTTATTGAAGGATGAGATGGCTGAGCTGATATCACTCGGCATTAAATCGGTCATCGTTTTCGGCGTGCCTGAAGAAAAAGACGCCTGCGGAACCCAGGCTTTTCACGATCACGGCATTGTGCAAAAAGGAATTGCTGAAATTAAAAAGCATTATCCTGAAATGATCGTAATCGCTGATACATGCCTCTGTGAATACACGGATCACGGCCATTGCGGCGTCGTGAGAGACGGAGAAATCTTAAATGACGAGTCGCTTGAGCTGCTGGCGCAGACAGCCGTCAGCCAGGCCAAAGCAGGCGCTGACATCATCGCTCCTTCAAATATGATGGACGGTTTTGTCACAGTGATCAGGGAAGCGCTCGACAAAGAAGGATTCACGAATATTCCGATCATGTCTTATGCCGTGAAATATTCAAGTGAATTTTACGGTCCGTTCCGCGACGCGGCTGACAGCACGCCGCAGTTCGGCGACAGAAAAACATATCAGATGGATCCGGCCAACCGCTTGGAAGCGCTCCGTGAGGCTGAATCAGACGCGGCAGAAGGCGCTGACTTTTTAATCGTCAAACCGTCTATGTCATACTTAGATATTATGCGTGATGTGAAAAACCGCCATCACCTGCCGCTGGTCGCATATAATGTGAGCGGGGAGTATTCCATGGTGAAAGCGGCAGCCCAAAACGGCTGGATTAAAGAAAAAGAAATGGTGTTGGAAATTTTAACGAGCATGAAACGTGCAGGAGCCGATCTGATTATGACGTATCATGCAAAAGACGCAGCAAAATGGCTTGCTGAGTAACGATTTCATTTGACGGGAGCTGAGGCAGATGAGAAGCTATGAAAAATCAAAAGCCGCTTTTAAAGAAGCGCAGAAACTGATGCCGGGCGGAGTGAACAGCCCGGTGCGCGCGTTTAAATCAGTTGATATGGATCCGATCTTTATGCAGCGCGGAAAAGGATCGAAAATTTTTGATATTGACGGCAATGAATATATCGACTACGTCCTGAGCTGGGGGCCGCTCATTTTGGGCCACACGAACGACCGGGTCGTTGAAAGCCTGAAAAAAGTAGCCGAGAACGGGACAAGTTTCGGGGCATCTACTGAAGTGGAAAACGAACTGGCCAAATTGGTCATTGACCGTGTGCCGTCTGTTGAAATCGTGCGGATGGTCAGCTCCGGCACAGAGGCGACAATGAGCGCCCTGCGTCTGGCAAGAGGATATACCGGCCGCAACAAAATTTTGAAATTCGAAGGCTGTTACCACGGCCATGGTGATTCGCTGCTGATCAAAGCGGGATCCGGAGTGGCGACACTCGGCCTTCCGGACAGCCCGGGCGTGCCGGAAGGAATAGCAATGAATACGATTACCGTTCCATACAACGACTTGGAAAGCGTTGCACTCGCATTCCGGGAGTACGGTGAAGATATTGCCGGGGTCATTGTTGAACCGGTAGCAGGCAATATGGGCGTTGTTCCGCCGCAGGAAGGCTTTTTACAAGGACTTCGCGACATTACGGAACAGTATGGCGCGCTGCTCATTTTTGACGAGGTCATGACCGGTTTTCGCGTGGATTATAACTGTGCGCAAGGGTATTTCGGCGTGACGCCTGACTTAACGTGTCTCGGCAAAGTCATCGGCGGCGGTCTTCCTGTCGGTGCGTATGGCGGAAAAGCGGATATTATGGAACGAATCGCGCCGAGCGGTCCGATCTACCAGGCGGGAACATTGTCAGGAAATCCGCTTGCCATGACAGCGGGACTTGAGACGTTACAGCAGCTCACACCTGAATCTTACCAAGAATTTGTGAAAAAAGGCGATATGCTTGAAGGAGGCATTTCAAAAGCAGCTGAAGCACATGGCATTCCGCACACGTTTAACCGGGCGGGTTCAATGATCGGCTTCTTTTTCACAAATGAGCCTGTCATTAACTATGAAGCAGCCAAATCTTCTGATTTAAAGCTGTTCGCCAAATATTATAAAGGGATGGCTGATGCAGGCGTATTTCTGCCGCCGTCTCAATTTGAAGGATTGTTTCTCTCCACTGCGCATACAATGGAGGATATTGAAAAAACCATTCAAGCCGCTGAGAAAGTGTTCCAGGCGATCAGCCGCTGATACCGAAAAGCCGATGCAAGCAAGACTTGTATCGGCTTTTTTCAATGCCTCCATTATCATATTTTCCCGGATTGCGGCATACACCTTTAGTGACATCTAATTGTATGGATTAGATGAAAGGAGGATATGAACTTGCCGCATAATCACCGATTGCAATTTTCTGTTGAAGAATCAATCTGTTTCCAAAAAGGACAGGAAGTTTCTGAATTACTTTCGATTTCATTAGACCCTGACATCAGGGTGCAGGAAGTAAATGATTATGTCTCAATTAAAGGATCACTAGAACTTACTGGCGAGTACAACATAGATCACAGCAGTCATTTTGAAGAGCTTGATAGGGAGCTGAGGCATGTAGAGGAAGTGAGGGCGAGGGAGGATGGCACGGCCGAGCTCATTCATTGTTTCCCGGTGGACATTACGATTCCGAAAAATAAAGTGAGCCACCTCAATGATGTTTTCGTATTTATCGATGCCTTTGATTATCAGCTGACGGATTCAAGGATCTTAACCATTCAAGCTGATTTGGCAATTGAAGGGCTGCTTGAGGAATCCGAGCCAAAAGAGCCGGAGATCCCTTTGTACGTGGCGCCTGAATTTGCCAGAGAAGAAATGATCAATCTTGCCGGACAGCATTCTGAGGACGAAAACGAACCAGAATTAATGATACGCCATGAGCCTGAAATACCTTTGACTGTATCAGAAGAAGCAGCACAAGAAACCGAGAAGAACGAGGAAGAAATCCCGCCTTTAATCAGGCTGGAGGAAGAAGAGCAGGAAGCAGCCCCGATTCTGAGGGAGCGGGAAGAAGAGCAGGAAACTGCCCCGATTCTGAGGGAGCGGGAAGAAGAAGAGCAGGAAGCAGAAGAGCAGGAGATTGCCCCGATTCTGAGGGAGCAGGAAGAAGAAGAGCAAGAAACTGCCCCGATTCTGAGGGAGCAGGAAGAAGAACAGGAAGCAGCCCCGGTTTTGAGGGAGCGGGTAGAAGAAGAGCAGGAAGCAGCTCCGATTCTGAGGGAACGGGAAGAAGAGCAGGAAGCAGCCCCGATTTTGAGGGAGCGGGTAGAAGAAGAGCAAGAAACTGCCCCGATTCTGAGGGAGCAGGAAGAGGTGCCGAAACCTGTTTCATTTACTGAGCCTCCTCCTCCTGTTTCCTTCCAACACGAAGAAGAGCCGGAAGAAGCTGAGGAGCCTGCAATCATGTCGGCTGTGAGGAATGAACCTGTATTTGAGGATGATTCAGCAGAAGTGCAGGAAGAGCCAAAAGATGATATCGAACCGGTTTTCCCTGCGTTCACTCTGACTCCGCATGCGGAAAAACCAAAAATTGCGGAACAGCCCTTCCTTCAAAAAGAAGAGCAGCCAGAGGCCGAGCCGCTTCTCCGTCAGAGCGATCATGAGGCGGCAGAAGACGAAGATGAGCCTGCGGTTTTTCAAGAAGAGCAGGCGCCCGTTTATCGCGAGTTCGTTCCGGAACAGCAGGAAGAGGAGTTTTACAGCGCTCCTAAGCTGCTTGAAGAAGAGGCTCATGATGAAGAAGGGTTCGAAATTGAGGTAAGGAAGATGGCGCCGCCGGAGGAGGAAACCGGGAAGCCTCTCGATTTGTCTTTTCAGTTTTCCAAACTGCCGCCTGAGGAGCCGGCGCAAGCTGAACAGCCTGAGCCGCTTAAGCCTGAAAGAAAGAATGAAGAAGCGGCACCGGGAACCGAGCAGAAGGAAAATGACAACTCTCATTACTTGACAAAATTATTTACAAGGGAAGAAGAAAAGTTTTCAAGAATGAAAATTTGTATCGTACAGCAGCAAGATACTATCGACCGGGTGTGTGAACGATATGACATAACATCCCAGCAGCTCATCAGAACGAATGCTTTATCGTTTGATGACGAGCTTGAAGAAGGTCAGCTTCTGTATATACCTGAATATAATAACAGCCATGCGTAAGCACAAAGAGGCCGTAAAAATGTGGTGAATGGAATGGAAGCAGTCCAATCAGTGCTTCAGGATTACGGGCTGGCGGCTGAGTATATTGAGCCTGTCAGCCCGCATGTTTGGAAGGTCTACTCAAACTACGGCATTTTTGCTTTGAAACAGCTCAAGCCGGCCCGCAGCGGTGAATTTACGGATCTTATGATTGAGATTGAGGAGAAAGGCTACCGATCATTTGTGCCGATCTGCCGCACGTATGCCGGCGATTTTTTTGCCGGAAGACAGACGGAGAATTCTTATTATTTAATGCCTTGGCTTCAGTACGATCAGGAAGAGGAACGGGATCAAAAACATGTTTACCTTTTTAAAGAGGTCGCGAAGCTCCATTCTGCGACTGTGCGGGACATCCAAATCCGGACTGAAGATATCAGCGGCTTTTATGAAGCAACGAAAAGAGATTGGGAAAATGATAAGCTTGTCTATGAACAATTCGCCGACCGGGCGGAAAAAGAGTGGTATCTTTCACCTTTTGAACTGCAGGCTGTTACGTATCTTACAGAAACGGTTTCCGCCGTCAATTTTGCTCTGGAGCGTCTGGAAGAATGGTTTGACGCGGCAAAGGATCATGACAAGACGAGAGCGGTGATCAACCACGGCAGCTTATCGAGCCGCCACTTTCTGTATAATGATGCGGGATCGGGCTTTTTCACGAATTTCGAGAAAGCTGCGCTGGGCCCTCCGCAAAACGACCTGCTCGGCTTTTACTCCAGAATGTTCAGAAGCTATCCGAAAGCATGCCCGGAATGTCTGGACTGGTTTTATACGTATCACAAATCATTCCCGCTCCGTGAAGCGGAAATCAGCCTATTTCTCAGCTATATGGCTTATCCATCCGCCATGTACAAAGTGCTGAAACGGTATCAGACCGGCCAAAGGGGCTCTGAAAAAGAAGAGTGCACGCAATTATTAAGAGCGTTTTGGCAGATGAAAAATGTTGAGCCTTTTCTCATGAAGGTTCATCAGATTGAACGGGAGAAAAAAATAAAAGCGGAAAACGAGTCCTCTTCATAACGGGACTCGTTTTTTTATATCCATTCCAAATGCAGGGCGCACGCTAAAAACAGCAGGATGGCAAGCAGCAGGACATCAAAAGTGGTCGGAAAGAAAATCGTCCTGATCCCCTGAAAGATCGTAATCGGGATTATGACTTGCGCGGATACAAGGCGGACCTGTCTGGCCCACTGGGGGAGCGAATAAGAATTGAATTTTTTTCTCACGGGCAATTCCTCCTCACATTCGCCTTTCTATGTATCGTATGTAAGGGAAAGGGCGGGGTGCATGCCCATTTATGTATGACGGCAGCGGTTTTTGGAAAAGATGATTGACGAATCAAAAACACTTTTACTATAATAAAGAACATAATAAATAAGATCATGAGCTGATATAAATACACCTGCTTTGAACGGGAAGAGTACAAGAAAGACGCATGAAGAGAGAGAAGCTACTGTGCTGAAAGGCTTCTTATGCCGTCTCATTGGAAGGTCGCCCGGGAGCATAATTTCTTGAACATACAGTAGAGAAATTCGGGCCGCACCCGTTATCCGTTTAAGTGCATGAACAAATCTGTTCATGAAAAAAGGTGGTACCGCGAAAGAGCTTTTCGTCCTTTATCAGGATGAAGGCTCTTTTTTAGTTGCTCAGCCATTTCTAAACATGCTGGAGGGTTATCATGGATACAAATGAACAAACAATGCCGACAAAATATGATCCGTCTGCGATTGAAAAAGGCCGCTATGATTTTTGGCTGAAAGGAAAATATTTTGAAGCGGGCGGCGATCAAACGAAACAGCCGTATTCTGTCGTCATTCCGCCGCCGAATGTGACGGGCAGGCTGCACCTCGGACATGCGTGGGATACGACGCTGCAAGATATCGTTACGCGTATGAAACGCATGCAGGGCTATGACGTGCTCTGGCTTCCGGGCATGGATCACGCCGGCATCGCCACTCAGGCAAAAGTCGAAGCGAAACTCCGCGAACAGGGCACAAGCCGTTATGACCTCGGCCGTGAAAAGTTTCTGGAAGAAACGTGGAAGTGGAAGGAAGAGTATGCTGATTTCATCCGCAGCCAATGGGCCAAGATGGGACTTGGACTCGATTATTCACGTGAACGTTTCACTCTTGATGAAGGGCTGAACAAAGCCGTGCGGGAAGTATTCGTCAAGCTGTACAAAAAAGGCTTGATTTACAGAGGCGAATATATCATCAACTGGGACCCTGCCACAAAAACGGCTTTATCCGATATTGAAGTGATTTACAAAGACGTACAGGGCGCGTTTTATCATTTGCGCTACCCGTTAGCAGACGGTTCAGGCTCAATTGAAATCGCGACCACCCGTCCGGAAACGATGCTTGGCGACACGGCTGTCGCGGTTCATCCTGAAGATGAGCGCTACAAGCACTTAATCGGCAAAACGGTGATTCTGCCGATTACAAACCGCGAAATTCCGATCGTCGGCGATGATTATGTTGATATGGAATTCGGATCAGGCGCCGTTAAAATCACGCCTGCCCATGATCCGAATGACTTTGAACTCGGAAACCGCCACAATTTAGAGCGGATTCTCGTCATGAATGAAGACGGAACAATGAATGAAAAAGCGCTGCAATATAACGGCATGGACCGGTTTGAATGCCGCAAAAAACTCGTCAAAGATCTTCAGGAATCCGGTGTTCTCTTTAAAATCGAAGACCATATGCATTCTGTCGGCCACAGTGAGAGAAGCGGCGCCGTTGTTGAGCCGTACCTGTCCACACAATGGTTTGTCAAAATGCAGCCGCTGGCCGATGCTGCGGTTGACCTTCAGTCAAAAGAAGAGAAAGTTCACTTCGTTCCTGACCGGTTCGAGAAAACGTACCTGCACTGGATGGAAAATATCCGTGATTGGTGTATTTCCCGTCAGCTGTGGTGGGGCCACCGCATCCCGGCTTGGTATCACAAAGAAACAAAAGAAGTGTACGTCGGCCTTGAGGCGCCTGAGGACAGTGAAAATTGGGAACAGGATTCAGACGTGCTTGATACATGGTTCAGCTCCGCGCTTTGGCCGTTTTCTACAATGGGCTGGCCTGATGAAAACGCTGAAGACTTTAAGCGGTATTACTCAACCGATGTTCTTGTAACGGGATATGACATCATTTTCTTCTGGGTATCCCGGATGATTTTCCAAGGCCTTGAGTTTACCGGCGAGCGTCCGTTCAAAGATGTGCTGATTCACGGCTTAATCCGTGACGAGCAGGGCAGAAAAATGAGTAAATCCCTTGGGAACGGCGTGGACCCGATGGATGTCATCGACAAGTACGGAGCGGATTCACTGCGCTACTTCCTGGCAACCGGAAGTTCACCGGGACAGGATCTCCGTTTCAGCTATGAAAAAGTGGAATCCACATGGAATTTCGCAAATAAAATTTGGAACGCCTCCCGTTTTGCATTAATGAACATGGACGGCATGACGTATGACGAGCTTGATCTGTCCGGTGAAAAATCAGTTGCTGATAAGTGGATCCTCACAAGACTGAATGAAACGATAGAAGACGTAACACAGCTTGCGGATCGTTATGAATTCGGTGAAGTCGGACGCCACCTGTACAACTTTATCTGGGACGATGTGTGCGACTGGTATATCGAAATGGCGAAGCTTCCGCTGTACGGTGAAGATGAAGCGGCGAAGAAAACAACCCGTTCTGTTCTGGCATACGTGCTTGACCAGACGATGCGTCTTCTTCACCCGTTTATGCCATTCTTAACGGAAGAAATCTGGCAGCATCTTCCTCATGAAGGCGAGTCAATCACGATCAGCTCTTGGCCGGTTCCGGTGCCGGAGCATACGGATAAAGAGGCAGCGGCGGATATGAAACTGCTCGTTGAATTAATCCGTTCTGTCCGCAATATCCGGAGCGAAGTCAACACGCCGATGAGCAAGCAGGTTGAGCTTTACATTAAAACAGCTACCGAAGACATTGCCGGCCGCCTGGAAAAGAACCGTTCTTACGTTGAACGCTTTACGAATCCGAGCACGCTGAAAATCGGGACGGATATCACTGCGGCAGACAAAGCGATGACAGCGGTCGTCACCGGAGCGGAAGTCATTCTGCCGCTTGAAGGGCTGATTAACATTGATGAGGAGATCGCCCGTCTGCAAAAAGAATTCGACAAGCTGACAAAAGAGGTCGAACGCGTTCAGAAAAAACTCGGCAACGAAGGGTTCATTAAAAAAGCTCCTGAACATGTCATTGAAGAAGAACGCGGAAAAGAGAAAGACTACACGGCAAAACGCGAAGCTGTCCGGCAGCGGATTGCAGAGCTGAAAGGCTGATAAAACAGCGGGGCGGTTTCCTAAGAAACCGCCTTGTCGTATAAAAGAGGGGATTTCATTGTTTAATACGTACAAAGAAGCGATCAGCTGGATTCACGGCAGACTCAAGTTCGGCGTTAAGCCGGGCCTTCTCCGTATGGAAAAGCTGATGGAAAAACTGGAACACCCGGAAAAGAACATTCGCGCTATTCATGTGGCGGGCACAAACGGCAAAGGATCGACCGTCGCTTTTATCCGTTCCGTGCTTCAAGAAGCCGGTTATACGGTCGGCACGTTCACATCGCCTTACATCATTACGTTTAATGAGCGTATCAGCGTCAACGGCACGCCGATTTCTGATGAGGAATGGAGAACGCTCGTTAATGACATAAAACCGATAGTGGATGAACTCGATAAGACCGATTCCGGAACGGTGACAGAATTTGAAATCATTACAGCGTGTGCATTTTTATATTTTGCGAAGCGGGCTGATATCGATTTTGTCATTTTTGAAGCGGGGCTCGGCGGCACATTTGATTCAACCAATATTGTGAAACCGCTCCTGTCGGTCATTACAAGTATCGGACATGACCATATGGCGATTTTAGGCAATACCATCGAGGAGATCGCCGGGCAGAAAGCCGGTATCATTAAAAATTCCATTCCGGTCATTACGGGCGTCAATCAGCCGGAAGCACTCGGCGTTATTGAAGCGGAAGCCGAAAAAAAGCAGGCTCCGTATCAGTCACTATATAAAACGTGCAGACTGTTTAATGAAGCGGCGCTTCCGTCCGGTGAAAGCTTTTCGCTGGAAACGGAAACGAAATGCTATGAAAACATTCAAACGTCGCTGATCGGCATTCACCAAAGGCAGAATGCGGCATTGGCGATATTGGCCGCTGAATGGATGAATCGTCTGGGAGCCGCAGCCATTTCTGAAGAAGCAATGCGAAACGGCCTGAAAAAAGCATCATGGCCGGGCCGGTTTGAACGTCTTCAAAGCCGCCCTTTAGTGTTTGCGGACGGCGCACATAACGAAGAGGGCGTTGAAACGCTGACAGAAACGATCAGGCAGCGCTTTGCCGATAAAAACGTCCATGTCGTATTCAGCGCATTAAAAGACAAACCGTATCAGGAAATGATTAAAAAGCTTGAAAACGAAGCAGACTCTATTCACTTTGTATCATTTGACTTTCCGCGTGCTTCAAGCGCTGAAGCCCTTTATAACGCAAGCAGTCTAGCGGATAAGAGCTTCGATGAAAACCCGGACAGTGTGAAAGAGTGGATTGAACAAAAAGATGGTGCGGATGATGTCATCATCATTACCGGTTCCTTATATTTTATTTCAGAAATGAGAAAGCGGCTTATCTGACAGCCCCTCGGGATGCCCGGCAGACCCTTTTCAGGTTTTGCCGGGTGTTTTTATGCTGAAAATATATTTTCAGCCATTTCAGTCAGGTTGTTTTTCTTTGCTATAATCTGAGCCAGATTGATAGTAAAGGTGTGGTCTGAGTGCTTTTGATTCTGTTTTTTCTCGGCTTAATTTTCGGTTCTTTTTTTTATACAGCAGCGTGCCGTATCCCGCTTCGAATCTCGGTTATTTCGCCGCGTTCAGCCTGTTCGTTTTGCCGCTTGCCGCTCTCCTGGGGGGAGCTTGTGCCCGTCGTTTCCTATATTCTGCAAAGAGGCAGATGCAGAAACTGCCGTGCAAAGCTGTCGGTTATGTATCCGGCGGCGGAATGCTGGACGGCGTGTTTATTCACGGCTGCAGGCATTCATTTCGGTTTCTCAAAAGAACTGTTAGTCGCGCTGTTATTTCTGTCTCTGCTCATGATTGTTACTATGACGGATCTGCAATTTATGCTGATTCCTGACAAAGTTCTGCTGTTTTTTCTTCCGCTTTTCATCGCCGGGCGTATGTTTTCTCCGCTGGATTCATGGTATGCAGGGTTTGCCGGAGCCGTTTGCGGATTTTTTCTGCTTGTTTTTATCATGTTTGCCAGTAAAGGAGGCATCGGCGCAGGTGATGTGAAACTGTTTGGGGTGATCGGTCTGACGCTCGGCGTGAAGCTCGTGCTCATTGCATTCTTTCTTTCCGTTATGATCGGAGCCGTATACGGTATGTGCGCCGCAGCCCGGGGCAGGCTTGGTAAAAAGCAGCCATTTCCGTTTGCGCCGGCCATCTCAGCCGGGAGCGCTTTGAGTTATTTATACGGTGAAGAGCTGTTTTCGTTTTACATCAAGCTCGCTTCAGGCGGGGCTTGAAAAATTTGGCGAACGTTTTTTGGACAAGACGACAAAAGTCTTGTTCTTTTTTTTTACGCCTATGCTAAAGTGTGAACCATGATCAGTTCAAGGTACGGCCAAGACGAATGCAAGGGGGAAGAGACGTTGAAAAAAAGGAAGAGCAAAAAGCACAGCAAAGCCAAAAACAATGCCCTTAAAGTAACCATTAACGGACAAGAAGAAACGATGTATGGACAAGAAGATGTGAAAGAAGGCGGGGAGAAGACCGTCACATTTTCAAATTGGGAAGAAACAAAAAAGGCGGAACAGGAGACCGCCGCATCCCATGAAGATCCGAAAGAAGAAGATTTCAATTGGGACCATGAGAAGAATTCTGAGGTATTTGAAGATGACCCGAAAGTCGTGCCGCCATACCAGAAGAAAAAAACAGGCCCTCATTTTCCGAAAAAAAAGCAGCCGTCTTCTCCAGTTAAAAAAGCGGTCACGACAATTGCCGTTGCGGCTGTTTTAGGCACCGGGCTCGGCCTTGTCGCCTTAAATATGTCGGGAAGTAAAGAAGCCGCCGCTCCGGCATCAGCTGACAAAGGTTCACAAGGGCAGACGGCGAAAGCGGGAGATGTTTCTAAAGACAAATCTGAAACAGCCGGCACAGGAGATGCGGAATCTTCAGAGGGAAACTATAAAACATATGCGGTGCAGGCCGGAAAATTTTCATCAGAAAAAGGAGCGCAAACGCTTGTTGACCAGCTGACTGAAAAAGGATACTCGGCCGTCTCTCTGGCAAAAGAAGACGGATACACATACGTGATCGCCGGGCTTGCAGCGGAAAAAAGCTTATCACAGCAATTGGGACAGACGCTGATAGACCATGATTTTGAGGCTTGGGGCGGAAAAGAGCTCAGCTTTGCGGTCGATTCAGGACTGGAAGACTCTTTTAAACAAGCATCTGAGCTCTCCGCCAAAGCGATTACCGGCAAAGATCTTTCAAAAACGGAAGTGGCTGAAGCGGCAAAAGCGGCAGACGGTGCAGACGCCGCTGACAAAAAGCAGAAAGAGGCCGTGCTTCAAGCGCTGAAAGAACTGGAAACGTCGGGTTCAGAATCCGGCTGGAAAGCCCAAAAAGAGCTTTTAAGTGTTGTAAAATAGTATCTTATTTCCCGTCATCCGGCGGGATTTTTTATTTTGTCATCAAAAAGTTATTTTTCTGAAATTGTGGTTGCCCGTTAGATTTGGTAGGATAGACAAGTATCTTTTTTTCTTAAGCAAACCCTGAAAGGATGACAACCATGACAAAACGCTTAATACTCGCATCACAATCTCCGCGAAGAAAAGAACTCCTTAATCTTCTTCAGATTCCTTACAGCATTATTGCAAGCCGCACAGAAGAAAAATTAAATCGAAACCTTTCGCCGGAAGAAAACGTCCAATGTTTGGCCGAGCAAAAAGCTGGTGCTGTATTGGCCGAAAATCCCGATGCAGTCGTTATCGGGGCTGACACGATGGTGTGCATAGACGGCGAATGCCTCGGCAAACCGCATGACAGAGAAGAAGCGGCACACATGCTGCGGAGGCTTTCCGGCCGAAGCCATCAAGTCATTACGGCGGTCAGCATTCAGACGCATGACCGGAAAGAAACGTTCTGTGACACGACGGAAGTGACGTTTTGGCCGCTCAGTGAAGACGACATACAGCTCTACATTGAAACAAAAGAACCGATGGATAAAGCAGGTGCATACGGCATCCAAGGAAAAGGCGCGCTTTTAGTGAAAAAAATAGACGGTGATTTTTATTCTGTCGTCGGGCTTCCTGTCGCTAAAACAATGAGAGCCTTGAAAGAATTTAATATAAAAGCTTGATGTTCAAACCGGGAAGGGGAACAAGGAGGGGTTGATCATCCGTGATCTGCCGTTAAAATTAAGAGATTTCCCCGAAAAAGAAAAACCGAGAGAGCGGCTTCTGCACTTCGGAGCCGAACATCTCTCTAACAATGAATTGCTCGCCATCCTGCTGCGGACGGGAACGAAACATGAGTCCGTCATGAACCTCGCTCACCGGCTGCTGCGGACGTTTGACGGGCTGCGACTGTTAAAAGGCGCCTCTGCCCAGGAGCTTTCCAGCATTCCGGGAATCGGCACGGTGAAAGCCGTTCAGATTCTTGCCGCAATTGAGCTGGGGAGCCGCATTCATAAGACATCCGCCGGGGAGCATTGCGTCATCCGCTCTCCGGAAGACGGGGCGAAGTATGTGATGGAGGATATGCGCTTTTTATCCCAGGAGCATTTTGTCTGTTTATATTTAAATACCAAAAATCAAGTCATTCATAAACGCACCGTTTTTATCGGAAGTCTGAATTCATCTATTGTCCACCCGCGGGAGGTGTTTAAAGAAGCTTTCAAACGATCCGCCGCGTCCTTCATTTGTGTTCACAATCATCCTTCAGGAGATCCTACACCGAGCAGGGAAGATATAGAGGTAACCAGGCGGCTTTTTGAGTGCGGAAATTTAATCGGCATCGAGCTGCTGGATCATTTGGTCATTGGTGACAAAAAATTTGTGAGTTTAAAGGAAAAAGGATATTTGTAACACTTTTTTTTTCGTTGATTTAAGATATAATAGATTTTATGAGTTTTTCCCTTTAGGGTATTTTTGCTTTAAGAAAGGAAGATACATACATATGTTCGGAATTGGTACAAGAGACCTTGGTATAGATTTGGGAACCGCGAATACGCTTGTGTTTGTTAAAGGAAAAGGAATTGTAGTGAGAGAGCCGTCTGTCGTTGCTCTGCAAACGGATACGAAGTCCATCGTTGCGGTCGGTAACGATGCGAAAAACATGATCGGAAGAACTCCGGGCAACGTGGTTGCGCTCCGTCCGATGAAAGACGGCGTTATCGCTGACTATGAAACAACTGCGACAATGATGAAATACTACATTAATCAGGCTGTGAAAAATAAAGGATTGTTTGCGAGAAAGCCTTACGTTATGGTGTGTGTGCCGTCAGGTATTACGGCCGTTGAAGAACGGGCGGTCATCGACGCGACAAGACAAGCGGGCGCACGTGACGCTTATCCGATTGAAGAACCGTTTGCGGCAGCAATCGGCGCGAATCTTCCGGTATGGGAGCCGACGGGCAGCATGGTCGTTGATATCGGCGGCGGAACAACTGAAGTGGCGATCATTTCTTTAGGCGGCATTGTTACGTCTCAGTCAATCCGCGTAGCCGGTGACGAAATGGACGACTCAATCATCAGCTATATCAGAAAAACATATAATCTGATGATCGGTGACCGTACGGCGGAAGCTATTAAAATGGAAATCGGTTCAGCAGAAACCGGTGAAGAAAATGCGTCAATGGAAATCCGCGGCCGCGATCTTCTGACAGGTCTGCCGAAAACGATCGAAATCACGGGAACGGAAATTGCAAATGCACTGCGTGATACAGTTCTCTCAATCGTTGACGCGGTGAAGAGCACGCTTGAAAAAACACCGCCTGAGCTGGCCGCTGATATTATGGACAGAGGTATTGTATTAACAGGGGGAGGCGCCCTGCTGCGCAATCTCGACAAAGTCATCAGCGACGAAACGAAAATGCCTGTTCTTATCGCTGAAGATCCGCTGGATTGTGTTGCGATCGGCACTGGAAAAGCACTGGAACACATCCATCTTTTCAAAGGAAAAACAAGATAATCAGGAGTTAAATAGAAGAGGTGTATCACGATGCCGAACAAACGGTTAATGCTATTACTTCTGTGTATTATCATATTGGTGGCTATGATTGGATTCTCGCTGAAGAACGGCCGTAATACCACCTGGCCTGAAAAGCTGATCGGTGATACGACGGGAGTATTTCAAAACATTTTTCACACGCCTGCCGAATATTTTGCAGGGTTCTTCGGGGACATAAAAGACCTGAAAAACACGTACAAGGAAAACGAACGCTTAAGACAAAAGCTGGACGGACAGACACAATATGAAGCGAAGCTCCAAGAACTCAAAGATGAAAACAAGAAGCTGCGTGATGAACTCGGACATGTCAAATCAATTTCCGACTATGATCCGATTTTAGCGACCGTTATCGCCAGAAACCCTGATCAATGGTACAAGCAGATCATGATCAATAAGGGAACGAAGCAGAAAGTGGCCAAAGACATGGCTGTCACGAACGAAAAGGGTGCGCTGGTCGGGAAGATCAAAAGCAGCGGACTCAACAGTTTCACATCCGCCGTTCAGCTGCTGAGCGATGTTGACCGCAATAACAGAGTAGCCACCAAAATCTCCGGCAAAAAGGGAAGCAAAGGCTACGGTTTAATTGAAGGGTATGATAAAAAGAAACAGACTCTGAAAATGACCATCCTTGAGCCGGATGAAAAACGCGAAGTGAAAAAAGGCGACCTCGTGGAGACATCCGGAACGGGCGGCGTATTTCCTCAAGGGCTTACGGTCGGGGAAGTGACCGATGTAGAATCAGATGCTTACGGCCTGACGAAAATCGCTTACGTGAAACCGGCTGCCGACCTGTACGATCTTGACCATGTCATCGTCGTGAACCGAAGCGTAGCAACAGGGGAGGAAGGATCGTGAAACGTTTCCTTCTCCCTTTGATTATGATTTTGGTCTTTTGTGCGGAAAGCATCTATACCGATCTGGTGCGTTTTCCTTTCGTTTCCGTCGAGCAGCAGGTCGTTCCGCATTTTCTTTTGCTTGCGCTGATTTTTATGTCCGCTTATATCAACCAAAAGCATGCGGTGATCTACGGTTTGATTTTCGGATTTCTTTATGACATTAATTATACGGGTGTTTTAGGCGTTTATATGTTTGGTTTTGCCGGTTTATGCTATCTGGCGGCCAAAGCGTTTAAAGTGCTTCAGACAAACGCCCTGATGGTCATTTTGGTCGCGGTGCTGAGCGTATGCGTGCTTGAATTTTACGTTTACGGCATTCAGACGTTAATCCGCAGCGGCACAATGACGTTTAACGATTTTGTCATTCAGCGGTTCTTGCCCACCGCTTTGCTGAATATTGCGGGAGCCGTTATATTAGTCCTGCCCTTCAGGCTGTTTTATATAAGTCTGAAGAAAGAATTAAGAGATGAGTAAAAAGGATTTTATCTTTTTTTGACGAAAAGAGTATGTTGTTGAGGTGAACATTGATGAAGACCAAAAAGCAGCAATATGTAACAATAAAAGGAACAAAAAACGGCTTAACATTGCATCTGGATGATGCGTGTTCTTTTGATGAGCTTCTCGATGGTCTTCAAAACATGCTGTCGATTGAACAATATACTGATGGCAAAGGCCAAAAAATCAGTGTTCATATTAAACTCGGGCATCGGTATCTGTATCAGGAACAGGCAGAGCAGCTGACTGATCTGATCGCGTCAAAGAAAGATTTAGTCGTGCATTCAATTGACAGTGAAGTCATCGCCAAAGAAGAAGCGCAGCGGATGAAAGAGGAGCAGGAAATTGTTTCTGTTTGCAAAATCGTCCGTTCGGGCCAGGTGCTTCACGTGACGGGAGATTTGCTTTTAATCGGAGATGTGAATCCCGGCGGTACGATCAGAGCCGGAGGAAATATATTTGTTCTCGGTTCATTAAAAGGGATTGCCCACGCGGGTTATAACGGAAATAACCGGGCTGTGATCGCCGCATCCGAAATGATGCCGACACAATTGAGGATCAATCACGTGTTAAATCGCTCCCCAGACCACATTCAAAAAGGGAACGACATGGAATGTGCTTATTTAGATACTGACGGAAATATGGTCATTGAACGCCTTCAGCAATTGGCTCATTTAAGACCTGATCTAACAAGGCTTGAGGGAGGAATGTGAAATTGGGTGAGGCTATCGTAATAACTTCGGGAAAAGGCGGAGTAGGTAAAACAACAACATCTGCAAACCTCGGTACCGCCTTAGCCATTTTAGGGAAGCGCGTCTGTTTGGTAGACACAGATATAGGACTGCGCAACCTTGATGTCGTAATGGGTCTTGAAAACAGAATTATTTACGACTTAGTAGATGTAATTGAAGGCAGATGCAAGACGCATCAGGCGCTTGTCAAAGACAAACGTTTTGATGATCTGCTTCATTTAATGCCGGCTGCCCAGACAAGCGACAAGACGGCTGTTGTCCCTGAGCAGATCAAATCGCTTGTGCAGGAGCTTAAGCAGGAATTTGATTATGTCATTATTGATTGTCCGGCCGGAATTGAACAAGGCTATAAAAATGCCGTCTCCGGAGCTGATAAGGCGATTGTTGTGACGACGCCGGAAATATCAGCGGTGCGGGACGCTGACCGCATTATCGGACTTTTGGAGCAGGAAGATATTGAACCGCCGCGCCTTATCGTGAACCGCATCAGAAATCACCTGGTGAAAAACGGTGACACGATGGATGTGGATGAAGTTGTTCATCATCTGTCTATTGATCTCCTCGGAATCGTTGCTGACGATGATGAAGTGATCAGGGCTTCAAATATCGGCGAACCGATTGCCATGAATTCCAAAAACCGCGCCAGCATTGCGTACCGCAATATCGCCCGGCGCATTTTAGGAGAATCCGTTCCTTTGCAGGTGCTTGAAGAGCAGCAAAAAGGGATGATGGCGAAAATCAAGTCATTTTTCGGCGTGCGTTCATAATATATACCAGAATACAAAGATCTGATGAAGCCCAGCTTATCAGGTCTTTTTTGTTTTTCAAGAGCGCATATTTGCAATGGACAAGACATAGGATGTACAAACCCAACGATTGCAAAGGATGATGGCGATGAGTCACAGAGCTGATGAAATTAGAAAAAGACTGGCCAAAAGAAGAAAACAGCGGCCTGAATCAAAACGGACTTTCGTTCAAAACGCCCAAACGCAGAATTTTCCCGCGTGGCAGACGGTCAAGGAGCAGGAAAAGCACAAGCTTCTACCGGACTACGAATATCAAACGGAACACCCGCCCGAATTTAACGGACGGCATCCATTGATCAGCGCTCATTCTATTATTTTAAAATGCCTGCTGGCCGCCTGTCTCGTACTGATCTCCGCTATTGCCTATAAAACTGACAAACAGCCGCTGAGTCAGATCAAACCGGCGATCGCACAAACCTTTCAAAAAGAATTTCAGTTTGCTGCCGTAAGCAATTGGTTCGTATCTTCCTTCGGAAACCCGCTCGCTTTTCTTACGCCGGGAACGAAAAAGAAGGACGGTCAGGTGGCGGTCAGTCAGGATATGGCCGTTCCTGCCGCGGGGAAAATCCAGCAGGACTTTCAAAATAACGGAGAAGGCGTCGTCGTCGAAACTGCCAGTGAAGCCATTGACAGCGTAAAAGAAGGCTACATTATGGAAGTGAGCAAAGATAAAAAAACAGGCCTGACGGTGAAGGTGCAGCATGCCGACAATACAAGCAGCATTTACGGCCGGCTAAAAGATGTTAACGTTTCATTGTACGACTTTGTCGATAAAGGGAAAAAGATCGGTTCGATCAAGCTCAACGATAAAAGTAAAGGCCAGTACTATTTCGCGATCCAGGATGGCGATAAATTCATAGATCCGATCCAGGTGATCACTTTTGATGAATAAATGGCTCAGCCTCCTTTTCAAAGTTCATGTCCATCCTTTTCTTTGGATTATCATGGGGCTTGGTCTTATGACGGGGCACATCAAAGCGCTGCTGTGTCTTTTGCTGGTCGTATCCGTTCATGAGCTGGGGCATGCTGCTCTGGCTGAGTTTTTTTCGTGGCGCATTAAACGAATCTTTCTGCTCCCTTTCGGCGGGACGGTTGAGGTGGAGGAGCACGGAAACCGGCCGCTTAAAGAGGAATTCGCGGTCATCCTGGCGGGCCCGCTTCAGCATGTGTGGCTTCAGGCGGCAGCCTGGCTCTTTTTCATGTCAGGTTTTGCAAGTGAGCAGACATTTGAGATGTTTACCTTTTATAATCTCTCCATTCTTTTCATCAATCTTTTGCCGATCTGGCCGCTTGACGGCGGAAAGTTTGTGTTTTTATACTTCTCTAAACAAATGGCTTTTCAAAAAGCGCATCTTCTCAGCCTGCAGACATCGGCCGTTTCCGCGCTTTTGCTCTGCTGCTGGATTGTGCTGGCCGTCCCCCTTCAGGTCAGCGCATGGGTGCTGTTCGTCTTTCTCACCGCTTCTTTATGGGATGAATACCGGAAGCGGCACTATATTCAGCTGAGGTTTCTTTTGGAGCGATACTACGGCAAAAACCGCGATGTCGCCATGCTGCATCCTTTGACGGTCGCGGCCGATGCCAAAGTAAAGCATGTCATGGCCGAATTCAAACGGGGATGCAAGCACCCTATTATCATTGAAAAAGCCGGAGAAAAGCTCAGCCAGCTCGATGAAAATGAAGTGCTTCATGCGTATTTTGCCGATAAACGGACAGATTCTTCTATGGAAGACCTGCTGCTGCCTTACTAGAAATAGATTGACATATCCTTTTGGTTCTGATATATTTTTTAATGTTATGGATGTAGCACCAATGCTACAACCGCTCGGGACAGGTGATAAGAGCTTTAAAGCCCCCTGTTGCTGGCGAGTCTTAGTCTAATAGGAGGTGCAGAGAATGTACGCAATCATTAAAACAGGCGGAAAACAAATCAAAGTTGAAGAAGGTCAAACTGTTTACATCGAAAAACTTGCTGCTGAAGCAGGTGAAACAGTGACGTTTGAAGACGTATTGTTTGTTGGCGGAGACAGCGTGAAAGTCGGCAACCCAACAGTTGCAGGCGCGACAGTTACAGCTAAAGTTGAAAAACAAGGCCGTGCGAAAAAAATCACTGTTTTCCGTTACAAGCCAAAGAAAAATGTTCATAAAAAACAAGGTCATCGTCAGCCTTATACTAAATTGACAATCGAAAAAATCAACGCGTAAGCATGATTGAGGCAACAATTCGAAGATCCCGGAATGACGGGGGCATTTTGTCCTTTGAAATGACGGGACATGCCGATTTTGCTGAACATGGACGAGATCTCGTATGCGCCGGGGTCACAGCTGTCGTTTTCGGAGCGGTCAATGCGGTTATCGCGCTGGCTCCTCTCGAACCGATTCTTGATATAGGCGAGGACGGGGGTTATTTCTACTTTGAATTCCCTGAAGCCGCTGATCAGGAAGCTTTGCAAAAAGCGCAGCTGCTGATTGAAGGCATGATTGTTTCTCTTGAAACGATCGAGCGGGATTACAGTGAACACTTACGGTTGACTGCAAACCAAATATAGGAGGTGAGTTACATGCTTAGATTAGATCTTCAGTTTTTCGCTTCTAAAAAAGGTGTAGGTTCTACAAAGAACGGACGTGACTCTGAATCTAAACGTTTAGGCGCTAAACGTGCAGACGGTCAATTCGTAACAGGCGGATCTATCCTTTACCGTCAACGCGGAACGAAAATCTACCCAGGTGAAAACGTGGGCCGCGGAGGAGATGACACTCTTTTTGCTAAAATCGACGGAACTGTTAAATTCGAACGTTTCGGCCGTGACCGCAAAAAAGTGAGCGTATATCCTGTAGCTCAATAATGACACAAAAAACTCCGGTCGTTGACTGGAGTTTTTTTTGCAGTAAGCGGAGTAACATCAAGAATGAAAAGCAGAGGATGCGTGAGTGAACCCCGCCTTGAATGAGGACATCAGCTTCCCATACCCACTGGATATGTTCCCCAAGCAGTGATACCAAAAATGTTTCTGCCTGGCATCCGCATTGTATGCGATCCGAAAAAGGAACATGATGAACCAGGAAAAACAAGTGTTTTTTTAACAAAGCCTTCTCTGTTATAATTCATAGTACACACTTATCAAGACTCCTAAAAAGAAATTAAACGATTGGGAGTGCGAAAATGAAGGATGTATCGAAGAAACAAGAAGAACCTGTAAGCGATGCGGCTTTGATCAATGAGCTGATCCAATTAATGGGCCATTTCCGTCATGATTGGATGAATAAGCTGCAGCTGATAAAAGGAAACTTAAGTTTGCAGAAGTATGACAGGGTCGTTGAAATTATTGACGAAATGGTCATAGATGCAAAGCACGAATCAAAGCTCTCAAACCTGAAAGCCCCGCACTTGGCGTTTGACTTTCTTACATTTAATTGGAAGTCCCGTTATATGAGACTCGAATACGAAGTGCTCGGAGAAATTAAAGATTTATCGGCATATGATCAAAAGCTGTCGAACCTGATGAGAAAACTGTTTCATCTGTTCGGTCTGGCAGTAAGCAATGAAAGTGAAAATCATCTGACCGTATCGCTGCAGACGGATCACCCTGACAGACAGCTTATTGTATATCTCGATTTTCATGGAACGATTGCAAATGCAGATGTGTTTGATGAATTTCGCAAATCCCGGTATGAGGACTTTGATGTCATGCAATTTGAGCTGACCGGCCATGAATGTGTGGCCGAAATTGGAATGAACTAGCGGTTTTTTACGGTTTAGAACGGAGGATATTATGTTTGTAGATCAGGTGAAAGTATATGTAAAAGGCGGCGACGGCGGTAACGGAATGGTTGCGTTCCGCCGTGAAAAATATGTGCCGAAAGGCGGGCCTGCCGGCGGTGACGGAGGTAATGGAGGCGACGTCGTTTTTGAGGTTGATGAAGGACTGCGCACGCTCATGGACTTCCGGTACCAGCGGCATTTCAAAGCGATACGCGGCGAGCACGGCATGTCTAAAAACCAGCACGGCAGAAATGCGGACGATATGGTTGTTAAAGTTCCGCCCGGCACAGTCGTAACGGATGACGATACAAAACAGGTCATTGCCGATCTGACTGAGCACGGGCAGCGCGCCGTCATCGCAAAAGGCGGACGCGGCGGACGCGGAAATACCCGCTTTGCGACACCGGCCAACCCGGCACCGCAGCTGTCAGAGCACGGAGAGCCCGGAAAAGAGCGCTATATCGTGCTTGAACTGAAAGTGCTTGCAGACGTAGGTCTCGTCGGCTTCCCGAGCGTCGGAAAATCTACGCTTCTGTCTGTCGTTTCATCGGCAAAGCCGAAAATCGCCGATTATCATTTTACAACGCTTGTTCCGAATCTGGGCATGGTGGAAACGGATGACGGAAGAAGCTTCGTCATGGCGGATCTGCCCGGTTTGATTGAAGGAGCGCATGAAGGAGTCGGCTTAGGCCACCAATTTCTCCGCCATATCGAACGGACGCGCGTCATCGTTCACGTCATTGACATGTCAGCGATGGAAGGCCGTGATCCGTATGAGGATTATGTGACCATTAATCAGGAGCTCAGTGAATATAATCTGCGGCTGACGGAGCGTCCGCAAATTATCGTTGCGAATAAAATGGACATGCCCGAAGCGGCTGAAAATCTTAAAGCGTTTAAAGAAAAGCTTCAGGATGACCATCCTGTCTTCCCGATCAGCGCGGTGACGAGAGAAGGGCTCCGCGATCTTCTGTTTGAAGTCGCCAACCAGCTGGAAACAACGCCTGAATTCCCGCTGTATGATGAAGAAGAACTGGCGGAAAACCGCGTAATGTACACGATGGAAGACGAAGAAATTCCATTTAACATTACCCGTGATCCGGACGGTGCGTTTGTGCTTTCAGGTGACAGTCTGGAACGCCTCTTTAAAATGACTGACTTCTCCCGTGACGAATCCGTCAAGCGTTTTGCAAGACAGATGCGCGGTATGGGCGTTGATGAAGCGCTCAGAGAACGCGGTGCGAAAGACGGCGATATCATCCGGCTTCTGGAATTTGAATTTGAATTTATTGATTAAAAAAAAACGGAGAGCTTGCATTGCAGGCTCTCTGATGTAAAAGGGAGGGGTGCAGGTGAAAGAAGAGACATTTTATTTAGTGCGTGAAGACGTTCTGCCTGATGCGATGCGGAAAACCCTTGAAGTCAAAAAGCTGCTGGACAGAAAAAAGGCTGAATCGGTTGCAGATGCCGTGCAGAAAGTTGATTTAAGCAGAAGCGCTTTTTACAAATACCGAGATGCGGTTTTCCCTTTTTACACGATGGTTAAAGAACAAATAATCACACTTTTCTTTCATTTGGAGGATCGGTCAGGCGCGTTATCCCAGCTTTTGCAGGCGGTGGCTGACTCAGGAAGCAACGTGCTTTCCATTCACCAGACGATTCCGCTTCAGGGCAGAGCGAATGTCACGCTCTCAATCAGTACTTCCGCAATGGAAGAAAACATTCATACGTTAATGAATAAACTGAGAAAATTTGATTTTATAGAAAAAGTTGAGATCTTAGGGTCAGGCGCGTAAGGAGAGAAGAGACATGAAAGTCGGTTATTTAGGGCCAGAAGCCACATTTACACATCTAGCAGTCAGTTCCTGCTTTCAAAACAGCGTGACACAAGCACCTTATCAAACAATACCGGCATGCATGGATGCGGCGGTTGCGGGAGAAGTTGATCTTGCATTTGTTCCTTTGGAAAACGCGCTGGAGGGCTCGGTTAACTTAACGATTGACTACTTGATTCATGAGCAGCCTCTTGCGATCGTGGGGGAAATGACGCTGCCGATTCACCAGCATCTGCTCGTTCACCCTTCGAGAGAAAATGAGTGGAAAAAGCTTGAGAAAATTTATTCTCATTCCCATGCGATTGCGCAATGCCACAAATTTCTTCACCGGCATTTTTCGTCCGTTCCTTATGAGTATGCGAAGTCAACAGGTGCGGCTGCCAAGTATGTCAGTGAGCATTCGGACCTTCCGATCGGCGTGATTGCAAATGAAATGGCCGCCGCTACATACGGATTGAGCATCGTGAAGCGGGATATTCAGGATTATCAGGACAACCACACGAGATTTGTCATTCTTTCGCCTGAAAAAGACGTCTCATTCGAAGTGAATGCGAAACTGTCTTCACGGCCGAAAACGACGATGATGGTAACGCTTCCCCAAGATGACCAATCAGGTGCACTGCACAGGGTGCTGTCCGCTTTTTCATGGAGAAACCTGAATTTATCAAAGATCGAATCGCGCCCGACAAAAACGGGTCTCGGCAACTATTTCTTTATTATTGATATTGAACAGGCGATGGATCAGGTTCTCATTCCCGGTGCCGTTCAAGAGATGGAAGCCCTCGGCTGCCGGGTCAAGCTTCTGGGAACATATCAATCCTATTCGATATAAAAAAAGCCCTTCAGGGGGCTTTTTTTTAATCTTTTATTAAAATACCCGCGTCGTCCAGCGCTTGGCAGGCTTGGTCAATCCGCTCTTTTGTCGGGGCGCTTAACGTATGGAGGTGCACGCCTTCGGTCAGCTGTGAAAGGTAAGCGGCATTTGTCGAATTAATGTGATCCATGAATTGTTTGACTTCTTTCCGTGTGCTGACTCTTATGGCGGCGGTTAAATCGCCGTATACGGGGTGTTCAATAATGACGTCCTTTATGGTGACGCCTTCATCGACAATGAGTTCAAGCTCTTCTTCCGTCCGCTCCGGGCCGTGCAGACAGGCGACAATCCGTTCGGCGTTATTTCCGCCGCCGGCATTCATGCTGATGTATAAGTAGCCTTGGCTCGTCGCGATGATCGGCTCGTTTTTTGCTTTCAAGAGTGATATGTCCTGCACGATCACCTGTCTTGAGACATTTGCTTTTTTAGCCAATTCGCCTCCTGTTAATGGCGAGCCGGCTTCTTTCAGCCAATGAAGCAGCATGTCGCGTCTTTTCTCCCCAGTAAGCTTCGTTCCTTCTGTCAAATTGCTGATTCTCCTTTCTTTTGCTCCCATAGCGCCGTAAATGTATGTATCAGCATATCGAGCTGTTCACATGTTGTTTCGTTTCCGAATGAGATCCGGAAAAACTGCCGCGCTTCCCGTTCGGTTTTTCTCAGCGCCTTCATAGCTGAAGAAGGGCCGTGGCTGCCGGCGGAACATGCGCTCCCGGTTGAGATGCAAATATCGTTACGATTACATTCTAACATAATATATTGTCCTTCAAAGGAGTGAAAAAAACACCCGACAATGTGGGGCAGGCATTCACCGCCGGTTTCTTCCTCTGAAAATGAAATGGGGAGGCCTTGACGCCGAATCTGGTCATACAAATAATTCCTCAGCCTGTCAGCATGCTCACGGTGCTCCTCCATATGTTTCACTGCATACTCCGCAGCAGCGGTAAAAGCGCCGATGGCCGGCACATTCACCGTACCGGGCCTGAACCCGTTTTCATGCACGGTATGCGGATAAACCGGATTCCAGCTGACACCGGGCCGAATGTAAACAGCCCCGGTGCCTTTCGGGCCGTATACTTTATGACCGGAGACGGAAAGGGCGTCGATTCCCGCCTGATCCGCATCAATCGGCAGTTTGCCGAAACTTTGAACACAATCGCAATGAAGCAAAATGTTTCTCTGGTGAAGAAAAGCGGCCAGGCGATCCACAGGCTGGATGAGGCCGGTTTCTGAATTGGCGTGCTGTATGGAAACGAGCCCCGTGTCAGGACGGATATGAGCCGCCAGTATGTCTTCGGTTATAAGGCCGTTTTCGTCGGGATATATGATGGTGACATCAATTCCCCAGTCAGCTAAAAACGCCGCGGCATTATGGATCGAATGGTGTTCCATTGCGGTCGTAATAAAGTGTTTTTTGTGATCGGGCAGACCGTGCAGCAATGATTGGACGGCCAAGATGTTCGCTTCCGTTCCGCCGCTTGTAAAGTAAATGCCGTCTGCCGCTCCGCCGATCAATTTTCCTGCAGAATGTCTGCAATATTCCAGCACGTCCGCCGCTCTTCCTCCGGCGTCATGAAGGCTGCTTGCATTGCCGTATACCTCTGTGCTGAGATGCTGAAAGACTTTCGCGGCTTCTTTGCTTAAAGGCGCTCCCGCCGCGTAATCAAGATAAATCATACAGCCCGTCTCCTATCCGTTTATGTTTAAAAAAAAGCTTGAGTTTATTTTATCGTTGTGTAAATATAGGTGTCAAGACAGGTGTAAATATACAGGAGGGTGATGTATGACTGAAAAAACAATTATCGTCATTGGTTCGGGGACGGCGGCCCTTGCCTGTGCTTCCTCATTTCCTCCGTCATACCAAGTGACCGTCATCACAAAGAGAAGCGTAACGAACAGCAATTCGCATTATGCTCAAGGCGGGATTGCTGTTTCATACGCAAAAGATGACTCTATAGAATCCCATGTGAACGATACACTGTATGCGGGATGCGGACACAATGACATGACAGCCGTGCGGCATTTGCTGAAAAGCGGACAGAGCATGATAAACAGGCTGATAGAAGGCCATTTCCCTTTTGATACGAAGTCGGACGGAACGTTTTGTCTCGGCAGGGAAGGCGCTCATTCCAAAAGGAGGATTCTGCACGCCGGGGGAGATGCGACCGGACGGATGTTGGTTGAGTTTCTGGTTCAGAAGCTGAGGGACGGCATACGGATCATTGAACACGAGACGGTTGTTGATCTTCTGATTGAACACGGACGATGCGCAGGCGTTGCCGTAATGGATGCTTCAGGCGCTGTTTCTTACAGAAGAGCGGATTGTGTAGTGCTTGCATCAGGCGGCTGCGGCAGTTTGTACCAATATCACACAAATGATTCCGCCATAACGGGAGACGGCATCGCTCTTGCCTTCCGCGCTGGAGCTGAGATCACGGATATGGAGTTCACCCAGTTCCACCCGACCCTCCTTGTGAAAAACGGGACTGTATACGGCCTGATTTCTGAAGCAGTGAGAGGAGAAGGCGGATATTTAGCGGATCGCTTCGGGCGCAGGATCATGGCTGGCAGACACGCGCTAGAAGATTTGGCGCCCCGGGATGTGGTTTCGCGGGCGATTTATGAAGAAATGATGAAAGAAAATCCTGTTTTTATAAATTGCAGCCGAATAGCCGATTTTAAGAAACGTTTTCCGACCATAACAGGTATTTGTCAAACAGCCGGTGTTGATCTTGAAAGCGGGATTCCTGTAGCACCCGGAATGCATTTTTTAATGGGCGGAGTAAAAGCCGATACATGGGGAAAAACGTCCGTGCCTGATTTGTACGCCATAGGCGAGACCGCCTGCACAGGATTGCACGGGGCGAACCGCCTTGCGAGCAACTCACTGCTGGAAGCGCTGGCAAGCGGGCAACGATGTGCTGAACATATCACTCAAACGCCGTTAAACGGAAGATATAAAAAAACCCCGAAGAAATCTGACGTCATCTTAGAAGTGCCGGACACAACGCTTCATGTGCTTCAAGCCAAAATGACAACCGGAGCGGGCATCGTCAGGGATAAAGAAAACATGCAGGCGCTGGCATCCTGGCTTAACAACGTATCTGTGCGTCATATAAATGTGAAGGATATCACAATAGAACAAGCCGAGCTATCCTGCTTATGGAAGACTGCGCAACTTGTTGTGACCTCAGCCCTTATTCGGGAAGAAAGCAGGGGCGCTCATTTTCGCGCTGATTTTCCCGGGACGGAGAAAGAGTGGCACGGAAAACAAATCATTCATTCAACATCTGGAACAGTTATCAGAAAAAACGAAAGGATTGGGGAACTATGGACATTCTGCAGCTGAAACAAATGCTGACTCATTTTTTTCAGGAAGATATCGGAACGGGTGATGCGACGTCACAAGCGATTTTTTCTGATCAGCAATGTAAAGCGCGAATTATCGCAAAAACAGACGGCGTGTTTGCCGGAGAAGCCGTTATCCGTGAAGGATGGAAGCTTTTACACGATGACATCCGCATCCGCTCCCTGAAAAAAGACGGAGAACGGATGAAAAAAGGAGACGTGCTCGCTGAAATGGAAGGCCAGGCGGCGGCTCTTCTTACGGGGGAGCGGGTCATTCTGAATCTCATACAAAGAATGTCAGGCATTGCGACAATGACGGATGAGGCCAAAAGGCGTCTTGATGATCCGTCCATTAAGATTTGTGATACGAGAAAAACGACACCCGGGCTCAGAATGCTGGAAAAATACGCCGTTCGGGTCGGAGGCGGCTTTAATCATCGCTTCGGCTTATATGACGGCATCATGATAAAAGATAATCATATTGCCGCCTGCGGATCGATAAAGGCGGCCGTGGAGCGGGCAAGAAAAACGGCGGGGCAGATGCTTGCGGTGGAAGTCGAAATCGAATCCGAACAGCAGCTGCTCGAGGCAATAGAAGCGGGCGCAGACGTTATTATGTTTGACAACTGTCCGCCTGAGTCCGTCCGGCGTTTTGCAGCCATGACACCGGGACATATCAAAACGGAAGCATCCGGAGGCATAACGCTCGACACATTGCCCGCTTATAAAGGAACGGGCGTCCAATATATTTCACTCGGATTTCTGACTCATTCAGTAAAAAGCGCCGACATCAGCATGGATGTTGAGGCTGCGGAACAGGGGGATTTTTAAGATGTCTATTTTTGACGTGCTAACTGCATCAGCCGAAATGATGCCGAGCCATTATAAAGACATGAGCACCGGAGAAATGGAAAAGCGGGTCGCCGCCATTAAACGGGCTTTCGGAAAGCGTCTGTTCATTCCGGGGCATCACTATCAAAAAGACGAAGTAATACAATTCGCCGATACGGCAGGTGACTCCCTGCAGCTTGCTCAAGTGGCAGAAAAAAATAAAGAGGCGGAATATATTGTGTTTTGCGGCGTGCATTTTATGGCGGAAACCGCTGATATGCTGACTGATGATAACCAAACCGTCATTTTGCCCGACATGCGCGCCGGATGCTCGATGGCTGATATGGCAGATATTCAGCAGACGGACAAAGCATGGCAAGAGCTTCAAGAACTGTACGGTAACACCATCATTCCATTAACATATGTTAACTCGACGGCGGAAATTAAAGCATTCGTCGGACGGCACGGGGGAGCGACCGTCACCTCTTCAAATGCCCGGAGTGTGCTGAAATGGGCTTTTAAACAAAAAGAGAGAATTTTATTTTTGCCGGATCAGCATTTAGGCAGAAATACGGCCTATGACCTCGGCATTCCGCTGACAGAAATGGCTGTATGGGACCCGGTGCAGAACCGATTGCTTACTGACCATCCGGAAAACATTAAGGTTATCCTTTGGAAAGGGCATTGCTCCGTACACGAAAAGTTTACAGCGGAAAATATTTCTCAGCTGCGGCAGCGGGATTCCGGCATCCGCATTATTGTTCATCCGGAATGTTCGCGGGAAGTGGTCTCGCTCAGTGACGACAGCGGGTCTACCAAATACATTATTGATACGATCGAACAGGCTGAACCGGGAAGCAAATGGGCGATCGGCACGGAAATGAATCTTGTTCAGCGCCTCATTCAATCGCATCCGGATAAACAGATTGAATCATTGAATCCCGATATGTGTCCGTGTCTGACAATGAACAGAATCGACCTGCCGCATTTATTGTGGTCGCTTGAGCAGCTTGAAAAAGGCGAGCCGAAGGGTGTCATTAAAGTTCCGGAAGCGGTTCGGACAGAAGCGCTTCGTGCTTTGAACAGAATGCTGAGTCATACGTAATTATAAAAAATTCCCCTCCTTCCCAAAATTTTTTATCATCATGCCCAGTCCACCGGCATATAGTGTGAAGAAACGTATTGTAATGACAAATGTACCGTTCACGTTTTGTGCATAGGAGGGGAAAACGTTGAAAATTCATATCGTTCAAAAAGGCGATTCGCTCTGGAAAATAGCTGAAAAATACGGAGTTGATCTTGAAGAGCTAAAAAAACTGAATCATCAGCTTAGCAATCCAGACTTAATTATGCCTGGAATGAAGATAAAGGTGCCTTCAGAAGCCGTTCCGGTCAGAAAAGAACCTAAGGCCGGCTTCGGAACGTCTGCGCATAAGCATGGGCATCCATATGCCAAAGAAAAACCGAAATCAGTTGTGGACATTGAAGACACCATACCGGAAGAACCAAAGCCGTCAATTCCGTATGTGCCGCCAATCCCTGAAAAGCATGAAAATGTGCTGCCGGAAGCTGATATGAACCAATATTACCCGTCCAATCAGCTGTTTCAGCCGTGGTCGCCTCCTAAGCCGGAGGAACCGGTGACACATTTTGTCGAGCCGAAAGAAAAAGAGCATGACAATAACATTCCACAACAGGAGGAAATGATCAACATGGAAAACGCGAATTACCCGAATATGCCAAAGGCGCCTGAAGCCGGAAAGATGGAAGAAGAAAACGCCGCTTATCATCTGCCGAATATGCCAAACATTCCGAATGTCCCGTTTCCGAATATGCCGGCCGTTGAACC
The DNA here is from genome assembly GCF_046535335.1 of Bacillus sp. SIMBA_026. Taxonomy (NCBI): domain Bacteria; kingdom Bacillati; phylum Bacillota; class Bacilli; order Caryophanales; family Bacillaceae; genus Bacillus; species Bacillus sp. SIMBA_026. The sequence continues at coordinate 1,805,470 of NZ_JAWRWX010000001.1, read as the reverse complement.
GCCTTTTATGCATTACCCGATGCCGTGCATGCCTTGTCCTTGTCCGGTTCCGGTGACACCGATGCTGCCGGGTTCTGGATTATGCCACCCTTGCTTCCCGGTAGGCGGAGGTTTCGGCGGTTTTGGAGGAGGTTTTGGAGGCTTTCCGGTAATGCCGATGCCGTTACCGTACGGATTCCATCATCCGGGATTTGGGCCGCAAGCGGGTTACGGTGAATATGAAAACCAGGCCCATGAAAATGCAGAGCATTATGATGGTTCTGCATCTGGTTTCGGCGGTGCTCCTTACGGTCAAATGCCGTATTACGGCGGATATTCGTCACATTACGCAAACGTGCCTCATCATGATGGAAAATATAAGGATGATGATTGCGGCTGCCATGATTCACATCACCACCACCACCATCACCACGGTTCACATCACCATCACGCAAATATGCCTGTGCAGCCGTATCCGAATATGGGTGCAAACGCAGGACATTTTATGCCTTACGGCGGAGCAAATCCCAATGTCGCGCCGAATCAGCCGAGTCCAAATCAAGTATTCGGACGGCCGGAGGAAGAAGAAGATTAATGTTTCGGGACGATGTATGTCGTTCCTTTTTTTATGTCCAACTGAGGAATGGACATAACTGACAAGCTTAAACCCGCCGCCCGCCGCACATCCTAAACATGAGCGGAAAACGCTCAAACAGCGATGAATCCACGGGGGGTTTTTCCATTGGGTAAAAAACTGATGACGATCGCGGGCGTTTTAGCCGTGACGGCAAGCTTAACGGCATGCGGAGCAAATAATGCCATGAATGACGGACGCAACAATCAGTCAACACGTCCGGTCGGATATTATTCGAATGATAATGGTAACGGCAGAGGCCAGTACGGAATGGACCATCAAGGACCCGTTTCTGAAATGATGGAAAACCGAAACGGCCGTCATAATACGACAAATGTGTCCGACCAGTACGCGCCTAATGACGGGGTTCCGTTAACGACGGACGGCACATATAACGGCCGAAATGTCAATACGCCGCCGGCAGCAATGTCTTATAATGGGTATGACAACGCCGAAAACATCAGGTTGGCAGCAAAAGTTGCAAACCGTGTGAAAAAAGTAAAAGGCGTACAGGATAGCCAGGTCATCGTGACTGACACGAGAGTCGTTATTGCAGTCAGAACAAATCATCCTTTTACGAAAAATGATGATAAACATGTCAAACATGCGGCCAAAAAGTTCGCGGACGACCGTACAATTCAAGTGTTTACCGACAACGCTACTTTTACAAAGCTGCAAGACATGAACAGAAACAGCCGTTAAACGGACTGCCGGATGATTTCATCCGGCAGTATTTTTATGGATAAATCTTCATCATTTCTTTACATATTCTTAAAACGCTCTTTATATTGCGGTGTTAACATAAAACTAATAAAACGTAACGGAGGGGCCGGGATGAAAAAAACGGAGCATGACAAAAGCCGCGGAGCAAAAACTGTGTATCTGACCGTAAGGGGATACCGGCTCAAACTGACGCCCGGACAAATGAAACTGATTTCAGCCGGCCGGGCATAATCATCGAGGCAGCCCTCATATAGAGGCTGCTTTTTTTCGGCCTGAAACAGACAAATGAAAGAAAACGATTAAGCACCGGCATCTTTGGTCAAACTAGCATCAAGAGTTTGATTGAATAAAGAGGTGTTATTGGTGAAACGAATTTGCGGTGCGCGTCTATTGTTTATGCTTATCTTATCAGCTGCGGCCCTGATTTGCGGAGGAAAAGGCGCATACGGGGCTGAGGTCGAGCATTACGGGCCGCTTCGGGTGCATGTCCAGCTGGAAAAGGTCTATCTTGACGGTGATGTCGGCATTGAACATACGGATGAAACCGTTTTAGCGATGGAGGATTTTTGGGCCGCATACTCCGGCTGGACGCTCGTTGAGCAGAAAAAAGGCTTCGTCCTTTTCCGTAAGCATGTTGATGACATTTCTCCGCTCAGTAAGGTTAACGGTTATATCGGCGTCACGGACGGAGGCGTCATCTCCACTTTTCACGGCCGTCCCGGATCGCTGGCCGAGCCGATTCAGTCTTTCTTTCAGATTGATATAGAAAGGCTGGAAAGTCGATTGCAAAAGCACTTGGAACACGGCATACCGTACAGGACAAAAGCGGAGTTTGAGAGCGTGATCGATCATATTAAGACTTACAGCGGCTGACTTTGACGCAAGACATGTGACACATGTCTTTTTTTTTTCTGAATGGAAGGTGTCAAAGCGAACATACGTTAACTTTTCTATAAGACTTTGGCTGTTTTTGTGTTACAATGATAAGCAGTCAAAGAGGTGAATAGGTGTGATTGAATTCGTGAAGGGGACGATTGATTATGTATCTCCCCAATACATCGTGATTGAAAACGGCGGAATCGGCTATCAGGTCTTCACTCCGAATCCGTTTATTTATAAGGTAAGCAATCAAGAGACCATTTTTACGTATCATCATATAAAAGAAGACGCCTTTTCTTTGTACGGTTTTTCAACCCGGGAAGAAAAAGCGCTTTTCACAAAGCTGCTGAACGTCACCGGCATCGGGCCTAAAGGGGCCCTCGCCATCCTCGGTTCCGGTGATCCCGGAGCCGTCATCGAAGCGATCGAACAGGAAGATGAAGCCTTTTTGGTGAAATTTCCGGGTGTGGGCAAAAAAACGGCGCGGCAGATTATTCTTGATCTGAAAGGCAAACTGGCCGACGTCGTGCCTGAAATGATTGACAACCTGTTCAATCATGAAGCGCGCATTGAAAAACAAGAGGCTGAAACGGCGCTTGACGAGGCGCTTGAAGCGCTCCGGGTTCTCGGCTACGCCGAAAAAGAAATTAAAAAAGTGCTTCCTCACTTAAAAGAGGAAACGGCGCTTTCAACAGATCAATATGTGAAAAAAGCATTGCAAAAATTATTAAAGTAAGGTGATGTTCATGGATGAACGGCTCGTTTCAAGTGAAGCAGACAGCCATGAATCAATAATCGAGCAAAGCCTCAGGCCGCAGAATCTCGCCCAGTATATCGGCCAAAAGAAGGTGAAAGAAAATCTGCGCGTGTTTATCGATGCGGCGAAAATGAGGCAGGAAACGCTGGACCACGTTCTTTTATATGGGCCTCCGGGTCTCGGGAAAACAACGCTTGCGTCTATCGTGGCCAATGAGATGGGTGTGGAGATGCGGACGACGTCAGGTCCCGCCATCGAAAGACCGGGAGATTTGGCAGCCATTTTGACGGCGCTCGAACCAGGGGATGTGCTGTTTATAGACGAAATTCACAGGCTGAACCGCTCAATTGAGGAAGTGCTGTACCCGGCGATGGAGGATTTCTGCCTTGATATCGTCATTGGAAAAGGCCCGTCCGCCCGCTCCGTCCGTCTCGACCTTCCCCCTTTTACGCTTGTAGGAGCGACGACAAGGGTCGGATTATTGACCGCACCGCTCAGAGACCGGTTCGGGGTGCTGTCGCGCCTTGAATACTATACGCAGGAAGAGCTGACAGATATCGTGTCAAGAACGGCTGACGTTTTTGAAGTGGATATCGAAAAAGCCCCGGCTCTGGAAATCGCCAGACGGTCAAGGGGAACGCCGCGGGTTGCAAACCGGCTTCTCAGAAGGGTGAGAGATTTTGCCCAGGTGCTCGGCGACAGCCGCATCACGGAAGAAATCGCTCACGATGCGCTCGAACGTCTTCAAGTCGATGCACTCGGCCTCGATCATATCGACCATAAGCTGCTGATGGGCATGATCGAAAAATTCAGCGGCGGTCCCGTCGGCCTTGATACGATTTCCGCGACAATCGGCGAAGAACCGCATACAATAGAGGATGTGTACGAACCGTATCTGCTGCAGATCGGATTTCTCCAGAGGACGCCGAGGGGACGGGTCGTGACTCCCGCTGTGTATGAACATTTTCGATTGGAGGCGCCCGCCCGTGACTGACTTTCCGAAGGTTCTCATGGTTCTCGGTGCCGTTTTGCTTATTGCCGGCGCAGTCTGGCACTTTGTCGGAAGGCTGCCCGGAGATATTTTCGTTAAGAAGGGAAATGTTACATTTTTCTTTCCCGTTGTCACTTGTATTGTGATCAGTGTGATACTATCCATTCTGCTTAATTTTTTCGGCAGAATGAAATAACAATAGACAGAATTAAGGTGAAATGATGAAAGTCGATTTATTTGATTTTGAACTGCCTGAACGCCTCATTGCCCAAGTGCCGCTGAAAGAGCGTGACGCATCGCGGCTGATGGTGCTCGACAAACAGACGGGCGGGCTGACGGACAGTTCATTTAAAGAGATTGTAAGCTTTTTTAATGAAGGGGATTGCCTCGTCTTGAACAATACCCGTGTGCTGCCTGCAAGATTATTCGGCACAAAAGAAGATACGGGGGCGAAAGTGGAGCTTCTGTTATTAAAACAGGAAGAAAATGATACATGGGAAACGCTCGTAAAGCCGGCGAAACGCGTAAAAAAAGGAACAGTCCTGACATTTGGCGACGGCCGGCTGACAGCGGTCTGCACCGAGGAGCTTGATCACGGAGGCAGAAAAATAGAATTCCGGTATGAGGGGATTTTTTACGAAGTGCTTGAATCACTCGGTGAAATGCCGCTGCCTCCTTATATTAAAGAGCAGCTTGATGATAAAGAACGGTATCAGACCGTCTTTTCAAAAGAAATCGGATCTGCCGCAGCTCCGACGGCCGGACTTCATTTTACGGAAGAGATTCTGGACGAGCTGAAGCAAAAGGGTGTGCGGATTGAATTTATCACACTTCATGTGGGACTCGGCACATTCCGCCCGGTCAGTGCTGATGATGTGGAAGAGCATAACATGCACGCTGAATTTTATGAAATGACGGAAGAAACCGCCGCCTCTTTAAACGAGGTCAGAAAGGCGGGAGGGCGCATCGTGTCGGTCGGGACGACATCAACGCGCACCCTGGAAACCATTGCCGGCGAACATGACGGCGTATTTACAGCTTCAAGCGGCTGGACGTCCATCTTCATTTATCCGGGATATGAATTTAAAGCGATTGACGGCATGATCACCAATTTTCATCTGCCGAAATCTTCGCTTATCATGCTCGTTTCTGCGCTTGCCGGCAGAGAGCATGTTCTTTCCGCCTACCGTCATGCGGTAGAAGAGGAATATCGTTTCTTCAGCTTTGGCGACGCCATGCTGATTATCTAATTTGAATGACAGGAGGCCTCATACAAAGTGGCTGAACAACCGATACGTTATGAATTTATAAAGGAATGCAAACAAACGGGAGCGCGCCTGGGCAGAGTCCATACGCCCCACGGCTCCTTTGAGACGCCTGTATTTATGCCGGTCGGCACGCTTGCTACGGTAAAGACGATGTCTCCGGACGAGCTGAAATCTATGGATGCGGGCATTATTTTAAGCAATACGTACCATTTATGGCTCCGCCCGGGACACGACATTGTAAAAGAAGCGGGCGGGCTTCATAAGTTTATGAACTGGGACCGCGCGATTTTAACGGATTCCGGCGGTTTTCAGGTCTTTTCATTGAGCAAGTTTCGTAATATAGAAGAAGAAGGCGTTCATTTCCGCAATCACTTAAACGGAGACAAGCTGTTTTTATCTCCGGAAAAAGCGATGGAAATTCAAAACGCCCTCGGCTCTGATATCATGATGGCGTTTGATGAGTGTCCGCCGTATCCGGCAGAGTATGATTACATGAAACGCTCTGTGGAACGGACCAGCCGCTGGGCGGAACGCTGCCTGGAGGCGCACGGGCGCTCAGATGAGCAGGGGCTGTTCGGAATCGTACAGGGCGGAGAATACGAAGACCTGCGGACACAAAGTGCAAAAGACTTGGTTTCGCTTGATTTTCCGGGTTATGCCATAGGCGGATTATCTGTCGGCGAGCCGAAGCACGTCATGAACCGAGTGCTTGAGTTTACAACTCCGCTTTTACCGAAGGACAAGCCGAGATATTTAATGGGTGTGGGTTCACCGGATGCCTTAATTGACGGCGCCATCCGCGGCGTGGATATGTTTGACTGCGTACTGCCGACCCGGATTGCCCGAAACGGCACGGTGTTTACGAATGAAGGACGTCTGAATATGAAAAACGCCAAATATGAGCGTGATTTCTGTCCGATTGACGAAGAGTGCAGCTGCCATACATGCCAAAATTACTCCCGCGCTTACATCAGACATTTGATCCGCTGTAATGAAACGTTTGGAATTCGATTAACAACTTACCATAACCTTCATTTTCTGTTACACTTAATGGAGCAGGTCAGACAAGCCATCCGGGAGGATCGTCTTGGTGATTTCCGAGAAGAGTTCTTTGAGCGTTACGGCTATAATAAGCCAAATGCGAAAAGCTTCTAAATAAAACCATTCATGAAAGGAGGGAAACAGATGGGTACTTTAGGCACAATCGTTCCTATTATTTTAATGTTTGCAGTGCTTTATTTCCTGCTCATCCGTCCGCAGCAAAAGCAGCAGAAGGCCGTACGCCAGATGCAGGAAGAGCTGAAAAAAGGGGATACAGTGGTGACAATCGGAGGATTGCACGGCACTGTTGATTCAATTGATGAAAGCAAGGTCGTCATTAAAACAGGTGATAACACCCGTTTAACATTTGACCGCCGCGCAATCAGAGAAGCTTCCGCTGAATAACAGCGAAGCTCATACATACAAAAAAAGAGCGGAGAATCCGCTCTTTTTTTATTACGCTGATCTGCTTCCTTTCAAATTCACTCCGAAAATGCCGCCCAGCATGCTGACTCCCAAAAAGCCGAGATGAAACAAAAGCTGACCGGATGTAAACGTTTTTCCGAAACCTAAATATTGAAACAGCAAGATGATTAATGAAAAACAGACGGCGGTTAAAGCCCCGATCATCCAGCCTTTTTCCTTCGCTTTGCCGCCCGATATAAAACCGCCCGCAAATAAAGAAAGAAAGGAAAGCGCGGTGATCAGCCAGCTGAAAGATGATTCTTCCATTGAGGTAACCGTCAGTAAAAGCGAAATCGCCAAACTCGTAAGAAGCATCACCGCAAAGATAGCCACTAAGCCATACAAGACGCCTCTTCCCACTTGTTTCGTTTCTTCCATTTTTATCTCCTCTCCGCCCCTGCGGCCTGATATATGACAAGCCGGAGCCCGTCTTTTTCTAAATGTATTCTCTGAATGTTCGAATTAGACGTAAATGCATGATGTTCAGCCCGTTTCTTACATAATTCAGAGCCGATGGCAAATGCTATGACCGTTGGAGGTGCGATATGGAAGATATTATCATTATTACGTTTCGTACGATTGTGCTTTATTTTATCATTCTTGTGATTTTCAGACTGATGGGAAAACGGGAAATCGGAGAACTGAGCATTTTAGACCTTGTCGTCTCCATTATGATTGCCGAGATTGCCGTATTGGCAATTGAAAATGTAAAAGATAAGCTTTTGCATACAATTGTGCCGATTGTCGTTTTAATGATTATTCAAGTAAGCCTTGCTTTTATTTCGCTCAAAAGCCAAAAAATACGGCAGCTGCTTGACGGAAAACCCACCATTATTATAAAACAGGGAAAAATTGATGAACGGGCGATGAGATCGCAGCGCTACAATTTTGACGATCTTCTTATGCAGCTGAGGGAAAATAACATCGATAGAATCTCTGACGTGTCATACGCCATTTTGGAGTCTTCAGGCAAACTGTCGATCGTCAAAAAGAAAAACAATAAGGGTAAGCAGATGGAAACATCGCTTATCGTTGACGGGGTCATTCAGAACGAGCACCTGGACAGAATCGGGAAAGATAAACACTGGCTCGAAAAAAATTTAGCAAAAAGAGGATATCGCGATCTTTCGGTTATATCATTCTGCACGTTTACGGACGGCGCTTTTTTTATTGATCTTAAAGATGAAAAAGGGGAGCCATAAATGGGTTTTACCGCGTCACGAACTTGCCGATGACCGGAATACGGATCAGCTCTTCCCTTTTAATCAGCCTGAATAACAGAAGAAGCGCTATGTACAAAATCGCGGTCATTGCAATCCAGCCTGTGAGATTAACAGCCTCTGACCCTGAAAAATGAACGGCGTGTTTGATGATGCGGCTGACATAACCGCAAATGAATATGACGGCAAAACAGAGCGCGTATTCTTTTATTTTAATGCTGATCGGAAGCACCTTGCTTACGGTGGCCGCATGCAGCAGGGTGACAAGGACCATCCCTGTTACAATCGCAAGTGCGGCGCCCATGATGCCCAAGGAAGGCCTGGTCGCCAAAACAAAAATTAGGCCGGTTTTGACAGCGGCGCCGATAAAACTGTTCATCATGGCGGCCCCGGCTAAATTGAGAGCCTGCAGCACCGCCTGAAGGGGCCCCTGAAAATAGTAAAGCAGAAAAAACGGCGCCATCACTTTAACAAATACCGCCGCATTAGTTGATCCGTACATGACGGACATCAGTTCATCAGCGAAAGAGAATAAAATAACCACCGAAATGCCTCCGCTTAAAAGACACAGCCTCATCGCCTGTTCCAGACGGTATTCGACAACTTGCAGCTTTTTTTGCTCCATCCCTTCACTGATCGCAGGAACAAGCGCCGTTGACAGAGAATAGGTTATAAAGCTGGGCAGCGTCAAAACCGTCATGGCAAATCCGGTCAGCTCCCCGTACTGGCTGGTGGCGGCAGCGGTGGCCACTCCTGCAATCGCAAGGCTCTGCGCGACGACAATAGGTTCAAAAAACCAAGATAAATTTCCGATGAAGCGGCTTCCGGTTGTCGGGAGTGACACGCTCATCAGCTGGCGGAAGGTTTCTTTTCCATTTGCAATCGACTTGAAAAATTGTTTTCTGATTCTGATTGTTTTATTTGCTTTAAAACAAATGAATAAATAAATAAGAGAGGCAAGCTCCCCGATGACAGACGAAATCATGGCTCCGGCTGCGGCATATTCAATCCCGTACGGCAGAAACACCGTCGTGCAGACTGCGACAAGTGAAATCCGCACGATCTGCTCAAGCACTTGGGAAAACGCCAGCGGGTTCATATTCTGCCTGCCCTGAAAGTAACCGCGCAGCACGCTGGAGATCGCGATAATCGGTACGACAGGCGTAATCGCCAGAAGCGGGTAAACCGTGCGCTGATCCGTCAGCATCGTTTCGGACATAATCGGCGCAAAGCATAAAAACAGCGGCGTGAAGATGAGACTTAATATCCCGGTGACGGTAAGCGACATCACTAAAATGTGTTTCATTTTCTGCCGGTCCCCCCGCGCGCTTGCTTCAGCGACAAGTTTGCTGATGGCAACGGGGAGGCCGAATTGAGTCAAAGTGGTGGCCAAGAAAAATGTCGGGGCAGCCATCATGTATAAACCGACCCCTTCTTCACCGATAAACCGGGCGATAACCACCCGGTTGACAAAGCCGAGCATTCTCGTAATCATCCCGGCTGCGATGAGAATAAGAGTGCCCCTTAAAAAAGTCTGTTTTGCCATTTTATAAACCCCTGCCTTCTCAAACTACCTGGAATCATATACAATAAAGATATGCGCCGATGTCGTCCGAGCATGACAAGTCTTCGAGAAAAATGGAAAAAGGAGCGAGCGCCCAGTGGAGAAACATCCCGCCGAAATGTACAAAGATCATTTGCGGCCTTTCTTGTACAGTAAACTTGAAGAGTTCAAAATCCTCGGATACGATGATGTTGAGCACGAGAGTTTATGGTCATACTTAATACATAAAAAGTGGAAACAGAAAAAGGAACTGCCGCTGCATGAATTGGCCGGTCATATTTTATCAGTTAAAATTGGCGATTTTATGAACTATGCAACCGTTGAAGCTTTTAAGTCGTCTAATTGGCTGGAAAGCGATGAGGGTCAGGAAGCTTTAGATGAACTGCTGAGATAATGATTTGACGGCATAGGTTTAAGGAGGAAATACATAATGAAAAAAGGACGCTTGATTGCGTTTTTCCTGATCGTATTATTGATCGGCACAGGGCTGGGGTATTTTACAAAACCGGCTGCCAATAATATTACGTTAGGATTGGATTTACGCGGCGGGTTTGAAGTTCTGTACGATGTGCAGCCCGTCAAAAAAGGCGATAAAATCACAAAAGACGTGCTCGTCAGCACGGTGCAGGCGCTGAACCGCCGGGCTAACGTTCTCGGCGTAAGCGAGCCGAACATTCAGATTGAAGGAAATAACCGCATCCGCGTACAGCTGGCGGGCGTCACGAATCAGAACAGGGCGCGCGAAATTCTGTCAACGGAAGCGCAGCTCTCGTTCAGGGATACGAATGATAAAGAGCTGTTAAACGGCTCTGATCTCGTGGAAAACGGCGCGAAGCAAACCTTTGATCCGACGACGAACGAACCGATTGTCAGCGTTAAGCTGAAGGATGCAGATAAGTTCGGAGAAGTGACGAAAAAAGTCAAGAAAATGGCGCCTAATAATCAGCTTGTGATCTGGCTTGATTACCAAAAAGGCGATTCATTTAAAAAAGAAGTCGGCAAAAAACATCCGAAATATGTATCCGCTCCGAATGTGAGCCAGGAATTAAACACGAAGGATGTCACGATTGAAGGTCAATTCACCGTTCAAAAAGCGAAGGACTTGGCCAATATTTTAAACGCGGGCGCGCTGCCTGTGAAACTGACCGAAAAATACTCTACTTCAGTAGGGGCGCAATTCGGACAGCAGGCTTTGCATGATACGGTAGAGGCTGGCATCATCGGTATTGCAATTGTTTTCTTATTTATGCTGCTTTATTACAGACTGCCTGGACTCATAGCGGTAATTACGCTTTCTGTATACGTGTATATTACGCTTCAAGTGTTCGACTGGATGCAGGCGGTGCTGACGCTTCCGGGTATTGCGGCGCTCATTTTGGGTGTCGGGATGGCGGTTGACGCCAACATCATCACCTATGAACGGATAAAAGAAGAACTGAAACTCGGCAAATCCGTCCGCTCAGCTTTCCGTTCAGGGAACAGACGGTCATTCGCGACGATTTTCGATGCGAACATCACAACGATCATCGCAGCGGTCGTGCTCTTTATTTTCGGGACAAGCTCTGTAAAAGGGTTTGCGACGATGCTGATTCTGTCAATTCTGACAAGCTTTATTACAGCTGTCTTCCTTTCGAGATTCCTGCTCTCCCTTCTTGTGGAAAGCAGATGGCTTGACCGGAAAAAAGGCTGGTTCGGCGTCAAGAAAAAACATATTATGGACATTCAAAAAACGGATGAAAATACTGAACCGCATACGGCATTCCAAAAATGGGATTTCACGAGCAAGCGAAAATATTTCTTTATTTTCTCAAGCGCTGTAACCATTGCGGGAATTATCATCTTACTGGTCTTTAAGCTCAACCTCGGAATCGATTTTGCAAGCGGTGCGCGGATTGACGTGCAGAGCAATCATGCATTGACGGCGCAGCAGGTTGAAAAAGACTTTGACTCTCTCGGCATGGAGCCGGAAAACATCGTGCTTTCTGGTAAAGAGAACCATGTTGCCGCGGCCCGGTTTGTCGGAGAGCCATCTAAAGAAAAAATCGCTGAAATCAAAACGTACTTTAAGGACAAATACGGATCTGAGCCGAACGTCAGCACGGTATCGCCGACAGTCGGAAAAGAACTGGCCCGTAATGCCTTATATGCCGTCGCCATTGCATCAATCGGCATCATTATTTACGTGTCAATCCGTTTCGAGTACAGAATGGCTGTCGCCGCGATTGTATCCCTGCTGTATGACGCTTTCTTTATCGTCGCGTTTTTCAGCATTACCAGGCTGGAGGTCGATGTCACCTTTATCGCCGCAATTCTCACCATTATCGGTTACTCGATAAATGATACGATCGTTACATTTGACCGGATACGTGAGCAGATGAAAAAACGTAAGCCGAAGTCATTTGCCGATCTGGAACATATCGTGAATCTGAGCTTGCAGCAAACCTTTACACGTTCGATCAATACGGTCTTGACCGTTGTGATTGTTGTCGTCGTGCTGCTCATTTTGGGCTCATCGTCAATTACAAACTTCTCCGTCGCTTTATTGGTCGGTTTATTGACGGGCGTTTATTCCTCTCTTTACATCGCCGCGCAGCTGTGGCTTGTATGGAAAGGAAAAGAATTTAAAGGGAAAAAATCAATCGAAGAGTAAAATGGGAACAGGCTGTCTTGCAGAAGGCAGCCTGTTTTTTCAGGCCGCATTGAACTTAAAACCTGCATTTGCTATAATGACATACGCTTACATAATCAATCATCATTGTAAAAACATGTAGGAGGGTTCTTATGAACGTTCGTGAGTCGGAGCTTCCGGGCATCGGCCAGAAAGTAGAAGTCATTACGAAAAATCACGATAAAATCAGTATTATTCTTCATGATGACGGCAGAAAAGAGCTCTATTACTTCGATGAGAATGATCATGACGAATGCTTGGCATCCGTTGAATTTAACGACGAAGAGGCGAGACAGATTTCCGCTATTTTAGGCGGGATGACGTATAAGCCGAAAGCGCTGGAATCTGTGGAAGTTGCGCTTGATGAGCTCGTCATTGAGTGGTTTAAAGCCGAATCTCATGCACCGGCTGTCAGCCGTACAATCGGAGATTTGGAGACCAAGAAACATTACAACGTCCAGATTATTGCGATCGTAAAGAAAAACCGGCAAAAACAGCTGAGCCCCGGCATTGATACCGTAATTGAAGCAGGGGACACCCTCGTTATATCGGGAGAAAGAAGCGGACTGAAAAAGCTGATCCGCGAGCAGTTAACGGCCCGGATTTCCTGAGACCGGGGTTTACTCCCGGGAAAATGGGGGAAAAGATAAGAATGAACAATTGGGGGCAGACGCATGAATAAACAATGGACTATTATATTCGCTTTACTATTTACTTTGATTGTCGCCATCTTTGCTGTCATTAACGTGCGGGCGGTTGAGGTTGATTATCTGTTCGGAACCGCTGAATGGCCGCTGATTTTAGTCATTTTAGGCTCTGTGTTAATGGGAGCGCTGATCGTGTTTTCAGCCGGTATCTTTCAAGTGATGAAACTGAAGCGCGAAATTAAAATGCTGCGGAAAGAAAACAGATCCGCAGGTGAATTGACGGCTGATTCGGACGGCCAAAAAACAGCCGCGCCGCCGGAAGAAATGCTTGAAGAGAAAAAAGGATCAGAATAACATTTGAAACCCCTCAGTCCGCTCTAGTATAATAGGGTGGTTGAGGGGTGAATTTATGTTAGCGTCAAAAATGCGCTGGGAAATCCAGCAGCCGGATCAGGAAAAAGTCAAATCACTCACAGAACAATTGGACATAACACCTCTTGTGGCATCACTGCTTGTAAAAAGAGGTTTTGATACTGCCGAAAGCGCAAGGCTGTTTTTACATACAAAGGATGCAGACTTTTATGACCCGTATGAATTAAAGGGAATGCGGGAAGCAGTTGATCGGATAAAACTGGCGGTTTCTCAAGGGGAACCGATTATGATTTACGGAGATTACGATGCGGACGGCGTTACAAGCACGTCGGTGATGCTGACGGCACTCAGACAGCTGTCGGCAGACGTTGACTTTTATATTCCCGACCGTTTTACAGAAGGCTACGGCCCGAATGAACAAGCTTTCCGCTCCATAAAAGAGCGGGGATTTTCGCTGATCATTACAGTGGATACGGGAATCGCCGCCGTCCATGAAGCTGAAGTCGCAAAAGAGCTGGGCTTAGACGTCATTATTACCGACCACCATGAGCCGGGACCCGAGCTTCCTGACGTATTTGCGATCATCCACCCGAAGCAGCCGGGATGCGGCTATCCGTTTAAAGAATTGGCCGGCGTCGGTGTGGCGTTTAAGCTTGCCCACGCGCTTACGGGTTCTTTGCCGGAAGCTATGCTGGACTTGGCGGCAATCGGTACGGTTGCAGATCTGGTGCCTCTTCATGATGAAAACAGATTAATTGCGTCACTCGGGATCGAAAGGCTTCGGACGACAAATCGGCCGGGCCTCAAAGCTCTGATTAAGCTTTCCGGCGGAGATATCGGACAAGCTGATGAGGAAACGATCGGATTTCAGGTCGCGCCGAGGCTCAATGCCGTCGGAAGAATAGAACAGGCCGATCCCGCCGTGCACCTGCTGATGACTGAAGATCAGTTTGAAGCGGAGGAACTGGCTTCGGATATTGACCGGCTGAATAAAGAGCGGCAGAAAATGGTGAAAACCATGACCGAAGAGGCTGTTGAAATGGTTCAGCAGCAAGGCGGAAACCCGTCTGCCATTGTAGTGGCAAAAGCCGGCTGGAATCCGGGAGTCGTCGGTATTGTCGCATCGAAGCTGGCTGAACGTTTTTACCGGCCCGCTGTTGTGCTTGGGATAGATGAGGAGCAGGGAATCGCTAAAGGGTCGGCGCGAAGCATCAGAGGCTTCAACCTGTTTACGAGCCTTTCACAGTGCAGAGACATTCTTCCTCATTTCGGCGGGCATCCGATGGCGGCAGGAATGACGTTGAAGGCTGAAGATGTGGCGGAATTAAGGGACAGGTTGAATCAAATGGCTGAAGAAACCCTTACGGAAGAGGATTTTATTCCCGTTCAGGAGGTTGATCTTGTCTGCGGCGTAGAAGACATAACCGTTGAAAGCATTACAGAATTGAATATGCTGTCGCCGTTCGGCATGCTTAACCCTAAACCGCATGTGATGGTGAAAAATGCCGTGCTTGATGATGTGCGCCTGATCGGAGCGAATAAAAACCACGTGAAAATGACGGTGAAAAGTGATTCCGCCGTCCTTGACTGCGTCGGCTTTAACAAAGGAGAGCTTGAAGCCGGAGTTGTCCCCGGATCAACGATTTCCATTGTCGGCGAGATGTCCATTAATGAATGGAACAACAGAAAGAAGCCCCAGCTGATGATTAAAGATGCTGCGGTGCCGGAATGGCAGCTTTTTGATATCAGGGGCAAGCGGACGTGGGAAGACACGGTCACCGCGCTGCCGAAGGAAAAACGGGTGCTCATCAGCTTTAACGAAAAAACCGCTCAGAAGCTCCGTGAAAAAGAGCTGTCGGGCGAGCTTGCCGGGATCACTTCGGAATCCGAGGCGAAAGCTCTCCAGCTTGACGGAAAATATGCCGTTTTTCTGGATGTGCCGCCGTCAGCGGATCGTCTGCAGCATTTGCTTGACGGAAAGAAGCCGGAACGGATTTATTTTGTTTTTATCAATCATGAAGAACATTTCCTGTCCTCATTTCCATCGCGGAATGATTTCAAGTGGTTTTATGCATTTCTCTTGAAAAGGGGCGCTTTTGACTTCGGCAAGCATGGTTCAGAGCTTGCGAGACACAGAGGATGGTCAATTGACACAATCAATTTCATGACAAAGGTGTTTTTTGATCTCGGTTTTGTTAAAATAGAAGATGGTGTGCTGTCTGTCGTGAGCGGCGCGAAAAAACGCGACCTGGCAGATTCGCAAACCTATCAGGTAAAACAGCAGCTGATGGAATTAGACCAGAAGCTCAATTATTCCGCAGCCCATGAGCTGAAGGAATGGCTGAATAAGCTAATGAACCAAGGTTCAGAAGCTTATGAAAGTACGAGGAGGACATAGAACAGATGGATCTTAAAAAATACGTAACAATTGTGCCCGATTACCCGAAAGAAGGCGTACAATTTAAAGATATTACGACATTGATGGACAAAGGCGACGTATACCGTTACGCCACTGACCAAATTGTTGAATATGCAAAAGAAAAAGAAATTGATTTAGTTGTCGGGCCTGAAGCGCGCGGCTTTATTATCGGCTGTCCGGTTGCATACGCTCTCGGAGTCGGCTTTGCGCCGGTTCGGAAAGAAGGAAAACTTCCGCGTGAGGTCATTAAAGTCGATTACGGTTTGGAGTACGGAAAAGACGTACTGACAATTCATAAAGATGCGATTCTGCCGGGACAGCGCGTGCTGATTACTGATGATTTGCTGGCAACAGGGGGCACGATCGAAGCAACGATTAAGCTTGTCGAAGAACTGGGCGGCGTTGTAGCCGGTATTGCGTTCTTAATCGAGCTTTCTTACCTTGACGGCAGAGACAAGCTTGACGATTACGATATTTTAACATTAATGAAATATTAACCGCATATGGAAAAAAGCACTCGTGTCAGGGTGCTTTTTTCCTATTATTTCATCATCCTGACAGATTCTTTAGGTGTTTTGAACTTCTGCCCTTTACATCTCTCGTTTTTTTCTTGATAATAAACTAATACAGTTTACATTTAAAAAAGGTGATTCCATGGCGAACGAACAAGTATTGACTGCCGAGCAAGTAATAGATAAAGCGCGCACTTATCTGCCGGAGGAGCAGATTGCGTTTGTTGAGAAAGCTTACCTGTATGCGCAAAACGCGCATCGCGAACAGTACCGCAAATCAGGTGAGCCGTACATCATTCATCCGATTCAGGTGGCGGGGATCCTCGTCGATCTGGAAATGGACCCTTCCACAATTGCGGGCGGATTTCTGCATGACGTGGTAGAGGACACGGATGTCACCCTCGACGACCTGAAGGAAGCATTTTCTGAAGAAGTGGCGATGCTTGTCGACGGCGTGACGAAGCTCGGTAAAATTAAGTATAAATCTCAAGAGGAGCAGCAGGCGGAAAACCATCGAAAAATGTTTGTCGCTATGGCTCAGGATATCAGAGTCATATTGATCAAGCTGGCGGATCGCCTTCACAATATGCGGACGTTAAAGCATCTTCCGCAGGAAAAGCAACGGAGAATTTCAAACGAAACGCTGGAAATTTTCGCTCCGCTGGCCCATCGGCTCGGGATTTCTAAAATCAAATGGGAGCTGGAAGACACCGCTCTCCGTTATTTGAATCCTCAGCAATATTACAGAATCGTCAACCTCATGAAGAAAAAGCGCGCGGAACGCGAACTTTATGTCGAAGAGGTTGTCAATGAAGTGAAAAAACGCGTCGAAGAAGTGAATATCAAAGCGGACTTTTCAGGACGTCCGAAGCACATCTACAGCATTTACCGCAAGATGGCGCTGCAAAATAAACAGTTCAATGAAATATATGATCTGCTCGCCGTCCGTATTCTTGTCGGAAGCATTAAAGACTGCTACGCCGTACTCGGCATTATTCATACGTGCTGGAAGCCGATGCCGGGCAGATTCAAAGATTATATTGCAATGCCTAAGCCGAATATGTATCAGTCGCTGCATACGACCGTAATCGGGCCTAAAGGCGATCCGCTGGAAGTGCAGATCAGAACGTTTGAGATGCATGAGATCGCTGAATACGGGGTGGCCGCACACTGGGCATATAAAGAAGGCAAGGCTGCAAACGAAGAAGCGACATTTGAGAAAAAACTGTCCTGGTTCCGTGAAATTCTTGAATTCCAAAACGAGTCTACCGATGCGGAAGAATTTATGGAATCGCTGAAAATCGATCTGTTTTCTGACATGGTATACGTATTTACGCCAAAAGGCGATGTCATTGAACTGCCGTCAGGCTCTGTGCCGATTGATTTTTCCTACAGAATCCACTCGGAGATCGGCAACAAAACAATCGGGGCGAAAGTGAACGGAAAAATGGTGACGCTTGACCATAAGCTCCGGACGGGCGACATCGTCGAGATTCTGACGTCCAAGCATTCATACGGTCCGAGTCAAGACTGGGTCAAACTGGCGCAGACGTCCCAGGCGAAACACAAAATCCGCCAATTCTTTAAGAAACAGCGCCGTGAAGAAAACGTCGAAAAAGGTCGTGAGCTTGTCGAGAAAGAAATTAAAAATCTTGATTTTGAAGTGAAAGATGTTTTAACACTCGAAAATCTTCAAAAAGTTGCCGACAAGTTCAATTTCTCTAATGAAGAGGATATGTATGCGGCGGTCGGGTATAACGGCATTACCGCTCTTCAGGTGGCCAACAGGCTCACCGAAAAAGAGCGGAAGCTGCGTGACCAGGAAGAGCAGGAAAAAATCGTTCAGGAAGTCACTTCCGAGCCGAAACATTATCCGCAAGGGAGAAAACGGGAAGCGGGTGTGCGCGTAAAAGGCATTGACAACCTTCTCGTCCGCTTGTCGAAATGCTGCAACCCGGTTCCTGGCGACCATATCGTCGGTTTTATTACAAAAGGGCGCGGTGTATCCGTTCACCGGGATGACTGTCCGAACGTCAAAACGAATGAAGCGCAGGAACGTCTGATCCCTGTTGAATGGGAGCATGAATCACAGGTTCAAAGACGCAAAGAATATAACGTTGAGATTGAGATTTTGGGGTATGACCGTCTCGGGCTTTTAAATGAGGTGCTCCAAGCCGTAAATGAGACGAAAACCAACATCTCCTCTGTCTCCGGCAAATCCGACCGCAATAAAGTCGCTACGATTCATATGGCGATTTTTATTCAAAACATCAACCATCTGCATAAAGTGGTCGAGCGGATTAAGCAGATCAGAGACATCTATTCAGTCCGGCGGGTAATGAACTAAAAGGAGCTTGCTATGAAATTAGTTGTTCAGCGTGTAACAGAAGCAAGTGTGACGGTTGACGGCGCTGTCGCCGGCCGGATCGGACCCGGCATTATGGCGCTTGTCGGCATCACTCATGAAGATACAGAAGAAGATGCCGCTTACTTGGCGGATAAAATCGTGAATCTCCGGATTTTTGATGATGAAACCGGCAAGATGAATTTATCGCTTTTGGATACGGGCGGGGAGATTTTATCCGTTTCCCAGTTTACGCTTTACGGCGAAACGAAGAAAGGGAGACGCCCGAATTTTATGAATGCGGCTAAACCGGATCAGGCAGTGCTCCTTTATGAAAAGTGGAACGAGCTCCTTCGGGAAAAAGGAGTCAAAGTGGAAACCGGAATATTCGGAGCCATGATGGATGTTCAGCTGACGAATTCCGGGCCGATTACATTGATTATGGATTCTAAACAATAAAAAAGCTGCCGTTCGGCAGCTTTTTTTTTATGATTGAAAATAATGTTCCAATCCGCTTTCAATTCCGTCTGTCACTTTTTCCTGATAAGAGCCGCTATGTATGATTGTTTCTTCTTGCGGTTGGCTGAGATAGCCGAGCTCATACAACATGGCAGGCCGTTTATTTTCCCTCAGGACGTAATAATCGCCAAACAGAACGCCGCGATCCGGGATAGGGGAACGCTTCACTACTTCAGAATGGACGTCTGAGGCAAGCTGGCGATCCTTAGACGGACTGTAATAATAAGCCGTGCTTCCCCGCGTTGACGTATCGGCATAGCTGTCATAGTGAATGCTGATAAAGGCATCCGCATTCCGGTAATGAGAGGTTGAAACCCTGGCCTGCAGGCTGATAAAAGTATCATCCTGTCTGGTGATATACACGTTTGCACCGGATGCCCGCAATTTTTGGGCCAGCAGCTTAGCGGTTTTAATCGTTACGTTTTTTTCAAACTTTCCGGAGTAGCCGATCGTTCCGCTGTCTTTTCCTCCGTGTCCGGGATCAACGACGATCGTTTTGTTTTTAAGTGAGCCGCTGCCGCCTGACGTGTTGGGAGAAGGTGCTTCGCCTGTTTCCTCACCGCTTTTTGACGTTTGTACGACCCAGTTTGCCACATATGCAGTTTGTCCGTTTTCAAGCCGGACTTCATACCATTTGCCGCTTGAGCCGACAATCGGGTAGGCTGCGCCTTTATCTGCTCTTTTTACGATAGAAGCGGAAGTCGAGGCCGAGCTCCTTAAGTTGGTGCCGCCGTACACAATATACGCTTTTTTCGAGGAGCCTGAGCCCGCAGAACCGTCTCCCGAGCCGGATGCGCTGTCCGATGAGTCAGAATCCTTTATGATGTAGTGGCTTGCTGCCCAGCCTTTTTGCCCGTTTGCTTCAATTTTCAGCCAGCCGTGGTCTTCACTTAAAATGGAAACCTTTGTTCCGCGTGATAATTTAGTCATAATCGCTGAATCGTGTGACGCTGCACTTCTGACATTCAATGAAGAAACGCCGACCGTCCCGTTTTTTGACCCGCTTCGGGCCGAAGTTGCTTTCGTATCCGATCCGCCGCTGTCCGCGGTGACGTATTCGGAAGAAACCCATCCGGTTGTGCCTTGATAAGAAATGTTCACCCATCCGCTGTTCTTGTCCAGCACGGATGCATGTGCGCCTTGCGGAAGTTTGCCGATGACTTCATATGATGTCCCCGGGCCTTTTCTGATGCGGAGGTCAGGATCGGTGGAAGTGACCGTTCCGCTTGTTGCGGATGAATTGTCTGCTCCCCCGGCTGTTTTTGATATCAGCCAGGAAACGACCCATCCGGTTTTACCGGGGCTCAGCTGAAGCTGCACCCAGTCTCCCTCTTCTTTAGCGATCGGGTATCTTTCCCCTTTTTTTACTTCAGCCTTAATTCCATAGCTCAGGCCGGGACCGCCTCTGACATTGATCTTGTCTGTCGCGATGACCGCTTCTCCCTCTGCGGCGATTGCGGTGTGGAATGACGGAAGAAGCGCTGTGATGATGACGCCGCATAAAATAAGAGCAAGAGTTCTCTTCTTCATGGCTGTCCTCCTTTCTGAACTAACTAAAATACATTCTTGTATAATATCGTATTTTCCTTGCTGAATGTTAAATAAAAATAAAATGGTTTGTTTATACTAGTCATAAATACAGCGAAAAGGTGTGCAAATCATGAAATATCAACCAAAAATGGGACGCGCGCTGCACGATGCGGAAGGAAATCTGCATTTCAGTGATCAGAGCGATAGAGAAAAGGCGGGGTTTCTTGAAGAGACGGCGACGGAGTTCGGTCTCTTATCGAAAGAAGCGGTCGCAAGGAAAAACAGACGGAATAAAACTTGACAGGGGAGTGCAATCCCATTATTATAATAGAAATTGATGTACATAAGTCATGATAACGATTTTGAACCGATAATGGAGAAGAGTAGGTCAGAATGCATGGAGAAGAGAGGAACCGTCCCGGGCTGAAAGCGGATCCGCACTGCATCTTTCTCGAAACAACACTCCGGAGGTTCCCTGCTGAACGCTTTAGCAAGTCATTAGGCAGCGGACGTGAACCTGCGTTAAAGGTCAGAGCGGGGATGCTTCGGCATTCCAACTAGGGTGGCACCACGGGTATAACTCTCGTCCCTACTATACATGTATAGTAGGAGCGGGAGTTTTTTTATTTGAAGAAAGACATTAAGGAGGCCTGTAACATGGCATATCACATTCCAAGAGGCACACAGGACATACTGCCGGGTGAATCAGACAGATGGCAGTTCGTCGAACAAATTATGAGGGAGACGTGCCGCACTTATCAATATAAAGAAATCCGCACGCCGATCTTCGAACATACGGAATTGTTCGCAAGAGGCGTCGGTGAGTCTACAGATATCGTGCAGAAAGAAATGTACACGTTTGAAGACCGTAAAGGGAGAAGCCTGACGCTTCGGCCGGAAGGAACGGCTGCCGCAGTCCGCGCGTTCAATGAAAATAAATTATTTGCGAACCCGGTGCAGCCGACGAAGCTTTATTATGTCGGACCGATGTTCCGTTACGAACGTCCGCAGACGGGGCGTTTCCGCCAATTCTATCAATTCGGAATTGAAGCGATCGGCTCCAAAGATCCGGCCGTGGATGCAGAAGTCATTGCGCTTGCGATGAGTATTTACCGTAAAGCCGGTTTGAAACATGTCAAGCTTGTGCTGAACAGCCTTGGTGACCAGGAGAGCCGCAAATCCTATCGGGAAGCGCTCGTCAAACATTTTGAACCGCGCATCGGAGAATTTTGCTCAGACTGCCAGTCGCGTCTGCACACGAACCCGCTCAGAATTCTTGACTGCAAGAAAGACAGAGAGCATGAACTGATGAAAACGGCTCCGTCCATTCTTGATTACTTAAATTTAGAATCAGCCGCTTATTTTGAGAAAGTAAAACAATACTTAAACGATCTCGGCATCCCGTTCGAAATAGATCCGAACCTTGTCAGAGGGCTTGATTATTATAACCATACCGCTTTTGAAATTATGAGCAATGCCGAAGGATTCGGAGCGATTACAACACTTGCCGGCGGGGGCCGCTATGACGGGCTTGTTGAACAGATCGGCGGACCTGAAGCGCCGGGTATCGGATTTGCGATGAGCATCGAACGTCTGCTGGCAGCCATTGACGCTGAGAAAACAGAGCTTCCCGTCAATCAGGGGATTGACTGCTACATCGTGACGCTCGGAGAAAAAGCGAAGGATTATTCCGTTTCCCTCGTGTACAAACTGAGAGAAGCGGGCATCTCAAGTGAAATCGATTATGAAAATAAAAAGATGAAGGGCCAATTCAAAACGGCTGACCGTCTCGGCGCACGTTTTATTGCGATTTTAGGGGAAGATGAGCTTGCCCAGAATAAAATCAATGTAAAAGATGCGGAAACAGGAGAGCAGCGTGAAGTGGTGTTAGACGAGCTGATACAAGTGTTAAAGGCAGATCAAAAGCAGTGAAGGAGAGGAACGCTATGTTTGGAAGAACATATTATTGTGGCGAGATAACTGAAAAAGCGATTGGCGAAACCGTCAAACTGAAAGGGTGGGTGCAGAAGCGGCGCGATCTCGGCGGCTTGATTTTCATTGATTTGCGTGACCGCTCGGGTATTGTGCAAGTCGTGTTCAACCCTGACGTATCGAAGGAAGCCCTTGCCGCAGCGGAAGCAATCAGAAACGAATATGTGCTTGATATCGAAGGCACGGTTTCTGCCCGTGAAGAAGGCACGGTGAATCCCAACCTGAAAACCGGTAAAATTGAAATCAAAGCTGAAGCGGTGACGGTGCTCAGTACGGCGAAAACGCCTCCGTTTCCGATCAGTGACCAGGCGGCTGACGTTTCTGAAGACGTCCGGTTAAAACACCGCTATTTGGATTTGCGCCGCCCGGCGATGTTTCAAACATTGCAAATGCGGCATCAAGTCACAAAATCCATCCGCCATTTCTTGGATGAAAACGGATTTCTTGATATTGAAACACCGATTTTAACAAAAAGCTCTCCCGAAGGCGCCCGTGATTACTTAGTGCCGAGCCGGGTGCATGAAGGAGAATTTTACGCCCTTCCGCAATCGCCGCAGATTTTTAAACAGCTTCTGATGGTGTCGGGCTTTGAACGGTATTATCAAGTGGCCCGCTGCTTCCGCGATGAAGACTTGCGTGCCGACCGCCAGCCGGAATTTACGCAGATTGATATTGAAATGTCCTTTATGAGTCAAGAGGACATCATGGCTCTGGCGGAAGAGATGATGGCGAAAGTCATGCTTGAAACAAAAGGTGTTGAAGTACCGCTTCCGCTTCCGCGAATGACATATGAAGAAGCGATGAACAGCTACGGTTCCGACAAGCCCGACACCCGCTTCGGCATGCTGCTGACGGACGTGTCAGACATAGTGAAAGATACTGAATTTAAGGTGTTCTCATCAGCCGTGGCAAACGGCGGCGTTGTAAAAGCGATCAATGTCAAAGGCGCTGCCGGCGACTATTCCAGAAAAGATATCGATGCGCTCGGCGTTTTTGCCGGAAATTACGGCGCGAAAGGTCTCGCTTGGGTGAAAGTTGAAGCTGACGGCGTAAAAGGCCCGATTGCGAAATTCTTTGATGAAGAGAAGCAGGCAAAACTGGCTGAAGCGCTTGATGCTTCTGAAGGCGATCTGCTCCTGTTCGGCGCTGATAAGTTTGAGGTTGTGGCTCAATCCCTCGGCGCGCTTCGCTTAAAGCTCGGCAAAGAACGAGGCCTGATTGACGAAAGCCTCTTCAACTTCCTGTGGGTTGTGGACTGGCCGCTACTGGAGCATGACGAGGAAGAAGGCCGTTTCTATGCGGCTCACCACCCGTTTACAATGCCTGTCCGTGAAGATCTTGACCTGATTGAAACGGCGCCTGAAGATATGAAAGCGCAGGCTTACGACCTTGTCTTAAACGGCTATGAACTCGGCGGAGGCTCAATCCGTATTTTTGAAAAAGACGTTCAGGAAAAAATGTTCGGGCTTCTCGGCTTTACAAAAGAAGAAGCGGAGGAGGAGTTCGGATACCTTCTCGAAGCCTTTGAATACGGCGCACCTCCGCACGGCGGAATCGCGCTCGGCTTAGACCGTTTGGTTATGCTTCTCGCGGGCCGGACAAACTTAAGGGATACGATCGCTTTCCCGAAAACGGCAAGCGCAAGCTGCCTTCTTACGGAAGCGCCCGGCGAAGTGAGCGAGGCCCAGCTTGAAGAACTTCACCTTTCTGTCAAAAGAAAAGTGAAACAGTAAAGATCAGCAGTTTGTTTCTTGAAAATCAAAATCTGCTGTGATATGATTTTGACAAGTTAAATAAAGTCCTGATGTGTTAGTTGTACACCTAGTTTTGACCGAACATTTTTTTGATTTGGGAGCCCGTATTTTTAAATGGCGTACATGCCTCTTTTCATTCGTTAAGAGGACTTACAAGATTTAAAAAAGGGCACCCACCTGCTGAGAGCGGGTTCAAAACGAAGGAAAGCTGCAACGGCACAATTGGGACTTTATTTTTTGTGCGCTAAAACCAGCGGCTTTTTGACAAGCCGAGTTTATAAAACCAGAATGTGGAGTGAGGTTCTTGTTACATCAGTTTTCCAGAAATGAGCTAGCGATTGGAAAAGAAGGGCTGGACACGTTAAAAAACAGCACGGTGGCCGTTCTCGGCGTCGGCGGAGTCGGTTCATTCGCAGCCGAAGCATTGGCGAGGTCCGGAGTGGGGCGGATCGTGCTTGTCGATAAAGATGATGTTGACATTACAAACGTAAACCGCCAGCTGCATGCGCTCTTGTCGACGGTGGGACAGCCGAAAACAGACTTGATGAAAGCGCGGATCGCGGATATTAATCCGGATTGCGATGTCGTCGCCTTAAAAATGTTTTATACAGAAGAGACATATGAGCAGTTCTTTGAGTATCCGCTTGATTACGTCATTGACGCGTCGGATACGATTCATTATAAAATTCATCTGATGAAAGAATGTCTGAAACGGAATGTTCCGCTGATTTCAAGCATGGGAGCGGCGAATAAAACAGACCCGACACGCTTTCAGATTGCTGATATTTCAAAAACCCATACCGATCCGATTGCCAAAGTCGTCCGCACAAGGCTTCGTAAAGAGGGCATTAAAAAAGGCGTACAGGTCATTTTTTCTGATGAAAGCCCGATCGTCATCCGTGAAGACGTCAGAAAAGAAGTCGGGAATGATGAAGCGAAAATCCGCAAAGCGCAAATGCCGCCGTCTTCCAACGCCTGGGTTCCGTCAGTGGCCGGTCTGATTATGGGCGGACATGTTGTCATGGAGCTCTTAAAGGACATCGACATTAAACGGGTTAAAGATAAATAAAAAGAAAAACAGCCTTCTTCAGGAAAGGCTGTTTTTTATTTGAATCCGCCGTTTACACGAAAGATTTTGGCCGGTATCAAAAAAGACAAGAACACATAGGGTGTCCTTGTCCGGTTATTTTTTCTGCTTCATCAGTTTTTCATACACTTGCTTTATGGCGGCTTCAAATTTCCCCGTTTGTTTCGGTTTATAGTATTGCTTGTTTTTTAACGGATCGGGCAAATATTGCTGTTCGACCCATCCGTTCTCGAAATCGTGAGGATATTGATAGCCGATCCCGCGTCCGAGCTCTTGGGCCCCTTTATAGTGGGCGTCTTTTAAATGTTTCGGCACATCGCCGATTTTACCCGTCCTGATGTCTTTGAGCGCCTCATCAACGGCTGAGATGGCGGAGTTTGATTTTGGCGAGAGGCATAATTCGATTACCGCATTGGCCAGCGGAATTCTCGCTTCCGGAAAGCCGATCCGTTCTGCGGTCTGAATCGCGCTCAGCACCCGGGGGCCTGCCTGCGGGCTTGCGAGGCCGATATCTTCATAGGCGATCACGAGAAGCCTTCTTGATATGCTTTCAAGATCGCCGGCTTCGATCAGACGGGCCAGATAATGAAGGGCGGCGTTTGCGTCCGAGCCTCGGATCGATTTTTGGAAGGCGGATAAGACGTCATAATGCGCATCGCCGTTTTTATCATGAGTATAGCTTTTTTTCTGCAGACATTCTTCCGCCGTTTCCCGTGTAATCCGGATCGTGCCGTCGCTTGATTCCTTTGTGGAGAGCACGGCAAGCTCCAGTGCGTTCAAAGCGGAGCGGACGTCTCCCCCGCACCCTTGTGCGAAATGATCCATCGCGTCGTCGTCCACCGAAACGCTGTAAGAACCGAGTCCCCGGTGTTCATCTGTGAGCGCTCTTTTCAATGCCTGCTTGATCAGATCGGGTGTTAACGGTTCGAGCTCAAATATCTGGGTTCGGCTTCTGATGGCCGGGTTAATGGCATGATAAGGGTTGGCGGTCGTCGCGCCGATTAAAATAATCATGCCGTTTTCTAAATAGGGCAGCAGAAAATCCTGCTTTCCCTTATCAAGCCTGTGCACTTCGTCAAGGATTAAAATGACCTGGCCTGACATTTTCGCTTCCTGTACGACAATCTCCATGTCTTTTTTATTATGAATGACGGCATTCAATTTCCTGAATGCGATGCTTGTCGATCCTGCGATCGCTGTGGCGATGGATGTTTTTCCGATGCCCGGCGGTCCGTACAGGATCATGGATGATAAGTGCTTTGCACGCACCATTCTGCCGATGATTTTATCTTCTTTGACCAAATGTTCCTGGCCGATAATGTCTTCGATATTGGCAGGCCGCATCCGATACGCCAGTGGTTTCATGAACATCTCTCCTTACATATACAGGGTAACGGAAAACGGACGATTAGAAAAGCGAATTGCGGCGGGCCCCGTGTTTCAATGAAAATTAGGATAAGTTATGTTATAATAACAGTTGGTCTATAAGATACTAAACAGATTATTCATATCCATTTACTTGTATAAATTAACAATTAGAATTGACTGGGGTGTTCATATTGAAAATATCGACAAAGGGAAGATACGGGCTCACCATTATGATTGAATTGGCGAAAAAGCACGGAGACGGTCCGACGTCGCTCAAAAGCATCGCCCAAACAAACAGCCTTTCTGAGCATTACTTGGAACAGCTTGTATCACCGCTTAGAAACGCCGGACTCGTAAAAAGCATCAGAGGCGCTTACGGGGGTTACGTGCTCGGGGGCCAGCCTGAAGAGATAACGGCCGGAGATATTATCAGAGTGCTGGAAGGGCCGATCAGCCCGGTAGAAGTGCTTGAGGATGAAGAGCCTGCCAAGCGGGAGTTATGGATCCGCATCCGCGACGCTGTAAAAGACGTGCTGGACAGCACGACGTTAGAAGACCTTGCGAGCTACACGGACGGCGAGCAGGAAGCTTATATGTTCTATATTTAAACCAGAGGTGTAGAGACAATGGAACGGATTTATTTAGATCATGCCGCGACTTCCCCGATGGATGAGCGTGTGCTCGAAGAGATGAAGCCCCATTTCTTCGGCAGTTTCGGCAATCCGTCAAGCATTCATTCATTCGGGAGAGAATCCCGGAAATGGGTCGATGAAGCGAGAGCGGACATCGCGCGCGAAATCAGTGCGAAAGAACAGGAAATTATTTTCACAAGCGGCGGCACGGAGGCTGATAATTTAGCGATTTTCGGAACGGTTGCCGCCCGGAAGAATGAAGGAAAGCATATCATTACGACCGCTGTTGAGCACCATGCTGTGTTGCACGCCTGCGAAAAGCTGGAAGAAGACGGCTTTGAGGTGACATACCTCATCCCCGGCCCTTCAGGACGGATCAGTGCAAATCAGGTGAAAGAAGCGCTCCGTGATGATACAATCCTTGTTACCGTCATGTATGGCAATAACGAAGTCGGAACCATTCAGCCGATTGACGAAATCGGAGAGCTGTTAAGCGGGCATCAGGCCTATTTTCACACAGATGCCGTCCAGGCATTCGGTTATATGCCGATTGACGTGAAAAAAAGCAGAATTGACATGCTGTCTGTTTCCGGTCACAAGCTTAACGGGCCTAAAGGGACAGGCTTTTTATATGTAAATCAAGAGGTGAAGCTGTCACCGATTCTTCTCGGGGGAGAGCAGGAACGAAAGCGCCGCGCGGGAACGGAAAATGTACCGGGCATCGCCGGCTTAAAAGAAGCGGTCGTCCTTTCAAACCGTGAGAGGGAAGAGAAAACAGCGAAGTATAAGGAGTTTAAGAACATCATCATGAGTACGCTGGAAAAATCCGGCGTCACAGCGGAGGTGAACGGAGATGCCGAGAAATGCCTGCCTCATATTTTAAACCTTTACTTTCCCGGTGTGCCGGTGGAAGCGCTGCTGGTCAATCTTGACATGGAAGGCATTGCCGTCTCCAGCGGATCTGCTTGTACAGCGGGATCCGTTCTTCCGTCCCATGTGCTTACGGCCATGTTCGGAAGTGAGAGCGGCAGGCTGACTTCGTCAATCCGCCTCAGCTTCGGCCTCGGCAATACGGCGGAACAAATCGAAACAGCCGCCGAAAAGCTTGCCGCCGTCGTTAAACGGCTTGCTTAAAACGGCGGACTTACGTTTTTAATGGAGTGAATGCAAATGGAAAAACGGCCGGAGGATACAAGAGTCGTAGTCGGCATGTCCGGCGGCGTGGACTCTTCCGTGGCGGCCCTTCTGCTGAAGGAGCAGGGCTACGATGTAATCGGAATCTTTATGAAAAACTGGGATGATACGGACGAAAACGGTTTTTGCACGGCGACGGAAGATTATGAAGACGTCATCCGGGTCTGCAACCAGATCGGAATTCCGTATTATGCCGTCAATTTTGAAAAGCAATATTGGGAAAAGGTATTTCAATATTTCCTTGATGAATATAAAGCCGGAAGAACCCCCAATCCGGATGTCATGTGCAATAAAGAAATTAAGTTTAAGGCTTTCTTGGATCATGCTCTGTCACTCGGCGCGGATTATCTTGCGACGGGCCATTACGCCCGCGTGGACAGAAGCGCAGGTACAGTGCGCATGCTCCGCGGCCTGGATGAAAACAAGGACCAGACTTATTTTCTGAATCAGCTCAATCAGGAACAGCTCAGCAAAGTCATGTTCCCGATCGGTGATCTGCAAAAAAGCCGCGTGCGGGAAATCGCCAAAGAAGCGGAACTTGCGACAGCTGCGAAAAAAGACAGCACGGGAATCTGCTTTATCGGCGAACGCAACTTCAAAACGTTTCTCAGCCAATATCTCCCCGCTCAGCCGGGCGATATGATGACAATGGACGGAGAAGTAAAAGGGCGTCATGACGGTCTGATGTATTATACAATCGGACAGCGCCACGGTCTTGGAATTGGCGGAAGCGGCGAGCCGTGGTTCGCCGTCGGTAAAGATCTTGAAAAAAACATTCTGTATGTTGATCAAGGATTCCATAATCCGCTTCTGTATTCCGATAAGATCACGGCGACAAATGTCAGCTGGACGCGTCCCGGTCTGATGGGCGGCGGCGAAATGACATGCACGGCGAAATTCCGCTACCGTCAGGAAGATCACAAAGTAACGGTGAAAATGACGGGTGATGATGAAGCGGAAGTCATTTTTGACGGGCAGGTACGCGCCGTTACGCCGGGACAAGCCGTCGTTTTTTATGACGGAGAAGAGTGCCTCGGCGGCGGAACGATAGACGACGTTTATAAAGACGGAACAAAACTGTGGTACGTATAACACATGTAAAAAACCTCAACTCGCATGTTGGGGTTTTTTAGCGAAAGGAAGTTAAAAATGGATTATAATAAAATCGGGATTGACGCCATGCAGGAGGGCGATTTTGAAAAAGCGGCAGAGGCTTTTACGAAAGCGATTGAGGAAAACGGGCAAGATCCGGTGCCGTATATCAAC
Source organism: Bacillus sp. SIMBA_026 (assembly GCF_046535335.1). Lineage (NCBI taxonomy): Bacteria > Bacillati > Bacillota > Bacilli > Caryophanales > Bacillaceae > Bacillus > Bacillus sp. SIMBA_026. The sequence continues at coordinate 1,775,645 of NZ_JAWRWX010000001.1, read as the reverse complement.
TTCGCAAATCTGCTTTCTTCTGTGAACGAACTCGAACGGGCGCTTGCATTCTATAACAGAGCGCTCGAATTGGACAATTCGGCGGCAGCCGCTTATTACGGTGCGGGAAACGTATATGTGATGAAAGAATCGTTTTCCGAAGCGAAGGATATGTTTGAAAAAGCGCTTCGCTCCGGAATGGAAAACGGAGATTTGTTTTATATGCTGGGGACCGTTCTCGTTAAATTAGAGCGGCCGAAGCTTGCACTGCCGTATTTGCAGCGTGCCGTTGAATTAAACGAAAATGACACGGAAGCACGCTTCCAGTTCGGAATGTGTCTCGCAAATGAAGAAATGCTGGATGAAGCTCTGGCGCAGTTTGAGACGGTGATCGAGCAGGACCCAAGCCACGCGGACGCATTTTATAATGCCGGAGTCGCTTACGCGTACAAAGAAAATCGTGAAAAGGCGCTTGAGATGCTGGAAGGCGCAATCGGCATACAGCCTGATCATATGCTTGCGCTTCATGCGAAACAGCTTATCACCCAGTCATAACAAAAGGAGGGAAGGCTCGTGGATCAGCTGAACATCGAAGAACAGCCGTATGTAAAAGGCGTCATTCATACGGTCATTTATCATAATGACACCAACCTGTATACAGTGCTGAAAGTCAAAGTTGCAGAAACGTCTGAGGCGATCGAAGACAAGGTCGTATCCGTAACGGGCTACTTCCCTCTGCTGCAAGAAGATGAGACCTACACATTTTACGGAAAAACCGCCACGCATCCTAAGTTCGGCCTGCAATTTCAGGCTGAACACTTTAAAAAAGAAATTCCGACCACAAAAGAAGGGATCATTCACTACTTATCAAGTGATCTGTTTGAAGGAATCGGAAAAAAAACGGCGGAGGAAATCGTCAAAAAGCTCGGAGACGGCGCGCTCAATAAAATTCTGACGGATGCGTCGGTGCTTTACGATGTGCCGAAAATGTCGAAAAAGAAAGCGGATAAGCTTGCCGGAGAGCTGCAGCGGCATCAGGGGCTTGAGCAGATTATGATCTCTCTGAACCAATACGGTTTCGGGCCCCAGCTATCAATGAAAATATATCAGGCCTACGAAACGGAAACCCTGGAGAAAATTCAGGAAAATCCTTATCAGCTTGTGAAAGACGTTGAAGGCATCGGCTTTGTGAAAGCTGACGAGCTGGGCGGAAAAATGGGTCTGTCAGGAAACCACCCGGAGCGGATCAAAGCGGCAATCTTATATACGATTGAATCGACCTGTCTTTCAGAAGGCCATACGTACATAGAGACAAAGCAGCTGATTATCAATACGCAAACGCTCCTGAATCAGTCAGCTGAAGGCGGCCGCGTCACGGAAATGGATGCGGCTGACGGCATCATCGCCCTCGGGGAGAGTAAGGATATCGTCATTGAAGGAGAGCGCTGCTATTTTCCGTCCTTGTTTTACGCCGAACAAAATGTCGCAAAACGCGTGCTCGACATTGCGGCTCAGACGGAGTATGCCGATCAATTTCCTGAATCGGAATTTCTGCTTGCACTCGGTGAACTGGAAGAACGGATGAATGTTCAATACGCACCAAGCCAAAAGGATGCCATTCAAAAAGCGCTGTCTTCACCGATGCTTTTATTGACCGGAGGACCCGGGACGGGGAAAACGACCGTTATTAAAGGAATCGTGGAATTATACAGTGAACTGCACGGAGTATCGCTTGACCCCGGTGATTATAAAAAAGACGAGACGTTCCCGGTGCTGCTTGCCGCGCCGACGGGAAGAGCCGCAAAACGGATGAGCGAATCTACGGGTCTGCCGGCTGTTACGATTCACAGGCTGCTCGGCTGGAATGGCGCTGAAGGCTTTACCTACAATGAAGATCAGCCGATTGAAGGGAAACTGATCATTATAGACGAAGCGAGTATGCTCGATATCTGGCTCGCCAGCCATTTGTTTAAGGCGCTTCCTAAGCACATTCAGCTCATTGTCGTCGGTGATGAAGACCAGCTTCCTTCAGTAGGACCGGGGCAGGTGCTCAGAGACCTTTTGGCTTCTGAGGTGCTGCCGACCGTGCGCCTGACAGATATTTACCGTCAGGCTGAAGGATCATCCATTGTGGAACTTGCGCATGATATGAAAAAAGGACTGCTTCCAAAGGGGCTGACCGCGCCGACAAAGGACCGCTCATTTATCCGCTGTAATTCTTCACAGATTAAAGAAGTCGTGGATCAGGTCGTCTCGAACGCGTTAAAAAAGGGGTATACCTCCAGGGATATTCAAGTGCTTGCCCCGATGTACAGGGGAAAAGCGGGAATTAACGAGCTGAATATGCTTCTTCAAGACATCATGAATCCGCCGAAAGAAAAAAGGCGGGAGCTGAAATTCGGTGATGTCGTCTACAGGACGGGCGATAAAATATTACAGCTTGTCAACCAGCCGGAAAACAATGTGTTTAACGGCGATATCGGCGAAATCGTGTCCATTTTTTATGCCAAAGAAAATACGGAAAAAGAAGACATGGTCGTCGTCTCGTTTGACGGCAACGAAATCACCTTTACGAAAAAGGATTTCAGCCAGTTTACCCACGCTTACTGCTGTTCCATTCATAAGTCGCAGGGAAGCGAATTCCCTATTGTCGTCCTGCCTGTCGTCAAAGGCTACTATCGAATGCTCAGGAGAAATCTGCTTTATACCGCCATAACAAGAGCGAAAAAATTTCTGATTCTTTGCGGAGAAGAAGAAGCGCTTGAATGGGGCGTCAAAAACAATGATGCCACCGTCAGACAGACGTCGCTTAAAAACAGGCTCACAGAGCAGACTGAAGAGATGGATGCAGAACTGGCCGCCCTGCAAAAAGAGCTGCCGTTCAGTGTATATGATGCAAACATCGGAATGGAAGGCATCACGCCGTTTGACTTTATGGAAGAAAAAGCGTAAAAAAACCCGGAGCATAAACATGCGCCGGGTTTTCGCCTGTGGAAGTCATTTCAAAGTATGCTGCCCGGCTTCTTGGCAAAACCTATACGTGTTCAACAAAAGGTGGTTGATCACACTTTGAGAACATGCCATGCAGCTGAAGGACGAACAGTATATGACGAAAACGGGCGCAGTCTCGGGATGATATCGGATGTATGTTTCTCTCTGGACGGCCGGTTTCTCGGTTTCGTTCTGGAGCAGAAACGCCTGTTTCACAACCGCCATCTTTTTTTAGAGGCAAGTGATATAAAAGAGATGGAACAAGAAGCCGTAGCTTCCGGTCATGCTCATTTGCAGCCTTTGCCGAAGAGCTGTTTCACCTTTGAACAGATTAAGATGCAGCCGGTGAAATCGCCTGATGGTGAAATGTTCGGTTTACTGGAAGATGTATACTTTTGTTTGGACAGGGGCATAATCGTAGCATATGAACTCTCGGACGGCTTCTTTTCAGATCTGGCTGGCAGACGCCAAGTGCGCCGCGCCGCCGATACGCTTATTGAAGCGGGGAAAGAAGGCATCGTCCTGAACGGATAAGAGGTGTAGTCTGTGCTTGTATGTCCGAACTGCAAAAGTAAAGATATCGGCAAAATCGGCGTAAACCAATACTATTGCTGGGGCTGCTTCATTGAGCTGACGGTGGCCAAAGGCAAAATTGCGACACATCAAGTAGAGGAAGACGGCACATTAAGCAGTCTTGATGATTTGTTTTCTGAAGACGAACGCAGTATCAATTTTTAAAGTTGAAAGGAGATACGCGCGATGGGCAGAACAATGACCTCTCTGTTGGCTTTAGGAGCTGGAGCCGTTATGTATCGTATGGCTTCTCAGTCCGATATGCTGAATAAAAAAGGTATGAAACGGATGAGAAGACGAGTCATGAAAATGTTTTAAGCAGAAAAAAGGATACTTCTCCGGAAGTATCCTTTTTACGTTTGTCTCGCTTCCAGCCGTCTGGCTGCGAGAGACAGGCTGTAATTGACCGCGAAATACATCAGGGCCGCCAGCAGAAAGATCGGGAAAAAATATCCCCCGTCAGCGCTTTGTCCGTTTAAAATCTGCGCGTTATGAATCAGTTCGGGCAGAGCGATGACGACCGCAAGTGACGTATCCTTTAATAAGGAGATAAACTGGCTCACAATCGGAGGAACCATACGCCTGAGCGCCTGCGGCATGACGACGAGAAAAAGAGTCTGCGTGTACGTCAGTCCTGAAGAACGCGCCGCTTCAATCTGTCCTTTGTCAACGGATTGCAAACCGCTTCTGATGATTTCTGACAGCATGGCAGATTCAAAAATCGTAAGCGCCGTGATGGCGGCCGCGGTAATTTCCAGTTTGATCCCGATTTCCGGAAGGGCAAAAAACGTAAAGAAAATGATTAATAACAGCGGCAGGTTGCGGATGGTTTCCACAATGGCCGCTATAATGCCCGAGACGATAGGAATTTTCGCATAGCGCAAAGTGCCGGCGGCAAGCCCGAAAATAAAACTCAGGACAATGGAGATCAGCGCAACATAAAGTGTGACCAAAAAGCCGTCCCATAAAAACAGCAGATGGTCAGGTGTATAGGCGCCGCTAAAATCCATGTTTTTCACTCTCCTTTTCTAATAACTCTTTCCGAGACGTCTTTCCAAATAGTGAACCCCGATGCTGAGCGGGATCGTTAATATCAAATAAAAAAGCGCGACGAAAATATAGACATCAAACACGACAAGAGTGCTTGAGGAAACGAGATCCGCCTGATACATCAAATCGAGTCCCGCCACCACTCCGAGTATTGATGAGTTTTTGACAAGGTTGAGAAATTGGTTTCCGAGCGGGGGAATCACGATTTTTACGGCCTGAGGAAGAATGACGTATCTCATCGCCTGACTGTAGGTGAAGCCTGACGATCTGGCCGCTTCCATCTGCCCTTTGGAGACAGTCTGAATTCCGGCTCTGATGGCTTCTGCGATAAAGGCCGACGTGTAAATCGTAAGCGCAATCGTTCCCGCCTGAAAGCCGTCCAGTCTCAGCCCGGCGTTCGGAAGTCCGAAATAAAAAACGAATGTGATGAGGAGAAGCGGGATGTTCCGGATAAATTCCACATACGCAGTGCCGATCCATTGAAGGGGTTTGAAAGCCGTGATTCTCATGACTGCGATCAGAACGCCCAGCGCAAAACTGCCTGCCAGCGCGATGAAGCTCGCAAGCAATGTGTGCAGGAAACCGTCCATATACATATCAAAGTTTTCCGTTAAAATTGAAAAGTTCATCTATGTCACTCCTTATAAAACGGGGATGAGCATGGCTGCTCATCCCGCGGTCCTTTCTATTTTGCCGGTTCTTCTTTAATCCATTTTTTATAGATTTTTTCGTACCTGCCGTCGGCTTTCATTTTTTTCAAAGAGGCGTTGATTTCCTTGATGAGTCCGGATTGGCCTTTTTTGACGGCGATTCCGTAAGGTTCATTTGTGAAGGTTTCGCCTGTCAGCTGATATTGTTTATTTTCATCCGCCATGCCGTATAAAATCGCATTATCGGTTGTGAGCGCATCTCCCTGTCCCGCTTTAAGCGCAGTGAACGCTTCGGCGTAATTTTCAAATTCCAGCACTGAGGCATCAGGCGCTTTTTCTCTGATGTTTTGTGAGGAAGTAGAGCCTTTTACCGCCAATACTTTTGAGCCTTTTCCCAGGTCTTCGGTGCTTTTGATGCTGCTTCCTTTTTTGACGAGCAGGGATTGCCCGGCTTCAAAATAAACATCTGAGAAATCAACTTCTTTTTTCCGCTCATCCGTTATCGTCATCGTGGCGGTGATGGCGTCGATATCGCCGTTTTGCAGCATCGGAATTCTCGTTTTTGACGTCACTTCTTTAAATTCCGCTTTCTTCTCATCCCCCAGAATATCTTTTGCGAGCTGTTTTGAGATATCAATGTCGAAGCCTTCAATATCACCGGAGCTTGGGTTTTTCAGCCCGAATAACCTCGTGTCGGTTTTGACGCCGAAGATGATTTTGTCTCTGTCTTTAATAGAGGCTAACGTGTCTTTTCCCGTTCCTTTTGAATCCCCGGACGTTTCTTTCCCTCCGCAGGCTGCCAGCATAAAGACGGCCAGCAGTGATATCAATCCGAATGACAACCATTTTGTTACGCGTGACATAAGCGCTCCTCCGTTTCTTTTCAGTGATTTAAAATACGGCTTAAGAATAAACGCGCCCTCTCTTCACGGGGGCTTTCGTAAAATTCAGCCGGTGCAGCTTCTTCTAAGATGGCTCCGCCGTCGATAAACACGATGCGGTCCGCCACTTCTTTTGCGAATCCCATTTCATGTGTGACGACTGCCATGGTCATGCCTTCCTTTGCGAGTGTTTTCATGACATCCAGCACTTCCCCGATCATTTCCGGATCAAGCGCGGATGTGGGTTCATCAAACAGCATAATTTCGGGCTTCATCGCAAGCCCCCTGGCGATGGCGACACGCTGCTGCTGGCCGCCCGAAAGCTGTGAAGGATAAGCGTCCGCTTTTTCCGGTATACCGACTTTTTTCAAATAGTATAAGGCCGTTTCTTTTGCTTCTTCTTTTGATTGCTTAAGCACTTTGATCGGTGCGAGCATGATGTTTTGCAGAACGGTTTTGTGCGGGTACAGATGAAAATGCTGAAACACCATGCCGATATTGCGGCGGACCTGATTTATATCCGTTTTCTTGTCATGGATGGAGACGCCGTTTACCGTTAAGGCGCCTCCATCAACTGTTTCCAGCTGATTAATGCAGCGGAGAAGCGTGCTTTTTCCCGATCCTGAAGGTCCGATGATAACGACGACTTCCCCTTTTTTAATGTGCAGATTAATGTTTTTCAGCACGTGGAAATGTCCGTAGTGCTTATTTACATCCTGAAATGAAATCATGGCCATCCTCCTTAAAAAAACATGAGTCATATTGACTGGACAGTTTTTGAAATCCTTTAACACATTACGATGGTTATACAGATTTTTATGAATATTATTTAGATTATTTCGTAATTTCTGATAATTATTTCCGTCAAGAGGTCTGCGTCATAAGGCGGAGTTTATGAAACGGGAATAATTCCGGCTTTCTGTCAAAAGATAAAGCAAGAGGTGAAACGTCATGCTTCAAAAACCGCTGCAGCTCTTAATGTGGACGGCTGTATGTCTGCTCGTTTTGTTAACAGTGTATGTCTTTTGCATGCTCGATATGTTATGGTCTCCCATTTGGCTTGTTATAAAATCTCTCTTTATTCCTATATTCATCGCAGTATTTATTGCTTATCTTTTACTTCCGATTACTGAATGGCTTCATAGAAAAGGGATGGCCAGAACTTTAAGCCTGCTTCTGATTTATTGCCTGTTTTTCGGCGGAATCGGCTGGGGGGTTTATAAAGGGGTTCCTGTTTTAATTGAACAGCTGCAGGATCTGTCTGAGAGCATTCCCGGTCTTGCCAAAAACTACAACAGTATGCTGAAGCATCTGCATAATCACACGGATCATTGGCCTGACGGCATGCACCATCGGATGGACAAAATGATTCAGCAGACAGAAACGTTTCTTGCCGGCACGATTGAAAGCACGATCAGAAGCATCCGTTTCGTGCTTGATTATATCCTGATCGCGGCGACGATTCCTTTTCTCGTGTTCTATATGGTGAAGGATATAGACGTCATGAAAAAGACAGTCTGGTATTTGACGCCGAAGTCCTGGAGAAAAAGGGGGGGTGAATTTCTGCGGGATGTGGACGACTCTCTCGGTGATTACATCCGCGGTCAGCTTCTCGTTTGTTTTTTGCTCGGGTTAATAGCCGGCGTTTCATTTTGGCTGTTCGGGCTTCCTTACCCGCTGATTTTGGGTCTTGCCATCGGGATTACGAATGTCATCCCGTATTTCGGTCCGTTTATCGGCGCTGTACCGGCGCTGCTCCTTTCGCTGGCGATTTCTGCTAAAGCTGTGATCATCGTAATCGTCACGATTTTTATTCTGCAGTTTATAGAAGGAAACATTTTGAGCCCGCTTATTGTCGGGCGCAGTCTCAGAATGCACCCCGTCGTGATCATGCTTGCGCTCCTTGCCGGAGGAGAGCTCGCTGGCATTCCCGGCATGATTCTTGCTGTTCCGGCGGCAGCCGTTTTAAAAGTGACGGCCATTCACTTTTTGCGGATCAGGACGGAACATTGACATTCGGGTTCTGCTTGTCTATAATTTCGAGTAGAATACATACGAATCTCGAGTGACGGATATGAGTACGCCGAAGCCCTGTTTAAGAGAGAAGCTCCGATACGCTGAAAGGAGCTTCAGCAGAAGATCGGCGGAAGCTAATCCTGAGTGCAGTTAAAGGCTGCCGCAGTCCTGCGTTACGGGATGAAAGGTGACAGGCCTTTTTCGGCCTGTAATCAGGGTGGTACCGCGAGACAGCTCTCGTCCCTGTGTGAACGCATGGTTTGCATAGGGAGAGAGCTTTTTTGCTGTCGCAAAAGAGAATTTCGGGTAGTGATAAGGAGGAATATAGATGAAACACTTAACTTCTGCTGAAGTGCGTCAAATGTTTTTAGATTTCTTTAAAGAAAAAGGCCATGCCGTTGAACCGAGCGCCTCATTGGTTCCGCATGAAGATCCGTCTTTATTATGGATCAACAGCGGCGTTGCGACGCTGAAAAAATACTTTGACGGCCGCGTTGTGCCGGAGAATCCGAGAATTGTAAACGCGCAAAAATCAATCCGAACAAATGATATTGAAAATGTGGGGAAAACGGCGCGCCACCACACGTTCTTTGAGATGCTCGGAAACTTTTCCATCGGTGATTATTTTAAAGAAGAAGCCATCACGTGGGCATGGGAGTTTTTAACGAGCGAAAAGTGGATCGGCTTTGATCCGGAGCTGCTGTCTGTAACGGTTCACCCTGAGGATGAAGAAGCTTATACGCTATGGGCGGAAAAAATCGGCGTTCCGGAAGAAAGAATCATTCGTCTGGAAGGGAACTTCTGGGATATCGGCGAAGGCCCGAGCGGACCGAATACGGAAATTTTCTATGACCGCGGCGAGAAATACGGCAATGACCCGTCAGATTCTGAATTGTATCCGGGCGGCGAAAATGATCGTTATCTTGAAGTATGGAACCTGGTATTCTCAGAGTTCAACCACAACCCGGACGGCACATACACACCGCTTCCGAAGAAAAACATTGATACGGGCATGGGGCTTGAACGGATGGTCTCCGTGATTCAGGATGTCCCGACAAACTTTGACACTGATTTGTTTATGCCGATTATTGAAGCAACAGAGCGCATTTCCGGAGATGCTTACGGAAAGGATGCAGTGAAGGATACGGCCTTTAAAGTGATCGCCGATCATATCAGAACGGTCGCATTTGCGGTAAGCGACGGAGCTCTGCCGTCAAATGAAGGGCGCGGGTATGTACTGAGACGCCTCTTGCGCCGGGCAGTGCGATACGCGAAAACCATCGGTATCAGCCGTCCGTTTATGTATGAGCTGGTACCGACTGTTGCAGGAATTATGGACGCTTTCTATCCGGAGGTGAAAGAAAAGCAAGAGTTTATCGCCAAAGTCATCAAAACGGAGGAAGAGCGCTTCCACGAAACATTAAACGAAGGTCTGGCCATTTTATCCGACGTGATAAAGAAAGAGAAGGAAAAAGGCAGCGGCATCATCTCCGGAAAAGACGTATTCAAACTGTACGATACATACGGATTCCCGGTTGAATTAACGGAGGAATACGCGGAAGATGAGCAAATGACGGTTGACCATAAAGGCTTTGAAGCCGAAATGGAAAAACAGCGTGAACGGGCGAGAAATGCGCGCCAAGATGTAGGAAGCATGCAGGTTCAGGGCGGCGCATTGCGCGACATTACCGCAGAAAGCACATTTGTCGGCTACAGTGCCGTAAAAGCTGAAGCGAAGGTGATCGAGCTTCTTCATGACGGGCAATTAATCAGCGAGGCGCATGAAGGGGATACCGTCCAAATCCTTCTTGACAAAACGCCTTTCTATGCTGAAAGCGGCGGACAGATCGGTGACAGAGGAGTGCTGAGAAGCGAGCAGGCTGTCGTAACCATTAAAGACGTGAAAAAAGCTCCGAACGGTCAGCATGTACACGAAGGCACGGTGGCTAGCGGCACGATTCAAAAAGGCGCAAGCGTGACGGCTGAAGTTGAAGATCAAATGAGAAGCGGCGTGGTGAAAAACCATACGGCAACCCACCTTCTGCACCAGGCGCTGAAAGACGTTCTCGGCACACATGTCAACCAAGCGGGTTCACTCGTTACCGAAAACCGTCTGCGTTTTGACTTCTCTCATTTCGGTCAAGTGACGAAAGAAGAACTTGAACGCATTGAAGGAATCGTCAACGAAAAAATCTGGGAGAGCATTCCGGTAGCGATTGATTTAAAACCGATCAATGAGGCAAAAGAAATGGGCGCGATGGCCCTGTTCGGCGAGAAATACGGCGATATCGTCCGTGTCGTACAAGTCGGAGATTACAGCCTTGAGCTTTGCGGCGGATGCCATGTCACGAATACGGCAGAAATCGGTCTGTTTAAAATCGTATCGGAATCAGGGATCGGCGCAGGGACGCGAAGAATTGAAGCCGGAACAGGAAAAGGCGCTTATCAGGAAATGAACAGCCAGCTCAGCCTTCTGCAGCACGCTGCGGACGAGCTGAAATCAAACGTAAAAGACGTACCGAAGCGAATTCAGTCTCTTCAAGCAGAGCTGAAGGAAGCGCAAAGAGAAAATGAATCATTGCTCAGCAAACTTGGCAATGTGGAAGCCGGAGCCATTTTGTCTAAAGTAAAAGACATCGGCGGCGTAAAAGTGCTGGCTGAAAAAGTAAATGCGAAAGACATGAACCACCTTCGCACTATGGTGGATGATCTGAAAGCGAAGCTCGGTTCTGCGGTCATCATTCTCGGCGCCGTGCAAAACGAGAAAGTCAACCTTTCAGCAGGCGTGACGAAAGACCTGATCGAAAAAGGCCTTCACGCCGGCAAAATGGTCAAACAAGCGGCTGAAGTCTGCGGAGGCGGAGGCGGAGGCCGTCCGGACATGGCGCAGGCCGGCGGAAAGCAGCCTGAAAAATTGGAAGAGGCGCTCGCATCTGCGGAAGATTGGATAAAATCCGTTTTATAATCCTTTCAACTAGTGTAGAATGATGATAAGATGAGGACCTCAGGCTGAACTTTGCCTGCGAATTTGGGAAAGAGGTGCAAAACGGTGAGCTCGTTTGATAAAACGATGAAATTTAATTTCTCCGATGATTCTGCTGAAACAAACGTCGAAGAAGTGCTGAATACGGTATATGATGCGCTTCAGGAAAAGGGGTACAATCCTATCAACCAGATTGTCGGATACTTGCTGTCTGGAGATCCTGCATACATTCCTAGGCATCGCGACGCCCGGAACTTAATTCGCAAACTGGAACGTGACGAATTAATTGAGGAATTGGTAAAATCCTATCTAGAACAGCATAAAGAGGCGTAAATACATTCATGAGAATATTGGGACTTGATCTTGGAACGAAAACACTCGGCGTAGCTTTAAGCGATGAAATGGGCTGGACCGCTCAGGGCATTGAGACGATAAAAATAAACGAGGCTGAAGGAGATTACGGTCTGGACCGTTTATCCGAGCTGATGAAAGACTATAATGTAGAGAAGATCGTGCTCGGTTTTCCGAAAAACATGAACGGGACGATCGGTCCGAGAGGCGAAGCCAGCCAAACATTTGCGAAACTGCTTGAAACAGCGTACAATGTCCCTGTTGTGCTATGGGACGAGCGTCTGACGACGATGGCGGCTGAAAAAATGCTGATCGCGGCTGACGTCAGCAGGCAAAAACGAAAAAAAGTCATTGATAAAATGGCGGCTGTCATGATCCTTCAAGGATATCTGGACAGTTTAAACTAAGAGGTGAAAAGAAATGGAACACGGCGAAAAACACATTACAATTGTCGATGATCAAGGCAACGAACAGCTTTGCGAAGTACTGTTCACATTTGAAAACGACACATTCAACAAATCTTACGTACTTTATTATCCGATTGATGCTCAAGACGATGATGAAATCGAAATTCACGCTTCAAGTTTCGAACCGAACGAAAACGGTGAAGACGGCGAACTGATGCCGATTGAAACCGATGAAGAGTGGGAAATGATCGAAGAAACGCTGAATACGTTTTTAGCGGAAGAAGACGAAGAATAAAATGAACGGAAAAAGCCGGAGCGCGTATGCGCTTCGGCTTTTTTTTGTAATAAATTGCCGAATGCACATGAATCATGTAGTATAAGAGCTGTTGGGAGGAAAATACTTGTATGAATATCAATCAGACTAAAAATTCATTTCCGCGTAAAAACAAAAAAACGACGATAATACTGTCCTCCGTGATCGCTCTGCTTATCATCATTTGCGGTGCTTTTTTCTATGGAAAATCCCTGCTGTCCCCGGTTGACAAAGGCAGCAAAACGGCAGTCAATATTAATATTCCGAGCGGTTCTTCCGTTTCGGCAATCGCTGAAATTCTTGAGGATCAGCATGTCATCAAAAGCAAAAAAGCATTTCAGCTGTATGTGAAGTATAAAGGCGCTTCCGGGTTTCAGGCGGGATTTTACCATCTGAATAAAGGAATGGATGCGGATGCGATTATCAAAAAACTGACCGCGGGATCAACGGGATATGCCTTTCAGATTTCCGTTCCTGAAGGAAAACAGCTTACGCAGATTGCGGATGCGATCGCAAAAGAAACATCATATTCAAAAGAAGAGATCATGGCGAAACTGGATGACAAAACATTCATCGGCAAACTGAAAAAACAGTTTCCTGATACGATAACGGACGCGCTTTCAAACAAGAAGCTCAAGCATCCGCTCGAAGGCTATCTGTATCCGGCCACATATCCGTTTAATGATCCGGATGCATCGCTTGACACGATTTTGACGGCAATGGTTCAGGAAACAAACACCCGTATCGAAACGTATAAATCTGAACTGGAAAAAAAGAAACTTTCCGTCCATAACGCGCTGACGATGGCATCACTTATTGAAGAAGAAGCCACCGCCAAAGCCGACCGTCACAAAATCGCCAGCGTTTTTTACAACAGGCTCGAAGAAAAAATGCCGCTGCAGACTGACCCGACGGTATTATATGCGGCCGGTAAGCATAAAAGCCGGGTCTACTACAAAGACCTGAAAATTGATTCTCCGTTTAATACGTATAAACATAAGGGGCTGCCGCCGGGACCGATTGCAAATGCCGGTGATTCATCATGGGAAGCGGCTCTCCGCCCTGACAAAACGGATTATCTTTATTTCCTTGCAAAATCAAACGGCGAGGTCGTTTTCACCAAAACATTAAAAGACCATAATAAAGCGAAGGAAAAGTATATTTCCAAAAAAGACAGCGAATAAAAGGAGGGCAAAAGCTCTCCTTTTATTCCATTCTGAAAGGTTTTATGATAAAATATATCGGGTTGTTTACTTATGGATAAAGAAGTGTCTTAAGAGAGTGTCCCCGCGGATTCGTCAGGGGCACTCCTTTTTAGAACGGAGGCTGTTTGCCGTGAATGATCGGTATGAACAAATAAACGAGTATATAAACGCGATGCTGAAGCCTCGGCCTGATAAAGTGAAAAAGCTTGAAGCCTATGCAAAAGAGCACCATGTTCCGATTATGGAAGAAGCGGGCATTGAAGTGCTGCTTCAAATGCTGTCGATTCAACAGGCGAAAAACATTTTGGAAATCGGCGCGGCAATCGGATATTCCGCCATACGGATGGCGCTTGAGCTTCCGGATGCGAATATTTACACGATTGAACGGGACGACAAACGCTATGAAGAAGCTGTGAACAATATAAAAGACTTTGAAATGGAAAACCGGATTCACGTAATGCACGGGGATGCGCTGGAACTTTCTGAGTCTGTCCGTGTCACGGCTCCTTATGATGCCATTTTTATCGACGCGGCCAAAGGCCAGTACACGAACTTTTTTGAGCTCTATGAACCGATGCTTGCGCCGGATGGAGTCATTTTTACGGACAATGTTCTGTTTAAAGGGCTGGTGGCACAAAATCACTCGGACATTGAGCCGAAAAGAAGACGGAAGCTTGTTGAAAAAATTGATCAATATAACCAATGGCTGATGGACCGGCCTGACTATCAAACGGTCATACTGCCGGTCGGAGACGGCATCGCCATCAGTAAAAAGAAGAGGTGAAGGATCATGAAAAAACCTGAACTTTTGGTGACTCCGACTTCTGTACAGGATATTCTTCCGCTCATTCAAGCGGGCGCAACGGCCCTGTTAGTCGGAGAACAGAGATACGGCCTGAGACTGGCCGGTGAATTTTCAAGAGAAGATATAAAAGAAGCCGTAAAGACAGCTCATCAGGAAGGCGCGAAAGTGTACGCCGCCGTCAATGCTATTTTTCACAACGAAAAAGTGGACGAGCTGAACGGCTATCTTGCCTTTTTGCAGGAGGCCGGCGTTGATGCGGCTGTTTTCGGTGATCCGGCCGTTTTAATGGCGGCGCGTGAAGCGGCTCCCGAGCTTAAACTGCACTGGAGCACGGAAACAACGGGAACCAACTACTATTCCTGCAATTACTGGGGACGCAAAGGGGCACGGCGGGCAGTACTGGCTAAGGAATTAAATATGGACAGCATCATTGACATAAAAGAAAACGCTGAAGTGGAAATTGAAATTCAAATCCACGGCATGACGTGCATGTTCCAATCGAAGCGTTCTTTAGTGGGCCATTACTTCGAATACCAGGGTAAAGTCATGGACATCGAACAGAAGAAAAAAGAAGCGGGGATGTTTCTGCATGACAAGGAACGGGGTAATAAATACCCGATTTTTGAAGATGGAAACGGCACGCACATCATGAGCCCGAACGATGTGTGCATGATTGATGAATTAGAGGACCTGATGGACGCCGGCATCGATTCTTTCAAAATCGACGGAGTTTTGAAGTCTCCTGAATACTTAACTGAAGTGACCCGCATGTACAGAGAAGCAATCGATTTGTGCTTCGAAAGCCGAGAGACATACGAAGAGAAAAAAGAGAGCTGGATAGAGCGGATTGAAAGCATTCAGCCTGTGAACAGAAGCATCGACACAGGATTCTTCTTTAAAGAAACGGTCTATTAAAAAGGAGGGTGCAACGAATGACAGCCGTAAATCAAACCATTTCCAAAGTCGTAAACGGAAAACGCGTCATTACGAAAAAACCTGAACTCCTTGCTCCGGCAGGAAACCTTGAAAAATTAAAAATTGCCGTTCATTACGGAGCGGACGCGGTTTTTATCGGAGGACAGGAATACGGACTCCGCTCAAATGCGGATAACTTCTCAATAGAAGAAATCGCAGAGGGCGTAGAATTTGCCAAAAAATACGGGGCGAAAATATATGTGACAACAAACATTTTCGCCCATAATGAAAATATGGACGGTCTGGAAGAATACTTAAAAGCGTTGGGAGACGCAAAAGTTGCCGGAATTATCGTCGCTGATCCGCTGATTATTGAAACATGCCGGAGAGTGGCCCCGGACGTAGAAATTCACCTCAGCACACAGCAGTCCCTTTCCAACTGGAAAGCGGTGCAGTTCTGGAAAGAAGAAGGGCTTGACCGCGTGGTGCTTGCCCGTGAAACGAGCGGACTGGAAATTAAAGAAATGAAGGAAAAGGTGGATATTGAAATTGAAACCTTTATCCACGGCGCCATGTGTATCGCTTATTCAGGCCGATGCGTGCTGAGCAATCACATGACGGCCCGGGATTCCAACCGCGGCGGCTGCTGTCAGTCCTGCCGCTGGGATTATGACCTGTATCAGACAGACGGTGCAAACGCGGTCGCGCTCTATGACGAAGAAGACGCTCCGTTTGCGATGAGCCCGAAAGATTTAAAATTGATTGAATCCATTCCGCAAATGATCGAGATGGGCATCGACAGCCTGAAAATTGAAGGCCGGATGAAATCAATTCATTACGTTGCGACGGTTGTCAGCGTGTATCGCAAAGTCATCGACGCATACTGCGCTGATCCTGAGAACTTTGTCATTCAAAAAGAATGGCTGGATGAGCTGGACAAATGTGCAAACCGGGATACCGCGCCTGCTTTCTTTGAAGGCACGCCCGGGTATGAAGAGCAGATGTTCGGTGAACACGGAAAGAAAACAACATTTGATTTTGCCGGTCTCGTGCTCGCGTATAACGAGGAAACTCAAATGGTGACGCTCCAGCAGCGCAATTTCTTTAAACAAGGTGACGAAGTGGAATTTTTCGGTCCTGAAATCGACAATTTCACATTCACAATCGGCACTATTTGGGACGAAGACGGAAACGAGCTTGATGCTGCCCGCCATCCCCTGCAAATCGTTACATTTAAAGTAGACAAAAAGATTTATCCGAGCAACATGATGAGAAAGGGGAAGTAATCACCAATGGGTAAGAGTCCTGTAGTTATAGGCATCGCAGGAGGTTCCGGATCAGGAAAAACAAGCGTCACCCGTTCCATCTATGAACAGTTTAAAGGACACTCGATTTTAATGATCCAGCAAGACCTTTATTATAAAGACCAAAGTCATCTTCCGTTTGAAGAAAGGCTGAACACAAACTATGATCACCCGCTCGCATTTGATAATGACTATTTAATCGAGCATATTCAAGAGCTTTTGAATTACCGGCCGATAGAAAAGCCGATTTATGATTATAAACTGCATACGCGATCTGAGGAAACCATTCCGGTTGAGCCGAAGGATGTCATTATTCTGGAAGGCATTCTCGTTCTCGAAGATAAAAGGCTTCGCGACCTCATGGATATGAAACTTTATGTTGACACGGACGCGGATCTCCGTATCATCAGACGGATTATGAGAGATATTAACGAAAGAGGCCGTTCAATCGATTCTGTCATTGAGCAGTATGTGTCCGTCGTCAGACCGATGCACAATCAGTTTGTTGAACCGACGAAACGCTACGCGGACATCATTATTCCGGAAGGCGGACAAAACCACGTCGCGATTGATCTGATGGTCACGAAGATTCAAACGATCCTTGAACAAAATGCAATTTTGTAATACCATAGCATAGACATAAATAACTCAGACCATATTATGTATAGGCTGGAAGGGAATGAGACAGTTCCCTTCTTTCCCTGTTTATAAACCGAAACATTTGCAGAAAACACATATTCAGTTTAAGATAAACAGTACCTATATGGGAGAGAAGAACGAGGACTGCCCTGTGTTCTCATTCTTGATTTTTTCGTTTATGCTCTCATACATAATCACACGTTATTGTTGAGGGACAACCACCAAGGAGTGAAGGAACATGGCACAAGAAAAAGTTTTTCCGATGACTCACGAAGGAAAACAAAAACTTGAACAAGAATTAGAGCAATTGAAAACGGTTAAACGTAAAGAAGTAGTAGAACGCATTAAAATCGCAAGAAGCTTCGGAGATCTGTCAGAGAACTCTGAGTATGATTCTGCAAAAGAAGAACAGGCATTTGTGGAAGGGCGCATCACGACGCTTGAAAACATGATCCGCAATGCGAAAATCATCGAGGACGACGGCGGTTCAAATGTAGTCGGTTTGGGAAAAACCGTATCATTCATCGAATTGCCGGACGGTGAAGAAGAATCTTACACGATTGTCGGAAGCGCTGAAGCTGATCCGTTTGAAGGGAAAATTTCAAACGACTCGCCAATCGCCAAAAGCCTGCTCGGCAGAAAAGTGGACGAAGAAGTGACAGTTCAGACGCCAGGCGGAGAAATGCTCGTGAAAATTGTGAAAATTTCATAAGATCCGTTTAACAATGAAACACCTCGTCCAAAATGTGGATGAGGTGTTTTTTTATGATCGTATCAAAAAGGCTGAAAGCGGCCGTGATTTGTTTTCTGCTCGTGTTTTTCTTTCTGCTTGCGAGGCTGGCTGAAATTCAGCTGTTTTTCACAGAATCTTTTTCAAAATCCAATATTAATCTGATTCAGGAGAGCGTCAAGCAGCGGACGGAAGAAGTCCTTATTTCAGACGGACGCGGCTCTTTTCTTGATCGGAACGGCAAAGAACTGACCGGAAAAAAGCAGCCTGCGGTCATACTGTTTCCCTTTCTCGTGACGCAGGATTGGCCGGTTGACCGGGTATCAAACATTCTCGGAATGAAACAAGGGGAGCTCAGGCAGCTGCTCACGGAAGCAAAAAAACCGGTGATCCTGAACAGCAGAAAAATAAAACATTTGACGAAACAATCCGTGTCAAATATCAATTCTTTGAAATATCCCGGCATTTACGGCGTATATATGAAAGACAGCAAAGAAACAAACATAGCCGCTCATTTGTTTGGCGCGACAAACCAGGACCCTGAGCTTTTGAAAAAGAAATACCCCGGCAGGAAGGAACTGCCGATCACGGCAAAAATCGGGACAAGCGGGATGGAGCGGACGTTTGATGAGTTTTTACTTGCGGATCAGGACACAAAACTTTTGTATCATGTCGACGGAAGGGGAAACCCTTTATTCGGAATGGACGTCAAATATACGGCTGAAGCAAACGCGTTTTATCCGCTGCAAGTCAAAACCTCCATCGACCGCAATATTCAAAAAGCAATGGAAGATGTATTGAAAGACCGCGGGTTAAAAAAGGGGGGAGCCGTCCTTTTAGACATTGAAAAAAGCAGTGTGCTCGGAATGGTATCAAAGCCTGACGCCGACATGTCAAAGCAGCAGACACTGCAAAATTACATGCTGACGCCGATTTATCCGGGATCAGTATTTAAAACGGTGATCGCCGCAGCCGCAATAGAACAAAACGAAGTGAAGCCGGGCACATCCTTTAACTGCAATCTCAACCTGTACGGAGAGCCGGGGGATGACAAAGGCACGCTCAGTTTTGGAGAAAGCTTTGCCCAAAGCTGCAATTATACGTTTACAAGTCTTGCGGAAAAATTGATCAAAAAAGATGATTCCGTTATTGAAAACATGGCGGAAAAACTCGGTCTCACCCAGCGGGCGGGCTGGGAAGGCAAGCTGTACCGGGAAGACGGATTCAGGCAGCTGTATAATGAAAAAAGCGGGGTCATTTGGGGAGATGACAAAGACAAAACCGTAAAAAAAGCCGTCGCACAGACGGCGATCGGGCAAAAAAACGTGAAAGTCACGCCTCTTGAAGTCGCCAATATGATGGCGGCGATCGCGCGCGGCGGTGAAAAAAAACAAGTCAAAATCGCGGACAAAATTGAATACAAAAACAAAACGACGATGGCGTCATTCAAAGATCAGCCGTTAAAAGGGGAAAACATCGACAAATATACGGCGCAGCAGCTTCAAAAAATTCTCAGAGAAGTCGTCACCTCACCGAAAGGAACCGGCCGAAGGTTTCAGGATCTGCCGTATGAGATAGCAGGCAAATCGGGAACGGCCCAGACGGGAATGTTCACAAAAGAAAAACAGACGCTTTACCACAAATGGTTTGCGGGATACTTTCCCGCGGACAAGCCGAAATACGCTCTCGTGGTGCTGCACATGGACACGCCGGGGGATAAGGCTCTGACAAATACAGTGTTTTATGATATTGTTAAAAAGGTACATGAAAATGAAATAAATCAGACATAGAACAACCGCTCAGCCCATGTTAAAATATATGCTGAGCAAGAGGGATAAAGGAGTGCAGAATGATTGAGCAATAAACAATCTCGTTTTGAAAACCGTGATAAGCGCAGAAAAGCAAATATGGTGCTTAACATTTTAATTGCTATCGTATCTATTCTTATTGTCGTCGTTGCCGTCAGCCTCTTCATCAACAGTCCGTCGGGCGACGTGAGCGAAAAAGCGGACACGAGCCAGAAGCAGGAAACACCTGCATCAGGCAAGACGAAGCAGACATCGGATGAAGACATAAAAGACAGCAAAAAAGATACGGCATCAGACGATGACAAAAAAGATAAACAAGATAAGGACACATCTGATTCATCTTCAGACTCTGACAGCAAAAAAGACGATGATTCATCGAAAAGTGATGACAGCAGCAAAAAAGACTCTGATTCAAGCGATCCTTTTAAAGGCGCAAAAATAACAGAGGGCGGCTCATCAAGCGATGTCGAGAAAACAATTGTTAACCCAAAATGGAAAGCGGTCGGCACAAAGCAGACGGGAGAACATGCGGCGACGTATGACTCAAGCTCTGAAGACTGGGCCGAAATGCTTGACGCCATCTCTTACGCAACCGGCGTGTCAAAAGATCACATGACAGTGCTGTGGCTCGGAAACAATGGAAGTCCGCAAGATGCGAAGGGTAAAGTTTTAGACAAAACGAACGGCAAAAAGTATCAGGTCACCATCACTTGGAAAGACAAAAAAGGCTGGAAGCCGACAAAAGTAGAAACCTTAAAATAACCGCAAAAAAGCAGCTGATTATTCAGCTGCTTTTTTCTGTCATACGTCAGCTGAAAAATGCACCGACGCGCTGTAAAGGATTCTGCCGTCAACGGCCGTCACCTGATGGGATACGGAACGGACGCGAAGCATAATCGCCTGGTTGTTTTCAATCTGAACGTTTATTTTCTTTTCAAGCTCCTGCAAAGATGCCGCTTCGAAAAATTCTACTTTATCTTTGATTAAATCCAATTGAAAATTCATCAGTACAGATCCTCCTGATTTTTCTTCTGAGTCAATGAAAGTATAAGCCTTTCTGCCGTAATTGCGCAATAATCCCAGAGTATTTTAGTACCCTTCCATTCTTTTTTGTGATAGGATAGGAACTGTTCCACGATTAATCCATACTATACTCATAGGAATTATAAAATATGGAGAGTGAAAAATATGGGCCGTGAATTTATTCCTTTATTTGAAGATTGGGCAGCGACTTATGACGCCACAGTGCACGGGGCTGACAGACAATATGCTGCTGTTTTTAAAGGATATGACAATATTCTTGACAGCATTGTCGCACTTTCAGGTTCAAACGTTTTAGAGTTCGGACCGGGAACGGGGAATTTAACGGCGAAATTAGCCGCCGCGGACAAAAAGGTGTTTGGTGTAGAACCGTCTCCGTCAATGAGAAAACTGGCGGCTGACAAGCTTTCTGACAAAGCCGTGTTCAGTGACGGAGATTTTCTGGAGTTTCCCGCTCCGCCTTTTCAAATAGATACCATCGTCAGCTCGTACGCCTTTCATCATTTAACCGATGAAGAAAAGCGAACGGCTGTAAAGCAGTATGGCGCAATCCTTCAGAAGCATGATAAAATAGTGTTTGCCGATACTGTCTTTAAAGATCATGAAGCTTATAATGAAGCCATTCAAAAAGCAAGCCGAAAGGGCTATCATCAATTAGCGGACGATTTAAAGACGGAACATTATCCGACACTCGCGACAATGAAAAACATCTTTTCAGAAGAGGGATTTGCCGCGCGGTTTACGCAGCAAAATGACTTTGTCTGGATAATGGAGGCGATTAAACGGTAAATCGAAGGGATTGTGTATAAATGAAACTGGCAGTCATCGGAGCAATGGAAGAGGAAGTTACGATTTTAAGAAGCAAACTGAAAGACGCAAAACAAGAGATGATCGCTCACTGTGAATTTACAACTGGCAGCTATGAAGGCATCGAAGTCATCTTGCTGAAATCAGGTATCGGGAAAGTCAACGCGGCGATCAGCACGACGCTTCTGCTTGACCGTTTCAAACCTGATTATGTGATTAACACAGGCTCAGCAGGCGGTTTTCATCATACATTGAATGTAGGCGACGTCGTCATCTCAACAGATGTCCGCCATCATGACGTGGATGTGACGGCGTTTGACTATGAATACGGACAGGTGCCGGGTCTTCCGGCAGCATACAAAGCTGATGAAAAGCTGATCAGTATTACTGAGGAAGCGGTTTCTGAACTGAACGGCATTCAAGTCGCCAAAGGCACAATCGCTACGGGTGATTCTTTTATGAATGATCCGAAGCGGGTTGAAGACGTACGCGCCAAATTTGCGGATTTGTACGCGGTTGAGATGGAAGCTGCGGCTGTCGCACAGGTGTGCCACCAGTTCAAAACGCCTTTTGTTGTCATCAGAGCTTTATCTGATATTGCCGGAAAAGAATCTGACGTTTCATTTGATAAATTTTTAGAACAGGCTGCCGTTCATTCAACTGAGCTTGTCCTGAATGTCATCAAACGAATTCACTAAGCGGGGGATTCTCGTTCTCCTCCGCTTTTCCAGGAGGAGGACACATATTGAACGTGATAACAGATATTACAGAACTGATCGGAAATACACCGCTGCTCCGTCTCAAGCATTTTGATATACCGGAGGGAACAGCGGTTTATGCTAAGCTTGAGATGATGAATCCGGGCGGAAGCATTAAAGACAGGCTGGGCGGGATGCTCATTGAAGATGCGCTTCGCACGGGAAAGGTGAAACCGGGCGGCGTTATCATTGAGGCGACTGCCGGAAACACCGGGATCGGACTCGCTCTGTGCGCCAGAAAGCATCAGCTTCGCGCCGTTTTTTGCGTCCCGGAGCATTTCAGCAGAGAAAAGCAGCAAATTATGAAAGCTCTCGGAGCGGACATCGTGCATACGCCGAGAGAAGAAGGCATGCAGGGAGCCATTCGAAAAGCGCTTGAACTGGAGAGAGAGATTAATAATTCTTATGCCGTTCTGCAATTTAAAAACCGAGTAAATCCATTGACTTACTATAAAACGATCGGACCCGAAATATGGAACGCGCTCGGCGGGGATATCCACGCTTTTGTCGCAGGAGCGGGTTCTGGCGGCACCTTTGCCGGTACGGCAGCTTATTTAAAAGAGAAAAATCCTGCCGTCAAAACGGTGATCGTTGAACCGGAAGGCTCGATCCTGAATGGCGGAGAGCCGCATGCCCATAAAACGGAAGGCATCGGCATGGAGTTTATCCCGGATTATATGGACGAGAACCATTTTGACGCCATTTACACGGTGGAAGACGATACGGCGTTTTCGCTTGTCAGAGAAGCGGCCGAGAAAGAAGGCCTCTTAATCGGAAGCTCCTCAGGGGCGGCTCTTTATGCAGCGCTTGAAGAAGCGAAAAAAGCGCCCGCCGGATCAAATATCGTCACTATTTTCCCTGACGGCAGCGATCGATATATAAGCAAAAACATTTTTCAAGGAGGTCAGTAAAATGAAGAAAAAAACGCTGATGGTGCATGGAGGAATTACGGGAGATGAAAAAACAGGAGCGGTTTCCGTACCGATTTATCAAGTAAGCACGTACCGGCAGCCGAAAGCGGGCGAGCACACGGGTTATGAATATTCAAGAACGGCCAATCCGACGCGGACGGCGCTTGAAAGCTTAATTGCGGAGCTTGAAGGCGGCGCGGCGGGATATGCGTTCGGCTCAGGCATGGCTGCGATTACTGCCGTCATGATGCTGTTTGACAGCGGCGATCATGTTATTTTGACGGATGATGTATACGGCGGCACTTACCGGGTGATGACAGGCGTGCTGAACCGCTTCGGCATTGAAGCGGACTTTGTTGATACGAGCAGTGAAGATAAAGTCAAAAAGGCCATTCGCCCGAATACGAAAGCCATTTATATCGAAACACCGACAAACCCGCTATTGAAAGTGACTGACCTCAAACTGATGTCTGACATCGCAAAAGAAGCGGGCGTATTGCTTATCGTCGAT
This sequence comes from Bacillus sp. SIMBA_026, assembly GCF_046535335.1. Lineage (NCBI taxonomy): Bacteria > Bacillati > Bacillota > Bacilli > Caryophanales > Bacillaceae > Bacillus > Bacillus sp. SIMBA_026. Next base: position 1,752,017 of record NZ_JAWRWX010000001.1, on the reverse strand, counting down.
AATACGTTTTATACGCCGTATTTCCAGCAGCCGCTCAGCTTCGGCGCGGACATCGTGCTGCACAGCGCAACAAAATATCTCGGCGGCCACAGCGATGTCGTCGGCGGCTTAGTCGTCACGGCTGATAAAGAGCTCGGTGAAAAGCTTCATTACGTGCAAAACTCAACAGGCGGCGTTTTAGGACCGCAGGATTCATGGCTTTTAATGAGAGGCATTAAAACACTGGGACTCAGAATGGATGCCATCAATCACAGCGCCGGGAAAATCGCCGAGCTGCTTGAAGCGCATGATGCCGTTCAGACGCTCTACTATCCGGGATCAGCGAAACATCCGGGCCATGAGCTGACAAAAGCGCAAAGCTCCGGTTTCGGCGGAATGATTTCCTTTGATGTCGGCAGCAGCGAACGCGTCGACGCGTTTTTAGAAAAATTGAACCTGTTTACGATCGCGGAAAGTTTAGGAGCGGTTGAAAGCTTAATCTCCGTGCCGTCCAGAATGACGCACGCTTCGATCCCGCGCGACCGCCGGCTTGCGCTTGGCATTACCGACGGGCTCGTACGGATCTCAGTCGGTATTGAGGATACTGAGGATTTAACGGCGGATGTGAAACAGGCGCTTGATTCACTTTTATAAAGAATGGATAGATTTACATTCTCTGTCGGCTGTCAGCTTGTATTATAATGTTGGTAGACTATAAAACTGGCAGGTGACCTTATATGGAGAAGAAAAGACTGAAATCATTAATAGAAGATTTTAAGCATTACGCATTTATTCTGCTTGCAGTCAGCACCTTCATTTATATCGGCGCGGTTCTTCCCGGACAAGGGCTGACTGCGGGCCAGAAAATGCTGATGTTTGTAACGGATTGTGTATTTTTAGCGGGTGCTTATTTCTGCGTTGACCGTTCACTTATTTATAAAAAGAGGCTGGAAGAGGCCGAAGAATAAAAAAAGCCATTGTCTTTTGACAATGGCTTTTTCGTTTCTTATTCAGACGGGGTTTCGCGTAATTCTTTTCCCATTCCTTTTAAAAACTGCAGCCCGAAGCCGAGCGCGCGGTTAATATCAGGATCACCGACGGCTTTCATCAGTTCAAACATACTGACTTTCCTGTCCTCTTTTAAAAATCTTTGCGCCTGATCCGTGCCGGCCATGGCGCTTTCTAAAAGTCTGCCCATAAATTCGGGATCAGCTTTTGACAGCGCGCCTCCCGCGGCCATCATCGTATTCAGGAGATTGGTGACAGGTTCCCGGGAAACCTGTCCGAGTGCAATTTTGGCAATCTCCTCTTTAGCCTGGAGCATATAGCCGGCGGCATCAAAAATGCCCAAGCTATTCAGCTCTGCCATGATGGACATCGTTTTCGCGACGGCTTCTTCATTTTCTGCGAGAAGCGTCTTCAGCTCTTCCAGTTTTTCAGCTTTCAGCTGTTCCTCTGTTTTCGTTTCTTTTTGAATTTCAGTAATTGGGCTTGCCATAATGTTTCCTCCTTTCCTTAATCAGTTAAGTGCACATAGCCCGGACGGTTCCATTTTCGCTGAGCTTCCACACCGTTTTGCGGATGACGTTTTTTGTTCCGCGGATTCGTTTTCGGAAGCGGCGGAGTATCACAGGAACCGAGCACTTCCATGCGGACTTTTGTCTGCTTGTAGGCAGGTGTATGTGTCCGTGAATCATACGCAGGCCCGGTCAGGAAATTAATCGCAGAATCTTTATCTGTAGAGTTCATCGGCAGATAAAGCTCATTTGCGCGGACACGGTCTGTCACAAGCGCGTTCAATTTAACCGCTCCAAAAGGAGAGACGAGCCGGATCATTGTCCCGTCGCAAATTCCGCGTTCAGCCGCGAGCTCCGGCGATACTTCAACAAATACATCCGGAACTTTAGACTGAATGCCTTTTGACTTGTTTGTCATGTTTCCTTCGTGGAAATGTTCAAGCATCCGTCCGTTGTTAATATGCAGGTCATATTCTTCAGGGAATACAGCAGGCTCCACCCAATCGCTCAGCGCAAAACGGGCTTTTTTGTCCGGGAAGTTAAAGCCGTCTTCATAAAGAAGCGGAGTGCTTTCTCCCGTAAAGCTTCCCCACAGGAAGCTGTTCCAGCCGCTAAGGACGTCGTAGCTTGCTTTTCCGAACAGCGGAGAAAGGCTCGCCATTTCTGAGAAAATGTCGCTAGGATGCGTGTAATTCCAATCAGCGCCTAAACGATTAGCGACTTCCTGAATAATCCACCAGTCGGGTTTTGCATCGCCGAGTGTCGGAAGCGCTTGATACAACCTTTGCACACGCCGCTCTGTGTTTGTAAATGTTCCGTCTTTTTCAAGAGATGGAACCGCAGGCAGGATGACATCCGCGTATTGCGCCGTTCTTGAAAGGAAAATATCCTGCACAACAAAGAAATCAAGGCTGGATAAAATGTCATGAACATGGTTGGCGTTTGAATCGACGAGCGCCATATCTTCACCGACAAGATACATGGCTTTCATGTTTCCTTCTTCAATCGCATGGAGCATTTCGATATTATCAAGACCCGGCTTGCCGTCAATTTCAACACCGTAAGCTTTTTCGAATTTAGCGCGTGCCGCATCATCGGTAATATGCTGATACCCCGGAAGCCAGCCTGGAAGAGTTCCCATATCGCAAGCGCCTTGAACGTTGTTATGTCCCCGCAGCGGATAGGCTCCGGCGCCTGGACGGCGGTAGTTTCCTGTGGCAAGCAGCAGGTTGGAAATCGCCGCTGATGTATCAGAGCCGCCTGTATTCTGGGTTACGCCCATGCCCCAAAGAACACAAGTGCCGTCAGCATCACGAATCATTTCGGCAATACGGATGATCGTATCCTGAGAAAGTCCGGTGATGCGCTCCGCATATTCCAATGTGTATTTTTCCAGCGTTTCTTTATAATCATCAAAGTAGTTGACATTTTCATCAATAAACGCTTGATCGTGCCAGCCTTGGTCAATCATATATTTCGTTACTGCCATGAGCCAGACCTGGTCAGTCCCTTGTTTCGGGCTGATAAAGAGGTCGGACCGTTCAGCCATTTCATTTCTGCGCAGATCGGCAACAATCAGTTTTTGGCCGTGCAGTTTATGGGCGCGTTTCACGCGTGTGGCCAGAACCGGATGTCCTTCCGCCGGATTGGCGCCGACGATGAGCACGAGGCCCGCTTTTGCGATATCTTTAATTGTGCCGGCGTCTCCGCCCATACCGACGGTGCGGAATAAGCCGTCCGTTGCCGGTGACTGGCAGTAGCGTGAGCAGTTATCCACGTTGTTGGTTTCAAATACTTGGCGCGCTAATTTTTGGATGACATAGTTGTCTTCATTCGTAATTTTAGAAGAAGAAATAAAGCCGACAGAACCATTTCCGTGTTCGGCCTTGATCGAACCGAGTCTTGAAGCGACAAGATCAAGAGCTTCTTCCCATGACGATTCAACAAATGCGCCGTTTTTCCGGATAAGCGGTTTTGTAATCCGTTCTTCCGAATTCACGAAGTCCCAGCCGAATTTCCCTTTCACACAAGTGGAAATCGCGTTAACCGGAGCATCGGAAACAGGCTGAATTTTAAGGATGTCACGGCCTTTTGTCCATACTTCAAAAGAGCATCCGACGCCGCAGAACGTGCAGACTGTTTTTGTTTTTTTCGTCCGTTTATCGCGCATAGCCGCTTCCACTTCAGACACGGCGAAGATGCTTGTATAGTCGGGTTCAACATTTTTTACTAAATCAATCATCGGTTCCATGACATCTTCTTTTATTCCTGTCATAAATCCGGCTTGGCCGAGCATTGATTTTTCCATCAGTGCGTTACAAGGGCAGACAGTGACACACTGGCCGCAGCTGACGCAGGATGATTCATTAATGGCGACGCCTTCATCCCAAATGACCCGCGGGCGGTCGCGCTCCCAATCAATTGAAAGGGTCTCATTCACCTGAAGGTTTTGACACACTTCCACACATTGGCCGCAGGCGATGCATTGGTTCGGATCATAGCGGTAAAACGGGTGAGACATATCAACCGCGCACTTTGAATCATCTTTCGGCGTATACGGATATTTCTGATGCTCAATTCCCATCATTTCCGCTGTATTATGCAGTGTGCAGTTGCCGTTGTTGTTATCGCATACCGTACAGTAAAGCAGGTGATTCTCGAGCAGGCGGTCCATGGCCTCTGTCTGAGCCTCTTTTACCCTTCCCGACGTAAGCGAGATGGACATCCCGTTTTCTGCAGCCGTGGAACAAGAGCGCTGCAATTTCCCGTTTACTTCAACAATACAGGTGTCACATGTTTGAATCGGATCCACTTCCGGTACATGGCATATTTGCGGAATCTCAATTCCGTTTTGGTTTAAAATATCTAAAATCTTAGACCCCTCTGGTGCTTCATACTCCGTGCCGTCAATTTTGACACGGATAGACTGAACGTCTGTCACTTCCAATTCCCCTCCATCTTGTAAACTCGAAAAAAAGCCATGCACATAGATACCGGCCTCCTGTCCGGAGAACGGTATAAATACGCATGGCGGAATAGTTCACTAGCAAGTCTTACTAACAGACCAATCCTATTTGTATAAAACGATAGACTCATAACACGTTTCCTATTACAAATCCATCTTCACTGCTTTTATTATAAGGTGATATTTATTATAATACAATACGAAAGGAAAACTTTAACCAGGTGAAATGTCACAAAGGGGAACCGGGAATGTCTTTCATAGGCTAAAATCGGAGGGGACAATATGTCTAAAAAAATTCATGAATTTAACGATATTATCCGGAAATTGCGCAAAGAATTATTTGGAAAGGGGCCTGAACGAATTCACACCGTTTTTGTGGATAACATGGCGGTATCTACACTTTACGGAAATCTAAGCGCAAGTGAGCAGTTTATCGCACGCACGCCTGAAGGAAGAGAAATGGTTCATGCGGCGCGGACCAGCTTAATTCAGGAGCTGTATTCAAAAAAAACGCCTGACGGAATGGAAGAGCTCATCGGAGCAAAGCTTGTGCATCTGTTTTCAGATATTAAAATAGAGGAAAATATTGCCGTATCGGTGTTTGTCTTTGACCGCTCAATTGAAGAGCATAAAGAAGAAATCAAAAGCTGACAATATTCAATTGACACGAAATTGTCACATTTGATATGATATGAACTGCCGGCAGTGGCCTAAGGACGATTTTTTATGGAATGTGTGCATGATCTGTACATATTCTATACCGCATATTTTCATTCTGCTTGATATTGTTGTATGGGTATGCATACAAGTTAGGCAGCATTCAAACCCCGTTTTTTCAGACGGGTTAGTTGAATGCTGCCTTTTTTGTTAGGCGTCTTTGGAAACTGCGGGCTGAAGTGATAAATGGAGGGGTTATTATGGCTTTTCGTAAACCGGACGAAATAGCGGAGCTTGCGGTCGAATCAGGGGTGAAAAAGGTGCATTCACCGCTTTCAGCACTGATTGTATTAGGATTTTTGGGAGGAGCGTTTATCGCACTCGGTTATTTGCTTGATATCCGTGTCATCGGCGACCTTCCGAAAGAATGGGGAAGCCTGTCGAGTTTAATCGGGGCGTCCGTGTTTCCCATCGGATTGGTGCTCGTCGTTCTTGCCGGCGCGGAGCTGATTACGGGAAATATGATGTCGGTATCCATGGCGCTGTTTTCCAGAAGAATATCCGCCGGTGCATTAGTGAAAAATTGGGTGATCGTGACGTTGATGAATCTTGTCGGCGCACTGTTTGTCGCTTACTTTTTCGGACATGTTGTCGGATTAACCGAAACAGGACCGTATTTGGAAAAAACGATTGCGGTCGCACAAGGCAAATTGGATATGCCGTTTGGAAAAGTCATTGTTTCGGCGATCGGCTGTAACTGGCTTGTCTGTTTGGCCGTCTGGCTTTCTTTCGGCGCAGAAGACGGAGCCGGAAAAATCGCGGGTATATGGTTTCCGATTATGGCGTTTGTCGCAATTGGTTTTCAGCACGTTGTAGCCAATATGTTTATCATCCCGGCTGCGATTTTTGCAGGTTCTTTTTCGTGGGGTGATCTGATTGGCAATCTCATTCCGGCCTTTATTGGGAATGTCATCGGCGGTGCAGTGTTTGTCGGTCTTATTTATTTTATTGCATATTCAAAAAAAGATCAGAAAAAGCAAGGGATGAAAAGAGTTTCCTGAGGTAAGAAAGATGCCGGAAAACACGGACAATTGAAGCGGAATGCCAGCACATTTTCCGTCCAAATCTTGAAAAAAATGTTTACAAAATGGAAGCTGATGGATATACTTACAAAGTAAGAAAAAAGCAAAGGGAGGTTGAATCACATGACGACGTTAAACGGCAATCAAAATCTACAATTGAACCGATTCAGCCTGTGGAAGAGTTCGTGTCCTTCCTTAACCTCTGCCTGTCAAGCACGTTAATTTCGGAGTATCAGGACATTCGCAGCTCCCCGCAGGGAAAGAAGCACCGTCTTCTTTTGTCTGCGGATTTAGTCTGCCCGCAGCGCATATGAACTTTGCTGCGGGTTATTTTCGCTTGTGCGGATATTGAAAGGGGGTGAGCGATAATGACCATCAATCTTTTCTTTTTAACACTGACCATTTCAAAGCGTTTTAAAAGTGCGGAAGAGTATGAACGAGAACAGCAGGTCGAAGAGTTTTATAATGAAGCGAAAGAACGCCAGCTGAAACATTTTTATATGAACTAACGGACACGAAGGGCCAAAACGGAGGAGAAGGAGGAGATCATCATGTTCAGAATTGAACTGCTGAATCATTACACAATGGAGAAGGACCAGGTTTAGCGAGGATGTTGCTGTCACGTCGCAGACGGCCTGCATACCATGGTAAAGAAAGAAAAATTGGTAAGCGGGTGATAGCATGCAAGGCGGTCAGAACAGAATTCCATCCATCGGGCACGGGTATGCGTCAATGCCCCATTCATTTAAACACGGCTACGGCAACCCGTACCGCCGGCAGAGAATGGCGGCGCTTTCCCGGCAGACAAGATATATAGCACCGTATTATTGGTACTAGAGCAGGCGGAAAACCTACGTTTTCCGTCTTTTTTTTATGAAAACAAATATAAATTTCAAATAAATCGAAACGTTCATGAAGAGAAGTGCGTCTTATTAGTACCTCATACTAATACGAGGTAATATTATTTCTGAATAATAAATCACAGGAATGGAAAAGCGGGTGTTATACAATGTTGCAACATACATCTTCAGCATTAAAACGAATGCGCGCGAAATACTTTGCTGCATCAGAACCGGCAGAGTCAGTCATTCAGCAAATCTTGATGGACATACAGGAATACGACCGCATTTTGGAAATCGGGACCGGAAACGGCTCAATGTTTAAACAAATCATCGGACAGCTTGAAAAGGGCAGTCTTAAAAGCATAGAAACATCGAAACGTAAAATACGGAAAACACAGCGCGCAAACCGTTCGGTTATAAAAGCCGGGCTCGGAAACATTCAGCAGGGAAGGCCGGAAAGCATACCGTTCCGCGACCGCAGCTTTCATAAAGTCTTCTCATTACATACTGCTGAAACAGTCAGCGATTACCGGACAGCATGTAAAGAAGTGTACCGCGTTCTTCAAATTGACGGGTGTTTCTATATGGTTTTGAAACCTTCGCGGATGAGTGAGAAGGATGTGATTGAGGTGCTCTATGATCAGCATTTCAGAGACATTTCAGTTGTCAGCAGAGATTCATTCCATTTTATTACTGCCATTAAATAGAATATTTCTTGGGAAATAAAAAGAGCTGCTTAAGTCACTGCAGCTCTTTTTGTGAAATTGGGCATATTTCCTTATTTTTGGTTATTTCACATATATTTTATATTAAAAAAAGTTTTTTTCTTATACAATGGTAATCAGATGACCGTACATTTTAAATATTTTGAACAAACGGAATGAATATTCATTCCGCATTTAGAAAGGGGGATGAAATGACAGCTTCAAACAAGGTTGAACTCATTATGAAAGCGTCGCTTACTTTGTTTACAGATAGAGGATTTGACGCAACGACGATTCCGATGATTGCCGCTCAGGCCGATGTCGGAACCGGCACAATTTACCGTTACTTTGACAGTAAAGAGACACTTGTGAACGTACTGTATCAGGAAAGTGCGCAGCGTTTTATGAAAAAAGTCAAAACAGACTTTCAGGGAATATCTGTAAGAGGAGGGTTTCATCACCTGTTTTATTGTCTGATTGATTTTACGAAGGAAAGTGAGTATGCATTGTTTTTTCTTGAAACGAATAAGGACGCCTACTTTCTGAATGAAACGAGCCGTAAGCTTCTTGATGAAATAACACAGATGCTTGACGTCTTTTTTCAGCGCGGCAAGTCTGAAGGCGTGCTCCGCAATCTGCCGTCCAATGTGCTGATGGCGCTGCTGCTCGGGGCATATCTCAAACTCTATCAGCTTGTCCGGACGGGAAGCGTCGAAATAACAAAACCGTTTCTGAAAGAATTGGAACAATGTTCTTGGGATGCCATCAGAACTCATTAATTATACGCCGAAGGAAGGAAGATCGATATGAAACAGCTAAGCGCTATACCGCAGCCGAAAACATACGGGCCTCTGAAAAATCTCCCTCACTTGGAAAAAGAAAACCTGTCACAATCGCTTTGGAAAATTGCCGAAGAATACGGCCCGATCTTTCGTTTTGAATTTCCGAGCTCTGTCGGGGTCTTCGTATCAGGCCGCGAGCTCGCGGCAGAAGTCTGTGATGAAAAGCGATTTGACAAAAATCTCAGCAAAGCCCTGCTGAAAGTCCGTGAGTTTGGCGGTGACGGACTATTTACGAGCTGGACTCACGAAAAGAACTGGCAGAAAGCGCATCGGATTTTATTGCCGAGCTTCAGCCAGAAGGCGATGAAAGGCTATCATTCAATGATGCTGGATATTGCCATGCAGCTCGTGCAGAAGTGGAGCAGATTAAATCCGAATGAAGAAATTGACGTTGCCGAAGATATGACGCGCCTGACACTGGATACAATCGGCCTGTGCGGATTTCATTACCGCTTTAACAGCTTTTACCGCGACACACAGCATCCTTTTATCACAAGTATGCTTCGTGCGCTGCAGGAGGCAATGCGCCAATCGCAGAGACACAGCCTGCAGGACAAGCTGATGATCAAAACGAGACATCAGTTCCAGCAGGATATTGAAGAGATGAATTCGCTTGTAGACCGGATCATCGCTGAGCGGAGGGAAAATCCGGATGAGAATCTGTCTGACCTTTTAGCATTGATGCTTGAAGCGAAAGACCCTGTAACGGGGGAAAGGCTGGATGATGAAAATATCCGTTATCAAATCATTACCTTTTTGATCGCTGGGCATGAAACCACAAGCGGGCTGCTTTCTTTTGCGATATACTGCCTGCTGAAAAATAAAGATAAATTGAAAAAAGCTGTTCAGGAAGCCGAGCGGGTGCTGACGGGAGAGACCCCTGAATATAAGCAGATTCAGCAGCTGACATATATCCGCATGGTGCTAAACGAGACTTTGCGGCTGTATCCGACTGCCCCGGCATTTTCTCTGTACGCGAAGGAAGATACGGTTCTCGGCGGGAAATATCCGATTGCGAAGGGACAGCCGGTGACGATTCTGACTCCGCAGCTGCACCGGGATAAAAGCGCGTGGGGAGAAGATGCCGAGTCATTCCGTCCGGAAAGGTTCAGTGATCCCGCGGCCATTCCGGCTGATGCGTATAAGCCGTTCGGAAACGGACAGCGAGCATGCATCGGGATGCAGTTTGCCCTTCAGGAAGCGACAATGGTGCTAGGCCTTGTCCTGAAACACTTTGAACTGATTGATCATACTGATTATGAGCTTACGATTAAAGAAGCTTTAACCATTAAGCCCGGTGATTTTAAAATCCGTGTGAAAAACAAGGACGTGTCCAATCATCAGCCCGTACAAAACCATAAAGCTGAAGGAAGCCGTCACAAAGAAGAAACGAAAGAAATCCCGTCCCACGGAACGCCGCTTCTCATTCTTTACGGATCAAATTTAGGAACTGCGGAAGGAATCGCGGAAGAGCTGGCTGATATCGGAAGAAGCAAAGGATTTTCAACTGAAACCGGCCCGCTCGATGATTATGCCGGGAAACTGCCTGTAAAAGGCGCGGTCGTTATTGTTACGGCTTCTTATAACGGGGCGCCGCCTGATAATGCGGCGGGTTTTGTGAAATGGATGGAAACCCTTGAAGATCAGGAATTAAAGGGTGTTTCTTACGCCGTTTTCGGCTGCGGAGACCGCAACTGGGCCGCCACTTACCAGAGGATCCCCCGCCTGATAGACAAAGTGCTTGAAGAAAAAGGGGCAAAACGGCTGACCTCTATCGGGGAGGGCGACAATGCCGATGATTTTGAGTACAGTCAGGAAGCCTGGGAAGACTCATTCTGGAAGGACATCATGAAGGCTTTTCATATAGAGGCCGCTCCAAAACAGACAAACAAATCACAGTTATCAATCGAATACGTAAGTGAAGCAGCCGAGACGCCGATTGCCAAAACGTACAAAGCATTTGAGGCGGAGGTCATCACGAACAAAGAGCTTCATACCGAAAGCAGCAAGCGCTCAGTCCGGCATATTGAGCTGCGTCTCCCCGAAACAGAAACGTATCAGGAAGGAGATCATCTCGGGGTGCTTCCGCAAAACAGCGGGGAACTGATCAGCCGTGTTATTCGCCGATTCGGTCTTGATCCGAACCAGCACTTTAAGATCAAGGGCCGGCAGCTGCCTCATCTGCCGATGGACCGGCCGGTTAATGCGCCGGAGCTTTTGGCGTCCTATGTAGAGCTGCAGGAGCCGGCAACGAGAGCCCAGCTTCGCGAACTTGCCGCACATACCGTGTGCCCGCCGCACCAAAAAGAATTGGAGCATCTTTATTCTGATGATACGGCATATAAAGAAAACGTGCTGAAAAAACGAATGACCATGCTGGACCTGCTGGAAGATTATCCTGCATGTGAACTGCCGTTTGAGCGCTTTTTAGAACTTCTGCCGTCCTTAAAGGCGCGCTATTATTCAATCTCAAGCTCACCGAAGGCAGCCAGCGGGGAGCTCAGTATCACGGTCGGCGTTGTGACGGCTCCGGCATGGAGCGGCCGTGGGGAATACCGGGGCGTGGCTTCGAACTATTTAGCCGGATTACAAAAAGGCGATTCTGCCGTCTGTTTCATCCGCTCGCCGCAGTCGGGTTTCGCATTGCCTGAAAATCCGAAAACGCCTCTCATTATGGTCGGAGCAGGCACAGGAATTGCGCCGTTCAGGGGATTTATCCAGGCGCGCGCTGCCGAAAAAATGTCCGGTAACAGCCTGGGCGAAGCTCATTTATACTTCGGCTGCCGGCATCCTGAAGAAGACGATCTGTACAAAGATGAATTCGACCATGCGGAGAAAAACGGCCTTGTCACCGTGCACCGGGCGTATTCCAGGTTAGATCAGGACTGTAAAGTTTACGTACAGGATGTTCTGCTTCGCGAGGCTGAACAAATTATTGCTCTTCTTGACCAAGGCGGCCATCTCTATATATGCGGTGACGGAAGCAAAATGGCTCCGGCCGTGGAAAATGTACTGCTTCAGGCGTATGAAAAGGTGCATAACACTGATTCAAAAGTTTCCTTGGAGTGGCTTGAACAGCTGCAGGCGGAAGGAAGATATGCGAAAGATGTTTGGGCAGGTATGTAACAGAAGAGTGAGACAACTGAAGAATGTTTTTTAATTGAAGAAAGCCGGCACGATATTTGAAATCTACTGAATCAAAAGGAATAGTTATAGGGAGTATCGTGCCGGCCTTATCTTTAGTATCGGACAAAAGGCACAAATCTTTAATGTTTTTATTGATTTACATGCAGGCGGCTATGTCCCTTTTTTCTGAATTCCGCCAGAAATAATATCGGATAAGACAGCAATAGCAAAACCGAAATAAATGAAATGATACCGATCCAATGAAAATGCGTCCAAAAGAAACCGCCGCAAGACCCGGCCACGCTTGAACCGATATAGTATGCAAGCAGATATAATGAAGAGGCTTGCGCGCGATGATCACCGGCTGCCCGGCCGACCCAGGCGCTTGCGATCGAATGCGCGCCGAAAAAGCCGAAGGTAAAGACGGCAATCCCCGCGATTTTAAGCGCAAGCTGGGGCAAAAGTGTCACCGCTGCGCCGGCAAGCATAACAAAAATCGCAATCTTAATCATTTTCGCGCTTCCGAAAAGATCTGCTTTTTTCCCCATATAGACCGAGCTGAACGTTCCCGCGAGATAGACAATAAAAATAAAACCGATCACAGTCTGCGACAAATGATAAGGAGCCGCCATTAAATGAAAGCCGATATAATTATATAATGTCACAAAACTCCCCATTAATATAAATCCCAGAGATATTAACAAAAGCAGCCGTTTGCGGTGCAGGACCGCTCCGTATTCCTTACATGCCGCTTTTACGCCCGCATGCCGCTCAGATGAATGGCGCGGAGCCGGAAGAAAACGCCAAAACAAATAGCTTAATACAATAGAAAGAATGCCGATGATGGCAAGCGCGGGCCGCCAGCCGAATACATCGGTCAGAAGCCCCGTTAACAGCCTGCCGCTCATTCCCCCGATGCTTGTGCCGCTGATATACAAGCCCATCATTTTCCCGAGGCCCTTCGGATCAAACTCCTCGCCTACATATGTCATAGCGACAGCCGGAACGCCTGCCAGGAAAATACCGAGCAGCCCCCTCATCGCCAAAAGCGCCGGAAAAGCCGGACTGAACGCTGTTAATAGACCTAAAACAGAAGTGGCTGTTAACGACAGCACCATTAATTTTTTTCTGCCGAATCCGTCAGACAACGAAGCGGCGGCCAATAATGAAAATGCCAAAACGGCTGTTGAAATGGATAAAGTTAAGCTGGCAGCCGCAGCGGAAATATGAAACTCTTCCGAAAACAAAGGCATAAGCGGCTGTGTCGTGTAAAGCGTGGCGAATGTCACAAAGCCGCTGATAAACAGAGCCAAGCTGGCCTTTCTGTAAGCCTTTGTATGAGGCTGAATAAACGTCATGAATGTCCCTCTTTTCTCACTGTTGGTTATATATGTATCGTACGCTTTTCATTTCAATGTGTCTAATTTATAATAACTATAGAATTAATGCGTGTAGGTTATGAAGAAAGGGGAGAAGGAGAAAATGGAGCTTCATCAAATTGACAACTTCATTGCGGCGGCAGCTCATCAGCATTTCACAAATGCGGCAAAAGAAAGAATGATTTCTCAGCCGGCATTAAGCCGATCGATTATCAGGCTCGAAGAAGAATTAGGCGCGCCGTTATTTTACAGAGAGACAAAAGCCGTCCGGCTGACAAGGCACGGAGAGCAGTTCTTAATAAAAGCAAAACAAGCGAGACGAGCTTTAAATGAAGGCGTTGAACAAGTGAAAAAGAATATGAGCCTGGAGCACGGCGAAATATCTGTATCATTTCTTCATACGCTCGGGCTGCGCTTAATGCCTCAGCTGATTGCCGAATTTAAAAAGCTATACCCAAACGTGACCTTCCGGCTTTATCAAGGCGCAAATGAAACGCTTCGCAAAATGGTGGAAACGGGAGATGCGGATATCTGTCTCAGCTCCCCGCCGCTTCCCAGTGAGCTTTTACAATGGACAGTGCTGGAGAAAGAGCCTCTTTATGCGGTGCTTCCTGAGAACCACCCGCTTGCAGGAAATAAAAGCATTCAAATGAAAGAGATGCAGGACGAGGATTTTGTGGGTTTTAAACCGGGATACGGGCTGAGATATATGTTTGATCTGATGTGCCGGGATTTGAATATACACCCGCATCTCGCATTTGAAGGAGAGGAAGTGTCAACCATATTAGGACTGACCGCCGCGGGTCTGGGGGCTGCAGTGCTGCCGAAAACCGCGGAGCATTCATACTTTCCGGTCGTTTTTCTTCCGGTTGCAGATTACCAATGCGAACGCACCATAGCGTTAGCCCAGCTGAAAAACCATGCTCTCTCTCCCGCTGCTGAGCGTTTTAAACAGTTTGCACTTGAGTATTACAAAGCACGCAACTGAGCGGTCATTTTATTAAAATCGAAGTTGAAAATAAAGCTGAAAGAAATACAGAAGACGGAGGAAAACCATGGCGAAAAAAACAGTGAAAACAAATGCTGTCCGTATCATTGAGCAGCAAAACATTCCCTATGAGCTATTAGGTTACAAAACAGAAGGGGGACAGCCCGCAGACGGTCTTTCCGTTTCACAAAAAATCGGATACGCTGCCGAATATGTTTATAAAACCTTAGTGGCATCTGCAGGAACTGACCGTTATTACGTCTTTGTCGTTCCCGTTGCAAAAGAACTGAATCTGAAAAAGGCTGCGAAGGCGGCAGGTGAGAAGAAAATAGAAATGATTGCCATGAAGGACCTTTTGGGAGTAACCGGCTATATGCGCGGCGGCTGCTCTCCGATCGGCATGAAAAAAAGGTTTCCGACTTTTATTGATAGATCCGCTGAAACACTGGAGTTTATGATTGTCAGTGCGGGGAAAATCGGAATGCAGCTGAAAGCAGCGCCTCAAGATTTAGCCGAAGCAAGCGGGGCGGTATTTACAGACATTGTATAAATGTCCGATGAATCTAATGGAATACACGTGTCAAGGGAGAATGATAATGAAAAATAGATATGAAAACTTGAATGGCGTGAAGAATGAACATGGATTCAGGGACATGTGGAAATGGATGAAAGAACGAAGAGAAAAAAGTAAAGACTTAAGCGAGAACATTCCGAAAGCGGTCACTAGGGATGTCCGTGATGTTGCCGTCAATCGGACGGAAACCGCCATAACATGGATCGGCCATTCTTCATTTCTGATCCAAATACAGGGGCTTAACATAATGACCGACCCTGTATGGGCGCGGCGGATGGGTTTTCAAAAACGGCTGACAGAGCCGGGATATGAATTGAGCGAACTGCCTGACATTGATGCCGTGCTCATTTCACACGGGCATTATGACCATCTTGATTTTCCGAGTATAAAAAAACTGAGAGGAAACCCGGATTTTTACGTGCCTGCGGGATTGAAAAAGCTGTTCAACAAAAAAGGCCGCAAAAACGTTCATGAAATGAATTGGTGGGATCGTTTTGAGATGCGGGGGGTCAATATATCATTTGTTCCGGCCCAGCATTGGACACGGAGAACGCTTTGGGATACCGATACCTCTCATTGGGGAGGCTGGGTCATAGAAAGCGAAAACGGCGAGTCCATCTATTTTGCAGGAGATACAGGCTATTTTGAAGGCTTTAAAGAAATCGGAGAGAGGTTTCGTATTAAGGCGGCCCTGATGCCGATCGGGGCATACGAACCGGAATGGTTTATGCAAGTGTCACATATCAATCCGGAAGACGCCGTGAAAGCGTTTTTGGAGCTGAAGGCTGACAGTTTCATTCCCATGCATTACGGGGCATTCCGGCTTGCTGATGATACAGGCCCGGAAGCATTAAGCAGACTGCACGGCGAGTGGGACCGGCTTGCATTACCTCCTGAAAACCTGAAAGCATTAGCGCTTGGCGAAACATTTTGGCTGTAACAGCAGGTTTTCGCTGCCGACACCAATCGTTTAAAAACGGTTGGTGTTTTGCTGTCAATCAAAGGTGAACAGCCTCTGTATAAAACATGATTTTTCCGGAACCTGCGGTAAAAAACAAAACTTTTTACTCTTTTGTTTCACTATAAAATGAAAACGGTTTCGTATGCGCAGTATATTTAACCTATCACAATCGCTCCAGCAGAAACGGACAGGAAGGATAGAAAAACAGATGAAATACATGAATTCAAGGCAGAAAAAGATTTTGTATCTGTTGTTATCTGAACCTGATGACTACTTAGTTGTGCAAGATTTCGCAGACAGGGTCCGCTGTTCTGAAAAAACGATCAGGAATGATTTGAAAACGATTGAAGATTTTCTGAATGAACATGCTCAAGCTCAGCTGATCCGCAAACCGGGATTAGGCGTCTATTTACATATATCTGAACAGGAAAGGTCACGGTTAAGCCGGCAAATTTATAATGAGCACTTTACATGCAGGCACAAGACCGATGAAGAAAGAATACTTCACATCGCTTATGATTTATTAATGAATTCAAAGCCCGTTTCCGCAAAAGAAATTGCCGCACAGCATTTTGTAAACAGAGCTTCGATTAAAAAGGATGTAAGTGCGGTTGAAGAGTGGCTGAAGCGATTTGATCTCACGCTGGTATCTAAACAGCGGCTCGGCTTAAAGATTGAAGGGGACGAAAAAAACAAAAGAAAAGCATTGGCGCGAATTTCAGATTTGATTGATAATGCGGAGTTTACAAGCCAATTTATAAAAAGTAAGTTTTTAAGTCATGAAGCGGACTTTGTGAGAAAAGAAATCAAGTTATTACAAAAAAACCATTCTATCTATTTTACGGATGAAACATTTGAAAGTTTGCTGCTGCATACATTGCTGACTATCCGCCGTATCAAAATGAAACAGCCGGTCGCCATTTCTGCAAGACAGCTGGACGCGGTAAAAAAGAAGAAAGAATATGAATGGACACTGGCTTGTTTAAAACGGCTTGAGCCGGTATTTGCCATACGGTTTCCTGAGGAAGAAGCCGTCTATTTAACTTTACATATAATAGGCGGGAAAGTCCGCTATCCATCGCAGCAAGAAAAGAAGCTTGATCTTGAAGATTCTGAGCTTTCCAAAGTCGTCAGGCATTTGATCAATCGTGTTTCAGAACTGCAAATGCTGGATTTTCATAAAGACCAGGAACTGATCAACGGATTGAACATTCATCTCGATCCGGTGTTGAAGCGGCTGAGCTATGATCTCTCTGTTTCAAACCCCATGCTTCACGACATCAAAAAAATGTACCCTTATTTGTTTCATCTTATCATTGACGTTTTAGAAGACATCAATCAAACATTTGATCTCTGTATTCCTGAAGAAGAGGCGGCCTATTTGACGCTGCATTTTCAGGCAGCGATCGAACGGCTGCGCCGAAGCAGTCATAATCCTAAGAGGACGATCATCGTCTGCCATATGGGCATTGGCATGTCGCAATTGCTGAGGACTAAAATTGAACGCAAATTTCATCACATTACGGTAAAAGACTGTATCGCAAAAGCGGAGCTGACAGAGTATATCAAAAAGCATAAAGATATAGATTTCGTCATTTCTACGATAGGGCTTGGAAATGTAACGATCCCTCATATTGTCGTATCACCGCTTTTGGAGTCTGCTGATGAAAAGAAGCTCAGCGCATTTATGCAACAGCTTGATACATCACATCGCCGGGAGCAAAAAACGTTTAAAATGCTGAACGATACGACTCCGTTTCTCGTTTTTTTACAGCAAGAGACAGAGCACCGTTATCAGGTTATTGAAAAGCTGGCGCAGGCTTTGTATGAAAAAGGCTATGTAGAAAAAGAGTATGGCATTCATGCAGTAATGAGAGAAAAAATGTCGGCGACAAATATCGGGGCGGGTATTGCTATCCCTCACGCGAACTCTAAATATATCAAACAATCAGCCATTGCAATCGCCACCTTAAAAGAGCCGATTGAGTGGGGGACGGAAAAGGTGTCGCTCGTTTTTATGCTTGCCGTCAAACATGAAGATCAAAACAAGGTAAAGCA
This sequence comes from Bacillus sp. SIMBA_026, assembly GCF_046535335.1. Lineage (NCBI taxonomy): Bacteria > Bacillati > Bacillota > Bacilli > Caryophanales > Bacillaceae > Bacillus > Bacillus sp. SIMBA_026. Next base: position 1,734,343 of record NZ_JAWRWX010000001.1, on the reverse strand, counting down.
ATTATTCAGTGAGCTTTCCTATCTTAGCGAGCAGCCGGCATTTATTCAAAAACTGACGGAAGAAAAAAATGTAATGACGTTTTTATCGTATTTAAACTATTAAAAGCAGGGAATGGCTCCCTGCTTTTTTTCTGTTTATAGGGAAAAATGCCGTTATTTCCGGAACTTATGGTAAAAAAACGCGCTTATCACAGGCTGATTTCAGTATAAAGTTGAGACAAGATCTTGAAATTCAGACTGCAAAGGAGGATTTATATGAAACTGTTAGCGATTACATCATGTCCGAACGGTATTGCCCATACGTATATGGCTGCTGAAAATTTACAAAAAGCAGCCGGCAGATTAGGCGTTGAGATCAAAGTGGAAACCCAGGGCGGAATCGGGGTGGAAAATAGGCTGACCGAAGAGGAAATCCGGGAAGCAGACGCAATCATTATCGCGGCGGACCGTTCGGTGAACAAAGACCGATTCGCGGGGAAAAAGCTGCTGGCTGTCGGGGTTCAGGAAGGCATCCGCAAACCGGAAGAATTAATTCAAAAAGCGCTTAGCGGTGAAGTGCCGGTCTATCAATCTGCTTCAAAAGCTGAATCCACAAGTCAGCAGGGCAAAAAACAAAACCCGATTTACCGTCATTTAATGAACGGCGTTTCTTTTATGGTTCCTTTCATTGTCGTCGGCGGATTATTGATAGCGGTTGCATTGACGCTTGGAGGAGAAAAAACACCAAAGGGCTTAGTCATTCCGGACGAGTCTTTTTGGAAAACGATTGAACAGATCGGCAGTGCTTCTTTTTCATTCATGATCCCGATTTTAGCCGGGTACATCGCGTTCAGCATCGCTGATAAGCCGGGTCTTGTTCCCGGAATGATCGGCGGATATATTGCGGCATCCGGCAGCTTTTACGACAGTGCAAGCGGCGCAGGATTTCTCGGAGGAATCATTGCGGGATTTTTGGCGGGATATGCGGCGCTTGGAATCAAAAAATGTAAAGTTCCTAAAGCAATACAGCCGATTATGCCGATCATTATTATTCCGGTGTTTGCCTCACTGATCGTCGGTTTGGCGTTTGTATTTCTGATCGGCGCCCCCGTCGCTCATATTTTCGCATCATTAACGGTGTGGCTTGCGGGAATGAAAGGTTCGAGCTCAATTCTCCTGGCATTGATTTTAGGAGCGATGATCTCCTTTGATATGGGAGGACCCGTAAACAAGGTGGCCTTTCTTTTCGGATCGGCAATGATCGGAGAAGGAAATTATGAAATTATGGGTCCGATTGCCGTTTCCATTTGTATACCGCCGATAGGGCTTGGGATTGCGACGTTTTTAGGAAAAAGAAAATTCGCCGCCGCAGAAAGAGAAATGGGAAAAGCATCATTTACGATGGGCCTTTTCGGTATCACGGAAGGAGCCATTCCATTTGCGGCCCAAGATCCCCTTCGAGTGATCCCGAGTATTATGGCGGGTTCTATGACCGGCTCGGTGATAGCGATGATCGGCCATGTGGGGGACAGAGTGGCACACGGCGGCCCCATCGTTGCTGTACTTGGAGCAGTAGATCATGTACTGATGTTTTTTATCGCTGTAACAGCAGGCTCTCTTGTCACCGCTCTGTTGGTTAATGTACTGAAGAAAGATATGGCGAAATCCCCCGCGCCCGGCGAGGTGCTGCCGTCTGCCGCACCAAATGAAGCTGCAGCGGCAAAAGAAACAAAGGAACCATCTCAGGCTGACAGCCGAAAAGCCGGGATGACCGAAATCAAAAAACTGACTGACATTATCAGTACGGACTTGATTGAACCGCATTTATCCGGCGAAACGAGGGATGACATTATCGATGAAATGATCGAGAAAATGTCCCGTAAAGGTATGCTGCTGTCTGACAGCGGATTTAAGCAGGCCATTTTGAGTCGGGAACAGCAGGGAACCACGGCGATAGGTATGAATATCGCCATTCCGCACGGAAAGTCTGAAGCCGTCAAAACGCCGGGTGTCGCATTCGGAATAAGACGTTCGGGTGTTGACTGGAACAGCCTTGATGGTTCTGATGCAAAACTGATTTTTATGATTGCCGTACCGAAGGAAAGCGGCGGAAATCAGCATCTGAAAATATTGCAGATGTTATCCCGAAAACTGATGGATGACAGCTATCGGGAAAGGCTGCTCGCCGTTCAGACAAAAGAAGAGGCGTATGAGCTTCTGGAAGAAATCGAATAAAGCGGGGGATGATCATGTCTACTGAACCGATATTTTTCAATCCGGTTTTCAAAGAAAGAATTTGGGGAGGCGCCGCCCTGCGTGATTTTCACTATAATATTCCGTCCGAGCGGACAGGGGAGTGCTGGGCCTTCGCCGCTCATCAAAATGGACAGAGCACAGTTCGAAACGGCATGTATAAAGGATGTACGCTCGGTGAATTGTGGGAGCATCACAGAGATTTATTCGGAAACCTAGAAGGAGACCGTTTTCCTCTTCTTACAAAAATTTTGGACGCGGACCAAGACCTTTCCGTTCAAGTGCATCCGAATGATGACTTTGCCAAAATGCATGAAAACGGGGAACTTGGAAAAACCGAATGCTGGTATATCATTGATTGTGCAAAAGAGGCGGAGATCATTTTCGGCCACAACGCAACTACAAAAGAAGAACTGATATCCATGATTGAGCGCGGAGAATGGGACGGGCTCCTGAACAGAGTTAAGGTAAAGCCGGGAGATTTCTTCTTTGTTCCAAGCGGCACCGTTCACGCGATTGGAAAGGGCACACTTATTTTAGAGACGCAGCAAAATTCAGATACGACTTACAGATTGTATGATTACGGAAGAAAAGATGCGGAAGGCAGGATGCGCGAGCTCCATCTGGAAAAAAGTATAGACGTGATAGACATTCCATCTGTCCGTGAACGGCCGACCGTTCAATATAAACAAACAGATGATCTGCTGGCAGCTGTTTTAATAGAATGTCCTTATTTTTCAGTCGAAAAGTGGGTTGTAAAAGGTGAAGCAAATCTATTCCAGCATCATCCCTTCCTTCTTGTCAGCGTGATCGAAGGAGACGGAATAATGATTGCAGGCGGGCATGAATATCCCTTTAGAAAAGGAGATCATATTCTCCTGCCTTCCGGTTTGGGAGAATATAAACTGGCGGGCCATGCAAATTGTATTGTGTCTCATCTGTGATCCTCAGAACCCTTCTCTAGCATCAGAGAAGGGTTTCTCATCACTTTTGCAAAAATACCGAAATTTTCAGCGTATCAGTGTTTTCGTTCCTGAATTTATTCTCTCAATTTGTATATCTCCCGAGCCATCGATTCAAGTATGTACATAGCGGGGATTTGGGTGGTGACATTCGCATTTTCAACCCATTCTTCCGTCACGTAATATGAAATATTCACATCGGACATTTTGGCAATGGTTGAATGTTTATGATTTGTAATACTGATGACCCGGCTGCCTTCTTGTTTCAGCTGATTCAGATGAGTCACCGTAGAATCTCCTTCACCTGAAACCGATAATGCGATCGTGATGCTGTTATGACAGAAATGGGAATGGGCCGGAAAGTAAGGATCTTTAATATACATTGAAAGTTTTCCTAAGCACGAAAAATATCTGGCTCCGTATTCGGCGAGAATTCCTGAACTTCCCACTCCGATAAAAATGACGCTTTCTGCATCGGCCGCAAGGGCTGCTGCTTCCTTCAGCTTTTCTTCCATCCCTCCGCTTACTGTTCTTTCAAAAAACTCGGCAACGGAATGATGGGGACTCTTTAAAATCGTTTTTTTATTTGCCTCCGTATACATTTTCAGCTTCACCTTAAACTCCGAAAACCCTTCACAGTTTATTTTTTTGCAGAAACGTAAAATAGAAGCCGTAGATACATGGGTTTCATTTGCCAATTCGCGGATTCGCATATAGACGACTTTCTCGCTGTTTTGGGAGATGTAGTTGTATAAAGAAGTTTCAAGCTCGTTAAATGAAGCAATCATTTCGTGTGTGAACATGCAGGGGGATTCTCCTTTTTATGAGAATGGTGAATGTACATCTAATCGTAACATATCATTTTTAAAAGAAACATAGTGTTATATTTATGTGACAAATCACTTTTTGTGTCATTCAAAACAAGACGTCAGCCAATGATTTACGGCGCAAAACAACTGCGGATATAATTCGTTCATACGCTTTATGCATGATCTCTTCAAGGGTCTCTGACAAAAGCGGCCGAAAAAAGGAGGACAATATGAGTATCAAACTGATAGCAGTTGATATGGACGGAACGTTTTTGAATGATGAAATGGCATATAACAAAGAGCGTTTTATGAATCAGTATCTTGAATTAAAAGCGCGGGGAATTAAATTTGCCGTAGCAAGCGGAAACCAATATGCGCAGCTTACATCCTTTTTTCCGGAGATCGAAAGTGAAATCGCTTTCGTTGCCGAGAATGGCGCTTTCGTCGTGAATGCCGGAGAAGAATTATTCGCGGGTAACATGTCTGAAGACACTATAAAAGCAGTGATCCGTGCTTTAGAGCAGTATGAGGTGAAAAACGTCATTGTCTGCGGAAAAAAAAGCGCGTATATTCATGAAAATGCCAGTGAAGATGAATATCTGCATGCCAGTAAGTATTATTATGTGTTAAAAAGGGTGCCGCATTTTGAAAACATCGATGATGACATTTTAAAATTTTCCATCAGCTTTCCCGCCGAACATTGTTCCGCACTTCTGAGCCATTTAAAAGACGCCATCGGGTCTTTCGTCACGCCTGTATCAAGCGGGCACGGTGACATAGATCTGATCATACCGGGGCTTCATAAAGCAAGCGGGATTAAGCTTCTCCAGAAACAATGGGGGATAAATGATGAAGAATGCGCGGCCTTCGGAGACAGCGGCAATGATTTGGAGATGGTGTCTGCCGTGAAATACGGAGTCGCTATGGATAATGCGCAGGAAAGCATTAAACAGGCTGCCGCGTATATCACGCAATCAAACAATGAAGAAGGGGTCTTAAATGCGATTGATTCCATTCTCAAATGTGAAAAACCCTTTGTCTGAAAAAGACATTTTAACTGCGGAGGTGCTGAACGATGATTAAATTAGTGATTACGGATTTAGACGGCACATTTTTAAATAATCAAGGCGATTTTGACAGAACGTTATTTGAAAAGACAAAACGAGTAATGGAGGAACAGCATGTCGCTTTCGCCATCTGCACCGGGAAGCAGTGTGAAAGGGTGGAAGCTTTATTCGGAGAAGATGCGAAAGATTTTTGGATTTTAGGAGACAGTGCCACACGTATAAAAAAGAACGGCAAGTTCGTATATGAATCTTTGATCAGCAATGAAGCGGGACTGTCAATTATAGGCGCTTTAGAAAAAATCAGCTGCGGGCATAGCATTATCGCATGCACAAAAAATGGCGCGATCGTAAAAGAAAATCTGTCTGAAAGTGAGATGAAATATGTAAATGCCTCTTATGCACATGTAACGAGAATAACTGATTTTACTGAGATAAAAGACGATTTTATCAAGATTACGGTTCATGACCCCGACGCCAACTGTCCGGAAACGAGAGAAAAGCTGCATGAATTTTTTCACCAATTATATATCGTAGCATCAGAGGATACCTGGATGGACATATCAAATATCGGAATACATAAAGGAACAACAGTACAAGAACTGCAGCGATTATTAGGGGTTTCGGCTGATGAAACAATGGCGTTCGGAGACGGCCGCAATGAAAGAATTGATGGAAGCGGCATCCTACAGCTTTGCGGTTAAGAATGCCATTGACGAAATAAAAGATGCAGCGCACTTTGTCATCAAATCAAATGAGGAAAGCAGCGTCATGCACACGATTATGAGAATATTAGCGCTGCAAAAACAATGATGGGCTAAAGCCAATGCGGCAGGATTACTAGGGAAAGAAAAAGCGGGCTATTCTCAGACTTTAATTCACTCCTGATTTTCCTGAAATATGTTAAAAATAAATAAACATCTATATTTGACTCGATTGCATTGGTATAATATGTATAAAATGAATGGAACGGCATAATATCAAGATGAAAAAAATCACTTCATATCAGACAAAAAGTAGGAACTTCCTCGTTTTTAAATAAATTGGGAGGTGTTTGTATTAGCCCGCTGTTGAGTCCCGCGTATATCATTCTCATTTTTCTTCCGGCAGCTTCTTTTCTGTTAGGGATATTAGGGTATTTCATCTTTAAAAAAGTATGGATGATGGTTGTTATTGTCTTCATTTTGTCCTTGATATTCATGTTTATTGTAATAGGTGCCGAGCCGACATTTTTCATTTGGGTGGCTATGATGACGGGGAGCTGTTTTGTCTCCGGTTCAATCACTAAGGCGATATGGACTTTTGCAAAGAGAAAATATTAGACAGAAGAATCCTGTTTGAACAGCTATCCTTTTTTTGTCGATTGAAGAAAAAGAAAGATAGAGTTATCCGTTATGTTCTTATATTTTGTCTGTTGTTGTCAGATCGGGCTTTCTGTTAAAAATGTCTGTCTATCGTTTTGTTCTTTTTTAACTAAGCGGAGCACTATAATTGAACTGTAGATACATAGAAAAACAAAAAAGGATAAGGAGGATTTTTATGTTTCAAACCTTAGACCATTTTTTGAAATCTTGGGAGTTCGAAGCCGATGCGACACAGAAACTGCTGAATCATCTGACTGATGAATCACTTAAACAAGAAATCACTTCACAACATTGGACTTTAGGCCGTATTGCATGGCATACTGTCGCGGCCATTCACATCATTACCTCAAACACAGATTTAACGTTTCACGCTCCGGCTGAAGATTATCCTGTTCCTGCCTCGGCGCGGTTTATTGCTGAGAGTTATCATCAAGCCAGTATTGCATTTGTCCAGGCGTTAAAAACGCAATGGACTGACGATACACTTCAAGAATGTGTCAACTTTATTGGTCAGCAATTGCCGAATGGTTCACTTTTGCTATTTTTAATTCAACATCAAAACCATCATCGAGGACAAATGACTGTCCTTATGAGACAAGCAGGTTTACCTGTTCCGGGTATTTATGGTCCGGCAAAAGAGGAATGGACAACATTCGGTTTGGAAGCTCCGAAATAGGATGTTGTTGTAAGGGCTCGAATGAATAGATGATACCAATCGATGTTGGTATCTTTTTTGTTTTAGTCTTAGAGTGATTAAACCGGTATCCATGACATGCAGACGAATCAACAGTTCAAAAGATGTAAATTAAGGTCAATAAATGCAGAAAGGTGATTATGATGATAACTAAAATGACTCGATTCAATATGAAAGACTTCAATAAACCAAACGAACCTTTCGTTGTTTCAGGGAGAATCATCCCTTCATTTGAGGACAATGTTTGGACATATACAGAGGAGAAATTTGCTGAACCTTATGTCAAAAAATATGACGATGAAGACATTGATGTCAGTTATATTGAAGAAGAGGATAAAGCTGTCTTTTTTTATTACGCAGAGAACGACTGTGTCGGCCGGAGTAAGCTTCGTTCTAATTGGAATGGATACGCACTGATTGAAGACATTGCCGTTGCAAAAGATTATAGAAAAAATGGTGTCGGGACGGCTTTATTACATAAAGCGATTGAGTGGGCAAAGGAGAATCATTTATGCGGTCTTATGCTTGAAACACAAGATATTAATGTTTCAGCTTGTCATTTTTATGCCAAAAATAACTTTGTCATAGGAGCGGTCGATACAATGCTTTATTCCAATTTTTCAACAGCAAATGAAATTGCGGTTTTTTGGTACTGTAAATTTTAAAACAGAAACCTAAAATGTGGGATCGTACCTTTCAACTAGGAAAAAAAGCGATCATTCCTTAGTTAAAGAGGGAATGCCTGTAACCCGGCAGAGTATAAGTAAACGAACAAAGGAACTTGATCCAACAAGTAAAGGAATTCATCCAAACTCTGTGAAAACAAATACTGACCTTTATTGTTATTATCAGGAATACAGTATATCGTAAATGAAAAAGAAACGGTTTAATGACAAAAAGAATCGAATACTTGAAGTTGATGATGCCTACTTCAGGGAGATTAAATCCAGCAGAGATAAAAAAATTGATGAAAAAAAGTTTATGAAGATGACAAAGCAAGAGATTGTTGGAGTCTTGTTGAAAGCGCTAGACTATATTGCAGACAATGAGGATAGGTGGCATGGAGAGCATTTTAAGAAGTCAAAAAAATTTTTGGATGTTTTTGCAACAAGAAAATGACAAAAAACCACAAAATTATTCGCCAAAATAGTCTTGTGATATAACATTTAAGTATACGTAATGTTTTATTAAAGGGAGCTGTAGTGGTGTGCACGCTCTCTTTTTCTTATTGAAGACGCAGAAATCGTTATAGAAACGGTTTACCTCTGTAGTAAGGATATAGATGGACTTCTTGAATCATTTATAAGAATAACTGATGAAGAAGTGAAAGATGGAAAAACGAACAGAGATCTCATATTATCTTATTTTAAGGTATTTAAAAGGTATCTTAGTTTGACGATCAAATAAATGGACGGACTAGTCATCATATTTTTAAAGGGGGATATTAAATGTGGGCAATAGTGGTACTGATTATTTTATATATTTTAATTTCGAATTACAAGAAGACAAAGAAAACGTATACTATAGCATCAGTTCATGTTCTGTATAAGACAAAAAAGAACATGTTATCTTTGATAATTTTAAATAGTGAACGTATGAATCAAATTAGAGAGTTTTTTTGGAAAATAAAAATAAAAGAATTAGCTCAAATTGTGGATGACTTATCTGATGAATATGAACGAAAAAATAATTTCACTTCAAAATCTGTTGTTATAAGTATAGCCTTTATTTCGTCTGCTACTGCGTGTCTGTCATATATTTTAGCACGTGTAAATATTAGATTAAACTTATTCACCAGCGAGATTGAAAATAAAGTTAAAGAACTGAGACGAAGCGGAGAAGTGAGTGCCAATTCTGGGTTTTTAAACCCGGATGAAAAAACAGAAAAGTTATTAACTGAGGCAATTAAAGAAGTTGATTCTTTTGTTATAGACACGATGCTGCAACACATAGAAATAATAGGCATTTTTGTGGTTTTAATCTGTTTATATTTGTTGTACCGAAGGTTAACAGTACGATTAATAAATAAACTTTATTTTGCGGCAAAAAGAGTATATGAAGACAGAAACAAATACGAAGATGAATTAAAAGAAGTGTTAGAGAAGGTATACGAATATCAAACAATCAATTGGGAAATGAGAGTAATAGAGAATGAAGATTGTTTTATTATTATTTATGAATCTGAAGATAGGAAAAAAGCTGAAACCATATTCTTAACCGATGACAAGTTGATTAAAGTTGTTAAACAACATTTAACTTAGATAAAATTGAATTTCTTATTTTGAATTTTATAACCTACTCTCTAAACTAAAGAGTGCTTTTGTTCTATAATACATTTTTGTTGTTTTTTGGAGAATTATGAAATTTAAATGATATAATACTTTAAACACTAAATATGGGGTGACTTTACATGGGGGAAACTAATAGGATTTTTGATGTTATTCATCATATGGATATACAAGAAAAAAAGATATTTGCAAAGGATGGTATGGGTGGGGAGGATTTAAAAAGATTCTTACATGGTTTAGTTTATGACATTCTAACAAAAGAAAATAGAAGGTATTATAAGTTTATGTCTGATTCAGTTGAGATAAACACCTTGACACTGCGCTTATTTGCAGAAAATGAGCTTGAGGAAGAGAAAAATGAGGCTATCTTAAAAGAAACTTGTGAAACTATTGCCAATAGGGCTTTAGAGAAACATGTTATTGCTCAAGAAAAAAATCATATGACTGAAATTCAAACAGGTAATCTGATTCAGTCCTTGTTAGAATATGATTCAGATATTTACTTTCTTATAACAAAAGTTGAACAGGAAGATTTTTTAGATGCCTACAACTTAGAAAACCAAAAGGGTATCCCTTTTAACAAAAAAACTAGAAATTTAAAATCTTGTCTCATTAAATACGAGGAGGATGCCATATCAGAAATTATTGTAACAGACTCGAATAATTCAATCGCAGCATATTGGTATAGAGAGTTCTTAGAATTAAAAGAACTTAATAATGACGAGGCAAATACAAAAAAAGCTTTCAACTTATTATTGAGAAAAATTAAAACGTATGTAGAAAAGAAATCGGAATCTGACTATAATCGAATACATAACAACTTGTTGGGCTATTTCCAGACACAAGAAAATTTCACTTCAGATGGAGTCATAGACTATGTTTTGGGAGATTATAAGCCTGAAAATCCTAATAAAGTTGACGTGGAATCTTTGAAGGGGAAATTAAAAAAAGTAATGAAAGACGACAGATTCGATACTAACTTCAAAATAGAGAGTAAGGTAATAAAGAATAGAATGAAAAAAACGATACCAATAAGTGAAAAAGTTGAGCTAAGAATAAAGGGGTTTGTAAAGGACTATAAGGACGAAATATACTCAGATGAAGATGCCGCAGGTGAAAAAATCATCGTATTGAAAGTACAGAATAGTGAAACATACAATAAAGCATATCGCCAATTTAAATATCGCGAATAAGTAGGTGAAAAATTGGAGATCACCTCGTATTTAAATAAACTAGCAAGTAACATCGAATCAATAAACAGAGAAGAAAATCTGCAAAAGGTCGAAGTTAATATACAGACAAGAAAGGTTATTATAGATAATCTTGAATGTTTAACTGAGATGCTAGCTGAAATCCACAATAGGGATTCACTTCGTGTAGAGTTTAAATTTGGTGATTCCGGCGACATTTTAATTTTTAGAGATCAAAATAATTTAAACGAGTTTATCGATGATGTTCAATTAGAACAGTATTTATTATTTAATGATGATGATGAGGATGTTGGTAAGTCAATTCAGATAAAGGTTGTTATTTCTAAAGAAGTTGTTGATCAATGTCTTTCTGTATATGATATAAAAGCTTTTGCAGATTTCTTAGATTGCTTAAGCATGAAAGCTTTTTTCTCAAGGTTTTGTAGCTATATGAAACAATATAATCAGCTGAAATTTGAAGTCTTAAATGATACTGAGGTCGAAGCTGGTACAGAAACATTTTGGTTTTCTTCTACAGGAAATTTTCCAGACATCAATCAATCTAATAGAAAAAAGATTGAATTAAATCGTCGAAATGCTAGCAATTTCAAAAAGAACTTTGAATTTGATGTTATTCCAGAGGACTTCTTACTATTAGAGAATGCAGGGATTGGAACCATTGAGGGAATTTTCAATAGAATTTTTTTGATATTATCTGTTGGTTTTTTGGCGGATATAACAACTTTTTACAAAGATGAAGATCACAATAATGCATATTATGTTTTTAAAGGGCACAGGGACATTGAGTTTGATTTAAATTATACCAACTTCAACTTGGACGCTTTATGGATCTTTACTGATTTTTATAAATGGGTTTTTACTGGTGACCATACAATAGACAAAATTGGATTAGCGAGAAATGTAATTACAAGGCAAATTAAATTGAATACGATAGATAATAAAGTTTTGCTGTCTAAACAAGCATTTAATTCACTCTTATCAAGCTATAAAGTTTTTCAGAAAGAAAATATTGAACAATATATACAAATAAAAAATACAGTCTCTGAACTTCTTCTTGGTATGTCTCATCAAACCAGTGAGCTAGTAAATGGCCTTGCAGCATCATTAAAAAGTAATCAACTTTTAATAGCAACCTTTTTTGGTACTGTACTCGTCCTTAATGCCCTTTCCTCAGATAAATTTCAGGATATCTTCACAAAAGATGTTACGATTATATCTTATGCTATACTGTTAATATCTCTTATATTCCTTGCAGCATCTAAGTGGTATGCTTGGATGGAAAGGGCAAGATTTAAGGTTCAATATAAGAGGTTAAAGGAGATGTATAAAGATATATTAGATACTGAGGATATTCGAGGTATTTTTAATGACGATATAGCACACAATGAGGATTTGAAATTTCTTAGGAATAAAATCTGGCTATTTTCAATTATTTGGTTTCTTGAGATTCTTATCTTAATGGGTGCAATCTTATATTTAAAAGTCTCAAGTGAACAAACTTTTGTTGTTTTTGTTTATCTTTCTAAGTTGGGTACCTTCCTGTATTGACAAATATATATGTTAACAGTATATTGAAATTAATAATATTAGGATTCGAATGGATATTTTTATTTAAACTATGAAGACTGTACATAAGTTTAACTTGATGTTATCATAAGACAATAAAAATAGAGTGATCCCTTAAATCACTCTATTTCAAGATTTTTACAGAGATTGTACAAATAATTTTGATACAGTCTCTGTGATCCCTAAAACTGAAAAAAGACATAATTTTAGTGATTGAAAGATTCCTATGCACGTGATAACAAGCATCAAGAGAGTAAGTAATCCTTCTTTCAACAGAAAGTTATTTTGTTTTAAAGCGGGTATAGTGATCAACTCCTTATGTAAACTTTCTCAATTAGATTGTGATTCTTCTATTTTACCACATTTTCTTTAGATAGCCAATCAGAGAAGCTTTTTTAAAAAAGCTTCTCTATTTGAAAGAGTTGCTGCGAAGCAACTCTTTTGCTTTGTTCTATTAACCTTTAGGAGGATATGGATCGTTCCCATAGCTGTCTTTTTGACGAATTTTCCCGTTCTTACCGTGGATAACCAATTCGCTTTTTTGATTTCTTGCGATATCTCTTCCTGCATTAATTGCATCTTTTTGAGTATCGTGAACAGAAGTAGCCCGTCCATTCCCCGCACCTTTTACTTGCCATTTCCCATCTGATCTTGGTGTAATATGCTGATTTGACATAACAACATCTCCTTATCCTCTTGTATTTGCAACTTAATAAATTATCGTTAGCTTTTGCTTTAGTTCTTAAGTACGTACTAAGAAAGAAATGATGGTTTTAAAGACCCTGCGTATAATATTCAGGTTTGCTGTTTTAAATTTAACAGCGTGTGCTTTAATTTGATAATTAATTATACGAAATGTTTCTGCCACTAATATGTGTGATATGTCATTAGTAACACCTCCTTTGAAATATATGTTAAAATATTTTAAAGGAAAAAGATATAAGAATAGTTAAAAATGAGTGTAAATGTTGGTGTGATAATTTGTGAGAATTGGGGGATCAGATATGTGGGAGAGGTTGACTGATATATCAACGCATACCGATATGGGGTTTGGGGTTACTGCCGACAAATTTAGAGAATCGGCGGAATTCTTCATGAAAATTATGGAAACCACATCTATAACGCAGCAATGCCCACCTTCTATCTTTATAGACATTCAATAGAGCTGTATTTAAAATCTCTTATAACAATTTATCATAGAACATTCAAGATAGATTACAGTAAAGGTCAATCTTCCAAACATAATATTCCTTTGATTAAAGATAGGAGAGGAGATCCTTTAGATATCACAAAATGTCATGATATTCTTACTCTCTATGAAAATTTTGTTAATCTAGTTAAGGAGAATATTCTTCTTTTGGAAAGGAAAGCGCCAGATGGGAATTGGAATATAATTAATGATGAAAATTTAAAATATGTGGAGTTAATAAGAAATTATGATATTGATAGCACTTATTTTCGTTATCCGTTTACTAAAAATCAAAATGTTGATAGCCGAAAATTTGATGTTAAAAAAATAAATATTGAGCCGAGTAATCTAAATCCTTCGGCAGGTGAAAGTGTTATGGTTTTTTTGAATAATGAAGGAAAGGTTGTCGAGGCACACGGGAGTAATCAATTAAATCTTAATGGGATAGAAGAGGCTCTTATAAAGCTATCTGATTATTTTCATAGAATCCATTCAATGACACGAATCACACTCAACAGGGAAAATAAAATATAAATGGGGGACAAAGAATGGATAATGAAAAAAAGAAAGACATTCTCGAAACATCAACCGGTACAATTGTTGACGCAATTGTTGATGCTGCTTCAAGTACCGGTGCTGATGTTGTAAAAGAATTGACGTCTAATTTGGTAGGTGAATTTCTAGTTGAGGTAGGCGCCTCAGCAATACCAGGAGTTGGTGGTGCAGTATCTTCGTATAAACGAGTGCGTTTTGAAAAAAATATTAAAAAACTTGTAGAAGGACTTGCAAATAGAATTGAAGATTTGAAAAGTAGCCTAGAGGACAAAAGTGAAACTCAGCAACATAAGATTAATACGTTATTTACATATGTTTTAGATTATGTTATCGATGAAAAACAAGAATTAAAAATCGATATCATGGTTAATGGTTTTATAAACATCAGCCATCATGAAGATATTTCTGAAGATTTTGTGTTGACATATTACGATGTTTTAAGAGATTTACGTCTAATTGATATTTCAGTGTTAAGATTTTATTCTAAACTCAAAAATTATGATCAAGAAGGACAAATTACTATTATTGATATTCTTGAAGAATATGAAGTATCGTATGAACAATACGAGTCAGTTAGGCATAATCTCTTAAGATTTGGATTATTGACGACGAAAAAAGATTATAAAGTTATTGATGACATAGAAGAGTTATCACAATCAATATCTAATATTCATAAATATTTCAAAGCAATTAAAGAAGGCAAAAAGAGATTACCTACTTTAAAAGATCCTAAAATAAAATCAACTGATAAATTTGAACTGTCGAAATTCGGAAAGGATTTTGTTTGGTTCTTTCTGAATGATGCAACTCGGTTATAAGGGGATTTAAGGCTGAAGTTTATGAGATTTAAGGGGCACTGACCGAAAAATAACAGGATTTAAAACAGTATCTCCTCTAAAGTCAGTATTCTATTCATTGAGTGAAGGAGAAGACTTTCTTTAATTCTTTTTAGTGTAAAATTTGGTTGATGATATAATTTGAAATATTTTAATGGCCTGGTGAAAATTTCAATGAATATTTTCCCTTTTGTGATATTCTTAACCTAAAGAATATCTCATAAGGAGCCTTTTTTATGAAAATCCTTGATGCACAATCGCTTATTACATCCTCACAACAACGCTCCAAAGAATATCAACAACTTCGTGAAGAACTATCCGATTTAAAGAAATCATTAGAAGATGTGTCTAATCTGGGTGATGATTTCACTGGCCGAGGCGCAGATAGCATTAAAGCTTTTTTTAACGATTTAGCATTGTACACCGAAACATATATGAACTTCACTGAGATGCAGATCGTCTTTTTCAATAGTATCGAAGGAAAGCTGGAAGATATGGGGCTTGCCGGTGGTACATTTGTTGATGAACATTTTGTCGAAAATCAATTAGAACAGGGAATCAAAAACAGTCGTAGTATTATTGACGAACAACAGCGGGAGCTTTCCGGAATATTTGCTAGTATTAGCGACATTATTCATTTAACACCGTTTTCAAGTGAGCCAGTTAATGATCAACTTAATGATGCTGACAAAGTCCGAAGAGAAACAATAGACGCTGTTTATAAATTGGATCATGAACTAGTGTCGGAATATGCCAGATCTGAACCTATTGAGCAGCATATCAAATCTTTTTATTCTGCATTGATGGCTGCTACAGGTAAAGGAAAATCAGCATTGCCAATGTATTATGATGCGAATAAGTTTCATGAATCAGAAGTATATAAAGCACATAAACATATTGATGCAGAAGTGAAAACATATTTACGCATTAAAAAGGAAGAAGCAGAGAAACGTAGAATCACAGAGTTAAAGGCTAAATTGGACAAGCCAGGGGATTTATCAATGGAGGATTATATCGACATTGCAACTGAAGTCGGTTATGAAAACCTGACGTCTGATCAAAAACTTTACTATGGACAACTACTTCAAGCAAAGTCACAACAGGAATTAGGAAATCAGGTCTGGAACGTTACAAAAGGAGTAGGGGTTGGGCTTTACGATGTAGGGAAGGATTTTGTCACTGGCATCTACGATTTGGTGGTCAATCCAGCAGGTACGGTTGAAGCTGTTGTAACGGCCGTCATTCATCCTGTTGATACATACAATATGATTGCAAAATCCATATCCGACTCGTATGAGCGAGATATGGTAAACGGAGATTCATATTCTAGAGCACATTGGGTTTCTTATGCTGTAGGAACTGTTGTAACTTCAATATTTGGAACAAAAGGTGCTGGATCTATAACCAAAACAGGAGTAGCGACTACAAAGGTAGCAGTAAAAACTAGTGTGACCAAGACCGGACAAACTGTTAAAGGCATATCTTTAGCAGAGTGGCTTCCTTATGCCTCAAAACATCAGTTAGCAGGTGCAGGAATAGGAAAGGTCCCTTATAATGCGGTTGACGGCTTAGGTTTAAAAGACAAATTGATGATGATGGCTAAAAGTGCTAATACTGGTGTAAAAGTTACTAAAAAGCCCGCGCAAAGACTTAAAAAAGCTGACTTAGCTAAAAAAGCAGAAACAAAAAATATTGAAGAGTTTATTAGTGGAAATAAACATTTTGATGATGTAGTAGACGACTATGCACAATTATATAAAGAAACAGTAAACTCTAATAAACCATGGTCTTGGGATGATACAATCTTAGGTGGAGAAAATTTAACAGGAAAGCAGAGGAAATTGATAAAAGAAAAAGCACTTACAAATCAGTTAATCCCAAATATAAAAGTAACAAAAGTAGAGAGGATGCCATTTGGGTTTGCTGATTTCAAAGGTGCTGGAGTTGTAGAAAAGACAATTCCGTTGCCAAAAGAATTGTGGCATGCTTCTGATAAGGTGCAATTTGATTATTTAGATAAGGCAATTGGTGGTCACAGAGATGGCATGACTTGGCATCACACAGAATTTCCTGGGATAATGGAGTTAGTCCCGTTTGGCATTCATAATGTTACAATACATAATGGAGGCAGAACGAAAGGGATGTGGGCGGATGCACCACGATAAAAATTTTGGAGGTAACGACTTATGGATATGAAGGAAAATTCAATTATAAATCCACTTCCAACAGACGAGCTGCTGGATGAAAAAGAAAGAAAATGGAGAATAACCTTACCTCAAAGTTATAAAACCTTTATTAAACAAAATAGTGGAGGAATACCTTTAGAAAGCCAATTTTTATGTAATGGGCATAACTATGCTATTGATAGGTTTCTATGTATTTTAAAAGTCACTGGGGAAAATGAACTCGAGTGGTATGATATAGGGGCTACCATGTCACAGTTAGATGAGAGAATAATTGAAGATGAGGATTTAATTGGAGTTGAGATTTTGCCAATCGCCGTTCTCTTTGCAGGTGATTTTGTTTGTTTGGATTATAGATCAAATAGGAACGAACCTGCAGTGTGTGTATGGAGTCATGAAGAATCAGGAGAGTTTGCTCCTGTAACTTATCCGGTGGCAAATAATTTTGCTGAATTTCTCGAAATGTTAGGCGAATAAAGATTGCAATTCAGGCGGGGAGAAATCCTCGTCTTTTTTAATTAAGGTGAAATCTTTATCTGGAAGAACTGCTTTTATAGTGCAGATCAAAAAAGGGGGAAACAGATAAAAATGCAGAATAATTCAAATGGTATATATTCTGAAAATTTTGTGATTAGGAATTGGAAATAATTTTTGAAAGGATTAATTGAAAGTTAACAGTGTAGGCTTTAATAGAGAGGAGACAATTATTTGGTTGTAATTAAATCCTATCCAATTGAAGGCGACTTTCCAGAGTTTGAGGGCTTAATTCAAATAGCAATTGAAGAAGGAAGTGGAGGTAGTAAAATTATCTCGTACAGCAAATTATAATGGAAGCTGCTGACGATATACTCAAGATTATTCATCAGATGTACAACGAACATGAGATATAAAACTTACCTCTTCACTGATTATAGGGGTTAGATGCCATAGTAAGATAGAGTTGAAACGATGTTTTTTGAACTTTTGAATTACTCGTTCGGAGTTCACTTGTATTGTTGAAGTAAATTTATTCAGTCAAGGAGGTTATATGCATATTATTAGACATTTGGAAGATCCAAAAGTTAAGTTGAAATTAGCAACGAATGTTTCCAACCTTAGAAAGGAAATTGAAAAATTAAATCTTAGTCAAGTTGCAGATCTTCGACTTTATGCCAAAGATAAATACGAAAGAGCTGCCAACTTTTCCACAAAAGCTTCAATTATTACAATAACGATTGTGCCAGTATTTTTATTTTTGAACTCTTATTTTAATTCATATTTTAACTATGGATTAGGTTTACTTTCCAAAAAATACAATATTAATAATTTGAAACCACTAGAGAATTCCAATGAGTTGCAAAAGGATTTCGATAATATTTCTGAACATATAATTGATACTTATGTTTATATTGCTTTAGGTATTTTGTTATGTGTTTTTATTGCTCTTTTCATAAGAAGAATTAATGTTTCCAACACAAATAAAAACTTTAATTTAATAGATGAAATATACGAAAAGAAATTAAAACGAGAGGAAAAATTTCAAGAGGATTATAAGCAATTGCGGAAGATGAGAGCTATGAATTGGAGAATAATCTCTTGTGTTCATTTTTCTGACCGTTTAGAGATTTTAATGAAATGTCCAAATCGAATAGAAGCTGAGTTTTTTATGTTCTATGAATTAGAACATATTAAAGAAGTTGAAGTGATTTTGGGAATTAGTGAAGAGTTGTGAGTGAACATGCACGATCATTAATAAAGGCGCCTTTTTAAATCATAAGATAAAATCATTTATTGAGAGCTGTTGGTTAACTTTATTAAAGTGATTGGGTTTTGAACTATGATGATATAATTATTAGCGTATAACAATAACCAATAACCTAAAGAATATTACAAATCCTGAACGGATGCAGTATCGTGTGTAACAAGTGCCTTTACCCTTGTAGAGTAAGGGTGAATAGTGTTTTGAGGTGTTTTAAGGTGTTTTAATATAAAAATATAACAGTATTTGATGTTTCATCATCTTGCTCATATAGCGGGTGTATGTTCTAATGTATTCAAAATCGCATTGAGGATTTTTCTTTTTTAGCACACGAGCCATATTGTTATATACCTTAGTCTGTATATAATAAGGTATATCAATCAATGCAGGGGGAGTTATGTATGAAGTGCAAAAAAATGAACAGGGTCCAATTAAAAGAGGGAAGCGTATCAATGGCCCTATAAACTGCGTCTGCCCTCATTAATGGAGGGAAAGTTGTGAATACGTCTTATTCACAGTCAGCTTTACGGCACAACCAAGTTTTCATTTGGCTTTGTGTTCTGTCATTTTTCAGCGTATTCAATGAAATGGTTTTGAACGTCTCATTACCTGATATCGCCAACGATTTTCATAAACTGCCAGCGAGTGCAAACTGGGTGAACACGGCCTTTATGTTAACCTTTTCCATCGGAACTGCTCTGTATGGGAAGTTATCAGATCAGCTGGGCATCAAAAAGCTGCTCCTATTTGGAATTATGGTAAATGGCTTCGGATCGATCATTGGATTTGTCGGACACTCTTTCTTTCCTGTACTCATTCTGGCCCGATTTATTCAAGGGGCTGGTGCAGCCGCATTCCCGGCTCTTGTGATGGTTGCAGTAGTACGCTATATTCCGAAAGAAAACAGGGGTAAAGCATTTGGTCTGATCGGGTCGCTGGTGGCAATGGGGGAAGGCGCCGGACCAGCTATTGGCGGAATGATCGCTCATTATATTCACTGGTCATATTTGCTGCTTATTCCGACAGCAACAGTTATCACCGTTCCATTCCTGATGAAACTGCTGGAAAAGGAAGAAAGAATCAGCGGGCGCTTTGATATGGCGGGGATTATATTAATGTCTGCAGGCATCGTATTTTTTCTGCTGTTTACAACGTCATATAGAATGTCTTTTCTGATCATCAGTATTCTGGCTTTCCTGATATTTGTGAAACATATTAGGAAAACTCAAAATCCCTTTGTTGACCCTGCACTGGGGAAAAATGTCTTGTTTATGATGGGCGTCCTTTGCGGAGGCCTGATATTTGGCACTGCTGCAGGATTTGTGTCTATGGTTCCTTATATGATGAAAGATGTTCACCATTTAAGTACTGCGGCAATTGGAAGCGGGATTATGTTCCCCGGGACGATGAGCGTCATCATCTTCGGTTACATTGGAGGATGGCTTGTTGATCGGAAAGGTTCTTTATATGTGCTGACCATTGGGATTGCATTGATGTCTTCCAGTTTTTTAATCGCTGCCTTTTTCATAGATGCGGCACCTTGGCTCATGACCGTTATAATCGTTTTTGTTTTTGGGGGGCTCTCCTTCACAAAAACGGTTATATCTACAATTGTGTCTGGCAGTTTGAAACAAAAGGAAGCCGGCGCCGGAATGAGTCTGCTTAATTTTACGAGCTTTTTATCAGAGGGGACGGGTATTTCGATTGCAGGCGGTTTATTATCGATCCGCTTGCTGAATCAAAGGCTGCTGCCTGTTAACGCTGATCATTCCGCTTATTTGTACAGTAATATGCTCATTCTTTTTGCAGGAATCGTTGTTATGAGCTGGCTGGTAACCGTGAATGTCTATAAACGTTCGCAAAGAAATGACTAAAAAGGGAAAAGGATCAAACTTGATAGAAGTTTTGATCCTTTTTTTGAGGAGCTTCCTTATTCCGAAACCTTTTGGCGATCAATGAAAAGGGAGTTAAAGTGAATTACATTTATAAGAAAAAGGAAAAGAAAAATGGAAATTGTATCATTTCAATCAGAGATAAATGGGAGAATGCACTTATTGAGTTTGAACAAAAAAATAATCAAATTGAGATTATGATCAATTATCGTAACGAGAAAACAACCAAGTTTTCACTGCCAATCGAGACTTTTGAGAAAGTGTAAGAGGATATTAAAATAACCCGGAGAGAAAGTTAATTATTCTGTTTGAAAATGACCATGAAGTTCGTAAGCAGTATGGTTTTAACACGCATTTGGATTCCCTTGGCAAAGTAAAGGTTTTTGGGGATTTATATTAAAATAATAGTAAGAACCTTGTGCAGCGGACAGGGAGTTTCGTTGCTTTATAAGGAGAGGGAACTATGAAAAAAAATATTCACATACTGGGAGCCTCCGGAGTCGGAACTTCAACATTGGGTGTTGCATTATCAAAGCATTTGCCTCATACGCATCTTGATACTGATGATTACTATTGGACAGATAAATTCACTAAGAAAAGAGAAATTCCTGAAAGAAGAAAGCTGCTTGAAAAAGACTTTACAATAAATGAGAAATGGATTCTTTCTGGCGCAGTGTGCGGCTGGGGCGATGATCTAAAAAGTTATTTTGACCTTGTCATCTTCTTATGGATTCCGCAAGATATACGGCTTGAGAGATTAAGGCAGAGGGAATTTCAGCGTTATGGAAACGAAGTGTTAGCCGGCGGCAGTAAATATGAACAATCAAAAACATTTTTAGAGTGGGCTTCTTTATATGATAATGCCGGAATGGAAGTTAGAAGCAAAGCTTTACACGAACATTGGATGGCAGATTTATCTTGTCCGTTGTTAAAAATTGAAGGAGATTACTCAGTAAATGAAAGAGTTGACCGTGTCTTGGATTATCTGAATTCAAACTAACGGATGGAGATAACTGCAAAATCCAAAATTCAAAGGCAGTTCCGGCCATTTTAACGGAGCTGTTTTTTTATACCGCTTTCAGTTTCTCTGTTGTGAAGTGATTTATTTTCGGCAGCATCCCACAATAGAGAAGTGATTTGTTCTTCGTTAAGTTCTCCGTTGGAGTATTTCTCTAAAATTCGTATAAATCGTTCATCACTTAATTAATTATTTCTTTGTTTATTTTTATTCTCCATTTCATTTTCAGACCGAATTAAAGCCCTCTCATAACGAGAAGGGCTTTCCACCTTTAATACTTTCTCCTCAAAAAGAAGGGGAAGGCTTTATCCGTTTATCCCTCGTATCGTTTATTAATCAACTCTGTAAACATAGGGAATTATTGGTTAACTTAGAATTTTTTCGATCCAAACAAATATCTTTAAAAAAGTTACCGGCAACTTTCTGCGGCATATCGCAGTGTTCAATTGTTTAGTCCTTTTTTTTTATAATCTTTACAAATCTGAAAAAGTCATCATCATCCGGCAGGGGCTTGTCATCTTCGCGTCCATTGCGATGCATATGCGGATCAGAGTGATGTTCATTGTAGAACTCTACGATATGGAATCCGCACTTATTCACATAGAAGTTGATATTTCGCTTTTCAAAATAAGGTGTCACGGTTTCCCAAAGCACAGTATCCGGATACTGTGCTTCTATGGCTTTCCAAGCAGAAAGACCAATCCCCTGGCTGTGATGTTCTGGAGATACATAGAATAAATCTAGCGAATTATGATGTGTTTCGCTGTTGATACGTACTACTGCACCACCTACCTTCTCACCATCCCGAAGAATATGATATACGACTGCTCCGGGAGCGTCGAAAGTCTCCTGAACATCATTGTCCGATGGAATCGGTCCATCTTCGCAATCACCGAACGTTTCAATCACGGCGATCGCAAAGGCTTCTTGTAATTTTTTTGGAATTCTGGCAGATCAGATTCCTTTGCTGGTTCCAGAATAACTTTTGGTTCCTTTTTTGTTTTCATGATTGCTCACTCCTTCAGTTGCTGAAATAACAAGTTCAGTCGTTCAGTAAAACATTCCAGCTGCTCTGCCGCTTTTTCTTCCGCGGTAAATTTGGCGTTAAAATACTTCAAAAGCTTTCTCCTGTCTTTTTGTATTTTTTCTTTGTTTCATTGGAAAACAAGCTGCATGTAACCCTTATTTACTATCGTTCACTACCGTATTAAGTGTCGTATGCGGGATTTGTCATCATTCTCGAATTTTTCCTGCGAAAAGTTACAAAAATAGTCGAATGGGCCGCCTTTGACTATGAACATGCGTAAAAGATTCAATTTACTTTCGATCATGAGCAATGCACATTGAGTAAACTCTGGTGGATTTATTAGCCCAAAGAAGCCTAAATGATATAAAAATAACTAGTCCATATATCAAATCTGTCCGTTTAATGCTCGCTTCATTCAACAACACTAATTTGAAGTTATGCAATCTGTGCAAGGGGGTTATTTCGGAATAGATTTTTCCGAATGCAGCGGAGTTGCTTTAGGACTTCCATTTACATTGCCGTACGTCAGCTTGCGCCATATCAATTCCATCGGACCGTACTTAAACCGTTTCAACCACAATGTACTAAAGCTCATAAGCACGAAGTACACGGCCAGACTGAACATGAACGTGCCGGCGGATTGAATATGATCCGCAAGCCCGAATCCGTACCTGAGGAACAGAACTGTTCCAATGATAGAGTGAAGCAGATAACAGGTCAATGACATCCGTCCGACTTTGGTGAAGATCATCATAAGGCCTCGCAGCTGAGGAACGTACAGAAACAGCATTGCAAAAGTGCTCATATAAAACATACTTCCGGTTAAGCCGCCATTTTGACCCAAGACAGAGGAAATGTCCTTCCACAGCATATTCTCAGAAAGATTAAACATGTCTAGTAATATACTGCTTTGTGTTATTAGAAAAGCGATTGTGCTGATGATCCAGATACGCTTCCATATGAACTTTTTCGCTTCCATGTCTTTGAAAAATTCCATCTTAACAAAGTACACGCCCAGCAGAAACATGAGAAACATGGAATAGATCATAGAGAAAGAGCCAGCCGCCATCGTGACCATATCTGTCCACCGAGTGCTGATGGATTCCATGTAGGTAAGGCTTGTGTGGCTAAATAAAGTAAACTCTGAAAAATTCGGGTTTTTTGACCCTGCAGTATTGATGACATTGTACAACATTGTGAAAACAGGAGTCAGGAATTGAAACACGATAAGTGCGATAATCCATCTAAGCACCGTTTTGGCCGTGCGTTTATAGAAGGCGAGTAACAGGAAGCCGCTTACGGCGTAAAAGGTCAATATGTCACCGACCCAAACAAATGTGATGTGCAAAATGCCAAATCCCAACAGAATAGATAACCTACGGGCAAACAGCTTGTTGGGACTATCTACCTTCTGCGCGGCTCGATCCATAAAGATCATAAACCCAACTCCGAACAAGAAGGAGAATAATGTAACGAATTTCCCTTCGGCAAACCAGGAAACCAGATTGTGCAGGACGTCATCGGAGGCCATTTCGAATCCCTTTACTGAATCTGCGATCAGAAAATAGTTGACAATAATAATGCCAAGCAAGGCAAATCCACGTACGATATCCAGAAAATGAACCCGTTCCCGCAGACTCACTGGTTGCCCGCGTTCTTCTTTTTGTACAATCATATCAATACTCCTTTCCCATTTACCATTGCAATGTGCAGTGCGGATCTGAAAAACTCGAGCCTTACAATGGATAAATATAAAGACAGAATCTTAACAATTTATGAAGGTTCATCATTTTTTTTAAAATGTGACAAAATTGTGGCGGACATCAGCTTTCATAAACTGTTAAGATTTACGTAGTATCTTATAACGTACGTTACTTATGAATGATATATAGTAAGGTCACACGAGAAATAACATCAAGAATCATGAGGTGAAAGAGGCATGACCCATCGAATATTAGTCGTAGAGGATGATCATGATATTGGTGATCTTTTGGAGGAATCCCTTATGCGAGCAGGCTACGAGGTGCTAAGAGCCAAGGATGGAAAGCGAGCATTGCAACTTGTGAATGATTCGCTTGATTTGGTTATTTTGGATATTATGATGCCGGGCATTTCGGGAATCGAAACCTGTCAGCACATCAGGGAAACCTCTAACGTCCCAATTCTGTTTCTGACGGCCAGATCGAGTACACTCGATAAAACTGAGGGATTACTCGCCGGCGGCGATGATTATATGACTAAACCCTTCTCGGAAGAGGAACTTCACGCTAGAGTGATTGCCCAATTACGCAGATATACAATCTATCAGGAAAAGAAGGAACAGGAAGAAACATTTCTTATCGGGGGCAAACTGAGAGTGAGCGAAGAATTTAATGAGGTTTGGAAAGAGGAGCAGCAAATCAAGCTGTCAGATCTGGAATATCGTATCTTGAAACTGCTGATGAGCAAACGCAACAAAATATTTTCTGCTCAAAATATATATGAGAGTGTGTGGGGACAGCCTTACTTTTACTGTTCTAACAATACGGTGATGGTGCATATTCGGAAACTGCGCTCCAAAATTGAGGATGATCCGGCACGTCCGGTTTATATAAAAACTGAATGGGGAAGAGGATATCGATTTGGCACATCGTAAATTCACGCTAACCAAAAAACTGGCTTTGCTGATCATGGTTGCTGCGATTGTGAGCGGTGTAACCTTTCTGACGTTGCAAAAGATTACAGATGATCTGATCGAGGGATATCTGAGTTCGGATGAGTATTATCACAAGGAGTCAGCGAGATACATTCAAAAATTCAGTCAGTACGTTTCAGAAAATGGGTTGTCTACATCGGATAGAAAAGCGTTTGGCGAGTGGGTCAAAAAAGAAAATTACATTAACCTCACCATATTCAAGGATCAGGAGCTGCAATATGATTCCGTTTATTCCGAATCGGATTATGGAAAGGAAAAGCTGACTCAGTATGCTCAAAATCATTCACATCCTGTCAAGTTCAGCGATGGTGAAGGACGAGTCATTATCGACGGTTTCTACTCTTCCCGATATTATGATCTGGCCTTTACATTGGATTTGCTCGGTGCAACCCTCATCTTTTTAATCATTGTTCTCTTGGGCATTCGCCAAAGTCTTCGCTACCTTAAAACGCTTCACCAAGAGATTCATATTCTTGAAGGGGGCCAGATGGACTACGAGATGACGATAAAAGGGCATGATGAATTAGCGATGATTGCAAAGAGCATTGAGGATCTGCGGAAAGCTTTCTTGGACAAACTTAAAGCGATCGAGAAATTGCAAGCAGAGAGCCGCAGCCTGGTTACCGAAATGTCGCACGATATGCGCACACCGCTGACGTCGCTGATCATGAATCTGGAGTTTGCCAAAAAAGAAGGAGGCGAAGCGGGTGCCAGCAAAGATCGTTATGTAGCCAATGCTTATGGTAAAGCACTGCAATTAAAAAACTTGTCTGACAATCTGTTTGCGTATTTCCTGCTGAATAAGGAACATGAGGCCGAGCTGGAGACCGTTGCAGTGAAAGAAGTGATCTACGATCTAATATCAGATCAGATTGCTATCCTTCATCAGGAGCATTTCCGGGTCCATATTTCAGGCGAGCTGCCGGAAACCTATATTAACGTGAATTTGGAGGAGCTTGGTCGTGTATTTGATAATGTGATGTCAAACTTATTTAAATACGCAGATCCGGAAGAAGAAATCAGCATCACGTTTGTATCGGATCAAGAAATATTTGAGATTCATATCAGCAATACGATTAAACTTGCGGATGTAACGCCGGAAAGCAACGGACTCGGTGAAAGAAGCATTGCGCGAATGATGTCCCGCATGCAGGGGCAGTTTCACAGTATACAAAAGAATTCCAAGTACTGCATCGTGCTGCGATTTTGGAACAGAAAGATGTAGGCTGCGAATCAAAACGACGAAAATATTGAAATAGGAGACAACAAGATGAGATTTTCCAACAATTTTAAAAAGGCGCCTTACCTGTTACAAGCGCTTCTCAATGTCTGCCTGTTCTTCCTGGCGATAGCCTTAAGCGGACTTCTGATCAGCGAGACATGGTACATTGTGCAATTCGTATACAAGTCACTGTTCAACAAAGTGGACAGCTATTATGAGATGCTTGGGGAACTGCTTATATTCTTCATGTATTTTGAGTTCATTGCTTTGATTATCAAATACTTCAAATCAGACTTTCATTTCCCGCTTCGCTACTTTATTTATATTGGCATCACGGCTGTCATTCGTTTGATAATCATCGATCATGATCAGGCGATCTCAACGTTCTGGTGGGCGATGGCCATTCTTGCAATGATTTGTGCATTCTTTATTGTCAATAGACGAAATTCTGTTGTTGAACATTAATAAATTAGTTCACTTTATACCGATACGCCACTGCAATGTCCTATGACTTACTTGAATACTGAATAGGTGTAAAAAAGCGGTTATTCATACGGATTGAAAAAGAAGAACACGCAGCAGATTCACTTGCTCTTGTTTGGGGCAAGTGTTGACAACCCTATTACTGGTTTAATTAAAGAAGGAGTATAAAACCTGTATCAATGGTGTTACTAGATATCTGCGACACAGGTTTTATATGTAGGTAACTAATATTCTTATATATGCAACATTGCATTTTTTATTTTGCAATAGTTCACTCTATTTCTGCTTTCAATTTCTCGAACCACTCTAAATTAACCAAGTGATGTGAACGGGAATTTTCGTTCATACGGCGAAAGTAATTGATTGTGCCGGGAATTTCTTGAGTGGTGGACAGGTATTCATCAAGGAGCTCGATTCGAGTTTTAGTCTGATCGATTTGTGATTGGATCAGATCCAGTAATTTACTTTTGTCGAATTCATCGGCAAAGAGTAACGCCCCATAAAATTGCAGGTTCACATATTCCGTTTTGGTGCCGTATTTGATCATTAATTTTTCAAATTCTGCCCTTCCCGAATCTGTGACTTTAAAGTTACGGATTTCACGCCCGCTGGTTGAGGGTTTCTGCTGAATCTGTTCAATCAAACACTTTTCTTCAAGTTGCTGCAGATTGTAATAAAATGAACCTTTCGTGAAGTTAACAATGTATTTGTAATGACGTTTTTCCATTAAGGCCAGAAGTTCATAGCCGTGAGCTCCGGGGTTTTGGATGAGCAAGCCAAGGATAAGTAAGGGAATCATGGTTTCATCACCTTCGCCATCCGCGCCTCAAATTCCGCGTACGTGATTTCACCCGAAGCCAAATCCATACTATGAAGGTAAATCTGTTCTGTTTTAGAATAGTCACCATTCACTTTCAGTGATTGCTCCTCTCCCGAAATGGGTTTCAGGATATGGTGCTTTTTCGAAAAAGCCTCGAAATAGCGGTAACCGAATTTGCGTTGTGAAGCTGCGTCTAAATGAATGCCATCAGGATTCGCAGTCAGACCTGCCGCAGTAACAAAATAACAATTCTGTTGTTCATTAGCAAAACGCAGCAATTGTTCATTAACCTGTCGAAATTCAGTCGCGTGCTGTCCAAAACCGGTCTTCCCAAGAAAGTCACCAAGCCCTCCAATAATCAACGGTACCTCATCTAATTCCAACTCGTTTCTTAGCGTCTTGATGATAAGAGTTAATTTCTCGTAATAAGATTCATGCAGCGAACGATAACTGTCACTCTCACCTTGGTGCCAAAGGATTCCGCAAATTTGACTGGATCGGAGGGCGAAGCGGGCTTCGGACAAAGCATGCTGAAAAAGGATGCCTTCCGGATGCCAGTCATTCAATGAACTGCCACCTTCCGCACACGGGATCAAGCCAATTTCTTCATCGGGATGAGCTTTCGACCATGCATCTGCAAAAGATGCCGCCAAGCCAACACCGGAAACCGGACGGTCGTAATTAATCGGCTCTGTCATCATCTGCCACTGTCCATTGCGCAGCATTTTTATTTTTTCATTATAGATAGGGTCTACTTCATTCAAAAATCCACGACCCGCCATATTCGACTGCCCCAACATTAAAAAAGACTTTATCATCTAATTTTTCACTTCTTTACATCAATATTTTAGTCTAATTAGACTATAGTCAATTCAGCTTGTCTTGTAAAGTTTCAACTAGGTTTTATTTTTTTGTTGAGCTAAGAGGATATCGAAAAAATTTCCACCCTTGATAAAGGAGAAAGTCTTTTCGGGTCGTACCAGGATCTAGAAATTGTAAAATCGATAGGCGCCATGAAATTCGACCTGTAAGCTTTGTCTAATAAAACAGTTAGGTTTAATGAACTTAAAAGGTTAATCCCATGGATTACACAGAGAATATTGATACGAAAACTTAGAGAATTAGAACCTTATCGGGTATGAAAATTATTCGAAAATTCCAAGTTTGTTCATAAGGAAGGGTTAATGCTAAAAAGACTGCGTGCAACTTACATTTTAACGGAAGAACAATTTGATGAGATGGTTAAACCAGAAAATCTGAAACCTAATATTTGAATCTTTTAAGATAAAAACTAGTTACTAATCAGTAACTAGTTTTTCTTTCAGCCAGATCGAGGTCTGCATAAAGAAAGCAGGGAATGAAGTATGCCTGTGAAGGATTTTCTGAGGAGCTTTTTAGAGCGCCCGGCGTTGAATCGTTTGAGAGAGGACGCAAGTTAAGGACTTATAAGTCAAGTCATTTGATACCAAAATGCAGTAACGAATGAGAAAAATGATATTTTCATAACTGTCATATCTCTTTTTCTATATTCTTACTTTATTGAATGTGAGTCACCGGTGGATATTATGCCGGCTGAAGTGATTTCCGTTTCATCTATTGAAATAAGGCTTAATGAAAATGACAAATTAATAATACCTGCTGATTTGATTATTATTCCTAAACGGTTGCGCTCTGGAGAAGATGAAGAACTGAAAATGGGTGAGAATTTGATGGTTTTCTCCTTAAAAGGCGGACAATCATTTTTTATTCTCGATAAAATTTAATGATAATAATCCTGAAAAAATAAATAATTGTAAAGACCTAATCTATGCTATAGAATAACTATAATATTTTGAAAATTTCATCCGAGGTGGGTTATGAAAACTATTGGTCTTATTGGCGGAATGAGTTGGGAATCTTCAGCTGAGTATTATCGAATTATCAATGAAGAAATAAAAAAGAAGTTAGGAGGGCTTCACTCGGCAAAATGCCTTTTATACAGTGTTGATTTTAAGGAAATTGAACATTATCAATCCATAGGAGCTTGGGATAAAGCAGGTGAAGCTTTAGGTCAAGTTGCAAGATCATTAGAAAAAGCAGGTGCAGATTTTATTGTAATATGTACAAATACTATGCATAAAGTTCTTGGATATATCCAAGAAATGATCACTATACCTATTTTGCATATTGCCGATGCAACTGCAGAACAAATTATTAGACAAGACATTCGCTCAGTAGGATTGCTAGGTACTAAATATACGATGGAACAAGATTTTTATAAATCACGTATTGCGTCTCATGCGATTAATGTCATTGTTCCTGATGATGATGAAAGAGAATTAATAAATAATATTATTTATCAAGAACTATGTCTGGGTGAAATTAAACAGTCTTCCAAAAACATTTATAAGAAGATCATAAATAATTTGGTGGATAAAGGAGCAGAAGGAATCATTCTTGGATGCACTGAAATTGGCCTATTAGTAAAGGCAGAGGATTCAAAAGTGCCATTATTTGATACGACTTTAATCCATGCTCAAAAAGCAGTAAATAAATCCCTTTCGATTTCTTCTTAGAATGATTACTTCCTATATGTTAAAACCGCTCTTTAGGAGCGGTTTTTATTATGGTTCATTCAATCAATAAATGGAGGAACATTATAGGAGTGATCTTATCATGACCCTTTCCTCAGAAATTGAATTTGATGATATTGAAGATGACAGCGAAGTTATAGAGACCTCGCAAACCTACAAAATTGATTTTGAAAATGGCCGTATCACAAATGAAATCATCACAGGCCTTGACGCGATTAAACAGTTTGTATATTTGTCCCTTCATACTGAGCGCTACGCATATTCTGTTTATAGTCATGATTGAAAAAGATAAAATAGAAAAAGCCGGGATGTCAGATCCGGCTTTTCGCTCACTTTCCCTTCTTCTTCCGCTTCTCCTTCTCCGCCCGGTAAAACTCATGAAACATCTTCATCAATGCGCGTTTTTCAATCCGTGACACGTAACTCCTTGAAATGCCGAGCTCCTTTGCGATCTCGCGCTGCGTTTTTTCTTTTTTTAAATCAAGCCCGAAGCGGCCGACGATGACTTCTTTTTCGCGGTCGTCTAAAATGTCGATATATTTTTTGACCTTTTCAAGTTCCATGTTGAGCTGAATAGTGTCAATCACATCTTCGCTTTCCGACTTGAGGACATCGATCAGGCTTATTTCATTCCCTTCTTTATCCTGGCCGATCGGATCATGAAGGGAGACGTCTTTTTTCGTTTTTTTCAATGCGCGCAGATGCATTAAAATCTCATTTTCAATACATCGTGCGGCATATGTGGCAAGCTTCGTGCCTTTTCCGGCTGAATAGCTTTCAATTCCTTTAATCAGCCCGATTGTACCGATGGAGATCAGATCTTCTGCGTCCTCTCCCGTGTTTTCGAATTTTTTCACAATATGGGCGACTAAACGGAGATTATGTTCGATCAGCATGTTCCGGGCGTGTTCATCTCCTTCAGCCATAAGGTCTAAGTATTTTTTCTCCTCATTACTTGAGAGCGGTTGTGGAAAGGCATTATTTTTCACGTATGATACTAAAAACACAAGTTCTTTCACAATAAACCCGAGCGCTGCAAAAACACCTGTCACCATCCTCACCTCCACAAAGTTATGTAGGCAATCGCCTATATGTAACTGTATGTGTCGGTAGGGCTGTTTGTGTCTGTACAGGGAAATTAATCAAAATTGGGTTTTATTTCTTACAGCCTCTTGATTTTTGCTGATTGAGCCTGTATATTGTTAAAAAAAGTAAGGGTGAAAACAATATAACTGAAAAGCGCTGAAGAGACGAGTAGACAGATATCATTCATGACAGAGAGCTCCGGGAGCTGTGAAGGAGTATGAATGGATGTGTTGAAACAAACCTCTTAGCTTCGCATCGGAATCATGCAACACGAGGATGATGCGGCGGATACTCCTGTTACCGAGTAAGCTTTGTACCCGGCAAGGCCGGCACCAAACCGAATTGAGGTGGCATAGCGGGCTGTTTCCCGTCCTCAAGACTTTATTGTCTTGAGGGCGTTTTTTATTTCTAAGGGAGGGATAAGATGAAAAACCTGAAGTCTTGGCGGTACCCGATGCTTCTGTTAACCGGAATCGGGATAGCAAATATTGGTGAATGGATTTATTTTTTGTCTCTTAATCTTATTGTCTTAAAAGAAACGGGGTCTGCTTTTGCGGTTTCCATCCTTTATTTAATCAGGCCTGCGGCTGTTTTGATGACAAATGGGTGGGCGGGCAGCATCATCGACCGGTGCAACAAACGGAATATGATGATGTCGCTTGATTTCATCCGGGCTGCACTCATTGCCGTTCTGCCGCTGATGTTTACTGCACGGTCTTTATTTTCCGTTTATTGTATCGTATTTTTGATTCAAATGGCCAATGCGATGTTTCGTCCGTGTTCCATGGCGTATGTGACGATGCTTATCCCGGCTGAAAGGAGAAAACGATTCAATTCACTAAGGGCTTTGTCGGAATCAGGGGCTTTTCTCCTCGGACCGGCTGCGGCCGGGCTGCTTTTTATTGCCGGCACGCCGATTTTTGCGATTTGGGTGAATGCGGCGGCTTTAGTGCTGTCCGGTTTCATTACGATGATGCTGCCGAACCTTGAAAATGAGCCTCACGTACATTCTCCCGCACAGAAGCTTTCTTTGGCAGTTTACAAACAAGATTGGAAGCTCGTCTATCGCTTCAGCCGAACAGCGCGAAACGTCATGATCATTTATTTTTTATTCAGTCTGGTCATGACCGTTATGCCATCAGCGCTTGATTCGCTTGAAGCCGCTTTTGCAAAAGAGGTTCTTCAGCTGACTGATGCCGATTACGGTTTTCTCGTCAGTGTCTCAGGGGCAGGCATTATTGCGGGGGCGCTTGTCAATGTGTTCTTTAATAAAAAAATGCCGGCTTCTTTATTGATGGGAATGGGCTCTTTATTCACAGCGGCCGGATATATGATTTATGCGTTTTCTGACGTTTTTTGGATGGCTGCTTTCGGATTTTTCCTTCTAGCTTTTTTTCTGGCGTTTGCCAATACAGGCTTTCTGACGTTTTATCAAAAGAATGTTCCGGTGGACATCATGGGGAGAGTGGGGAGCTTTTATTCATTAGTCGAAGCCGTCTTCATTATAGTAGTAACGGCGGTTTTCGGAGCGGCTTCTGTCAGTTCTTCCGTCCGCGGCATTGTCATCGCAGGCGCTGCTGTTATGCTGGCGTTGGCAGCCGTTTTATGCTCGTTCTTATTTGCGGCCGCAAAAAGGAGGACTCCTGATGTATTTCAAGCGGATCAATTTAAACAAACATAAAGAGACGGCCGTTTCGTTTCGTGAGGATTCGTTTTTCGTCAGCTTTGGCACGGCGGATCATTTTAATAAGGATGAATATCTCAGGTGGCTGTCATCCCAAATCAAATGCTTTCCCGACGGTTTTATGCTGCTTTTTCATAACGGGCAGCCGATCGGACAGCTTGAAGCTTCCATCAAATTTTACCGCAGCCAAAAAATCGGTTATGTGCACCTTTACTATATTGCTGAGCAGCAGAGGGGAAGGGGGTGCGGAACGAAACTGCATCAATACGTGAGTCAGTTTTTCAGAGCGGCATTGTCATTTTACAGAAAGAAAAACATGGTAGTGGTCGGTTCAGAATGAGAGGAGCCGTACCGCCGGAATAGGGGGCGGTACGCGCTTCATTTTTTCGTTGTTTTTAAAAGGCCGGGAAACTTCTTATAAATGACCGCCATTAAGACGAGCATATACATTCCGTAAATCCCGAAAGACAGCAGTTTGTTGCTTGTAAATGAAGCGCCTGCGACGGTCACGATCACAATGTTCGGAATTTTGCCGAGCACCGACGCAGAAAAAAAGATCGGCCATCGGATATTACTCAACCCGCAGACGGTATTCATGGCAAGCGACGGTATAATTGGAATCAGCCGCCCGAAAAGCACCGCCGTAAACGCGTGCTGATGAAATGAATCTTCATATTGGGCCGCTGCCGGGTAAGCCAGCAGCTTTTTTCTGGCCCAGTCTCTGAATCCGTACCGGACGAGAAAAAACAATGCCATTGTTCCGAGCATCGCGCCTGACAATGTAATCCACACCCCGTTTACAATCCCGAAAACCGCTCCGTTTAAGGCCGCGATAATGGCGAATGGAACGATCGGAAAAAATACGTCAGCTGCGACCAGAAGGATACTCATAAGCACGGCGTACATGCCGCCCGCGCGAATCATGC
This sequence comes from Bacillus sp. SIMBA_026, assembly GCF_046535335.1. Taxonomy (NCBI): domain Bacteria; kingdom Bacillati; phylum Bacillota; class Bacilli; order Caryophanales; family Bacillaceae; genus Bacillus; species Bacillus sp. SIMBA_026. The sequence continues at coordinate 1,700,226 of NZ_JAWRWX010000001.1, read as the reverse complement.
TGAGCCAGACGTCTTTTTGCATAAAGCCGATCATTACGACAGCAATGATGACGGCAAGACTGAATCCCTTTTTTATCATCTGCACGTTCACCTCTTTTCATTTAGTATACAGCACAAATCTATCTCCTTCTATTAAAATAAGCTGTCCGATAAGCGTATTTGTTTATCAGCATTTGCCGTTTGATGAGAAACGGCTGCACCCGGATTTGGACAAAAACAAGCGGGAAGCGGGTGATGTAAATCATTTGATGCAGAGAATCATTTTTTATAAAAGGGGACACGTTAACAGTAGTGTTTACTGGAGGTGTAAACGTTGAGATGCTTTCATCTGATCATCATGATATGCGTCCTCACGAGTCTCACGGCCGTGTCCGCCGATGCGAAATCTTTAAAAAGAAGTGACATGGAGAAGACGGGAAACGTGTACTGGGATATAAGGTCTGAAAAAAAGAAACTATCTTTAACCTTCGATGACGGCCCCCATCCTGTCTATACGGAGGCTGTGTTAGACGTGCTGAAACAGCACAATGTTAAAGCAACCTTTTTTTGTGTCGGGAGCCGTATAGACAAATACCCCATAACGGCAAAACGCATCGTTGAAGAAGGGCATGAAATCGGCAACCATACGATGAACCATGTTTATTTTCACCGTCTGAAACGCAAAGACATTTTACAAGAGCTTCACAGCTCCGCGCATCATATCACATCGCTTCAGCCGGAAGGGGACAAGTTATTCCGCCCGCCGGGAGGGTCGCTGAATCATACGGCTTTCAAAAGCATCTTAAAAGAGGGCTATCATATCATCATGTGGTCATGGAACCAAGACCCGAGAGACTGGAAAAGGCCCGGGAAAGGAAAAATCGTCAGGCACGTTGTTTCACATGCCAGAGATGGAGATATCGTTCTTCTGCATGACGGCGGAGGAAACCGGCGCCAGACGGTTGAGGCTTTGAAAGAAATCATTCCCAAGCTGAAAAAGCAGGGCTACACGTTTGTTAAGGTTTCGGATTTGATCGGACAGGATTCCGGTCCTTTTCATATCCAGTAAAGAGAGCGCCGCGTTGAAAGCCGCCAAAGAGATGTGTACCATAGGAGGTAAGGTTTGGGGGGAGAGAAAATGAAGTTTGCTGTTCTTTTTATTACGATAATCTGTCTGTTATCAGGATGCGTCGCGGGCAAAGAAAAAAGTGTTGTCGCGTTCGGCGACAGCAATACGCGAGGTTCCAACTGGGATTATCGTGATTATCCGAAGGCGCAGCAGTGGGTAAACATTTTAAAAACAGCGGAACGCGGCCGTCTTACGGTTATAAATGCGGGAATAGGCGGCCAGACGACTGAGGATGCGCGCCTGCGCTTTCAAAGCGACGTGCTGGACCGTAAGCCCCAATATTTATTTATCATGTTCGGAACAAATGATGCGGGCATTTTGACGGGCGATCAGCCGCGGGTATCAAAGAAACGGTTTAAAGAAAACCTGACTTATTTCATAAACGAAAGCAGAAATCACGGCATAAAGCCGATTTTAATGACGTGCATCCCGGTTATAGAAGGAAACGGAACGCATCATCTCTATTACTATTCGAGATATAAAGCCTCAGCCTTTAAAGAAAAAGGCGGCGCGAGAAAATGGCATAATTCCTATAACGGCGTTACGAGGCAGGTTGCAGCTGAGTTGAAAGTGCCGCTGGTGGATAACTGGAAACACTTTATACGCGCGGACGGCGGCAAAGATACAGACCGGGCGCTGATCCAATCCGGACTGATAGATCCCTCCGGAAATCATATGACGCCAAAAGGCGCCAGAATCTTAATTGAAGGCATAAAAAATGGGCGGGTTTTGGAACGCTGACGCCGTCAGCTGCCTAAACCGTTTTGCTTCTGCTTCATAGGCTGTAGAAAAAACATCTTTTTGGAGGCGATTGCTATGAACCGCGGTTTCCCTCCGCAACATCCTGTATGCCCGCCTCCTCGGGTGAATGCGGGGTACTGGTACGCATTTTTTGTTGTGCTGCTCGTCGTCATTCTCGTCCTGGGCGGTCTGTATTGGTTCAATATATAGCAGCCGTCCTCTTAAACACCTCTATTTTAGGGGTGTTTTTTGTTGAAAGTGGTAGTAATGCGCATAACCGAAGTGATATAATATCAGTCATCTGAGTAAAAAAAGGAAATTCGCCCGGGAATTTTTTTCTGTTTAAGAAGAAACGGAAATAATGTGTCCGAGCGATCTTCTTTTGATTTCGTTTTCAATTAACTCGATAAATTCACGGCTCAAATTCATTTCATTGGCTTTGAAATAAGATTCTATTAGTAATTCATCAGAAAGCTTTCTCATGCCGGGGACCCAATTAATGGGAGTGGCACCTCCTTACAATTGTAATCAATCATCAGACGCAAGCATATGATGGAAGGTTGCGTTTCAATCATGGTGAGGTTATCTTTAATCTACCATGAAATACAAATAAGAACAATCGTTCTGTTATCCACACTCGTACGTGGATAACTTGTTAGTATCTTGTTTATAATCTGGATAAATCCGGATGTAATAAGAGTGGATAATGTGTGTAATTTTATCCACAACTGGTGAAGAAACCCAATTTTTGTCGAAATTTTTTTACTGTGTCCGACTTTGTTTTTAAATCTGACAGGTTTCGACATATAGATGATAGAAAGAAAAGGAAGGGTGCGGGTTTTGTTAAAAAAGTTTTTTTTACCTGACGAATTTGTGAAAAATATATTTCATATCACACCGGAAAAGCTCAAAGAACGCAATGTGAAAGGGATTATTACAGACCTTGACAACACGCTTGTGGAGTGGGACAGACCGAGTGCGACACCTCGATTAATCGAGTGGTTTGAAGAAATGAAGGAGCACGGCATTAAAGTCACGATCGTCTCCAATAATAATGAACGAAGAGTGAAATTATTCTCGGAGCCGCTTGGCATACCGTTTATTTATAAGGCAAGAAAACCGATGGGGCGCGCCTTTAAAAGAGCCGTCAGCAGCATGGATCTGAAAAAAGAAGACTGTGTGGTCATCGGCGATCAGCTGCTTACTGATGTTCTCGGCGGAAACAGAAACGGGTATCATACGATCCTCGTCGTGCCTGTCGCTTCCTCTGACGGAGTCATGACGCGCTTTAACCGCCGGATTGAACGGAGAATATTGAGTTCTTTGAAACGTAAAGGCCATATTCAGTGGGAGGATTAGAAATGGAAAAGGTTGTTTGCATCGGCTGCGGAGTAACGATCCAAACCGAGGATAAACAAGGTCTCGGATACGCGCCAAAGGCATCTCTCACAAAGGAGAATGTCATCTGCCAGCGCTGCTTCAGACTGAAAAATTACAATGAAATTCAAGATGTTTCATTAACGGATGATGACTTTTTAAATATCTTGCACACAATCGGCGATACTGACTCTCTTATTGTCAAAGTCGTTGATATTTTTGATTTTAACGGAAGCTGGATAAACGGGCTGAACCGCTTTGTCGGCGGTAATCCGATCATTCTTGTCGGTAATAAGGCCGATATCCTGCCGAAATCCGTAAAACGGGAACGGCTCGTTCAATGGATGAAACGCGAAGCGAAAGAATACGGCTTAAAACCCCTTGATGTCTTTTTAATCAGCGCTTCCCGCGGACAAGGGATGAAAGAAGTCATTGACGCCATTGAACATTACCGCGAAGGCCGCGATGTGTATGTGGTGGGCTGTACCAATGTCGGCAAATCCACATTTATCAACCGGATTATTAAAGAGGTCTCAGGGGAAGAGAATATTATTACTACCTCTCAATTTCCGGGCACGACGCTTGATGCGATTGAAATCCCGCTTGATGACGGATCTGCGCTTTATGATACGCCGGGAATCATTAACCATCACCAGATGGCGCATTACGTGGACAAGCGTGACTTAAAGGTGCTGACACCGAAAAAAGAACTGAAGCCGCGCACTTTTCAGCTGAATGAAAAACAAACGCTTTATTTCGGCGGGCTTGCCCGGTTTGACTATGTATCAGGCGATAAAACGGCGTTTGTCTGCTATATGCCGAATGAATTGATGATTCACAGAACAAAGCTTGAAAATGCTGATGCCTTATACGAAAAGCATGCGGGAGAACTGCTTACCCCGCCCGGAAAAGATCATTTGGATGAATTTCCGGAGCTTACACCCCATACGTTTTCGATTAAAGAAGGAAAGACGGATATCGTTTTTTCCGGTCTCGGCTGGGTCACGGTGCAGCAAGCAGATAAAAAAATAACGGCATACGCTCCGAAAGGCGTACACGTATTTGTCCGCCGTTCATTAATATAGAGAGAAGGGGAGAGGGAGCATGAAACAATTGTACGGAGTAATCGGAAATCCGATCGGGCATTCAATGTCACCCGATATTCATAACGCGGCTTTGCAAGATAAGAACATCAACGGGCAGTATTTTGCGTTTCAGGTGGAACCTCATCATCTCAAGGACGCCGTTAACGGAATCAAGGCGCTTGGCATCTGCGGAGTGAACGTCACAGTCCCGCATAAAGTCGCGATCATGGAGCATCTGGATGAAATACATGAAAGCGCGAAAGTACTCGGGGCCGTAAATACCGTCAAAAGAGAGGGAGACAGGCTCATCGGGTATAATACTGACGGAGATGGGTTTTATAAATCCTTAGTCAAAGTATTGGACAAACCGATATCAGAGCTCTCCATCCTTATGATTGGGGCGGGAGGAGCGGCAAGAGCGATTTTTACGACGATCGTCCGCAGAGAGCCGAAACAATTTGACGTTTGCAACCGCACGCCGGAAAAAGCAGAAAGTCTGATTGCGGCTGCTCCCTCTTTTCAGCAGAAACGCGCCCTTACTTTAAAAGAAGCTGAAAATCAGCTTGAACAATATGACGTCATTATTCATACAACATCTGTCGGCATGTATCCGAAAACGGATGCCGTGCCGCTCTCATTGGAACGGGCCAAAACGGGCGCCATCGTTTGTGATATCGTATACAACCCGATTCAAACGGCGTTCTTAAAAGAAGCTGAAAAAAGAGGTTTAACAACCCTTTACGGTGTCGGCATGTTTGTGGAACAGGCCGCACTGTCTTTCAAGCTGTGGACGGAACAAGAGCCTGACAGCGGCTTAATGAGAGCAATTGTTGAAGGAAAACTAGGAGGAACACAATGTTAACAGGAAAACAAAAACGGTTTTTGCGTTCAAAAGCGCATCATTTAACGCCTATTTTTCAAGTGGGAAAAGGCGGAGTCAACGAAAACATGGTGAAACAGATTGCCGAGGCTTTAGAAGCAAGAGAGCTGATTAAAGTCAGCGTGCTTCAAAACTGCGAAGACGATAAAAACGATGTCGCAGAAGCCCTTGTGAAAGGCACCCGCTCACAATTGGTGCAGACGATCGGAAATACGATCGTATTGTATAAGGAATCAAAGGAAAATAAACAAATCGAGCTTCCGTAAGGTGGTTGACATGAAGAAAATCGGAATATTCGGGGGCACATTTGACCCTCCGCACAACGGACATCTTCTGATGGCTAATGAAGTCCTTCATCAGGCGGAGCTCGATGAGATTTGGTTTATGCCCAATAAAATCCCTCCGCATAAGCAGAATGAAGACTTTACAGACAGCCGGCACCGGGTGGAGATGCTGAAGCTTGCCATCAGCTCGAATTCCGGCTTTAAGCTTGAGCTTGCGGAAATGGACCGGAAAGGCCCTTCTTATACCTATGATACTGTCCGTTTACTGAAGGAGCGGCACCCGAACGACAAGCTTTTCTTTATTATCGGGGCGGATATGATTGAATATCTGCCGAAATGGTACAAACTGGACGAACTGCTCACGCTCATTCAATTTATCGGAGTGCGGCGCCCGGGGTATCATATTGAGACCCCGTACCCGCTGCTTTTTGCCGACGTTCCGGAATTTGACGTTTCGTCAACGATGCTGAGAGAACGTCTCAAAGCAAAAAAGCCGACGCAATACTTAATGCCGGATAAAGTGAGGCAGTATATAGAGGAGAATGATTTATATGAATCGTGAGGAAGCACTTGCCTGCGTCAAAGAACAGCTGACCGAGCATCGCTACATCCACACAATCGGCGTGACAGATACGGCGGTTATTCTCGCAGGCCGGTTCGGAGCAGACCCGAAAAAAGCGGAAATGGCTGCTATTTTTCATGATTATGCGAAATTCCGGCCGAAAGAAGAAATGAAGCAGATCATCGTGCGGGAAAAAATGCCGGCTGAGCTCTTGGATTACAATGCCGAGCTGTGGCATGCCCCTGTGGGAGCGTATTTGGCTGAGAAAGAAGCGGGGATCACTGATCCTGAGATCTTGGATGCAATCCGCTATCACACGTCAGGGCGTCCGGGAATGACCCTTTTAGACAAAGTCATTTACGTTGCGGATTACATTGAACCCGGCCGCCATTTTCCCGGAGTGGAAGAGGTGCGCCGTCTGGCGGAAACAGATCTGAACGAAGCGCTCATACAAGCAATGAAAAATACAATGATATTTCTGATGAAAAAAAACCAGCCGGTCTTTCCGGAGACGTTTGCAACCTATAATTGGCTGGTGTCTCAAAATTGACAGGAGGAATTTGAAGAATGAATCAAGCTTCCGTATTAAAAATCGCGGCAAAAGCATGCGACGATAAACGTGCAGAAGATATTTTAGCGCTGGACATGGAAGGAATCTCACTTATAGCGGATTACTTTTTAATCTGCCACGGGAATTCTGATAAGCAGGTTCAGGCAATTGCGCGTGAAATTAAAGATCAGGCAGAAGAAAACGGCATTGATGTCAAAAAGATGGAAGGGTTTGATGAGGCCCGCTGGATTTTAGTTGATCTCGGCGACGTCATTGTCCACGTTTTCCATAAAGATGAAAGAAGCTACTACAATCTTGAAAAGCTATGGGGCGACGCGCCGCTCGCAGAGCTTGAGCTCGGCTTGAACTCATGATTTACCAAGGCTTCGCCGGCGTATATGACGAGTTAATGTCACATGCGCCGTATGATGAATGGGCGGGCTGGATCGAAGCGTCTCTTCCGGAAAAGGGAAGGGTGCTTGATCTTGCCTGCGGAACCGGAGAAATATCCATCAGGCTTGCTGAAAAAGGCTGCGAAGTCACGGGGATTGATTTGAGTGAAGATATGCTGAGCTGTGCCCAGCAGAAAAAAACGGGAAAGCCGATTCTTTTTCTCCAGCAGGATATGAGAGAGCTTTCCGGTTTTGAAGAACAGTTTGATGCCGTTGTCATCTGCTGTGATTCCCTAAATTACTTAAAAACGAAAAATGATGTCTTAAGCACCTTCAAAAGTGTTTTTCAAGTTTTGAAGGAGGACGGCCTGCTTCTGTTTGACGTCCATTCCCCATATAAAATGACGGAGCTTTTTCCGGACAGCACCCATGCGGATCAGGATGAGCAGATCAGCTATATCTGGCAAAGCTTTGCCGGCGATGAAGAGCTTTCTGTCATCCATGATATGTCCTTTTTCGTATGGAACGGACAATCTTATGACCGTTATGACGAGACGCATGAGCAAAAAACATTTTACATTGAAGAATATGAACAAATGCTTGCAGAGACCGGATTTGAACTGAAGAAGGTGACGGCTGATTTTACAGACCGGCCTCCTTCAACAGAGTCTGAACGTCTTTTCTTCACGGCAGGCAAACCAAAAACCATCGTTTAAACGGAACGATGGTTTTTAAAATGCATTTTTTGCGATTGGTGCGCTAAAGTACTTTATGGCATACTCAGTTACACGTGAAATTGCTTCTTCACTAACGATATATCTTCATCGTATTTGTCATGTGTACGCTGAAAGACACGGTTGAACATATCCTGAACACCGCTTTCGAGAGCCTTCAGTCCTTCTCCGGTGACGCCGCCTTTTACGCATACTTTTTCCTGCAAGGCGGGAAGCGTGTAATGCCCTGTTTCCAGAAGCTTTCCGAGACCGACAAGCATTTCCGTCGACATAATCACGGCTTCTTCTTTGGTGATGTCCGTTTCTTCCACTGCCGCGTCAATAAAGCGCTGAACGAGATAACTCATAAAAGCGGGCCCGCAGCTGACAATGTCTGACGCCGCTCTTGTAATGCCGCTGCTGATTTCCACAGGTTTTGAAATATGAGTGAACAGCGTTTGAATATCCGCTTTTGCAGACTCGCTGCAGCTTTTGCCGAACGTAACAAGCGAGACGCCGGCCAAGGCGCGGTTCGTAATGCTCGGAATGACGCGGGCCGTCTGACACGGAACCGTATGTTCAATCTGATCCGTCTGAACGGGACTGGTAATGGAGATTAAAATGTGATCTTTCCGTAAATGCGGTGTGAGTTTCTTCAGCAAAGGATATATATCCAGCGGTTTTACACAAATGAATATTATTTCATTTTCCTGTACGAGCTTTTCCTGATCCTCGGTGACATGGATGCCGCTGAAACGTTCTTTTAGTTTTAATGCTTTTTCGATTGTTCTGTTTGTGATGGTGATATGTGAGGGATCGGCAGCGTTTGATTCGATAAACGATTCAATCAGGATCGTTCCCATGTTTCCGGTGCCGATAAAGCCTATTTTCAATGAATTCCCCTCCTTTTTCCCTTAATCCTCTAAACCTTATGCGGGGAGGCAATGCAATATGACGAAAGCGATGATGACGGAGCGGCTGCGGCGGAACCTGAAAATTCTGGGCGCTTGTCTTGTAGCAGGGGCGGTTTTTATCTGCATTTGGCTGTTTCGTTCTGAAAAGGAAGAGCCGGTCAAACAGCAGTCCGTGCTCGGCCAAACAGCCTCAGCATCCGTCGCGGACAAAAAAGACACCGCAGACGACAAGATTATGATTGATGTGAAAGGCGCGGTCCGAAATCCCGGCGTGTATGAAATGAAAGCGGGAGACAGAGTGACTCAAGCCATTGAAAAAGCCGGCGGCCTGAAGAAAAAGGCGGATGAATTGAAAGTTAATTTAGCAGAGCAGCTGCAGGACGGGACGATTGTTTATATTCCGAGTGAAGGCGAAGAGGAGAATCGCCCGAAAACAGCAGCGGGTGAAAAGGAGAATGCAGCTGTCAATATCAATACGGCATCTCTGGACGAACTTCAGGCGATTTCCGGGGTGGGGCAGAAAAAAGCGGAAGCGATTATCGCCTACCGAGAAGAAAAAGGACGGTTTCAGACTGCTGAAGATTTGATGAATGTATCAGGCTTTGGAGAAAAGTCATTTGAGCGGATAAAAACTTCCATTACGGTAAAGTGAATTGACGGTTCTGCTTAAATCTATGTAAACTTAGAAAAGCAACAAGACTTTTTGGAGGGAACACTTGTGGAACGAATCTCATGGAATCAATATTTTATGGCGCAAAGCCATTTGCTGGCGCTGAGAAGCACATGCCCGAGACTGTCAGTCGGGGCAACCGTAGTCAGAGATAAGCGGATGATTGCCGGCGGATACAACGGCTCAATCGCCGGCGGCGTCCATTGCGCTGATGAAGGATGTCTTTTAATAGATAATCATTGCCAGCGGACCATACATGCAGAGATGAATGCGATTCTGCAATGTTCTAAGTTCGGTGTTCCGACGGAGGGCGCCGAAATTTATGTGACGCATTATCCTTGTATTCAATGCTGTAAATCAATTATCCAGGCAGGCATCAAAACGGTTTATTATGCCGAAGATTACAAAACACAGCCTTATGCAAAAGAGCTGTTCAGCCAAGCCGGAGTCAAGGTGGAGCAGGTCGAACTTGATGAAATGATCATCGATCTGAAAAACCGTGAAAAATTGTCTTTTGTAGCAGGTCTGATTCAGCAATTATCTGATGCGGGGGTTAAGGCAGATGAACTGAAAAAAATTCATGAACAGGCCAATGAGCTGTTTACCAGTTACGTATAAATGAAATATAAATACCTTCTTTTGCCTCTGGCGGCGGTTTCTGCAACTGCGGGAATTGCCGCCGCTCATGTCTTCTGGGTTCTGCTCCTTTTTCTTCTGTTTCTTCTCTTTATTATTGTAAAAACAAAGCAGTATGCTCCGGTTATCGTCTGCCTCGTTTCTTTTTGTCTTTATTTCTTTCTTTATACGGTTTGTGACGCTGCGAATGTAACGCGGTATCAGGCCGGCAGTTATACTGAACAGGCCGTCATCACTAATATTCCGAAGGTTGACGGAGCGAAAATGTCAGCTGTTATCCGTACACATGACAAGGAAAAATGGGCGGCTTCGTACAAAATCCGTTCACTTGAGGAAAAGAGACTTATTGAACAGCTTGAACCGGGGATGCGCTGCACGTTTACAGGCTCTCTGGAACAGCCTGCACATGCGACGGTTCCCGGAGGTTTTGATTATAAAGAATATCTTTACTCTCAGCAGATTCACTGGTTATTTTCCGTGACTTCCATTCAGCAGTGTGAAAAATCCAAACAGCCGCTGTTTAAACTGCTGAACATCAGAAAAAATTTGATTTCGATCATTCGGAATCACGTGCCTGAATCTTCCGCCGGAATTGTTGAAGCGCTGACCTTAGGTGAAAAATTTTCTATAGAGGACGATATACTGAGTGCATATCAAAATTTGGGAGTCGTTCATTTAATGGCGATTTCCGGAATGCATGTCGGTCTTATTACGGCGGGATTATTTTATGCTCTGATCAGAATCGGGCTGACAAGAGAAAAAGCGGGAATTTTGCTGTTGCTGTTTTTGCCGGTGTATACGCTGCTGAGCGGTGCCGCCCCATCCGTATTGCGCGCATCCCTCATGCTGGGATTTTATATCGCCGGAACTCTTGTTAAACGCGGCATTCATTCCTCTGCTGCATTGTCCCTGTCTTATCTGCTGCTCCTGCTGTTTAATCCTTACTTCCTTTGGCAGGCGGGCTTCCAGCTTTCCTTTGCGGTGAGCGCCTCTTTAATTCTGTCATCCTCCATTTTAAAGAAAGCGGGGAAAAGCAGACTTGCCGGGCTTGCGATGGCTTCATTCATTGCGGAGCTCAGCTCACTTCCGTTTCTTCTCTACCATTTTCAGCAGATTTCACTTGTCAGTTTTCCGATGAATATGGTGATGGTGCCATTTTATACGTTATTTGTCATTCCGGTTTCTGTCATCGGTTTCCTTCTTCTTTTACTTTCAAGGCAGATGGGAGAATGTTTGTTTGATATGTTCGACCTTGTGATGAAGCCTGTGCATGATTTCATTACATATGCGGCATCAGTTGATTTATTTACTATGATTGTGTCAAAGCCTGACTTTGTTTCCCTTCTTCTGCTTGCGGTTTCCGTTTTTACGCTTTTTGCGGCTTTGGAAAAGGGAGGTTTTTTAAAACTCAGGAAATCGGCTCTTTTTTTCTGCGCGATTTTGGCTTATTTAATATGCCGTCCGTATTTCAGTCCATGGGGAGAAGCGGATATGCTTGATATCGGGCAGGGAGACTCACTGTTTATAAGCGCGCCGCACCGCAAAGGGACCGTAATGGTTGATACAGGGGGAGTGATTGCTTATCCCGGAGAATCATGGAAAGAAAAACGCCACCCGTATTCTATCGGCGAGAAGGTTTTGATTCCGTTCTTAAACGGAAAAGGGGTGAAAAAGCTGGATGCGCTGATTTTAACCCATGCGGATCAAGATCACATCGGAGAAGCCGGAGTGTTAATCAAAAATCATAGAGTCAAACGGTTAATTGTCCCCGTGGGATTCGTAAAAGAACCGAAGGATCAGAACATATTAAATATGGCGAAAGAAAACAACATTCCCGTTGCCGAAGCAAAGCGGGGCGACACCATTACAGCCGGTGATCTTCAGTTTCAGGTGCTGTCTCCGGAGTCGTCTGACGGAAGGAGTAAAAATGATTCGTCACTGGTGCTTTGGACGGTTTTAGGCGGAGTGAGCTGGCTTTTGACGGGAGATTTAGAATCGGACGGCGAAATGGAAGTGATGAAAACGTATCCGAATCTGAAGGCTGATATATTGAAGGCGGGTCATCACGGCAGCAAAAGCTCTACGAGTGAAGCCTTTTTGAAACAGCTTCAGCCGGAAGCAGCGCTGATTTCAGCAGGAAAAGAGAATCGATACCATCATCCGCATGAAGAAGTGCTGGATCGTTTGAAGGCGTACTCTGTCAATGTGCTTCGCACCGATGTCAGCGGAACGATTCAATACAGATTTAAAAAAGGTGCCGGAACGTTTTCCGTCTTCCCTCCATATGATATAGAAGAAACCAGGGCGCAAGAAGTAAAAAAGACTGCCGATTGACAGCAGCCCGGAATGCGGCTAAGAGCCGATAAGATGGATGGCTGTTGCCATCACGAACAAAAAGGCGAAAAATCCGAAGGACACGACAAAACCGACAGCTGAGTCAACAGCATCATTTCGTTTGCTTTGAACGTTTTTTTCAAAATCATTCAATTTCATCCCTCCTGACTTCCCTAAGTATACTGGAATTGTTTTGAAAAATCTAGAAGTGATGGTAACGTTTTCTGTTCTTGTGATTATCGCCTTTTTACAAGCAGACCCGGGAGCTTGTGAATCAGGCGTTTATTATAAATGAGGAAGCTGTCCTTAAAGCTTCCTCTTTACTATTTGCCGAACTCAATTTAGGATAGAAGGGGATCAAGAAAGAGAGGAAGTCATACGATCATGGTATTTGATGTTTGGAAAGCCCTGAAAAAAGGGGATGTCCGCTCCGTTTATTGCTTATACGGAAAAGAAACGTATCTGCTCCAAGAGACTGTCAGCCGGATCAGACAAGCTGTCGTTGATGAGGAGACAAAGGATTTTAACCTGTCTGTTTTTGATCTTGAAGAAGATCCGCTTGACCAGGCCGTAACCGATGCGGAAACGTTTCCGTTTATGGGAGAGAAGCGGCTGGTCATCGTAAAAAATCCGTCTTTTTTAACAGGGGAAAAAAAGAAAGAAAAAATAGAGCATAATACAGCCGCTCTGGAGACTTATCTGAAGGAGCCTGCACCTTACACTGTCTTTGTGATTGTGGCTCCGTATGAGAAACTGGACGAACGGAAAAAGCTGACGAAAGCGCTGAAGCAAAAAGCCCTTATGATTGAAGCTAAGGAGCTGAATGCAAAGGAGACGACTGATTTTACGATTAATCTGGCGAAATCCGAAAATAAAACGATCGATACAGAAGCTGCCGAGCATTTGGTTCTGCTTGCAAACGGCCATCTGTCTTCCATATATCAGGAAATACAAAAACTCTCCGCCTACACCGGTGACAGACATGAGATCACGCTTGAAGATGTCCGGGAGCTCGTCGCAAGAAGTTTGGAGCAGAATATTTTTGAGCTGATCAACAAAATCGTGAACCGAAAACGGACGGAAAGTCTTCAAATATTTTATGATCTTTTAAAACAAAACGAAGAACCGATCAAAATTATGGCGCTGATCGCCAACCAATTCCGTCTGATTATGCAGACAAAGTATTTTGCAGGACAAGGATACGGCCAAAAGCAAATCGCTTCCAACTTAAAGGTCCACCCCTTCCGGGTAAAGCTGGCGATGGATCAGGCGAGGCTTTTTTCTGAAGAAGAGCTGCGGCGTATTATAGAAAGACTCGCAGTGATGGATTATGAAATGAAAACGGGGAAAAAGGACAAGCAGCTTTTGCTGGAGCTCTTTCTCCTTGAGCTTCTCCGGACTGAATGAAAAAAACGATCCCCGTTAAAGGGATCGTTTTTGTATTATGCAGAAAGTCCGTTCACTTGTTTCGCAAGTCTAGATTTGTATCGAGCTGCGGCATTTTTGTGTACAAGACCTGTTTTCACTGCTTTATCAATGCGTTTCGCTGCTTCAGAAAGAGCAGTTTTCGCTTTATCCGCTTCGTTGTTAGCAACAGAAGCTTCAACTTGTTTGATTGCAGTACGCATAGCAGATTTGATTGTCGCGTTATGAGCGCGGCGTTCGTTGTTTGTTTTTGTACGTTTAATCGCTGATTTAATGTTTGGCATGTGTTTCACCTCCTAAGATACAACCTGTAGCACAGTGTCTTAAGGTTAAATCTTCTTCACAATAGAACAAATTGTATTCTATCAAACAGAACTTTAGATTGCAATATAAATGTAAAGTATTTTTCGTTGATGGGTAAATTCGCATGATTCGTTTTGTAAATGGCCACACTATGTACCACGATGATTGAAGGAGGTCTTCCCTGTGAAAAACAACGAACTGGATGTCAATCAATTTCTGATACGGACGGATTTAGCGGTAGAAACGAAACAGGCGGTAAAAGACGGACAAGCCGGTCAGAAAAAAGAAATAAACGGGTTTATTGAAAAAGAACGCGACAAGGGCGGCATTAAAGTCAGAACCGTCGATATTACCAAAGAAGGCGCCGAGCTATCGGGGAAAAAGCAGGGACGCTATGTCACGATCGAGGCTCAAGGGGTTCGGGAACACGACTCTGACATGCAGGAAAAAGTAACGGAAGTGTTTGCCGAGGAATTTTCCGCCTATCTGTCGGCATTAAAGATTCCAAAGGATGCAAGCTGTTTGATCGTCGGTCTCGGCAACTGGAATGTGACGCCGGATGCGCTCGGCCCTCTCGTGACCGAAAACCTTCTTGTGACAAGGCATCTGTTCAGGCTTCAGCCTGAAAATGTGCAGGAAGGGTACAGGCCGGTCAGCGCGCTTGCTCCCGGTGTGATGGGATTAACGGGAATTGAAACGAGCGATATTATTCAAGGTGTCATCAAAGAATCAAAGCCGGATTTTGTGATCGCGGTAGACGCTCTTGCGGCAAGAGCCGTTGAAAGGGTGAACACGACCATCCAATTTTCTGATACGGGCATTCACCCGGGATCAGGCGTCGGCAATAAGAGAAAAGAATTAAGCAAGGAAACGCTCGGCATTCCCGTCATCGCAATCGGGGTACCGACTGTTGTTGATGCGGTTACGATCGCAAGCGATACGGTGGATTATATATTAAAACATTTCGGCAGAGAGATGAAAGATGACAGCCCGTCAAGATCTCTGGTGCCCGCCGGAATGAACTTCGGCAAAAAGAAGGTGCTGACAGACGAAGACCTTCCCGGAGAAAAAGAACGCCAATCCTTTCTCGGTATTGTCGGCACGCTGGACGAAAACGAAAAACGCCAGCTGATTCATGAAGTGCTTTCTCCGCTCGGCCATAATCTGATGGTCACGCCGAAGGAGATTGACACCTTTATTGATGATATGGCGAACGTGCTTGCAAACGGGTTAAACACCGCCCTTCATGAAAAAGTGTCACAAGATAACAAAGGTTCTTATAATCATTAAAATGGTTCTACCTCCTCTAGCTTGTTCATAGAGTAATTACTAGACAAGCGCTGGAGGGATTCAAATCATGAGAAAAAAACGCAGAAACCGTCAAATTGTCGTTGCAGTAAACGGTGGAAATGCGCTCAAGGGCATGTTTTTGTTTATGACAAGCCTTATCGTTATTTTCGTATTATCGGGTGTGCTCACATCGCTTCGCCCTGAACTGAGGCTTTCTTCGGATTCTCTTCACGGAATTGCCGGAGAACTTCCGGGTGACGCGTTTGCGCACCTCCTCGGCATGGAAAATCATTATTTCGCCTCAGAGCTTCCTGAAAAAGACTCTTTTCAGCTGTCCCGGCTTTCCTTAAAACTGGCGACAAGCATTAATATGGAAGACCCGCGGAGTTTCTTGGGACGTGAGCTGCCGGGATTTGCCCAATATGATACGGAGATCCTTCTGGCGGGGCAGGGGACGGATTATACGAATATGCCGGCTGAATCTCCGCCGCCGTCAAAGGTGATGGAAAAAGAAAAAGAAGTGAACCTGGCAGAAATCGAAAACAAAACGAAAAAAGAAGAAACGGCGCCGCCGAAACATTCAACAGGCAGCAAAAAAGTCGTTTTTATTTACCACACTCATAATACCGAATCCTATCTTCCTCTGTTAAAGGGGGAAACAAATCCGGATAACGCCCGCCATTCGAAGGCCAATGTCACGCTTGTCGGAGATATGTTCGGAAAAGCGCTTGAAGCGCAAGGTGTAGGAGCGACCGTAGATAAAACCGACATTCAGGCCCGCCTGAACAAAGACGGCTTAAATTATGCGCGAAGCTACGACGAATCAAGGCCGGTCGTAAAAAGCGCGCTCACTAAAAATAAAAACCTGCAATATACCATAGACATTCACCGGGATTCCCGCCGCAAGAAAAATACGACAGCCGACATCAAAGGAAAAAGCTATGCCAGAGTCGCCATCGTCGTCGGCAAAAAAAGCGCTAATTTTGAAGAAAACTATAAACTCGCAAGTGAACTTCATAAGCTCATGGAGAAAAAATACCCCGGCTTAAGCGTCGGTGTTTTATCAAAAGGCTCTCCGGGAGATAATGGAGTATACAACCAAGATTTAAACGACCGGTCGCTTCTGCTGGAATTCGGGGGCGTGGATAACAATCTTGAAGAACTGAGGCGCGCATCGGATGCCGTGGCCGATGTGTTCAGCGAACTGTACTGGGATGCAGAAAAGGTCAGCTCGCAATCAGGAGAGAAGAAAAAACAATAGAAATCAGGTGATTCGAATGATCCGTTTTACCGGCAAATGCCTGCTGATCGCCATTGTCATGTTTTTCGGCGTATTGTTCGGCATGCAGCAGGCAAACAGCGGAATGCTTGATATGAAAGGATACAAAGACCCTTCTTTAAAAGGAGCATTTACGCTCGGCGGCGGAGAAGGACAGGAAAAAGAAGCTTCCATTTTGGGGCAAACCGTTACGGCGAAAGATCTGGAAGAAAAACAAAAACAGCTGGAACAGGCGGAAACCTTCAACTTGTTTTCAAAAGCCGGGGAAACCCTTTCAAATACCGTGACGGACTCGGCGCAGGCGATGTATGAGTGGGTTTCGAAACTGAACCGTTAGCATTGATGAAGAGAAAAGCGGATGATTCCTTAAAGGAAGCTTTTCTCTTTCTTGTTTTAATTGAATGTTTACAATCCTATTGATATAATCTAAGCTAGTGTATTTTGCGTTTAATAGTAGGAGTGATAGATTGTGACAGATAAAGAAAAGCGTTTAGAGAGGCAGTCAAGAATCCGGAATTTCTCCATCATCGCCCACATAGACCACGGCAAATCGACCTTGGCGGATCGGATTTTAGAAAAAACATCGGCGATCACCCAGCGGGAAATGAAAGAACAATTGCTTGATTCAATGGACCTTGAACGCGAACGGGGAATTACCATCAAATTAAATTCCGTTCAGCTGAAATATAAAGCAAAAGACGGAGAAGAATATATATTCCATCTCATCGACACGCCCGGACACGTCGACTTTACATATGAAGTATCGCGAAGCCTGGCTGCCTGTGAAGGCGCGATTCTCGTTGTTGATGCGGCTCAGGGAATAGAAGCGCAGACATTGGCGAACGTCTATCTGGCGCTTGATAATGATCTTGAGATTCTTCCTGTCATTAATAAAATCGATCTTCCGAGCGCAGAGCCAGAACGTGTGCGTCAAGAGGTTGAGGACGTTATCGGCCTTGACGCTTCAGACGCCGTCCTCGCTTCAGCGAAAGCGGGCATCGGCATCGAAGACATTTTAGAACAGATCGTAGAAAAAGTGCCGGCTCCCGCGGGAGACCCGGAAGCTCCGCTGAAAGCGCTCATCTTTGACTCGCTTTATGACGCGTACCGCGGAGTCGTCGCGTATATCAGAGTCGTAGAAGGAACGGTCAAACCGGGCCAGAAAATTAAAATGATGGCAACCGGAAAAGAGTTTGAAGTGACAGAAGTCGGTGTGTTCACGCCGAAAGCAACTCCGACAGATGAACTGACTGTCGGCGATGTAGGCTTTTTAACTGCTGCGATTAAAAATGTCGGTGACACACGCGTCGGTGACACGATAACAAGCGCGGCCAATCAGGCTGCCGAAGCATTGCCTGGCTACCGCAAACTCAATCCGATGGTATACTGCGGACTTTATCCGATTGACACAGCCAAATATAATGATTTGCGCGAGGCTCTGGAAAAACTTGAATTGAACGATTCATCTCTTCAATACGAGGCGGAGACGTCACAAGCCCTCGGCTTCGGTTTCCGCTGCGGCTTTTTAGGAATGCTTCACATGGAGATCATTCAAGAGCGGATTGAACGGGAATTTAAAATTGATCTTATTACGACCGCGCCGAGCGTTATTTATGACGTATATATGACGGACGGCGAAAAGGTCATCGTGGATAACCCGTCAAACATGCCTGATCCCCAAAAAATAGAGCGGGTGGAAGAACCTTATGTAAAAGCGACAATGATGGTGCCGAACGATTATGTCGGTGCGGTGATGGAGCTTTGCCAAGGAAAACGCGGCAATTTTATCGACATGCAATATTTAGACGCAAATCGTGTCAGCATTGTCTATGACATGCCATTAGCGGAAATCGTATATGAATTTTTTGATCAGCTGAAATCAAGCACAAAAGGCTACGCGTCCTTTGATTACGAACTGATCGGCTACAAACCGTCTAAACTTGTCAAGATGGATATTATGCTGAACGGAGAAAAAATCGACGCCCTTTCATTTATCGTGCATCGCGATTACGCGTACGAACGCGGAAAAGTAATTGTGGAAAAACTGAAAGAGCTTATTCCGCGCCAGCACTTTGAAGTACCGATTCAAGCGGCGATCGGACAGAAAATCGTGGCCCGCTCAACCATTAAGGCCATGCGGAAAAACGTCCTTGCAAAGTGTTACGGAGGAGACATCTCGCGGAAACGGAAGCTTCTTGAAAAACAAAAAGAAGGAAAACGCCGGATGAAGCAGGTCGGCTCAGTAGAAGTGCCGCAGGAAGCGTTTATGGCCGTTCTTAAAATGGATGACAGCCCGAAAAAATAACGGAAGCCGCCGCAGTCCCGCGCTGCGGCTTCTTTCTGTAAAGAAGAAGGTGTTTCAAAATGAAATCAGCTTATATTCATATTCCGTTTTGTGAGCATATCTGCCATTATTGCGATTTCAATAAATATTTTATTCAGAGCCAGCCTGTCGATGAGTACTTAAACTCACTCGAAAAGGAAATGATAAATACAATAGAACGGACGGGACGCCCTGATCTCCGTACGATCTTTATCGGGGGAGGCACGCCGACATCGCTCTCACCCGTCCAGCTGGAAAAATTGATGGATTCCATTCACCGCGTGCTGAAGCCTTCTGACGGACTCATAGAATTTGCCGCGGAAGCGAATCCGGATGATTTGTCCCCGGAAAAATTAAAAATCATGAAAAATGCCGGTGTCAACCGGCTGAGCTTCGGTGTTCAAACCTTTGAAGATGAGCTTTTACAAAAAATCGGCAGAGTGCATAAACAAAAGGACGTATTCACTTCCTTTGAACGTGCGAGGGCTCTCGGCTTCGACAACATCAGTCTCGATTTGATGTTCGGCCTGCCGGGTCAGACGCTGGCCGATCTTGACAATTCCGTCAAAACGGCTTTGTCTCTTGATGCGGAGCACTATTCCGTTTACTCGCTGATCGTAGAGCCGAAAACGGTGTTTTATAATTTAATGCAAAAAGGCCGCCTGCATCTCCCGGCGCAAGAACAAGAGGCCGAGATGTATGAAACGGTCATGAGACAGATGAGTGAGGCGGGCATCCGTCAATACGAGATCAGTAACTTTGCAAAGCCCGGATACGAGTCCCAGCATAATCTGACGTATTGGAGCAATGAAGAGTATTTCGGTTTTGGCGCAGGCGCTCACGGATATATCAGCGGCACGCGCACCGTCAACGCCGGGCCTGTGAAACATTACATGCAGCTCATCGAAGAAAAGGGGCTGCCTTACCGTGACACGCACAAGGTGACACGTGAGGAGCAGATTGAAGAAGAAATGTTCCTCGGTCTCAGAAAAATGTCCGGCGTACAAAAGCAAGCTTTTCTCGATAAATTCGGACGCTCGGTCGACGAACTGTTTCCCGATGTTCTCAAAGATTTAACCGAAAAAGGCCTGATCTGTGACGCGGAAGAATCGGTTGCATTAACGCATGAGGGCAAATTATTAGGAAATGAGGTTTTTGGCGCTTTTTTGGGTGAGTTATAATTGACATTTTTCTTTTGGTTTGTTACTTTTGATATAGAATTAGCACTCGCTGACCTTGAGTGCTAACAGGGGTGATGATGATGTTAACAAATCGTCAGCTGTTGATCCTGCAAGTGATTATTAATGATTTTATACAATCAGCGCAGCCTGTAGGATCAAGAACTCTTTCAAAAAAAGACGAGATTACATTCAGCTCTGCAACGATCAGAAACGAGATGGCTGACTTGGAGGAATTGGGCTTTATTGAAAAAACCCATTCATCCTCAGGACGGATTCCGTCGGAAAAAGGGTACAGGTATTATGTCGATCATTTGCTGTCACCCGTCAAGCTGACAAAAACCGATCTGGATTTAATTCACTCGATATTTAAAGAAAAAATCTTCGAGCTGGAAAAAACAGTCCAAAAATCAGCGCAAATCCTGTCCGATCTGACAAACTACACATCGATTGTCCTCGGGCCGACGCTGAGCGAGAACTATCTTAAACAGATTCAAATCGTTCCGATCCAGCCGGATAAGGCGGTCGCCATCCTCGTCACGAACACGGGGCATGTCGAAAACCGCACCATCAATTTCCCGGCTAAAGTGGATTTGGCCGATATTGAAAAACTGGTCAATATATTAAACGATCGATTAGCGGGCGTGCCGATGGACGAACTGAATGAGCGCATTTTCAAAGAGGTTGTCACATATTTAAGGCAGCATATCGCCAACTATGACAGCATACTTGAATCGCTCCGCTCCACATTCCATCCGGCGGCCCACGTCGAGAAATTGTTTTTCGGCGGAAAGATCAACATGCTGAATCAGCCGGAGTTCCATGATATTGAAAGGGTCCGCTCGCTCTTATCTTTAATTGAAAAAGAGCAGGATGTTCTGAAGCTGTTTCAGTCATCAAAAGCCGGGATTTCAATCAAAATCGGGAAAGAAAACGACTACGAAGAAATGGAAAACTGCAGTTTAATCACGGCCACCTATACAGTTGATACGAAACAGATCGGATCAATCGCGATTATCGGGCCGACGCGCATGAATTATTCAAGAGTCGTCAGCCTGCTGCAGCACGTGACTTCGGACTTGTCAAAAGCATTCACAAGTTTGTATGATGAATAAGGGAATTTTGGCAATCATTTTCAGTCATCTTTTTACAGCATTTGAGGGAGGTGAACACAATGTCAGAAGAAAAACAAACCGCAGAACAGGTTGAAGCAGCAGAACAAGAAGAAGTGACAGAACAGGCAGAACAAGCCGCTTCACAAGAGCAGCATGAAGAAACGGCAGGTCAGGAAGAAGCCCTTCAGCACCAAATTGATGAATTGCAGGGTTTGCTTGATGAAAAAGAAAACAAGCTTTTGCGTGTTCAAGCAGACTTTGAAAACTATAAACGACGCAGCCGCCTTGAAATGGAAGCTGCTCAGAAATACCGTTCTCAAAACGTCGTAACGGAAATCCTTCCGGCTCTCGACAACTTTGAACGGGCATTACAGGTAGAAGCTGAAAGCGAGCAGACAAAAAGCTTGCTGCAAGGTATGGAAATGGTCCGCCGCCAGCTGATGGACGCACTTGAAAAAGAAGGCGTTGAAGCCATCGAAGCTGTCGGTCAGGAATTTGATCCGAACCTTCACCAAGCTGTCATGCAGGTGGAAGATGAAAACTTCGGCAGCAATATTGTTATCGAAGAACTGCAAAAAGGCTACAAACTGAAGGATCGCGTCATCCGTCCTTCAATGGTAAAAGTGAATCAATAACTACATAGCAGGAGGTAATTCAAAGTGAGTAAAGTAATCGGAATTGACTTGGGTACGACAAACTCATGTGTGGCAGTGCTTGAAGGCGGAGAGCCTACAGTCATCGCCAATGCTGAAGGAAACCGTACGACTCCGTCAGTCGTTGCATTTAAAAACGGCGAGCGCCAAGTAGGGGAAGTGGCGAAACGCCAATCAATCACAAATCCTAACACAATCATGTCTGTTAAACGCCATATGGGTACTGACTATAAAGTGGAAATTGAAGGAAAAGACTACACGCCTCAAGAAGTGTCAGCTATTATCCTTCAGCATCTGAAAGCATATGCTGAAAGCTACCTCGGCGAAACAGTTTCAAAAGCCGTTATCACGGTTCCTGCATACTTCAACGATGCTGAGCGCCAAGCGACAAAAGATGCCGGTAAAATCGCCGGTCTTGAAGTAGAGCGTATTATCAACGAGCCGACTGCAGCAGCGCTTGCATACGGACTTGATAAAACGGATGAAGACCAAACAATTCTTGTTTACGACCTTGGCGGCGGTACGTTTGACGTATCTGTTCTTGAACTTGGCGACGGCGTGTTTGAAGTCCGTTCAACTGCCGGTGACAACCGTCTTGGCGGGGACGACTTTGACCAAGTCATCATCGATCATCTCGTAGCAGAATTCAAAAAAGAAAACGGCATTGATCTTTCAAAAGACAAAATGGCGCTTCAGCGTTTAAAAGATGCGGCTGAAAAAGCGAAAAAAGATCTTTCCGGCGTATCATCCACACAAATTTCTTTACCGTTTATCACGGCGGGAGAAGCAGGTCCTCTTCACCTTGAGCTGACACTGACTCGCGCTAAATTCGAAGAGCTTTCCGCTCACCTTGTTGAGCGCACAATGGCTCCTGTCCGTCAGGCTCTTCAAGATGCGGATCTTTCTGCAAGCGAAATCGATAAAGTTATCCTTGTCGGCGGATCAACACGTATTCCTGCCGTACAGGAAGCAATCAAAAAAGAAACGGGTAAAGAAGCGCATAAAGGCGTAAACCCTGATGAAGTTGTAGCGCTGGGTGCAGCGATTCAAGGCGGCGTCATCACTGGAGACGTAAAAGACGTTGTTCTTCTTGACGTTACACCGCTTTCTCTCGGTATTGAAACAATGGGCGGCGTGTTCACGAAACTGATCGACCGCAACACGACAATTCCGACGAGCAAGTCTCAAGTATTCTCAACTGCAGCTGACAACCAAACGGCTGTTGACATTCACGTGCTTCAAGGTGAGCGCCCGATGTCTGCCGACAACAAAACGCTCGGCCGCTTCCAGCTTACTGATATCCCGCCTGCACCGCGCGGCGTACCGCAAATCGAAGTTTCTTTCGATATTGACAAAAACGGTATCGTAAATGTAAGAGCGAAAGATTTAGGCACAGGAAAAGAACAAAACATTACAATCAAATCTTCTTCAGGTCTTTCTGATGATGAGATCGAACGCATGGTAAAAGAAGCGGAAGAAAACGCTGACGCTGATGCGAAGAGAAAAGAAGAAATCGAAGTCCGCAACGAAGCTGACCAGCTTGTGTTCCAAACGGAAAAAACATTAAAAGATCTGGAAGGCAAAGTGGACGAAGAGCAAGTGAAAAAAGCAAACGACGCGAAAGACGCGCTGAAAGCCGCTATCGAGAAAAACGAAATTGAAGACATCAAAGCGAAAAAAGATGAACTTCAAACAATCGTTCAAGAGCTTTCTATGAAGCTTTACGAAGAAGCGGCGAAAGCGCAGCAGGCTGAAGGCGGAGCAAACGCTGAAGGCAAAAAAGCGGACGACAACGTTGTCGATGCGGAATACGAAGAAGTAAAAGACGACGAAACGAAAAAATAAGTTCTTTCCCGCATAGGCTATAGGCGGAAGAACACACAGCATATTCTGATTCAACAGACAGAAAGTCAAAGTCAGGCATCTCTTGGCTTTGACTTTTTTTCTTGCCCGGGATAAAAGGAATTGAAAAAACATAATTCAAAATGATACAATCTAATTTATGTGAGAAATTCGGGAGAGTGAAGCGAGATGAGTAAGCGTGATTACTATGAAGTGCTTGGGGTAAGTAAGAGCGCTTCAAAGGATGAAATCAAAAAAGCCTATCGGAAGCTTTCAAAAAAATATCATCCTGATATCAATAAAGAATCCGGAGCAGATGAAAAATTCAAAGAGGTAAAAGAAGCGTACGAAGCGCTCTCAGACGACCAAAAACGCGCTCAATATGACCAATTCGGCCATACAGACCCTAACCAGGGATTCGGCGGCGGTTTCGGAGGCGGCGGAGACTTCGGCGGCTTCGGTTTCGATGACATTTTCTCAAGCATCTTCGGAGGCGGCACGAGACGCCGTGACCCGAATGCGCCGCGGCAAGGCGCGGATCTGCAGTATACAATGACCCTGTCATTTGAAGACGCGGCTTTCGGAAAAGAAACGATCATTGAAATTCCGCGCGAAGAGAATTGCGAAACATGTAAAGGGTCTGGCGCGAAGCCGGGAACAAAGCCGGATACGTGCTCGCACTGTGGAGGTTCAGGTCAGCTGAACGTCGAACAGAACACGCCGTTTGGCAAAGTGGTTAACCGAAGAGTCTGCCACCACTGTGAAGGAACAGGAAAAATCATCAAAAACAAGTGTTCTGACTGCGGCGGCACGGGCAAAGTGAAAAAACGGAAAAAAATCAATGTCACGATTCCTGCCGGTGTGGATGACGGACAGCAGCTGCGCGTTCCGGGCCAAGGTGAACCGGGCGTAAACGGAGGGCCTGCGGGAGATCTGTTTGTCGTATTCCATGTGCGCGCCCACGAGTTCTTTGAGCGCGACGGAGACGATATTTATTGCGAAATGCCGTTAACGTTTGCCCAAGCGGCACTCGGAGACGAAGTGGAAGTGCCGACGCTTCACGGAAAAGTGAAATTGAAAATACCTGCCGGCACACAAACAGGCACGAAATTCAGATTAAGAGGCAAAGGCGTTCAGAACGTCCGGGGCTACGGACAAGGCGACCAGCACATTGTCGTCCGCGTCGTCACACCGACGAATCTGACAGACAAACAAAAAGACATCATCCGCGAGTTCGCTGAAGTCAGCGGAAACCTGCCGGATGAACAAGAAATGAGTTTCTTTGACAAAGTAAAACGCGCATTTAAAGGCGAGTAATGATTGGATAGGAGTTGGTAGTTTTGAAATGGTCCGAAATCAGCATTCACACAACACATGAAGCGGTCGAACCCATCTCAAATATTTTGCATGAAGCTGGTGCGAGCGGGGTTGTCATCGAAGATCCGCTTGATTTAATGAAAGAGCGTGAGAATGTTTACGGGGAAATCTACCAGCTCGACCCCAATGATTACCCCGATGAGGGTGTCATTGTCAAAGCGTATCTGCCGATCAACAGTTTCCTCGGCGAAACGGTGGACGGCATTAAAGAGACGATTAATAATCTGCTTTTGTACGACATTGATTTGGGCAGAAACAAAATCACCATTTCTGAAGTGAATGAAGAAGAATGGGCGACAGCTTGGAAAAAGTATTATCATCCTGTGAAAATTTCTGAAAAGTTCACGATCGTTCCCACATGGGAAACGTACACAC
The DNA here is from genome assembly GCF_046535335.1 of Bacillus sp. SIMBA_026. Taxonomy (NCBI): domain Bacteria; kingdom Bacillati; phylum Bacillota; class Bacilli; order Caryophanales; family Bacillaceae; genus Bacillus; species Bacillus sp. SIMBA_026. The sequence goes on along the minus strand of NZ_JAWRWX010000001.1, from coordinate 1,674,820 downwards.
CTGTTCATACAGATGAACTGATTATCGAAATGGATCCGGGTATGGCATTCGGTACGGGAACGCATCCGACAACAGTTCTGTGCATTCAGGCGCTTGAGCGTATCGTTCAAAAAGGCGACCGTATCATTGATGTCGGCACCGGTTCAGGAATTTTAAGCATCGCGGCCGCCATGCTTGAGGCCGAATCGGTTCATGCGTATGACCTTGATCCGGTCGCTGTTGAAAGCGCGCGTCTGAATGTGAAATTGAACAAAGTGAGTGATACGGCCGAAGTGAAGCAGAACAATTTGTTAGACGGCATCACGGGCGAACATGATGTCATTGTCGCAAATATTTTGGCAGAAGTGATTCTCCGTTTTACATCACAGGCGTACGACCTGCTCAAAGACGGAGGCCATTTTATTACTTCAGGCATTATCGGCCAGAAAAAACAGGAAGTAAAAGAAGCGTTGGAAAAAGCCGGCTTTACCATCATAGAAATTCTGTCTATGGAAGATTGGGTCAGCATCATCGCAAAAAAATAACAGTTAGTAGGTGTCACAGCGTATGCAACGATATTTTATCGAGCTCACGAAGCAGGAGATGGACGAAACTCCTGATTTTCAAATCACGGGGGAAGACGTCCACCATATAGCGAACGTCATGAGAATGAGTGCGGGAGACCGGATTATCTGCTGTTCGAAAGACGGCCATGAAGCGTTATGCCTGCTTAAAGAGGTTTCTAAAGATCATATATCATGCAGCATTGCTGAGTGGACGGGTGAAAACCGTGAACTGCCTTTGAAGATCAGGATCGCAAGCGGCCTCCCGAAAGGCGATAAGCTTGAATGGATTATCCAAAAAGGGACCGAGCTGGGGGCAAGTATGTTCATCCCTTTTCAAGGCGCCAGATCCGTCGTTAAGTTAGACGACAAAAAGGCAAAGAAAAAACGGGAGAGATGGGCGAAAATCGCGAAGGAAGCGGCGGAGCAATCGTACCGCAATGAAATTCCCGAAGTGAAAACCGTTCATACGTTCCGGCAGCTGCTTGAAATGGCGGAGAATGTCGATAAATGTGTCGTTGCATACGAGGAGTCATCAAAGCAGGGAGAAACGGGCGCTTTCGCCGCGGAGCTCAAAAGCCTTCCGCAAGGTTCGTCTCTTTTAATCGTATTCGGCCCTGAAGGCGGTCTGACTGAGTCTGAAGTTCATCAGCTTTCAGAAAAAGGCGCCGTCTTATGCGGCCTCGGACCGAGAATTTTACGGACTGAAACTGCGCCTCTTTACGCGTTAAGCGCAGTTTCCTATCATACAGAGTTATTAAGAGGTGATCAGTAATGGCAACTGTTGCTTTTCATACCCTTGGCTGCAAGGTCAACCATTATGAAACAGAAGCAATCTGGCAGCTGTTTAAAGATGCGGGTTATGAACGAAAAGAATTCGAACAGACAGCAGATGTATATGTCATTAATACATGTACGGTAACAAACACGGGAGATAAAAAAAGCCGTCAAGTCATCAGACGGGCGATCCGCCAAAATCCTGACGGCGTCATCTGCGTAACAGGGTGCTATGCGCAAACCTCTCCGGCAGAAATTATGGCCATCCCGGGTGTTGACATCGTCGTCGGCACGCAGGATCGTGAAAAAATGCTCGGTTACATTGAGCAGTACAGGGAAGAGCGTCAGCCGATCAACGGCGTCGGCAATATTATGAAAGCACGCGTGTTTGAAGAGCTGGATGTTCCCGCTTTTACTGACCGCACAAGAGCGTCGTTAAAAATCCAAGAGGGCTGCAACAACTTCTGTACGTTCTGCATTATCCCTTGGGCGCGCGGCCTGCTTCGTTCCCGCGATCCGGAAGAAGTCATTAAACAGGCGCAGCAGCTGGTGGATGCCGGCTATAAAGAAATCGTCCTGACGGGGATTCATACGGGCGGCTACGGCGAAGATATGAAAGATTATAATTTCGCCAAGCTTCTCCGCGAGCTTGATACACGTGTAGAAGGACTGAAGCGGATCAGAATTTCATCTATTGAAGCAAGCCAAATCACTGATGAAGTAATTGAAGTGCTGGATGCGTCTGATAAAATCGTCAGTCACCTTCATATCCCGATTCAGTCAGGATCAAACACCGTTCTGAAACGGATGAGACGCAAATATACGATGGAATTTTTCGCGGACCGTTTAAATAAGCTGAAAGAAGCGCTGCCGGGTCTGGCCGTCACATCTGATGTCATCGTCGGTTTCCCGGGTGAAACGGAAGAAGAATTTATGGAAACATACCGGTTCATTAAAGAACATAAGTTTTCAGAGCTTCACGTATTCCCTTACAGCAAACGCACCGGAACACCTGCGGCCAGAATGGAAGACCAGGTTGACGAGAACGTGAAAAACGAACGGGTGCATAAGCTGATCGCGCTGTCAGACCAGCTTGCCAAAGAATACGCCTCTGATTATGAAGGAGAGGTTCTGGAAATCATTCCGGAAGAGACGTTTAAAGAGTCTGATGAAGACGGCATGTTCGTCGGCTATACGGACAATTACATGAAAGTCGTCTTCAAAGGCACGGAAGATCTAATCGGCAAACTTGTCAAAGTCAAAATTCAAAAAGCGGGCTATCCGTACAATGAAGGACAATTCGTCCGCGTCGTTGAGGATGAAATGACCCGAAACATGCGCATGTCTTCATAACATATTTAAAAAAACCGGTGCCTTCCCGCATCGGTTTTTTTACGGTTTCGGAGGAATCAGCCTGTCAATCAGCCGGTAAAACAAATGTGTGAACGGCAGAAACAATAGGGCGGTGACTACGTTAAATAACAGGCTGAAATGCGCAATCATCTGCGCGGGATCATCAGACAGGCGCTCCGTAAAACCTGCTGATGCGGACAGGAAGGGAAATACGAGCAGCACGCCGAGAATATTAAACACAACGTGAGCACCGGCGGTCTGTCTGGCGGCATAACCGCCTGAAACAGCAGCCATGACGGCCGTGACGCATGTCCCGATATTAGATCCCAGAACGACGCTGACCGCTTGTTCAATGCCGATCACCCCTTCGTTCATAAAACTCATCAAAATGCCGATGCAGACGGAGCTTGAATGAATGATTGCCGTCAATATCATACCGATAAAAAGAGCGGACCAGCTCGAATCATTCACATGTCGCAAAACCTCCGCCCCCGCCTTCATTTCTGTCAGCGGAACGGCGAGCCGGCTGAAGCATGTGATGCAAAAAAAGATGATGCCGAGACCGAGGAAGCTTATGCCGATCTGCCTGAACGGATATTTACGGAGGAGGATAAACACAAGGCCTCCGATAAAAAGCACCCAAATGAGCACATCCATCTTTATGGCTAAAAACTCTGTCGTAAACGTGGAGCCGACATTCGTGCCGAGAATCATCGGAATAGTCCGTTTAAAAGATAAAGCGCCTGCGCTGACAAAGCCGATGACAATGACCATGAAGGCTGAGCTGCTCTGAAGAAAACCAGTGAATACGATGCTTATGAGAAAAGCTTTCAAAGGGTGGTCGGTAAATAAGAGCAGGCTCTTCTCAATTTTTGAATACGTTAATGCGATCAGCCCCTGCCTGAGCAGGCTCATTCCGAGTAAAAAAACCAGGATAAGTGCGGTAAAGAGAATCAGTATCATCAAACGAAACACCCCTTTCCATCATTATATAGACAAGCAGCCTTATTCATGACGGAAAAGTGAGCTCGCTTAGTTGACCTGACTGATGGCTTATATTATAATGTCAAAGTACATGTTTATATATGTATCTTTTTAAAGGTAGTCGATTGGTGTATTCGGAGGGAGGGAAAGAGAATGTCAAAAACGGTCGTTAGAAAAAACGAATCGCTTGAAGATGCTCTTCGTCGCTTCAAACGCAGTGTATCAAAGACAGGTACTTTGCAAGAAGCAAGAAAGCGCGAATTTTATGAAAAACCTAGCGTAAAGCGCAAGAAAAAGTCAGAAGCTGCTAGAAAACGCAAATTCTAAAAGAGGGTGGATTTATGAGTCTTCTTGAGCGACTTAACCAAGATATGAAGCTGTATATGAAAAGCCGTGAGAAAAACAAACTGACTGTCGTTCGAATGGTGAAAGCTTCACTTCAAAACGAAGCAATTAAGCTTAAGAAAGACAGTTTGACCGAGGATGAGGAACTTACTGTCCTATCTCGTGAACTTAAGCAACGTAAAGACTCCCTCCATGAATTTTCAAACGCTAATCGTTTAGATTTAGTAGATAAAGTTCAAAAAGAGCTGGACATTTTAGAAGTTTATTTACCGAAGCAGCTCTCTGAAGAAGAGCTGCAGACAATCGTAAATGAAACCATCGCTGAAGTCGGTGCGAGCTCCAAAGCGGACATGGGCAAAGTGATGAGTGCTATTATGCCTAAAGTAAAAGGTAAAGCTGACGGCAGCGTAATTAACAGACTCGTCAGCAGTCAATTATCTTAATTGACAAGAAAAAAGACATCTTTCCTTGAGAGATGTCTTTTTTTATACATAAAAAAATGAAACTAAAGTACATTTGTTACGTATATAAAGAAGAACGAAACGGGAAGGAGGGTATATTTGCCTTGTTCCGAAAAAAAACCGGAATTGCTGTTGCTCTATTGGGCTTATTTGTATTATCTTTATTAGGGGTTCAATTGAACGCGAAAGCTGATCACCCATCGGTTTATGTCATCCCGGTTGAGAAAAATGTCGAACAGGGGCTCGCCTCGTTTTTATCGCGTTCTTTCAAAGAAGCGAAGGAGTCCGGCGCGTCACACATTATTCTTGACATCAATACACCGGGAGGCGCCGTTCAATCAGCCTTGGATATTGCGGATATCATCGGCCGCGCGGATGTGCCTGTTACCGCTTACGTTAATAAACGGGCGCTTTCTGCGGGAGCGTATATAGCGCTTCAGGCAGATGAAATCTATATGGCGCCGGGCGGAAAAATGGGTGCCGCAGCCATCATCGACGGAAAAGGAAACGCGGCGGACAAAAAGGCCCAATCACTGTGGCATGCAGAAATGGAGGACGCAGCGGTTAAAAACAATCGAAATCCGAAATACGCCCTGGCCATGGCAGATCCCGCCATCAATGCAAAGGAAGCGGGCGCCCCAAAGGGAAAACTGCTGACACTGACAGCTGAAAAAGCCAAGGAAGTCGGATATTCGGAGGGCACGGTTTCAAACCTTGATGCTCTATATACAAAGCTCGGTTTTGACAAAGCGGATGTTCACCATGCAGAAGAAGATTTCGTCGGCAAACTGGGCCGATGGCTTACAAATCCGTTTGTTGTCCCCGTCTTATTAACGCTTGCTTTGCTTGGTTTGACCATTGAATTGTTCTCGCCGGGCCTCGGGATACCGGGTGCCGTCGGACTGACGGCCATGCTGCTGTTTTTCACCGGGCATATCGCTGCCGGATTCGCCGGCTATGACAGCATATTCTTATTTTGCGCGGGCTTGGTTTTTATCCTTTTAGAGATATTTCTGCCCGGAGGCATAATCGGTCTTATCGGTATTGCAGGCGTCATCGCGAGCCTCTTTCTCGCTGCGGGCAGCTTTACCGTAATGGCGGTTTCTCTCTTGATCGCCATTGCTGTGTCTATTACAGCCTTTATCATATTAACAAGGGTGTTGGGGAAACGAATGAAATTCTTTAAAAAATTAATATTAACTGATTCAACAAGCACGGAGAGCGGTTATGTTTCAAATCAGAACCGGACGGAGCTGTTGGGAAAAGTCGGCATTACCGCTACAGCCCTCAGACCGTCAGGCACCGTCATTATTGATGATGAACGTCTGGATGTCGTCTCGGAAGGATCATTCACTGAAAAAGACAGACAGGTGAAAGTAGTGAAAGCGGAAGGCTCACGCATTGTCGTGAGAGAAATATAGATGATAACCTTGAGGAGGAATTAGATGGAACTGTCAAGTTTGGCGATTTTAGCATTAGTTGCTGCTGCCATTATTGTGTTAGCCATATTCTTCACCTTTGTACCGGTGATGCTATGGATTTCGGCGCTTGCGGCAGGAGTCAGAATCAGCATTTTCACTTTGGTCGGGATGAGGCTGCGGCGCGTCATACCAAGCCGCGTTGTCAATCCGTTAATTAAAGCGCACAAAGCCGGCCTATCCGCAACAACAAATCAGCTCGAAAGCCATTATCTGGCCGGAGGTAATGTCGACAGGGTGGTCAATGCCCTGATTGCGGCACAGCGCGCCAATATTGAGCTGACATTTGAACGCTGCGCAGCCATTGACCTGGCCGGGCGTGATGTATTGGAAGCCGTACAGATGAGCGTCAATCCGAAGGTCATTGAAACACCGTTTATCGCGGGTGTCGCCATGGACGGAATTGAAGTAAAAGCAAAAGCCAGAATCACGGTAAGAGCCAATATTGAGCGCCTTGTCGGAGGAGCGGGAGAAGAGACGGTTGTCGCCCGTGTCGGAGAAGGGATTGTCTCGACAATCGGTTCTTCACACAATCATAAAAAAGTACTTGAAAACCCTGATATGATTTCGCAGACCGTACTTGGCAAAGGGCTGGATTCAGGCACTGCATTTGAAATTCTTTCGATTGACATCGCCGACGTTGATATCGGCAAAAACATCGGAGCGATTCTTCAGACGGATCAGGCAGAAGCAGACAAAAACATTGCGCAGGCCAAAGCCGAAGAGCGCCGCGCCATGGCGGTCGCCCAAGAGCAGGAAATGCGCGCTCGCGTAGAAGAAATGCGTGCGAAAGTCGTGGAAGCAGAAGCCGAAGTGCCGCTTGCGATGGCAGAAGCGTTGCGTGAAGGAAACATCGGCGTCATGGACTATATGAACATAAAAAATATCGACGCGGATACGGACATGAGGGATTCTATCGGCAAGCTGACGAATGACCAGCAAGATGAAGACCAACAATAACCTCTCTATTAAGGAGGGAGCCGCTATATGCACGAGATTCTGACAAATCCGCTCGTCATTGCCGCCGTCATCGGCATTATATCGGCAATATTCGGCAAGAAAAACAAAGATGAAAAACGTCCGCCGGGTACACGTCCCGGAAATCAGGCAAAAAAGCAGGATCAAAAACAGCCGCAGAAAGAGCATAAGCCGGAAGCGGAAGAATTGCCTGCCGTTTCAGAAGAGAACCCTTTTGAGCAAAAAAGAAGGGAAGCTGAACAGCGCCTTTCGGAGACGGAGCAGATGTTTAACGGGCTTGAACATAAGCTGACATCCCCACGCGCACGAAACGCGTCTCTGAAGAAATCAGCCCTCAAAATAAATAAAGAAACTGCGGTCCAAGGCATTATATTCAGTGAGGTTTTGGGTCCGCCCCGTGCAAAAAAACCGCACCGGACCATGCGGAACATCGGTAAAAAATAAAGTGTTAGAACCCCTTTTCAAATCATACATATGAGATGAAAGGGGGTTCTTTTTTTATGGGGCAAAGAAAGAATCGTGTAAAGGCATGGCTGACAAGAGCATTGGAAATTCCCCCGGACGTTATGATGGATCTGCCTCGTATTACGATGGTCGGCAGACTTCATATCTACATAGAGAATCACAGAGGCCTCCTGCTGTTCAGCGAAGAAGAAGTCAGGCTGATGCTCAAGCGGGGGCAGTGTATCATATCAGGAAAAAACTTGGTCATTAAGGCAATCCTTCCTGAAGAAATCCTTTTGGAAGGCACGATAGATCACGTACGATATGTCGATTCATAAAGCCGGGGGGAAATAATGTGAAAAACAAATGGCTGTCATTTTTTTCGGGTAAAGTCCAAATGGAAGTCAAAGGAAAAGGAATTGAACGGCTGCTGAATGAATGCACGAGAAACGGAATCGCCATCTTTGCGGTGAAAAAAAAGCAAGACTGTGTTCTGCTGATGATTCAGCTTCAAGATGTACATGCTTTCAGAAGAGTCATCAGAAAACATGAATGCAAAGCAAGCTTTACAAAAAGAAAGGGTCTTCCCTTTCTGCTTCTCAAATCAAAATTAAATCTGGGTTTCACTGCGGGATTTGTGATATTTTTTGTTATATTGTTTCTTTTGTCCAACATGATTTGGGAAATTGATATTAAAGGGGCCAAGCCAGAAACCGAGCATCAGATGGTAAAGCACCTTGAAGAAATCGGTGTGAAAAAAGGCCGTTTGCAATTTTTAATGATGACGCCGGAGAAAATTCAAAAATCATTAACAAACGGTATCGATAATATTACGTGGGTCGGTGTGGAATTGAACGGGACAGCCCTTCATATGAAAGTGGTCGAAAAAAACGAACCGACAAAAGAAAAGTACGTGAGCCCCCGCCATATCGTTGCCAAAAAGAAGGCGGTCATCAAAAGGATGTTCGTGCAAAAGGGGCAGCCGATGGCTTTTGTGAACGATCATGTTGACAAAGGACAGCTCCTCGTCTCAGGACTGATCGGAAATGAAGACCGGAAAGTCGCCTCAAAAGCGGAAATTTACGGAGAAACATGGTACAAGTCAGAAGTAACCGTGCCTCTTGAAACATCATTTACGCTATATACGGGTAAAGTAAGGACGAAGCACAAGCTGTCTTTCGGATCATGGGGCGTGCCTTTTTGGGGCTTTGAATTTAATGAGAAGCCGCTGAAACATCCGAAAACAGAGGAAGAAAAGCATCCGTTTCAATTTCTGGGGATGAAGCTTCCGGTTTCTTACGTTCAAGAACAGACAAGAGAAAGTGAAACATCCGTGCGGACTTATACGAAAGGCGAAGCGGTTCAGGCCGGTATCAAAATGGGAAGACAAGATGTAGAAAAGCGATTAAACGGCAGCGGAGAGGTGGAAAGTGAAAAAGTTTTGCACCAATCCGTTGAGAATGGTAAAGTAAAGTTGATTATTCTCTACCAAGTTATAGAAGATATCGTTCAAACCACACCTATTGTTCAGGGAGACTAAAGAATGGCAGAACATTTACTTGCGATTAATCACAAACTGAAAAGCCCGGACGAAGCACTTTCTTTGTTCGGCAGCCAAGATGCCTTTTTACATTTAATGGAGAAGGATCTGGGCATTAGCCTCATCACACGCGGTGAAACCATTTACGTTTCCGGGAATGATGAAACATTTGAGATCGCTGACAGATTATTGGGCTCGCTCCTTACTTTAATTCGCAAGGGGATCGAGATTTCGGAACGTGATGTGCTGTATGCCGTGAAAATGGCAAAAAAAGATGAACTGGACTATTTTGAAAGCATGTATGAAGAGGAAATAACGAAAACGGCAAAAGGCAAACCGATCCGTGTCAAAACCATCGGCCAAAGAGAATATGTGGCGGCGATGAAGAAAAACGACATGGTGTTCGGCATCGGGCCGGCGGGAACCGGCAAAACTTATTTGGCGGTCGTAAAAGCGGTGCACGCTTTAAAAAACGGCCACATTAAAAAAATCATTTTAACAAGACCCGCTGTGGAAGCCGGCGAGAGCCTCGGCTTTCTGCCCGGAGATTTAAAGGAAAAAGTAGATCCTTATCTGCGCCCGCTGTATGACGCGCTCCATGATGTGCTCGGAAGCGACCATACGGAGCGTCTTATGGAAAGAGGGGTTATCGAAATCGCCCCGCTTGCCTATATGAGAGGGCGGACGCTTGACGACGCGTATGTGATTCTTGATGAAGCCCAGAATACCACTCCCGCTCAAATGAAAATGTTTTTGACGAGATTGGGTTTTGGCTCTAAAATGATCATTACGGGCGACGTAAGCCAAATTGACCTGCCGAAAGGCGTCACATCGGGACTTGCAGTAGCGAAGGACATGCTGAAGGACGTAAACGGCATCTCCGTGATTGAACTTGACCAGACAGATGTGGTCAGGCATCCGCTTGTTGCAAAAATTATTGAAGCTTATGATAAGCAAAAGTAATGCAAAAATGACCCGATCTCCCGTTATCGGGTCATTTTTATATGATGTGTTCCTGATGTTTCAGGGAGGAGGTTCTTGTTTTGAAAAAGAAGGGAAAGGGTAAAAGCGCCCGGGAACGGTTCCGCAGTTTCAGACATGCCCGCTCAGCCCATGTGCTGCTGTACCTGCTGCTTTCAGCGATCATGTTTGGTTTGCTCTTTATTCATGTAAAACCTGAATCACTTAATTTGGATTTGTTTGCAGTCAGTGATAAGACGATTTACGCGCCCGCCACAGTGGAAGATCAGCAGGCGACGGAATCGAAAAAGCAGGCGGCCGAAGATGCGGTGGAAGATCAATACACTCTGAAAAAAGGCTATACCGACAACCGGCTTGACCTGATCACTTCCATTTTTGACAGCATCGGCGAAGTGAAAAAAGATGCGGAAAAAGACAAAAAGTCACCTTCGGAAAAATCACTGGTAAAATCGGTGAAAAACAAGCTGACACAGGATGTCAATGAATCCGTCTCGGAAGATGCCATTAAATCGCTTCTCCATGCAAACAATGAAGATTTCTCATTTGTGAGGGATTCCGTCATTACCGCGGTGAATACGGTGATGAGCAGTGAAATTCCTTCTGAAAAGCTTGCTGAAGCGAAGGATAAGGTCGCAAAAGAGCTGAAAAGCGCTTCTGTGCCGTCAAAATATTTAGCGGCTGCGACTGAAATCGGAAAATACGCGGTCATCCCGAATTACGTATTTGATCCGAAAGCGACCGATGAAAAACGCCAGGAAGCGTCAGACAGCGTCCAGCCGGTACAGATCAAACAGGGACAGGTTCTCGTGGAAGAGAATGACCTGATCGACCGGGAAGTATACAGGAAGCTTGAACTGACGGGTCTTTTGAATAATTCCAACCTGTTAAAACCGATCAGCGGTCTGCTTCTGATGATCGGTCTGTTTATCGCCACGCTTGTCTACTATTTTGAGAAACAGCAGCAGGAGCTTAAGCTGAAAAATAAATCTCTTTTGCTGTTTTCTATTATTACAACGCTTATTCTCGTCATTATGGAAGTCGTCAGTCTCTTTCAGAAGATTGAATACACCAATATCGGCTATCTTGTGCCGATCGCCGCCGGCGCGATTTTAATCAGGCTGCTGCTCAATGAAAGGCTCGCCATTTTAGGAAGCATCATTCTGGCGATCTGCGGCAGTATGATGTTTAATCAGGGTGTGACGGGAACATTTAATTACGTCATCGGCATTTACTATTTAATCAGCAGCATTTCAGGCATTCTGTTTTTAGGAAAACATAATGCGAGATCAAAAATATTGCAGACGGGACTGTTCGTCTCATTTATTAATATGATTATCGTGCTGTCGCTTTTATTAATACAAAATACGGCGCTGTCACCGGTTGAAATCGGAACGCTGATGCTGATGGGGGTCGTCTCGGGACTTGCTTCATCCGTTTTGATTATCGGTCTGATGCCGTTTTTTGAGACGGGATTCGGCATTCTTTCAACAATGAGGCTGATTGAACTGTCTAATCCGAATCATCCCCTGCTTCGAAAGATTTTAACGGAAACACCCGGTACATATCATCACAGCGTCATGGTGGCAAATCTGTCGGAAGCGGCTTGTGAAGCCGTAGGGGCAAACGGTCTTTTAGCACGGGTCGGAGCGTATTATCACGATCTCGGCAAAACGAAACGTCCGCAATATTTTATTGAAAATCAGATGAATATGGATAATCCGCATGACAAGCTGTCTCCGCAGCTCAGCAAAAATATCATTATCGCACATACGACAGACGGTGCGAATATGCTCAGAAGCTATAAGTTTCCGAAAGAGCTTGTGGATATCGCGGAGCAGCATCACGGAACGTCCCTTTTGAAATTCTTTTATTATAAAGCGAAAGAAAAGGGCGACCAGATTACAGAGAAAGAGTTCCGCTACCCGGGGCCGAAGCCGCAATCGAAAGAAGCGGCTATTATCTCAGTGGCCGACAGCGTTGAAGCCGCCGTCCGTTCCATGCATAATCCCAATCCCGAGCGGATCGAAAAACTGGTGCGGGGAATTATATCCGATAAGCTTCAGGACGGACAATTCTCAGAATGTGATCTCACGTTCCGAGAACTGGATACGATCGCAAAAACACTATGTGCGACTTTAAAAGGAATTTTCCACTCCCGGATTGAATATCCGGAGGCTACGAAGAAGGTGAAATAAATGGGTTTACTCATAGATATTGTTGATGAAACGAACAGCGTCTCAGCTGATGCGCTCCAAGAAGTGGAGAAGCTGCTCCAATTCGCGGCGGAAAAAGAAGGCGTTCAGGATCAGGCTGAAGTATCGGTCACGATAGTGACAAATGAGGATATCAGAGAAATCAACAGAGACTACCGGGGAAAAGACACTCCGACTGACGTCATTTCGTTTGCGCTTGAAGAAGAAGGCGAAGACGAGGTTGAAATCGTAGGCGCCGACATGCCGCCTGTTTTAGGAGATATTATCATCAGCGCTGACAGAACGAAAGAGCAAGCGGAAGAGTACGGCCATTCATTTATGAGAGAGCTCGGTTTTCTGGCCGTGCACGGTTTTTTGCATTTGCTTGGCTATGATCACATGACAAAAGAAGAAGAGGAAGAAATGTTTTCAAAGCAAAAGGATTTGCTGGATGAGTATGGACTCACGAGATCATAAAAACGAGTGGAGCAGGTTCCTGAAGAGCTTTGTCCATGCATGGAGGGGAATCTGGAAAACGGTGCGGTCAGAGCGGAATTTTCAATTTCATATTACCGCGGCCTGCGCCGTTATCGTTTGCGGTTTTCTCACCGGGCTGAGCACAGCCGAATGGGCCGTTGTTTTGGTGCTGATCGGAGGGATGCTTGCTTTGGAGCTGTTAAATACGGCGATAGAGCATGTTGTGGATTTAGTTACCGATCAGTATCACCCGCTCGCAAAAGCGGCAAAGGACGCGGCCGCCGGAGCCGTTTGCGTCTTTGCCGTGATATCGTGTATCATTGGTTTACTCATCTTCTTGCCGAAGATATGTTAGCAGAAGATTCTTACAATTATTTTACATTGCCAAAAATGGGCGTGAAAAACCAATCATAATTATGTAAAATAAAAGTGACAGCGGTATCATACAGGATAAAGGTAAGAGAGGAATTAAGTACACATGAACAGACAAGAATTGATTGCAGAAGCATTAAAAGCGCGGGACACAGCGTATGTGCCGTATTCAAATTTCAGAGTGGGAGCCGCTCTTCTTACCAAAGACGGAAAAGTGTACAGAGGCTGCAACATTGAAAATGCGGCATACAGCATGTGCAACTGTGCTGAACGCACGGCGATATTCAAAGCTGTTTCCGAGGGGGATACGGAATTTGCGATGCTCGCCGTGGCTGCGGATACTCCGGGACCGGTTTCGCCGTGCGGAGCCTGCAGGCAAGTAATTTCCGAGCTGTGCTCAAAGGATATGCTTGTTATTCTGACCAACTTACAAGGACAAATAAAAGAAATGACTGCGGAAGAATTATTGCCGGGCGCATTTTCATCGGAGGATTTACATGACGAACGAAAGCTTTAAATCAGGATTTGTATCTATCATCGGAAGACCGAACGTAGGAAAGTCTACCTTTTTAAACAGGGTCATCGGTCAAAAGATCGCCATCATGAGCGACAAACCCCAGACGACAAGAAATAAAGTCCAAGGGGTGCTGACAACCGGCACGTCGCAGACCATTTTCATTGATACACCGGGCATTCACAAACCAAAGCACAAGCTTGGCGACTTTATGATGAAAGTGGCGCAGAATACGCTGAAAGAAGTTGACTTGGTGTTATTTATGATTAACGCCGAAGAAGGGTACGGAAAAGGCGACGAGTTTATCATTGAAAAGCTCGGACAGACGTCCACGCCGGTCTTTCTGATCGTAAACAAAATTGATAAGATCCACCCTGACCAGCTGCTTCTTTTAATTGATGAGTACCGTACGCGCTATCCGTTTAAGGAAATCGTGCCGATCTCAGCTTTGGAAGGGAACAACGTCGAAACCCTTCTCGCGCAGATTGAAGCGTATTTACCGGAAGGGCCTCAGTTCTATCCGAGCGATCAGGTGACTGACCATCCCGAGCGGTTCATTATTTCTGAACTGATCAGGGAAAAGGTGCTCCATCTGACAAGGGAAGAAGTGCCGCACAGCATCGCTGTCGCTATCGAGTCCATTAAAGGGCAGGAAAACGGCTCCGTCCATGTCGCCGCCACCATTGTGGTCGAGCGGGATTCTCAAAAAGGCATCGTCATCGGCAAAAAAGGAGCGCTTCTGAAAGAAGTCGGCAAAAGAGCGCGGGCTGATATTGAAGCTCTTTTGGGCTCACGCGTTTACCTGGAATTATGGGTGAAGGTGCAGAAGGACTGGCGGAATAAAATGTCTCAGCTGCGTGATTTCGGCTTCAAAGAGGATGAATATTAATTCATCTAAGGCGCATGCCTGAGGTGTGAGATTACCTCACAGAAGCAGGGATTCGTTAGCAAAATTTGTTTAACATGAAAAGGAGGACATCAGGTCAAGATAAGGGTAAGAATTTGGATTGCAAAGCTAGTTTAATGATGAAAGGTGGGTTTTTTGTGTTGAATTTTACCTGGAACGTATTTTCTCAAACAGGAAGTGTTGATACGTACCTTCTTTTTAAAGAACTGGAAAAAGAGAACCTGGAAAGACCCGAAGAACCGGAAGATGAGCTAGCCCGAATTGATTTTCCAATTTTGTAAACCTCTTGGCCCCTCCCGTTGTTGGAAGGTGCGGAAATGCTGACTAAATGTGAAGGAATCGTGCTCCGTACGAATGACTACGGGGAGACGAATAAAATTGTGACATTGCTGACGAGGGAACACGGCAAAATCGGCGTCATGGCAAGGGGCGCCAGGAAGTCAGCCAGCCGGCTGTCAGCAGTCAGCCAGCCGTTTTTGTACGGGTCATTTTTAATGCAAAGAACATCCGGACTCGGCACGCTCCAGCAGGGTGAAATGATTCTCAGCATGAGAACGATCAGAGAAGATTTATTTTTGACGGCGTATGCCGCTTTTATCGCTGAACTCACTGACAAAGGAACGGAAGAGAAGAAACCGAACCCCTATTTATTCGAATTGATTCTCGAATCCTTTAAGAGGCTGAATGACGGGACTGACCCGGACGTGATCACCTTCATCGTGCAGATGAAAATGCTCGGCGTCATGGGGCTGTATCCGGAGCTGAATCATTGTGTCCACTGCAAAAGCGGGGAAGGGACGTTTCATTTTTCGATAAGAGATAACGGGTTTATCTGCCACCGCTGCTTTGAAAAGGATCCGTACAGAGTTCCGATTTCGCCGCAAACGGCAAGGCTGCTAAGGCTTTTTTATTACTTTGATATCGGAAGGCTTGGCAGCGTCTCGTTAAAACAGAAAACCAAAAACGAAATTAAACGGGTCATTGATCTGTATTACGAGGAATATTCAGGACTTTATTTAAAGTCAAAACGGTTTTTAGATCAGATGGAAAGCATGAAGAACCTTTTGGATGAAAACAAAAGTTGACATTCTGCCCATCTTTTTATATGATCATTTATTATAAAATATGTTGCAGTGACAGAAAGAAGTACTTGCGTCCAACTCATACAAGCGACCTTAGGGCAGTGTAAGCTAAGGATGAGCGCGCAACGAAAGGCATTCTCGAGCAACCCTTTAAAAAGAGGCTGAGTGATTCACATCCTCAGCAACTAGGGTGGAACCGCGGGAGAACTCTCGTCCCTATGTTTGCGGCCGGCAAGCATAGAGACGGGAGTTTTTTGGTTGCCGCCGCACTTGTAAAAGAATGGAGAAAGTGGAGGTGCTTGAAATGAACATTCAAGATATGATTTTAACCTTGCAGAAGCACTGGTCGAATGAAGGCTGTGTGCTCATGCAGTCGTATGATGTGGAGAAAGGCGCAGGCACAATGAGCCCGTATACATTTTTACGAAGCATCGGGCCGGAACCGTGGAGAGTGGCTTACGTTGAGCCGTCCAGACGGCCTGCGGACGGACGGTACGGTGAAAACCCGAACAGGCTCTATCAGCATCACCAATTCCAAGTCATTATTAAGCCGTCGCCTGATAACATTCAAGAGCTTTACCTTGATTCATTGCGTGCGCTCGGCATTGACCCGCTTGAACATGATATCCGTTTCGTAGAAGACAACTGGGAAAACCCGTCTTTAGGCTGTGCAGGTCTCGGCTGGGAAGTATGGCTTGACGGGATGGAAATTACTCAGTTTACATACTTCCAGCAGGTGGGCGGAATTGAATGTAAACCGGTATCCGTTGAAATCACATATGGTATTGAACGTCTCGCGTCATATATTCAGGATAAAGAAAACGTCTTTGATCTTGAATGGACGTCAGGATTTACTGTGAAAGATTTATTTATGATGGCTGAATATGAGCATTCCGTTTATACTTTTGAAACATCTGACGTGGATATGCTTTTCCATTTGTTCAGCACCTATGAAAAAGAAGCGATCAGACAAATGGATAACGGGCTCGTGCATCCGGCCTATGATTATGTGCTGAAATGCTCTCACACATTTAATCTGCTCGATGCAAAAGGCGCGATCTCGGTGACAGAGCGGACGGGTTATATCGGCCGTGTCCGCAACTTAGCGAGAAAAGTGGCAAAAACGTATTATGAAGAACGGGAAAAATTAGGGTTCCCAATGCTTAAAGAGGAGGGCTCTTCCCATGAGTAAACAAGACTTGCTTTTAGAGATCGGACTCGAGGAAATGCCGGCGCGGTTTTTACATGACAGCATGGTGCAGCTCGGTGAAAAGCTGACCGGCTGGCTGGCTGAAAAAAATATCGCCCACGGCGAAGTGAAACTTTTTAATACGCCGAGACGTCTGGCAGTATATATAAAAGACGTAGCAGAAAAACAGGCTGATATTCAGGAAGAAGCAAAAGGCCCGGCGAAAAAAATCGCTCAGGATGCTGACGGAAACTGGACAAAAGCCGCTATCGGATTTTCAAAAGGCCAAGGCGCCGAAGTGGATGACCTGTATATAAAAGATGTAAACGGCACGGAATATGTCTTCGTTCAAAAATTCCAGGCGGGACAAGAAACGAAGACACTTTTACCGCAGCTGGAAAATTTGATTGCCGGATTGCATTTTCCGAAAAACATGCGCTGGGGCGCGCAGGATCTGCGCTATATCCGTCCGATCAAATGGATTGCCGCCCTCTTTGGGAAAGACGTCATTCCGTTTGAAATCACAAATGTCGAGACGGGCCGGCACACGCAGGGACACCGCTTTCTCGGCCAAGAAGTATCTGTTGATGCACCGGCATCATACGAAAAGCTGCTGAAAGAACAAAGCGTCATTGCTGACCCGAAAGAACGCAAACAAATGATCCAAAGCCAGCTGGACGCGCTTGCGGCCGAGAAGAAATGGAATATTCCGATCGATGAGGACCTGCTGAACGAAGTCAACCATCTGGTGGAATACCCGACAGCGCTTTACGGATCTTTTGAATCCGAATTTCTTTCTATCCCTGAAGAAGTGCTTGTAACCACAATGAAAGAGCATCAGCGCTACTTCCCGGTAAAAGATGAAAACGGGAATCTGCTGCCTCACTTTATTACGGTAAGAAACGGGAACAGCCATGCAATTGAAAATGTTGCCCGCGGAAACGAGAAAGTGCTGAGAGCAAGACTTTCAGATGCTGCGTTCTTCTACAAAGAAGACCAAAAGCTGAACATTGATGAAAACGTGAAGAAACTGGAAAATATCGTTTTCCATGAAGAGCTCGGCTCCCTTGGAGATAAAGTAAGAAGAGTGGCCGCCATTGCGGGCAAACTTGCCGTCCGCCTGAAAGCGGATGAACAGACGCAAAAACTTGTGAAGCGCGCCGCAGAGATTTCTAAATTTGACCTGGTTACACATATGATCTATGAGTTCCCTGAGCTTCAAGGCGTAATGGGAGAAAAATATGCGCGCATGCTCGGTGAAGATGATGCCGTCGCTGCCGCTGTCAATGAGCACTATATGCCGAGAGCGGCCGGGGGAGAAGTGCCTTCAACCTTTACCGGCGCGGTCGTGGCGTTAGCTGATAAACTGGACACGATTGCTTCCTTCTTCAGCATTGACGTAATTCCGACAGGTTCTCAGGATCCGTACGGATTGCGCCGTCAGGCAAGCGGCATCGTTTCCATTCTGATCGACCGCAATTGGGGCATTTCGTTTAAAGAGCTGCTGTCATTGACAGAAACGGAAAAAGAAAATGAGCTCCTTGATTTCTTTACACAGCGTCTGAAATACGTCTTAAACGCTGAAGACATCCGTCATGACGTTATTGAAGCCGTTCTGGACAGCACAGAGCTTGAGCCGTATGCAGCCGTTCATAAGGCAAGAGTGCTTGAGAAGCACCTCGGCACACCCGGCTTCAAAGAAACGGCTGAATCACTCGGCCGGGTCATCTCCATCAGCAAAAAAGGCGAGAGCCGTGATATCAAGCCGGATCTGTTTGAAAATGAACAGGAGAAAAAGCTGTTTGACGCTTATCAAAAAACAAAAGACAGTGTCGCGGAAAGCTTTGCCTCCAAAAACTATGAAGAGGCGCTTGCCGTGCTCAGCGGATTAAAGGAGCCGATCGAAGACTACTTTAATCACACGATGGTAAATGCTGAAGATGAAGCATTAAAAACCAACCGTTTAGCGCAAATGACCGCTCTTGCAGATGTGATCAAGTCTTTTGCTAATATGAATCATCTTATTGTAAAATAAAGAAAAAGACGGTTGCTGTGTGATCGGCAATCGTCTTTTCCCCTTTTACATAAACATCACAGAATGAAAACATAGATAAAGAAACCCTTCCATAAAGGTGGTGAGTACGATCGAATTAAATAAACGGCAAGAACAAATTTTACAGATTGTAAAGGAAAACGGCCCGATTACCGGAGAGCATATCGCAGAACAGCTCAATTTAACGAGGGCTACGCTGCGGCCGGACTTGGCCATACTCACCATGTCAGGCTTCTTAGAGGCCCGTCCGCGGGTCGGTTATTTTTATACGGGGAAAACGGGAAATCAGCTGCTTGCGGATAAACTGAAAAAGCTGCAAGTGAAAGATTTTCAATCGATCCCTGTTGTCATCAATGAGAATGTCTCGGTATACGATGCCATCTGCACCATGTTTTTAGAAGATGTCGGCACGTTATTTGTCGTAGATCGTGATGCTGTCTTAGTCGGTGTGCTGTCACGCAAAGATTTGCTGCGGGCGAGCATCGGCCAGCAGGAACTTGCCTCAATACCGGTTCATATTATCATGACAAGAATGCCGAATATCGCCGTCTGCCGGCGTGACGATTATGTGATGGACATCGCCAAGTTTTTAATTGAAAAACAGATCGATGCCCTGCCCGTTATTAAAGATACGGATAAAGGCTTTGAGGTCATCGGCCGGTTTACCAAAACGAATATGACTAAGATACTTGTCAGTTTATCAGAAAATGAAATCATATAAGCTTGAAAACTAACGGGGGGATAACATGGACAATCGCATCATTTATGTAGTATCAGACTCAGTCGGAGAAACCGCCGAACTCGTTGTAAAAGCCTCGCTCAGCCAGTTTAACGGCTCAGCCGATGATACGCATATCAGAAGAATACCTTATGTGGAAGATATCGGCACCATTAATGAAGTCGTGTCTCTCGCCAAAGCGGACGGCGGCATTATTTGTTTTACGCTCGTTGTTCCTGAAATGCGCAAATACCTGGTTGAACAAGCGGAAAAAGCGAATGTGCTGTATTACGATATTATCGGTCCGCTCATCGATAAAATGGAATCAGCTTACGGTCTGACCGCAAAATATGAACCGGGCCGCGTCCGCCAGCTTGATGAAGATTATTTCAAAAAGGTCGAGGCGATCGAGTTTGCCGTCAAATATGACGATGGCAGGGATCCAAGAGGCATTTTAAAAGCCGATATCATCCTGCTCGGAGTATCCAGAACGTCTAAAACCCCATTATCACAATATCTTGCCCATAAGCGTCTGAAAGTGGCCAATGTGCCGATCGTTCCTGAGGTCGATCCGCCGGAAGAACTGTTCAGCGTTGATCCGAAAAAATGCATCGGCTTAAAAATCAGCCCTGATAAACTGAACCATATACGAAAAGAACGGTTAAAATCTCTCGGCTTAAATGACAAAGCCATTTACGCCAATATCAACAGAATTAAAGAAGAGCTGGAGTATTTTGAGAAAATCGTGGACCGGATCGGCTGCCAAGTCGTTGACGTTTCGAATAAAGCGGTCGAGGAAACAGCGAACATCATTCATCATCTCAAAACAAAGGGCCGATAACTCAGGACGCTTTATCCTGGGTTTTTGGGTATGCAAATAGGGAATAAACAAAAAGGATGGCATCTTCGCGAAGTTTGTATTATAATAAAAAATTGTGATAAAATGTTTATTTTTAGGTTTAAGCTTCGTGTGATACGAATAAACTATTATGGGTAAGATGTCAAGAATAACTCCCGGAAATTTTTCGACAAAGCTCAAAATAGATCCGCAGTCATGGAGCATATGCGATTTCGCTTGTTTTTATGCAGGAGATTGATGGAGGGATGGAGAATTAGTCTTCTAAATGAAAAAGAAAAGACGATTTTTGTCGATGCAGACGCATGCCCCGTAAAAGAGGAAATAATGCTCATTGCATCGCAATACAGCGTTCGGGTTATTTTCGTCGCATCATTTGAACACTACCAGCTTTCCAGAAGCAAAGACGAGAACTGGGTATACGTTGATCCTCATAAAGAAGCGGCAGATTTATATATCGCAAACCATGTGAGATCGGGAGACGTCGTAGTCACGCAGGATATCGGTTTAGCCTCTCTTTTGCTGAACAGAAATATTGCCGTCTTATCGGAAAGGGGCCGTTCTTATACTGAAGACACGATTGACTTCGCTCTGATGAGCCGTCATATGTCAGGCAAAATGAGAAGAAGCGGCATTCATTCCAAAGGACCTAAAAAATTAAATAAAGAAGATCGGAATCGATTTGTTACCCTGCTTAAAAAAATCCTGTCGAATGATGAAGGGATTTCAAATCAAAGCATCGAATAATGTACGACGGAGTGTTATAAGATGGGAAACCGCATACCAGATGAAGTAGTTAATCAGGTGCAGCAGTCAGCAGACATTGTTGAAGTCATAGGTGATTATGTCCAATTGAAAAAGCAAGGCCGCAACTACTTTGGGCTCTGTCCGTTTCACGGGGAAAACACGCCCTCGTTTTCCGTCTCCAGCGATAAGCAGATCTTTCATTGCTTCGGATGCGGTGCGGGCGGGAACGTTTTCTCTTTCTTACGGCAGATGGAAGGCTATTCATTTACGGAAGCTGTTTCTCACCTTGCGGATAAATATCAGATTGATTTCCCTGATGATATAATGATTCACTCTGCATCCAGGCCTGAATCTTCCGGAGAGCAGAAGATGGCGGAAGCCCACGAGCTTCTGAAGAAATTTTACCATCATTTGCTAATAAATACAAAGGAAGGCCAGGAAGCGTTAGATTACCTTTTATCAAGGGGTTTTACGAAAGAGCTCATAGATGAGTTTGAAATCGGCTACGCGCTGGATTCCTGGGATTTCATGACGAAATTCTTGAAAAAGCGCGGTTTTGAGGAAGAACTGATGGAAAAAGCGGGTCTGCTGATCAGAAGGGAAGACGGCAGCGGGTATTTTGACCGTTTCAGAAACAGAATTATGTTTCCCATTCATGATCACCACGGAGCCGTGGCGGCTTTTTCAGGAAGGGCGCTCGGAAGCCAGCAGCCGAAATATATGAACAGCCCGGAAACGCCGCTGTTTCATAAATCTAAGCTGCTGTATAACTTTCATAAAGCGCGCCTGCCGATCAGGAAAGAGGAGAGAGCCGTTCTGTTTGAAGGCTTCGCTGACGTCATATCCGCCGTCAGCTCAGGCGTAAAAGAAAGTATCGCCACAATGGGGACGTCGCTTACCGAAGAGCATGTGAAAATCCTCAGGAGAAATGTTCAGGAGGTCATTCTCTGCTACGATTCGGATAAAGCCGGGTACGAAGCTACGCTGAAAGCGGCCGGCCTGCTCCAGAAAGCCGATTGTAAGGTAAGAGTAAGCATGCTGCCTGACGGGCTTGATCCTGATGATTATATCAGAACCCGGGGCGGAGAAAAATTCCGGACCGATATCATTGATGCAAGCGTTACGGTCATGGCTTTTAAAATGCAGTATTTCCGCAAAGGGAAAAACTTATCTGACGAAGGAGACCGGCTCGCTTACATGAAAGAAGTGCTGAAAGAAATCAGCGCTCTTTCCGGGTCGCTTGAGCAGGAAATGTATGTGAAGCAGCTCGCCTCGGAATTTTCTCTTTCGGTAGAATCTTTGACGGAACAGCTTTCCATCTACGCCAGACAAAACGCCCCCGGCGACAAAAACGCCGAACCGCAGACAAGACGGGCCAGGGTGACGACAAAAGCGAAACGGCGCCGTCTCCGTCCCGCCTATGAGAACGCGGAAAGACTTCTGCTCGCTCATATGCTGAGAGACCGAAACGTCATAAAGAAAGTGATTGAGCGTGTCGGCTTTGAATTTAACATTGACGGACATCGTGCGCTGGCAGCATACCTGTACGCTGTTTATGAAGAGGGCGCTGACATGACGCCGCAGCATCTTATGGCGAGAATGCAGGATGAGGAAATCAGCCAGCTGCTTTCAGATATAGGGATGCTCCAAGTAAACGAGGAGCTCTCAGAGGCCGAGTTATCCGATTACGTAAAAAAAGTGTTGGATCACCGAAAATGGTCAATGATAAAGGAAAAAGAAGCAGAAAGAGCGGATGCGGAGAGGCAGAAAGACTTCGTGAAAGCTGCGTCTCTGGCTCAAGAAATTGTTGCATTGAACCGATCATTAAAGTAACACCAAAAAGAGGCTTGCGTTCTGATTGGCAATGATTCCTTGCGGAGGAGCAAATAGATCGCTTAACCTCATCATGAATTGTCATTTATTATCCGCAGCCCTGCATGCTGAAAAAGAGAGAAGGCTTCCGGGTCGGATAAGAAACATACCGCTTTTAGAATTCGTTGCAAGCTTTGGAAGGAGGGATCCATAATGGCTGATAAACAAACCCACGAAACAGAAACAGAACTTACATTAGACCAGGTAAAAGAGCAGCTTACTGAAACTGGAAAAAAACGTGGCGTTTTAACATATGAAGAAATTGCTGAACGCATGTCCAGCTTTGAAATTGAATCAGACCAAATGGATGAGTATTATGAATTTTTAGGAGAACAAGGTGTTGAATTAATTAGTGAAAATGAAGAAACGGAAGATCCTAATATTCAACAGCTTGCCAAAGCCGAAGAAGAATTTGACCTTAATGACCTCAGCGTACCGCCTGGTGTAAAGATCAATGATCCAGTCCGCATGTACCTTAAGGAAATCGGACGGGTAAATCTTCTTTCTGCTAAAGAAGAAATCACCTACGCTCAAAAAATTGAAGAGGGTGACGAGGAATCTAAACGCAGACTGGCTGAAGCAAACCTTCGTTTAGTTGTCAGCATTGCTAAACGGTATGTCGGCCGCGGCATGCTTTTCTTAGACTTGATCCAAGAAGGAAACATGGGTCTCATGAAAGCAGTCGAGAAGTTTGACTACCGTAAAGGATATAAATTCAGTACGTATGCGACTTGGTGGATCAGACAGGCGATTACACGCGCCATCGCTGACCAGGCGAGAACAATCCGTATCCCGGTTCACATGGTGGAAACCATCAACAAATTAATCCGGGTGCAGCGTCAGCTTCTTCAGGATCTTGGCAGAGAGCCGACACCGGAAGAGATTGCTGAAGACATGGATCTGACGCCTGAAAAAGTCCGTGAAATATTAAAAATTGCTCAAGAGCCTGTTTCTTTAGAAACGCCGATCGGTGAAGAAGACGACTCACATCTCGGTGACTTCATCGAAGACCAGGAAGCGACATCTCCGTCGGATCATGCGGCATATGAGCTTTTAAAAGAACAGCTGGAAGATGTGCTGGATACGTTGACAGATCGTGAAGAAAACGTGCTGCGTCTCCGTTTCGGTCTGGATGACGGGCGCACAAGAACTTTGGAAGAAGTCGGCAAAGTGTTTGGAGTAACGAGAGAGCGTATTCGCCAAATTGAAGCAAAAGCGCTTCGCAAATTGAGACATCCGAGCAGAAGCAAACGTCTGAAGGATTTTCTCGAATAGAATGGAACGGGTCTTTTTGATCCGTTCTTTTTTATGTATAAGATATATGGATAATATACCTTTATTTTACTGGATAAGCATATGTTTTGCAAATGAGTTCAGAAAAAATGCGGCATGTCCTGAAATGGGGAAAATGAGATAAGTTTATTTATATTCTTTATTGTAAGCGTATACAATTCATTATACAATAGAATAAAGATAATTTTGTGATAAACAAAACAGTTATTTTGCTTTTTGTATAAATTGTGAAATCAATGAAATTGCTGAGCAAGACCATTTACTTTTTGTAAAAATAAGTTAGAATTAGAAGTGTTTACATAGGGGGAGAATGAAAAAGGGGGATGGAGATATGAAGTGGAATCCGCTGATTCCTTTTTTGCTCATTGCAGTGCTGGGAATAGGGCTGACTTTCTTTTTAGCTGTAAAAGGCAATGGAGATGCGCATCAGATCGCAAGCGGCGGTGAAAGCAAAAATGCCGAGAAGGAAACTGCAAACGCTTCACCTGAAGAGATTTATAAAGCGAACTGCATCACCTGTCACGGGGAAAACTATGAAGGTGTGTCAGGGCCGAACTTAAAAGGCGTCGGCAAAAGAAAAGATGTCGCTGAGATTAAAACAAAAATTGAAAAAGGCGGCAACGGGATGCCCGCGGGCCTTGTGCCGGCCGAAAAGCTGGATGACATGGCAAAATGGGTTTCTGACATTAAATAAAGCTTTACCGGTCCCTATATAAAAGACATATGAAAAACTCTATCCGCCGCTTGGATTCCGGGCGGTTTTTTTATATGATAGTAAAGGAAAAAGAACCTGAGAAAAGTTGTGATATTGTGAATGAAATGAAGTTATCTAAAAGATTGCAGTCTGTGGCGGAATATATCCCTCCGGGTGCCCTGGTTGCTGATATCGGATCGGACCACGCGTATCTTCCTTGCTATGCCGTTTTGAATCAATTGGCAAGCCGGGCAATCGCCGGTGAAATTACAGACGGGCCGTATCTATCCGCCAAACAGCAGGTGGAAAAACTGGACTTAAGCACTCTTATCTCCGTAAGGAAAGGTGACGGGCTGAGCGTCCTTGAAAAAGGAGAAGCCGGCGCCATTACAATCGCTGGCATGGGCGGAGCGCTGATCGCTCATATTTTGGAGTCCGGAAAAACGAAATTGACGGGGCGTGAACGGCTGATTCTGCAGCCGAATATTCATGCCGTTCATATAAGAGAGTGGCTGTATCAGGAAGGTTATGAACTGATTGATGAAGTGATTCTCGAAGAAGACGGAAAGTGTTATGAAATCCTCGTTGCGGAAACTGGCGACCGTGATGCGCCGTATCGGGACGTGCCGATGGCTGCCGGAATGCTTGCGGGTCCGTTTTTATTAAAAGAGAGGAATGAAGTGTTTCTTCGGAAATGGAGCCAGGAACTTAAGCATACTGAACAAATTTATGAACAGATCAGCCGCAGCGCAAAGCATGAAAATCATGAAAAATTAGCTGAATTGAAAGAGCGGATTTCTCTGCTGAAGGAGGTAATCGGACATGCCTAAACATGTGAACGGACAGGAAATCATCCAGCTGTTTGAACAATTTTCACCGAAGGCTTTTGCGGTGGAAGGAGATAAAATCGGGCTGCAGATCGGTACATTGAATAAGCCGGTGAAAAATGTCATGGTGACACTGGATGTTCTGGAACAAACGGTAGATGAAGCCATTGAGAAAAAAGTTGACTTAATTATCGCCCACCACCCGCCGATTTTTCGGCCGCTTAAACAGATCACCACTGATCAGCCTGGCGGAAGACTGATTGAGAAATGTATAAAGCATGATATTGCCGTATATGCGGCTCATACGAATCTTGATGTAGCGGACGGCGGTGTGAACGATCTCCTTGCCGAAGCTCTCGGCCTGACAGACACAGAGGTGCTCGTCCCGACATATTCGGACCCGCTGAAAAAGCTTGCCGTATATGTTCCGAAAGACTATGAAGAAGCTGTAAGAACTGCACTTGGCAACGCCGGAGCGGGACATATCGGCAATTACAGCCATTGCGCGTTCTCCTCTGAGGGAATCGGCAGCTTTAAGCCGCTGGACGGGGCAGAACCGTTTATCGGGCAGACGGGAGAACTGGAGCTCGTCCATGAAGTGAGACTTGAGACCGTTTTTCCGGCAAGTATGGAGAGAACCGTCGTAAAAGCGCTGAAAAAAAGCCATCCGTATGAAGAGGTGGCATATGATATTTATCCGGTGGAGCAGTCTCCGCTTAAAAAAGGGCTCGGCCGCATCGGAAAACTTCAGCAAGACATGACGCTTGAAGAGTTTGCGCTGTTTGTGAAAGAAAAGTTTGACGTTAACGGAGTCCGGATGGTCGGAGAGCGAAACAGCAAGGTGAAAAAAGTCGCGGTTCTTGGCGGTGACGGAAATAAATATATTTATCAGGCAAAGCGGAAGGGTGCAGATGTTTACGTGACAGGCGATCTTTATTTCCATGTAGCGCATGATGCGATGATGATGGGATTAAACGTCGTGGACCCGGGGCATTATGCTGAAAAGATCATGAGAAAAGGCACGGCTGAGAAGCTTACGGCAATGGCCGGAGAGAAAAACTATGATGTGCGCATTTTCGCTTCCGAAACAGATACAAACCCATTTACCTTCTTATAAAAAACTGAGGCCTCGGGCCTCAGTTTTTTATTTTTACTTTCGGAAGGATTTTTTTAAGCGGCACACTGTGTTCAAGCTGCCATGTCGATTCATCGTTGTGGTCAAACTGCTCTAAAAAGCGGATGACTTCCTTTGTAATCGGTGTCGGTGTTGATGCGCCTGCGGTAACGGCGACGGTATTGACGTCTTTCAGCCATTCGAGCTTCAGTTCACTGATGTCTCCGATTCGGTAGGCTTTTGTTCCGGCGATTTCTTCTGACACTTGCGCCAGTCTGTTGGAGTTATTGCTTTTCGGATCACCGACAACAATGGTTAAGTCCGCTTTTTTTGCCTGCTCTGATACAGCTTCTTGACGAACCTGTGTGGCCAGGCAGATTTCCTGATGGTATTGCACGTACGGGTACTTTTCTTTGACTGATTCCATAATATCGTGGACGTCCCACTGGGACATTGTCGTTTGGTTTGTAACGATTAATTTCTCAGCCTGAATATCGAGATTTCTCACGTCTTCCTCTGTTTCAACGAGATGAACGATTTCAGGAGCGACGCCGACGGCTCCTTCAGGCTCGGGGTGGCCTTTTTTACCGATGTATATGACGTGATAGCCTTCAGCTTTTACTTTTCGGATTAAGTCATGTGTTTTCGTGACGTCCGGGCATGTGGCGTCAATCGTAACAAGCCCTTTTTCCTCAGCGGCTTTTCTTACTTCCGGAGATACCCCGTGAGCCGTGAAAATAACGGTTCCTTTTTCCACCTGCTTTAAAATCTCCAGACGGTTTGTGCCGTCAAGCGTGTAAATGCCGTCTTCCTCAAACGCATCTGTGACATGCTTATTATGAACAATCATTCCCAGTATATATATAGGTCTTGGCAGTGTTTTATCGAGTGACGCGTTTTTGGCTATGACCATGGCATCAACAACGCCGTAACAGTAGCCGCGCGGCGATATTTTGATAACGTCCAATGTAGATGTCCTCCTATCAAAAGTGAGTGTAGAGGCAATATAAAAAGCCGTAGTTAAACGGCTCAAATCTTGCATTCTTCTGATCTCATTATAGCTAATCTTTCGTGAGATATCAAAGAATGTTAAATATATAATTTCGGCTTTGATCTGCCCGATGTTCTTTTTGGACGCGGCTGTTCCGCTGAGTCTGCCTGTTCGGCGTCTTTTTCTTTTGAAGCGGATGCTTTTTCAGACGTCTTTTTTGATGTTTTGGATGAGGCGTCTGATTTGTTTTCATCTTCTGTTTCATCTGTTTTTTCAGCTTCATCCTTTTTGTCCTGTTCGTCTGTTTCTTTCGTCTCGTCAGATTCATTCTCGTCATCACTGCTGCTTAATTGGCTGTAAAGCTTCATCATGGCGGGCAGACTCCGTACTAAAGGACCGTACTGCTGGATCATCGGCGTAACCTGCTGCGCCACGCCGAGCACCTTCTGAACGTTGCCGAGCATGCTCGACAGGGATGCCGGACTTGCCAGGTTCTGTATTCCCTGCAGTCCTGCACCTGCTCCTCCGCTGGCCGCCGCCGGTGCCGACGCGGCAGCGCTTCCTCCTCCTGAACCGGGTAAAAAACGGGAAAGCATCCCTTTTAAGCCCCCTCCGCCGCCCGTGCCTGCGTTTCTCAGGCCCGCTCCGGCAATCTGCTGCTGAGGGAAAAGCTGCCGGCCCTGCTGCATCAGCTGCCGGCTCGGCAATGACGGTCTTCCTCCCATCATCATACGCGGATTCATAAACGGCCGGCCCTGCTGCGCCATATTTCTCATCGGCTGCTGTGGAAACATACTTGTACCTCCTTTCTGTCTCTCTGCTATTACAATATGCATCGGAGGGGGCATTTGCTTTTCTGTCTCGAAAACAGGATTCCCCCAAGACATGGTGTTTTTAAGTAAAATCGGTTATAATGTGATGATGGACACAGAATGTGCCGCTTTAAGGAGCTGGGAAAAATGAAAGAAACTAAATTTGATGGATACAACTTAAAACCGTTTATTATAGATGCAGTTCACCGCCTTGGTTTTTATGAACCGACAGATATTCAAAAGCGTCTGATACCTGCCGTACTGAAAAACGAAAGCGTGATCGGGCAGTCCCAGACGGGGACGGGGAAAACCCACGCCTATTTATTGCCAATTTTGAATCGGATTGATCCGGGTTCTGATACGGTACAGGCCGTTATCACGGCGCCGACGAGAGAGCTTGCCAATCAGATTCATCAGGAAGCGCTCAAAATCACACAGGGTGCGGAAGATGAGCCGATCCGGACAAAATGCTTCATCGGCGGGACGGACAAGCAAAAATCAATTGATAAGCTGAAAACACAGCCGCATCTGGTCGTCGGAACGCCGGGCCGGATCGCGGATCTGATTAAGGCGCAGGCATTGAACGTCTATAAAGCGCAGTCTCTCGTCATTGACGAAGCTGATCTGATGCTTGATATGGGCTTTTTAGAAGACGTTGATTACATCGGGTCGCGTATGCCGGAAGAACTGCAGATGCTTGTGTTCTCAGCTACGATTCCGGAAAAGCTGAAGCCGTTTTTGAAAAAGTATATGGAAAATCCGAAGTACGCGCATGTTGAGCCGAAAAGAATCACAGCCGAAAAGATTGAACATGTGTTGGTTCCTTCTAAACAGCGTGATAAAGACAAACTGCTTTTTGATATGATGTCTCATCTGAATCCTTATCTGGGCATTGTGTTTGCAAATACGAAAAACACGGCTGACCATATTGCGAAATACCTGACTGAAAAAGGAATGAGGGTCGGTCTTCTGCACGGGGGATTAACGCCGCGTGAGCGCAAAAAGGTAATGAAGCAGATTAATGATCTGGAGTTCACTTATGTCATTGCGACAGACCTTGCGGCTAGAGGAATTGACATTAAAGGCGTAAGCCACGTCATCAACTACGAGCTTCCGGACGATCTGGATTTTTATGTTCACCGCGTCGGGAGAACTGCACGCGCCGGTTCATCAGGCCAAGCACTGACCATTTATGAGCTTTCTGACGAAGATGCGCTCGTAAGACTCGAAAAGATGGGCATTGTGTTTGACTATGCGGAGCTTGTAAACGGCGAATGGAAGAAAGGCGATGACCGCCACCGCCGTAAAAATCGCAAAAAGACGGCAAATGAGGCTGACCAAATTGCGAAACGCCTCGTGAAAAAGCCGAAAAAAGTAAAGCCGGGCTATAAAAAGAAAATGAGCTACGAAATGGAAAAAATTAAAAAGAAGCAGAGAAGAAACAAATCTAACAGAGGAAAGTAGGGGGAATCGGGTTGCTGAAAATAGGCTCACACGTCTCAATGAGCGGAAAACATATGCTCCTTGCCGCGAGCAAGGAAGCTGTTTCGTACGGGGCGAATACATTTATGATCTATACGGGCGCTCCCCAAAACACGCGCCGCAAAAAAATTGAAGACTTGAATATCGAAGCGGGCCGCGCCCATATGAAGGAAAACGGCATCGACGAGATTGTCGTGCATGCGCCGTACATCATTAACATCGGAAATACGACAAATCCGGCAACATTTGAGCTGGGCGTTGATTTTCTGCGTTCTGAAATTGAAAGAACGGCAGCGATCGGCGCGAGACAGATCGTGCTTCATCCAGGAGCGCATGTCGGAGCCGGAGCTGAAACGGGCATCAAAAAAATCATTGAAGGTCTAAACGAAGTGATTGTTCCCGAGCAAAACGTGCAGATTGCGCTGGAGACAATGGCGGGCAAAGGCTCAGAATGCGGGAGAAGCTTTGAAGAGCTGGCCGAGATCATTGCGGGAGTCACGCATAATGAACATCTATCCGTCTGCTTTGACACTTGCCACACCCATGACGCCGGGTATGATGTCGCTAATGATTTTGACGGTGTTCTTAACGAGTTTGATAAAATTGTCGGCATCGATCGGATAAAAGTCCTTCATGTTAACGACAGTAAAAATATTAAAGGCGCCCGGAAAGACCGCCATGAAAATATCGGGTTCGGAGAGATCGGTTTTGACGCTCTGCAGTACATCGTTCATCACGAGCAGCTTGCCGATATTCCGAAAATCCTCGAAACACCGTATGTAGGCGAAGACAAGAAAAATAAGAAGCCGCCGTACCGTTTTGAAATCGAAATGCTGAAAGAAAAGCAGTTTGATAAGGAGCTTCTTGAAAAAATATCAGCTCAATAAGAAAGAAAGGAGGGGCGGGTGTCCCTCCTTTCTTACCCTGAGAATTGATTGAAAAGTTCGTCAACTTTCCGTGCCGTTTCTTTTGAGGTTATCGTTTCCACTTTTTTCAGCAGGCGCAGCCGCTCCTGTTCATCAAAAATATTAATGTTTTTTCCGTGCATCAGAGCCGCTACCTCAGCCGCTTGACTTCTTGTAATGCTGATTCCGTATTGCTTGGAATATTTCAGCAGATCGTCCGCAGTGACTTGATTGAGCCGCTGCAAAATAATTCTTTGTATTAAAATCATCGATACTTTCACCTCTTTAGACATAATGTATTGAGCAGATCATTAAAATGTTACAGCTTTTAATGGTAAAATAAAGTTGCTTACTGTTTAAAATAGTTATTATAGGAAAGGAGATTTTATGACCCCAAATAAACAGCATAAAAGAGAATCATTTTTACACTTTATCTTCAGGGTCATTATGATTCTGATCGGGGCGGGTTCAGCCGCCGTAAGTATTGAATTGTTTCTGGTCCCTAATAATTTTATCGACGGAGGCATTATCGGTGTTTCATTAATTTTAGACCACCTCTTTATGTCCAATCCCCTCCTCAATTTTGCCTTATTCGTTGTGTTACTCAACATTCCATTTATGATTTTCGGATATAAATATATCGGAAAAACATTTCTCATCTCTACTGTTATCGGAATCGTCGGTTTAGCGCTGATTGAATCCTCATTGCACCATGTGGAGGCCATTACGACCCAGCCTATTTTGGCGACGGTATTCGGCGGGCTTTTGCTCGGTTTCGGGGTAGGCCTTGTCATCCGAAACGGAGGCTCGATGGACGGTACTGAAATCCTCGGTATCCTTCTCACGAAAAAGCTGCCCTTTTCAGTCGGGGAATTCGTTATGCTCATCAATGTGTTTATTTTCATTTGGGCCGGTTTTGTGTTCGGTCCGGAGCAGGCAATGTATTCTTTCATGACTTATTATATTGCCATGAAAACGATTGACGCCGTCATCCAGGGGCTTGATGAAACAAAAGCGGTCATTATTGTTGCAGAGCAATATGCTGAGATCTCAGATGCTATATTGCACCGGCTTGGACGGGGAACCACCAAGCTTCAGGGCAAAGGCGGATATACGGATGAAACCAAAGAAGTCATTTACGCGGTCGTGACAAGGCTTGAAGTGACTAAATTGAAATCCATTGTGTTTGAAATTGATAAAAACGCCTTTATTACGATCATGAATACCCATGAAACGAGGGGCGGTAAGTTCAAAACCGCGATTCACTAGGCTTTCATTTACTTTTCATCATTTTATAGGTATAATTTGATACATCATAAGAAAATGGCCTGCTGTTCAGACAGCTGCCATTTTCTTTTTGGAGCGATACCGTGTTGTAAAGGGGAGGTCCTCATGAACGTACAAGAAGCGTTGAACCTGCTGAAAGAAAAAGGGTATAAATATACGAGTAAGCGAGAAGACATGCTGCAGCTTTTTGCTGATTCTGATAAATATCTGACCGCCAAAAACGTGCTTGCCGCATTAAATGACGACTATCCGGGTCTGAGCTTTGATACCATATACAGAAATCTTTCGTTATATGAAGAACTCGGCATTTTGGAAACGACGGAGCTTTCCGGAGAAAAACTGTTCCGTTTTACATGCTCTTATACCCATCATCATCACCATTTTATCTGTTTAACCTGCGGGAAAACGAAGGAAATTGAGTCCTGTCCGATGGATAAGCTGCACGATGATTTGGAAGGGTATGACATCAGCGGCCATAAGTTTGAAATTTACGGCACCTGTCCGGCGTGCCGATAAAAAACCTCCTGCTTATACAGGAGGTTTTTTTCAGCTTTTAACATGCTGAAAGCTATGTTTGTTTTTATTAATCCAGGCGACGGCTTCAAGCCAATTCTGCACCCTGATAATATTGGAATCGATGGGGAGCTGATTATATGGGGAGTTAAAAAGGATAACCGGAATGCCTGCTTCTTTTGCGATCATTGTCGCATTGCCGTGGTGATCTTCGAAAAATAAATCAATGCCGTGTTTTTTGACGGCTTCCACTTTGTGATGGCCTCCGACAAGCTCAATGTGATCGTAATGAATTTTCTGGTTTGCAAACCAGTCCAGCGTAACATCTTCTAAGTGGCCGCGTCTTGCCGTAATGTAGATCAGACGGTGCTCTTCTTTCAGTCCGTCCAGTGCCTGCTTGGCAAATTCCGCGAGTTTGGCTTCTTTATATATGGCTGCTTCATGAACGTTCATCCATTCCCAAAATTCCTCGTCTGTAATGTTCAAAAGCTTCGTCAGATCATAATCAGTCATATCATCCAAGGTAATGGAAAGATGAAATGAGCGGTTTAAATAAGGGACAAATGTATCCTGTGCCGTAACTGTGCCGTCAATATCTATACCTAACCGTAACATGTCCACACTCCTATAAATTCATCCCTTCAAGTGTAACATAAACAATTAACAATACCAGAAAAGTTTAGCAAACATGAATCCGTAAAAAACGCGGAAACTAAAAAAGCTCCTTTCATAAAAGAAAAAGGGGGAATTGAAGGTGGCATACGATTACGAAAATCGAAAAGGCAACGACTACTATGTGGATCATGGATCGGAAGGAACCGATATCACGCGTGATGTTTATTCAGAAGAAACAGCGGCTGAAATCTCAGAGCCATATCGTGCTTCTGACCGGGCAGCAGACCGTGATGATAACCGGGACGGAGTAAGTGAAGGCCGGGGGATAGGGTATGCAGCATTGGCTATTTCTATCATTTCCCTGTTTGTGCTCCCTGTTTTATTAGGGGCATGCGGCATTATCGTCGGCTATATCGCCAGAAGAAGAGGAGCAGGCGCTTTAGGCGGATGGGCGATGGGAATCGGTATTGTTTCCCTTGTGCTCGGCATCTTCATTACACCGTTTTTTTAACACAACGCAAAAAAAAGCTTGGCGGAATATCCGTCAAGCTTTTTGTGTTTCTTGTTCTGCTTTTTCCGCTTCAAGCTTTGCGTAGTGTTCTTCTGCCAGCTTGTCGATTTCTTTTTTCAGCTCTTCGACCATGGTTTCTTCAGGAACTTTGCGGACGATTTGGCCTTTGCGGAAAAGAAGTCCTTCGCCGCGCGCGCCGGCAATCCCGATATCGGCTTCTCTTGCTTCACCCGGTCCGTTAACGGCACATCCGAGAACCGCTACTTTAATCGGCGCTTTGACTTTAGAAATGTATTCTTCCACTTCATTTGCGATGCTGATGAGATCAATTTCGATCCGTCCGCATGTCGGGCATGAAATAAGCGTAGCCGCGTTTGAAGCGAGACCGAATGATTTCAGCAGTTCTCTGGCTACTTTTACTTCTTCAACCGGGTCGGCGCTCAGAGAGATCCGGAGCGTGTTTCCGATTCCTTTGCTTAAAATCGCTCCGAGTCCGGCCGCGCTTTTTACCGTTCCGGCAAACAGCGTGCCCGATTCTGTAATTCCGAGGTGGAGCGGATAATCAAATGCTTTTGACGCTTTTTCGTATGCTTCTATGGCGAGATTGACGTCAGACGCTTTCATGCTGACGATGATGTCGTGAAAGTCAAGGTCTTCCAGGATTTTGATATGATGAAGCGCACTCTCAACCATTCCGTCAGCAGTCGGATAGCCGTATTTTTCTAAAATGCGTTTTTCCAAAGAACCCGCGTTTACGCCGATCCGGATCGGAATTCCTTTTTCTTTCGCCGCTTTTACGACGGCTTCCACTTTTTCGCGCCGGCCGATGTTACCCGGGTTGATTCTGATTTTGTCGGCGCCGCCCTCAATTGCTTTTAATGCAAGCTTGTAGTCAAAATGAATATCGACAACGAGAGGGATGGAAATTTGTTTTTTGATGTCGGCAATCGCGTTAGCGGCGCGTTCGTCCGGACATGCTACCCGGACAATTTGGCAGCCGGCTTCGGCTAAACGGTTGATTTCCGCAACTGTTGCTTCTACGTCGTGTGTCTTGGTCGTCGTCATACTCTGAATAACGACTTCGTTATTTCCGCCTATTGTTAAAGGTCCCACTTTGACGGGACGCGTTTTTGTACGATGTGTGATTTCACTCACTTGTCAATCGCTCCTTAATTGTAGTTACCGCTTTTGCAGGCTGAGCCTTTTACATGTCAGGCAACTTCTATTTACATGTTATATTGTAACAGTGTATTTGCCGAACTGACAAGAAATTAACGTTTAATTGCGGTAGACGGGGAATTTATAAGCGGTGCCTGCCCGAATGGCATTTGCTTTTACATTCGGATTCAGCGCTTCAAAATCTTGTGCAATATCATCTGGCGCTTTATGCGCGCCGACTATCGACATCACCGTATCGCCTTTTTTGACCGTAACCGTTCTGTATGAAGCTTCCTGTTTTGCTGGCTGTGCCGCCGCTGCGTATGCTGGAAGGTCTTGAGAAGGGATCGTGCCGATTTTAAGATCGTAAAAGATAATGAATATCACAAATAAACTGCCGAATACAAAAGTAAGCCGCTTCATTCCAACCGCCTCCCGCATACATTTTTACTTCATTGTATGCTTGTCCCATTTTGTTCATGACAAAAAAAGAAGACCGCCGGGGGCAGTCTTTGTTACACAGCTGTTTTTCTTGGCGGTATCTCTTTTAAGACGAGGAAAAGGATGATAAAGTTTACAAACCAATTCACTAAAAATTCACTCGGCACTGTAATAACAAGCGCTCGCATGATCGTAAAGAATATGGTCGAAAGTGTAATGGAATAAGCCGAAAGCTTCCAGAGCTGCTGGTAATTCAATGTCTTTCTTTGCGCATTTTTCAATATCAGGCCGATGACGGCAAGAAATGATACTTCAATGAATTTTCCGGCCGCTGTCATGATGAACAGCAAAACGGACAGGACGGTGACGATCATTGTTTTATTTTGGTTTAATGCTGATATGATTTCTTTTTTTGTGATATCAGCAGGCATCAGCGAATAATTCATTTCTGTCGCCTGTCCGTCTACAGCAAGCACCATTTTATTTTTCAAAATGCCGATCGCGTTTTGTTTCGCCGCTATTTGTTTCGCGCCGTAAGCATCTGTCGGATCAAACACGATGACAAAGCCGTTCGCTTCCGTTTCCTTAGAGGCGGACGCTTTCGTCTGCAATTCTCCGTTTGAAATGCTGAAATCAGGGAAATCTTTCTTTAACACGGTTTTGAAACCGTTCATTGAGTTTACGGTGCCGGAGCAAAGGTAATAAGCGCTTGGCAGCGTAAAAAGGACAGACAGCAAAAATACATAAAGGATCGCTTTTCCTATCCCCTGAAACCGTGTTTTTGCAATATCCGCCGGAGAGTATGTACTTTTCAATAAAGCCGTAAATATGTTCAACATCTTCACTTCCTAGCCTAAACTGGTATATGTTGCTTATTGTATCGTTCACAGGGGATGAACACAAGTGAGAGTATTTAAAGCGGTGATAAGGAATCATACATAATAAGATAAAGCGGGAAGCGGTGATCGCCCGCAAAACAAAGGAGGGTGTTTTTGTCATGAGTGTTTTGTATTGGCTGATTATCATTGCGGTCTTCGTCATTGCTTTTATCGGACTTGTATATCCGGTGATTCCAAGCGTTATTTTTATTGTGGCCGGTTTTCTTCTCTACGGATTTTTGTTTTCCTTCAGTCCATATTCTTACCTGTTTTGGCTCATTGAGGCGGTATTTGCGGCCGTTTTATTCGCAGCTGACTATGTGTCAAATTTACTTGGCGTTAAAAGGTACGGAGGAAGCAGGGCGGCGATCTGGGGAAGCACGATCGGATTATTGATCGGACCCTTCGTCATTCCCGTGGCAGGCATTATATTAGGCCCGTTTATCGGTGCTGTCTGCGCTGAGGTGTTTGTTCATCAAAAGGATATCAAGTCCGCGGCAAAAGTGGGGCTCGGCTCGTTAATCGGCTTTTTAACAAGCGTGGCGGCAAAAGGCGTCATTCAGCTCTTTATGATCGGATATTTCTTGTGGACGGTGCTTTAGAAAGGTTTAATTTCGGCCATGAACGGATAAAGTGTAATATGTCTGCTGGAATCGCCGGATTGTGAGCTTTTTCATTGATTACCACGCTTTCTTTTGTTACATTGAGATTAGAAAAGTTCGCGTTAAGCGGCATTTCAGTACATATATTTAAAGGAGGAAAAAATTATGGCTTACAAACTTCCAGAATTGCCTTACGCTTATGATGCTTTAGAACCTCATATCGATAAGGAAACGATGACGATTCACCATACGAAGCACCATAACACATACGTGACAAACCTCAACAAAGCGATCGAAGGATCAGCGCTTGCAGAGAAATCTGTAGATGAGCTTGTTGCTGATTTGAACGCAGTGCCGGAGGACATCCGCACGGCAGTCCGCAACAATGGCGGCGGACATGCAAACCACTCTTTATTCTGGACTCTTTTATCTCCGAACGGCGGAGGCGAACCGACTGGTGAGCTTGCTGAAGAGATCAAAAGCACGTTCGGAAGCTTCGATCAATTCAAAGAAAAATTCGCGGCAGCAGCTGCAGGCCGTTTCGGTTCAGGCTGGGCTTGGCTCGTTGTAAACAACGGCAAACTTGAAATTACAAGCACGCCAAACCAAGATTCACCGCTTTCAGAGGGTAAAACACCTGTTCTCGGTCTTGATGTTTGGGAGCACGCTTACTACCTGAACTACCAAAACCGCCGTCCTGATTACATTTCAGCTTTCTGGAATGTTGTGAACTGGGATGAAGTTGCCCGTCTTTACAGCGAAGCAAAATAATTGAGTTGAATGATCACAAGGTCTCCCGCGGGAGGCCTTGTTTTTTTATTGACTTTGATTCCTTTTACATATCTCAGTTTGAGTGAGACAAACTAATGTGTAGTAAAGGGGAGTCAATGATGAGCAAAATAAAAAAAATTATCGGCGACATCGAAATAAATAAAGGGCTGCTGCTGCTATTGACGATTGGCGGCCTTTACTCATTGGGCATCGCGCTGTCAAATACATTTGTCAACGTGTATTTGTGGAAGCAGTCGGGAAAATTTATTGATTTGGCCATATACAATTTGTCGGTCGTAACGATGCAGCCGATTACCTTTCTGCTGGCTGGCCGGCTGGCTAAAAAAATTGACAGGGTGTTTATTCTCAGGTTCGGCGTTATCTTTTTGGCCGCTTTTTATTTAAGTGTGCTGCTTGCAGGAGAAACTGCGGCTTCCCGTCTCGTTTTGATAGGGGCTGTGCTCGGAGTTGGATACGGCTTTTACTGGCTGGCTTTTAATGTGCTGACTTTCGAAATCACGGAACCGGAAACGAGAGATTTTTTTAACGGGTTTTTAGGCATTTTGTCTTCATCGGCGGGCATGATCGGTCCGATTGTGGCCGGATATGTCATTTCAAGACTTGAAAACAATACGGGTTATACAATCATTTTCAGCCTGTCGCTCGGCTTATTTGCCCTTGCCGTGGTCATGAGCTTTTTTCTGAAGCGGAGGGAGTCGAAAGGCCGGTTTATGCTGAAAAAAGTTTTTGATGAGCGCCACACGAATCTGAATTGGCGCCGGATTACCAACGCGCACTTTTTTCAAGGCTTGAGAGAAGGGATTTTTGTTTTTTTAATCAGCGTATTTGTATTCATTGCGACAAACAGTGAGCTGGCGCTCGGAACATTCGGCCTCGTCAATTCCGCGGTTTCTTTTTTTGCCTATTATTTTGCATCAAGGCTCATCAAAAAAAGAGCGCGGAAAAAGGCGATTCTTATCGGCGGATTGATCTTGTACGGCGCCCTGTTTCTCATCATTTTTAAAATGAGCTTCACGACGCTCCTTTTGTACGGAGTGTTTATTGCGATCGGCTATCCAGTTCTGCTCGTGCCGTATGTCTCGCTTACATATGATGTGATAGGCCGGGCGCGGCTTGCCAGAAAAGCCAGAATTGAATACATTGTGCTCAGGGAGTTATTTTTAAATGCGGGCCGGATCGTTTCCATCCTTTGTTTCCTTGTAATCGTTACATTATTCAAGGAAAAAGTGGGAATACCGGCGGCGCTCGTGCTGCTCGGAGCCGGCCATCCGCTGATTTATTACTTTATAAAAGACATCAAACTGGATACGGAAACTTCTGATGAAACAGTAGAAGAAGACCGACAAAAACAGGCGGCGGAACCGAATTTTATAAAAGGAGAAAGATAAAAGGGTTATCTGTAGAAAAATATCGAAAAAACCTTTAGAATGAAAAATGGCACCTGAACAGAAGGTGTCATTTCTTTCTGTAAATAAGAAAAGGTGATGTCATGAGGAGAAATAAAAAGAAAATAGCTGTAAACAAAGAAAAGAAAAAATCACTGCCGATCCGGCTTAATTTTTTGTTTTTGGCCGCGTTTCTTATTTTCACTTGGATTATCGTCGAGCTTGGCATCAAGCAGATCGTTCAGGGTGATGATTATAAAAACGCCGCCAATAAGCAGGAGGAGTCTGATGTCAGCACGGCGGTTCCGAGAGGGAAAATATACGACCGGAACCTAAATCCCATCGTAACGAATAAAGCATTAAATGCGATTACATATACACGTTCAGCCTCAACCACCCAGGCGCAGCGTTTAAAAATCGCAAAAAAACTGTCGGGTATGATTAAGGTAAGCACCAAAAAGGTGACTGAGCGGGATAAAAAAGACTATTGGATGTTAACGAGGCCTGATGAAGCGAAAAAACTGATTACGGCCGAAGAAAAGCAAAAAGCTGAAGACAAAAAACTGTCTGACGATGATTTATATCAGCTTCAGCTGAAACGCATCACAGACAAACAGCTGAATGAGCTCACTTCAAAAGACATGCAGATCCTTGCGATTAAAAGGCAGATGGATTCAGGCTACTCACTGACGCCTCAATACATCAAAAATGAAGGGGTGTCGGCAAAAGAAATGGCCGTCGTCAGCGAACATTTAGATGAACTGCCGGGGGTTGACGTGACGTCTGACTGGGAACGGTCTTATCCTTATAAAAGCCTGATCCGGACATTGCTCGGCAGTGTATCCAGTTCGAACGAAGGTCTTCCGTCCAACCTGCTGGATCACTATCTGTCACTCGGCTACAGCCGGAATGACAGGGTCGGAAAAAGCTATTTAGAATATCAATATGAAAGCCTGCTGCAGGGCCAAAAAGAGAAAGTGCAGAATTTAACCGACTCATCCGGAAATGTCACGGGCAGCAAAGTGATTTCAAAAGGACAGGCCGGCAAAGACCTTGTTTTATCCATTGATATGGACCTGCAGAAATCCGTTGAAAAAATCATTGAGAAAAATTTAAAATCGGCAAAAGCGAGACCGAGCACGAAGCTTCTTGACCGGGCCTTCGTCGTCATGATGAACCCGAAAAACGGAGAAGTGCTGACGATGGCCGGCAAACAGATTACGAATGACCATGGAAAGTACAAAATTAATGATTATGCCCTCGGCGCAATGACTTCCTCCTACGCAATGGGATCGGCGGTCAAAGGAGCGACGGTGTTGACCGGACTGCAGACGGGCGCGATTAATTTGAACACCGTTTTTCAGGATGAACCTATGTATTTCAAGGGAAGTAAAAACCCGAAAAAATCATGGACGAATTTAGGTCCCGTAGATATCGAAAAAGCGCTTCAGGAATCATCAAACGTGTTCATGTTCAAAACGGCGATTGCTGTCGGTAAAGGGGAGTACAAAAAAGGCCAGTCCCTGCCGCTTGATATGAAGGCATTCGATACTTTCAGATACTACTTCAATCAGTTCGGACTCGGAGTTAAGACGGGAATTGATCTCCCGAATGAAGCGACCGGGTACCAAGGATCACAGCGAATTTCCGGTCTTCTGTTAGACTTTGCCATCGGACAGTATGATACGTTTACACCGCTGCAAATGGCGCAGTATGTATCTACAATCGCCAATGGAGGCTATCGTTTGAAGCCTCAGCTTGTAAAAGAGGTCAGGCAGCCTGATTCGAAAAAAGGAATCGGAGCCGTTGTAGAGTCTGTTCAGCCCCAAGTACTGAACAAGATTGATATGAATAATGCAGATATTAAAGAAGTGCAGGCGGGTTTCAGACGCGTCATGACAAAAGGGACAGCCGCAACTGATTTTGCGACGGCGACATACAGTCCTGCCGGTAAAACGGGTACGGCGCAATCTTTCTATGACGGTCCGGACAAATCAGAGACGGGTGAAGGAACGTATAATACGACTCTTGTCGCTTATGCACCTGCGGATAATCCGGAAGTGGCTATTTCTGTAGTCGTTCCTTGGGCCTATATTGATTACAGCGATCGATATTCGATTACGAATGATATAGGGAGAGCAGCTCTGGACAAATACTTTGAGCTGAAAAAGAAACAAGAAGATAATAATACGAAGCAGAAAAACGAAGATAAAATTCAGGAAGACGCTGAAAACGGCAATACAAATCACTAACAGAAAAACGCTCACAACTTGTGAGCGTTTTTTTTATACAAAAAAACATCCGGATTTACAAAACCTTAACACTTGATTTATACGCATTTTACAAGAACCCTTTACTCTAGACCTGTAGGACAAATTACACATTAAATGCAGGGGGAATTCAGGAAATGAAAAAAAACAAATGGATGCTTATGCTTCTGATGGCTGCTGTTATGATTGTTGCTGCAGCATGCGGAAATGCAAAGGAAAGCGGCAAGACAGACAGTCAATCTGCAAGTGAGGATAAAAAAGCATCAGGTTCTTTAACCATTTCTGGTTCATCAGCCATGCAGCCGTTAGTACTGGCAGCGGCGGAAAAGTTTATGGAAAAACATCCGGATGCTGATGTGCAGGTGCAAGCGGGAGGTTCAGGAACAGGTCTTTCGCAAGTGTCTGAAGGGGCAGTGCAAATCGGCAACTCAGATGTCTTTGCTGAAGAAAAGGAAGGCATTGATGCAAAAGCCCTAAAAGACCACCGAGTAGCGGTAGTGGCGATGGCGGCTGCGGTCAACCCCGGTGCGGGCGTAAAGGATATAACCAAAAAACAGCTGACAGACGTCTTTACAGGCAAAATTAAAAACTGGAAAGAGCTTGGCGGTAAAGATCAAAAAATTACACTCGTGAACCGTCCTGATTCATCAGGAACACGCGCTACGTTCGTCAAATACGCGCTTGACGGAGCAGATCCTGCTGAGGGCATTACAGAGGATTCCTCCAATACAGTCAAAAAAATCATTGCGGAAACGCCGGGAGCTATCGGTTATCTGGCATTCTCTTATATAAACGATGACAAAGTAACGCCTTTATCGATCGGAGGCATCAAACCGGAAGAGAAAAACGTCATCACAGGCGAGTATCCGATTTGGGCTTACGAGCACTCTTATACGAAAGGTGAAGCGTCAAGCCTTACAAAAACGTTTCTTGACTATATGAACAGCGATGAAGTACAGAAAAGTATCGTAAAAGATCAAGGCTACATTCCGATCTCTGATATGAAAGTCACACGTGACGCAAACGGCAAGCAAAGCTGAGGGGAGGGCGGGCTCCCCGCCTCTTCTTCTTTATAGGAGTGTAAACAAATGATAAATCACAGAGAAAAAGAGTCTGTAAGCGAACGCTTAATAAGCTCAAAACAAAACAGGCAAATGGATGAAGTCCGCGGAAGGGTGATTGTGTCTGTGTGTGCCGCGATTATCATTGCGGCATCAGCGGCGATCACAATCT
Source organism: Bacillus sp. SIMBA_026 (assembly GCF_046535335.1). Lineage (NCBI taxonomy): Bacteria > Bacillati > Bacillota > Bacilli > Caryophanales > Bacillaceae > Bacillus > Bacillus sp. SIMBA_026. The sequence continues at coordinate 1,632,155 of NZ_JAWRWX010000001.1, read as the reverse complement.
TTCTCGGCATAAAGGGGCTGCAATCTTTTTTTGTAAATGGTGTAAGCCCGATTGAGTTCTTAACAAGTCTGAATTGGAATCCAACCCAGGCAAAACCTGAGTTCGGCGCGCTGCCTTTTATTTTCGGATCATTTGCGGTCACGGTTCTGTCGGCTCTGATCGCAGCGCCCCTCGGTATTGCGGGTGCCGTGTTTATGACGGAAATTGCGCCGACTTGGGGGAAAAAGGTGCTGCAGCCGGTAATTGAGCTGCTTGTCGGCATTCCGTCCGTCGTTTATGGATTCATAGGTCTTACAGTATTGGTTCCGTTTATCGGCTCTTTTAAATCAAGCGGAACGGGTCACAGCCTTCTGGCGGGGACGATCGTACTCTCGGTAATGATTCTGCCGACTGTTACATCGATTTCCGCTGATGCGCTTGCGTCACTTCCGAAACATCTTCGCGACGGTTCATACGCGCTTGGTGCGACGAGGTGGCAGACAATCAGAAAGGTGCTTATCCCGGCGGCGTTTCCGACATTGCTGACCGCCGTCGTGCTCGGGATGGCAAGAGCGTTCGGAGAAGCACTCGCCGTACAGATGGTTATCGGAAATACAAAGCTTCTGCCGGAAAGCCTGCTTGATACGGCGGGAACATTAACGACGATTATTACGTTAAACATGGGCCATACCACATACGGCAGTATTGAAAATAATACGTTATGGTCTATGGGGCTTGTTCTTCTCATCATGTCGTTTCTGTTTATATTGCTCATACGCTACTTGTCATCTAGGAGGAAAGTGTAATGAACCGGAAAATAACGGATAAATTGGCCACCGGTGTATTCGGGTTATGCGCCGCTGTAATCGCGGCGATTTTGGCAGGATTGTTTTTGTACATTCTTATTCACGGCGTCTCTGAAATCTCCTTGCATTTTCTTACGTCAAAATCGAGCGCCATTGCGTCAGGCGGCGGAATACGGGATCAGCTTTTTAACTCCTTTTACATTCTGTTTATCACCATGCTGATCACGATACCGCTTGGTGTGGGGGGCGGCGTCTTTATGGCTGAATATGCGCCCCAAAATAAAATCACCGATTTTATCAGAACGTGTATTGAGGTGCTGTCTTCGCTTCCGTCCATTGTCATCGGGATGTTCGGCATGCTGATGTTTGTAAACCTGACCGGATGGGGCTACACGATTATCGGAGGCGCGCTCGCATTAACGGTCTTTAACCTTCCCGTTATGGTCCGGGTGACAGAAGGCGCGCTCACTGCAGTTCCTAAGGAGCTGAAAGAAGCTTCTCTCGCTTTAGGCGTATCGAGATGGCATACCGTCAAAACGGTGCTGATTCCGAGTGCGATTCCTTCGATTTTAACCGGAGCCATTCTCGCATCAGGAAGAGTATTCGGAGAAGCGGCCGCATTGTTATTTACAGCGGGACTGACAACGCCGCGGCTGAATTTTACCGATTTAAACCCGTTTTCTGAAGCATCTCCTTTCAACATTTTCAGGCCGGCTGAGACGCTGGCGGTTCATATATGGAGTGTCAATACGCAGGGAATCATCCCTGACGCCGAAGCGATTGCAAACGGCGGCTCGGCGGTGCTGGTGATTTCGGTGCTCTTGTTTAACCTTTGTGCAAGATGGCTCGGATCTGTCATTTATAAAAAGCTTACGGCAAATTAATCGGAAAGAGGCGAAAACATGATTGATCACATCATCAGGGAACATGCGGAACAGACAAAGCGTTCGCCGGAGTCTTCGATTTTGGAAGTGAAGCATCTATCAATTTATTACGGTGAAAAACAAGCGGTTAAAGATGTAAACATGGATATTGAAAAACATGCGGTGACGGCTCTGATCGGTCCGTCCGGCTGCGGGAAATCAACATTTTTGAGACAGATTAACAGAATGAACGATGCCATTCCTTCGGCAAGAAGCGAGGGAGAGATCCTTTATGAAGGGCTGAATATTTTGGGGGAAGCGATTAATGTCGTGTCTCTCAGACGGGAGATCGGTATGGTGTTTCAAAAACCGAATCCATTCCCGAAATCCATTTACAATAACATCACACATGCGCTGAAGTATGCGGGTGAACGCAGAAAAGCCGTTTTGGATGATGCAGTCGAAGAAAGCTTAACGAAGGCTGTGCTTTGGGATGAAGTCAAAGACCGGCTTCATTCATCGGCTCTGTCGTTATCAGGCGGCCAGCAGCAGCGCCTTTGCATCGCCCGTACGCTTGCGATGAAACCTGCCGTACTTCTTTTAGATGAACCCGCTTCAGCTCTGGACCCTATTTCAAACGCCAGAATCGAGACGCTTTTGACAGAACTGAAAAAAGATTATTCGATTATTATCGTTACGCACAACATGCAGCAGGCGCTTAGGGTGTCTGACCGAACGGCTTTCTTTTTAAACGGGGAAGTGGTGGAATACGGGCAGACAGAACAAATTTTTACGAGTCCTAAAGCGCAAAAGACAGATGATTACATTAACGGAAAGTTCGGATAGGGGGAAGGACTGTGAGCCTTGTGAAGGAAGCGGTGCACACACAGAATTTATTTGATATTCACGGCATGAACGTATGGTACGGAGCCCATCAGGCTTTAAAAGACATTACGATCGGTTTTGAGGAGCGGAAGGTAACTGCGATCATCGGTCCGTCCGGCTGCGGGAAATCCACTTTTATTAAAACATTAAACTTAATGCTGCAAATGGCCCCGAATGTCAAAGTGACAGGCGACATGATCTATAACGGGCGCAATCTGCTGAAAGAAAAGACGGATGCGGCAGAATTAAGAAAACAGATCGGTATGGTGTTTCAAAAAGGCAATCCGTTTCCCCAGTCGATATTTGAGAATGTCGTGTACGGTCCGAGAATTCACGGCGAAAAAAATAAAAAGAAACTGCTTGAAATCGCCGAGGAATCTTTAAAGGCAGCTGCGCTCTGGGATGAAGTGAAAGACCGCCTTCACCAGCAGGCGCTTTCACTGTCAGGCGGTCAGCAGCAGCGGCTGTGCATCGCAAGGGCGCTCGCTACAAAACCGGACGTCCTTCTGATGGATGAACCGACGTCTGCTCTTGATCCCGTGTCCACGCGGAAAATAGAAGAGCTGATTTTGACATTGAAAGAAAAGTATACAATCGTCATTGTGACGCACAACATGCAGCAGGCTGCGAGGGTCTCTGATCAAACCGCGTTTTTCTATATGGGCGAACTGGTAGAGTGGGGCGATACGGGCAAAATATTTTCTCAGCCGGATCATCAAAAAACACATGATTATATCACCGGAAAATTCGGATGAAAAAAACGGGCCCGGCCATTGACCGGGTCCGTTTTATACTGTCTATTAAAAAAGCCTGCCGGCCGTATCCATCTGAATGGACGATGCCTGCAAGCTTTTTTAGCGGGTTAATGTTTTGACGATTTTTTTAAAGCTCATATCTGAGTCGACTTTGAAATGGCCGGCGCGGATTTCTTTATGGTAGCCTGCGTCAATGACGTAATCATTAAAGTCCTTCGCTGAAGGAATAATCCCTTCTTTTTCAAGAATGGATGACACATCAGCAGTGCTCATTCCGTCTTTAATCGTCAGTTTGTATGTTACTTTTTTCTTTTTGGCGTCTGTGTTTTGGTCGTTGTTTAACGATTTTTCTTTAGAATCAAGCAGTTTTTGATAGTCATCCCGGTTGACGGAGACTTTTTGCTGATCGTCGAGGTAGCTGTTTACTTCTTTTTCTGTCAATGCTGTTTTTTCGGTTTTAACGGCGGCTGCCTGGTCATGGTCAGTCAAGTAGAAGACAGCGGCGAGGACGGCCGTCGCTAAAATCATGCCTGCTGCAAAAGCCTGAATGCCCCGTTTTGTCATACGAGCACCTTCTCATTATCTTTAATAATGGTATTGACGTCCTCGACAGACACGTGCTCCGCTTTTGCGATGGCTTCCGCAGACATTCCGTTGTTATATTTTGAAATGATTTGTTTGGCGATTTTTTGATTAATGCCGCTGCTTTTGGCTTTGCGGATCACGAGGTTGGTTTCCAGCAATTCTTCTTCAAGCACCGTCATTTTCTTTTTCAGCTTGTAAATTTCCTGCATGGCGGAAAGCTGAAGCGTTTCAAGCTCCTGTTCTACATCTTTCATCGGATCTCTTTGAGAATATGAGAATGCAATAAGCGCTATACTGACGATAAACAACGCAATAATAGCAATTTCCACGTTTCATCACCTTCTATTATTAATTTGCCCTTCTTTTTTATACCATAAAACGCCGCCATTCTAAAGGAAATAGAGAAAAAAACGGAATTTTGTCGGGAAATCTTTTTTATTCGGGGAGCAAACGGTTATTTCTCTATAGATTTCGCATCTTAAAGCCCTTTTTTGTCCTGTTTCGTCATATTTTCCCTTCATCTGACGCAAGCTCATTCAGAGGATCAGAAGCATAAACTGATGTTTTCTGCACTTAAACAACATTTCATGTAAATCACTCTAGCATTCCGTCCATTATAGTGGTATTATATATAAGTCTGAATAAGTAAATGATATTTAGTTTGGAGGGAAAATAATGCGCGTTAATATTACTTTGGCTTGCACTGAATGTGGTGAGCGTAACTATATTTCTAAAAAGAACAAACGCAACAATCCGGACCGCGTTGAATTTAAAAAATATTGCCCACGTGATAAAAAATCTACGTTACACCGTGAAACAAAATAAGCTGTTTAAAACGGCGGAAAAAGCTGGAGCTTTCAATAAAGTTCTGGCTTTTTTGTCTTTCAGGGAGGTTTGAGAAACGTGAAAGCACAAATCAGAACCGATATAAAAGCAAAGCTTTCTGACATGACAGAAAGTGAATGGGAGAAAAAATGCCGCAGCATGCGTGAAACGCTGTTTTCTTTAAAAGAATGGAAACAGGCCCGCGTGATCGCCGTTACCATCTCGACACGCTTGGAAATTCCGACACGGCCGATTATTGAACAGGCCTGGAATGAGAAAAAACAAGTCTGTATCCCAAAATGCTTTCCGCAGACGGGAGCGATGGAGTTCCGTACATTTTCTGCGTATGATCAGCTGGAAACCGTATATGCGGGCCTCAGTGAACCGATCGAGAGCCTGACGGAAAAAGCCGCCCAAAATGACATTGACCTTGTGATTGTGCCCGGCGTGGCTTTTGACCGGGAAGGCTTCAGAATCGGATACGGCGGAGGATATTATGATCGGTACCTGTCCGGTTATAAAGGCCGTACCGTGTCGCTTCTCTTTGACTGCCAGCTGACAGACCGCATTCCCCGCATGCCCCACGATATTCCGGTCGATATGATCGTGACTGAATCTGAAACCATCGCTTAATCGCATAAAAAACTTCTTGCACCGGAATAATTCTCGCTGTTTGACAAACGATAGGGGCAGGAGGGATAAGATGAAAAAATTGTTGATCTACTCATTATGCGCCGTATCTGTTTTAGCCGTTTACCAAAACCGCTATCGTCTGATGAACAGCGTGCTCAGCCAGCCGGGGATCAGACGGTCATTCATTCATTTCTTTTTAAAAATACCGTTTATCAGAAACAAATTCATTCAGCAGGCATTTTAAACAAATCCCGTTTTTCAGCGGGATTTTTTGCATAAGAAAACCTGCCGGTAAAAAACGGCAGGTTTTCTCGTATTGTCAGCTTTTTTTCAGGAAACCGATCAGAATTGAGATCATAGGAGAAATGTACAGGAAAAAGGTAAACGGCAGGTAGTCGATGACGGAAACCCCTAGTGCGCTTGCCATAAAAGCGCCGCTTACTCCCCAGGGAATCAGCGGGTTGATCAATGTTCCGCCGTCCTCAAGCGACCGCGCGAGGTGAATCCGCTTAATGCTGAGCCTGTCATATAAAGGTTTATAAGATTGACCCGGAATTAAAATCGACAAGTACTGCTCACCTGTCGCAAGGTTTACGCCTATACTTGAGAAGACGGTCGCCATGACAAGACGTCCTTTCGTATGCACGCCTTTTATCAATCCTTGAAGCAGCGCCGCGATCAGGCCCGTTTTTTCCATCAGGCCGCCGAGCGCAAAGGCGATCATGATCAGAGAGACTGAACCCATCATCGATTGGAGCCCGCCTCTGTTGATAATGCTGGCCACAGCCTGGTCGCCGGTTTTAAACGCCGTCCCGCTTTGCAGGGCGGATATAAATCCTTGAATGCTGCTGTCAGGAATAAAAACAGCAGTCAGAAGCCCTGCGGAAATAATACCGGCGGTAAGCACCGGAATCACGGAAACCCGTCTCACAGCTAAAATGATCACCAACAGAGGTGAAAGAAGCGACCAAGGCGTAACGTGCACGGCCTCTTTCATTCCGGAAATGACAGCCTCAATATTTTGCGTTGAAGCGGCATTTATTGAAACCGATGAACCGAGAATATAAAAAAGAACAATCGTGATCAGCAGTGCCGGAACGGTAGTGCCCATCATATGGCGAATATGCTTAAAAATCGGAATTTCGCCGATTCCGGCGGCAAAATTCGTCGTGTCGGACATCGGTGACATTTTATCACCGAAACAAGCCCCGCAAATGACTGCTCCCGCCGTCCATTCGAGCGGAACTCCCGCCGCGCTTGCTACCCCTAACAGCGCGACGCCGATTGTACTGACAGTTGTCAGACTTGAGCCGACAAGCGTGCTGATGATCATGCAGGAAAATAATGCGGTCAAAAGCAGCTGACTCGGCTGTATAATTGACAAAGCGTAAACGGTGACGGTGGGAATGGCGCCGCTGTACATCCAGGCGCCGATCAGCACACCGATCAAAGCCAGCACGATAATCGGCTGCACACCGTTTTTCAATCCGCTGACAATTCCTTTTTCAAGACTGTCCCACGAGAAACCGAGCCACAAACCTGCCAGAGACAGAATAATGACGCAAAAGAACAGCGGCATATGCGGCTCTGTATGAAAGAAAAACAGGCAGGACATAATGACTGCTAACATCAAGACAAATAAACTGATGGCTGAGATGAACGTCAGCCTTTTTTCTTGTTTCAAAACAACACCCCATCAAACTTTAATCCTTTTGTGCTTTTGGGCACGAAAGTATTGTAACAGAAAAACGCATAAATGAGTGTTTTTTTACAATTATGAATATACAATTTATGAAAATGACACAAGGATATTTTCTCCAATCGTTTTTTGCTTGACGCCCGGATCAGTGATGAAATACGCTTATATTAAGAAGAATAGAAATGGTGAAGCAGATGAATTCATTTTATGACGTGCAGCAGCTGTTTAAGTCATTCGGACATATCGTTTATTTCGGTGACAGGCAAGCCGAAATTGACTTTATGAAAGATGAATTAAAGGAAATGTACTTGTCAAACGTGATTGAAAGAGAATTATGGCAAAAAGCCGCCGGTGTTCTTCAGAGAGAATCGGAGCGGATCAAAGGCAGATAACACAGCAGGATTTTAATAAGAAAAGGAGATTATTATGGAAGATACATGGTTTGCGGGGATTGATCTTGGCGGGACAACCATCAAGCTGGCCTTCATCAACATGTACGGTGAAATTCAGCATAAATGGGAAGTTCCGACCGATAAATCAGGAAACACAATTACGGTCACGATCGCTAAAGCGCTTGATCAGAAGCTGGAAGAACTGAACAAGCCGAAACGGATCGTAAAATGGATCGGAATGGGAGCGCCCGGACCCGTGGAAATGGCGACGGGAGTGGTCTATGAGACGACAAATATGGGGTGGAAAAACTATCCGCTGAAAGACCATCTCGAGGCGGAAACGGGTATTCCGGCCGTCATTGAAAACGATGCCAATATCGCGGCGCTCGGAGAAATGTGGAAGGGTGCAGGTGACGGGGCCAAAGATGTCATTTTAGTGACGCTCGGAACCGGAGTCGGCGGAGGCATCATCGTCAACGGAGAAATCGTTCACGGTAAAAACGGGGCCGGCGGAGAAATCGGTCATATTTGCAGTATTCCGGAAGGAGGAGCTCCGTGCAACTGTGGAAAATCCGGCTGCATCGAAACGATTGCGTCCGCAACAGGCATCGTCCGCATCGCGAAAGAAAAGCTTGCGGCGGTTTCCGACTCTTCGCTCTTAGAAGTGGATGATTTGACGGCACGTGACGTGTTCGAAGCGGCTAAACAGCAGGATAAGACAGCGCTTGAAGTCGTCGATTATGTCGCAAAACATTTAGGCCTCGTGCTCGGAAATCTGGCAAGCGCCATGAACCCGACGAAAATCGTGCTCGGCGGAGGGGTCTCTAAAGCGGGTGAAATCCTGCGGTCAAAAGTGGAAGAGACTTTCAAAATCACCGCGTTCCCGCGTTCTGCGGAAGCGGCCGATATTTCGATTGCGGCACTTGGAAATGACGCCGGAGTCATCGGCGGGGCGTGGATTGCCAAAAATGAATGGCTCAAACATCAAAACTGTTGAAGAAAGTCTGCCTGCCCATATCGCGGGCGGCTTTCTTTTTTTATCTCCCCTGTCATATAGTTTTTAAAAAGGGGGATGAACATGGCGGGAATTCGTGTCAAACCTGAATTGAAACAGCATATGACAGATATTGCAAAGGTGCTTTCAATTGATGAAAAACTGTTGAAAGCCGCTGATAAAACGGCGGAAAACGATGAATTATTTTGTCCCGGCTTTGCCGTGAGCGGGCAGTCAGAGGGTCCGCCGCTTGAGACGCTGAGCGGGCTTTCGCGATACATCCGGCACTGTGAAAGGATTCTTTCCGCTGATCAATGGGTGAAGGAAGAAAAGGTGTACGGCTCCCAATCGGTTTATGAAGAAATTGAGAAAATAACGGATGTCTTTCCGTTTGTCACATGCCGTAAAATCGGCAGTTCCGTATTGGGAAAGCCGCTATATGAGCTGAAAATAGGTGCGGATATGGCCGAAAGAAAAGTCCATGTAAACGCCTCATTTCATGCCAATGAATGGATCACCACCTCGGTCGCGCTTAAATGGTATAAAGAATATTGCGCGGCATTATGCGAAAATAAAACCGTTTTCAGGCACTCTGCGCTTGATATATTCAGCCGGACATCATTGTCATTCGTTCCGCTCGTAAATCCCGACGGGGTTGATCTCGTACTTTACGGATGTGGAGATTTATCAGAAAAAAATGAATTTCTTCATCAATTAAATGAGCACCGCCCGGATTTCCGCGAATGGAAGGCGAATATAAACGGTGTGGATTTAAATAAACATTTCCCATCCAATTGGGATATTGAACAGAGGCGCAAACCGAAAGCCCCTTCATACCGTGATTTTCCGGGGACGGCGCCGCTCACTGAACCGGAGGCGCAGGCGATGCACCGGCTGATAACGGAACAGCCGCCTGACAGGCTGATCGCGCTTCATACGCAGGGAGAAGAGATTTATTGGGGATACGAAGGATGTGAACCGGAGCAATCATCCCGGATGATTCGGGAGTTTGAAGCGATAAGCGGAAACCGCTATCAAGGCGTTAAAACCATTGACAGCCATGCCGGTTTTAGGGATTGGTTTATACAGCAGTATGGAAAAGAGGGCTATACCATTGAGCTCGGGAAGGGAAAAAACCCTTTGCCTTTTCATCAGTTTGCTGATATTTATCAAGCGACGGAAGGTATTTTGTGGAGGTCGCTTGTTTTTTGAGACATCTGTGAAATTTCTCATTTGTTTACATAAACAAATATGGGACAATAGAAAAGAATGGAGGGAAGGCTGGTGAGATACTTGGTTTGTGTTCTGCTGTCCGCATTCGTTCTGTGTTTAGCGGCCTGTGAACCATCTCATCAGCAGCAAGACACAGGCGTTTCGGAAAAATCGGCAGAACAGAAAATCGTTCCGCTCAGTAAAAAGGAAGCGGAGAAAACGGAAGGATGGCTGGATAACAGAACGATCCTGTATACAGCACATCATCAGCTGATGAAATATGATCTTTTCAGCGGAAAATCCGAACGGCTCTATGAAACAAAGGGCAATATTGTCAATGTAAAGATCAGCCGGAAAAAACAGCTGATTCTCGTACAGGTGACAAGCAAAGGTCAGACTGAGCTTGTGCTTATGAACAAGCAGGGGAAAAGACTTTATCACAAAGCCTTTAACTCTTATGAGCTGGAGACGGCTTGGAATCCGTATGACCCGTATCAAATGATGATTACCGTTTTTACTGAAACATGGGACTTCACAGCCTATACGGCCGATATGAACAACGGCATTTTAAAAAAGAGTCCCGTTCAGGCCCCTTTTGTCCATTGGACTTCCACTGATGAATTCCAATATATCAAGCAAGGAAAAACGGAGGAAGAGGGTCCTTTATATTCTTATGACTTGCAGACAAAAAAAGAAAAAAGAGTGCTTCATCACGTCATCTGGGCCGATTCCCGCCCGGGCATGACGATTGCCGTCAGACAAACGGAGCAATCGGACGGAGACGGCGAGTTCCTTTTCCAAAAGCCGGCATCCGTGACACACCGCTTTCCTCTCCAAGAAAAGTATGAGAGCTTTGCGCCGATGGAATATGATTACGATCAGACACACAAGCGGTTTTACATATTCAAGCCTGAAGGCCGCTCTTACAATCTGATCAGCTTTGACTTAGGAGACGAACGGGAGCGGACGGTGCTCAAAAACACGGAAATGGAGCCGATTCAGATCTCTCCGAACGGGGAATACGCTTTATACGGCTTTACGTATGACCGTCTGATTTCACTGAAAACAGGCCTGACAGAACCAATCATAACAAATGAAAAAGGAGTTTGAACCAAATGGCAATTGCAGATGTGACAATCATTCCGATCGGAACAAAAACACCTAGCGTCAGTGAGTACGTAGCGGATGTGCAAAACATTTTGGAGGGTTACAAAGCTGCCGGCAAAATCAAATTTCAGCTTACGCCGATGAACACGTTGATTGAAGGTGAGCTGAGCGACTTATTCGCAGTCATTCAGGACATTCACGAAGCCCCGTTCCAAAAAGGGCTGCACAGAGTGGCGACAAATATCCGCATTGATGACAGACGTGATAAAGAAACGACGCTGGAGAGCAAAATCAAAAGTGTCAGCAAACATTTGCAGCAATAAAAAAATAAGCCTGTATCCATTGGATACAGGCTTTTAATGTGCAGTCGGATAGCCGCTGGTTACAACAGTCATTACGGTAAACCAGCCAAACACGCCCAGCGTGGCGGCGGCTAACAAAAATCCCAGGATATTTCTCTGTCTGACAGCCCGCAGGACTCCTAATACAGCTAATAATGCGACAAGGCCGAAGATTACAACAAGTAACATGATGCTCCTCCTTTGTCATTGGAACCTGAAAATCTTTCCATTTCATTTTAACCGTTTTCATTTTGTTTGTCGATAGCGTTTTCCCGGACGCATTCATTGAATCTTCCGCAGAAAACCTTCATAATAAGGGCATATACATAAAGAGGTGATGAAAGTGAAATGGAGACGAATGCCGGCCGGTCCGATTCAGGCAAACGCGTATTTTCTTGTCAGTGAGGATCAGTCCTGTCTTATTTTTGATCCGGGCGGGGAAGCGGACAAAATCAACAATTACATAAAAGAAAACAATCTGAAGCCGCTGGCCATCTTACTGACGCACGCTCATTTTGACCATATCGGCGCGCTTGATGAAGTAAGAGACAGATGGGATGTTCCCGTATATCTTCACAAAAATGAAGAAAAGTGGCTGGAGGACTCTTCCTTAAACGGATCAGGCATATTGCGGGGCATCGCCGTAACGGCACGGCCCGCCGAACGGCTGATTGAAGGCGACGGCATATTGGACATCGGACCTTTCCATTTGGAGACATTGTTCACGCCGGGACATTCACCGGGAAGCGTTTCTTATTATGTGAAGGACGCTGATCTGGTGATTTCAGGTGATGTGCTTTTTCAGGGAGGCATCGGCCGAACTGATTTACACGGCGGAAGTCAGGACTTATTGCTTGATTCCATTCATCAAAAACTGCTCACACTTCCCGGACATACACTTGTATTAAGCGGGCACGGGCCGGAAACGGATATCCAGACAGAGCAGGAGCGAAACCCGTTTATCAATGGTTTTTCACTGTAAATGAAAAAAGACAGACCATAATGGTCTGTCTTTTTCTGTCAGTGGGTTCCGCCGCCCGGTGTCATAATAAAAATAGAGTAATATGTAAATCCGGCGAAAAATACGGTTAAGTAAGCTCCGAAAATATAAATATACATCCGCTCAGTCAGATTCAAATAAGAAAGAAATACGAAAAAGATCGTCTGTCCAAAAAACAAAAGTGAAGCGTCTTTCATGCCCCCTAAAAAAAACATGACTGCAAATATCCCCGTCCAAAATCCTAACACCCGGAACATGCGATTCATTCCTTATCCCCTCCCGAGAGTCTATCTGAAGTTTATTATAATAGATCGGCACTCAAAATGTAAACATTTTCATGATTATATTTATTGTGGAATTTATGTCTTTCCCTGTGTTTTATATCTTATGCCGCTCTCTGAAAAAGATCCGAAAAATCTTTTTGAAATATGTTTAATGAAAAAAAGTTCAGGGTACTTATGTTAACAAAGAGACGGATTATCCGAGGGAGGAATTTTTAAAAATGAAAGAACTTATTTTTTATTCATACCCGAGCTGCACATCATGCCGAAAAACGAAACATTGGTTAAAAGCCCACAATGTTGACTTTCAAGAGCGCCATCTATTCAGGGAGACACCGACAATTGATGAATTGAAGCAGATCCTATCATTAACGACCGAAGGAATTGATGAAATATTGGCGACGAGAAGCCAAACATTTAAAAATCTCAACCTGAACATTGAAGAAATGACTGTAAATGAAGTGCTGAAGCTTTTGACTGAGAAGCCGAAACTGCTGCGGCGTCCGATTCTGATCGATCGCAATAAGCTCGTTATCGGATACAATCCAGGGGAACTGATGAAGCTGACGAAGAAAAAAACGGTACATCAATCTGTATCATAAGAGAAAAACGAAGATCCGCTGATCAAATTTATCAGCTAATCTTCGTTTTTTGCGGTTGCGGGACTGGGCTAGCTGGATTCGAACCAACGATCACGGAGTCAAAGTCCATTGCCTTACCGCTTGGCTATAGCCCATCGGATGTAATTACAGTATGTGCGTCAGGCGCCGATTTATACATACAAAGGAATTTGAATGGAGGAGACCTGTGAAACATTTGAATGAAACATTATCTCGAACCTTAATTGAAGAATCAGGTGAAATCACACGCCAGTGGCTGCTCATACCAAAATCGGGGCGGCCTTCAGATGATCAGAAAGCGGAAATGCAGCACCGTCTGTTAATTGAAATCGTTGCCGGCATTCTATCGGAAAAAGACGGCGGGGAAGAGGAGCTGACAAAATGGGCGCTTCAGTTCGCAAGGGACCGGGCCGTCCATGAAGTACCGGTCTATGAAAGCGTCACGAGCTTTAAAGAATTCCGGAGATTGGTCTGGAACCGCATACAGACATGCTGTGAAACGATGTCTGAGAAGCCTGGGGCGAATGCGGTATTCCAATGGGGAGAGAAGCTGAACAAAGCAATTGACCATATGATTGAAGTATTTACAGAGGAATATTATAAAGTGACGGTTACACAATTAAACGCCCAAAAAGAAATGATTAACGAACTAAGCGCGCCGATTATGCCGATTGCCGACGGTATTGGAATTTTGCCGCTCGTCGGCGAAATTGACACCTACCGGGCAAAAATGATTTTGGAATCGGTGCTTGATCAATGTTCTTCACTCCGTCTTTCTTATTTATTTTTAGATATATCAGGTGTGCCGATTGTGGATACGATGGTCGCTTATCAGATTTTTAAAGTGATTGACAGCACAAAACTTCTTGGCATAGAAACGACAATCTCAGGCATCAGGCCGGAAATCGCGCAGACCGTCGTGAAGCTCGGAATCGATTTTTCTCAGGTGAAAACGGAGCAGAGTCTGGCGAAAGCACTGGCAAAAAACGGATTTATCGTAAAAGAATCATTAAGATGATAAAAAGCTGAATGGCCGGGAGGGATTTCTCCCTCAGCTATTCAGCTTTGTCAGCTTCAATCGTAATGATATGATGGCTGTCGATTTCTTTTACCGTAAATGTGTAGCCTTCAAAATCAATGGTGCTCCCGGGCTTCGCGTCAATATGCTGAGTAAGAAACCAGCCCCCGAGTGTATCGACTTGATCAGCCGTAATCTCTGTTCCGAGTAAATCATTGACGTCACTGATCAGCAATTTGGCGTTCAGGAGATAGCGGTTCTTCCCAAGCTTTTGAACGGAAGGTGTTTCGTCCGTATCAAATTCGTCGCGGATTTCGCCGACGATCTCTTCAATGATATCTTCCGCCGTTACTAATCCCGCGGTTCCGCCGTACTCATCAATGAGAATAGCCATATGGGCGTGTTCCCGCTGCATTTTAACGAATAATTGATAAATCGGAATCGTCTCTATCACATGGATTGCCGGCTGGATGTAAGGGCTGAGTTCGTGTTTTGTAAACGCCGCTCCTTCTGACAGGAATCTGAATAAAACTTCTTTTATATTGATGATGCCGACTACATGATCTTTATCTCCTTTTACTACAGGATACCGGGTATATTTATTTGTTTTGATAATGTCCCGGAGCATATGTCCCGATCCGCTGTCTAACGGCAGGCTCACCATTTCATTCCGGGGCACCATAATTTCTTTGGCAGTGCGCTTATCAAATGTAAAAATGTTATTTACGTAATGGAGCTCGCTTTTTTTGATCATGCCGCTTCGATAGCTTTCGGCAAGGAGCACCCGCAATTCCTCTTCCGTATAAGCCATTTCATGTTCGGAAGCAGGCTTCAAGCCGAACATGGCTGTAATCAGGCGGGCGGAATGATTGAGCAGCCAGATGAACGGAAACATTAACTTATAAAACAAAATCATCGGTCTGGCAGACAAAAGTGTAATCCGCTCGGCTTTTTGGATAGCAAAACTTTTCGGGGCGAGTTCGCCGATGACGACATTCACATATGTAACCAGCAGAAAGGCGATGATCAATGACAGGACTTGGGCAACCGCTTCGTGAACTCCGGTCTTTAAAAACAACGGCTGAAGCATTGCTTTGACTGTCGGTTCACCCAGCCAGCCGATTCCCAAAGCGGTGACGGTGATACCCAATTGGCACGCCGATAAATATTCATCGAGGTGTGTAATGACATGCTTGGCTGCTTTTGCTCCTTTTACATCTTCCTCAATGAGCTGATTAATGCGGGAGCGCCTTGCTTTAACGATTGAAAACTCTATGGCGACAAAACACGCCGTTAATAAAATAAATAGTACGATGGCAGATAGTTTGATGATATACAATGTAACGCCTTCCGCGAAGGAAGGCTTGCACCTCCCTTTTTTCGGAATAATACCACTGTAGAAAGCTGCTCAAACATCGAACCTGGTTTAGCCTGCTTCATTTACGGTAATAAAACAAGAAAGCGATACTGGAGGATGACAAGAGATGAAGGTACATTCGGGAGCGGACTGGCTGTGGTACCAGCTCGGTCCGCATGAAAAAACGGAAGCGAAAAAAATGATCCATCACAATCACTGGCCGCAATGCGAAAAGTGGTTTGAACATGAAAATCATATAAACTTTCTGCGCTCAGATACAAATGATCAGAATAATGAAGCGGTTTTCGGTTCTTTAATCTATCATCAAGGATTAGATGATGAAAAAAACCATACCGTATTTCACTTTTATATTACGAGAGAATTCTTTTTTACAATTAATTTTGATTTTTCGCTGCTGCGCGGTGTAAAAGAAAAGCATGCCACACAGCAGATTCAAACCTGTGAAAATCCGATTGAAGGCTTTTTTGTTCTGCTGGGAGAGCTGATGAATTCATATCTGATCGGACTGGATGAATTTGAAGTCAAGCAGCGGACGCTGAAATGGCAGATTCATGATGACAACAGCAAAGGAATCTTGGAAAATGTGCATAAACTGCGCCATGAGCTGTTCATTTGGAAAGGCCTTACACTGGGGGCTAAAAAAGTGGAAATGGCTTTAAAAGAAGCTTTTCTCCCGAAAAATGACAGGCAGAAAGATTACCTGAGAGCTCATCAAAAGATGGAAAGAGGAATTACATATATCAATGAGTTTGATCAGGAATTGAGCAATCTGCTGCACGCCGAGGAAGTCATTACCTCCCAAAGAGGAAATGAAATTGTGAAAGCCTTGACGATCTTTACAACTCTCTTTACACCGATGACGGCGCTTGGAGCTCTCTGGGGGATGAACTTTGATAACATGCCGGAGCTTCATTGGAAATATGCGTATATTTGTTCCATCGTGCTCATTATTGTATCAACCCTGCTGATTTATATTTATCTGCGGCAGAAAGGCTGGACAGGGGACATTTTGAGGGAGCATCAAAAAAAATATTTGCGGAAAGAAAAGAAACGCTAAGAAGAGCAGGCAAACGCCTGCTTTTTTTGATGGCTGGCTGAAAATGGCCGAATGGTTCCCGATTTCATTCGGTAAATCAAAGTCAGGGGGCTTATTATTTATTTTTTTACGTTTTACACACTGTAAAACGCATAATCTCTCCTTTGCCGGATTTTGTGTATCTGATTTACAATACGTGCGGAAGGAGGGAAGTCTTGTGAAAAATATTGAAACATACAGCAGGAACATCATAAACGAGGCCTATACGGCAAGGGCTTCAGATATACACATTGTGCCGAGAGAAAAGGATGCTTTCATTCATTTTCGCATCGGCCATGCTCTTGTGAAAAAAAGAGTCTTAAAAAAAGAGGAATGCGTAAGGCTTATTTCTCATTTTAAGTTTTTATCGGCCATGGATATAGGAGAAAGACGTAAGCCGCAAAACGGGTCATTGTCTCTGCCGCTTCCGGCGGAAACCGTTCATTTGAGAATGTCAACCTTGCCGACAATGAATGATGAAAGTCTTGTCATCAGGCTTTTGCCTAAGCGGCAGATTCCCCCTCTGGATAAATTGTCCTTATTTCGGGGGGCGGGCGCCGCATTATTGTCCTTTCTGAAGCATTCGCACGGCCTGCTTCTGTTTACCGGCCCCACCGGATCTGGAAAAACGACCACTCTTTACTCGCTTGTCAACTATGCAAAAAGGCATTTCAACCGGCGTATTGTCACGCTTGAAGACCCCGTAGAAACAAGAGATGAGGATGTGTTGCAAGTTCAGGTGAATGAAAAAGCCGGAGTCACATATTCCGCCGGTTTAAAAGCGATTTTAAGACATGATCCCGATATGATCATCTTAGGGGAAATCAGGGATGCCGAGACGGCTGAAATCGCAGTCCGCGCGGCCATGACGGGACACCTCGTTCTTTCAAGCCTGCATACAAGAGATGCTAAGGGCGCCATATACAGGCTGCTGGAGTTCGGCGTGAACATGACAGAAATTGAACAAACCGTCATTGCCATTGCCGCTCAGCGTCTGGTTGATTTAACATGTCCGTTCTGCAAAGAGGAAAACTGTTCCGTGTACTGCCGGATGTACAGGGAGACACGCCGTGCGGGCATTTATGAATTGCTCTACGGGAAAAACCTCACCCAATGCTTTCAGGAAGCAAAGGGAGAGCACGCCAATTTTCAATATCAGACGCTCCGCAGGCTGATCAGAAAAGGAATCGCGCTCGGCTATGTCACGACCGACAATTACGATCGGTGGGTGTATCATGAAGCGGATTAAACGAACCTGGCCGTTGAAGGATCAAGCGGCTTTTTTGAAAAGGCTCGGTGAAATGACGGAAAAAGGATACAGTCTGATTGAAGGGCTAAGACTGCTGAAACTCCAGCTGCATAAACGTCAGCTTGCAGAGCTGACGGACGGAATCCGCCGGCTGAGGGAAGGTGATGCGTTTTACCAAGTGCTTGAGGCACTGTCTTTTCATAAAGAAGCCGTCTCTATCTGCTATTTCGCTGAGAAACACGGGGAATTGCCGGGGGCGATGAAACAAAGCGGCGACTTGTTACAGAGAAAGCTCATGCAGACGAATCAAATCAAAAAAATGCTCCGGTATCCGATGTTTTTAATATCTTCCGTCTGTGTCATGTTTTATATCCTGCAAAGTTTAATTATTCCGCAGTTTTCTGGGATTTATCAATCAATGAATATGAATACATCCGGTGCGACTGCTTTCATCTTTGCGTTTTTTCGGCATTTTCATGAAGCCTGCGCACTGGCGCTGTCCGCCGCTTTCTGCTTGTTTTTGTACGTTTGGTTCTTATGTAAGAAAAAATCCCCGCAAGATAAAATGCTGATTGTTGTGAAAATACCCCTCATAGGAAAAGCGGCCGTTCTTTTTAACAGCTACTTTTTCTCTTTACAGCTCAGCAGTCTTCTGAAATCCGGCCTTTCTATCTATGACAGCTTAACAGCTTTTAAAGAACAATCTTTTCTGCCTTTTTATCGTGAAGAAGCAGAGATGCTCATTACACGTCTGAAAGCCGGAGAAACCATAGAATCCGCTCTTTCCGGGCATCCGTGTTATGAAAAAGATCTTGCGGCTGCAGTCAGCCACGGACAGGCAAACGGCCTGCTTCACCGCGAACTTTATACTTACAGCCAGTTTATGATGGAGCGTCTTGAACAAAACGCGGCGAAGTATACCGGCATTCTCCAGCCTGTCATTTACGGTGTTGTGGCCGGTATGATTTTAATTGTCTACATGTCAATGCTGATGCCGATGTACCAGATGATGAACCAAATGTAAGGGAGTGCTTCGTCTGAAAAATCAAGATGGATTTACTTTAATTGAAATGCTGATCGTTTTATTTATCGTTTCCATTCTGCTTTTAATTACCATTCCTAACGTTACAAAACATAATCAAAGCATTCAGCATAAAGGCTGTGAAGGACTGCAGAATATGGTGAAAGCCCAAGTGACGGCGTACGAAATCGATCATGACGGTAAAATGCCGGATATGAACGATTTACAATCAGAGGGGTATATCAAAAAGAATACAGCCTGCCCGAATGGTAAACAGATCTTAATTAGTGGCGGAGAAGTTACAGTTGAACAATAACAGGCGGACAGAAAATGGGTTTACCCTTCTTGAAAGCCTGATTGTGTTAAGCCTGGCGTCCGTCCTGCTGACGGTTTTGTTCACGACAGTTCCGGCGGTCTGCACCCACCTTGCCGTGCGGCAAAAAACAGAACAGCTCCAAAAAGATATTCAGCTTGCTCAGGAAACGGCTATCGCAGAACATAAAAGAACAAAAATCACTTTTCTTCCAAAAGAGCATAAATACAAACTGCAGTCAGGCGGAAGGATTGTCGAGCGTTCTTTTGATTCGCTTCATATTACACTTGTGACTTTACCGGAGAGCCTTGAATTTAACGAAAAAGGCCATCCGAATTCGGGAGGAAAGATTCAATTGAAGAGCGCCGGGTTCACCTATGAGATAACAGTTTACTTAGGGAGCGGAAATGTCCATGCTAAACGGAAATAAGGGGTTCTCTACTATTGAAACACTATCAGCAATGGCCATTTGGCTGTTCCTTATGACGTCTATCATTCCGGTCTGGACGGACATGCTGACAGATGGTCTGAAAATAGAAGATCGCCAGGAAGCGTACCAGCTTCTTCAAAAACATATCAGCACTTATATGATGACCGGAAAAAAGCCGCCGTCTCCCGATGTGAAGTGGAAGGAGGATGGTGAGTATTACAAAGTGTGTGCGGCTGACCGCGGTGAAAAAGAAATGTGCCTCAGTATTCTCAAAACAGACTGGCTTTACGCTTCTTAATGTTTTGTTCTCCTTGGCAGTCTGTCTTTTCCTATCAGGAACCCTGGGCCCGATTTTACATCTATTTTTATCAAACCGGGCCGATAACGGCGGATTAGACAGCCGGGAGCATCAAATTGCCGTTCAGCAGATCATGAACGAATGTAAACAGGCTGAGATTGTGAAGCCGGCGGACGGCGGACGGGCGTTAGCATGCCGGAAAACAGGAGGCGAAGAAGTGCGTTTTGAAATTTATCATAAGATGATAAGGAAAAGAGTAAACGGAAAAGGCCACGTGCCGATCCTGCAAAACGCGGCATCATTAACGGCTGATGTGAAAAACGGTCTGATCTTATTAGAGATCTCAAGCGTTGCAGGTAAAAAGAAGCAGGCGGTCATTCCGGTTTACAGCTCTTTTAAAGGTGATTAAATGTGCAAATCTGACGGTTTTATATATCCCGCGGTTCTGTTTGTTTCTGCCGCAGTTTTACTTGTCATCAGCTATACTTCATCTGATTTCATCACCCGAAAAACATTTGCAAAAGAGGCCGGGGAGTACTGGATCGGAGAGAACCTGCTCCAAAACGGCGCGCTGCTGTCAAGCCGCCATATGGCACAGGGAAAAAAGGCCCGGGCTGGTACACAGCGTTTTCCGTACGGAACTGTTTCCTTCCACATCACCGGGAGTGATCGCCGGGAAACGGTTCAGGTTACAATTCAGGCGGAAACCACGACAGGCACGAGACGGGAGGCTCACCTTTTGTTCGATCAGAAGAAGAAACAGCTGATTCAATGGACGGAAGTATAAAAAAGAGGCGGCGGGACAACACTTCATAGTAAAGACAGCACTATGAGGTGAGAGCCGTGAAAACAAATGATTATGTAAAATATATGACAGAGCAATTCGTTAAATATTTCGATACGCCGAAACAGGAACGGAAAGAGCGAAAAGAAGTGCGGAAAGAAAAGAAAGTACCGGCTTCTCAGCACTGGTTCGGAATATTGCCGTACAGTTTTAAGCTGTGGATGAAGCGGAAAAAATAAAGTTGAATCACCCGAAAGGTCCTCCTGATACAGGAGGGCCTTATTGGTATTCCTCAATGACGGCAATTTTATTTACCTTTTGGCTGTAGGGATTAAAAGAAATCGTAACAAACACACCAAATTCTTTTGCGCCATCCCGCAATGTCAAGTGGTATTGCTTGACTGCTTCGTCCTTTCTTTTCCGATCCCACACCTTTTGAATAAATAACGTTTGGGCGAGCGGATATCTTTTTTTAGCTTCTTTTTCTGCTAACTTTTCCCATTTTGATTTATGGTGAACAGCATAATAAGGCACCGTTTCCGCCTGAGCTGTTCCTGAAACCCCGAAAACAAGAAGAGAAAGGCAAATCAGACTTTGTTTGATCATCATTCTTCGTCCTTTCGCTGTATATACTTTCCATTTTGTGCTAGGCACCTCGTTATTTTCTCACGTTTTATTAGAAAAAATTCCAAAAAGGTGTGTAATTTGAAGCAAAACGATGTTTTTGAAAGATACCATTCTCAAAAACGAACAATTTGACCGAATTTGACATTTTTCAAGACGATAATCCTTGATTATACTTTGTTCATACGGTTCTTTAAAGAGAACGGTTGTCATATTTATTAACAGTTTTACAGGGGGTAAGGCATGTTCCGATTGTTGCGAATGGAAAAAAAGGGCAAGGTGAGATGGCGGATGATGCTATTTTTACGGCTTTCGTTCATTTTTTGCCTGTCTGTGACGATATGTGCTCAGTTCACAGGTGATACAAGTTCCTCCTTCAATGATGTGAAAAGCTTCAGTCTCCCGGTTCAAACGTGCGGAGATTTTCAATATACGGATGACGATTGCCGTTATGACGAACGCTGGGATCAAAGTGATTTACATATAACAAATCAAACTGATACGTCAGGCACCGTGTGTGCGCCGCTTCAGCTCTATGCCGAGCTGGAGAATAAGGGAAAAGAGCGGACTGTTTCTGACTGGAAATGGGAGCTCCATAAAATCGCTTCTCCGCAGCAGCCTTTACGAAACGGCAATGTTGTGGATAAAGGGCTTATTACTGATAAAAAAAGCAAAACGATTTATAAAATTGAGTCAAAGCGGTCTTTGAAGCCGGGCATATACGCATTCAAGGTTTACAAGCCTGAAGGGTATCCGGCGGACGAAGAAAAATTTGAGTGGTCAAAACCAATGAAACTCGTCAAATGCCGGGAACAGGCGACCGTTTCCGATCTAAAGAAAACGGAGAAAGAGCCGGCAGAGCCGGTAAAAGAAAGCGGGGAAGAACATGAAAAAAACGCTGAAACTGATCAGTAATATTTTGTATGCCGTCATCTTCAGCTTGATTATTGTGCTGACGTTAACGGTGATTTCGACCCGGGCTTCCGGGGGTGAGCCGGCCATCTTCGGCTACACGCTGAAATCCGTGCTGTCGGGTTCAATGGACCCGGAATTTAAGACGGGTTCGCTCATAGCGGTAAAGAAAATTTCCGACGTGAATGACTTAGAAAAAGGGGATGTGATCACCTTTACGCAAGATGACGGAACAGCCGTCACACACAGAATAATCGGGATCACAAAAAAGGACGGGAACCTGCTGTTTGAGACAAAAGGGGATCATAATGCCGCCCCGGATGCCGCACCCGTTCAAGCTGAAAAAGTGGCGGCCCAGTATACGGGATATCAGCTTCCGTATGCCGGATATGTCATCCATTTGGCCAGCCAGCCGATCGGAACGGCGATTCTGTTAATCGTTCCCGGCGTCATGCTTTTGATTTACTCCATAACAGTCATTGTCAGCGCCCTTCGCGATATTGAGCGGAAAACGAAAGCGCTGGAAGAACATGCGAAAAAGGGAACCATCTCTACATGAATACGGTTGCAACCTGGCGACAGGATTTGATAACAAAACTAAAAAGTAAGGGGAGAGTACAAACATGGGTATGAAAAAGAAATTAAGCTTGGGCGTTGCCTCAGCCGCACTCGGTTTAGCATTAGTAGGAGGAGGCACATGGGCCGCATTTAATGATGTGAAGTCGACAGACGCTACATTTGCATCAGGAACACTTGATTTATCGGCTAAAGAACAATCAGCCAATGTCAATTTGTCAAACTTAAAACCAGGCGATAAATTGACGAAAGATTTCGAATTCAGAAACAACGGTTCACTTGCCATTAAAGAAGTGCTGATGGCTTTGAATTTTACTGACTTTAAAGGAGCAAAGAAAGGAAATGAATCTGCGGAGGATTTCCTCAGCCAGTTTGAAATTACGGTTCTGACAGTCGGCAAAGAAGGGGGCAACGGCTATCCTAAAAATATCATTTTGAAGGCGGCCAGCCTGAAAGACTTATACTTAATGTCAACAAAACAGGATAAAGCAGCTGCCGAAGCGATCAGCAAGCACATTGATCCGAAATTCTTGAGTGAGAGCGGAAAAGTCAATGTAGCAACCATTAACGGCAAAACAGCTCCTGAGTACGACGGAGTTCCGAAAACGCCTGCTGATTATGATCAGGTGAGAATGGAAATCAAATTTAAAAATGACACCGCTAAAACTGCGGACGGATTAAGTGTGCAAAACAAGTTCCAAGGCAATGCGATTTCTCTTCAATTCTCTTTTGAAGCAACGCAATGGAACGGCTTGACCATTACGAAAGATCATACGGATAAAGACGGTTACGTCAAGGAAAATGAAAAGGCTCACAGTGAGGATAAAAACTAATCCGAAAGTCGGACAGTTAAAAGAGGAGTTGTGCACATATGGCGGCACTACTCCTCTTTTTGCGCTTTTCTCCATTTTTGATAATCTAAAAATTCACGAAATTGTTTTTTTGATACCCCGGATGTCATTGCATCGCGAACTAATTTCTCCCATTCACTATCTAATTGACCATCGTATTCGGTTTCATGTTTTTCATCAAGTAAAGTATGAACCGAGACGTCCAGAACAGCGGAGACTTTTTCGAGAAATTGAATGGAGGGGTTCGTCTGTAAATTTCGTTCTATTGAGCTTAAATAAGACTTCGCTACCCCAGCTTTTTCAGCTAGTTCTGATAGTGAGTAGCCTTTTTCTTTTCGGTATTGTTTAATACGCTGGCCAATCAATGTCATCACCTTCCTTGTGATATTATAGCACATTCAGAAAGGATTTACGGTATGACTTCTGGCTGCCTGGATATGTTGAGAAGACTTTTTATTCGAAAGCAGGTATTTGCGTATTTCTTCCAGGCTGATATTTGCTTTTTGGGCTTCTAATATCAGCTCAACCCATTCCTTATCTAATTGCGAAAATTCCATTTTTGCATTTTTCATGCATTTTCTCCTCCTAAAATACTTGTTTATGTATTTCAGCCAATCCGCCCATGACCTTTTCTTTACATGTCTGGAAGTGATTCATCGCATGCGAAACGCCAGAAATTTTTTCTATATACTTTTATTATAATATAGAATTTCCAGAAAAAACGGGAAAGGTGTCGAATGGATAACGCTTATCCAGAAAAATTACTTTGCAGGAAAAATAAACCGCCGTTTTCGATCTGAATGTGAATTTTCGGCTGATATAAGGCTTTCAGCGCTTGTTTTTCCAAATGGTATTCCTCAGGTTTTTCCTCTGTCTGCTCATAAAACTGATCGAGCAGCCTGAGGTCCTTTTTCCATCTGGCGATCGCGCTGTCAGCCCAGTCTGACGGCTCTTTGGCGGCAGCGTCTTTTAAGTAATGCTCCATCCTTTTAATCCCGCTTTCCGGCTTAATCATCGGCGATATGGTAAAGCAATAGTCTGATATTTGTGAGGTCAGCGGAAGCGGTGCAAGCTTCTGCTGAAACCCTTCTATAATTGTTCCAGAAACAAGATGCAGGCCTAAAGACAAAAGTCTGTCTTTTTTCATGTCGGATTGGTATGAAATCACTACATTTAATCCAAGCCAGGGCTGAAGCGGAACTCTGGCTCCGGCTGATACAATTTTCTCATATATTCTTGTAAATCTCCCATTTTGTTTAACTGCTTGAAAGATTTGAAAGAGGCGCGGGGCTCCAAAGTAAATAAATTCGCCGTCCATATCCTCCGGAGCCGTTTCTTTATCAGTGATGAACGTAATCTTCATCGGGTTCGGTTCGCCGCCCGTTTTTTCACGCCAATGCCAATAAAACGGGCGGTTCATAATTTGTTTGTCCATCTCGACCGTCAACTGAACCGTCATAAAACCCGGCCCGTGTTCTGTAATCGGACAGTGGTTCGCTTCAAAAAATCGCAGTAAAAATTCGTGAACCTCCTGCTGTCTCATGTCGCGCTTCCTCCTTTTAGATTAAGATCCTTTTTTTCTGGCGGGCTTTCCCGTACCGTACGACAGAAAAGAGGTGAGATTGTCCATTTTGATTCTCATTTCTTCCTCTGTCAGCGAATGGCATAAAATATCATGCAAATGGTCTTCGAAATTGCTCACTTTGATTTTGGTTAAGATGTCATCTAATTCTCCGACGACATTTTCAAATAAATGAATTTTGTCATACAGAAGTTTTAAGATATGCTCTTCCACCGTGTGTTTTGTCGCCATATTGTAGATATGGACATCTCTTTCCTGACCGAGTCTGTGAATCCTTCCGATTCTTTGTTCAAGCCGCATCGGGTTCCACGGGAGGTCATAATTGATAATATGGTTGCAGAATTGCAGGTTGATCCCTTCGCCTCCGGCTTCTGTAGCGATCAGCACCTGCGCTTTGCCGCGGAAGAGGTCCTTCATCCAGTCTTTTTTTCCGCGTTTAAATCCGCCTCTGAACGGAACGGAGCTTATGCCGTTCTGCTGAAGGAACCATTGCAGGTAAATCTGTGTTGCCCTGTATTCAGTGAAAATAATGACTTTATCATTAATCTTTTGGATCAAGTCAACAACTTGAATCGCTTTTGAGTTTTGCGTGACTTGATTAATGCGGTCCATTAAATTAGCGATCGTCTGATCATCGAATGCGGGCGCTTGTTTGTCTTTTTGGTCAAGCATTTTTTTGAGCGTCATATACACGGCTTCCCTGCTTGAACAGCACTCTCTTTGCAGCGTCATAATGGAAAATGCGCTTGCGGGCTTTTCCGTGCCGTTTTTCAGTGCGACGATGTCATCGTAAAGCGCCTGTTCCGTCGGTGAAAAGGTGATCGGCACTGTTTCCACATGGCGCTTCGTCCATGTAAGGCCGGTGTCGCTCCGCGTGTTGCGGATCATTACCTTATTGACGAGCTCTTTCAAATGCTCATGAGCGTCAATCCCGTCCTTCCGATTGAAGGTTTCTTGAAATCCGCTTTCGTTTCCTAAATGGCCGGGTTTTAACAGTGACACTAAATTGAAGATTTCTTCGATCCGGTTTTGAATCGGTGTCGCCGTCAGAAGCAGGCAGTATTTCTTCACAAGACTTCTCGCAAATTCATAATTTTTCGTTTTGCTGTTTTTGAGCTTGTGCGCCTCGTCAATAATGACGAGATCATACGGAATAGAAAGCACAATGTCTTTGTGAGGCGAGCGTTTGGCCGTATCAATAGAAGAAACGACGATATCGCACTGTTCCCACACATAGCTTTTCTTCTGTTCAACAGCGGGTATTAAAAACTTCTCCTGAAGCTCTTTCACCCACTGGGAAACGAGTGATGCCGGCACAAGAATCAGGATTTTTTTGGCCAGCCCGCGAATCATATATTCTTTTAAAATCAGGCCCGCTTCCACCGTTTTTCCGAGCCCCACTTCATCAGCCAAAATTGCCTTGCCATTCATTTTTTCAACGACTTTCTGCGCGACCTCAAGCTGATGGGGAAGCGGAGTGAAATCGGGAAGGTATAAAGGAGCCCTCAATCCTTCAAATTCAGGAATGGCAAGGGTCTGCTGGACTTCGGCCGACAGTTTGTACATCTCCCAATTTGACCAGGGACCGTCCGTTTTCAGCCGCTCAGAAAACTCTCCCGGCCAGTTTGCATCAAATATGATCTCTGCTGTCATATGTAACAAAACCGCCTTTCTTTTAAAAAACTGATTTATCATAATTTTTGTTGCCGGACGTAAGTGAGGGTGGTAGGATATAAGTAATGATTTCACTAAAAGATATTGCTTTAGTATGTCCATAAAATTGGTAAATATGAGCGGATGACAGCAAGGGGAGAGACTCGGACGGAAGATGGGCGTCCGGGCGCCGAAGGAGCAAACTGCGGAGTGAATCTCTCAGGCAAAAGAACTCTTGCTCGACGCAACTCTGGAGAGTGTCTGCGTTTAGAAGAAGCAGGCCACCAAAGGGGACGTCTTTATGATATGTTCATAAAGTAAACTTTCAGGTGCCGGGACAGAGAAACCTTCATTTTCATGAGGTGTTTCTCTGTCCTTTTTTATATGTTTTTACAATGCGCCAATGACTGAAGGGGGAAGATGATGCTGAAACGAACACCGCTTTATGACGTGTATAAAGAATACGGCGGAAAAACGATTGATTTTGGAGGATGGGAGCTGCCGGTTCAATTTTCTTCTATTAAAGAGGAGCATGAAGCCGTCCGCACAAAAGCGGGCCTGTTTGATGTGTCCCATATGGGGGAAGTCGAAGTATCCGGTAAAGACGCCCTGTCTTTTCTCCAAAAAATGATGACAAATGACGTTGCCGATTTAAAGCCGGGAAACGCGCTCTATACCGCCATGTGTTATCCTGACGGCGGTACGGTCGATGACTTGCTGATCTATCAGAAAAGCGAGAGCTGCTATCTGCTCGTGATTAACGCGTCTAATATTGAAAAAGACATCGCTTGGCTGACGGAACATACGGAAGGCGACGTCACGCTGACGAATCAGTCTGACGGGATTTCACTGCTTGCCGTTCAGGGGCCGAATGCTCAGTCGGTTCTTGCGAAGCTGACTGAATGTGATTTGTCCTCCTTAAAGCCGTTTACATTTATTGATAAGGCGGACGTTGCCGGACGCCAAGTCCTGCTTTCAAGAACAGGCTATACCGGTGAAGACGGGTTTGAGTTATATTGCCGTAATGAAGATGCAGTTCATCTATTTAAGGAGATACTTGCAGCGGGAGAGCATGAAGGCCTCGTTCCGTGCGGCCTCGGCGCCCGTGATACGCTGAGATTTGAAGCGAAGCTTGCTTTATACGGTCAGGAATTGACGAAAGATATTACACCGATTGAAGCCGGAATCGGATTTGCCGTGAAACACAAGAAAGATTCCGATTTTTTCGGGAAATCAGTATTGCGCGAACAGAAAGAAAAAGGAGCCCCGCGAAAGCTGGTCGGACTTGAGATGATTGAAAAAGGGATTCCGAGACACGGGTACGCCGTGAAAAAAGACGGTGTTCCGATCGGTGAAGTCACGACAGGCACGCAATCTCCGACTTTAAAGAAAAATATCGGCCTTGCCTTAATCAAAACGGAATTCAGTGAAGTCGGAACGGAAGTAGAAGTGGAAATCCGTAAAAAAACGGTAAAAGCGAAGATTGTCCGCACACCGTTTTATAAACGTCCAAAACAGAGCTGAAAAAGGAGAGTCATATGAAGCATCGATATTTGCCCGCGACAGAACAGGATAAAAAAGAAATGCTGAAAGCCATCGGCGCAGAAACAATTGATGAACTGTTTGCCGATATTCCGGAAAATGTACGGTTTCAAAAAGACTACCAAATTAAACAAGCAAAGTCAGAAACTGAGCTGACGAGAGAGCTGACGAAGCTTGCGGCGAAAAATAAAGACGCTGTTACATATGCATCTTTTCTGGGGGCAGGAGTGTACGATCACTACCAGCCGGTTATCGTCGATCATGTGATATCCCGATCAGAGTTTTACACCGCATATACGCCTTACCAGCCTGAAATCTCACAAGGAGAGCTGCAGGCGATTTTTGAATTTCAAACGATGATCTGTGAATTAACGGGAATGGATATCGCAAACTCCTCTATGTACGACGGGGGAACGGCGCTGGCGGAAGCGGCGATGCTTGCGTCGGGCCATACGAAAAAGAAAAAAATCGTCATTTCCGCAGCCGTTCATCCGGAATCGCGGGATGTTTTGAAAACATACGCAAAGGGCCAATATATTGAGGTTGTAGAGGTGCCTGCGAAAAACGGCGTCACAGATCTTGAAGCATTGGAACATGCCATTTGTGATGAAACGGCCGCCGTGATCGTCCAATATCCGAACTTCTTCGGACAAATCGAGCCGTTAAAGGACATTGAGCCGCTTGCACATAAAGGAAACAGCCAGCTGATTGTTTCTTCAAACCCGCTCGCGCTCGGTATTTTGAGACCGCCCGGGGCATACGGAGCTGATATCGTCGTCGGGGACGCGCAGCCTTTCGGCATACCTGCGGCGTTCGGCGGCCCGCATTGCGGCTATTTTGCAGTAACGAAAAAACTGATGAGAAAGGTGCCGGGCCGGCTTGTCGGCCAAACGGAGGATGAAAACGGGCGAAGAGGTTTTGTTCTCACTCTTCAGGCGCGCGAGCAGCATATCAGAAGAGACAAAGCCACGTCTAACATTTGTTCAAATCAGGCGCTGAATGCTTTAGCGGCTTCAGTCGCGATGACGGCGCTCGGAAAAAACGGCGTCAAAGACATGGCCCGCCAAAATATATTGAAAGCTGATTACGCGAGACGCCAAGCGGAAAAAGCCGGCTTACACGTAGCATTTGATGGCCCGATATTTAATGAATTTGCCGTCAGGCTGAATCTTCCCGTCAAGGAAGCAAACCGGCGGCTCCTGCAAGACGGCATCATCGGCGGATATGACTTAGGCCTTGCGTATCCGGAACTGAATCAGCATATGCTCATTGCCGTCACAGAGCTGAGAACAAAAGAAGAGATCGATTCGCTTATTGCGGGATTGGGGGATCAACATGAATAATCAAGATCAGGCGCTTATTTTTGAAATGTCCCGCGAAGGGCGTGTCGGTTACAGCCTTCCGGAGCTTGATGTGCCGGAAACAGAGCTTGAAAGCCTTCTTCCCGGTGGCTATATCCGCGATGAAGACGCAAAGCTGCCGGAAGTATCAGAGCTTGATATTATGCGGCATTATACCGCTCTTTCTAGGAGAAACCACGGAGTTGATTCAGGCTTTTATCCGCTCGGCTCCTGTACGATGAAATACAATCCGAAATTAAATGAAAAAATCGCCCGGATCGCAGGTTTTTCCGCGATTCATCCGCTTCAGGACGAGGATACTGTTCAGGGGGCGCTTGAGCTTTTATACGATTTAAGCGGACACTTGGAGGAGATTACGGGCATGGACGAGGTGACGCTGCAGCCTGCGGCGGGCGCTCACGGCGAATGGACCGGCCTGATGATGATCCGCGCCTATCACGAAGCGCGGGGAGACTTCGGACGGACGAAGGTGATTGTCCCTGATTCAGCCCACGGTACGAATCCGGCATCCGCCACGGTCGCCGGTTTTGAAACGATTACCGTCAAGTCAAATGAGCACGGGCTGGTTGACATTGAAGATTTGAAAAGAGCGGTAAATGAAGAAACAGCGGCGCTGATGCTGACGAATCCGAACACCCTCGGGTTATTTGAGGAAAACATTACGGAAATGGCTGAAATCGTCCATCAGGCCGGCGGAAAGCTTTATTATGACGGAGCGAATTTAAATGCCGTTTTAAGTAAAGCAAGACCGGGAGATATGGGATTTGACGTCGTTCACCTTAATCTGCATAAAACATTTACCGGGCCGCACGGCGGGGGAGGACCTGGCTCAGGGCCGGTCGGAGTGAAAAAAGAATTCATTCCGTATCTGCCGAAACCCGTTCTCACGAAAAAAGAGGGCCGTTTGACTTTTGACTATGACCGGCCGCAGTCGATCGGGCGCGTAAAACCTTATTACGGCAACTTCGGCATTAATGTCAGAGCCTACACGTATATCCGTTCCATGGGGCCTGACGGCTTAAAAGCCGTGACCGAACACGCGGTTTTAAATGCAAATTATATGATGAGAAGACTCGCGCCTTATTATGATCTCCCGTATGACCGTCATTGCAAGCATGAATTTGTGTTATCGGGAAGAAGGCAGAAAAAGCTCGGCGTACGAACGCTTGATATTGCCAAACGGCTTTTGGATTTCGGCTATCATCCGCCGACTGTGTATTTTCCTCTCAATGTTGAAGAAAGCATCATGATCGAACCGACGGAAACGGAATCAAAGGAAACGCTTGATGCGTTTATAGATGCCATGATTCAAATTGCGCGGGAAGTGGAGGAATCGCCTGAAATCGTTCAGGAGGCGCCGCATACAACAGTTGTCAAAAGAATGGATGAAACCAAGGCGGCAAGAAAGCCGGTTTTAAAGTACGAACATACACCTCACGTCAGCCGCTGACACGGTGTAAAAAAAGAGCTTCCGTATAAAACGGACAGCTCTTTTTTATGATTAGTTTTTTGCTTTAATTTTTCCGCCCCATTTTTTAAATCCGCCTTTCAGGTTGTAAATGTCTTTACAGCCGTGTTTGCGGAGCGTCTGTGCCGCGCGTCCGCTGCGGACATTGTTTTGGCAGTACAGATAAACGGGTTTATCAGGACGGATTTCACTTTTGCGCTGTTTCAGCTGTGACAGCGGAATGTTGCGCGCGCCGAGAATATGGCCGCCTTCAAATTCATTCGGTTCACGGACGTCAATCAGCTGCGCTTTTCTGTAGCCCGCGCGGAATTCCTCTTCCGTAAGTGTTTTCATTAAACGCTGCTGGTAAAAATACGACACGATCATATAAACGATAAACGCCGCAACAATAATTAAAGCAATCATATTAGACAATGCGATTCTACTCCTTTAGCTTATAAAATAAAACCCTGCTTCCTGAAAACAAGGCTTACCGGACGTTTTGGGACAAATACTATTATAGTAAAGCATGAAGCGATTGTCATCCTTAATGAAACGAAATATTTTTCATTTTCAAGGCAGTTTGTTAAACTGATTTTATTAAAACGATAAAGAAGGGTTCAGTGTATGGAAAAAGAAACATGGCGGTTTATTGACTCAGGGAATGAAAGCCCGGCATTTAACATGGCGCTGGATGAAGCGCTTTTATATTGGCACAGCCAAAAAAAAATTCCTCCGGTGATCCGTTTTTACGGCTGGAATCCGGCAACTTTGTCTGTCGGGTATTTTCAAAATATTAAGAAGGAAATTAACTTTGACGCAGTACATAAACACGGCCTCGGGTTTGTCAGAAGACCGACAGGCGGACGGGGTGTTCTGCATGATAAAGAATTGACATACAGCGTAATCGTTTCAGAGGATCACCCGGAAATGCCGGCCACGGTGACAGAGGCGTACCGGGTGATTTCAGAAGGTATTCTGCAGGGATTCAGAAACCTTGGACTTGATGCCTGCTTTGCGATTCCGCGAACGGAGAAAGAAAAAGAAAGCTTGAAAAATCCGCGCTCGTCCGTCTGCTTTGATGCGCCTTCGTGGTATGAACTGGTCGTCGAAGGACGGAAAGTTGCCGGAAGCGCACAGACACGCCAAAAAGGCGTCATTCTTCAGCACGGTTCCATCCTGCTTGACATTGATGAGGATAAGCTGTTTGATCTGTTTTTATATCCGAGCGACAGAGTCCGTGAACGCATGCAGCGGAATTTCAAAAACAAAGCGGTAGCCATCAACGCCTTAGCGCCGAAACGGGTAACGATGGATGAGGCCAGAATCGCTTTTAAAGCCGGTTTTGAGGAAGGGCTGAACATTCATCTTGAGCCTTACACACTCACGTCTGAAGAGCTTGCATTTGTCAATGAGCTGGCTGAGACGAAATACGCGTCTGATGAATGGAATTATAAGCGCTGATAAGGCTTGACAGACCGGAAGCATCCTTGTTTTTTCATGACCGTTAGTGTAAACTTGTAATGGTTTATAAAAGTTAAGGTGCTTTTTGGGAGGGTTACTTATGACAACACCAAGTATGGAAGATTATATTGAACAGATTTATATGCTGATAGAAGAAAAAGGATATGCACGGGTTTCTGATATCGCGGAAGCTTTGGCAGTCCACCCCTCCTCTGTAACGAAAATGGTTCAAAAACTAGATAAAGACGAGTATTTGATTTATGAAAAATATCGCGGGCTCGTATTGACGTCAAAAGGTAAAAAGATCGGCAAACGGCTCGTATACAGACACGAATTGCTTGAGCAGTTTTTAAGAATCATTGGTGTTGATGAAGAGAAGATTTACAATGATGTTGAAGGAATCGAACATCATCTGAGCTGGAACAGTATTGACCGTATCGGCGACCTCGTTCAGTATTTTGAAGATGACGAAAGCCGGAAAAAAGAATTGAAATCCGTACAGAAAAAAACCGAAAATCCCGGTGAATAAAGGGCAGCCCGAAATGGGGCGCCCTTTTTTTAATGTCTTCATTCTTTGGTCTATTTCGCCCAGCCGTTTCTTAAAATAATAATACACCTTGAGATGGAAGGGAGAGGGCGCGCTATGCAGATTGACGGCGTATTTTCGGGCGGGGGGATAAAAGGGGTGGCGCTTGCCGGCGCTTATGAAGCGCTGGAAGAAAAGGGCTTTCGCTTTGAAAGGCTCGCCGGAACAAGCGCCGGCGCAATTATTGCCGCATTAATCGCTGCGGGCTATACGAGCAGAGAGGTTCATTCGATCATAGATGAGGTGGACGGAAGGCAATTGCTTGATCAGAGATACTCATTCCTCCCGCTGAAAATCCTGCGGTGGGTGTCGATATATTGGCGCCTCGGACTATACAGAGGCGATATGCTGGAAAAATGGATTGCGGATAAATTAAAAGCGAAGGGCATCATCGCGTTCGGCGATTTGAAAAAAGGCTCGCTCCGTCTCATCGCTTCAGATCTGACGAACGGAACGATGATCGTGCTTCCTGACGATCTTCCCCGCTACGGATTAAATCCGGAGATGTTCCCGGTTGCCAGAGCCGTCAGAATGAGCTGCAGTATTCCTTATTTTTTTGAACCGATAAAACTGAAGACCGAAAAAGGCACCTCGACGGTCGTTGACGGCGGCGTGTTAAGCAATTTCCCGATTTGGCTGTATTCAAAAGAACGCAAACGGCCGGTCATCGGAATTTCGCTTTCGCCCAACGAAAAAGAGCGCCCGAAAAAATCAATCCGCAACGCTTTTGAGCTGTTCGGGGCTTTGTTTGAAACGATGAAAGACGCTCATGATGCCAGGCATATCGCGACAAAGTACGAACAGAATATTATTTTTATTCCGGTGGAACATGTGATGGCGACGGAGTTTCATCTCACACCGCAAAAAAAACTAGCTCTCATTGAGCTAGGAAAAAGCAGAACAGAGCAATTTTTGAAGCAATGGAGCTATTAAAAAAGCGCTCTGTTTTTCTTTTTATTCTTTTTACCTTCTATGACGGTAAGCTGGGTCTGGCTTTTTTTCTTAAGAATCATCGGCTTCGGTCTGCTGCTGCTCGGCACGCTCCGCAAATGGCTGACCCGGCCTCTGTGTCCGGCGCGGTGCTTCGCTTTTTGCTCCTTCATTCGGAGCCGCGATTGTCTGGCCGCTTTTCTGAAAGCGGTTCCGTCACGGCCGGTGCGGCGGTTCAGGACCGTCCTCACGATAAAATAAATAATGATGCCTGCGATAATAACGGTGATCGCTCTTGAAATCATCTGCCCGGGGTTGGTTACCGCCGCATAAATGAAACCGAATGCGCCAAGCGCTATCAATACAGCAAAAAAAGGTTGTACACGATGATTCATAACTGCCCACCTCCAAAATAATAACGGTAACGGTTCAGATTACGTTGTGAGACGGCTTTTCGCTCTGTTCTGAAATGTCTTCCAGTCTGAGAAGCTCGTTAAAGCTTTCTATGGCAACCTCGACCTGGTCATCCGCCGGTTCCTTTGTCGTTAAAAGCTGCAGCCACAGGCCGGGATAACCGAGCACTTTCAAAACGGGGATATTCCGCACTCTGTTCGTCAGCTGGAGCACTTCAAAGGAGATGCCGAGAACGACCGGTATAAGCGCAATCCTGTCTAAAATCCGCACCCAAAGCGGATCTGTCGGAACGAGTAAATAGATGAACATGCCGACAATGATCGTAAATAAAATAAAGCTTGAACCGCAACGGTAATGAAGCCGTGACTGTTTCTGAACATTTTCTATTGTAATTGGCAAATTCTGTTCATAACAGTTTATGACCTTATGTTCGGCTCCATGATATTGAAACACTCTTTTAATTAACGGCGTCATTGATAAAAAATAAATGTAGCCGAGAAGCAGAATCAGCTTAAACAGACTTTCGATTCCGATCTGCGCGGCGTCTGAGGAAAATACGGGTCTTACAAGCTCCGCTAAGAAGACCGGGACGAGCGTAAAAACGAATTTGCTGAACAAAAACGACAGAACGCCGATCACCGCCAGGCTGAAAAACATCGATAAGCCCGAACCCTTCTTATCTTCCTGCTCCAGTTTGGCGTCATCTTGAGGATCAAGCCCGTAACGTTCGCTGGAAAAGTTTAAATGCTTTGTGCCGTTGGCGCTCGCCTCAATGATGGCGACGATTCCCCGCAAAAAAGGAATCTTTTTTAAAGCCGAAAGCTTGGCGTTCGGCACTCTCGGAAGCTTGAAAAAATCAATGCTTCCGTCATTCCTGCGGATGGCGGTAACATAATTTTTTCTGCCGCCGAACATGACTCCTTCAACGACAGCCTGCCCGCCGTATGCAGGGGGCGTTTTTTGTTTGGACATTGTTTATCAACCTGCCTGTTTTCTTAGGATTTACTAACCATTTCCTTTCACTCTATTGTACAGGAAACCTCGGTAAACCTCTAGTTAGACAGCCGGAAAATCAATGCTTTTTCTACATGCAGTATACCCTGTTTTTTTAGAATTTACTCATTGAATGAAAATATGGCGCAGCTTTTTATGACTTTTCAATTTTGGGGCAGTCTATGACTGGAGGTGCCATGATGACAAGCGAACAACATTCAGAACAGGAAGAAAAAAAGAAGCAGGATGATGATCAGCAGCCTGTTTCATTTACCGGCAGAATTTGCGGTATCGGATTTGCCGGCGGTGTATTTTGGAGTTTGATCGGCTATCTCGGGTATGTCTTTCATTTTTCAGAGATCAGCCCCAACATGATTCTTCAGCCGTTTATGATCGGAGAATGGAAAAAACAATGGCTCGGCACGATGGTCAGCATCGTTATCATCGGATTAATTTCAATTGCCGGGGCGTTTATTTATTTCGTCTGCCTGAAGCGTTTTAAAACGATGTGGCCGGGGATGGTGTACGGCGTCATTTTATGGTGTGCGGTTTTTTTCTTATTCAATCCGATTTTCGAAGATGTGAAATCCGTCACTGAATTGAAATCAGATACAATCGTGACGACGCTTTGCCTTTACATTCTGTACGGTTTGTTTGTCGGCTACTCAATTTCCTTCAACTACAATGAACTTACGTCAGACAAGCTTGCAAGGGCGCTCGGCAACAAGTGAATAAGTGTATAATCCCTGTCCGGTATGGTAAAATGTTCACGAGAAGTGAACATTTTTTATGCTGAAAACCGAGCGGGGATGCTCCCGCGTTGTCAGGCGGCAGTCAAGAATCGGCGAGGAGGAGAAAGGGAATGAAACTTGAGAAATTGCGAAATCTTTTCGGTCAGCTGGATATAGACGGAATATTGGTGACAAGCTCCGCCAATCTGCAGTATATGACGGGATTTACGGGTTCGTCAGGCCTTGCGGTCATATCGAAAGAACGTGCGGCATTTATCACGGATTTCCGTTACACCGAGCAGGCGAAGACGCAAGTGAAGGGTTTTGACATTATCGAGCACGGCGGAAGCTTAATCCAAACGGCTGCGGATACGATTCTTGAGTACGGCATTAAAAAACTCGGCTTCGAGCAAAACAGCATGACGTACGGAACATATGCATCCTACCAAGCTGTGCTGCAGGAAGCGGAGATGGTTCCCGTCGCGGATTCCGTTGAAAAGTTGCGCTTGATTAAGTCAAGTGAAGAGATTAAGATATTAGAGGAAGCTGCGAAGATTGCGGATGATGCGTTTGAACATATTCTGACGTTTATCAAACCGGGCATCTCAGAGATTTCAGTTGCAAACGAGCTTGAATTTTATATGAGACGTCAAGGAGCAGACGGCTCTTCCTTTGATATGATCGTCGCCTCGGGAGTCAGATCCAGCCTTCCCCACGGAGTGGCAAGCGGCAAATTGATTGAAAAGGGAGACTTGGTCACGCTCGATTTCGGCGCTTATTATAAAGGCTATTGTTCTGATATCACACGCACCGTCGCGGTCGGAGAGCCAAGTGATAAACTGAAAGAGATTTATCAGGTCGTATACGATGCCCAAGCGCTTGGTGTCCTGCATATTAAACCCGGCATGACGGGAAAAGAAGCGGACGCCCTGACGAGGGATCACATCACCGCAAAAGGCTACGGACAGTATTTCGGCCATTCGACAGGACACGGGTTCGGAATGGAAGTCCATGAATCACCGGGGCTGTCTTTCAGGTCATCGGCCGTTCTTGAGCCGGGCATGGCGGTAACGGTCGAGCCGGGCATATACATACCGGATGTTGGGGGCGCAAGAATCGAAGATGATATCATCATCACTGAGGACGGCAACCGGACAATTACGCATTCCCCTAAAGAATTAATTATTTTGTGATCGGAATATAGGAGGACATCAAACATGATTTCAGTTAACGATTTTCGTACAGGACTAACGATTGAAGTAGACGGCGGCATTTGGCGCGTCGTTGACTTCCAGCACGTAAAGCCGGGAAAAGGAGCGGCATTTGTCCGTTCTAAATTGCGTAACCTGCGCACGGGCGCTATTCAGGAGAAAACATTCCGTGCAGGTGAAAAAGTCGCGAAAGCTCAAATCGAAACAAAAACGATGCAGTATCTTTATGCCAACGGCGATCAGCACGTGTTCATGGATACAAGCTCATATGAACAGCTTGAATTGAACGAAAACCAAATCGAAGAAGAATTAAAATATCTTCTGGAAAATATGTCTGTGCACATCATGATGTATCAGTCTGAAACGCTCGGTATTGAACTGCCTAACACAGTTGAACTGAAAGTTGTTGAAACTGAGCCGGGAATTAAAGGCGACACGGCGTCAGGCGGCACAAAACCTGCCAAAACGGAAACAGGTCTTGTCGTAAACGTTCCGTTTTTCGTGAACGAAGGCGATACGCTAGTTGTAAATACATCAGACGGTTCTTACGTCTCAAGAGCGTAGTTATAGAAATACGGAGTCTGCTCCTTTTAGGGGGCAGGCTTTTTTTGCGTTCTGCATCAGAATCTTTCTTCTATATGAAAATAGTGAGACTACTTCCGTCAGCTAGAGCATATAGTGTAACAAAATGCTTGAAGTTGGGGGATTGCAATGAAATTTTTGTTTGGTTCAATCAATTCTACTGTTTTAACGATGGCCGGTTTACGAGTTTTGTCCTCGCTCATTGAATTATCGGCCGCTATTATCATGCTTTTGACAAACGACATCAGAAAAGCGGTTGTGGTGAATAGTATTTTGGCAATCGTCGGGCCGCTGATCTTTATCATCACGATGACGATCGGCATTTATCAGATTGCCGGACAGCTCTCATATGCAAAATTAATATTGATTTTTGCGGGAGTGGTGCTGATTTTGGCCGGTGTGCATAAATAGAGGGCCGGGGTGTCATAAAGTCTGTCCCGGATCATACATTTTAAAGAAGCCAATCGGTAAAAAAGGAGGAGACTCTATTGAATGAAATTACAGAGGTTCTCCCTGAATTATTGAGAGATGCCATCTCCGCCGTGCCCGAAGAAGCGAGGCGGGATACAGAAGAAATCAGAATCCGCGTCGACAGGCCGGTTGAACTGATCCAAAAAGGACAACCTTTGTATTTGTCATATGTGTGCACGGCCGGCGACGCACAGCTGATCCTCAGCCGGCTCAGCAATTACAGTATGTACACGCTGGAAGAAGAGCTGAAAAAAGGATACATCACAATCAGAGGAGGCCACCGTGTGGGGCTGGCCGGAAGAGTCATCGTCGAAAACGGAGCCGTCAAAGGACTCCGGGATATTACTTCTTTTAATATCCGAATCGCCCGGGAGAAGCTGGGGATCGCAGAACCGCTCATTCCTTTCTTATGGAAAGAAAACTGGCTGAACACGCTGATCATCGGGCCTCCGCAAACAGGGAAAACGACCTTGCTTCGTGATTTGGCCCGGCTTTCCAGCACCGGATCAAAACGCATCCCGGCGAAAAAGACAGGTATCGTAGATGAACGGTCGGAAATTGCCGGCTGCCTGCGGGGCATTCCCCAGCACAGTTTCGGCCGCAGAATCGATGTCCTTGATGCTTGTCCGAAGGCGGAAGGGCTGATGATGATGATTCGCTCTATGAGTCCTGATGTCATAATTGTGGATGAAATCGGGAGAATGGAAGACTCACAAGCGCTGCTGGAGGCGCTCCATGCGGGCGTATCTGTTATCGTATCTGCGCACGGGTGGGACATGAAAGACTTGGTAAAGAGGCCGTCGCTGAAAATGCTTTGGGAGGAAAACGTGTTTGACCGGTATGTTGAACTGTCAAGGCGCCGCGGTCCGGGAACGATCAGCAGGATGTACGGAAAGGACGGGGAACCTGTTCCGCATGCTGAAAGCGTGATGACATGCTGAAGCTTTTGGGTGCCGTGTTTATTCTGACAGCGACGACTTGGACCGGGTTTGAGATCGCCAAAATGTATATTGAAAGGCCGAGGCAGATCCGTCAGCTGCGCGCGGCGCTCCAATCGCTTGAAGCGGAAATCATGTTCGGGCATACACCGCTGCATACCGCCTCGGGACAAATTGCCGC
The DNA here is from genome assembly GCF_046535335.1 of Bacillus sp. SIMBA_026. Lineage (NCBI taxonomy): Bacteria > Bacillati > Bacillota > Bacilli > Caryophanales > Bacillaceae > Bacillus > Bacillus sp. SIMBA_026. The sequence continues at coordinate 1,592,563 of NZ_JAWRWX010000001.1, read as the reverse complement.
ACAGCTTTCCAAACCTGTATCGTTACTGTTTCAAGCTTTCAGCAGAAGGCTTGAGCAGGGAAGTGATTCCGCCAAAACGGCTTGGGAACAGAGCTTGAAACATAACTGGCCTTCCATGGCGATGAAAAAAAGCGAATATGATGTGCTGAAGCAATTCGGAGAGACGCTCGGGCTCCATGACCGTGTTTCTCAGCAGAAACATATCAAGCTTGCGCTTACACATTTGGAAGCGGCGGAAGCGGATGCCGGACGGGCGCAGGCGAAAAATGAAAAAATGGTGAAAAGCTTAGGATTTTTAGCCGGACTGTTACTCATTCTTCTATTGATGTAAACATGAGGGGAGCAAACATTAAATGGGAGTCGACGTAAATGTCATTTTTCAAATCGCCGGAGTCGGTATCGTGGTTGCGTTTCTGCACACCATACTTGACCAAATGGGAAAAAAAGAATACGCCCAATGGGTGACGCTGCTTGGCTTTATCTATATTTTATTTATGGTGGCGACGATTGTCGATGACCTGTTCAAAAAGATCAAAGCTGTGTTTCTATTCCAAGGATAGGGGGGCTTACAGATTGAGATTGTTCAAATTGTAGGTTTAGGCCTGATCGCCACATTTCTCTCCCTGATCGTAAAAGAACAGAAACCGACTTTCGCGTTTATGATTGTCGTCTTCAGCGGCTGCGTAATTTTTCTTTATCTCGTCGACCAGATTTACGACATTATCAGAATGATAGAAAAAATAGCCGTCAATGCAAATGTCAATATGGTCTATGTGGAAACCATTTTAAAAATTATCGGCATCGCCTACATCGCTGAATTCGGAGCGCAGCTTACAAAGGATGCGGGCCAGGGAGCAATTGCTTCGAAAATAGAGCTGGCCGGAAAAATTTTGATACTGGTAATGGCCGTGCCGATACTCACCGTCATTATTGAAACGATTCTCGGACTTATTCCTTCATGATCATAAATAAAATGGAAAGGGGGGCACAAAAAATGAAGCGCTTTCGGTGGGCGGGAGCTTTTTTGTTCATCCTCTTATTTTTTCAGACTGAATGTGTACAAGCTGCCGGAACAGACGGTGCGTCGCAGGAAACCGCAGTTCACCAAGAATCCGCTGATGAAGTGGCGAAAAAGCAGGCCGAAGCGCTGAAAACAGAAGGCATCGGAAAGTTTTGGGACGACATCATGACAGAATACGGCGGTCTTCTGCCTGAAAGCCAAAAGGGAAGCATCATCGACTTTATTAACGGTGAAAAAACGTTCTCACCGGAGGCATGGCTGAAGGCTTTATTTTCATACTTGTTTCATGAAGTGCTCGCAAACGGAAAGCTTCTGGGAACTTTGATTCTTCTTACCATTTTTTGTGTCATTCTGCAGCTCCTGCAAAATGCGTTCCAGCAGAGCACCGTCAGCAAAGTGGCTTATGCAATCGTCTACATGGTGCTGATTATTCTCGCTTTAAACAGCTTTCATGTTGCCGTCAATTATGCCAGTGAAGCGATCCAGACGATGACAAGCTTCATTCTCGCGCTCATCCCGCTTTTACTCGCGCTTTTGGCGTCTTCCGGGGGAGCCGTCTCCGCAGCTTTTTTTCACCCCGTTATTTTATTTCTGATGAATACGAGCGGCCTTCTCATTCAAAACATCGTCATGCCGCTTATCTTCCTGTCAGCGATTTTAAGTATCGTCAGCACGATGACGGATCAATATAAAGTCACGCAGCTTGCCAATCTGCTCAGAAATATCGCGATCGGCGCGCTTGCCGTATTCCTCACCGTGTTTCTCGGCGTCATCTCCGTACAGGGGGCTTCGGCTGCCGTGACGGACGGGATTACGCTCAGGACTGCAAAATTTATAACAGGCAATTTTATTCCCGTGCTCGGCCGGATGTTTACGGATGCGACGGATACGGTCATCAGCGCCTCGCTCCTATTAAAAAACACTGTGGGAATCCTCGGAGTCGGAATTTTGATCTGCATCTCCGCGTTTCCGGCGATCAAAGTGCTCTCGCTCGCTTTTATTTATAAGCTCGCGGCCGCTATTTTGCAGCCGCTCGGAGGCGGGCCCGTCATTACGTGTCTCGGTGTCATCAGCAGAAGCGTACTGTATATTTTCGCGGCGCTCGCCATTGTCTCTCTCATGTTTTTCCTCAGCATCACAGTCATTATTACAGCAGGCAACCTCACCATGATGATGAAATAAAGGAGGCCCATTGGATATGAGCTTTTTAACAGAATGGCTGACAAGCATTATTTTATTTATCTTATTCGCCATCGTCATCGACATGCTGCTGCCCAGCTCCAGTATGCAAAAATATGCAAAGATGGTTGTCAGCCTGCTGTTAATCATTGTCATGCTCAACCCGATATTCAAACTTTTCAAAACAGACCCGGAAATCATCTTCGATTATTTGACAAAACAAGAGCAATCTCAATCCGCTGATATAAAAAATCAAATCAAATCAGAAAAAAAAGAAATACAAGCATCAAACCGCGCATATGTTTTAGAAGAAATGGCTGTCCAACTAAAAAAGAAAGCGGAGGAGATGTTCAGTCATGACGAATACAAAATAGACGACATCCGCCTTACAGCGGAAGAACAGGTTCGTTCAGAAGAAGATGTAAAAACGATCAGCGTGTATATGGCCCCATCTTCTGAAAAAACCGTGCAAACCGTCGCACCGATCGACATCCGCACAGACCGCAAATACGAACCGGAAGGCGCAGCCGACAAAAAAGAGGCCGCAGACATCAAAGAAAAACTTGCGGATATATGGGAAATCGGCAGTGAGAAAATTACGGTTTATATGGAAGGCGGGGAGAAAAACGGCCATGAATAAAAACGGACTATGGACCATACTCAAAAAACAGCTGATGATCGGACAGGCGAAAGACGGAGAAAAACCAAAACTGACAAAATATCATTACTTTCTGTTCGTGTTTGTGCTCGGGGTATCTTTTATGCTGGTCAGCCAGCTGTTCTCTTCACCGGAGAAAACCGGGAAGGACCAAACGGCGCAGACCGTCATGTCCGGCCGAACGGAAGACAAAAGCGGGCAAAAAAGCGCACCCGTTTTTAAGGCATCGAAAGACGGCAGCGCAAAAACCACAATCGATGATTACGAAAGAGACTATGAAAACCAGCTGAAAGAAATCCTTGAAACGATTATCGGCGTGGAGGATGTCTCAATTGTCGTAAACGTAGACGCAACATCTTTGAAAGTGTTTGAGAAAAACAAAACGAAAAAAGACACCACCACTGAAGAAACCGATAAAGAAGGCGGCAAAAGAAGCGTAACCGATCAAACCTCTGAAGAACAAATTGTCATGATTCGAAACGGGGACCAGGAAACCCCGGTCGTCGTCCAGACGAAAAAGCCCGATATCCGCGGTGTACTCGTTGTCGCTCAGGGAGTGGACAACGTTCAAATAAAAAAAACCATCATTGATGCCGTCACAAGGGTGCTTGATGTTCCGAGCTACCGTGTAGCGGTTGCCCCTAAAAAAATCAAGGAGGATTCATAAATCATGCTGAAAAAACAAACGGTTTGGCTTTTAACAATGCTCAGTCTCGTCGTGGTATTAAGTGTTTATTATATTATGTCGCCGGAAAGCAAAAATGCCGTGCAGATGAAAAGCGAAAAAAGCAGCGGAGAAGTCGCCACTGAAAAAACGCCGGCTCCTGAAACGAAAGATAAGAGCGGAAGCGGTACGGAAAAAGAAGACGGAACAAAAGGAACGAAAGATTCTAAAGGCACAAAAGAGGATAAAGAAACATCAGCCGAAGCATCGGACAAAGACGGATCGGTCGCCACAGAAACAGCTGATGAAAACTTATTTACCGCATACCGTATGGAACTTGAAGACGCAAGAAGCAAAGAAAGGGAACAGTTAAACAGCATTGTTTCAAGCGATGATGCGACCGCAAAGGAAAAAAGCGAAGCCTACGATAAAATGACGGCGCTAAGCAATGCTGAAGGGACGGAAAAACAGCTGGAAACGCTGATTAAAACACAAGGCTACAAAGATGCGCTCGTGGATGCTGAAGGAGACAAAATCAACATTACCGTCATGTCTGACAAACATTCAAACGCAAAAGCTTCCGCTATCATTGACCTGGTGGAAAAAGAAATCAAGACGATGAAAGACGTCGCCGTCACGTTTGAACCGACAAAGTAAGAGACCTGAAAAGCCCGCACCCGCTGCGGGCTTTTCTGATGTCATTTTAGATCAGTGTTGAATTTACACAAGCGCTCCTGTAAGATAAACATAGTATGTACTTTTAGTAGCAACCCATAAATTTCTATTTTTTATACATAGGAGTGGAAACTGATGTTAAAAATCAACGAAATTCATGAACTGATAAAAAGAATCGATGAATCTTCCATCGACGAATTTGTTTACGAAATTGAAGGCGTAAGCCTCAAACTGAAAAAAAATGAAGCGCCGGCAGTGAATGTAACGGGACAAGCCCAAGCCGTTCCCGCCGCTTACGCACCTGCTCCGCAGGCTGCAAAACCGGAAGCGCGTGAAGCCGCTCCTGCTCAGGAAGCGCCGAAACAAGACGAAAACCTGCACAAAATTACGTCTCCGATGGTCGGAACGTTTTATGCTTCTTCATCGCCGGAAGCCGGCCCTTACGTAAACCAAGGTTCAAAAGTGAGCGAAAATACAGTTGTTTGTATCGTAGAAGCAATGAAACTCTTTAACGAGATTGAAGCCGAAGTAAAAGGAGAAATCGTTGAAGTGTTAGTTGAAAACGGCCAGCTGGTCGAATACGGACAACCTCTATTTCTTGTAAAAGCTGAGTAAGGAGACCTGCTATTATGATTAAAAAGCTATTGATCGCCAACCGAGGAGAAATCGCCGTCAGAATCATCCGGGCCTGCAAAGAGATGGGCATTGAAACTGTAGCCGTTTATTCTGAGGCAGATAAAGACGCCCTGCATGTCCAAATGGCCGATGAGGCTTTTTGTATCGGGCCGAAAACATCGAAAGAGAGCTATTTAAATGTAACGAACATCGTCAGCGTCGCAAAGCTGACCGGCACGGATGCGATTCATCCGGGATACGGGTTTTTAGCTGAAAACGCCGACTTTGCCGAGCTGTGCGAGGAATTAAACGTAACGTTTGTCGGCCCTACGGCTGACGCCATTTCAAAAATGGGAACAAAAGATATCGCGCGCGACACGATGCAGCTGGCGGGCGTGCCGATTGTGCCCGGTTCAAAAGGAATCATAAAAAATACAGAAGAAGCGGTTTCGCTTGCAGGTGAAATTGGGTATCCTGTCATTATAAAAGCCACTGCGGGCGGAGGCGGTAAAGGCATCCGGGTCGCACGCACAGAAGAAGAACTGATCAAAGGCATTGAGATTACCCAGCAGGAAGCCGCTACGGCATTCGGAAATCCGGGTGTGTACATCGAGAAGTACATAGAAGATTTCCGCCATGTTGAAATTCAGGTGCTTGCGGATAATTACGGAAACACGATCCATCTCGGAGAGCGTGACTGTTCTATCCAAAGACGTCTGCAAAAACTTCTTGAAGAGTCACCGTCACCTGCGCTTGATTCTGAAATCAGGGAGCAGATGGGTGAAGCAGCGGTAAAAGCAGCGAAGGCTGTCGGTTACACGGGAGCCGGCACAGTAGAATTCATTTATGACTACAGAGAACAGCGCTACTACTTCATGGAGATGAACACGCGTATTCAAGTAGAGCACCCTGTCACAGAAATGGTGACGGGAACGGATCTGATCAAAGAACAGATCAAAGTGGCATCCGGACAGGAGCTTTCGCTCAGACAGGAAGACGTTGAATTTAACGGCTGGGCGATTGAATGCCGCATCAACGCTGAAAATCCTGCGAAAAACTTCATGCCTTCACCCGGTAAAATTAACATGTACCTGCCGCCGGGCGGACTCGGTGTACGCGTGGATTCAGCCGCATATCCCGGCTACTCGATCCCGCCGTACTATGACAGTATGATTGCTAAAGTCATCACATACGGAACAACGCGTGATGAGGCAGTCGCACGGATGAAACGCGCGCTGAGCGAATTCGTGATTGAAGGTATTGAAACGACGATTCCGTTCCATTTGAAACTGCTTGAACACGAAACATTTGTCAGCGGAGAGTTTAATACAAAGTTTTTAGAAACATATGATGTAATGGGCTCATAATTTTTGCGGGAGGTGAATTGAATGGAAGACAACAGTGTGCTTAAAATGGATCATGATGAGGCTCATTTAGGCAAGGTTGAAATTGCTCCTGAGGTCATTGAAGTCATTGCCGGCATCGCCGCTTCCGAAGTTGAAGGAGTTGCTGAAATGCGCGGCAATTTCGCCACGGGCGTCGTAGAACGCTTCGGCAAAATCAATCACGGCAAAGGCGTAAAGGTCGATTTAGCTGATGACGGGATTACCATCGACGTCTATTGCGTCGTTCAATTCGGGATCTCGATCCCGAAAGTGGCGGCAAGCGTTCAGGAGAATATCCGCCAAACCTTATTAAACATGACGTCTCTGACCATTAATGAAATCAATATTCATATCGTCGGCATTCAATTTGACACGAAAGCCCAAGAAGTCGAAATCGACGAAGAAATGTAATGAGCGTATAAAAACCAAGGGGATGGGCAGCCCTTTGGTTTTTTATACGTTTCCCGTCATTTCAGGCATGAAGAAAGCCGGCTTACAAACGGCAGCCGAGTTTCTTCATGCTGTGAAATCCGAATGAAATTAATACAGTTTGTGAAAATATTCGGCATTAGGGTGAAAAAACCTAAATTTCGACATGCGATTGAGAAAAAAATATGTTATGATCTCTTTAAGCTTAACGACAAGCGGATAAAGCGGATCTGAAGGAGAAAGAAAATGAAAAGAAGAACAGCTAGAGAAAAAGCTTTGCAGGCACTTTTTCAGATTGATGTCAGCGATATTGCACCGAACGATGCCATTGAGCACGCGCTTGATGGTGAAAAAACAGATGCCTTCTTTGAACAGCTGGTGTACGGAGTGATCGAACATCAGGTTCAGCTTGATGAAATGATTTCCGGCCATCTCGTCAATTGGAAGCTTGACCGGATTGCAAACGTAGACCGCGCGATCCTGCGTCTGGCGGTGTATGAAATGGTTTATTCTGACGACATTCCTGCTAACGTGTCATTAAACGAAGCGATCGAGCTGGCAAAACGGTTCGGCGACGATAAAGCTGCAAAATTCGTAAACGGGGTTCTTTCTAACATTAAAACTGATATCGAATCATAGGAGGAAAGAAAATGACTGCAACAATCATCGACGGAAAAGAAACGGCTAAAGAAAAACGCGAACAATTGGCAAAAGAAGTAGAAGAGCTGAAAGCACAAGGCGTAGTGCCTGGATTGGCGGTCATTTTAATCGGAGACGATCCCGCTTCTGTTTCATATGTGACAGGCAAGAAAAAAGCCGCTGAAGCAATGGGAATGAAATTTAAGCTTGACCGCTTTGACTCAAGCTTAACCGAGGCGGAGCTTTTAACAGTGATTGATCAGTATAATCAAAATCCGGAATTCCACGGCATTCTCGTCCAGCTGCCGCTCCCGGATCATATTTCTGAAAAAGCCGTAATCGAGCGGATCTCCCCTGATAAGGATGTTGACGGTTTCCACCCTCTCAACGTCGGGAAAATGCTGCTTGGCGAAGATACATTTCTTCCATGCACGCCGCACGGAATTGTCGAGTTATTGAAAAAGACGAACGTAGATCTTTCCGGCAAAGAAGTTGTTGTAGTCGGACGAAGCAATATTGTCGGTAAACCGGTCGGCCAGCTGCTGCTGAACGAAAACGCGACCGTCACATATTGCCATTCCCGCACGAAAAATATGTCTGAGCATACGAAAAAAGCAGATATTCTTGTGGTAGCGGTCGGTAAAGCGAACTTCATCAAAGCCGATCAAATCAAAGAGGGCGCCATTGTCATTGATGTCGGCGTCAACCGTCTCGAAAACGGAAAACTCTGCGGAGACGTTCAGTTTGATGGAGCGAAAGAAAAAGCATCTTTCATTACGCCGGTGCCGGGCGGAGTAGGTCCGATGACCATCACAATGCTTGCGCATAATACTGTTAAATCTGCCAGACGTACGTTATCATAGATAACCGGAGACAGTCACAAAAAGTGTGACAATGAGCACGATACCCGCTTCTTAAGGCTCCTTTCAGCCAGAGCGGGTTTTCTTAGTTTAGGGCAAAAAGCCTTTATGAAAGGAGTGCAGGATGTGAGTGAAGCGGCATATGTCACGGTTTCCGCGCTGACCAAATACATTAAACGAAAATTCGATGTGGACCCTCATCTTGAAGACATTTGGATTAAGGGTGAGCTCTCCAATGTTAAAATTCATACGAGAGGCCACATTTATTTTACATTAAAAGATGAGCATGCCCGCATGCAGGCCGTCATGTTTCAGAGGCAAAGTTCGAGGCTTGCGTTTAAGCCCGAAGACGGAATGAAGGTCATCGTAAGAGGCGGCATCTCCGTCTATGAACCGAGCGGAAGCTATCAGCTGTACGCGAAAGAAATGCAGCCGGACGGTGTGGGGGCGCTCTACTTAGCATATGAAGAATTAAAGAAAAAACTTGCCGGCGAAGGGTTGTTCGATGACCGGCATAAGCAGGCCATCCCCGCTTTTCCGGCCACGATCGGGGTCGTCACGTCACCGACGGGAGCAGCCGTCAGAGACGTCATTACCACACTCAAAAGAAGATACCCCCTTGTGAAAGTCATTGTGCTTCCCGCGCTCGTTCAAGGTGAAAATGCCAGCAGATCGATTGTGAAGCGCATTGAAGAAGCCAATGCACAAAAAATGTGTGACGTCCTGATCGTCGGAAGGGGAGGGGGCTCGATCGAAGAATTGTGGGCATTTAACGAAGAAATCGTGGCCCGGGCGATTTTTGCTTCCGCCATTCCGATTATATCAGCCGTCGGACATGAAACAGATTTTACAATCAGTGATTTCGTCGCGGATATCCGGGCGGCAACGCCGACAGGAGCGGCAGAAATCGCCGTCCCCCACACGACGGACTTAATGGAACGGACAAAAACGGCGGAAGTCCGCCTGACAAGAGCGATGCAGCAGCATATCAGCAAGAAAAAAGAACGGGTTCAATCGCTCCAGTCATCCTACGCGTTCCGTTTTCCGAAACGATTGTATACCCAAAAAGAACAGCAGTTTGACCTTTTGTATCAGCAGTTCCAATCACAGCTCACAGGGCTTACGGACATGAAACAAAGGCAGCTGGAGCGGAATACGTACAGATTAACGGCGCTCCACCCTGAAACCCAGCTGAAACAGGCGAAAAAACGGTACGAGGAGCGCTCAAATCAGCTCGCCCGAAGCATGAATGTCCAGCTGAAGCAGCTTCATTCGCAGTTTCAGACGGTTCTTGGTAAACTGAATGCATTAAGTCCCCTTCAGGTGATGGAGAGAGGATACAGTCTGGCCTATAAAGACAAAGAGCTGATCAAAAGCGTTGATCAAGTGGAACAAAATGATACGCTAGAAGTAAAGATGACAGACGGCGTTCTGACGTGTGAAGTATTGCAAAAGAGAGGCGAACGAAAATGACAGAAACCAAAAAAAGTGAAGAGCTGACATTTGAAGAGGCGATGAAAGGCCTTGAAGGCATTGTGGCAAAGCTTGAAGAAGGAGACGTGCCGCTGGAGCAGGCGATTAATTATTTTCAGGAAGGGATGGCCCTTTCAAAAATGTGCCATGAAAAGCTTCAGCATGTCGAAAAGCAAATGGACTTTATTTTAAAAGATAACGGAGAACTTGCACCTTTCAGCGTTCAGGAGGAAGACGAAGGTGACAAATAAACTGGACGCATTTTTAGCATCGCGCAAACAACTGATTGAGCAGCAGCTTTCTTTGTATACAGAACGGCTTGCGATGCCGGAAACCCTCAAAAAATCTATGCTGTATTCTTTGGAAGCGGGCGGAAAGAGGCTGCGCCCCCTCGTCGTCTTAGCCGTTCTGAATGCTTACGGAAAAGATGAAAAAGACGGGATTCCGGTCGGATGCGCTGTCGAAATGATTCATACGTATTCTTTAATACATGATGATCTGCCTTGCATGGACGATGATGATCTGCGCCGGGGAAAGCCCACAAACCATAAAGTCTTCGGAGAAGCGGCAGCCGTATTGGCCGGAGACGGGCTTCTGACAGAAAGCTTTAAATTGATCACATCTCATGTGTCTGAGGCGGTTTCAGCAGAAAAACGGCTCCGTCTCGTCGATGAGCTGATCAGTGCAGCGGGAACGGAAGGAATGGTCGGCGGGCAGGCTGCCGACATGGAAGCGGAACAAAAGCGGATAACGCTTGAGGAGCTGGAATCCATCCACGAGCGGAAAACGGCCAAGCTCCTCGGTTTTTCCGTGACGGCGGGCGCCATTTTGGCAGATGCGCCGGAGGATGAAGTCGAAAAGCTCCGTTTGTTCAGCAGCCATATCGGCATCGGATTTCAAATCAGAGACGACATCCTTGATATTGAAGGGCATGAGGAGAGGATCGGCAAACCGGTCGGCTCAGACACCTCGAACGAAAAATCAACGTATCCGTCGCTTTTAACGCTTGAAGGCGCGAAAGAAAAGCTTGCGTATCATATCAGCGAGGCGAAACAGATCATCAGCGGCCTTTCTCTTCAGAAAGAATTGCTGCATGACCTCTGTGATTTAATCGCGGCGAGAGATCATTAAAAACGATCCTGATTTGAAGGGGCTGCCGCTCCTATGGTAAAATGTAAGCAGTTTCGATGAAAATACAAAGGGAGTCTTTTTCTTTTTTCAAAAAGACACTGTTTAATTTGCAGAAATTCATGCTGAAAGTGAGTTGATCCGCTTTGGATCTTTTATCAATACAGGACCCGTCATTTCTTAAAAAGATGTCAATTGAACAGCTGGAAGAGCTGAGTGAGGAGATCCGCAATTTCCTCATCACATCGCTGTCTGCCTCTGGCGGCCATATCGGGCCGAACCTCGGGGTTGTCGAGCTGACAATTGCGCTTCACAAAGAATTTGACAGTCCGAAAGATAAATTTTTATGGGATGTCGGACATCAGTCCTATGTTCATAAACTGTTAACCGGACGCGGCAAGGAGTTTGAAACCTTGCGCCAATATAAAGGGCTTTGCGGTTTCCCGAAACGCAGCGAAAGCGAACATGACGTATGGGAAACAGGCCACAGCTCAACCTCGCTCTCAGGCGCGATGGGAATGGCTGCCGCCCGTGATATTAAAGGATCGAAAGAATATATCATCCCGATTATCGGAGACGGCGCTTTAACCGGAGGAATGGCGCTTGAAGCGCTGAACCATATCGGTGATGAGAAAAAAGACATGATCGTCATCCTGAATGATAATGAGATGAGCATTGCGCCGAATGTCGGGGCGATTCATTCTATGCTGGGACGGCTTCGCACGGCCGGTAAATATCAATGGGTAAAAGACGAGCTTGAATATTTATTTAAGCGCATCCCGGCCGTCGGCGGAAAATTGGCTGCCACAGCTGAACGGATAAAAGACAGCTTAAAATATATGCTTGTGTCAGGCATGTTTTTTGAAGAGCTGGGCTTTACGTATTTAGGCCCGGTTGACGGTCATTCCTACCACGAACTGTTTGAAAACCTGCAATACGCCAAAAAAACGAAAGGTCCTGTCCTGTTACATGTCATTACGAAAAAGGGCAAAGGCTATAAACCGGCTGAGACCGACACAATCGGCACATGGCACGGAACGGGTCCTTATAAAATCAATACGGGTGATTTCGTCAAGCCGAAAGCCGCGGCGCCTTCATGGAGCGGACTTGTCAGCGGCACCGTGCAGGAGCTGGCGCGCGAGGATGACAGAATTGTCGCGATTACACCGGCTATGCCGGTCGGCTCTAAGCTTGAAGGATTTGCGAAAGAATTTCCTGAGCGCATGTTTGACGTCGGAATTGCAGAACAGCATGCGGCGACGATGGCGGCTGGAATGGCGCTTCAGGGTATGAAGCCGTTCCTTGCGATTTATTCGACCTTTTTGCAGCGGGCGTACGATCAGGTCGTCCATGACATCTGCCGTCAAAACGCGAATGTATTTATCGGCATTGACCGCGCCGGTTTGGTCGGCGCTGACGGGGAGACGCATCAAGGCGTCTTTGACATCGCCTTTTTGCGGCATATACCGAACCTCGTTTTAATGATGCCGAAGGATGAAAATGAAGGCCGCCATATGGTCAATACAGCCCTTTCCTATGAGAAAGGTCCGATTGCGATGCGCTTCCCGCGCGGAAACGGACTCGGCGTAAAGATGGATAAAGAGCTGAAAACCATTCCGATCGGAACATGGGAAGTGCTCCGTCCCGGAAAAGACGCGGTCATTTTAACATTCGGTACGACCATTGAAATGGCGCTGGAAGCGGCTGAAGAACTGCAAAAAGAAGGCCTGTCCGTGCGTGTCGTGAATGCGCGGTTCATAAAACCGATTGATCAACAAATGATGAAGGCCATTCTTAATGAAGGTCTGCCGATTTTAACGATAGAAGAAGCCGTGCTTGAAGGCGGATTCGGCAGCACGATTCTCGAATTCGCTCATGACCTCGGCATGTATCATACACCGATTGACAGAATGGGCATCCCAGACCGGTTTATTGAACACGGCAGCGTAACCGCCCTGCTTGAAGAAATCGGTCTCACGAAGGCTGAGGTTATGAACCGGATAAAACTGCTGATGCCGCCGAAGACACATAAAGGAATTGGATCATGACAGCAAAAAAAGAACGATTAGATGTACTTCTTGTAGAAAAAGGCCTTGCGGAAACGCGGGAAAAAGCGAAACGCGCCATTATGGCGGGCATCGTATACTCAAATGAAAACCGATTGGACAAACCGGGTGAAAAAATCGCCCGGGATCTTCCGTTAACGGTAAAAGGAAACCCTCTTAAATACGTCAGCAGAGGCGGATTAAAGCTTGAAAAAGCCCTGGAAGTGTTTCCCGTCTCGGTAAAAGGCAAAACGATGATTGACATCGGCTCGTCTACAGGGGGATTCACGGATTGCGCCCTCCAAAACGGAGCCGAGCAGTCCTACGCAGTGGATGTCGGCTATAATCAGCTTGCTTGGAAGCTCAGACAGGACGAGAGGGTCGTCGTCATGGAACGGACGAATTTCCGCTATTCCGAGCCTTCCGATTTCACAGAGGGTTTGCCGGAATTTGCGACAATCGATGTTTCTTTCATCTCACTCCGCCTCATTCTGCCGGTTTTAAAAACGCTGCTTGTACCGGGGAGCGATTGTATTGCACTGGTAAAGCCGCAATTTGAAGCCGGACGGGAATCCGTCGGAAAAAAAGGCATTGTCAGAGATCCCGGCGTTCATACTGACGTTCTCCGCCGCATGAATCAATTTGCCGCTTCTGAAGGATATACAGTGAAAGGACTGTCCTTCTCACCGATTACAGGGGGAGACGGCAATATTGAGTTTCTGCTTCATTTGGAATGGGGCGGAGAAGACGGAAACGGCGCTGAACTGCCGGAAGAAGACATTCTCCGTACCGTCCGCGAAGCACATGAAACATTAAAAGCCAAAAAGACAGATGTACCGGAATAATAGGGGGCTATTATTCCTTTTTTCTGCCATCATGTACTTTTTATCAAGAAGCGGTTAACATAATGACAAGAACAGCTTGAAAACAGAGGTGCTTACATGACAAAAGGCCAAAGGCATATAAAAATCAGAGAGCTTATTACAAGCCATGAGATTGAAACGCAGGATGACTTAGTTGACATGCTGAGAGAAGAAGGATATAAGGTAACTCAGGCGACTGTCTCCAGAGACATTAAAGAGCTGCATCTCGTAAAGGTGCCGACGAACAACGGCTCCTACAAATACAGCCTGCCGGCGGATCAGCGGTTCAATCCGCTGTCAAAACTGAAGCGTTCATTAATGGATGCGTTCGTAAAAATTGACTCAGCAAGCCATATGATCGTATTAAAAACGATGCCGGGGAATGCTCAGGCAATCGGCGCTCTGATGGATAATCTCGAATGGGAAGAAATCATGGGCACGATTTGCGGAGATGACACGATCTTAATCATCTGCAGAACGCCTGAAGATACGGAAGGCGTTCAAAGCCGTCTTTTGGAGCTGCTGTAGCGTAATTATCAGATAAAAGGTGGAATGCTGTTTGTTAGCTGAACTATCAATAAAAAACTTTGCCATTATAGAGGAACTGACGATTTCGTTTGAACGGGGGCTCACCGTCCTGACGGGAGAAACAGGGGCCGGCAAGTCAATTATTATAGACGCCGTTTCCCTATTAGTCGGCGGCCGCGGCTCGTCTGAATTTGTCCGTTACGGTGAAACAAAGGCCGAGCTTGAAGGACTGTTTCTTTTGGACAGCGGTCATCCCGTTTTTGATGTATGCCGTGAGCAGGGAATAGACGCATCTGATGACATGATTGTCATGAGAAGGGACATCAATGCCGGAGGAAAAAGCGTCTGCCGTGTCAACGGAAAATTAGTGACGATTGCGGCTTTAAGGGAAATCGGCAGACTTTTATTAGATATTCACGGACAGCATGATAACCAGCTGTTAATGGAAGATGACAAACACTTGGAGCTTTTGGACAGGTTTGCGGGCGCTGAGGCCGAATCCGCGCTTCAGGCTTACCATGAAGGCTATGAGCGTTATATGAAGCTGCTCAAAAAAGTGAAGAAGCTGTCAGAAAGCGAGCAGGAAATGGCGCATCGGTTAGACCTGATTCAATTTCAGCTTGAAGAAATCGAGTCGGCGAAGCTTGAATTGAATGAAGACGACCTTCTTCAGGAAGAGCGGAAGCAGATATCCAACTTTGAAAAAATTTATGAATCATTGCAAAACGCCTATAATGCGCTCCGCAGCGAGCAGAGGGGGCTTGACTGGGTCGGAATGGCCTCTGCCCAGCTTGAAGATATTTCGGATATCAATGAACCGCTGCAAAAGCTGTCAGAAAGTGTGTCAAGTTCTTATTATCTGCTGGAGGATGCAACCTTTCAGATGCGCAATCTGTTAGATGATCTGGAATATGACCCGGAACGGCTGAATTTTATTGAAACCCGTTTAAATGAGATCAAACAGCTGAAGCGCAAATACGGAGCGACGGTAGAAGACATTTTGGAATACGGCTCCAAAATAGAAGAGGAAATCGATCAAATCGAGAACCGCGACAGCCACCTTGAAGCGCTGAAGAGGGAATTGGAGTCGGTCGGCAAAGATGTGGCCGTAGAAGCCGCCAATTTATCAAAAATCAGAAAAGCTTGGGCTAAGAAACTGGCAGAAGCGATTCATCAGGAATTAAAAAGTCTGTATATGGGCAAATCAACGTTTGATACGGAATTTCTCGTGAAAACCGATCCGTCAGCCAGTGAAGCACCGGTTGTCAACGGGCAGCCCGTGCAGCTTACCCAAAAGGGGATTGACCTTGTGAAGTTTTTAATTTCAACAAACACCGGTGAGCCTTTAAAACCGCTGTCAAAGGTCGCTTCCGGAGGCGAGCTTTCAAGGGTGATGCTGGCGATGAAGAGTATTTTTTCTTCCCAGCAGGATGTCACCTCCATCATCTTTGACGAAGTGGACACCGGTGTAAGCGGGCGGGTTGCCCAAGCCATTGCGGAAAAAATCCATAAAGTATCGACCGGTTCACAGGTGCTCTGCATTACACACCTGCCGCAGGTTGCCGCCATGGCGGATACGCACCTTCTGATCGCAAAAGAATTCAAAGACGGCCGGACGACAACGCATGTCACGTCGCTTTCCAAACAGGACAAGGTAGCGGAAATCGGCCGCATGATTGCGGGCGTTGAAGTGACCGATCTGACAAAACGGCATGCACAAGAGCTTTTAAAACAGGCCGGACAGGTAAAAACGACAGGATAAGCTGCTGATACAGGCAGCTTATTTTTTTGTTCCATTTCTCTAACAGTGTATCCAATGTTTTTCTTCGTATGCCGGTTATAAATCAAGCGCAGGAAGGCAAAAGTATAGATGTAGCAGAAAAAGAAAGTGGTGTGGGATAGGAGCGAGGAGAGTGAAGGAATGAATGCACGATAACATGAGGAAAGCAATAGGTGTAATTCTCCTTGTTTCTTTACTAAGTGTAGGCTTTTTTAAGCCGTTTAAAGAATATTTACTGATTCCGTCAGAAATGAGCGTCTTTGAAAACCAGACACAGGCCGTTCCGGTCAATGCATCAATAAGCGCTGAAAAGGGCGAATTATCAGAAGCCTTTACGCTGAAAGAAGAGCACGGCCATGCAAACATAACAGGGCAAACACAAGGCCGGTCAGAAGTAGTATATGATCTTGCCGGGTTTCCCATTAAAAAAACAAAAGTGCGTGTCCTTCCAGAATTGAAGGTCATTCCGGGCGGACAGTCCATCGGTGTAAAACTGCATTCAGTCGGTGTTTTGGTCGTCGGCTTTCACCAGGTGATGACAAAGGATGGGAAAAAGTCTCCGGGAGAACAAGCGGGAATTGAATCTGGCGACATCATTATTAAAATGAACGGACATAAAATTGAAAAAATGAGCGACATCGCTCCGTTTATTCAAAAAGCGGGCAAAACCGGTGAATCTTTGGACTTATTGGTGAAACGCGATAAGCAAAAAATCAAAACAAAGCTGATTCCGACAAAGGACGAAGCCGAGGGGAAATATCGAATCGGCCTTTATATCCGCGATTCGGCAGCCGGCATCGGCACCATGACATTTTTTGAACCGAAAACAAAAAAATACGGCGCATTGGGCCACGTCATCTCTGATATGGATACAAAAAAACCGATTGTTGTAGAAGACGGAGAAATCGTCCGTTCAACTGTAACATCGATTGAAAAAGGAAAAGGCGGCAATCCCGGCGAAAAACTGGCAAGGTTTTCGTCAGAACGGAAAACGATCGGCGATATTAACCGCAACAGCCCGTTCGGCATTTTCGGGACACTGCATCAGCCGATTAAAAACAACATTTCCGACAAAGCGCTTCCGATTGCTTTGTCAAATGAAGTAAAAAAAGGACCTGCGCAAATGCTGACGGTTATTGAAAACGATAAAGTAGAGAAATTTGATATTGAAATCGTCAGCACCACGCCGCAAAAATTCCCGGCGACAAAGGGAATGGTGTTGAAAGTGACAGATCCGAAACTGCTGAAAAGAACCGGCGGAATCGTTCAGGGGATGAGCGGAAGCCCGATCATCCAGAACGGAAAGGTCGTCGGAGCCGTAACCCACGTATTTGTCAATGATCCGACAAGCGGCTACGGCGTTCATATCGAATGGATGCTGTCTGAAGCGGGTGTTGATGTTTACGGGAAAGACAAAGCAAGCTGACTGCCGGATGATCCGGCAGTTTTTTTATGTGATGCGTTCTTCACTTCTTTCCGGGATTCATGTAAAATAAGACATGAAGATTTTTCGACAAATTCACGTTTCCTGATTTGTCAAACTTAATTTTTAGTCGAAAAACCTAGAAAATGCTAGAATAACAAAGATATACCACTATTATTGGTAAATATGGATTTTTTAAAAGGGGAAGTAGTGGTTTTGTCGAATGTAACATATAGCAGTCAAATGGGTTGCGTCCTGTTAATACATTGGGGGAGGAAGAAACGTGGAGAAAATTAAAGTTTGTGTTGCTGATGATAATCGAGAGCTTGTAAGCCTGTTGAGTGAATATATAGAGGGACAGGATGATATGGAAGTGATCGGCGTTGCTTATAACGGACAGGAATGTCTTTCTTTGTTTAAAGATAAGAATCCCGATGTGCTCGTTTTAGACATTATCATGCCGCATCTGGACGGACTTGCGGTTTTGGAGCGTCTGCGGGAATCAGAGCTCGAGAAGCAGCCGAACGTCATCATGCTGACGGCATTCGGTCAGGAAGACGTAACGAAAAAAGCCGTCGATTTAGGCGCGTCCTATTTCATCCTGAAGCCGTTTGATATGGAAAACCTTGTCGGCCATATCCGCCAGGTAAGCGGAAATGTCAGCAGTGTCACACACCGTGCGCCGTCTGCGCAAAGCAGCATTATCCGCAGCCAGCCGGAGCCGAAGCGGAAAAATCTCGATGCCAGCATTACAAGCATTATCCATGAGATCGGTGTGCCTGCCCATATCAAAGGCTATCTTTATTTGCGTGAAGCCATTTCCATGGTGTATAACGATATTGAACTCCTCGGCAGCATCACAAAAGTCCTTTATCCCGACATCGCCAAAAAATTCAACACGACCGCAAGCCGTGTAGAACGGGCCATCCGCCACGCCATTGAAGTCGCATGGAGCAGGGGAAATATTGATTCCATTTCTTCACTGTTCGGATATACGGTAAGCATGACAAAAGCAAAACCAACCAATTCAGAATTCATCGCGATGGTTGCTGACAAGCTGAGATTGGAGCATAAAGCTTCGTAACAAAGCTTTTGGCTAAATGCCTTTTTCGCGCCTTCTTTTCCGTGCATGAACGCGGAAGAGAAGGCGTTTTGAAATTTTGCTGACGAAAACAATGGGAATCACTCACGCCGTTACTTGTTCTATACATAAATGCGGGATCTATGACGTCTACACGTATAATACCGGTGCTGATATTTTAATGATTTTGCCGTCTCTGAAATAAAAGCGGGGGACGCGGCGGCTTAACACAGATAAGACTTCGTAGCTGATCGTACCGAGCATTTCGGCAATTTCATCAACGGAAATCTCGGCTCCTTGTTGTTTACCGTAGATGACGACTTCTTCTCCTTGTTTGCCCTCATTCTCACCTAAACTGACCATGATCATATCCATTGTCACTCTCCCCGCTACCGGCACCCGTCTGCCGCGGTGCAGAATAAACCCGCGGTTGGACAGGGCGCGGGAGTAACCGTCAGCATAGCCGATCGGAATCGTCGCGATGATTTCACCCGGTTCGGCGATATATGTGGCGCCATAACTGACGGTCCGGGGATCTGTCACCATGGCTTTCACATAAGCGATACGCGCCTTTAAACTTAGTGCGGGTGTGAGATCCACGAGGTTCAGTTCCTTTATCGAGGCGGACGGATATAAACCATATAACCCAATGCCTAAACGGATCATGTCGGCGCTGAATTCCGGGAATGCGATAGCGGCGGCTGTGTTGCACATATGCACGGTAGGCAGCGTAATGTCTTGATTTTTTAAAAAGCTGAGAAAGCTGATAAACTTTTCGTGCTGCAGCATCGTCAGCTCAGTGTCCGGTTCATCCGCTGTTGAAAAATGTGTAAAGATGCCATCCCATGACAGGTATGTACTCGACTTGAGCGCTTTCACCACTGCTAAAAGTTCTTCTTCCGTACGCACACCCAGCCTGCCCATTCCGGTATCCACATTGATATGAATGGACAGCCGTTTCGAATCTGCTTCTTTTTCCAATATCCGATTCGCTTTTTTGATCCAGCTGACCTGAAACGCTGATAATGTTATGTTCCAAACGGCAGATTTTTTCACACAGCTGAGAGCTGTGAAGCCGAGCACAAGAATAGGTGCCGTAATTCCCGCTCTCCGTAACACAATTCCCTCTTCGACGCTGGCGACAGCGAGCTCGCTCGCCCCGCTTTCCAGTGCCTGCCGCGCTACTTCCACAGACCCGTGGCCATAAGCGTTGGCTTTTACGACGGCCATAATTTTAGACGTATTCGGAATATGGCGGCGGATCGCCCGTACGTTCTTTTTTATCGCATCAAGGTCAACTTCAATCCAAACTTCCCGGCAAAGTTTTTTCATCACGATTCCTTCTTTCCTTAATGAGATTCAGTACTCGCTTTCAATCTGCATTCTATTCATCTTGAACTGAAATCATTCAAAACAAGGGAAGGTGATCGCTGATGTTTAAAAATCTAGTTTTCGGGAAATCAGTGAGCCTGCTTATTTATGCAGTAAGGGCTGCTTGTCAGCCCTTAAATTGACTTTACAATATTCTGATCTGAAAATTGATGTTCAAACATTTTGGAGTGGCTCACAGCATTGTTTTGAATGACAATGCCGATATTTCCCCCTCCGGCACCGAAAACGGTTTTTGATGCAGTCAGCGGACTGATGGATATGGCGCCGCCAACATTGACAACTCCGTTTCCTGATACGTTGTTTATCGTAATCGGGCAACCGCTCATTCTATTTTTTCTCCTTTCTCTCACAGTCTACTAACTATATGTACGCTGTAATATGGAATAAGATTAAACAAAACGGCAAAAAGAATCCGGCTGCTGCCAGCCGGAAAGGGAGGGGAATGGAGATGTCATAGTGTTTTCGTTACATTTTGATCAGAGTATTGAGAGCTTGAAGATTGAGAGGTACTGGATTGATTCATTTGCAGGACCATCCCTGTATTTCCCCCACCTGAGCCGTAGACGGTTTTTGATACGGTTAAAGGACTTATCGAAAACGCACCGCCGACATTGACAACCCCGTTTCCGGAAAGACTGTTAATCGTAATAGGAAAACCAGCCATCATATACGGTCTCCTTTCTATTAATCTATTTACTATATGTACGCTGTGTGTAAGAAATAGAAGTAAACAAAGCGGTAAAAACTTGTGAATCAAAAAAACTGCCGGACATCCGGCAGTTTTTTTAGTCTACTTTTCAAACGGCACCCAGCCGCCTGTATTCTGGATCATTTCCCATAACGGTTCAGGAAGTCGGTATTTCTCAATTTCAGATGCTTGAATGGCTTTTTCGATTTCCTGTTCGCGGCCTTCTTTGACCAGCACCGCCCATTCGGGGTTAATCAAAATGACACGTCCCAGAGCCACCAGCGGAATTCCGCTTTCTAATACGGCAAGCGCTTCGTCCGCGGTATAGATGGAACCGACGGCCATCAGCGGCACTTTATGACCGACGCGTTCGTTTAATAAATCCATCCGCGTCCGTGAAGTATCCGCCCCGCGGCGGGCTTTGGAATTGACATCCATCAGTGAAATATGCAGATAATCCAAGTTCTCTTCTGCAAGCGCGTCGGCGAGCATGAATGTTTCTTTCATTGTAAGCCCCGGTGTTTCCGGCTCTTCCGGTGACAGACGGTAGCCGAGAACGAATGGATTTTCAGCGTGTGTATCAATTGCCTGTTTGACAGCGTCAACGACTGCAAGCGGGAACGCAAGGCGCTTTTCATCGCTTCCGCCCCAGCGGTCTGTGCGCCGGTTTGTTTTCGGTGAATAAAATTGGTGAATCAGGTACCCGTTTGCCCCGTGAATTTCAACACCGTCAAAGCCGGCTTCAATCGCTCTGCGTGTCGCTTCGCCGAATGCTTTCACGATGTGCTCAATTTCTTGTTCGGTGAGAGCCCGGGACGTTTGTCTCCCGTCTTCTTCTGAGCCGCTCGGACTGACGACGTCGTTGTTTGGCACGAGTTCAGGAGGGCATTCCAATCCTCCGTGGTGAATCTGCACAACGGCTTTCGCTCCTTGAGACTGGATCGCCTGAGCGAGTTTTTTCAAGCCGGGAATGTGAGAATCATCATAGATGCCGGGCTGGCCTGGAAACGCTTTGCCGTCCGGCGTTACGTTTGCACATGCCGTAATGACCATGCCCATTTCTTTTGAACGGGGAGTAATGTAGCTTAATTCACGGTCGGAAATCGTTCCGTCATCATTTGATGAATAGTGTGTCATCGGCGCGACTGAAATACGGTTTGGTATGGTGACGCCGCTTTCGAACGTAAAAGGTTCAAACAGCGGTTTATAAGTTTGCTTCATCATTTCGCCTTCTTCCTTAGGAGTTTAACTCGTCCGTATTCTAGCTTATGTTTTAATTGTGTGCAATTATTTTGCTTGTTCTTCTTCCTGAGGTTATGACCGGCTGAACCATTTAAACGAATGAAACGGTTTTCTCCGTTCCTTTTCAGGATCTTTATATCCTCCTGAAATTTGATGGCCGATCGAGCTGAATATGACAGCGGCGGCGAAGAGGAGAATGATTTTTTTCATATGCATATCTTCTTTCTTATCTTTCACAAGGTTATTTATAAGCATACGCTTGTGCGAAAAAACCGTCAATTTGTTTTTATTTATTCTTTTTTCCACTTTCCTGCGGCGAATATCGTTCCGATCTGAATCACAACACTTAACAGAGCGCACACTGCCACAACTGTGTTGCTGTCCATAGAAGACACCCTCCTTTTTGTTAGGTTGATGTATCATATGACAGCTGTCTCTGTTTTGACAAAACCGTAATGCGGTGTTTCATATTTTTCAACACAAAAAGGGCGCTTTTTTAAGCGCCTTTACTTTTTTTTCAGCCGGTTCAAAGCGATTTGAACGGCGATGGCGTCATCCAGGTAGCCGATCGGAAACATGTAATCCGGAATGACGTCGGTCGCTAAAATATAATACAGCAGCGCGCTCCCGAGAATCGCGCGGTCTTCAGCCGGTGTTGATTCATCCATATACCGATGATGCATGTTTTTCAAATGATCAATAAAAGGGCCGACGCTTTCTTCATTGTCCATTTTCTTTTGAAACTCATCGCAAATCAGGCGATGGCCCTGCTGGGTTTTGGCATATTGTTCATATCTGGTCAGTTCGCGCTCGATTTGCTCCCGGGAAAAAGGCTGATCAAACATCTCGGCCATATTCAGCATATCCTGAATCGCGTGCATCGGGTCTTGCGGCGCCGCTTCTTTTTCATGGCCGATGTCTATGCCTGACGCCTCAAGCAATTCCTCCAGCGGAGTGCGGAGATGTTTTGAAAATTCCTGAAGATGCTTTAAATTGGCCTTCTGCTTGCCGTTTATAATCCGGGAGATGGTGGCCGTATCAATATTTGTTAAGGCGCCGAGTTTTCTCATGGAGAGCGAGTGCTTATCAAGCAGTGATTTTAAAAGGGGCCCCAGTGTCTTATTTTTATTTTCTGTCAAGGGTGTCACCTCGTTTCCGCCGGAATGATGATCATTAATCAATAATTTTTGCAGAAAAGGTACCTTTTCTGTGCGGCTGAATAGGATAGTGTAGATTCAACGGCACAACATGTTGAAAAGACATCAAAGAATGGAGAGAAACGAACATGGCTTGGTTATTGATTTTAGGTTTGGCAGTGTCCTCGAGCATTGATAATTTAGGAGTGGGGATGTCATACGGCATCAGAAAAATCAAAATATCGCATGCGTCGAATATGATGATCGCTTTTATCTGTTTTGTATTCAGTTATATCGGAATTTATTTCGGCAAATGGATTTCAGCCGTTTTACCGGGCTTTCTTCCTGTATTGCTGGCGGCGTTTATTTTATCTGTCATCGGTATCCGCATCATTCTGCTGGCTGTGCCGAGAAAAACAGCGCGTGTTGGCGCGTCAGGAAAAAAAGGCCGTTTTGCCGGTCTGCTGCAAAATCCGGAGGCAGCGGATGCCGACGGTTCGGGAGAAATCGGTATATTGGAATCCATGGTTCTCGGGGTGGCCGTATCCGCAAATGCGCTGACCAACGGATTAAGCGCGGGTTTGATCGGGCTTTCTCCCGCTGCCATTTCCATCACTGCGGCGGTCGGAAGCTTTTTGACCATATGGGTCGGCTGCTCGCTTGGAAAAAAAGCCGCATCATTGCGCATCGGTTCTTTTCACGTCGGACAGTTCAGCACGGTGCTGAGCGGAGTGATTATTCTCATCATTGCTGCCAATACGCTGCTCTTTTAAGTTGTCCCGTTCATTTTATGAAAAGCTCAAAATAAATATGAATGTTTCTATTCGGGAGAGCGCATGACGCGGCTCTCTTTTTTTTGCCGATCTGATATTTTTTCAAAATGAACAGAAAGTCGTCCGTTTCCGTTAAATTCTGCATATTCGGCCTTCAGACAGAACCTTTTTCATAGACTGATCAGCTTGTTTTCTTTCTAAGTTCAGGTAAACAGCAGGTCAGATAGCCTTCATTCCAAATATGGAAAAGCGCTGGAGGAATGGAGGCTCCCTTTACAAATCGGCCATTCTGTTCAAAGATAAAGCCGAATGAGAAAACGTGAGGTGATCTGTGTGAAGTCTGTCATACTTCTGATCTTCACCGCATGGCTGTTATCAGGCTGCGAGTATACCGCGGAGGCTGATGCGGCGCCGTCATTTACACAGGAAGGAACATTTATAAAAGCGGCTGGAAACGATACGATCGCGGTCGAAATTGACGGAGAAAGGCAAGAGGTGAAGGTGCCTTTCGCTAAGCGGTTTGAATGTCAGTCTCTGCCTGAACATACGGCGGTGCAAATCACCTATAAAAAAGAGAGCAACGGACAATTACGGCTTGAGGAACTGAAAAAAGAAACAGATATGTGAAAACGGGGAGGAAAAAACGTGGGTTTACTGACAAAAAGCGCTGCTGCCTTCGGTGCCGCTCTGCTTCTGCTTGCGCCGTCTGCTTATGCAGCTGAACCTTTGCAAGGGAAAACCATTTATATCGATGCCGGACATGGCGGAGAAGACAGCGGGGCCGGCGGAAATGGACTGCTTGAGAAAAACATCAATTTAGCGGTGTCAAACAAGGTGATCGCCAAATTGGAGACAGAAGGCGCAAAACCTGTAGCTTCAAGGACTGACGATACTTTTTTACGTTTGGACGAGCGGGTGGCGAAAGCAAGCGCCAGCCAATCCGATTTATTCGTCAGCCTCCATACGAATTCAGCCGTCTCAACGGCATCGGGCACGGAAACGTATTTTAATTCGACATATGAAGGAGCAGACAGCGAAAGGCTTGCTTCCGACATCCAGCAGCAGCTTGTCACGTCTTTAGGGATGAGGGACAGAGGCGTAAAAGAAGCTCCTTTTTATGTCATTACATATTCAAAGATGCCGAGTGTGCTGGCTGAATTAGGTTTTATCACAAATCCTCAAGATGCGGACAAGCTGAAAAGCGATAACGACCAAGAGCACGCCGCTGACGCCGTTGTAAACGGAATCGAAACCTATTACAGCGGACAGTAATGATAAAATATGTGTAAATAGCGCCCTCCTTGTGTGCATAACGATTATAATAGAGAAAACCGATGACAAACACCTGAGGTGACACATATGACGAATATTTTTGCCCACCGGGGGGCGTCGGGCGACTGCCCTGAAAATACGATGCCTGCATTCAAAAAAGCGATTGAGGACGGGGCTGACGGAATCGAACTTGATGTACAGATGACAAAAGACGGCCGGATCGTGGTCATTCACGATGAAACCCTCGACCGCACGACGTCTTTGAAAGGATTTGTGAAAGATACGGCGTATGACAAAATCAGAATCGCCGATGCCGCCGGAAAATGGAAAGATGCTTTTAAAGGTGTCAGAATTCCGCTTTTGTCAGATGTGCTGCGTTTTGCGGAACGTGCTGATTTTCTGATAAACATTGAGCTGAAAAACAGTGTATTCCGTTACGAAGGAATGGAAGAAGAAGTGATTAAAAAAGTCAGATATTACGGACTGGAAAAGCGCGTTATTTTTTCTTCATTTAATCATGAGAGTCTCGCGGTTTGCCACGCCCTGGCACCTGAAATTGAACGGGCGGTGCTGACAATGGATGTACTGTACCGGCCTGAACGGTATCTTGCCGCCATTCCCGCTTCGGGTTATCATCCGAAGCTCGGTACGCCGGCGGTGAGCGCTGAAGTGATCAAACATCTTGCAAAACACCAAGCGGCGCTCCGTCCGTTCACCGTCAATCGTCCTGAGGATATGAAGCAGCTGATGAAAGCGGGAGCAGACGCAATTTTTACCGATTATCCAAAGCTGGCTGTTTCTATAAAAGAAGAATGCCGCAGCTGAGAAGACTGTTCAGACAGTCTTCTTTTTTTATGGGCGGGAAAAAGGCGGTGCACTCATAACTCGGTCAGCCGGTTCATATATTGTAACAGGGCGTTTTGTGTAAGCGTTATCTTTTATCTTATTGAAAGTGAGGCAAAATTGTGGGAAAAACGGTTATCGTCAGTGCGGCAAGAACGCCGTTCGGAAAATTTGGCGGCGCATTAAAAGAGGTAAAGGCAGCCGAGCTTGGCGGCATTGCCATAAAAGAAGCAATCAAGCGCGCCGCTATCAGTGAAAGCGAAGCGGAAGGAGCGGTGATGGGAATGGTCGTCCAGGCGGGTGCCGGGCAGATTCCGGCACGGCAGGCTGCAAGATATGCCGGGCTTCCGTGGTCCGTTCCGGCTGAAACCATTAATAAGGTCTGTGCATCAGGGCTCAGGGCCGTTACCATCTGTGATCAAATGATTCGGGCGAAAGATGCGAACGTGCTGATTGCAGGCGGAATGGAAAGCATGAGCAACATCCCGTACGCCATTCCGGCCGGTCGCTGGGGTGTGAGGATGGGGGACGGGGTGTTTCAGGATTTAATGGTTCATGACGGGCTGACCTGTGCGTTCGACCAGGTGCATATGGCTGTCCACGGAAGCACTGCGGCCAAAAAGTACGGCATTTCCCGGGATGAACAGGATCATTACGCTCTTTTGAGCCAGAAACGTGCGGCAGAGGCGGCTGAAGCGGGCAAATTGCGTGAAGAAATTGTCCCCGTCACCTGGATCGGCAAAAAGGGTAAACAGCATACTGTTGAAGCGGATGAGGGGCTGCGTCCTGATACGAGCCTTAAGCAGCTTGCAGCGCTCAAGCCAATTTTTACAGCCGACGGAACGGTTACAGCCGGAAACGCTCCCGGTGTAAATGACGGGGCCGGAGCATTTGTGCTGATGTCAGAGGAAAAAGCCGCGAAGCAGCATGTCAGGCCGCTCGCAGCGATACTTGGCTTTGCGTCAGTCGGACTGGAAGCGTCCGAGCTGGCAAGCGCGCCGGGAGAGGCCATCAGCCGGCTCTTGACAAAAACCGGACTGTCCGTTGACGATATTGATTTGTTTGAAGTAAATGAAGCATTTGCGTCCGTCGTGCTGGTGAGTGAAAAAATAGCCGGGTTCAGCCGGGAAAAAGTGAATGTAAACGGAGGGGCAATCGCGTTCGGCCACCCGATCGGCGCAAGCGGAGCGAGAATCATCATGAGTTTAATATACGAATTAAAGCGTCGCGGAGGGGGTTTAGGCGTAGCTGCTATATGCAGCGGAGCGGCTCAAGGAGATGCCGTCCTGCTTGAGGTGTACTGATCAAAGGAGGGAGCGCCGGATGAAGATGAAAACAATCATGGTCGCAGGTGTGGGTCAGATGGGAGCAGGCATCGCGCAGACGGCTGCAGAAGCCGGGTTTGCCGTCAAGTTATACGATTGGGAGCCGGAAACGGTAACAAAAGGTCTTCACCGCATAAAGACAAACCTGGAGAAAGAGCAGGCAAAAGGACGGAAGTCACAGCAGGAGACAGATGCCGTTTTCAGCCGTATTTCCCCGGCAGAACTCACAGAAGCGGAAGATGCTGATTTTATAATTGAAGCTATTGCCGAAAACAAAAAAGCAAAAGCAGAATTGTTTGACACACTTGATAAAATCTGTCCCCCTCATGCCGTATTGGCAAGCAATACGTCTTCTCTTCCCATTACAGAACTTGCCGCGGCCACAAAAAGGCCTGAAAAAGTAATCGGCATGCATTTTATGAATCCGGTTCCTGTCATGGAGCTTGTCGAGGTCATCAGAGGACTCGCCACATCGGAAGAAACGGCGGAAACAGTAAAGAAGCTTGCCGTCCGGATGAATAAAACCCCTGTCGAAGTCAATGACTTCCCGGGCTTTATATCTAATCGCATATTAATGCCGATGATTAACGAAGCCATTTATTGCCTTTACGAAGGAGCAGCTTCAAAGGAAGCGATTGATGCGGTGATGAAGCTCGGCATGCGGCACCCGATGGGTCCTTTAACATTAGCTGACTTCATCGGGCTGGATACGTGCCTTTCCATTATGGAGGTTCTCTATGCGGGGCTCGGAGATCCGAAATACCGCCCATGCCCTCTGCTCAGAAAATATGTCAGCGCCGGCTGGCTCGGCAAAAAAAGCGGGCGCGGTTTTTATGAGTACGGCAGATGACGTAAAGATCATGAGGGGAGACGGCAGCCATGCATTTTACAGAAGAGCACATCATGATGAGAAAAATGGTGCGTGATTTTGCCCGCAAGGAAATCGCGCCGGTGGTTGAGCTCATGGAATCAACAGATGAATTTCCGGAGCGGCTGATTAAAAAAATGGGCGAAGCGGGATTGATGGGCATTCCCGTCCCGGAAGCTTACGGCGGGGCGGGTGCTGATACAACATCTTACATTTTAGCGATTCATGAAATATCAAAAGTCAGCGCGGCCGTCGGCGTCATTTTATCCGTCCACACATCGGTAGGGACAATCCCGATTTTGCATTTCGGGACAGAAGCCCAAAAACAAACGTATATTCCGAAGCTGGCAGCGGGCGAATATATTGGGGCATTTGCGCTTACTGAGCCTCAATCCGGATCTGATGCGGGAAGCCTGAAAACAACGGCCGTGCGAAAAGGCGGTTCATATATTCTGAACGGTTCAAAAATCTTTATTACAAACGGCGGAGCGGCAGATCTGTATCTGACATTCGCCATAACCGATCCGGGTAAGGGGAGAAAGGGGATTTCAGCGTTTATCGTTGAAAAAAACACACCCGGTTTTTCTATCGGAAAAAAAGAAAAAAAGCTCGGATTGTTAGGTTCCAATACTGTCGAATTACAGTTTGACCAAGCGGAAATTCCGATTGAAAACCGGCTCGGCGAAGAGGGCGAAGGCTTTTCAATCGCCATGAAAAACCTTGAAGTCGGACGGATCGGCATAGCGGCTCAGGCGCTCGGGATTATTGAAGCGGCGCTCGGCTGCTCGGTGGAGTACGCCAAAACCCGCAGCCAGTTCGGCAGACCCATCGCTTCGAATCAGGCTGTTTCATTTAAATTATCTGACATGGCGACGAATGCGGAAGCTGCCAAATTATTGGTCTATCATGCTGCTGATCTGTATCAGCGAGGGCTTCCGTGCGGAAAAGAAGCATCTATGGCGAAGCAATTCGCGTCCGATGCGGCGATGAAAGCGGCGGTGGAGGCTGTGCAGATTCACGGCGGTTACGGCTATATGAAAGAGTATCCCGCGGAGCGTTTATTTCGGGATGCGAAAGTTACGCAAATTTATGAAGGAACCAATGAGATTCAAAGGCTGATTATTTCTAAGTATCTTCTTCAATAAAAAGTGCGCAAAGGAGCGAAACCATGGAATCTTATTCTCCCGGTTTAGATGGCGTCATTGCGGTGGAAACGGGGATTTCTTTCCTGGATACACAGCAGGGCAGTATTTTAATCAAAGGCCACGATCTGATTGAGCTTTCTAAAACGGCCGGCTATATGGACATTGTTCATCTCTTATTGGAAGACAGACTTCCTGATGCGAAAGAGAAGGCAACGCTTGAAGAAGACGTTCGGCGCGGCGGACACCTTCCCGAGGAAATCTTGCACATATGCCGTCTGCTGCCCGAACATACTCACCCGATGGACGGACTGAGGACGGGTTTGTCCGCGCTTGGAGGCTTTGACAAGGACATCGATGACCGTTCATCTTCTGTAAATCAGCACCGTGTACGCGGACTGATAGGCAAAATGCCGAATCTGACGGTCAACAGCTATCGAGTCATCAACGGGCTGGAGCCTTTGGCGCCGGTCGGAACCTTATCATACAGCGCAAACTTTTTATATATGATTACCGGAAAAACGCCGTCATCTTTGGAAGAAGAAATCTTCGACCGGTCGCTTCTTTTATACAGTGAGCATGAATTGCCGAACTCAACGTTTACGGCCCGTGTCATCGCTTCGACGCAATCGGATATTTACGGCGCTCTGACCGGAGCCGTCGCCTCGCTTAAGGGAAATCTTCACGGCGGCGCGAACGAAGCGGTTATGTACATGCTTGAGGAAGCGAAGGATGCAGACGGGTTTACACAATTATTAACTCAAAAACTCGCAAACAAAGAAAAAATCATGGGTTTCGGCCACCGTGTCTACATGAAAAAAATGGACCCGAGGGCGCTCATGATGAAAGAAGCGTTAAAAAAGCTGTCTGATCTTTCAGGTGATTTCCGTCTTTATAATATGTGTGAAGCCGGCGAAACCGTCATGCGGGAGAAAAAGGGCCTTTATCCGAATTTAGATTACTACGCAGCGCCGGTCTATTACATGCTCGGCATCCCAATACCGCTGTACACGCCTATATTCTTCAGCGCACGCACGGTCGGCCTGTGTGCCCACGTCATTGAACAGCACAGCCGAAACCGGCTTTTCCGCCCGCGTGTCCGCTATACCGGAGCGCGCCTGTAAACAGATGAGAAAGGAAGATGAAAACATGACAGAACCCCGCCGAATGGACGCTGTAATCGAAGAGATTTCTGACTACGTGCTCCATCAGGAGATTGACAGTTCAGAAGCTTTCGCTACGGCAGGACATGTGCTTCTTGATACGATAGGCTGCGGAATTTTGGCGCTCAGCTATCCCGAATGTACAAAGCTGCTCGGCCCGATTGTCCCGGGAACCTCCGTGCCCAACGGCAGCAGAGTCCCGGGCACGCCTTTTGTTTTAGACCCGGTCACGGCTGCTTTTAATATCGGCTGTATCAACAGGTGGCTCGATTATAATGATACGTGGCTTGCTGCGGAATGGGGTCATCCGTCTGACAATCTCGGAGGCATATTGGCTTGTGCGGATTATATATCCAGAGTGCGGATTTCAGAAGGGAAAGAACCGCTTATCGTGCGCGATGTGCTTTGCGCAATGATCAAAGCGCACGAAATTCAAGGGATTCTCGCTTTGGAAAACAGCTTAAACAGAGTGGGGCTTGACCATGTGCTGTTTGTGAAAGTGGCGACTGCGGCTGTTTGCGCGCAAATGCTGGGCGGCTCAAAAGAGGAAATCAATAACGCCGTATCTCATGCCTGGATTGATAATTCAAGCCTCAGAACGTACCGTCATGCGCCGAATACCGGATCACGCAAATCATGGGCGGCCGGCGACGCGACGAGCAGAGGCGTATATTTGGCCCTTATGGCGCAAAAAGGTGAAATGGGGTACCCGACAGCTCTGACCGCATCTGGGTGGGGATTTCAAGACGTATTATTTAACCGGCAGGAAATAAAGCTTGCCCGCCCGCTTGGGTCTTATGTGATGGAGAATGTTTTGTTTAAAGTATCCTACCCGGCTGAATTCCATGCCCAGACAGCGGCGGAATGCGCGGTCAGGCTTCATCCGGAGGTGAAAGACCGCATCGAAGACATTGACAGGATCACGATTATGACGCATGAGTCGGCAATCCGGATTATCGATAAAAAAGGGCCGCTTCACAATCCGGCTGACCGGGATCACTGCCTCCAGTACATTACGGCAATCGGGCTGCTTTTCGGAGATATCACGGCGGATCATTATGAAGAGGAAACGGCGTCTGACCCGCGAATTGATACATTGCGGAGCAAAATGGAGGTGACGGAACACAAAGCGTACTCAAAAGATTATTTAGACCCGAATAAGCGATCCATATCAAATGCCGTACAGGTGCATTTTACAGACGGCACGGCTACGGGACGGATTGAATGTGAATACCCGCTCGGGCACCGGTTCCGCAGAAAAGAAGCCGTTCCGAAGATTCTTGCCAAGTTTTCAGCAAACATCAGTACTCATTTTTCATTGAAGCAGCAGCGTAAAATCGAAGAGGCCTGCGAACATAGCGGCCGAATGCAGAAGCTCAGCGTTAGTGAATTTATGGACTTATTTCTCGTATAAAATAGGAGGGTGACAAACATGACGTGGATCGTCAGCAAGCAGTCGTCTCAAGAGGAGCTTGCAGAGCGGTTCCGTACGCTGATGGCAGCGCCTGATCTATTGCAGATCCCCGGCGCTCACGATGCGATGGCCGCTCTTATCGCCAAAAAAACGGGGTTTTCGGCTCTTTATTTATCAGGCGCGGCTTACACGGCGAGCAGAGGGCTGCCCGATTTAGGGATCATCACGTCGGCGGAAATGGCTGAACGGGTTAAAGATCTGGTCCGCTCGTCTGATCTGCCCGTCCTTGTCGATATTGACACGGGTTTCGGAGGAGTGCTGAATGCCGCCCGGACGGCGAAAGAAATGTATGAAGCGCGCGCGGCCGCCGTCCAGATGGAGGATCAGCGCCTGCCGAAAAAATGCGGACATCTGAATGGGAAGCAGCTCGTGCCGATTGAAGAAATGGCGCAAAAAATCCAAGCGGTCAAGCGGGCCGCGCCGACTCTTCTTGTTGTTGCGAGAACAGACGCCAGACAGCAGGAAGGATTGGAGGGGGCATTAAAAAGGGCGTCCGCTTATATAAAAGCGGGTGCTGACGCTGTTTTTCCGGAAGCGCTCCAATCCGATAGTGAATTCAGAGCGTTTTCCAAACAAATCAGTGTGCCGATTCTTGCAAACATGACTGAATTCGGAAAAACGCCGTATTACAGTGCTGATGAATTTTCCGATATGGGCTGTCAGATGGTCATTTACCCGGTCACGTCACTCAGAACGGCGGCCAAGGCTTTTGAGCGTATTTTCCGCCTTCTGAAAGAAGAAGGCTCGCAAAAAGAGGGGCTTTCGGATATGCAGACGAGAAAAGAATTATATGAAACGATCGCTTACGATGACTATGAAGAACTGGATCAATCCATTGCCAAAACAATACTGCCGGACGACTGAAAAAGCCCTTTTTTTGCAAGGGCTTTTTTTACAGCTTTTTTTTCCTGAACCGCGGGCTGACTTGATTGCGTTTCCGATCTCTGTACAGAATAAACCCGGCCAGAACATAAAGGCCGAACAAAAAAAACGCCAATCCGGCCGCCCCCTGAAGAAAAAGGGACGGAAACGGGGAAAACGCATGCCCGAATAATGCATCTCTCATCAGCTTAATGCCGAGCGCCGCGACAGCGCCGGGGAGGACCAGAATCAAAAGCGCAACAAGCCGGCTCATATTCAGAAAACCCCTTTACGATATGATTTCCTTTATTGTCCAATCGAAAAAATATTTTGTCAAGAGATCAAAACGTGGTAACATAGGGGTTGTGCAAATTATTGCAACGGGAAATACAGGTGTGCAAATTTTTTCATATAAAGGGGTATCGGGATGCAGAAGGTGCTGATTATAGGTGCTGGTAAAGGAGGCACGGCGCTCCTACAGATTTTGATGAAAACAAAGCTGATCCGGATTATTGCGGTGGTTGATCAAGATCCGGAGGCGCAAGGGCTGCAAGAAGCCCGGAAATATGGAATTGCAACCTCATCAGATTGGAAACCCTACATAACTGAAGATATAGATATTATCATCCATACAACAGGCGATAAAGCGGTCATGGATGAGCTGCTCCATGAAAAAAAAGAACAAACCATCGTCATGCCGGGAAAATTGGCGTACATGGTGTTTCAGCTGATGGAGGAAAAACAGCAGCTTATCCAAATGCTGAAGTCGCAGACGTATAAGCATGACCGGATTTTTAATTCAACGCACGACGGCATGATATTTATAGGCGTCAACGAAACGATCATTTTATTTAATCAGATGGCAGAAAAAATGGTCGGCCAAAAACGGGAGGATGTCATCGGCCGCCCAATTAAAGATGTAGTGCCGAACACAAAGCTGCCGCGGATTCTGGAAACGAGAGAGCCGGAATATAACCAGAAGCAGCTTCTCGGAAAGCACCTGCAGATTGTCACGACAAGACTGCCGATCATTGATGAAGGCGGAAAACTTCTCGGCGCGTTATGCGTGTTTAAAGACATCACCGACGCAGTTGAACTGGCGGAAGAGGTCACGAACTTAAAACAAATCCGCACCATGCTTGAAGCGATTATACAATCATCAGACGAGGCCATTTCTGTCGTTGATGAAAACGGCATCGGAATGTTAATCAACAAAGCGTATACAAAAATGACCGGGCTGTCAGAAAGCGAAGTCATCGGAAAACCCGCTTCCACCGATATCTCAGAAGGGGAAAGCATGCACCTGAAAGTATTGGGGACAAGGCGGCCCGTGCGGGGTGTGAGGATGAAGGTCGGCCCCAATAAAAAGGATGTCATCGTAAATGTTGCCCCCGTTATTGTGGACGGTATTTTAAAAGGCAGCGTCGGCGTCATTCACGATGTGTCAGAAATTAAAACGCTGACTGCTGAGCTGAATCGGGCGCGCCAGATCATCCGCACGCTTGAAGCGAAATACACGTTTGATGACATTATCGGCACGAGTGAACAAATGCTCGTCGCCCTTGAACAGGCGAAGCTCGGGGCGAAAACGCCGGCGACGATTCTGCTGCGGGGTGAATCCGGCACAGGGAAAGAACTTTTCGCCCACGCCATCCATAATGAAAGCGACCGAAAATACAATAAGTTCATTCGGGTCAATTGTGCGGCCTTGTCTGAATCCCTGCTAGAATCCGAGCTTTTCGGCTATGAGGAAGGCGCGTTTACGGGCGCGAGGCGCGGAGGCAAAAAAGGACTTTTTGAGGAAGCGAATAACGGCAGCATTTTCTTAGATGAAATCGGAGAGCTGACCCAAAGCACCCAGGCAAAGCTGCTCAGAGTTCTGCAAGAAAAAGAAATTATCAGAGTCGGCGGCGCTAAAGCGATTTCTGTCAATGTCAGAATTATCGCAGCGACAAACGTCAATATCGAAAAGGCCATGGCGGAAGGCGCGTTCCGTGAAGACCTGTATTACCGGATTAACCGCTATCCGATCTCAATCCCGCCGCTTCGGCAGCGCAAAGAAGATATTGAAGCGCTGAGCATTCGGCTCATTGAAAAAATCAATCAGGATTACGGCCGCAATGTAAAGGGGCTCACGCCGAACGCGCTGCGAGCTTTATCAGCCTACAGCTGGCCGGGAAACGTCCGGGAGCTTGAAAATGTTCTCGGACGGGCAATGATATTTTTAGAGCCGCACATGGAACGGATCGAACAGCAGCATCTGCCTGTTTTTGAATCAGAGCTGAATGAAAAAAACGGCACCCAAAGTGATTTTCCGGATGTGGAAGGGGAAAAGCTGTCTCAGGCTGTTGAAAAATTTGAAGCGCACGTCATTCAAAAAACGCTTGAAAAGCATAAATTCAACCGAACCAAAACGGCAAAAGCGCTTGGTGTCAGCATTCGGAACCTGTACTACAAAATGGACAAGTACGGCCTTGCAAATGACGGCATGCAATAAATTGCAGAGAAAGCGCAAACAGCTGCATGTTTTCTTGAAAAAAGCCGGAATAAACCCTCCCGCATATTTGGCACGGAACTTGCATTGTTAAAAGCGGATTCGCACAAGGAAGGTGGTACAAAATGAAGCTGAGAGACCTAGTTGAAAAAGCCGCGGCAAAAAACGCAAAAACCATTGCAGTGGCCCACGCAGCAGATAAAGAAGTGATCCAGGCCGTCAAAATGGCGGCAGAACACTTGTCGGCACGATTTTTACTGACGGGTGACAGCGGAAAGCTGAAAGAGCTTCTGGCAAATGAGCCGAAGTTCAATGCTGAAATCATCCACGCTGATTCACCCGAAGAATCTGCGGCAAAAGCAGTGCGCGCAGTGCGTGAACAAGAGGCGGACGTTTTAATGAAAGGGAATCTCCCGAGCTCAACTCTTCTGAAATCGGTTTTAAACCGCCATGAAGGGCTTCGTTCAAAAAGGGTGTTGTCACATGTAGCCGTTTTTGAGGTGCCGGACTATGACCGGCTGATGTATGTGACTGATTCAGCGCTGAACATTGCCCCGTCTCTTGAAGAGCTCGGGCATATTCTGCAAAATGCGGTTCACGTCGCACATTCAGTAGGGAACCCTATGCCGAAAGCCGCAGTCCTTGCCGCTATTGAAACGGTTAATCCGAAAATGGAGGCGACGCTGAACGCGGCTGCGATCGTCCAAATGTGCAACAGAGGACAGATTACCGGCTGCATTGCGGACGGACCGCTTGCTTTGGATAATGCCGTATCCCAAGCGGCTGCGCTGCAAAAAGGGATTTCCGGAAGCGTAGCGGGCCAGGCGGATATTCTCTTGGTTCCTTCAATCGAGGCCGGAAATATGCTTTATAAGTCAATGATTTATTTTGCGAAAGCAAATGTTGCTGCCGTCATCGCCGGTGCAAAAGCGCCGATCGCATTAACGAGCAGAGCGGATACCGCAGAAAATAAACTGTATTCAATTGCGCTTGCGATTTGCGCATCACAAGAACAGTAGGAGGAACGAACCTATGGAAATTTTTAAATATATGGAGACTTATGATTACGAACAATTGGTATTCTGCCAAGATGAACAATCCGGATTAAAAGCGATCATCGCGATTCATGATACGACGCTCGGCCCAGCACTCGGCGGAACAAGAATGTGGACATATGACAGTGAAGAAGCGGCGATTGAAGATGCACTAAGACTCGCAAAAGGCATGACTTATAAAAATGCGGCTGCCGGTTTAAACTTAGGCGGCGGGAAAACGGTTATTATCGGAGACCCGCGCAAAGATAAAAATGAAGAAATGTTCCGCGCGTTCGGCCGCTACATCCAAGGCTTAAACGGAAGGTATATTACGGCGGAAGACGTCGGCACCACCGTTGAAGATATGGACATCATTCATGATGAAACAGACTATGTAACCGGAATTTCTCCGGCATTCGGTTCATCAGGAAATCCGTCCCCGGTTACGGCATACGGCGTCTACAAAGGGATGAAAGCCGCAGCGAAAGCGGCGTTTGGCACTGATTCACTGGAAGGTAAAACAATTGCCGTGCAAGGCGTGGGAAATGTGGCTTACAATCTATGCCGCCACCTTCACGAAGAAGGCGCTTCTTTAATCGTAACGGATATCAATAAAGAATCTGTTAAACGTGCCGTTGAGGACTTCGGCGCCCGCGCAGTTGATCCCGACGACATTTACTCACAGGCGTGCGATATTTATGCCCCATGTGCTCTCGGCGCCGTCATTAACGATGACACGATTAAACAGCTGAAGGCGAAAGTCATTGCGGGAGCGGCCAATAACCAGCTGAAAGAAACACGTCACGGCGATACCATTCATGAAATGGGAATCGTGTACGCTCCGGATTATGTCATCAATGCAGGCGGCGTCATCAATGTGGCCGATGAGCTTTACGGCTACAATGCTGAGCGGGCTTTGAAAAAGGTTGAAGGCATCTATGCAAACATTGAGCGGGTGCTCGATATTTCCGCGCGTGACGGCATTCCGACATACTTAGCGGCTGACCGTCTGGCTGAGGAACGAATTGAGCGCATGCGCCGTTCAAGAAGCCAGTTTCTGCAAAACGGCCAAAGTATATTAAGCAGACGATAGGAATTTGATCTGGAGGTATGAAAATGTTCGAAAAGGAAAAACGCATTCTCATTCTGAATCCAGGCTCAACATCAACGAAAATCGGTGTCTTTCACAATGAACGCTGTATCTTTGAAAAGACGCTGCGGCATCCCGAAGAAGAGCTGAAAACATTTAACAGCATTATCGACCAATACGAATTTCGAAAAATAAGCATTCTTGAGTCTTTGCACGAACAGGGCATCAACATTTCAAAGTTCGATGCCGTTTGTGCCAGGGGCGGCCTGCTCAGACCGATTGAGGGCGGCACATATGAAGTAAATGACGCCATGATCACTGATTTGAAAAACGGCTACAACGGCCAGCATGCTTCTAATCTGGGCGGAATTATTGCCAGGGAAATAGCTGACGGATTAAATATCCCCGCGTATATCGTCGATCCGGTCGTGGTGGATGAGATGACTCCGCTCGCTAAAGTATCAGGAATGCCTGAAATCAAGCGGAAAAGCATTTTCCATGCTTTGAACCAAAAAGCTGTTGCCCGTCAGGCGGCGGCGTCCCTCGGCAAACGGTATGAACAGATGAAGATGATCGTCACTCATATGGGCGGCGGCACCACAGTCGGTGTCCATGATTGCGGACGGGTGACGGATGTCAACAACGGGCTTCACGGAGAAGGACCCTTCAGCCCGGAGCGCGCGGGAACCGTTCCGGCGGGTGATTTGGTGGAAATGTGTTTTTCCGGCAAGTATTCAAAAGCCGATATGATGAAAAAACTTGTCGGCACGGGCGGACTCTCCGGCTACCTGGGAACAACGGACGCAGTGAAGGTGGAAAAACGCATTCAGGCCGGAGATGAAAACGCGCGTCTCATTTATGACGCAATGGCTTATCAAGTAGCAAAAGAAATCGGGGCGGCAAGCGCCGTTTTAAAAGGAAAAGTAGACATTATCGTCCTGACGGGCGGATTGGCGTACGGGAAAAGTTTCGTATCCGCCATCAGATCGTACATAGATTGGATTTCGGATGTACTGGTGTACCCGGGAGAAAATGAACTGCAATCTCTCGCGCAAGGCGCGCTTCGGGTTTTAGCCGGTGAGGAGCAGTCAAAGCAATATCAGATCGGCGAAGGAGTGAAAACAAATGGCGACTGAGTATGATGTGGTCATTCTGGGCGGCGGCACGGGCGGTTATGTAGCCGCCATCAGAGCGGCCCAGCTCGGCTTAAAAACGGCCGTTGTAGAAAAAGAAAAGCTCGGCGGAACATGCCTGCATAAAGGATGTATCCCGAGTAAGGCGCTGTTAAGAAGCGCGGAAGTGTACCGAACCGCAAAGGAAGCGGCAGCATTCGGCATTGAAACGGAAGGTGTCTCCCTCCGCTTTGACAGCGTGCAAAAACGAAAGCAGGGAATCGTTGACCGGCTGGCCGGCGGTGTCGCCCACTTGATGAAAAAGGGGAAGATTGATGTATTCAACGGGTACGGACGTATGCTCGGCCCTTCCATCTTCTCACCTCTTCCCGGTACGGTTTCCGTCGAATACGCAAATGGTGAAGAAAACGACATGCTGATACCGAAACAATTGATTATCGCAACCGGTTCAAGGCCGAAAATGCTGCCGGGTTTAGAAGCAGACGGTACATATATTCTGACATCAGATGAAGCGTTAGAGCTTGAACGTCTGCCCCATTCCATGATGATCGTCGGCGGCGGTGTCATCGGAATTGAATGGGCATCTATGCTGAACGATTTCGGCGTCAATATCACTGTGATTGAATATGCGGCCCGCATTTTGCCGACGGAAGACCGTGATATTTCAAACGAGATGGAAAAACTGTTAACGAAAAAAGGAATTAAGATCGTGACGGGTGCGAAAGTGCTTCCGGATACATTGGAAAAAGCGGACGGCGTTTCAATTGCCGCTGAAAAGAATGGAAAAAAAGAAACGTATCACGCGGAACAAATGCTTGTTTCCATCGGCCGCCAGCCGAACATTGAAGGGATCGGGCTTGAAAACACGGATATTGAAGCGGAAAACGGTTCTATCATCGTGAACGAAGCCGGGCAGACGAAGGAATCGCACATTTATGCGATCGGTGATGTTGTCGGCGGGCTGCAGCTTGCGCATGTGGCCTCCCGTGAGGGCATCATTGCCGTTGAGCATATGGCGGGTCTTAATCCGGCTCCGCTTGATGCCGCTCTTGTGCCGAAATGTATTTATTCAAATCCGGAAGCGGCGAGCGTCGGTCTGACAGAAGAGGAAGCTCTTCGAAAAGGGCATGACCTGAAGATCGGGAAGTTTCCGTTCATGGCGATCGGAAAGGCTCTTGTATACGGAGAAAGCGACGGCTTTGTCAAAATCGTCGCCGATCGGAATACAGATGATATTCTCGGTGTTCATATGATCGGCCCGCACGTCACCGATATGATCTCTGAAGCGGGGCTTGCCAAGGTGCTCGACGCGACGCCTTGGGAAATCGGCCAATCCATACATCCGCATCCGTCGCTGTCAGAAGCGATTGGAGAAGCTGCGTTAGCCGCAGACGGAAACGCGATTCATTTTTAAAAGGAAAGAAGGAGGGGTTTGAATGACTACAAACCGCCATCAAGCATTAGGGCTCTCTGACGAAGAAGCCGTTGAAATGTATAGAACCATGCTGTTAGCCAGAAAAATCGACGAAAGAATGTGGCTCTTAAACCGCTCGGGCAAAATTCCGTTCGTTGTTTCATGTCAAGGACAGGAAGCGGCACAAGTAGGCGCGGCCTATGCCTTAAACCGTGATACCGACTATGTGCTTCCGTACTATAGAGATATAGGGGTTGTGCTTGCATTCGGTATGACTGCAAAGGATTTGATGATGTCGGGTTTTGCGAAAGCAGCTGACCCGAACTCAGGCGGAAGGCAGATGCCGGGCCACTTCGGGCAAAAGGAAAACAGAATCGTAACGGGCTCATCCCCTGTTACGACGCAGGTTCCTCATGCAGTCGGAATCGCGCTTGCGGGACGCATGGATAAAAAGGATATCGTCTCTTTTGTTACCTTTGGAGAAGGATCTTCCAACCAGGGGGATTTTCACGAAGGGGCAAACTTTGCCGCCGTGTATAAACTGCCGGTCATTTTCATGTGTGAAAACAATAAGTATGCCATTTCTGTCCCGTATGACAAACAGGTGGCGTGCGAGAAAATATCCGACCGGGCGGCAGGCTACGGCATGCCGGGAGTCACTGTTGACGGAAACGACCTGCTGGAAGTTTACCGAGTCGTAAAAGAAGCGCGCGAACGGGCGTCTAAAGGCGAAGGCCCTACATTAATAGAAACGGTTTCCTACCGTTTGACGCCGCATTCCAGCGATGACGACGACAGCAGCTACAGAGAACGCGAAGAAGTAGAAGAAGCGAAGAAACAAGATCCGCTTCTTTTATACAAAGCATACTTGCAAGAAGCCGGGCTTCTAGGTGAAGAAGAAGAAAAGACCATGCTGGATGACATCATGGCTATCGTAAACGAAGCGACAGACGAAGCGGAGAAAGCGCCATACGCATCTCCTGAATCAACGCTTGATCACGTTTATGCGAAGTAGGGAGGAATACTTATGTCTGTAATGTCTTATATTGACAGTATTAATGCAGCAATGAAAGAAGAAATGGAAAGAGATCCGCGCGTGTTTGTTCTCGGGGAAGACGTCGGGAGAAAAGGCGGCGTGTTTAAAGCCACGGCGGGTCTCTATGAACAGTTCGGAGAAGAGCGGGTGATGGATACGCCGCTTGCTGAATCAGCGATTGCCGGTGTCGGGATCGGCGCCGCGATGTACGGCATGCGCCCGATTGCCGAGATGCAGTTTGCTGATTTCATTCTGCCTGCGGTCAACCAAATCATTTCAGAAGCGGCAAAAATACGCTACCGTTCAAACAATGATTGGAGCTGTCCGATGGTCATCAGAGCGCCTTACGGCGGCGGCGTGCACGGCGCGTTGTATCATTCCCAATCTGTGGAGGCCATTTTTGCCAACCAGCCGGGCCTTAAAATTGTCATGCCTTCAACTCCTTATGACGCAAAAGGGCTGTTGAAAGCTGCAGTCCGTGACGAAGATCCGGTGCTGTTTTTCGAACATAAGAGGGCGTACCGTCTGATTAAAGGCGAAGTCCCTGCGGATGATTACGTCCTTCCGATCGGAAAGGCGGATGTAAAACGCGAAGGCAGCGACATTACTGTCATTACGTACGGATTATGCGTCCATTTTGCTCTGCAGGCTGCCGAGCGTCTTGAAAAAGACGGAATTTCCGCACACGTATTAGACTTGCGTACGGTTTATCCGTTAGATAAAGAAGCCATCATTGAAGCCGCGTCTAAAACAGGAAAAGTATTGCTGATCACAGAAGATACGAAAGAAGGCGGTATTATGAGCGAGGTCGCCGCCATTATTTCTGAAAACTGCTTATTTGATTTAGACGCGCCGATCAAGCGGCTTGCAGGTCCTGATGTTCCGGCAATGCCTTATGCGCCGGCAATGGAAAAATACTTCATGATGAATCCTGACAAAGCAGAAGCCGCGATGAGAGAATTAGCGGAGTTTTAAAGACGTAAGGAGGTTTTTGACATGGCGATTGAAAAAATGGCTATGCCTCAGCTCGGAGAGAGCGTGACGGAAGGGACGATCAGCAAGTGGCTGGTATCCCCCGGTGATCAAGTGAATAAATATGACCCCATCGCGGAGGTCATGACAGATAAAGTGAATGCGGAGGTGCCGTCTTCTTTTACCGGTACGATTACAGAACTTGTAGGAGAAGAAGGCCAGACTCTTGCAGTCGGCGAGATCATCTGCAAAATTGAAACAGAAGAAACGGAAACCGAAGCGGCGCCGAAGCGGGAAGAAGAGCAGAATACCCCTTCAGACACCGGTGCAAACCGTCAAGGTAAAGACCAGTCAAATAAAGCGCGTTATTCGCCGGCCGTGCTCAGATTAGCGGGAGAACACGGCATTCAGCTTGAAGAAGTTGAAGGAACGGGTGCAGGCGGAAGAATTACGCGAAAAGACATTCAAAAAATCATTGATTCGGGAATACAGCAGAAGTCGGAAGCACCGGCGCCGGCTGCCGTTCAAACAACGCAACAAGCGCCGAAACAACAGCAAAAACAAGCGCCGGCACCAGCTCTGTCAGCCGG
Source organism: Bacillus sp. SIMBA_026 (assembly GCF_046535335.1). NCBI lineage: Bacteria > Bacillati > Bacillota > Bacilli > Caryophanales > Bacillaceae > Bacillus > Bacillus sp. SIMBA_026. The sequence continues at coordinate 1,550,175 of NZ_JAWRWX010000001.1, read as the reverse complement.
TGATATTGAAATTCCGGTTACAGGCGTCAGAAAAGCCATCGCCGCCAATATGCATAAAAGCAAAACAGAAATTCCGCATGCCTGGACGATGATGGAAGTCGACGTCACGAACATGACGGCGTACAGAAACAGCATTAAAGACTCATTTAAACAGAAAGAAGGCTTTAATTTAACATTTTTCGCTTTCTTTGTAAAAGCGGCGGCGCAGGCTCTCAAAGAGTTCCCGCAGATGAACAGCATGTGGGCGGGAGACAAAATCGTCCAAAAGAAAGACATCAACATCTCCATTGCCGTTGCCACGGAAGATTCGCTGTTTGTTCCGGTTATTAAGCATGCTGATGAAAAAACGATTAAAGGCATAGCCAGAGAAATAACGGATCTTGCGAAAAAAGTGAGAAACGGAAAACTTACTGCGGAAGATATGCAGGGCGGCACATTTACCGTCAATAACACGGGATCTTTCGGCTCAGTTCAATCTATGGGCATTATCAACCATCCGCAGGCGGCGATTCTTCAGGTAGAATCTATCGTCAAACGTCCGGTTGTCATGAATAACGGGATGATCGCCGTTCGTGATATGGTTAATCTTTGCCTGTCTTTAGATCACAGGGTGCTCGACGGGCTCGTGTGCGGCCGATTCCTAGGACGCGTCAAAGAGATCTTAGAAAACATTGATGAACATACTTCCGTCTATTAAAAAAACTCCTTTTGCCCGGGCGGCAAAAGGAGCTTTTTTATTTTTATTGTGAATCCTCGGGAACAAGCATAGTGAGATGATGTTTTTTCACTTCGATCGTACAAGGTGTTGTTCCGTATACCTCGCCATCTGTATCCGCGTCCATTTCACGTCCGGTTTCGATTTCAATCCTGGAGGCCTGAATATAGGACAGCTCCCCTTTGAAATCATCAAACGAACCCTGCTCCATCGTCATCAGCTCCCGCAGCGCGGCAAGGCTTGTGTTGCGGCAGATTAACACATCGGCTAAGCCGTCCCGGAGGCTGGCATCAGGCAGGGGAACTCTGTTTGTCCCGATATAATGCCCATTCATGACAAGCACCATTACGGCTTCGTCTTCTTTCACCTCGCCGTCAATCGTCAATTTGACAGGAAACGGGTTCGCACTTGTCATCGTCCGCAAGGCGCTCGTGAAGTAGCTGATTTTACCAAGCCATGCTTTTTCAGTTTCATTGATATGGCTTGATGCTTCGGTGATCAGTCCGATGCCCCAGAAGTTCAGAAAATAGCCGTCATCCGTTTTACAGACGTCAATCATCCGTTTACGTCCGGCCGCGAGCGCTTCAGCGGCCTTTTGGAGGTTTTGCGGGATGCCGAGCGCCCGGGAGAAATCGTTGCACGTTCCTCCCGGCAAAATGCCGACAGCGGGTCTGTGATCAAGCTTGCTGATGCTGTTGATGCATTGATGCACAGTGCCGTCTCCGCCTAAAATATATAAATGGTCAACTGAACTGTCGAGATTTTCACAATACTGACGGGCGTCATCCTGATGTTTGGTCGGTTTAATCAGAAGTTCGTCAGCTGACTGGGCCAAAATGGGGATGACCGTGCCGAGCGTTTTATCAATCTGCTTTTGACCGGCGTTTCCGTTATAAATTAAAACTGCTTTCCGTTGGCTCATATGACTGCTCCTTTATTTCAGACAATCTCCTTACCAAGTTTCCCGTTTTTAAAGGGTCATAAACTTACATCGGGAACATAAAAGGGACAAAAAACAATTGGATATGAGCGGTGTCATTTGCCGATAGGGAGGTTCCTTGCTATCATAAGAAGAGATGATCAAAAAGGAGAGGTCCCAGTTGAATATGGATTTTAATTTATTTATGAATGATGTCGTGCGTCAAGCCCGCCAGGAAATCACGGCCGCCGGGTATACAGAGCTGAAAACCGCTGAGGAAGTGGACGAAGCGCTTTCGAAAAAAGGAACGACACTCGTCATGGTCAACTCTGTGTGCGGATGCGCAGGCGGTATTGCAAGGCCTGCCGCGTACCATTCCGTACATTACGATAAACGCCCGGATCAGCTTGTGACGGTATTTGCCGGACAGGATAAAGAAGCGACAGCCAAAGCGAGAGAATACTTTGAAGGCTATCCGCCGTCCTCTCCGTCATTTGCCATTTTAAAAGACGGGAAAATCATGAAAATGGTGGAACGCCATGAAATTGAAGGCCATGAGCCGATGGCCGTCGTCACAAAACTGCAGGAAGCATTTGAAGAATATTGTGAAGAAGTATAAGTGAAAGAAAAACCCCGGAGCCAAGCGCTTGCGGGGTTTTTTTATATGGAATCTGTATAAATATAAATATTTATACATCGGTGTTCAGCTGTCACTAATCTGAAAAACAATGACTATAATAAACACAGAAAGGAAAATATATTTTTCAAAAATAGTATTGCATCACAATTAAAAAGTGTTTAAAATACAAGTTAACGAATAAATATTCAAATTTAAGAGATCAGTAGATATGGGGGAAATGAATCATGAAGAAATGGCTGTTGGTATTAGCTGCCGCATGTATCACCTTTGCGCTGTCCGCCTGCGGATCAGGCAATTCAGGCTCAGAAGGCGGAAAGAACAAGCTGATTATGGGTACATCGGCTGACTATAAACCATTTGAATATAAAGACGGCGATCAGATCACCGGGTTTGACGTTGATCTGGCAAAAGCTCTGGGCAAAAAGACCGGCTATGACGTTGAGGTGCAGGACATGGACTTCAACAGCCTGATTACAGCCTTGAAGTCCAAGCAGGTAGATATGATTTTATCTGGAATGACACCTACGCCGGAACGGAAAAAGCAAGTTGATTTTTCTGATATTTATTATACTGCTAACAATATGATCGTTACGAAAAAGGGAAGCAGCATTAAATCCCTGAATGATCTGAAAGGCAAAACCATCGGTGTTCAGCTCGGCTCCATTCAAGAGGAAAAAGGCAAGAAGCTCGCTTCGAAATACGGTTTTCAGCTCGAAGACCGCAACCGGATCTCAGACTTAACCGAAGAGATCAAATCCGGGCGTTTTGATGCCGCGATTATCGAAGACATCGTAGCACAAGGCTATTTCAGTTCAAATCAAGATCTGCAGGGCTTTGCGTCAGCAGATGCGAAATCAGACGAATCGGGTTCCGCGATTGCGTTCCGCAAAGACAGTGATCTGACAGCGAAGTTCAACAAAGCGCTGAAAGAAATGGAGAAAAACGGAGAAATCGAAAAACTGAAGAAAAAATGGTTCACCAACGAGAAATAAAAGAAAGCTCAACTTTTCGTTGAGCTTTTTATCTTGAATAAAGACAAAGGAGATCACACGTATGAATTTGGATTTCTCAGCGACAATCCCCCAAATTCCTTTTATATTGGAAGGCCTTGCGGTCACATTGAAAATTGTGCTCGTTTCAGCGGTCATCGGTCTTGTATTAGGCATCGTGCTCAGCTTATTTAAAATCAGCACGATCAGTCCGCTGAAATGGATTGCGGATTTTTATACTTCGATATTCCGCGGCACGCCGCTCGTGCTGCAGCTGATGATCATCTATTTCGGTATGCCGCAGCTCCTTGGCTTTCAGATCGATCAATTTTGGGCGGCGGTCACCGCATTATCGCTCAATTCAGCCGCTTACGTCTCTGAAATTATCAGAGCGGGAATCAACGCAATTGACAAAGGACAAAAAGAGGCTGCCGTCGCTCTCGGCGTGCCGTACGGAAAAATGATGAAAGATCTGCTGCTGCCGCAGGCGTTTAAAAACATTTCTCCGGCTATTATTAACGAATTAATCACCTTAACGAAAGAATCGGCGATCGTCACAGTTATCGGTCTTGGCGACATTATGAGACGGGCCTACCAGTCCGGCGCCGCAACATACAACTATTTAGAACCTCTTATTGTGGCGGGCTTAATCTATTACGTGCTCGTTTTGATCTTAGCATTCATCGGAAAAGGCGTAGAAAGGAAGCTGAAAGCCAATGATTAAGGTCGACAACCTGTCAAAATCATTCGGGAAACATGAAGTACTGAAAAACATTTCAACACAGATCGAAGAAGGGGAAGTCGTCGCTGTCATCGGCCCTTCCGGTTCCGGCAAATCAACGTTTCTGCGCTGCTTAAATCTTCTGGAAACCCCGAGCGGCGGAACGATTGCCATTAAAGAAAATGAAATTACCGCCTCTAAAACGAATAAACTGAAAGTGCGGGAAAATATCGGCATGGTATTTCAGCATTTTCATTTGTTTCCTCATAAAACGGTGCTTGAAAATATCACATACGCGCCGGTCAGCGTGAAGAAAGAGTCTAAACAGGAGGCGGAGGAAAAGGCGTGCGCTCTCCTTGAAAAAGTCGGACTGCTTGACAAACGGGACGACTATCCGAACCGTTTGTCAGGCGGGCAGAAGCAGCGGGTCGCCATCGCCCGGGCGCTTGCCATGAATCCTGACATCATGCTGTTTGATGAACCGACCTCGGCTCTTGACCCGGAAATGGTCAAAGAAGTTCTTGAGGTGATGAAAGAGCTTGCGCAGACGGGCATGACGATGGTGATCGTAACGCACGAAATGGGGTTTGCCAAAGAAGTCGCAGACCGCGTATTATTTATGGATGAAGGGACGATCGTGGAAGACGGGCAGCCGGAAGATTTTTTTCTTTCTCCGAAGTCAAAAAGAGCACAGGACTTTTTAGAAAAAATATTATAAAATATAACTGGAAGAAAAGAAGAAGAATGCTCTTCTTCTTTTTTTTGAGAAAGAAACAAACAGAATGGAGCAAGCAATGTTTAAAATCGGTTACCGGACACTAAAGACCGCACTTGGAACGGCGCTGGCCATTTATTTAGCCCAGCTGTTGCATCTGCAAAACTTCGCATCCGCAGGAATCATCACCATATTGTGCATCCAGATTACGCAAAAGCGGTCGCTTCAGGCCTCGTGGGCCCGATTTGCCGCCTGTTTATTGGCAATCGGCTTCTCATATGTCTTTTTCGGGCTGATCGGCTATTACCCGTTTGCGATCGGAATATTGCTGGTGCTGTTCATTCCGACTACAGTCGTTTTAAGAATAAACGAAGGGATCGTCACCAGCTCAGTAATCATTCTTCATTTATATATGTCCGGCGGCATTACGATGGCGTTTATCTGGAATGAGTTCCAGCTGATTACCGTAGGTATCGGCGTCGCGCTGTTAATGAATCTGTATATGCCGAGCCTCGACAGAAAACTCGCGGCGTACCGGAAAAAAATCGAGGACAACTTTTCCGTCATCTTCGCCGAAATCGAACGGTATTTGTTAACTGGTGAGCAAGATTGGTCGGGGAAAGAAATACCGGAGACGCATCAGATGATTCAAGAGGCGAAAAACCTCGCCTATCGGGACGTGCAGAATCATATTTTGCGCCATGAAAATCTCTACTATCATTATTTTAAGATGAGACAGAAACAATTTGAAATCATTGAACGGCTGCTGCCGAAGATTACCTCTATTTCAATAACGGTGGAGCAGGGCAAAATAATCGCCCATTTCATCCATGAATTAAGGGAAGCCATTCATCCCGGAAATACCGCTCATAAATTTTTAAAAAGACTTGCAGAAATGAGAACGGAATTTGAAGAAATGCCGCTCCCGGCAACGCGCGAGGAGTTTGAAGCTCGGGCGGCTTTGTTCCACCTCCTCGGTGAGATGGAACAATATCTCGTGATTAAAAGTTATTTCAAAGGCATCAAGCTGTAAAAAACATATGGATCAATCGCATGAGTCCTCCTTTCATTGGTCATTCTAATGAAAAAAGGAGGGGAGCCCATGCGATTTTTTTTATTGTCAGCCGCCCTGCTGATGTCTCCGCTTTGGCCGCTTGGCGCAAACCCTTTGCCGGGTGACCCTTATATTATCGTCAATAAAGCCACAAATGCGCTTGCTGTTGTGAAGGATAACCGAATAGAAGGCATTTATCAGGTGGCGACGGGAAAAACGGATGATTTGACGCCTGAAGGAGAATTTACGGTAACGGTCAAAGCCGTCAATCCGTATTACCGGAAGAAAAATGTAGAGGGAGGCGCGCCGGAAAACCCGCTCGGCGTCCGCTGGATCGGCTTTGACGCGAAAGGAACCGACGGCAGGATATACGGCATTCACGGAACAAACAGAGAAGAGCTGATCGGGGGGTTTGTGTCAAACGGCTGCATCCGTATGAAAAACCGGGATGTCATCCGTATTTTCCGGATTATCCCTCCCGGAACGAAAGTATTGATTACAAAAGAAAACCGCTCATTTGAGGATATTGCAATAGAGCGGAAAGCCCTCATAAAAAAGCAGGAAACCCCCTTGCAATGAGGCGCCTGCTTTTTTACCGCAAATACATCATAATGCCTGAGAGGAGGGTTGAAAGTATAAATACGCCCAAAATGACGATGACGGCGCTTTTCATAAATTTTTGAGACATTGTTTCACTCCTTAAGATTACTGTCTATCATTTTAACGTGTTTTGCTTGTATGAACAAGCCATATCCTATGGCGGAAAGCAGGTGGCCGCGCTATGAAAAAACTTGATCATGTCGGCATTGCCGTCAGCTCTATTGAAGCTGCGAGAGGATTTTACGAACGGATGCTCGGGCTTACGTATATGGGAGACGAGCTGGTAAGCGGCCAAAATGTGAGAGTTGCTTTTTTAGAGGCGGGAGGCACAAAGCTTGAGCTGATTGAGCCGCTGTCGGACGCGTCTCCCGTCAGCTCTTTTTTACAGAAAAGAGGCGAAGGGCTGCATCATTTGGCATTCCGCTGCGCCGATATGAAGGAAACGATCAAGGAGCTTGAAGCATGCCGCATGACTTTGATCCATCATGAACCGCAAAACGGAGCGGGCGGGAAGAAGATCGCATTTCTCTCTCCAAAAGAGGCGAACGGGGTCCTGATTGAGCTTTGTGAAACAATAGAAAAAGGAGAAACTCAAGATGAGCATGAGTGATCATATCAGACACTTAAACGAAAGACGTTCCTTTTTAACAAACGGCGGCGGTGCGGAAAAAAATGAAAAACAGCACAAAAAAGGCAAGCTGACGGCAAGAGAAAGAATTGACTATTTATTGGACGAAGACAGTTTTTCAGAGCTGCAGCCGTTTGCCAAAAGCCGCATGCCCGGGTGCCGGAATGCTCCGGGAGACGGCGTCGTTACTGGATACGGCACAATTGACGGACGGCCCGTGTATTTGTTTGCCCATGACTTTACCGTACTCGGCGGGACGCTCGGCGAGACACATGCGGAAAAAATCGCGGCGGTAATGGATCTGGCGGCGAAAAATAAAACTCCGATCATCGGGCTGAACGACTCAGGTGGTGCGAGAATTCAAGAGGGTGTGGTATCATTAAATGGATACGGTCATATCTTTAGGCGCAACGTCCTTTACTCGGGAGTGATTCCGCAAATTTCTGTCATCCTTGGGCCGTGTGCCGGCGGTGCTGTTTATTCACCTGCTTTGACGGATTTTGTGATTATGGCGGAATATACGTCGCACATGTTTATTACAGGCCCGAAAGTCATTGAACAGGTTACGGGTGAACAGATTGACGCGGAAAGTTTAGGCGGTGCGGGAATACATAATGTGATAAGCGGAAATGCCCACTATTCCGCACGAACGGAAAAAGAGGCTCTTTCCGCTGTGAAAACCCTGCTTTCTTATCTCCCGCACGGCGGACAGACGGCATTGCCCGTTAAAAAGGAAGACGCCAGACCGTTATTAAACACCCTCGTTCCCGCGGACAGTTCGAAACCTTACGATGTGTTACAGGTTATAAAAGAACTGGCGGATGACGGAACGTTTTTTGATATTCAGCCGTATTTTGCCAAAAACATTGCTGTCGGTTTTCTGAAACTCGGACGGCGTACAGTCGGTGTTGTTGCAAACCAGCCGAAACACTTGGCGGGAAGCCTCACGATTGATGCCGCTGACAAAGCGTCGAGATTCATCCGTTTTTGCGACGCGTTTCATATTCCGTTATTGACGATCGCTGATGTTCCTGGATTTCTTCCGGGCCTTCAGCAGGAACATGCGGGGATCATCCGTCACGGAGCAAAATTGCTGTATGCTTTTGCCGAAGCGACGGTGCCGAAAGTGACGCTCATCATCAGAAAAGCCTACGGAGGCGCCTATGTCGCCATGAATTCGAAAGGGCTCGGGGCTGATCTTGTATTCGCCTGGCCCAATGCGGAAATCGCCGTGATGGGAGCGGAAGGCGCGGCGTCGATTTTATACAGCAGAGATATACAGGCTTCTGACGACCCGGAGAAAACGAAGCGCGAAAAAAAAGCCATATACGAAAAGGAAAACGCCGGTCCGTATAAAGCGGCGGCCTGCGGAATGGTGGATGATATCATCCGGCCGGAAGACTCGAGGAAAAAATTGATTCTGGCATTTAACATGCTTGCGCATAAGGAAGAGGAAAGACCGAAAAAAAAGCACGGTAATATACCGCTTTAAACGGAGGGAACTGAAAATGGTAAACGAAAAACGTCTGCTTGAAGAATTTCTTGAACTCGTTCAAATTGATTCAGAGACAAAACATGAAGCGGAAATCAGCAAGGTGCTCAAACAAAAATTCACTGATTTGGGATTGAGCGTAAAAGAAGATGATACAAAAGAAGTGACGGGGCATGGCGCCGGCAACTTAATCTGTACGTTAAAGGGCACAAAAGATGCGGATACGATTTATTTCACATCGCACATGGACACGGTTGTCCCGGGCAAAGGCGTTAAGCCGATTGTGGAAGACGGCTATGTAAAAACCGACGGCACGACGATTCTCGGCGCTGATGATAAGACGGGTCTTGCCGCAATGTTTGAAGCCATTAAAGTGCTGAAAGAACAAAACATCGAGCACGGCACCATTGAATTCATTATCACGGCCGGAGAAGAATCGGGATTAGTCGGGGCAAAAGCAATGGATCGTTCAGACATTACCGCGAAATACGGTTTTGCGCTTGATTCAGACGGAAAAGTCGGCAACATTATTGTAGCCGCGCCGACACAAGCGAAAGTGAGAGCAACCATTTTCGGGAAAACGGCTCATGCGGGGGTAGAACCGGAAAAAGGCATCTCCGCGATTACAATCGCGTCAAAAGCTATCTCTAAAATGCCGCTCGGCCGTATTGATAAAGAAACAACGGCTAATATCGGACGTTTCGAAGGCGGCACGCAAACCAATATCGTCTGCGACCAGGTTGATATTCTGGCTGAAGCGCGTTCATTAGTGCCTGAAAAAATGGAAGCGCAAGTGCAGAAAATGAAAGAAGCTTTCGAATCTGCTGCAGCTGAGATGGGAGGCCGCGCGGAAGTGGACATCGCGGTCATGTATCCGGGTTTCAAATATCAGGACGGCGATCAGGTTGTGGAAGTCGCGAAAAAAGCGGCGGCAAAAATCGGCCGGCCGAGCGAACTTCAGACAAGCGGCGGCGGAAGTGACGCAAACGTCATTGCCGGCCACGGCATTCCGACAGTCAACCTGTCAGTAGGCTATGAACAAATTCACACGAAAAATGAAAAAATGCCGATTGAAGAGCTCGTCAAAACGGCGGAAATGGTCGTTGCCATTATCGAAACAGCGGCCAACTAAAAACGAAGCACCCAGTTGAATGGGTGCTTTTTTCATTCTTCATGATAATTGGCTTAAAGACTTGCAGATACAAGAAAAAACCCCTGCCGGATAGGTTCCGGCAGGGGTTCAGTATTATGATTTGGCGGGCTCCGCCTGAGCCGCAGCTTGTTTCTTTTTATGATGCGTCTGCTGTAAAAGTACATTCTGCACTGTCAAAAACAGTCCGCTTGTAAACCAGTAAAGCGGCAGCGCAGCCGGTACGTTAAGTGAAAAAATGGTCATCATGACAGGGAAAATAAAGACCATAATTTTTGCTGACTGCATCGCGGCCGGATTTTGAGCAGCCGGTGAATATTTCTCGTTTAATTTTTGGGAAATATATGCCTGTAAGAAATACATGGCCCCCGCGCACAGTGATACAAGAATATCAGAATGCCCTAAGCTGAACCACAGAAATGAGTGTGAAGCGATTTCCGGCGTTGAGCGGATGGCGTAATAAAAACCGATCAAAATCGGGAATTGCACCAGCATCGGAAGACATCCCATTGCCATCGGATTCAGATTGTGCTCACGGTAAAGCTTCATCATTTCCATTTGCAGTTCTTTTTGTTTTTCCGCATCTTTCGTTTGTTTTATTTTAGCCTGAATGCTGTCGACCTGCGGTTTGATCACAGCCATTTTTTCCTGGAACACCCGCTGTTTCTTAAATTGATTCACAAACAAAGGCAATACAACGATCCGGACGATAATCGTCACCAGAATAATCGACAGTCCGTACTCACCGTGGAACAGGCCCGCCACACCTTTTAAAAGTGCCGAAAACGGCTCGATCAGGTAATCGTGGAAAAAACCGATATTCTCGAGGCCTCCCGTCTGAGTCTGAGATGTCGCCGCAAAAGCCGAGCGGCCTGTGCACAGTACGATAAAAAACAATCCGAATGCGATCCATTTTTGATATGTTTTAGACAATTATGTCTCCTCCTTTTTATCTTCACTTGCCGTTATAAAAGGAGGAAGCTGACATCTTCATCATCATTCGCCGGTGAATTCATGCGGATGACTTTACGTATCCAAGTTGTAATGCGATGATATATAATAATAAGAAAGTCTGTTCGGTTCAGCTGAACGACTGCTTGATGTTCATCTATTCGTTTCGTTCTCCAATGCTCTCCTGCGCGGCGCTCACGCAAAAGAAAAGCGATGCCGATCGCGGTCAGAGCGGGAAGAATAATTGTGAAAAAATCGACTAAAAATAAAAAGTCATTCATTGACTCAAGAATCATTTTATCACATCCATTCAGCTCTTATTTTACTACATATATATAAGGTTGTCTATGAAAGGAAAGGAGGCGCCGGGAGTGGCCGGAAAAGGGAGAATTATATTTCATATCGATATGAACAGTTTTTATGCTTCCGTAGAAATGGCGTATGATCCGTCTTTAAGAGGAAAACCTATCGCCGTTGCCGGAAACGTGAAGGAACGGAAAGGAATCATCGTCACCTGCAGCTACGAAGCGAGAGCGCGGGGCGTAAAGACCACCATGCCGGTGTGGCGGGCAAAACGCCTCTGTCCGGAACTCATCGTCGTGCCTCCGAATTTTGACCGCTACCGGAGTTCATCAAAAGAAATGTTCAGCATTCTGAGGGAGTATACGGATTTAGTCGAGCCTGTTTCTATTGATGAAGGATACATGGATATTACGGACACACCGCACAGACACAGGGCGTATGAGACAGCCGAAGACATTCAGGCGAGACTGCAAAAAGAGCTTTTGCTTCCGTCAAGCATCGGCATCGCCCCGAATAAATTTCTCGCCAAAATGGCGTCTGACATGAAAAAACCGCTCGGCATCACCATTTTAAGAAAAAGAAAGCTGCCGGACGTCTTATGGCCTCTTCCGATTGAAGAGATGCACGGTATAGGAACGAAAACTGCGGAAAAAATAAAAACGCTCGGCATCAAAACGATCGGTGATTTGGCAAAAGGAGATGAACATGCGCTGAAAACGCTTCTCGGCATAAACGGCCCGAGGCTGAAGGATAAAGCGAACGGCATCCATCCTGCAGAAGTCAATCCCGAGCGGATTTATGAATTTAAAAGCGTCGGCAACTCATCCACCCTGTCGCATGATTCGGCTGACTGGGATGAATTAACGGGCGTGTTTGAACGGCTCGCGCTGTCTGTGAGCGAACGGCTCCAGCGCAAGGAGGTCATGGCCTGCCGGCTGTTCATCATGATTCGGTATGCGGATTGGAAAACAGTCACAAGAAGCATGACCCTCAGCAATCCGGCTGATCAGAAAAAAGACATCATGGAAGCGGCGATGGAACTGTTTGACAAGCACTGGAACCAAAACCCGGTAAGGCTTCTCGGCATCACCGGAACGGAACTGGTTGAAAAACAGCAGGCGTATAAACAGCTTGATCTGTTTTCATTCAAGGAGGACGCAAAGGATGAGCCGATTTTTCAGATGATGAACGAGCTGAATGAAAAGTACGGCCAAAACCTGATCAGAAAAGGCGCCGTTATAAAAAAAGAAGAAAGCAAAACAAGGGGAACGAGCTTTAACAGAGACTTTTTCCAGGATGAAAAGAAAAGGTGAATAACTTGAAAAAAGGGGTTATGTATGATAATTTCTTTAGTATAAATATCATTTTATTTTAATTTAAATTTTAAAATGGTTAAACGTTTGAAGAAGGGACGTTAGAATATGTCAAAACAACAAATCGGAGTTATCGGTCTTGCGGTAATGGGTAAAAATCTGGCTCTTAACATCGAAAGCCGGGGATTTTCTGTGTCTGTATACAACAGATCAAGCAGCAAAACGGAAGAGTTTTTAGAAGAGGCAAAAGGCAAAAATGTTGTCGGTACATACAGCATTGAGGAGTTTGTCCAGTCTCTTGAAACACCCCGTAAAATTTTATTAATGGTTAAAGCGGGAACTGCAACGGATGCGACGATTCAATCTCTTCTTCCTCATCTGGAAAAAGACGATATTTTGATTGACGGCGGAAATACATACTATAAAGATACACAGCGCCGGAACAAAGAGCTTGCCGAAAGCGGCATTCACTTTATCGGAACGGGTGTATCAGGCGGTGAAGAGGGAGCGCTGAAAGGGCCTTCTATTATGCCGGGCGGCCAAAAGGAAGCGCACGAACTCGTGAAACCGATTCTAGAAGCCATTTCTGCTAAAGTGGACGGAGAAGCTTGTACGACATACATCGGCCCGGACGGAGCGGGGCACTATGTAAAAATGGTGCACAACGGTATCGAATACGGTGACATGCAGCTGATCTCTGAGTCATATTTCATTTTGAAACAGGTGCTCGGATTGTCTGCCGAAGAGCTTCACGAAGTATTCGCTGAGTGGAACAAAGGAGAGCTTGACAGCTATCTGATCGAAATCACGGCTGACATTTTCACTAAAAAAGATGAAGAAACGGGCAAACCGCTTGTTGACGTCATCCTTGATAAAGCAGGCCAAAAAGGAACGGGTAAATGGACAAGCCAAAGTGCTCTTGACTTAGGCGTGCCGCTTCCGATTATCACTGAATCTGTTTTTGCGCGTTTCATTTCCGCAATGAAAGAAGAGCGTGTGAAAGCAAGCAGCCTTCTGTCCGGGCCAGACGTTAAGCCGGTCACTGAAAATAAAGAAGAGCTGATCGAAGCGGTCAGAAAAGCGCTCTTCATGAGTAAAATCTGTTCTTACGCACAAGGCTTCGCCCAAATGAAAGCCGCGTCTGAAGAATATAACTGGGATCTGAAATACGGTGAAATCGCGATGATCTTCCGCGGCGGCTGTATCATCCGCGCGGCGTTCCTGCAAAAGATCAAAGACGCATATGACCGTGAACCGGAGCTTGACAACCTGCTGTTAGACAGCTACTTCAAAAACATTGCAGAAAGCTACCAAGGCGCCCTTCGCCAAGTGATTTCACTTGCCGTAGCCCAAGGCGTGCCGGTACCTTCGTTCTCAAGCGCACTTGCGTATTACGACAGCTACCGTACGGCAGTGCTTCCTGCAAACTTGATTCAAGCGCAGCGTGATTACTTCGGCGCGCATACGTATGAACGCACAGATAAAGAAGGCATTTTCCATACTGAATGGATGAAGTAATGAAGAAGCCCCCGCAGTTATTGCGGGGGCTTTTCTGATATTAAAAACCGCAGGCCGTCATGAACGGCGCCGCGGTTTTTTGATGTTTTCTTATATATTCCACCAGTGGAGACCGTCTTTTTCAAGAAGATCGTCCGAAGCTTTCGGTCCCATTGACCCGGCTTCATAATTCGGAGAAAGGGTTTTGTCGGCTGCCCACGTTTCGGAAATCGCATCGACGAAATTCCAGGAAAGCGCCACTTCGTCCCAATGGGCAAAGTTTGTCGCATCACCGAGCAGACAGTCATGGATTAATTTTTCATAGGCTTCCGGTGTGTTCATTTCATCACTGCAGTTGCTGCAGTAGTCCAGCTTAATCGGCTGAGCATGTGCGGCTCCGCCTAATTTTTTAGCGTTCAGATATAGTGTGATGCCTTCATCCGGCTGAATATGGATGACAAGCAGGTTCGGATTTACATTCGTTTCATTGCCGTAATAAAGGTTCATCGGAATGTCTTTAAATTGAACGACGATTTTCGTTGATTTTTCTTTCATCCGTTTCCCTGTGCGGATATAAAACGGAACGCCGGCCCAGCGGAAGTTATCGATTAACAGCTTTCCGGACACGAATGTTTCCGTATTGGAATCCGGTGCTACATTTTGCTCATCTGTATAGCTCGGTACAGCGTTTCCGTCAATCGTTCCCGCTTGGTATTGTCCGCGGACGAAGAAGTCACTTACTTCGTTTGGAGCGACAGGGCGGAGGGCTCTCAGCACCTTCACTTTTTCGCTGCGGATTTCTTCCGTGTTCAGTTTAATCGGCGGTTCCATCGCCAAGAGAGCGACCATTTGTAAAATATGGTTTTGAACCATATCACGGAGTGCGCCTGATTTCTCGTAATATCTCGCACGATCCTCAACGCCGAGATCCTCACTTGACGTAATCTGGATGTTTGAGATGTAGCGGTTATTCCACAGCGGCTCAAACAGCGCATTCGCAAACCGGATGACTTCGATATTTTGAACCATTTGTTTGCCTAAGTAATGGTCGATCCGGTAAATTTGATCTTCCGTGAAAGCTTCGCGTATTTCTTTGTTAAGCTCTTTCGCACTCGGCAGGTCATGACCGAACGGTTTTTCAATGACGAGACGGGACCAGCCATTTGTCGCTGTGACACCTTCGTTTTTAAGTGATTTTGCGATAGTGCCGAAAAACTCAGGAGCCATCGCCAAGTAAAACATTCTGTTGTTCGGGATTTCATATGTATGTTCAAGCTGATCAAGCAGGACATTCAGCTCCTGATAGGAACCCGGATTCGTTACATCAAACGGATGGTAATAAAAATGAGATGTGAAATCGTCTATGTCTTTTTGCCCGGCAGAAGAAACAGACGTTTTAACGGTTTCCCGGAGGTCCTCGTTTGACCAAGGTCTTCTTCCAACACCTACAACTGCAAACTCTTCACCAATTTGACCATTTTTATATAAACGGTGAATGGATGGGTAAAGTTTTCGTTTTGCCAAATCCCCTGTGGCACCAAATATTACAATTACTGCTTTTGGTTTGTCGTTTGTTTTCACTTAGAGTACCTCACTTTATCTGAAGCATGGTTTAAAACCCCGCATATTTCCTTCATTTTAAATCTAAAATTCGTTGAAAGCAAACATTTCAGCCTGTTTTTTGCGGTTTGCGGAAAAAAATTAATCAGGCCGGAGAAGGCCCGGGTGAATTCACATTTTCAGCCTGATCCTGTATCCTTAGTAGTACAAAGATCTAGGAGGAAGCATTGTGGAATTATTATTTTTAGGGACGGGGGCCGGCATGCCGGCAAAGACGAGAAACGTAACGTCCGTCGCGCTGAAGCTTCTTGAAGAAAGGCGTTCCGTATGGCTGTTTGATTGCGGAGAAGCCACTCAGCATCAGATATTACATACAACAATCAAACCGAGGAAAATTGAGAAGATTTTCATCACCCACCTTCACGGCGACCATGTTTACGGTCTTCCGGGTCTGTTGGGGAGCCGTTCATTTCAGGGCGGTGAAGAAGAGCTGACGATTTACGGGCCAAAAGGCATTAAAGCCTTTATCGAAACAAGCCTGAACGTGACGGCGACTCATCTGACGTATCCTCTTACCGTACATGAAATCGAAGAGGGGACGATTTTTGAAGATGAGCAATTCATTGTTACCGCAGCATCCGTCATTCACGGCGTGGAAGCGTTCGGCTACCGGGTTCAGGAAAAGGATATTCCCGGCGCATTGCAGGCCGGCAGATTAAAAGAAATGAATATCCCGCCCGGACCCGTCTATCAGAAAATCAAAAAAGGCGAAACGGTCACACTTGACGATGGCAGAATCATTAACGGGCTGGATTTTTTGGAACCCCCGAAAAAAGGGAGAATCGTCGCTTTTTCCGGGGATACGAGGGCATCAGAGCGGGTAACGGAGCTGGCGCGCAATGCGGATGTGCTTATTCATGAAGCGACGTTTGCCAAGGAAGATGCAAAGCTCGCACATAATTATTATCACGCGACGACAGAACAGGCTGCGCAAACGGCAAAAAAAGCAGGCGCCAAACAGCTGATCTTAACTCATATCAGCGCAAGGTATCAGGGTGAATCGCCGATAGAGCGTCTCGAACATGAGGCGAAAGCGGTATTTGAAAACAGTAAGATCGCATTTGACTTCATGGAGGTCACTGTGGAGCGGTCTTAAAAAATGGACGCTTGACATTTTTTTCTGGTGAGATATAATAAAACGCAATAATTACGATTTATATAAGGGGTGAAAATGATGCGTGTAAATGTTACATTGGCCTGTACAGAGACAGGGGACAGAAATTATATTACGACGAAGAACAAACGGACGAATCCGGACCGGTTAGAAATGAAAAAGTATTCCCCCCGGTTGAAAAAGTATACGTTGCATCGTGAGACAAAATAGATCACGATAACAAAAGCCATTGTGCCGTTGCACAATGGCTTTTGTTTTATCAGTTCACCGCCTGATAGGCAGGGGCATTCATTTGCTGGCGCACCGCGCACCAAACATCATAAATGGCAAGGTGGACGATGTGCGGTTCATCGTGGTGAATGGCATGAGAACTGTTTTTGGCCTGAATCCATCCGCTTTGATAAGAGACATCAAGCATGCTTCTGTGCAGCTTCACCCATTGTTCATGAGCGTGCTTTAAGCGCTCATCCCGCTCTCCCGATGATAAAATCAACAGCGGCATATCGCCGAAATGAATCTGCTGATGCTTGATCTGACGAAGGCTCGTCAAAAATTCCGCGTGTGATCCTTCCAATATGAACTGTTTCAAATAGGCGGCTTTCATTTCTTCGGGAAGAAGCGGAAGCACTTTCGTCTCCTGATCCTCAGAAACCGGATCAAGCATCACCATCCCGAGAATATCCCGGCGGTTCCGGCTCGCCCAAAGTCTGCTGATAATCGCGCCGTATGAATGCGAGACGACAAGATAAGGAGGCTTGACGCCGGCCTTCAGAAGAAGAGTGTTTAATTCCTGTACCATGTGGTCCGCCGTTCTCTTGTTTCGGCTTTGTCCGCTTTTGCCGATTCCGGCTCTGTCATATGTGAAAACCCCAAATTCTTCATCTATGTCAGCGAGTAATGATGTCCATGTTTCAGAAGAAGTGCCGTAGCCGGCTTCAAAGACGATCGTCACTTCGCCGGCGCCTTTACGGTGTTTCGTATAAAACGGACACCCGTCAATCAGATATGTCCTTTCCATCCATGCTGCTTTCATTGGAGTCATCCCCTCTAATTGGTTCTATAGGGAAGACGGAGAAGCTTCGGCAATCGTTTCTCAAAAAATAAAAAAAGAGACAGCCGGATCGAAAAACTCCGGCTGTCTCTTCGTCACCATGCTCTGTCGTATTGAACCGGTGACGGTATTTCAGTATTCAGCTGCTTCGCTGCACTCCTTGCAAAGTGCGGATCGCGCAGAAGTTCTCTCGCGACAAAAATAAGGTCAGCGCGGTTGTTTTGCAGAATTTCTTCCGCCATTGTTCCCGTCGTTATCAAACCGACGGCGCCTGTTGCGATTTCGGCCTGTTCACGGATTTTCTCCGCGAAGCTCACTTGGTAGCCTGGGAAGACGTTAATATCAGCTTGAACGAGTGCGCCTGAGCTGCAATCAATGAGGTCGACTCCCTGTTCTTTCATCCACTTCGCAAAACCGATATGATCCGCAATGTCCAGACCTTTGTCTGTATAATCTGATGCAGAAATACGGACAAATAACGGGCCGTCCCAGACTTCCTTGACGGCTTCAATGGTCTCGCCTAAGAAGCGGTAGCGATTTTCATGTGAGCCTCCGTATTCGTCTGTACGGTGATTGGACAGAGGAGACAAAAATTCGTGCATTAAGTAGCCGTGTGCCGCATGAAGTTCAATAATGTCAAAGCCGGCTTCTTTCGCGCGCGCCGCTGCCTGTTTGAATTCCTGAATGGTTTCTTTAATTTGTTCTGTCGTCATTTCAGCCGGTGTTTTGGACTGCTCGTCGAACGGAATAGCTGACGGAGCGTAAATGTCTCCCTCAAGCTCAGCTTTACGTCCGGCGTGCGCAAGCTGAATGCCGATTTTAGATCCTTGCGCTTTCACTTGTTCCGTCAGTTTGGCAAAACCTTCGATATGATCATCGCTCCAAATGCCTAAATCCTGATCGGAAATGCGCCCCTGCGGATTAACGGCTGTCGCTTCAACGATAATCAGGCCGACCTGGCCGATTGCACGCGATATATAGTGCGCCATATGAAAAGGCTGCAGTTTTCCGTCCTTCTCATGTGAGGAATACATGCACATCGGTGCCATAACAATACGGTTTTTGATCGTTACATCTTTAACGGTCCATGGTGTGAATAATTTTCTGGCCATTTATTTCGCCTCCCGGAATGTTTTAGACATTGATTATAACAATTCATGATCATTCAGTCATATAAACTGCTCACGACTGAGCGCATTGTTATTATTGTTCTGGAAGGGCATTTTTTTATACCATCGGTGCCGTATCTTCATAACAGGCATTTACAGCCGATCATATAGCAAATATAGATGAGAAACGCACCGATGACTGCGTGGCCACCTTTGAACCAGTTTGTCAGGATGAAAATACTGCTGATGAAGATCACTGCGCCGAAGGCACCGAATATTCCGTTTTTTTGAGCGGCTCTGAAATCGTCGGGGCTCATATTTTTCAGCTGCAAGTGAATATTCAGTAACGTCATGATTGGCAGCAATGTGATAACGCCTGATAAAAATAAGTATTTCGACTTGCTTAAATACGCGGCGGCCACCATAACGGTGCCGCCGATAAAAAACTGAATGAGAAAACTCATGCTGAAACGCTCACCTTCTGTTTGTTATCAAGTATAATGATGGAGACATTGCCATTTTATTTTTGATTGATGTATAAGTAAACTAAATATAACTAATGCATTGGATAATAAAGAATGATATCTGGGAGATGAAGCCGGTTGGATTTAAAGAAGCATTTAGCCTTTATTAAAACGGTTGAAAGCGGCAGTCTGACCCAAGCCGCTGCCATATTGAATTACACACAGCCGAACATCAGCCAAATGATCAGTAAATTAGAGGAAGAGTACGGTTTTCCGCTTTTGATCAGACAGCGGCATGGAGTGAGGCCCACCGCAAATGGCTTGAAAGTGTTACATATTATGAAGGAAATTCAAAAAAACTATGAAAAACTGTCTGAAACCGTTGATAATATTAATGGGTTAGAAAGAGGGGAAGTCCGGCTCGGCACTGTTACGAGCGTGGCGGTAAAATGGCTGCCGAAAATTTTGAGGGAATTTCATGAGCTGTATCCTTCCATTAAGGTGCATTTGTTTGAAGGAAATTCTACTGAACTGGAAGAATGGCTGAAAGATGACCGGATTGATGCGGCGATCGGGACATCCCACAGCGAGAAGTGGTATTTTTACCCGTTGGCCGAAGACCCGATTGTAGCGGTGATGAGCCCGCAGCATGAATTGGCGCAATGTGAAACGGTTCCGTTACATGTCATGGAGTCCGTCAAATGTATCGTGCCTTATCCGGAGACACATTTTGATGTGCTGAAAGTGCTGAAGGAAGAAAAGATTACGCCGCGGGTCGCTTATCAAATCAGAGGGGATGAAGCGATTATTGCAATGGTGCGGAACAATCTGGGGATCAGCATCTTGCCGCAGCTTTTGGTGAATGATTGTGATGTGCTCATCAAACGGTTCGACCGGTATGTCTCCAGGCAGCTCGGCATTTTGACAGCTCATGCAAAGGAGACGCAGACACCTTCTGTCCAGAAACTGATTCAATGCATACAAGAATGGGTTGCGGTCCGTCAGGCTTCTGTCTGAAGAAGCCTGATGTGCGTTTAAGCCGGTTCAGGATAATAGACCAGCATAAAATATGTCACCGATTCATCCGAGGAATTAAAATAACTGTGCGGCATCGCCCGAAGTCAGCACATATTTTTCGTCATGAAGCTCAACCGTCAATTCACCGCTCTGGATTTATCTTCCCCTAAATGTGATTTTTGCCTCTTGGGCGCAGCACGGCTTCAGGTCAACTATGCCTTGAAAACAAAAAGTCTGGGGCTATTTTGGTGTCGGGCTTTCGTCTGTTTATATAAAAAGGGCATCAACGGCACATGCTGTTGATGCTTTTTTTGAAATGCTAGGGTTTGGAGAGCACTTCAATTCCGACGTTGACCATTTTGTCCAGTCCCATAAAAGACAGGCAGATTTTGGCGCGTCTTTTTCTTTTATCGATCTTTTTAATAATCCCTTCCATTCCTTTAAGAGGCCCTGAGGCAACGGTTACTTTTGAATTTTCAATATAGACTTTTGAATAATCTACAATGTCTCCTTCTCCGATCAGCCTGATAATAGGGAGGATTTCTTCATCCTTAATTGTCGTGAAATAGGTTTTACGCTCTTTGGAATAATATGCGCCGTTATTCACGATTCTGCATGAAATGGGGAGTTCTTTGATTTTATGAAATGTCCGCTCTGTCATCTTCGTTTTAAACAGAACATATCCCGGAAACATCTTTTTGAGTGCCTCGTATTTGATTCCGGCTTTTCGTTCTGTGACTTTTTTCTTGGGTATGATTGAGTAGAGAGCCTGCTCATCAAACTGCAGACGCAGAAATTTTTGCACTGCTTCTTCTTTTCCCGACTCTACAAAAAGTGCGTACCATTTCATGACTGGATCCTCCTTAGAATAATAAGAAATTATTATACAAAGAAAGTATTTAATGGATAGTATTTAAAGTGATTAAAAATTTTTCTAATTCGTCTTTTTTTTACATAATATATGAAAATGAAAAATAAGTATAGACCCAATTGACAGAGAAGCGATGAAATTTTCTTTGACATGAAAAGGGTTCAGGGAATTATCTGACATTTATCCCGAAACAATTATGCCGACTGTCCACCGAATATAAAACTGTGGAATAAATGTCAGAAAATAACGAAATAAAGCCTTGACATTATTATCTATAAATTGATATTATTCTCTTTAAATAGCAACTATTTGTTAAATTTATTAAATTGATGTAAAGCACCTATTAAATTTCAATCGCTGTTTCGGCACGTTGAAGAGGAAATAGGGATTATAAAAATGATTGTAGTGTATATATCTACATATACATGATAAGGGAGAAGTGTGCCGTCATGGCTGTTTTCGGGCATATTGGCACTGCAGCTTGTCATGAGAAACATTCAGTAAACAAGTAATATGTTTTAATATAAATTATGTTAGAAAAGGAAAACACAATGCGTTTGCGATTTTTAAACCTGTGCTGAATCGCAAACGCGTTTGTGTTTTTATTTTTATGCCGGTGTTTACACCAGTCAATATATGAAATAAGAGACGTTTTTGTATGGAGAACCACATGTGATGTACAAAATTGGCGATGCGGAAAGGATGAGGATAAGATGCTTACGTTTGTGTTCCCGGGGCAGGGTTCTCAATTTAAAGGGATGGGAGCCGGACTGTTTGATGAATTTCAAGATCTGACACGTCAGGCTGATGACATATTAGGCTACTCTATAGAAGAATTGTGTCTGGAGGATCCGAATCACCAGCTGGGGAAAACGCAATTTACCCAGCCGGCGTTATATACGGTGAGTGCACTCAGTTATTTAAAGAAAATGAAAGAGTCGGGGAGAGAGCCTGATTACGCCGCAGGGCACAGTTTAGGAGAATATAATGCGTTATTTGCGGCCGGCTGCTTTGATTTTGAGACCGGTTTGCAGCTTGTAAAAAAAAGAGGAGAGCTCATGAGCAAGGCAGCTCCCGGAGGCATGGCGGCGGTTTTGGGGTTTACGGCTGAACAAGTAAAAGAGGTTCTATCCGATTATCATCTGACCGGCATTGATATCGCTAACCACAATTCACCTTCGCAAATTGTGATCGCCGGAACGAAACAAGACATTGAAAAAGCGGGCCCCGTCTTTGAAAAAGCCGGCGTGAGAATGTACCTTCCTTTAAATGTGAGCGGCGCCTTCCATTCCCGCTATATGAAAGATGCTGAAAAAGAGTTCGCGGATTATTTAGAAAGAACGGCGTTTTTGCCTCTTCGTTTTCCGGTGATCTCAAATCTTCATGCCGTACCTTATAAGAATGATGAAATCAAAACAAATCTGACTTTGCAAATGACCAATCAGGTAAAGTGGACGGACACGATACGCCGTCTGATGGGACTTGAAAATAATGAAATTGCAGAAGTCGGGCCCGGGGAAGTGCTGACAAAACTGACGCGGCAGATTAAAAAAGATGCCGTCCCATTACCTATGCCGAAAGAAGAGTCTGATACTGCTGATGTTAAAGCATCGGCAGCTGATCCGCAAAAAACGGCGGGAATGAGATTAGGGAACGAAGATTTTAAAAAAGATTATAACATCCAATATGCTTACATGACGGGCTCCATGTACAGGGGAATTGCTTCGGAACAGATGGTCATTAAAGCGGCAAAAGCGGGAATGCTGGGCTTTTTCGGAACGGGCGGATTGAGTATCGAACGGATCGGACAGGCCATCGGAACCATCCGGTCTGCACTGCGGCAAGGGGAAACATTCGGAATGAATCTTCTTCATCATATGGTGTCACCTGACAAGGAAGTCAGAATGATAGATTTATATTTGAAAAACGGCATTCATCTTATTGAAGCATCGGCATTTATGGGCATAACCCCCGCTCTCGTTATATACAGGGCAAAGGGATTAACCAGGAATCATGACGGGTCGGTGTCAGTTCAAAACAGAATCATCGCGAAAGTATCCCGGCCTGAAGTCGCTGAGGCATTTCTGAATCCGGCTCCGGCTCATGTGCTGGAAAGACTTGTGTCTGATAATCGGCTGACAGCCGGGGAAGCGGCGCTTGCAAAAGAAATTCCGATGGCTGATGACATTTGCGTTGAAGCGGATTCAGGAGGGCATACCGACCAAGGGATTCCGTATACATTAATGCCTGCCATGATCAGACTCAGAGACCGCATGATGGAGAAGTACGGTTATGCGAAAAAAGTAAGAATCGGCGCAGCCGGCGGCATCGGCACTCCGGAAGCGGCTGCTGCGGCGTTTCTGCTCGGCGCCGAATTTATCGGAACCGGTTCTATTAATCAATGCACGGTCGAAGCCGGGACAAGTGATTCAGTGAAAGATCTGCTTCAGGAAGCGAACGTGCAGGATACGTCATACGCTCCCGCGGGAGATATGTTTGAAGCGGGAGCAAGGGTGCAGGTGCTGAAAAAAGGACTGTTTTTCCCGGCAAGAGCCAATAAACTCTTTGACTTGTACAGACAATACAATTCTTTAGATGAAATAGATGAAAAAACGAAAACATTAATTGAAGAAAAGTATTTCCAGCGCGGTTTTGAAGAAGTGTATGAGCAGCTGAAACGTGATAAATCTCCTGAACAGATCGCCAAAGCCGAACAGAATCCGAAACACAAAATGGCGATGGTATTTAAATGGTATTTTTCCCATACGACAAGGCTCGCTCTGGAAGGAAAAAGCGAAAGTAAAATAGATTACCAAATTCATTGCGGCCCTGCGCTCGGCGCGTTTAATCAGTGGGTGAAAGGAACCCCGCTTGAAAATTGGAGAAACAGGCATGTCGATCTGATCGGCAAACAGCTCATGGAAGAAACAGCCGGCCTTCTTGCGCAAAGGCTGGTATCGATTACAGGCTGAGTATGACCAGCCATTACATTTTTTCTGCGGAGGACAGACCATGCTGATTGAAAATCATGAATTAACGATGAGCCATGTCGGGTTAGGGAATTTGAATGAGTACGCGCTGCTGCTGTTATTCGGCAACGCACACAGTCACCATTTAACGGACGGAACGGGATTCCGGCCTGATCAGATGGCCGATCACCAAGGGCTGATTTTGTATCCGGCTTATTTTATGACACATCTCAAAGTTCCTTCAGATCAGCCTCTTGATCAGTACCGATTATGGGACGAGGTTTCCGTCGGAGTCGATATCTCCCGGTTTGGAGAAACCATATTAGAATCTGATTATTTGTTCGGGCCGAAAGGAGCGGTCAGCTCTGATAAAGGCGAGTGGGACCGGGGACGGTTTCCTTCTATGAAAGCCAATAGTTTAATTGTCGTCGACGTCACACAAACAGAAGGTTCGACCCGCAAAGTCTCAGCGCCTAAGGCTGAGTGCATTGCGGAACTTTCTAAGCTAGCCAAGCCGCCTTACGCGCTGATGCGGTCAAAGAAAATCAGAACGGACGCCTTCGGTATGAAGCCGGGCAATCTCAAAACAGCAGACCCCGTTTTATATCGGGTTCCTGTTGATCAGGATGCTGCGTCCGGGCATGCAATGGTGTTTGCGAAATTCAGCAAGATAATGGATGCGGCGGAATTTGAATGGATGACGCGCCGGTCGAAGCCGGGTTTTCCGGTTTCAATCGCGCGGCATTTATTTTTGCTCGAAAGAGAGACGTATTATTACGGAAATTGTTTTGCAGATGAAGAGCTTGATATTTATATGACGGGACACATTGAAGAATGCGATCCCGACTTTCACGGTGAGTCCCTCGGTATGATCTCAGTGGCGAAAATCAGCTATCAGATTGAAGTCTATATGAAAAGAAATCATACATTGCTGGCCATTTCCAAGGTGGATAAGCTGCTGGCGGTGCCGACCTCTTCACAAGATCATATTCCGGATTATAAACGGGTCATCAGAAGTTTATAAAATGAAGAATGGAGCTGAAAGCAAATGGAACAAACCAAGGAAATGAAGCAGATCATCGCTCAAATCATTCAGGACATTCAAGAACAGCAGTCATATCGGGCCGTCGAAGCGGGAGATGATGTGAGAGTCATAGAGGATCTGGGCTTCTCATCACTGGATATCGCTCAATTAGTCGCACAGATGGAGATGGAAACCGGAGTAGATCCTTTTTCCCAAGGAGAAACGATTTCCAGCATTACAACCGTCGGCAGCATTTGTGATATTTATCAAAAATATATGGACAGTGCACAATCATGAAAACAGAAAGCGGGGGAGATATCAGCTGGGTGACTGATAAGCTTAGGGAAACGCAAGACAGTGAGTTTCTCATTTTTAAAGGGCAGACTTTTACGTATGATGATTTGCTGGCACGAATCAGCTTTTTTCAGAAAGAACTTGAACAAAACGGAATACGTGAAGGAGAATGTGTGGCGCTTATCGGGGATTATTCCCCGAACGCCATTTTTTTGCTGATGGCGCTTTTGTTAAACCGAAATATCGTTGTCCCTCTCAGCAATGAATCAAGGGAAAAGCATCTCGATATGTTTGAAGACGCGAAAGTGAATCAAATCATTGAAATAAATGAAAATGACAGCTGGACGCTTCGTGAAGGTTCTGAAAGCGACTCTCACCCTCTGCTTGATGACCTGCGCAAGAGAGGGGAATCAGGCATTATTATTTTCACATCGGGAACCTCCGGCAAAAGCAAAGCATCCGTGTTAAGCGCCGGCCGGCTGCTTGAAAAATATAAAACGGCGAAGAGAAAACCGCTGCGTACGCTCATTTTTTTGAAATTAGATCATATCGGCGGCATTAATACGCTGTTTGCGATTCTGTTTAACGGGGGAACGATCGTCACATCAGTCAGCAGAACGCCGGAGTCCGTTTATCAGGCGGTCGACAAACATGCTGTCCAAGTGCTCCCCGCCACCCCGACCTTTTTAAACATGCTGCTGATGTCCAAGGCGGATGCCGGCTATAACCTCTCTTCACTTCGGCTGATCACTTACGGCACAGAGCCGATGCCGCAATCAACGCTGCGCGGCATCCACCGGATGTTTCCGGATGTACGGCTGAAACAAACATACGGATTAACTGAACTGGGTATATTCTCAACGAAATCAAAAGACAGCCAATCCACTTGGATGAAAGTGGGCGGCGCCGGAACAGAGACCAAAATTACCGGAGGCACGCTTTGGATCCGTTCTGACTCGGCGATGCTCGGCTATTTAAACGCACCGTCACCCTTCGATGAGGACGGCTGGTATGACACCGGTGACCAGGTGGAAACAGACGGCGAATATATAAGAATTCTCGGAAGAAAGAGTGAAATCATTAATGTGGGCGGAGAGAAAGTGTTTCCGGCAGAGGTGGAAAGCGTCTTTCTGGAGATACCGAATGTCCGGGATGTTCTCATAACGGGCAGAAAAAATCCGATTACGGGCGAGATTGTTGCGGCAGTGGCCGTGCTTGAAAAAGAGGAAGATATCAAATCTTTCAGAAAGCGGGCCGTAGCTCATTGCAAACAGAAGCTGCAGCCATATCAGATACCGCAGATCATCTCTGTTACAG
The DNA here is from genome assembly GCF_046535335.1 of Bacillus sp. SIMBA_026. NCBI lineage: Bacteria > Bacillati > Bacillota > Bacilli > Caryophanales > Bacillaceae > Bacillus > Bacillus sp. SIMBA_026. Next base: position 1,523,638 of record NZ_JAWRWX010000001.1, on the reverse strand, counting down.
ATCGGAAACTGTCTAATGACCGATTTAAAAAAATAAGAAACGTGTAAAACAGGAGGCAAATATGAATAACGGAAAAGTAGCGGTCGTCAGCGGAGGAAGCCGGGGGCTGGGAAAAGCGATTGTACAGACGCTTTTGGATGAGGATTACAAAGTAGCCGCTTTCAGCCGCAGTGAATCTGATTTTATTAACACATTGAGAGAGAGTGAAAAGTACCGCGGCCGCTTTTATTGGGAAGCGGCGGATGCGGCGGATGATGCCGCCATGAAACAGTTTGTTCTTCAAGTATACCGCAAGTTTTCCAGAATAGACGGCTTGGTCAATAACGCCGGTTTGAACCTTGATCAGCTGCTGCCCCTGACCAATGATGAAGACATTGACCGCATCCTCAATCTGAATATCGGTTCAGTCATCAAGCTGACCCGAAACGTTTCCCGTGTCATGCTGAAACAAAATTCCGGATCAATCGTTAACATAAGCTCCATTATCGGCTCAAGAGGATTTAAAGGCACTTCAGTCTACAGCGCATCCAAAGCGGCTCTTGACGGCTTGACGCGAAGCCTGGCCAGAGAGCTCGGGTCGAAAGGAATCCGTGTCAATTCACTTGCGCCCGGTTTTGTGGACACCGATATGACGAAAAATATGCCGGAAAAACAAAAATCGCAGATTATCAGAAGGACGCCGATGGGACGTTTAGGCGAAACAGACGATATGACCGGACTCGTTCGTTTCCTGCTTTCTCCTGAATCGTCCTTTATGACCGGACAGACAATGGCTATAGACGGCGGATTAACTTGTTAAAGCACAGAAAAATTCTTTTGTACAAGGGATGGTATCCTCATGAAATGTATTAACGAATTTTTAAGAACGGTAATAGCGGAAAAGCTGGGTGCCGAGGTAACCGAAGCGGAAGATAAAACCGCTTTTTTTACTCTTGGCGTGACGTCTCTCATCAGTGAAGAAATCATGACCATATTGCATAAAGAATTTACCGGCCTTTCTGAAACGCTGCTTTTTGAATATCCGAACATTGAGAAATTGAGTGAGTTTTTAAGTGCGCAGAAACGAAATCCCGAAAGCGTTCTTGAATTCACAGAAACGGAGCCTGATACGGGAAGCCGGCAGGAAGAAGAATTGCTTCCTGTACAGGCGGCTGAAAAGGTGCCTGAACCGGCAACGGATGAGAGCTCTGATATTGCGGTTATCGGAGTGAGCGGGATGTTTCCGAAAGCGGAAAACCAGCATGATTTTTGGGACAATTTAATGGAAAATAAAGATTGTGTCTCCGAAATCCCAGAGGACAGATGGGACAGCTCTTATTACTCGGAAGAGAAAACGGCAGAATACGCGTCATACAGTAAATGGGGAGGTTTTATTGATCATCCGGATCAATTTGACCCGCTGTTTTTTTCTGTTTCCCCGTGGGAAGCTGATTTAATGGACCCTCAGCAAAAATTGTATGTCACGTGCTGCTGGGAAGCGATGGAGGATGCCGGTTACGGGAACCCGGCGGCGAGGCCGACGGATCAAATTGGTGTATTCGCCGGAGTGACCTGGAATGAATATTCATTAATTGCACACGAAGAAGGTTTCCTCAAAGATCAGTACAAAGGCCCCGGCTCCTTATATTGGGGCATTCCGAACCGGGTTTCTTATTTCCTTGATCTCCATGGCCCGAGCATTGCTGTTGATACGGCGTGTTCTTCATCGCTTGTCGCCGTCCATCAGGCTTGTCAGGCCATTATGTCGGGCGACTGTGAAATGGCGCTTGCCGGAGGCGTCAACCTCAGCTTACATCCGCAAAAATACATGTTTTTAAGCCAATCGCATTTTCTGTCTTCTGAAGGAAAATGCCGCAGTTTCGGTGAAGGCGGAGACGGTTACGTGCCCGGCGAAGGCGCGGGAGCCGTTTTATTAAAACCATTGAAAAAAGCGATTGCGGACAAAGACCACATCTACGGTGTCATTAAGGGGTCCGCCACTAATCACGGCGGCAAAACGACCGGGTATACGGTGCCGAATCCGGAAGCGCACCGGGACCTGATTTTATCCGCTCTAAACAGAGCCGCGGTAAGTCCGGCGGATATCAGCTACATTGAAGCTCACGGAACCGGCACGGCGCTCGGCGATCCGATTGAGATACGCGGACTGTCTATGGCATTTGATAAACAGACCGATGAGAAAAATGACTGCGGAATCGGCTCGGTGAAATCCAATATCGGACATTTGGAAGCGGCTGCAGGGATCGCCGGTTTAATCAAGGTGCTTTTAAGCATGAAACATGAAACGCTTCCCGCCAGTCTGCACTCCGAGGAACTGAACCGCAAGATTTCTTTTTCTGATTCGCCATTTTATGTCGTCCGAAACAACCGGCCGTGGCCGGCTGAAGGAGATAAACCGAGAATCGCCGCAATCAGTTCATTCGGAGCAGGAGGCTCTAATGCCCATCTGATTGTAGGTGCTTATCAGCCAAAACGGCAAGCTGACGGGAATACTGAGCAAAAACCGCATGCCGTCGTATTAAGCGCACATTCCGAACAGCAGCTGAAAGAATATGCCGGGAAATTGAGCTTCTTTCTTGCCCGATTGGAAAACTCGCCTTCTGCCGGCGGATATAGTCTGGAAAATATCGCTGCCACCTTATTGTCAGGCAGAGAGCCTTTCTCCTTCCGGCTTGCTGTCATTGCATCATCGCTTTCTGAGCTGAAACAGCGATTGGACGGATTTGTAAGCGGTCACAGCGACGGCAGGCATATGTACTTCGGAAAAGCGTCACCCGGGCGGCCGGACGTTTCAGGCCAATCCGTTTCAGATCCTGAGAAATTTGCCGCGCTGTGGGTGAAAGGCCTTCAAGGTTGCAAAAAGCCGAAAACGCCGTATCAGAAAGTTCCGCTTCCTACGTATCCGTTCTTAAAGGAAACGTCCTGGCTGACCGATCAAAAAAAGCGGTATACAAAAAAGCCCCAAAATATCAAAAGGCGTGAAGCGCTGCATCCTCTGCTTGATGAGAATGTTTCATCCGCCCGGAAAGGGACGTTTCAAAAGATATTTTCCAAGGATGAATATTTCTTTAAAGATCATTTAGTGAACGAAAAATATGTGCTTCCCGGAGTCTGTCATCTGGAAATGGCGGCATACGGCGCGGCATTGTGGGGAGAACGCCCGGCCGTCTCTCTTCAAAGTGTGTGGTACATGGAGCCGATTGTGACAGGGACAGACCCAAGATCCGTCATGATAGAGTTTGAAGCAGAAAAAGAGAGTTTAAGCTATGTCATTAAAGAAAAAGGAGCGGACGGCACCCTCTTTTCGCAAGGAGAAGTGATTTGTAAAGAAAAAGGAGCGTCTGTTGAGGCCCCGGCCTTTCAGCTCCCGGCGCCATTTGCGCAGAGAACGGAGCCGAAAGACATCTATCACTCGTTCTCTGAGGCGGGAATCGTGCAAAAGGACAGTTTTCAGGTCATCCGCGAATTCTCTTATACAGAAAGGAAAGCACTGGCCAAATTAACGCTCCCGTCACACTTGGAAGCCGATTTTAAACAGTACATCCTACATCCGTCCTTAATGGATGGCGCTGTTCAAACTGCAATGGCGCATGTGCTGCAATTTCAAAAAGAGCCTGCGCTTATCGTACCGTTTTCCTTCGGAGAAATACAGCTGCTTGAACCGTTAGCGAAAACCGTATTTGTGCATGCGGAGGTAAAAGCGGCCTCCGTTCACCAATTTGATCTGCATATTTGTGATGAGCGCGGCGTGCTGTTGGCGGCAGTGAAAGATTTTATCATAAAAGAGGTGCAGGAAAGCGCCGGGTTTAACCAAAAAGCCGGCGTCACGCCGAAGAAAAGCCGTGAAACGGAATTGCTTATGACACCGGTTTGGAACACCGTCACCATTCCGGAAACCGGCATGCCTTTCATGCGTGAAGAAAAAATAATCGTCATCGGGGCCGGTCCGGATTTTCAGCAGGCTTTGAAAGAGATGTATTCCGATGTCCGTTTTCCGGACATCACTTCTTTGGACAGCGCGGAACAAATGGCTGAAACACTGAAAACGCAAGGCTCTTTTCAACACATGATATGGGCGGCGCCGGATCATCCCATTCCATCCGTTTATGATGCGGATACGGCCGACGGACAGGAGCACGGGGTCATGCAGCTTTTCCGGCTGATAAAAGCGCTTCTGCTTATGAATTTTGACACGGAACAACTATCATTGACAATCTGCACGTTTCAAGCACAGCCGATTCATGAACATGATGAGGTCAATCCGAGTCATGCAAGCATACACGGATTAGCGGGGTCGCTCGCAAAAGAATACACCAATTGGAGCATTCGGCTTCTTGATTTGGAATCTCAAAGGGGAGACCGGCATCTCCCCGATGTCTTCTCTTTACCGGCGGACCCCGAGGGAAATCCGTGGGTCTTTCGTGCAGGTCAGTGGCACTGCCAGCAATTGGCCGTCTGCCGGCCTCATACAGATGAGCCTTCATTATACCGGCACGGCGGGGTTTATGTGATTATCGGCGGAGCAGGCGGAATAGGGGAAGTATGGACTGAATATATGATTCAGACCTATCAGGCGAAAATTGTCTGGATCGGGAGAAGGAAAAAAGATATACAGATTGAAAGAAGGCTGAAAAGACTCGCAGCTTTAGGTCCCGCACCGCAATATTTCAGCGCGGATGCTGCGGATTATGACTCTCTCAAACGGGCGTATGACACTATTGTGAAGGAAAATGGAAAGGTCCGCGGAATCATTCACTCCGCCATCGTGTTATCAGACCGAAGTTTTGCCAATATGGAAGAGGAGCAGTTCCGCGCTTCACTTTCTGCAAAAACTGATGTCAGCTTGCAGATTGCCCGGGTAGCTGAAGGGGAACCACTTGATTTCTTGCTGTTTTTCTCTTCGATGATGTCGTTTCAAAAAGCGCCGGGACAAAGCAATTATGCCGCCGGGTGCACGTTTAAAGACGCTTTTGCTAAGCGGATCTCACAGAAAGCGCCGTATGCTGTAAAAGTTGTCAATTGGGGTTTTTGGGGAAGTGTCGGCGTCGTGGCTTCAGAACAATACCGGAAACGGATGGAGCGGGACGGAATCGCTTCTATTGAGGCGCCCGAAGCGATGAAAACGCTGGAAACCCTGCTTTCCGGACCTCATGACCAGCTGGCGCTGATCAAAACGACAGATCCACTTTTTATGAAAGACGATCTGAAAGAACAAGTAACGGTTTATCCGGAAAAGATTCCTTCCGCACTCGGACAATTAGCGGTTAACATCACGCAGAATGACGAAGCTGAGCGGTTAAAAGCATCAAGTGTCATGAGCTGCATGAGAGAGATGGAATCCCTTATTGAAAAAATGCTTGTATCAACCCTTTATGAGATGGGAGCCGGGCTTGATCAGGCTTTGCCGTTATTTCAATCGGCTGCCGGCATAACGGAACAATACAGCAGATGGCTGAAAGAGAGCTTTGTCCTCCTGACTGAATTAGCGCTTGCTCCGGAAAAAACGGATTTAGGGCAGGTATGGGAGGAATGGGAGCGGAAAAAAGAGACTTGGCTGCGCCAGAAAGACATGAGGGCGCATGTCAGATTGGCAGAAGAGACATTGCGTGTGCTTCCAGACATTTTAACCGGTAAGCTTCCGGCAACGGAAGTGATGTTCCCTGACTCCTCCTTCCGTCTTGTGGAAGGCATTTACCGCAATAATATCATTTCTGATTTTTTCAATGACAAGCTTGCTGACACATTGATTGAAGTTTTGAAGGAACGTCTGGAAAAAGACCCGCAGGTGAAAATCCGCATTTTAGAAATCGGAGCCGGAACGGGCGGGACGAGCGCCGCGGTCATGAGAAAATTGAAACCGTATGAAGCGCATATTGCCGAATATTGTTTCACGGATATTTCTAAAGCATTTCTTTTACATGCAGAAGACATATTCGGTCCGGAATATCCTTATGTCACTTATAAAATATTCAACGCTGAGCAGCCGGTATCAACAGAAGCGCCGGACATCGGCACGTATGACGCAGTGATCGCGACCAATGTGCTTCATGCGACAAAAAATATCCGCTCTGCGCTGCGCCATGCGAAAGCAATGCTGCAAAAAAACGGCCAGCTGTTTATAAATGAGATCAACAGCCGCACCATATTCAACCATGTGACGTTCGGCCTTCTTGAAGGCTGGTGGCTGTATGAGGATCATGATTTACGGATTCCGGGCTGTCCGGGGGTTGAGCCGTCCGGCTGGGCGGAAGCGCTTTCGCTTGAAGGATTCGTCCATCCTCTGTTTCCGGCTGAAGCCGCACACGACTTAGGCCAGCAGATTATAGCGGCTGAAAGTGACGGAATGGTCAGGCTTGCCCTCCCGCAGGCGTCAGAAGAGAAGCCGGAGCGCTGTCCGTATGACGCAGATGGTCTTTCGGATGATACTTTGCATTTCAGCCTGAGAGAAAAAAGCGTTGAGCTGATGAAGAAGGTAATCGGTGAAGCGCTTAAAGTGCCGGCGCATCGTCTTTTATCCCATGAACCTTTAACCGTATACGGATTGGATTCCATACTGGTCGTCAGACTGACCAACGCGTTAAAAGACGTCTTCGGTTCTGTCAGCAGCACTTTGTTTTTTGAATATCAAACCATTGATGAGCTTGCTGATTACTTTCTGTCTTCCCGTAAAGAAGCGCTCGAGCGGCAATTCGGGAATGGACGGGCTCATCCCGAAAACGCCGGACGGGTGCAGGCTCCCGCAGAAAGCGCCGCGCCGATTCCAAACGTAAGAGAACGGGGCATCGCATATCTGACGGAATTAATAGGAAAAACGCTGAAGATTCCGAGCGGGAGAATGGATCCGTCGGTTTCCTTAACCGCATACGGTTTGGATTCTATTCTGGTCGTCAGGCTCACGAATGCTTTTCGTAACGTGTTTGAGCAAATGACCAGCACCCTCTTTTTTGAATATCAGACGATAGAAGAAATCGCGGATTACCTGCTTCTTTCTCAGCGGGGAGCATTTATGAAAGCGATGGGTGTGCGTGAGGAGCAGCTGTCTGATCACACAGATAACCTGAATGTAAAACAAAACAAGATTCCTCAAAACGAGGAAGGCAGCAGGACGAACGGAGATCCCTATATCCAGGATATCGCTGTCATCGGTCTGTCAGGCCGATATCCGGGCGCCGATCACGTTGATGAGCTGTGGGAAAATGTAAAAGCCGGCAGGCATTCTATTACTGAAGTGCCGAAAGATCGCTGGGACTGGAAAACGTTTTATAACGAGGAACGCGGAAAATGGGGGTCCATTTATTCAAAATGGGGCGGTTTTCTCGATGACATTGATAAATTTGATCCGCTGTTTTTCCGTATATCTCCCGCGGAAGCTGAAAGGATGGATCCGCAGGAAAGGTTGTTTCTGCAGACTGCTTATTCAAGCATTGAAGATGCGGGGTACACCCCGGCCACGCTTTGTGACAGCCGGAAAATCGGAGTCTTTGTCGGTGTGATGAACAGCAATTACCCGACAGTTCCCAGCGACTGGTCTATCGCAAACAGAGTATCGTTTTTGTTCAATTTCCAAGGGCCGAGTATGGCTGTGGATACAGCATGCTCTTCTTCTTTAACAGCTGTCCATCTCGCCGCAGAAAGCCTGCGGAGCGGAATGAGTGAAACAGCGATTGCCGGCGGAGTCAATCTTATCGTTGATCCGGCTCACTATGAGCGGCTGTCCGCTTTTTCAATGCTGTCTCCCGGTGATAAATGCAAATCTTTCGGAGACAGTGCGGACGGTTTTGTTGACGGTGAAGGAGTAGGGGCGATTGTGTTAAAGCCGCTTGCTCAAGCGGAGAAAGACGGCGATCATATTTACGGCGTTATTAAAGGAAGCATGCTGAACGCAGCAGGCAGGACAAACGCTTATATGGTGCCGAATCCGAAAGCGCAGTTTGATCTGATCGCAGAGACGTTGAAACGGACAGACATTCACCCGAGAACGGTCAGTTACTTGGAAGCCCACGGAACGGGCACTGCGCTCGGTGATCCGATTGAAATCGACGGTTTAACGAAAGCTTTTCGCCTGACAACAGAAGACAGGCAGTTTTGTTCCATCGGTTCCATTAAATCAAATATCGGACATTTAGAAAGCGCTGCCGGGATTGCGGGAATCACCAAACTGCTTCTGCAATTGAAACATAAGAGAATTGCCCCTTCATTGCATGCGGCGGAATTGAATCCGAATATTGAGTTTGAGCACACTCCGTTTTTCGTACAGCAAAAAGAAACGGAATGGAAACGACCTGTCTTGAATATCACGGGTGAAATGAAGGAATATCCGAGAATTGCCGGCATTTCCTCGTTTGGAGCAGGAGGTTCAAACGCACATGTCATCATTCAGGAATATGTGCCGTCTGACAGCCTGAAACCAATGGAAAACGCGTCTGTTTCTCCGCAAAAACCGGCTGTTATTATTTTATCAGCGCGAAATGAGCAGCAATTGTCAGAGCGCGCCCGCCAGCTTCTGGATGATGTCATAAGAAAAAAACGTTCTGACGGAGATTTGGCCAAGATCGCTTACACGCTTCAGGCGGGAAGAGAACCGATGGCTGAGCGGCTTGCATTTACGGCCGAGTCGATAGAAGAACTGAAAATGAAGCTTATGAGTTTCTCAAACGATCATAATATCGACCATGCTCATATCTGGCGGGGCAGGACAGCCAAACATCATTCATTGGCGGCTTCGCTCACTTCTGATGAAGATATGGCGCTTACTATAAATGCCTGGCTGAAAAAAGGGAAATACGGAAAGCTGCTTGACCTTTGGGTTAAAGGACTTGACGTCGATTGGTCAGCTCTTTATCAGCGCAACCCGGGCCGCATCAGTCTCCCGGCCTACCCTTTTGCCAAAGACCGATATTGGGTAACAAAAGCTGATGTGTCACTCGACAAAACAGGCTCAGCGGAAAGTAAGAAAGCAGCCAGACTTCACCCGCTGCTCCATGCGAATACATCGACCTTTACCGCCCAGCGCTTTACTTCTGTTTTTTCAGGACATGAACCGTTTTTTGCCGATCATATCGTCAATGGAAAACCGGTGCTTCCGGGCGCGGCTGCTTTAGAAATGGCCCGGGCCGCCGTTACGCTTGCTGCTGAAGACTTGCCGGGCGGGAAAACGGGTGTCCGGCTCAAACAGATCGTTTGGCTCCGGCCGGTGACGGCACTTTCTGAAGGAGTGACGCTTCATGTAAAGCTTCAGCCGGAAGAAAACGGAGACATCGCTTTTGAAGCGTATGCCGAAGGAGAAGAGCCGCTTGTCTTTTTCCAGGGAAAGGCCGTGCTCGAAGAGACGGAGCGTGCTCCTGTACTCGATGTGGAAGCGGTTCAGGCGCGCTGCGGCGGTCGTCACTTGTCAAAGGCTGAGTGCTATGAAGCGTTCGACAGCCTCGGCATCACCTACGGACCGTCGCATCAGGCGCTTGACGCCGTCTATGCCGGAAGCGGAGAAGTGCTCGCAAAGCTCACCCATCCGCCGTCCGCCCGCGAGGAAAAGGAGCCGTTCATCCTGCATCCGAGCATGCTGGACGCCGCCCTTCAGGCTTCTATCGGTCTCGTGCTCTCAGACGGTTCCGCGTCCGGACGGCCGTTCTTGCCGTTTGCCCTCCAGGATATGCAGGTGTTTTCTGGGTGCCGGGAGACGATGTGGGCGGTGCTTTCTTCAGCAGACGGCGCCTATCATATTGAGCTGTGTGATGAAAACGGCGAGGTATGTGTCCGATTGACGGGGCTCACCGCCCGTTTTCTGGAAGAGGAAACGGATGAAAAACCGCTCTTGCTTCAGCCAAAGTGGCAGGAATCACCGCCGGATGAAGCCGACGGACAAGAAGAGTCTTTCAGATACGTGACGCTGTATGGCGGAATGAACGCTGAGGACATAAGCGGCGCCGTATGTGCGGCTGACGGCGAAGGTCCGATTGAAGACCGTTATGACGCCTGCGCGGCGGAGCTGTCAGCGATCGTCACGCGTCTTATCAAAGAAAAACAGAAGAAAAAAACGCTGATCCAGCTTCTTGTCCCCGACAGGGGGGAAGACAATGTATTGGCGGGGCTGGCCGCTTTTCTGAAAACGGCTCACCTTGAACATCCGAAGCTGTACGGCCAAGTCATCCAAGCCGATCCGGACGAGTCAGCATCATCGCTTCTTGTCAAGCTGACAGAAAACCGGGCGCATCCTGAACAAGCGGAAATCCGTTATGAAGACGGCAAACGTCTCGTCAGAAACTGGCGTCATCTGCCGGCCCCTCAAAGCGGCGCCGTTCCGTGGAAAGACGAAGGGGTCTACCTCCTCACCGGGGGAGCGGGCGGCATCGGCCTGATTTTCGCTGAAGAAATAGCTTCCCGCGTCAAAAACGCCGTCCTCGTATTAACGGGGAGGGCGGAAGCACTTGATGAAGAGCGCTCCGCCCGCTTACGGCGCTTGGCAGCGTCGGGCGCCCGCGTATTTTATCAACCGGTTGACGTGACAGACAGGGCGGCGGTCAACGCCCTCGTCCGCGGCATACAGGAGGAGCACGGAACACTCGACGGGATCATTCACGGTGCCGGCGTGATCGCTGACAACTACATTCTGAACCAGACAGAAAACGAACGGAAGACCGTCATGGCGCCGAAGGTGAAAGGGCTTATCAATCTTGATGAAGCAGCGAAAGATGTGCGGCTGGACTTTTTCATCCTGTTTTCTTCCTTGGCGGGAGGCATGGGAAATCCGGGGCAGGCCGGTTATGCGGCAGCCAACGCATTTATGGATGTTTATGCAGCCCGCCGGAACCGTCTCGTGCGGGACAACAAGCGGAGCGGGCAGACCCTGTCCGTCAACTGGCCGCTTTGGGAAGAAGGAGGTATGCGCGTGGACAAAGAGACCGAACGGCTGATGTACGAACAGACCGGAATGAAAGCCATGCGATCGGCGTCAGGCATCCAAGCGCTGTACGCCGCTTTTGCCTCCGGAGAACACCAGGTCATGGTGGCAGAGGGCGACGAAAAACGGATTCGAAAAAACCTGATGCCTGAAACGCCGGAACCGTCCAATAGCATTCATGTGTCAAGGAAGACGCCCGTCCATATGCCGAATAAAGTACAAGCGGAACTTAAACATATGATATCAGGCCTTCTGAAGGTGAAAGAAGACGAGATAGATGCTGAATCAGAGATGAGAGATTATGGCTTTGATTCGGTTTCATTCACGCAGTTTGCAAATGAACTAAATAAAACGTATGGGCTTGAACTGACACCGGCCGTATTTTTTGAATACCCGACAGTCTTTAGTTTTGCCCAATACTTGCTGACGGAACATCCGGATACATTCGGCTCACAGGCAGAAACAGAAACGGAGAAACCGGTTGTGCGTAAAAAAATGAAGACGGAGCCATTCTTGATTCCGTCCCGTCTTCCTAAAACAAAAACCGCAGCTGCCCCTGAGCCCGTGGCGATAATCGGAATCAGCTGTGCATTTCCAATGGCTGAAAATCCGGAAATGTTTTGGGAGAATTTAGCCGGAGAAAAGGACTGCATTTCTGAAATACCGCCGGAGCGCTGGGACTGGAGACAGTATTACGGAGATCCGCAGAAAGATAAAAATGCGAGCAATGTAAAGTGGGGCGGCTTCATTGATGAAACCGCTCAATTTGATCCTTTATTTTTCGGTATTTCTCCGCATGAAGCCGAAATGATGGATCCTCAGCAAAGGCTTTTAATGATGCATGTATGGAAAGCGATTGAAGATGCCGGCTGCTCTGCCAAAAGCTTGTCAGGTACAAATACAGGCATCTTTGCAGGCACGACAAACAGCGGTTACGCCCAGGAAGCTTCAAAGTTCCATATAGAGATTGAGGGTTCTTCCGCCGCCGGAACGGTTCCGTCAATCGGTCCGAACCGCATGAGCTATTTTCTGAATATACATGGGCCGAGCGAACCGATTGAAACCGCCTGTTCAAGCTCATTGGTCGCTGTTCACCGTGCGGTCAGGGCAATTCAGGCCGGAGACTGCGGCATCGCGATTGCAGGAGGCGTCAATGCTATTGTGTCGCCGGATATGCATATTAGCTTTAATAAAGCGGGAATGCTCAGTGAAGACGGGCGCTGCAAAACATTTTCCGATCAAGCGGACGGGTATGTCAGAGCTGAAGGTGCCGGTATGATTGTTTTGAAAACATTATCCGCTGCGGAACGTGACGGCGACCGTATTTATGCCGTTATTCGCGGAACGGCGGAAAATCATGGCGGAAGGGCGGCTTCCCTTACATCGCCGAATCCGAAAGCACAGACAGAAGTCATGATAAAAGCGTATCAGCAAGCGAACATCGACCCCCGTACAGTGAGTTATATTGAAGCCCACGGCACGGGAACGGCGCTCGGAGATCCGATAGAAATCAACGGACTCAAAGCGGCTTTTGCAGCGCTTTATCAGAAAGCCGGAGTAACGGCACCCGATCAGCCTCATTGCGGCCTCGGTTCCGTCAAAACGAATATCGGCCACACAGAGCTTGCCGCCGGCATGGCCGGGCTTTTAAAAATTATTTTGCAGATGCAGCACAAAACGCTCGTTAAAAGTCTGCATTGTGAAACCGTTAATCCGTATATCAGCCTCGACGGCAGCCCGTTTTATTTCGTCCGCGACACTCAGCCGTGGAAAGCGGCGACTGATGATAGCGGAAATGAACTGCCGCGGAGAGCGGGTGTCAGCTCGTTCGGATTTGGCGGTGTCAACGCTCATGTCGTGCTCGAAGAATATGTTTCTCCTGTTGAAGAGAAACAATGGACTGCCGGTGAACTTCAGCCGTCCTTATTCATTCTCTCGGCAAAGACGGCGGAACAGCTGAAGGAACGTGCGGAACAGCTGCGCAGATATTTGGAAAAGTCACAATCAGCTGACGGAACTTTTGAGGGTATCGCTTATACGCTTCAGCTTGGCCGGGATGAAATGGAAGAGCGCCTTGCCGTCATTGCTGAAACAAAAGAAGAGCTTACGAACGCGCTGAATGATTTCCTCAGCGGCAAGGAGACGGGGCAGAATTTCTTTACAGGCCGGAACAAAGCGATGAAACAGCTGTTTACAGAGATGACGGACAACGCAGAAATGAGCGGGACCATAGATCAATGGATTGAAGCAGGAAAGTATGCAATGCTTGCAAAATTATGGGTGCAAGGCTTGCATGTCGACTGGAATAAATTATATCCGGACGAAAGGCCAAAAAAAGTCAGCCTGCCCGTCTATCCTTTTGCGAAAACACATTGCTGGATACCGCACAGAGCGCAGCATATAAGGCACCGGGAGACTTATGAGACTGATATGTCCCCGCTTGAGACTTATGAACACCTGCTTGATGAATTGGAGAGAAACGAAATAAGCATAGAAGCCGCTGTAAAAAGAACGATCGGTTTTTACAGGGATTAGCGTAATGGAGGAAACCATATGAAAGAGTTTCTGCACCGGGTTTTTTCTGACGTCAAAAATAAAAAAATGACAAAACAGGATGCGATCGGCATTTTGCGCGATTATGATATGCGGATGGGACTTCGCCAAGCGAATTCCCTTCATCCGCTTGCTCAGCAGCATATTTCCGATGAAACGGGACTGGGATTCTCGGCAGCTTTCAGCGGCCGGGAATTTTTTCTCGCTGATGTTTCTTTACAGCGTAAAAAGCTTATGCCCGGAGAACTTCTTTTGGAAATGGCGAGAGCTGCGGCTGTTTTGACAGTAAAGGAGACTGAGGCTGTCCGGCTGACACATATCGTGTGGTCAAAGCCCATTCTGACTGAGGCTGAACCGTTCCATATCGAAATCAGGCTGATACCCGCAGAGGGTGAAGCCAAAAGGTTTGAGATTTATAATCCATTTTCTGCCGATTTCAGTCATCATGATGTGTACAGCCAAGGGACGATTCAGCCAGTTGATGCTGCGCCTGGCATGCTGGATATCAGCCGCTTGAAGGAAAACAGCGGCTTCCTGATGGATCAGCAGCAAATTGAAGCCATCACCCAGAACGATACCGTTCAATACAGTGAGCACATGAAAGGAATTGAGCGTATTTACGCCTCAGCAGGACGGATGCTGGCAGACATATCAATTCCATTGACAAACCAAAAAGAATCCGCCCGATTCGGCCTCCCTCCCTGTGTGATGCAAAGTGTGACAGAGGCATGCGCGCTGCTTGGCGGCAAAGAATATAAAACGCTCGCCCCGGTTTCATTGGACGAGCTTTTGTTTTATGAACCTTGTCCTGACAAAGTATGGGCCGAGATACAAGAGAAGGCGGGGAGCTTTTATATTGATTTATGTGACGAAGAAGGAAAAATATGGGCTTCCCTGTCGGGGTTGAAGCTGCAGCCTGTCATCAAGACGGGCGCTCCCGGAAAAACCAATGCCGAACACCGCAGTGAACGTTTGTATGAACAAACGCTTCTTCAGCTCAAAACGCTTTTTGCCCTGACTACAAAAATTGCTGTTTCCAACATAGATACTGAAGAGCCGCTGGAAACTTACGGAATCGACTCAGTCACTGTGACGAAATTGAACCGCGAATTGTCTCTGCTTTTCGGTGACCTTTCCAAAACGGTTTTTTACGAATATAAGACACTGGGCTCCCTGGCAGCTCACTTCGTCACGGATTATCCAAAAGAATGCCGAAAGTGGACAAATGATGATGAGCACCGTTCAGGCATATCAGAACAGGTTTTGGCAAATGAAGATTTTCCGGTGCTTCCGTCGTTTATCAAGCGAAAGAAACGGCCTTCTTTATCCAATGAGAACCAGGCAAAAGAAGGGATTGCGATTATCGGAGTCAGCGGACGTTATCCGCAAGCTGAAACACTTGAAGCGTACTGGGATAACTTAGCTGCCGGAAAAGACTGTGTGAAGGAAATTCCCGAAGAGCGCTGGGAAAAGGACAAGTACTACAATCCTGATCCCGAAACGGCCGTGAAAGAAGGGAAAAGTTACAGTAAGCGGGGCGGGTTTCTGAAAGATGCCGCTTTCTTTGATCCGCTGTTTTTTCAAATTTCACCCCGTGATGCTTTGAATATGGACCCGCAGGAGCGTCTCTTTATTGAAATGTGCTGGCAGGTGCTGGAGGATGCCGGTTATACGAAGGAACAGCTTGAGAATCTGTATAACGGCCGGGTCGGCGTTTTTGCGGGCATTACGAAAAACGGGTACGGAATGTACTGGAAAAACGGCGGCACCCTGCAGCCGAAAACGTCGTTCAGTTCAGCGGCCAACAGAGTTTCCTATTTTCTTAATCTGAAAGGGCCGAGCATGCCGGTCGACACGATGTGCTCATCTTCGCTGACTGCAATCCATGAAGCGTGTGAAAACATCCTTCGCGGCGAATGCGACATGGCGATTGCCGGCGGTGTGAATGTGTATACGCATCCTTCGGCTTATGCGGAGCTCAGCGCCTATCGAATGCTTTCAAAAGACGGAACGTGCAAAAGTTTCGGTGAAGGCGGGGACGGATTTGTTCCCGGTGAAGGCGTCGGGGCCGTGCTGTTAAAGCCGCTGTCAAAAGCGATGGCTGATAAGGACCATATTTACGGTGTGATTCGCGGCACTCATATTAATCACGGAGGCAGAACAAACGGGTATACAGTGCCGAGTCCGAGCGCCCAGGCTGACGTGATTTCCGGTGCGCTTGATAAATCAGGAATACATCCGCGGATGATCAGCTGTATCGAAGCCCACGGCACGGGCACTGAACTCGGAGATCCGATCGAGATTGACGGTTTGACCCGCGCATTTCAAACGAAAACGTCAGATAAAGGTTTTTGCGCCATCAGCTCAGTTAAATCCAATATCGGGCATTTGGAAGCCGCGGCAGGCATTGCCGGTGTAACGAAACTGCTGCTCCAGTTTCAAAAACGCAAGCTGGCCCCCTCTTTACATTGCCGGAAATTGAATCCGAATATTGCATTCGACCGGACGCCGTTTGTGGTGCAGCGTGAATTGGCAGACTGGAAACGGCCGGTCATTGAGGAAAACGGAGCGCAGAAAGAGATTCCGAGAATCGCGGGCATCTCTTCTTTTGGTGCGGGCGGGGCAAATGCCCACATATTGATAGAAGAATATATTGAACCTGATAGGGAGATTTCCGAGCCATTCACAGATGAAGATCCCGCAGTCATTTTATTATCCGCCAAACAGGAGGCCAGCCTGAAGCAGCGGGCGCAGCAGCTTCTTCAAGCGATCAGAAAAAATGACGTCACAGACCGCAGTCTCCGGGATGCGGCTTACACCCTTCAAACCGGAAGAGAAGCGATGGAAGAACGTGCGGCGTTTATCGTGACGTCGACAGAGCAGTTAGCGGAAAAACTGCAGCGTTTTATTGACGGCGGGACAGACGGCTGCTTCAGGGGAAAAAGCAAACAGTATAAAGACATTCTAGCCGTTTTTAAGGATGAAGATATGCAAGAAGCCGTCCGTAAATGGATGAAAAGAAAAAAATTCGCGAAGCTTCTGGAACTTTGGGTAAAAGGGCTGAAGATTGATTGGTCAGAGCTTTATAACGGCAGCCTGCCGCACCGCATCAGCCTTCCCGGTTATCCATTTATAAAGGACCGGTATTGGCCGGTCGATGCAGCGCCGGACAATGTTCGTGATGCTGAAACACATTCTGAAACATTGTGTGAAACCCGCTTTTTACAGAAAAGCTGGGCAGAAAGCAGCAGTGTTCCGGTTAAGGAAGTGCGGGGCGTCATCGGAATAGCCGCCGATCACCAGACAGGAAATTTGGCCGTTGAGCTGTCCCGTTATTTCCCCGTGTCTGAAATCATTGACGCTGCATCACCGGAAATATCCGGGGACGCGGCCCGGTTTGGCGGTCTGATTGATGTGACCGGATGCGGAACGGAAATCAATCATGATGACGGCTGGATTCAACATCTGCAGTCTCTCATTGACAACAGAAACCGCGGCCGAAAGCTTCAGCTGCTTTGTGTGACAAAGGGGCTTGAACCTTTTGCAAATGAAACGATAAATCTCTCAGGTGCAAAAAAGGCCGGATTGTACCGGATGCTCCAAAGTGAGTATAAGGATATCCGCTCGCGGCATATGGATGCAGAACGGACTGCCGAAGATCCTGAGCTGGCAAACCAGATCGCAGAGGAGTTTTTTCGCGATTCTGAGGACATCGAAGTGTGTTACAGAAACGGTGTGCGCTATCACGCGCGGTTAAAAGAAACAAACAGCTTAGCAGAAAAAGAATTTTCATTTCCGAAAGACCATGTACTCTGGATCACCGGAGGGACCCGGGGACTCGGATATTTATTCGCCCGGCATTTTGCCGAACGATACGGAGTCACGAAACTCGTGCTTACCGGAAAAGAAACCATGCCGCCGAAAGCGGAGTGGGATGATCATGTCAAACGGAATTCCCCGTTTTCCACAAAAGTGAGAAGAATCAGAGAGCTCGAGCAAAAAGGTGTCCGAACGGAAGTGCTGTCTGTATCTTCCGGCCCTGAATATGAGCAGGCCGTCAGCCGGGTGAAAGAGGAGATGGGACCGATAGGAGGCGTGATACACGCAGCGGGAGCCGTAGATCTCGATCATCCGGCCTTTATCCGTAAAACAAGAGAACAGATGATGCCCGTGGTTGAGCCTAAAACAGACGGACTGGACCTGTTGTATCAAGCGCTGCACAAGGAGCCTCTCCGGTTTTTTGCGCTGTTTTCTTCAGTGTCCGGCGTGATGCCGGAATTAGGAGCGGGACAAAGCGATTATGCCATGGCCAACGCCTATATGGATTATTTTGCGGCCGCAAAAGGTTTTCCGGTGCTGAGCATTCAATGGCCGAGCTGGAAAGAAACGGGTATGGGCGAATCAAAAAGCCGGGCCTATCTGAAAAGCGGTTTAAAGAGCATCACTGACAGAGAAGGGCTGAGCCTGTTTGATGCCATCATGGCAGGCGATTGCGGATCTGTTATTATGCCGGCCGTCATTCACCCGGAAAAATGGGAGCCTGACCGTCTGCTGCTTTCATCCGGCCTTACCGAAACAAAGCAGCAGGAACAGGCCGATACAGAAAGCGTTGAGGAGTGGCTGACGGGCATTTGCTGCCGGGAATTAAGACTGGAGCCGTCAAGATTTGAATCTGATACACCGTTTCAAGATTACGGAGCCGATTCCATCATGCTTGCCCAAGTGTCCAGAGCGATCGGAAAGAGGATCAAAGCTGACCTTGACCCGGCGGTGCTGTATGAATACCCTACGGTTGCTGCGCTGGCCGGATGGCTTGAAACAGCATATCCGGAAATCAAAGCTGTCGTTTCAAAACCGGTTCAGCCTGTAATCCCGGACGTTCCGAAACAAACAGCAGCCGCTGTCTTTCAGCCTTCTGGTGCTAGAGCGGCGCAAGACATAGCTGTTGTCGGAATGTCCTGCCGTTTTCCGGGAGCTGAATCAATTGAAGCTTATTGGAAGCTGCTGTCTGAAGGAACGTCGGCCATTCAAAGGGTGCCGAAAGAACGCTGGAAAACGGAGAAGGCGGATTATGCGGGCCTTTTAAAAAATGTAACGCATTTTGACCCGGAGTTTTTCCTTATTCCCGAAGAAGACATCAAGGCAATGGATATCCAGTCCTTTCTTATATTAGAAGAGGCGCTTCATCTGTTCAGAGACAGCGGTTACTCTTTACAAGAAATGAAAGGCAGGTCAGCCGGTGTCTATTTAGGAGGACGCGGCGGCAGTATGCCTGACGAAAACCGTCTGAAGCATGCAAAAAATCCGATAGTCGCTGCCGGCCCGAATTACTTAGCGGCCAATCTTTCTCAGTTCTTTGATTTGAAGGGGCCGAGTCTTGTTTTGGATACGGCCTGTTCTTCAGCGCTTGTCGGTATGAATATGGCGATACAGGCGCTTTCTTGCGGTGAAATCGACTCAGCGGTGGTCGGGGGAGTCAGTCTGCTGGAATCCGGTCAAACCCACCGGATGTTCGAACTTCGCAATCTGTTAAGCGAAGAGCCTGCGTTTCATATTTTTGACCGCCGCACCGGCGGCATCGTATTGGGAGAAGGCGTCGGAATGGTGTATTTAAAAACAGCGGCCCAGGCTGTAAAAGACGGGGACCGGATTCATGCGGTCATTAAAGGCATTTCCGTAAACAATGACGGCAGAACCGCGGGGCCTGCCACACCGAATATACAGGCGCAGAAAGAAGTGATGGCCAAGGCGCTTGCCAAAAGCGGCAGAAAAGCGGAGGATATCAGCTACATTGAAGCAAACGGTTCAGGCTCTGAAGTAACAGACCTTTTGGAACTGAGGGCGATTGAAGCGGTGTACCGTATGCAAAACAGCGCGCCTTGCGAATTGGGGTCGATGAAGCCGAATATCGGACACCCGTTATGCGCTGAAGGGATTGCCGGATTTATTAAAACAGTGCTTATGCTCTCGCGCCGAATGCGTGTGCCTTTCCTTTCGGGCAAAGAGCCGATGACGCATTACGATCTGTCCGCCTCGCCGTTTTATTTTTCGCACACTCTGCGTGAATGGACGGATTCACCGCGGATTGCCGCCGTCAGCAGTTTCGCTGACGGAGGGACGAATGCCCATGTCATAGTGGAAGCCTGGGAGCAAGAGGCGTATACCCCGGTTAGAAAGCCTTTGCCGAGACAGGAATTAAAGCGCCGGCCCATTCGTTCGGACAAAGCCGAAAGCCTGCATGAAAACGCACATAAGTCCCGCCCGAATACGTTTTGGAAACAAATGAAGACTTACTGATTGCGCTGAAAATTGAACGTCGATATGGAGGAAGTTCATATGCAAGAGCAGCTTCTTATTAACAATCAGCATCCCGTTCTGAAACATCATAAAGCCTATGGAAAGGAACTGCTGCCGGGTCTGGCTTATATTGACCTGATCTATCAGACTTTCAGAGAAAACGGTTTTTTTTATGCTGGTCTTGAACTCAGGCACTTATCGATTTTTCACCCTTTAGCTCCTGAACAGGGAGAATCAATCCTGCTTTCCGTTGATTGTACAGAGAACGGCGAAGGGCAGTGGAAGGTGGAGGTGAAAGGGCAAAAACAAGGTGACGAAGCAGCAGAGACAAAGGTATATGCCGCGGCGCAAATGCATTCCGTCAAGCCCGCCGGCTTCCAAGAGAGCGTCCAGATGGATGCCGTAAAACAAACGGCGGCAGAAATACCGCTTGAGGACATTTACGCGGAATGCAGGGATCAAGAACTGGTTCATTCAGGAATGATGAAAGGCTGCGGAAGCGTCTACCAAACTGAAAAAGAGATTTATATTGATCTGTCGGTGCAAAAGGATCAGCTGGAACATGCAGAAGAGACGATGTTTCATCCCGCATTGATAGATGCGAGCAGCATTGGCTCCAATGTATATCTCGCTCCTTTGACGAGGGAGGAGGGGCAATTATTTCTGCCGCTGTTTTATGAATCGTTTTATTGCGCCGAATTGCTGCAGACAACATGTATCACTAAGATAAAAAAAGAATCCGTCACCCGTAAGAAAGATCTCGTTTACGTGACAATGGAGTTTTTCAATGAGGAAGGCAGAAAAGTCGGCGAACTGAAAAACTTCGCCAATAAACTGGTGAGGGACCCGGAACTGATCAATCAGAAACGGCAAAAGAAAGAACCTGACGGGCGGAATGCCGTCCCGGCTCCGCAAGCGGAACCGGCGCCTTCTGAGCCCCGCCGTGCGGAGGCTTCCGCCGGCCTTACTGAACAGTGCATCCTTTATTTAAAAGAATTGCTTGCCGCCCGATTGAACAAACCTGTGCAAGAGATTGACCCGGATATCGGCTACTATGAAATGGGGCTGGATTCTCCGGGGCTGTTGGGCATGGTAAAGGAAATTGAACAAAAAATCGGAACGCAGCTTCTGCCGACACTGTTATTTGAATACACGACAATCGCGGAATTGGCGGGATATTTGTGCGAACATTACGGAGCCGGTTTCGGCCATGCTCAAAGCGGGCATTCAAGTGCTGAGCCTTTGCACCGGGAAAAAAAGAGGACGACCCAAAACCGCGTGAAAAAATCGGTGTCAGCCGGAACGCAGAATGGAGATATTGCGATTGTCGGGATGGCGGGACGGTACCCCGGCGCCAAAAATCTTCGTGAATTTTGGACAAATTTAAAAAATGGAGAAAACAGCGTAACGGAAGTGCCTCGTTCCCGCTGGGATACGAGGAAATATGAGCATTTGCGATCGCCGTCCGGCAAGCCGATTTCCAAATGGGGCGGTTTTATAGACGATCCGGATTGTTTTGACGCGAAATTTTTCCGGATTTCTCCGCGGGAGGCAGAAGCTAAAGATCCGCAAGAACGATTGTTTTTAGAAACATGCTGGGAAACGATTGAGGATGCGGGCTACACCCCGGAAACAATCGTTCAGCCGAAAGGGCCGAATAAGAGAATGAACGTCGGTGTGTTTGCCGGGGTGATGCATATGGATTATTCTCTCGCCGGCGCTGAAGCTGCGGCCAAAGGGCTGGTCTTTCCTTATCCCTTGAACTATGCGCCGATCGCAAACCGGGTTTCATATTTTTGCAATTTTCACGGGCCGAGCATGGCGGTTGACACGGTGTGTTCGTCATCTCTGACGGCCGTCCATATGGCGGCGGAAAGTCTGAGACGCGGTGAATGTGAAGCAGCTCTTGCCGGAGGCGTCAATTTATCATTGCACCCGACAAAATATATCACATACGGCTTGATGGATATGCATTCGAGTGACGGACTGTGCCGCACGTTCGGCGAAGGAGGCACGGGCTATGTCTCAGCTGACGGCATCGGAGCCGTGCTGCTGAAGCCGCTCCACAAGGCCGAAGAAGATAAAGATCATATTTATGCGGTGATAAAAGGCAGCGCCGTCAATCACGTGGGGACCGTCAGCGGGATTACCGTGCCGAGCCCCGTGGCGCAGGGGGATATGATAGCTGAATGTCTTGAAAAGACGGGGATCGATCCCCGGACGATTTCTTATGTGGAAGCGCACGGAACCGGAACTTCTTTAGGAGATCCGATTGAAATACAAGGTCTTGTTAAAGCTTACCGCACGTTTACAGAGGATCGGCAATTTTGTGCGATCGGTTCCGTTAAATCGAATATCGGACATGCGGAATCAGCCGCCGGGATCAGCGGGCTTCATAAAACGGTTTTGCAGCTGTTTCACAAAACGCTTGTCCCTTCTTTGCACTCAGAGACGATTAATCCGTATCTCCGTTTAGAGGACTCGCCATTTTACGTGCAGCAAAAAACCGAGCCATGGAAAAGGCCGGCGTATACAGAGAACGGCAGTGAACATGCCTGTCCGAGACGCGCGGGCATCAGTTCATTTGGGGCGACGGGTTCAAACGTTCATCTCATTTTAGAAGAGTACAGGCCTGAAAACCCCGGTATTACGGAGAATCAAGAGAGACCGTATATCGTGCCTCTGTCAGCGAAAAATCCGGAGCGGCTGAAAGAATACGCTGCCCGCCTGCTGATGTTTCTCAAAGATGAAGCGCTTGAAGGAAGCGGGCCGCTTCATGACAAAAGAGATACAATGCAAAATCAGCTGGAAAATGCGTTGCGCAGTGTTCTGGCGGAAGTTCTGCATGTAGAGTCCGGCTCGGTAGATGGTGAACAGGATTGGAAGGAATTCGGCTTGGATGTCATGCAGCTGACACAGTTTGCTGAGCTGATGACGGATCAATACGGGCTGGCAATAGACATGACTGATCTCATACAGCATACTTCCGTCCGGACTTTAGCAGAATGTCTGACAAACGATGAGAAATATAAGAATATTCTTTCCGGTCTTTTCGGTCAGTCCGGCTTAGATAAGCAGCCTGATGAACCTTTTTCCCTGCGGTCACTGGCGTATACGCTGCAAACGGGACGGCTGGCAATGGAAGAACGGCTTGTTTTTTTAGTGAACGATCAAGCGGACCTGATCAGGAAATTAACTGAATTTACAGAACAAAAACGGCAGATTGACGGCTGCTTTCAAGGGCGGTCTGATAGCGGAACGGAAATCAGGGGTTTCCTGAATGATGATCAGGATACGGAGGAGCTGATCCGAAAATGGATGGACAGCGGCACTTACAAAAAACTTGCGGAGCTGTGGTCAAAAGGATTTGAGATAGACTGGACGCGGCTGTATCAGGAGGAGAAACCGCGCAGGATGAGTCTGCCGACGTATCCGTTTGCAAAGGAACGATATTGGATACCGGAGCCCGATCATCCCGTCACTTCCGTAAATACAGAAAGCAGGCTTCACCCGCTGCTTCACCGCAATACATCAGATTTGTTAGAACAAAAATTCAGTACGATACTGAACGGAGATGAATTCTTCTTAGCCGATCATATCGTCCGAAACAAGCGTGTTCTCCCCGGGGCGGCTTATCTTGAAATGGCGAGAGCCGCGGCTGAACTGGCTGCCGCGCCGTTAGCCGCTGAATACACGGCTAAAACCGGCATTTCGCTGCGGTATATCAGCTGGATACGCCAGGCCGTTCATAAAAAAGAGCCGCTGCGTATGACGACAGGGCTTTCTTTGGAGGATAACGGCAATGTGTCATTTCAAGTGTACAGCAATGAAAATGATTCAGACATTTATTGTGAAGGCAGTGCTGTGATTGAGCCGCTGTCTGAGGCGCCGGTTTTGCATATTGAACAGCTGAAAGCGCGATGCCGCAAAAAAGTGCTGTCAAAAGAAGACTGCTATGCGGCGTTTGCAAAGGCGGAAATTGTATACGGACCTTCACATCAAGGAATTGATCACATTTATTGCGGGGAAAAAGAAGCCTTGGCTAAATTGGTGCTCCCTGCTTCCGTTTCTGATGAAGCCGAACAGTTTGTGCTCCATCCTAGTCTGATAGATTCCGCTTTTCAGGCGGCCATCGGCGTTATGAATGAAGATCAAGCGGGTTATCCGGAGCAGCCGTTAATGCCTTTTGAATTGCATGAACTGACCGTTTTTCATCCGTGCAGTCCAAACATGTGGGCGGCCGTATTTGTGACACATGAAACACCGGCCGTACGAAGAATGGACATGGATATATGTGATGAACGCGGCAATGTGTGTGTAAGGATAAAAGGATTTTCTGCCCGGATGGCCGAAAGTGCGCCGGCCGTAACCGATAATAAGCAATACGATCTGCCGGGTAACCTTACCGGAGCCGTCAAACTGATGCAGGTATGGGACGCGGAACCGATAGACAACCAAACCGGCTTCCCCATTTCTGAAGCAAAAGCTGTCATCATGGGCGGTACAGACGGGCAGGCGGACGCGGTTTTACGGTTGTTTCCTAAAGCTGTGCGATTTGATAGCAGCCAAAGTGCTTCCGTTGAAGTGATATCTGATCGGCTCCGCCGTCTCGGTGAGATTCAGCATATGATCTGGTTTGCCCCTCAGCCGGCTGATTCTGACAGCCATGATCAAAAAAGCGGGGTGCTGCAAATTTTTAGAGCTGCCAAAGCTCTTATCGGTCTCGGGTATGGAAAAGAGCAGCTCGGGATGACGGTGATTACGCACCAAGCACAGCCTATCACCCAATATGATGAGGTGCGTCCCGCTCATTCCGGTGTGCACGGTTTCGTCGGGTCTCTCGCTAAAGAACATCCGAGCTGGCACATCCGTCTGGCCGATCTTGAAGACGGGGGGGATTTCCCCGCAGAAGACATATTCAGCCTGCCCCGCGACCGTACGGGTAAAGCATGGGTGCGCAGACATCAGGAATGGTACCGGCCTCAATTGCTGCCGGTCCAAAGCGGGCCGTCTGAAAGTGTTCCTTACCGCTATGGAGGCGTATATGTCATCATCGGCGGTGCGGGAGGCATCGGCGAGGTTTGGACAGATTATATGGTGACGACGTATAAAGCCCGAGTCGTCTGGATCGGGAGGCGGCCGCTGGACAGCCGGATACGCCAAAAAATAGACCGGTACCGGTCATCAGGCCCGGCTCCCGAATATATAGCCGCAGATGCTTCTGATCTTCCATCGCTTCAGCGCGCCTATGAACAGATTAAAAACACATACGGCACCATCAGCGGCGTCGTTCATTCAGCGATGGTATTTGCGAATGAAAGCGTAAAAGATATGGAAGAATCACAGTTTCACGCCGGCCTTGCGGCGAAAGTGGATATTTCCGTCAACATTGCCGAAGTATTTGCGAAAGAGTCTTTAGACTTTATTCTCTTTTTCTCTTCGGTTATTTCATATATTAAGAATCCGAACCAAAGTCATTATGCGGCGGGGTGCGCATTTAAAGACGCATTTGCCCATGAGCTTTCCGGACGGCTGTCATGCCGGGTCAAAGTGATGAACTGGGGTTATTGGGAGCGGGCTGACAATCACATTTCTGAAGAGTTTGACAGACTGAGTGCAATCGGTCTCGGGCTGATCAGCCGTGCGGAAGGGATGCAGGCGCTGGAAACTCTGCTGACGCAGCCGATCTCCCGTATGGGGCTGATGAAGCTGACCAAGCCGATTCCGATCGAGGGAATGAACCCTCATGAATTTGTGACTATCTGATTGCCTGTCAAAATGACGGAGCAAATTTAATTTTCTTAGGAGGATAAGGTTTTGGGTAAGGGAGACAAACAAAAAGACCGTACACAGTTATCCTTAAGAACAGAAATAAGCAATCAAATGAAAGAATTGAATCGGCTTTTGCTGCAAGTGCTGCGGGTGACGCTGCGTTCAATGGGTCTGACCGGCGAAGCGCCGGCGGCTTCCTGTCTGCCTTTATATGAGCGCTGGCTGGAAGAAAGCATCCGTCTTTTAGACAGCGATTTTAAAAGCGATGAAACGGCCGCGGTTTGGGAAGAGTGGCATAAGAAGAAAAACGAATGGCTGAAAGATCCGGATATGAAAGCGCAGGCTCTGCTGGCGGATACCGTCATTCAAGCTTTGCCTGACATTTTAACAGGCAAAATAAAAGCCACTGACGTGATGTTTCCCGATTCCTCAATGGAGCTTGTTGAAGGAATCTATAAGCATAATATTCTCGCTGATTATTACAACGATGTGCTGGCAAATGAAGCGTGTATTTATGTGGAAAATGTAATTAAAAACAATCCTGAGGCAAACATCCGTCTGCTGGAGATCGGAGCGGGCACCGGCGGAACGAGCAGCACACTGTTTAAAAAGCTCCGCCCCTTTCAAAACCATATTCAGGAATACTGTTATACCGACTTGTCAAAAGCTTTTTTAATGCATGCCGAAAAGGAATACGGCGCGGACAATCCGTATTTGACGTATCAGCTGTTTAATGTGGAGCAGCCTGCGGCGGGCCAGAGATTACATCTGAGAACCTACGATATCGCTATTGCCGCAAACGTGCTGCATGCCACCAAAAATATCCGGAAAACATTACGGACGGCAAAAGCCGTATTGAAAAAGGACGGTTTGCTGCTTGTTAATGAACTGGGCGGGCATACGCCGTTTACACATGTTACATTCGGCTTATTAGAGGGCTGGTGGCTGTACGAAGACGAGGCGCTGCGGATTCCGGGGTGCCCCGGTCTTTATCCGGAAACATGGAAATCCGTTTTAATGGCTGAAGGCTTTCATTCCATTCAATTTCCGGCTGAAAACGAACGTCTGCACACCCAGCAGATTATCACGGCGAAAAGCAACGGAGTCATCAGGCAGAGCAGGGAAGCTTACACCGCGCAAAAGCGCCAATCAAACGTACCGCAAACATCCTCTGATCGTCAGCTCCCCATCAAACAAGCGGGAGAGGGGCTTTCGGAAAAGACAGCGGCTTTTCTGATAAGGGCTGCGGCAAAAGTATTAAAAATGCCGGCAGAAGAGATAAATCCGCTGGCTCCTCTGGATGAATACGGCATTGACTCTATTCTGATCGTTCAGCTGACGAATGAGCTGCGGGATCTCGTCCCTGATATCAGCAGCACGCTGTTTTTTGAATACCGGACGATAGAAGAGCTTGCCGCATACTTGGCTGAAACGAAGGAGCGCGAACTGCATGCGCGATTTTCTGAAGAAGTCCATCATACTGAAGCGGCATCATCCGGCTCTTTGCTTGAAAAAAGCACAGAGTACCTGAAACAGATCGTCAGCGCCATCTTAAAGATGCCGATTGAGGACGTTCAAGCCCATACGCCCCTTGAAGAATACGGAATCGATTCCATCTTAATCGTACAGCTGACCAACCGCGTGCGGGAAGACATACCTGATATCAGCAGCACTTTGTTCTTCGAGTATCCGACAATCGGCGGATTAGCGGAATATCTCGTCAGCTCAAGACAGGATGATATGGCTGGGATTTTCAAGACAAATAAAGAAGCCGAAAAGGCGCCGCACACATTACAGAAAAAGCAAAGCCGCAAAAAAAGCGCCGGATTGACGAAGCGCCAAGCGGCATCTTTTTCTGAAAAAGCGCCGCCCGCTTCCGAACCGCCGTCAAAACACCTTGAAGTAGCAATTGTCGGTCTTGCCGGACGGTATCCCGGAGCTGAAAATGTTAATGAGTTCTGGGAACGGTTAAAGACCGGTGAACACGGAATCACCGAAATTCCGAAAGACCGCTGGGATTGGCGGGACTACTATGATGAGACAAAAGGTAAGGAAGGCCGGATGTATACGAAGTGGGGCGGCTTTTTAACAGATATTGATAAATTTGATCCGCTGTTTTTTAAAATCTCCCCGAAAGAAGCGGAGCGCATGGACCCGCAGGAGAGACTGTTTCTGGAAACCGCTTATGCGGCTCTTGAGGATGCCGGATATACCCCTGATTCACTATGCGCCCGTAAAAAGGTTGGTGTCTTTGCGGGTGTCATGAACGGCAACTATCCGACAGGAGCCCACTACCACTTTATCCCGAACCGCGTATCCTATGTGTTTGATTTTCACGGTCCGAGCATCGCGGTCGATACCGCATGCTCCTCATCCTTAACCGCCATTCATCTCGCCGCAGAAAGCATCAGAACAGGTGCATCTGAATGCGCGATTGCCGGCGGCGTAAACCTGATTACAGATCCGGTTCATTATATCGGACTTTCTTCTATGAGAATGCTGTCACCGTCAAACGCGTGCAAAGCGTTCGGTGATAAGGCTGACGGGTTTGTTGACGGAGAGGGTGTCGGCTGTATCGTGTTAAAGCCGTTGAAGAAGGCTGTTGAAGATCATGATCATATATACGGTGTCATTAAAGGAAGCGCTCTGAACGCCGGCGGCAAAACGAACGGGTTCACCGTTCCGAATCCGAATGCACAAGGAGAAGTGATCGCAGAGGCGATGGAGCGGGCAGGTATTGATCCGAGAGCAATCAGCTATCTGGAAGCCCACGGCACCGGCACTTCCTTGGGAGATCCGATTGAAATCGCAGGGTTAACCAAGGCTTTCCGACGCTATACGGATGCAAAGCAATTTTGTTCCATCGGTTCTGTTAAATCCAATATCGGACACCTGGAAAGTGCGGCGGGCATTGCTGCGGTCACCAAAATTCTTCTTCAGATGAAACACGGATATCTGGTGCCGTCGCTGCATTCAAAGCAGCTGAACCCGGAAATTGATTTTGAAACTTCTCCTTTTATCGTGCAGCAGAAAACGGCGGAATGGAGACGGCCGGTCATAGAATCTGAAGGAGTAACACGGGAATATCCGAGAATCGCGGGTACATCTTCTTTCGGTGCGGGCGGTGCAAATGCCCACCTGCTGATAGAAGAGTATGAACCGGCTGAAATGAGTTCGGCAGACACCGGCCGTCCGGCGCTTTTTGTTTTATCGGCAAAAGATAAAGACCGCTTGCGCGAGCGGGCTCTGTTGCTGGCGGATGCCGCCGGAAACGGAACAATTACAGATGCGAACCTGCTTGACGCGGCATTTACCCTTCAAGTCGGCAGGGTCCCGATGGAAGAACGGCTGGCGATGGCAGCGGACTCTGTTTCTGAATTGGAACAGAAGCTGACTGCTTTTCTGAATAATGCTGGTTCCGTAAGCGGGGTGTTTACAGGACGGGGTGATAGTGCTGTCACGGAGACGGAAGGCACAGTCAGTGATTGGATGGAAAAACGTCAATTTGACAGTCTTTTGAATGCCTGGGTTCACGGGACGCCCGTCGATTGGGCATCTTTATATAAAGGGGCGCTGCCGCATCGTATCAGTCTGCCGTCTTATCCATTTGCAAAAGAAAGCTACTGGATGAAGCGGGAAGAACCAAAAACAGGAACAACTGAATATGTGCATCCTTTCCTGCATGAAAATACGTCAACCTTGGCGGAGCAAAGCTATCATACTTCTTTTACAGGCCGGGAACACGTTTTCCACGATGTGAGAGGGGGGCGGGTTCTGTCGGCAGCCGTTTATTTAGAAATGGCGCTTGCGGCTTATCATCATGCGGCAGACAGCTCTGAAGAAAAAGAGATATGGATCCGAACGGCGGCATGGACTGACCCGATTACCGGCGGACATCACGGTGCGGGCGTCAATCTCTCCCTTCTGTCTAAAGACGAGGAAGGCATCCATTATGAAATATACAGTGACGAAGAGAAGCTGCATCATTATGGAATCATCGGACAAGGGAACATACAACCATCCCGCGTGCTGGATATTGCCTCCTTACAAAAAGACTGCCGCCCGCTGTCATTCGATTATGAAACACCAGGCACGTCAGGTGTAACGATCAGTAAGGAGTTCCGCACCGTTGAAAAGCTTTATGCGGGAGAAAATGCGGTTTGGGCGAAGCTTGCTCTTATAGATGAAAGCGGCTGTAATCCGGGATATCATCTGCCGCCGGAATTTCTGGACGCAGCTTTTCAAGTCCTGGCAAAAACGGAGCCGTCAGTCCATATCGTGCCTGAAGCGGTTGAAGAACTGCGCGTCATGCGTCCGTGCTCATCCGGCATGTGGATGTATATTAATAAAAAGAATCAAACCGGCTGTGACATTCAATTTTGTGACGAAACCGGCACTGTCTGCGCAGAAATCAAAGGGATAAGAATGAGACTGCCGTCTCAGCAGGATCACGGGCAAGAGGAACAATCCGAGATGATGATATTTGAAGAAATGTGGACGCAGCAGCCTTTGAAGAAATCCATTCATGAAGAGCTGAAAACGGTCATCTGTTTTCTTACGGGAGAAGCTGCCAGAAAGCATGCTTATCAGTCTTTACAATCCCTTTATCCGGGAGCCGGCGTGTTTTTTATTTCACAGGGTGAGGAAACTCAAAAGCTTTCAAACACGCATTATCAAATTAAAATCACTGACGGACAAGCATATCAAGAAACGTTTCGGCATATTGAAACGGCTGCAGGCAAAGCGGATGCCATTTTGTATGGATGGCCGCTTGAAGATGAAAAGACCGTGAAAGACTATTCCATTCTGTATCATGTGATCCGCGCAGCTGCTTCTTTGCGTTTTAAACCGAGGCGAATCTTTCTTTCCGCTCAGTGCGGGAGCGATACCGATATCAGTTACGCCGAGTCATGGATCGGGCTGGAACGGTCGCTGAAACTGATCTTGCCGGAGACGGATACGGCCGCGGTTTATTTTGAACAAAAAGGACCGTTAGAAAAACTGATCCATAACGTATGTGAAGAACTTCACAGCGAGTCGTTCCGCAGTGTCATGTACAGTGGGGAAATCCGTCACGTCATGGAAATGAAGCAGACGGATATTGCCCCTGTTGAGAAGCGTGTGATAAAAAGCGGGAAAACGTACTTGATTACCGGCGGATGCGGGGGATTAGGCTTGTTATTTGCCGGATATTTCGCTGAAAAAGGACCGGTTACGCTCATTTTGACGGGGAGATCAGCGGCAGGCGGCCCGGTGCTGAACAAGATAAAGAGATTGGAAGAATCAGGCGCCAAGGTGTTTTACGTGCAGGCGGATGCCGCAGATCAGGCTCAGATGGAGAAAGGTTTGCAAGAAGCGAAAGAGAAAGGATGCGGGCCGATTCACGGTGTCATTCACGCTGCAGGTCTTCAAGGCACTGAAAGTATTCTGGAGAAAGATCTGCAAACCTTTCAGCAAGTCTTATCGCCAAAAGCGGACGGCACCGCGGTGTTAGATCAGGTTCTGTCACGGGAGCCGCTTGACTTCTTCTGTTGTTTCTCTTCTTCTTCAGCGATTTTAGGAGACTTCGGTTCTTGTGACTACGCGATGGGGAACCGCTTCCAAATGGCTTTTGTCCGTCATCGGGAAAAACTTGTGAGCCTCGGACTCAGAAGCGGCAAGTCACTTGCAATCAATTGGCCGCTTTGGAAAGAAGGGGGGATGCATGTCGGCACGGCGGAAAGCACCGATATGTATTTAAAATCAAGCGGACAGCGTTATTTATACACAGAGGAAGGACTCGACGCTTTTGAAACATTGTTAGTCCAGCCGTCCAGCCAGTATCTCGTCCTGGCCGGTTTTCCGTCGAGGGCCAAACGCTTCCTGCAGATAGATCAAGGCGAACGGCCGATTTCGGGTTCTGTAAACAGGAACGTCCCGTTTTCAGGAAGGCGGAGTGAAATGAAAGGCTTTACACTGGAAGAATGCGTAAGCTGGGATGTGAAAGAACTGGCGGCGGGGCTTTTGAAAATAGACAAGAACAGACTGACGGACACTGACAATCTGGCTGATTTCGGCTTTGATTCTATCAGTTTGGCGGAATTCGCCTCTTCTTTGTCCGCTCATTACGGAATTGAAGTGACACCGGCCCTGTTTTTCGGACATTCCACACTGGAGAAGGTCGTCCGCTATTTTCTGACGGAACACAAGTCCGTCATGGAGCATGTCTATGAAGAAAAGAAACCTGAATCCGCAGATCAATCTGTCTTTGAAAAGGCAGGAACGGAAAAGCGAAAGAAGCAGAGGGGAAGAAATAAGCTGAACGCCGGAACCGATGGCAGTCAGGCAGCTGATTCCATTGCCATTATCGGCATGAGCGGCCGATTTCCTCAGGCGCGCACGGCGGACGAGCTGTGGGACATTCTGTTTCAGGAAAAGGATGTTGTCGCACCGGTCGCAAAAAAAGGCTTCACAAGTTCAAAATGGAAACTCGGCGCTGTACCGGGGGCGGACGAATTCGACCCTTTATTTTTTGAAATATCGCCGAGGGAAGCTGAAACGATGGATCCGAAACAGCGGCTGCTTCTTCAGGAAGCGTGGAGGGCCCTTGAGGACGCCGGCTACGGCGCCAGTCACATCAAGCAGCAGACGATCGGTATGTTTGTGGGGGCGGAAGAAGGAGATTATCACCTTTTAACACGGGACAAAGGCAATGTCACGTCTCATCATAACGGTATTTTGGCGGCGCGGCTGGCTTATCACTTGAATTTATCCGGTCCTGTGATGGCGATAAATACAGCATGTTCTTCGGGGCTCGTTTCTGTCCATCAGGCGGTATTAAGCTTGCAGAATAAAGAGTGCACAACAGCTGTTGCGGCCGGGGTGAATATCATGAATACCCCGGACTTTTTTGAAACGATAGATAAAGCCGGAATGCTGTCAGAAAACGGGAAATGCTTCGCGTTTGATAAAAGGGCTGACGGCATGGTTCCGGGGGAAGCGGCCGCGGCGGTTGTTCTGAAGCCGCTGAGAGAGGCGGAAGCGGATGGTGATCCGATTTACGGGGTGATTCGGGCGAGCGGCATCAATTATGATGGGAAAACAAACGGAATTACCGCTCCGAGCGGCGTCGCGCAGACCCGGCTGCTTACTTCCGTTTATGACCGGGGGCGTATCAACCCTGAAGATATTGAATATATCGTCACACACGGCACAGGTACAAAACTCGGTGATCCGGTGGAAATTAACGCGCTTTATGACGCATTTTCTGCCTATACAAACGAAGAAGCATTTTGCGCGCTCACATCAATTAAAACCAATATCGGCCACACGTTTGCCGCATCAGGCATTGTCAGTTTGATCAGTCTTTTACAGGCGTTCTCCCGTGAAATCATTCCCGCCAGTCTGCATTGCAGCGGGGAAAACCGCTATATCAACTGGGAGAAGAGTCCTTTTTATGTGAATAAAACGGGTAAACCGTGGCCTTCTCTGCCGGGTAAAAACCGAATGGGGGCAGTCAGCGCATTCGGGATGAGCGGAACAAACGCCCATGTCGTTATGGAAAGCTATAAGCGCAGCGCTTCACCTCATCGTGATGCCCCTGCATATTTACTTACTTTGTCTGCAAAAACAGAGGAGGCCCTTCAGGAAAAAATCGAAGATATGATCACTTGGGCGGAAAATGGCGGACTGAAAGAAAATGATCTGGCCCAGCTCAGCTATACGTTGTTAAAAGGACGGCATCACTTTAACCATCGCGCCGCCATCGTAGTGCAAGATGCTGATGACGCAGTGTATGTATGGAAGCAGGCAAAGCTTAATGAACATCATCCTTATGTGTTTTCGGGAAAAGTACCGCAGCACTTTGCAGGCCGTCAGCATATTCAGGAGCACATAATAGAAGTGCTCGGCAAGTGCAGCGCCTCATATTCTGACCATAGAAAATATCAGGAGCTGTTATGCGTGCTGGCAGATTTTTATTGTCAAGGTTATGAAATCGAAGGGGACTTGCTTTATGGCGGACCTTTGCCGCGAATCGGCAATCTGCCGGGCTACCCGTTTGCCAGGCAGACGTATTGGGCATCCGATCGTCTTCAGAGAGAGCTTGAAAGCCGGAATTCAGCTGAACGTGAAAAGCTCCATCCGCTGCTCCATACGAATACATCGACTTTTACCGCCCAGCGCTTTACTTCTGTTTTTTCAGGGCATGAACCATTTTTTGCCGATCACATCGTCAATGGAAAACCGGTGCTTCCGGGCGCAGCTGCTTTAGAAATGGCCCGGGCCGCCGTTACACTTGCCGCTGAAGATTTGCCCGGCGGGAAAACGGGTGTCCGGCTCAAACAGATCGTTTGGCTCCGGCCGGT
Organism: Bacillus sp. SIMBA_026; assembly: GCF_046535335.1. Classification (NCBI taxonomy): domain Bacteria; kingdom Bacillati; phylum Bacillota; class Bacilli; order Caryophanales; family Bacillaceae; genus Bacillus; species Bacillus sp. SIMBA_026. Next base: position 1,489,774 of record NZ_JAWRWX010000001.1, on the reverse strand, counting down.
GACGGCGCTTTCTGAAGGAGTGACGCTTCATGTGAAGCTTCAGCCGGAAGAAAACGGAGACATCGCTTTTGAAGCGTATGCCGAAGGAGAAGAGCCGCTTGTCTTTTTCCAGGGAAAGGCCGTGCTCGAAGAGACGGAGCGTGCTCCTGTTCTCGATGTGGAAGCGGTTCAGGCGCGCTGCGGCGGCCGGCGCATGTCAAAGGCTGAGTGCTATGAAGCATTCGACAGCCTCGGCATCACCTACGGACCGTCGCATCAGGCGCTTGACGCCGTCTATGCCGGAAGCGGAGAAGTGCTCGCAAAGCTCACTCTTCCGCCGTCCGCCCGCGAGGAAAAGGAGCCGTTCACCCTGCATCCGAGCATGCTTGACGCCGCCCTTCAGGCTTCTATCGGTCTCGTGCTCTCAGACGGTTCCGCGTCCGGACGGCCGTTTCTGCCGTTTGCCCTCCAGGATATGCAGGTGTTTTCTGGGTGCCGGGAGACGATGTGGGCGGTGCTTTCCTCAGCGGACGGCGCCTATCATATTGAGCTGTGTGATGAAAACGGCGAGGTATGTGTCCGATTGACGGGGCTCACCGCCCGTTTTCTGGAAGAGGAAACGGAGGAAAAACCGCTCTTGCTTCAGCCAAAGTGGCAGGAATCACCGCCGGATGAAGGCGGCGGACAAGAAGAGTCTTTCAGATACGTGACGCTGTATGGCGGAATGAATGCTGAGGACATAAGCGGCGCCGTATGTGCGGCTGACAGCGAAGGTCCGATTGAAGACCGTTATGACGCCTGCGCGGCGGAGCTGTCAGCGATCGTCACGCGTCTTACCAAAGAAAAACAGAAGAAAAAAACGCTGATCCAGCTTCTTGTCCCCGACAGGGGGGAAGACAATGTATTGGCGGGGCTGGCCGCTTTCCTGAAAACGGCTCACCTTGAACATCCGAAGCTGTACGGCCAAGTCATCCAAGCCGATCCGGACGAGTCAGCATCAGCGCTTCTTGCCAAGCTGAAAGAAAACCGGGCGCATCCTGAACAAGCGGAAATCCGTTATGAAGACGGCAAACGTCTCGTCAGAGACTGGCGTCATCTGCCGGCCTCTCAAAGCGGCGCCGTTCCGTGGAAAGACGAAGGGGTCTACCTCCTCACCGGGGGAGCGGGCGGCATCGGACTGATTTTCGCTGAAGAAATAGCCTCCCGCGTCAAAAACGCTGTCCTCGTATTAACGGGAAGGGCAGAAGCGCTTGATGAAGAGCGCTCCGCCCGCTTACGGCGCTTGGAAGCGTCGGGCGCCCGCGTATTGTATCAACCGGTTGACGTGACAGACAGAGCGGCGGTCATCGCCCTCGTCCGCGGCATACAGGAGGAGCACGGAACACTCGACGGGATCATTCACGGCGCAGGCGTAATTGCTGACAACTACATTCTGAACCAGACAGAAAACGAACGGAAGACCGTCATGGCGCCGAAAGTGAAAGGGCTTATCAATCTTGATGAAGCAGCGAAAGATGTGCGGCTGGACTTTTTTATTCTGTTTTCTTCCTTAGCGGGAGGCATGGGAAATCCGGGGCAGGCCGGTTATGCGGCAGCCAACGCATTTATGGATGTTTATGCAGCCCGCCGGAACCGTCTCGTGCGGGACAACGAGCGGAGCGGGCAGACCCTGTCTGTCAACTGGCCGCTTTGGGAAGAAGGAGGTATGCGCGTGGACAAAGAGACCGAACGGCTGATGTACGAACAGACCGGAATGAAAGCTATGCGATCGGCTTCAGGCATCCAGGCGCTTTACGCGGCTTTTGCCTCCGGAGAACACCAGGTCATGGTGGCAGAGGGCGACGAAAAACGGATCCGCAGCCATATTTTCGATCTGGGGGAAGAACAAAGCGCCGCCGGACAAGCTCCGGCAGTGGCAGATGCAAGAGATCTGAAAGATCAGGTTCAAGAGAAACTAAAGCGGCATGTATCAGATCTTTTAAAGGTAAGCATGAAAGATATTGAGGCTGACAGCGAACTGACGGAATACGGATTTGATTCGATCATCTTCACTGAATTTACAAATCTATTAAATCGGACTTATCAGCTTGAGCTCAGCCCGACTATCTTCTTTGAATTTCCGACATTGCGCAAACTGAGCGGTCATTTGATATCTGAATGGAAAGAAGCGTTCAGCGGCTTAGAAAGAGAGAGTTTAAAAACCGCTCCAAAAGCCGGAATAAGAAAAGCTGAAGCTCCGGCGGCCGTTCATGTCAAGCGGGAAACGCCCGTATCCGTAAAAGGAAAATCAGAAGAAAAAACCGAACCGATAGCCATTATCGGAATCAGCGGTATTTTTCCGCAGGCGAAAGACATAGATGAATTCTGGACACGTTTACAAAAAGGGGAGCATTGCATCACAGAAATTCCCCGAGATCGCTGGGATTGGCGCGAATATTACGGCGATCCGGCAGCGGACGCAAATAAAACGTCAATTAAATGGGGCGGTTTTATAGATGGTATCGCCGGGTTTGACCCGCTGTTTTTCGGGATATCTCCGAAAGAAGCTGAAATGATGGATCCTCAGCAGCGTCTATTAATGATGTATGTGTGGAAAGCCATTGAAGACGCGGGGTACTCAGCAAAACGGATTGCCCGAACAAAAACCGGTATTTTCACCGGCACATTGGGAAGCGGATATCAAACCTTAATCAATAAGGCGGGTCTTCCTGTCGAGGGGTATACGATGACCGGAATCGTGCCGTCCGTCGGGCCGAACCGGATGAGTTATTTTCTTGATATTCACGGGCCGAGCGAGCCGGTAGAAACCGCTTGTTCAAGTTCTTTAGTCGCCATTCACCGCGCGGTAAAAGCCATTGAAACGGGAGATTGTGATATGGCGGTCGCGGGGGGCGTCAACACGATCGTCACGCCTGAAGGGCATATCGGTTTTCAAAAAGCAGGCATGCTCAGTGAAGACGGGCGCTGCAAAGCATTTTCCGATCAGGCTGACGGTTATGTCAGAGGAGAGGGTGCCGGCATGATTGTCTTGAAAAAGCTTTCAGAGGCTGAGCGTGACAGGGATCACATCTACGGCCTCATCCGCGGTACAGCGGAAAATCACGGCGGACGCTCAGCGTCACTTACCGCGCCGAATCCGCAGGCTCAGACGGATGTGCTGAAAAGCGCTTATCAAAAAGCCGGTATTCACCCGTCAACGATCACTTATATAGAAGCGCACGGAACAGGGACGGCACTCGGAGATCCGATTGAAATCAGTGCATTGAAAAAAGCTTTCCAAACAGACGGGGCTCCGGGCGGATATTGCGGGATAGGCTCAGTGAAGACAAATATCGGACATTTGGAGCTCGCAGCAGGTATTGCGGGCGTTATCAAAGTATTGATGCAGCTGAAACATCGGACGCTCGCCAAAAGTCTGCATTGCGAGAACATCAATCCCCATATCAAATTGAAGGACAGCCCGTTTTACATTGTGACAGAAACAAAGGAGTGGGAAGCGCTGCGTGATGAAAACGGCCGGGTCCTGCCCCGCCGGGCGGGTGTAAGCTCATTCGGTTTCGGAGGTGTCAATGCGCATATCGTTATTGAAGAATACATGGGCAAAAGTGAGACGGAACAGCAGGAAACCCCTGAGAAAGCGTCATCTCTTTTTGTTTTGTCGGCTAAAAATGAAGAGCGGCTGAAAGAAAGAGCGCGTCTCCTTCGCGATTTTATCCAAAACGGATCATCCCGCCATATCGATCTTGCAGATGCCGCATACACACTGCAGACCGGACGGGATGCGATGGAAGCGAGGCTGGGAATCATTGCAGGCTCCGCAGAGGAACTGACTGAAAAACTGAACGCGTTTCTGATGGAAAAAAACAGCGAAGATATCATCAGCGGCCGTAAAAAACGCGAGAATAACACGATTTCCATGTTCTCAGACGATGAAGACGCCGCTGACCTCGTCAGCGCCTGGCTTGAGAAAAAGAAATACAGGAAAGTGCTGCGGCTCTGGGCAAACGGATTTGACACGGATTGGGAGCAGCTGTATACGGACAGTAAGCCGCGCCGCATCAGCCTGCCCTCCTATCCGTTCAGAGCAGACCGCTATTGGGTGCCGAAACGGGAGCAGCTGCCGCTTTCGAATCAAAAAACAGTAGTATTGCAAAAAACATGGGAGCCTTGCGAGGCAGTGTCTTCACCCGAGCCGTTCAACAGCAAAATAGCGCTCATCGTCTCTGAAGATACAAAAGACCTTGCCGCCGAGGTGAAAAAACAGCTGAATGATGCTGACATTGTGCAGGAAAATCAGCTCATCTCTTTCTTACAGGGTCCGAATGCGGCCATCTATTCGGGGTTTATTGACTTCACCGGCTGCAGCTCCCGACAAAAGCGGCAGGACGTCAGCTGGGTGGCATCGCTGCAGCAGCTGATTGAATACGGCCGCGGACAAGAAAACATGAAAATGCTTTATCTTACAAAAGGGCTTGAATCCTTCAAAAATAAGGCGGCCGCTATGCATGGTATTGAAAAAGCGGGGCTTTATCGCATGCTGCGGCATGAATACAGCCATATTCTCACCTGTCACGCCGATATTGATCCTGAAGGGCCGCTGGAGCAGACAGCCGCTTTTATTAAACAAGAAATTGAATCAGACTTAACGGAATCTGCTGTTTGCTATAGGGAGGGCATGCGCTTCAGCTATGTTCTTCGGCAGACTGATCAGATTGAACCTGAAGCCGTGCAAACAGACCGGACTGTGTTTCCAAAAGACGCCGTCCTGATGATAACCGGAGGAACGCGCGGACTCGGCGCTTTATGCGCCAAGCATTTCGTTTCCGCATACGGTGTGAAGAAACTGCTTTTGACAGGCAGAAAGGAGCTGCCGCCGAAAACCGAGTGGGATCTTGAGCAAACAGACCCTGTCGTTTCGGAAAAAATACAGCTTATCCGGCAGCTGGAATCACAAGGCGTAAAAGTGTGCGTCTCAGCAGTTGATCTGACGGATAAGCAGGCAGTCGGACGGCTTATAAAAGAGGTAACCTCAACGCTCGGACCTGTCGGAGGCATTCTGCATTGCGCGGGAATTGCGGACCGTGAAAACCCTGCTTTTCTCCGCAAATCCAAAGACAGTATCGCGCGGGTGCTCGCCCCGAAAGCAGACGGCCTTCACAGTCTGTATGAGAGTGTAAAGAATGATGCGCCGGCATTTTTCGTCCTGTTTTCATCTGTCTCGGCAGCCGTCCCGATTCTTGCGGCGGGTCAGAGCGATTATGCGATGGCAAATTCTTATATGGACTATTTTGCAGAAAACAATGAGAGCGGCATCATCAGCATACAATGGCCGGCATGGGATGAGACGGGCATGAGCAGGGATATAAAAAGCGGGATTTATGAGCAAACGGGATTGCTGCGGCACTCTGACGCGGAAGGTCTCAAGATGCTTGATTACATTTTAAGAGAAAGACCCGGAGCTGTCGTGCTGCCGGCACAAGTGAAACATGATTGGGACATCCAAGCGCTGGAAAACGCCAAGCCAGCCGCCCATAAAGAAATGAGAACAGCTTCCAAACCTCCTGAAACAAAAAAACGGGAACATAACCGGATTGATATTCAATCTTGGCTGAGGTCGCTTTTGGCAAAAGAGCTGAGTATCGATGAAACGCATATGGATATCGATGTGCCTTTTCAGGAATACGGAATGGATTCTATCTTTCTGGCGCAAGTACTGACAAAGATTGATCAAAAACTGCCGTCCGTTTCAATTGATCCGACTGTCCTTCTGGAACACCCTACCATAGAACAGCTCGCGGATTATTTAGCCGCACATTGTCCGGAAGCTTTTTCGGCAGATGCAGCAGTTTCCGCGGAGAAGGTCCCTTTGCAGAAGACGCCGAAACGGAGCAAAAAAACGGCAGATAAGCCCGGGAAACGGGGAAAGGTTGCGATCATCGGCATGGCCTGTCATTTTCCGAAAGCGGGGGATATAAAAGAATTTTGGAAGAATCTCCGCAGCGGAACGGATGCCGTCACTGAAGTTCCGCCGGACAGATGGAACGCCGGGGAACACTATCAGCCGGGTGAATATCAAGAAGGAAAAAGCATCAGTAAATGGGGCGGTTTTATTCACGATATTGATCAATTTGACCCGGAGTATTTTAATATTTCAGAAACGCTGGCACCGATGATAGACCCGCTGCAAAGGCAGTGGCTCGAAGTGAGCGCGGAAGCTTTGGCCGATGCCGGTTATCAAAAAGAGGATCTCTGGGGCCGCCGTATCGGCGTTTTTGCCGGTGCAAGGGCAGGTGCGTTTCATCAGAAATTTCAATATTTGCAAAAAGACGCGATTATTGGCGCGGGGCAAAATTTTATTACCGCACATATGGCGCACATTTATAACTTTACAGGGCCCAACCTGGTCGTAGATACGGCCTGCTCCAGTTCGCTAACGGCAATTCATTTGGCCGTGCAGGCTATTCAAAATGGAGAAGCGGAAGCGGCCTTTGCGGGCGGGGTTGACATTTTGCTTGATGAAAAACCTTTTCTCACAATGAGCGCGGCGAGAATCTTATCGCCAAACGGCCGTTCAAAATCTTTCGATGCCGATGCGGACGGAACAGGAATCGGAGAGGGCTGCGGTGTGCTGATGCTGAAGCCGCTCGAAAAAGCGATAGAAGACGAAGATAAAATATACGGTGTTATTGACGGCTCTGCGATAAATAATGACGGCAGCACAATGGGCGTGACGACGCCGAATCCCCGGGCGCAGCAGGACTTGATTGAGCAGGCGGTTCAATCAGCGGAAATCGAGCCGGACACCATGACATACGTAGAGACGCACGGAACCGGTACATTGATCGGCGACCCGATTGAATTAAAAGGATTAACCAATGTCTTGTCTGCTTATTCTGATGAAAAACAATTTTGCGGTGTAGGAAGCGTCAAAAGCAATATCGGCCACTTGCTGAGTGCGGCGGGCGCGGCGGGAATCATCAAAGTTTTGCTGGCGATTGCCAATGAAGAACTGCCGCCGACTTTGCATTGCCATAAACCGAACCCCCGCTTTCAATTTAATGATTCGCCGCTTTATCCTGTGCTTGAGCTGAAGCGGTGGGACGGAAAAAAAGAGATACTCAGGGCCGGGGTCAGCGCGTTCGGTTTGGGCGGGAATAATGCCCATATCATTGTCAGCAACGAAGGAATACCGAAAGAGCGAAAAGCGACCATGGAACCGAAAGGCGGCCAGACAGTATACCGAAAACAGCGGTATTGGCCTGAAAAAGCACAGTTGCCTGAAGCGGAAGAAAATGAGGCGGGCACAGAAGCAATGTTTGAAATAAGCGAGGTGTGATAGATTGGCAGTTGCCACCGATCAAGTCAAAACGTTCCTGCAGAAAATCAGCCATACGAATTATATCGTCCGGGATCATCGCGTTCATCAAATCCGCGTTCTCCCGGGCGTGACTTTAATAGATATGCTGTATCGGCTCGCCGCCGGTTACCTCGGTGAACGGCCTATAGAATTAAGACAGATTATTTTTAAGCAGCCTGTTGTAACATCTGAAGAGTTTGATAAACACCTGTATGTGACCTTTACGCCGGCGCGTGACAGCTGGAAAGTTGAGATCACTAGCGAAAAAGCAAAAAACGGCACACCGCTTGGCGGAAACCGGGATGAGAATATGGAATGCCAGCTTTATTTGCAAGAAGACACGCCCCGGGCAAAAGAACTGAATATTGAAGCGTTCATGAAAAACGCAAGCCGAAAATGGGACATGCATGACATTTACGGAATTGCAAGAAGAAGCCATATTGAGCATGGCGAGTTTATGAAAAATGAAGGGGCCGTTTATCAGCTTCAGGATAAAGAAGAATTAATAGAGCTCACTCTGAGTGATTTGGCTGAAGGATTCCGGGAGAAATTTAAGGCGCATCCGGCTTTTTTAGATGCGTCCACCCTTGCCGGCTCTTCCTTTGCATTGTCGGCCCAAAAGCAGAATGACACACCTTATATTCCTTTTATGATCAATCGTTTTTGCATACATCAGCCGTTTCCGAAAACGATTTACACTTATTCTGCGAAAAACAGCCGCACTGAAAGCGGCGCATCAGACAGCGAACCTGATGTTTATTCGGCCGACTTCACGATTTACGACAGGGCAGGGAACGTATTGGCCGAATGTGAGAAACTGACAGTGAAAAGGGTCAGACAAGCGAATATGATTACCCATCTGATAGACAAAGAGAAGCCGCCTCAGCAGAACAGAAGCGGCCGTGGAGAGCCCGAAAGTCCTGTGGCCGCAGAAGACGTGCCTGAACAGCAAACGCCGGACCAAAACATGGTGACTTACATAAAGTCGGAAATCGCCAGGTTGATCAATCGTCCGGCACAGGATATTGATGTGCGGAAAGGCTTTTATGATATGGGGCTTGACTCGGCGCATTTGCTGAAGCTTGTAAAGATATTAGAGCAGACTTTTCAGCAGCAGTTTTATCCGACTCTGCTTTTTGAATATTCATCTGTCCGCCGCCTTGCGGATTACCTTATCAATGAAGCGGGCTGTGTGCTGAAAGATTCGGCCGAAGAACGGCATACATCAGATGCTGACATCGCTGATGAGGTTCTGTTTTTTGAACCCGCCTGGAAAGATCATCCGCTGGAAACGGCGGTGCAGAACAGGCAAAAACACACCCGTCATCTCCTTATCGCTGCCGATGCAGGACCCCGTCTCACCGGTGAACTCGGCGCACATTGCCCGGAAGCGGAAGTGATAGAACTGAAAAGGGAGCATGAGGTTGCAGATGAGCAGTTTGAAGCAGATGCCGAGCGCATATTTCGTATGCTCAAACGGGAACTGACAGACCATCCGAAAGAACATACATTGATTCAGCTTGTATGCGCCGTTGAGAATGGAGCGGCATTTTCTTCCGCTCTCGGGGCTATGCTGAAAACGGCACATCTGGAAAATCCGGCTCTTCGCACTCAGGTGATCACCTTCTGTGACAAGAATGAGAGATTGCCAAGTGAGACGGCCGCAATCATTAGAACAGAAGCAGACTGCTCTTATGCAGGCTGCACAGACATTCGGTATAAAGACAATATGCGGCAGATCAGATTGTTCGAACGTATTGAGAAACTGGACGGGCAGACACAGTCTCCTTGGAAACAAAACGGCGTATATGTCATTACAGGAGGCCTCGGCGGTCTTGGATTTCTGCTTGCCCGTCACCTTGCAGAAAAAGAAAAAGTGAAGCTCGCACTCATCGGCCGTTCGCCGGAACAGTCTGAGAAGATCAGCAGACTGAAAGCATTGGGCGCAGAAGTTCTTTACGTTCAAGCGGACATCGGCAATAAAACCGAAACAGAGCGGGCATTTGCTCAGATTACAGAAACCTTCGGCCGGCTGACGGGTATTTTTCATTGCGCCGGTGTTTTAAAAGATCAATTTATCATCCAAAAAGACAGTTCTGACTTGAAGCAGGTGTTTCTGCCGAAAATCAGCGGCCTGATTCATACGGACGAAGCTTCACGGCATGAACCGCTTGAATTTTTCGCCGTATTTTCCTCATTCTCGGCGTTGGCCGGAAATGCGGGCCAGACAGATTATGCCGCAGCGAACGCTTTTATGGATGAATATATGAAATATCGCGATTGCAAAGCGGAAAAAGGCGAACGGACCGGGGCTTCTATGACGATCAACTGGCCGCTTTGGGAAGATGGCGGCATGCAGGTTGACAGCTTGATGAAAGAGATCATGAATGATGCAACCGGCACCAGCCCGCTTCCGACTGGGGAAGGGATGGCTTCACTTGAATATATGCTGCGACTCGGCAAGCTGCAATCTGTTATTTTATACGGGAAGGAGCCGGCTGTAACTGAAAGCATGGGCCGATTGGATCAGGTGGCAGACAAGAACCGCTCTTCATTATCCCATGCAGCTGTCAAGAGAAGGAGCCGAAAACAAGAGAGACACACAGAAGAGCACGATATTGCGGTAATCGGATTGGCGGGAAGATATCCGCAAGCGGGAAGCATCGATGAATTTTACCAAAATCTGCGCTCAGGTAAAGACTGCATCACAACAATGCCGAAAGACAGATGGAAAGGTTATTCTTTCTCATATGAAGCAGATCAGTTCTACCGTTACGGAGGATTTTTAGATCGCATAGACAGCTTTGATCCGCTATTTTTCAATCTGACTCCGCGCCAGGCTGAAATGATGGACCCGCAGGCGCGGCTGTTTTTAGAGACGGCTTGGGAAGCTTGTGAAGATGCCGGTTTTTATCAGGACAGAACGGCGCGCGGGCCATCTTCGCAAAAAAGAAAACGCGTCGGGGTATTCGCAGGTGTGTTTTGGAGCCATTATGAGCTGTTCGGGGCTGAAATTACACAGCGGGGCACACCGCTGTCTATGGGCGTAACGCCTGCCTCTGTTCCGAATATTGTGTCTCACTGCCTGAACTTTACAGGACCGTCAATGGCTGTTGATACGATGTGCTCTTCTTCGCTCACATCCATACATTTGGCATGTGAAAGCATTAAAAGGGGGGAGTGCGAATTCGCCCTTGCCGGGGGTGTGAATGCGGTCACACACCCGCATAAATATGCGTTTTTGGCGAATGCCGGATTTCTGTCTTCAGAAGGCGTCTGCAAAAGCTTCGCCGACGGCGGTGACGGCTATGTGCCGGGAGAAGGCGTCGGCGCGGTGTTACTGACAACCGTTCAAGAAGCGGAAAGAATGGGCTGTCCGATATATGGCGTCATAAAAGGCTCCGCTTTAAACCATGTCGGAAAAACATCCGGTTTGACCGTGCCTGATCCGGCATCACAGGCGGAAGTCATTACAGATTCTTTTCAGAGTGCCGGCGTTGATCCGGAGACATTGAGCTATATTGAAGCCCACGGAACAGGCACGTCTCTGGGTGATCCGATTGAAATTGAAGGGCTGAGCCGCGCATTCCGCAAATGGACAAATAAGAAGCGGTTTTGCGCCATCGGCTCTGCCAAATCAAATATCGGCCATTTAGAAGGAGCCGCCGGAATCGCCGGATTAACAAAGGTGCTTTTGCAGCTGAAGCATGGAGAAATCTTTCCGTCATTGCACGCGGACACGCTGAATCCCCATATTCCGTTTCCGGACACGCCGTTTTATGTGGCGGACCGGCTGGAAGAATGGGAACGGCCGTCACATTCTGACCAGCCGAGAAGAGCGGGTTTAAGTTCTTTTGGCGCCAGCGGGAGCAATGCCCATTTTGTCATAGAAGAATATCTGCCGCCACAGGCTGAAAAGAAATCGGTGAATATAAGGGAAGACGAGCCGGTTCTGTTTCTGCTTTCGGCAAAAAATGAAGAACGCCTATTAGAATATGTCAAACGGTATGACCGCTTTTTACGGGAAAAAGAAGTCAACCTTAAAGACCTGGCCTACACGCTTCAAGCTGGCAGAGAAGCGATGCCTGAACGGCTGGCATTTATCGTTACTTCCGTTTGCGGTCTGCAAGCGAAACTGAAGGATGTGCTTGAACGGAAAACAGAAATTGAAGGATGTTTCCGCGGACGTGCTCAAGATGATATTTCATCAAGTGGAATGGCCGAGCTGTTGAAAAACAAGCAATATTCCAGATTGCTCACTGAGTGGGCAAAAGGAGCCGCCGTTGACTGGAGCCTGTTATACGAAGGAGAGAAGCCGAAACGGGTCAGCCTTCCTGTATATCCGTTCGCGAAGGAGCGGTATTGGGTGCCTGTGCCTGCGGATATCCGGAAACAGACAGACGAATCGGTGGAAAACCAAAAGATCATTCTTCAAAAAGACTGGAAGCAGCAAGATCCGGCGGAATCTGAAGCGTTATCAGGAACAGTAATGATACTTGCAACGGATAAGACGCGCCGATTGGCCGATGCTCTTTTTAAAGGAAACAGCCATATTGAAACGATCTGTTTCATCCATCAGGCAAAAGACGGCGCCGATTATTACGCCGCCGCATCGGGGCGAAACCTTTACGGCAGAGTGCGGGAGTCTCTTCAAAACAAACAGATACTTGGGATCGTCGACATAACCGCATATGATGCGGAATATGAACGGCAGGAAGAGATAGAACACGGAAAGCTTGTCTTTTTACAGCAGGCTCTTGAATCATTCCGTCATAGCGGCGCTGTGTTCAGCCAAGTGACACACCGCCTCCAGCCTTTCAAGGAAAGTAAACCTCTGATGCAAGGGGCGAAAACGGCGGGGCTGTACCGGATGCTGGGCGCTGAGTATGCCAACATTCATTCTTTTACGATAGATAGCGATTGTGCGATTGAGCATACAGAAGAATTAAGCAGACAGATTGAGACTGAATTTTTACAGCCGCGGGCCAAAAGCGGCAGTGAATGCTGCTACAGGCTGAATCGCCGTTATGTGCCGTTTCTGAAGCAGGGTATGAATGTTTCGGCGGCGCCTGAGCTTTCCTATTCGTCTGATGATGTGCTGTTAATAACGGGCGGATCGCGCGGGATCGGCGCAATTGCGGCGGAGCATGCCGTTTCACGCGGATGCAGGAAACTGGTCATCATGGGGCGGGAGCCGCTTCCCGATTCCTCAGAGTGGGCAGACATGAAAAAGGACGGCATTCTCCCGGAAAAAGCCGAGCGGATGCAGAGGTTAGCCGAGCGGGGCGCGGAGATCCGCTATTACAGCGTTTCTCTTACGGATCAAAAGGGGCTCAGGAACATGATGGACAGCATCCGCGGCACGATGGGACCGATTACCGGCGTTTTTCATTGCGCGGGTGCAATGGGAGAACACCCCGCTTTTTATAACAAAACCGAAACTGAAATCGAAAGCGTTTGCACGCCGAAAGTAACAGGGCTTCGCGGTCTCTATGAAGCCGTTCAGAATGAGCCGCTGTCGTTTTTTATTTTGTTCTCATCCGTTTCGGGCCTGATCCCTACGCTTGCTGCGGGGCAAAGTGACTACGCGATGGCTAATTCATTTATGGACTCTTTTGCAAATCATCAAGCAGGTAAAGGAAACGTGTTTGTTAAAGCCGTTCAATGGCCCGTCTGGAAAGAAACCGGCATGGCTGAAGGCCTGCCGGAAACACCTGCTTATCAAAAATCAGGACTTTCCAGGCTGTCTGCCAAAGACGGACTGAAGTTTTTAGATTACATCATTTTAAACGGACAAAGCTGCGGAATTCCTTGTGTTCCAGAAGACAGTGAGGCTGATTTTGGTGATCTTCTGAAGGTGAAGAAATCTGAAGCTCCCGTGAAAAAAAGCACTGCCGGTGACCAAAAGGTGAAGGATATGATTCGTCAATGGGTGCGCACAGTCTTCAGTGAAGAACTGAAAATGACGGATGAGCAGATAAAAGATGATATGCCGTTTGATGAATACGGGATTGACTCAATACTCTTTGCGGAATTGGTTCAATCATTGCAAAAACGGATCAGCATAAAGTTAACACCGTCCTTAATGCTTCAATATCAAACGATTACAGAAATGGTTGACTATTTCGCAGCGCATCATGAAGCCGATTTTGTGACAAAAGAAAATGGTTTCGTTCAAGACAGGGACGTCCAGCCTGATTTAACCGCCGCCGCTGAAGAGAGAACATCCATAAAGCCGAAAGCGGATACCGAAGACGATATTGCCGTCGTCGGTATGTCCTGCCGTTTTCCGGGGGCGGGCGGAACGGATGCTTTTTGGGAGCTGCTGATGAAAGGAAACACCGCCATTCGGCCTGTCCCCGCATCGCGCTGGCATGCAACAGCAAATGCAAAGGATTATGCGGGGTGGATTGATGATATCGACATGTTTGATGCAGGCTTTTTCGGCATCTCTGAAAAAGACGCGGCAATTATGGACCCGCAGGCGCGGATCATAATAGAAGAAGCGGTTCATTCCGTAAATGATGCCGGGTACGGCCAAAAGGATTTATCGGGCCGGAAAGTCGGCGTGTACATCGGCGGCAGGGCGCAGCCTTCAGCCGGTATGGAACATATCCTGCAGGCGCCTAACCCGATTTTGGGGGCGGGGCAAAACTATTTGGCGGCCAACATTTCACGATTTTTGAATGTCACAGGGCCGAGCCTTGTCGTGGATACAGCATGTTCCTCAGGGCTGATCGGGCTGTCCTTTGCAAAAGACGCCCTTTTAGCCGGAAGGATTGACGCGGCCTTAGTCGGTTCGGTGAGTCTGCTCTTATCTCCGTCCGCGCACCGGTTATTCGGAGCACGCCATATTTTAAATGAGAACGGCGTGTTTCATATATTTGACCGTGAATCAGCGGGAGAAGTGCTCGGAGAAGGAGCGGGGGCGGTTTTTATCAAACGATTGAGCGATGCGGTGCGGGACGGAGACCGTATTTACGGCGTCATAAAAGCCGTCTCGGTAAACAATGACGGCCGGACGCTCGGTCCCGGTTCACCGAATATAAGAGCGCAGAGAGACGCCATTCAAACTGCGCTTGACATGGCGGAAAAGTCGCCCGAAGACATTGGATATATAGAAGTGAACGGAGGCGGTTCCCCAATCGTTGATTCGGTGGAAATCAAGGCGCTCTCAGATGTCTATCAGCTGAACCGGAAAACGCTTCTGCCCTGCCGGATCGGATCGGTGAAACCGAATGTAGGGCATTTGCTTCTGTCTTCAGGTCTTGCGGGCTTCATCCGATGTGTGCTGAGCGTCTATCATAAGCGGATTCCGCCTTTCTTATCAGCGCGTGAGCCATTTGAACATTATGACTTTGAAGCGTCGCGTATTCATTTTAATCGTGAACCCGTTGATTGGCATTCAGAGAAGAAACCCCGCGTCGCAGCTCAGAGTTCATTTCCTGACGGCGGGACAAATGCTCATATCCTCGTTGAAGAATACAGAGGTGAAAGGCAGCGGGAACATCACCGGGCGCCTCAGCCGCCGGAATTCAGAAAAAAACACTACCCCCTTTTGGGCGGCTGGAACAGCACGGAGAATGAAGTGGAAAAAACAAGTAATGAAAAAACAGACATTGCGGATCTTTTAAAGAAATATGAGAAAAAAGCAGAGACAAGCACTGCACCTGCTGACTCGTTTTGGCAGGTGACAACGTGACGTTTTTAAAAGGGGACTAACCATGAAAAAAACAGTGAATCTGCGCCTGACGGCAGAACATCCCATTATGAAAAACCATCTTGTTCACGGCGAATCTGTCATGCCCGGTCTGGCCTATATTGATATGCTGTATCAGCTGGCAAAGCAAAGCCTCGATCTTTCATTCCGTTCCATCTGTCTGAAACGGGTGACCATTTATCATCCTTTATCAGTGAAGCGGTCAGAGCGGCTTGATGTGAGTGTCATATTCAGTAAAGAAAAGGAGTTCTGGACAGCCTCGATTTGCGGGGCGGATTCCGGGACGGTTTTCTTATCAGCGGAGGTGCATGAAGGAGTCTTCTCATCAGATAGGCGCCTTGACGCAGAGGAGAAAAAACAACAAGCCGCACTTCCATCAGTCTCTTTGCATACGGTTTACGAAGACGCGAGAAGCCGCGGACTGTCGCATGACGGGCTGATGAAGCCGGAGGGAGAGATCTATGCAAATGAAGGGGAATGTTTCCTTGATATTCGGCTGTCTGATTCATGCCAGGAAAATCTCCCCGGCGCTCTCTTTCATCCCGCGCTGATGGACGGTGCCGCCATGGCCTCCGGCGTATTGCAGACAGCTGCAGGCGCCGGTTTGTTTTTACCGATTTATTATGATTCGTTTATTGCCGCTGAAACCGTTACGGAGCGCTGTTACGCGGTGATTTCGAAAAAGTCCGGCACGCCGTCTGAAATGGTGAAAATGGATATTGACTTTTACAACATCAACGGTGCACATATTGCTTCACTGCTCGGCCTGACAGCCAAAAAGGTGCGGACAGACCGGCAGCTGATACCAGGCGTTCAGCAGATGGAGGAAACCTTATACCGCATTTTCTCAACATACGTAGGCCGTCCTGTCACAAGAAATGATGCGCACACCGTGTTTTTTGAATTAGGTCTTGAATCGTCACAGCTTCTGGCCATTATTAAAGACATCGAAGAGGCGTTTGATCTGCGGCTGAATCCGACTCTTTTATTTGAATGCAGCAGTATATTCGAGCTGCTTGAAGACATAAAAACAAAAGGAACAGATGAACCTTCCGGCCTTGTTGCGAATGCAGCACCGGTTTCTGAAACGCAATCAGGCAGTCAGACATTTACTTTCTATGAACATGAAGCATTTCTTCAGGATCATCTGGTTTTCGGCAAACCGGCACTGATGGGTGTAGTGTATCCGTGTCTGGTGCTAGAAGCATCCGGAGCGTCTCATTCCGGCACGTATCCCGCCGAGCTGAAAGATATCCGTTTTACGGGCGGGCCCGTCACGCTGGAGCCGGGAGAGGCCGCACATGTTGACATTTCATTTGCAGCAGAAAAGAGTGCCGAACGCTTTACCGCAAGCTGCTCTGTCTCCGGTAAAGAAAGCCGGAAGACGTGTGCCGAAGGAGAAATAAGCAGAGGTATAGAGGCACCCGTGAAAAAATCATATGACGTTGAACAAATGAAGTCGCATGCACAAAAGGTGGCGCCGGATGTCATTTCCCGTCTGTACGATTCGGTTGCCGGCTTCACGATAGGCCCGATGCTGAAAACGGTAACGGCGGGATACAAAATGAGTGAGAGCTCCTTTTTATTGCAGCTGGACTTATCAGGGAAAAAAGAGAAGGGCGATCTGCATCACTTTGCATTTGATCCGCTTATATTGAATTCTTGTTATATGTCGCTCGGTGAAGAAGAGTTGCAGCTGAAAAAGCGGATTCACGTCCCGCTCATGATTGAGAGGCTGACGCTTTACGGACCTGTCATGTCTGATACTGTCTATGTGGTGAATACAATCAAACATAAAAAAGACGGATTTCTCTCATTTGACGCCGCAGTCCTCAGCCATACCGGAGAACAGCTGGCGGAATTGAAAAACGCGTCTGTGAAAGAAGTGCTTCAGCCAAATCGGCTTGAAAATGCGTCTTTTGCCCCGTCCGGGAATCAAAGCCGTCAGAAAACGAAAGGAAACCCGCTGGATATTGCCATTGTCGGAATTTCCGGCAAGTATCCGCAGGCCGATGATATCAATGCGTTTTGGGAAAATCTCAAACAAGGAAAGGATTGTATTACCGAAATTCCGAAAGACCGCTGGAAATGGGAACATTACTTTTCCGAGGACCGGACGGCGCCGGGAGCGATCTACAGCAAATGGGGCGGATTCATTGACGGGATCGCCGATTTTGATCCTGAGTTCTTTAAGATTTCCCCCCGTGAAGCGGAACACCTTGATCCTCAGGAACGGCTGTTTTTAATGCATGCGTGGATGGCGATGGAGGATGCGGGATATACGAGGACATCACCTGAACTGGGCCGTCAGGTAGGTGTGTATGCCGGTGTCATGTATCAGGAATACCCGCTATTCGCGGCTGAAGCGGGAGTGAAAGGACGGCATATCGGGCTCCCCGGCGGGATTTCATCCATTGCTAACCGTGTCTCCTATTTTTGTGATTTTCAAGGGCCGAGCATTTCGGTCGATACGATGTGTTCGGGTTCTCTGACTTCATTGTACATGGCGTGCCGGGATCTGCGGGATCATCGAATTCGCGCGGCGCTTGCCGGCGGAGTGAATCTCACCGTTCATCCTAACAAGTACTTCATGCTGAGCCAGGGGCAGTTCATCTCATCTAAAGGACACTGCGGGAGTTTCGGCGCCGGGGGTGACGGCTATATTCCGGCAGAAGGGGTCGGGGTGCTGCTTCTTAAACGTTTAGAAGACGCCGTACAAGACGGAGATCGGATTTACGGCGTCATTAAGGGAGCTGCCATTAATCACGGCGGAAGAGCGAGCGGTTACACCGTACCGAACCCCAAGGCGCAGAGCGAAGTTATTTCTCAAGCTTTACAGGAGGCGGGGGTATCTCCGGGCCAGATCAGCTATGTGGAAGCGCACGGGACAGGGACAAAATTAGGCGATCCGATTGAAATCCGGGCTTTAACCGATGCATTCGGTGATGTTCCTGAAACATGTCTCATCGGGTCTGTCAAATCAAATATCGGACATGGGGAATCGGCAGCAGGCATCGCCGCTGTCACAAAAGTGCTGCTGCAGATGAAGCACAAACAAATCGCCCCA
The DNA here is from genome assembly GCF_046535335.1 of Bacillus sp. SIMBA_026. NCBI lineage: Bacteria > Bacillati > Bacillota > Bacilli > Caryophanales > Bacillaceae > Bacillus > Bacillus sp. SIMBA_026. The sequence goes on along the minus strand of NZ_JAWRWX010000001.1, from coordinate 1,471,651 downwards.
TCTTTGCATGCGGATGTTTTAAATCCGAATATCCAATTTGACGAAGGGCCGTTTTCCGTCTGCCGGGAATTAACAGATTGGAAACGGATTGCCGCAGACGGAGAAGAACAGCCGCTCAGGGCGGGGATCAGCAGCTTTGGTGCGGGCGGTTCTAACGCGCATATCATTATTGAAGAATATGAGGCTCCTGTCAAACAAGCAATCAGCAGCCAAGAGCCGGCTGTCATTCTGCTGTCTGCGAAAAACGGGGAGCGTCTGACAGAATATGCGGAGCGCCTTCTTGCTTTTCTTCAAAAGAAGCATACGGATCAGCCGGACTTATTTGATGTCGCATATACTTTACAAGCGGGGCGGGAAGCGATGGATGAGCGGCTGGCTCTCATTGCGGACTCCCTTAAGGAGCTGGAGGACAAGCTCAGATCGTACTTGGAAAATGAAAACGCACCGCATCTTTACAGGGGGCGGGCGAAGCGAAATCATGAGACAGTTGCTGTGTTTGAATCTGATGAAGATTTGCAGGAAGCCATGGTCAAATGGCTGAAAAAGAGAAAGTACGGTCATTTGCTGAACATGTGGGTGCAGGGAGTCGATGTGGACTGGAACTTGTTATATTCGGGACAAAAACCCCGGAGAATCAGCCTTCCCGCCTATCCGTTTGCAAAGGTCAGATGCTGGATTCAAGATGAAGCCGAGGCGGTTTCAAAAAGGGATGACGGCAAAACGGTGATCCATCCGCTGCTTCATGAAAACACATCCGATCTGTGGGAGCTGAAATTCACATCCGTTTTTACCGGACGGGAATTCTTTTTCACTGATCACACAGTCAATGGGGAGAAAGTGCTCCCGGGAGCCGCCGTGATCGAAATGGTCAGGGCGGCCGTTGAGCGTGCCGCATACGCTTTGCCGGACGGACGTAAAGGAATGTATTTGAAAGATCTCATATGGATGAGGCCTGTCGTTCATAAGGGGACGGATGTAGAAGTCCATATCAGCCTTATCCTTAAGGAAAATGAAGACATTGAATTTACGATTTACAGCCTATCGGAAGAACCCGGGGGAGAACGGATTTTATACAGTAAAGGAACCGCGGTATCAGGAGAGATAGCAGCGGTTCCGTCAGTTCACTTAGAGGGCTGGCTGTCCGGCTGCAGCCAATCGGTTATGACGTCTGATGAGGTTTATCAGGCTTTCCGGCATGCGGATATGATATACGGGCCGAGCCATCAAGGAATTAATCAGCTGATGATCGGAGAGAGGGGCGCTGCAGCCCGGCTGTCGCTGCCGGAATCGGCAGACAGTACCGCCGATCAGTTTGTCATCCACCCGAGTCTTTTAGATGCCGCGTTTCAGGCGTCATTGGGTGCCGGTTCAGATACTGCCGGAGATACTCCGATGTTGCCGTTTTCCCTGAGGCAGGCAGAAATATTTCAGCCGACTCAGAAAACGATGTGGGCGCTTGTCCGCAAACAGAGCGATCGGTCAGATAACGGAGCGCTGACGCTGGATATTGATTTATGTGATGAAAACGGCGCTGTTTGTATGAGATTGACAGGCTTCTCCTGCCGGGCGGTCCGGCAGACAAACCAAACCGAAAGCAAACGGCAGGAAGTTCAGACGGCGATGCTTGCCCCTGTTTGGGACAAAACTTTCTTTTCCCTGGAAGAAAATCGAGCGGTTGATCAGGAACAATTGCTGATCATTGGAAAGCCGGGAAATACCATAAAGGCTGCGGCAAAAATGTGGCCCCGCGCCCATCTGGCGGAGACGCCGGAGCATTCAAGCGAGCAAACATTACGTAAATTGACAGCCGGGTATCAAGATATCCGCCATTTCTTATGGATTGCGCCGGATCGTTTCGCACCCGCATCCGTCAGTCAGGAAATGCTTGATGAGCAGGAGAATGGGGTGATTCAATGTTTCCGTTTCATCAAAGCGCTGCTGTCACTCGGATATGGAAACCGAAACATCAGCTTTACGGCGGTCACCCGGCAGACACAGTGCGTGTATCCGGGTGATCTGCCGCAGCCTGAGCATGCAGGTGTACACGGTTTGATCGGTTCATTGGCAAAAGAATATCCGAACTGGGACATCAGGCTGATTGATGCAGAAGAAGGCAGTGATTCGTCTGAAATGAAAAACATCTGGCGCCTCCCTCCAGATCCGGACGGAAATGCTGCCGCGTACCGTAACGGAGCTTGGCACAAGCAAAAAACAGTCCGGGTGCTGACAAGTTCCGCTCCGCGTATGTCGTACAGAGAAGGCGGCGTTTATGCTGTCATCGGCGGAGCGGGCGGCATCGGAGAAGCATGGAGCAAATACATGATCACCCGTTACAAGGCACGGATGATATGGATCGGCAGGCGGCCGAAGGATCAGGAGATTCAGAGCAAAATAGACAGGCTGGCGCTATCAGGCCCCGCGCCGCATTATATACAGGCTGATGCTCAAGATGCCGCAGCGCTTAAGGCTGCCGTCCGTTCCGTAAGAGAGCAATACGGCAATATAACGGGAGTCATCCATTCCGCGATAACGCTTGCCGACAAAAGTATGGCCAATATGGATGAAGCTTCTTTCAGAAACGCTTTTTCAGCTAAGGTGAATACGAGCGTCCGAATGATCGAAGCTTTTAAGGGAGAACCGCTTGATTTTGTGCTGTTTTTCTCATCCGTTAATTCTTTCACAAAAAATGCCGGGCAAAGCAACTATGCGGCAGGGTGTACATTTCAAGACGCCTTTGCCCGCCATATCGCTTCCTTTCTTGATTGTGAAGTGAAAGTCATGAATTGGGGATATTGGGGCAGTCTGGGCGTTGTATCAGACCCGTCTTACAGAAAACGGATGGAGGCGTCAGGGATCGGTTCTATTGAACCCGATGAAGCAATGGAGGCGCTGGAAGTCTTACTATCAGAACCGTTCAGTCAAGCGGCATTCATCAAAGCTGCTCCGCACGGCTTAGCCGCACTGACGGATCAAGATGCAATATCGGTTGTATCCGGCCCGAAGCCTTCATTTATGGAAAGCGTCAAGCGGCAAAATCCGGATCGGAATGAACGGCTTGAGACTTTAAAACGAGAAATGGAGTTGCGCATATGAACAGCCTTCTTTGCAAACTGCTCTTTTACCAATTACAGTCAATCGGCTTTTTCAGCGAGCCTGTCACTACACCTGCAGCATCGATGCGGAGCGCCGGCGTGATCGGCACATACGGCAGATGGCTGGAAGAAAGCCTGAATCTATTAAAAGAAAACGGATATATCGCGTATGACGGATACACGATCACCCTCCTCACGGATCAGCGTCAGGACAGCCGCACAGTCTGGAATGAGTGGAATGCCCATAAACGCCTGCTTCCCAATGGGGAGCTTGCGCAAGCTGAATTGGCCGAGGCGACGATAAAAGCGATGCCTTCCATTTTAAAAGGAGAACGTCCGGCTACGGATATCGTATTTCCCGATTCATCAATGCGGCTCGTTGAAGGTGTTTATAAGCATAATCCTGTCGCGGATTTTTTTAATGAAGTGTTAGCAGATTCCGCGGCCGCTTACCTGAAAGCCTATCTTACAGAACACCCCGATGCCCGCATCAGGCTGATAGAAGTAGGGGCCGGGACGGGCGGAACGAGCGCCATGCTGTTTACGAAACTGAAACCATTCGCAAAACAGATTGCGGAATATTGTTATACGGATGTTTCTAAAGCTTTTTTAATGCATGCCGAACAGGAATACGGACCTGATGTGCCGTATTTGACAACGGCCTTGTTTAATGCGGAGGAGCCTTGCGAATCACAAAATATCAAAACGGGTGTTTACGATATTGTCATCGCCGCCAATGTGCTTCACGCCACTAAAAATATCGGTTTGACACTGCGCCGTCTGAAAGCGCTCCTGAAATACAACGGGATGATTCTGATAAACGAAATCAGCGATCGTTCTGTTTTTACCCATTTAACCTTCGGGCTGCTTGACGGCTGGTGGTCCTATGAGGATGCTGAGCTTCGGATTCCGGGAAGTCCCGGCTTATATCCAAAATCGTGGGAGCGTGTGCTGCATTCGGAAGGATACAGAGCGGTTTGTTTCCCTGCTGAAACGGCTCATGATTTAGGTCAGCAGATTATCGCAGCTGAGAGTGACGGACTCGTCCGGATGCAAGGGATCAGAGACGGCAGAAAGCCATACGCCGCCCCGGCCGAAGTTTTCCGAAAGACCGCACAGCCTGTTTCCCGCAGCCGCGCGCCAGAGGAGCATCAAGCTGTTAAGGCTGATGGGGAATCGGTCGCTTCCCATGTCCGCTCAGTCATCAAAACAAGTATTGCCGATGTATTAAAAATGAAAGAAGAGGATATTCAGGAAGAACTGAATTTCTCTGAATACGGCATTGATTCCATTCTGGCCGTCAATGTGATTAACGAGATTAATAAGCGTTTGAATCTTACACTGCAGACAACGATTTTATTTGATTACTATCATGTGAAACTGCTGACCGGTTATATCTCGGAAGAATACGAAACTATCATAGCCTCATCTCTGGAGACCGAAAGAGCGAAAATCCGCCCGGCGCTTCAGGAAGAACGGCCTGCTGAAAAACCTCTGCAGACGGAAAGAAAGGAAAACGGTTATCAGAAACCGAAACAAGAACGTATGCCGCCTTCTTTCGCAAAGTCCGATGACTCGGGAATGTTCCGGGTTGTGATTGACCGTCCGGGCGGCATTGAAGATCTGACGATTGCCCGCAGTGAAGTGCCCGAGACAAAAGATGACGAAGTTCAAATAGCCGTCCGCGCCTTTTCTTTAAACTTCGGAGACTTGCTTTGTGTCAGAGGGCTGTACCCGACGATGCCGCCTTATCCGTTCACTCCGGGATTTGAAGCAAGCGGCGTCGTGATCAAGACAGGGAGGCATGTAACATCCGTCATTCCAGGTGATGAAGTGATTGTCGGCATGGGAGAGGAATTTGGATCTCAGGCGAATCTCATCACATGTAAAGAACATCAAGTCTATCATAAACCGGTCCGGCTGACCTTTGAAGAAGCATGCGCTCTTCCCACCGTGGCGGTGACAATGATAGACGCCTTCCGGAAAGCCGGACTTAAAAAAGGCGAAAAAATATTAATTCAGACCGCGACGGGAGGAACGGGGCTGATCGCGGTGCAAATGGCCCGGCATATCGGCGCGGAAATATATGCCACGGCCGGATCACAGAAAAAAATTGAGTATTTGCATTCGCTCGGGGTCCACAATACCATTTGCTATTTAGAAGAAGATTTTGAAACGGAAATCATGCGAATGACCGGCGGCCGTGGGGTGGATGTTGTCATTAATACCCTGGCCGGTGATGCCATGCAAAAAGGAATGAATTGCCTGGCGCCGGGCGGAAGATATATCGAAATTGCCATGACTGCGCTGAAATCCGCTAAATCAGTCGACTTGTCCGTCCTTCATAACAATCAATCGTTTCACAGCGTGGATTTGCGGAAGCTGTCCCTTCAAAATCCGGATCAGGTCAAGGATTATCAATTGGAACTGCAGCGGCTGGCGGAAGAGGGAGTCATTCAGCCTGTCATCTCAAAAATCTTTTCCTTTGAAGACATAAAAGAAGCGTATCACTGTCTGGATGACCGCGGAAATATCGGGAAAATCGTCATCAGCGTTTCTGAGCCGTATCAAATGACGTACCGCCCCGAACAAAAGGATCCGGCCGATACAGTAAAATCAGCAGCTGTGTTACCTGAAAAAGAACCGATCGCGATTATCGGGATGAGCGGGCGGTTTGCTGAATCGGAGAATCTCCAAGAGTTTTGGGAACACTTAGCCGCCGGACGGGATCTGATTAAAAAAGCAGACAGATGGGATGTCTCTGACAGCCAATGCCAGTATGGCAGTTTTATAGAGGACATTGAATGTTTTGACCCCGTTTTCTTTCATATATCGGGACGTGAAGCGACCTATATGGACCCGCAGCAGCGGCTGTTTTTGGAAGAATCATGGAAAGCGCTTGAAGATGCGGGATATGCGGGAGACTCGGTAAGAGGCCGGGAATGCGGCGTGTATGCCGGCTCCTGCGGCGGAGATTACCAGGCCATTTTTAAACAGCAGGGGCCCGCGCAGGCTTTTTGGGGCAATCATAATTCCGTAACTCCGGCAAGGATCGCCTATCACCTAAATTTACAAGGTCCGGCGATCACTGTTGATACAGCATGTTCCAGTTCGCTGACAGCCATTCATTTGGCATGTCAGGGGCTCTGGACGAAAGAAACGGAAATGGCGGTCGCGGGCGGGGTTTTCATTCAATCCACTCCCGCTTTTTATCAGTCGTCAAATAAGGCGAATATGCTGTCACCGACCGGACGCTGCCATACGTTTGATCAAAGCGCGGACGGGTTCGTGCCTGGTGAAGGCGTGGGAGCGGTGGTGCTGAAACGTCTTAGCGACGCCGTTAGTGACGGAGATCATGTGTACGGCGTCATAAAAGGCTCCGCAATGAATCAGGACGGCGCTACAAACGGAATAACCGCCCCAAGCGCGCTTTCTCAAGAACGATTGGAACGGCATGTCTATGACACTTTTCACATTGATCCGGAAACCATTCAAATGGTGGAAGCTCACGGAACGGGCACTGCACTGGGCGACCCGATCGAATTCGGCGCATTAACGCGCGCTTTCCGCCGCTATACGGATAAAAAAGGATATTGCGCCATCGGCTCTGTGAAAACCAATCTCGGACATGCCGCTGCGGCCGCGGGGATGGCCGGACTGTTTAAAATCCTGCTGTCGCTGAAGCATCGGCAGATTCCCGCTTCCCTGCATTTTCATCAAGCCAATCAGCATATTCAATTTGCGGACAGCCCGTTTTTTGTGAATGAAAAGCTGATACCGTGGGAACGGAATCCGGATGGACCGCGCAGAGCCGCCATCAGTTCATTCGGATTCAGCGGAACAAATGCCCATCTTGTGATTGAAGAGGCGCCGCAAACTGTGCGCCGGTCACCGGCAAAACCGGCCTGCCTCATTCCTTTATCTGCGCGGACGGAGCGTCAGCTGGAAATTCAGGCAGAACGCCTGCTGGATTCACTCAGCAAGAACAAAGACAGCGATCTGGGAAATATAAGTTATACGCTCCTGCTCGGCAGAAAGCATCTACATCACCGGTTTGCCTGTATCGTAAGCAGTGCGGACGAACTGAAGCGGGTGTTATCGGAGTGGCTTGTAAAAAGAGAGCTTCCGGGTGTGTTTGTGTCCAATTTGAAGGATCAGAAGCCGGCAGAAGAAGCCGGAATGAAAACATTCGGAATGGAATGCATTGAACAGTGCCGCTCGGCGGCTTCGCCCGCACAGTACAGAGAAAGCCTGGCACATATCGCTGACCTTTTTTGCAGAGGGTATGATCTTCCTTTTACACGGCTTTTTGACGGAGGGCAATATTATAAAACGCCGCTTCCTGCCTACCCGTTTTTAAAAGAAAGGTATTGGGCGGCTGATGTAAACAGTTCTTTACCAGGTCAAGCCATGAAAAAGTCTGAAACGCAAACCGTTCTCCCGTCTTCGCCGCAGCCTGAACATGAAGGGCTGCTTTCTCTGACTCCTTTAACTGAAATCGAAATGAGAGCGTTTGAACCGGAGACATTGCAAAAACCGATCGTGTTACAGCCTTTGGATGGTACTGTTTCTGTCCAGCAGCCAGAAAAAGCCGTTTTCGAAGACAATAGAACATTGCTTGAAGAATTGAGGATAAGCCTGGCAGATATTTTATTTTTGTCACCGGAAGATATTGATGCTGATGAGCCTTTCATCGACATGGGGCTTGACTCCATTATCGGGGTTGAATGGATACAAACAGTAAATAAAACGCACCACACTGAGATTACTGCCAATAAGGTGTATGAACACCCGACGCTTAAGGAGCTTGCGGAATATATAGCGGGGCAAATAAAGAAACCTGAGTATGCTGAAGCGGAGGAAACAGCGGTACGTCCGCAAATCCCGGAAGCAGAAACTCCCCTTGCCAGCATCGCTGACGGCACTTTGCGCAAAGAGCTCAAAGAAAGCCTTGCGGACATCCTGTTTCTGAAGCCGGAAGATATTGATGAGCATGAGGCATTCATTGATATGGGGCTGGATTCTATTATCGGCGTGGAATGGGTTCAGTCCATTAATAAAGCCTATCAAGCGTCTATTACGGCAAATCTGGTCTATGAATATCCGACAATCGCAAAATTAGCCGGGTATCTGACCGGTTCTGTCCAAAAAGACACTGAGGAAGTACATGGGGAACATACGAAACAAAACGATATATCAGAAGAGACAGATGATCAAGAACCGCCCGAGCTGATCTGTCTTAACCCGGGGGGAAAGGGGAGACCGATTTTCTGGTTTCATTCCGCGCTGGGGGCAGTGGAGCTGTACCAGCCTGTTGCCGAACGGACCGGGCGTCCTTTTTACGGAATTCAGGCAAGAGGATGGATGACAGAACGGGAACCGATCCGCGGCATTAAAAACATGGCCGAGTATTACGTTAAGCTCATACGTACCGTGCAGCCCCGGGGTCCTTACGATGTAGGCGGCTATTCATTAGGGGGCATGCTCGCTTATGAAGTCACACGGCAATTGCAGCTGGCTGGAGAAACCGTTGAGTCAATCGTCATGCTCGACTCCTTTGACTCAGCGGGTGCGAGGGAAATAAACATTCCTGATGAATTATTTGATAAAAATATGATGCTGCAGACGGTGAACATGGCTTTATTTGCACCGATCTATCAACATCCGGAACGCATATCTGAAACCTTGATTCATCGTGATGAACTGAATGCCGATCTTCATGAAGACATATTTTTAGAGCAATTAATAGCAAAAGCCAAACAGCGGGGGTTAACGAAGACGGACGCGTTGGTGAAAAATCTGATCAGGCAGAATATAAATGTTCAGGACGCTTACGAAATCACTGATTACGAACTCCTGCCGCTTCCGGATCCGAACGGGGTGACATGCTATTATTTCCGAAATAAAAACGGTATTTTCTTGGGTGAGCTTGATTCGTATTTTACAATCAGGGCTGATATTTTATCCGCTGATTTTGTCAACTATTGGAGCCAGTGGGAAGAGCATATGACAAACATCGCCATCATGGATGTGGCGGTATCCAACCATATGACGTTATTGGCTGAAGACAGCGCAGCTGAAACGATTTCTGAATTTTGCGGCGTTTTATATTCGGCAGACGGAATGACAGAACACAGCTTCCTGCAGCTGCAGGAAAAGATACTGAATGTGCATGGTGAGATGCTGAAGCAGCCCGCCAAAACAAGACCGTAAATTCACATATCCGCCCGCCGGGTTTACTCGTAAGCTTCGGCGGGTCATTTCAAATCTTGATCACATCTTGGAGGAATGAAAATGACCAGTTTAACAAAAATCAGACAGCAGCAGCCGTACAAGTGGTACCAAACGATGAGAGAAACCTCTCCCGTTCATTACAATGAAAAGGAAGATTGCTGGGAAATCTTCACCTATGATGAAGTGAAACGGGTGATTTCTGACTACAGTCATTTTTCTTCCGATCATAAATACTTAAGTGCGGACAAACAGGAAAAAATGATTCGGCATATTAACAAAGACAGCCTTTTGAAAATGGACCCGCCTGAACACACCGTCTTCAGAAAATTGGTCAATCAGCCATTCATGCCGAAATCGGTTGAGACTCTTGCACCGCGTATAGCCGCTATCGCTGATGACCTGCTTCAGGCCGTCCGTTCAAAAGGCAGGATGGACATTATTGAAGATTACGCATTTCCGCTTCCGATTATCGTGATCGCAGAGCTTCTAGGATTTCCTCCGAAAGACAGAGATATCTTTAAAAGCTGGGTCGACCAAAGCCAGAATGTAAAAGATGAAAAGAAAATGAATGAAGTGCAAAAGCAGATGATCGGATACTTCATGCAGTTTATTTTACAGCGGAGAAAACAGCCGCAAAATGATTTAATCAGCCATTTAATTTCAGCTGATTTAGACGGAGAGCCGCTGTCAGACAAGCAATTAATCGGTTTTTGCGGCTTGTTGATTGTCGCGGGGCACGTAACGACGGAAAATGTGATCGGAAACTCATTTCTCAGTCTCAAGGAGTTCCCGCACATTCTGCCCCGGCTGCTTGAAAATAAGGCGCTCCTTCCTGACTTTATTGAGGAAGTCATCCGCCTCAGACCTTCCATTCAGCGGGTAACCCGCTACACCGCGGTTGAGAGCGAGATTGGCGGAAAAACGATTCCGGCCGGAGAAAAAGTGTATGCGTGGATTGGATCGGCGAACAGAGATGAAAAGAAGTTTGAAAATGCCGATCAGATTGACTTGGGACGAAAGCCGAATCAGCATCTGTCATTCGGTCAGGGCAGCCATTATTGTTTAGGAGCGCCGCTGGCCCGGCTTGAAGCGAAAATCGCGCTTTCCCACTTTTTTGAACAGATGCCCGCATGGCGTTTTACTGAGGATCAAGAGCCGAATCTGGTTCCGAGCCCTGTATTTCACGGCGTTGACAGGCTGCTTGTTGAGTTTTGAACGGAAAAATAAAAGAGGCTTCCACAGGAAGCCTCTTTACTCTGGGGGCTTGGAGAAATGAATGTAGGAATCGAAGCAATGAATGTGTTTGGCGGAACCGCGTATGTAGACGTCATGGAGCTTGCGGAACATCGGAACTTGGATAAAAAAAGGTTTGAGAACCTGCTGATGAAAGAAAAAGTGGTGGCGCTTCCGTTTGAAGATCCGATTACGTTCGCCGTAAATGCCGCAAAACCGATTATCGACTCTCTGTCAGAAGAGGAACGGAATCAGATTGAAATGGTCATCACCTGTACGGAATCCGGGATTGATTTTGGCAAATCCATCAGTACATACGTCCATGATTATTTGCAGCTGAAGCGGAATTGCCGGTTATTTGAGGTGAAACAGGCTTGCTATTCTTTAACGGCCGGGTTTCAAATGGGCGTGAATTTCATCTTATCGCAAACATCGCCGGGAGCGAAAGCGCTCATCATCGGAACGGATATTTCCCGCTTTTTAGTGGCTGAAGGCGGTGACGCGTTGACGGAGGAATGGTCCTATGCCGAACCGAGTGCGGGGGCGGGAGCTGTGGCGCTTTTAGTCAGCAGCACCCCTCATGTCTTTTTGCTTGATCAAGGCGCAAGCGGGTATTACGGGTATGAAGTCATGGATACCTGCCGTCCGATTCCGGATAGTGAAGCGGGGGATGCTGATCTGTCGCTCATGTCTTATTTGGACTGCTGTGAAAAATCATTTCAGGAATACGGAAAGCGTGTGAGCGGGGCGGATTATAAGAATACATTTCAATATCTTTCTTTTCATACTCCGTTTGGCGGAATGGTAAAAGGAGCGCATCGGACGATGATGAGAAAATTGGCAAAGGCTAAGCCGCAAGACATTGAAGCGGATTTTCAGCAACGCGTGCTGCCTGGGATTCAATACTGTCAGCGCGTCGGCAACATCATGGGGGCCACCGTATTTTTATCTCTTGCCAGCACGATTGATAACGGCTCTTTTGAAACGCCGAAACGCGTCGGCTGTTTTTCATACGGTTCGGGCTGCTGCTCTGAATTTTACAGCGGTGTCGTTATGCCGCAAAGCCGTACGCGGCAGAATCAATTTCAGATCAGCCGGCATTTGGATGAACGCGTCCGTTTATCGATGGCTGATTATGACCGGCTGCTCCAAGACAGCGGCATCGTAAAATTCGGCACAAGAAATGCCGCGCCCGCAGCAGACATCCCGAATGCGCATCAAGGAAAAACGCGATTGGTGCTGACTGAAATAAAAGAGTTTCACAGAAAGTATGAATGGACGACTTAATATCAGAAACACTCAGAGCCGGCAAGGCTTGAGTATTTTTAAAGAAACGGAGAATAAACATGAATCCAATGATTGATGTACAGGAAACAGAACCGGGCATTGTGCAGGTCACAATGCAGGATACGGCCGGGAAAAACGGGCTGTCAGAAGAGTTTGTCAGAGAGCTGCACCGGGTATTCCAAGACATCAATGCCCATCCGTCCTATAAAACCGTCCTTCTGACGGGTTACGGAAATTATTTCTGCACGGGAGGAACGCAGGAGGGGCTTTTGACCATTCAGAGCGGAAAGCTCCAATTTACAGATTTAAAGCTTCACAGTCTTTTATTGGATTGCAGGATTCCCGTGATTTCCGTCATGCAGGGGCATGCGATCGGAGCCGGCTTTACGATCGGTCTGAGCTCGGATTTCGTGATTTTAAGCAGAGAGAGTTTTTATTCTTGTAATTATATGAAGTACGGATTTACACCGGGAATGGGCGCGACGTATATTGTGCCTGAAAAACTGGGAATTGTCCTCGGGGAAGAAATGCTGTTTACGGCCGCGAATTTCAGCGGCGCCGCTCTGGAAAAACGGGGAGTTCCGTTTGAAGTGCTGCCGAAAAAAGACGCCCTTCAAAGAGGCCGTGAATTGGCCCGGCTGCTGGCGGATAAACCGAGAGCCTCACTGGTTGCGCTGAAAACCAATGTGACCGCACGGATCAAAAGAGAGCTGACAATAGCGGTTGAGGAAGAGGTGAACATGCACGAAGCCACATTCCATCTTCCTGAAGTAAAAGAGAGAATCAGCCGCTTATACGGCAGTTAAACAGAATGAAAAAAGCATGGGAAGCCCCATGCTTTATCACTGGTCCGTCTTTTGCAGAACGGAGCTTGCGAATTGTTCTTTAATTTCGGCGCTCCGGGCTGCGGTTTCTGCGATGCAGTGCATGATGGCTTCTTCAAAGCGGCGCTCTTCTAATGCGCGAAGGCCTGCTTCGGTCGTGCCGCCCGGGCTTGTGATTTCCTTGCGCAGGCGTTCAGGCCGTTTGCTGCTTGTTCTGAGCATTTCCGTCGCCCCGGCCATGGTTTGTAAAATCAGCTCTTTTGCCGTTTCTTCCGGCAGGCCGGCTTGAAGGGCGGCCTTTTCCATTGCTTCGACATACCGGTACACATAGGCGGGACCGCTTCCGGCAATGGCTGTGACGGCATCAAGGTGTTTTTCTTCAAAGCGCGTCGCTTCTCCGATTGTTTCCAGAAGCTCTTTTGCCGTCCGGATTTCAGCTTCACTCGCCTCGGAGCTTGCGGAAAAACCGGTCGCCGATTGCTGAATGGCCGCGGATGTATTCGGCATCGCCCGGATGATAGTGAGCTTTCTGCCGAAATATTGCTGAATCGTGTGAATCGTCAGCCCTGCGATGACAGAAATCACAAGCTGATCTTTCACGTATTCGCGAATGTTCTCAATGCTGTCTGCCGCATCTTTCGGTTTAAAGGCGAGAACGATAATGTCGGTATTGCTGAAAAACTCTTCTTTATCCCGGCACGGTTTCACTCCGTACGTTTTTTGGAGCTCTTCAAGCCGGCTGTCATTTGACCGGTTTGTCATATATATATGTCCGGGGGCTGTCATTCCGCTTTGCAGCAGTCCGTTCACCATTGCTTCCGCCATTGATCCGGCCCCGATAAAACCGATTTTCTTCATATAAATCCTCCTTCTTCTCAAAACACAAAAAAACCTTCCCGTCAAAAAGGACGAAAAGGTTTCGCGGTACCACCTTACATTAGCACGAATCAGCCGTGCTCAGCTCAAATCCCGTAACGAGGGGATACGTTTAGGTTTTCCTAACCGCTCTGAGGGCAGGTTCTGTAAACAAGAGGGCCGCAATGTCTTTCAGCCGGGGACATTGCTCTCTGCTGCCGTTGTTTATATACTAGTTCCTCGTCATCGCGTTCCGTGTTTTCTAGTTTGTTGTTCATTATGCTATGCGCAAGAGCGGGATGTCAATCTTTTTTTCCGATATGCGGCAATAATGACACAGTGAAAAGAAAACGCTAAAATATGATTATTCAGGAATGAAAAGAACGAAGGAGCGTAAACATGGCAGCGAGAAAGATCATTCCGATACGTGTGCCGACTCCGTTTGCAGTCGGCGACGTTATCGTTTATTTAGTAAAAGATGAAGCCTTAACCCTTATTGATTGCGGCCCGAATACAAAGGAAGCGGCTGAATCGCTCTTATTGCAGCTTAAGGAACACGGGGTTTCTGCGGCGGATATAGAACAGGTGGTGCTCACTCATCATCACGCAGATCATTCGGGTCTGCTGCACCTTTTTCCTGAGGATACGGAAGTGATCGGGCATCCGCTGAATGACAGGTATATTACTCAGGATCAGTCGTATATCGCCCGGCAGGAGGACTTTTTTTTGTCGCTTATGACTGAAATGGACGTTCCCCTGAAGCCTGAAGACATACATAAAACAGTTAAGCTGTCATACTTATTTTCTGCAAACCGTCCGTTAACGAAAACAGTGAGGGAAGGCGGAAAAATTGACGGGCTTAACGGCTGGACGGTGCTCGAAATCCCGGGTCATGCCGCTTCTCACATTGCGCTCTACCATGAAAAAAGCGGTGAAATGTTCAGCGGCGATCTGCTTTTGTCCAACAGCTCCACCAATCCGATTCTGGAAGCTCCGGAAAAGGGGGGCGTGCGCGCGGCCCCGATGCTCGACTACTTGAACTCAATGAAGCGGCTGTATGACGTAAACCCGTCCTTTTTATATCCGGGACACGGCGATCTGCTGACAGACGTAAAGCCTGCTTTTGACAGGCGGCTTGAAAAACAGAGAAACCGGTCGGAATATGTGCTGCGCCTGTTGTCAGAGGAAACGCTAACGGCTTTCCAGGTATGCCGGCGGCTGTTTCCGGCTGTTTATGAAAATGAAATGTTTTTAACGATGTCAGAAACGATCGGCCATCTTGACGTGCTGGCCGCCGAAGGGAAGGCTGAATCCTTTCAGTCGGGGAATACTCTGAAGTTTAAAGCTGTGAAGGGGTGAAGGAAATGGGCAGATTAACGGATAAGCGGATTTGGATCACAGGGGCATCCGGCGGACTCGGAGAACGGCTTGCATATTCCTGCGCGGCAGAAGGGGCTCATGTTTTTTTATCCGCCAGGCGGGAGGACCGCTTGCAGGAAGTGAAAAAGACGATTACCGCGCGCGGCGGACAGTGTGATGTCATCCCGTTTGACGTCCGGCATGCAGAAGAGGCTGAAAACGTAAGGCGTTTGATCGGTCATGTTGACGTATTAATCAACAACGCCGGCTTCGGCATTTTTGAAACGGCCGCTGATTCATCTTTGGATGATATGAAGGCAATGTTTGAAGTCAACGTCTTCGGATTAATCGCCTGTACGAAGGCCTGTCTTCCTGTGATGCTTCATGCGAAAAGCGGCCATATTATCAATATCGCCTCACAGGCCGGCAAATTGGCGACGCCGAAATCAAGCCTTTATTCTGCAACGAAACACGCCGTGTTAGGGTATTCCAACGCGCTGCGGCTTGAGCTGGCCGGTACGGGTGTAGCCGTGACAACGGTTAATCCCGGTCCGATCAAAACAGACTTCTTTACAATTGCAGATAAAGAGGGCGGTTATGTGAAAAGCGTCGGCAGATGGATGCTTGATGCCGACCATGTGGCAGAGCGCATTACATCCGTGATTCTGACGGATAAACGGGAAATGAATCTTCCGCGATGGATGAGCCTCGGGACGAAGCTGTATCAGCTTTTCCCATCGTTTACAGAAAAACTGGCCGGCCGCGCATTAAAGAAAAAGTAACAAGGGGGAAAAAGGAATGTCCGACCGGGATATACACAAGGCATTGATGGCAGAGCCTTTAGTCAGGCAAATGGCGGAGGCGCGTGAAGTATTTTGGATCAATCCGCATAAAACCGATGATCCAGTAAAGCATGGCGCTGAATGGAAAAAGGAGATTGCCGAAGCGGAAGAAAGGCTGCGCCGGTTTGCGCCTTATATCGCGTCGGCTTTTCCGGAGACGGGAGCGGAGGGGGGCCTCATTGAATCTCCGCTTGTCTTGATTAATGAAATGAAGAAGCATCTGGAACACAGCGCCGCTCAGGCTTTCCCCGGGCGTCTGCTTTTGAAATGCGACGACGAACTTCCGATTTCCGGTTCCATTAAAGCGCGCGGCGGGATTTACGAAGTGCTGAAGCATGCCGAAGATCTCGCGGTAAAAGCGGGAATGCTCTCAGCAGACGACGATTACAGTATATTGACTGAAGAACGGTTTACCGCTTTTTTCTCAAAATACTCTATAGCCGTCGGCTCTACGGGCAATTTAGGTCTGAGTATCGGCATAATCGGCGCGAAGCTCGGCTTTTGTGTGACCGTTCATATGTCCAGTGACGCAAAGCAGTGGAAAAAGGAGCTGCTCCGGGAAAAGGGGGTTCGCGTCATCGAATATGAAGCAGACTACAGTCTGGCTGTCAAAGAGGGGCGCATGCAGGCGAAGCAGGACCCTTATTGTTATTTTATTGATGATGAACATTCCCGGCATCTGTTTTTGGGGTATGCCGTTGCGGGAAGCCGTGTGAAAAAGCAGCTCGATCAAATGAACATAAAGCCTGATGCAGATGAACCGCTTTTCGTTTATTTGCCGTGCGGGGTCGGAGGAGGCCCGGGCGGCGTCGCGCTTGCGCTAAAGCTGATCTATGGCGAGCATGTCCATATTTTTTTCGGTGAGCCGACGCATTCACCGTGTATGCTGTTAGGACTGTTTTCCGGCTTGCATGACGGAATCAGCGTGCAGGATATCGGTCTTGATAATCAAACGGCCGCCGACGGACTCGCGGTGGGAAGGCCGTCCGGACTGGCCGGTCCTCTGATGGAGCCTGTACTCAGCGGCTGTTATACCGCCGATGACGGCACGCTTTTTTCGCTGCTTTATCAATTAAGGGCGGCCGAGAATAAGAGCCTTGAACCCTCTGCACTCGCCGGACTGGCCGGAGCCGTCAAGGTCGTTCAGACCGAAGCCGGAAACCGTTATATAAAAGAGCGGGGGCTTGAGATGGAAAATGCCGTGCACCTTGTGTGGAGCACCGGCGGAAGTATGGTTCCGGAGGGGGAAATGGAAGAGTACAGCCGGATCGGTTCCTCATTTTTGAAAAAAATGGGCAGACAGTGAAGCGGTTTTCCGTTACAATCTTTGTAAGCGTTTGTTTTTTTATCGGAAAGCCATACAGAGAGATTGGTGTGAATTGTGAAAAGTAAAGAATTGAACTTACATACATTGTATACGCAGCACAGCCGCGAGTCGTGGGCCGGATTCGGCGGCCATCTTTCCATTGCCGTTTCAGAGGAAGAGGCCAAGGCCGTAGAGGGGCTGAATGACTACCTGTCGGTGGAAGAAGTAGAAACGATTTACATTCCGCTTGTGCGCCTGCTCCATCTTCATGTCACGTCTGCCGCAAGACGGAATCAGCATGTCAATGTGTTTCTGAAGCATCCGCATTCAGCGAAAATCCCGTTTATCATCGGAATCGCGGGCAGCGTCGCCGTCGGCAAAAGCACGACGGCGAGAATTTTGCAAAAGCTTCTTTCCCGTCTGCCGGACAGGCCGAAGGTGAGCCTGGTGACAACCGACGGTTTTTTGTATCCGACGGCGGAATTAAAAAGGAAAAACCTTCTGTCCAGAAAGGGATTCCCGGAAAGCTACGACGTGAAAGCGCTGCTTGAATTTCTGAACGATATAAAGTCAGGGAAAGAGAGAGTGGAGGCGCCCGTATATTCCCATCTTACCTATGACAGGGAAGAGGGCGCCGTCGAGGTTGTCGAAGGTGCGGATATCGTTATTATCGAAGGAATCAATGTCCTGCAGTCGCCGACATTAGAGGACGACAGGGAAGATCCGCGGATTTTTGTATCCGATTTCTTTGATTTTTCGATCTATGTGGATGCCGAAGAAAGCCGGATTTTCACGTGGTATTTGGAACGTTTCCGCCTCTTAAGAGAAACCGCTTTTCAGGATCCGGCTTCTTATTTTCATAAATTTAAGGATTTGTCTGATGCAGAAGCGGATACCATGGCCGCCTCCATTTGGGAGAGCGTCAACCGGCCGAATCTGTATGAAAATATCCTGCCGACAAAATTCAGATCGGATTTGATTTTGAGAAAAGGTGACGGCCATAAAGTTGAAGAGGTGCTGGTAAGGCGGGTGTGATGTGAGGAGGAAGCGTATATTATGATACATCATATTGAGTTGTATGTATCTGACTTGAAAGCCTCCGCCCGGTTTTGGGGATGGTTTTTAGGTGAGCTCGGTTATAGGGAATTTCAAAATTGGGACTCCGGCATCAGCTGGAAAAACGCAGGATTTTATGTTGTGCTTGTACAGACAGAGGAGCGTTTTTTAACACCGGAGTACCACAGATGCCGGGTCGGGCTGAACCATCTGGCTTTTCATGCTGCATCAAGAGAGCAGGTTGACGAGATGACAGAAAAGCTGCTTGCCAGAGGATGCCCCGTGCTTTACAGGGACCGCCATCCATATGCAGGCGGAAGCACGCATTACGCCGTATACACGGAGGATCCGGATCGGATAAAAGTGGAGCTCGTTGCTCCTGCTTCTGAATGAACTATAACTTTTCGTTTTTTTCTTCGCGCAGCGCGTCGAGTTTCTTTTCGATTCTGTCCAATTGTATGCGGCGCTGCTTCAAGCTTCTGAATACGTATATCACGGCAAACAGGAAAACCGCGGCTGCAATAAATGAAATCAATTGAAAAATGACATCACCGATGTTCATCTTTTTTACCTCCGTGTGCGGCGGGCTTCTTCAGCCCGCCGTTTTTTCATTTTGACCGGTGTGAAGACATGAGGATGAATCATTTCTCTCTTAGCTTTGTTTTTTTCTGAGAATGAATAGTTTCTGCATGTGGCTTATGACCACTTTTGCGGCCGCATATCCCGGAATGGCCAGCAGCATCCCGGCAATTCCTGAGAATTTGCCGGCGGCAAGCAGAAGAAAAATAATGGTCAGCGGGTGAATGTCCAGCTTCCGTCCCATAATTTGCGGGGAAATCAGCTGGCTTTCAAGCTGCTGGACAATGACGACGACCGTAATCACCAGCACGGCTTCGGTCGGTGAATCGAACAATCCGACAATGACTCCGGGAAATGTGCCGATCCAAGGCCCGATAAACGGAATCAGGTTTGTCACCATGGCGAACGCGCCCAGAACGAGCGGATAATCGAGCCCGATTATAAAATAGCCGATTGTGACGAGTACGCCGACACAAAAACTGACGAGCAGCTGTCCTTGTATGTATGAACTGAGAGCTTCATCCATGTCCTGAAGGATTTGTTTTCCTTCTTTTTGATGTTTTTCCGGAAGAAGCCGCAGCAGTCGCCGGGGGGCTTTGTTTCCTTCTTTTAACATGTAATACAGCGCAAACGGAATAATGGCGGCGGTGATGGCGGCATTGGCAGCCGTACCGGCCAGGCTGCTGAGAGAATCAGCGATTGAACCGGAATAATTTGCGGCTTTGTCTGCTAATTTTTTAAAGGAATCCCCATGCTGAAGCCGGGAGAACCATTTGCTGTCCTGAAGATGCCCGATCCAATTTTCAGCTTTTGCGGAAAGCTCCGGAATATGATCTGTGAAGGCTGTAAACTGTTTTTGAACGGCAGGGCCCGCCGTATAAAGGAAGAGGACAAAAAGGCCGGCTGTTCCCGCATAAATCGCTAAAATCGCGATTCCTTCGGGCAGCTTTAATTTCGCATGCAGCAGTCTGACGAGCGGGCGGCACAAATAGTAGAGGACGCCCGATAATACAATAGGCGGAAACAAGGTTTTAACCGTAATCACAACAGGCTGGAACAAAAAGTCTATTAATGTTCCGAGATAAATGATGAGAAATAACAGAAGAACGGCATAGCCGATCCTGAAATAAGGCCCGATAGGCATATCCTGCACCACGCAATCTTTAAGGGTTTACGCTCGGACGTTTCCCTTATCGCCCGGTGCATAAACGTCCGTGTCAGGAAAACTGCCCCTGATTGGTGACGTAATCGTAGATAATATCTTCTACATGGGCATGGAGATCCTCATCGGGTTCTTCATTCCTTCTTTCTTCTAAAGCTTTTTTTAAACTCTGTTTTTCATAGGGGCTCAGCGGATCTGTCGACACATTCCGTCCATACTGGCGGAGGGCTTGTCCCAGCATTTTTTCTATAAATTGATCCATCATATATTCTCCTATTCTTGTCATTCATCTTTATTCTACTAAATATCATGTGATCCTCCCACTCTTCTATCATATTTTCTGTCAGGCCGGGGCAGGATTTTTATTCCAATTCAGCTGAGAGAATACGATGAAACGGCAGCGTTAACGCATCTTCATCGTTTATGATTTTTAAACGTTTTTCGTCATGCCTCACTTGTTTTACCCAGCCCCAAAAGCGGCGGGGGCCGTGTGCTGAAGCGTAGGTGACCGAGATGGCCCTGTCTTCTTCAATTGACGCCGCAATGATGCGGTTCATGTCGTTCAGTTGCTCTTCGCTCAGTTCCGGAGGCCGGAATTCCCGTTCTTTTCGTTTTTTTGCAAGCAGCTGCTCCCGATGCTCGGGCAGCATCATCCGGCTTGATTCCCACATGACATTATACCCGGGGGTTAATTTGTTCGGATTCATGTATATCACCTCAAATTATTTGTAGTGCCCGCCGATTTTTTCAGCCCGGTGAAAGGCTTGGCCGGCCTCTGTCAGTGAAGCGGCATGGAGGAGCGACGCAGGGCCGTACCGCTCATGAATATCATCCAATACTTTGCCGAGACTGATCTTTTTTTCCTGAGCATCGAACAGGCTCAGCTGAACATAATCACAAGGCTCCAGCTGGGAAAGGGAGACGCCGGCGCTGCGGACGGGCTCACCGTTCCAATGCTCTTTGAAGAGCTTGACCGCCGCTTTAAAAATATCCATTCCGAAATTAGTCGGAGAGATCAGCTTTCTCTGTCTGTGAAAACCTGAAGGGAATTCAAAATCAACGCCTCTGATGCTGACCGAAACCGTATGGCCGATGTATTGTTTGAAACGGGCGCGGCGGGCCACTTCTTCGCTTAACTCCAGCAGCACGACTTTAATATCCTCAAAGCGGCTGTAGTCTCTCGGGAGGGTCATGTTATGGCCGATCGCTTTTTGCCGGCTGTGCGTGTTGACGGTGACCGGAGAGGGATCGATGCCGCGGGCTGTCCGCTGAAGCAATTCGCCGTTAATGCCCCAGCGTTTTTTCAGCAATTCGGCGGGGTGCCCGGCAAGCCCGCCGATTGTGCTGATGCCCATCCGTCTTAAATGATGCTCCATCCGTTTTCCGATGCCGAATAATTTTCCGACCGGCAGCGGCCACAGATCCTGCCTGATATTTGACATATCCAATCTGTGGATGCCGGATGCGTTTTTTTTGGCAAAATGGTCGCAAGCCATTTTCGCGAGCGCCTTATTCGGCCCGATGCCGACACGGGCATAAATTCCGAATTCACGCATAATCGCTTGCTGAATGCTTTCGGCAATTGTAAAAGGATCACCGAACAGCCGCCTGCTTCCGGTCACGTCGAGAAACTGCTCATCGATGGAGTAGGGTTCTACAAGATCGGTATACCGTTCAAACAGTTCGGTAATCATGACGGATACATCAATATACCGCTGCATCCGCGGACGGACAATAACGGCGTCGGGACATTTGGCCTGCGCTTCCCACAGCCGTTCGGCATTTTTTACGCCGTATCGTTTGGCGAGCGGACAAGCCGCAAGCACGACGCCGCTGCGTCTTTCGGGATCTCCCGAGACAATCACGGGCCGGCTTTTGAGATGAGGCGCTTCCGCTTTTTCCACAGACGCATAAAACGATTGCATATCTACAAGAAGAATATCAGCCATAAAAAAACCTCCGGGAACGTTTGTTCTGTTTTTCATTGTACCCGAACAATGATCACGTTTATACTGGTAAATCATTCCCCGGCTGGAAGACGTGCTGATTCGTTTGCTTGAAAAGAAATCATTTACAATTGCAAACAACCCACATATAATTTTTTATATTCCAATGAGAAGAGCTGACATTCATTTTGCCGGACGAAAAGGAGAGTCAATCGATAATGGATATTCGAACAATTACCTCTGAAGACTATGAAATGGTTACGTCTGTTTTGAATGAATGGTGGGGCGGCAGGCAGATGAAAGACAAACTGCCGCGCTTGTTTTTTGAACATTTTCAGGACACAAGCTTTATCACGTACGGGCCGGAGGGAATGACCGGCTTTTTAATCGGTTTTCAGTCACAATCAGACCCTGAGACAGCCTACATTCATTTTTCCGGTGTGCATCCGGATTTCAGAAAAATGCAAATTGGAAAACAGCTCTACGACCGATTTATGGAGACGGTGAAGAAAAGGGGCTGCACAAAAGTCAATTGCGTGACGGCGCCTGTCAATAAAGTATCAATCGCTTATCATACAAAATTAGGCTTTGAAGCTGAAAAAGGAACCAAAACCGTAAACGGAATCCCTGTTTTTGCGAATTATGACGGCCCGGGAGAAGACCGGATTCTGTTTGTGAAATATATGTAGAGGGGGATGAATATGGGTTTTTTAGCTGACACGCCCAAACCGCCCTATTATGCGGTCATTTTTTCATCAATAAAGGGAAAATATGATGAGGAATATGAACATACGGCAGAGCGCATGATGAATTTGGCAGGCGGACAGCCGGGCTTTTTAGGCGCGGAAAGCGTTCGGGAGGAAAACGGCTGCGGCATCACGGTTTCCTACTGGGACAGCCTGGAGGCGATTAAAAGGTGGAAAGATCATACTGACCACCAGGCGGCAAAACAAAAAGGAAAAACCGCCTGGTATGAAGCGTACGCGGTCCGCATTACGAAGACGGAGTCACAGCGGATGTTTGCGTCAAAAGGGGCGGAAGATTGATTACATTTTTACAGCATACACAAGAACAGACCGCGCGGGAAATTGCGGCGGTTCAGCGCTGCTCTTATCAAAAAGAAGCCGAGCTGATCGGCTTTTTCGGCATTCCCGCCCTGCATGAAACACCCGATGATATACAGCGGTCACGGGAGACGTTTGCCGGTTTCAAGGAAAAAGATCAGCTTGCAGGCGTCATTTCGTATGAAAAAAAGGGATATGACCTTGTCATATGCAGGCTGACGGTGCATCCTTCAGGCTTTCGGAAAGGAATCGGACGGGCGCTTATTCAATTTGTGATAGACGAGAACCGGGACGCCCAAAAAATAGAGGCGGCTACCGCCAGCCAAAACGTTCCGGCAGTCTCTCTCTATTTAAAAACCGGGTTCACAGAAGCCGGACAGATAGAGACGCCGGAAGGGCTGACCCTCTCGTTTTTTCATCTTTATCCGAAGAGGAAAGCGGAAGTTGTTCCGTACAAGCCGGAATGGAAAGAAATGTTTGAAAGAGAGAAGGCGGACTTGATCCGAATCTTCGGCCCAGCACTTCATTCTGTCAGCCACATCGGCAGCACCTCCATCCCGCAGATGGCCGCCAAACCCGTCATCGATATACTGGCGGAGGTCAAAGATATTTCGGATGACGACCGATTCAGTCCGCAGCTGGAAGCACTCGGCTATGAGGCGAAAGGGGAAAACGGGATAGAGGGCCGGCGTTTCTTTCAAAAAGGCGGCAGCAAGCGCACACACCACGTCCACATATACGAAACAGGCCATCCGGACGTGAAGCGTCATCTGCTGTTCCGGGATTACCTCACCGCAAAGCCTGAAAAAGCGGCTCAATACATGGAACTGAAACGGCACCTCGCTGAGACATACCCATACGATATGGCAAAGTATAGTGAAGGGAAAAATGACTGGATCAAGGCGGCTGAACAAGAGGCAAAGGACTGGGAGAGCGGGCTGCTGTAAAGAAAGCAGAAACAATGCATACAGCGGCTCGGTATGCTACAATGGCGAAAATGAAAAACGGAGGATCATCTATGCAAATACATGTGACGGATGCGGCGAAACACACACTTCAGCAGGCGATGGACGCCAACCCGGGGAAAAAAGCGCAGCTCCGCTATGACGCAGAAGGCTGCGGGTGCGCGGTGAGCGGTGTGCCGACCATCTGGCTGGCGGACGAATTAACGGGACAATGCGAAGCCATTGAAACCAACGGACTTCCGCTTTACATCCAGACCTCACAAAAAGTGTTTTTTGACGAGGAAATGACAATCGATTACAATGAAAAGGCAAAAACGCTCGTCTTAAAAAGCCCGGCAGAGATGCTGAGCCCGAGAATGAGCATATTAGTAAAGCAGGGAGAAACGGAAAGTGAATCAAAAGCTGAAAGCCATTAAACAGACGGCACAGCATAAAACGTGGGTATCCTTTCTGAACAACAACCACCCGTACAGTCTGCTGCACTGGTCTATCGGAGGCGCTGAATCCGTTCAGAAGGATGTCTGGCTGCTTCAGGATGAGATGACCTTCAAAGCGCAGGAGTTTACGACAATCGACCTCGCCATTGACTGGATCGGAGAAAATATGGACGGGATTACCGACGTTTTATGACGGGAAAGCGAAAGAACCAGCATACGTTCTTTCGCTTTTTTACGTTTGCGTCATGGTATCTAAAAAGGTTTGAACGGCTTTACGGTAGCTCTCCGGATTTTTGGTGTACGACATGGCATGCCCGCCCGATTCGGCCAGATAGAGCATCTTAGGGCCGCGTTTTCTGCGGTGCAGCAATTCGGAAGAAGCGGAAGGTATATAATCATCTTCCTTACTGTGAATAAACAGCACGGGCTGCCGGATTCGGCTGATAACCGATAAAGGAGATACATCACGGATACGGTATCCTTCTCTCATCCGCAAAAAGAAATCAGCCAAAGGCAGAAGCGGCCACGGAGGCAGCCGGAACTCCCGCTTCAGCCTGTAGGCGAGCTGATCGCGAAAGCTTGCGAACGGACAGTCCGCAATATAAAAATCAGCGCCGTTTTCATCCTGATGCCCGCCCGCGTATAATAAGGCCGTCACCGCTCCCATCGATTCCCCGTGGATGCCGATTTGACCGACGTCTCCGGTTTTGTGTCTCACCCAATTCACGGCTTCTTCCAAATCATCTTTTTCAAAATAGCCGTAGCTCGTCGTTCTGCCGCCGCTTTTTCCGTGCCCGCGGTGGTCATATACGAGCACATTCCAGCCTAAATCTAAAAATAAATCCATGTATTTCAATGAATTGAACGAATTTACGGTAACGCCGTGACAAATAATCATGGTGTTTGCCGTATGATGCGGGGCGACGTAAAAGCCTTTGATCTCATACCCGTGGCGTGACAGGATGACGGCCTCTTCTTTTTCCACGGCCTGGAAGGAATCAAATCTGTCATGCCCGTCCGCCGTTTCTTTTTTCATGATATCTTCCTCCGTCTTTTTCTTCATAAACATAATCAGATTCGTAAAAGCGAATCCGGCAGCCAAAAAGACTGCGCAAGCCGAACCGAACACCGCCAGCCATTTTTTCACACAGGCACCCTCCTTTAATATGAAAAATCCTTCCTCCGTCTTTTTGGGACCGTGAACGTTGCCGGCCTCCGGCGCTCCGTGGTACACTTGCCTCACCATATTCAGATACGGGGGGCGTAATGATGAAAAAGCAGCTGCCTAAAGAAAAACACAGCTTAAAAGACGATCTGGAGGAGGATCTGAAGGCCAGGCTTTTGCAAATGAAAAGTGAGCTGAAGGAAGAAGACGAGAAAAAACAGGCGCAGCAAAAGGCGGAACAAATCAGAAAACGAAAAGAAGAAGAAAAACATAAAAGCTTTGAAGAGCTGCTGAATGAAAGCAGTCTCGATTGGCATAAATATAAATAAACCGGCATCTGAAAAGGTGCCGGTTTTATTGTTTAAGAACGATGGGCTTCGTATATGTCCCGTTTTGTATGGTATTGCAGGGCTTTGATTTCCTGGCTGCTTAAACGACGGGCCTCTGCAGCCGAACAGTTTTCTCTCAGCTGCTCAAGTGAGCTGGCTCCGGTGATGACAGAAGCGACGGCCGGCTGTGACAGCAAGTATTGAAGAGAAAGCTCCGTCATGCTCAAGTCAGGTGCGGCAGCGCTGATCGCTTTTTTGGTTTCTGCCAGTTTTGCAAAAGAATATGTTAAATAGCCGTTCTCTTTTACGCTTGCGGCCGCTTGATCAAGCGGTTTTTCCGTAAGAAGCCCTTTAGCGACAGGCCCTCTTGCGACTACGCTGATTCCGTTCTCCTCTAAAAGGGGAAGCCACTCCTCGGGGCGCCGGTCCAGCAGGCTGTATTGCATCATAACGCTGATGATATTTGATTTTTTCACATATTCTTTGATGACATTCGGACGAATCGAGGAAATGCCGTAATACCGGATGACACCTTCCTGTTTTAAGTCCTCAAAAGCTTCGATCGTTTCGTCAATATGATCTTCCATCGTACCGCCATGCAGCTGATAAAGGTCGATATAGTCCGTTTTCAGCCGGCGCAGGCTGTTTTTGACCGCTTCTTTTATGTATCCTTTGGAAGCGTCCCAATGCCAGCCGTCTTTATCATCATTCCAGCGGTTTCCGGCTTTCGTGGCTAAAATGATGTCGTGCCTGCGGTTTTTGACGGCCTCCCCGACAATTTCCTCATTTCTGCCGAAATCATAAAGATCAGCGGTATCTAAATAATTGATTCCAAGCTCGATCGCTTCATCCAAAATAGACAGCGCTTTAGCTTTATCCGTGCCCAGCGACATACAGCCGAGCCCGATTTCGCTTATTTCTAAATCAGAATGTCCCAGTGTGCGTTTTCTCATCGTTTCGCTCCTTTTTATAGTCTTTTATTGACCGTAATATAAAGGCGCGAAGTTTTCAACTGTTAAGGCCCGGTGATCCAATCTCCGACATAGCGGAATGTCCGTCCGTATTCTTTCAGTTTAGCCCGCACTTCCCACGCCTTTCCGACCAATACGATACTCTTATCCTTCCGGTACACCTTCAATCGAAAAGCACCTCCCTCTCATGCATGTATGATAAAATATATGAGGCATAATAGAGAGACAGAACGGGAGATGACATGATGAAACATTTAGAAGAAAAAACACTTGCGAAAAAAAAGCTGTATGACGGGAAAGTCATAGATCTTTACTTAGAGGATGTAGAGCTCCCGAACGGAAAAACAAGCAAGCGGGAAATCGTCAAACATCCGGGAGCGGTGGCCGTACTTGCGGTGACCGAGGAAGGAAAAATCATTTTGGTGAACCAGTTCAGAAAGCCGCTGGAACGGACAATCGTTGAAATTCCGGCCGGGAAGCTTGAAAAGGGGGAAGAGCCGGAACATACGGCGTTAAGAGAGCTCGAGGAAGAAACGGGATATACGGCGGAAACCTTGACGAAAATCACCGCTTTTTATACATCACCCGGGTTTGCTGATGAAATCGTGCATCTCTTTCTTGCGGAAGGGCTTTCGCCGCTGGAAGAAAAACGAGAGCTGGATGAGGATGAATTTGTCGAAGTCATGCAGGTCACGCTTGAAGAGGCCGTGAAGCTGATTGAATCCCGCAGGGTGTATGACGCAAAAACGGCGTACGCGATTCAGTATCTCCAGCTGAAAGAAGCGCTGAAGGAAAAATGATGAAAACCATCTATGCGGACCTGCATATTCATATCGGCCGCACCTATACGGGAAAACCGGTCAAAATCACCGGGGCCAAAACGTTGACGCTGCACCGGATTTTAGAAGAAGCCAGCGAGGGGAAGGGAATTGAACTATTGGGCATTATCGACTGCCATTCCCCGGAAGTCATAGAAGAAATCGAGCGCGGAATTGATGAAGGCAGATACCGTGAGCTGAAAGAAGGCGGCATCCGGTATCGGAATACGACGCTTCTGTTGGGCAGTGAGCTTGAAATCTATGATCACACATGCCGCGGGCCGATTCACGTTCTCGTCTTTATGCCGGCTCTTGCCGAAATGAAGATGTTTTCTGAGTGGCTCGCAAAAAGGCTTAAAAATATCCATCTCAGTTCCCAGCGCATTTATGAAACCGGTTTGAATCTTCAAAGGAAAACAAAGGAATTGGGCGGGCTGTTTATTCCCGCCCATATGTTCACCCCGCATAAAAGCCTGTACGGAAAAGGGGTCATATCTTCTTTGACAGAAGTTTTCGACCCGGCGCTCATTGATGCGGCGGAACTCGGATTAAGCTGCGACACCGACATGGCTTCGCGGGTAACAGAACTTGATCCGTATACATTTTTAACAAATTCTGATGCGCATTCCTTAGGAAAAATCGGCAGAGAATATAATGAAATGCTTCTTAAAGAAGCGAATTTCACGGAATTTTCGCTGGCTTTAAAAGGGAAGGACGGAAGAAAAATCACGGCGAATTACGGGCTGAACCCGAAGCTCGGGAAGTATTACCGGACGGCTTGCGACCGCTGCGGCAGCCCGGTTGAAAAAGGAGCTTCCGCCTGTCCGGAGTGCGGGGGGAAAACAATGACAAAAGGTGTCAGTGAACGGCTGGAGGAACTGAGCGGACCGAAAAAAAGCCGCATGCCGCGGCCGCCGTATATTCATCAAATCCCGCTGCAGTTCATTCCCGGGGTCGGGCCGAAAACGTTAGAAAAACTGAAGCGGGCTTTCGGGACGGAGATGGCGATTCTTCATCAGGCGCAAGAAGAGGAATTGGCGCGTGTCGTCCAGCCTAAAATAGCGGCTGTCATTCATAAAGCGCGCACCGGGCAGCTCGTCCTTGAGGCCGGGGGCGGAGGGACGTACGGCAGAATCAAGCCGTAAAAGCCGGTTTTTAGCGGAGCTCCTCCTGCACCTTCTTTTTCGTGCGGACAAACGCAATCAATTCGATAATTTCATCCTGATTCAGCGGCTGTCCGTCAACGGTCAGTGTGCCGAGGCCTTGTGCGGCGTTTGTTAATTCGATGGTCTGTGCAAACGGCTCCGCCTTTTTTTCAGTGCGCCCCAGTAAATCGTCGCACGTCGTGTCAAACAGATCGGCAAGCGTGCCCAGCGCCTCGAATGACGGACGCCGGTATCCTGATTCATACCCGGCGTACGTGCTTTTGGCGATGCCGAGACGGTCAGCCGTATATTGAAGAGACCAATTTTTCTTTTTTCTCAGTTCAGTTAAACGATCTAAATTCATATTCAAAACCGCTCCTTTTCACTTGAGCAAATTATATCATATCGATATGCAAAAGTGTACGCGAATTGAATAATAATCACTTGATTAATTTCATTCGTCTGTCTATAATTTGATTAAAAGTATGCGAAAAGCGAATGCTTAACACATCTTGAGAAATGGATGAAGAGGTGCAGGGTATGAAAAAATTATTGCTGTTAACAACCGGAGGAACAATCGCCTCAGTCGAAGGAGAAAACGGGCTTGCACCCGGGGTGAAAGCAGACGAATTGTTAACCTACGTATCAAAACTTGATAACGATTACACGATGGAAACCCATTCGTTAATGAACATCGACAGCACAAATATGCAGCCTGAATACTGGGCCGAAATCGCAAATGCTGTCAAAGAAAAGTATGACGCATATGACGGGTTCGTCATTACGCACGGAACAGACACAATGGCTTATACATCAGCGGCACTGTCTTATATGCTTCAGCATGCTGATAAACCGATCGTCATTACGGGTTCGCAAATCCCGATTACATTTCAAAAAACCGATGCCAAAAAAAATATCACGGACGCGATCCGCTTCGCATGTGAAGGGGTGGGCGGCGTATACGTCGTATTTGACGGCAGAGTCATTCAAGGCACACGCGCCATTAAATTAAGAACGAAAAGCTATGATGCATTTGAAAGCATTAACTATCCGTATATCGCGTTTATTACCGAAAACGGAATTGAATACAACAAACAAGTGCACATGCCAAAAGACGATGCTTTTACGGTCAATACTTCACTTTGCACGGACGTGTGCCTGCTCAAGCTCCACCCGGGGCTGAAACCGGAAATGTTTGACGCATTAAAGGGCATGTACAAAGGAATCGTCATTGAAAGCTACGGCAGCGGCGGCGTGCCGTTTGAAGGAAGAGACATTCTCGCCAAAGTCAATGAAATGATTGAAAGCGGCATTGTCGTCGTCATTACGACACAATGTCTTGAAGAAGGAGAGGACATGAGCGTCTATGAAGTCGGCCGAAGAGTCAATCAAGATCTCATTATCCGCTCCAGAAATATGAACACGGAAGCCATCGTGCCGAAATTAATGTGGGCGCTCGGCCAGTCTCACAACTTGGCTGAAGTCAAAAACATTATGGAGACACCGATCGCAGACGACGTTGTACTGTAAAAACATGACTACCACAAAGAGAAAGTAGGGTTTTAGCATGACAAACGCGCAAAAAGAATATCGTCAGGAAAAAGATTTCCTCGGAGAAAAACAAATTGAAGCTGATGTGTATTACGGAATACAAACGCTGCGCGCGAAAGAAAACTTTCCGATTACCGGCTACCGCATCCACGAAGAAATGATTAATGCGCTCGCCATCGTCAAAAAAGCGGCGGCGCTTGCCAACATGGATGTAAAACGGCTGTATGAAGGAATCGGAAATGCGATTGTACAGGCCGCAGATGAAATTCTTGAGGGAAAATGGCATGACCAATTTATCGTCGATCCGATCCAAGGGGGAGCCGGAACGTCCATGAACATGAATGCCAACGAAGTAATCGGCAACAGGGCTCTTGAAATCATGGGCCATAAAAAAGGTGAATACATTCACCTCAGCCCGAACACACACGTCAACATGTCACAATCGACGAACGACGTGTTCCCGACGGCAATCCATATTTCAACCTTGAAACTTTTGGATAAGCTCCTTGATACGATGGCGCATATGCTCAGTGTCTTTAAAGATAAAGCGAAACAATTTGATTCTGTCATTAAAATGGGGCGCACACACCTTCAGGACGCTGTGCCGATCCGTCTCGGACAGGAATTTGAAGCATACAGCCGCGTGCTTGAGCGTGACATAAAGCGAATTAAACAATCCCGCCAGCATCTGTATGAAGTAAACATGGGGGCAACGGCCGTAGGTACGGGACTTAACGCCGATCCGCGCTACATAGAACAGGTTGTGAAGCACCTGGCTGACATCAGCGGACTGCCGCTTGTCGGCGCCGGCCATTTGGTTGACGCCACACAAAACACTGATGCATATACGGAAGTTTCAGCCGCGTTGAAAGTATGCATGATGAACATGTCTAAAATCGCCAACGATCTGCGCTTAATGGCTTCAGGTCCGCGCGCGGGACTTGCGGAAATTTCACTGCCCGCCCGTCAGCCGGGATCATCCATTATGCCTGGGAAAGTCAACCCTGTAATGGCAGAGCTGATCAACCAAATCGCCTTCCAGGTCATCGGGAATGACAATACGATCTGCCTCGCTTCAGAAGCGGGCCAGCTGGAGCTTAACGTAATGGAGCCGGTACTCGTATTTAACCTGCTTCAATCCATCAGCATCATGAATAACGGGTTCCGTTCATTTACCGATCATTGTCTGGCGGGAATTGAAGCCAACGAAAAACGTCTGAAGCAATACGTGGAAAAAAGCGTCGGCGTCATTACAGCGGTCAATCCGCACCTCGGGTATGAAGCGGCTGCGCGAATTGCCCGTGAAGCAATCATGACGGGGCAATCTGTAAGAGATCTTTGCCTTCAAAATGATGTACTGACAGAAGAAGAATTGGATATCATTTTGAATCCGTATGAAATGACAAAACCGGGGATTGCCGGAAAAGATCTATTAGAAAAATAAATTTTAAAGCAACAACAGCCGCCTTTTCACGTTTTTTAGTGAATAGGCGGTTGCCATACAAAGGGATGAGGCAGTATAGTATAATTTGTTATATCATTTGATGAAAGCGTTTTAGCTTTTTTCTTCTAGGGGGATTTTCTTATGAAAGAGGTCAGATTGCCGAATTTATTGGAAATTATTATCTTATTATTCGGGTTTTTAGCACTTGTCTTATCGTTCACAGTGTTTTTAGACCTGCCGATCCAGCTAGCACTATTAATATCCTGGTTTTTCGCTATTATTCTCGGAGTCAGGCTGGGATATTCATATAAAGACTTGCAGGATTCGATTGTCACCGGGATATCAAACGGTCTTGAAGCGGTATTGATTCTTGTTTCGGTCGGTGCACTCATCGGGACATGGATTGCCGGCGGCGTTGTGCCGACGTTAATTTATTATGGTTTAGAGTTTATTAATCCTCATGTTTTCCTTCTGGCTACACTGGTTATTTGTTCCGTTATGTCCGTTGCGACCGGAACGTCGTGGGGAACCGTGGGAACCGCGGGAATCGCCATGATTGCCATCGGAGAGGGAATGGGTATACCGCTTCCGATCGTAGCGGGAGCCGTTTTGTCCGGCGCTTACTTCGGAGACAAGCTTTCACCGCTGTCTGACAGTACGGTGCTTGCCTCCACGCTTTCTAAGGTGGATGTGCTGTCACACGTCAGAGCGATGATGTATCTGTCAATTCCGTCCTATATTATTACGGCCATTCTATTTACCGTAACGGGATTTATATACGGCGGAAAAAATATTGATCTCGACAAAGTAGAATTTTTAAAATCTTCATTGCAGAAAACGTTTGACATTCATATATGGATGCTCATTCCGGCTGTTGTCGTCGTTGTCCTTCTGATTTTGAAAAAGCCGTCTATGCCCGTTATTATCATCGGTGCTTTGCTTGGCGCAATCTGGGCTTCCGTCTTTCAGGGAATGAATTTTGCCAGTGCCATCGCGACTGCTTATAATGGTTTTTCTATTAAAACGGACGTCGAATTTTTAAACGGCCTGTTAAACCGCGGAGGCATTACCGGTATGCTGGATACGTTAGTCGTTATCCTGTTCGGTCTCGGTTTTGGAGGAATTCTTGAGAAGCTCGGCGTATTAAAAGTGATTGTCTCAACTTTTGAGAAAAAGCTGACCACACCGGGAAATGTAACGCTTTCGACATTGATCGTCGCCCTTTTAGGAAACATTTTCGGCTGTGCGATGTACGTGTCATTGATTCTGACGCCGAAAATCATGGAGAACAGTTATGATAAACTGAAACTTGACAGAAGAGTTTTATCCCGGAACGCAGAGGTGGGCGGCACGCTTACTTCAGGGATGGTGCCGTGGTCTGATAACGGCATCTATATGGCCGGCATTCTCGGCGTATCCACATTTTCTTATCTGCCGTTCATGTGGCTCAGTTTTGTATCTATCGGACTGGCAATATTGTACGGATACACGGGGAAATTCATTTGGTACACGAAAGAAAAATCCTTGCAATCTCAAAAATTGGGTTAGGAGGTTCATTTCATGATTACAAAGCATATGATTCGGACGTTAATGATTGAAACGCCGACTGTTCCCGGAAATCTCGGAAAAGTGGCAACCGCCATCGGAGTGATGGGCGGAGATATCGGGGAAGTTGAAACCGTTAAAGTCGGCCCGAACTACACAATGCGCAACATTACGGTGCAGGCTGAAAATGAAGAGCAGCTGCAGGAAATCATTCAAGCCATTGAAGCTCTCGGTGAAGGCATCCGGCTTCATACAGTCTCAGATGAAGTGCTCTCTGCTCATGAAGGCGGCAAAATTCAGATGAAAAGCAAAATGCCGATCCGGACATTGGCTGAGCTTGGCCGTGTTTATACGCCGGGTGTCGCCGATGTGTGCAGACTGATTGAAAACGAGCCAGAAAAAGCGTCCATCTATACAACAATCAGCAATTCTGTCGCCATTGTCACCGACGGCACGGCGATTCTCGGCCTCGGCAATATCGGCTCTGTCGCCGGAATGCCCGTAATGGAAGGGAAAGCCGCGCTTTTTGACCAGCTGGCGGGTATCAGCGGAATTCCGATTTTGCTCGATACCTCTGATCCGGAAGAAATCATTCGCACGGTAAAACATATTTCTCCGGGGTTCAGCGGAATTCTGCTTGAAGATATCGGTTCGCCTCACTGCTTTGACATTGAAGACCGCCTGAAAGAAGAACTGGACATTCCGGTTATGCACGATGACCAGCACGGCACGGCGGTCGTCACGCTCGCCGCCGCCATTTCCGCTTGTAAAAGCGCCGGTCTTGATTTAAAAGAAGCGAAGGTCGGTCAGATCGGTCTCGGCGCGGCAGGCGTCGCCATCTGCCGCATGTTTATGGCATACGGAGTCAAAGCGGTCTGCGGAACGGACAAATCAGAAGACGCAATGAACCGCCTCGCTCAGTACGGAGGTCAGCCGCTTGGAAGCATCAAAGAATTAATGGACACGTGTGACATTGTGATCAGCACCACAGGGGTTCCGGGTCTCATTAAAAAAGAGGATGTCAGAAAAGGACATGTCATTCTGGCCTTATCTAATCCGAAGCCGGAGATTGAACCGGAAGAGGCATTACAAGCCGGAGCCGCTTATGCAGCTGACGGCCGTTCGGTCAATAATGTTCTCGGCTTCCCGGGGATTTTCCGCGGCGCGCTGAACGCCAAAAGCAAGAAAATCGACCATGAAATGCTTGTGGCGGCCGCAGAAGCCATCGCCTCTTGCACAAAACACGGCGATCTCGTGCCTCAGCCTTTGGATGCGGACGTGCATCAAGCCGTATCAGCAGCCGTAGAACGGGCCGCGGCAGGAAAATAAACAACTCTTACAGTACCGGACATGTGCCGGTGCTGTTTTTTATCATGAATAGGAAGCGGAATTCTTAGGCAGGCTAACAGATAGCAAAAGACGGAATAAAGAGGTGTCGATGTGGATTATTTTCCGCTGATCCATACAAATATTTGGGATGCTGTGATCGGCGTGCCGGTCGTCTTATGCGTCACACAGCTGATCAAAGTGTTCTGCCGGGTTCCGGGCATATTCGTTCCTACGATTGCTCTTGCTGCCGGAAATGTTGTGTCTATCGTTTTCGGTCAC
This sequence comes from Bacillus sp. SIMBA_026, assembly GCF_046535335.1. Taxonomy (NCBI): domain Bacteria; kingdom Bacillati; phylum Bacillota; class Bacilli; order Caryophanales; family Bacillaceae; genus Bacillus; species Bacillus sp. SIMBA_026. The sequence continues at coordinate 1,436,834 of NZ_JAWRWX010000001.1, read as the reverse complement.
CATGAACACGTGTATGCGGGGATTTTTATGGGATTTTTTTACGGATATGCCGCAATGGGGAGCTATTCATCTGCGAAAACGTCTCTGCGCGCTTACCGGTCGAAACATGAGCCGTATTCATGAACACATCTGGATTTTTTTGTTATGATAAAGAAAAGGGAAAAAGGAGCGATTGGCACATGGCGAAGAGCAAAACGAAAAAAATGCGGGAGCATCTCAAAAGAAACGGGATGCGTGACGCAGTCCTGTCAAGGGGGACGGCGCCGTCTTTCAGCACCCATGAAAGAGTGACGAAAACCAAAAAAGACAGGCTTGAAAGAATAAAGCATAAAAAAAGAAACCCCTATGATCACCGGAGTGATGACGGGGGTTCTTTTTTTATGCCCGAATCTCGCGCCTTTCTATGATTTCTCTGTCATGTTTTCTCTTTTCTTTCATACAATCTACTAAATCAAGTCAATAGATTAGCGGGAGGAAAGCGGTATGAGAAAACAATCGTACAAAGAACTGTTTTTTCGCCATGTAAAGGATCATCTGTCACTTTATATATTTGTGTTCGTCTTGTTTTTGATGGGGGTCATTTTCGGGGCGATCATCGTCAACAGCATGACCATCACGCAGAAAGAAGATCTGTATTACTATTTAAGCAAGTTTTTCGGACAGCTGTCTGACGGAAAACATGCCGGCGCTTCAGAAATGTTTTGGCAGGCCGTCTTTCATGATGTGAAATATTTGGGGCTGATGTGGATTCTCGGTATTTCCGTAATCGGTCTCCCGGTTATTTTCATTATGGTGTTTTTGAAAGGAATCGTGGTCGGCTTCACGGTCGGTTTTTTAGTGAATCAAATCGGGATGAACGGGTTTTTCCTGTCATTTATTTCGGTTCTGCCGCAAAACATCGTTCTCATTCCGGCATATCTTATCATGGGGACATGCTCCATCGCTTTTTCACTGAAACTGATCCGGCAGCTGTTTGTCAAACGCAGCCTTCATGACGCGCCGATCCAATGGTTCGGACGCTACGCCTTCGTGCTGATTCTCATCGTTTTCTTCTCGGTCATCGCTTCGCTGCTCGAGGCGTACGTGTCTCCGCTGTTTATGGAAAAGCTGTCATCACGCATATTTTAGAATAATTATCACAAAATAATACTTTTATTTATCAGTTTATAATAATTATAGTTGGAACTCTGCGCGTATTTTGTTATAATGAGTCATGGAATGCGGCGTAGGAGGGAAAGACATGGAAAACCGTATTGATCGAATTAAAAAGCAGCTGCACTCGTCAAGCTACAAGCTTACGCCACAGCGGGAAGCAACGGTAAGAGTGCTGCTTGAAAACGAAGAAGACCATTTAAGCGCAGAAGATGTATACCTCCTCGTAAAAGAGAAATCTCCTGAAATTGGTCTCGCTACAGTATACCGTACATTAGAATTATTAACAGAATTAAAAGTCGTTGATAAAATTAACTTCGGGGACGGCGTATCCCGCTACGACCTTCGCAAAGAAGGCGCGGCTCACTTTCATCACCATTTGGTGTGCATGGAGTGCGGAGCCGTCGATGAAATTGAAGAAGATCTGCTTGAAGACGTTGAAGAAGTGATTGAACGTGATTGGAAATTTAAAATTAAAGATCATAGATTGACTTTTCACGGAATCTGCCACCGCTGCCGCGGGGATGAAACAGAGTAAAAGCCTACGAACCTTTTCTGCCAGGAAAGGGTTTTTTGCTGTTTTTATGTATAAAAGCCTTTGAAATTGGCATAAGGTGTACTAACAGCCGCCAAAAGAAAGGGTCGATCGAAAGATGGGCAGATTCCTAAAAACAGCCGCGGATACGATCAAAGTGTTTATTCTGTTCACAGGTTTTACCGCGCTGTTCTATTATGCTATGATATGGGTGAATTCAGAGTATGAAAACTATCATCGGTACGATAAACCGGAAGGCTCCGCCGTCAAAGTGGCCAAAACGGAACATGAGGAGAAAGACGGCTGGTTCGGCCGATTGATCTTTTTTTACCAAAACGGGGAGTAGATCAAGAGTGAAGGATCAAATTAAGGATTTCATCCATTATGTGAGGGTTGAAAGAGGGCTGTCCCAAAATACGATGATGTCCTATGAGCGTGATCTGAAAAGTTATTCTCTCTTCTTAACTGAAAGCCTTCAGATCACTTCATGGAATGATGTGACCCGTCTTCATATTATTCAATATTTAAAGCATATAAAGGACTCCGGGAAATCCGGCAAGACGTCTGCGAGGCATTTGGCGTCAATCCGGTCTTTTCATCAATTTCTGTTAAGGGAAAAAGCCGCGGATAAAGATCCTTCGGTACATATTGAAACACAAAAAACAGAGCGGACGCTTCCGAAAGTATTGGCGCTTCACGAAGTTGAGCGATTATTGGACACGCCTAAGCTTGACAGCCCGTTCGGTCTCAGGGATAAAGCCATGCTTGAACTGCTGTACGCGACCGGCATCAGGGTCAGCGAGATGATCGAGCTGAAATTATCCGACGTCCATTTGACGATGGGATTTGTCCGCTGCTTCGGAAAAGGGCGGAAAGAGCGGATTGTGCCGATTGGTGAAGCCGCTTCTCATGCGATAGAAGCATACATTGAAAAAGCCAGAGGGAAATTATTAAAGAAAAACGTAACCGAAGCGCTTTTTCTGAATCATCACGGCAGGCAGATCAGCCGTCAAGGTTTTTGGAAAAACCTAAAAAAAATCGCACTTGAAGCGGGGATTAAAAAAGAGCTGACACCGCACACGCTTCGGCACTCTTTTGCAACGCACCTGCTCGAAAACGGGGCGGATCTGCGCGCCGTGCAGGAGATGCTCGGACATGCCGATATTTCCACGACGCAAATTTATACGCATGTGACGAAAACAAGGCTGAAGGACGTGTACAAACAGTATCATCCGCGCGCTTAGGAGCCGCTGCCAGAGGGGCCGCGGCTTTTTTTGCCGGATTGGCGGAATACAGAGAAGGTTCTAATTATTTGAATCGGCATTGTCAACAAGAATGTAAACGGTTTATACTTGAGTTGTCTGACCTCTGTAAGCTACAATGGACAGATGGAAGAAAAGGAGGTTTTTATGATGTCTGAATACAAATATAACCGGGTATTTTTGATCGTAATGGATTCTGTCGGAATCGGTGAAGCGCCGGACGCCGCCGATTTTAATGATATAGGCGCAAATACGCTCGGACACATCGCAGAGCACATGAACGGCTTACATATGCCCTATATGGCGCAGCTCGGTCTCGGACTGATCGGAGACATTAAGGGCGTGGAAAAAACGGAGCATCCTCTTGCGTACTACGGAAAAATGCAGGAGGCGTCAAACGGGAAAGATACGATGACGGGGCACTGGGAGATTATGGGCCTCTACATTGAAAAACCGTTTAAAGTGTTCCCGGAAGGATTTCCGGATGAACTTCTTCAGGAACTTGAGCGGCGTTCAGGACGGAAAATCATCGGAAATAAGCCGGCTTCAGGCACGGCGATTCTGGACGAGCTCGGAAAAGAACATATGGAAACGGGTGCGCTGATCGTTTATACATCAGCAGATTCCGTCCTGCAGATTGCGGCTCACGAAGATGTCGTTCCGCTTGACGAACTGTACAGCATCTGTGAAACGGCCAGAGAACTGACGCTTGATCCGAAGTACATGGTCGGCCGGATTATCGCAAGACCGTTCGTCGGAGAACCGGGCAGCTTCAAACGCACGCCGAACCGTCATGATTATGCGCTCAAACCGTTCGGCCGCACGGTAATGAACGGAATGAAAGACAGCGGATTAGACGTCATTTCCATCGGCAAAATTTCTGATATTTATGACGGAGAAGGCATTACATCTTCCCGCCGCACGGTATCTAATATGGATGGCATGGACAAAGTGATTGAAACGCTCGGTGAAGAGTTCACGGGCCTGAGCTTTGCCAACCTCGTTGATTTTGACGCGCTGTACGGACACCGCCGCGATCCGGAAGGGTACGGAAAAGCGCTCGAGGAATTCGACGCGAGGCTTCCGGAAGTGTTTGAGAAAATGAAAGAAGACGATCTGCTTATCATCACTGCGGATCACGGCAATGATCCTGTCCATCACGGCACGGATCACACGAGGGAGTATGTGCCGCTTCTTGTGTACAGCAAAAAGCACAAACACACTGAACAGCTGCCGCTTGCGGATACATTTGCCGATATCGGCGCAACCATTGCGGATAATTTCAAAACGGAAAAGCCGGAATACGGAAAAAGCTTTTTATCAAGATTACAGTAGGGGGACTTTTTTTGAAACAAAAGATCGAACGTGCTGCTGCATTTATTAAAGAACACGTGAAAGAAACACCAAAGATCGGTCTGATTTTAGGGTCAGGGCTCGGCGTATTGGCCGATGAAATTGAAGGGGCTGTCAAGCTTACATATGAAACGATCCCTGATTTTCCGGTCTCAACGGTAGAAGGCCATGCCGGCCAGCTTGTGATGGGAACGCTTGAAGGTGTGCAGGTCATCGCGATGCAGGGCCGCTTTCATTACTATGAAGGCTACTCAATGGATCAGGTCACATTTCCCGTCCGCGTGATGAAGGCGCTCGGCGTTGAATCCCTTGTCGTGACGAACGCAGCCGGCGGTATCAACACTGAATTCCGCGCCGGCGATCTGATGATTATTACAGACCACATCAACTTTACGGGCACCAACCCGTTAATCGGGCCGAACGAAGCTGAATTCGGACCGAGATTCCCGGACATGTCAGAAGCCTATGACAAAGAGCTGTCAGGCTTGGCTGAAAAAACGGCCGATGAGCTGGGCATTCCTGTTCAAAAAGGGGTGTATACAGCTGTTACGGGGCCGTCTTACGAAACGCCTGCTGAGGTTCGGTTTTTAAGAACGATGGGTTCTGACGCTGTCGGCATGTCGACCGTGCCGGAAGTCATCGTCGCCAACCACGCGGGGATGCGCGTGCTCGGCATCTCATGCATTTCCAACGCGGCGGCAGGTATTCTTGACCAGCCGTTATCACATGAAGAAGTAATGGAAATGACGGAAAAAGTAAAAGGCGGCTTTTTGAAGCTTGTAAAAGCCGTAGTCGCACGTTCTCAAAAATAAGTCAGCATCAGTCAGCTGTTTCTTCGGAAGCAGCTGTTTTTTTTGTGCCCTCAACACGAAATATTTTCCAGATGAGGCGTATAAAACCACCGGATTTGGAAAAAATAAAAAGGATTATGAAATGGAGGGCTTTGGAGATGAAACGTCTTATATCCACTTTGTTGATTGGCATTTTATTAACGGCATCAGCACCGTCCGCTTTTGCAAAGCCGGACGGAAAACATACATCGGAGCTCGCTCATGAAGCCAAAAGCGCCGTGCTGATTGAACGCGATACGGGAAGCATTCTTTATAACAAGAACAGCCGGGAGCGTCTGGCGCCGGCAAGCATGACAAAAATCATGACCATGCTTTTAATCATGGAAGCGCTTGACAAAGGGAAAATAAAGATGAGCGATAAAGTCAGGACGAGTGAACATGCCGCGTCCATGGGCGGATCACAGATTTTCCTTGAACCCGGAGAAGAAATGACGGTAAAAGAAATGCTCAAAGGAATTGCGATAGCTTCCGGAAATGACGCATCCGTCGCAATGGCGGAGTATATCGCCGGTTCAGAAGAGGATTTCGTCAGCCGGATGAACAAAAAAGCAAAAGAATTGGGATTGAAAGATACCTCCTTCAAAAACCCGACGGGACTGCCTGAAAAAGACCATTACAGCTCTGCTTATGACATGGCGAAAATGGCGAAGGAATTATTAAAGTATGATAAAATCACTCAATTTACGGGAACGTATGAGGATTATTTAAGAGAAAATACAGACAAAAAGTTCTGGCTCGTCAATACAAACCGGCTGATCAAATTTTATCCGGGTGTAGACGGCGTGAAGACGGGCTTTACAGGCGAAGCGAAGTATTGTTTAACCGCCACCGCTAAAAAAGGAAATATGAGGGTCATTGCTGTCGTTTTCGGAGCCAGCACCCCGAAAGAAAGAAATGCCCAAGTGACCAAAATGCTTGATTACGCCTTCAGCCAGTTCAAAACACACCCGCTGTACAAACGGGATCAAATCGTCGGAACGGTAAAAGTGATAAAAGGAAAAAAGAAACTGATCAAGCTGACCACATCTGAGCCGATTTCTCTTCTGGCCAAAAAGGGAGAGAACATGGACAAAGTAAAAAAAGAAGTGAAAATCAACGGCAATGTAACGGCTCCGGTTAAAAAAGGAGAGGTGCTCGGCAGCCTCGTTCTGAAAAAAGACGGAAAGGTGCTCGTTGAAAGCCCGGTCACGGCAAAAGACGACATGGAAAAAGCGGGTTTTCTCACTTTTCTGAAGCGGACGATGGGAGATTGGACAAAATTTAAATAATCGTGGCGAACGGACACTAGTTTTGTCATAGTGAAGGAATTGCTTTCCCGAAAATCGAAACACTCATTATCCGATCATATCAAGGAGGAATGAGCATGAGCCTTGGAATTGACTTTCATGTCAAAGAATCCGTGCTTTGTATTCGATTAACAGGTGAACTCGACCATCATACGGCAGAATCATTAAAACAAAAGGTTACTGAATCGCTGGAGGCTGACGGCATCCGTCACATCGTGCTGAACCTTGAAGATCTTACCTTCATGGACAGCTCCGGCCTCGGCGTGATTTTAGGGCGTTATAAACAAATTAAACAGCTCGGCGGAGAAATGGTCGTGTGCGCGATTTCGCCCGCGGTGAGACGTCTGTTTGACATGTCCGGCCTGTTTAAAATCATCAGGTTCGAACAATCAGAACAAAAAGCGCTTTTAACGTTGGGGGTGGCATCATGAAAAACGAGATGCATCTTGAATTTTCAGCCCTCAGTCAGAACGAATCGTTTGCGCGCGTAACAGTTGCTTCTTTTATCGCACAGCTCGACCCGACGATGGATGAGCTGACGGAAATCAAGACCGTCGTATCAGAAGCGGTAACAAACGCAATCATCCACGGCTATGAAGAAAACTGCGACGGAAAGGTGTACATCTCCGTTACGCTGGAGGATCATGTCGTCTATCTGACCATACGTGATGAAGGCCTCGGGATCACGGATCTTGAGGAAGCGCGCCAGCCGCTCTTTACGACAAAACCCGAGCTTGAGCGCTCCGGAATGGGCTTTACCATTATGGAAAACTTCATGGATGATGTCACGATTGATTCCTCGCCGGAGATGGGAACGACGATACGCTTAACAAAACACCTATCAAAAAGCAAAGCGCTTTGTAATTAAGGAGATTTGTTATGGATGTGGAGGTTAAGAAAAACAGCAAAAACGCGCAGCTCAAGGACCATGAAGTCAAAGAATTAATCAAAAAGAGCCAAGAGGGCGACCAGCAGGCAAGAGACCTCCTCATAGAAAAAAACATGCGTCTTGTGTGGTCCGTCGTTCAAAGGTTCTTAAACAGAGGCTATGAGCCGGACGATCTGTTTCAGATCGGCTGTATCGGATTGTTAAAATCCGTTGATAAATTCGATTTGTCCTATGATGTTCGTTTTTCAACTTATGCCGTGCCGATGATTATCGGAGAAATCCAGCGCTTCATCCGCGATGACGGAACCGTCAAAGTATCAAGATCTTTAAAAGAGCTCGGCAATAAAATACGCCGGGCGAAAGATGAACTCTCAAAAACATACGGAAGAGTGCCGACCGTTCAGGAAATCGCGGACCATTTAGAAATTGATGCGGAGGATGTGGTGCTTGCGCAGGAAGCGGTGCGGGCGCCTTCATCCATTCATGAGACCGTGTATGAAAATGACGGAGACCCGATCACCCTGCTTGATCAGATCGCCGATCATTCAGAAGAGAAGTGGTTTGACAAAATCGCCCTCAAGGAAGCGATCAGTGATTTGGAAGAACGGGAAAAACTCATTGTCTATCTGAGATATTATAAAGATCAGACACAGTCGGAAGTAGCCGAACGGCTCGGGATTTCCCAAGTCCAGGTATCGAGGCTGGAGAAAAAAATATTAAAGCAGATTAAAGTGCAGATGGATCATACGGAAAGCTGACCTTTTACGGGCCGGCTTTTTTTATTTGTGCATCGGTGGTAATTTATGGTCTTTTGCCGCTGATGAATGAGAACAAAAGTGAACCACATACTACATATATAACCACCCGAAAGATGGTGATGCAAGATGGAAAGACGAATATTTCTCAGACTTCGCCACCGCGTGAAGGCTCATACCGGAGATATCATCACAGTCGGCGACGCCGCACAGATCGCGGGACAGCAAAAGCTGAAAAAAAAACTGTCGGCACTGCCGCTGTATAAGGTCACGAAAAAAGACAAAAATATCGTCGTGCTGGACATCATAAAAGTGCTGAAAACCATTCATACCGTTTTTCCCGCGCTTGATGTACAGACCGTCGGCGGCGCTGAAACGATAGTGGAAATCCATTACCAAAAAAAGCAGCTGTCAGCCGTTTTGTTCGTCGGTGTCTGGCTCCTGCTCTTTATCGGTTCATGTCTTGCCATTATGAATTTTCATGAAGATGTCAGTATGAGAGAAGTTCATATCGCCTTATATGAAATCATAACGGGCGAACGGAATGAATACCCGTATCTGCTTCAGATTCCATACAGCATCGGCCTCGGTCTCGGTATGATCGTCTTTTTTAATCACATCTTCAAAAAACGCCTGAATGAAGAGCCAAGCCCGCTGGAAGTCGAGATGTTTAATTATCAGCTTGATCTCGATCACTATGTCGCAATGCACGAAAATGAAGAGACGATGAAAGATCTGCATGATCGTTAGCATTCTTTTCGTTATATTTGTCGGGCTTGGCGGAGGGCTGACCGTGGGTGCGGGCTTTGTGGCTTTTTTAACCGTTATGGGAATCGTCCCCCGCCTTATGCAGCTGACAAAAACAATGCGCTTTGTACAGGCCTACGAAGGAGCTGTTATTTCAGGAGCTGTGTTCGGCGGCTGGGAAACCTTAAATATGAATCATTTTTTTTTATCTGAATGGCTGGCCGTTCCGGTCGGGCTTTTGGCCGGCATGTTTGTCGGCATGCTGGCCGCCGCGCTTACAGAAGTGCTGAATGTGCTTCCCATTCTTGCCAAACGGATCGGCTTCGGCAGCAAAATCATCATATTGCTGATGGCCATTGTGTTCGGCAAAATAGCCGGCTCTTTATTTCATTGGCTGTATTTTATCCATCATTCATAAGGAGGAACCGATGTGACAAACTTAAAAGAAAATTACAAAACAAAAGTGAAAGACTATCAGCCGAAACCGCCATATGTTTGGAATTGCGTCAAAGCCTTTCTGATCGGCGGTTTGATCTGTCTGATCGGGCAGGCTCTTCAAGACTTTTACATCCACTTTTTTAATTTCAATGAAAAAACAGCGGGCAACCCGACGTCCGCCACTCTTATTTTAATTTCCGCCCTTTTGACCGGATTCGGTATTTATGACAGACTCGGGCAGTTTGCCGGAGCGGGTTCAGCCGTGCCGGTGACGGGTTTTGCAAACAGTATGACAAGCGCCGCTCTGGAACACAGAAGTGAAGGACTCGTGCTCGGGGTAGCGACAAACATGTTTAAATTGGCGGGAAACGTCATTGTATTCGGCGTCGTGGCAGCCTATATCGTAGGTCTGATACGGTTTGCTTGTGAAAAACTGTTTTCGTAGGAGGAGAAAAAATGAAATTGACCGGAAAGCAAACCTGGGTGTTTGAAAACCCGTTATTTGTAAATTCGGCGGGGACGGCCGCCGGACCGAAAGAAAAAGACGGCCCGCTCGGTTCGCTGTTTGATAAGACATACGATGAAATGCACTGCAATCAGAAAAACTGGGAAATGGCGGAACGTCAGTTAATGGAAGATGCTATCAACTCCGCTTTGCAAAAACAGAATTTGAAAAAGAGCGATATTGATTTGTTACTCGCGGGGGACCTTTTAAATCAAAATGTGACCGCCAACTACGTCGCCAGACATCTGAAAATTCCGTTCCTCTGTCTGTTCGGCGCCTGTTCGACTTCAATGGAAACGATTGCCGTCGCATCCGCGCTCATTGACGGCGGTTTTGCGAACCGGGCGGTCGCAGCCACGAGCAGCCATAACGCGACGGCAGAACGGCAATTCCGCAATCCGACGGAGTATGGCGGGCAAAAACCGGATACCGCCACTTCAACGGTCACGGGGGGCGGGGCGGTCATCATCAGCCAAAACCCTTCTGATATCAAGATTACAAGCGCAACAGTGGGAAAAGTAAGCGACCTCGGAATAACAGATCCGTTCGATATGGGATCCGCCATGGCGCCCGCTGCCGCCGACACAATCAAACAGCACCTGCAGGACTTAAACCGCACGGCGGATGATTATGATCTGATTTTAACGGGTGACCTTTCAGGCGTCGGCTCGCCGATCGTGAAAGATTTGCTCAAAGAAGAAGGCTATCCTGTGGGAACGAAACACGATGACTGCGGTCTTCTCATCTATACGCCGGACCAGCAGGTGTTTGCGGGCGGAAGCGGCTGCGCCTGCTCTGCGCTTGTTACGTACACACATTTTTTTAATCAATTAAAAGCAGGGACTCTAAACAGGGTACTCGTTGTCGCGACAGGAGCGCTTTTAAGTCCGACAATGATCCAGCAGAAGGAAACCATTCCGACCATCGCGCACGGTGTGGTATTTGAGCGGGCGGGAGGTGCATCATAAATGGAATATCTGTTGGCTTTTGTTTGCGGGGGAATCATATGCATTATCGGTCAGCTGCTGCTTGACATTTTTAAACTGACACCCGCCCATGTGATGACAACTTTTGTCGTCATCGGCGCCTTGTTAGATGGGTTCGGAATATATGACAAATTTATCGAATTCGCGGGTGCGGGCGCGACGGTTCCCATCGTCAGCTTCGGTCACAGCTTATTGCACGGCGCCATGCATCAAGCTCACGAGCATGGATTTATCGGGATCGCCATGGGGATTTTTGAACTTACTTCCGCCGGTATATCTTCAGCGATTTTATTCGCATTTCTTGTAGCCGTTATTTTTAAACCGAAAGGATAATGCCTGATGACGAAACGGAAGGTCATTCTTGTGACAGACGGGGACGTATACGCCGCCAAAACAATTGAATATGCCGCGGAAAAAGCAGGCGGACGGTGTATTTCCCAATCAAAGGGCAATCCGTCAACGAGAAGCGGGCCCGAACTTGTTCAGCTGATTAAAGCCGCGCCGAATGACCCGGTGTTTGTCATGTTTGACGATTCAGGCCTGCAAGGGGAAGGGCCGGGCGAAACGGCGCTGAAATATGTCGCCTCACATCAGGACATTGAAGTGCTGGGGGTGATTGCGGTCGCTTCTAAGACCCATCAGGCTGAATGGACGAAAGTCGATGTCTCCATTGACCGTGATGGAGAAGTGACGGAGTTTGGCGTCGATAAAACCGGAATGAGAGAAATGGACGAGCACAGAATGAACGGAGATACGGTGTATTGTCTGGATAAATTGGACGTTCCCCTCATTGTGGGCATCGGCGACATAGGAAAGATGGGGAGAAAAGATGACATATCCAAAGGCTCGCCGATCACGATGAAGGCGGTCGAATTCATTTTAGAAAGGAGCGAAAGCCATGCCGGAAAAACCGGAAAACATGATCAAGGTGTACCGGGATCCTAGAAAAAATGAACAATTTTTTAAAGACCGCGTCGGTATGGGAACGAGCTATGATGTCGGCGTCCGCAAAGTTCGAGTATTAGACCGGGAAGTCCAGATTTACTTTGTCAACGGATTAACCGATACTTTGTTTATCGTTCATTTAATGGAACAGCTCGTCGACATCAATAATTATGACGAGAATGCGGATGAAGCGATTGACGTTGTTGAAAACAGGCTTGTCAATCAGCAGGTCCAAAAAGTCAAAACGCTCGACGAAGTAACGGATCAGGTGCTTTCCGGACTTGTCGCCGTTATCGTTGAAGACGCGGGCTTCGCCTTTATCGTTGACGTCAGAAGTTACCCCGGACGCACACCTGAAGAACCGGATACGGAAAAGGTCGTCCGCGGAGCAAGAGACGGTTTTATCGAAAATATCGTCATTAATACAGCATTGATCAGAAGACGAATCAGGGACGAAAGGCTCCGCGTCAAAATTACGAAAGTCGGCGAGCGCTCTAAGACCGATCTTGCGATTGTGTATATAGAGGACATCGCGGACCCGGACCTTGTCAGCATCGTCGAAAACGAAGTGAATGCGATTGACATTGACGGATTGACGATGGCTGATAAAACGGTGGAAGAATTCATCGTCAAACAGGGCTACAACCCGTTTCCGATGGTCAGATACACGGAGCGGCCGGATGTGGCCGCCAATCACATTTTGGAAGGGCACGTCATCATCGTCGTTGATACGTCACCGAGCGTGATCATAACGCCGACAACGATCTTTCACCATGTTCAGCATGCGGAAGAATACAGGCAGGCGCCTTCAGTGGGAACATTTTTAAGATGGATCAGGTTCTTCGGTATTATCGCTTCAACGGTCTTGCTACCGATCTGGTTCCTCTTTGTTCTTGAACCGTCTCTTCTGCCTGAAAGATTGGATTTTATCGGTTTAAATAAAAATACGCATATCCCGATCATTCTGCAAATCTTTTTGGCCGATTTGGGGATTGAGTTTCTCAGGATGGCCGCGATCCATACGCCGACCGCTTTATCCACCGCCATGGGTCTGATTGCGGCGGTGCTGATCGGTCAAATCGCCATAGCGGTGGGGCTGTTTTCAGCAGAAGTGATTCTGTACGTATCGATCGCCGCCATCGGATCATTTACCACGCCGAGCTATGAGCTCAGCCTCGCCAATAAAATGATACGCCTCATCTTAATGGTTCTCGTGGCCATTTTCCAAGTGAAAGGCTTTGTGATAGGCTTTACATTGCTGCTGATCATAATGGCGAATATACGCTCGTTTCACACGCCGTATTTATGGCCGTTTTTACCGTTTAACGGCAAGGCGCTGTGGCAGGTGCTCGTCCGGACGACAGTGCCGGGAGCCAAAGTCAGGCCGAGCATTGTTCACCCGAAAGACCGTCAAAGGCAGCCAAGCGGTTCATAATCGCATTGAAACCGACAGAAGATTATGATATTGTATGTCTTAACTTATACGGGACTTGTATAAGGACAGCTCAAAAGAAGCTGTCCTTTTCACCCATATGCGGATCAGAAAGAGGGAATGAGCATTGTTCTTACATGGCACAAGCAGACAAAACAAACTAGGTCATTTGGAAATCGGGGGTGTGGACGCGCTGTATTTAGCGGAGCATTACGGCACGCCTCTTTATGTTTACGATGTGGCTTTAATACGTGAGCGCGCTAAAAGCTTTAAACAGGCATTCATTGACGCGGATTTAAAGGCGCAGGTCGCGTACGCGAGCAAGGCGTTTTCTTCTGTTGCGATGATACAGCTCGCTGAGCAGGAGGGGCTCTCATTGGACGTTGTATCCGGCGGAGAGCTGTTTACGGCGGTTGCGGCTGGTTTTCCGGCTGACAGGATTCATTTTCACGGCAATAACAAAAGCGAAGAAGAGTTGAAAATGGCGCTCGATCATCAAATCGGCTGCATCGTCGTTGATAATTTTTATGAAATATCCTTACTCGCGGAACTGTGCCGCAAATCAGGGCGCACAATGGATGTGCTTCTGCGCATCACTCCGGGGGTAGAGGCGCATACGCATGATTATATTACGACGGGACAGGAAGATTCCAAATTCGGTTTTGATCTGCATAACGGGCAAATAGAAAAGGCGATTGAACAAGTATTACAGTCAGACCATATCCGCCTTCTCGGTGTTCACTGCCACATCGGATCACAAATTTTTGATACGGCGGGCTTTGTGCTGGCCGCAGAAAAAATCTTCGCAAAACTGAATGAATGGAGAGAATCATTCGGCTTTGTCTCTGAAGTGCTGAATTTAGGGGGCGGCTTCGGGATCCGCTACACGGAGGAGGATGAACCTCTTCATCCCGCCGTTTATGTGGAAAAAATTATCGAAGCGGTAAAAGAAAACGCAGCGCTGCACGCTTTTGACATTCCGGAGATCTGGATTGAACCGGGACGCTCGCTCGTCGGAGACGCCGGAACGACGCTTTATACCATCGGTTCGCAAAAAGAAGTGCCCGGCACCCGTAAATATGCAGCGGTTGACGGGGGCATGAGCGATAATATCCGTCCTGCGCTGTATCAGGCGAAATATGAAGCCGTATCGGCAAACAGAATCGGAGAACACCACGACAAAACGGTATCCATCGCGGGTAAGTGCTGTGAAAGCGGTGATATGCTCATTTGGGATATAGATCTTCCGGAAGTGAAAGAAGGCGATCTTCTCGCCGTTTTCTGCACGGGAGCGTACGGATACAGCATGGCTAACAACTACAACCGCATTCCGCGTCCCGCCGTCGTTTTTGTGGAAGACGGCGAAGCGCATCTTGTCATTAGAAGGGAAACTTATGAAGACATTGTAAAACTGGATCTGCCGTTTAAGACGGGCGTCAAACAATAAATAAAAAAGAGACCGGAACAATGGCGTCCGGTCTCTTTTTGCATTCAGCTGTTAGAACTTGATCCGCTGTCTCCTGTGAATACAGACACGATCGCATTCCAAATCGAAGCGAAGAAATCAATGACTTTTTGAACAAAGCTTTTGCCTTCATCGGATTGAATGAACTTCGTGATTTTGTCTTTTGCCTTATCGAGCTGGCTGCCGACTTGGCCCCAATCAATCTTGGCATTTTTCATTTTATTAAACAATGAAACGAGCTGGTCTTTTTGAGCGTCAGTCAGTGTAATGTTAAGGGTTGAAGCCGCATCATCGACCTTTTTCTCGATTCCTTCTTTTGTATCGGGCACACCGTTTTTCGCGAAATCATCTTTAATGTTTGCGATCAGCGCGGAGGCGTTTTTATCTCCGATTTTATCCCCGAGATTTGAAGTGGTGACAAGCTCTTGGTTGGCGACCTGTTTTACATCTTCTGAAATCGCTTTGTCTGATGAGACTTCATATGCCTTGATGATTCCCGTTAATGCTGCGGTGCCTGATACCTCAAACGGCGCCGTCACGTATACTTTCGCATCTTTCACTCCTGCTGTCATCAGGGCGTTTAAGTACATTTCATCCGTGATGGAATCGATATTATGGGTCTTAACGTCAAGCCCGGACCCTTTCTTTGCCACCGTGATGGATGATGAAGAGATGGCTCTTGTGCCGATTTGGGCATTCGATATATATTTTCCCAGATATTCATGTTCTTCTTTATTCGTGACCGTCACTTTTGTCGCGTTATCAGGGACATTTAATTCGTCAAGCACTTTCTGACGGTTTTCGTTTGACAGATCCGCCCCCAGTGTGACGATGACATCTCCGACTGCGGCATCGGCCAGGCTGATTTTCGGTATTGTGCACAATGCAACGGCCGCCGCCAGCAATCCAATCCACATTTTTTTCAAAGCGGTTAACCTCCTTCTTTTCACAAATGCCGTTTTGAAGCGGTTTGTGAGGGCCTGCGTGAAGCAGTTCCGATACATAGACGGCTGTGAAGCTGTTCTGGTTTCATTTTCTTTCTGCGGAAGCGGGGAGATTCGTTTTCCGGCTGAAGGTGTGGTATAATAGCCGCGAAAAGAAGAGCAGAGGCCTCTTCCTTCAAAAGAATATCAAAAAGAAAGCCGGCTTACAATTGAAATTCATATTGAAGAAGGCTTTGACAAAAAACAATACGGAAGTAGGAATGAGAATGAAAACTGGTTACATCGAAATGGAAAACGGCAGCAGAATCGAATTTGAACTTTATCCGAATGAAGCGCCTAATACAGTCGCTAACTTTGAAAACCTGGCGAATACGGGCTTTTATGACGGCGTTATTTTCCACCGCGTGATTCCGGGCTTTGTCAGCCAAGGCGGAGATCCGACTGGGACAGGCATGGGCGGAAGCGGAAAAACGATCAAATGTGAAACAGAAGGCAATCCGCATAAGCACGAAGCCGGTTCTTTATCAATGGCACATGCCGGTAAAGACACGGGTTCAAGCCAATTCTTCATCGTACATGAGCCGCAGCCGCATTTAAACGGCGTTCATACTGTATTCGGAAAAGTGACAAGCGGTTTAGAGCATGCGAAAAACATGTCTAACGGAGACAAAATGAAAGAAATCCGTGTAGAAGGATAATGACGGAAAACCCGCCTTTTTCAGGCGGGTTTTTTTATGTATATGAAAATTCTCATGTGTAAATCATGAAGAAATACATATATGAACGATAGCAGTTCCTCTGGTATAGTGAAAAAGACCGATTACAACAATGAAAAGAGGTAGAAACGTTGGTTCAATTGGCAACCGTTTTATTTGTCATTATTATTCTCGCACTTATTATTTGGTTCAGGGTGAAAAAGGGAAACAGGCCGATTAAAGGCGGCGGCTTCGGCATCATTCTCCCGCTTTTGATTATCGCCGTCATTTTCACATTCAGCATCAGCCAGCTCATGAATATCCCGGGAAAGCCGTTTCATTTTCCCGCTCTTTGGGAGCTCGCCATCGCCGGACTGTTAGGCGCGGTATTCGGCGTCATCATGTTGTCGCAAACCGCCTATGAAATCCGGGAAGACGGCTTTGTCTACTCCAAGCGGAATAAAAACTTTAAATATGTCATTATCGCGATTATTGCGATCCGTATCGTGCTCAGCCAATATTTCAAAAACATTGACGCGGCGGAATTCGCCGTTTTAACGATGGAACTTGCTTTTGTGTATTTGTGCATTTGGCGGATCGGAAGCTTCGTGAAATACCGTAAAATCAGCAGATCCGGCTTATAAAATGAAAAAAATGGATGAGGTGCGGGGCTTATTTGCCCTCTGTGCAGGGATTCATGGTAAAATAAAAACGACCATGGCTAATGGGAGGAAATCACTTGAAATCAGAAAAAGAAAAAACTTCTAAAAAAAGCGCCGTACTTGATTGGGCGAAAGCCATTATCATCGCTGTCGTTCTGGCACTGCTCATCCGAAACTTTTTATTTGCCCCTTATCTCGTTGATGGAAGATCAATGGATCCGACGCTGCATGACCGCGAGAGAATCTTTGTCAATATGACGGTCAAATACATAAGCGACTTCAAACGCGGCCAGATCGTCGTTCTGAACGGAGAAAATGAGCACTATGTCAAACGGATTATCGGACTTCCCGGCGACACGGTGCAAATGAAAAACGATCAGCTGTATATCAACGGCAAAAAAGTGTCCGAACCGTATTTAGCGGCAAACAAGCACAAGGCGAAGCAAGGCGGCTATGACCGGCTGACAGAAGACTTCGGCCCGGTGAAGGTGCCGGACGACAAATATTTCGTCATGGGTGATAACCGCAGAGAATCTATGGACAGCCGCAACGGCCTCGGTCTTTTTACGAAAAAACAAATAGCGGGCACATCAAAATTCGTCTTCTTCCCGTTTAACGAAATTCGCAAGACGAAATAAACCGTACAGGCAGTTTTCTTATAAGAAAACTGCTTTTTTTATATAAATTTATCTTTCCACCCTCAAAAACAGAACATAAATTCGTATATCTATTTAATAGATAGAAAGTTTTACAGATACATGAAACATCTTCCCTTTATGAAACGTTATATGAGTAACTCACGCAGGGAAGAACGGTTTTCTATTCATGAACAAAAGGAATATGACATAGTAATGAATAGATTGATACGGGCTGGAGGTAGAAAAATGGGAAGAATTAAAACAAAAGCAGCCATTTTACTTGTACTGCTGCTGTTATTAGCGGGCGGTTATATGGTCATAAACGATATTGAACTGAAAGACGTGCCGACTGCAATCGGACAAACCCTGTCCCAGGAAAAAGAAGAATATACAGTCAAAACATATAAAATTACGAAAATCGAAGGAACTGAGTACCACGGTACGGCAGAAAACGGCACAAAAATTATTTTTAACGGCGACAAGCTGAAGCAGGATCTCTCCGATGTGAAAAAGGGAGATAAGATTAAAGCGTATTTCAGCAAATCAAACCGGATTGACGGCTTATTGAAGGTCGTCAAAGTGAACGAATAAATAAAGGCGCCTTTTATGGGAAAAGGGCGCTTTTTATTTTTCTGAATAATTAGGTGCAAATTCATTGCGCCTGCCGCAAAGGATGTTATAATAGCGGATAAGGACAAAAAAATATTGATTGTATCCTTCGGGGCTGGGTGAAAATCCCGACCGGCGGTAATAAGGCGCTTTGCGCTTTACAGCCCGTGACCCGTATGCATCTGTATACGGTGGATTCAGTGAAAAGCTGAAGCCGACAGTGAAAGTCTGGATGGGAGAAGGATGAGAGAAGCTATGCAAAAAATAAACTTACTGTATAGTCTTATTTCCTATGGATTAAAACTGGCAAAGCCCCGAACTGTGTAAACATTCGGGGCTTTTTTGACGCCAAATTGCGTGGAAGAAGGGAGGGATAACGATGGAAGAATATTATATGAATACGGCAATAGAACTTGCCAGACGCGGTGAAGGACAGACACAGTCCAATCCTCTTGTCGGCGCTGTCGTCGTCAAAAACGGACAGATCGTCGGAATGGGCGCCCATTTGCAATACGGAGAAGCGCATGCCGAGGTTCACGCGATTAATATGGCCGGCAGACACGCAAAAGGCGCCGATTTGTATGTGACGCTGGAGCCTTGCAGCCATTACGGAAAAACACCGCCATGCGCCGAACTGATAATAAAGTCGGGGATAAAAAGGGTGTTCATCGCGGTGAAAGATCCGAATCCGCTTGTAGCCGGAAAAGGCATCGGAATGCTGGAAGCAGCGGGCATCGAAGTGAAAACCGGACTTCTCAGGCAGCAGGCAGAAGAGCTGAATAAAATGTTTCTTCACTTCATGCGGACCGGACTTCCGTATGTCACCTTGAAAGCGGCTGCGAGCCTTGACGGGAAAACAGCGACCGAAACCGGTGACAGCAAATGGATTACATCAGAGGCGGCAAGGCTTGATGCCCAGCAATACAGGAAATCGCATCAAAGCATTCTTGTCGGAGCAGGCACAGTCAAAGCCGATAATCCGAGCCTGACATGCAGGCTTCCTGATACGGTGAAGCAGCCGGTCAGAGTGATTCTCGATACAAAGCTGACCATTCCTGAAACGGCAAATGTGCTCACTGACGGCGCTGCGCCGACATGGATATTTACGGCCAAAGGTGCAGACGTGCAAAAGAAAGACCGGCTGACCGCACTCGGAATAAAAGTTATTCCGCTGGAAACAGACCGCATTCACGTCCCTGAGGTGCTCAGTATTCTCGCTGAAAACGGCATAATGTCCGTTTATGTGGAAGGCGGAGCATCCGTACACGGAAGTTTTGTCAAGGAAGGCTGTTTCCAAGAGCTTCATTTCTATTTCGCCCCTAAATTAATCGGAGGAACGCTTGCTCCCAGCTTGATCTCCGGTGAAGGTTTTCAATCAATGAAAGATGTCCCCCATTTACAATTCACACAAATCACCCAAATCGGGCCGGATATAAAACTGACGGCCATACCTAAAGATGGAAAGGATGGTGACGATGTTTACAGGAATCGTTGAAGAAACAGGCACGATCCAAGCAATCAAAAAGACAGGCCTTTCCATGGCATTAACCATCGCCGCTTCAAAAGTGACAAGTGATGTGAAGCTTGGCGACAGCATTGCGGTAAACGGCATCTGCCTGACCGTAACCGGATTTTCTGACAATCAATTTACGGTTGATGTCATGCCGGAAACAGTGAAAGCCACTTCGCTGAACGGCTTGTCAAAAGGCAGTAAAGTAAACCTGGAAAGAGCGATGTCCGCCAACGGACGGTTCGGCGGCCACTTTGTATCAGGGCATGTGGACGGAACGGCGGAAATTACGCGGATCGAGAAAAAAAGCAACGCGGTCTATTACGATTTAAAACTTTCGCCGGAATTGACAAAAACGCTCGTATTGAAAGGTTCAATTACGGTAGACGGCGTGAGCCTGACGATTTTCGGTTTATCAGACGAAAGCGTAACGGTATCCATCATTCCGCATACCATCTCAGAAACGATTTTTCAGACGAAAACAGTCGGATCGACCGTAAATATTGAGTGTGACATGATCGGCAAATACTTATACCGCTTTTTGCACAAAACAGAACAAACGAAAAGCAATCAAACTATCACGGAAGCCTTTTTAAGCGAGAACGGCTTTTAGAAAGGAAGATCGATATGTTTCATCCGATAGAAGAGGCGTTAGAGGCGCTGAAAAAAGGTGAAGTCATCATTGTTGTCGATGATGAAGACAGAGAAAACGAAGGAGATTTCGTAGCGCTGGCTGAGCATGCCACGCCGGAAGTGGTTAATTTTATGGCGACCCATGGGAGAGGCCTGATCTGCACGCCGCTGTCTGAAGACATCGCCGGCCGGCTGGATCTTCACCCGATGGTCGATCATAATACGGACTCACATGAGACCGCGTTTACGGTCAGTATTGACCACAGGCTGACAAAAACGGGCATCAGCGCGCAGGAACGATCCTTTACCATTCAGGCGCTGTTGAACGAAGAATCTGTGTCTGACGATTTTCAGCGTCCGGGCCACATTTTCCCCTTAATCGCAAAAAAAGGAGGCGTCCTGAAGCGGGCCGGCCATACGGAAGCAGCCGTTGATCTTGCAAAAGCCTGCGGATCTCAGGGAGCGGGCGTCATTTGTGAAATTATGAATGAAGACGGCACAATGGCCAGAGTGCCGGAGTTAGCCGAAATCGCCGAACGCCACCAGCTGAAAATGATTACGATAAAAGACTTAATAGAGTACCGTTACAACATTACGGCACTTGTGAACAGAGAAGTTGATATTACGCTGCCGACTGACTTCGGCACGTTTAGAGTTTACGGATATACAAACGAGGTTGACGGAAAAGAACATCTCGCCTTTGTCATGGGGGATGTCCCGTTTAACAGCGAACCCGTTCTTGTCAGAGTGCACTCAGAATGCCTGACGGGCGATGTGTTTGCATCCCATCGCTGTGATTGCGGACCTCAGCTTCATGCCGCGCTTGCGCAAATTGCTGAAGAAGGCCGCGGCGTTCTATTGTATTTGCGCCAGGAAGGCAGAGGAATCGGTTTAATCAATAAGCTGAAGGCGTACCGATTGCAGGAACAAGGGTATGACACGGTTGAAGCGAACGAAGCGCTCGGCTTTCTGCCTGATCTGCGCAACTACGGCATCGGCGCCCAGATTCTCCGCGACTTAGGGGTTCAGCATATGAAACTTTTAACCAATAACCCCCGGAAAATCGCCGGCCTTGAAGGATACGGTCTCAGCATTTCAGAACGGGTGCCGCTTCAAATGGAAGCGAGTGAGCATAACAAGCAATATTTACAGACCAAAATGAAAAAACTTGGACATCTGCTTCATTTCTAAAAACAAATCTCACAAAAAAGGATGGATAACATATGAATATCATACAAGGAAACCTAGTAGGAACAGGTCTTAAAATCGGAATCGTCGTCGGCAGATTTAATGAATTTATAACGAGCAAGCTGTTAAGCGGAGCGGAAGACACGTTGCTTCGCCACGGTGTAGAATCAAACGACATTGACGTCGCTTGGGTGCCGGGAGCGTTTGAAATCCCGTTTGCGGCAAAGAAAATGGCGGAAACGAAAAAATACGATGCCGTCATTACGCTCGGCACGGTTATCAGAGGAGCGA
The DNA here is from genome assembly GCF_046535335.1 of Bacillus sp. SIMBA_026. Taxonomy (NCBI): domain Bacteria; kingdom Bacillati; phylum Bacillota; class Bacilli; order Caryophanales; family Bacillaceae; genus Bacillus; species Bacillus sp. SIMBA_026. The sequence continues at coordinate 1,415,063 of NZ_JAWRWX010000001.1, read as the reverse complement.
CAACGCATTATGACTATGTCTGCAATGAAGCGGCAAAAGGCATTGCCCAGGCGGGAACGGCGACGGGCGTCCCGGTTATCTTCGGCATCGTGACGACTGAAACCATTGAGCAGGCCATCGAACGAGCCGGAACAAAAGCCGGAAATAAGGGAGCGGATTGCGCAGTATCTGCCATTGAAATGGCAAACTTAAACCGTTCATTTGAATAATTTGTTGAAAAGCGTTTAAAACAGCGGCGAAAATGATATAATGTGAGGAAACGGATCGCCTTTATGTATCCGTTTGATAGGACATGAATGGACATTTTGGATATAGAGGGGTTTTTATGTTAATTCGTTATAAAAAATCGTTTGAAAAGATTGCGATGGGTCTTCTGTCATTTATGCCGAATGAAAAAGATCTCAAGCAGCTTCAGCAGACAATAAAGGACTATGAAACGGATACTGGCCGCCAGCTCTTTCTTTGGAAAGAGGATGAAGATATCGTCGGAGCGATCGGAGTCGAAAAAAAGGACTCAGAAGTTGAAATCCGGCATATCAGCGTGAATCCTTCTCACCGCCATCAAGGAATCGGAAAGCAAATGATGGACGCCTTAAAACGTCTGTTCAAAACGGAGGCACTCGTTCCGAATGAATTAACGCAAAGCTTTTTTGAACGCTGTCAACATCAAAAAGATCAGGATATCTCATATAATAACTGACAAATGCTCCCGGAATCTTCACGGTTTCGGGAGCTGTTTTGATATAGAAAAAGCAGGGCTGACCGTCAGCCTCTGCTTTTTTTTCTTCTCTCAATTTCCCGTTCGCGTTCCTTAATGACATCCGTCCTGTCCCGCAGGCGGTGTTTATGAATAAGAAAGGTATCTGATACGCCGTCTTGCCCCCATGTATAGCCCTTTCGGCGGCACTCGGCAAGACATGCTTCTTTCAGGGCTTCATCTGTAATCGGCAGCATAACACTTTTATAAGGCAGGCCCGCTTCTATATCGTCTGACAGCGTTTCTATCAGCTCAATCAGTTTCGGATGGCTGAGACCGAGAGAACAGACCGCCTGCTTTTCAGACCGCAGAATACGTAAGCTGTTGGCAATCAGCCGTTTCGCCCCGGCTTCATTTCCCCTGCGCTGGTGATACAGAGCGACGGCAAGCTGAATCAGGCCGACCCAATGAATGCTCCGCTTTTCAGCCGTGCTTTCTTTCCAATATTCCTCTAACAGTTCATGACACTCAAAATAATCTCTTGATGCGTGAAATTCGGCCAAAAAGCCGATATAAGCTTTAGGATACAAGCCGCTTCCTCCTTTTATGCTAAAACCAGTGTACCACAGCGCTATGAAAAGGAAAAAAGAGCGGCTTGGTGCCTGAAGCCTGAGGAACTAGCAGATGTAAGATGCTCCTACGACAACGAGCAAAATAAACAGAACGACAATTAATGCAAAACCTCCGCCGAAACAAGCTCCGCTCATGTGAAATCAGCCTCCCTTTGTTTCAAGTTTACACGGCTATCATATGTGCATCCGCCTTTAAAGGTATAGGCGTATATCTTCTTTTTCAGTATTTTCTAAATAACGGAGGACGTGTATAAAAGTATTGGACGAGAGCATTTCGGTGGATTATACTAAAGGGTAGCCAGTTTTTCCGGCAATGAGAGTGATATTGAAAATGGTGAGATAATGGTAGAATATCAAGTGAAAATTGATACGTTTGAAGGCCCATTGGACCTGCTGCTTCATCTGATTAACCGTCTTGAAATCGATATATACGACATACCCGTGGCAACCATTACTGAACAATATTTATTATATGTACATACAATGCAAGAGCTTGAACTTGATGTCGCCAGTGAATATCTGGTCATGGCGGCGACTCTTCTCAGCATTAAAAGCAGAATGCTGCTTCCGAAACAAGAGGAAGAGCTGTTTGAAGACGAAATGCTTGAAGAAGAAGACCCTCGGGACGAGCTGATTGAAAAGCTGATTGAGTATAGAAAGTATAAAACCGCTGCGAAGGATTTAAAAGAGCGGGAAGAAGAAAGACAAAAGTCATTTACAAAGCCGCCGAGTGATTTAAGTGAGTATGCAAAAGAAATCAAACAGACCGAGCAGAAACTGTCGGTGACCGTTTATGACATGATCGGCGCGTTTCAAAAGGTGCTGCAGCGTAAAAAAATCACGCGGCCGAAAGAAACGACCATTACAAGACAGGAAATACCGATTGAAGACAGAATGAACGAAATCGTAAAAAGCTTAAAAACGGCGGGGAGAAGAATAAACTTCACGGAGCTTTTTCCTTCTCGGCAAAAGGACCATCTCGTCGTGACGTTTTTAGCAGTCCTGGAACTGATGAAAAATCAGCAGATTATCATTGAACAGGAAGAAAACTTTTCAGATATATACATTACGGGGAGTGAATCCATTCATGGCGCTTGATATCGTGAATTGGAAAGCGATTGTGGAAGCCCTGCTGTATGCGGCGGGTGATGAAGGGCTGACCAAAAAGCAATTGGTGACGGTGCTTGAAATAGAAGAAGCGGAACTGGCCGGAATCATGGAAGAAGTGGCCGCTCAGTACAAGGAAGACGACAGAGGCATCGAGCTTACCGAATATGCGGATACGTATATGCTTGGAACGAAAAAAGAATTCGTGCCTTATTTGAAAAAACTAATCGAAGTGCCGTCAAAAGGGCTGTCACAGGCTTCTTTGGAAGTGCTGGCGATCGTTTCGTACAAGCAGCCGATCACACGGGCGGAAATTGAAGATATCCGGGGCGTGAAGTCTGAACGGATTCTGCACAGCCTCGTGTCAAAAGCGCTGCTGTGTGAGGTGGGCCGCGCCGACGGTCCCGGCCGGGCGATTTTATACGGCACGACACCGGTATTTCTTGAACAATTCGGCTTAAAAACATTGGAGGAGCTCCCGCCGCTCCCTGAAAATGCGGAGGAAGACGTTCTCCAGGAGGAAGCCGATTTATTCTTTGAAAACTTCAACCAAACTTTTGAGGATATTAAATAATAATCGTTTTTCATCATACGATAGTAGGGAAAGGCCATTGATGAATGACGCAAATGACGACGTACAAGAGAGGAAGGAAACGGACGGAAATGGGAAATTCGATTGTGAGGGCCCATACTGAAGAAACTGGTGAATTTTTAGCCGAGGTTGTCACGATGGTCAGCAGCTATTTAAATCATACAACATTGCCGGAGATGCGGGCTCAAGGAGAGGCGGATGAGGCATACTGCCGCGACGTGCTCAGTGTGCTGAGGAGGATGACCGTCTTTTGCGAAGGCGCCCAGGAAGCCTGCAGGCGGCTTTTAATGCAGGAGCCGTTTCATGAGGTGAGAGCGGAAAAAACGCTGTATAAAGTGTATCATCAGTGCGTGGAAGAGTTTTTCATGCCGAAAAAGGATACATGGTACGAAAACAGCCGCGCCGCTTATACAGGCCAAAGCGCGATTGAATTCTACCAGCAAGTGCCGGATTCGCTGCGGAGCCTTCTGCTTTCGCTCAGCAGTGAATTTCTGCGCATGCGGGAAGAATTGGCGCAATATGAAGCATCAGGCTCAAATATGGCATCAGTCAGATAAAAAACTCTTCCTTTTGGGAGAGTTTTTTTATGTGAAAGTGACGCAATTGGTATTCATAAGTCATGGACATGCGCATAAACTTGTACAAACCCACAACAAGGACGTGAGCATTCATGCGCTTTTTCAAAAAAGCTGCCGTATTTCTTTTGACTTTTGTTATTCTTTTTTCCATTACAGACGGCAATACGGCACATGCCCAAATACATGTCAGCGCAAAAAGCGCGATTATAATCGACGGAGCATCTGGCAGGGTGTTATTCGCCAAGGATGAACATCATAAGCGGCGGATTGCAAGCATTACGAAAATCATGACGGCGGTGCTGGCGATTGAATCAGGGAAGATGGAAGAGACCGTGACGGTTTCCCCGAATGCCGTAAAAACGGAAGGCTCAGCCATTTATCTTCAGCCGGGACAAAAAGTGAAGCTGAAAGATCTCGTATACGGGCTTATGCTGAGATCAGGAAATGACGCCGCTGCAGCAATAGCGGAATATGTCGGCGGAAGCCTTGACGGTTTTGTATTTATGATGAACAAAAAAGCCGAGCAAATCGGGATGGAAAATACAAAATTTCAAAATCCGCACGGACTGGACGACCATGAAAATTTATATTCAACGGCGTATGACATGGCGCTTTTGACTAAATACGCGATGAAAATCAAGGAATACCGGACCGTTTCAGGCACAAAAGTGTATAAGGCGGAAACGATGGACCGGGTATGGAAAAATAAAAACAAGCTTCTCACAGGGCTCTACCGTTACAGCACAGGCGGAAAAACAGGTTATACAAAAATCGCGAAACGGACGCTCGTCTCGACGGCCTCAAAAGACGGTACGGATCTCATCGCGGTCACCATAAATGATCCGGATGATTGGGATGATCATATGAATATGTTTAATTATGTCTTTGATCACTATAAAACCTATGTCGTCGCTAAAAAAGGCGGCATTCCGAAGCTGAAAAAGACGTTTTACGGAAAGCGCGCTTTTATTGCCCGGGATGTCAAATATTTGTTAAAAGAGGATGAAATCGACGATGTAAAAATCCGCACAACCTTAATAAAACCGAAAAAAGCCTGGAAAAAGGACGCCTCTCTCATTCCTGATGTCGTCGGCCGGATGACTGTTATGCATGATGGGAAAGTGATCGCCAAGATCCCCGTCTATTATGAAAATGAGCGCCATAAAAAACCGAAAAAGCATTTCATTGAGACGTTTACGAGCCTGTTTATGAGCGCGGCGGGCGGTTCGTCATGGTCAATTTAATCTGGGTATGTCTGACGGTAATCGGACTTGTCTTTGCGATGTTTAACGGTACCTTGCAGGATGTGAATGAAGCCGTTTTTAAAGGAGCGAAAGAAGCGGTTACGATCTCGTTCGGATTAATGAGCGTTCTCGTGTTCTGGCTCGGCCTGATGAAAATAGCCGAGCAGTCCGGCCTTTTGGATATATTCAGCAGAATGTGCCGCCCGTTTATTTCTAAGCTGTTTCCTGATATTCCCCCTGATCATCCGGCGATGGGATACATCTTATCAAATCTCATGGCAAACTTTTTCGGACTGGGAAATGCGGCGACACCGCTCGGCATTAAAGCCATGGAGCAGATGAAAAAGCTGAATGGAGGTAAGTCTGAGGCCAGCCGTTCCATGATTACCTTTTTGGCGGTAAATACTTCGAGTATTACATTGATACCGACAACCGTCATTGCCGTGCGCATGGCTTACTCGGCGAAATCACCGACCGATATCGTCGGGCCGACCATCTTAGCGACTTTAATTTCGGGAATCGGCGCGATTTTCATTGACCGCTACTTCTGGTACCGCCGCAAAAGAAAAGGGAGGTAAGCGAATGGAAATGGTGAATTGGCTGTCTTTAGCCATGATTCCGATTATTATCGCCGGTATATTGATATACGGCACGATCAAAAAAGTGCCGACGTATGAATCATTCGTTGAAGGCGGTAAAGAAGGAATTGAGATTGCGTTTTCCATCATTCCGTATTTGGTCGGGATGCTGGTGGCGATTACCGTATTCCGGGCCTCGGGCGCGCTGGATTTTGTCATGGGGCTGTGCAAGCCTTTCTTTACAGCGCTCGGCATTCCCGCAGAAGTCGTGCCGCTTGCTCTGATCCGCCCGATTTCGGGGACGGCGGCGCTCGGCATGACGACAGATCTGATCGCCGTGTACGGGCCTGATTCATTTATCGGCAGGCTGGCTTCGGTCATGCAGGGATCGACTGACACGACGCTGTATGTCCTGACGGTGTATTTCGGGGCGGTCGGCATCAAAAAAATGGGGGATGCTTTAAAGGTTGGTCTTCTCGCTGATTTGATCGGGGTGGTTGCATCAATCATCATAGTTACGTTATTATTTGGAAGCGCCTGAAATCAGGCGCTTTTTATATATCAAAATAACTCTCCTTGAAAAAGCTTGTTTGTTCAAGGGGAAAAAAGTAAGATTATACTTGAGGTGAACGACATGGAAAGACTGCAAAAAGTTATTGCTCATGCCGGCGTGGCATCACGCAGAAAGGCGGAAGAGCTGATAAAAGAAGGAAAAGTAAAGGTGAATGGAAAAGTAATAACAGAGCTTGGCGTAAAAGTGACCGGTTCTGATCAGATTGAAGTAAACGGATTAAAGGTGGAGCGGGAAGAACCCGTGTACTTTCTGCTTTATAAACCGAGAGGAGTGATCTCAGCAGCTGATGACGACAAAGGGCGGAAAGTGGTGACCGACTTCTTCAAAGAAGTGCCGCAGCGCATTTATCCGATCGGCAGGCTTGATTATGATACGAGCGGACTTTTATTGCTGACAAATGACGGCGAGTTTGCCAACAAACTCATGCATCCGAAATACGAAATTGATAAGACGTACGTCGCCAAAGTGAAGGGGATTCCTTCCAAGGAACTTCTGAGAAAGCTTGAGCGCGGCATTCAGCTTGAAGAAGGCAAGACGGCGCCGGCCAGAGCGAAAATGCTTTCCCTGGACAAAAGAAAGCAGACGAGCATCATTCAGCTGACGATTCATGAAGGACGGAACAGACAGGTCCGCCGCATGTTCGAGGCGATCGGTCATGACGTGTTGAAACTAAAACGTGAAGAATATGCATTTTTAGATTTAAGAGGCCTGCGCACAGGAGACGCAAGAGAATTGTCGCCGCATGAGGTGAAAAGGCTGCGGGCTTTAGCTGAACACGGTAAAAACGCTTTCTAATTTTCACATAACCTTCAAAAATTACAAAACGTGTTGATGATATAATTGAATGGATTTGCAGGCAGGGGAGGGGAGCAGTGTACAATGAACAAAAAACGGCGGCGTTTATTCATTCGGACCGGCATCCTTCTCATCTTACTCTGCGCGCTCGGATATACCATCTATAATGCTGTTTACACAAACGGCGAGCGTATATCTGAGGGGTCCAAAGCCCCGAATTTCGCGCTGAAAGATACAGAGGGCAGACTCATAGAACTGAGTCAGTTAAAAGGAAAAGGCGTTTTTCTGAATTTCTGGGGAACGTGGTGCGAGCCGTGCAAGCAGGAATTTCCCTACATGGAGAATCAATACAAGCATTTTAAAGACCTCGGTGTCGAGGTGGTTGCGGTAAATGTCGGCGAATCAAAAATTGCAGTACATAACTTTATGAAAACATACGGCGTCAATTTCCCGGTTGCGCTCGATACTGACCGGCAAGTGCTGGACGCGTACGGCGTATCACCTATTCCGACGACATTTTTGATCAATCCCGACGGAAAAGTCGTGAAAGTGGTGACCGGCACGATGACAGAACGCATGGTTCATGACTATATGAATTTAATTAAGCCGGAGGCGTCTTCATGAAAAAGGTCAAATGTGAATGCGGGCACGTGAATCCAGCCGGGACGGTTTTATGCGAGTCGTGCGGGAAGCCGCTTGATGATCAAAAATCGCCGCTTGCCGATATGCGGTACGACGGCAGCGCAAGGCGTTCGCAAACATATAACAAAACAATCGTAGATAAGGTATGGAACTTCTTTTCTTCCGTAAAAGTCGGAATATGGCTGATCGTCATTACTCTGGCGGCGTCTGCTTTCGGCACGGTTTTTCCGCAGGAAGCTTATCTGCCGCCGGGCGCCCAGCCGGATACATATTATGAACAGCAGTACGGCATAATCGGCCAAATGTATTATCTGCTGGGATTTCATCACCTGTACGGCTCATGGTGGTATATGCTCCTGATCGCATCCATTGGCATATCACTGGTCATCTGCAGCCTGGATCGGGTGATTCCTTTGTACAGGGCGCTGAAAAATCAAGGAGTTCGGCGGAATCCGATCTTTTTGAAGAGGCAGCGTCTATACAGCCGGACAGAAACCGAGCTGAGCGGGGATGCGGCTGATAGCCTCAGAACACGATTGAAAAAAAAGCATTATAGAGTGCGAGAACAAGAGGGAAGCATTCTGGCGGAAAAAGGCCGTTTTTCAAGGTGGGGGCCCTACGTCAATCATATCGGTCTGATCATTTTTCTGATCGGAGCCATGCTGAGATTTGTACCCGGTATGTATGTCGATGAAACGCTCTGGGTCCGTGAAGGCGAAACCGCTCAGATCCCCGGTACTGATGGCAAGTATTACTTAAAAAACAACCGGTTCACGATGCAGACATATAACAAAGACACTGAGAAAAAAGTATTCGCCGACGCCATTGACAGAGCCGGAAACGGCAAAGTCGCCAAATCCTTCACAACGGACGCGGTTTTGTACAAGAGGGAAGGCGACATTGTATTCGGCGAAAAGCCGAAGCTTAAAAGAGTCAAAGAAAACAATATCCGCGTCAATGAACCGCTTCGCTTTGACTCCTATTCTGTGTATCAGGTGGACTATAAAGAAAACCAGCTCGATCAGATGGTATTTCAGCTGATCGACCAAAAAACAAAACAGTCATTCGGCAAACTGAAGATCAATCTTCTTGATCCCGACACGGACTATGATCTTGGTAACGGTTACAAAGTGCAGATCGCCAGTTATCTTCCTGATTTTTATTTTAACAAGGACGGAGAACCGAGCACGAAAACGAAGGTTCCTAACAATCCGGCTTTTGTCTTTAAAATCACGGCTCCTGACAAGCCGAAAGGGGAGAAAAGTTTTGTTGCGATTCAGCAGACTGTTGAAGGTTCCGAAAGTAACAAGTACAAATTAAAATTCGACCATGTGGAAACGAAAAACATTACAGGACTCACCGTCAGAAAAGACTTAACCTTATGGGTGCTTGCCGTCGGCGGAGCGATCTTTATGATCGGCGTCATTCAAGGAATGTACTGGCAGCACAGAAGGATCTGGATCAAAACAGGTGATCATGAAGTGCTTGTGGCGGGACATACGAACAAAAACTGGTTCGGTCTGAAAAAAGATATCGAATTTGTTCTTAGCGGGACCGGGATTCAAGAGCCGGCCGATCAAAAAGAATTGGCCAAAAATCAGGCCTAGTGAAAAAGGAGTGGTGTCATGGCGGAGCTGAGCGCAAATTTTCTTTATGCTGCCTTTTTGATTTATTTAATTGCCGTCCCGGTTTTCGGCGGCGCCATCCGGGGAACAAAAGGTGCTAAGGACGGTAAGGGCCGCTGGTCGGCTATCGGAATCACGTTAACCATTTTCGGATTTCTTTGTCATCTCGGCTACTTCATTGCGAGATGGTCGGCAAGCGGACATGCGCCTGTCAGCAATATGTTTGAATTTACGACGTCATTCGGCATGATGCTTGTTCTCGCTTTTATTATTATTTACTTTATTTACAGACTGCCTTCATTAGGCATGTTCACATTGTCTATCGCGCTTTTGCTTATCGCATATGCAAGCATGTTTCCGACAGACATCACGCCGCTTATTCCGTCACTGCAGAGCAATTGGCTGTACATTCACGTCACGACGGCGGCGCTCGGGCAGGCGATTCTTGCGATCAGTTTTGTAGCCGGCGTCATTTTCCTGTTAAAGCATGTCGACCAATCCAGACCGGGCAAAAAAACGTTCTGGCTTGAAGTCATCATGTTTATACTCGTGACGACCGTGGCATTTATCGCCGTCACGTCGGCATTCCGGCTGGCGGACTACAAAGCTGAATTTAATTGGGTGGATAAAAAAGAAGCCAAAAGCGTCATGATATATGATATGCCTGCGCTTGTCGGCCCGCATGAGGGAGAACTGCTTACGGAAGGCGCAATGAAGCCGCTTATTGAGCTTCCGGCCATTTTTTCAGGCAGAAAGGTCAATACGGTGATCTGGTCGTTTGGCGCAGGTCTCGTTTTATACGGTGCGCTCAGGCTGATATTCAGAAAGAGAATCAGCGCTCTTATCAGCCCGCTCGTCAAAAATGTGAATCTGGACTTGGTCGATGAAGTCGGCTACCGCGCTGTTTCCATCGGTTTTCCGGTATTCACACTCGGCGCGCTTGTGTTTGCGATGATTTGGGCGCAGCTTGCATGGACGCGTTTTTGGGGCTGGGACCCGAAGGAAGTATGGGCGCTGATCACCTTTTTATTTTACGCAGCGTATTTGCACTTGCGGCTGTCAAGAGGCTGGCATGGCGAAAAGTCCGCGTGGCTTGCCGTCATCGGCTTCGCCATTATTATGTTTAACTTAATTTTTGTGAATCTCGTGCTTGCCGGACTTCATTCGTACGCATAGATGCAAAAAGCCGATACAGTTCTCAAGCTGCCGCACAGTTTGTTAAAATGAAAGTAACAGAAGGAAAGCAGGGGGAAAACGATGGATCAAACAAATGAAACTAAAATATTAGTAGTAGATGATGAAGCCAGAATTCGACGCCTTTTAAGAATGTACCTTGAACGGGAAAACTATGTGATTGAAGAAGCGGAAAACGGCGACGAGGCCATTAAAATGGGGCTGGCATCAGATTATGATCTGGTGCTCTTGGATTTAATGATGCCGGGAACGGACGGAATCGAAGTATGCCGGCAGCTCAGAGAAAAAAAAGCGACGCCGATTATCATGCTGACGGCAAAAGGGGAAGAAGCCAACCGCGTCCAGGGGTTTGAAGCGGGTACGGACGATTATATCGTCAAGCCTTTCAGCCCGAGAGAAGTGGTGCTTCGGGTAAAGGCGCTTTTAAGAAGGGCTTCCCAAACATCTTATCTGACAGCCAATACCCCGACAAAAAATGTGCTCGTCTTTTCGCATCTATCCATTGATCACGATGCTCACAGGGTGACTGCGGACGGCACGGAGGTGAGCCTGACGCCGAAGGAATATGAACTGTTGTACTTCCTGGCGAAAACACCGGACAAAGTGTACGACAGGGAAAAGCTTTTAAAAGAAGTGTGGCAGTATGAATTTTTCGGAGACCTCAGAACGGTGGACACCCATGTCAAACGGCTCCGTGAAAAATTAAATAAAGTGTCCCCGGGAGCGGCGAAAAAAATCGTCACCGTATGGGGAGTCGGATACAAATTTGAGGTAGGCGCTGAATGAAGTTTTGGAAAAGCGTAGTAGGAAAGCTTTGGTTTACCATTCTTTCACTCGTGTTAATTGTTTTATTTATTTTAACGGTGTTGCTTCTGGAATTTATAGAAAACTACCACGTTGAAGAAGCGGAAAAAGATTTAACGCAGCTTGCCGATAAAATTGCGGTCATAATAGAAAATCATGAAGACCAGCCGCTTGCCAGATCCATCACGTGGGAACTGGCGGACAATTTAACGAGCATCGCGATCATTCAGGATGATAAGCATGTCTGGTATTCGCCCAATGACGATAATCATTTATCCTCTATTACATTAGAGCAGATCAAACATGACCGGGATCTGCACAAGGCGCTGACAGACCGCAAAAAAGTAAGCAAACGCGCGGTCCCCAACAATGCCGGTTCGGATAACGAACGGCTGATCGTCGGAGTGCCGTATGAAAAAGACGGCAAAAAAGGCATGGTCTTTTTATCCCAATCGCTGCTTGCCGTCAAAGATACGACGAAACATACAACACGCTATATTTTTCTTGCGGCGGGCATTGCCATCGTCTTGACAACGTTTTTCGCGTTCTTTTTATCCAGCAGGGTGACATATCCCCTTCGGAAAATGCGGGAAGGCGCCCAAGACTTGGCGAAAGGAAAGTTTGATACAAAAATTCCGATTCTGACCCAAGATGAAATCGGGGAACTGGCCATTGCCTTTAATCAGATGGGACGGCAGCTCAATTTTCATATTAACGCGCTGAATCAGGAAAAAGAACAGCTGTCCAATATTTTAAGCAGTATGGCAGACGGAGTCATCACCATAAATATTGACGGCACCATTTTGGTGACCAACCCGCCGGCCGAACGTTTTCTGCAGGCATGGTATTATGAGCAGAACATGAACATTAAAGAAGGAGACAACCTTCCCCCTGAAGCAAAAGAGCTATTTCAAAATGCAGTGAACACGGAAAAAGAGCAAATGATTGAAATGACGCTTCAAGGAAGGTCATGGGTTTTATTGATGTCGCCTCTTTATGCGGAATCACACGTCCGCGGCGCCGTGGCCGTGCTCCGTGATATGACCGAAGAGCGCAGGCTGGATAAATTGCGTGAAGACTTCATTGCCAATGTCAGTCATGAGCTCAGAACCCCGATTTCTATGCTGCAGGGATACAGCGAAGCAATAGTGGACGACATTGCAAGCACTGAAGAGGAGAAAAAAGAAATCGCGCAGATCATTTATGATGAATCTCTTCGCATGGGCCGGCTCGTCAATGATTTGCTGGATTTGGCCAGAATGGAATCCGGACATACGGGCCTGCACTATGAAACGGTAAATCTGCATGAATTTCTGGAGAAGATCTCCCGCAAATTTTCCGGGGTAGCGAAGGAAAAAGGCGTTTCGCTCACAGAAGACATCTCGGTGTCTCAGCCGGAGTGTGTCTTTGACGAAGATAAAATGGAACAGGTGTTTACCAACCTTATAGATAATGCGCTGCGCCATACGGAGTCAGGCGGAAGCGTTCATATCGCGGCTCAGACCGTAAAAGACGGGCTGAAAATCGATATCAAAGATTCCGGCTCGGGAATACCGGAAGAGGACCTGCCTTTTATTTTTGAACGTTTTTATAAAGCGGACAAAGCAAGAACAAGAGGCAGGGCGGGGACCGGACTCGGACTCGCCATCGTAAAAAATATCGTGGAAGCCCACGGCGGCTCAATTGCGGTTCACAGCAGCATCGACAAAGGGACGACGTTTACATTTTATATTCCGACAAAAGTGCAGGATGACGTCTGAAATTGACGAACAATCTTGTTCCATACGAAACACCCGCATGTTCTGCGGGTGTTTTTTATTTGTTTCTCCTTTAAAAATTTAAGAATATGTTAATATAAATTCCCTTCCAAATTCCAGTTTCTCGTAATATAGTTGTAATGTAACTTTTCAACGCATTTTTACGACAAAAAAGTGAACGGAGGGGTTTCCCATGGAAGAAACCTTTCAGATATTATATGATGCATACCATCAAGATTTATATCAATTTTTATTTTATATGGTAAAAGATAAGTCGCAGGCTGAAGATTTGACGCAGGAAGTGTATATCCGCGTCTTGAATTCCTATCATACATTTGAAGGAAGAAGCAGTGAAAAAACATGGCTGTTATCCATCGCACGCCATGTGGCGATTGACTGGTTCCGCAAGCAGCAGACGATCAGACAGCGTATTATGGGTACGTTTGATTGGGATACACAAGATGTCAGAGATCAGCATTTGCTTCCGGACGAACTCGCCGTACAGCATGAAAACGTCCGGGAAATTTATACCGCGCTTGATCATTGCACCATTGATCAAAGAGCTGTTATTATCTTGAGATTTATTCAGGGATATTCCATTCAGGAAACAGCCGCCGCTCTCCGCTTCTCGGAAAGCAAAGTCAAAACGACCCAACACAGAGGGCTCAAAATACTTCGGAAACAGATGGAGCTTTTGAGGGAGGAGCTAATGGATGATGAAGTCATATTGGAACGAAGAAAGAGTAGAGGAGTTGTTAAGACAACTTCCGGCGGTTAGAGATCATCGTTCACCCGAGGCCATTTACCTGAATATTGAAACAGGTAAACCGTACAGGAAAAAACCGGCCCGAAGCTGGATCGGCCCCGCCTCAGCCGGCGTCTGCGCATTGTGCATCGCTCTGATTATATCTCCTCACCTGATGACAAACAAATCTTCCGGTGATCTTACCGCTGACAGCCGCCAGACTGAAAAAGCCAGTCAGTCAGCTTCTGTCAAGCCGCCGGATCAGAAGACGTTCGTCGTCTCAAACCAAAACAAAAACAATTACATTACTTTGGCATTTGCCGATTCAGAAACATCTGCCGTCATTCCGGTCAGTTTTGAAAAAAAGAAGCCGGATGAATCGGTTTCAGAGGCTTTATCCGAAGCGGAAAACCTAGAAGTGCCCGAATCCTTCCTGTCTGTGCCGAACCTTTTGGACGGTGTGCAGGTAACGGCGGATAAGAAGGACTTGCTTGTGCAGGTAAACGGACGGTTCTCTATCGAATCAGTTGCCGATGCTGACTTATTGAAAAAGATGCTGAAAGAGACTTTGACATGGAGTCCTTACGAGCGGATTAAATTGAAAAAGGTTCAAAACGGAGCCGGACAGGATTTTTATAAATCTTACGGCATTTCCGCTGAGATGTCCGTACATAAACAGACAAACCGGGCGTATTTTTCTTACAGCGACAGTCTGGGACAAGAGTATCTCATCCCGTCTGAACAAACCTATTATTCAGTATATCAGGCTATTGACGGGATGAAGACAACAGACGGAGGCTCACAGACCGCGAGCATTATAGAAGCAGATGCGATTGCATCGGTATCGGAAAGGGAAGACGGTGAGCAGCTGCGGATTCAATTGTCCGAAAAACATACGGTTGAAGATTCGCTGGAAGGGATTTTAATGATCGAAGGGCTTCTGTTAACTGCGAAGGAATTCGGTTATTCTGAGGTGCTGTTCACACATGCGCATACAAAGAAAATCGGTAATTATGATGTGACAAAACCTATCGCTGTGCCTGCCGCGCCTAATCCGCTTCCAAGCCATTAAACGTAAAAAACCCAAAACATATGAATGTTTTGGGTTTTTTGTTGGTTACGGAAGGTCAATCAGTTTAACGGAAACAATATCCTGAATTGAAGTCAGCTCATTGACGACTTTATCATCTAAATGTTTATCAAAAGAAAGCATCATAATGGCTTCTCCGCCTTTTTCTTTACGGCCTACCTGCATGGTAGCGATATTGATATCGTTATCGCCGAGGATGCGTCCTACGCGTCCGATTACACCAGTCGTATCCTGGTGCTGGATATAAACGAGGTGGCCGGCAGGATTTAAGTCAATATTAAAGCCGTTCAGTTCAACGATTCGTTCACCGAAGTGAGGGATATACGTAGCCGTTAACGTAAATGTGCTCCGGTCTCCGGTTACTTTTACGCTGATGCAGTTATCATATCCTGATTCATTGGAGGAAATCTTCTCGCTGAAGCTGATTCCGCGTTCTTTTGCTACACCGCCGGCGTTCACTTCATTGACCGTTGAGTCTACACGCGGTTTTAAGAAACCGGACAGCAGGCTTTTTGTAATAAATGATGTTTCAAGTTTGGCGATGGTGCCTTCATATTGAATCGCAACATCTTTGACGGGTTCCTTCATACATTGTGATACGAGACTTCCGATTTTATCAGCAATTTGGTGATAAGGCTGGATTTTTTTGAATTCATCTTTCGTCATCGCAGGCAGGTTGATCGCTGACATGACAGGCAGACCTTTTGCAAACTGCAGCACTTCTTCAGAAACCTGTGCCGCGACATTCAGCTGTGCTTCTTTCGTTGAAGCGCCTAAGTGAGGTGTGGCGATCACCAGCGGATGGTCGGGAAGCTTTGATTCAACTGGCGGTTCCACTTCAAACACGTCAAGGGCAGCGCCTGCGACATGGCCGCTTTCCAGCGCTTCCAAAAGCGCCGCTTCATCAATAATACCGCCTCTTGCGCAGTTGATAAGACGGACGCCTTTTTTCGTTTTGGCAATGGTTTCTCTGTTAAGCAGTCCTTTTGTTTCCTTTGTTAAAGGCGTGTGGACGGTAATGATATCCGCGCTTTCAAGCACTTCTTCGAATGTCCGGCTGTTTACGCCGATTTTGCCGGCTCTCTCTTCGGTTAAGAAAGGATCGAATACATGAACCGTCATACCGAACGCTCTGGCGCGCTGGGCAATCTCGCTTCCGATCCGGCCCAGACCGACAATGCCTAAAGTCTTTCCGTAGAGCTCCGCCCCGACAAAAGCCGTCCGGTTCCATTCTCTAGATTTTACTGAGATATTGGCTTGCGGAATATGTCTCATTAATGAAGAAATCATCGCGAATGTATGCTCTGCCGTTGAAATGGTGTTTCCATTCGGCGCGTTTATCACGATAACCCCATGTTTTGTGGCCTCATCAATGTCGATGTTGTCTACGCCGACACCGGCTCTGCCGACGATTTTTAAAGAGGTCATTTTTTTAAACAATTCTTCGGTTACTTTCGTGGCACTGCGGACTAACAGGGCATCAAAAGTATGTAATTCATCTTCTGCATCCGCGACGTTTTTTTGAACAATTTCTATAAAGTCTGATTCCATCAGCGGCTTTAAGCCGTCATTGCTCATCTTATCTGAGACCAAAACTCGAAACATTGTTAGATTTCCTCCTAGTTTAGCTGACTAAATATCTGATAATTTATCATATTCTCAATAGAGTGTCAATGTGTATTGACGCAGTAAAGGAGAAAAGGAAACCGCTGAATCAGCTTAAATTGGGCTTCCCCAATATTTTATTTAAATTTGAGCAGTTCTCTATACAATTGCAATTTGATCATATATAATGTGAATAAATTCATAAGATCAATCTTCGGGGCAGGGTGAAATTCCCTACCGGCGGTGATGAGCATCATGCTCTAAGCCCGCGAGCTGCTTCGGCGGCAGGATCCGGTGAGATTCCGGAGCCGACAGTATAGTCTGGATGGGAGAAGATGGAGGTTCAGCAGACGTTTTGATGCTTATATCAAACGTTTCTTTGCCAAGCCTTAGTAAGCTCCCGCTTTTTAACAAAAGCGGTTTTTTTATTGGGGCGCAAAAGAACCTTTCCTCTTTTCGAGAGATTTGATCGAAAAGGAGAGAGCATTGTGAAAGTAAAAAAATTAGTTGTCATCAGTATGCTTAGCAGTATTGCTTTTGTGCTTATGCTGTTAAATTTCCCGTTTCCGGGTCTGCCGGATTATTTGAAAATTGATTTCAGTGACGTTCCTGCAATTATCGCCATTTTGGTTTACGGGCCTGCGGCGGGAATTGCGGTTGAAGCGATTAAAAATATTCTGCAGTATATCATTCAAGGAAGCATGGCCGGCGTGCCTGTCGGGCAGGCAGCCAATTTTATCGCGGGAACGCTGTTTATTCTGCCGACGGCGTTTATGTTTAAAAAGCTTAATTCTGCAAAAGGTCTTGCGGTGAGCCTGCTGGCCGGAACCGCGGCGATGACCGTGCTGATGAGTATTTTGAACTATATTCTTATCCTGCCCGCGTATACTTGGTTTTTACATTCACCGGCACTGTCAAACAGCCAGTTAAAAACGGCGGTTGTCGCAGGAATTCTGCCGTTTAACATTGTAAAAGGCATTATCATCACCATCGTCTTTACGTTCATCTTTACGAAGCTGAAACCTTGGATTGAACAAAAACGCAGCATCCAAACACAATAAGGATTGAAAGCGTCCGCTCTGTGAAAACAGCCGGACGCTTTTTTGTTTGTGCTGATCGGCAAAAAATAAGACTCCGGCCGATAACAGCCGGAGTCTTATTCAGGACGAAAAAGCTCCTCTCACGGGGAGGGCTTTTTTATTCGTATTTCAGCGGGTCGCCTTCGAACGGTTCATCCGCAACTTTGATTGAATCAGTAGGGCATCCTTCAAATGCGTCAATCATATCTTCTTCCAGAACTTCCGGAACTTCGACGACGCCTTTATTTTCGTCAAGCGTAACGAACGCAATGCCTTCATCATCATAATCATAAATGTCTGGTGCCGCAGCTCCGCAGGCGCCGCATGCAATACACGTATCTTTATCTACAATTGTGTACTTTGCCATGAATAAAACCTCCCAGATTGTTCGTGTTGGAACAAATGGTTTACCTTATATATTTTTAAATATAACACCTATTCCTCTTACTTATTGTAATGATGTTAGTGTCAAATTTCAACAGAAAAATGATTGAGAATGCTTATCACATAAGGGATTCTCTTTAGCACTTCCCCCTAAAAGATGACTTTAAACGTCAAATTTATATGAAAATCTGTTAAAATAAAAAGAACCAAAAAACGAAACTTGTCACAGAAGAAATGTAGGTGTGTTTAGATTGGCGATAAACTACTTTGATACCGTGGTTCTCGACTGTCTGGACAAAATAGACGGCGAACGGACTCCGAGTGCTGTGTTTCATTTATTAAAAGGAAAAAAGTCGTCTCAAACCATTCAGGATGCCGGCTTATTTCAGATCGCTAAATATTTCGGCATGGCTTCACAGTGTGAACGCGGCGATATTGCGGCTTCTTTGCATAAATTCACCGAAAGCTCATACATCACAGCCGGAAAAGAAGAGGGAACGTGGAAAGTGACTGCGCGCGGCGTTCAAAGGCTTGAACGGGCGTTTGCCGAGCGGCCTTGGCCGAAGCACTGCCACGGCGCGAATTATCAAACGCCTGCCGTCACCCTGTGGAGGCGGCTTTCCCTGCTCATTCAAGTCCTGTCAAACAAAGAGCATCAATGCAGTCAATATATCCCGGTTACCAACGATGTGCAGACGCTGAGATGGGTCAAACGGTTCATGCGGAAAAACAGAGATGCTAAACAGCTTTCCGTCCAAATGCATGACGCGCTGTTTCAGCTTCTGCAAGGCGTAAGTGAACGGCAGGCGCTTATTTTTGTCTATTCTTTAACTTCATTCAACAGAATCGGCAAAACGAATAAGCAGCTCGCTCTCCAGCTGAACGAAGATGAATGGTATGTGTCCGTCCAGTTTTGGGGAGCGGTACATTATGTTATTCAATCGCTTCCGCAATGTGCATATCCCGCTCTGCGCGAGCTGTTGTCCGATCTGCAGGCGGAAAGCGCGCTGACACAGTCTGCCAGAAAAACCTTTGAGCTGTTGGAAAAAGGGTTTCCGATTGAACGGATCGCCGCGGTCAGAAATTTAAAAACTGCCACAATCGAAGATCATATCGTAGAAATATCATTGCATCAGCCTGCATTTTTTATAGAACAGTATCTTTCTGAAGAGGAACAGCGTATGATAACGGCATTTGCAAAACAGCATCAAACGAATAAAATTAAACGGATTCGCGAAGGAATGCAGATGCGCTTCAGCTATTTCCAGATCAGGCTGGCGCTGGCAAAGACGGTGAATCAGCATGACTGAGCTGCATAAAGCTTTATCCAAGTATTTTGGTTTGCATTCCTTTAAAAAAGGGCAGGAAGAGATTATGACTAGCGTGCTCCAAAAAAAAGATACGATCGCCATGCTTCCGACCGGCGGGGGAAAATCATTATGCTATCAGCTCCCGGGTTACATGATGGACGGGCTGGTGCTGATTATTTCGCCGCTCCTATCATTAATGGAAGATCAGGTGCAGCAGCTGAAAGCGAAAGGAGAAAAGCGGGTTGCTGCATTAAACAGCATGCTGAATTCCGCAGAGCGGCATTTTATTCTCAGCAACATCAGCAGGTATAAATTTCTCTATATGTCCCCTGAAGCCCTTTCTTCACCTTATGTACTGAACCGTTTGAAAAACGTTCCGGTCAGTTTATTTGTTATTGATGAGGCTCATTGCATATCAGAATGGGGACATGATTTCAGGCCTGATTACTCGAAGCTCGGGCCTTTCAGGCAGGCACTCGGAAAGCCGCCTGTATTGGCGCTGACCGCAACAGCGACAAAAGAAACACTCAGAGACGTGACGGATGTGCTCGGACTTGAGCATGCGGTGCGTCATCTTTATTCAGTCAACCGGCCGAATATTCTCCTGGCGGCAGAACATTTGGCGGATAATGCCGAGAAAATAAGCAGGCTCACGGAGCTTGCCGAAAAGCTTGAAGGCCCGGGTATCATATATTGTCCGACCAGGAAATGGGCGGAAGAGCTTGCGGCTGAGCTGAATGAAAAAACGGGAAAGCGGACGGATTATTATCACGGCGGAATGGATACAGGGGACAGAATCTTGATCCAGCAGCAATTTATCCATAACCAGCTTGATTGCATCTGCTGTACCAATGCGTTCGGCATGGGTGTGGATAAGTCAGATATCCGCTTTGTCATTCACTTTTATCCTCCCCAAACGGCTGAGGCCTTTATGCAGGAAATCGGCAGAGCGGGACGCGACGGCAGCCCGAGTGTCAGTATTTTGCTGAGGGCGCCCGGCGATACCGAGCTTCAGCAGCAGATTATTCAGACAGAAAGCCTGTCTGATTATGACCTGGAAGGTATTCTGGCCGTCATACGGGATGCCGGTACGGGTGATGAACGAAAGCTTCGGGACGTTCTGATCAATAAGGGCGTCCAGGAAACACAGGCGCGAACGGCCGTCCATCTGTATCTGCAAGGAAAAACCACAAAAGAGCAGCTGCAGGAAGAACTGACATACCGCGTGGAAAAGAAGCTGCGTAAAATGAATCGTTTTTCGGCGTTATTAGAGCGGAAAGAATGTATAAGAGAAGCGCTGCTGTCTTATTTTGATGAATCGTATGAGCCTGAAGGTCAAACCGGACAATGCTGCAGCAGCTGCGGACTTGATCTGGCTCCGTACGAGCAAAAAGGAGAACGTAAAAATATGGAACGGTTTGAAGATTGGAAGCTGGAATTAGGCCGGATTTTCGGTTCAGAGTCTGCGGGTGAGTTCAGCTGAGACGGCAAAGCGAATTGATCCGGCAGCTCTCAGACCGGGAGATTGTGATGCAGCTGTATGCCACCCAATTGCTCATATTGGCGGTTTCAGCTGTTATCGGCTTTTTCTTTTTTACTGACATTCACGATTTTTTAAAGCTGTGGCATATACGTGACGATAATATCATATGGTACGGTGTAACTCTTGCTGTCCTTGTCATTTTTGCCGATCTTGCGGTGATGAAATGGTGTCCTTCGCATTTATATGATGACGGCGGCATTAATGTATTGCTTTTTAAGAACAGGCCGGTTTTGCACATTTTGATTTTGACGCTTCTCATTTCGTTCAGCGAAGAGATTTTGTTCAGAGGCGTTCTGCAGACACATATCGGCTTATGGGCCGCCAGCTTCATTTTTACGGTGCTTCATTTCAGATACTTGGCGAAGTGGCTTCTGTTTATGATGGTTGCGGGCATCAGTCTTTTGCTGGGGCTTATCTATGAATGGACCGGCAATTTATTCGTTCCGGTTACAGCGCATTTTATTATTGATGCGGTATTTGCCTGTCAGATCCGTTTTCAATATGTTAGGAGGGGTTTGCATGACGGAAATGTCAAGAGTTGAAAGAAGAAAAGCTCAGCTGCGTGCCGAGCAGCAGGTTGCCGCGGCCGCGGATGAACAAATTGAATATCTTGAAGACAGCCTCCCGACAAGACAATCTGTAAAAGAGGAGCGTAAAAAAAAGGAAGAGCAGGTAAAGGAAAAAACCAAAACAAAAACGCCGCTGTTCACTTTTCTGACCGTCCTGTTCATTATCGTAACAATCGGTGTCTTTTTCGGTCTTCTTTATATGACGAACAGCAGCAGATTTGACCCGAAGGACTATGAAGATGTCTTCATAGACCACAGTGAAAGCGCGCCTGCCGTTATTCCGAAAGGCGCTCAGAAAGAAACGTCAGAAACCGCTCTTTTAGAACAACCGAAAAAAAAGTCTGACGACAAAGATAAGAAAGAAGCGGCTGCACCTGAAAAAACGAAAGAAAAACCAAGTGAAAAAACACCTGAAAAAACGGAAACGCCCTCAGAAAAACAAGTAAAGCCGACAGACACCGAATACGCGGAGACAAAACAGCAGTCTCCGCCGGCTGTCCGTGAAAAAGCGGCTCCGGCTGCCGCGAGTGATCAAGCCGGGACTGTCCCGAAAAATGTGCGGACCGTACAGCATACTGTACAGCCGAAAGAAACACTTTACCGCATTTCAATGAAATATTATAAAAGCCGGGCGGGCGAAGAAAAAATCCGCAGCTACAACGGATTAAACGGAAACGACGTGTACACCGGCCAGGTTCTGAACATTCCGCTGTCTGATTAAAATAAATGCATGTTTTCACCGCGTTTTTCATATAGTGTACCAATGAAAACGGACAAGGTGTGAAGCGCATGGATTCTTTATGGAAGCAATTAGACCGATTTGCTGACGGACCGACGAAACAAATGCTTCAGGCGCTGGTGAAACGGAAATTAAAATACGAAAATTATGCCGCACAATGCCGAAGATGGCAGTGGGCGTCCCTCGTTTGTTTTTCCCTGATGTGCATACTGCTGATGTTTAAAAGCTTTAATGCCCCCCAAGCCTCTCCGCAGCTGATTCTGCAGGAAATATTAGGCCATACGGTTTACTTGTGCTGGATTATGGCTTCCGCTTTTGCGTATTGCACTTCTTATTATTTTAAAAAAAAGGAAGAAAAAGCTGAGGGTGAATTTCATAAACTGAGATGTGAAATTATCCAAAAAAGCACGGATTTATGGCCCCAGCCCGAAAAATGGAGGGCGAGAGAATCTGTTTTTCACTTGATGAAACATCGGTATGATATCAATCTTTATTTTGAAAGCAAATAAAATGAGGCGTTTTCCGGAAAGGATAGAAACGTCTTTTTTTGTTTGTCCGTCTAATGTAAGACAATGACAGAATGGAGAGTGCGTTTATGAAGCTTACAGCGGGAATTCTCGGCTCATTGGCGGGAGCGGCTGCGGTTATGGCGGCCGTTATGTACAAAACGGCAAGCGGCAGCCATCTGAAAACACATACATTTACGCTTGATAAAATGAAGGGGATGAAGCCGCTCACCATCTTCTTTATATCTGACGTGCACCGCCGTTTAATTGATGAAAAGCTTCTCCGCGAAGCGGCAGGTTATAAGCCGGATGCCGTTTTGCTCGGCGGTGATTTGGCGGAGGGCGGAGTTCCTTACGCCAGAATTGAAGAAAACATCAAACGTTTGACGGCTCTCGCGCCTGTCATGTATGTGTGGGGGAATAACGATTACGAGGTCAGCCAGCAAAAACTGCTCTCTCTTTTACGGGCATACAAAGTGATCCCGCTGAGAAATGAATCGGTTCAGTTTGCTTATAAAGGGGAAACCGTTACAATATGCGGCGTGGATGATATCAGGATGATGATGGATGATTACGATTCTGCAATCAGATATACGGATGCCGACAAAGTAAACCTCCTGCTTTGCCATAACCCCGACATCCATGAGCAGATGAGGGAGTCAGACGGGATTGACGCTGTGTTCAGCGGCCATACGCATGGCGGCCAAATCCGTTTCGGCCGGTTCGGGCCGTACGAATTGGGCGGGACGGGAACGGTAAAAAAAGCGCATTACCTGATCAGCAACGGCTACGGGACGACAAAAGTTCCGCTGAGGCTCGGGGCGAAACCGGAGACGCATATGATTACGCTGTGCGGACCGGATGAGCCGTCTTCCTGAAACAAACCCGGCCGCTGTGATAAAAAACGGCATTCTGCTTGTCTTCCCGCTGTACACGGTGTAAACTGATAACAAATTAAGAACCTATGACTCATTTATTCATATACTGTGTTATATGATTTGTGTGCAAGAAGAGGCAGGAGGGAACATTATGCGGCTTGAGCGTCTGAACTATAATAAGATTAAAATCTTTTTAACCCTCGACGATCTGACTGATCGGGGACTGACAAAAGAAGACCTCTGGAAGGACTCGTTTAAAGTCCACCAGTTATTTAAAGATATGATGAATGAAGCAAATACAGAGCTCGGCTTTGAAGCGAATGGTCCGATCGCGGTGGAAGTATATTCTCTTCAGGCACAAGGCATGGTTGTGATTGTAACGAAAAATCATGACGCGGACGCAGAAGATGACGAATATGACGATGATTATATCGAGATGCAGGTCAAACTTGACGAAAGCCCGGATATTATTTATCAGTTTCATTCGTTTGAAGATATCATTCAGCTTGCCGGAAGCCTTCACCGAATCGGGATTACCGGCGGCACCGTCTACCACTATGAGAACCAATACTATGTAAGCCTTGAAGACCTCGGCTCCCGTTCCGCCGAAGGCGTCATCGCGGTGCTGGCTGAATACGGACACCCGGCGACAATTACGATTTACAGGCTCCATGAGTACGGAAAACTCATCATGGACGGCAATGCTGTGGAGACCATCCAGAAACATTTTTCATAAAGAAGATTTGAAACGGCAGCTGTTTTCAGCGGCCGTCTTTTTTTAAGCGAAATAATGGAAAAATCATTGTCTTTCTTCTATGCACGGAGATATTGAAGGTGTATACTAGTCACTGAAAGGGAGCATGAGAGAAACAGAAGATTTTAGGAGGTTAACTCAAATGGCAGCCGATCGATTCACCGGTCATAATGAAGAAGACAAACATGATGTATTAAAATCAACCCAAACCGTAATACATAAAGCTCTGGAAAAATTGGGGTATCCAGAAGAAGTGTATGAACTGCTGAAAGAGCCGCTCAGATTATTAACGGTTAAAATTCCTGTTCGGATGGATGACGGGTCTGTGAAAATATTTACAGGCTATCGTGCGCAGCACAATGATTCCGTAGGTCCGACAAAAGGCGGCATTCGTTTTCACCCGAATGTAACTGAAAAAGAGGTGAAAGCACTTTCCATCTGGATGAGTTTAAAATGCGGAATTATTGATCTTCCTTATGGCGGTGGTAAAGGCGGAATTGTTTGTGATCCGAGAAATATGTCATTCAGAGAGCTTGAAAGGCTGAGCAGGGGATATGTCAGAGCAATCAGTCAGATTGTCGGACCGACTAAAGACGTCCCGGCACCTGACGTATTTACAAACTCACAGATTATGGCTTGGATGATGGATGAATATTCAAGAATTGATGAATTTAACTCACCCGGCTTTATTACGGGAAAACCGCTTGTACTCGGCGGATCCCACGGCAGGGAATCAGCGACGGCAAAAGGCGTCACCATCTGCATAAAAGAAGCGGCCAAGAAAAAAGGTCTCGATATTCAGAACGCGCGTGTCGTCGTACAAGGATTCGGAAACGCGGGCAGCTATCTGGCCAAGTTTATGCATGACGCCGGCGCGAAAGTTGTCGGAATTTCTGACGCGTACGGAGGTCTTTACGATCCGGACGGTCTTGATATTGATTATCTGCTTGACCGCAGAGACAGCTTCGGAACGGTGACGAAACTTTTCAATGACACCATTACGAATCAGGAGCTGCTTGAGCTGGACTGTGATATACTTGTCCCGGCGGCGATTGAAAACCAAATTACAGAAGAAAACGCTGACCGCATCAAAGCGAAAATCGTTGTAGAAGCGGCAAACGGACCGACGACACTGGAAGGAACGAAAATCCTGACAGACAAAGGAACGCTGCTGGTTCCCGATGTTCTGGCGAGCGCCGGCGGTGTAACGGTTTCTTATTTCGAATGGGTTCAAAATAACCAGGGCTTCTACTGGAGTGAAGAGGAAGTCGAGGAAAAACTGGAAAATATGATGATAAAATCGTTTAATAATATTTATGAAATGTCCCAAAACCGCCGGATTGACATGAGGCTTGCGGCTTACATGGTCGGCGTGCGGAAAATGGCGGAGGCTTCGCGTTTCAGAGGCTGGATATAAACCAATCGTTTGCATAAACAAAAAAAATCTCCTATGATAATATAGGAGATTTTTTATATGAGTGGAAACTTATGATGGAAATGCCAATCGCAGGAGTTGAAGGACATGACAGAAGAAAAAGCAATTATAATAGGCGGAGGTCCTTGCGGATTATCGGCGGCTATACATCTGAAGCAAATTGGCGTGAACGCGCTTGTGATCGAAAAAGGGAATGTCGTAAACAGCATTTATAACTATCCGACCCACCAAACTTTTTTCAGTTCAAGTGAAAAATTGGAGATCGGCGATGTCGCCTTTATTACGGAAAACAGAAAACCGGTCCGAATACAGGCTCTCTCTTACTACAGAGAGGTTGTCAGAAGAAAAGAGCTGCGCGTAAACGCCTTTGAAACGGTGGAGCGCGTAACGAAACAGGAAGACGGCCGTTTTCTTGTAGAGACATCAAAAGACCGCTATCTCACTCCGTTTTGTATCATTGCGACAGGATATTACGATCATCCGAATTATATGAACATACCGGGTGAAGGGCTTCCTAAGGTATTTCATTACTTTAAAGAAGGCCATCCTTATTTTGATAAAGATGTTGCTGTGATCGGCGGGAAAAACTCAAGTGTGGACGCGGCTTTGGAACTGGTGAAGTCCGGTGCCCGC
Source organism: Bacillus sp. SIMBA_026 (assembly GCF_046535335.1). Lineage (NCBI taxonomy): Bacteria > Bacillati > Bacillota > Bacilli > Caryophanales > Bacillaceae > Bacillus > Bacillus sp. SIMBA_026. Next base: position 1,388,974 of record NZ_JAWRWX010000001.1, on the reverse strand, counting down.
GTCACGGTGCTCTACAGAGGACATGAGTACTCCCCGAGCATCAAGCCGTGGATTCTGCCTGAGTTTGAGGCCCTCGTCAGAAACGGCACAATCCGGATGGAATTCGGCGCTTGTCTTGAAGAAGTGACGGAAGATGAAATCATTTTCCGCTCCGGCCGAAATGAGACGGTCCGGCTGAAAAACGATTTCGTATTTGCCATGACGGGATACCATCCCGATCACGGTTTCCTCGAAAAAATCGGTGTGCGGATTGATGCTGAATCAGGCCGGCCGTTTTTCCGGGAAGAAACGATGGAAACAAATGTTGACGGTGTTTTTATCGCCGGAGTCATTGCGGCTGGAAATAACGCCAACGAAATTTTTATCGAGAACGGCCGTTTTCACGGCGGCTTGATCGCAAATGAAATATCAAAACGGCTGGGTAGAGAGAGCATATGATCATTCATATGCTCTTTTTTTAAAAAATTGAAAGATGTAAAAATATGAACAACATGGTACCATAGATATAGGAATATAAAGGAAAGAGGTTGCCTGATGTTTGCAATCATCTCTGCAGGAATTGCTCCCGGCATTGCGCTGTTAAGCTATTTTTATTTAAAAGATCAGTATGACAATGAACCCGTACATATGGTGCTGAGGTCTTTTTTTCTCGGGGTTGTCCTTGTGTTTCCGACCATGTTTATCCAATATGTTCTTGAAAAAGAGCATGTGGGGGGAGGAAGCTTTTTCGTTTCGTTTTTGTCTTCGGGATTTCTGGAAGAATCGGTGAAATGGTTCGTTCTGATGATCAGTGTGTATCCGCATGCTCATTTTGATGAGCATTATGACGGAATCGTTTACGGGGCCAGTGTGTCTTTAGGATTTGCCACGCTTGAAAATATTCTGTATTTGTTCGGCCACGGCGTTGAGCATGCTTTCATAAGGGCGCTTCTGCCGGTCTCCTGCCACGCGCTGATCGGAGTGATTATGGGATTTTATCTCGGAAAAGCCCGCTTTTCGCAGAAAAAAGCCCGTGTCAAATGGCTTGTGATTTCGCTGGCTGTGCCTTCATGTCTGCACGGTTCTTACGATTTTATTCTTACCGCCCTCAATCATTGGGTATATTATATGCTGCCGTTTATGCTGTTTTTATGGTGGTTCGGGCTGCGAAAGGCAAAAAAAGCACGCTCTGTTAATATGATCCAAGTGTGAAGAAACCGCGCGTCGCGTGCGGTTTCTTTTTTATGCCTTGACAGGGGATAAGAAGGAAACGTGCATAAAAATAACCTCGTGACAGACAATACGGGTACACTTTAAATTTTGCAGTAGGAGGCTTGAAGAGATGAAGTGTAAAGGAGCCTTTATGGCATGTCTCATTCTAATTTCTTTCGCCGCCGCTTTCTTCGATCATCATGAAACGGTTCATGCGTTTTCAAATCAAGTGATTCAAAGAGGCGCGACGGGTGATGATGTTATAGAATTGCAGGCCCGTCTTCAATATAACGGATTTTATAACGGGAAAATCGATGGTGTTTACGGCTGGACCACATACTGGGCCGTGAGGAATTTTCAGGAGAAATTCGGCATGAAGCCGGTTGACGGCCTCGTCGGCGCGAAAACCAAACAGGTGCTGATTTCAAAATCAAAATATTACCGTGAATATGTAATGGAGCAGATCCAAAAAGGGAATACGTTCACTCATTATGGCAATGTCCCATTGGAAAACCAAACAAAACCGAGAGCCGGAACGCAGAAGCCGGCTGCGGGAACGAATAAGCCTGCTCAAAAGCCGCAAAACAATACAGGCGGTCAGTCAAATCAAAAGCAAAATACGACAGCGGCCAATATGCCTGGCGGTTTCTCAAACAACGACATCAACCTTTTGGCGCAGGCTGTGTACGGGGAAGCACGCGGTGAGCCGTTTGAAGGACAGGTTGCCATCGCCGCGGTTATTTTAAACCGTATTAAAAGCCCGTTATTTCCGAATACGGTGGCCGGCGTCATTTTCGAACCGCTCGCGTTTACCGCCGTTGCCGACGGCCAAATATACATGCAGCCGAATGAAAGAGCAAAAGAAGCGGTTCTTGATGCGATCAACGGCTGGGATCCTTCTGAAAACGCGATTTATTATTTCAATCCTGATACGGCGACAAGCAAATGGATTTGGGGACGTCCGCAGATCAAACAAATCGGAAAACACATTTTCTGTGAGTAAAAGTACGAAAAATGAGGTGTTAACATGATTAGAGGAATCATTATCGCTGTTCTCGGTGTCGTGATCGCCGCAACCGGATATTGGGGATATAAAGAGCATCAGGAAAAAGATGCGGTCCTTCTGCATGCGGAAAATAATTATCAGAGAGCTTTTCATGAATTGACGTACCATGTAGATCAGCTTCACGACAAAATCGGGACGACGCTTGCGATGAACAGTAAAAAATCTCTGTCTCCGGCGCTTATTGATGTATGGAGAATAACTTCTGAAGCTCATAACAATGTGAGCCAGCTGCCCTTGACTCTTATGCCTTTTAATAAGACGGAGGAGTTTTTATCCAACATAGGAGATTTCAGCTATAAAACATCCGTCCGGGATTTAGACCAAAAACCGCTTGATAAGAAAGAATATACAACACTGAACAGCCTGTACAAACAGGCGGAGAACATTCAAAACCAGCTCCGCAGCGTTCAGCATCTCGTCATGAGCAAAAATTTACGGTGGATGGATGTTGAGATGGCGCTCGCTTCTGACAAAAAACAAAGCGATAATACGATCGTCGACAGCTTTAAAACAGTCGAAAAAAATGTAGGCGCTTTTTCTGAAGACAGTACCAGCCCTACGTTTACAAGCGCAAATACAGAACGAAAAGGTTTTACGCATCTGAAAGGAAAACAAATTACGGAAAAAGAAGCGGTCAAAATCGCGCAACGGTTTGCGCCTGATCATAATTATTCAATTAAAGTGGTCAAAAGCGGCAGGAAGACGAATCGGGACGTATACAGCATCCGCATGAAAGACGCCGACAACAAGTCTTTTATCTATATGGATATTACCCAAAAAGGCGGACATCCGGTCTATTTGATTCAAAAACGGGCCGTGAAGAAACAAAAGATCAGCCTCAATGAAGCATCTAACCGGGCCGTCGCGTTTTTAAAGAAAAATGGATATGAAACAAAAGGCCTCGAAATTGATGAAAGCGCGCAATATAATAACATCGGCGTCTTTTCTTTTATCCCCGTGGAGAAAAATGTCCGCATTTATCCGGAAGCCATCCGAATGAAAGTGGCGCTGGATGATGGTGAAGTCGTCGGTTTTTCCGCGCGTGATTACCTGGCGGCGCACCGCACGAGAACGATTCCGGCTCCCGCTTTGTCAGCTGATGAAGCGAAAGCGAAGCTGAATAAAAATGTTGAAGTGCGGGAGACGCGGCAGGCGCTGATCACGAATGAGCTCGGTCAGGAAGTGCTTTGCTACGAAATGCTCGGGACGATCGGGAAAGACACGTATCAAATGTTCATTAATGCGGACGACGGAAAAGAGGAAAAAATAGAAAAGTTAAAAAGTGCAGAGCCTATATATAAAGACCTATAAAAATAAAGGAGGAAAGGACTAAAAGTCTTTTCCTTTTTTTCGTTACATGCTTTAATAAAAGCATAAATAATGAAAGAGTGAAGGCCCATGATAGCTGTCGGAGATTATATTTGGATTGAATACATAGAGAACAATGAGCCCAAAAAAGCGAGGAGCAAAGCAGTAAGCGTTGAAAACGGCGAACTGCACATCTCATATCCCGTCGATCTGGATTCGGGACGGACGGTCTTTTTGCATAAAGGATTGGAAATAACAGCGGAATTTATGGGGAATGGCCAAGTGCCGTATCAATTTAAAAGCATAATCAAAGGAAAGAAAAAAGACCCCATCCCGATGATCGGATTGGACATCCCCCCTCAGGAGGAAATGAAGCGGATTCAAAGACGCCGATACGTTCGTGCAGACGCAGTATTGGATGTATCCGTCAAAATGGAAGCGAAAAAAACCGCTTTCCAAACGGTTTCCTCTAATATCAGCGCCGGCGGAATCGCTGTTGTGATGCCTGAGCATATTTCCGCGGAACCAGGTGAAAAGCTGTATGTCTCATTTTCTCTTCCCGGCAAGGATAATACGGCGGATATAACGGCTGAGGCTGTTACCCAGCGGATTTTTTATGATGAAAAGGCGGATAAACAAAAAATGACGCTTGAATTTACAGAAATCGGCCCTGCAGCGCAGCAGCTGTTACTCCAATATTGCATGCGCGCGCAGCTGCAGCAGAGAAGAAACAGTCTGTCGGAATAAACAGCAGCGCACTTTTCCATACTAATCCTAATGGAGGTGCGCGTGTATGAAAACGTTTGAACGTCTGCTGGTCAAATTGGTCTGCATTCAGCTTATCATTTTGGGCGCGGTGCAGTTTTTGCTTCATTATCAGCCTATTGAACCTTATATTTCGAAAGCTGTGAAATATGAGGGAGTTGATAAAATGGAGAAAAAAGAATGGATTGAAACGGTAAAGCGGTAAATCAGCTCAATTTTTTCGCCCCTTTTCCGGCAGTTCATGATACAATCCATAGAGGAGTAAAGAGCAAGGAGAGAGATTATGGACAAGAAATTATCAATTGCGATCGACGGGCCGGCCGCTGCCGGAAAAAGCACCGTTGCTAAAATAGTGGCTGAGAGAAAATCATATGTGTACATTGATACAGGAGCGATGTATCGTGCCATTACATATACGGCGCTCAAGCAGAATGCCGATTTAACTGATGAAGCCGCGCTTACAGAGCTGCTGAAGCGTACGGAAATTGAGCTTGTATCCGCTCCGGAAGGACAAATCGTTCTGGTAAACGGAGAAGATGTGACAGAAGAAATCCGAAAAGACGAAGTCAGCAACCAAGTATCAATCGCCGCCAAGCATAAAGGCGTCAGAGAAGAAATGGTCAAAAGACAGCAGCAGCTCGGACAAAAAGGCGGTGTCGTCATGGACGGCCGTGATATCGGTACTCACGTGCTGCCTGATGCCGAAGTGAAAATTTTTCTGCTCGCGTCCGTAGAGGAAAGAGCGAAGCGCCGATATGAAGAGAATAAGAAAAAAGGCTATGACGTGAATTACGAGACGCTCATTGAAGAAATTGCCAGACGCGACAAACTCGATTCAGAGAGGGAAGTTTCCCCGTTACGCAAAGCGGAAGACGCGATTGAAATCGATACGACGTCACTCAGCATTGCCGAAGTCGCGGGAAAAATTCTGGAGATCGTCGAACAGAAATCACGTTAACTTCGGGCGGAGCGCTTTATAATTTTTTTCGAAAGACAAGATGTTATTGCTTGACAAACCAGTCCATTTATTAGAAGTTAATACTAATAAAACTTTTTATTGATCATTCAAAATCTTTTTTGGATGATTCTTTAATACATATTCGGCTGAAAAGCGGACATTCACATGTTCAGCTTTCAAACCGTATTAATTAAGCTGTGTAGGTTTGGACCAAGGAGGTTATTCAAATGACAGAGGAAATGAATCAAATTGATGTTCAAGTGCCAGAGGTTGGAGATGTAGTAAAAGGGATTGTGACAAAGGTAGAGGACAAGCATGTAGATGTCGAAATTGTCAATGTCAAACAGTCCGGAATCATTCCAATCAGTGAATTATCAAGTCTTCATGTAGAGAAAGCATCGGATGTCGTAAAAGTTGACGACGAGCTTGACCTGAAAGTAACAAAAGTGGAAGACGATGCTTTGATTTTATCTAAACGTGCCGTTGATGCTGACCGCGCTTGGGAAGACCTTGAAAAAAAATTCGACACAAAAGAAGTGTTTGAAGCTGAAGTGAAAGATGTGGTGAAAGGCGGTCTCGTCGTTGATATCGGCGTTCGCGGCTTCATTCCCGCATCACTTGTCGAAGCTCATTTCGTCGAGGATTTCACTGACTATAAAGGGAAAACCCTCTCTCTTATCGTCGTTGAACTCGACCGTGATAAAAACCGGGTGATTCTGTCACACCGGGCTGTAGTGGAAAAAGAACAGACAGCCAAAAAGCATGATTTTCTCCAAACGCTTGAGGTTGGAAGCGTGCTTGAAGGAAAAGTGCAGCGTCTGACTGATTTCGGCGCATTTGTCGACATCGGCGGAATTGACGGGCTTGTTCATATTTCGCAGCTGTCTCATTCACACGTCGAAAAACCGTCTGACGTGGTGGAAGAAGGTCAGGACGTAAAAGTGAAAGTACTGTCCGTAGACCGCGATAACGAGCGTATTTCTTTATCTATTAAAGAAACGCTGCCGGGACCTTGGAGCCAGGTCGGCGAAAAGGTAAAACAGGGAGATGTGCTTGAAGGAAAAGTGCAGCGCCTTGTAAGCTTCGGCGCCTTCGTTGAAATTCTTCCGGGCGTGGAAGGACTTGTGCACATTTCGCAAATTTCCAATAAACATATCGGAACGCCGCATGAAGTGCTTGAAGAAGGACAGACTGTTAAAGTGAAAGTGCTTGACGTAAACGAAAGCGAAGAGCGCATTTCCTTAAGCATGCGTGAGCTTGAAGAAGCGCCGAAAGCCGATCAGGAGGACTTCCGCCAATACCAGGCGAAAGAAGAGCCGAGCACCGGCTTCCAGCTTGGCGATTTAATCGGAGACAAGCTTAATAAATTAAAATAAATTGGTGATAAAACGTGACACGAGCAGAACGAAAAAGAGAACATATAAATCATGCGCTGTCTACCGGCCAAAACCGGGAAACGGGGCTTGATGATATTACGTTTGTTCATGTCAGCCTACCGAACCTAGCATTGGAAAAAGTGGATATATCAACGAAAATCGGCGGACTCACTAGCAGTTCGCCGATTTTTATCAATGCGATGACAGGCGGCGGCGGACAGCTTACATACGAAATTAACAGATCGCTGGCAAGAGCCGCGCGCAAAGCCGGCATGCCGCTGGCTGTCGGTTCGCAAATGTCAGCTTTAAAAGATCCCTCCGAACGGTGTTCTTACGAGATCGTCAGAAAAGAGAATCCGGACGGGCTGATATTTGCCAATTTAGGCAGCGAGGCGGATGCCGAGCAGGCGAAAAGGGCAGTTGATATGATTCAAGCAGATGCCCTCCAGATACATTTAAATGTGATTCAGGAGATCGTCATGCCAGAGGGTGACAGAAGCTTTGCTGGTGCTCTCGGCCGTATTGAGCGGATTGCGGCGGAAGCGGGAGTGCCCGTTTTTGTCAAAGAAGTCGGCTTCGGAATGAGCAAGGAATCGGCACGGCAGTTATTTGATGCCGGCGCAGCAGCAGTTGATGCCGGCGGATACGGCGGTACAAATTTCTCTAAGATCGAAAATATGCGCAGAGAGAAGGCGCTTCAATTTTTTAATACGTGGGGAATTTCCACTGCTGCAAGCTTAGCGGAAATCCATTCGCTCTCCGCTGATCAATCAATTATCGCATCCGGCGGGCTGCAAAGCGCCCTGGATGTCGCCAAATCGATTGCCCTCGGTGCTTCCAGCGCGGGAATGGCGGGCACTTTCCTGAAAGCTCTCACCTCTAAAGGAGAAGAGGGCCTGTTTGACGAGATGACGGCGCTTTTACAAGAGCTGAAAATGATTATGACCGCCCTCGGATGCCAATCGGTTGCCCAACTGCAAAAGGCGCCTTTGGTCATAAAAGGTGACACACATCACTGGCTTTCTGAACGGGGAATTGACACATCCCGTTTCAGCAGACGTTAAAAGGCATGCGGACCCGCATGCCTTTTTCTGTTTTTTACGATTTTCTTTTTCGGAATTCCCCGTTTTGCTCAAGGCTTGTCGCTCCTTTATGGTGAATCGAATCATCGCGATCAGATTCCACCCGGCGGGAGGCTTTCAGTTTTTTCTCCTGTCTGTCTTTTCCCATCCTTATCCGCTCCTTTCAGGTATAATTGGTTTAAAAAATGCGTTCCCGCTCCATACTGATCAGAGGAGGAGCGATTATGGAACCGTTTTATTATTACTGGTCAATGTGGTTTTTATGGATACTTGCGACTTTTATTTTTGCTAAAACAAAAAGCCGTTTTTACGTATCAGTCTTTATTTTGACTAATATGATGGCAAGCATACATCAGATTACGGCTTATTTTACGCTGAACGCGGCATATGTCATGTTTTTTGCTGCGGCATTTGTTTATGCGGGAAGCCTCGGCATGCATAAACGGCTCCGTAATATTGTGATTCATCTGACGGCGGCTGCGGCGTACAGCTTTATTTTTCTTTTTGCATTATATGATCCTGTTTGGTTTATCATAAAACCTGAATGGGCGGCGGTTATACTGCTTACCGTTATTACGCTTTCCGTTGAGGGGCGGTTCCCTGAGAGGCTTTGTCTTTTTGTTCTCGGCATGTGCCAGGGGGAGCTATTGTATGCTGCGGTCATCCGCAATATTGCGGGTGCGGCAGCCGTCGGGGATTATAAATGGCTTTCAGGCTGTTCGGCGGGAGTGATTCTGCTCGTCGGGCTGACTACATATGAACAGCTTGTGGCGCACATCAGCCAAAAAAGCAAAAAGCAGGGCAAAGGAGCGACAAAAATGTCTTGAAAACAGACGGAGACTGTTACATGAATGCGAAACATTTTGAAGAATACATTGTGATCTCAGTGAAAACTGATATAATAAATGAGTTAAGCCCTTCTGTTTGAAGGGTTCTTTTCATAGCGAAGATGATTTTTAATAACCGGTTGAACAATTTTTTGTGAAAATGTAAGCGGCTGGATTGAAAGGAAGGGTACTATGGGTAAACCTGTCGTAGCCATTGTCGGAAGACCGAATGTGGGAAAATCCACAATCTTTAACCGGATTGCGGGTGAAAGAATTTCAATAGTAGAAGATACCCCCGGAGTGACGCGGGACCGGATATACAGTTCGGCGGAATGGCTGAATTATGATTTTAACCTGATTGATACGGGCGGAATTGATATCGGAGACGAACCGTTTCTGACACAGATCCGCCAGCAGGCTGAAATCGCCATGGACGAGGCTGATGTGATCATCTTTATGGTGAACGGCCGCGAAGGTGTGACGTCTGCGGATGAAGAAGTGGCAAAAATACTGTACCGGACGAAAAAACCGGTCGTATTAGCCGTTAATAAATTAGATAATACCGAAATGAGAGCGAACATCTATGACTTTTATGCGCTCGGCTTTGGAGAACCGTATCCGATTTCGGGCACACACGGTTTAGGATTGGGAGATTTGCTCGATGCTTGTGCCGAGCATTTTAAAAACATTCCGGAGACGAAGTACAGTGATGATGTCGTTCAATTCTGCCTGATCGGCCGCCCGAATGTCGGAAAATCATCCCTTGTCAATGCGATGCTCGGCGAAGAGCGGGTTATCGTGAGCAACGTAGCCGGAACGACTAGAGACGCTGTGGATACGGCGTTCACCTACAATCAGCAGGAATTTGTAATCGTTGACACGGCGGGAATGAGAAAAAAGGGTAAAGTATATGAAACAACAGAAAAATACAGTGTGCTTCGGGCGTTAAAAGCCATTGACCGCTCAGACGTCGTCGGCGTTGTGCTGAATGCAGAAGAAGGCATCCTTGAGCAGGACAAGCGGATCGCCGGATACGCCCATGAAGCCGGGAAAGCCGTCGTCATTATCGTAAACAAATGGGATGCCGTTGATAAAGACGAGCGCACGATGAAAGAATTTGAACAGAATATTCGGGAGCATTTCCAATTTCTCGATTACGCGCCGGTGCTGTTTATGTCGGCACTGACGACAAAGCGGATTCATACACTCATGCCTGCGATTATTAAAGCGAGTGAAAACCACTCTCTCCGCGTGCAGACAAATGTCTTAAATGATGTCATCATGGATGCGGTCGCCATGAATCCGACTCCGACGCACAACGGCTCCCGTCTGAAAATTTACTATGCGACTCAAGTCGCTGTTAAGCCGCCGAGCTTCGTTGTTTTTGTCAACGATCCGGAACTGATGCATTTTTCTTATGAACGCTTTTTAGAAAACCGAATCCGGGATGCTTTCGGATTTGAAGGTACGCCAATTAAAATATTTGCAAGAGCAAGAAAATAAAAAGGTGTGATACAGAGATGAAAAAAGTGGCAATGCTTGGAGCGGGAAGCTGGGGCACTGCACTTTCTTTAGTGCTGGCTGATAACGGACATCAAGTCATGATGTGGGGACACCGTGCCGAATTGATCGATCAAATCAACGAACTGCATGAAAACAAAGATTACCTGCCGGGGGTGGAGCTATCAAGTTCTATCATCGGTACAGCTGATTTAAGCGAGGCTTTAAAAGGAGCTGACTTCATCATTGTGGCAGTTCCGACAAAAGCCATTCGGGAAGTGCTGAAAAAGGCTCTGCCGTACATCCCGAAACAATCGATTTTTGTTCATGTCAGCAAGGGAATTGAGCCGGATTCGCTTCTCCGCATTTCAGAATTAATGGAAGAGGAGCTGCCTGAGGAGTACAGAAAAGACATCGTCGTGCTTTCAGGGCCGAGCCACGCTGAGGAAGTCGGATTAAGACACCCGACGACTGTTACATCATCTTCAAAAAATATCAAGGCTGCAGAAGCGGTTCAGGATTTATTCATGAACCAGCATTTCCGCGTCTATACCAATCCGGATATGATCGGTGTTGAAATAGGGGGAGCGTTAAAGAATATCATCGCTCTTGCAGCGGGGATTACAGACGGATTGGGATACGGAGATAATGCAAAAGCGGCCTTAATCACCCGAGGTCTTGCTGAAATCGCCAGACTCGGCACAAAGATGGGCGGAAATCCGCTCACCTTTTCCGGCCTGACCGGCGTAGGCGATTTAATCGTGACGTGTACAAGCGTTCATTCCCGAAACTGGCGCGCCGGCAACCTGCTCGGCAAAGGATATAAGCTGGAAGCTGTCCTGGATAAGATGGGGATGGTTGTTGAAGGCGTGCGGACGACGAAAGCTGCGTATCAGCTGTCTCAAAAATACCAAGTGAAAATGCCGATCACAGAGGCGCTTCACCAAGTATTATTTAACGGGCAGAAGGTAGAAACAGCCGTAGAATCCTTAATGGCCAGAGTGAAAACCCATGAGATGGAAGACTTGGTCAACACATTCGAAAACCGGGTGAAGTGACAATACCATGCCGTCAGCATATTCTGAAGTGACGAAAGTCCAAAACGCAGAACTCTCCGGCTGAAATCGCTTAAAACATTTGCTGATTTAGGCAGAAGAGGATGCAGACGTACGCATCTACGCATACTATAGCATCGAAGTCCAAGAGAGTGTATCTCAGACGTACAGGTGAATATAGTCAACTTGACTGAAGCAAAGTCCCCCTCTTTGCTTCAGTTTTTTTGTTTTTTCAATAGATGGAAAACCTGTTGATCTTTTCAACATTTGTATATTAAAATGAAATATAACGCTTACAATGATGGGACGGGGGGGCACGAACGTGAGTGTGGCATTGATGAAAATGTGGTTTGCGCTTGGTGCTATGGGATTAATGTTTGTTGCAGTGGCCTCTATTTATGTCAGCAGGTACAAAGTGAAAAACAAACTGATAAAAGCAGCGGTTTCTTCACTCGCTTATGCCTGCATGGTCATCTCGGGATTGATCGTGTTAATGGTCGTTTTCAGCGGGCCTGTCAATGAATAAAGCCGAAAGGGGGCGCGGAATGCATAAGTTAAAAATGGCCGTCATAACGGCAATGGCGGTGCTTCTGCTGTCCGGCTGTCTGTACCCTGAAGCAAAAAAAACTGAAAATAAAGTATCTTACAAACATCAGCTTCAGCAGGTGCAAGCGGCAGTGGATGAATTTAAAAAGGCGAACGGCGGACTTCTGCCGATTCAGACAAAAGATATGAAAACACCGCTCTATCAAAAATATCCGATAGATTTTAAGCGGCTCGCGCCCAGATACATAGAGGAGCCGCCGGCCTCAGCTTATGAAAGCGGGGGAATGTACCAATACGTGCTTGTCGATGTGGAACATAAGCCGACCGTCAAGCTGGTCGATCTCCAAATGGCGGAAGCAATCCGTGACATGAAGTTGCGTGTCAAAATGTATCAGGAAAAGCATACATATCCTCCCTATGAGGACGCCGTTTCAAAAGGGCTGTTCACTTTAAATAAAAAAAAGCTCGGCATGAAAGACTCTCCTTCAGTCAAAAGTCCGGTTTCAGGCACGTCTCTGCCGCTTTTAATCGGCGCTGACGGAGAAATCTATGCCGACTATCGCGTCGATCTCGCCCGCTGCCTGAAGGAAAACAAAAAGAAAATCAAACCGGGCGCGGAAATTCAAGATATTTTATGGAAAGAGACTCCTTTCGTCCCGGCCTTTTCAGTCACATACACCGTAAATGAAAAACAGGAACCCGTTTTTTTAGAAAGTCAAACGAAACAGGAATGAACCTTTTTCCCGCGCATACAAATAGGGAGAAAGGTTTTTTTGATTTTGATAGAAAAGACTGCCTGAAAATTTTCTAAAGATGTCATATTGAAATAGGACAACGTCATACACATATAGTGTCCTGTATTTGATTGGAGAATGGTGAATGAAAAATGATAAGGATAGGAAGTCCGGGAGGGGATCACTTGGAAAAGGTCGATATTTTCAAGGATATCGCTGAACGAACAGGGGGCGATATATACTTAGGAGTCGTTGGCGCTGTCCGTACAGGGAAATCTACATTCATTAAAAAATTTATGGAGCTCGTGGTGCTCCCGAATATCAGCAATGAGGCCGATCGAGCGCGGGCGCAGGATGAGCTTCCGCAAAGCGCAGCAGGAAAAACGATAATGACCACAGAACCAAAATTTGTCCCGAATCAAGCCATGTCCGTTCATGTCGCGGAAGGACTTGATGTCAACATCCGTCTTGTGGATTGTGTGGGATATACGGTTCCCGGGGCGAAGGGATATGAGGATGAAAACGGACCGAGAATGATCAATACACCTTGGTACGAAGAACCGATTCCCTTTCATGAGGCAGCGGAAATCGGTACGAGAAAAGTCATCCAGGAACACTCCACAATCGGGGTCGTCATTACGACAGACGGCTCAATCGGCGATATTGCGCGGGGCGATTACGTGGAAGCGGAAGAAAGAGTCATCGACGAGCTGAAGGAAGTCGGTAAACCGTTTATTATGGTCATCAACTCGGTAAAACCGTACCACCCGGAAACAGAAGCGCTCAGAGCTGAATTAAGCGCGAAATATGATATTCCCGTCCTCGCCATGAGTGTTGAAAGCATGCGGGAAACAGATGTGTTAAGCGTCCTCAGAGAAGCGCTTTACGAGTTCCCTGTGCTGGAAGTCAATGTCAACCTTCCGAGCTGGGTCATGGTGCTGAAAGAAAATCACTGGCTCAGAGAGAGCTACCAGGAATCAGTGAAAGAAACCGTAAAAGATATTAAACGCCTGCGCGATGTCGACCGGGTTGTCGGCCACTTCAGTGAATTTGAGTTTATTGAAAGCGCCGGTCTGGCCGGAATCGAACTTGGCCAGGGTGTCGCAGAAATTGATTTGTATGCGCCGGATCATTTATATGACCAGATTTTAAAAGAAGTTGTCGGTGTTGAAATCCGCGGGAAAGACCACCTGCTTGAATTAATGCAGGACTTCGCCCACGCGAAAAAAGAATATGATCAGGTATCAGATGCGCTGAAAATGGTGAAACAGACCGGCTACGGCATTGCCGCCCCGGCCTTAGCCGATATGAGCCTTGATGAACCGGAAATCATCAGACAGGGATCAAGGTTCGGAGTAAGGCTCAAAGCGGTCGCTCCGTCCATTCATATGATCAAAGTGGATGTGGAAAGTGAATTCGCGCCGATCATCGGGACGGAAAAACAAAGTGAAGAACTTGTCCGCTACTTAATGCAGGACTTTGAAGATGATCCGCTTTCTATCTGGAACTCCGATATTTTCGGCAGATCATTGAGCTCTATCGTAAGAGAAGGAATCTCCGCAAAACTGTCACTCATGCCGGAAAATGCGAGATATAAACTGAAAGAAACGCTGGAGAGAATTATTAACGAAGGCTCAGGCGGCCTGATCGCCATTATTTTGTAAGCTGAAGGACCTCTTCCTGAAACGGGGGGTCTTTTTTTATTCTTTTTAGATACTGGAAATCAATCAAGGATTAGGAGGAAAAAGCAAAAAAAGGAATATTTGTTCGGTAAAACACGTGAAAACCTTGACGAGCAAGGGATTGAGGCTTTAAAATGCTTGATATGGCTTTTTATATGTGTTACTCTACATACAGAAAATCTTCACTTTGTTGGACAAACATTCCTCAAAGTGTCTGTTTTCTTTTGAAAAGCCGTTTACTTGTCTGTTCTTCCCTGCTTTGATTTTTTATCAGACAGGTTTAGAATCAGGCTGAACTGTGAAGAAATGATAATAAACTGCTGATTTGATACCCTTTTGGGAGGAGGTGAAAGGCATGAACAAGACAGAACTAATCAATGCGGTTGCTGAAGCAAGCGAATTGTCTAAAAAAGACGCTACAAAAGCAGTTGATTCTGTTTTTGATACGATTTTAGATGCACTTAAAAACGGTGATAAAATCCAACTGATCGGTTTCGGTAACTTTGAGGTGCGCGAGCGCTCTGCACGTAAAGGACGTAACCCGCAAACAGGTGAAGAAATCGAAATCCCTGCAAGCAAGGTACCTGCTTTCAAACCAGGTAAAGCTCTTAAAGACGCTGTTGCAGGAAAATAATTGTGAATATAGATCGTGTATGCATCTGATACATACACTTTGTTTCTTCACAGAAAAGCCCCTTGATAAAGGGGCTTTTCATATTTAAGCAGCCTCGGTCACCGGGCAGGACTTTCGTTTTGCTTTTGGCGCGGCAAATGTGCTAGAATCGAAATTAAATGTATTCAATGGTGGAGGACACAGACAATGAAAGAAGTTAATAAAGAACAGATTGAACAGGCGGTTCGCCAGATTTTAGAGGCGATTGGAGAAGACCCGGACCGGGAAGGGCTTTTAGATACGCCGAAACGCGTGGCAAAAATGTACGCGGAAGTATTCTCGGGATTAAATGAAGACCCGAAAGAACACTTTAAAACCGTTTTCGGAGAAGACCATGAGGAGCTTGTTCTTGTAAAAGATATCGCGTTTCATTCCATGTGTGAACATCACCTTGTTCCTTTTTACGGAAAAGCGCATATTGCCTACATTCCGCGCGGCGGCAAAGTGACGGGCCTGAGTAAATTGGCGCGGGCGGTGGAAGCCGTCTCAAAACGCCCGCAGCTGCAGGAGCGCATCACTTCAACGATTGCAGAAAGCATCGTAGAGACCTTAGATCCCCACGGCGTCATGGTTGTCGTCGAAGCTGAGCATATGTGCATGACGATGAGGGGCGTAAGAAAGCCGGGCGCAAAAACAGTGACTTCCGCTGTAAGAGGTATTTTTAAAGATGACGCAGCGGCGCGTTCCGAAGTGTTAGAACATATTAAACGTGCGGATTAATAATGATAGAGGGTGCAGATATGAATTCAAAGCATTCAAGTGATTTTGTCGTCATTAAAGCGGTCGAGGACGGCGTGAACGTCATCGGTTTAACGAGAGGAACGGATACGAAATTTCACCATTCCGAAAAACTGGACAAAGGCGAAGTGATTATCGCTCAGTTTACTGAGCATACCTCTGCCATCAAAGTGAGAGGCAACGCCCTCATCCAGACCGCTTACGGAGAAATGAACAGCGAAAAAAAATAAGCCGGCTGTTTCCCGCTTTTGCCAAATGCCCGCAAACGGCGGGAGAATACAGCCAATTTCTTTTTTTTATGCTATAATGATACCTGCGTATAATAATGACGAGTAAATCTCATACATATTAGAATAAATGTGAATTTGGGGACAAGGGTGATATTTTTGCAAGACATCTACGGAACTTTAGCGAATCTAAATACGAAATTAAAACAAAAGCTGTCTCATCCTTATTTAGCGAAACATATTTCCGCGCCTAAAATCGATGAGGATAAGCTTCTTCTTTTTCACGCTTTGTTTGAAGAGGCGGACATTAAGAACAACGACAGAGAAAATTACATAGTAACTGCGATGCTTGTCCAAAGCGCCCTTGATACCCACGATGAAGTGACAACAGCCAGAGCGTTAAAGCGAGACGAAAATAAAAACCGGCAGCTCACCGTGCTTGCCGGCGACTATTTCAGCGGACTGTATTATTCGCTTTTATCTGAAATGAAGGATATCTATATGATTCGGACGCTCGCTACGGCAATTAAAGAAATCAATGAGCATAAAATCCGTCTGTACGATCGGTCTGTCAATGACTTGAATCAATTGATCGAAAGCATGGCGATTGTGGAAGCGGCCCTGTTTCACAGAGTGTCAGACCACTTTAATCTTCCGCGCTGGAAAGAGCTGGCGAGTGATTTTTTTGTATATAAGCGGCTGATGAACGGCAATGCTATATTTCTCGATGTCATCGGCAATATTGTAAAGTCAGGGAAATCAAAGGCTGACATAATGGAAGATAGCTTCCGAAAGGCAAAGCAAAGCATTGAAACGCTGCTGCCGCTCAATTCACCAATCCAAAACCTCATGCTGAACCGGCTTAAAGCGATCAGCCAGGACAAAACATATCATCAGAAAGTGGAAGAAGGGTAATCAACATGCAGGAGTCAAAAGAACAGCGCGTACACGGCGTGTTTGAAAAAATCTATAAAAATTATGACCAAATGAACTCTGTTATCAGTTTTCAGCAGCATAAAAAGTGGCGCGATAAAACGATGCAGATCATGAATGTAAAAGAAGGCGCAAAAGCGCTTGATGTCTGCTGCGGAACGGCTGACTGGACGATTGCCCTCGCAGAAGCGGCCGGAAAAAGCGGCGAAATCAAAGGACTGGATTTCAGCAAAAATATGCTGAGCATCGGTGAGAAAAAAGTGAAAGAGGGCGGTTACAGCCAAATTGAGCTTTTGCACGGAAATGCGATGGAGCTTCCTTTCGCTGATGATTCTTTTGATTTTGTCACCATCGGCTTCGGGCTGCGAAACGTTCCCGACTATCTGACCGTGCTGAAAGAAATGCGGCGGGTCGTCAAACCGGGCGGGCAGGTCGTATGTCTGGAAACATCCCAGCCGGAAATGTTCGGATTCAGACAGGCATATTTTCTTTATTTTAAATACATCATGCCTTTCTTCGGAAAAATGTTTGCGAAGAGCTATAAAGAATATTCTTGGCTTCAAGAATCGGCAAGAGAATTTCCCGGTATGAAAGAACTTGCGCGTCTGTTTGAAGAAGCGGGCCTGACGAATGTCAAATACCATTCGTTTACCGGCGGAGTGGCCGCTACGCATATCGGTTGGAAATGATGAATATACAGATGTTTGGGTGAATGATATGAAATTTAAAATGGCCTATTCTTTTTTAAATGACGATATTGATGTGATCGAAAGGGAGCTTGAGCAAACGGTGCGGTCAGACTATCCCTTGCTGAGTGAAGCCGGGCTCCACCTGCTCCAGGCGGGCGGCAAGCGGATCCGCCCTGTTTTCGTATTGCTTTCCGGCATGTTCGGCGACTATGACATTAATAAAATAAAATATGTTGCGGTGACGCTGGAAATGATTCATATGGCGTCCCTCGTGCATGACGACGTCATTGATGACGCCGAGCTGCGGAGGGGAAAACCGACCATCAAAGCCAAGTGGGACAACCGCATCGCCATGTATACCGGTGATTATATGCTTGCGGGCTCACTTGAGATGATGACGAGATTGGATGAGCCGAAAGCCCACCGGATCCTGTCCAAAACCATCGTAGAAGTATGCCTCGGAGAAATTGAACAGATCAGAGATAAATACAATATGGAGCAAAACCTCAGAACCTATTTGCGCCGCATCAAACGGAAAACGGCTCTTCTCATTGCCGTCAGCTGTCAGCTCGGCGCCATCGCTTCGGGAGCTGATGAGAAGATTCACAAGGCATTATATTGGTTCGGTTATTACGTGGGCATGTCCTATCAGATTATTGACGACATTCTTGATTTCACTTCAACGGAAGAGGAACTGGGAAAACCGGTCGGAGGGGATCTGCTGCAAGGAAATGTCACTCTGCCCGTTTTGTATGCACTCCGTCAGCCTGAATTGAAAAATCAGCTGAAATTAATTAACAGTGAAACAACACAGGAGCAGCTCGCTCCCATTATTGAAAATATTAAACGCACAGACGCGATTGAAAAATCAATGGCCGTCAGTGACAGGTACTTAAAAAAAGCGTTTGAAAAACTGAATACACTGCCGAGAGGACGTGCGCGCTCATCATTGGCCGCCATCGCCAAATATATCGGCAAACGGAAATTTTAAATTCCTTTTACGAACAAGATGTGAACATTCTCCGCCCTGGATTGATTAATTGTCAGAAAGATGTTACGATTTCGGTGTGCAACTTGAAAGCCTATACATAATGATGGGGTGGAGAATCTTATGGAAAAAACTTTTATCATGGTAAAACCGGACGGCGTACAGCGCCAGCTGATCGGAGAGATTTTATCCAGATTTGAGCGTAAGGGCTTACAATTGGCAGGAGCCAAGCTAATGCAAGTTTCAGAACAGATGGCTGAAAACCATTATGCTGAACATAAAGGGAAGCCGTTTTTCGGCGAGCTTGTGGAATTCATTACATCAGGACCCGTATTTGCAATGGTATGGGAAGGGGAAAATGTGGTAGAGATCACAAGACAGCTGATCGGAAAAACGAACCCGAAAGATGCACTGCCCGGCACAATCCGCGGTGACTACGGCATGTTTGTCGGCAAAAATATCATTCACGGTTCAGACTCCTTAGAAAGCGCTGAGAGGGAAATTCACATTTTCTTTAAACAGGAAGAGCTTGTACCGTATCAAAAATTAATGGCCGACTGGGTGTACTAAACCGTCAGCCTTTCTTTTTCTCGTGTTATGAAAAGGTTTACATCATTTAAAAAAGACAGAGGCTGCGTTGCCCTGTCTTTTCGTTTCTCACAAATCAGCCTGCGGGCTGATTTTTTTATTGAAATCGTACAATTTCGACAGAAAACAGGCTATACTAGGACAAAAGACAGCGAGATTGGGAGAGAAGCAATGGAGCCTTACGAAATTTTTATCACCAAGTGGAAACAAATAACCGGCGTTGATTTATCTTTATACAAAGAAGCACAGATGAAAAGGCGGCTGACGTCCCTTTATGAAAAGAAGGGGTTCAGAGATTTTCAGGAATTTGCCGCCGCTTTGGAAAAGGACAAGCTTTTATTAAACGAAACATTGGACAGGATGACGATCAATGTTTCTGAATTTTACCGAAATTATAAACGGTGGGAAGTTCTTGAAACCTCAATTCTTCCGTTAATAAAGCATAACAAACCGTTAAAAATATGGAGTGCGGCCTGTTCAACGGGAGAGGAGCCCTATACTTTGGCTATGATTCTCAATCAGCAGACGGGACTGGCCGGATTTGATATATTGGCGACAGATATTGATGAAAAGGCGCTAAGCAAAGCCAAGCGGGGCATCTATCAGGAACGCTCGCTGCAAGAGGTGCCGGCTTCCGTGAAAAGCCGTTATTTCACCAAGCAGGCTGACAACAGTTATCAAGTAAAACAAGAGATTCAGAACAACATCCGGTTTAAGCGGCACAACCTGCTTGCCGACAGCTATGAACAGGATTTTGATCTGATCGTCTGCCGCAACGTCTTTATTTATTTTACTGAAAAAGCAAAAGAAGAGCTGTATGTGAAAATGGCGGGCAGTCTGAAAAAGAACGGAATTCTGTTTGTCGGCAGTACAGAACAAATTTTCAGCCCGGAAAAATTCGGCCTTGAGAGCACTGATACATTTTTTTATCAAAAAAGATAGAAGACATTTAATGAAAACTTGTGGTATAGTTTTACTTAAAAGCGTTAATGTGATGAAGGGAGAAGAAAGAAATGAGATACTTAACAGCCGGAGAATCACACGGTCCGCAGCTGACGACAATTATAGAAGGTGTGCCTGCGGGGCTTTATATAACTGAAGAAGACATTAATTTTGAGCTTGCCAGACGTCAAAAAGGACACGGCCGCGGACGCCGCATGCAGATTGAAACGGACAGAGCGAAGATCACAAGCGGCGTGCGGCATGCCCGGACACTCGGTTCACCCATCGCGCTCGTTGTAGAAAATAAAGATTGGACTCACTGGACAAAAATCATGGGCGCCGCACCGATTACAGAAGAAGAAGAAAGTGAAATGAAACGCCAGATTTCAAGACCGAGACCCGGACACGCAGATTTGAACGGTGCTATTAAGTATAATCACCGTGATATGAGAAATGTGTTAGAACGATCTTCCGCGCGTGAGACAACGGTTCGCGTGGCTGCCGGAGCCGTCGCTAAAAAGATTTTAGCGGAGCTTGGCATTAAAGTCGCCGGACATGTCCTGCAAATCGGCAGCGTAAAAGCAGAGAAAACCGATTACACATCCATTGAGGATCTCAAACGAGTAACAGAAGAATCACCGGTCAGATGCTACGATGAAGAAGCAGGCCGTCAAATGATGGCAGCCATTGATGAAGCGAAGGCAAACGGCGACTCGATCGGAGGAATCGTTGAAGTGATCGTCGAAGGCATGCCGGTCGGTGTCGGAAGCTATGTCCACTATGACCGTAAGCTGGACAGCAAGCTCGCTGCTGCCGTTCTGTCGATTAACGCGTTTAAAGGCGTAGAGTTCGGCATCGGTTTTGAAGCGGCCGGCAAAAACGGCAGTGAAGTTCATGATGAAATCGTATGGGATGAAGAGAAAGGCTATACACGCGCCACAAACAGGCTCGGAGGATTAGAAGGCGGTATGACGACGGGAATGCCGATTGTCGTCCGCGGCGTTATGAAACCGATCCCTACTTTGTACAAGCCGCTGAAAAGCGTCGACATTGAAACGAAAGAACCGTTTACAGCGAGCATTGAACGTTCAGACAGCTGCGCGGTTCCGGCAGCAAGCGTAGTGGCTGAAGCAGCAGTGGCCTGGGAAATCGCAAATGCCGTCGTAGAACAATTCGGGCTTGACCAGATCGACCGAATTAAAGAAAATGTTGAAAACATGAAAAAATTATCGAGGGAATTCTGATGAAAGAGCTTGAGGTTCGGACAGCTTCCTCCGCATATCCCGTGTATATCGGTGAAGGCATAAGGAAACAGGCCGTTGCCCTTTTGTCTTCACTGAACAGGCCGCTGACAAAGATCCTTCTCGTCATCGATGCTGAAGTTGACCGGCTTTACGGTGATGAGATGTTCCGGCTTTTAAACGAAACATGGCCCGTGAAAAAAGTGATCGTTCCAAGCGGAGAAGAAGCGAAGTCTCTAAAAGAGTATGAACGGATTCAAACGGAAGCGATCGCTTTCCATATGGACCGCTCCTCATGTATGATCGCCTTCGGAGGCGGCGTGACGGGTGATTTGGCCGGCTTTTGCGCAGCAACTTTTATGCGCGGAATTGATTTCATTCAAATGCCGACGACACTGCTTGCCCATGACAGCGCGGTCGGCGGCAAGGTGGCCGTCAACCATAAACTCGGAAAGAACTTAATCGGCGCGTTTTATCAGCCGAAAGCGGTGATTTACGATACGGAGCTTCTGAAAACCCTGCCGGAACAAGAGCTGAGATCGGGCATGGCTGAAGTGATCAAACACGCGTTTATCGCCGATCATGCTTTTTTAGAAAAACTTCTCACATTTGACACGTTGCAAGGACTGACAAGCGCTGAGCTGAATGAAATGATTTATAAAGGAATTTCAATCAAATCGGCCGTCGTGCGTGAGGACGAAAAGGAAGAGGGGATAAGAGCTTTTCTGAATTTCGGCCATACGCTCGGCCATGCCGTTGAGGCGGAATACGGCTACGGCCGGATTACACATGGAGATGCGGTCGCCCTCGGCATGCAGTTTGCCCTTTACGTGAGTGAACAGGTTGCGGGTTGCAAGATGAACAGGAAAGAACTCACACAATGGCTGATTGGGCTCGGCTACCCGGGAAGCATCAGACAAGATATTGAAACGCCGGTTCTCTCCGCCCGGATGATGAATGATAAAAAAACGCGCGGAGGCATGACACAGTTCATCGTGTTAAAAGAATTAGGCGAAGCGCGGGACTGCATGCTTTCAAAAGATGAGCTCGAAAATTTGCTGAACAAATGGCGAATGGAGGAAACAGCATGATGATACGCGGCATTCGCGGAGCAACAACGGTGGAACAAGACACCGAACAAGAAATTTTAGAAAAAACACAGCAGCTGCTTGAAAAAATCATTGAACAAAATGGATGCAAGCCGGAAGACGTTGTACAGATCCTGTTATCCGCCACGCCTGATATCCATTCCGTATTTCCGGCAAAAGCGGTCCGCCGCCTTTCCGGGTGGCAGTACGTCCCGGTGACGTGCATGCAGGAAATGGATGTCACCGGCGCTCTGCAAAAGTGTATCCGTGTCCTGATGACGGTTCAGACGGATACGCCTCAAGATGAAATCAAGCATGTCTATTTAGAAAAAGCCGTTGTGTTAAGGCCGGATTTATCATTGACAAAAAATACTGACATGTAATACGATAAACAAAGCTTAGAAATACACAAGAGTGTGTATAGAGCTGGTAAGTAAGATATTGAACAGTTGAGTTTAGAATAGGGTAGCAGAGAATGAGTTTAGCTGAGCTGAGATAAACACGTTTTTATTCTGCCCAAAAGAAGCCTTTCTTTTGGGTTTATTTCTTATACGCAAGACTCCTCTCACTCTTCATCTCATTCTCCTTACCGTAAGGAGGAGAATCATGAATTTACAATCGGATATTTCTTTATTTTTAAAGGACAGTCTGACACACCGCACCATTCCAATCGCAGAGACTTTTACGGTCGACACGATCACACCCATTCAGATGGTTGAAAAACTGGACAGAAACATTACGTATCTTTTAGAAAGCAAGGATGAGTCGTCAAGCTGGTCGAGATACTCTTTTATCGGCCTCGATCCTTTTATCACGATTAAAGAGAGTCATAACACATTCACTGCCGCTGATCCAAATGGGCATACGCTGTTTGAAGGCGGAGAATTAAAAGCCGTGCTTGACTGGATGAATGAAAGCTTCCGCATTAAAACACCCGAGCTTGATATCCCATTTGCGGGAGGGGCGGTCGGTTATCTGAGCTATGACATGATTCCTTTGATTGAGCCTTCCGTGCCAAGCCACGCGAAAGTAACAGATTTCGAAAAATGCATGCTGTTTGTCTGCCGGAAAATCATCGCGTACGACCACGAAACGAAACAAGTGCATTTCATTCAATATGCGGAGCTTAACGGCCGGGAGACGGAGGAAGAAAAGCGGGCCGTTTTCAAAGAGAATTGCGCGGAGCTTCGTAAGCTTATCGGTATTTTGACAGAATCGAAAGATATGAAAGAGCCGTTTTTTTCCAAAGAAACGTTTGACACGCCGAGTTTTGCCGATGTGACATCCAATTATACGAAAGAAGAGTTTATGGCCGGTGTTAATAAACTGAAAGAATATATAAAAGCGGGAGACATTTTTCAAGGGGTGCTTTCGCAAAAGTTTGACATTCCGGTATCCAGACATTCATTTGAGCTGTACAGGGTGCTCCGCATCATCAATCCTTCACCCTATATGTACTATATCAAACTGCCTGACAGAGACATTGTCGGGAGTTCGCCTGAACGTCTGATCCGCGTGCATGACAGGCACCTGGAAATTCATCCGATTGCCGGAACGAGAAGAAGGGGCGCCGGAAAAGAAGAGGACGAACGCCTGAAAAAAGAGCTGATGAATGACGAAAAAGAAAAAGCTGAACATTACATGCTCGTCGATCTTGCGCGCAATGACATCGGCAGAGTTGCGGAGTACGGTTCCGTAGCCGTTCCGGAATTCACAAAGGTCGTTTCTTTTTCACATGTGATGCACATCATCTCTGTTGTAACCGGCCGTTTAAAGCAGGGCGTCCATCCCGTTGACGCGCTGATGTCGGCATTCCCGGCAGGAACACTCACGGGCGCTCCGAAAATCCGCGCGATGCAGCTTTTAAATGAATTAGAACCGACTTCCAGAGAAACCTACGGCGGATGTATCGCTTATATCGGATTTGACGGGTCAATTGATTCGTGTATTACCATCCGCACTATGAGTGTCAAAAACGGTACGGCGTCGGTGCAGGCGGGCGCGGGAATAGTCGCCGATTCCGTCCCGGAAGCCGAATATGAAGAGAGCTGTAATAAAGCGGGGGCGCTTTTAAAAACGATTCAAATTGCAGAAGACATCTTTTCTGGCGGGGAGGAGAAGACGGATGAACAAATTTCTGCAATCGTGCGTTAATGGCCATACGCTGAAAACCGGAGAAGCCGAAAAGCTGATGGAAATGATGATGAACGGGGACATGTCGCAGTCTGAGATCGGCGGGATTTTATCGGTATTAGCCCACCGAGGTGAAACGGCGGAGGAGCTTGCCGGATTTGTAAAAGTGATGCGGGCGCGGGCACAGACATCAGGTGGCTTGGCGGATGTCGTTGATACGTGCGGAACAGGCGGAGACGGGATTTCTACGTTTAACATATCCACGGCAGCGGCAATTACAGCTTCTGCCGCCGGAGCTAAAGTTGCCAAGCACGGAAATCGCTCCGTTTCGTCTAAAAGCGGCAGCGCGGATGTGCTGGAAAAGCTGGGGGTTTCCATTCAAGCCACTCCAGACAGCGTCAAACGCAGCATTGAAATGAAACAAATGGGGTTTTTGTTTGCGCCGCTGTTTCATTCGTCAATGAAGCACGTCGCCGCCGCAAGAAAAGAGCTTGGCTTCCGAACCGTATTTAATCTGCTGGGCCCGCTCAGCAACCCGCTGCAGGTGAAGCGGCAGGTGATCGGCGTCTATTCATTTGATAAAGCGCGCCTGATGGCAAGCGCTCTGGAACAATTTGATGTCAGACACGTCATGCTTGTGTCGGCCCGTGACGGATTAGATGAATTGTCCATCTCAGCACCGACCGATATCATTGAACTGAAAAACGGTGAACGTCTTGAATATTCCGTTTCACCTGAACAATTCGGTTTTACAGAAGGTTCACTAAAGGATATTCAAGTGAGTTCATCGGAAGAAAGCGCGCTCCTCATTCAGAATATTTTTGCAAATAAAGCTCCGTCATCCGCTCTGCATATTACCGCCTTAAATGCGGGCGCGGCCATTTATACGGCAGGTCTTGCAAACGATCTGAAAGAAGGAACGAAAACCGCCTTAGAAGCGATTCAAAACGGAGATGCCAAAAGGCAGCTCGAACGTCTGAAACAGAAAGAGGAAGAAATGTATGCTTGATCAAATCATTCAGCAGAAAAAAGAAGAAATCAAATCCATCGTGCTGCCGGAAACCTGTCAAATTGAACGGAGATCCTTTAAAAAAGCGCTCCTGAACCCGAACCGTTTTATCGGGCTGATTGCCGAAGTGAAAAAAGCTTCGCCGTCTAAAGGATTGATTAAAGAGCATTTTGTTCCGGAAACGATTGCGGCGGATTATGAAGCGGCTAAAGCCGACGCCCTTTCGGTTCTCACGGATACCTGTTTTTTTCAGGGGAGAAATCAATTTCTGACAGATGTTAAACAAACCGTGTCTCTTCCCGTGCTGAGAAAAGATTTTATTATTGATTCTCTTCAGGTGGAGGAATCGTTCAGGATCGGGGCCGATGCCATTTTGCTGATCGGGGAAGCGCTGGAACCTTCAGAGCTTCATGAGCTTTATCTGGAAGCCCGCGAGAAGGGCATGGATGTTCTCGTTGAAATCCATGATGAAACTGTGCTTGAACGGATTTTACAAGTGTTTCAGCCGGACATTCTCGGCATAAACAACCGGGACTTAAAAACGTTCCGTACTTCTGTTTCGCAAACGGAAAAAATAGCGCAGCTTGTACCGGACGGCTGCCTGCTGGTCAGCGAAAGCGGCATCGGTTCTTTGGCCGACCTGCAATTCGTCAACAAGCACGGGGCACAGGCTGTATTGGTCGGAGAATCCTTAATGAGAGAGGATTCGCAGCAAAAGGCGATCCGCGGACTGTTCGGGGAGTGACGATATGAAAAAGCCTGAGTTAAAGTACTGTGGAATACGATCGAAGCGTGATTATGAACTTGCGGCAGCTTCAGAAGCGGATTATCTGGGATTTATTTTTGCCGCAAGCAAACGGAGAGTAACGCCGGATGAGGTCCGGAAATGGAAAGAGCAGGTTCGGACAGACAAGAAACATGTCGGAGTATTTGTAAATGAAACGATAGAAAACATCGCGCAAATCGCCTCTGATCTGGCACTTGACGTCATCCAGCTTCACGGTGATGAATCGCCTGAGGATGCTCTCCGGCTCCGTCCGCTTGTGCGCTCGGAGATATGGAAAGCGCTCCATCACGGGGAAGGGACGCTTCGTCAGATGACTCAATTTGCACCTGCTGTCGACGGCTATGTCATTGATTCTTCAGTAAAAGGAATGAGAGGCGGCACGGGAATCGCGTTTTCATGGGCCCGTGTCCCTTTGTACCGGAAGCAGGCTCAAAATGCAAACAAGCGCTGTTTTATCGCGGGCGGCGTTAATCCTGGAACGATTACAGGCTTACTGAGATCGCGTCCGTGCGGTATAGATCTTGCCAGCGGAATTGAAAAAAACGGACAAAAGGATCAAACACTGATCCGGCTTTTAGAAGAAAGGATGAACCACTATGTATCCATATCCAAATGAAATCGGAAGATACGGCGAATTCGGCGGCAAATTTGTCCCTGAAACATTGATGCGGCCCCTTGAGGAAATCGAAACGGCTTTCACAGAATTAAAGAATGATCCCGTTTTTCATGCCGAATATAAAAAACTATTGTTTGATTACTCCGGAAGACCGACCGCATTAACGTTCGCAGACAGGGTGTCAGAGTATTTGGGAGGGGCGAAAATCTATCTGAAAAGAGAAGATTTAAACCATACCGGCTCCCATAAAATTAACAACGCGTTAGGCCAGATTCTGCTTGCCAAAAAGATGGGCAAAACGAAAATCATCGCCGAAACCGGTGCGGGACAGCACGGTGTGGCTGCCGCGACAGCCGCCGCAAAATTCGGTTTTAAGTGTACGGTTTTTATGGGTGAAGAAGACGTTGCGCGCCAGTCGCTGAATGTATTCCGGATGAAACTGCTCGGCGCGGAAGTGGTGCCGGTCACAAGCGGAAACGGCACGCTGAAAGATGCGACGAATGAGGCGATCAGGTATTGGGTCCAGCATTGTGAAGATCATTTCTATCTTATCGGTTCTGTAGTGGGGCCGCACCCATATCCGTATATCGTTCGCGAATTTCAGAAAATCATCGGCGAGGAAGCGAAAGAACAGCTCCGCCGGGTTGAAGGAACGCTCCCGGATAAGGTTGTTGCATGTGTCGGCGGCGGAAGCAATGCGATAGGCATTTTTCAGGCCTTTTTAGACGAAGATACTGAGCTGATCGGCGCCGAGGCTGCCGGAAAAGGAATTGATACACCGCTGCATGCGGCAACGATCGCAAAAGGGACGCTCGGGGTGATTCACGGTTCAATGACCTATTTAATACAAGATGAATACGGGCAGATTATCGAACCGTATTCCATTTCAGCAGGCCTTGATTACCCGGGGATCGGCCCTGAGCACGCCTATCTGCATAAAAGCGGCCGTGTAACGTACGAAAGCGTGACAGACGATGAAGCGATTGCCGCGTTACGTCTGCTTTCTGAAACAGAAGGTATTCTTCCGGCTATTGAATCCGCCCACGCTCTGGCAAAAGCGTTTGAAATGGCAAAAGACATGGATAAAGACAAAATCATTCTCGTCAGTTTGTCGGGAAGAGGAGATAAAGATGTTCATACGCTGATGAATGTTTTGGAAAACGGGGTGGAGACACATGTTTAATCTGCGAGATTCTGAAAAATTATTTATCCCTTTTATTACAGCTGGCGATCCGCTTCCTGACATTTCTGTTGAGCTGGCAATATCATTGCAGAATGCAGGCGCGTCTGCCCTTGAAATCGGCGTTCCTTACACAGATCCGCTTGCGGACGGACCCGTCATACAACGGGCTTCAAAACGGGCTCTGGAAAACGGAATGAATATCGTAAAAGCAATTGAACTTGGCGGCAAAATGAAAAAAAACGGCGTTCATATTCCAATTATCCTCTTTACGTATTATAATCCTGTGTTACAATTAGAAAAAGAATACTTTTTCGCTTTACTGCGGGAAAACGACATAGACGGTCTGCTTGTACCCGACCTTCCATTAGAGGAAAGCGCCCTTTTGCAAATGACATGCAAAAAGGAGAACATCGCTTATATCTCACTGGTTGCGCCGACAAGTGAAGACCGTTTGAAAATAATTACTGAACAGGCCTGCGGCTTTGTGTATTGTGTATCCTCTTTAGGAGTGACGGGCGTACGCAGCGAATTCGATCCGTCTGTATACTCTTTCATTCGTAAGGTGAAAGAATTCAGCTCTGTTCCGGTGGCGGTCGGTTTTGGCATTTCAAACCGCAAACAGGTTGACGGGATGAATGAAATATCTGACGGTGTCGTTGTCGGCAGCGCGCTTGTCAAAAAAGTCGAAGAGCTTAAAACAAAGCTTGTGAATCCCGGAACAAGAGCTGATGCGCTTCTTGAATTTGAAGAATACGCAAAGACGTTCGGACGACTGTACAGTGTAAAATGAGGTGACTGGATTTGCAGATTAAAGAACAGCTGCGGCAGCTGAAACCGTATCAGCCGGGCAAACCAATAGAAGAAGTGAAAATGGAATACGGGCTTGAGAAAGTAGTAAAACTCGCTTCTAACGAAAATCCGTTCGGCTGTTCACAGGCCGCTAAAGATGCGCTGCATCAGGAGATTGAGCAGCTTGCGCTGTATCCCGACGGTTACAGTGCCGCTTTGAGAACGCGGCTCAGTGAGCATCTGCAGGTCAGTGAATCTTCTATCATTTTCGGCAACGGCTCTGATGAGCTTGTGCAGATTATCTGCCGTTCTTTATTAAATGATCAGGCAAACACGATTACCGCCGCCCCGACTTTCCCGCAATACAGACACAATGCGGTGATTGAAGGCGCTGAGGTGCGCGAGGTGCCACTCCGCAGTGACGGCGCTCATGATTTGGACCGGATGCTGGAAGCAATTGACGGCAAGACGAAAGTCATATGGGTATGCAACCCCAATAATCCGACGGGGACATATACTTCTGAGCAAGAGCTAATCGCCTTTTTAAACAGAGTTCCCGAGCATATACTCGTTGTACTTGATGAAGCGTACTACGAGTATGTCACGGCGGAAGATTACCCAGAAAGCATTCCGCTATTAAAGCAATATGCGAATGTTATGATCCTCCGCACCTTCTCTAAAGCGTACGGACTTGCCGCGCTGCGCGTCGGATACGGCATTGCGGACGAAGCGCTGATCCGCCAGATTGAACCGGCGAGAGAGCCGTTCAATACGAGCAGAATCGGTCAGGCTTCGGCACTGGCAGCGCTTGATGACCAGACATTTATTCAGGAATGCGTCGAGAAAAATAAAGCAGGCCTTAAGCAGTATTATGATTTTGCAGAAACTCACGGATTAACTTGTTATCCTTCACAAACCAACTTTGTGCTCATTGATTTTAACCGCCCGGCGGATGAACTGTTCCAAGCCCTGTTGGAAAAAGGATATATCGTCCGCTCAGGACAGGCGCTCGGATTTCCGACAGCGTTAAGGATTACGGTCGGTACGAAAGAGCAGAATGAGGAAATTCTCACAATTTTAGCTGAAATATTATAAGAGGTGATCAAGCATCACCTCTTTGCTCTATTAAAATAGTTGAAAAAGGAAATGAGTGAAATGAAGGATACTATATTGCTTGCGGGGATCGGGCTGATCGGCGGATCGATCGCATTGGCCATCAAAAAGGAGCATCCGCATAAACGGATTATCGGTGTGGATATTTCGGAAGAACAGCTCACTGCCGCGCTGAAGCTCGGAATTATTGACGAGCGGGCCGGTTCATTTACGGAAGGGGCGCAGCAAGCGTCTGTTGTCATTATCGCCACGCCTGTCGCCCAAACGCTGAAAATGCTCGATGTGCTGGCCGCATCAGACATCACCCATGAACTCCTGATTACGGATGTGGGCAGCACGAAACAGAAAGTCGTCAGCTACGCCGACAAAGTGCTTCCGGCTCACTATCAATTTGTCGGCGGCCATCCGATGGCGGGATCTCATAAATCCGGAGCCGCTGCCGCGAAAGAATTTTTATTCGAAAATGCGTTTTACATTTTAACACCCGGAAAATCAACTTCTAAAGAGTCAGTAACGCATCTGAAGGAACTCTTAAAAGCGGCAAACGCCCACTTTGTGGAGATGACCCCAGAGGAGCATGACGGCGTAACGAGCGTCATCAGCCATTTCCCTCATATCGTTGCTGCAAGCCTCGTACATCAGGCTCATCATGCTGAAGAAAATTATCCGTATTTGAAACGTTTCGCAGCCGGCGGTTTTCGGGACATCACCAGAATCGCCTCAAGCAGTCCGGCGATGTGGAGGGACATACTTCTTCATAACAAAGATAAACTGCTTGACCGCTTCAAAGAATGGAAGCGGGAGATTGACACGATCGAATCTTATGTAGAAAATGAAGATGCGGACAGCCTGTTCGGATATTTTAAAAAAGCGAAAGATTATCGCGACGGTCTGCCGCTCCGTCAAAAAGGAGCGATCCCGTCCTTTTATGACCTTTATGTCGATGTTCCCGATCATCCGGGGGTCATTTCGGAAATTACGGCGATATTGGCAGAAGAAAAAATCAGTATCACCAACATCCGCATTATCGAAACAAGAGAAGATATTAACGGAATTCTCAGAATCAGTTTCCAGACTGATGATGACCGGAAACGCGCGGAAACCTGCATTCAATCCCGCGCCAAATATGACACATTTTACGCTGACTGAGGTGGAAAACATTGAAAAGAGAAAAAGTGACGTCTTTAAACGGTGAAATTCATATTCCGGGGGATAAATCCATCTCCCACCGTTCTGTTATGTTCGGAGCGCTCGCGGAAGGAACGACAACGGTAAAAAACTTTTTGCCCGGAGCCGATTGTCTGAGCACCATTGCCTGCTTCAGAAAAATGGGTGTCTCCATTGAACAAAACGGAAGTGATGTAACGATATACGGGAAGGGCATTGACGCACTTTGTGAGCCTGACAGCCTTCTTGATGTCGGAAATTCCGGCACGACCATCCGCCTGATGCTCGGCATTTTAGCCGGACGCCCATTTCACAGTACGGTAGCGGGCGACGAAAGTATTGCAAAGCGCCCGATGAAGAGGGTGACGGAGCCTTTAAAACAGATGGGAGCCGCGATTGACGGAAGAGCGGACGGAGGATTTACGCCTTTATCCGTAAGAGGCGGACAATTGAAAGGCATTGATTACGTCTCCCCTGTTGCAAGCGCGCAGATTAAATCCGCCGTGCTGCTTGCCGGATTGCAGGCTGAAGGGACGACGACCGTCACTGAGCCTCATAAATCAAGAGACCATACGGAACGGATGCTGAACGCTTTTGGCGCCGAGCTTGCGGAAACGGAGACGAGCGCTTCCGTAACGGGCGGTCAGAAGCTCCGGGGAGCTGATATTTTCGTGCCCGGCGATATTTCTTCAGCGGCCTTTTTCCTCGCGGCAGGCGCTGTCGTTCCCGGAAGCCGGATTGTGCTGAAAAATGTCGGCCTGAACCCGACACGCACGGGAATGATTGATGTCTTAAAGCAAATGGGAGCTTCACTTGAAGTGATTCCTTCAGAAGCGGACAGCGCGGAGCCTTACGGAGACCTGGTTATTGAAACTTCAGATCTGAAAGCGGCAGAAATCGGCGGAGAAATCATTCCCCGTTTAATTGACGAGATCCCGATTATCGCCCTTTTGGCAACGCAGGCTGAAGGCACAACTGTCATTAAAGACGCTGCGGAGCTGAAGGTGAAGGAAACGAACCGGATCGACACCGTCGTATCAGAGCTCCGGAAAATCGGCGCAGACATTGAACCGACTGAAGACGGCATGAAAATACACGGCAAAAAAACGCTTGCGGGCGGAGCCGATGTGTCAAGCCACGGCGACCACCGCATCGGCATGATGCTCGGTATCGCTTCATGCCTGACAGAAGAGCCGATTGACATCCGTGATACTGAGGCAATCCATGTCTCATATCCGACATTTTTTGAGCATTTAGATCAATTAGCCAAAAAAGCCTGAAGACGATTCTTCGGGCTTTTTTCTTCATGTGTCATAAAATCTTGGGCTTTGACATAGCTTGTCTTAAACAGAAAATAACAGAAAGGGGGAATGCGTTTTCGTTACAGAAACAGCCGGAACAAATTGCGCTGTCTGCGTATAAAGATGCCGTCCCCTTTTTTGCCGTTTTCCTCTTAACTATTTTCTGATAAACTATAATGCCGGGTGAAGCATCTTATTTGCGGGCAGGCCCTGTCTGAATTATGATAAGAATAACCCGAATAAAAACCCTTTTCATTGGTTGATGAGGTATAGGAAAAGAAAGGACCGGTCTGATTTGAATACATTGATTCAAGAAGCCATAAAATTAGTTGAAGCAGGTGAAACCGAAAAGGGACTCAAAGCGCTTTCAAAAGCTGAAACAGAGCTTCATGACGAAGACAAAGCCATTGCAGCCCAGCTCTACTATGAATGGGGAAACGCCGAAAAAGCGTTAGCGCTGATCAGTGATCTGCATGACCTTTATCCGGATGAGTCTGAGCTGACGAATTTTTACGCCGAATTGTTAATAGATATTGATGAAGAAGAAAAAGCTCTTGAGGTGCTGGAGACAATTTCTCCGGAAGACCCGTCTTACGCGGAAAGCCTTCTTTTAATGGCTGATCTGTATCAGATGCAGGGCTTATTTGAAGTAAGTGAGCAAAAGCTGTTACAGGCGAAAGCGATGTTACAAGATGAACCTGTTATTGATTTCGCTCTGGGGGAATTATACTTCACTCAGGGATCATACGCAAAAGCCGTTCCTTACTATGAAGAGACGGCAAAAGAACGGCACGAAATCGGCGGCGTAAATGTTCATCAGAGGCTGGCTGAGTCATTGAGCGCGGCGGGTGAATTTGAGGAAGCGATTTCATGGTATGAAAAAGCGGCGGCAGAACATACAGAACCGAATACGATATTCGGGTACGGGTTCACAGCCTATCAGGCGGGAATGGTCAAAACAGCCATCAAGCAGCTGTCTGATTTAAAAGGGCTTGATCCTTCCTATTCATCGCTTTATATGCCGCTTGCAAAAAGCTACGAGGCAGAAGGCATGTATGAAGATGCATTAAAAACCGCTAAAGAAGGTATTACTTACGATGAATACAATAAAGAGCTTTTTCTCTATGCGGCGAAAATGGCGTTAAAGCTCGGCAACGCAGAAGAAGGCAAAAAGCTTCTTCAGGAAGCGCTGGCGCTCGATCCGGGTTACGTGGAAGCGCTCCATACGCTTTTAGCCGTCTATCATAAAGAAGAAAGCTTTGAAGAGATTATTGATCTGATTCAGGAAGTCCGCGGCTACGGAGAAGAAGATCCGAAATACAATTGGTATTTGGCGGGTGCCTATACAGGCCTTGAGCAATACGCTGAAGCGAAAAAAAGCTTCGAAGCTGCGTATCTCCATTATCAGGATGATCGGGATTTCTTATATGAATACGCTCACTTCTTATTGGAAGAGGGTCTCCAGAAAGAAGCGCTGCCGCTTTTAAAACAAGTGCTTTCAATGGATGGAACAAACGAAGAGCTTGAAGAAACAATCTTACGGATAGAGGATGAATTTTTAAGATAAGCAGGATTTTGGACCATGCTTGCTGAATGTATAAGTGATGTCAGATTATACGATCGATAGAGGAGGGAATTACATGCAGACCCCTGTTTCTGTCAATGAAAAAAAGGATTTTATCCGTTGGTTTTTAAATCATTATCAGCTTAAACGCCGGGAGTGCGTCTGGATTTTAAATTATTTAATGAGTCATGATTCATTAATGGAAAAAGTCCATTTTGTAGAACAAGCCGAATTTTGCCCGAGAGGCATTATCATGTCTACTCATTGCGTTGATGAGGTGCCGTTTAGGTTTTACAAAGAAAATGTCATGACCACGGACGCGGAAAAATCTTTTCACGACATCCGGTTAAATAAACAGCAGGATTTATTTATCCAGCTGAATTTCCGTTCGGCCTACAGCTCACCGGAATATGCCGCTGTTCTTGAATCAAATCCGCATCTGCCGAAAGACCTGTTTGAAAATAAACAGGATCAGGGGATGGCCGAAAAAATATTAGAACATGCCATTTCCACTTTCCAGCGGGAAAAGCTGCTTAAAGATATCGACGAGGCGCTGGACCGCCACGACAAAGAAACATTTGAAAAGCTTTCCCGCCAATTGAATCAGCTCACATAAATGACAGCCTTGCAGAATATGCAAGGCTTGTTGCGTAAAGAGGAGGAACGAGACATGAGATGGAGGGCCGCTGATGCCGATGCCTATTTACAATCTGCGGATTACATTGATACCGCTGTCATTCCGTTAATTTCCATAATGTCTTCAGGAGGCTTAAAAGAGGCCGTTGAACAGGGGGAAAGCACCCAATTGCTTTCTGAAGAGCTTGAGCGCCAATTGAAGGGACGGGTATATTTATTCCCCTCTTATACATATGTTGATATAGACCAATCACAAATCGCCCTGCTTCAAAAACTCAAAGAAGAGGTGATGACCAACTTTCGGCACGCCTTGTTCCTGACGGCAGACGAAAAATGGAAGGATTCTGAAATAGGGTCTGATGTCATATACATACCTGCCGTTCCGTTTGAACATATGAAAGACTCTTTAAAGAGAAAAATAGCGGATGACAAGTGCGGAGAAATTTTGAACGTTTTGTTACAGAAGTGGAACAATTCTTAAAAACTCCATACATCCCGCAAAACACCCGTTTTGCCTCTGTTGACCTTGCTGAAAGATTCATATATTATGAGGGTGTCAAATCTCTGAATTATTTTCTATTTTAGTTAATTTTTGGTCAATCTTTAGGGGGGGAAGAGATGGGCGGAAAACAAGATATATCAAGAAGACAATTTTTAAACTATGCGCTCACCGGCGTGGGGGGATTTATGGCCGCCAGTGCGCTTATGCCCATGGTCCGTTTTGCGCTGGACCCGGTATTAAAACCGACGGGAGATCAAAAAATGGTGCAGGTTGTCAGTGTGGATGAGCTGACGAAGGAGCCGAAGCGGTTTGACTTTAAAATTCATCAAGTCGACGCCTGGTACGAATCGGAAGAATCCAGGTCAGCCTGGGTTTACAAGCATGGGGATGAAATTATAGCGCTTTCTCCGATCTGTAAACATTTGGGCTGCACCGTAAACTGGAACAATGATCCTAAAAATCCGAACAAGTTCTTTTGTCCCTGCCATTACGGGCTGTATGAAAAAGACGGCACGAACGTTCCGGGCACGCCGCCGCTCGCGCCTCTTGACCGTTATGAGCAAAAAGTAAAGGACGGCTTTTTGTATCTTGGAAAAGCAAAGCCTAGGGGGGAAGGGTGACATGCTGAATAAAATTTATGACTGGGTGGATGAACGTCTCGATATTACGCCGATGTGGCGGGATATCGCCGACCATGAAGTGCCGGAACATGTAAATCCCGCTCACCATTTCTCGGCTTTTGTCTATTGTTTCGGCGGTTTGACGTTTTTTGTAACCGTTATCCAAGTGCTGTCCGGGATGTTTTTAACGATGTATTATGTGCCGGATATAAAAAACGCGTGGGAATCTGTGTATTATTTGCAGAATGAAGTCGCTTTCGGGCAGATTGTAAGGGGTATGCACCATTGGGGCGCAAGTTTAGTCATTGTGATGATGTTTTTACATACGCTGCGGGTTTTCTTTCAGGGAGCTTATAAAAAGCCTCGGGAATTGAACTGGATCGTCGGTGTTCTGATCTTTTTTGTGATGCTCGGTCTCGGTTTTACAGGGTATCTGCTTCCATGGGATATGAAGGCGCTGTTTGCGACAAAGGTAGGTCTTCAGATTGCGGAGGCGACGCCATTGATCGGAGCGCAGGTGAAAACTCTTCTTGCCGGCCACCACGATATTGTCGGCGCACAAACGCTGACGAGATTTTTTGCGATTCACGTATTTTTTCTCCCTGCCGCTTTGTTTGCGCTCATGGGCGCCCACTTTGTCATGATCCGCAAGCAGGGAATTTCAGGACCGCTTTAATACAAATCTGATATAAAAGGGAGGGGATGACATGCACCGGGGGAAAGGAATGAAGTTTGTAGGAGATTCAAGGATACCGGCTGAAAAAAAACCGAATATACCGAAAGACTATTCAGAGTATCCTGGAAAGACAGAGGCGTTTTGGCCGAACTTCCTGCTGAAAGAATGGATGGTCGGGGCCGTTTTCCTCGTCGGATTTCTCGTTTTAACGATTGTGCACGAGCCGCCTTTGGAACGGGTGGCGGACCCGACGGATACAGGGTATATTCCGCTGCCGGATTGGTATTTTCTATTTTTATACCAGCTATTAAAATATGAATATGCCGCAGGGAGCTACACCGTTATCGGCGCGATGATTATACCGGGTCTTGCCTTCGGGTCGCTGCTTTTGGCTCCGTTTCTCGACAGGGGGTCTGAAAGAAGGCCGTGGAAGCGTCCGGTTGCGGTCGGGATGATGCTTTTGGCGCTTTGCGCTACGGTCTTTTTAACGTGGCAGTCAGTCGCGACGCATGACTGGGCGAAGGCGGAGGAGCAAGGGAAAATCAAAAAAGAAGCCGCCATTGATACTGAATCAGACGGTTATAAGGTATTTAAAGAACAAGGATGTATATCCTGTCACGGGGATAATCTTCAAGGCGGAAGCGCCGGTCCGTCCCTGGTCGATAACGGGCTGAGCCCGGAAGAAATTAAAAAAATTGCCGTCAAAGGGAAAGGGCAGATGCCAGCCGGTATTTTTAAAGGAAATGACAAACAGCTTGATCAGCTGGCGAAGTTCATTTCTGAAACGACAGCGAAATAACGTATTGTGAAGTAGACAATAGCAGGATATACTTTTATGAAAAGAGCTGACCGGATGTCAGCTTTTTTTGCATGATACATACTTTTTACGGACTGAGAGTTGATGGTATGAGGTGGATTTCTTATCTTTTAGGGTTGCGCGGCATGCTTCTGCTTGTTCTTGCCGTTAATTTTATCGGTACGGTGTACGGCTATTATTGGTATGTGCCTCAGCTTGCGGACACGCCGTTCCGATTTCTGATATTTGTGCCTGACAGCCCGACGGCGACGTTTTTCTTCCTGTTCGTGCTTCTGGCATTTCTCATGGGAAGAAACGCGCCGCTGTTTGAAGCGCTGGCTCTTGTAACCCTTGTAAAATACGGGCTGTGGGCGGTCGGAATGAATGTCTTTGTGCTGGTCAAAATGGGGCAGATGCCTTGGGAAGGGTACATGCTGATTGCTTCACATTTTGCCATGGCCGTTCAAGGCGTTTTATACAGCCCGTATTTTCGGTTCCGGTTATGGCATCTTGCCGTTGCCTCTGTTTGGACGCTTCATAATGATGTCATTGATTATCTTTTCGGCATGATGCCCCGCTACTCAATGCTCAATGACTATATGCAAGTAATCGGCTATGCTACATTCTGGCTGAGCATATTTTCACTCGGCTTTGCATACTATTTGGTGATTTCCAAAAGACGGATAAAGCTTGACTTACACTGATAGAATCTTGGTCTAACCTTGTCCCGCTCCTCATATTCTGTAAAGAGAAGGAGTGGGAGGGACCTCTATGAAACGAAAGCTGACGATCTGTCTTTTACTTGCTCTTATGTGTTTCATCACAACTGCCAAAGCTGAAGATGAGGGCGGTCTCAAGGAACTGAACGACCTTTCGGATACCGTTTTCCAAATGACGCGGCATTCGCAGTATGATGAGGCTCTGCAAGTGCTTGGCTACTTTAAGAAAAAAATGACACACGTAAACTCACTGAGCGGCGCCGAAGTCAGGCAGGTGACTCTGGGTTTCAATGATTTAGTGCGCGTTCTGAAACAGGCAGACGCCTCAGATACCGAAAAAATCCGGGCTGCCGCCCAGTTCAGGTTGGTAATGGATGCGATGGAAGATCACTCCGATCCGCTGTGGGGTTCGCTTGAAAGACCGATTATGGCGACATTCAGCGCTTTAAAAGAAGATGTCAGCGGAAACGGAAGTGAAAATTTCAATGAAAAGTGGAATGAATTTATATCATTATATGATTTAATTTATCCCAGCCTGACAATGGATGTGTCGGCCGGCCAGCTTGATACGGTGGCGAAACATATCGAGGTGATTGAGCAGGACGGGTTTCAGCAGATGACAAAAGGAACAAAGCTTGAGCGTCTGACGCTCCTGCAGCAGGATTTAAAGCGGGTTTTTGACAAGGTGGAGCGGGATGACGCTGACCCTTCGCTGCTCTGGGTCATTCTGACAACAGGCGGTATCATTATTACTGCGCTGACATATGTCGGCTACCGAAAATACAGAGCGGAAAAAAAGAAAGAGAAAAAGCGTGAGTATCCTAAGTCTAAATAAACACAAATTGCTGTAAAGGAGCTAAGTCAGTGAAAAAACTCATCCAGCAATTGGCTTCAAAACACCTCCCGCAGCCGATCAGAGGCAGAAAAGGGGCGACTGACGAAGGACCGCGAAACCTCGCGCGTGACTTTCAGAATCCTGACATGCTCGTTCCGCCCTCAACGGATGCAGGAACGGTTCAAAACTTGAAA
This sequence comes from Bacillus sp. SIMBA_026, assembly GCF_046535335.1. Taxonomy (NCBI): domain Bacteria; kingdom Bacillati; phylum Bacillota; class Bacilli; order Caryophanales; family Bacillaceae; genus Bacillus; species Bacillus sp. SIMBA_026. The sequence continues at coordinate 1,350,137 of NZ_JAWRWX010000001.1, read as the reverse complement.
TTCTCATTTTCTGATACGCATATGAGGCTTGAAGACGGCGGATGGTCCAGAGAGGTGACGGTCAGGGAACTGCCGGTATCCAAAAACATCGCGGCGGTGAACATGAGACTGAAACCGGGAGCTGTGCGGGAGCTTCATTGGCATAAAGAAGCCGAATGGGGATATGTGATTAACGGAGAAGTCCGTTTAACTGCAGTTGATCAAAATGGGCGGAATTTTATTGATAACGTAAGTGAAGGGGACCTGTGGTATTTTCCTTCCGGCATTCCTCATTCCATTCAAGGGATGGAACGGGGCAGTGAGTTTTTGCTTGTCTTTGATGACGGCTCTTTTTCAGAAAACAGCACCTTTTCAGTAACGGACTGGTTTGCCCATACCCCGCGCAGCGTGCTGGAGGCGAACTTCGGTGTTCCCGGATATGACTTGGCCTACATTCACAAGAAAGAGCGTTACATGTTTCAGCTGGAACCGCCTCCCCCGATTGAACAGTCAGCAGTTTCTTCCCCGGAAGGCACCGTTTTGGAGCCGTTCAGCTACAAGCTTTCCCGGCAGGAGCCTCTTGTTACCAGCGGGGGAAGAGTAAAGATTGTCGATTCAAAAACGTTTAAGGTGTCAAAAACGATTGCCGCAGCTCTTGTGGAAGTCGAACCCGGAGGCATGAGAGAATTGCATTGGCATCCGAATACGGATGAGTGGCAGTATTATCTTTCAGGAGAAGCGAAAATGACGGTGTTTGCGGCGGAAGGAAGAGCGCGGACATTTAACTATCAAGCGGGTGACGTAGGATATGTTCCTTTTGCAATGGGACATTATGTTCAGAATACCGGTGACACCGTGCTTCGCTTTCTGGAAATCTTCAAAAGCGACCGTTTCGAAGACGTCTCTTTAAACCAATGGCTGGCACTGACGCCGCAGCGCTTCGTCGAGCAGACGCTCAATGTCAGTCCGGCATTCGCCCGCCGATTGAAAAAGAAAAAATCACCGGTTGTCAAATGGAAACACGAACAGTAAAGGCGGCAAAAGCCGCCTTTTTATTATCGTCTGATCGGATTTTTATTTTCGTCAAGCGTAAATCCTTCGCCGAGCACATCATGGACGTCGCTTACTGCAACAAAGGCGTGCGGGTCAACGGAAGTGATGACGCTTTTCAAAAGCACAATTTCGTTTTTCGGAACGACGCAGTAAAGAACGTCCCTGTCTTCTTTTGTATATGATCCCTGTCCTTTTAAAACGGTGACGCCGCGCTCCATCTCTTCAATTATTTTTTGCTGGATCAAATCGTTTTTCGAAGAAATAATCGTTGCCCCTTTTGCGGCATAGCCGCCTTCCTGGATAAAATCAATCAATCTCGCAGCGACAAAAACGGCTACAAGCGTGTACATCGCTTCCTTGTAAGAAAGATACGTAAACAAAGAAAGCAGAATGACACAGGCGTCAAAGGCAAACATCGTCCGGCCCATCGGGATTCCGAAAAATTTGTTGATCAGCCTGGCGATGATATCGACCCCGCCCGTCGTGCCGCCGTATTTAAAAATAATGCCGAGACCCGCGCCGATAAATACACCGGCGAATAAGGCGGCCAGCGCTAAATCATGGGACAGCGGCATATGAATTTCGTAGCGCTGAAAAACACTCAGAAAAACAGAAAGAGAGACGGTGCCGATCAGGGTATAGACAAACATCGTCCGGCCGAGCATACGCCAGCCGATGAAAAAGATAGGAATGTTTAATACCAGGTTGGAAATAGAAGGGCTGATGTGGAATAACGCATATAAAAGCAGCGTAATGCCGGTAAATCCGCCTTCCGCCAAATTGTTCTGCATATTAAAGTGAACCAGTCCGAATGAAAAAACAGCGGCGCCGATTAAAATAAAGCAAATGTTTTTGATTCTGATTTCTCCAAGCATTGCATCAAACCCCTTTTCCTTCCATAAGATTGCGTAAATATTATAGTGGATACAAAAGAAAACAGCAAACTGCCGTTTTTAACATTTGTCAAATGTACTTGAATTAGCTAACATGGAAGAGATGACAGGAGGTATTCGCACAGTGAGTGACAAAACGATGAAAGACTTACAAGCTGAGGTCGATGAATATATCGGCCAATTCAAAGAAGGCTATTTCAGCCCGCTTGCCATGATGGCCCGTCTCACGGAAGAACTGGGCGAACTTGCAAGAGAAGTCAACCATTATTATGGGGAAAAGCCGAAGAAAACGACGGAAAATGAGAAAAGCATGGAAGAGGAAATGGGCGATGTGCTGTTCGTCCTGATCTGCCTCGCCAACTCCCTTGATATTTCATTGGAGGAAGCTCATAACCGCGTCATGCATAAATTTAATACACGTGATAAAGACCGCTGGACTAGAAAAGAAGAAGGAAAGTAGGAGAAACCATGTCAAATGAAACCATTAAAGTCGTCATTGCCGGACCGAGAGGCAGAATGGGCCAGGAGGCCGTAAAACTTGCCGTCCGCACGCCTCATTTTGAGCTTGTCGGCGCCATTGACCATACATACGATCAGCAAACATTGCGGGAAGTGATGTCAGCTGATTCAGACGCTCTTATTTATACGGATATCCGCGCATGTTTCCAACAAACAAAACCGGATGTGCTGATCGATTTGACAACGCCTGAAATCGGCAAAAAACATACGAAAGCCGCTCTTGAACACGGCGTCCGCCCCGTTGTGGGAACGACCGGATTTTCTGAAGCCGATTTAGAGGAACTTCAAGCCTTGACTGAAGAGAAAGGAATCGGCGCCATCATCGCTCCGAACTTTGCATTGGGCGCGGTGCTGATGATGAAGTTCTCACAAATGGCCGCCAACTATTTTGAAGATGTAGAAATCATTGAGCTTCATCATGATCAAAAGCTGGATGCCCCGAGCGGAACGGCGCTGAAAACAGCGGAAATGATCTCAAGCGTCCGTACAGAAAAGCAGCAGGGCCATCCTGATGAAAAAGAAATTCTGCCGGGCGCCCGCGGTGCTGAATTAAACGGCATCCGCCTTCACAGCGTGCGTCTTCCGGGTCTTATCGCCCACCAGGAAGTCATGTTCGGCATGGACGGCCAGACGCTGAAACTGCGCCATGACTCCTATAACCGGGCTTCCTTTATGTCAGGAGTGAAGCTGTCAGTGGAGCAAGTGATGAAAATCGACCAGCTTGTATACGGACTCGAAAATATTATCGACTGAATCGGCAAGGGGGAGAACATCAAATGAAAATCGCTTTGATTGCTCACGATAAAAAAAAGCAGGATATGGTTCAGTTTACGACCGCATATAAAGATATACTGAGCCATCATGAGTTATACGCGACAGGTACGACAGGCCTGAAAATCCAGGAAGCGACCGGATTGTCCGTTGAACGTTTTCAATCCGGCCCGCTCGGCGGAGATCAGCAAATCGGCGCATTGATTGCAGCAAATGCCCTGGATCTCGTCATTTTTCTGCGCGATCCATTAACTGCGCAGCCTCACGAACCGGATGTCTCGGCGCTGATCCGGCTGTGTGACGTATACGCGATCCCGCTTGCCACAAATATGGGAACAGCGGAAATCCTCGTCCGGACACTGGACGGCGGGGCATTTGATTTCCGCAATCTTGTGCGCGGAGGAGAGCCGAATGTCTGAACACGTTGATATTCTGGCGTTCGGCGCCCATAGTGATGATGTCGAGATCGGTATGGGCGGCACGATCGCAAAATTTACGGCTCAAGGAAAAACCGCGGTGATATGCGATTTGACCGAGGCCGAACTATCATCCAACGGAACGGTAGGGATAAGAAAAGAAGAAGCGGCAGAGGCGGCACGAATTCTCGGCGTAAAAGAGAGAATCCAGCTTACGCTTCCCGACCGCGGGCTTTTGAAAAGTGAGGACGGCATCCGCCGGATTGTCAGTGTCATCAGAGCCTGCCGGCCGAAAACCGTTTTCATGCCTTATCCGAAAGACCGCCATCCTGACCACGGCAATGCGGCGGCTTTGGTCGAAGAGGCGGTGTTCTCGGCGGGAATTCATAAATACAGAGATCATCAGGAACTGCCGGCTCATAAGGCTCAGCGCGTATACTATTATATGATCAACGGGTTTCACCGTCCGGACTTTGTAATCGACATAACGGAAACCATCGATCTGAAAAAAGAAAGTCTGCACGCCTATCAAAGCCAGTTTATTCCTACGGCGCAGTCAGTGAACACACCGCTGACCAACGGTTATATCGAAATGGTGGAAGCGCGGGAAAGACTGTATGGCAAAGAAGCCGGGACGGGGTATGCTGAAGGCTTCTTTTCAAAACAGCTTCCCGTTTTGAATGATGATGTTTTTGGGGGCGGACAATGAGACCATTAAAAATAGGGATTACATGCTACCCGAGTGTCGGAGGCTCGGGTATTATTGCGACGGAACTCGGCAAGCTGCTTGCGGAAAAAGGGCACCAGGTTCATTTCATCACATCAAGCATCCCGTTCAGATTAAATACATATCATCCGAATATTCATTTTCATGAGGTGGAAGTCAACCAATACGCGGTATTTAAATATCCGCCTTATGACCTTACGCTGGCGAGCAAAATCGCCGAGGTTGCCGCAAGGGAAAATCTTGATATCATCCACGCGCATTATGCGCTGCCGCATGCGGTATGCGCTTATCTTGCCAAGCAGATGCTCAAGCGCGACATCGGCATCGTGACGACGCTTCACGGTACGGACATCACCGTTTTAGGATATGATCCGTCATTAAAAGATTTAATCCGTTTTGCCATCGAAGCGTCCGACAGAGTGACGGCGGTATCAACCGCGCTTGCCGGAGAAACATATGACTTAATCAAGCCGGATAAAAAAATTGAGACCATCTACAACTTTATTGATGAACGTGTTTATCTTAAGAAAAATACAGAGAGTATAAAAGAGAAACATGGCATTTTGCCGGATGAAAAAGTCGTCATCCATGTCTCGAACTTCAGAAAAGTAAAACGTGTTAAAGATGTCATCCGCGTTTTCCGTAATATCGCAGCCAAAACAAAGGCGAAGCTCCTGCTTGTCGGCGACGGGCCGGAAAAGTGCGTCGCTTGGCAGCTTGTCGAAAAATACGGACTGCAGGATCAAGTGCTGCTCCTCGGAAATCAGGACAGGGTGGAAGAGCTGTATTCCATCAGCGACCTTAAGCTTCTTCTGTCTGAAAAAGAAAGTTTCGGACTCGTCCTCCTTGAGGCGATGGCCTGCGGCGTGCCGTGCATCGGAACAAATATCGGCGGAATCCCGGAAGTGATTAAAGATCAAGTAAGCGGTTTTCTGGTGGAAGTCGGCGATATTCAGGCGGCATCTGAAAAAGCGCTTGCCGTTTTAGAAGATAAACAGCTCAGCAAACGATTGACTGATCATGCGCTGAAAATGGCGGAGACCGCCTTTTCTTCGCAAAGAATCGTCAGTCAGTATGAACGGATTTATGACGAATTGGCAGGACCGGAGTGATCTTATGGAACAGGAATTTGTCAAAGCCCTCCCCATCCTTCATCATCTGATGAAGGCGGGCCATCAGGCGTACTTTGTCGGGGGAGCCGTCAGAGACAGCTATATGAAACGAAAAATAGGTGATGTGGACATCGCAACCAGCGCTTCGCCGAATGAGGTGGAGCGTCTCTTTAAGCGGACTGTCGATGTAGGAAAAGAGCACGGCACCGTCATCGTCCTGTGGGAAGATGAAACCTATGAAGTCACCACTTTTCGTGCCGAATCAGAATATAAGGATTACCGGCGCCCTGAAGCTGTGCGGTTCATTACTTCTTTATCAGAAGACTTAAAGCGGAGAGACTTAACGATTAATGCGATGGCGATGTCTGCCGAAGGAGAGCTGCTTGATTATTTCGGAGGCGCACATGATATCGGACAAAAGCTGATCCGTACGGTGGGTAACCCTGAAGACCGCTTTCGGGAAGACGCTCTGCGGATGATGAGAGCCGTCCGCTTTATGAGTCAGCTCGGCTTTCTGTTAGAAAAAGAAACAAGAGAGGCCATCATGAAAGACAGGGAGCTTTTGGCACATGTATCAGTAGAACGAAAGACCGTCGAGTTTGAAAAGCTGCTGCAGGGCGTTTCCTCACAAGAAGCGATTCAAACGATGGTGCAAACAGGTCTGATACAAGAGCTGCCCGGTCTTTCCGGTTATGAGCAGCAAATGCTTGAAGCAAGCGGCTTTCCGTTTTCTTCTTTAGATGCACGCGAAGAACGCTGGGCAGCGCTGTTATTGCTTCTCGGTCTTTGCCCGAAAAGCGCCGAGGCGTTTTTAAAACAATGGAAACTGCCGGGAAAAGTCATAAAAAAAGCGGTGCAAATCATAAGCGTTTATCCGGTGCAGCTGGAAGCGGAAGCGATGTACCGGGCGGGAGAGGCGCTGTTTTCAGCCGTTAAAATCGGGATGCTGAAAAAGCATAAGACGATTGATGAACAAAAGCTGAAAGAGGTTCAGAGCCTGTATGAGCAGCTGCCGATCAAAAGCCTTCGAGACCTCGACATTTCAGGCGCTGATCTGATGGAGCTCAGAAACCGCCGCGCGGGTAAATGGGTGGCCGAAGAACTTCGCCGGATCGAAGAAGCGGTATTGGCAGGGAAGCTCCCTAACCGAAAACATGACATAAAGGAGTGGCTCGGATCATGGGATCAACATTAAGAACCCGATTAATTGATTTATTTTCTGAGGCGGGTGACGGCTTTATCTCCGGGCAGAAAATAAGTGACGCGCTCGGCTGCTCGAGAACCGCCGTTTGGAAACATATAGAGGAGCTCCGCAAAGAGGGCTATGAGGTTGAGGCGGTCAGACGAAAAGGGTACAGGCTCATTAAAAAACCGGGGAAACTCAGTGAATCCGAAATCCGTTTCGGGCTGAAAACAGAGGTTTTGGGCAAACAGCTTCATTACCGGGACGTCCTGCCGTCCACCCAAAAAACCGCTCATGAACTTGCCAATGACGGCGCGCCGGAAGGAACGCTCGTAGTCGCCGATAAACAAACGGCTGGCAGAGGAAGAATGGCCAGAGTATGGCATTCACAGGAGGGAAACGGGATTTGGATGAGCCTCATTCTGAGACCCGACGTTCCTTTGCAAAAAACGCCGCAGCTCACCCTGTTATCTGCCGTTGCGGTCGTACAGGCCATCGAGGCTTTTACAGGTGTACAGCCCGCCATTAAATGGCCGAATGATTTAATGATTCACGGCAAAAAAGCCGTCGGGATTTTAACTGAGCTGCAGGCGGAAGAAGACCGTGTCCGTTCGGTTATTCTCGGGATCGGCATCAACGTGAACCAGCAGGAAACCGATTTTCCCGGCGAGCTTCAGGACATTGCGACGAGCCTCAGGATGGAAGCCGGCGAAAAAATTGACAGAGCGGGTCTGATACAAGAGATTCTGCTGACTTTTGAAAAACGCTATCAGGATTATTTGAACCACGGCTTTACACCGATCAAGCTGTTATGGGAAAGCTATGCGGTCGGACTGGGGAACGAGCTCAGAGCGAGAACGCTGCAAGGGACGTTTTACGGGAAATCGCTCGGCATTGATGATGAGGGAGTTCTTCTCTTGGAAACGAAAGACGGCATAAAGAAGATCTATTCTGCCGATATTGAGCTCAATTAATCTTAGTTGGTACAAGCCTCTTGAATTTGGTATACTTCCTATGGGCAGTATCATAATGAACTGCACCTGATCAGCAGAACAGAGATTACGAAAAGTCTGCCTTGATCCAAAAAAGGACTGGGACAGAGGGATGACATTCGCCGAACGTTAAACAAGTGGGGATCCTTCTTATTTTACAGAAGGCTTTTTTGCTTGCGAAGAATTGGCGGCTCATCTCCTCACCGTTTAGAGGAGGAGAAACAGAATGAAAACAAAACTGGATTTCATGAAAATGAAGGAAAACGGAGAGCCGATCGTGATGCTGACCGCTTACGATTATCCGCAGGCAAAGCTTGCGGAACAGGCGGGAGTCGACATGATTTTAGTCGGGGATTCGCTCGGAATGGTCGTGCTCGGACTCGATTCAACAGTCGGCGTAACGGTCAGTGACATGATTCACCATACAAAAGCGGTAAAACGCGGTGCGAAAAATACGTTTATCGTAACTGACATGCCGTTTATGTCTTACCACCTTTCAAAAGAGGATACATTGAAAAACGCCGCGGCCATTATTCAGGAAAGCGGCGCGGACGCGTTAAAGCTGGAAGGCGGAGACGGCGTTTTCGAATCCATCCGCGCGCTGACTCTCGGCGGAATTCCTGTCGTCAGCCATTTAGGCCTCACACCGCAGTCTGTCGGCGTATTAGGCGGATATAAAGTGCAGGGGAAAGATGAGCAAAGTGCGAAAAAGCTCATTGAAGACAGCATCAAATGCGAACAGGCGGGAGCAATGATGCTCGTGCTTGAATGCGTGCCTGCTGAACTGACTGCTAAAATAAAAGAAGAAGTATCCATTCCCGTCATCGGAATCGGAGCCGGTTCAAAAGCGGACGGCCAAGTCCTTGTCTATCATGACGTCGTCGGCCACGGCGTGGACAGAACACCGAAGTTCGTGAAGCAATACGCCAAAATCGACGGCACGATTGAGTCGGCCCTCAGCGATTACGTCCGTGATGTGAAAGAACGGGTTTTCCCGGAAGAAAAGCATTCCTTTCAGATAAACCAAACTGTGCTGCAAGGCTTGTACGGAGGAAAGTAAGCGATGAAACAACTGACAGAAACTCAACAGCTGAAAGAATTGATTGCACAATACCGCTCAGAAGGCCGGACGATCGGATTCGTCCCGACAATGGGTTTTCTTCATGAAGGACATCTGACGCTGGTTGAAAAAGCAAGCAAAGAAAACGATATTGTTGTGATGAGCATCTTTGTCAATCCGACTCAATTCGGACCGGGCGAGGATTACGAGGCATATCCGCGAGATTTAAAGCGCGATGCCCGGCTTGCAGAACAGGCGGGGGCAGATGTTTTGTTTACGCCGTCTCCAAGTGATATGTATAAAGGCGAGCAAAATGTTGCCGTGCAAGTGAAAAGGAGAACTGACGTGTTGTGCGGCGCCTCCCGCGTCGGCCATTTTGACGGAGTGGCCACTGTGCTGACGAAGTTTTTCAATCTCGTTAAACCGACCCGCGCCTACTTCGGCCTGAAAGATGCCCAGCAGGCAGCGGTTGTGGACGGATTGATTGAGGATTTCTTTATGGATATCGAATTGGTTGCAGTGGACACGGTCAGAGAAGAAGACGGACTTGCCAAAAGCTCTCGCAACGTCTATCTGACTGAGCAGGAACGCAAAGAAGCGCCGATGATCTATAAAGCATTGCAGCAAGGTGCCGAACTGATCAGAGACGGTGAAAGAAATCCGGAAACCATTATAAAAACCGTCACCGATATCATCGAAAACACAAGCGGCGTCATTGATTATGCCGAACTGTACGCTTATCCGGAGCTGACTCCGCTTAAAACATTAAACGGCAAGGTCATTCTGGCCTGCGCCGTCCAATTTTCTAAAGCCAGACTGATTGATAATATCATTATTGATATTGATGAATGGGAGAGATCATAATATGTACCGCACTATGATGGCCGGAAAACTGCACCGCGCTACCGTGACGGAAGCCAATTTAAACTATGTCGGCAGCATTACGATTGATGAAGATCTTTTAGATGCCGTCGGAATGCTCGCTAATGAAAAAGTTCAGATTGTGAATAATAACAACGGAGCGAGACTTGAAACGTATATTATTCCCGGTAAGCGGGGGAGCGGCGTCATCTGTTTAAACGGAGCAGCCGCCCGTCTCGTCCAAGAAGGAGATAAAGTCATTATTATTTCTTATCAAGTGATGTCTGATCAGGAAGCAAAAAGCCATCAGCCGAAGGTGGCTGTTCTGGATGATCAGAATAAAATCGAGCAGATGCTGGGCCAGGAGCCGGCACACACGATTTTGTAAAAGAGCCCCCTTCATGGGGGTTTTCTTTTAAGATTTAGGGGCAAAAGCTGTTTTTCCGCTCCATTTCTCAACAAAACGTGTTACACTTTTCTCGTATGCAAGAATTGAGGTGTCCATTTTAATGAACAAACAACGGTTCGTTGTCATAGATGTCGAAACAACAGGAAATTCGCCGAAAAAGGGCGATAAAATCATTCAAATCGCAGCGGTTGTCATTGAAAATGGACAAATAACTGAGCGGTTTTCAAAATATATCAATCCGAATCAGGTCATTCCGCCGTTTATTGAACAGCTGACCGGAATTTCGTCCGGAATGGTTGAAAATGAACTGCCGTTTGAAGCGGTCGCAGAGGAGATTTTTCATCTGCTTGACGGCGCGTATTTTGTTGCCCACAATATTCATTTCGACCTCGGATTTGTCCGGCATGAACTGAGCGAAGCGGGCTATGAGCTGCCGGATTGTGAAGTGCTTGATACGGTTGAGCTTTCGCGTATTGTTTTCCCGGGGTTTGAAGGATATAAGCTCGGTGAGTTGTGCGCGGAGCTGAATATTGTTCATGACCGCCCTCACCGCGCAGACAGCGATGCGGAGGTTACGGGACTGGTCTTTTTAGACATTTTACATAAACTGAAACATTTGCCTTTACCGACGTTAAAGCAGCTTAGAAGGCTTTCACAGCATTTTATCAGCGATTTGACGCTGCTTTTGGATTCTTTTATACATGAAAGCAGGCCGGCGGAAGAAAAGAGCTGCATTCCATACGCCTCTTTTTCAATTAAAGAGCCCGATCACATTCCGGTTTCCCGTCCGGTGAATGCGGCCACTGACCTTGAAAAGTGGAACGAAGAAAAAGAACAGATCTTATCCGGCATCATCCCCCGCTATGAAAAGCGGAAAGGGCAGCTTTCGATGATGGATGAAGTGCTTGGCGCCTTCCGCAATCGGGAGCATGCGCTGATTGAAGCGGCACCCGGCATCGGAAAAACGATCGGTTATCTCGTTCCGGCTGTTTTATTTGCCAAAGCGGAGCAGACTCCCGTGATTATCAGCACGTACTCTACTCTTTTGCAGCAGCAGATCATGTCTAAAGATCTTCCGCTTTTGGAGCGTATGTTTCCTTGGCCGGTCAAAGCCGCTATTTTAAAAGGGAAATCACATTATCTGTGCCTGCCTAAGTTTGAACATATTCTGCATGAGGAAGATGACAACTATGATGCGGTTTTGACGAAAGCGCAGCTTCTCGTCTGGCTGACGGAGACTGAAACGGGCGACGCCGCTGAGCTGAATCTTCCATCAGGCGGCAGATTGCTGTGGGAGCGCATGGCTTACGATGAGAATTCTTTTTTTAAAAAAGGGAAGGACTCGGCTGCCGGGTTTTATGAACGGGCTAAAGAAAAAGCGCAGGCCGCAGATCTGATTATCACAAACCATGCTTTGCTGTTTTCAGATCAAAGCAGTGAAACGAAAAAACTGCCTGCAAGCGGAACAATCATCATTGATGAAGCGCATCATTTCGAACGCGCTGCCAGCGAGCACCTGGGGAAGAGAGCTTCATACATCGGACTGCACACAAAGCTCAGCCGAATCGGAACCTTAAAGGAACACGGACTGTTAAAGCGGATGAGAAAACTGTTTTATACGTATGAACTGCCGGCGGAAAGTTTTTTTGACGCCGATGAGTGGATGAAGCATATTCAATCGGAAAGCGACGCATTTTTCAGTTCAGTGCATTCTTTTGTCAAACGAAGAAAACCTAAAGACGATCTGAACCGTCTCGTCTATAGTCTCAATCATAAAAGCCAGGATAAAGGGTTTCACATGATAACGGACGGAGCGGAGCGGCTTTGCGCGATGCTGGATCAGCTGCTTGACATGTTTTCAGTACAGGAGAAACTGTTACATCAAAAGCTTGAACAGATGAAAAGCGGAGCGGCTTTTTTAGCGGCCGAATATGTAAAGTGTATCAGGGGGCTGAAAGAATATCGCGATACGTTCAGCAGGCTGCTGTTTGAAAATGATGAGAAAGAAGCCGTTTGGGTTGAAATTGATGCGAAGGGCGCAAAAAATGCCGTCAGCATCTATGCGCAGCCTTTGGAGCCCGGTGAAATGCTTGCAGACCAGTTTTTCGCCCGCAAAAAAAGCGTTGTGCTCACATCAGCGACTTTAATGGTGGAGCAGTCTTTTCAATTTATGATTGAAAGGCTCGGACTTGCGGATTTTTATCCGCGCACCAAAAGCATCCCGTCTCCTTTTTCTTACGATGATCAGATGAACGTCATCATTCCGAAAGAGATGAAATCCGTTAAATATGACGGAGAGCGGGAAGTCATTGAGCATATTGCCAAGTATGCAGAAATCATGTCAAAGGGAAAACAGCCGAAGATCCTTGTCCTGTTTACGTCTCATGATATGCTGAAAAAAGTGTATCAGGAACTGAAACTCAGTATGGAGATATCAGGCATTCAGCTTCTCGCCCAAGGTATTTCGGGCGGGAGTCCCGGTAAATTAATGAAAACCTTTAAAACGGCAAGCCGGGCGATTTTGCTCGGGACGAATCATTTCTGGGAAGGCGTTGATTTTCCGGGGGATGAATTGTCAACCGTCATGATCGCAAGACTTCCTTTCAGGGCGCCTGACAATCCGCTTCACGCCGCAAAATGCGAATTTGCCAAGAAGCAGGGGAAAAATCCGTTTCAGACGATTTCCCTGCCTGAGGCCGTGTTAACGTTCAGACAGGGGATCGGGCGCCTGCTCCGTACGGCGGGAGACAAGGGAACGATCGTTCTTTTAGATCAGCGTGTAAAGACGGCGGGATACGGACGGCTGTTTCTTGAAGCGCTCCCGACTTCATCTCTTTTGGAACTGACGGATGCCGAAATGGCGGCTTATGTCAGCCAAACGGAATAAAAGCCGCATAAACGCGGCTTTCGTGGTGTGGGATGAGGAATTGTTTTTATAGTAAAAGCGGGTTCATGCCGCCTTGTGATTTTATTATGCCGCGGGCGCATCCCGTTATGACTAACAAAATTTGTTCGACCGATGGAGGGTATAAAAATGGAAAGTAAAATTGAAATTCTGTCAACGATTAATGTGGAGCATTCAGATGATTTATATAAAATTGTCGATACATTAAACCGGACTTTGAAACGGGACAATCTGATGTTCGGCCTTGCGCTCGACGAAGAAAATCAAAATGAAGCGGTCTTCACCATTTATCGCACATAGGTGAAAAAGATGAGAAAAAAAGCATTAATATTTACAGCCGTATTTGGTATTATTTTTTTAGCAGTTCTTTTATTTTCGGCCAGCATTTTTAAATCTGCAATGGCTCAAAAAGAAGAAGGCCACGAAACAGCTGCGGCAGCCGCTAAAGAAAAAACGGAGCTGACAGATGCTGAGAAAGTGGAGACCTTTGTCGGCAAACAGAAATATTATGTTGTTACCGGAACGGATAAACATGGAAAAGATATGTATGTATGGGTTCCGGCCGACAAAAAAGCAAAAATTCTCTCAAAAAAAGCCAGTGACGGCATTTCAAGCGGCAAGGCTGCCAAGATCGTTCGGGACGAAGGGCTTGTTTCCAAGCTGAATGGCGTTCACCCGGCGAGAGAAAACAATGTTCCGTTATGGGAAGTGACCTATATCAACAAAAGCGGGCAATATAGCTTCAGCTATGTGGACTTTACAAGCGGCAAGATTCTCAAAAACATCACACCGTGAGACGTATTAGGGGGAGTTCAAGTTGAAATTGGCAAAAAGAGTATCCGCATTAACACCGTCTGCAACACTAGCAATTACTGCAAAAGCGAAAGAGCTGAAAGCAGAAGGCCATGATGTCATCGGCCTCGGAGCAGGAGAACCGGATTTTAATACGCCTCAGCATATTATAGATGCCGCGGTGCGTTCCATGAATGAAGGCCATACGAAATATACGCCTTCAGGCGGTCTGCCGGCGCTGAAAGACAGTATCGCAAAAAAATTCAAAAACGACCAGGGGATTGAATATAAGCCGTCAGAAATCATTGTCTGCACCGGAGCGAAACACGCTCTGTATACATTATTTCAGGTTATTCTCGATGAAGGGGACGAAGTGATTATACCGACTCCTTACTGGGTCAGCTACCCTGAGCAGGTGAAACTGGCAGGGGGGCGTCCCGTCTATGCAGAAGGGCTGGAATCCAATCAGTTTAAAATTTCACCGGAGCAGCTGAAGCAGGCTATCACCGAGAAAACAAAAGCGCTCATTATCAATTCACCGAGCAACCCGACAGGTGTTATGTATACGAAAGAAGAGCTTGCGGAACTCGGAAAAGTGTGTCTGGAGCACGGCATTCTGATCGTTTCTGACGAGATTTATGAGAAGCTTACATACGGAGGAAAAAAACACGTCTCAATCGCACAGCTTTCAGATGAATTGAAAGAGCAGACGATCATCATTAACGGCGTGTCGAAATCTCACAGCATGACGGGCTGGAGGATCGGCTATGCGGCGGGTTCGGAGACGATTATTAAAGCGATGACGAGCCTTGCGAGCCACAGCACATCAAATCCGACGTCTATCGCTCAATACGGCGCCATTGCGGCCTATAACGGGCCGGCTGAGCCGCTGGAAGAGATGAGACAGGCATTTGAGCACAGACTGAACACCATTTACGCTCAGCTCAGTGAAATTCCCGGATTCACCTGTGTCAAGCCTGAAGGGGCGTTTTACTTGTTCCCTAACGCCAAAGCGGCCGCAGAAAACTGCGGATTCAAAGATGTCGATGAATATGTCAAGGCGCTTCTGGAAGAAGAAAAAGTCGCCATCGTGCCGGGCTCGGGTTTCGGTTCACCGGACAACGTCCGCTTATCTTACGCAACGTCACTCGATCTTTTAGAAGAAGCGGTCGAAAGAATCCGCCGCTTCACGGAAAAACACAGCTGATTCTGAAAAAGCGGCTTTTAAAGCCGCTTTTCACTTGCATTGACCCCGTTAGAGTAGAACGGGTATAATAAAGTGATGAAAAAAGAGATTCAGGCAGATTCCTGAATGTCTTTCTTGTTCTGGAGGGAAAGAGTTTGAAAACAACAATCAACCAAGTGTATAAACACACAGGCGAGGAAGTAACGATTGGAGCTTGGGTCGCTAATAAACGCTCAAGCGGTAAAATCGCATTTTTACAGCTGAGAGACGGTACAGGCTTCATTCAGGGAGTTGTCGTTAAAGCTGAAGTAGAAGAAGACATCTTCCAAATCGCGAAATCAGTGACACAGGAAACGTCACTTTATGTAAAAGGAATTGTGAAAGAGGACGAGCGTTCACCGCTCGGCTATGAGCTTGCTGTTACATCCATTGAAGTCATTCACGAAGCGACTGATTATCCGATTACGCCTAAAGAGCACGGTACGGAATTCTTAATGGATCACAGACATTTATGGCTCCGTTCGAAACGCCAGCACGCAATTATGAAAATCCGCAACGAAATCATTCGTGCGACTTATGAATTTTTCAACAAAGAAGGCTTCGTGAAAGTTGATCCGCCGATTTTGACGGGAAGCGCTCCCGAAGGCACGACTGAGCTGTTCGCGACGAAATATTTTGATGAAGACGCCTTCCTGTCTCAAAGCGGCCAGCTGTATATGGAAGCAGCTGCAATGGCGCTCGGAAAAGTATTCTCTTTCGGACCGACGTTCAGAGCGGAAAAATCAAAAACGAAACGCCATCTCATCGAATTCTGGATGATTGAGCCTGAAATGGCATTTGTTGAATTTGAAGAAAACCTTGAAGTTCAGGAGAATTATGTTGCATACATCGTACAAAGTGTGCTGGAACATTGTAAGATCGAGCTGAACACATTAGGAAGAGACACATCGAAGCTTGAACAAATCAAAGCGCCATTCCCGCGCATTACGTACGATAAAGCGATTGAATTCCTGAAAGAAAAAGGCTTTGACGATATTGAGTGGGGAGATGACTTCGGTGCGCCGCATGAAACAGCGATCGCAGAAAGCTATGACAAACCGGTGTTTATCACTCATTACCCGACGTCATTAAAACCGTTTTATATGCAGCCTGCCAAAGATCGTGACGATGTCGTGTTATGTGCCGACTTAATTGCTCCGGAAGGCTACGGGGAAATCATCGGCGGTTCAGAACGCGTTCATGATATGGATTTATTGGAAGAAAGATTAAAAGAACACGGTCTGGATTCAGATGCTTACAAATGGTATGCTGAACTCAGACAATACGGTTCTGTTCCGCACTCCGGCTTCGGCCTTGGACTTGAGCGGACAGTGGCTTGGATCAGCGGAGCGCCTCACGTGCGTGAAACGATTCCGTTCCCGAGACTTCTGAACCGTCTGTATCCGTAATAGTTTTAAAAAACGAAGTCTCCTGCAAGGGAGACTTTTTCTAAGTAAAGGGGAAAGCTCCCGGAGATAACCTTTTACAGTAAGAGGTGTAAGGATGAAAAAACAGCAATTTATAGATATGCAGGAACTCGGCATTTCAAGCATTCCCAACCTGCTGCTGACACATTACCGGCAGCTCGGGCTGAATGAAACCGAATTGATCCTGCTTTTGAAGATTAAAATGCATTTGGAAAAAGGCTCTTATTTTCCGACGCCGTTTGAACTTCAGTCAGGCATGTCCATCTCTGCTGAAGAATGTACAAGCTGCCTGAGAATGTTTATTCAAAAAGGTTTTCTGTTTATTGAAGAATGTGAAGACCATAACGGCATAAAGTTTGAAAAATATTCTCTGCAGCCGTTATGGGCGAAGCTGTATGATTACATGCAGCATTCTCAAAATGAAACGCAGGAAAGAACGTCAGAAAGAGAACAAAAAAGCCTGTATACCATCTTTGAAGAAGAGTTCGGAAGACCGCTGTCGCCCCTTGAATGCGAGACGCTGGCCATATGGCAGGATCAGGATCAGCATGATGCGATTCTGATTAAACACGCCTTAAAAGAAGCCGTTTTATCGGGAAAACTCAGTTTTCGCTATATTGACCGGATTTTATTTGAATGGAAAAAGAACGGCTTCAAAACGGTTGAGCAGGCGAAGGCGCACAGCCAAAAATTCCGTCGTGTTCAAACGAAACAAAATGATCCGCAAAAAGAGTATACGAGGCAGGTGCCTTTTTACAATTGGCTGGAACAATAACATGAGAAGGGGAGAAACGTGTTAAATTTAAAGCAGATTGAATATTGTCTTGAAAAAATCGGCGATATGTTTCCGCACGCAGAATGTGAACTTGTCCATTCAAATCCTTTCGAATTGGTTGTGGCAGTCGCATTATCCGCGCAATGTACGGACGCTCTCGTCAACAGAGTGACAAAAACGCTATTTCAAAAATATAAACGGCCCGAAGATTATCTTGCCGTATCGCTGGAAGAACTCCAGCAGGATATTAAATCAATCGGCCTGTACCGTAATAAAGCCAAAAATATTCAAAAGCTGAGCAAAATGATCATCGAAGAGTACGGCGGAGAAGTGCCGAAAGACCGGGATGAGCTTGTGAATCTGCCGGGTGTCGGACGGAAAACGGCAAATGTGGTCGTGTCTGTTGCTTTCGGCGTACCTGCGATTGCAGTAGACACTCATGTGGAGCGTGTCTCTAAACGGCTCGGTATCTGCCGCTGGAAGGACTCTGTTTTGGAAGTAGAGAAAACATTAATGAAAAAAGTGCCGAAAGAGGATTGGTCTGTTACGCACCACAGATTAATATTTTTCGGCAGGTATCATTGTAAAGCGCAATCTCCCCGCTGTGCGGAATGTCCTTTGCTTCCGCTATGCAGAGAAGGGCAGAAGCGTGACAAAAAAGGGCTGGTGAAACGGTGACGGCGATTGACATTCTGGCAGGCTATGAAACATACCTCCGCAGCCTTACGGATTTGGAAAGCCTTGAGATCAAAACGGCGCTGCGCCGCCATCCGCTGTATATGGATTTCAGCGGTCAGCCAACCGTGCAGCCATGGAGGGAAAGGGGCGAATATGTCCCGTTTCTATTTCAGATTTGGAACGAAACGAAAGAAACGCTGCTTCCCGTTTTTCAAACAAGAAAATCGAGATGTGATCAAAATGACATGCTGAAGGGAATTGCCTGTCTGATTGCCGCTTTTCACTGGACGGCAGGGGAGCGGGTCACATCACTCGATTGGTCTGTGCTTGAAACAAAGCATTTTCCCGCCGAACCGATCAATTGGGCGGAGCGAATGGCGTTTATTTTAACAAAACCGACTCAATATCACTCGTTTATTCAGCTTGATGAATTGATGACGGAGATGAAGAAACAATATCATAAATATGAAGCCATGAACAAATGTTAAAAACCTCCTTTTCTCATAAGGAGGTTTTTTTGTATGAAAAAAATCCTTCACCTGTTTGAGGTGAAGGATTTCGTCCGCTAATGAGCGGGGTTTGACTGGATGGTTGACGAATTGGACTGCCCGTTGATATTTGAAGATGAGTCTTTGTTTTTGTCCGTTTGACCGCTGTCGGGTTTATTTGAGCCGTCTGAACCGGAATCGGAATCATTATCAGAGCCGTTATCTTGCTGTCCGTTGTTATCGGTCCCGTTACCGGGCTGATTCTGATTGTTGTTATCTGTTTGATCCTTATCGGATTGATCCTGATTTTTATCCGGGTCATCAGTTGGTGTTTGATCCGATCCGTCAGGCGTATCTGTCTGATTGTCATCTGTGTTTGAATCATCAGTTTGCGTCTTGTCTTTGTCTTTATCTTCATCAGACTTCTGTTCATCGTCAGTCGCTTTATCTTTATCTGCATCGTCTTCTTCATCTTTCGGGACTTTGAAAGATGCTGATGCCGTATCGCTTTTTCCGTCATCGTTTTCCGCTGTCACCTGGAAGCTGTATGTGGAGCCTGGCGTGACATCTGGGACGACGGCTTCTTTTGCCGAACTGTTTTGAATGTCACTGTAGCTTCCGCCGTCAACGGATTGCTTGACATTGAATGTTGCATCACCGTCATAATTCCAGCTTAAGGTTAATGATTTTTTATCTTTGTCGTATTTCACTTGCAATCCTGTCGGTTTATCGGCTTTTTCTTTCGTGTACGTTTTAGAAACGGCAGTTGGCTGCGTTCCTTTCACGAAGTACTCCGTCACTTTTTTATCATCCGGCGTATTCGGTCCGGCTAAAGCTGCAGGATTCGAGCCTTTCTCAACTGTTTCTTTGACGACGCTGTCAGGCTGCTTGAAGCTTCCTTTACCGTCATCAACGTAAGAGATCAGCTTTTGGAAAATCCGTTTTGCGACTTGCTGGTCAGCAGAAGACAGTGATTTCTTACCTGCTTTGTTGCCAGACTCAACTCCGGTCCAAACCGCCGCTGTATATTGAGGGGTATAGCCGACAAACCATGAGTCTGGGACTCCGCCTTGAGCAATATTATATTTTTGAATATCCTCTTTAGTAAAGTTAGTCGTACCCGTTTTACCGGCGACTTCCACGTTCGGTACTTGGGCCAGTTTACCTGTTCCAGATTCGACAGCTGATTTGAGCATATCTGTAACCATGAACGCCGTGTAGTCGCTCATAGCACTTTTCGGTTTCGGTGTTAAATCAAGCTTAGTACCGTCATTAAATTCAATCGATGTGACCGCGTGCGGTTCGTTG
The DNA here is from genome assembly GCF_046535335.1 of Bacillus sp. SIMBA_026. Classification (NCBI taxonomy): domain Bacteria; kingdom Bacillati; phylum Bacillota; class Bacilli; order Caryophanales; family Bacillaceae; genus Bacillus; species Bacillus sp. SIMBA_026. Next base: position 1,330,564 of record NZ_JAWRWX010000001.1, on the reverse strand, counting down.
TACGTTCCATTATTTCCGAAAGCACTGTAGGCGCCTGCCATGGTCATAGTAGATACACCGCGGTTACCCTCACCAAATCCCCCGATAGAATAGGGTTCATATACTTGATCTTTGTTTAATCCCAATCCTAAGTCGTTTGCGAAGTCGACGGCATTATCTTTTCCTGCTGCTTGGTATGCTTTTAAAGCAGGAATATTACGTGAGTCTGCGAGGGCCTCTCGCATAGATATCTGACCTCTGTATTTATTGTCCCAATCATGAATCGGTGTGCCGTCAGAGTACGTATAAGCCGAATCGTCAATCTGCTCATACGTCGACCATTTTTTATTTTCAATGACCGGCCCGTAATCAAGAATCGGTTTTATCGTTGAACCGGGCTGGGTTTTACCTTGCGTTGCATAATTGAATCCCCCGACAGTTCTGTTACGTCCCGGTCCGATGGCGCGGATTTCCCCGTTTGTCGTATCAAGGAGGGTGACGCCGCCCTGCATGCCTTCCGAAAAGCCGACCGTATCTCCGTTCATCAATTGATCAAGATAATCTTGTGCTTTCGTATCAAGAGTCGTGTAAATTTTCAGTCCGTCAGTTGAAATATCGACGTCTTTCTTTTCTTTTGTCTCAATTTCTTTCATAACTTCTTCGACAAAAGCGCTATATTTATTTGTGTCCTTTTTATCGTATTGCTTTTGGCTGACGACGCCTTCATCTTTCATGGACACTTTCTTTGCTTTTTGGTATTCAGAATTTGAAATGAATCCTTGTTTTTCCATTAAGCTGAGAACAATGTTCCGGCGTTTTTCGGAAGCCTTAGGGTTTTTAACCGGGTTATATCCGGTCGGGCTTTGCGGCATTCCGGCAAGCGTCGCCGCCTGTTCAACCGTAAGCTTGCTCAAGTCTTTTACGCCGAAGAATTCTTCAGCCGCTTTACCGACGCCGTAGGCACGCGGTGAGAAATAAATTCTGTTTAAATACATTTCTAAGATTTCATCTTTAGAATAATGGCGCTCCAGCTGCAGTGAAAGCCACACTTCCTGTGCTTTCCGTTTAATCGTTTTCTGATGGGTCAAAAGCGAGTTTTTCACAACCTGCTGGGTGATTGTGCTTCCTCCCTCTGAACCGAATCCATCCGTAAAGTTGGCGACCAAGGCGCCTCCGATCCGGATCGGGTCTATACCGTGGTGTTTATAAAAACGGGCGTCTTCAGTTGCGATAAATGCTTCTTTCACAACATCAGGAATATCCTTAATCGGGACGTAGGTTCGTTTTTCACCGCCCACTTCCGCGATTTCTTTGCCGTTTTTATCGTAAATCGTTGAAGAGTAAGGCGTTTTCAGCTTGGCTTCGTCCAAAGACGGCGCGCCGGAAACCAAAACGGCAAATGCCGCCGCTCCGCCGACTATGCCAAGGACAAACAGAATAACCAAGGACAGCACAATCTTTTTGAATAAACCGCCTTTACGCTGTTTCTTGCCTTTTTTCGGTGAAGAGGGCTTAGTGCTTTTCGTCTGCCTTGCCTTACGGCGTTCTTCACGGCTCGTAAATTGATCTGACATAACATCTCAACCTTTCGTTTATCAACCTTTCGCTCAGTCTACTGTTCCTGCGAAAAATAAAGCTGTTCAATAATACTAATATAATCAATTCTCGGTGAGTATCCAAGGGAAATCGGAAAGGAAGCATCTTCTAATTCGTCTTTGCGAATTGATTTTCTGCCATTGTTCTCCTTTCTCTCCCAAAAGACAAACAGCTTGTCGGCTTCGAGGAAATAAACCTTTCCGAAAGCGGATATAATAACAAAACAAATGCCGTCTTGCCTGACCACCTGCTTCATATGCTCAATCTGATGATCATGAAAATTCTGCAGGGGAAATGCCGTTTTGTTTTTTGTTTCTTTTGCCTCAAAATCAATGTAGCGTCCTTTATAAATGCCGTTGTAGTCGGTTGTGGAAGACTGTTTAAAATAAGCTTCCTTAATGACTGCGGCGCTTCTTTTCGGATAGTGGACGTTTACAATCTGGACGGGTGTCGGCTTTTTGTGAATGACAGCAATTTGGTTAGCCAGATAATACTTATTCGTTTCATTCAGATCGTCTTCGAGGGTCATGCCGCGATTACTGTATGAATGAGACCGTTTCTGGCTGTTTTGGGATGAAACCGTTTTGTTCGGCTGAAAAGTTTTTCCATTCGGGTACCGAATCACTTTTTCCATCCTCCTTATCAAACTAATAGTGACGGAAGTGAATGAACGTGCATAAACGACAGACCGTAACCGCCATTCTTCGCCTGATCGAAAAAGAGACGAAAATAAAAAATGCCGATAATATTTCCCGGACGAATGCCTATAAAGCATATTATGACCGCCATCCTGAGATCAAGTGGCCGCTTTTGGCATCCTTTGTGTCCCGCAATGCGGGCTGGTCGATGACTGATTTAAGAGGCGTCCTTTATCAGGAGGGCCTTGACAGCAGTCAGAAAAACTGGTTTTTCCTTTCGTATGAAAGGGCGAATTGGCTGATTTTTTCTGATGCCTATCCTCAGCTTCTGGTCTACCAGTGGTCAAAACAAATCGGCGAACCTCTATTCCGTCATCTTCCTTATTTCCGCGTCTCGGCTTTTATGCAGGAAGAATGGTTCCGCTTTTGGCGTGACGGAGATACGGAACGGCTCATGTATGCTCTTATTATAAATGAACAAAACACTATCCAAGCACCTATTATACAAAATCCTTCGTTTAAAAAGAATGTTTTTGGCACGATTCCTTTTTATTTAAGTGATTGGTTTCATTTTAATACGGTGATATTCCCTTCATTTGACGGACATTTATACGGAATTTCCGTCAAACGGTTTTCGAAAACCGAAGAAAGAATTACGCTCGGAAAACAGCTGGCCCGCCTTCTGTTCAGCCCTGACCTTCACGCTTCTTTTTACCGTTTTCTTGATACCGTTCCTCATACCGGTTCACGCTTTGATATGGAGAAAATGATCGGCATCAAAAAAAGAACATCACCGATGCTGAGGACAACCTATCCCCTTGTTGCCCACCCATTAGACGGCGAAAAGGCGGATTGGTTTCAAAAAAGGTTAAGAAAAGGGGCTTTCTTACAGGAGAAAATGCCGAAACAGCTTGAACTGACGGACTGGTACTTCCAGAAAAGACGGGAGCTCCATGTGCTCTTCGCAGTTAAAGAGTGGCTGAAGAAATGAAAAAGCCCGAAACCGTTCGCTGGGGTTTCGGGCTGCTGATGTGTTACGTGGAAGGGCGGTTTGGGCCGCCTAATTTTTTATCAAGCGTATCAGTCGTTTTTGTTTCGGTTTTTTGCTGTTTACCTGCATTTTTCGGTCTCGTTTTCATACGGCACCTCCTCAACTGTATCGTTTGCATTAACGTGCCGGTTCATACAAAGTTTGCGGCACTTTTTTGTCGAAAGGCACGCCTTTTAGGATAATCTCTGTTTGTTTGCCGAACTGCTTCTAGTTTTGTCATGTGCAGAGGAGAGCGGTATGAAAACGAGAATTATATTCTAAAGAGACGCAAGTGATAAAAGGGAGGAACATGAATGTCTGTTTACACGAGCAAGGCTGATATTCTCCGTCTGCTTTCTGATATCGAAATCCGGATTTCTGCTGCTGAAAAGACGCTTACCCAAGCAGTCAGATCCTGTCAGGCGGAAGCTGAAGAAATCAGGCAGGAGAAACTTTCCCGCCTTGAGGAAGAGGCGCGGGAGCTTCATGTTTGTATTGATGACCTGTTTTTGGCTGACCGGCGTAAAAAGGATTTGCCGAGAGCCTGCCGGATCAGCTGATTTTATGCAAAAACTTTGGTACCATATGTACTGAGGTGAGTCCGTTTGCAGACACAGTCGTTATTGGAGCTGACAGAACAAATGATAGAGGCGGTTCTGGAAGCCGAAAAAAGGTATCAGGATGGAAAAGAGTCAGGCCGTTCATATGATTTTTTTGAGATTATTAAACCCGATGTTGGAAAAAGAGACCGGCTTTGCGCGCTTTGGACAGAAGCAGCGCTTGCGTTTATTCAGGAAAACCGTCCGAAATACGTTCATCACGCACAAATTCAGGCCGTTACAGAAAATTTCGGAGAGCTGATGCTCCAATCATATGTTCATCATATTCATAAAAAAAGATACAGGGATTTAACTGAATCTGTTTTATATACGCTTCGTATATTAAGGGATGAAATTGAAAAAGAAGGCAGCTGAAAACGGCTGCCTTCTTTTATATAAAGGGGTCGGGTATGTTATTCATACGCCGGGTTTTCTGCTCCACTTGCTTCGAGAACCTTCATACTGTTTCGAAATTCGGTTGCGGTGAGATGGCCTTGAATATAGAGGAATTTTGCAAAGTCCATCAGTTTATCTGCACAATCTGTTTCATATTTTTTCACTTCAGCAAAACGCTTTCTTAAGTATGATACGTTCATAATGGTGCATCCCCTCTCATGTATGTTGAGATTATGGTAACATAACGATTCGACTTTTTTCTGTTTTTAAAAAATTAAGACTTTCGACAGCATTTGACAAAGATCAGAATCTCCGAAAGCACATAACCAAGGCGGAATTCATACATATATAGCAGAAGCTTAGTGAGAGACAAGGGGGAATGTCATATGCAATGGAGAGCGCAGCCCTATCAAAATATGTACCAGCAGCCGGCGGGATATTTCTACCCGCAGCAGATACAGCCGCTGCAGCAGCCGAGTCCGCAGCAGATACAGCCATTACAGCCGCCGTATCCGCAGCAGATACAGCCATTACAGCCGCCGCCATATCAACAGCAAGGACAGTACCCGCAGCAATTTTATCCGAATCAGGAATACGGTCATATGCAGCAGCCGTTTGCTCCCCCTCCTCCTCAGGCAGCCATGTCCGGGGGGCAGCCGGGGTTTGTGAATCCTTACCCCGTTCCCAGACCGAATCAGCAGCAGTCTTCCCAATTCTCAGGCATACTCTCCCAGTTTAAAAAAACGAACGGACAGTTTGACTTTAATAAAATGATGGATACAACGGGGCAGATGGTAAGCGCCGTAAATCAGGTCGGATCGCTGGTGAAAGGCCTCACCAGTATCTTCAAATAAAAAGCATGAATGATATCCATCATTCATGCTTATTTTTTAGGGAAAAAGAGGGTAAGCGTCTGTTCATTCCAGGATGTTTCCATATCTTCTTCACTCACCTTATACGGGAGGACAACGGTTCTTGTCATGCTTGAAGACACATGGGATGAATGAGCCTGTTTATGATCGTAGCGGATTGTAACGTGAAGGTAGCACCCTTTCGTTTCCACCAGCATATCCCCGTCACGGAACGTCTCGGGAACGCCGATATCAACCGCGAGGCCCGTCGGCTCTTCTCTGACGTCAATCGTCACTTGCGCTTCAATAAAAGCCGAATTGACAAGGTGCTGAAAACCCTGCATCAATTCTGCGAAGGGACCTGAGTGAAAAAATTGGTCCATCGCATGGCTGATGATGTCCTCATTTCTTTGCGGATCAAGTTTATCGTTTTGTGATTGATCCATATGACCACCGCCTTTTTACAAACAGACTATGCGATGTTAAGCCGTATGGTTAAGAATTGAAGGAAAAAAGAAAGTATGGTTAAATAGTGGAGAATAAACTGGTAACGGATTCACATTTAGGAAGGGGAGCACAACACATTGCTGAAAAAATTATTCGGATTGGGAGACAGCCGGAAAAAGCCGGCCGAGGAAGTGATTTTTTCTCCGGCTGACGGAGCGGTGATGGATTTGGCTTCAGTGCCGGATCCCGTATTTTCACAAAAAATGATGGGGGACGGGATTGCCGTCGAGCCTGCAAACGGAGACATTGTTTCACCGGTTGAGGGAGAAGTGATTCAGCTGTTCCATACAAAACATGCTGTCGGCATCCGCACCCTTTCCGGAGCGGAACTTTTGATACATGTCGGTTTGGATACCGTCAATATGAACGGTGAAGGCTTTGAAGCGCATGTAAAAGAAGGAGACAAAGTGAAAACAGGCGATCTGCTTTTAACGTGCCGGCTGGATTTAATAAAAGAAAAAGCAAGCAGCACCGTCATCCCTATGGTGATTATGAATGGCGATGCCGCAGAACCTTTGCAATTTGCAGGCGCAAATGAAGCGAAAAAAGGACAAACAGAGCTTTTTACGATAAAAATGAAGTAGGCAGGGGCTGATTCCCTGCTTTTTTTCTTGTGCAGGATTTTCATCTAGCCAGGCAAACAAATATTCGGTAAACTGTACCTCATAAAGAGGTGTGAACGATGAAGAAAAAATCACTGAGCGAACTGATACAGGAATTAAAAAATCATGAAAATATTGTGCATTGGCATGAAGAGGAACCGCGGGAGGCGAAAACCATGCCGATGCCGGAGCAAGTAGATCCGAACATTCGGGCGGCTCTCGAAAAGAGGGGGATTAAGCGGCTCTTTACACATCAATACTCCGCTTTTCAGACGGTTCAAAACGGAGAAAGCATTGTGGCTGTCACACCGACGGCCTCCGGAAAAACACTGTGCTATAATCTTCCGGTTCTTCAGTCTATCGCGGAAGATGCCTCAAGCCGCGCGCTTTATTTATTTCCGACAAAGGCGCTCGCGCAGGATCAAAAAAGCGAGCTGAACGAAATCATAGACGAGACGGGCATGGACATTAAAAGCTTCACCTATGACGGAGATACGTCTCCGGCCATCAGGCAGAAAGTCAGAAAGGCCGGGCATATTGTGATTACAAACCCTGATATGCTTCATTCAGCCATTCTTCCCCACCATACAAAATGGGTGAGTCTGTTTGAAAACCTGAAATATATCGTCATTGATGAATTACATACGTACCGGGGCGTATTCGGCAGCCATGTGGCGAACGTCATCCGCCGTTTAATGAGAATCTGCGCTTTTTACGGAAGCAAGCCGTCATTTATCTGCACATCCGCCACAATCGCCAATCCGAGGGAGTTGGCGGAGCAGCTGACGGGAAAATCTGTGCGCCTGATTGACGACAACGGAGCCCCGGCCGGAAGAAAGCACTTTGCTTTTTACAATCCTCCGATTGTAAATAAACCGCTGCATATTCGAAAAAGTGCCACCGTGGAAGTGAACAAGCTTGCCAAAACTTTTTTGAAAAATAAGATCCAGACGATTGTTTTTGCCAGAAGCCGTGTGCGGGTTGAAATTATTTTAAGCCACATTCAGGAGATCGTAAAAAAAGAAATCGGCTCAAAGTCTGTCAGAGGTTATCGCGGCGGATATCTTCCGAAAGAAAGAAGAGAAATAGAGCGGGGGTTAAGAGACGGCAGCATTCTCGGCGTTGTCAGCACAAACGCGCTGGAGCTCGGCGTTGATATCGGCCAGCTTCAGGTCTGCGTGATGACGGGGTACCCGGGCAGTGTCGCGAGCGCATGGCAGCAGGCGGGCCGGGCCGGACGGCGGCAGGGAGAGGCGCTTATCGTGATGGTGGCGAACTCTGATCCGATTGACCAATATATTGTGCGCCATCCTGATTATTTCTTTAAACGCTCGCCTGAATCTGCAAGGATTAATCCCGATAATCTCATTATACTGGTCGATCACCTGAAATGCGCCGCGTATGAGCTGCCTTTCAGAGCCGATGAAACATTCGGAGAAAATGATGCAAGAGACATTCTTGAGTATTTAGAGGAAGAAGGGGTGCTTCACGAAAACCGCGAACGCTATCACTGGGCGAGCGAATCTTTTCCCGCCTCCAACATCAGTCTCCGTTCGGCGTCACAGGAAAACGTGGTCATCGTTGACCGGTCAGAGACGGCTGATGTAAAAATCATCGGAGAAATGGACCGCTTCAGCGCGATGACGCTTCTTCATGATGAAGCGATTTATCTTCATGAAGGGGTGCAGTATCAGGTTGAAAAGCTTGATTGGGATCATAAAAAGGCGTACGTGCGAAAGGTCGATGTCGAATATTATACAGATGCCAATTTAGCGGTGCAGCTGAAAGTGCTGGACATTGACAGAACGGACAGCAGAAAGAAAACGGCCTTACATTTCGGCGATGTAACCGTGAACGCACTTCCGACAATATTTAAAAAAATTAAAATGACGACATTTGAAAATATAGGATCAGGGCCGATTCATCTTCCAGAAGAAGAACTGCATACCAGTGCTGCCTGGCTTGAATTGAAAGAGCCGGATTCGGAGATCGGCGAAAAAACGCTTGAACAGCTGCTTTTAGGCATTGCCCACGTCCTGCAGCATATCGTGCCTGTATACGTCATGTGCGACCGAAATGACGTGCATGTCGTGCCGCAAATCAAAGCTGCACATACCGGACTTCCGACAATCTTTCTGTATGATCATTATCCGGGCGGAATCGGACTTGCTGATGAAGTATATAAGCGATTTGATGAAATCACTGAAGGGGCTGAGCGCCTGATCAGACAATGTCCATGTCAAGACGGGTGTCCTTCCTGCATCGGTTCCGAAATAGAAGGAATAGATGCAAAGAAAGCGATACTCCGGCTCTTGAATTACGTGTAAAAGAAAAGGGGGACGAAAGATGTCCTTGAAAAATAAATTAAAGCGGATGAAAAACCACCTGAATGTGCCGGAAGCTGAAAAAAAGCCGGCAGCTTCACAACTTTCGGTCCCGGATATTCAAGTCCCATTTAGAGAAGAATGGGAGGCATTCGGAGTGAAGCCTTTCTTTTTTGAGGATGAATACTGTCTTATCCGCGAAACCGTCTATCCGCTTTCGCACCGTCACGGACGGTACAGCTTCAGTGAACTTGATGACGTCATGGCATTATGGAATAAAGGCGGTTTGACACATACTTTATCAGCAGAAGGATACGAAAAAAGCCAGCTGTTCTTCTTTGATACTGAAACGACCGGCCTTGGCGGCGGGGCCGGCAATATGATCTTTTTGCTCGGCCATGCAAGAGTGTATGAAGACCGTGTCGCGGTTAAACAGCATCTGCTTCCTAAACCGGGAAACGAGACGGCTCTTTACAAAAGCTTTTTAAGTGAGGTTGACATTACGTCCCTTGTTACGTATAACGGAAAAGCCTTTGACTGGCCTCAGGTAAAAACTAGGCATACATTGCTGCGGGACAGGCTTCCGAAACTTCCTGACTTCGGTCACTTTGATCTTCTGCACGGGGCGAGACGGCTTTGGAAACATAAATTAGAGCGTGTATCGCTTTCAGCGGTTGAAAATGAAGAGCTTGCTTTTAAAAGGGACGAAGACACACCTGGTTATTTGGCGCCGATGCTGTATTTTCAATTTTTAAAGGCGGAGGACCCGGCTCTTTTAAAGGGAGTGCTCTCACATAATGAACAAGATGTGCTTTCCCTCATCGCTCTTTACATCCATATGTCAAAAAAGATTTTTGCATCTTCTGATCAAACGTCAGAACGTCAGGAAGCATACGCCATGGCGAAATGGTTTATCGCTCATAAAGAAACCGATCGGGCTGTTTCACAGCTGGAAGCGCTGCAAGGCAAAGCCTTTGAAGATTCGGATCGGGCCCTTTTTGACTTAGCAATGCTTTATAAAAAACAAAACCGCAGGCAAGACGCCGTGCCCCTTTGGGAGAAACTGACGGGCTCTGCTCTTCACATATGCAGACACCAATCAGCGGTAGAGCTGGCGATCTATTTTGAGCATCACGCAAAAGATTACAAAAAAGCTCTGCAGGTCGCGCAGCAGGCGGCAGAAGACGGGGAAATATCGGAAAAAGAAGCCGAGAAGCTCCATGTGAGAATTGCCCGGCTCAAGAGGAAATATTCCTCTTGAAATATTGCCCGGGAAAGCGCAAAAGCCGAGCTGTTTCGCCAAAAATATTTTTTTCTGAATCCGCATCGATTTTGTTGTAGAATGGTGCCGCATCTTGTAAAATAGCGTTAGTTATTTATAGGGGAGAGTTGGTATGTATAAAGGTGTTTTTTACTTGTTCTTTGTCGTGGTTTTTTTGATTGCGTTTGTATTTTCGAATTTTAAAGACAGTTTGCTGACGCACTTTTAAATTGGGTGATTGAATTAGAACATGTACCCTCTTTTCTTCATAACCTAACAGTGTAATAAAAGTTAATGGAGAGGGGATTTAGCATGTTTCATCATCATTGTTGCAGACCAAACGTGATGCCGCCGATTGTCCATCCGACTCATTGCTGTGAACACCATTGCTTTTCTAACACGGTTGTGCCGCATATTCATCCGCAACATACAACTAACGTAAATCACCACAACTTTGAGCACGTTCATTACTATCCGCACACTTTTTCAAATGTTGACCCGACAACTCACCAGCATTTTCAGTGCGGAAGCCCTTGCTGCGATCATTAGTATTGAACGCTTAAGCAAGATCGGTTAGGATATCAGCAAATCAAAATGGGGCCCGATGGGGAGCCCCATTTTTTAAGCAGGTGATCAATTGAAAGTATTAGCCGTAACAGGATACAAGCCGTTTGAACTCGGGATTTTTAAACAGGATGACCGGGCGCTTGTTTATATAAAAAAGGCGATAGAAACGAGACTCAGAAGCTTTATTGACGAAGGCTTGGAATGGATTCTCATATCCGGACAGCTGGGGACTGAGCTTTGGGCGGCAGAAACGGCGTACGATCTCAGAGAAGAGTATCCGAAATTAAAGGTTGCCGTTATCACACCTTTCTACGGCCAGGAGGAAAAGTGGAAGGATCCGAATAAAGAAATGTATGAAGCGGTGCTTGCTCAGGCAGATTATGAGGAGAGCCTGACGCATCGGCCGTACGAAAGTCCGCTCCAATTCCGGCAGAAAAACGCGTTCTTTATTGAAAAGTCAGATGCGCTTTTGCTTTTATATGACCCTGAAATGGAAGGATCGCCGAAATATATGCTGCAGCAGGCAGAAAAACGCCGTGAAACAAACGGATATCCGATTTATTCAATTACGATGGATGATCTCCGTGCTGCCGTTGAAGAAGAAGATTTCTTTACATAACACGTCAGAGAATATTTGACAACGGGACGTGTTTCTGAATAAAATATAACATGATGATTCACGATATGAGGTGAAAAAGATGCTTGCTGATAAAGTAAAGCTTTCTGCGAAAGACATTTTGGAAAAAGAATTTAAAACAGGCGTTAGAGGTTACAGACAAGAAGACGTTGACAAATTTTTAGATATGATTATTAAGGATTATGAAACCTTTCATCAAGAAATTGAAGAACTGCAGCAAGAAAATCTGCAGCTGAAAAAACAGCTTGAAGAAGCAAGCAAAAAACAGCCGGTGCAGTCCAATACAACCAACTTTGACATTCTGAAAAGGCTGTCCAACCTTGAGAAACATGTATTCGGCAGCAAACTTTATGACGAATAAGGCAGAAGCACTTGTCAAATGAGACAAGTTGCTTTATAATGAACAAGTGTTCTTAACGTTCGGGTAATCGCTGCAGATCTTTGAATCTGTAGAGGAAAGTCCATGCTCGCACGGTGCTGAGATGCCCGTAGTGTTCGTGCCTAGCGAAGAAATAAGCTAGGGCAGCCTTGATAGGCTGACGGCAGGAAAAAAGCCTACGTCTCCGGATATGGCTGAGTATCCTTGAAAGTGCCACAGTGACGAAGTCTCATCAGAAATGGTGAGAGTGGAACGCGGTAAACCCCTCGAGCGAGAAACCCAAATTTTGGTAGGGGAACCTTCTTGAAGGAATTGAACAGATAGAAGGACAGAATGCTTTCTGTAGATAGATGATTGCCGCCTGAGTACGAGGTGATGAGCCGATTGCAGTACGACGGAACAAAACATGGCTTACAGAACGTTAAACATTATTGATATGACAAATTAGAGCTCTCCTTTAAAGGGGAGCTTTTATCTTGAATGAAACGAAAGCTTAAAAAGAGACAGGGTGATACGATGAAGAAGTACACACTAATAGCGACGGCGCCGATGGGAATCGAAGCGATCGTCGCCAAAGAAGTGCGTGATTTAGGTTATGAATGCAAAGTAGACAACGGAAAAGTCATTTTTGAAGGAGATGCGCTTGCGATCTGCCGGGCTAACTTATGGCTGCGGACGGCTGACCGCATTAAAGTACAGGTCGCCGAGTTTCAGGCGAAAACGTTTGATGAGCTGTTTGAAAAAACAAAAGCGATTGACTGGCGCGCGTACATTCCGGAAAACGCCAAGTTCCCCGTTATCGGAAAGTCCGTGAAATCAGTGCTTGCCAGTGTGCCTGACTGCCAGCGGATCGTCAAAAAGGCGATAGCGGAAAAGCTGAAACTTCAATCAGGAAAACAAAATGAATGGATTGAAGAAACGGGACCCGAGTACAAGGTGGAGATTTCCCTTTTAAAAGATAAAGCCGTACTTACACTGGATTCATCAGGAACAGGCCTTCATAAAAGAGGATACAGGGTTGATCAGGGAGGAGCTCCGATTAAAGAGACGCTCGCTGCCGCGTTAATTCAGCTAACCAACTGGACGCCTGACCGTCCGTTCGTTGATCCGTTCTGCGGTTCCGGCACGATCGCCATCGAAGCCGCTTTAATCGGGCAAAACATTGCTCCCGGTTTTAACCGTGATTTTGTTTCAGAGGACTGGGAATGGATCGGAAAAGAACTGTGGGACAAGGCGCGTCTTGAAGTGGAAGAAAAGGCGAACTATGATCAGCCGCTGCAGATCTTTGCCAGTGACGTGGATCACCGGATGGTAAACATCGCCAAAGAAAACGCAGAAGAAGCGGGACTTGGTGACCTGATCGAATGCAAACAAATGCGGGTGCAGGATTTTACGACGAAACTCGAATACGGCGTAATCGTCGGAAACCCTCCGTACGGCGAACGGCTCGGCGAAAAAAGGGAAGTCGAGCAGATGTATAAAGAAATGGGCCGGGCATTTGAATCTCTTGATACATGGTCTGTCTACATGTTAACGTCAAATGAACAATTTGAAGAGGTCTACGGAAGAAAAGCAACCAAAAAACGGAAGCTCTTTAACGGTTTTATCAAAACGGATTATTATCAGTACTGGGCTAAAGTGCGGCCGCAACGGAAAAAGCCGCAACAAAGAGAAGACGCCTGAAACAGCGTCTTCTCTGGCATCTTTACGTTTTATTCTGCCATTACCAGCGGTGCGCTTTTGCGTTGCTCCGTAAAATAATGTTGGTCTGGGACATTTCGGTGTGGCCGTTCACTTGCGATTTAGAGCGTTTCGGCCGCGTCCAATTGTGATGAAACAATTCAGAATGCTGATCTAATCGATCTTTATAACTCATGTAACCATCACTCCCGGATAGAATAATTTTGTGAAGATGGATATTCAATCGAATATCTGTTGTAGTTTGTGCAGGTCAGGTGCGGATCATTCAGAATGGCATGTATAGAAAGTGAAGCATCGGCATAGAATGATGATTATTTCTATTTGAGAGGTGATCTATTTTATGCTGAACAGCGAGCACTTCACTAAAATACAAAAGGCGTTAGACGCAACTGCTTTCCGGTTGGAGGAAGCCGGAGCGGAGTTCGGTCCTTCCGCCATGACACACGCACAGGAAGAACTTGAAAATGCGGTAAAACATACACATTCAACAGACCATCCGTTCCTATGTACACATATCATTAACCGGAAATGATAATGGCAAAAACTTGGCGAGGCCAAGTTTTTTTGTTGTATTGAAAAGGGTTAAATGATATTATAGATGGTCTGAATGCCGAATAGTTAGGGGTTGGAGTTGGGTGACAACATCACGTTTGCCTTTTGCTTTAACAAAAGAAAAGAATTTTTACGAAGAATTGAACAATTGGATTGGTGACGTGTTTTACGATATCCTTCCCGAGAAAGGCTTTGACCTTCGGGATGAGCAGGTATTTATGGCGTTTCAGCTTGAACGGGCATTTAAAGAGAAAAAGGTCATGTTCGCTGAGGCAGGAGTCGGTACGGGGAAAACGCTGGTGTATCTGCTGTTTGCCATCAGCTATGCCAGATATACGGGTAAACCGGCCATTATCGCATGCGCCGATGAAACGTTAATTGAACAGCTTGTCAAAAAAGAAGGCGACATTTCCAAGCTGACAGAACATTTGGATCTGCAGATTGATACACGGCTGTCCAAATCCCATGAGCAGTATCTGTGTCTGAAAAAGCTTGAGAAAACGATGCAGCGTTCTGATGATGAAAAGTGGCTGGATCTTTATGAGTCGCTGCCTTCATTCGTACACGAATCACAAGCGATGCAGCGCTTTTATCCGTACGGCGACCGCAAACAGTACGCTGATCTGACGAATGAAGAGTGGGCAGGCGTCAGCTATGATTCCTTCCAAGATTGTTTAACATGTGATATGAGACATAGATGCGGTTTAACACTTTCAAGAGATCATTACAGAAAATCAACGGATCTGATTGTTTGCTCCCATGATTTCTACATGGAACATGTATGGACGGAAGAATCACGCAAAAGGGAAGGACAGCTGCCGCTTTTGCCGGATCACAGCGCCGTCGTGTTTGATGAAGGACATTTGCTGGAATTCGCCGCGCAAAAAGCGTTAACCTATCGCGTGAAGCAGTCGACGCTCGAGCTGTTTTTAGAGCGCCTGCTTCAAAATGACATCAGAGAGGAATTCGCCGAACTGATTGAAGATGCCCTTGCCGCAAACGATGAGTTTTTCTATGTGCTGTCAGAGGAATCGAAGGAAATCGCCGGCTCTCACCGATTGGACATCCAAAACGATCAGCGTGTTAAGCGTGCGGCTGACGAATTGTGCCGTCTGCTCGATAAAATCGGCGAGGCGCTCGTATTTGAATCGGAAATGTATACGATCGATAAGTACGAGCTGTCAGTCGTAGAAGAATACGTCGAACAAATGGCATATTCGCTGTCGCTGTATCAAAAGGATGCCATCAGCTGGCTTGAAACGCGGGATACAGACTCAACGTTTGTCGTTATGCCGAGAACAGTAGCCGAAGTTTTGGGAGAAAAGGTCTTTTCTAAAAAGATCCCTTATATTTTCTCATCGGCCACTCTTTCTGAGGGCGGTTCATTTGATTATATCGCTGACAGCCTCGGAATCCGTGATCCTTTATCATTCACCGTTGAATCTCCGTACGATTACGAGGAGCAAATGTCTGTTGCGCTTTACGGTGACATGACGTCTGAGCAGAAAACAGCCGAAACGATTGAAACCATTAAGAAGAATGAAGGACGCACCCTCGTTCTTTTCCCTTCCTTTGAAGACATGAAGGAATTTAAAGAACAGGCTGCCGCGTGGGAGCTGCCGTATCCGATATACTACGAAGGTGATGAAGAGATCAGCAGTCTGGTCGAAAAATTCCAGCGGGATGAAGAATCCGTGCTTTGTTCCGTCCACTTATGGGAAGGTCTTGACATTCCAGGTGACTCGCTCCGGAATGTGACCATTTGGGCATTGCCGTATCCGCCTCATGATCCCGTGTTTACCGCAAAGCGGAACGGAGCGAAAAAAGATCCGTTTGAGGAAGTTGATCTGCCGTACATGCTCTTGAGAGTCCGGCAGGGAATCGGCCGCCTCATCCGTTCTAATCAGGACAGCGGAACCATATCCATTTATGCGGGCGGAGAAAGTGAACGGGTCCTGGCCGAAGTCAAAAAGATCTTGCCTGTTACACCGAAAATCGTATAAAAACAAAAGCTGCAGGATTCTTATCCTGCGGCTTTTTTAAATCCGGGAAGTTGACTTTGTCACGGCGTTCCATTAGCCTGTAATTAATAGTGAAAAGGGAGGGGAACGGATATGGATTTACATACATATGAGAAAGAGTTTTTTGATCTGTTAAAAAGAGTATCCCACTATGTCGAAGCCATTGCGCTTATGCATTGGGACTTAAGAACGGGAGCCCCGAAAAAAGGCTCTGATGACCGGGCGGAAAGCATCGGACAGCTGTCGGCTGACGTTTTTCAAATCCAGACATCCGACCGGATGAAAGAACTGATCGACATCCTTCTCGCGCATGCCGAAGAGCTCTCTGAAGATACAGTGAAAGCGGCGGAACTTGCGAAAAAAGATTATGATCATAATAAAAAAATTCCTGAAGATGAGTATAAAGAATATGTCATTTTAACATCGAAAGCTGAAACGGCTTGGGAGGATGCAAAGGCGGCCTCTGATTTCTCTATGTTTGCTCCGTACCTTGAGAAGCTGATTAATTTTAATAAGCGGTTTATTTCGTATTGGGGCTATGAAGATCATCCATACAATGCATTGCTCGATATTTTCGAACCGGGTGTTACGGTAAAGGTGCTGGATCAGCTGTTTTCTGAATTGAAGGAAGCGATCATTCCGCTTATCAAAAAAGTGACGGCATCCGGCAATAAACCGGACACAGCCTTTATCACAAAAACATTTCCGAAAGAACAACAAAGAGACCTCTCCTTGTATTTTTTAAAAGAGTTCGGGTATGATTTTGACGGCGGCCGCCTGGACGAGACGGTGCATCCGTTTGCGACGACAATCAACCGGGGCGATGTACGGGTGACGACCAGATATGACGAAAACGATTTCCGCACGGCGATTTTCGGAACGATTCATGAATGCGGGCATGCGATCTACGAGCAGAATATTGACGAAGCGCTGAGCGGAACGAACTTATCTGACGGTGCATCCATGGGAATTCATGAATCCCAATCGTTATTTTATGAAAACTTTATCGCCAGAAATCAACATTTCTGGACCGCCTATTATGAAAAAATGGTTGAGGCTTCGCCTGATCAATTTCAAGATGTGAAAAGAGAGGACTTTGTACGCGCTGTCAACGAGGCGAAACCGACCTTTATCCGAATTGAAGCCGATGAGCTGACGTATCCGCTTCATATTATTATCCGTTATGAAATTGAAAAAGCAATTTTCAGTAATGAAGTGACAGTGGAAGAACTGCCTGCATTGTGGAATCAAAAATATCATGATTATTTAGGCATTACGCCGCCATCTGACGCAAAAGGCATTTTGCAGGACGTACATTGGGCGGGCGGCGATTTCGGCTATTTCCCTTCCTATGCGCTCGGATATATGTATGCGGCACAGCTGAAGCATACCATGCTTGACGATCTGCCTGAATTTGACCAATTAATAGAACGGGGCGATTTTGAGCCGATCAAACAATGGCTGACAGAAAAGGTTCATCAGCACGGAAGACGCAAAATGCCGCTTGACATCATAAAAGATGCAACGGGAGAAGAGCTGAACGTTCAATATCTCATTGAGTATCTCGTCGGCAAATATTCAAATTTATATTTATAAACGAAACGCCCGGCATACACCGGGTGTTTTTCTAAAAATTCTAAAAAGACGAATAATCGAAACCGATTCTTTGTAAAAGTTCGGAAATATTCAAATTTCACTATGCAAAAGAAGTGTATCTTGTTATAATTTGATTAATATCATACGAACACTCATATAATCGCGTGGATATGGCACGCAAGTTTCTACCGGTCACCGTAAATGTCCGACTATGAGTGAGCAATGGGACGGCTTTATTCGGCCGTTACGTGTAGATCATTCGGCATTGCTTGCTCTTTTTTTGGAGAGCGGGCAATGCTTTTTTTATTTTTTATAAGCGGGGGTAATCATTGTGGAAGCATTAAAACGAAAAATAGCAGAAGACGGAATTGTTCTTTCTGATCAAGTGCTGAAAGTGGATTCTTTTTTAAACCATCAAATTGATCCGGTTCTCATGCAGCAGATCGGCCGGGAATTTGCGCGCCGTTTTGAAAAAGACGAGATAACCAAAATCGTCACAATTGAATCTTCGGGTATCGCCCCTGCGGTGATGGCTGGCCTTGAACTCGGCGTTCCCGTCATCTTTGCGAGAAAAAGGAAGTCTCTCACATTAACGGATGATCTGCTGACGGCATCCGTCTATTCTTTCACGAAAAAAACAGAAAGTCAGATTGCAATCTCCGGAAATCATCTGTCGAAAGATGACCGCGTGTTAATCATTGACGACTTTTTAGCGAACGGACAGGCGGCAGAAGGACTTTTATCCATCGTAAAACAAGCAGGCGCAGCGGTTTGCGGGATCGGAATCGTCATTGAAAAGTCATTTCAGCCGGGAAGAGATGAGCTGGTGAAAAAAGGATGCCGGGTCGAATCACTGGCGAGAATTCAATCGCTTGAAGATGGAAAAGTGACATTTGTACAGGAGGTCCGTTCATGAAAAACGGCTATGCCAAAACACTTTCCCTCGGTATCCAGCACGTGCTTGCCATGTATGCCGGCGCCGTCGTTGTTCCTTTAATTGTAGGAGCGGCATTGGGACTGAACGCAGAACAGCTGACATATCTCGTATCAATTGACATTTTTATGTGCGGGGCGGCTACGCTGCTTCAAGTATGGAGGAATAAATTTTTCGGCATCGGCTTGCCTGTTGTGCTCGGCTGTACGTTCACCGCGGTAGCGCCGATTATTTCGATCGGTAAGGAATACGGGATTTCAGCCATTTACGGAAGCATTTTGGCATCGGGTCTGCTTGTCATTCTGCTGTCGTTTTTCTTTGGTAAGCTCGTATCCTTTTTCCCGCCTGTCGTAACCGGATCTGTCGTGACGATTATCGGGATGACCTTGATGCCGGTCGCGATGAATCATATTGCCGGCGGGGAAGGCAGCGAGGATTTCGGTGATCCGGCTAACCTTGCCCTCGGATTTACGGTGCTCGTCATCATCGTGCTGCTTTATCGGTTTACAAAAGGATTTTTGAAATCCATTTCGATTTTAATCGGCATTGTCATCGGGACGGCCATCGCATATTTTATGGGAAAAGTGCAATTTGACAATGTGGCGAATGCTGATGCAATTCAAATGATTAAACCGTTTTACTTCGGGACGCCGACATTTCATGCGGCACCGATTATTACGATGTCCATCGTTGCCATTGTCAGCCTTGTTGAGTCAACCGGCGTCTATTTCGCTCTCGGTGACCTGACAAACCGGCGCCTGTCTGAACGTGATTTAGCAAAGGGCTACCGCGCGGAGGGCGTGGCGGTATTCATCAGCGGCATTTTTAATGCTTTTCCGTATACGGCCTATTCCCAAAACGTCGGCCTCGTGCAGCTGACAGGAATTAAGAAAAACGCGGTTATCGGTGTCACGGGCGCACTTTTAATGCTCTTCGGCCTTTTTCCGAAAATCGCAGCCTTCACGACCATCATCCCGTCTTCGGTACTGGGAGGCGCGATGGTGGCCATGTTCGGCATGGTCATTTCCTACGGCATTAAAATGCTCAGTCAAATTGACTTTAAAAAGCAGGAAAACCTTCTGATCGTCGCGTGTTCGGTCGGATTGGGACTCGGTGTAACCGTCGTTCCCGATATGTTTAAGCACCTGCCGTCTTACTTAAATCTGCTGACCACAAACGGAATCGTCGCCGGAAGCTTTACCGCCGTCCTTTTGAATATTATTTATAATATGATTCCTAAAACGAAAAAAACCCTTGATGTGACAAGGGTTCAAGAGGGTTAGTCACCCGTTTTTCTTAAAAAAATAACATTTTAATAACATTTCTTTATGAAATCCCGAGATCGAGGATGCTTCCGAAAGTTTGTTGAACTTTTTGTGAGGCATCCTCTTTCATTTTATTTGTAACATGGGTATAGATTTTCATTGTTGTTTTCACATCATCGTGGCCGACTCTTTTCATCACAGTCGCAATATCGACACCTGCTTCAGCTAACATACTGATATGTGAGTGTCTGAATATGTGAGGAGTCGCATGTTTTTTTATGGATGTTTTTTTTAGAATTCTTTCCATCCGATAAATGATGCTTTTTGGCAGGTAAGGGTACCCGTTTTCTCTTGCGAAAATAAAGTTTTCATTATGGTACTCAGATAATTTTGTTTGTGATTGCAAATGCATCTTTTTCACTTTCGTTTTATATGCTTTCAGCATGGCTATAATTTGATCGTCTATAGCAATTGTCCGAATTGATCCAGGTGTTTTGGGTGGAGTTAATTCATACTCTCTCATGTTATTACTTTCTGAATAAATGGTTTTAGTTATTCGGAGTTCTTTTGTTTCGAAATTGATGTCAGACCATTTGAGGGCACATAACTCCCCGGATCGCATACCTGAAAAAGCAAGTAAATAAAATCGTTCCAGATCCATGTGTAGACCGTGATTTTTAACTGCTAAAAGAAATTCCTCGATCTCCGATTTTTCGAGGTATTTTTCAGCTATGTTGTTATTTTCAATTTCTTCAACGGTTATTCTTTTTTTAGGCACTATAGCATCTGCAATAGGATTGCTTTTGAGAAACTTTACCTTAACAGCATACTTAAATATCATGCCTGCTGTCGTATGTACTCCATTCATAGTGCTTCGTGAATACCCTTGTTCTGCTAGTTTGTTAAGTATTTTTTGATACTGTCTCAAGGTTATTTTATTGATGATGGATTTGGCAAAGTAGGCATTTAATATTTTTATCTCTTCTCGTCTGATTCGGACAGTGTTCTTTTTCTTCCCTGTTAACATATACTCTTCCAGCCATTCGGCTGCGACTTGATCAAAAGTTATCTTTTTCACTCTTGATTCATCGATGCCATCTTCATTTAAAGCTGCTATTGCATCACGGACTCTTTGCTCAGCTTCTTTTTTTGTTTTACCCCGCCGCGGAATTTGCTTTCGTTTGCCGGTGACTGGGTCACGAGGGCCTTCTCCAACTGCTAACCACTTTTTACCCTTGATTAATTCTTTGGTATACATTCTTTCACCTCTTAGATTAAGTATAGGAGTTGTTATAAATACAAATGAAATTAATAAGTAGGGGAGGAGAGTTGATGCATTCTGGAAAAGAACTTATGTTCTGGTGTTTTGTTTAAAGAAAAGCCCTACAAGGGCTAATCAAAATTTAAAAAACAGGACTTTTCTCAACGACTCGATTTTTGCTGATGAGATTCCGTTCAAGTCCGGATCAGTTTCAGATGAGAATAAGATTGAAAACCCTTGAACCATAAGGGATTAGGAACATGGTGAAATTATCCTTTCGGATCGGGTTCATTTGTATTTCGGTTCAAGTTCCGATCTTATTAGTAAACAGAAATAACTTAATAAACAATAAAGAATAATTACTTTTCCTCTTTTTTGTTTTTGAAATTCTCTGCAATCATTTTTTCAATCCCATCAAGTCGCCTTAGAGCATCTGCAAGATATTTATCTTTTTCATCCTCCGTCATCAGTTCCTGTCCTTCGACATTATCAAAACGAACATCATTCTGCTTACGGAGTTCTTTAGCTTTATCTTGGTAGTACTCTTGACCTCTTAACAAGTAATCTGTAGAGACTTCAAAGAAATCAGCTATTTTAACTAATGTTTCATAGTCTGGCTGTCTATGGCCTCTTTCATAATTAGCATATGTGCCCCTGTGAACGCCAACCTTTTCAGCCATTTGTTCTTGTGTTAACTTCTTGCCTTTACGGAGTTGAATTAACCGGTCTTTAAACATAATTTCACCTCATTCATTAAACATTATAACGTGTCGAAATGAAACAAATAAAGTTTTGTGTCAAAACGACGAAAAAGTTATTGACATTGTTTCTAATGGACGATATCATAAAAACAAATGATTCGTTTCGACGCAAATAGGGGGTGAATCTATTGAGGAAATGGTTGATAGACATCCGTGGAGACAAAAGCCAACAGGAAACAGCTGAGGAAATTGGTATCTCTAGAGGTGCTTACGCGAACATTGAATTAGGAAAGAGAAATCCTTCAGTAAAACTAGCAAAGAGAATTGCTAACAACTTTGATGTCGATTGGACGCTTTTTTTTGAAGAAAATGTCGTCGTTTCGAAACAAAAATCAAACACAGCATAGGAGGTACCAAATATGTTTACCATGCAATACGACGATAACTTCATTGATCAAATTGCAGCAAAAATTGCTGATAGGGCAACAGATATGTTGGTTGAGCGACTAGGGGCGTTGAATGAGCTTCCTCACATCTTAACCAGAGAAGAAGCGATGAAAGTACTCAGATGCGGTCAAACAAAAATGTCTGAACTCATGTCGCGACCTGATTTCCCGGTAAATGATGAGTTCGGCAAGAAAATTCCAACCCAGCTGCTTTTTAAATGGATTGAAAGAAATACCCGTTGGGTGGAGGAAAATACCCAGTATTTCCGTAAGGGGGCAACCGCATGAATCAACTTGTTTTTATTGAAGGCGATCAAGTTGTAACCGATAGCCTGACTGTTGCTGAGGTATTCGGAAAGCGTCATGATCATGTTTTACGTGATATTAAAAACCTTGATTCTAGTAAAGAATTTAATCTCCACAATTTTGGGGAGGTTGAATATAAGGACAATAGAAATCGCACTTATAAAAAATATCTCATCAAGCGTGATGGTCTTACATTCTTAGTTTTTGGTTACACAGGTGCAAAGGCAGCGCTGTTCAAGGAAAAGTATATTTCGGAGTTTAACCGAATGGAAAATGAGCTTCAGAAACTAAAGCAGCCATCTTATATGATTGATGATCCAGTCAGCCGAGCAAAGCGATGGATCACCGAACAGGAAGAACGGCAACAACTTGAACAAACATTGAGAATTCAGGAGCCTTTAGTCAGTTTTGCTGAATCGTGTATGGCGTCTGAAAAGTCCCTGCTTGTCAGAGAGGTTGCAAAACTTGCATCAAAACAAGGCATTGTTATTGGTGAGAGGCAGTTGTTTCAGAAATTACGAGATTGGAAGATGATCTTCTCCAACAAAAATGAGCCCTATCAAGAATATGTGAACCGCGGTTACTTTGAAGTAGCACAGGGAGTTCGAGAAGTAAGCGGAAAGTCAAAAACGTGGCTCACAATGAAGATTACACCAAAGGGACAAGCCTACATCATTAACAAATTGAAAAAGCAACTGGCAAGTTAGTATTTTCATTACTTAAATTTTACCAGTAAAAAACTGAATATATCAGGAGGCAAACATATGGAGAACAACCCATACAATTTGCGAAATTTACCGCAGATTATGCGTAGTGTCCGAAAATCGGCAGGCCTTGCACAGTATCAAATCGGTAATTTAATTGGGGGAAAGGATCAACGATATGTTTCTGATGTGGAAAATGGCTTTAGCAAACTCACTCCTGAACTATGCATTAAGTGGTTTGAAATATGTGAAGCCTATGAACATATTGATCTCGTGCATTATCTTTTCCGTCTGCACCCAACAGCGGCTGCACCCATTGATCCTGCATTAAATGAAAGTGCAAGTGCCGCGGTAATCAATATGGTCCATCAGTTGGAAGAGGCCTTGGAAGCAACAAAACACCTAGCCCGTTGGCTGGCAAGTGACAGGCCGGGTAGGAGGGCAGGGGAACTGCCAATGGGTGATATTAAACAGATTTTCGATCTTATCCCAGCAAACAAGACACTCGTTTATTCACTAGCCCGCGGACACGGTTTAAAGATACAAGAACTAGCGGATAGGTGGACAAGAAAAGCGCTAGTTGATCAAGTAGCAATGGCAAAACACGAGGAGAGGCAGGCAATTACGATATGAACAATAATCAATTTCTTACATCAGATTTAGAAGCTGCTAAACGGAAAGTGGATTCAGCAGAAGAATTGGCGATTATGCTATGTGAGGCCTTGCGTGATGGTGATTACGAGGAAGCCATTAGCTTAGCCGGAAGCATAAAAGTTTTGACGGAGGATATTAACCGGTTAGCAAACAAAGGTCGTTTGTACGATGTAGCTATGAAAATGCAGCAGCGAGGTATTAATTTAACTGTAATAAGCAGGTGCTCGCAATGAACATTGAAAATCCAATGGTTTTGAACAACTGGCACGATAAAACATCAGAACCTGAAATGAAAAAGGATTTTTTTGGGGACATCATAATGCCAACAGATGATTATGTAATCGACAGCGGCGAGGTAATTTTGAGGGATAATCTTGAACGGTACTTAAAGGAGCAGCTTGGTTTTGAATTTCAAACAGCGCAATAAAAAAGCCCACTCGGCAAAGTGGACTTCGTAAGGCGTTTTGATTATTGATTGGAATCTAATTATATCAAAACGCCTCATAGAAAACAATGGAGGTTTTATAAATGGCAAAATCAATTACAGTGTCATTCAGCGACCGGGCGGACGACCAGGAACGTTTAAGTCAGGTTGGCGGTTCAATTACATTTGACAACTATGGATGTCCTGTATTCAGTTTTCCGTCAATGGACGCATACCGAGAATGGCAGAGGCTCGGCACAGAAGCTTATTTGAGAAAGGTGGCAGCGAAATGAATGGATTATCTCAGGTAGATTACTCAGATTACATGCCCGCACCTCAACAGGCAACCAGCGTGACTACCGAAGCTATGATCAGTCGTCAAGCTCAGGAGGTTCAGGCTGCTATGGTTATCGCTAAGCAATTTCCGCGGGATGTATACGCGGCGTTCGATCGGATTAAGAAAGCATGTGAACGGAGACTGTTGGCCGAGAACGCGGTGTATGAATATCCGCGAGGCGGCTCAAAAGTATCCGGTCCTTCTATACGTCTTGCTGAAGCGTTGGCGCAGAACTGGGGGAACATTGATTACGGGATTATGGAATTGGAACAGAAGGCAGGAGAATCGTCTGTCATGGCTTATGCCTGGGACCTCGAAACGAATACCCGTCAAACCAAGATTTTCACGGTTAAGCATGAACGGAAAGCGCGCGGTGCTATTACAAAGCTTGATGATCCAAGGGATATTTATGAAATGGTTGCCAATCAAGGCGCGCGACGGTTGCGTGCCTGCATACTTGGAGTAATTCCAGGCGATATCGTAGATGCTGCGGTTGATATGTGTCAGCAAACATTAATCAGCGGTCATAAAGAACCTTTGGAGGATCGTCTCAGAAACGCTTTATCTCTTTTCAAAAAAGAGTTTGGCGTTACAAAAGAAATGATCCAGGAATACATCGGCAATGCGATCGATGCTTTCACTGAACAAGATTTCTTGAAAATTGGATGCATTTACACGTCCCTTCGTGATGGGATGGCAAAAAAAGAGGATTACTTCAATATCAAGGCCACAGGCGCGACTAAGTCAAAGGCTGAAGAAGAGTTCAAAAAGCAAAAAGAGCAAGTTGGGAAGGCAGATGAAAAAAAGAAAAAGGCTGGTGATCCTGCTGATGAGGATGATTCCGGCGCTAAACAAGGAGAATTACTATTCTAACGAGATTGATAGATATTACATGTCAAATTCTCAATATAAGAGCTTTCTGCAATGCGAGGCGGCAACAATGGCCAAGATTAACGGTGAATGGGTGTCGCCGGGTTCAGAAGCTCTCCTCTTCGGTCAATATGTTCATGCCTGGCTTGAAGGGAAACAGGTATTTGATGAATTCAAGAGAAACACGCCATCACTTTTTACACAAAAAGGCCAGCTGTACAAGCAATATCAGTTAGCTGATCTGATGATTGAGGCGATTCAACATGACGAACTCTGTATGTTCGTTCTGCAAGGAGCAAAGGAAGTTATCGTAACGGCTGAACTTTTCGGCGTTCCGTGGAAAGGCAAGCTGGACGTATACAACCCGGCCGGCAGCCGTTTTGCAGATCTGAAAACAACCCGTTCACTTCGAGAAAAGGTGTGGAATCCGGAAATAGGCTATTGCTCGTTTGTCGAAGCATACGGATACATCGGACAGATGGCGCTCTACGCAGAAATGGAAAGGCGTATGACTGGGCGTAACGAGTGGCTTGAACCTCTTATCGTGGGGGTGTCTAAAGAGGATCCGCCGGATAAGGCAGTCATCAATATCGATAAGGGCCGAATGGAAGTAGAGCTTGAAGAAATTGAGCAGCGTATGGGTCGTATCCTGCAAGTGAAACACGGCGGCGAAAAGCCGGAGCGATGTGAGAGATGCAAATATTGCCGTGCAACAAATCAGTTAAACAGTATCATTCATTTCTCGGAGCTGATCAGCTGATGGAAAAGGATTTAATTAAGGTTCCGATTCCGCATTGTTATTACTGGCTGGTTAAGACAGTAAGGCGTGATATGAGGAAGGGCTTATATACACGGTATGTAACGGACTATCTGAAGACAAATGAACCATCTTTAGAATTAACAGATATTGATTTTAAGTCTCTAACAGCAGTGTGTAAAAGGAAGTAGGTGAGCGATATGGATACGCAAGGATTAGGATATGTCATTTTACCCCGCCTGCCATTTAAAGATTCACGGGATGAGACAATATACGATCATTTATTCAAACGGGCAGAGTATAGAGCGGATCAGGATTTAGAACTCGGTCAGACAATCATTAAGCTTGTGGAATTAGCAAAGCGTTTTAATTGGTCATCCGATCAGATCAAATACTCGTTAGACAGAATGGTCAAGCAGGAGTATTTAAAACTGGACAGGCTGCCGCAAAAACGCGGCTTTATTGTTACAGTTCTGAATTACGCGGATTACATACAGCTTGGCAATTACAACAAGAAGAAGGACCTTGTCCAAGTGTCGGAAGAAAGAAAGGAAGTTGATGAAAAAGTGAAAAATGTCTTTGAATTATTCGAGAACAAAGTCGCCCGTACTATCGGACCAATTGAAGCTCAGCGAATTGGCTATATGGTTGAAGATTACGGCGAGGAGAAGGTCATGGAGGCTATGAAACAGGCTTTCAGGAACAAGGGAAGCAAGGTTGGTTTAAATTACATTGAAGCAGTTCTATCAAATCCGTTTACGCAGAGAAGAAAGGAGAAAAAACAGCATGATAGCTCACAAAACACAAAGTACGGACATGGCAATGGCGGGCATTCTCAAAAAACTACAGGACAGGTCAGCCCAATTTTCAGCGGAACAGGCCGCCTCAGAAGAAAAGGCTGAATATGATTGTCCTGACTGCAAGGACAAAGGAATCATTGTTTATCGGGTTCACCAAGATACTGAACGGCAGCTGAGAAAAGAACAAAAAACAATGGAGAGTCTAAATGCTGATCAAATGGTGAGGGAAGAGGATTACCTTGCAGGAAAAGTGTGCTTACCGGATAAGGCCCGGGAATGGAAAACCACATTTTCAAAGCAATGCGAGTGTGTAAAACGAAAAAAGATCGCGCGGCTTATGAAGGCCAGCGGCATTACGGAGGAATTTGAAATGCTTTTATTCGGTAATTTCATTACAGACGGAAAGCCTGACATGATTAAAGAAGCATATGAGTGCGCTATGGAATACTTTAAGGATTTTCAAAAAGTTAAAGGAGAACGTTCGAACAGCATCGCCCTCCTTGGGCAGCCTGGCAGCGGAAAAACGCACCTATTAACGGCAATTATGAACAACCTTATTAAGAAAAAATCTGTTTACTGCATGTATTTCCCTTACGTTGAAGGGATGGGGAATTTAAGAGATAACTTTGACCAACTAGAGTCCAAGCTTGATGCAATGAGAAAAGCGGACGTTCTATTCATCGACGATTTATTTAAACCAGTAAAGGGAGAACCGCGGGCCACAGATTGGCAGGTTGAGCAGATCCAATCGGTTGTTAATTATCGCTACCTGAACCACAAGCCACTGCTGATTTCATCAGAATTAGATACAGCAGCATTATTAGATATAGACGAAGCGCTCGGATCACGGATCCATCAGATGTGCCGTAATTATACGGTAATCATCAAGGGAGACCGAATGCAATTAAATCATAGGTTAGGAGAATGGGAATGAGCTTAAAAACGAACGTTCAAGGATCCGGAGGGATTTACATGTTCGGCCCGGCTGAACAGACAGGCGGACAGGATCTCACACCGGCGATTAGGATCCTGGAGGAGAAAATAAGGCAATTGGAGCTGGTGAGAAGTGCTTAAAGCAGTTGCGGCGCTGCCAGTCATATTACTGACTGCACCTTACAAGGAAAAGCAGATCGAGCATTGGGAACAGATTGACGGGAGGTAAAAGGCTGTTGAGTTCTATTCAGTTTATTGTTTATGGAGAGCCGATCGCACAAGGACGGCCGCGGGGATCCATTCAAAACGGAAAGGTTAGAATGTACGATCCTGTAAAGTCAAAAAATTTTAAGCAGTATGTGGCACTGGTTGCATCTCAGCATCGGCCAAAGCAGGTTATTACTGGTCCTGTCGCAATGGAAGTCAGAGTATTCAGACCGATGCCGAAAGCTGTATCCGGATCGAAGAGGAAAAAGGAGAACGCTGAAAAAGGCCTTTTACGCCCTGTAACAAAGCCGGACGTCGATAACTATGTAAAAGGTGTCAAAGACGCTTTAAACCATCTGATATACAAGGATGATAGTCAGGTAGTCGATTTGAAGGTCAGTAAGTTTTACAGTGAAGAGCCGCGGGTGGAAGTCATTATAACTGAGATTGTGTCATGAAAGGTAGCTTTTCTATGGATCCTAAATTAAATAATCAAGAGGTCAATAACATGCAAGAAAACAACAACAATCCTTACGTACCAGGACCGGTAAAGGAATGGAAGATGACGCCGGAAGAACTGGCAGCATATGTCGAAAAACATCCAATCATATACCGAGAGGAATTAAAGCCGTCTCCAGCATTCACAATGAGCGGCTGGGAAAATCCGTACTAAGGATATAAAAAAACACCGAAGCTTATGCCTCAGTGCTTATGATTCGAATTGGTACTTCTATCATAGCACAGGAGGAGTCTAGGTGTACAACCCTAAAGAAATTAAAAATCATGAAGGAAGTATTCAGCAAAGTATGGAGCCTGGGAAAATCCGTATCATCGTTTTAGATGGTACTGAAGGAACAGCGCATGTATTGGATGTCCCAGAGCACGGAAAGACCATCATCCAAACCTCAAAAGGCAGCTTTGCGCGAGTCGATCACGAAATAGGATTCAAGGTGAAATAAAACGAATGTAATTATTCAGAAAAGGGGTTTTTGAATTGATGCCATTACAAGTCAAATTACAACGTGTCGTCAAAGCAACGAAAGATGAAGCGATGACCGTCGAACAGGCAGCAGATTATTTGAAAGTTCCCAAACAATATATACCGGTCCTTGTAGCGCGTTCAGATGATTTAAAGATGATTGGTGATGAAACCATTATTGCAAAACGGGATAAAACTAATGGTTGGTTGATATTGACGGTTGTAGCGGTTGTGTTCTTTGTAATCTCTGTCCTGCCAGGGATAGGGGAGTGATTAATAAAACTACATCAAATTTGATATTAGAAATTTATTAGAACGTGCTTTAAGAAACACAGTTAGAATGGCAACTTTTTCATTTGAAAAACTAACATTCTGTCTTTTCCTGTCTTTATTTGTCGAATATGTACTCAAAATTAAAAACACTGCTATAGTTGTTTTTAGATCAAATTACATAAACAATTATAAATTTTGGGTATTTTTTAAATGAATTAAGGAAAGGATACAGCAGAATGGTTTTCAAAGAAAAAAATTTTCCTCCTCAGTGTCCACCTTCGGATGCTATTCAACAAGATGTTGAACCTGTATTTAGGTTGACTAAAAGTGAAACATTACAAGAGGCTGATTTTCTCAATCACAGAGAGAGTAAAAAACGTTATCCTTCAGATCTTGAATGTGAAGCACTGGCTATTTCATTTTTTACGAAAAGAGAAGCAGCAGAGAGATTAAGAAGAAAGCATAAACATTTTAGGAATAAAGTAATTAACAAAGGGAAAATAACAGAAGAATGCGGGATACACAACATAAGAGGATCACATTTAAATTTATGGCTATTTCAGGATGTCGATATGTTAAAAATGTTTGCAGGGGATATAGAGGAGGGTTAAAATGAAAATCAAAAAACACTCCGATTTGGAAAGCTTAAAGCCGATTCATATATTTGAATACTATGACTTTCCTTTATTTTTCATTTCTAAGTCTCCTACAGAAGAACTTTATCTAAATTATTATATTGAAGAAAGTGAAGATAATATAGATAAATGGCTATTTTGCAGAATTTCTGTTATTGAGTGCAAAAGTTTATTGGAACAAAGAATTTCGGTTTTAGAATTATTAAACAAACTGTACCAAAAAAGGCGTTTACATCATCTTTTTATAGATCCCTCTATAACTGAACCTAATACAGAACTAAATATTGAAGTTGTTGACGCAAATAATTTTGATTCTGAAAGTTTTCCAGAAGAAGATTTTTATGTAGAGTATGATTATGTTACAAATCAGGAATTAACAAAAATTCAAGAAGAAATTATAGACAGCAAATTTAAACTGGTTCTTAAGGATTTTCAAAATAGTCATGACATAGGTTTGGACTTCCTGTTGGATATTTTTGGCAACTTCCAAAAAACAATCAATGATATTGCAAAAGATGTTGGAAAGAATTTAGTAGGCGAAGGCTTTTCTGAAGAAATTAAACTTAGAGTTGACTCGTTACAACCGTCATCATTTGGAGTTTGGATAAAAATGGATTCTGATGATATATTCGAAGTTCCAGAAAAATCATTAAGCCATCTTTTTGAAATTATACAGGATATTACAACAAAAAATAAAAAAGAAATCGAAGAGCAGATTTTTCTTGATGAGTCCTATTCATTTGAAAGTATAAAGAGTTTAAAAAATATGCTTACAAAGGTATCTGAAAATAAATACACGTTTAAGCTGGAAGGGAGCACAAAATCTAACGGTGATTCTAAAGTAGTTACTTTTGGAGAAAATTCATATGAAAAATTAGATATTTTAATAAATATTCTTAAAGAAAATAGTGAAATTGCTTATGAGGATATTGAAGTGGAAGGTGAACTAACAAGTGTAAACACTGCTTATAATCAGTTCAGAGTTTCCACAACCTCAATTGGTGACATTAAAGGAAAAATAGCACCAGAATTATTTGCGGACTTGAAAAATAGAAACATACAATTCCGTGTACCAAGTGTTATAAAAGCGACAGTTAGAAAAGAAATAATAAAAGACTTAGTAGAGGATACAACGAAAATAAAGTACGAATTAACTGGTTATAAACAGCCTGAGGAGTAGGATGGTTTTAAAAATATTACTCCATAATCGAATATAGTCCAAGACGGAAAGCCTGCGGACACTGATCATTGCACAGAATCACTGTGCTCTGATTGGTGTCCGTTTTTTATTTGAACGGAGGAATGATATGAAGCAGGAAAAGAAAAAGCCCAATAAAAACACGCAGGAGCGCTCAGAACGTTTCTCGTAACAAATCATGAACACGAAACATACAAACACTTAAACGAGGCAAGGGCGGCGCATTTAAGCGCAAATAAGGGGAGGAATCAGAATGCAAGATTTAATCATTGAATACAAACGAGCTTTAAGAGAAACAAGAAAAATGTATCGGCTCTACAAAGATACAGCTGAAGTCAATCTGACGGCTGAACAGATCAACGATAAAAAGATTATCAGTAGCATGATCAGTGATATTGAATTCACTCTCGAATGGCTCCAGAACGGAAGAAAGCCCGGCGCCCGCCGAGGTGCTGACAGAAGAGACGCTTATCAAAGAACAATTCTTGCTGATCCGCGTTTAATTGATGCGCTGTCGGAAGATTATGCAATCGTTCAGGAAGCTGAAGGGGAGGTAAGCGATTGGGATAAGGAAAGAATCGCTGACGCCCTTTCCGTGCTCACAGAAAGAGAAAAAGACATATTCATTATGCATGCTGTGCAAAACATGTCTTTCGAAGAGATAGCGCAGTTATTGAGGATTAAAAAAGGAACTGTGCAGAAGAACATTGAACGTTCCCGTCTGAAAATGAAAAATAGAGCAGATCACAGCCTATTCTGTTTAGCGTGAATAGGCTCTTTTTTATTGGAGAAATAATGAAAAAAGCCCATTAAATTACTTGACGTAAGTAAAGCGTCGAGGTATAATTAAAGTATAGAAAGGAGGGAAAGAAAGTGGCTGAAATCGCATTGGTACTGGGGATTATCCTCACAACTCTCACAGTTGTTGAAAAAATCCTCATCATTAGGGAAAAGCTTAAAACAAAAAAGCCCAAAATCAAAAAACGCCGTCGACCAAGAAAGCGCAGATGATTTTGAGCCGAGGGAGAAGGTAGCGCTTCTCCCTTGCTCCAAGTATAACAAATCCAGCGAATAAAGAAAAATACTTGAAAGCCAGCCACTTTCAAAAAATGAAAAGTGTACAGTCCACTACCGATATTGTTGTTCTTCTCGCCCTAGCCTATATGCTGTTTTTCCGTCAGGATGTAGCAGCGGGCCCGTTGAAAACAGCTCTCGACATCAGTCTAATCATTTTATTTATTGTTTCAATCATTGAAAAAGCATTTTCCCTTTACTTGAAATATCGTGAGAGAAAAGGATGATTCAAAGGTGTACAAGCCTAAAGAGCGTGATGCAATTAAGAAATTCTTAAAAGAAGAGATACTCAATACAAGTGAAGCTCTTGAAGTATTGGGCTTTACCCGTCAGTATCTGAACCAGTTAGTAAAGACCGGGGAATTGGAGCCAATGAAAGAAATGCCTCGGGACAGGCTTTTTCTGAAAGAGGATATTTTGGATTTTCAAAAGAATAGACGGAAATGAGCATCCGAAAAATAGGGTGCTTTTTTTATGTAATGATAAAAATTTATTGGAAAAAAATCAATATTTTTCATATACAAATATTGACGGTGGTAAATATAAGTGTTATAATTAAAGTATCGAAAGGAGGTGTTAACGAGCATGGAAATCGTTGAATTCATCCTAAGGGATACAGCTTGGTTAGTCGGAATTCTCGTTGGGATTACGACACTGATCAAGAACATCAAAGACCTAAAGGGTGATAAAAACAAAAAACGACGTTCTCCCGGCAAGAAGAAACGTCGCTCATAACTAACGAGGGGAATCACTTCCCCTTCTTATACTATAACATTAAACAAAACCATTGAAAAATTCCATGCTCGGGGATAATGAAAAAAATATTAGACTCAACAACACTGTTATTTTTCGTCTTGTTCTGCTTACAATTCGCTCGAATGGATTATAACAACCTAAATGTACTGGACATAATATCAATTGTGCTGGCAGTTATCTGGCTCACACTGACGATTATAAACGTAGTTATGAAATGGAGGAATTCAAAGGATGGATAAGTTTGTATTTAGTGATGTCGAAGAATTGAGAGAGTT
Source organism: Bacillus sp. SIMBA_026 (assembly GCF_046535335.1). Taxonomy (NCBI): domain Bacteria; kingdom Bacillati; phylum Bacillota; class Bacilli; order Caryophanales; family Bacillaceae; genus Bacillus; species Bacillus sp. SIMBA_026. Next base: position 1,297,539 of record NZ_JAWRWX010000001.1, on the reverse strand, counting down.
CCTTGATAAAGAAGTCATAACCACATCAGAAGCGATTGAAATCATCGGATGCACTCGTCAAAACCTTAAACAGCTAGTTGATCATGGGACACTGAAGCCAATCAAAATGACGAATAGAGATCGACTCTTCTTAAGAAAAGATATTGCTGCTTATAAAAAGAAACGTTAATCTGCACCTATAGTAAAATGATGCTTTTTCGTCTTACGGTTGCCATCTATTTATGAAAGGCTACTTTCGTTCGACAAATTTTGCAGAATGTTTCTTTCCCCCAATAGTTGTCCGATAATTAAAAAAGGGGGGGAAGAATATGAATTTAAACGATACACACAATATAATCAATGTTCTAACGGAGCTGGATGAAAGAAAAGAAGATGACTTAGGTAAATTTGATTTTTCTTTATACCTTTTAAAAAAGCAAAAAGAAGCTGATATATATTATCAGTCATCAGAAGTGGCTTTAGCCTCTGATGTCCTATTATGGGCTAAGAAACAGCTGGTAGGTAAGTTAAAGGACTTAAAAAAGCAGGATGGTGACGAAGCTGGTCAATTTTATATAGGGGACTATAATGACGAGATACAAAGAAAAGAACAATTAGCTAAACTAGATATAAATAAATCACAAACCTTGAAAAAGAAGAAAGATGATTTAATTAAAGCTATTAGAAATAATAGTGAAATGTATGACGAGAAAAAAACAAACTTTATTATTGCTCGAGTTATTTATAATGGGAAAGAAGCGTTATTTGGTTATTATAGAGGTGACAAAGGGGCTAAAAAAAATACTTCGAGGAAGAGAAAGCTAATTTTTAAAAACACTAACCAATTTGAGTTTGTTGAACATACTGTAATTGATTTAGGTGGAAATTTTGATTTTATTTTAATTGATAATATGATTTTTATCGACAATGTTACAAACTTCGAATATACATTTGATTATAGAGATGAAATTAATAAGAAGAGGGATGCAAACCTTGAGACAATAGTTTCCATGCCGTTTTTTGAGGGTCCTGAGGCGGATATCGAAGAGTTCGAGAAAAGTTGTAAAAGATTTATTTTTTCTAGAGGATTAGCCCAAATACAACCAGACACTTTAGATGCACTTCAAGAAAAATTTGAAGAAAGATGTAATGAATTATCTATTTTAAAACAGAGAACACCGCAAAATCCAGAAGAACAAGAGAAATATAAAGAAGAACTAGGTACTATATGGGATCTATTTAGTTTTATTGATTTTGAAAATAAAAGAATAAAGTTTAAAAAAGGTGAAAATCCAAAACCTTTAATTCATTTTTTTGCCGATAAGATTGCTCGATCTTTTTTAACTGAGAACTATAAAGTAGTAGCAGCTTATGAATAATAATTGTTAGTAAGGGTTCCCTTTTTTAAATGGAGAGGAGAAAATGATGTTGTGGGGGAAAAAAGAACAATATTATCTCTGGTATACTGCATACCTCCCTCTCTTTTTAATTATGGTTTATCGGTTTATTGATAGCCTTAATTTGTTTGGGAATATTAAAATAATAAAGTATATAGAAAAGACCTTAACTAAAAATGGTGTTGAATTTATTGTTATCTTGCTTATAATTTTGTTTTCATACCTAATGTATAAACTCGTTATTAGGTGGCTACTTAAAGATCAGGAAAGCAATTTAAACAGAGGAAATACAGGCTTGAAATTTGCAATAAGAAGCATAAAAAAATTAAGTGTAAATGACTATACTTTTTTTCTGATGTCTCTTCTTCTACCTTTGTTTTCTTTAGACTATGAATCATTTATTAACTTAGCTGTTTCATTTTTAATTATTGTTGTTGTTATTATTATATACGTGAAAACTGATTTTATAAGCGTTTGCCCCCTCTTCTTTACGACTGGATACCAGGTTTATGAAGCAATTATTTCTCAACATTCTAAAGAAGCTGAGCAAGAAGATCCATCAGTTAGAATCAAAGCAATCATAATCACTAAAAGCAAAAATCCAGACTTAGATGATAGATACAGAGGGAGAAGATTAATAAGCAACATATATCTTATTACAAAAGCATAAACGTTTCATTATTTAAAGCATCCTTCGGGGTGCTTTTTTATATTCCCTGTAAACTGATTCCGATAAATCTCAAGGAGACAATTGGCGGCTAACGGCTTGAGTACGGTGTCGGTTTAGAGGGAATGTAAGGAGGTTGCATACATGGGATTCATAACACAGTATGGAGAGAGCATAGAAAAAGAGACGAAGACATGTAAGGGGATAAATATGGCGGGACAGAATGAAGGGATATTGATGGAATCAATGTATATGAACTTCAATTCTTTTTGGCATTCACACCGAAACAAAGGAACAAGGATGTAAGTTCATGCCGCCCAAGCCCCTAAAGGAATGTTCCTCCCGTGGTTGCCATGCTCTTACCCGGGAAAGGTACTGTGATGCACACAAGACACGACAACAAGAAGAAACAAAACATTACAACAAACATTCAAGAAACAAAACAATAACAAGTTTTTATAAATCAACTGAATGGAAACGAACAAGACAACTTGCTTTGATACGAGACAATTATCTCTGTCAGCATTGTTTGAAAAATCATTGCTTTACTCCGGCTGACATGGTGCATCATATAGTGGAAGTAAAGCAAGATTGGTCGAAACGATTGGACATAAAGAACCTTGAAAGCTTGTGTAATGCCTGTCATAACAAGGCTCACGGCAGTAAGGGCAAGTGACCCTCCCCCCCTAACAAATCTCTGGAAGGGAAACGAACGGAGAACGGCGATCCCCCTTCTGTAAACAAACACCGCTTTTCAAAGTTCCGGAAACAGCAGAAAGCCCCCTCGGCAAATCAACCGAGAGGGCTTGGTACGACTGGTTTTGTGTTTGATTCCATCGTATCACGATTGGTGAAAAAAACAAGAAAAAAACGTACTTTTTTGAAACGAAATGAGGTGAAAACATGCCGAGACCTGCTAAATCTGCAACACTTCAATTAATTCAAGGCAATCCTAACAAAAAGAATACGGATGAGCTGGCTGCCCGTGCTGACCACGAAAAAAAGATAAAAATGCGCTCCGACAATATTAAAGCGCCACCTTGGTTAAATAAAATTGCGAAAAAAGAATTTAAAAGGGTTGCTGCTTTGTTATCTGAGGTGGAGATTATTACTGAAGCAGATATCAGCATGTTGGCCGCCTATTGTAATGCGTACTCTCAGTATGTTTCCATTTCAGAAATCATTGAAAAAGATGGAATCATGGTGCATACCGAGGGACATGATGAGGATGGAAATCCTATTCAGTTGATTGGTGAAGAGCATCCGTTATTGAAGCGGCAAAAGAATTACTATGATCAAATGAAATCAGCTGCGAATGATTTCGGCCTTACGCCATCTGCCCGGGCAAAACTCGCTATTACCCGCACACAGGAGGAACGAGAAAAGACGGCTGCGGAAAAGGAGTTTGGTAATGTATGAAGACAATAAAACAATTTCTTATTGATTACTCACGCGACGTTATATCGGGTGAGATTGTCGCATGTGAAAAACACGTGTGGGCTTGTCAGCGCTTTTTAAATGATATCAGCCGAGAAGGTACCAGAGAGTTTCCGTACGTCTTTGATGATGAGAAAGCGCGTCGCTTTCTTTACTGGATGACACAATTCAAGCATACGAAAGGGCCGTTGCAAGGTGAAAATATTGTGCCGGAGCCTATTCAAATATTTATTTTCGGCAATGTGTACGGTTGGGTGCATAAGGATAACGGCTATCGACGATTTAAAAAAGTGTATTGGCAGGTTGGCCGTAAAAACACAAAAACACAAAGCCTGGCATGTGTTGGATCCTATGAGGCAATGGCTAACGACGAATACATGTCCGAGGTTTACATAGGTGCAACAAAAACGGAACAGGCAAAAATCTGTTGGAACGAAATTAAAGCACAGATTATGCAAAGTGACCTTTTGAATAAGCCGGAGAAGAAATACCGAATTGCTTACGGTAAGATTGAACATCCCAAAACACAGTCAAAAATAGAGGCGCTTTCGAAAGATGCAGGTAAAACGGGGGACGGGTTCAACCCGCAATGCGGCATCATCGATGAATATCACGCTCATAAAACTTCAGAGATTTACGATGTACTCGCTTCTGGTATGGCTGCTCGTGCTCAACCGTTAATGATGATTATTACGACAGCAGGGTTTGAGCTAAATAATCCCGCCTATCGTGTGGAATACGATTACGTTTCACGTATACTGGATCCCAATAAAGTTGAGCAAAATGAAAAGTATTTTGTGATGATTAATGAGTTAGATAAAGACGATGACATTAAAGATGAGCGCAATTGGATAAAAGCAAACCCTATTGTGGCAGCTAACGAATACGGGCTGAATTATTTACGTGGAGAATTGGAAGTAGCGCTTGCTGTGCCGGAGAAGATGAGAAATTTCATGACAAAGAATATGAACATTTGGGTTAATATGCGCGAGAATGGTTATATGGATATGCAAGCTTGGGCGGATTGCGGTTCGGATGAATTTCCTGAGCTGAAGAACCGAGAATGTTATGTCGGCATTGACTTGTCAAAAACGATTGATTTAACCGCCGCATCTTTCATCTTCCCGTTAGATGACGGCAGTTTTGCGGTTGATAGTCACGGCTTTATGCCAGAGGATACATTCCATGAGCGGATGAACACGGATAAGGTCCCTTACGATGTATGGGAGAAAAAGAACTGGTTAACAACAACAGATGGTGCTGTCGTCGATTACGATTATATCAGAGCGTATATTAAGAAAATGGAGAAGGAACATGGCTGGCGCATCAAGGAAATCGGATACGATCCATATAACGCTACTCAGTTCGCTCAGCAAATGGAGGCAGACGGATATGTAATGGTTGAAATCCGCCAAGGGGTGGCAACACTCTCAGAGCCGACAAAAGACTTCAGAGCAAAGGTCAAGTCCAAAAAAATCATACACCCGAAAAATGATCTTCTAACTTGGGCAATGGGGAACGCTGTAACAAAAGTTGATGCTCAAGAGAACATCATGCTGGATAAATCAAAATCAACCCAACGGATTGACCCGGCCGCCGCGCTTGTAAATGCGTATGTACGGGCTTCTCAAATCAATAATGAGGTTGATTTAAACGCATATATCAAGTCAGCTTCATTTTCTTTCTAAAGGTGGTGTAGAAGTGAAGAAAATACTGACAGCCATGATGCTTTTTTTAAATGATTTTCTTTTTATCATAGGTGCTGCTTTTATATTGGCAGCTGCATATCGTTTGCACACAGACATCGGTCTTGTTTTGACAGGTGTCTTTTTTATATTTTATGCACTGCTGCTCAGTAAGAAAAGGAGGTGATTAATTGTTTTTGGAAGGGCTGTTTTCTAAGAGATCAAATGATGAAGAGCCTTGGGGCCTCGCAAATCCTCCTGATTGGATTATAGATATGTTCGGCGGCTCAAAAACAGCTAGCGGTGAACGCGTCAGTGAATCAACAGCACTTATCCACCCAGATGTTTTTTCATGTGTAAATGTCTTGTCTGATGACATTGCGAAGCTTGCCGTCCATACATTCAAAAAGAAGCAAGGAAATATTATAAGCAGTATGGATCATCCTGTTGCCCAATTGCTTTATCTCAAACCGAATCAATACATGACGGCTTTTACTTGGAAAAAGCTCATGATGACTCATGCTTGTACGTGGGGGAATGCCTATTCTTATATAAAAACAGATCGGAATGGCTTTATTACAGCTCTATTGCCATTAAACCCGGCCAATACGCAAGCCTATGTAAACCCAAACACAGGTATGCTGTGGTATGAAACGGTCATTAATTCAAAAAGTGTTGAATTGTATGCAGATGAAATCCTGCATTTCAAGGGTATGACAGAAGACGGGATCAACGGTAAGAGTCCTATCGGAGTTATAAGGGAGCATATTGGCGCGCAGTCGGCTGCCACAAAATTTAATGCGAAATTATATAAAAATGATGCGACACCGCGGGGAATCTTATAAGTTCCGACTTTAATAGACGAAGATGCAAAACAGCGGGCAAGAGATGAATGGGAAAAGGTAAATGCCGGTCGGAACATTGCAATTATAGATGCCGGTCTTTCTTATGAATCAATATCTATGCCGTTGCAAGAAGCTCAGTTTGTGGAGTCTATGAAATTTAATAAGGCACAAATCGCATCTATTTTTAAAGTTCCATTGCATAAAATCAATGAGCTGGACCGGGCAACATTCAATAATATTGAACACCAATCGATTGAATACGTAAAAAACACGCTGCAGCCGTGGCTGGTTTCTTTTGAACAGGAAATTATTACGAAACTCTTTACTGATGAAGAGATTAAAGACGGGTTCTATATCAAATTCAATGTAAACAGCGAGCTGCGCGGTGATGCGAAATCTAGGGCGGAGTATTATGAAATTATGGAACGGATCAGTGCATTAAATATAAATGAAATTCGTGCTTTTGAAGAGAAAAACGCAATTGAACACGGTGATAGGCACCTTGTATCGCTTAACTATACATTCCTTGATTCATTGGAGGAGTATCAAATGAACAAATCAGGTTCCGTTAAGGGAGGTGAGGACATACATGAGCAAGGAAGTTCGCCACCTAACAACGAAGATTGAGTTGCGTTCTGCTGGTGAAGGGGAAGAAAAAAGAGATTTTATTGAGGGTTACGCCTTAAAATTTGAAAAATGGTCTGAGCGTTTAGGTGGATGGTTTAAAGAAATCATCAGCCGGGATGCATTAGCTTCCACGGACCTTTCAAACGTAGTAGCGCTTTTTAATCACCGCCAGGATTATCCGTTAGCGAGAAACACCGTTTCTGGCGATGCTGGGCGGCTTGAATTAGAGACAGATGCTATTGGTCTAAAATTCCGTTTTACCCCCACAGATACGACGTATGCTAAAGATTTAATGGAGAATATCAGAAGCGGAGTCATTAATCAGTGTTCCTTCGCCTTTTCACTAAATTATAACAAGAATGAGCCGGATGAATGGCGTCATAATGATGAAGAAGATGTATATGAACGTCGAATCAATAACATCGAGCGTATTTTTGACATATCACTTGTTACAACGCCTGCTTATAACGATACGGAGGCTGTGATCGGTGAACGCAGTTTAGAAAAAGTTGAACAGATTAAAGAAATGCGCGATGCGCCAATAGAAAAACTAAAAATGGAATTGGAACTTTTAGACCTAACGTTATAGGTCTATTTTTTATGTTCAAATCTAAGGAGGATACCCGAATGCCAGTAGCAATGACAAAAAAGGAACGTGAATTAAGACAAAAATTCACACAAAAGAAACAAGAGGCTTCAAATCTTTTGGAGGATGGAAAGCCTGAAGAAGCTCGCAGCATGCTTGAAGAAGCAAAAGAGCTGCAGGGTCAAATTGAATTAATGACAGAGGGCCGCAGTTTAGAACTTCCGGAGATTGGCGAGGAACGAAACTTTGCTGCAGAAATCAAAAGTGAACCAAAGAAAGAGGCGGAAGATCGCAATATCTTAACAGCGACGAAAGAATACCGGGAAGCGTGGTTGAAGGTGCTAACCGGCCGCAGCCATGATCTTGAAACAGAAGAGCGAAACATGATGGAACGCGTTTTGAAAGAAAACCGTGCATTATCTGCAGGCAGCGATAAAGACGGCGGCTATACAGTGCCGGATGATATTTCAAAAGAAATTTTGAAATCTATCCAGGAACTAAACTCTGTTCGTAATCTGATCCGTGTTGTTCCGAAAACTGCGCCATCCGGAAATTATACGGTTCGTAAAGGCGTTGCCGGAAAACTTTATAACACAGCGGAGAAAGAACAGATTAAAGAACTGAAGAATATGGAATTTGATCAAATTTGGTATAACGTCAAGAAATTTGCCGGAATCATGCCTGTTTCCAGTGAGTTGTTAAATGATTCATTTGTGAATTTTGTTCAAGAGATCGTGGACTGGCTGTCTGAATCAGCCGTTGTAACAGAGAATGATGAAATTTTTTATGGAGACGGTGGTGAGAAAAACGTTGAAGGTATCATTAGCAGCGGCAAATTCAAGTCTATTAAAGCGCCGTCACTCATTACGATTAAGTTTTTAAGAAAAGTGAAAAACCAAATTAAGCGCGGTTATCGACGTAACGCTGTTTGGGTGATGAATACTGAAGCGTTTGAAACCCTAGCAAATATCGAAGACAAAAACGGCCGCGGCATTTTAGCGGAGGATCCAAGAAATGAGGATAATTTCTTGCTATTTGGGCGTCCGGTTGAAATCTATGATGAAGTCCTTACGGATGATAAAACACAGAAAACACACATTCTTTTCGGCGACTTTAAACGCGGCTACTTCATGTTTGATCGTCAAAAATTTGAAATCAAATCTACAGATGTTGGCGGAGATGCCTTTCTTACGGATCAGACATATTTCCGCGGTATTGAGCGGTTCGACGGAAAAGTAGTGGATCCAGAAGCTGCAATCATTGTAACTGATCTTGTTGTTGGTGAGGATGCAAAAGTGGAAACACCTGAACAATCTGCTGATCTTGGAAACTAATACTGAAAGGATTGATTAAAAGATGGCAAAACTAAACAACATTCTAAACGAAAGTAACGGTGTGCTAACGTCAGCAAGAGACAACGGGGAAGGAGCGCCTATTACGGATATTTCTGTTGCTGACAATAGCGAAGAAAACCCACTCTTTGTAAAGGGGCTTAAAGGGGATCCGGGTGAACCAGGACCGCAGGGGGAACCTGGTCCTGCTGGTCCGAAAGGTGAAACAGGCGAGCAAGGTCCTAAAGGCGAAAAAGGTGATCCAGCAGTTATTGATGAGGGCAGCATTGTACATGAAATGCTTGCTGACAAATCAGTTCGCAGCAATAACATTGGAACAGGCAGCGTCATGATGGATCATCTGAACAGTGAAGTGAAGGCTGTACTTGATGGTATGCAAAAACAAATTGATGAACTGAAATCAACTACTCCTGCAGAATGAAAGGCAGGTGATGCCAGATGACAGAAGCTGAAAAAATAGAATTAGAAAAAGCGAAAAAATTCCTCCGGGTTGATGGTGACCTGGAGGACGATTTAATTCTCGCGTTCATTGCCTCCGCAAAAGAATACATCACTTCGGCAACGGGCCTTGCTTTTCCCAATCAATCAGCCCGGGCCGCCATGTGCGTAAATGCTTTTGTGGCACATTGGTATGAGAACAGGGAAATAGCTGGTACAACATCTAATTTAGACGGTGTGCTGACCTCGTTAATCAATCAGCTGAAATATACATTGCCGGGGAGGGCGTCAGATGCTGAATGATATGCGTTACCGCATTCAATTTCAAAAAAAGAAGCCCGGCGGCCGTCTGCCTGTTGAGGGAAATGATAGGTGGGAAACAGTTATTGAATGCTGGGCAAAGGCGGAGGGCTTAAAGGGCCGGGAATATTATGCTGCAGCGGCCATACAAAAAGAAAAAACAGTTCAATTTACAATCCGGCACCGGGAAGATATCAATGAACATATGCGAATCGTCTTTCAGGGCGATTCATATGAAATTGAGGCTATCTTGCCGAACTATTCGCGCCGCCATTTTATTACGATCAAGGCAAATGTGGTGAGTTAAATGAATTTCGAACTGGAATTGAAAGGTTTTAGAGAATTGGAGTCCACTTTCGCAGAACTGGCCCGTAAGGATGAAAAAATCCATAAAGCAGCTGTGAAAGCAGGAGGAACAATTTTAGCGGCAGAGATCAACGATGAAGCGCCGCGCTCTGCCATCGGCGGCAGCCACCATCACATTGATGAGGATATTATCGTTGGCAGCCGAATCAGAAGGGATGAAGACGGAGAGATATACGCAGTTGTAGGCCCTACAAAAGATACAAAATTCCGTGTTCACTTGCCGGAATTCGGCACGCTCCATCAAGCTGCCAATCCATTTATTCACCGGAGTATGGTAAAGGCGAATGGCAAGATGCTTGATGCAATGGAAAAAGTCATAAAGGCAGGCTTTAAACTGTGAATCTAGTAGAAAGATCATCACAACTAAAAAATAAAGTATTTGAAGCGCTGGAAAAAGATCCAGCGCTTTTAATGCTGACTGGCCCTGAAAACATCTATGAACTGGCTGTGCCAGAAGGTTTGGAAAGCCAACCACCTTACATTGTGGTTCAAGAATTAGAGTACAGAACGACTGAATGGGCAGACGGGCATCCAATTAAAGATAGCACTTTGTATCAAATTGATGTGTATCACAACCAGTCGTGTGATCCAATTATGGCGGCTATCTTGGATGTTATGGGAAAACTGGATTTTCAAACGACAGTTCTTATCAATGAATTTCTACAATCAGAGCGCCTCATTCGGAAAGGTTATCGGTTTGAGGCAAACATTTTACTATAATCGGAGGTTTTATGATGCCTGAATACAGCTCAATGGTGGGATTAGAAGGCGTTCAATACGCACCATTAAAAAAAGAAAACGGCTTGTGGGTTGCCAGCAAGATTGTCGACTATCCACATGCAATAAATGCAAAGATGGCAACTGATTCATCTACAGAAAAGCAATATGCTGATAACAAGGTAGTTGACCTTGCTGTTTCAACTGGTTCAACGAAATTAGACTTAGAGATGAGAGATGTTCCGCCAGAACACCTTGTCAATTTGTTTGGGATAGAGGAAACCACAGACGGACTGTATTTATTTAAGAAGAATGTTACTCCGCCTTGGATTGCTATGACTTTCTTTGGTGTGAAAGCTAATGGAAAAAGACGATATGTCGGCTTAGTCCAAGGTCGGTTTACGCTGCCTGATGACGACTGGAATACAAAAAAAGAAAAAGTGGACTTTCAAACTTCTAAGTTGTCAGCTGAATTTCTTGAAAGAGACCAAGATGATGTATATAAAGTGATCGCGGATGAAGATGCTCCTAATTTCGATTTAGATAAGTTTTATGAAAAAGTGTATGGCAGTGCCTATACATCATCCACTGCCGATCAAAAAACAAGTACAGATCTAGGTGCTTAACTTAGGGATTAGGGAAGCTTAAGAGCTTCCCTTTGTATTCGCATGAAAAGGAGGAGTCAACATGGCTCAAAAACATATTTCTATTAAACTATGGTTCGAAGATGAAAAGAAATTTAAAACATTTATTGCACCCCGGACCAATACAAAAACACTTCTTGAAGCATTACGATTAAATGCAGAAGCGGAAAAAACAGCGGATAATTTGGAGAAAAGCATCAAAATCCTCGAAAAACAGCTGCAATTTATTGTTGGGATATTCCGCAATCAATTTACTTATGATCAATTATTTGAGGGGCTGGAATCTTTTGAAGTTGCGAAAGAAGTGAGCCGCATTCTCTCGGAAGTTGCTGGCTATAAAGAAATTGAGGCTGCTGATCAGGATTTTTTGCCGGAACAGACGGAGAAGAATACACCTACGAGCGCGGAATCGAGCAAATAAATGAAATTTACGCCACTCTCCTGCAACAAGGGTGGAGTATGAACGCAATTGACGAGATGGACATATATCACTATTTAGAGATATTGACCGAAACCAATAAACCAGAAGAAGTGAAATTTGAAGATGTCTTCTTTTAGACGGGCTTATAGCCTGTCTTTTTTGTTGAATCTTTGCCAGGAAAGCGGGGTGGATACATATGGCTCAACCTATAGGAAATATGGTCGTTAAGGTCGGTCTTGATGATACAGGATTTAACCGAGGAATTGAAGGCTTAAAAAGGCAGATGCGCCTGGCAAATTCAGAAATGAAGGCAGCCGGAAGCATTTATAAAAATGCTGGCAACCAATCAAAGCTCTTGCAATCACAGATGGAGGGCTTAAGCAATAAGTATAAGATTCAAGGCAGATTAGTTCAGGAACACCGTCAACGGTATGAAGAACTGGTCAGACAAAAAGGAAAAGACAACCGTGAGACACAGATTCAGGCGCGGCGTTTGAATGATGCTATTGCGGTTCATGAGAATCTCGGCAAAGAGATGAATAAAGTCAGCAAAGAGTTTCAGACCATGTCAGACAGCAGCAGTCGGGCTGCAGGCGTTTTTTCTGTTTTTAAAAAGGATTCAAAGAATGTATCAGAAGAGCTGAACGCTGTTTATAAATCCGCAACAGCCACAGGAAAGGCGTTAGCGGGGATTGGTGCCGCCGGAGCGCTTGGGATCGGTGCAACCGTTAAGGCCGCAGCAAGCTTCGAGAAAGATATGAGCCGTGTCGCCGCATTGGCGAACGCAACGGACGATCAATTGGCATCATTAACAGAAACAGCTAGACATCTCGGCGCTGTTACGCAATATACGGATGGGCAAGTAGCCGAAGGCATGCAGTATTTAGCGATGGCCGGCTATAAGACGAACCAAATTATCGGTGCTATGCCCGGCTTGCTTGCGACGGCTGCCGCCGGACAAACCGACCTCGGCGTTACGGCTGATATCGTTTCTGACATCTTAACTGAATTTCATATTAAGGCAGAGGACACAAACCGTGTTGCTGATGCAATGACGTATACGTTCACGAACTCCAATGCCACTTTGCAAGAGATTGGCCAAACGATGAAATACGCGGCTCCGGCTGCTAAAACAGCAGGTGTCAGCATGGAAGAGTTGGCTGCAGCAACCGGTATTATGGCAAACAGCGGAATTAAAGCAGACATGGCCGGAACAGCCCTTCGAGCAACGCTGACACGTTTGGCGGCTCCGCCTAAGCCGGCAGCTTCCGCAATTGAGGAATTAGGTCTGAAAGTGACGGACTCTACCGGCAAGATGCGCCCACTGGCCGACATCATGGGACAGATCACAGAAAAGACAAAAAATTATACTGAAACAGAACAGATCCGGATCGCCAAGCAGCTTGCCGGACAGAATGCTCTATCTGGTTTTATCACACTCATGCATGCAGGGAAAGATAAACTGCAAGAATTTACAGCGGAAATAGAAAACAGCGGCGGCATTGCTGAAAAAGTAGCTGACAAGCAGATGGACAATCTGGCCGGATCCGTAGAATATCTGAAATCTGCAGCAAACAACGCCGTCATCACCATGGGAAACCAGTTTATACCGATCATCAGAGCTACTACTGAGGGTCTGACCTCATTAGTGACGTGGTTCGACGCCTTACCGCACTCCGTCGCAAGCACTATTGCTATTACAGGTGGAGCAGTTACGGTATTTTCTCTTTTGGGCGGGGCTTTTTTGTTGGTACTTGGAGCTTTACCGAGGATCGCCGCAGGATGGAACATGCTCCGCACAGCGGGGGGATATTTAACCGGTAACGTCAATCGGGCATCGACAAGTCTCGGCGTTTATACGACTGAAGCCGTTGCGGCAGGCGCTGCATCCCGAACAGCGGCAGCTGGCATTGCGACAACTTCTACTGCGGCAACGGTAGCAGCCACCCGGATGGAAAGACTCAACCAAACAAACGCCGTGGCAGCGACACGAGTGGGCCGGCTGGAGCAATCGACAAATAGAAGCTCGAAAGCGATGCGCGGGCTTGGCGGCGCATCCCGGGTGGCCGGTACTGGGCTTACTCTATTCGGAGGTCCAATCGGGACAATTGCCGGACTCGTTCTTACCTTTGCTCCTGAGCTGTTAAAGTTCGGTGCCGGAATTATCAAAACCGGATTAAATGCCGTAAAAGGGGCAGGCGGATTTATGAAGCTTGCAAAAAGCGGTTTCGGCCTGTTTAACATACTTAAAAAAGGCACTGCTGTTGTCGGTCTTTTACGTGGCGGACTTGGATTGTTAGGCGGTCCAGTCGGCGCGTTAATTACGGGTGTGACTCTTTTAGCTGATGCCGGATTTAAGTATTACGACAATTTAAAGAAACGAGTGCTCCCGGCAACAATTGATTTTGGAGACGGTGTATCAAAATCCACAGCAAAAGCCGTCAACGCCTATGAAGACATGAACATTGAGGTTACAGCCAAGCTGAACACCCTGAAAGCGACCAATGCTACCATCACGAACGACATCGCAGGTGACATGTCAAAGCGCTTTAAAGACATGGGTGATTCTTTGAAAAACGGATACAAAACCAGCGCTAACAATGCAACTAAAGTGCTGAAAGAATTTTATGCTTCTAATAACGAAATGTCTGACAAAGAAGAAAATAAAATCATTGGCAAAATCGATGCCTATAACGAGAAAAAACAAAAGAAGATCCAAAAGTATGTTGACAGAGTGGATGAAATTTATAGAACTGCCGCCCGGGAAAATCGAAAAACCACAGAAAAAGAAGATAAAGAAATAGCAAAAATTAAAGGTGAAATGCTTGCTGAAATGGAAACTGCGCTCTCACGAAGTAAGGCTGAGCAGATAAAGATATCTAAGAAGTTAAAAGAAGAGGCGTCTAATCTTTCTGCTAAACAAGCGGCTGCTGTTATAAAAGACAGTAACAAGGCAAAAGAAAAAACAATTAAAGCAGCTGAGAAACAACGTGATGCCGTTATTGATGCCGCGGATGAGCAGCGTTATGTAAAAGGATCAATTTCTCAAAAAGAACACGATAAAACAGTTAAAAACGCAAGGAGTCAGGCTAAAAAGACAATTAATGAAGCAGAGGAAACTCATAAAGGCGTCGTAAAGGAAGCGAAGAAGCAAGCAGAAGGGCATATTGATCAGGTTGATTGGGAAACAGGAGAAGTGCTCGGGAAATGGGATCTATTCAAAGTTGATTTGGCAACCAAAGTAAATGCCATTACTGATGGGATAAATGCATTTTTAAAATTTGTTCATGCGCCTACAATTCCAGAATGGAAACCAGCAGGGTACGATAGTCGCCAGTCTTCCACAATGCAAATCGCACCAGGATTATCCTATGCCAAGGGAACAGACTTCCACCCAGGCGGCCGGGCATTAGTCGGCGAAGAAGGATGGGAGCTTGCTCACACGCCCGGCATCGGCACTTACATTGTCGGAATGGGCGGCCCGCAAGTGTGGGATCTTCCGCGCGGCACGTCTGTTCTTCCGCACGCTCAGTCGAAAGAAGCAGCTGCCACAGGACTTCCCGGTTATGCAAATGGGGTCGGAAACTTCTTCAAGAATGCGTTTGAGGGGTCGAAAAAGCTGGTGAAAGGCGCTGTCTCTGTCGGCAAGAATGTCATTGGCAAAACGAAGGACGTCGCCTCTGACGTTATGGATATGATTATCAAAGGACCGCAAAAGATAATCAGCAGCATTTTCAAAGGAATGATCCCGTTTAAAACAGGGACCGGAATAGACGGGTTAGGGACTGGTATTCTCAAAACGCTAAAAAGCGGTGCCCTTCAATTCTTAAAAGGGGTCTTGCCGGATGTGGGATTTTTTACTGCAGATGCCTATAAAGGAGCAACCGGATCTGCCCAGGTCCAAAAATGGGTATCGGAAGCGGTCGGCATTGCTGGTGTCCCGTTTTCATGGGTTCCCGGCTTAATCACGATTGCCATGAAAGAGTCAGGAGGAAATCCGAATGCCATTAACCTTACAGATTCCAATGCAAGAGCAGGAAACCCGTCAAGGGGGTTAATGCAGACCATTCCGAGTACGTTTTCCTCTAACGCATTTCCGGGTCATAACAACATTCTTAATCCGGTGGACAACATTCTGGCGGCCATTAATTACATCAAAGGGCGATATGGAGATATATCAAATCATCCCGGCTTGAAATCAATGGCGCGCGGCGGCCCGTATGTGGGATATGCAAAGGGCGGTACTTCTCCGGGGCGCGGCGGCTCCAAGCTCGCCGTCCTCAACGAACGAGGGTACGATGAAACCACCATTACGAAAGATCCGGCATACCGCGAAAGGAATATCGGATTGTGGGCGCGGGTTGGGCGTGAGCTTGGCGTACTGCCTTCACTGCAAGAAGGGATGATCTCAAAGGCTTTGCTATTACTCCAAAAAGCATCCGCAGCACAGCCTGAAAATGATAGAAGTGTCAATATCGATATGACTCGGGTCGTGGAGAATCAAGAAAGGCAAATCAGCATGATGGGGCAGCAGATTGACGCTCTCCAGCAGAACATTCAGCTACTGCAACAGCTGGTCTTAAAAGATAACAACACTTATATTGACGGGGCCCGAGTAGACCAAACGAGCGCTGACCGATATAGAAGAAAACAATATAGAAATGGGGGTAAGCCTGCTTGGTAAAACTATTTTTGGATTTTGATAACGGATTGGGGGAGCAGAGCCTTGACAGCTTGCTCCCTCAATTTGAAGTGTTGAGTTTTTTGGCAGAAGCGCCGGCTATCAATCGGGAAACAATCACGATCCCGCGGCGTCATGGTGTTATCTCAGCACAGCATCCACGTGATGTGACCTATTCATCAAGAAAAGTCACTGTAGAAGTATATATGAATTCAAAAATTCACAACAATTTTTATATGCTTAGGCATCAGCTCTATGCTTTATTGGTGAAGCCATTTGCCTATTATATTTCTACTGACTTATGGCCGAATCGCCGTTTCCTTGTTATGTGTGATGGGAATTTCAGCATTTCCAAAGAAAAGGAGAAAACACATGCTGTTTTTTCTGTCGAGTTTACCAATATTACCGGAATGGCAGAATCTAAGCATTCAACCAAAACAGCGCAGAATCAGTCAGGAGAGAACTGGAACATTGGTATGAACCTGCAATCAGATGACAACCTGGCCTATTATTTTAAGAATCAGAAACGTTTCTCTGTCTTTAATTCCGGAGATGTCCAAATCAATCCACTAGATCACGCGTATAACGTCCTATTGAAGGCCAAGGGGAAGAATGTAACGCTAATCAATCATACTAATGGCGAGAAATTAACGATTGAACAGGAGTTGAAGAAGTCACAGCAGGTATCATTTTTAAAGCAGTACGCGCTGCTCAATAATAAACCAATAAAAACATCTGGACGTCTGCCGAATCTCGAAATTGGCTGGAATGAGTTTGAAATTCAAAATGCCGATGATTTTGTCATAGAATTTGACACACGGTTCTACTACTTGTAAGGCAGGCGGTTTATATGGCGAATACAGATTTTATTAAAGAGATTGCCGGCGACGCCCAGCAAATATATAAAAAGCACCGTATTCTCGCATCACTGATCATTGCGCAAGGATGCTTAGAAAGCGCTTGGGGCACAAGTGAATTGGCGACAAAAGGACATAACCTTTTCGGTATGAAGGGCGAATACAACGGCCAATATGTCATCATGCAAACATGGGAAGTTATCAACGGAGAAAACGTACAAGTTCCGGCTAAATTCAGGAAGTACCCTTCATGGAAAGAATCTATACAAGACCTGGCGAACCTGTACTTAAATGGCCTTAGCTGGGACAAAAAACATTATAAAGCTGTCGTCGGGGAAACAGACTATCAGAAAGCAACTGCGGCTCTTGTCAAAGCCGGGTATGCTACTGACCCAAATTACGCAACAAAATTGAATAGCCTCATTTTCACCTATAAATTAACGAAATATGATACATCAGAGGGAGTACCAGATGAACCGGGTAATCCGGGCACACCAGATCCTGAGCCGGATATACCAAGTAAAGAATATGATGGTAAAGACATTACGCTAAATCAAAATTTGCCAAAAGACGTTTACTTCCCTCAGCTGCATGTTTCCAGCCAAGACGGAAATCAAGTGGTCGAAGTCATTGGTGCCGATCCGGATCTATTAGATGACACTACCGGAAAAAAAGATATTGAGTTTACGATCACTCGGACTGCTGATAACGGCATTGAATATGACTTGCTCATAAATGACAATATTCTTTACCTGGACGAAAAGAAATTTAACCATCAAAAATACTTTATCACGATGATCGAAGTCGATCAGGAAAAGACACTCAGCAAGAAAGTTTCTGCAAGCCATGTTTTCGTTGCCGTTTTGAACAACCATTATGTAGAAGAGACGATCAGCGGCACACTGACTGTACGAAAAATGCTTGATTTCACATTGAAGGGGACGAAATTCTCTTACATTTTCAAAGACAAGGAAAGTGAATTTAAAAGTGTGGAGCAGGAGAATTTTGGTGATAAGTTCGCGAATGAGCTGATAAGCGAAATTGTGGAAGACTACGGCTTAGAGCTTGATGTGGATAATTACAAGATATACGTTTATAAAAAGATGGGAAAGCGTATCAATCACACTCTCGACTCTCGTTATAATATGCCCGGCATTAAAATTAAAACATCGACAGACGGCTGCTCTACCCGAGCACGGGGATACGGAGCAATAAAGGAAAACAGCAGTACCGACAGCAAAAAAACGGAGTACGTCTTTGAGCCGGTCCTTTACAAGCACCCTGAGGAAAATAAGTTCCTGCTTGATGGCATGCCGCGGTGGGCTGAGCCACTGCGCGACGAGCGTTATAAAAAAGAGTCCAGCATGATGGAGGCGCTTAAAAAATACGTGAATCCTTACCCGAAAATGGAGATCGAAGTGGATTATGAATACATCTATGAGCCAAAGCTTCTTGACATACAAGATGATTTTTGGAAAGGAGACACACTTCATGTGTTGGCTGATACAGTTTATGGCGTAACCTATGAAGACGATGTCCGGCTGCTTTCCATTCAATATAAGCCCTTAAATCCATATGCAAAGCCAACATTGAACTTTGCTAATTTCCGTAAAGATATTCAGGATATCCGGATGGAGCAAGAAAAGCGATTAAAAGATCAAAAGCGTTATGTACAAAAATTGAGAATGATGATTTAGAAGCGCTCTTTTTAAGAGTGTTTTTTATTTTGTCTTGAAAGGAGAGTGACACATTGGGATTCAAGTTAATCAAGGATTATGACACCACTAGAAACGCAAGGTATATTGCTGAACAAAGAGCAGATGCTGAGACCGTTGAAAACGGATTGAATAGTCTTGAAAACGAGATAAACAGCCATAAAAAGAGCAATAAAGCCCACTCGTCGGAGCAAATTGACCACGGCGGCTTTTCTTTACGCTCATATATCGATGGTCTATATAACCGGATACGCAACCTGATTTTAAATGCTGATGGAACAAATGTAAAAGAAGTTGTGGATGCGCGGGTTGATGCTGAAGGAAATATAACTCCATTGCTCAAGGAGCGGCTGGATAAAGAGTATAACAAGCTTCTCCAAAAGATTAAACGAACCGTCAATGTAGATGACTTCGGTGCTGATCCAACAGGAGAAACCGATAGTTCAGAAGCGTTTAAAAGGGCAATTGGCACTGGTAAGGTTCGCCTCATGCTATCAGCCGGCACATATGTTGTTAAAGGAGTCAAACTTCCGTCTTGGACATATATGATTGGTCAAGGTATGGGTGTCACTACACTTAAGCTCCATGAAGATACACCGGCCAGCGAGTGGGTTGTTACAAATGCTGATCATACGTTAGGCAACCGGAATATTGTTGTTGAAGGTATGTCTCTTGATTGGAATCCGGAACGTCAAGGCGGTGTAGGAGCGACTGGCGGGATACATTCAAGCTGCTTGACATTTGCGCAAGTCAAGTTCGGCATTATCCGTGAAATTGAGGGTATTAATCCGGGGTTGCATTGCTTCGATATAACTGCACCGACATATGATATAACTGCTAAAAATTATACCGCAACTGGCAGTAAGTATATTTGGATTGACCGCTGTGTTGGCTCTGGTTATGGTGACGATGGCATTACCACACACTACAGCGAATACGTTTTCATTACACATAATGTTATGACAAACCCTACCGGGAAGGCACATCGTAAAGGCGGGGCCAATTCAAACGGTATTGAAGTAGATGATGGTTCTAAGCATATATGGGTGATTGATAACTATACTGAAGGTAACGTCCGCGGGGTAGAAGTTAAGGCCCATGCAGAATGGCCGGCACCTTGTAACGTCCATATTCGAGGTCATGAATCCTTTCGGGACGTCCGATCATTTGATTTGCGACACATTGGGCATCATTTAGCGACGGATCCGTGGAGTGAGACTGCACGTGATGTGACGTTAGTAGACTGCACGTCAAGAGAACCAAGGTTCAATTCGCTTTATGAAGGACTAGCTCCAAAGGCGCTAGTTGTTTCGGCATATCAGAGAGTGAAAATCATTGGTTTTACAGCGATTGGGGATCCGACATACGACTATAAAGGAGATTCAGTTATTGCATTTCAATATAAAAGTCGAAAGATAAACGTTACCAATCTTCAAGTAACTGGATTTAAAACTGCTGAATATGACATTCGGATTGTTGGCGGCGATCAACGAACAGATGATGTCTTCATTTCCGATTTTGTAAGCCATGAATCAGCACCTAATGGGATCGGAATAGGAGGCGGCGTATACAATGTAAATTTAGTTAATGGTTTACTGCACGGTTCGAATGGTATAGCTGGCATTACATCGCCGAATACTCAAACGAACATCCTTGCAGTAAGGGCTTATGGCTATAGAAACGCGGCAGTATTAGGTGACCAAAAGCACTCTGTCGTTCCTAATAACGTCAAAGGTGGTTTCCGCGCAGCAACATCTTCCGGGCATCCACTTACGAATTACAGTGCTATCATTGCAAATACCGGATCAACAATTGCAAAGGGTGAGCGAAATCTGATTGCTGGTAACGCAGGTGGAGCATCTACAGAAGGATCACGAAATGGTGTAATGTTTTCGTACGATTCGCATACGACCGGAGACGGAGCTTCTTCGGGTGTTATGTTTTCAAAGGCTACAAAGAATAGTAAATCTTATTCCCTTGCGATGGGGCACGGTGATGGCAGCGCATCAGAAGCGAATAAAAAGATTGAACTTAATGCTAAAAATGGGACTGTTCGAGCTACAGGCGCTATTGAAAGTGTGTCTAATTTAAAGGACTTAGCGGAGTATTTTGAATCTGCCGACGGCTCAAAGATTGAGGCATCTTATCTTGTTGCGTTAGAAGGCGATAAGATTCGTAAAGCTCATGTAGGGGACAAGATTCTTGGCGTTGTTTCAAAAACAGCCGGCGTTGTGCTCGGTGGAGCATCGTTTTATTGGAATGATCGTTATCTCCGCGATGAATTTGGCGGACTGGTTTATCGTGAGGTGAATGATGGAAATGAAATTCTTCAGATCCCTGTTGAAAATCCGAATTATAAGCCTGAAGCGGAATACAAACCAAGAGAGGAAAGGGACGAGTGGCATGTAATCGGTTTGATCGGTCAAGTCTTCGTTAGGATCGACGAAACAGTAACAGTCGGCGATAGTGTTTCTGCCATCCATGGTGTTGCAACAAAGGCGGAAAGCGCCGGATACGGAACTGTTATGAAAATCAAAATTCCGTTCGATGTGAAAAAAGGTTACGGGGTAGCGCAGATGCTAGTTACGCCGCAGCATTAAGGGAGGAATCAAAGATGTATAAAACGGGGAGCGTGTCATTCGATATTAATGCCGGACGGTCAAACGGCCGAACCACTAACATACAATTTATGACGCAAGATACGGGCAGCGCCAAGCTGTCCTTTTCTTTTGTGAAGGATGGCGTACCGTTGCCTTTGTCAGCATTGGATGCAAAAATCGTTCTGCTATATGCTGACGGATCATTTTATAAAAAGAGTCTTACGCTTATAGACAAAGTCAATGGTACAGCTGAATACATTTTGTCTGATGAGGAACTGAAGCATTACGGAACCGTTAAGGCCGAAATCAAACTATATTATACAAACGGACAATCCCTGGTAACTTCATTTTTCACCTTTTCTATCGCTAAAACGTTAGAAGATCAGAACATCGTTCCGACAGCTGACTACTACATTGACGACTTTGAAACGCTGAGAGACGGGGTAAACCAAACCATTGAAGAAATCAGTCAAACCGTTGAGGAATTACGGGAGAAATTTGCCGATCTCGAAGCTGTTGAAACGAAAAAGGGCTCGCAAGAAAAGGCTGACGCTGTTCAGGTGAATCTTGATAAGCATTCAAAGGATAAAAGTAACCCACATGGAGTAACAAAAGCGCAGATAGGGCTATCTGCCGTAACAAATGACGTGCAAGCAAGGAAAGAGGATTTTGACAAA
The DNA here is from genome assembly GCF_046535335.1 of Bacillus sp. SIMBA_026. Taxonomy (NCBI): domain Bacteria; kingdom Bacillati; phylum Bacillota; class Bacilli; order Caryophanales; family Bacillaceae; genus Bacillus; species Bacillus sp. SIMBA_026. The sequence continues at coordinate 1,275,548 of NZ_JAWRWX010000001.1, read as the reverse complement.
CACACCTCTGACACTTCAAATCCGCACAAGGTTACTGCGGCACAAGTTGGACTTGATAAAGTCGATAATATCAAACAGGCTGATTACTATGCTTTTCGACAACACGATAACAACGGAGAAAGACATACATCAAAAATTGAAAAGGATAAATGGAATGCAGGACAGCTCTTTAAATTAACGGAAGATAATGGGCTGGCGAAGTATCTAAGCGGTGCTGATTTCAATACGGTAACGGATACAGGCTTATACTATATGAGCAGTGTCACGACAGCATTAAATGCGCCCGTGAATAATAACGGGTATCTATTCGTCCACAACTACGGAACGTATGCATATCAGGAATATACGTCCTATAGCAGCAGCGATTCAACGTCGTCAGGCCGCCGAAAGTTTATGCGTAATAAAATCTCAGGCTCGGATTCTTGGACGTCATGGCGTGAGTTTGAGTCAGTGGAAGGCGCGCAGTCAAAAGTCGATATTCATGCCGATAAAACGGACATTCACGTAACAAAAACTGAAAAAGACAAATGGAATGGCGGCCAGATGACGAAGTTGACAAAGGATGACGGAAAACGAACACAATTAGTAAATGAGACAGACGTTCTAGCGTTAAGTTCAGGTTATTATTATGCGAATGGCACATCAGTTAAAAACAATCCTGTTGTAAATGATAGTTCTTGGTTCAACTATGATGTTATCGAAGGCGATTCCGGGAGAAAGTCCATCATAGCTTGGCGTAGCCATGATAACACTTTGTGGCATACCACGGTTCATACTGACGGCGTTTTTAAAGGGTGGAAACGGATTATTACAAATAATGATTTTGAAAATCCTGTGTGGCAAAATATTACGCTGAAAAACGGTGCTACCGTGGGGACACGCACGCCAATATATGCAAAATCGGGTTCTTTGTTGTTATTACGAGGTCACGTAAGGGTAGATGCAGAAATTATTTTTGGGTCAATACCAGTTGAGTACACGCCGATAGGAGGGGCTGTCGTTTCGGTTGCTCTAAGCGGAACAGGGGGAACGGCAAATTTGATTGTATACGATGATGGTGACTTAAAGATTAAATATCCAACGCCACTTGATTCAAATAGATTAGATGGTTTTTATATAGATGTATCTGTGCCGCTACAAACAGGAGGAACTGCAACATGATTCAAGCATACAAGTATGGAGAAGATTTTATTTTTATCGGACCTTCTATTATTAGCGAAGTAGATGAGCAAGGAAATTATATTATTCCTGAAAATTGCACGCTAATTCAACCACCTTCATTTTTTAAGGCGAAATTCGATCCTAGCAAACAGGTATGGATAGAATCGGCTACACGAGAAGAAAAGAATTCTATATTAGAGCACGCAAAAAATGTTCAGGGGCCAACGGCTGTTGATATTTTAAAACAGCAGAATGCTGTCATTATGGAGCAGTTGGCAGAAACTCAAAGCGCAGCCGAGGAACAGTCAAGAATATTGGCTGACTTGCTTCTTATGTTGGCAGAGGGAGGAAAAGCATAATGGATTGGTTTACAAATATCAAGACCATTTATGGTTGGGGCCGGAATTATTATACAAACGCGAATGTCGCCCGTTTTGTTGAATTGAACAGAATTACTGAAGAGCAATATAAACAAATCACTGGTTTAACTTATCCCGCTATAGAACAGCCAATCAGTGTGGATGTGGGCGGGACAGGGAGCTGATAAACACCCTAGAGGTGTTTTTATTTTGCCTCGAAGGAGGTGATTAACAATGGAGGGAATACAAGTGATGTTGAACTTTGAAAGCTTACAGATCGCAAGAACATATCTATTCGGGGAGGTGAAATACCTTGATTTACTTTTGATCCTAAGCATCTTGGATGTTATCACAGGCATTATAAAAGCATGGAAAATGAAGCAGCTCCGGAGCCGCAGTGCATGGTTTGGATATGTGCGGAAGATGCTCAGTTTTATGGTGGTCATCGTCGCCAACATTATTGACACGATAACAAATTTGAACGGCGTCCTGACCTTTGGAACCGTTCTTTTTTACATCGCAAACGAAGGACTGTCCATTACGGAGAATTTGGCGCAGATCGGCGTTAAAATCCCGGCCGTCATCACTGACCGGCTACACGTAATTGAAAGCGACAACGATCAGACAAAAGAAAAAGACGATCAGGCGGCTGGTTAATCCGGCTGCTTTTTTGTATTCAAAAACAGAATAGGAGAGATTTTTATGTCAGCATACAGAAACCAATATATTGATATTAACAAATGGACGCGGCCGGGAATCAAAAACAACGGCGTGAAGAAACTGGTGGTGCATTACACGGCAAACCCCGGCGCGCCTGCTGCCAATCATTATAGATACTTTGGTCAAACGCTCCCCGTACAGAACAGAAATCTGTCTGAGAAAAAACAGACGTTTGCATCGGCACATATCTTTGTCGATCGTACAGAGGCTATTTGCATCATTCCGTTGAATGAGGTGGCCTATCATGCGAATGACGTTCAGCAATTCGTCAACGGGCAGCCATACCGTGGTGTCGCGGCGCTGAAGCCGAATGCGAATTTCTTGTCTGCAGGCGTGGAGCTTTGCATCGAAAAGGACGGAACTTTCCATCCTGATACCATTGCCCGCGCAGAACAAGTTTGTGCCGAGCTGTGCAAAATGTATAAACTTGATCCAATCAATGACATTGTGCGACATTACGACATTACACATAAAATCTGCCCGGCGCCATGGGTAAGCAACTCGCAGGGGTTTGCCGATTTTAAAACCCGTGTTAAAAAGCGAATGGGTGGTGTGGTTGTAACGGTGCCTGTATCAAATCCAGATGTTACCCATACAGACACAGGAAGATTTATCAAAAACACGGTGGTTTCAAGCGATGGCCTTGTTTTACGTACACAACGGAGCGCCTCTTCTTCCATGGTGCTTAACCTGCCGAATGGCACGGTTGTAAAATATCAGCTTGGATCAACTGTCAACGGATGGGGATATGTTGAATACACCAATTCAAAAGGCCAGACATTCCACGGATATGTGAATGTCTCCTATATCAAAAGCGATAATGAGCTGAAAAGCGGCGGCAAGAAGAAAGTAACAGCCTCAAAGCCTAAAACCACTCAAAAATCAAAATTCAGCCTGCCTGCGGGTATTTTTAAAGTCACAAACCCGTTAACCCGAGGGGAATCTGTAAAACAGATCCAGACTGCGTTAGCGACTCTTCATTATTATCCGGATAAAAACGCAAAAAATTTTGGTATTGATGGTGCGTATGGACCGAAGACGGCGAATGCAGTGAAACGTTTCCAGTCAATGTATGGGCTTCGTCAAGACGGCATTTACGGACCAGATACAAAGGCGAAACTTAAAGCCTTATTGAAATGAAAAAAAGCTCCTGAATGAAAGGAGCTTTTTCACATTATAATTTTGTATGCATAAAATGGTTTATGATATGATATTTTAAAACTGAGGTGAAAAAAATGTTCAAATTTGGTCGTAACATAATAAAACAAGCAGTTGATCAGATTAATCATTTAAATGACCAGTTCGATAAAACACAAAAAAATAATAGGGTACGTATGGAAGCTCGAAGTAATAATTTAGACAACAAATTTGAAGAGTTCGATAAAATAAGAAAAAAAAGAAGAGATTTATTTAATAATTATTCAAAATAAATGGCGATTGGACTAACAATGTTATCGCCTTCGTTAATAAGTTGCATTGATCCTAATGCAACATCAAGGAATAAATTTGGCATTTTATAGAATTCATCTGGTTTTAATTCTTCAAGATTAAAACCATTAAACACCCTTTGTTTCTTTGAAGTGAAGCGTCCAAGTAATTTAACTTTCCTATTGTTTTCTGATCTTAACGAAAGGGAAGTTGTAGATTCCCGTAAACTGGAATTTTTAATTACCCCTGCATTATTCCCTACTTTAATAAATGAATGATCATCGAATATATCAGATAAATAATCACTAAATGCGTGTAGTTGTTTTAATATCAACAGTGTTGGTTTAACGGAATCATGTATAGTTACAATTGTTTCAGCTATACCCATTAACTCACGATCTTTAGCATTGGGGTTAGTTTTATTTGTGAGTTTCTTTGCATCTTTATATGTCATTGGAGAATCAGCGATTTCTGCTAATAATAGATTTTCTGTTTTTTCGGGATTGCAAAACCTCTTAATTAGTGAAAAATCATTTAATCTCAATTCAGATTCAATTATAAAAAAGTCGCCCTCTTTTAAATCAGAATCTGTTTCTTTCAGTAAGCCCTCCTCAGTCAACTTATCCATTAATAATGATAAAGAATAATCGTGAAAAGATTTATTAAGAATGTCTTTTTCTCCTTCTAAAAAAGACCGCCCTTCATGAAAGCCTTCTTGTGCATCAGCACCTAATTTTCCATTCACATTTAATGAAACGATGCCTAGTCTAGCGCCGAGTTCGGCATTTTTACGATTTGAATAATTAGAACCATCACTTTCAGTTTTTTGAGAATCACTATGATGTGAAATGTCTGTAGTAAGCCCTTGATCAAGTTGTGCTAAATTTGAGTTCATTAGCTCAGTATCTAAGTATAGTATTTCTTTCATTATAATCCCCCTTTTGATGAGGATAATTATACCATGGAATTTTATAGAATGGTAAAAATTATTTTTCTCTTGTGAATTAATTGAAATAAAAAGTATTATTCTCTTTTTATATGACTATTTCATTAAAATTTCATTTATAGTAATATAATCTAGTGAAAAAATATGAAAAGGGGATAAAATATGTCTCTCGTTAGTCCTGTTTTTTTGTTTAATTCCTTAAATGCAAAAAGAGGCGGTATGACCAAAGCAACAATACATAGAGCGAATACACTCGTTTCAGAGTATAAAGAAACTCAATTTCTAACCATTCTTTTTCAAAAGAATCATAAAAGTATCATTCAAAATCTTTATAATGCCAATGAACTCGATGAAAGAGTGAAGGTTTATAATTTATTCAATGATCTAGATCCTTCTAAGAACAGTAAAGAAGATCATCGTATAAAAGGGAATCCGAATAAAGAAGAAGAAGGCTTCATCGTTTTTAAAGCAAACAATGCTTTTCGTTACTTCAAAGATGGTCTGTATGTAAAGTACAAAAAGTTCGATAACAACGGACGGCTTGCATATATTGATTACATGAATGAAGCTAGACACAGGCTTCGCAGAGAAGAATATAACGAGGATGGTTATTTAGTACGTGAACGCCAAATGGATTTGTTCAGCAACAAACCAAAGTTAGATCGTTATTTCGGAAAGGATGGGAAATGTTATCTCACAACATGGTTAAAGCCTAAAGATGAAGAGATATTCCGCTGCAATCTTTTCTATCCCGAGCCTTTAGAATTTAAGAACCTAGAAGACCTGGCGGCATATTGGATAGCTAATCGAACAAAAGAGATTGAATCACCAATCATCATGTCTGACAACCCTAAAAATTTCAGTTTATTATTGGATAAAAGATTATCTGATGTTAGAAAAGTTGTTGTGTTGCACACTAATCATTACGATTTAAATGAGAAGGGTGATTTTGAATTAAGTCAACAATATAATGCTTTATTCAAGAACCCTGATAAATTTGATCAGATTGTGTTTTTGACTGAGGAACAAAAAAATGACTTTTCAAACGAGTTTGGAGAGCGGTTGAATTATCGCGTTATTCCACATGGAATAAGTAAACCCGACACTGAGAAGGATAATTCTAAGGTTCATCCGCACCTAGCGGTAACTTTGTCCCGCTATCATAAAGAAAAGGGTCTAGAGGAAGCTATAAAGGCATTCAAAAAAGTAGTTGATGTTATTCCAGATGCGAAATACGAAATTTATGGTGTGGGTGAGCATGAAACATACTTTCAAGAACTAATTGAAAAATTAAACTTAACGAAAAATATTGAATTAAAAGGGTTTACAGACAACAAAATTGAGGTTTATCAAAAAGCAGCTTGTTCAATACTCACTTCAAAATCTGAAGGATTTGGACTAACCATTCTTGAAAGCTTAGCCGCAGGTACACCGGTAACGTCATATGATATTAAATACGGCCCTAAAGATATGATACAGAACGAGAAAAATGGTTATCTTGTTAAAACCCAAAATGAATTGGCAGACAGGGTAATAAAAATCATGTCTGAAGAAAAAACAAGAAAGCGTTTGTCTAAGAGCACGAAGTCTATATTTAAAGGGTTTGGCCAAAAAGTTTATCAGAAAGCATGGTTTGCCTTGTTAAACGAATAAAAAGAAGCCTCTTTCATTTTGAAAGGGGCTTCTTAATAATTCAACTTTATTCTTATGTAGATGACCATTATAACTGATTACATTACGATTCCTCACCAAGTTAAATTAATATCAAAATCCTTTACATTTGTAGTTACATCTTTATCCGGCCAAAAATCCCATTTTATTCTGACTGATTTGATTTCATTGGGATCCTTCAATTTTTTTATTGGATAAAGCACATACCCTTCTTTTTTTGCTCCAGACATAATTTCTCCACCAATATCTTCACTGAGTGATAAACTGGCATCTATCTGTTCTTTAGTATTGGTAAGGAGGGTACCTTGGTTCGGGAAAGTTGAGATATCTTTTTTGCTTCCATTGTCAATGACAAAGTGAACAGCTATAGTTCCCTCAGCACCGGATTCCATTTCGTCTTTAACGATTCCAATACGATCGATTTTAAACGTTGTATCATTTTGCTTTTCTGACCAATTTAATTCATGAACTACAGTAGAATCATCATCTGACACAGATACTTCCTTGTCTTTAGAAGAAATTTCATTTTTTTCTTCATCTAAAGATGTAATGTTCGTATTATCACCTAATTCTGTTCCTGTGTCTCTATTTCTAGAACTTGTATCTGAAAACTGTCCTCCCAAATAGAAAAAGAATATAGATGCCACAAAACAAAGTGGGGCTGTTAACTTACCAAGTTTTCTTGTTCGTTTGATGAAAAATAAAACCAAGCCTGCTATAAACCCAATAAACAAAAAAACCCCTATAAAACTTAGAAATATACCCATAATATCCCCCTAAATTTAGACGATGATTCCATTTTAATGGAATGAAGGATGTTTATCCATAGTTTTATTTTGCGAAGATATGAATAAAAAATTTTTAATAATGGAGATTAATTCACGTAAACCTATTGACTGTCGTAAATAGGTTTGGTATAATAAAAGTATCGAAAGGAGGTGCTAAAGTGGACGAGATCAGAAACATAGTTCTTATCATCGCTGGAATCGTAACCATTGTCAAAAATATTTATGATATTTGGCAGAAGGAAAGCGAGAAGCGAGAGAAGAACAGAAAAAAGCGCTCCCGCCGGACAAGCAAGAAGCGCTAAAACATAGTAAGACAAGGGGAGTAATCCCCTTGCTCCTACATTATATCACGTCCACGATGATATGAAAAAATATTTAAAGCACTACAATACATTAGATATGACGACGTTGTTTATTATATTAGTGGGTATTGTTGCAATTGATTTTGAAACAGCTGGAACATTGGGGAAGATTGCAGTTGTCATCTTATATATGGCTGCGATCGTCACCATACTAAAAGGTTTTATTCTGATTTGGAGAGAGAACAGACATGACAGAAAATGAAAAGATACAGTTCATTCAAAAAGAAGTACTGACTGCAGCGGAAACCGGAGAATTGCTCGGTGTCACGAGACAGCGTTTAAGCGCTCTTGTGAGTTCTGGGAAATTGAATCCGGTTAAGAAAGTAGGAACAGTGAGTTTATTTCTTCTGAGCCATGTTGAGGCACAAAAAAAAGAACTGGAAGCTGGTCGGAAGAAGTATCGGCCGTATGATGATTAATGATTTATATTTCAAAAAAAATAACACAAAAATAACAAAAATCACATTCAAGGATGAAAATGCGTGAATTTGTTTCTGCTTAGAAAGTGCTCAAAAGCTTGAAGTTAAAGGGAAATAACACGTTATGAAAGTGTACGGTAAGTGAACAACTTATTTATAATATGATTCCTAAAACGAAAAAAATCCTTGATGTAACAAGGGTTCAAGAGGGTTAGTTATCCGTTTTCTTTAAAATAACATCTTATTTTATCCAGATCGAGGATGCTTCCGATTGTGAGGCATCCTCTTTTTTTATCAGTTTCATTGTTTGAAAAGAAACAAAATTGAGTGATGCGGCATCCGCCTTATTTCGCCGAAAAACCGTCCCGGACTATATGTACGTGAACGAGTATCTTGTGCACAAATTCTTACAAAAGAGAGTAAAAGAAGGGAAAGCCCCTTCTTTTAATTAATCCATCCTTCAAAAGTTGCGCGATAGACTTTCTTAAGGTAATATGTAACACCATTCTTAACAGTTGTATTTGGAATATCCCATCTATGAAGGTAATCCATTGTAAAAGAATCTTTGGTCGCTTGTGTCGAAATTTTTGTTTGAGTTGAGTCGATATTTGTATTACCAGGGCTAGATGCAAAAGCAGGGGCAGCGGAAACGAGTAAAGCGAGAGACAAGGCAGAACCAGTTAAAACTTTTTTCAATTTCATTTTAAACACTCCTTTGTTTTTTGATACACTTGTATTATTAAATGCAATCCAAAAATAACCAAGGGTTTTTTTGTTAATGTTTTGTGAGCGTGAATTTAGTTAGGGGCAATCCTTTCATTCACTGTTGGGGCTTATGTCAGGATATTGATAAGTATATAGAGAAAAAGAGTTGAATATTGCTGGCCTCTGGTGAACTTTAGATATTTCAATACTTTTCCAACGGGGAAGATGTGATAGTAATTTAATCAATTGTACAAAAGTAAAAACTTTATTTAAAATGTTATAAATACGAAATTTAATATAGGAGGTTATCTGATGGCAGAAAAGAAAAAAGCTTTAATCATTGTGGATGTACAAAAAGCCTTTGATGATAAAAAGTGGGGAGAACGAAATAACGTAAAGGCGGAAGAAAATATCAGCAAAATACTGAAATTATGGAGAGAAAAAGGATGGACAGTCATATACATACAACATACTTCTGATAAACCTGGTTCTTTATTTTATCCAAAAAATGAGGGGGTTGCTATAAAGGAAATCGTTAAACCTATGGATAAAGAAGTCATTATAACCAAGAAAGTAAACAGCAGCTTTATTGGGACTAATCTAGAAGAGCTTTTAAAAGCAAATGATATAACAACTGTCGTAATCACTGGCTTGACTACGCCGCACTGTGTTTCAACAACCACAAGGATGAGCGGTAATTTAGGATTTGATACATACCTGATTTCAGATGCAACAGCAGCCTTCGGAATGAGAGACCAAAATGATACATATTATGATGCAGAGACTATTCACACTATATCTCTGGCAACATTGCATGATGAATTTGCCACAATATTAACGACTGATCAATTAATCAATGATTTTATAAAAACAAACTGACTAACATTATGGCTAAGGGCGGCGGTGGATATAGGCGGCTGAAAAGCATATTCAGGCGCATACAAGGACCTCGTCGGAAATACGGGGGTTGCCGACTCTTTTCATCGTCGCAATATCGACTGAAAAGGCATCTGCTTCAGATGCTTTTTTTGTTTCTTGTCAACCGGTTTCGGTAAAAAATGATGGCGCGGTTAACGGTCTGATTCGGCATCGGTTTTGAATAACAAAAGGCTTTACTAATCAGCGAATTATTCAAGATTTTTTGGCTTTTGCTGGGTCTCTTTGTTAAGACATTTTGGATCGATCACATTTTTAAGATCTTTGATGGTTAAAGGCTTACAGTCCTCTTTTAATTCGTAGCCTAATTGTCCATTAGTTTCTAAAGTGGCATATATATCGGATCAATTATTAAGGTCAGTGAAACTAGAAAAAGGGGACAGAGCCCCCTTCATATTCGTAACAGCGCTCATCATTCCCATACCAGATTCCGTTCCATGATAAAACAATTATTGACACCGTCAAAATAGATATTTGGAACTTCTTTTCTGGAAAACAAACATGGAACAAAATGATCTGCTGCACAAGTTCTTAACCCTTAGTTTCTTTAATACAGAACATGTCAATAGTTTTTAATTTTGACACTTCTTTAATATAGAATTGAGAAAAATAATGTCTGGTTGAAAAAAGTAACATGTTAGCAATCATTTATTCTCTTATCGGCACGGTAACATACGGATTATTTTTAGTTGTTACTTAGAACAATCATTCCGCCGTCATGAAAAATCAGCTTTTGTAGACGGCTGTCCAAGTGCCATCAGCACCATGGAAGGTGATGTTGTCTAAATAATAGGTGATTCCATTCCGGTAAATTGAAGTAGGGTAATCAGGGCCATAACCATTAAGTATGAACGTCGCCAAAGCAGATACTTCCTTCGTTTTGCTTTCTGCAGAAGGTGTATCAGCAGGACCTGCGGCAAAAGCAGGGGCGGCAGAACAGAGTAAAGCGAGTGATAGGGCTGATCCGGCTAAAGCTTTTTTCATTTTCATTGTAAACACTCCTTTTCTTTTTTAATACAATTGTATTATTACATATTATGTTAAATAAGTACATGCTTATCTTTGTTAATTTTTTGTGAACAAACAGATAATCTATTTAAACGCAGAGATGTAATAAGTATGATGATGAAGCAATTATCATCTATAAAAATAAGATCAGGAAGTGGCTGATTTTCTCGAAAATCATCTGCTTTTGCGAAATGAGGAGTTGCATGACATTTACGGAACGGGCGGTAGCCATTATCAAACAGATTCCTGAAGGAAAAGTGATGACGTATGGTCAAATTGCCGATCTTGCGGGAAGTCCGCGGGGAGCGAGGCAGGTTGTGAGGATTCTTCACTCCATGAGTAAAAAGCATCGTCTTCCTTGGCACAGGGTCATCAATGCAAAGGGCGAAATCGGATTGAGAGACGAAGAGATGTTTTCTGTACAGAAGCTGTCTCTTGAAGCTGAGGGGGTAGCGGTCACGTCAGACGGACGGATCGATCTCAATTTATACGTCCATGATCCGAATATGTAAAAAAACCTGCCGTATATCGGCAGGTTTTTCAGTTATATGCTGCGAGCCGGCCAGAAAGGTTTTGCCGGATATAAGGCCATTCCTCCCGAAGGATGGAGTAGTAGGCGGTATCTCTGAGGCCGCCGTCGACAGCCGGAATGTGTGCGCGGCGGATTCCTTCAAATTGGGCTCCGATCCGCAAAATCGCAGTCCGTGAGCGCTGGTTGCGAACGTCGGTTTTCAGCGTCACTCTGACAGTTTGCCACACGTCAAACGCATGAGTCAGCATCAGAAGTTTACATTCCGTATTGACACCGGTCCGCTGCACGGCAGAGGCATACCATGTGCTGCCGATCTCACACACTTCCGGAGCTGCGTCTGTCGGCCGCGTAAACACTTCCGCCTCCATAAACCGCGTGCTTCCGACGATTCGGTCTGTTTCAAGACTCCGTACTGCAAATGGCAATGCAAGTCCTTTTTCATAATCGGAAAGCGCGCGCTCAATATAACGCTTTGTTTCTTCGATTCCGTCAGGAACATGGGTGTAAGCGTAAGTCGTCCTATTTTCTGAAGCAGCTTCACAAAGTGCCTGAGTGTGATCAATCGTCATCGGCTCTAACTGAACGAGTGACCCTTTAAGAAGGACGGGCTTCAGCATTCTTATCACAACCTTTTTTTATGAATGGATCAAGTATAGTCGAACGGTTTATCATTCAAAAGAGCCAATTTCCTATTAAAATGGCATGTCAGTGAAATCCTCGATTCACACTTATGCATACATTCAGGAAAAAGCGGAAACCTTTATGTGAAGAGGTGATGGGCATGGCATATGTGTTATCGGTCGGAACCAGCATTCCGGAATATCATGTCTCGCAAGAAACGGCGGCAGATTTTGCGAGAGGGATGTTTGCCGATTCATTTAAGGATATTGACCGGCTGTTAAAAGCCTTTCAAAACGGCGAAATTGAATCAAGGCAGTTTGTCCGGCCGATTGAATGGTATAAAACGGCACGGGGTTTTTCAGAAAAAAACCGGCTGTATACGGAAGAAACCGTAAAGCATAGCGCGCATGCGGCACTTGATTGTTTAACAAACCCGGATTGTTTAACAAATCCCTTTCCATATGAAAAAGTGGATGCGATCTTTTTTATTTCCAGCACCGGGCTTTCGACACCCAGCATTGAAGCGAAAGTGATGAATCAGCTTCCGTTTTCTGCGAAAACAAAACGGATACCGATCTGGGGCTTAGGATGCGCGGGCGGAGCGGCCGGCCTGTCCAGGGCGTACGAATACTGCCGCGCGTATCCTGAAGCATACGTGCTTGTCATCGCGGCTGAACTCTGCAGTTTAACGTTTCAGCCGAACGACAAGTCAAAAAGCAACTTAATCGGAACTTCCCTGTTTGCGGACGGAATTGCCGCAGTACTAATCGGAGGAGAAAAGGCGAACCGAAACGACGTCAAACAGCCGCTTCTTCCGCGGATATTCGCCACTCAATCGGTGATGATGCCGGATGCGGAAGATGTGATGGGCTGGGAATTCACCGACAGCGGTTTTCAAGTCATTTTTTCAAGAGACATTCCCACCCTGGTTTCACAGTGGCTGAAGGACAATGTTGATGAATTTTTATTTGAATATGGCGTCAGTCCTCACGACATTAAAACCTTTCTTGCCCATCCCGGCGGGAAAAAGGTCATTGACGCCTATTTAACGAGTCTTTCAATGGGCACCGGGCAGCTTGCGGCATCTCGGAAGGTGCTGCAAAAACACGGGAACATGTCTTCCGCAACTATTTTTCATGTGATAAAAGAACAGTTGCTCCACGGACGGCAGAAAGAAAACGAAAAAGGACTGATCGGCGCTCTCGGGCCGGGATTTTCGTCTGAGCTTTTGCTGTTCAGCTGGGAAAAGGGGGCTTCTTAATGTTTTGGCTGTTTATCATGCTGCTTGCGGCCCAGCGGATTGCGGAGATGATTGTGGCCCGGCGCAATGAGCAAAAGGTGAAAAAGCAAGGCGCAGTCGAATACGGAGAAGGACATTATCCCTTTCTCGTCCTGATGCACGTGCTCTTTTTTGTCTCTCTTACAGCTGAGGTGGCGGCGTTTCAAAAAACGCCTTCTCCAAGGTGGGCCGCCATTATATGTATTATTTTATTTGTACAGGGGATCAGGTATTGGGCGCTATTATCATTAGGGCGGTATTGGAATACGAAAATCCTTGTCGTGCCTGATGCGGAGCTTGTCAGAAAGGGGCCGTACAAGTGGATGAAGCACCCGAACTACGCGGTCGTCATCTTAGAATTTATTTTTCTGCCGCTGGTATACGGAGCGTATTGGACACTGTTTCTCTTTTCGATTCTCAATGCCTGCATGCTCACTGTGAGGATTCGTGCCGAAGAGAAAGCGCTAGAAGAAAACACCGCAAAATAGAGATTGAAAATCATTCTCACTCATGATAAGATGTAAATATGAAAATGATTCTCATTCAAGGTGGTGCCGAAAATGACAATGTTATTTTTATTTGCAGCCGTTTGTACATACAGTGTTTTAATTGGTTTCGTATTGAAAAAAGTTTCGAATAAATCGATGTCTTCTTAAACATCTGCGGTTTTTCCTGCCGCGGGTGTTTTTTCTTTATCAGCTGCCGATATCGGCGGCTTTTTTGCGTTTCCTGAAGAAAAGTGAGCCATTCTTGTGTAAAATGGGGGAGAGGTTTTTTTCAGAGCTTTCTAAAAATGAAAAACGTCATTTGATGCGACAGACACAAAGGGGTAAAGACACATGACAGAAGAAGAACGCCATAACAGGGAGATTTTCAGCAGAACGGGTGCCTTATACGCACAATTTTTGGATCATCAGGATAAAAAACGGGCCGATCAGCTCGCGGCCATTATGAAAAAAGCGGCTGATGAAGAGGTTTATATCGCGTTTACCGGGCATTATTCGGCCGGAAAGTCCTCTTTATTAAACACATTGCTCGGTGAAGACATACTGCCGACAAGCCCGATTCCTACAAGCGCCAACCTCGTTGTCATCCGGCACGGTGAAGATAAAGTCGTGCTTCATACGACGGACGGGGCTTATGCAGAAATTAAAGGAAGTTACGATAAAGAACAAGTGCAGCAATTCTGTAAAGATGGTGAGCAAATTGAGACGGTGGAAGTCTATGCCGGCTTTAAGGAGTCAGAGCCTTATGCGGCCTACATCGACACACCGGGAATTGATTCGACGGACGAAGCGCATTTTTTATCTGCGGCTTCGGTTCTCCATCAGGCTGACGCTTTATTTTACGTCGTTCATTATAATCACGTTCATTCAGAAGAAAATATGCTGTTTCTCAGCTCCATCAAAGACCGTATTCCGAATTTGTTTCTGATCGTCAACCAAATTGACAGACATGATGAAACTGAAACGAAGTTTGAAGAGTACCGCAGGCAGGTGGAAGATATGCTTGAAGGCGCGGGAATACCGAAAGAATCGCTTTTCTTTACGTCTGTCACTGAGCCTGACCATCCTTTAAACGGCTTGGAACAGCTGAAAAAACATCTGCAGAAGCTGAAACAGCAGGCAAAAACAAATTTATGGTCCTTAACGGAGAGAAAAGTTGCACACTTAGTCAAAGAGCATACAGAGATGCTCGTAAAAGATGATAAAAACGGCAGCGGAGAGCAGTTTGACAAACAAGAAGCACTTGTCCGTTCTGTTGAAGATGAGCTTAAAAAAGCCGTTCAACAGGCTGAAACAGCAGAGAAAGACATCAGAAAAGACGTGCAGAACATATTGCAAAACGCTAATCTGACACCCTTTGAGATGAGGGAGCTTGCATCTGCTTATATTGAATCACAGCAGCCCTCATTTAAAACCGGATTATTCTTTTCAAAAGCGAAAACGGCTTCGGAAAAAGAAAGAAGGCGTGCTGAATTTTTTGCCGATATTAAAAAAAGAACGGAAGGGGAAGCGGATTGGCATATTATCGACACATTTACGAAAGCGGCCAAGCGGTATGAAGCGGATTCGGACGAACTGATCAAGAAAATCCAGGCGTACCGCACACCGCTTTCTGACGATATCACCGCTCAGGCCCTTAAGCAGGGAGCGGCTTTTTCATCTGAATACGTATTAACTTATACGAAAGACCTCGCTGAAATGATCAGAAGGGAAGCCAAAAGACAGACAGCGGAACTCATTGAAGAGCTGACCGCTTATGTTCAGACAAAAAACGGACCGCTCATTGAGAACTTGAAAAACCGGCTCGAAAAAGAAAAGAAAATAAGGGATGAGCTCGCGCAATCGGCAAAAGAAGAACGCAATGCCTTGGAAAAAGCAGCCCGAGTCCGCGCTTTGTGGGAAGAAGAATTGACCTGTGATACGGGAAGCGGCGACTGGTATACGCGAAAAAAACGCCTTGCAAAAGCGCCCGTCCAAAAGAAACCAAAAGAGGCTGTACAGCATAAAGTAAGCAAGTCCGAAAAAAATGCGATGAAGGAACTTCCTATAAAAGAGCAGACTGATCGGTTCTATGAGCTTGCCGGGATTCTTGAATCCTCGAGCATATTAGGAAAACAGGCAGAAGCCTTTCGAAGCAGGATTGAGCGGCTTGAAAACCGCCAGTTTACCTTGGCGTTATTCGGCGGATTCAGTTCCGGTAAATCATCATTTGCAAATGCGCTTGTCGGTGAATACGTGCTTCCGTCATCACCGACGCCCACAACGGCTACGATCAACAAAATAACGAAACCGCAAGACGGCAAACCGCATAAATCTGCGGAGATCGTTTTTAAAACGGAGGAGGAGCTGGACGCTGAAATGCTTCAGCTGACTGAGCTGAAAGATGCTGAAGTAAAAGGGCGTTCACTGAAAGAGAGATGGAATTATGCCATTAAAAAGGGAAAAGTTCCGGATGAACTTATCCCGGTGATTCAAACGATGCTGCAGGCGTTTGATACGTACGAAGAACAGATCCGTCAAAGGCTGACACTGACGGTGCCGGTTGAAGATTTAAAACCGTACGCAGCCGAAGAAAAAACGGCCTGCTGCGTAAAAGAAGTCACCGTGTATTATGATTCGCCTCTCACGCAAAAAGGCATCACCATTGTTGATACGCCGGGAGCAAGCAGTATAAACAAGCGCCATACGGAACTTGCCTTTCAATATATAAAAGATGCTGACGCGTTCTTTTATATGACGTACTATCAGCATTCTTTTTCAAAAGGAGACAGGTCTTTTCTGAAGAAACTCGGCCTCGTCAAAGAATCATTCGGCATGGATAAAATGTTTTTTGTCATTAACGCCGCCGATCTGGCCAAAACCGAAAGCGAGCTGGAAACCGTCAAAGACTATGTCCGCTCAGAACTCTCAAAAGAGGGAATTAACCGGCCGAAATTATATCATGTCTCAAGTAAAGAAGAGCTTGCGGGTAAAAAAGCAGCTTTTTATAACAGATTCTCTGATGTAAGAACCGGGCTTGAGCACTTTATTGAGGAAGATGTAATGAGGGCCAGCTGCGCCCAGCTGAAAACAGAGGCGGACAAATTGTGCGTTATGGTGGAACAGCTTCACGAATCTCTTCACCAGTCGGCAGAAGAAAAAGAGAAAAAGAAACAGCGTATGGAGTCTTCCTATGAAAAAGCTCTCGCTGACATTTCAAAGCGCCGTACGTCTGAGGTCATCATTCGAAAAGTGATGAAAGATACGGAAGAACAGCTCTATCACATTAAACATCGCCTGACGTTTTATGCGAATGATATGTTGAAAACCGCCTTCCATCCGGGCCTTCAAAACGGTGATTGGAAACAAAATATATCAGCGGCGCTGAATGAAGCGCTCAAGGAATTCCGTTTTGAATATATTCAAGAGCTGAAAACGCTCGATATCCGGATGACCGGTTTTATTGAGCGCCATATGGCTGAGGAATGGATGGAAAACTGTCAGAAGAAGCTTATGGAAGACGGAGATTTCTCCATTTATGTCAGCGGTGAAAACGAATTTGCCGTTCAGCTGAAAGAGGTCGCTCCGGTCATTGACGTCTCGGCATTCTCACATCACGTAAAGGAAGTTAAATCACCGAAGCAGTTTTTTGGACAGAACGGAAAAGCAGCGTTTGTAGAAGGGCTCAGGCTCAGCCTGCAAAAAGTGACAGAAAAGTGGCTTGAACAGGAGAAAGAAAGCCTTTCAGAGCGATATACTGAGCAGGTGCGCCGTCTGCAAGAAGACATGGCGGATAAAAGCCTGTCCCAGATCCGCGAGCAGCGGGACACTTATTTACAAGGTCTTGCGGAAAATACGAGTGCAAGGGAAATTGAACACCTTTACGAAGCCGAAAAAGCATGGAAAAAGAAAGATGAAATGCTGAAAATTTAAAAATCCGGTTGGCGGGCAGATAACAGTCGTGGTAGACTAAAATGAAAAAAAGCGAGATGAAACCTTTTATGTCAGAAGTCCATAAAGCAATTTCAGCACATTCCGCAAAACAGCATCAGCATGTCAAAACATTTGTACAGCTTGATTATGAGCGTGAACAGGCCATTGAAGAAGCCATTGTAAAATGCAGACAGAATAAACCGTTCACGACAGATGCCATCAATGGCATCACCGCAAAAATGAACCAGCTGGCGAAAAAGGGCATCGTGCCGCAAAGACGATTCGTAAGTGAAGAGATGGTGAAAGAATTCGTCAGCAGACAGTAATGGATGAACCTGCCGCGTGTGTCATCAGCGCTTGCTGTACATACTATCCGTATCTTCTCTAAAGGGGGATATGACCATGGGCAGAACAAAACTGGGAAACAGAAATGCTCAGCAGAATAACAATGCCAAAAAGAAAAACGGCTTCGGACAGAAATTTGATTCTTATGCCGGCCGTGAAGCTGAAAAGCTGATGGCAAGCAATAAAAGACACGGTGAGTAAACGTGACGGCAGCATCTTCCAAATGGGGGGATGCTGTTTTTTTACCGCCTTCTTTGGTAAAATAGGAACATTGAATAAAAAGGAGTATCGATATATGAATAATAAATTACTGCTCGTTGACGGTATGGCGCTTTTGTTCCGCTCATTTTTCGCGACGGCCGTTCATCGCAATTTTATGATAAATGAAAACGGAATTCCCACAAACGGAGTCAACGGTTTTTTAAAGCATCTTATTACAGCGGTTGATACGTTTCAGCCCACACATGTCGTCTGCTGCTGGGATATGGGAAGCAAAACGTACCGTAATGATTTGTTTCAAGATTATAAAGCCAACAGAAGCGAACCGCCGCTAGAGCTGATTCCGCAATTTGATCTAGCGAAAGAAGCAGCGCGAGAGCTCGGTTTTTTAAACATCGGCATAAAAGGCTATGAGGCGGATGACTGTATTGGTACGCTTTCTGCTCTATTTTCCGGGGAAGCGGAAATTACGATTGTAACGGGTGATAAAGATCTGCTTCA
This sequence comes from Bacillus sp. SIMBA_026, assembly GCF_046535335.1. Lineage (NCBI taxonomy): Bacteria > Bacillati > Bacillota > Bacilli > Caryophanales > Bacillaceae > Bacillus > Bacillus sp. SIMBA_026. The sequence continues at coordinate 1,257,130 of NZ_JAWRWX010000001.1, read as the reverse complement.
ATTGCTGAATCATCAAGTTCAAGTAGCACTGCTGCAAAAGGGTATCGGCAATTATAAGGTATATACAGATGAGATATTCAGAGAAGAAACGGGAGTTCCGCCAAAAGCGCTGATTGACATTAAGGCGCTGATGGGAGACACGAGCGATAACTATCCCGGCGTTAAAGGGATCGGGGAAAAAACGGCGTACAAGCTGATCCGTGAATATCAAAACATAGACCGCTTATTTGAAAGCCTTGCTCTCTTGCCGAAGGGCCAGCAAACGAAAATTCAGCAAAGCTTGAAAGAATTGGAGCTGTCAAGGCAGCTTGCTGAAATACATTGCGAGGTGCCGTTAGTCTGTACGCTTGAAGAAGCGCTTTTTTCATTGAAGATGGAAGAGGCGGCATTCATGCTCAGACGTCATCAGATAAAAGGAATTGAAAGGATGCTCGAAAAGCTGAACGCCAGAGAGATCAGCTGATCCCTCTAGCGTTTTGTATTGCTTTTTTTTGCGTTGTTTTCAAGGGCTGATTTCGGGTCTTTATGCGCATTTCCTTCCATATTTCCCTGAGGATTCACGCCCCCGGTCAGCCTGCCTTTATTTTCTTTTCTCATAGCTGTTCACCTCATTTGTAGGATGAACAGAGAGACGCAATTTCATTCCGGTTATTTATTCAGCCGAATCGCTTTTTTTGCGAGCTGATCGGCTGTTTGGTTTTGTCTGCCGGGAATCCACTTAATGAAAAACAATGGAAACCCGGCCTTTAAGCGGGTGATTTCGTCAACAAACGGCTGGAAAGCCTTGTTTTTAACCGCTTCAAGATCTGCGGCCCGCTCCACGATATCCGAATCCGTCCGGAATGACACGGACTCAAATCCGCGGGCGGCACACAGCTTCATTCCTTCAATTAAAGCGAGAAATTCAGCTTCCTGATTTGAATGGTCGCCGATCGGAATTGAGAAAGATTCTGTTTTCCCGTCATGTTTAATAAAAATACCGATACCGGACGGGCCCGGGTTTCCGGCGCTTGCACCGTCTACATAAATTTCAGCGGGCATCATCCGTCACTCTCCATTCGGTGTCATTCGTTTTGCCGCATACGCATAAGGGACAGAAATGAGTGATACCGCAAATTTAATCAGGTAAGTTGAAATGAAGATGCTGAACCATACGCCCGCGGAATAAACGCCGATAAAGGCCACGGCAGTGAAGATAAATGTATCCAGCAGCTGGCTGAGCGCCGTGCTTCCGCTGTTTCTGAGCCAGAGAAGCCTGTCTGAAGGAAAGATTCTCCGAATGGCTGAATATACATAAACATCTATCGTTTGGCTGAAAATAAAAGCCAAGAGGCTTCCGAGCGCAACACGCGGCAGAAAACCGAAAATCGTCTCAAGGGCAGGCTGTGCGATATCTGACGCAGCCGGTTTATATAAAAGAGCCCCCTGCATGGCGCATGTCAAAGCGAGCAGAGTGGAAAACCCGAGCCAGACGGCTTTGCGCGCTTCCCTGGGACCGTATTTTTCATTCAGCACATCCGTTGCGAAGAAAACGGTGCCGTACATGATATTTCCCAGTGTCGCCGTAAGCCCGAACATCTCGACTGTTTTGACAACCTGCAAGTTGGCGCACACCGTGGCGAAACCGATCCATACGAATAGGCCCGTTTTGCCAAATCCTTTATAAAACAGAAGAACAATGATAAAATGAATGACCGCAAATAAGATCCATAACACATCGTTAAACAAAACCTGCTGACTTCCTTTCAATTTGAGAATGGTTTGATTATAGCACACGCCCGTCAACTAATGAATGGTAAGGTGATTTCAATGAATCTTAAGCCGTATATCGAAATAGAAGCAAAAGGAACAGGCCCTGTCGCGTTTTTTTCCGAAGATTGGCTGACCGTTCCGAAAGCGCGCATGCTTGCAAGAGAAGTCAGCCGCTTTCCTTATATAAAAGACATTTATTTTGAGGATGAAAAAGGCGCGAGCTGGACGCTTAAAGAATTAGAAAAGCTTACTGAAGAGCTTGCGCACGAACCTGACGACATTACAGTGTATTTCGACGGCGGCTTTGACAAAACAAGCGGACGCGCCGGACTCGGAATTGTCGTGTATTATTCTCTCGGCGGCAAGCGGCACCGCATACGGAAAAACAAAAGCTTAACGCTTCAGACGAACAATGAGGCGGAATATGCCGCTTTGTACGAAGCCCTTAAGGAAGTGCAGGAACTTGGCGCAAGCAGAAATTCAATCACGATAAGAGGGGATTCCCTCGTCGTTTTGCATCAGCTTGACGGCAGCTGGCCGTGTTATGATGAAACGCAAAACGAATGGCTGGATAAAATTGAAGCGCTGCTCGAATCCTTAAAGCTGACACCGACATATGAAGCCGTAAACCGAAAGGAAAATCAAGAAGCGGATGACCTTGCCAGAAAAATTCTCTCGGACCGGCAGATTGAAAGCCGCATAACATTAGAAGGTAACGGAGATGACTGATATTGGATAAAAAAAGCATTTATAAAGAATTGACTGAGCTTCAGGATGAATATTGCAAAGACTGTTTCGTAAAAAAGCATTTTCGCAAAGAGTTTGGAAAAACGCACGCTCATTCTTTCTGCATCAACCAATGTACGGTGGGGGAGAAGCTGAAAGCCTACGGCAAGGTGCTGACAAATCAATAAAAAATAAAACCGCAGTAGTCTCTGCGGTTTTATTTTTCGAATTCATCGAGCTGATGCTGGCAATCGTCGAGAAGCATTCGCTGCTTTTGCAGAAAATCCTGGTCGAGAGCTTGCAGTTCACTGGATTGTGACATCGTTCTGGCATCCTGAATCGCCTGGTAAGCAGATTCCACCAAAGTTGAATTTTGGCCCCGGGTAGCCGCTCCCGTTGTTTTCTGGGCCGTTTCTACCGCTAATTCAAGCTGGCGTTTATCCGTCAGTCCGTTTGGAAAAAATTCAGAGTCCATTAAAAAACACCTCCGCAAATAGTTTGGAGATTTTTTTTAGAAATATGTACGGAAAATAGAAAAAATATATAAAATGAGCCGATATAACTATTGAACCTGATTAATTAGGGCTTAATTACTATTATTCAGGGTATCTTGGGAGAGAAGGGAAAAACCAGCCGTGAATGATAATGATTTAAAAACAATCCTTCAGCAGACATTTAAAGAAATATACGGTGATTTGGGAAGTTTAGCGGAAATGGCGAAAAAAGGAATGCCGTCAATGGAGAAACAAATTGAAGAAATCGAGCAGCGCTGCAAGCAGAATCTTGTCGCAATTGAGATTCAGACGGCAATCAAATAGGAGAGGCATACGCCTCTCCTCTATTTGTGTCATCTGATCAACATGTATTGAGTTTAGAGTTTTACAACATTAGAAGCTTGAGGTCCACGATTACCTTCGACAATTTCAAAAGAAACTTCTTGTCCTTCTTCTAATGATTTGTATCCGTCTCCTTCGATAGCAGTGAAGTGAACAAATACGTCGTCTCCGCCTTCAACTTCGATGAAGCCGAATCCTTTTTCGTTATTGAACCATTTTACTTTACCGTTTTGCATATTGCTTAATTCCTCCTAGTACTGTAGCACCTTCGTGCTAAAAAAAATTTTGTCATCATTCAACCGTACGTATGTTTACGTTGTTAAATGATGGTTCAACTATACACCATATGGGAGCGGGCGTCAAGCGGCCGCTCTCTATTTTTCATCTTTATTTTTCCAGTGCCAAAGCTTATCCGGAAAAAAACAAAAAGCACACGAATCGTCCGTGTGCTTTTCTCTTACGATAATGCCATATCCGCCTTTTCGGCCATCAGTTCAGATTCTTTTATAATGTCCTGCAAAATGACTTCAGAGGAGTTAGGGAGGTGAAGGCTTTTAATATTGTCCTTCATCCGGTTCAGCTTCTCCTCATCCGCGAGAAGGGAGGTGACAGACTCTAAAATTTCTTCGTGGCGGTTGACCACGACAGCCGCACCGCGATCTTCAAAGAAAATGGCATTTTCTTTTTCCTGTCCGGGAACCGGTTTGTACAAAATAACGGGTACTCCGATCGCCGTCGCTTCCGTCAGTGTGATGCCGCCCGGTTTCGTGATCATACAGTCCGTAATACGGAACAGCTCGTCAATTCTTTCTACATAGCCCAGGACTTTCAGCCGGTCGGCATTGTCACCTTCCAAGCTGCTGAGGGATTCTTTCAGCGAGCTGTTTTTGCCGCATACCACCACAACCTGCACCTGATCGTCATGAACGAGATTTTCGCACAGTTCTTTTACGTTTTTCAGCACACCATGCGCTCCCGCCATAATAAGAAGAACTTTTTTGTCGGGAGAGAGATTGTATTTTTTATAAATCGGCTCTTTCGGCATCGATTCCTCGAATTGAGGCCTGATGGGAATGCCCGTGATCTTTACGTTGTTCGGGTGAGTGCCGATTTCAATCAGTTTTTCCTTCACGTAATCTGTGGCGACATAATATTTATCAACATTTTCATGAACCCAGATTTTGTGAAGGCAGAAATCGGTCATAACGTTGAACGTCGGGATCACTTTTCCGGTTCTCCGTCTGTATTCCGGTACGACAATCATCGGAAATGTATTGATAATAATGTCCGGCTTATGCTCTTCGACGAGCTGGCCTAAACGTTTATTTCCCATTTTAAAATAAATATTGAATTTGCGTTTATTATAGATTTTGTCAACTCCGTAATAAAACAAACGATAAAACTGTTTCCCGATTGAGAAGCTTTTTAAATAAAGGTATTGAGTAACCTCTGAAACAATCGGATTTGACTCTTGATACAAATTGGAAACCGTCACATCTAAGCCGAGACGCAGACACTGTTCGTAGAGCGTTTTGGCCACTTGAACATGCCCGTTTCCGTAATTTGCAGTCAAAATTAATACTTTTTTATTGGTATTCAAGTAAATTCACCTCAATGTAATCAACAACAAGCAAGCTTCATGCATCGTAAGGAGTTATTGTCTATAGATAAACATAACACAAGTGCATCATTTTATAATAAGCGCGGCAACATATTTAAACTAAATTTAATTGATATGTTCCATTATTTTAAAGTTTTGTTATACGCATACTGAATCAAGAGTATTTTATCATATTTTTGTCACCGTATCACTCAAAACAAAAATTAATCCCATTCATACGGGGTTTCCTGATATACGTAATAATTCAGCCAATTCATAAACAATAACGTTGCATGAGCTTTCCAGCGGTTAACAGGTTCTTTCCCGCCGGGTGCAAAATAGTGCTTAGGAGCTTCTACGTTTGAAAGATTTCTCTCTATGTCTCTCTCATACTCCTGAAGTAGCGTATCGGTATCATATTCCGGATGACCCGTTAAGAAAATCTGTTTTTCGTCTTTTGAAACGATTAAACAGACCCCCGCTTCCTCTGAAACGCTGAGCACATCCAGATCCGAAGCCGATTGCAGCTGCTCCGTATTAATATCTGTATGCCGTGAGTGGGGCACATAGTATAGCTCGTCAAATCCTCTTACCAATCTCTCATGTTTTTTAAGAACGGTATGCTCAAACACACCGAAGATTTTTTTCGGCAGCTCCACTTTCTCAATGCCGTAATGATAGTATAAACCGGCTTGAGCGCCCCAGCAGATATGGAGGGTTGAAGTGACATTCGTTTTGCTCCATTCCATGATTTCCTTCAATTCTTCCCAGTAAGAAACATCTTCAAACGGCAGGTGCTCAATCGGAGCTCCGGTAATAATCATTCCGTCAAACCGTTTGTGGCGGATGCTGGAAAAATCCGTATAAAATTCATCCAGATGCTGCCTTGCCGTATTTTTTGGAGTATGTGTGCTCGGAATTAAGAACGTAAAGTGAACTTGTAAAGGTGAATTCCCAAGCATCCTGAGGAGCTGGGTTTCCGTTTGGATTTTTTTCGGCATCAGATTTAAAATCACGATCTTCTGCGGCCGGATATCCTGATGAAAAGCCCGGCTTTCATCCATTACAAAGATGTGTTCACTTTCAAGCACCTGCTTAGCGGGCAGGTGATTTGGTATATTAATAGGCAACATGCCACCTCCGTTATTCCCCGTTAATTTTCTTCATTATAGAAATTTTTAAGCCATTTTTCAATCCATCCCGGCGTAATAAACCGCATTTAACGCATAATGACAAGGATAAAAGCGGCAAATGGGCATAAATTCGGAGCGGCTCTTTATTATGACGGGTAAAGAGCCGTTTGGTTCCTCGAAAAAAACGTTTTCCGTTAAGTGGAAGGAAAAAGCGGTTTCCGTTTGTTTTGCAGTGTAAAACAGGTAAAATAAATGAAGAATGTAAATAGGAGGGCCGCAGATGACAATTTACGATATAAACGTACGGACCATAACAGGCGAAGACATGACGCTATCGGCTTACAGAGGTAAGGTGATGATCATTGTGAATACAGCAAGCAAATGCGGGTTCACATCCCAGCTCAAGCAGCTTCAGGAGCTCTATGATACATATCGGGAGGAAGGTCTTGAAATATTGGGATTTCCCTGCAACCAATTCATGAACCAAGAACCTGGAAACGAAGCTGAAATTCAAGAGTTCTGTGTGAAAAACTACGGAGTCACATTCCCGATGTTTGCGAAAGTTGATGTCAATGGAGCAGACGCTCATCCTCTCTTCACATATCTGACGGAACAGGCGAAGGGGATGCTCGGCACAAAAGCGGTCAAATGGAATTTCACTAAGTTTATCGTGGACCGAAACGGTGAAGTCACCGGGCGTTTTTCACCGAACGTCAACCCAAAAGAGCTTGAAGATACGGTGCAGAGGCTTTTGGCCCGATAAGAGGTGATACGGTGAACGAAAAAGAGCAGCTGGAAAGCGTCAGGAATTGGGTCAGAGAAAAGCTTATCAATGAACGGACGGGCCATGACTGGCTTCATATTTCCCGGGTCGCAACACTTTCTGTTTATATGGCAAAAGAAGAAGGCGCCGATTTATTTATCACTGAGACGGCCGCGCTGGTTCATGATCTGATTGACGCCAAGCTCGAAAAAAGCGAAAGGCTGACGGCAGGCGAAGTGACAGAACGGCTGGCTGCTTTCAACATCGCGGATGGCCCCATTCAGGAGATCGCGGATATTATCACGAGAATGTCATTCAGACACAGGGAACTGCTGAAAAAGCGGCCGCTTTCATTGGAGGGGAAAGTTGTTCAGGATGCAGACATGCTTGATGCGATCGGCGCAGCGGGCATCGGCAGGGCTTTTATGTTTGCCGGCGCGAAGGGTCACCCGATGTACGGAACTCAAACAAGTGTGCTGGCCCATATAGAGGATAAATTAATCAAGCTTAAAGGCTTAATGAATACAAAAGCGGGGGCCGGTTTAGCAGAGGAGCGGCATCAATTTCTTTTGCAGTTCGCCGCCCGTATCCAAAAAGAGGCCGGCATTTGCAAAAGCTAAGCGGCGCAATAGAACGCTTGTGCCGACTATGTTAGAATAAGTGTCAGATTGCGCATAGGAGGACCAATATGAAAATTAAATCAATAGAACCGACGCCGAGTCCGAACACGATGAAAGTGATTTTGACTGAAGAGCTTCCGGCAGGGAAAAGCAACAATTACAAGCCCGATCAGGCAGATGATGCTCCGGCTGTCGTACGTGATATTTTAAACATTGAAGGAGTAAAGGGCGTTTATCACGTTGCCGATTTCCTGGCTGTGGAGAGAAACGCCCGTTTTGACTGGAAGGAAATTCTGCCTCAGGTCCGTTCCGCCTTCGGAATGGAACATGCGGAGCAGTCTGAGAGCCGTTCTGAACAGGAATCGTTCGGTGAAGTGAAGGTTTTCGTACAAATGTTCAGCGGAATCCCGATGCAGGTCAAATTGACGGACGGCGAACGTGAAGAACGCTTCGGCCTTCCGGAACGTTTCCAAGAAGCCATTTTAAAGCTGCGTTCCGAAGCTTCAAATGTCGTATTTGAGCGGGCCTGGAAAGAACAAGGCGTGCGCTTCGGGGATTTTACCGAAATCGGACACGATGTCACAGAAGAGCTTCAGGCCGCCTACAGTGATGAGCGGCTCAAACGTCTGACAGAAGCAGCCGCACAGCAAAAGGGTGAGGCCAAACCGGCAGTGCAACGGAAAGCTTATAAAGTGACATTGGAGATGCTTGATGATGAAGACTGGAAACAGCGCTATGCCCATCTTGAGCAAATGGATCCGGATGAAGACGATTTACCAGTATTGGAAAAGGCGCTGCATGATCCGAAGACTTCGATCAGAAGACAAGCCGTCGTTTATTTGGGAATGATCGAAAAACCGTCTGTGCTTCCGCTGTTATACAAAGCGCTTGAAGACAAAACGGTGACGGTCAGAAGGACGGCGGGTGACTGTCTGTCGGATCTCGGCGATGCGAGCGCCATCCCGGCCATGATGAAATCGCTCAGTGACTCAAGTAAGCTTGTGCGCTGGCGCGCGGCCATGTTTTTATATGAAGTCGGCGATGAAAGTGCGCTGGAAGCATTAAAAGCGGCGGAAGACGATCCGGAATTCGAAGTCAGCCTGCAAGTCAAAATGGCGATTGAACGGATTGAGCACGGAGAAGAGGCGAAAGGTTCAGTTTGGAAACAGATGACTGAAAGCAGAAAAAAAGAACAGTTATAACAAAAAGGTGCGCCATGCACCTTTTTTATTTGAATTCACTTTTTATAAAAATTATTTAGAATATTGTTGAAAAATGATTCAAAACTCTATATAGTAAGTACAATATTAATTGTTGGAGGGTTTTTATCGAAATACAGAAAGAATAGAAAAGCGAGACAGGGCAAAGACACTGTAAAATTTGCAGAACACGCCCTAGAATAAACTGAAAATTTTAAAAATAATGCACAGTCTAAAAACAGTAGGGGGATCACCATGGCAGAATTACGCAGCAACATGATCACACAGGGAATTGACAGAGCGCCGCACCGCAGCCTTCTTCGCGCTGCCGGCGTAAAAGAAGAAGACTTCGGCAAACCGTTTATCGCGGTCTGTAATTCATACATCGATATCGTTCCCGGGCATGTTCACCTGCAGGAATTTGGAAAAATCGTAAAAGAAGCAATCAGGGAAGCGGGCGGTGTGCCTTTTGAATTTAACACGATCGGAGTAGATGACGGAATTGCGATGGGGCATATCGGTATGAGATATTCGCTGCCGAGCCGCGAAATCATTGCCGATTCAGTTGAAACGGTCGTCTCGGCTCACTGGTTTGACGGAATGGTCTGCATTCCGAACTGCGACAAAATTACGCCGGGAATGCTGATGGCGGCTATGCGGATTAATATTCCGACCATTTTTGTCAGCGGGGGGCCGATGGCAGCCGGCCGCACAAGCGACGGCCGCAAAATTTCGCTTTCTTCAGTATTTGAAGGCGTCGGCGCATATCAAGCCGGGAAAATCGGTGAAAGCGACCTGCAGGAGCTGGAACAGTTCGGCTGCCCGACGTGCGGATCTTGTTCGGGCATGTTTACGGCAAACTCCATGAACTGTCTGTCTGAAGCGCTCGGTATGGCGCTTCCTGGAAACGGAACAATTCTAGCAACTTCACCGGAGAGAAGAGAGTTTGTGAGGAAATCAGCGGCTCAATTGATGGAGACCATCAAAAAAGACATTAAGCCGCGCGATATCGTCACCGAAAAAGCGATTGACAACGCGTTTGCGTTAGACATGGCCCTCGGCGGCTCAACCAACACAGTGCTGCATACGCTTGCGCTTGCCAACGAAGCTGGGGTTGAGTATTCTTTAGAACGCATTAACGAAGTGGCTGAACGAGTGCCTCACTTATCGAAATTGGCGCCGGCCTCGGACGTCTACATTGAAGATCTGCACGAAGCGGGCGGAGTCTCGGCGGCCCTTAATGAATTGGCGAAAAAAGAAGGAGCGCTTCATCTTGACGCGCTGACTGTAACAGGCCGCACACTCGGAGAAACAATTGCGGGTCATGAAGTAAAGGATTATGACGTGATTCATCCGATTGACAATCCGTTTACCGAAAAAGGCGGTTTGGCCGTCCTATTTGGGAATCTGGCTCCGGACGGCGCCATTATCAAAACAGGCGGCGTACAGGACGGGATTACAAGACATGAAGGGCCCGCTGTCGTCTTTGATTCACAGGATGCGGCGCTTGAGGGCATTATAAACCGCAGAGTCAAAGCAGGAGATGTTGTCATTATCCGTTATGAAGGGCCAAAGGGCGGCCCGGGCATGCCGGAGATGCTCGCTCCGACTTCTCAGATTGTCGGAATGGGGCTTGGCCCGAAAGTGGCGCTTATTACAGACGGCCGTTTTTCAGGAGCGTCCCGCGGCCTTTCAATCGGGCACGTATCGCCTGAAGCGGCTGAAGGCGGCCCGCTCGCATTCGTAGAAAACGGCGACCATGTCATCGTTGACATAGAAAAACGGATTTTGGACGTACAAGTGGCTGAAGAAGAATGGGAAAAACGCAAGGCCGAATGGAAAGGCTTCGAGCCGAAAGTAAAAACAGGATATCTAGCCCGGTATTCCAAACTCGTAACAAGCGCCAATACAGGCGGAATCATGAAAATATAAAACAGAGGCCTGAACAATTGAATTCCGGCCCCCTCTATAGTATCCTTGACTTCATATAAGGATTTTAGAGGGGGCTTTTTTATGTCAATGGCTTATGAAGAATATATGCGCCAGCTGGTCGTGCCGATGCGCCGTGAGCTGACGGGTGCGGGTTTTCAGGAATTAACGACTGCTGAAGAAGTAGAAAGCTTTATGGAACAGGCAGAGGGCACGACTTTGGTCGTTGTCAACTCCGTGTGCGGCTGTGCAGCCGGTCTTGCCCGTCCGGCTGCGACTCAGGCTGTTTTACAGCATGAAAAAGCGCCTGATCATACGGTTACCGTATTTGCCGGTCAAGATAAAGACGCAACTGCAAAAATGCGTGAATATTTTACGGGGCAGGAACCTTCCTCGCCTTCAATGGCGCTGTTAAAAGGGAAAGAGGTCGTTCATTTTATTCCCCGCCACGAAATCGAAGGGCATGACATGGAGGAAATTATGAAAAATCTGACGGATGCCTTCGATGCGCACTGCTGAAATGCCCGAATTCCGGGCATTTTCTTTTTGGAGAAAAAAATGATCACAACGAGTTACAGACCAAGCGAATATACGATACACACAGCGCAGTCACTCAGTGTCAAGCTGGGTGACACTTACTGCAGCCGCAATAAACAGCCCATTGAAAAAATGCTGGAACGAGCGGCTAGCGATCTTTTAGTCATCGGAAAGGAACGGTTCGAACTTTACACGAAGCAAGGGGAGAAGTTCTTTTTTCACCCGAATACAGCGATGTTCCGCGCAAAGCGGTTTTTGAGAGGGGAAGCCGAGCCGTTGTTAAAAGCAGCCGGATTACGCGAAGGGGATTCCTTTTTAGATTGTACGCTCGGCCTGGCATCCGATGCGATTTTGGCAAGCCTGGCAGTCGGAAAAAGCGGACAAGTCATCGGCCTGGAGAAAAACAAGCTTGTCTCATTGCTTGTAGAAACAGGACTTCAAACGTGGGAAACCGGAATGGAGCAGCTCCAAACCGCCATGAAACGCATTCAGGTCAAACATGCCGACTGCGCCGATTATTTGCGGGAGCTTCCTGATTCATCGGTAGATGTCATTTATTTTGACCCGATGTTTCACGAACCTGTTGAAACGTCAGACGGCATTGCACCGCTCCGCGCGCTGGCAGAAGAGGGTTTTAACGAAGAGTGCATCACGCAAGCCGTCCGGGCGGCGAAAAAATGCGTAGTGCTTAAAGACCATTGGAAAAGCCCGCGGTTTGAACGATACGGCTTCAAGGTGCTGAAAAGAAAGACGGCGCTTTTCCACTTTGGTGTCATCCATGTGAGCTCATGATATCATGGGCTTCTTTTTCGTTAATCAGTGATTTCCATAACGACAAAATAAAGCAGCGTGAGAAGTGATACAGTCGCAAATAAAGCGTTAATCATCTCATCCCCTCCTTTTTCTCCTTCTTATTGTAAGCGGTTTATCCGCTCGGTCACAGTTACCAATTTCCCATATTGCATGATAATACGCTGCCGGACATGACGCCGCGCTTTCATCTATGCTAAAATAAAGGAAAAGAGGACAATAAAACAGAGGGGAACAATCTGTCATGAAATTGTGGATGAAAAAGACCCTTGTGGTTCTGTTTACCATTGTAACGTTCGGACTCGTGTCTCCTCCGGCTGCTTTGATGACAGACAAGCCTTCAGGACAGTCGAGCAGTCTTGAGCAGAATGATTACACCGCTTTTTATGATGAACACGCCCTGCCGGGAGAAGATAAGGCAGGGCGGGAGCCTGAATTACTGTTTCAATCGTATCAGCAGCAGCTTCTCGGTGATGCTGAAAATCAATCATTTTTAAAATTCGGCAGCAAAATCTCTCCGGTCATTGAAGATGATTACAGAAGTGAAATTCTGCCGAAAATCGAAGATGTGATCACAGGACATTTAGCCAAGTTTCAAGATGATGAAGCGTATCAGGATGTGGTTATTTCCAGCAAACCGTCGGCCGGAAAAACTGAAAAAATTTTTCATGTGTATAACAGGCTGACGGGTGAAGATCTTTTAAGGTTCCACGTCCGCCGGGATCATCCTCCGCAAGACGGCTACTGGTTTAATTTTCATTACCATACCGCTGAAGACGGATTTCAATCACATCATGAGCTCGGCAGCATTTACTGGGACCGCAATACGCCGCCTGACTGGATGAGCGTGTAATAGCGAGAAGAAATAAAAAAATCATTTCTGAGAAATTTTGCAGAAATGATTTTTTATTGTGTTACACTACTAAAAGACTACTTTAAAAGGATGAAAAAAATGAAACAATATAAAGATTTGTGCCGTCATGTGTTAGAAAACGGAGAAAAAAAAGGAGACCGTACGGGAACGGGTACGATCAGCACGTTCGGCTACCAAATGCGGTTTAACCTTCAGGAAGGTTTCCCGATGCTTACGACGAAAAAGCTCCATTTTAAGTCCATCGCGCATGAGCTGCTTTGGTTTTTAAAAGGAGATACGAATGTCCGCTACCTTCAGGAAAACGGAGTCCGCATCTGGAACGAATGGGCGGATGAAAACGGAGAACTCGGACCGGTTTACGGTTCTCAATGGCGTTCATGGCGCGGAGCGGACGGCGAGACCATTGATCAAATCTCCCGGCTGATTCACGACATCAAGACAAACCCGAATTCCAGACGTTTAATCGTCAGCGCCTGGAATGTCGGCGAAATTGATCATATGGCGCTTCCGCCTTGCCACTGCCTGTTTCAGTTTTATGTCGCGGACGGAAAACTGTCGTGCCAGCTTTATCAGCGCTCAGCGGATGTCTTTCTCGGCGTGCCGTTTAATATTGCGTCTTATGCGCTTTTAACAATGATGATCGCGCATGTGACGGGGCTTGAACCGGGTGAGTTTGTTCATACATTCGGAGACGTCCACATTTACCAAAACCATGTGGAGCAGGTGAATTTGCAGCTTACAAGGGATGTCCGTCCGCTGCCGAAACTGCGGTTTGCGCGAAATGTTGATTCTATTTTTGATTTTACGTTTGAAGACTTTATCATTGAGGATTATGACCCGCATCCGCACATAAAAGGAGCTGTCAGCGTATGATTTCGTTTATTTTTGCGATGGATGAAAACCGGCTGATCGGAAAAGATAACGATCTGCCTTGGCACCTTCCCGATGATCTCGCATATTTCAAAAAAGTGACGACGGGTCACACCATTGTAATGGGGCGGAAAACGTTTGAATCAATCGGACGCCCGCTTCCGAACCGGCGTAACATCGTTGTAACCTCACGGGACGAATCTTTATTCCCGGGCTGTATTACTGCCGACTCGGCTGAGGAAGTGCTCAAGCTGATCCCGGCGGATGAAGAATGCTTTGTGATCGGCGGCGCCCAGCTGTACAGTGCGCTCTTTCCTTATGCGGACAGACTCTACATGACAAAAATTCACCATGTCTTTGAAGGAGACCGTTTTTTTCCGGAATTTAATGAAGCTGAATGGGAATTGACATCCCGCAAACAGGGAGTAAAAGATGAAAAAAACCCTTACGATTATGAGTACCTTGTATACGAGAAAAAGAATTGATTTAAGCAGGGGGACAAGAATTGATTCGTTACGGCTGCCTTGTGATGTACGTTGTATTTATGTTCATGAAAAATATTCAGGAATATATCAATCAAAAAGAGCTTGACCCGCGGCTTTCTTTTCAAAAACAGATGAGGCTGGTATATGAGCGGCCGAAAGCCTTTATGAGAGGCTGCATTGACGTATCGGGATCGGCAATCGGCATTCATCATGATCAGCCGATCCCGGACGGCCCCGTATTGTATGTGCATCCCAGATTGCGCCCGGCTGATCTTCTGCTGCTTGCGGGACATCTTGAAGAGCCGGCTGGTTTTATCGCTGGCGAGAAAGCTTTCCGGATGCCGTTTCTCGGAAATTGGCTGCGGCTGATGGGTGTCATTTGTGACGGAGACAGCCGGGACGCCGTGTTTCAGGAGGCGGAAGTCCGTCTGCAAAAAGGACAAAGTCTGATTCTGTCTGAAGACGGCAAAATCAATCCGGAGGAACTGGCTCTTCGTTTCGATCTCCCGATTGTGCCCGTCAGCACTTCGGGAACAGACCGGCTGCTGCGGGGCAGATTACTGAAACGGCTGAAGCCGGCTGACATTGAATTACATATAAAGCCCGCTTATTATCCGGCCGGTCAGAAACGGCTCCGTGCATAAAAAAAGCACAGTCTATAGAGAGGCTGTGCTTTTTTATTTCAGATAAAGGGAACTTTGACGCAATAAAACAAAATACAGAAAAACATCGAGGCGCTGCCGCCTAAAACAAAACTGTGCCAAATGGCGTGATGATACGGAACCTTTCTCCAAATATAAAATATTGTGCCGGCGGAATACAATAAGCCGCCGAAAAGAAGAAGGCCGAAACCGGGGCCTGACAGCGAAGCGTACAGCGGTTTAATGGCGACGATGATCAGCCAGCCCATCAATAAATAGACAAGCGTTGAAAAAATGATAAACCGCTTCACGAAAAAGATTTTAAACACGATGCCTCCGATGGCAAGCGACCAAACAATAATTAAAAGGGTCAGACCGAGCGCCCCTTTAAGGGGTCCTAATAAAAATGGCGTATATGTTCCGGCTATTAATACGTATATCGCGGAATGATCCACAATTTCAAGAATGTCTTTCGTTTTTTTATGCTGAATGCTGTGCAAAAGAGTCGAGCTGAGATACAGCAGCAGCATTGAAGCACCAAAGATTGAAAAGCTGACGATGTCTGTCGGCGAGCCGTATTTCACCGCGAAGATAATGAGAAAAATAAGCGCCGGAATCGACAGCAATACACCGATTCCGTGTGTGACGGCATTTGCGATTTCTTCTTTTATTGTGAACAATCAAATGTCCTCCTTTTTAAAGGATTTGTTTTTGCAGTGACTGCAAAAAGCTCAACCCTTCTAATGTAATTTTTGTTCCTGCGCGTCCTCGGCCTTTTGTCACATAGTTCATCTTTTCTAAGTAATCAAGCCTGTTTCTGACCTGCTGGGGCGATAATGTCATTGTGCTGTTTTCGCTTAATTCGGATATGCTCCGTCTGCTGGCGGGTTCGCCCTTTGTATTTAAGTCTTTAATTGATTCCAAAATAAACAAAAACTCTTCTTTCTCCATCAATGTCAGCCGTTTTTCTTTTTTCTTAGCTGTTTTCGCTTTCTGGCTGTTTTTGATATACAGCGGGACATCATCGGGATAAATCGTGCTGCCGGATGCTGCCGCGGCCATATAGTACGCCGCATTTTGAAGTTCTCTGATGTTGCCGTTAAAGGTGTGCCGCTCAAACAGTGGATAAACGGACGGATCGATATGAACATGCTGTCCCGTGGATGTCAGCATATGCTGCAAAAGAAGCGGTATATCGCTTTTTCGTTCAGATAAAGCAGGGAGCGGAAGGCATAACACGTGAAGCCTGTAAAATAAATCTTGGCTGAACGTATTTTCTGCGCCAGTATCGCCAAGATCCGCCGTGCTGCTTGCAATGATGCGGGCGGAAATTCCGGCGTCCAGCTCGGAAAGAAGGCGGGTCTGTACCGAGAGCGGCATGTCTCCGATTTCATATAAGAATAATGTTCCGCGGCGGGCCCTGTTTAATGCACCTTCAGCGCTGAACAGTTCATATTCGAGCCGCTCTTCGTTTTGGCTGCAGTGAACGGTAATAAATAGTTCGCTGTTTCTGCAGGATTTATGATGGATCGCTCTGGCCATTTGTTTTTTTCCGGTTCCGACTTCACCTGTTATGAAGACCGGCAAATCAGATAAGGCAAATTGCGAGGCCAACCGTTTCGCTTCTAAAAAGGTGTGATGTTCGCCGGCCAGCTGATAAAAAGGATCAGTTTGTTCAATTACACTCATAAATTGGCTCCTTTTGGTTCTAATTGGTTTAAGTATAACACGTTTGTGCGATCGAAAATATCTTTTTCTCTTGTATCGGTTCATTTATTTTTATTTACAAAATTAAAATAATTATCTTATTATTTGAATATTCATGTTATAATGGCATATTAAATAGGGATTTAAATAAGAAAGGACTCTGTAAATGAAACCGTTGCTTAAAGAAGACTCTCTCATCCAGGTAAAAGACATTTTAAAAGCGCACCAAAATGTAAAGGACGTTGTGATACATACGCCTTTGCAGAGGAATGACAGACTTTCTGAGAGGTATGGCTGCAATATCTATTTGAAAAGGGAAGACCTGCAGGTGGTCAGATCATTTAAGCTCAGAGGGGCTTATAATAAAATGAGGCAGCTCTCAAAAGAGCAGACTGAAAACGGAATTGTATGCGCAAGTGCGGGAAACCATGCGCAGGGGGTTGCGTTTTCATGCAAACACCTCGGCATTCACGGCAAGATTTTTATGCCGTCAACCACACCGAGACAGAAAGTATCCCAAGTGGAACTGTTCGGAAAAGAATTTGTTGAAATCATATTGACGGGTGACACTTTCGATGATGCGTATAAGAGTTCTGCGGAATGCTGTGAAAAAGAAAACCGCACGTTTATTCATCCGTTTGACGATCCCGATGTCATGGCCGGACAGGGAACGGCTGCCATCGAAATTTTAAATGACATTGACGTTGAACCGCATTTTCTTTTTGCAAGCGTAGGGGGAGGAGGACTCCTGTCCGGGCTCGGCACGTACATGAAAAACATCTCGCCGGATACAAAAATCATAGCGGTAGAGCCGAAGGGCGCAGCCTCCTATTTTGAATCGAAAAAAGCCGGACAAGTGGTTGAACTTGAGAAAATTGATAAATTTGTCGATGGGGCGGCCGTAAAAAAAATCGGCGCCGAAACCTTTCAAACGCTCGAAACCGTCGTCGATGACGTTGTGCTTGTCCCGGAAGGAAAAGTGTGCAGCACGATTCTTGAATTATATAATCAATGCGCCATCGTGGCTGAACCGGCGGGTGCATTGTCCGTGTCAGCACTTGATCTGTACAAGGAAGAGATTAAAGGGAAAAACGTCATCTGCATGGTCAGCGGAGGGAATAATGACATCGGCAGAATGCAGGAGATGAAGGAACGCTCCATGATTTACGAGGGGCTGCAGCATTATTTTATCGTTAATTTCCCGCAAAGGGCGGGAGCGCTTCGCGAATACCTTGATGAAGTGCTCGGGCCTGATGATGACATCACCCGGTTTGAATACACGAAAAAAAATAACAAAAGCAGCGGCCCCGCATTGGTCGGCATTGAGCTCAAGCATCGGGAAGATTACGGCGCACTCATTGCCCGGATGAATCAAAAAGGATTTCATTACGTAGAGGTGAATAAAGATCAGGATCTGTTCCACCTGTTAATCTGACTTTTTTTAGAACGGCCGCGCAAAATGACAGACACGCTTTCTCAGATTGTATATAATAAAAAGAAAACAATCGAAAAAGAAGGATTGATATCTTGTTACTCAAAAGCCTAGAGTTCAAACGACAGGACGGGATTCAGGTAAAAGTGACAGAAATACCGGTTGTCACAGAAGGTGAACATTATTTTTTTCAAATTCATCAGCACCTTGAGCTTTATTTGAGAGAGGTTTTTGCTTCACAAAGTGTGAGAACAGTGTATTCATTCCGACAATTTGTCAAGCGCCGTATGAAGTGGAAAGATTACGAGGCCGTTTTCAACCAAGAGATTTTAAAACATAACGCATAACGGTGCATATTCCTTAGCGCCTTCCTTTTGATAAGGGAGGGTGCGGGAATTTTTTTATGATGAATGCTGTAAGCGTTTTATCCATGGGGGGAATGGAAATGAAAAAAATGAAAATCTTCGCTGCCGTCTTTTGTTTGCTGCTCTTGTGCGCCTGCGGGGGGAAAACGATAAAAGACCCGCTGAACTATCAGATTGAGCCGTTTTCATATCAAAACCAAGACGGAAAAACAGTGTCACTGAAAAGCCTGAAGGGGCATGTCTGGATTGCCGACTTTATGTTTACAAATTGTAATACAGTCTGTCCGCCGATGACGGCCCACATGACCGAACTGCAAAAAAAACTGAAGGCTGAGAACCTGGACGTGCGGATTGTGTCGTTCAGTGTAGATCCTGAAAATGATAAGCCGAAACAGCTGAAAGCATTTGCTTCCAAATATCCGCTTTCGCTTCGCAACTGGGATTTTCTGACCGGTTACAGCCAAAAGGACATTGAAGATTTTGCGCTGAACAGCTTTAAAGCAATCGTCAAAAAGCCGGAGGGAGAGGACCAGGTCATACATCAAACTTCTTTTTATTTAGTCGGACCTGACGGCAAGGTGCTTAAAGATTATGACGGCGTGCAGAAAGTTCCGTATGATGACATCCTCTCAGATGTCAGAGCGGCTGAGGAGCTCAAGTAAACTGGCAGATTAGACATTTTCAAAACTGAAAAAACATGTTACACTTTCCACTAGTAGACGGGGAAGGAGCAACCAGATTGAAGCTGCGAATGTTCTCATTGATCGCCGGACTGGCTTTGCTTTTATCAGCTTGTTCTGTCCAGCGCACCGGTTCTGACACAGAAGAACCGAAAACGAAAGATCATATTGTCATAGTTGCGGTCGGTGATTCATTGACTGAAGGAGTAGGAGATCCTGACGGTTCAGGATACGTCGGCAGGGCAGCGGAGTCTCTTAAGAAAAAGGGACATGTGAAAACGGTAGATATTAAAAATTATGCGGTGCAGGGCGACAAAACGTCGGACCTGCTGGAAAAGCTTGATAATAAAAAAGTTCAGAAATCATTAAAGAGCGCCGACTATATCTTTTTTACCATCGGCGGAAATGACTTAATGAAGGTGCTCCGCCAGAATATGATGCAGCTGACGGTTCAGCCGTTCCAAAAGGAAGAGAAACCTTTTGAAAAACGGTTCAAGGCGATCGTTTCAAAAATCCGCAAATATAATAAAAACGCAGAGCTGGTGTATGTCAGCATGTATAATCCATTCACGTTTACGCTGCCTGAATTAAAAGAAATTAATGGGGTTGTAACGGATTGGAACAAGATCGCCGCAAAAGAGCTGGAAAAAGACCCTCACGCCGCCGCGGTGAATGTTGAAGACTTGTTCAGTCAAAAAAGCGGCAGCAGACGGATTTCAAAGGATGATGATTTTCATCCGAACGCAAAAGGATATGCACTCATCGCCGATCGATTATACGGCATCATTGAAAAACAAGGGTTACCAGCAGAATAGGGTGAAATGATGAAAAAGTGGAAATCGCTGTTTTTTGTTCTTCTCGCACTCAATGTGATTGCCGCCGCGGTAATTGTGACATTATTGGTTATGCCGGGAGAGCAGGCGAAAATACAAGATCAGACAAAAAGTGAGTACGGCTTTCATATCACAAGCTCCAAAGAATCTCTTGCCAGGTTTGTGAATGCGTACTTAAAAGAGAAGGCATCGAATCAGCTTGACTACAAAGTGGACATCAATAACGATGTGCACGTGGCTGGTAAAATCAAAGCATTCTCAACCTCCATTAATGCGGTCGTCACATTTGAACCGTCCGTACAGGAGAACGGAGATGTGGTTTTGAAAGTGACGAAGTTTTCATTAGGCGAATTAAGCCTGCCGATCAGCTTTGTGCTGAATTATATGGACAGCTTTTATGAACTCCCGTCATTTGTGCACGTTCATTCGGGGGATAAAAGCATCGAGATCCGTCTGTCAGAAATGCCTTTAGACAACGGCATGTATGTAAAAGCGGATAAAATCAATCTCGACACGGATGAAATTGAATTTTCCTATTATCATCCGAAACAATAAGTTTTCATAAAAAAAACACAGATCCTTTCAGGGATTTGTGTTTTTTCGTGTCAGCGTTTTTTGTCTAGCTTGCTGAACAGTTTGATTAACGTTGCAAGCTCTTCATCAGAGTAGCAGTCAAACCGTTTAAAAAAGTATTCTGTTTTTTTCTGATTGAAATGATCGACAATTTTCTCCCCGGCTTCCGTAATATGGATTCTGATAATTCGCCTGTCCTCTTTAGAACGGATGCGGGTGATCCATTCCTTTTCTACTAAAGCGTCGGTCACTGCGGTAATGTGGCTTGCGGAAACCTCAAGAATAGGGGCGAATTCCGTTACTTTTTTAGGCCCTTGTTCACTGAGAATCCGCAAAATGGTGAATTCGTTCCTGGACAGCTCTTTATCTAGAATTTCATTAACTTCATTTCTGATTTGTTTAAACACTTTTCGAAGCAAAGCTTCCATATCATACATCATTTGTGTCCTTACTTTCAAATCATGAACCTCCAATATGTAGTCAGCGTGGCATTCGTTTAGCTTCCCCTGAAAGCAGAATTATTTTTATTCTGTTTATACATGCTATAATATAATAATACCACGTATGAACAAAGGAGGGCACCCGTATGTCAGAAAAAAAAGAAATCGCCACATTTGCAGGCGGCTGTTTTTGGTGCATGGTGAAGCCGTTTGACGAACAGCCCGGAATTGAAAAGGTGGTGTCCGGCTATACAGGAGGCCATACTGAGAATCCGACTTACGAAGAAGTGTGCAGTGAAACGACCGGACACAGAGAAGCCGTTCAAATCACATTTCAACCTGACATTTATCCGTATGAAAAGCTTGTCGAGCTGTTTTGGCAGCAGATCGACCCGACTGATGCAGGCGGCCAGTTTGCAGACCGCGGAAGTTCATATCGGGCGGCGATATATTACCATAATGATGAACAAAAACATATCGCTGAAGCCTCAAAAAAACAGCTTGAAGAAAGCGGCATATTTAAAAAGCCGATCGTGACAGACATTTTAAAGGCTGAGCCTTTTTATGAAGCGGAAGGCTATCATCAGCACTTTTATAAGAAAAATCCTGATCACTACGGGCGCTACCGTGTAGGTTCCGGACGTCAAGGCTTTCTGGATGAGCATTGGAGGGACAGATAAGATGGCTTTTAATAAAGAAGAAAAAATCAAATCATTAAACCGCATGCAATATGAAGTCACACAAAATAACGGAACGGAGCCGCCGTTTCAAAATGAATTCTGGGATCACAAAGAAGAGGGGCTGTATGTTGATATCGTATCGGGAAAGCCCTTGTTTACTTCTCTGGATAAATTCGATTCTCATTGCGGCTGGCCCAGTTTTACAAAACCGATTGAGGAAGAAGAGGTTGACGAAAAACTGGACACAAGCCACGGGATGATCCGGACGGAAGTGAGAAGCAAAACAGCGGATTCCCACTTAGGCCATGTATTTAATGACGGCCCGGGGCCAAGCGGTCTCCGTTATTGCATTAACTCTGCGGCACTCCGGTTTATTCCGAAAGACAAGCTGAAGGAAGAGGGCTATGAAGCCTGCCTGCATTTATTTGAAAAATAGAGCTCAGCAATGAGGCCTGCCTATCAGACAGGCCTTTTTTCTATGTTTTTTTTTCTTCATGTAATCGTTCAATAATCTTTACGATTGTGTCTTTTGTGATGAGCGGCGCTTGATCGGATTGATATCTGGGGAGATTGACCTTCCGAAATTCCGGATGTTTGGCGGGGTCGGGCAATATCGCGTAAAGATTGCCCCATTCATATAAAGATTCCGTCTCATGAGGAGAGGTCAGTTCTTCATGAAGCTTCTCACCGGGACGTTTTCCCACTTCAACAGCGGCGGGGCGCGGCAGCCCGTGCCGGGACGCATATTCCTCAAACCCGTGAAGCAGTTCTTCGAGCCTCAGGGACTCCATTTTAAAAATAAACGTTTCTCCGCCCTTTGTAATCGCCGCAGATTGCAGGGTGAGCGTTGCGGCATCATCAATCGACATAAAAAACCTCGTCATGTTTTTATCTGTAATGGTGAGCGGACCGCCTGCCATCAACTGCTCAAATAAAATAGGAATAACGGAACCGCGTGAACCTAGCACATTGCCGAAGCGGACCGAACAAAATACCGTACCGCGGTTTTGAACATGATGATTCGCCTGATGAAACAGCTTCTCGGACAACAGCTTCGTAGCTCCCATTGTGTTTACCGGGGAAACGGCTTTATCGGTTTTTTAAGGTATTTACTGTATTGTGAGGGACTATCAGTGACGGTGAGGTCGAAAACGAAAAATTAAACCTCAGGATAGGGGTGATTTCAAACTGAGCCGGAATTGGCCCTTTTCTTTTTTGTGTCATCGTAACGATAACTTCTTTGAAGACCATTCTTAATAGCGAGTTCTTTTTCTCTGTGCTTGTTTCAATGTGATATTGATCAATTATCTTATTTATGTTGTTTCTGACTGTATTACTGTCTATTTCTGATTGCGCTTCTTGAGTTCCATTGAGCTCATGCTTAGCAATCTGGAGTTCTTTAAATTCTTCATCTAAAACAGCTTTTCTCTTCAAAAAAAGTTCATCAGTGTAAATGCCGCTCTCATATTTTTCAAAGATAAAATTCTCTTTGTTTTTTAACTCTTGTTCTTTTTGTGAGAGATGTTCAGACATTTGCTTCTTTGTTTTCACATTACTATTTACGTCTTCGTATTTAGAAATCATTGAAATGATATGTTTTGTTAAAGTCTTATTATCTAAGTTGCTTAAAGAAGAGAGGTAATCCAGAATGGCATTTTCAACATCGTTATATCTCACATAAGTGCATTTATTCTTTTTGCAAGTGAGTGATTTAACGTGATACACACTTTCCGTGCCGTTTTTGTTTTCTCGCGTTCGCCTAGTTTCGTATTTAGATAATGGTTCACCGCACTTAGAACAAGTGCATACGCCTGCCAATTCACTTAATTTCAATGCATTTTTATTAGGCAGCAGGGGGACTTTGTTTGCAATTTTCTCTTGTGATTGTTGAAATTGTTCTTGATCTATTATAGGGGCATGTGCATCCGATACTACAATTTGTTCCTTTTCAGGTCTAATTGTTCGTTTACCGTCTTTTGTTTTTTCTCTAACCTTATATTTAACAGTTCCGATATACGCTTCGTTTTGCAGAATTGCTTTAATTGTGTATTGATTCCAGCGCTTTTTTCCTGATGGAGTCGGTATTTGTAATTTTGTTAAGTGAGAAGCAATCGCTGTATAACTATAATCTTTTCCATTCAACCCATTTAAAAAGATGTTAAAGATGAATTGAACGACTTTTGCTTTTTCTTCGACTGGGACTAGTTTGGATGTTTTTTTGTTTAACCGGTATCCATAAGGCGCTAGCCCGGAAATCCATTTCCCTTGTGCCGCATATGTGTATTTAGCGCCTGTCATACGCTCTCTGGTTATTTCAAATTCTTCTCTGGCCATAAACAATTCAAAACGAATCTGACGCATGTCTGCAGGATTTCGAGGGTCATAAACTTTATATGGTGTAATGATAATCAATCGCTTGCTTTGAAGAAGGTTAACAATTTGTCCCGCATCACTGTAGCTCCCGCGGCTGAGTCTTGTTATTTCTTTAACAGCAATTGCCTGGTACTTGCCTTCCTCGAGGTCTTTAAGACATTCTTTAAAAACAGGGCGGCCCTCAATGCTTTCTCCTGACCCGATTTCCATTTTTAATTCATAGGGGATTTCAATCGACTTCAGTATTTTATTCATGAGTTCATTTTGTTCTGTTAGCGTATCTTCGCCTGTTCTTTTTTCTCGCTCCATATCCTGACGAGAGCGTCTAAGATAACCCAAAATATTTGTAATGTTGTAAGAATGAACGATGTTTTTTAAATCCAAAAAATCAGCACCTCCTCTTTATTGTATTTACTGTAAAAAGAGAAGTATTCGTACAATATTCTGTCTGACATTGAATACGAAAATAACGTAATATTGTAAGGATTGTATTGTTTGAATATTGATCTATTCTAATCGGATTCATTTTTTAATTAAACGCCGACTGTAATTAACAGGGTTTTTATTTTGTTCATTTCTTGAAATGTCAACGCAATTCATTAGTGGCAGATAAGAATGTGCGACAATTCTTCAAATCAGTTTCATCTGAATGTCCTGATATTAAATAGTGAAACGGGGGCCGCAGAGCTCGCTCATACGCTTTATGTTTTTTTGTTTAGCCTAAGAAAATATACAAATAAAAAAAGAAGCCCCAGAGGACTTCAAAATAATTAATTCTTCTCACATGCAAAGTTGTCATTATCCCGATCCATTTTAGATGTATAAGCAGGGTGAGTGCTTGGTACACCATGCGGATATTTCTTTCTCAGCTCTGTGCAGTTTGCAAAGTGTTCTGTTCCTCCAGCAGAAGGGGAGGCTTGTGCAGAGTTAGAAGAGCTGCTTGATGCTGAACTGCTTGAGTTCGATTTATGTGTCTCGGATTGGCGTGTTGTAACTGACTTTTGAGCCGGCTTAGATACACTTACTGATTTCTTCGGTTTCGTTTCGCAGCCATTAAATCCTTTATCAGTCGCATATCCATTCTTACTCCAAATCTTCAAGTCTTTATCTTTCGCAGCTTGCTCATCTTTCTTATACGTGTCTAAATACTTCGTGTTTGGCTCATATACATAAGCTACTCGTGCTAATCCTTCTTTAAGCAGTGTTTCTTGTACTGATTTGCCATCTGCATAAACGTAAGCCAGCATTCTCCCATACTTGTCTGTACGATCTCCTTTATCAAACTCCAGTTGAAGTTTTCCCTTGTTAACCAGCTGTTTGTTTCTTGCTGAAGCATCCTCACCATATGGTTGTACGCAAGAGTTTGGGCTCTTAGTTTTAGGCGTGTCAACAAGTAAATAACGAACAGTTTTGACGCCGCCTTTATAGTTAACTTTAATCGTATTCCCATCAACTGTTCTGTTAAGTGTTACATCGACCAGCTTTTTCTTTTTGTCAGACGCCTTTTTATCCGACGAATCCTTCTTTGAAGCATTTTCGGCTTTTTCATTTTTGTCATTTGATTGAGTGTCTGCCTTTGTCTCTTTTGCATCCTTTTCTTCTTGCTGCGTTGTTTTAGCTTTATCTGAATCTGTTTTATCTGTAGAAGCAGAATCAGATCCACACGCAGCCAAAGAAAAGCTTAGAGATAGTGCGCCAATACCTAACAGCCATTTCTTCAATGTAATTCCCCCAATTTGTTTGTTCTGTCTCTATATCGGACAAACCTTCCTAATTATAAATATAAAACCAAAGATTGTAAATTTGATTTTAGATAAACATCTGATTTTGAAAATCGAATAACCTACAACTATGGTAAAATTTAGATGTGAATAAGTGGGAAGGAGACAGATATGAAGGTATTTGAAGCATCCTCGTTAATCTCAGCAGCGGAGAAACGAGCAAAAGAATACGATCAGATTAGAGAACAATTTATCAATCTCAGAAAAGCGTTTCAGGGAATGGCTGACTTAGACGACAGTGAGTTTTCAGGCAAAGGCGCAGACAACATTAAAGCATTCTTTCAAGATCACGCCGGTGTCACAGACAGCTGGCTTGATTTGATCGATATGAAAATTGCTTTTCTTAACAGTATTTCTGGAAAAGTAGCTGATGCCGGATTGGCCGATTCGTTTGTGGAAGAGTCATTTTTAGAACACGAGCTGATTCATGCGAAGAATACATCAAAAGCCATCATGCAGGAGCAGCGCAATGAAATGAAAGGTATCCTTGATGAAATCAGTGATATCATTCATCTTGATGTTTTCTCGACAGAAGATGTCGATCAAAAGCTTGAGTCAGCAGATAAAAAAAGGAACGATACCATACATAAGCTCGGAAAGCTTGATCACGATCTAACGAAAGAATACGCAGAAACCGAGGCAAATGAACATTTCATTCAGGCAGATTTTCAACAGCTCCAAAACGCTACGGGAAAAGGGAAAAACGCTACTCCGCTTCACTATAACGCCAAGGCATACAGAGAAAGTGACATGCATAAGAAAAAAGGCGAGATTGCAAGACACTCAGACACATATTTAACGTTTAAGAAGGAAGAAGCAAAAGAGCGGGAAATCAAGGATCTGAAAAAAAAGCTCGCTGATGGAGTAACTGATCCTGATGAATACTTGGAGATTGCCAAGAAGATCGGTTACGAGAATCTTGAACCTTCCCAGCAGCAATATGTGACCCAGCTTGAACAAGCAAAACAGCTGGAAGAAGCCGGAGAAGTGACTTGGGATATTTTAAAAGGAGCCGGCGTTGGTTTATATGATGTCGGGAAAGACACGGTAACCGGTTTATGGCAGCTGATCAGTAAGCCTGATGAAGTTGTTGAAGGTATCATAGGGGCAGTTGCTCATCCAATTAATACGTATAATGCCATTTCAACAGCTATTGAGGTATCGTATCAAAAAGATATGGTAAATGGAGATGCGTATTCCAGATCAAGATGGGTGACATATGCGGTCGGTTCAGTGGCTGTGGCTGTCGTCGGAACGAAAGGCGCAGGAGCCGTTAACAAAGCTGATGCGGCGGGGAAGGTCATAAACAAGGCAGGACAGGCAGGGAAGAAAATTAAAGACGTTAAGATTGCAGATTTGCTTCCTTATAACTCTAAGTATGATCTTGCTTTGGCCGATAACGTACCATACAATGTGGTTGACAGCCAAAACCTTAAAAATGAACTTTTGACCAATGCAAAGAAAATCCCGGATGGAACGAGAAAGCCATTTACTGGTCAGAAAGTAAATGTCCCTTGGTTAAATAAAGAGAAGTATGAGGCCTATGAAATAGATGGCAAAGTAAAAACAAAAGGGAAAATTAGAGATGTAAGCCGTAGGGTATATACAATGAAAGATATTGATCTTAATCAAAAAAATCGTAAAGGCCTTACGAATCTTCAACTGATGAAAAATGGTAACGCTCCGTTTGCAAAAGATGGGACCCAAATTAATTTGCATCACTTGATTCAAGAAGAACCTGGAAATATGCTCGAGATACCTGAAAGCTGGCATAATAAGTACAGTGATGTTTTACATGGTTTGAAAGGGAATGGACAGAGTTTTAGAAATGACCCAGTACTTGATAAACAATATAAAAGTTTCAGAAGAAGGTATTGGAGATGGAGAGCTCAGCAATTTGAGAACCAAGAATAATGAGGTGAAGGTTTAATGGATTATTCAAAAGTAAAAACTTTCTTTGATGAAAATAAAGAAAATTCAATTCTCACAGGAGGTGTTACTGAAGATCAGATTAAAGAAATAGAAGAGGATCTCAATGTAACCCTTCCAGGCAGCTATAAATGGTTTTTGACTGAGTATGGTTCAGGGGGAGCATACGGGACTATGATACTCGGTTATGACTCTCACGGTGCTGAAGTTGTCGAACAGACCAATGAATATAAAAAGTATTATAACCTTTCTGATGGTCTCGTAGTTATCGAATATGTAGATGAATTTTCTTATTGTCTTGATACTAACAAGATGAAAAATGGTGAATGCCCCGTCATTCTTTGGGATAACCAAGAGGGATATGGTAAACAAGTTAGTAGCACATTCCTAGAGTTTTTAATAGAGGAACTAGAAGAAGCGAAAGACGACTGGATTGAGGATGAAGACTGGGACGCTTAAGCAAAAGTATTACACTTGTGTGATCTATAAAAAATGGTTTTATCCAATAAATGAATTTTTTGTAAATAATTCCAATGATTTCGTTTAATCTGTTATAATCAAACTGTAAAATATAAACTGGTTATAGTGTATTTCTTTAATAAGAAATGCATAAAATAAAAAGAGTATGGTGTTGATCACACCCCGTCAAAAGGCTTACTCGATGCGGTTTCTTAGTAGACCTATCCCTTCAGGTTTTGAGGCTTAAGGGAGGTCTATTTTTTATTTATATATGTCAACAGGGCGGTTATAAACGACTCGAATGCAAGCATTAACATTAATGCCTGAAATGGTGACATAAGCATCACCCCCCTTTCTATAGGGAGTGAGCAAGACTCCCTTAAGTGAGCATACTTAATGTACAGGAATCATTTATATGTGGTTAAAAACCCATTCAGTTACTAAAATGAAAAGAACCATGTTAGAATCAGGTTCTTTTTTTGTATTTAAGTTAAATACCTCGCTGGAATTACCGATAAATAACATAAGAAATAATACCAAACAGAAGAAATTTGTTATACAAAGGTGAAGCAAACATATACAAATATGATGCTATACTTGGGCAAAACAGGATAGTGATAGGATGGGACAAATATATTGAAATTCCAATGAACGAACTTCCTTCAAATGAGATTCAAGTTGAAGGACTTGGGAAAAACATGAAAATCATTTACAGCAACGTTGTAAAATTTGAGAGAGGGTGAATGTTATGGAAGGCCTTAATAACTCTTACAACATTACGAAAGACCCTAAGTTTTTAGCATTTTGCAGTTTAGCGACAGAAGGCGCAGGAAGTAATTCGAATCAGCAATGTTCAATTCAATTTGATGAATTTAAAGATGCGCTCGAGAACGGAAAAGTGGTTGATAATCAAAACCTTAAAAGCACTTCAGAATTAAATCACCAGTTCGATTACTGGAAATCCAGAATAACGGGTGGACGAGCTGTAACTGAAACAGATAATCAAGTGCTGGATATCATCAAACAAGCATACAATCTTGGAATGGTGACGAAAGATAATATGCTTTTGAGAAATCAAGCCATTAACGCTTATAAAACATCTATTTAATTTAAAATTAAAGCCCCTTATTCAGGAAGGGGCTTTTGCTTTGCAACTTATTCTTTATGTTTAATCTAAAACCATAAAGTCCTGCACTTTTGTTTCTTCTTCAGGCAAATCAAATTCATTAAGTTTCTTTTTAGTACGGATATCAAAAATCCCCATATAGCCACCAATGCCTTTTTTGTTTTCCTCTTGTGAAATCACATAAAGTTTTTGATCTTTAAACTTTGCATTCATATACGGAAATTTTAAATCGAATTTTTCAAAAGAAAAATCTTTATCGTACTCAAGTAAGCAGGCGTATCCGGATTTATTAATATATGTAACGTAAAATTTACCGCTTTTTTTGTCGTAATACACAGCGTCCGCTTGTTCGAGATCATCCGGATATTTTATGAATTTTGATTTCCATGATCCTTTTTCGATTACAGTTAGTTCATGTTCTGAGCTAGCCACAACATATTTTTCAGAGTGATCAAATACATCTCCATAGGAAGCTAATCCAATCGTTTTAATAATCTCTTCTGTTTTTCTATCAATGACGTACAAAGACATTCCTTGAATGACGTAAATATACTTATCATCGCTTTCTCCCATGGTTACCAGGGAGGGCAAAGTCAGGCTATATTTTTTATTGAACTTTTTATCATTTACTTTCAGTTCATTTCCATTTGTGTCGACATTATAGGCTTTTACAGAAATATCTTCTACTTGATACCAAAAAGCAAATGGATTTGACAATTGATGATCCTTAATGGTGTTGTTTTTTAATGTGTAATAATATGGTTCATGTTCAGCTAACAAGACGATATCGTCTGAAGAGGGGGTTTTTTTCTGGATATATGGTATATCCGGTACCTTAAAGTATCGTTTATTGAATTTTTCTCCTTGTGATGTGGATATGAGTACGCTTTTCTTGATGAGTGGATTTGAATAGATAAAAAAGATTTTATCCTCGGTTGGATTAATTTTAGAAGTACTTACAGAGTGTTCACCTTTATTTATAAAGAATGCATTGATCAACAATATAACTATTGCACCAATTAGAACTCCTGAAATCCCATATAAAACATAAGACTTTTTCATATAACGCTCCTTATCTTTTACATAAAATAAAAAGACACTTGCAGAATAAATCTGCAAAGCAAATGATTAGGAGCAGACAGTTTTTGATGAGCGGTCAATACCAGATGTGACAGGTGCTTCTCCATTACTGTCTAGGTCTGTTCCTTTTGTGTTTTTGTATGATTGCAACATAAGTTTAGAGCAATAATATTTATTTGTGCTTTTTTTGGTTGCAGCCACTGAATAAGGCTTACCTGTTTTACTACTAGCATATCTCTGGGCCTTTACCTTATCATAGATATCTGCGCCCTTAACATACTGTTTCTTTTTGCTTTTGAATCGCTTACCCCAGTTGTTCTGATAATTCCTTACCCCTTTTCCGGCCCATGCTTCCATAATTTTGTTATGGTCGGGATAAGAAATAAATACGGCGGATCTAAAGCGATCTTACGAGCTGTTTCTTATACATCTGAGAGGCACAGCATTACATAGAGCAGGTTTGACAGGTGGTCACAAATTATAAAATAAAAAGCCCACTCATATGAGTAGGGCTAAATTAATTTTCAACCTCCGACTGGCCTTTCAGCTACCTGGATGTTAGATGGTGAATCTGTACTCAATTGCGTTAAAGCTACCCCACTTAAAATTACAGTTAAAATAGATACGCAAAGCACAATTTTTTTCATAAGATTCCCTCCACCTGATTCATTTTCTGTTCAGCCCAAATTTTTTCATTGAAAAAGCTTGTTGCTTCTTCAAAAGCACCTATTGATTCAAACCTTTTTGCAGCTATGTAGGACAATTCATCTACACTTTCAAGGTCATTTTGTTGTTTTAAAAACTCAATGTAACGGATGCAATTATTGAAGTTGTTTTTTAATTCACCACAATATAGGTTGTATAGGGTGCTAATTTTGGCTTCGTATACCTTATTCTCCATTAATATGAGTCTTTCCTGTGCTTTATTGTAAAAATTAATGGCTTTCATTTTTTCGTCAATTTTAAATAGCTCCTTAATCATCATGAATAAAGAATTTATATAATAATTTGAATTCATCCAAGATTCATTTCCAATAGCTTTTTCGAGAGATTTAATGCACTTATCAGGTTTGTCCCAATCAGAATACACGATACTAAGGTTGTGATATAACTGAGCTTCCAAATATTCATCCTTTGTTTCTTGTGCAATGTCTATTGCTTCTAAATAATATGTTTCTGACTCCTCAAACCGTTTCATATCGGAATAGTTTGCAGCCGCAATCATTGTTGAAGTTGCCAGTTTGCATTTATAGTCAGGGTGTCGCTTATATATTGCAATTGCATTCTTGATATAGTGTTGTGCCACAATGCTTTGTTTAACAAGAGTGTATAAGTAGGAGACCTTGGAGTAGAATTCAGCTGCTTCAATTTCATCCGGAATTTCTGCAAGCTTTTTCTCAGCTAATCCATATAAGTTAATTGCTCGATCATAATTTTTGTTGTATGCCTCGTACATTGCTTCGAATAAATAAAAGTTATATTCCAATTTATCGTTCGTTCTTTTTATGAAATTTTCATTCTCTTCAGTGAAATAAGTGTGCTTTTGTAAAGGCTCTCCGCGTGAAGAGTGCAGCAACATTTTGTGTCTTTCTTCTAATAAACTGTAATATGCAAGAACTTCTTGATCCTCTTCCATATCATCGAACAGGCTTTTAATCTCTGAGTAATATTTTATTGACTCATGTACCTTTTGTTTCTTTATAGCAATGTACCAATCATTCAGTGTAGTAGCAACAACTTCTGAAGCGATCTTGCTCATTCAAACCCCTCTTTCTGAAAATTTCAAAAATCCTTTGGGAATAATCATAACATAGTCATTGAAAAAATTGTAAAAGGATGTAGAGTTTTTGGGGTTTTCTAATTTGAAAAACGAAAAAAATACCCTCCTCGTTAGAGAAGGGATGTGATCAATTTCCTGTTGCTTTCAGTGAGGCAAGCCACTCATCTAATGTTCCTGAGAAACCTTGTTGAACGGCTAATTCATATGCTGATTTTCGCATCTTTACCAGCAGCACCAGTAGCTCCTTTAGCTCCAGTACTGCCTTTTTCACCTTTTAATGAAGCTAACCATTCGAAAGTGATGAATATTCAAGGCGGGAGTAAGGGAAATTAACAAAAAAATGTGAGGGAATGTAGATGAAACGATTTATCTTGGTTATACCTTTATTGGCTGCTGTTATTGCCTCTCCAACTCAAATGAAAGCAAGTCCAATGCCTTGTAGTGCAGTACTCGAACCGGTAAATCAAAAACTGAAAAATGCGAAGGGTGCGGCACTAATCTATAAAGTGCAGTTATACCCGCCAAGTGCTGCGAGAACGAATATGAGTATTCTTGCTGTCCACCTTCCTCAACCATCTTCTTATGGAAGCTACGACAGTTATGAAGGATTTGCCTCCAAAACAGGGGAAATCAGTTGGCGATTTAAACTATATCCGACTCCCGAGGGAGAGAGTCCTAATTGGGCTGGAAGGATTGATTCCATATCAGCTGAAATGACAAATGTTAAAGTGCAAGTGCGCCTTTCAAATTCTAAGACACAAAAGTTGGGACCGAGTGTATTAACAAACAATGTTCAATCTTGCTATTAGAAATGTAGAGCTCTTATCAAAGAGAGCAATGCGACTGGATCTTTTGTAAATTGTCAAAAAGGTAATTGATCGAGAAATTCTGGTGAAAAATGAAGAAGAGTCCATTAAGATGGAATGTCTGGAGTCAATTCATCATTTGAAGAAGAGAGCCGGCAAAAGTCGATATTGCGTTTGATTTTGTACATAGAAAGACGGCATAAAAAGAAATGGTTAGCTAAAAAAAGGCAAAGAGTCAACGCTCTTTACCATCAGGTGTTTTCCTTAAGCGGTCTGCAATATGCTTAATTAAATTCAGCGCAGCAGTCACTAATCCAATAACTAAAACAATTTCAAGTAAGAGGATAAATCCAAAATTTAAACCGCGACTTTCAAAGTAATCATCGGTAAAAAAGAGCAATTGATAAATCCCAAGCATTAGCACAATAAAGGAAGCGCCTATAATCGCCAGAGACTTTTTAGAGAACTCCTTAGTATGGTTAAAATTATAAACCAATAAGAACAAAAATAGACAAGCCATGGCGATCTTATGAGTCAATGAATCACTTGCTGAGAACCCTTGCACAAGTAAGGAGATAATTAATCCGGTCATTCCGATTATTTTATTCATGATTTCACCTTCATTAGATAAGTATGATCTGGTGTCAGCTTACCAATTAAAGGTGATATTCTCAACATAATGCAGTTTAAAGTTAACTTAAAATCGTAATTTTAAGAACAAATTTAGAGTGGATCATGACATGCTGTTTATTATGCTGTAAACAAACGCAACAATAAATAATGGATAAGAGATAACAGCAATTAGTTTTGAAGATTTGCTCTTTTTTTCAAATGTGTATATCAGTGCAAATCCTAAAAAGAATATGGTGACAAACCAAGAAGAATAGGATGGGTACAATGCAATAAGTAAGACAATAAGAGTGGATAACGCAAAAGAAGAGTTTAGAGTTATTTTCTGATCGTTTTTCAAATAAACCGCCTCCTTTCACATATTCCTCCCATATAAAAACACTTAAACATTATATTAAGTCAGCATGATTAAATGATAAACATTTTACGTCAAGAACAAGATAAAGCAATCCGGCATTTCAAGGACAAGCTGAACATGTCTGAAAAACTGTACATATCCTTAGTTAATGTAAACTGCTTAGAGATAAGCAAAATGATTTTGCGGAAAGGCTAGATAGACTTAGAAGTCAGACCTTACCTAAACATTAGATCGCTTAAAGAAGGTGATGTGGTTGATCAGCCAATTTGGATTTAGTGATGTAATTGTGCGGTTCTATGATGGTGAAGATCTCGCCGTGTTCCATAAGACTACAGGGAAGTTGTTTAAATCCTTAAAAATGAGGCGTTTTAGTCTGTCATTTCCTAAAACAGTGTTTTACTCTTGTCACAAATATGCAAGAAGGGCGGTTTGAACTTGTATAGAGTGTTTATAATGCTGTTAGTTTTGTTATGTATAACATTAGGGTGTCAAAACCAACATAGCAAAAATTTTATGGAAAATGAGCAAACCATGATCGGCTATGTCATTTTTAAAGGAGAGAATCAAGCAATTCTCACACGTAATGAAAAAGATAATGTTAAAGATTATGAAAATCTTAGTGAAATAGAGATTATTGAAAAGTATAAATCGGATATAGTATTACTGGGACTTAGTCAACTTAACAATAAAGATGACTTGAGCAAAGGACAAAAAATTCGTATTTGGTATAAAAAATTAAATGAATCTTCACCTCCAAAAACAAACATCTCAAAGTTTGAAAGTATTTAGTACATATTCTGTAATTCCTAGGAATACCGCTGCAAAACTGAAGCGGCATATTAAACAGAAATAATGTCTTCAAACCTCATCTCATTCTTCATTCGCGGTGGCTTATTCCTGCCCCGAGATTTATTTGACGATTGTTGACTCAGGTGCAGAGAAGGCATATGTCAAGAACACATTTTGAATGACTGGGCACCTTGAATAAAACCAGCATTCCCGTATTCATATGCGAAGAGATCGGTACTGAACGCTGGATAAAGAAAAAAGTTAACCGTACATTTGAACAAGCTTGCGAGGTTTTGATAAAGAAAGAACAGTCAAGAGACGAACCATTACATACATATAATACTCCTGTGAAAGCGGGGGTGTAGTTTTGGAACCTTACCAACGTTATGAGGAATTAAAGAAGAAAACAATAAAGGTTGTCCATAAAGATAATTACAGTATCCGCTATATAGATCAGGATGAAGCGAGTAATGACTTAGATGAATTTTATAAACAATTTGCTCAGCATTTATTGGAGGCTGCTTTGGAAAGGAGTGCAGAGTAAGCTTCTTTTTTTGATTTGTTTGTGGTAAGTATCTTAATAAACGGCTTTATCGGTACTGATATTAATCACATGTGTCACTTCTTGCAGCAAAGCGGCTTCTGCGACATTTTGTCCGCCGATAAGGTTGGTTTGAATGGCTTCAAAGGGATTATCCTCACATGTCGGAACCTGCTTCAGCGCAGCTGTGTGAAAGACAATATCAACACCTTTCATCACTTGGTTGACTCTTCTGTAGTCACGAACATCGCCGAGCACAAACGACAGTCTTTGTTCATCCGCGTATTTTTGTTTCATCACATATTGTTTGCTGTCATCTTTGCTGAACACAATGACTTTTTTAGGGGTTAAGAGCAAAAGGCGTTTTACTATTTGGCTTCCGATTGATCCTGTTCCGCCTGTGACGAGAACAGTTTTATCGTGAAAAAACGGTTGTAGCTCTACTGCTTGCTGTTTAGGCATGGCTTATCCTCCAACTCTCGTTTCTCTACCATGCATCATATGTTGAACAATTTCAGCGAGTTAATGAAAGAAACCAATAAATCAAAAATTAGAGAAAAACATTAATCTGATGCGCTTTCATATCGCTTTACCCGATTAATAGAATAGAACTTACAAATAAAACAATGTACTAAATATTCATAAAGAATATTTGCTCACGTCAATTTTTTCTCTTCATAAATTCTCACATTCGGACAATCTTCACAAAAACTTAACACTGAACTTCCTGTATGTATTTTACAATTAGAGTGCACGTTCATAAAAGGAGGATGGAAAATGAATCATTCAAAAACACTTTTGTTAACCGCGGCAGCCGGATTGATGCTCACATGCGGTGCGGTTTCTTCCCAGGCCAAGCATAAGCTGTCTGATCCTTATCATTTTACAGTGAATGCGGCGGCGGAAACAGAGCCGGTTGATACAGCCGGTGATGCAGCTGATGATCCTGCGATTTGGCTGGACTCCAAGAATCCTCAGAACAGCAAATTGATCACAACCAATAAAAAATCAGGCTTAGTCGTGTACAGCCTTGAGGGAAAGATGCTTCATTCCTATCCTACCGGGAAGCTGAACAATGTTGATATCCGCTATGATTTTCCGTTGAACGGAAAAAAAGTCGATATTGCGGCGGCATCCAATCGGTCTGAAGGAAAGAATACCATTGAGATTTACGCCATTGACGGGAAAAACGGCACATTACAAAGCATTACGAACCCAGACCGCCCGATTGCGTCAGCAATTGATGAAGTATACGGTTTCAGCTTGTACCATAGTCAAAAAACAGGAAAATATTACGCGATGGTGACAGGGAAAGAAGGCGAATTTGAACAATACGAATTAAATGCGGATAAAAATGGATACATATCCGGCAAAAAGGTAAGGGCGTTTAAAATGAATTCTCAGACAGAAGGGATGGCAGCAGACGATGAATACGGCAGTCTTTTTATCGCAGAAGAAGATGAGGCCATCTGGAAGTTCAGCGCTGAGCCGGACGGCGGCAGTAACGGAACGGTGATCGATCGTGCAGACGGCAGGCATTTAACCCCTGATATTGAAGGACTGACGATTTACTACGCTGCTGACGGGAAAGGTTATCTGCTTGCATCAAGCCAGGGTAACAGCAGCTACGCGATTTATGAAAGACAGGGACAGAACAAATATGTTGCGGACTTTCAGATAACAGACGGGTCCGAAACAGACGGCACAAGCGATACAGACGGAATTGACGTTCTGGGTTTCGGGCTGGGGCCTGAATATCCGTTCGGCCTATTTGTGGCACAGGACGGAGAGAATATAAATCACGGCCAAAAGGCCAATCAAAATTTTAAAATGGTGCCATGGGAAAGAATCGCTGATAAAATCGGCTTTCACCCGCAGGTCAATAAACAGGTTGACCCAAGAAAACTGACTGACAGAAGCGGAAAATAAACATGAAAAAAAGCAGCTTATCCAAGCTGCTTTTTGATGTGAAGAGCGTTTCATGAGAAAGTCTTGGAACGGATAGCCGAAAGCACAGCCGGCAGCCGGTCATACGTGTACGCCGGTACTGTCTCTTGGTAATTAAGCGCCGCGATTTGTTTACGTTCACCCGGGTTTGTCATATAAAAATGGATCTTATCCGCAAAATCCGCAAGCCCGCTGTAAGAAACAAATGATGAAAACGGGGGCGCGGGAGAAAGGTCTGTCAGCTGAAAGGCCTGACAAGCCGCAATGTCTAAGCTTCTCGTATTTAAACTGATATTTTCGATGCCGCGTCCGTTCTGATTGAGCGCAAACCGATAAGAACGGTGAGGGTTTAAGACCACGTCTGCGCTGTTGTAATATAATGCGGCACGTTCGGGTGCAATCCATTCATCCATTACGAGCACATTTTGCTGCCTGGCGATTTTTTTAGGCAGATGTCTGCGCCATCCCTTCCCGATAATACGAAGCGTATACGGAAGCTTCGCCGCTGCTTTCACCAGTTCAACGCGGTTCGGATACGGGTATCCGATCAGAAGCAGATTTGTGTGAAGAGAGGCTTCAGCAGGTTGTTTCTTAAAAAGCCGCTGATTAACGGGGATCGGGACATAATATACGTGCTGTAAGCCCATTTGCCGGTAAGCATCAAGCGCGTTTTGTTCTATCGTCAAAACGGCATCGGCGAAAGGGGCGATTGTCATGCTCACATCGAAATAAAAAGGATCCTCCGTCATCCATAGATAAACGGGAATCTGTTCTGTCTTCAGCCATTGAAGCCATTCAGACGGAATACGGTCTCCCGTCATCATCAGACTGATGTCTGGTTTGAATGCCCGTATACTGCGGATGGTATCTTCCTCAAACTCAGAAACAGAAAAAAAGCGGACGGAAGACTGTAAAAAGCCTTCCTCGATCCAGTGGTCAAAATACGTGTATATGCCTTTATATCCTGAACGGATATATAAAACGTTCATATGCTGTTACGAAGTGAACGTGACACTTTCAACTTTGTCGACGTCAAGCAATGTTGTAGCAGAGCCTGCCGGTGTAACGGAATTTTCCTGCGTAACAAAAACGATTCCGTGAATTTCGTCAAAGGCAACAAATTGAACCGGGCCGATCATGTCTCCTGAATCCATCACAATGCTGATGACAGTGCCGGGCTGAATTCTTGCAAAAATCCATCTCGCCGCTAATGAAATACCGCTTCCCAATACAGATTGTGCGCTTAGACTGTCTTTCGCCGCTGCTTCATCTATTTTTGCATCAATTGCCGATTCCAATAAATCTTTTACTTTGTTTTCCACATTATCTCCTCCATCTGTGCCGCCAGATAAAGCGCTGTTGTCAAATACAGGGGCTAAAAGAGTTTTCAATAACTCCTTTTTAAGCTCCAAACGATCCTCGCTCATGCGTACATACACCTCCTTTAACAATTTTAACCTCACGTTTATTCATATTCCTGATTGAAGAGATTGGTATAAGTCGAATGCCGTTTTGCTTGTGTTTTTTTCAATATTTAATCAAACAGCTGAATTTTCGAATCAGGCTTTGTTTGCCTATGCGGATTGTAAGAGTATGACATACGTTGTATAGATTAAAAAATGAAGGAGAGGAATACTTTGGATTCAGAAGAAACTGTAAAACACGGGGGTTTTGAGGAGGAATTTCAGCTCGTACTGCTTCTTCTTCTTTTGTTATCCCGTCAGCCGTCCGGAGATCATTCAGATTTGCGGCGTCAGCTTGTAATGGCAAAAGAGCTTGGGGTTCCTGTATCACGCGTCAATCTGATTAACGGCAGCACACTGCAAAACGTAATTGTCAAAGAAGTGCTGTCAGATTTGGCCGTTTTTCAAAATCCGCTCAATAATACGAGATCAAACGTCGCGATTTCAAGCATCGTCAGCTGGGGTGCTTTTTAATAACGGATATCAGGCTCTGTCTCTTTCGGAGCCGTTTTTTACGTTTTACAGAAGGGGTGATGGGATGGAAAAGAAGATCTCAATTATCTTAACGAGTTACAACAAACCGGATCTTGTGAAACAGGCGATTGAAAGTGTTTTGCATCAGACCTACAGCAATTGGGAGCTGTTTGTGATGGATGATCATTCAAATGAAGAAACCTCGGCTGCCATCAGTACGTATATAAAAGATCCTCGCATATATTATGACAACAGTTTTATCAATCCTGCCGAACGGCTGAAGTCGACCCGGTATGCCGTTTTGATTAATGATGCGCTTTCACGGGCTAAAGGCGAATACATCACTTATTTGACAGACGACACCGTATTTCATCCGGATAGGCTCAGCCGCATGGCGGAAGCGCTTAATCAATGCAGCGAGTTTGATGCCGTCTATTCCAGCCAGAAGGTGATACATGTAAACGGGCGCGGAACAGAACAATTCCACTTCTATCGTTTTGCTGAAGAGGTGCTTGATCAGGCCGCTTTTCTCGTTGATCACTGTTCAGTGATGCACCGGAGATCATTGCTTGAGCGTGTGAAAGAGAAGTTCGGCAGCTTTTGGGACGAAGATGTTATGCATTGGAATCACGGAGACTCTGTTTTTTGGAGCAGGCTCAACACATTTACATCATTTCTGCCGATAAAAGAAGTGTTGGATACGACCTATAAAACACCTCACTCATTTCAGAACACGTATCAATCGCTTCCGTCTGTCCTGATCGATGGGTCTTTTGTAAAAGGGACGGACCAGAAAGTATATCAGCTTGACCGAAATAAAAGGAAGCCTGTAAACGAGCGCTGGCATACGTTATATGAAGGCCGAACCGTCGTCATTCCGGATCCGTTTTTATTTCAATATGAGGAAGAGAACTCCGGCAGTATTCCGAATTTTCAGCTCGTCAGGGATCAGTTTCATGTTTATTTTATAGAAGACGGGGAGAAAAGGCTGGTTAATCATAGCGCATTTCGCTTTTACCGATTTAAACGGCATGGCATCCCGGCTTTAGAACGGGACGAAATACAAGCGCTTCCGGACGGTCCGCCGATCAGCCGGGGGACATCGGGCTGTATTCAACATCTGCCCGGGAGAATGCTGTTTCGCATTGAACGGGAATTTTATGTTTATTTGAGAGGGGTTCTCCATCCGATCAGTCATGACGTAGCGAAACGCTTTTTTGCGAATCAGAAGGCGATACCCATTTCCTTTCAGCAAATTAAACAATTACCAATTGGAATGCCGTTCTATCCGGTGTACGATGAAATTATGAGAAATCTCAATATAACAAAAGGTTGAGAGATGCAGTTGGATGTGTAAGGAAAAGGAGAGCTTTTATGACCGATCAATTTGATAAAACCGAGAAGCAGTATATAGAGCTTACTTCCGGCATTCAGAGGTTCGAGCATTTCAGTGTATATACGGACCCTTTTTTGCCGCAGATTTTTTCGCATAACTTTGTTCAGCTGCACCGTACATTTCCGTTAGACAAACTGCTGCCGTTTTTTTCGTCCGTTCCGGGCATGCTTCAAGCCAATTATATTCATGTGAAAGCGGCTCCGGAGCACGCGTTTCCGCTTCTTCTGAAACAAACTCTGGTAAAGCAGGGCTGCGTAGTGGAAGATGAGCTGTTTTTTGCAAGGAAACTGGAAAATGGGGATCTGCAGGCCGGACACCCGCTCACTGCTTGGGGGACGGAAAAAAGCCTCGCCGACGGGTCGTCTATTATGAACATCTATGATGCCCTTTACATTGGCGAGGCGGCGGCCGAACAAAAGCTAGAGCGGAAATATCCTTTGTATAAGGACGGAACGGTTATGCTTGTCGTGTGCTACAGCGACGCCTCGCAAACGATTCCGATCGGCTGCGGAGAGCTTTTCATCAACAAAGCAGATAAAACCGCAAAAATAGAAGAAGTCGCAATTCTGGATCAATTCCAACGAAAAGGCTATGGATCGATATTGATGAATGAGCTGATGGCGGCGGCAAAGCTGAACGGCATGGAAACTGTATACCTTGTGACGTCCGGGATGGACGGTGTAAACCGCTTTTATGAAAAACTCGGCTTCAAAAGATTTCGGCGCGTGCATACAATTTTTCATTATTTTCTTACATAGTTGGGCATTCGCATAAACCAATTGGGAGTTGGCCCGCATACAATGCCGTATATCGTAAGAAGAAAGGATGATTTGCGTATGTACGGATATGGCTACGGTTGCGGCAGTTTTGGCTATGGTTACGGGCACGGCGGCTGCGGAGGCGGAACCAGCACTTTTGTGCTGATTGTGGTATTGTTTATTTTATTAATCATCGTCGGTGCGGCTTTTATTTGTTAGACTGAAAAAAATCCTATAATGAAAATCAGCCTGCAGAGAACCTCACTTTCTGCAGGCTTTTTGTTATTTCCATGCTGAAAAAGTCAGCTTGAAAAACATTTTAATACATATTACCTTCTGGAGAAGGGGGCGAAAATGTGAACATAACGATTGAAGAATTACCTGAATCAAGAATTGCTTATTTCCGAAACATCGGAGAGTACGGCGGAAAGCAAAACAAAGAACTGATGGAGTCATTTAAAAACTGGGCGCAATTGAATGGTCTGCTTGATCATTCTGTCATTTTAGGAATTCCGCAAGACCATCCGAATCGTACTCCTAAAGAGAAATGCCGCTATGATGTTTGTCTTGTTATCAATCAAGACCATGTGCCTGAACCAGCCCGGATCGGTACATTTTCCGGAGGGAAGTACGCTGTCTTCTTGCTTGATCACACAAAAGAGGCAGTCAGTGGATTTTGGAATACTGTTTTTTCTGAGATCGAAAAAAATAATTTATCAATCAGAGAACAGCCCATTATCGAAAGGTATACTTTACAAAAGGTGAATCATCATTTTTGTGAAATATTGATTCCCATACAGTAAAGAAGACGGGAATTTTCCGCCTTCTGCTTATACTGATTCAGATCAAAATGATGTGATGATGAGCTGAGCAAAGAATAAAATCAACAATAGGAATAGAATTTCCAGAACGCTCTTCAGGCTGTCGGGACATCTCCGGCAGCCTGTTTTACAGAAAGGTATTTTCTGCAAAAAACTTTCTGAAGGATAAGAATGCGGTTATTCATCTGTTCATACAATGAAGCAAATGGGTTTTCGAGGTGGAAAGATATGGGGAGCTATTTAATCAAACCGGAGCTTGACGCAAATTATCCGTCAGTCAGTCATGGAAAGGGATCATATGTGTATGATCAGGAGGGGAACAAGTATCTTGACGGAGCATCGGGGGCGGTCACTTGCAATATCGGCCACGGCACGGAGGATATTATACAAGCTTTAAAAGAGCAGCTTGACTCCGTTTCGTTTGTGTATCGCTCGCAATTCACCAGTACTCCGGCAGAAGAACTGGCTTTATTTCTGGCTGATCATCTGCCGGGCGGGCTAAATTGGTCATTTTTTGTAAACAGCGGCTCAGAGGCAGTCGAAACAGCGATGAAAATGGCCGTTCAATATTGGCAGGAAAAAGGGCAATACCAAAAATCCGTCTTCCTATCAAGATGGGGCAGTTACCACGGCATTACTTTGGGAGCGCTTTCATTATCAGGGTTCTACGAACGGAGATATCGCTTCACCCAGCTGCTCGAACGGTTTCCGGCCGTTTCAGCACCTAATATGTATCGTTCTGAGCTGCAGGGAGAGGAATTTGTGAAAGCTGCGGCGGCTGAACTGGAAACGGCTGTTCAGCGGATCGGTTCCTCATTTATCGCGGGATTTGTCGCAGAACCGATTGTCGGAGCAGCCGGAGCAGCCATCACTCCGCCGGCAGGTTATTATGAAGCGCTTGAGGAGGTCTGCCGCCGGCACGGTATTTTGTTTATCGCGGATGAAGTCATGACGGGGCTCGGGAGAACAGGGCGGATGCTTGCTTCTGAGCATTGGGGGATCGCACCTGATATCGCGGTGCTCGGAAAAGGGTTAGGCGCCGGTTACGCTCCGATAGCGGCAGCCGTTGCGTCTGATGACATCATTGAAACGATCAAGCGGGGCTCCGGGGTCATTATGAGCGGACATACGTACAGTGCCAACCCATACTGTGCAAGAGCGGCGCTTGAAGTGCTTCGCTATGTTAAGAAACACGAGCTGCTTCGGCAGTCAGAGGAAAAAGGCGTAATGCTGAAGCGGAAATTAGAAGAAATCAAAGAGCGCAGCGGGGTGATCGGGGATGTCCGCGGTAAAGGCCTCCTGATCGGGGTTGAATTCGTTAAGGATAAAACGACAAAGGACATTTTTTCGAAAAAACAGGGCTTCACCGAAAAAATCATTAAAGCGGCAAAAAAACGGGGCCTGCTTATCTACCCTGCAAAGCCCGGCATTGACAGCGGAGAAGGAGACGCCGTCATCATCGCCCCGCCGTTCACGATTTCATATGCCGAGCTGGATGAGCTGTCAGATCTATTTTCCCAGGCCGCAGAAGAAGTTGAAAAAATGATGAAGAAGGATTGAGCTGATATGTCTATTTTTCATAAAAAAATCGATATTCATGAAGCAATTGCCGATGTCAAGGACGAATCTGTCATTATGTTCGGCGGTTTTGGGGGAGTGGGTTCACCTCCGTCATTAATTGAAGCGATTTTGGAAAGCGGCGTTAAAGAGCTGACCGTCATCTGCAATGATGCCGGATTTCCGGAAATCGGCATCGGCCCGCTTATCGTTCATAAGCGGGTGAAAAGGCTGATTGCTTCCCATATCGGCTCAAATCCTGTCGCGGGCAGACAAATGACTGACGGAGCGCTTGAGGTGGAATTTTCGCCGCAAGGGACGCTTGCTGAACGGATTCGCGCAGGAGGAGCGGGGCTAGGCGGTATTTTAACTGATATCGGCATTGATAACGCAA
This sequence comes from Bacillus sp. SIMBA_026, assembly GCF_046535335.1. Lineage (NCBI taxonomy): Bacteria > Bacillati > Bacillota > Bacilli > Caryophanales > Bacillaceae > Bacillus > Bacillus sp. SIMBA_026. The sequence goes on along the minus strand of NZ_JAWRWX010000001.1, from coordinate 1,213,183 downwards.
CTGTTTGTGAAAACAAAGAAACCGTAACGATTGACGGAAAGTCCTATTTAGTTGAAAAAGCGCTGACGGCTGATTTCGCTTTTGTGTCCGCACATACTGCTGATGAATTCGGGAATCTGACGTTTGACAAAACGGCGCGCAATATGAACCCTCTGATGGCTGCGGCGGCCGAAAGAACATTTGCTGAGGCGGCAGAGATTGTGCCTGCCGGCGAACTTGACAGCGAGCATATTGTAACGCCGGGCGTTTTCGTGGAGGGTGTCGTGCAAAGTGAAGGAGTGAAGTGGAGATGGGCTTGGGAATAGCGGAAAGAGAGAGTATCGCGAGGCGGGCCGCCAGTGAAATTACCTCAGGTATGATTGTCAACCTGGGGATCGGCATTCCTTCTTTAGTGCCGAACTTTCTGCCGGCCGGCATGGAGGTAATGCTGCAGGCGGAAAACGGCGTCCTTGGGATCGGAGGCAGTCCGGAGCGCGGAGAGGAGGATGAGCTTTTATGTAATGCGGCCGGGTTTCCTGTCAGTACAGTTAAGGGTGCTTCCTATTTTGATTCAGCTCTGTCTTTTGCCATGATCAGAAAAGGGCTGATAGATATTACCATTTTAGGCGCGCTCCAAGTCAGCAGGACAGGTGATCTCGCCAATTGGCTCGTGCCGGGGAAAAAAGTGCCCGGAATGGGCGGGGCGATGGAGCTTGCCCAAGGCGCGAAAAAAGTGGTTGTTGTCATGAGCCACACCGATCAGAAAGGCCGGCCGAAGCTGGTCGAAAGCTGTTCATTGCCGCTTACAGCAGCGGGCTGTGCAGATCTCATCATTACAGAGAAAGCCGTCATCAGCATAGATGATGGGGCTTTTGTTCTTGAGGAACTGCTGAATGGCACGACCATAGACGATGTCATTCAAACAACGGATGCCGAAATCAGATTGGGAGAATGTTTTCTTAAAAGGGGGTTTGTCCATGGATCAATTAGAAAAGAAAGTCACTGAGTGGGCGGAAGAAAACACAGCAAAAGCGGTAAGCCTGCTGAAACGGCTGATCGGGGAAAAAAGCACGTTCGGCCATGAATTTAACGCACAGGCAGTCGTTTTAGAAAAACTGAGACAGTTCGACATGGATATTGATGTGTGGGAGCCGAGTGTCAAACATTTGAAAGAGCATGCTTATTTTGTATCGGAACGTGAAGACTTCCATGAAAGCCCGAATATCACAGCCGTAAAGAAAGGGGCCGGGGGCGGAAGATCACTGATACTGAACGGACATATCGATGTTGTCCCGGAAGGAAATCCCGCCGCATGGACGTATGAACCGTTTACCGCTGTTGAAAAGGGCGGCAAAGTTTACGGCCGCGGGTCAACGGATATGAAAGGCGGCAATACAGCCCTCTTGTTTGCGTTAGAAGCGCTTGAAGCCTGCGGGATTACATTAAAAGGAGATGTTCTGTTTCAAAGTGTCATAGATGAAGAGTGCGGCGGCGCGGGAACACTGGCGGCTGTTATGAGGGGCTACAAGGCTGACGGGGCGCTTATTCCCGAACCGACTAATTTAAAGCTGTTTGTTAAGCAGCAAGGGTCTATGTGGTTCCGCATTACGGTAAGGGGATTGTCCGCACACGGCGGCACCCGCTATGAAGGGGTGAGCGCCATTGAAAAAAGCCTGCATGTCATCACAGCCCTTAAAGAGCTTGAACACGTCCGCAACGCCCGTATCACAGACCCGCTTTATCGGGACGTTCCGATTCCGGTTCCCATTAATATCGGCATCGTCCAAGGGGGAACGTGGCCATCATCGGTAGCTGACCGTGTGGTGATAGAAGGCAGGTGCGGAATAGCGCCGGATGAAACGCCCGAAGCAGTAAAAGAAGAGCTCGCAAGCTGGCTGAAAGATTTGGAGTACCGGGATGAATGGTTTAAACACCACCCGGCGGAAATAGAATGGTTTGGGGCTCAGTGGCTTCCGAATGATCTCCCGGATGAGCATCCGCTGATTTCCGCTCTGGAATCTTCTTTTGAGAAAATGAAAGGGGCAAAACCGGTTCGTGAAGCGTCCCCGTGGGGAACGGACGGAGGGCTTTTGCAGCACGCGGGACAGACGCCGGTCATCGTCTTCGGCCCGGGAGAAGTCAAGGCGGCGCATCAGGCGAATGAATACATTGAAATCCGGGCGTTAATCGATGCCGTCAAAATCATTTCTCTTTTTATCATGGAATGGTGCGGGGTGGCAGATGGGGGTGACGGAGCTGATAAAGGAACTGAGGGCTGAAAAGGGAGCGGCCGAGATTGATGCAGACCGTTTCAATGAGCGGCTCAGAGTCATTCGTTATGAAGGACAGATCACGGCGCTTATTCCGGCCGTTTTGGCAGAAGCAAAGCAAGAAGGAGCCCAAAAGGTAATTTTCTTTGCCAAGCGCGGCGATGAGCCGGAATTTGTCAAGCATCTTTTTATTGTTGAGGGTGTCATAGACGGGTATTACAACGGGCATGAGGCTGTTGTGATGGTGCGCTATTTAGCAGAGGAACGGAGACGGTCAGATTCATATGTATCAGAAGATTCGACTGTTGACCGTTTATATGAGACACCGCGGCGGGGACTGACTCAGACAGAAAGCACGCTGATGTTCAGAAAAGCGGACGAAGATGATGCAGACCGTTTAACGCACTTATATAAACATGTTTTTCTTACCTATCCGACTCCTGTCTTTAATCCCCTATATATTAAAAAAACAATGAGAGAAAACACCATCTATTATGCCGCATTTGATCAGGATCTTCTCATTGGGGCGGCAAGCGCAGATATCAATCCGGTATTGGGGCACGCTGAAATGACCGATTGCGCGGTTCTGTCAGATTACAGGGGGAACTCCGTAACAGCATACTTGTTTAAAGCGTTGGAGCAGGAACTCGCGGGCCGGGGAATCATTCATCTTTTTTCCTTGGCCCGTGCAGCGTCTTACGGGATGAATGCCGTTTTGTACCATGCGGGATACGGCTACAGAGGCAGGCTTGTGAACAACTGCCGCATTTCAGAAGGGCTCGAAAATATGAATATATGGTGCAAGACTTTACGTTTGGCCATTCATAAGGAGGAATTCGTTTGACAAACAAATGGTTTCAGCCGAAGCGTCATTGGAAGGAGATTGAATTGTGGAAAGATGTGCCGGAAGAAAAGTGGAATGATTGGCTGTGGCAGCTCACCCATACTGTAAGAACCGTCGATGACCTGAAAAAAGTCATTCATTTGACCGAAGAGGAAGAAGAAGGCGTCAGGATGTCTGTAAAAACCATTCCCCTGAACATTACGCCTTATTATGCTTCTTTAATGGATCCCGATAACCCGAGATGTCCGATCCGCATGCAGTCCGTGCCGCTGTCAGAAGAGATGCATAAAACGAAATATGACCTTGAAGATCCGCTGTTTGAAGATGAAGATTCACCGGTTCCCGGTCTTACGCACCGCTATCCCGACCGCGTTCTTTTTCTGGTGACAAATCAATGCTCGATGTATTGCCGATATTGCACCAGAAGGCGTTTTTCCGGACAGATCGGAATGGGGGTGCCGAAAAAACAGCTTGATGCGGCCATCGCTTACATCCGGGAGACGCCGGAAATCCGTGACTGCCTGATTTCCGGCGGAGACGGGCTTTTAATCAACGATCAGATTCTGGAATATATTTTGAAAAACCTGCGTGACATTCCCCACCTTGAAATTATCCGGATCGGAACGAGAGCGCCCGTCGTATTTCCGCAGCGGATAACGGATAACCTTTGTGAGATTTTGAAAAAATATCATCCGGTCTGGCTGAACACTCATTTTAATACGAGCATCGAACTGACGGAAGAATCGGTTGCGGCGTGTGAAAAGCTCGTTAACGCAGGTGTTCCGGTCGGTAACCAGGCCGTTATTTTAGCAGGCATTAACGATTCGGTGCCGATTATGAAAAAACTCATGCATGATTTAGTGAAAATCCGCGTGCGTCCGTATTATATTTATCAATGTGATTTGTCAGAGGGAATCGGCCATTTCAGAGCGCCTGTGTCAAAAGGGCTGGAAATCATTGAAGGACTGAGGGGCCACACAACGGGCTTTGCCGTGCCGACCTTTGTCGTCGACGCCCCGGGCGGAGGCGGTAAAATCGCCCTGCAGCCGAACTACTTGCTCTCCCAAAGTCCGGAGAAAGTTGTGATCAGAAACTTCGAAGGGGTGATTACATCTTATCCCGAGCCGGAAAACTATATCCCGAATCAAGCCGACGACTATTTTGACTCTGTTTTTCCGGGAACGATGGCCAAACACGAGCCGGTCGGACTGAGCGCCATTTTCGCGGACAAAGAGGTTTCGTTCACACCGGAAAATGTATCGAGGATCGACAGGAGGAAAACGTTTACATCAAACCCTGATCATGAAACGCTGAAAGACCGCAGGGAAAAGAGAGATGAATTGAAAGAAAAGAAATTTATTGCACAGCAAAAGAAAGAGCAAAAAGCAGGATCGGAAGTCGGAGGTGAGTCGCCGTGAAGCCATGCGAGTGGTGCGGCAATCAGAAGGCGTCAGCTAGTGAGGCGGCTGTGTACTGGGAGCTTCCTGACGGTACGAGGGCCATAGAAATTACAGAAACACCCGCATTCGCCTGTTCCTCCTGCGGCATGACTTATCAGGAGGAAGCGGTCATAGCGGAAATCGAAAATCAGCTTTTTTTAGTCGATGCAAAAAAATTACCGGAAACACTCACATATCAAGAGCTGATGGAGACAGAACGGATCTTGAAACGGAATTATTTTGACTTCTCCTAGTCTTCTTTTGTTGTAATTTCACACTTGAATTGTATAATAGTACAACAAAAGACAGTCATCAGGAGGGGAAACCCATGAAATCCTTTTATCACTATTTGATGAAATACAGGCATCCCAAGCCGCAGGACGCAATCAGCCAGTTTGCGAATCAGGCATACGAAGATCACGGCTTTCCGAAAACGTCAAGCGATTATCACGAGCTCAGTTCTTATTTAGAACTGAGCGCCGACTATTTAGAAACGATGGCGACATTTGATGAAGCTTGGGAAAAATATGAGACCGAGGTGCATCACGCCTGACGAAAAACCGCACATTGTGCGGTTTTTTTCTGTTGAAATCACTCGCTTATAATGTGCCGTATGATCAAATCCCGCAACGCCGTCCGTTTTGATCAGCACGTAAACAAATCTTCCTGACGGCACGTATCATAAGACAGTAGAATGTATAGCTGCAGAGTTCACCGGATCAGCCTGCTGCCGGCGGGGTCCCGGGTAAGGAGCCTCTTTTCACGGAGAAATAATCAAACATTTAAATGAAGTGAGGGGAATCAAATGATCCATTAGGTAAGACTGATGAGGCACTGACGTTTGGACGGAAAAGGGGATTTTATGTGACAAGGTTGAAGCGGATTGAAGTTGTGCCTTCATTGAAAGCCGAAACGAGTTTGGTTGTTCATGAAACACAAGCGATTGCAAATATGCAGCCGGAATTGGATCTCCCTACACCTTCGATGATGTGTTTCACAGCAAATCTTGAACATCACGGCGGTGATATTGTCAACATGCCTTCGGGCCGGGTATTTACCTTTGCATCATACAAAAACTCATAAAAAATAGAAGCTTTTTGTCTCAGTATTGTTACTGCTCAGTCGATCGAGAGCGGAATGTCATCAGACGCTTCTGTTACGGTAAGTGAAAAAACGCACAAGCATATTGCGGTTTTTGACATTTTGAACAGGTGCAGAAATAGATATTTCCTGTGGTTTTCATGCCCATGCGAAATTATGGCGGCCGGCATACGATAGCGTATGACAGTCCGCGGCAAGGGGGAGACAGCATGAAGCCAGATAAACCGAAATTTCAAGTGGGAGACATCGTGGTCGTCGTGATGTACGGAACCGTCGGCACCATTACGAAGGTTCATCAAATTGATAAACATTATCTTTACGAAGTCAATCATAATGAAGTGCTTTATTTTGAATCGTCCATCCAGCTTTATAAAGATTATGAGGGCGTGATCGTCGATATGGAGAAATTGGATATTGAATATGAATTTCTGATCGGCGACGTCGTATATGTAAAGGACTACGGAAAGGAATTATTCCGTGTCATCGGTCACAGAACTGAAATATGGAGATATTTAGAGGATGGCTGGGAGGATATTATTTATGAGCTGACTCGGCTGAAAGACGGAGAGTGGCTTGAAACGGAGGAAGAGGATCTCACGCTGGTTCTGAGAAAATATGAAATGGATCAGTTTGTGCATCAGCTGCTGTTTGTCCACTATGTTGGGGAAGCATCTCATGAGATCGGCGAGGATACCGTCGCGTCTGCTCTTCTTCAGTTTGAAGGCGATGCTGATGATCCCGATGCCCTGCATGTGCTGGCGGTATCGATTGTAGATGAGCTGCTTGATATTTATAACGATTATAAGATTCTTTATCATTTGTTCGGTGACGAAGAATATAAAGATATGATGAATTTTGTGCTGGAAAGCCTGCGGGAGCATTTCAGCTAGCCGGCAAAAAAACGGACGGTGACATATAAAAACCAGGGCAGACAGCCGGCAAAGATTACAAACGACATTCCTTTCAGCACTTTTTCCAATACGATATCAAATCCATCTCCGTCCAATAAAGCCATCATTTTCGTCATCATCTTTTCTCCCTCCGGGGCTTGTTTTTTAAAAGTATATGAGCGGACAAAACGTTTAGAACTTTCGGGTATAATTTGAACGGTTTTTTCATAAAACATAAAAAAGGAGGCGGTGTTTGCATGAAAGAAATAGATCTTGTGATTGACACAGAAGAAATAGCTGATTATTTTTACAGTCAGCTTGCTATGCGCGGGTACATACCGAGTGAAGAGGAAATCTTCGAAATAGCCGACATCACCTTTGATTATTTATTAGAAAAATGTATGATAGACGAAGAGCTTGATGAAGACTGAAACTGCGGAACCGAAGTGAAAAAGCTTCGGTTTTTTCAATCAGCTCGGGAGAATGAAACATGGGGGGAAAACGTTGTACAAGCCAGCAAGTCTTTTCACATTGTTTATTCTGCTCGCAGCAGCGATCCGGATAGAAGCCGGCCGGGCTTTTGATGAGCGTGTGATAGAAGCGGCTGTCAGGATCAGGTCTGTCTGGCTGAATGAATTGATGTTATGGATAACGGAGCTCGGCACGACCGCGGTGCTTTTGCCGCTTCTTCTTTTGACAGGCGCAGCTCTGTATATGTACAAAAAAACGCCGGATGTTGTTTTTTTGCCGCTTCTCTTTCTCATTGAACGGATTGTAAACATAAAAATAAAAGAATTGATTGAAAGAGCCAGACCCGCTTTTGAACCGCTCGTCCATGAAACCTCATACAGTTTTCCGAGCGGCCACTCCATGAATTCGGCAGTGATGTATCCCGTCATCGCTTACTTTTTGATCAAGCATGTTCCGTTTTTCACGAAAAGAAAGAGGGCCGTCACCGTCTTTACCGGAGTTCTCGTCATTCTGATCGGATTCAGCAGAATTTATTTGGGCGCGCATTTTCCGACGGATGTCCTTGCCGGATTCAGTCTCGGACTTTGCCTCGTTTCGCTTTTTGCGCTCTTTGACGAAAAGTATCATCCGTTTCGACAAAAATAGAGACAGGAAAAATGAGAAAAAACGCTAATACTATTAAGAAATAAGAGGGAGGGATCTTGATGCTGTTATCGCTGCCCGTGTTTAAAAAAAAGACTTGTGCCTATGATGTGACGATTTTTCAAACACCCCGCTACGGCGAGAAAAAGGGATACAGGGTCGTCTATCGGACAGAGCTGGCCGCTGACAATCATCAAGACGCACTGGAAAGGGCATTTTCTGTTTTTAATGTGCCTGATACGGTCCCAAACGACTATCAAGCCAGATTCATAGCGACCGGAGATGTCATACTCATAGACGAAGGAAGAAAAGGAAAGACCTATTACAGGCTTAACCCTGCGGGATGGAGCAAAATTAACCGGCTGCTCGTCCAGCCAAGGTAAGACGGGGCCGGCTGAATCTTCAGCCGGCTTCCGTATTGTCTGGGAAAGACAGTGTTAAGGCTTCCGTTTAGCGGCGGAATGCTCTTTTCCATGCGCTTCATCAGCTGCAATGACGTCTGAAACGGGCACGTGATTGTTCTTTTTCTGGCCGGTCACCCGGTTGCGCTGTTTTTTGCCCATTATGTTCACTCCTTTTTCTTTAGGCTTGTCATCCCGCATATTCTGCCCAAGATCGCCCTGATCATGCTGATGATTGTCTCTTACCGTTATTCAGTGTACAATGGGTGGGAGTTTGAATAGGCAGGAGGAAAAGGAAATGAGTGTACATATAAACGCAGAAAAAGGCCAAATTGCGGATACAGTGCTTTTGCCGGGAGATCCGCTCCGAGCGAAATTTATTGCGGAAACTTATCTTGAAAATGTGGAATGCTATAATGAAGTCAGAGGAATGTACGGGTTTACGGGTACATATAACGGCAAAAAAGTATCAGTCCAAGGCACCGGCATGGGTGTTCCGTCTATCTCTATTTATGTGAATGAACTGATTCAAAGCTATGATGTTCAAAACTTAATCAGAGTCGGCTCATGCGGAGCCATCCGTAATGACGTGAAGGTGCGTGACGTGATTTTGGCTATGACGTCTTCAACGGATTCACAGATGAACCGTGTCGCCTTCGGCAGTGTAGATTATGCTCCTTGCGCAGACTTCGAACTGCTTCATAAAGCGTACCAGGAAGCGCAAAAAAACAATCTTCCCGTAGCGGTCGGAAGCGTATTCACCGCCGATCAGTTTTACAATGAAGACTCCCAAATCGAAAAGCTTGCCAGATACGGCGTTCTCGGCGTAGAGATGGAAACGACTGCTTTATATACGCTTGCCGCTAAATACGGCAAAAAAGCGCTGTCTATCCTGACTGTAAGCGATCATGTATTAACGGGAGAAGAAACAACGGCAGAAGAGCGTCAAACGACTTTTCATGATATGATTAAACTGGCGCTGCATACTGTATCGTAAACTTGAGATGAGGGTTATGCTGATTAAAGCAGCCCTCTTCTTTATGCATCGCCCTGATTCAAAAAAAGAAAGGTAAGTGTAAAATGAAGAAATCCACTAAATGGTTTTCGCTTGCTGCCGCTCTCAGCGTAACCGCAATCGTGGGAACCGGCTGCAGCATTTCAGGCGGCGACAGCCACAAGGACACAAAAACAGCAGCTGAAACAAAACAATCAGATGACACATCAAGCAAAAAAACAACGAAGGCAGAAAACAGCGATTTTGTATTGGAGAGCAAATATTTTAATGATATTAAAGAAGTGAACGGGCTTGAGACCATTCAAAACCCGACAAATACCCTTGCGCTCGTGAATAAGACATACACGCTGCCGGGAGATTATAAACCGAATGATCTCGTGATCCCGAAAGTCGAATTTTCTTTTACTGAGAAAATCGAGAAACGATATATCCGCAAACCTGCCGCCGATGCTTTGGCGGAACTATTCAGCGCAGGGAAAAAAGAAGGTTATGACCTGGTTGCCGTTTCGGGATACCGCTCTTATGACAGACAGAAAGTTATTTTCGATAATGAAGTCAGTCTGAAAGGTGAAAAAAAGGCGAAAGAAGCCGTCGCATACCCAGGGCAAAGCGAACACCAGACGGGGCTGGCAATGGACATTTCCAGCAAAAGCAACGGATATGAGCTGAATGAAGCGTTCGGAAACACGGCAGACGGCAAATGGGTGAAAGACCATGCGTATGAATACGGCTTTATCATCCGCTATCCTAAAGGCAAAGAAAATGTCACAAAGTATGAGTATGAACCATGGCATTTACGCTATGTAGGCAAAAAAGCGGCAAAAGCCATCCATGACCATCAATTAACGCTTGAAGAATATTTTAATGAAGTAAAGAAAGTGTAATAAGAAGAAGCCCGCTTGAAAAATAGAAAGCGGGCTTTCTTTATTACCAGAAGAGTAAACCTCCAAGCGCAAATCCGGTAATCAAACCAAGGCCGATACCGTAGGCTGCTCCCCAGCCTCCCCAGCCTCCCCAATAGCCGAACCCGTATCCTCTGTGACGGCCGCCGACAGGGGCGATATACACTTTGCTGTTAGTCACCCGTACGATTCTTCCGACGTGGACTCTGCCGTTTCGTTCTGTAATTCTTGCTACTTTTCCCTGGTGCTGCCGGCAAAGATGATAATAGTTTTGCATCTTTTCTCCTCCTATCCAACCTATCTTTCTATGTCAGCTTATGATAGAGTGCGGTAAAAAGGTTGGACGAAAACAGGAGGACAATCGCCGTTTTACTTGTAAGCGACAAAAGCGCAGTGTCCCATATATTCACGGTACGTCTGCATAAGCTCGTAATGAGCCGTCAGCGTATCGTAGTGAACCGGCTGAATAACGGGCGATAAATCCATTTCTGTAGTCGGCTCCTGCGCGTTGTTTTCATAGACAGCGGGAATGAAATCCGCTTTCTGAAAGCCTTGCTGAAGCAATCTCTGTTTCCATGCCGTTTCATCCTGCAATACGGTAAAACCGTAGAAGTCTTTTATCTGCGTGATGGCGTTTTCCGGCATGGGCTTTTGTAAAGCAGCTTCAATGCCGATCAGCATACCCCCGGGTTTAAGGACCCGCAGGATTTCAGACAGCGATGAATCAAGATTTGAAAAGGTGAGAACTGATTCGGAAAGAACGGCGGAAAATTGATTTTCAGCAAACGGAAGCCGCTCAAGCTCCGCCAAATAGCCCGGAATGGTTAAGCCTTCAGCGGCAAATCGTTTTGCTGCTTTTTCAAGCATAAGGGGATCCTTATCAACACAGGTGACGGGGTACAGCAGGTGGCCGAGATAAGCGGCCGTCTGTCCCGTTCCGCAGCCGGCGTCAAGAATCGGTTCGCCAGGAGGAGGAGCCGCTTTTGTGAGAACGGCTTTGGAAAAAGCGAGCCCGCCGGGGTGAGCCCCTCCGACTCCGAATAAGGACAGCATTTCTAAATATTTGCTCAAAGGCCGAATCCTCCTTTTTTCCTCAGCATATGTTGAGAGAAAAGCATAGGTTTGGGTAAACGGGAAAGAAGGGCGCCTCACGTTTGAAGTTGACGAATGAGCGTTCGTCTATGATAATAATGTAAGAATAAAAAGGTGGTGTTTTCTTGAAGCGGCAATTTAAACTGTTTTTTATTATATTGATCACTGCGGTCGCAGCCTCGGCGCTTACGCTGTTTATCACGGGCAATACGACCATTTTCGGACAAGGCTCGGCTGCTTTGACGAACAGCAAATTTGAGAAATTCAATAAAGCCTACGAGCAGATTAAAAGTGATTACTATCAAAAAACAGATGACAGCAAATTAGTAGACGGAGCGATAAAAGGCATGATCAGTTCCCTGGATGATCCATATTCTTCTTATATGGACCCGCAGGAAGGAAAGTCTTTTGAAGAAACAATTTCCGCTTCGTTTGAAGGCATCGGCGCACAAGTGGAAGAAAAGGACGGCAGCATCCTGATCGTATCGCCGATTAAAGGGTCACCCGCGGAAAAAGCGGGGGTTAAACCGAATGACCAGATCTTGAAGGTCAACGGCAAAAGCGTTAAAGGCCTTAATGTAAACGAAGCCGTCGCATTAATCCGCGGCAAAAAGGGAACAAACGTCAAGCTTGTGCTGCACAGAGCGGGTGTCGGCGATCTGAACCTGTCGATCAAACGTGACACCATCCCGGTTGAAACGGTGTACTCTGAAATGAAAAAAGGAGACATCGGCGAAATTCAAATCACATCCTTCTCCGAATCGACGGCAAAAGAGCTGAATTCAGCCATTGACAGCCTCGAAAAACAAGGAGCGAAAGGATACATTCTCGATTTAAGGGGCAACCCGGGCGGACTGATGGATGAAGCCATCAAAATGAGCAACATGTTTATCGATAAAGGGAAAAATATCATGCAGGTCGAATACAAAGACGGCACGAAAGAGGTCATGAAAGCGACGAAAGAGCGCAAAGTGGCAAAACCGACAGTCGTCCTCGTCAATGACGGCACCGCGAGCGCCGCGGAAATCATGTCGGCTGCGCTGCATGAATCATCGGGCATTCCGCTGATCGGCGAGAAAACGTTTGGAAAAGGAACCGTGCAGACGGCAAAAGATTACAGCGACGGTTCTACCGTTAAACTGACAATCGCTAAATGGCTGACAGCGGACGGAGAGTGGATTCATAAAAAAGGCATCAAACCGCAATATCAGGTTAAGCTTCCTGAATATGCGAACCTGCCGTATTTAGATGCGAAAAAAACATACAAATCCGGGGATTCCGGAACCACCGTCACCAATGCGCAAAAAATGCTGAAAGCGCTGGGGTACAGCGTGAATGTAAACGGCACGTATGATAAAGCATTTGAACAAGCCGTTAAACAATTCCAAGCAAAAGAGAAACTGAAACAAACAGGCATTGTAACGGGAGACACAACGGCAAAATTGATGACGGATCTGCAAAAACAGCTTGCAGACAACGATACACAAATGAAAACAGCCGTTGAAACATTAAATAAGAATATGAAATAGTAAAAAACACCCGATGCGCCGCTCGCGCATTGGGTGTTTTCTGTTTGCGAAAAGCCCGTCTTATGTCGTTTCCTGTTCAAAAAGGTGGCTGTTCGCCTGAATGAAAAACTGTGATTGCTCATAGTGATAGGTGACTTTTGAGTAGTCAAACGGCTGGCCGTTGGTTAAATGAAAAATCGTTTCAACGCAAAGCTTAGGCGCTCCTGTAAACAGACCTAAGTACTCCGCTTCTTCTTCATTTAACATCCCCGCGTACAGATATAAATCTGAAAAACCGCGCTTTAACCCGAGACCTTCTCTAATATAATCAAATATTGATTCTGCCACGATCTCTTTATTCAAATACGTAATAATCGATTTGTTGTAAAATGACTCTTCGATACACAATGTCAGCCCGTCAATATATCGGATTCGCTTGACATAATACACGTCGCCGTCAGTCGGCATATTCAGATTTTGGGCAGCCTCAGGCGTGGGTTTTCTCACTTCCAGCGCTAATAATTTGGAAGTGACATTAAAATCTTCAAGTGATTCTTTAAATCCCTGATTAGAAAGCAGACTGATATACCCTTTTCTTTTATTCCGTCTGACAAAAATGCCGCTTCCCCTCACTTGAAACACAATCCCCTTTTTTTCTAATAAATCTAAGGACTTGGTGATCGTGCTTTTGCTCACGTTAAACCGGGTCATTAAGGTTTGCAGCACAGGCAGTTTATCCCCTTGCTGCAGCTGATGTTCTTCTATGTATTTTTCAATATCTATCGCGATTTGCTGGTATTTTAACATATACATTCCTCATTCATTTATTGTCCCGCTTCTTTCAGAATTATAGCATAATCGTTTTTAAAAGCCATTTCGTAAAGTAACTATAATTGTTTATGTATTGATAAATTATACCGGTACAATTATAATGTAAATGTATAATATGAAAATAAAGGCAGGAATTCTTCTACACTATCGAAGCGGCTGTAGTGCATTTATTCGGCATGCAAGCGGCAGTCAAATAAAGGAGGATATAAACGATGGGGACATTGCCAAAAGATTTTTTATGGGGAGGCGCTCTCGCCGCCCACCAATTTGAAGGGGGATGGAATAAAGGCGGCAAGGGGCCGAGTGTAGTGGACGTCATGACGGCAGGCGCGCATGGTGTGCCCCGGAAAATAACAGATACAATTGAAGAGCGGGAATTTTATCCGAATCATGAAGCGATCGATTTTTATCATCGTTATAAAGAGGACATCGCATTATTCAGCGAGCTGGGTCTGAAATGTTTAAGAACGTCCATCGGCTGGAGCAGAATTTTTCCTAAAGGTGATGAAGCGGAGCCCAATGAGGAAGGATTGGTTTTTTACGACCGGGTGTTTGATGAATTGCTGAAACATGGGATTGAACCGGTAATCACGCTGTCACATTTTGAGATGCCGCTGCATTTGGCGAGGGAATACGGCGGTTTCAGAAACAGAAAAACAGTCGGATTTTTTGTGAAATTCGCTGAAGTGTGTTTTGAACGCTATAAACATAAGGTGAAGTATTGGATGACGTTTAACGAAATCAATAATAAGATGGATGTGAATAATCCGATCTTTTTATGGACGAACTCGGGCGTCGCCGTCAAAGAAAACGAAAACGCAAAAGAAGTCATGTATCAGGCCGGCCATCACGAACTGCTGGCAAGCGCATTGGCTGTTTCGAAGGGAAGAGAAATCAATCCCGAGTTCAGGATCGGCGCGATGGTATCACATGTTCCGATTTACCCGTACTCATCTCACCCCGATGATGTGATGCTGGCTGAAGAAACGATGAGACAGCGTTTTTTCTTCCCGGACGTGCAGGTTCGCGGATATTATCCAAGCTATGCGTTAAAAGAATTTGAAAGAGAAGGCTATCAGATACACTTTGAAGACGGTGATGAAGAGATTTTGAAAAACGGCCGGGTGGACTACCTCGGATTCAGCTATTACATGTCTACAACCGTAAAAAGTGATGTATCAAACGATAATACCGGGGATGTCGTGAACGGAGGATTGCCAAACGGCGTGGAAAATCCTTATATTACAGCGAGTGATTGGGGCTGGGCGATTGACCCGACCGGTTTACGGTACACATTAAACCGCTTATACGACCGCTACCAGATTCCATTATTTATCGTGGAAAACGGATTCGGCGCCATTGACACATTAGAAGAGGACGGTTCAATTCATGACGCTTCAAGAATTGAATATTTATCGTCACATATAAAAGCTTTGAAAAAAGCAATCACATATGATGGTGTGGATGTAATGGGCTATACACCATGGGGAATTATTGATATCGTGTCATTTACAACCGGAGAAATGAAAAAACGCTACGGCATGATTTATGTTGATCGGGATAATGAAGGCAACGGTTCAATGAGGCGGCTTAAGAAAGACTCATTTGAATGGTATAAAAAAGTGATTGAAACAAACGGCTCATATGTATCCTAAAGGTGTAAAAAGGGAAGGCTTCACCGTTGTGTGAAGCCGGCTTTTTATCAGTAATTTTGAAAGCGTATTCATTCAAGCGGGAAGGAGGTGACTGTCCGGCTTTTCATTTAGGATCGCTTATAAAAATAAGGAAAGGGATGGTGGCTCATGTTTTTTAAAAAAGGTCTGCACATGACGCTGGTTTTTCTTATGTTTTTCTTTTTCATATCAAGCAGCATGACCGAAGTGTATGCGGCTGATCGGAAGGCTTCAGACAAAAACAAAGTAAGGGTGTGGTTCAGTTCTGAAAAAGATCCGGCTTCCCGTACGTGGTATGACGGGCCGCTGGAAGTGAAATACGCCTTAGACGAACAAACACCGCTTACATTGACAAAAAAGAAGGCTTCTGACTCCGCCGCTGTGTATATTGATCCGTCGCGCCGCTATCAAAGTGTGTTAGGCATAGGATCGTCCCTGGAAGAATCCACAATCCATAACTTATCAAAAATGACACCCGCAAAAAGAAAAGAAGTGCTGAAAAAACTGGTTGATCCCAAAGATGGTATCGGAATGGACGTTATGCGCATAACAATCGGGACATCTGATTTTACGGCACAGGAATTTTATACGTATGATGATATGCCTGAAGGCCAAACAGATCCTAAGCTCCGTCATTTCTCGATCCAAAAGGATATTGATTTACACATTACAGCAACCATCAAGGAAGCGCTGGCGATAAATCCGGAACTGAAAATCATTGCCTCGCCGTGGAGTCCGCCGGCTTGGATGAAAACGAATGAAAATCTCAAGCGGGGAAAGCTGAAAGATAAATATATCGGCGAACTGGCCGTTTACTTCCGCAAATTTATTGAGGCGTACGAAAAGCAAGGAATTCCGATTTATGCCATGACCCTTCAAAATGAACCTTTGCTGGAAATCGACTATCCGAGCATGTATATGCCGCCGTCTCAGCAGCGCAAACTGGCACTGGCCTTAAAAAAAGAAATGAAAAAACACGTAATTGACACGAAAATTTGGATTTATGATCACAATGCGAGCGGGGCGTGGAACTATATTCCGCCGATTTTAGATGATAAAAAAGGAAACCGGGCGGCAGACGGCATCGCTTTTCACGATTATGACGGTGACCTTTCCGTCATGTCGGAGATCGGAAAGAGATATCCTGATCAATCTATTCACTTAACGGAGCGGTCTGTCTGGGGGACGGCAGGGGCGGACCGGATCGCACAGTATTTCCGCAATGGCGCGTCGAGCTACAATGCGTGGGTGACGATGCTCGACAGTCAAATCAAGACGCATCATTGGATAGGCACCCCAGACCCGACGCTGTTTATTCAGGATGCTAAAAACCCTGACCGCTATTGGAATATCCCGATCTTTCATATGACAGGCAACTTTTCAAAATTTATCGACCGGGGAGCAAAGCGGATAGAAAGTAATTACGGCTCCAAAAACACAGTCTCGAATGTATCGTTCCTTAATCCTGATCAATCCATTGTGACAGTCGTAATCAACCAGACATCCGCCGATCAAAAATTCCATGTCGTTTCAGAAAATCGGCAGTTTGAAGCTGTCATCCCGGCTAAAACTGTGGCTACCTACAAATGGAAGTGGAAAAAGTAAAAAACCGGCACATTTACGTGCCGGCTTCTTTCTGTTAAGCGCCTTTTTGGTTCAGTTGATCAGAAGGCGCTTTATTGAATAAACCGTCTTTGACGGCGTTTGAAGCCGCTTTTTTTACAAAAAACGGGTTAAGGATAATAACGGCTGCCATGTTAGCGGTCAAACCCCAAAAGCCTTCATATATACCGTGGGCGGATTGGGTGATATTTACCGTGAATGTCACGATAAGACCGACGAGAAGACCGATAATTGTCGCTTCTTTCGTTTGATTCTTCCAAAACAGACTGACGGCGATAGCCGGAAAGATCTGAACCATGCCGGAAACACCGAGAAGCTGAAGGGTAACGAGCGCAGTCGGGAACAGCATGCCGAATAAAAGCGCGAGCCCGATGACGACAAATACCATTGAACGGGTGATCATTGTCAGCTTGCTTGGTGACACATTCGGGTGAATCAAATCCCGATATAAGTTATTCGCAAATAAGTTTGATGCTCCGATGGCCATGATAGAGCAGGGAATCAATGACGCAAGGGCAATCGTGGAGTAAGCAAAGCCCTGCGCGACTCCGCCGTAAGACGTTTGAATCAGCTTCAATAAAGCGAGCCGCGGATTGGTATCCTCCGGCAGGACAAGAAACGCGATAAAGCCGAGAAAAATAACAAGAATCAAAACAATATTATAAAGCGGCAGAAACATGCTGTTTTTGCGGACGGCATCTGCGCTTTTTGCCGTAAATACGCCGGTTGCCGCATGCGCCCACATAAAGAGCGCCAGCGCAGATACGATGGAAGCTGTGATAAACCAAGGAATTCCTTTCGGCCCCGAGTCCGGGATCGTCAGCATTTGCGGCGCTTTTTCAGCCAAAGTGTGAATCATCGGCGTCCAGCCGTGAAAATGGATCAGCGGGAGTGAGACGACCATAAACAGCATAATCACCCACACGAGAATGTCTTTAATAATCGCCGTAAACGTCGGCCCTTTAATTCCGCTGAAAAAAGTATACAGCGCTACAAGAATAAAAGAGATGATGACGACCATATTGACATTAATGACACCCGTTCCGGCCACCTGAAGCGTATCTTGAATTCCGCTCAGCTGGAGACAAATATAAGGAATGAGCATAAGAACGCCGACAATGGCGACAAGACTGGCCAAAAGTTTACTGTCAAAACGCTCACGGGCATAATCGGCAAGTGTCGTTAATTTGTGTATTTTTGCCACTTTCCACAGCTTCGGCAGAAAGAAATAGGCGATAAAATACGCCAAAACAGAATACGGGATTGCAAAAAAAGCAACGCTTCCCCCTGTGTAGGCTGTGCTTGTTAAGCCTAAAAACGTATAAGCCGTATAAAGATCCGCGCCGACTAAAAACCAGACGAGGAGCCCCCCGAACCGTCTGCCGCCGACAGACCATTCCTCAACAGAAGTGCGTGATGATTTGTCTCTCCCGGCTATAAAGCCGATGCAGACAACGGTTAAAACGATGATGGCTGTAATGATCAATGCTGTTATATTTGCGGGCATCAGTCCAGTCCTCCTTGTTTCTTCTGCAGCCTATAAATAAGAAACGAACATAATGGAGTGACTGCGATCCATAAAAGCAGCCAGAAATGAAAAAAAGGCAGCCCGATAATGATCGGATGAACCCGATTAGCGGCTGACAGCAGGGCCAGCTGGCTGAAAGGGATTAAGATGAGAACGAAAATTAGTGCTTTTCTGACCATTTACTTTCCTCCTGAAACTTGATAATGCTCCTTATCATAGCAGGTGTCAGATAAGATCACAAGATATTTTTCAGAAAAAAAAGAATTCTATTACTTTTTTAACTGAAACACTTTAGTTGCATCTTCATTCATATTAAATTAGAATAGTTAATATCTCGAAATCAAGATATTTAGGAGTGAATACGTTGGATACACAAGGATTGCACCATGTTACCGCATTTGCAAAAGATCCTGCTGAAAATCTACGGTTTTATACTGAAGTGCTGGGTTTGCGGCTCGTTAAAAAAACCGTTAATTTTGACGACCCGGCCACTTATCACTTTTATTTCGGCAACCAAAACGGAGAGCCGGGCACGATTATTACATTTTTTCCTTTTCAGGGAAGCCGCCCGGGAACCGTGGGAAAAGGGCAGGCCGGAAGAATTTATTTCTCCGTGCCGAAAGGAGCACTCGCGTTTTGGAAGCGCCGGCTTGAAGAAAACGGCTTGTCTGTAAAAGAACAGATCATGCTGTCTGAACAAGTGCTTCTCTTTAATGATACAGAAGACCTGCCGCTTGCCATAATGGAAGATGAAAGAAGCGGACAGAGTGAATGGACGCCTCCGGGCATTACCGAAAAAGAAGCGATCACAGGCATGAGAGGTGTTCTTCTGTACTCGTACCGTCCTGAAGCAACCATTCAATTTCTCATAGAACGCTTCGGTTATTCAAAGACAGGAGAAGAACATCAGATTGTCAGGCTGCAATCGGAGGCGCGGATCGGACATATTATAGATGTTGACCTTGCGCCGAAAGAAACAGGTACCGGCGGTTACGGGACAGTTCATCATGTCGCTTTCCGCACTAGCGAAAAAGAGCAGGCGGAATGGAAGGATATTCTTGCTGATTCTCATCTTGCTTCATCTGACATTCTTGACAGGTCTTACTTTACATCAATCTATTTCAGGGAAAGCGGCGGCATTTTATTTGAAATGGCAACCGATGAACCGGGCTTTATGACGGATGAATCCTTTGAAAATCTCGGAACAGAGCTGAAGCTTCCGGAATGGCTGGAAGAGCATCGCAGCCAGATTACAGCTGTTCTGCCCAAAGTGGAGAAAGGAGAATGATGATGAAACATGTGTTTGAACAGGGAACGTCAGAAAATGTTCTGCTGCTTTTGCACGGAACGGGAGGAAATGAACATGATCTTCTGTCGCTCGGACGTTTTATCGATCCGAAAGCAAGTCTGCTCGGGGTCAGAGGATCAGTGTCGGAAAACGGCATGCCCCGTTTTTTTAAGCGGCTGAAAGAAGGCGTATTTGACGAGAAAGATTTAATTGAACGGACGGAAGAATTAAAGAATTTTATTGATGAAGCGGCGCAAATGTACGGATTCAGCAGAGAAAACGTGATTGCTGCCGGCTATTCAAACGGCGCCAATATTGCAGCAAGTCTTTTGTTTCATTATAAAGATGTACTGAAAGGAGCGGTTCTGCATCATCCGATGGTGCCGATACGCGGAGTGAAGCTGCCTGATATGGAAGGTCTGCCTGTGTTTATCGGTGCGGGAAAACGCGATCCCCTATGTACAAAAGAAGAATCGGAGGAGCTTTATCAGTATCTGACAGCTGCTCATGCATCCGTTGCTCTTGAATGGCAGGAGGGCGGTCACCAGCTCACACAGCAGGAAGCAGAGCAGGCACGAACCTGGTACAGTGAGCGATTCCTATAAAAAACCCTTAGTCTGCTTAAGCGGACTAAGGGTTTCTTTCATCTTACAGCCAAGTTGACACTTTAGATACAGGCAGCCGGTTGCTTTTATGCGCCGGCTTAACGGCTTTACCGATTGAAATCAGCATGACGGGCACGAAACGCTCGCTCACGTCGAATTCTTTAACGAATTGCTCTTTATTGAATCCGCCGATCGCGCAAGTGTCGTAGCCTTTTGCTTTAGCGGCAAGCATCAGCTGCATCGCTGCTAAAGAAGCGTTTAAAAATGCTGAATCACGGGCAAACTGATCATTTTGGTATGCACCGTTAATCTGGCCTAAAAGCGTTTGTTTAATCTCTTCTGTGATATTGCCTTGCTCAGCCAGTTCAGCATAAACGTCTTCACCATTTTCATTTGCTTTTAAGTCGCCTAATACGGCAATAACTGCTGATGAATCAATAATCTGTTTTTGATTAAAAGCAACCGGAAGCAGGGCAGCTTTTGCTTCATCACTGTGAAAGACTTGAAAATGCCAATGCTGAAGGTTCCAGGCGGAAGGCGCTTGCGTTGTGATTTCAAGGAGTTCTGTTAACTCCTCTTTTGTAATGACCGCGTCTTTATCGTATTCTTTAACAGATGCGCGTTCTTTTAAAACGTCTAATACGGATGTCATCATGTTTCCTCCTTCGGATAAACGTGTTATCATAATAGAAAAGTTAGAAGCTTACTAAATGTAACTCGAAAACTAATTTTAATGGATCACAAAAAACTTGTCAATTCATAGATGAAGGGATGAACTCACGTGGGATATACAATGTGTCCTAAAATGGAATCCGCTTTTTCCCTTTTGGGAAAGCGCTGGAACGGCCTCATTATCCATGTACTGATGGACGGGCCGAAACGATTTAAAGATATGACCGAAACGATACCGACAATCAGCCAAAAAATGCTCGCGGAGCGGCTCAAAGAGCTGGAACAAAATGAAATCGTCGAGCGTCAGGTGCTGCCTGAAACACCTGTCAAAGTCATTTATAAACTGACTGATAAAGGCTTGGCCCTGCAAGCCGTTTTTCAGGAAATGCAAAAATGGGCAGACAGTTTTTGCGAGCCCGGGGGATCTGCCAACGACACATGTGATGAATAACAAAGGCTGCCCAAGGCAGCCTTTTCTTAATGATAATGTTTACTCGTTATAAAAACCATTAATATCAAAATTGTTCAGATTGAGATTCAAGCCTTTTAATTGCTTTAATAAAGCATCAAATGTAAGGAAATAATCATTTTTACATTCCGCCGGGACATCATTTGGAGAAAATAGTTTCATTCCTCCCTCAATCCACTGTTTCCGGTATAACTGAAATGCTGCTTCAATTAAATGATCAGGCGTTACAATAAACCCTAGGCTTACGTCATGGTCTTCGCTGTAACCGAATTCAAACCCGCAGCAGGGGCAAATATCAAATGTTTTTTGATATTCGCCGTTATAAACGGGACTTGTCTCTAATCCTTTAAATCCGCATATCAAACAAGGGTACAACTCACTAACCAACATACATCCCTCTTTTATTCAGTTTGCAATCATTCAGAACAAGCGGGGAGGCCTTTTACAGTTTCCCGGTTAAAAACTGAGCCTCACCAAGCCCGAAGCTCCAATCGGCGTTCCCGTTTTCTGTAATGGAAATCATGACGTCCTCGGGTGATATGCCGCATTCTGTTTTAAGCTGATCAGCCATCAGTTGATATAACGTTTCTTTTTGATGTTCGGTGCGCGCTTTGCTGACAATGCTGATGATGACAAGATCTTTGCTTCTTTTGAAACCGAGCCCGGTATCTTCAATGATAAGCTCATGAGGCCGATGCTGGTGAACGATCTGATAACGGTCCGTTACAGGGACGTCAAAAGCTTTAACCATGGCGTAATGGGCGGTATCCAGTAATTTTTTTAATGCTGCGTCATCCCGGCCTTCAATAACGTCAAAACGAAGTAATGGCATATTTTATTCCCCCTGATGGTTTTATATCATGTCGCAACTTGTAAAAAGTATAACAATTAATCAAAATGTAATCAAATTATAACCAAAATATTTATACATTAATGCAATATCACAGAGAGGCACATGTTGTTACAATCGCCCAATCAATTTCCTCATTTTATGAATACGCTTAAGAATAGGCAGACATAAAGGAGGAAAAACATGTACCCTCGTCATGCATTGTATCGCGGGAATTTCGGTCCTGCCGGATTTCCGGCGAGAAGTCCTTTTTTGTTCGGCGCTCCTCTATTCGGCGGATTTTTAGGCGGTCTTCTCGGAGGCGTGATTGCCACAGGTTTTACAAGACCCCGCTATCCGTACGGGTTCGCCGGTTACGGATACGGAGGCGTCCCATACGGCGGTTTCGGGCCGGGAGCCGGCGGTTATCCGCCATTTTATTAAAGAAAAAACGGCCTGCATCGCGCGGGCCGTTTTTTTATCTTAAAATCTCCACTTCCGATAGATTGTAGTCTTCCTGTTTTGAAAACATAACTTCAATCATCCCGTCTTTATAGACTGCTTTTGTTCCTTTTCGTTTGACGAGGCTCGGAAGGACGATTTCTTTTTTTCCTTCTCCCAGACTGCTGTTCTCTACAACGAGGCTGTGTGACGTATGCTTAATCCTGATACGGTCGAGTTCTTCTTGTTCGGCGGGAATTTTCGCAAAAACATGATCGGATGTTTCAAAAAGGTCAATTTCCGGCTTGGGCGGTTCCGCTTCGACCGGCTCGGCATTTTTGGACATGGGATCGCGAAAAGGGAACTGTCCGGCATAACCGGCGCCGAATACGCTTTCCATCACTCGGTTGACATATGTCTCGACATCTTTCGGATCAGCATTTTTAAACGTTTCTTTAGAGAACTGATTTTGGAAGGGAAAATATTTGTTCCAATCAAACACGGCATCTCACCCTTTCTTAACGGACAACATAGTATATGCCCGCCGGAAGCTTCCCGTGATATAATATAATCTGTTTACAGAAAGGTAGGGGAAGGCCGTGCAAGGGAATAACGCAAGAAAAGGAATCATTTATACCGCTTGTTCTTTCGCCATGTGGGGGCTGTTTCCGGTCTATTGGAAACTTCTTGAACAAATACCCGCATTGGACATTTTAGCTCACCGGATTTTATGGTCATTTGTTTTCATGTGTGTGCTTTTAACTGTGCTTAAGAAGTGGAAAACCGGATGGCGTGAACTGCGTCTTTTGAAATCGGAAGGGGGCCTGCTGGCACTTTTTTTCGCTTCCATTTTAATTTCCGTTAATTGGTTTGTGTACATATGGGCCGTCAATCACGGCTTTTTGCTTGAAGCAAGTCTCGGGTATTACATTAATCCGCTCGTTTCCGTTCTTTTGGGCATCCTATTCTTAAAAGAAAAGCTTAACAAGATGCAAACAGCAGCCGTTTCTATTGCCGGGGCGGCCGTGATCATATCTGCGTTTCAATATGGCGCGGTTCCTTATATCGCATTGCTGCTTGCATTCAGCTTCGGCCTGTACGGCTTATGCAAAAAAAGAACCCGCATGTCCAGCACGATGGGACTGACGCTGGAGACGCTTTTGATTACCCCGGCTGCACTTATTTATTTAGGATATACAGCTGACGGGAGCACTTCCGGGTCCTTGGGGGCAGGAACATGGGCGCTCCTATTTTTCGCAGGCGTATTTACGGCCCTGCCGCTGTTGCTGTTTGCAGAGGGGGCAAAGCGTCTGCCGCTGTATCAAGTCGGCATTTTGCAATATATAGCGCCGACCATTACCCTTATGCTCGGCATATTTGTGTATCATGAACCGTTTTCCGGGCAAAAAGCGTTTACCTTCATTTGTATATGGGCAGCATTGCTTTTGTTTACCTTTTCACAGATAAAATGGAAGCGGCCGATAAAAAGCCGCTAAGCCTTTCGCTTTCCAGCGATAGCTTAAATTATGTATAATCATTACGAGTATGTAAAGGAGCTGTACAATGGGCACTGATAAAGACATAGCAAAAGCCTATCAGGCACTGTGGAATAACCGCACTCTCCCGGCTTCAACTCTTGAAGAAGCGGAGAAGGCAATTGATCTTGAACTGCTTGATCAAAGAACACATCCGAGGCTCCGGAAGACACCCGAGGAAAAGTTTGCTCTGGCGGTGCAGCGAATTGTAGATTCCCGGCTGCGGCCGATTGAGAAATATGAATTGGTTGAACTACATACGAAGCGTTTGCAATTTTTAAAAGAAGAAAGAGGGGAGCAGCTATGAAAGCGATCATAAAAGAAGATGTGCAAACTTCTTTAGAGCGATATGCCGATCGTCCTGTATATATCCATTTGGAAACAACGACCGGTTCTTATTCAGCGCATCTGAATGAGAAAAACATGACGGTTGTAGCCTATATACGCAATGCAAAAGTTACGTACCATCAGGCGAAAATCAAAGGAAACGGCCCGTACCGCGTCGGTTTGAAAACAGAAGAGGGCTGGATTTACGCAGAAGGTTTGACTGAGTATACAGTAGATGACGAAGACCGTCTGTTAATGGCAGGGCATCTGCCGGGCGGAAAATTGGCGATTTCGCTTCAAATCAGCGAAAAGCCGTTTACAGTTTAAAGAAAAGGGTGAAAATCATGAAAGAACATGTACTCGTCATCCTGCCTCACCCTGATGATGAATCATACGGAGTGGCAGGGCTGATTGCTTTACACAGACAAAAAGATATTCCCGTTACGTATGCATGCGCAACGCTTGGCGAAATGGGCCGGAACATGGGAGATCCTTTTTTCGCGAACCGTGAAACACTGCCGCTGTTAAGAAAACAAGAGCTGATCGACGCATGCAAAGCAATGGACGTTACTGACCTGAGAATGCTCGGGCTTCGTGATAAAACACTTGAATTTGAAGATGACGAGTGGCTCGCGGATATGATGGAAGAGATTATCGACGATGTAAAACCGAGTCTGATTGTTACATTCTATCCGGAGCACGGCGTCCATCCGGATCATGATGCATGCGGCGAAGCGGTTATCAGAGCGCTTTACAGAAAGAAAAAAGAGGACCGCCCGCGCACGCTTTGCATGGCAATCACCCGCAACAGGGAGGAAGCCGTCGGCAAGCCTGATGTTATTCTTGATATTAAAGAGGTTGCCGATATTAAAATGAATGCATTAAAAGCGCACCGCACCCAAACGGAAGGCATGCTGAGAGAGCTGGAAGAAAAAATAAAAAATAACGAGCCGGTTCTTCAGACATGGTTTGAAGAAGAAGTGTATTGGACATATCCGTGGAAAGACTGATAAAAAAAGGGATAAGGCTGAAATGCCTTATCCCTTTTTTTGTGTCAGATCGGAGGCGATCGCTTCCGCAAGCGAAGACCGTATTGATAAATTTGAAAAACTCAGTCCGAGCTGCACCGCGGTTTGGGCGATTTCAGGACGGATTCCGGATAATGTCGCTTTCACGCCGAGCATTCCGAGTGATTCAATTAAGGTGAAAAGCTGTTGGGCAACCATCGTATCGATCATGGCTACGCCCGATAAATCAATGTACAGCTGCGTGATGCGCTTCTCTGAACACTGGTGCAGCGTATTCTCCAAAATCATTTTGGCTCTTGCCGTGTCAATATCCCCGATCAGCGGCAGCAGTCCGACATTGTCAAAAAGCACAATTACCGGCGAGCTCAGCTCGGTGATCAATTCTTTTTGCGCTTCAAGCTGAATGTTTGTGTTTTTATACATTTCCTCTATGAAAATATGAATCACCACATCAAACGATTTAATCAGCGTATGGAATATATCTTCGGCATCTTCTTCTGTCAAGGTGTCTGAATGAAGTCTGGTAAACTGCTTGACATGGCCGACATACAAATCACGAACTCTGATAAACTCGCGAATAATATAATGGATGGGCGTTTTTAAATGTTCTTCATCCCGTGCGGCTTCAAACGCCCACTTTTCCAATGCCGCTGTATATACTTCCTTCTCTTCAGAAAAAATCCGGTTGAGCTGATAATTAAACGCCAGATTTTGTTTTTTCAGATTCGTGAGTACAGCCGGGTCAGTAGAAGCATAAACAGAATCAGGATCCGTATCATGAAGGGTATCAAACCATGTCTGACTGATGTCCTCCGCCCGTTCAGTTAAATAATCGTACAGCAGTTTATGTTTTGGCATTGCTGCTCCTCCTTTATGAAATCATCATTTTTTTCACATAACGCGTTTGCAGCTTCATCAGTCTGAAGAATAAACCGACAGCTCCTGCGGCAAGTCCTGCAATTAACCCGATCCAGTAGCCGTATGCCCCGAGGCCCGTATAAGTGCCGACTGCGTAACCGACCGGAAGCCCGATAATCCAATACGACACAAAAGCCGCGCCGAGTGTATAGTTGACATCCTTATATCCTCTCAGAGCGCCTTGTATCGGAGCTGCTACGGCATCAGAAAGCTGGAAAAACAGCGCATAGATTAAAAAGTGCTGCGTCAACATGAGCACCGCCGGATCTGATGTATACATTCCGGCGATTTGCGGTCTGAACAGTAAAATGAAAGCCGCCGTGCATAAAGAAAAACTAAGCGCCATCACGATCCCGATATAGCTGTATGAGCGGGCATCTCTATAGCGATTTGCGCCTGCTTCAAAGCCGACCAAAATGGTCATGGCCATGGATACGCTGAGCGGCAGCATATACAAGAGGGAAGCAAAATTCATTGCCGCTTGGTGGGCTGCAATCGTCACCGTCTGAAAATGGCTCATAAGCAGTGTGACAGCCGCAAAAATGCTCGTTTCAAAAAATACGGCAAAACCGATAGGCAAACCGATTTTCAAAAGCTTTCTGCATTCAGACGGAGAAAAACGGTACAGTTTCCGAAATACAGAGTACCCGGCAAACGGCTCAAATCTGCAGACGATACAAAAGCTGATGGCGCAAATACACCAGTAAGTCAGGGCGGAAGCGAGCCCCGCACCGACTCCGCCCAATGCCGGCATGTTGAATTTCCCGAAAATAAATACATAATTTAAAGCAAAATTAATAGGCAATGAGCAAAGCGTAATAAGCATTGTGACTCGCGTTTTGCCGAGTGCATCAATAAACGAGCGCAAAACGGTGTACACAAACAAAGGAAAAATACCGAGGGATAAAAAGCCTAAAAAGTGTTTGGCGATCGTCCGGACACGAGGTTCCAGCCCCAAATGTCCCAAGATCATATCAACGGTGAAAAAGCCGATCAGGATAACCGCCGCACTGAGAACGGCCGCTACATAAACGGCCTGGATGACGGAAAACGGCACTTCCTTTTGTCTGCCGGCTCCAAACAGCTGCGAAACAACGGGCGTAACGGCCATTAATATTCCTGCAAGGCCCGTATAAACCGGCGTCCACAGGCTTGAACCGATTGCAACCCCGGCTAAATCGGCGGCGCTGACTTTCCCTGACATCACCGTATCCAAAAAGGTGATCAGGGAAAGGCCCGCCTGTGTGATTAAAATCGGAATGAAGATATGTAACAGCTGTCTGACCTTTTGGCCGATCGTGTTCGTTTCTCTCAAGTTAGGTTCCCCGTTTCTTTATTTTAACGAGAGAAATTATAACATTTTATGTATAAAAAGCAATGAAAGCCGGCCTACTCTTTTTTATCCGGTTTCGGCTTTTTAAACATCTTGGCATAAATGAATGAAAGTGAAATGACCCCTGAAAAGGTGCAGATATATTGCATCAGCCGTGCGAATTCCATATGATGTGCGCCTCCTTTCATGATTATGGTGCACACAGCGGCGCATATCCATGCGCGCGATGCAGAAAATAAGGGAAAGGAGCTGATGTGACATGCGCCACACTCAAATGACGGAAAGCGCGTTTACCGCTGCCGTTCAAACGTATTTGAAACAAATTACGGAGGATGCCGGAATGATACTGCGGACATTGGATGAAAAAGACCAATGCCTTCTTTGCGAATTAGATGAACTGGGACATACGTTTCAGGAAATGCAGGCTGTCGCTTCGTCGTTTTACCTGCAGACATATATCGAACATTTTACGCCTTCCTATACAGAGCTGGCGAGGGCCGTGCAGCATCTGGCGGAAGAAAAGCACGGAGCGCTGATTGTGATCGAACGTGCAGATCCGCTGGACGGAATAATACAAAAAGGGACCAGCCTGCATGCCGAGATCAGTGCGGCTTTAATTGAGAGTATTTTTTATCCCGGCAATCCGCTTCACGACGGAGCCGTATTGGTCAGAGAAAATCGGGTTGTATCAGCAGCCAATGTGCTTCCGCTCACAACAAAACATGTCGATCTCAAATACGGGACGCGCCACAGGGCCGCGATGGGACTTTCGGCCGTGACTGATGCACTCGTGCTCGTTGTTTCAGAAGAAACGGGAAAAATGTCCTTTGCTAAAGACGGCGGACTGTATCCGCTTGTTTCTCCGCGGGCGCTTCATACGAAATAATAAGAAAATGGGAATATTGTACCCATTTAATATTAATAAGGTGAACATCTTTACCTTTTTCTGTATTGGTGTTATCGTTTAAATATACATAAAATTTAAAAGAATAGGGAGTGGAAAGATGGCAAATGTATTGATGATCGGCTTTCCGGGAGAAGGCCATATCAATCCGTCTTTAGGCGTCGTAAAAGAACTGAAGGCAAAAGGGGAACATGTCGTATATTACGGCGTGAAGGAATATGAGAACAAAATCGCGTCAAGCGGAGCGGAATTCCGTGAATATGAAGATTTCCGAAAAGATGAATTCGGAAAAAACGCAACGGGTGATGAACAGCGGGACGCTACCGAGTTTTTGCTATTAATGATTGAGACTTCCAAAAAAGCCGCACTCCGTATTCTTGAAGAAGTAAAAGATGAATCCTACGACTACATCCTGTATGATCATCATTTTCTGGCAGGAAGGCTCGTGAGAAACCAGCTGAAACTGCCGGCATATTCACTTTGTACGACATTTGCAATGAATGAAGCATTTATTAAAGAAGTGTTTTCAAATACAAACCTTGTTTCAGAGGAATCATCTCATTATCCGGCTTATACCGAAGCGGTCAGCCGGCTCAATGAAGAATTCAGCGCAGACATTAAAACGTCGTATGATATTTTCTCAAATGACGGCAGAAAAACCATCGTATTTACTTCAAGAGCGTTTCAGCCGAAAGAAGAAGAGTTTGGCGATTCTTATCTCTTTGTCGGCCCGTCCATTACCGAAAGGGCGGCGGCTCAAGATTTCCCGTTTGAACAGCTTGAAGGAGAAAACGTCCTGTTTATTTCCATGGGCACGATTTTTAACAATCAGAAGGAATTGTTTAATAAATGCTTAAAAGCGGTCAGAAACTTTAACGGAAAAGCCGTCATGTCAATCGGCAAACATCTTGATCCGGCGGAGCTTGATGAAATTCCTGAGAATGTCATTGTCAGGCCTTATGTTCCGCAGCTTGAGATCCTGAAGAGAGCGGACTTATTTATCACTCACGGCGGAATGAACAGTACGAGCGAAGGGCTTTACTACAAAACCCCGATGATCGTCATTCCGATGGGCGCAGATCAGTTCGCCGTCGGAAGCCAAGTGGAAAACACGGGCGCGGGCAAGATGTTTAAAAAAGAAGATGTAACAGCGGAACTGCTCACTGAAGCAATAAAAGAATTGAGCGAAAATCCTGAATATCGGACAAAAGCTTCTGAAATCGGAGAATCCCTGAAAGCGGCCGGCGGAGCACAGCGTGCAGCGGAATTGATAGCAGAAGACATGAAAACTGCCGAGACCCGGGTTCTGTAATCAGCCGTCACCCGCTTCCTAAAGGAAGCGGGCTTTTTTTGATTGTTTTTCGGGAGGATTTTTCATGCCGTAAAGAGAATTGTATGAAAAACAGACAAGAAAGGTGGAATGTCGCGGAAAAAAGCCATGTTATGAAAATGATTCCAAAGTCTTTTGTGAAATGTTCTCAATTTATGTAAAATGTGTGGCATTGGTGATGATCTAAGGCCAAATGAATCGGAATTAATGTCGACTTCTGAATGAATCCTGCATAACAGGCGGCGTCCAAAGAAAAGGAACGTCCCTTTCAGCAATGATAAATAGGAGGTTTTTCGTTATATGAAGAAAAAAATCGCAGCCGGTCTGGCTGTATCTGCTGTAATGACTTCAACCTTCGCCGTGCATCCCGCTGAAGCAAAAACCATTCAAGTAAAAAGCGGCGACTCTCTTTGGAAGCTTTCCCGGCAATATCATACAAGTATTTCAGCCCTGCAGGCGGAAAACAAACTGAAATCAACGATACTCCACCCAGGACAGCGGCTGCACATTCCTGACGGCAGCGGCAAAACCGGACAAAAGGGAAAACGAAGCACGGGTGCTTACACAGTTACATACGGAGACTCATTATGGGTGATCGCAAAAAAATACAAAATGAGCGTTTCTGAGCTGAGAAGCCTGAACCGTTTGAGTTCAGATGTCATCTATCCGGGCCAAAAACTGAAAATTAAAGGGTCTGCCGGCGGCACGGACGGAGGCGGCAGACAGACAAAGCCTGATAAAGGCGCATCAGGGACTTACACTGTGAAGCCGGGTGACTCGCTGTGGAAAATTGCCAATCAAACCGGCATCACCATCGCCGAACTGAAAAAGCTGAATCAATTAACATCAGACATGCTGTATCCGAATCAAGTGTTAAAGATTAAAGGTTCTTCACATAACGGAAACAGCGGCAAAACACCGCCATCTCATTCAAACCCTTCTGAGAAGCCATCCACTTACAAAGTAAAAGCAGGCGATTCCCTCTGGAAAATTGCTAATCGGTTCGGCATCACCGCTCAGCTCATCAGAGAAAAAAATAAATTGACAACTGATGTGCTTCAAATCGGACAGGTTCTGGTGATTAACGGAACGGGAAAAACAGAAGATCCTGTGCGGCAGCCGGATAACAAACCGGCAAAGCCAAACAAGCCGAATACTCCTGAACCTCCGGTGACAGGGTCAAAGATTGACAGAATGATAGGCGAGGCGAAAAAACATGTCGGCGTTCCTTACCGCTGGGGAGGCAATACGCCTGCGGGCTTCGATTGCAGCGGTTACATCTATTACCTTTTAAATAAGGTAAGCTCTGTTTCCCGTCTGAGCACGGCCGGATATTGGAATACGATGAAACATATCAGCCAGCCGTCAGCAGGCGACTTTGTCTTCTTTACAACATATAAAGCGGGTCCTTCTCATATGGGAATGTATTTAGGCGGAGGAGATTTTATTCACGCAAGCTCCTCCGGGGTTGAAATTTCAAACTTAAGCAATCCATATTGGAAAAAAGCGTATTTAGGAGCGCGCAGTTATTTTTAAAAAAAGCCTTTCGGGGCTTTTTTTGTTTACCATTTTCACGTTTTGACAAGACTGATGGGTAAAAAAATAAGGGGGAGGAAGCATGAATCGTCTCTTGCTTTTTCTCATGCTCGCATCAATTACGCTTTGCGGCTGCGGGGGGAGACCCGCTCCTGTTCCGCCCAAAAAACAGGGGGAAAGCCGCGCATTGGAAGCATCTGCATACCGTGAGCATGCCGGACTCATCAATCAAAACGGAAAAACGATCGGATATATCGAAGTGAGGGAATCTGATGATGAAGGGTCAGACATTCATATATCAGCGGGGCATCTGCCGCCCGGCACTTCTCTCGGATTTCATATTTATGAAAAAGGGACTTGTCAGGCACCTGATTTCGAATCAGCCGGGGGACCGTTCAACCCTTTGAACAAAGAACACGGCTTCAACAATCCGATGGGTCATCACGCCGGGGATCTCCCAAATCTTGAAGTGGGGGCTGACGGTAAAGTGGATGTCATTATGAACGCGCCGCAAACTTCATTAAAAGAAGGGAGCAGACTCAGCCTGCTTGACCGGGACGGAAGTGCGTTCGTCATTCATGAACATACGGACGATTATTTGACAAACCCGAGCGGAAATTCCGGAGCCAGACTCGCCTGCGCTCCTCTGACAAAAAGCGCCCGCAGGGAATGAGCCCTTTTGTATTGAGTATACAAGGGCTTTTTTAGTATACTCGGTTATGGAATACAAATGGAAAGGAAACATCACCTATGACTTCAGAATTACAGCACCTATCACTTCCGGAAGATATACAAAACAAACTGCAGGCTTATCAAAATCATCCCGTTTCCCAAGAATTCCGGGATTTAATCGGATCATCAGGCTATGAAGCCGAAGATAAAGCGATTGTATTCGATGCCGTCATCGCTTTGACAATGGGAAAAAATATCTTATTAAAAGGACCGACGGGTTCAGGAAAAACAAAATTGGCGGAAACGCTTTCGAACTATTTTCATAAACCGATGCACAGCGTCAACTGCTCCGTAGATCTCGATGCAGAAGCGCTTGTCGGCTATAAAACGATTGAAAATGAACAGGGACAGGCGACAATTGAATTCGTTCCCGGACCTGTAACAACCGCAATGAACGAAGGACATTTTTTATACATTGACGAAATCAATATGGCAAAGCCTGAAACCCTTCCGATTCTAAACGGCGTGCTTGATTACAGAAAAATGATGACAAATCCCTTTACAGGAGAAGTGATTAAGGCAAGCGAAGGATTCGGTGTTATCGCCGCGATTAATGAAGGCTACGTCGGCACCGTTCCGCTGAACGAAGCCCTTAAAAACCGTTTTGTCATCATTGATGTTCCGTATATTAAAGGAAGCCTTCTGAAACAGGTGCTGACCTCTCAGTCTGTCTTAAAAGATGAGAAATTAATTGAGCGTTTTATGACGCTGTCTTCTGATTTAATCGCACAAGCGCATAACGGACAAGTGTCAGAAGAAGCGGCGTCCATCAGGGCTCTCATTGATACGTGCGACTTGGCTGCGTACATCCCGCCGAAACGGGCGATTGAAAGAGGCATCGTGGAAAAACTTGACGACGACAGGGAAAAAGCCGCTGTCAGAAATATTGCAGAAACGCTGTTCGAATGAGGGATATACAATGAAGTTTATCAAATTTAACGACAGCACGATTGATTCGTTTTTGTTCATGATGCTGACTGATCTGGCCAAAACACTGACCAGAAGCAGTGAAGTTGAAGTGGAATACGGCGTGCAGTCTTACTACAATCCCTTTGAAAAGAAAATTTACATGAGCCACTTTTGGAAAGACCGATCAGCCGGGGATATGGAAGCCGGCCTGAAAAGCGATGTCTATTTGCGCGCTGTCGGAACACGCAGCAGCTCATTTCGGGAATTTGCGGGGTTTTTAAATGACGTTCACCGGCACTTCACCCACCAAAGCTTTGCCAAGCAGCTGTTTATGCTGCTTGAGGATATCAGAATTGAAGAGCTGATCAAAAAAGAACGGCCGGGAACGAAACGTGTTTTTCAGAAGCGGAGGGAGATGTACAGGAAATATTTCACGACGCAGCTGACATTGAATTTAGAACGGAGCATTTTCACCGACGCTTTGTATTGCGCGATGTTTGTCAAGCTGACGGCTGAGTCTCCGCTTGAAGGCATTCCTTCCATGCATGAACATATTGATATGATGATACCGTATATTGAACGTCAGCTCATCCGGGTGTATGAAGCGGATTCTACGGAACAGATTGCAAGAATAACGGAAGACCTCATGGAAGGCCTTGATGAAGTGCTTGAGAAAGATATGCTGAACACGTACTTTTTTCTGCCGGAACTTGATTACGAAAAAGCGGCTGAAGAGCCTTTATTCGAAAGCGTAAAAAAAGCGCCTTCGTTAAGTGACGATCTCACGCTCCCTGAGTCTTCCGACGGAGATGAAGAAATCCTTGAAGAGAAAATGAATACGTGGCACCGGGAAACCGAAGCGCCGGCAAAAAGTTTCCTTCAATTTGATATTGAGCACGGCGCGAAATCAGATCTTGGGAAAGACGCGGCCAGAGAAGGCGATGACGGTGACCAGGCGCTCGGCTCCGTTCAAGGTTCCGCACGTCAGACGAAAAGAGAGGATTACTCCAAACTGGAAGCGCTTGAATCCATTCAGGATCAACATGAGGGCGCGGGGCTGGCTGACGGAAAAGAAAACAAATTTGCCTTCCCGGTTTATCAAACGCCTCATAAAGCGTCTCCTGAAGAGGAGCAGTCTTATAAAGAACAGGCAAAAACGATAGAATCATATCAAAAACGCCTGAAGCAGATGATACAAAAAACACTTGAGCACAAAAAAACGCTCCCGCGGACCGACCTTCACGCAGGCCGGCTGAATCGCAAACTGATCCGCTATTTTACGGAGCGGAACCCGCGCCTTTTCTATAAAAAGCAGGACCCGTCTTCAGACATTGACGCCGTTTTTACATTGCTTGTCGATTGTTCGGCCAGCATGTTCGACAAAATGGATGAAACAAAAAGAGGGATCGTTCTTTTTCATGAAGCCTTGAAATCCGTGTCCGTACCGCACCAGATCGTCGGGTTTTGGGAGGATACGAACGAAGCGACCGAAACGAGCCAGCCGAATTTCTTCAATACCGTCATTCCGTTTGAAGAGTCGCTGCTGCAGGCGGCGGGTCCGCTGATCATGCAGCTTGCGCCTGAAGAAGATAACAGAGACGGATACGCCATCAGACAAATGACGAAACAGCTGATGCGGCGGAGTGAGGCGCAAAAATTTTTAATCGTGTTTTCAGACGGAGAGCCGGCAGCATTCGGATACGAACAAAACGGCATCGTCGATACGAGCGAGGCTGTCATCGAAGCGAGAAAAAAAGGGATAGAAGTCATAAATGTTTTTCTGTCCAATACTGCGATAGAAGAATCACAGATGAAAACCATTCAGGATATGTACGGAAAGTACAGTATTTTTGTTCCGGATGTCGATCAGCTGCCCGATGTGCTGTATCCGCTCTTGAAAAAACTGCTTCATAAAAGCATAGGATAGGTTTTTTCCTATGCTTTTTCGCTTTTTATTTTAAAATGATTTAATTTTTTCGGTATGGATCTGTTTTTTTTACTATTTTGTGAACAATCAAGGTAGAATCCAAACGCAATCAGTGGTAAAATATCCTTGGAAGCGTTTTTATTACATAATTTTGGGCACAGCGTTCAAAAGTTATTTCAAGATAGTGAATTGATCACTTGATTATCTAGGTTGGGGGTAATATTCAAATGTTTCAAAATAATATGAAACAAAGAATGAATTGGGAAGATTTTTACGGACCGAACCTCGGCTATGCACTGGAGCTGTACGACCAATATGCTGAAGATCCAGACAGCATTGATCCGGATCTGAAAGACATGTTTGACGAACTCGGCGCTCCGCCAAGCCAAATAAAAGAGGCATCGGGAACAAAGGAACAGGGACGCATCACCGCAGATCTGATTCAAAAGATCGCAGCAGCAGTTAAACTTGCAGAAGATATTCGAACCTATGGCCATCTGAACGCTTCCGTCAATCCGCTCAGAAAGGATCCGAAAAAGAGCGAGCTCTTTCCGTTATCCGAGTATGGGCTTACAGAAGAAGAAATAAAAGCAATACCCGCGTCTGTCATCTGTAAAGACGCACCTGCCAATATAACAAACGGCTTAGAAGCCATCCAGCATTTACGCAATACCTATAAAAGAACCATCTCCTTCGAGTTTGACCATGTGCATGATTTCGAAGAGCGCGCATGGATTACAAAAATGGTCGAATCCGGAGAACTGTTCCGGAAAAATTCACCGGAAAAACTGTCAGCCGTTTTAGAAAGACTGACGGAAGTAGAAGGATTTGAACAATTTTTACACCGGACATTCGTCGGTCAGAAGCGTTTCTCAATTGAGGGGTTAGACGCGCTTGTGCCGGTTCTTGACGACATTATCGCCCAGTCTGTGAAAGCGGGCACAACCAATGTCAATATCGGGATGGCGCACAGAGGCCGTTTAAATGTGCTTGCGCATGTGCTCGGCAAACCGTATGAGATTATTTTCTCGGAATTCCAGCACGCGCCGAATAAAGACCTTGTGCCGTCTGAAGGGTCGACCGGCATCAGCTACGGCTGGACGGGCGATGTAAAATACCACCTCGGTGCAGACAGACAGCTTCAGGATGCTGAAACCAAAAGTGCGCGGATTACGCTTGCAAATAACCCGAGCCACTTGGAATTTATCAATCCGATTGTTGAAGGAAGCACGCGGGCGGCACAGGAAACAAGAACGCAAAAGGGGTACCCGGTTCAAGACGAAACAAAATCGCTCGCCATTTTAATTCACGGTGACGCAGCGTTTCCGGGAGAAGGCATTGTCGCCGAGACGCTGAACTTAAGCTCTCTGAAAGGCTATCAGGTCGGCGGGGCCATTCATATCATCGCCAATAATATGATCGGCTTTACAACTGAAAGCGATGAATCACGATCCACGAAATATGCCAGTGATTTGGCGAAGGGCTATGAAATTCCGATCGTTCACGTCAACGCGGATGATCCGGAAGCATGCCTGTCAGCCGTTAAATTTGCGGTTGAATACCGGAAGCGGTTCAATAAAGATTTCTTAATCGATTTAATCGGGTACAGACGGTACGGCCACAATGAAATGGATGAGCCGTCAACGACACAGCCGATGCTGTATGACGCCGTCAGAAAACACCCGACTGTCAAGCGGATCTTTGCGGAAAAACTCGTAAGTGAAGGTCTGATCAGCGAGGAAAAAGCGCAAAACATCGAAACGGCAGTGACAAAACGAATTGAAGACGCCTATAAAAAGGTGCCCGCCAAAAAAGAAGACGCCGTACGGGAAATTGAATTGCCGGAACCGGTGTCCAACGGTTTTCCAGACGTTGACACAGCCATTGACTTTGATGTTCTCCGCAAGCTGAACGGCGAACTTATCAACTGGCCGGAATCTTTTAACGTGTTCGGCAAGCTGAAAAGAATCCTGGAAAGACGTGCAAAAGCGTTTGATGATGACCGTAAAGTTGAATGGTCATTGGCTGAATCGCTTGCGTTTGCTTCCATTTTGAAAGACGGCACGCCGATTCGGCTGACCGGACAGGATTCAGAGCGCGGAACGTTCGCTCAAAGAAACCTTGTGCTGCATGACAGCGAAACAGGAGAAGAATTTGTTGCCCTCCATCATTTAGACGACTGCGCTGCTTCATTTACGGTGCATAACAGCCCGCTCTCTGAAGGATCGGTTCTCGGCTTTGAATATGGATACAACGTGTATTCGCCTGAAACGCTTGTGATGTGGGAGGCGCAGTACGGGGACTTTGCCAATGCGGCTCAAGTCTATTTTGATCAATTCATATCTGCAGGACGGGCAAAATGGGGACAAAAATCAGGACTGGTCATGCTGCTGCCTCACGGTTACGAAGGGCAGGGTCCTGAACACTCCAGCGGCCGCGTCGAGCGGTTCCTGCAGCTGGCGGCGGAAAACAACTGGACGGTGGCCAACCTGACAAGTGCGGCTCAGTATTTCCACATTTTAAGAAGACAAGCGAAAATGCTGCTTCGTGAGGAAATCCGCCCGCTTGTGATCATGACGCCGAAGAGCCTGCTGCGCAACCCGAATACGGTATCTGAAGTGCAGGAACTGAGCGAAAGCCGATTCAAGCCTGTCTATGAGCAGTCCGGTCTTTCCCATGCTTACGAAAAAGTGACTCGCGTCGTATTATCAAGCGGAAAAGTGTCAATTGATATCAGCGATCACTTCAACAAAATGGAAGGCGATAAGGATTGGCTTCATATTGCCAGAATCGAACAGCTGTATCCGTTCCCGGCAAAAGATACGAAGGAGCTTTTCGCCAAACTGCCGAACCTGCAAGAGATCGTTTGGGTTCAGGAAGAGCCGCAGAACATGGGGGCATGGAGTTATATCTGCCCGTATCTGACGGAAATCGCGCCAAAAGGAGTAAATGTCCAATACATCGGCCGAAGAAGACGATCCAGTCCCGCAGAAGGAGATCCGACAGTCCACAAAAAAGAACAGGAACGCATTGTATCTGATAGCTTGACTCGCAAAAACTAAGGGGGAAATGAAAAAATGGCGGAAATTAAGGTACCTGAATTAGCAGAATCAATCTCAGAAGGAACGATAGCCCAATGGTTAAAGCAGCCCGGTGATTATGTAGAACAGGGTGAGTACTTGCTTGAACTGGAGACGGACAAAGTAAATGTTGAATTGACAGCAGAAGAATCGGGTGTTCTAAAAGAGGTATTGAAAGATTCGGGTGATACCGTCCAAGTAGGAGAAATTATCGGTACCATTACAGAAGGCGCTGGCGAAAGTTCTGCACCCGCCCCTTCAGAAAGTGCTCCAGCCAATGAACAAACGAAAGAGGAAGCAAAAGCTGAACCTGCTGCACAAGAAGTCAGCCAGGAAGCACAATCAGAAGCGAAAGCCAGAACGGTAGCGTCTCCGGCTGCACGCAAGCTGGCAAGGGAAAAAGGAATTGATCTATCACAAATTCCGACGGGAGACCCGCTCGGCCGCGTGCGCAAACAAGATGTGGAAGCTTATGAAAAACCGGCTTCAAAACCTGCGGCACAGCCGAAACAGCAGGCTCAAAAAACACAGCAAAGCTTTGACAAACCTGTCGAAGTGCAAAAAATGTCCCGCCGCAGACAGACGATCGCGAAACGATTGGTTGAAGTGCAGCAGACTTCTGCGATGCTGACTACATTTAACGAAGTTGACATGACGGCCGTTATGAATCTAAGAAAACGCCGTAAAGACCAATTCCTTGAGCAAAACGATGTAAAACTCGGTTTCATGTCGTTCTTTACAAAAGCCGTCGTGGCTGCATTGAAAAAATTCCCGCTCCTTAACGCTGAAATTCAAGGCGATGAGCTGATCGTGAAAAAATTCTATGACATCGGTATCGCTGTCGCGGCTGAAGAAGGGCTTGTCGTCCCAGTCGTGCGTGACGCTGACCGCCTGACGTTTGCCGGCATTGAAAGAGAGATCGGCGAACTTGCGAAAAAAGCGCGAAACAATAAATTAACATTAGGTGAGCTGCAAGGAGGCTCCTTCACGATCACAAACGGAGGTACATTCGGATCGCTTATGTCAACACCAATCCTAAACAGCCCTCAGGTTGGGATCTTAGGTATGCACAAAATTCAGCTGCGCCCAGTAGCGATTGATGCGGAGCGCTCTGAAAACCGTCCGATGATGTACATCGCTTTATCATACGATCACAGAATTGTAGATGGTAAAGAAGCGGTCGGATTCCTTGTCACCATTAAAAACCTGCTTGAAGATCCGGAACAGCTGTTGCTGGAAGGATAATTTGAGACAGACAAAAAGTACACTGCCCTTACAAGCAGTGTACTTTTTTTATTGAGAGAAGGGGAGAATGTATATGAAAAGCTGTTATCCGCTTGAGATCGAATTTGAATATAATGAAGAATTGCATTCTATCACTCCGGTTCTTCTGCAAGACGAACATGACACGATATTAATAGACTGCGGATATCCCGGTTTTACAAACCATCTTCAACACGCTGCTGCCCGGCATGGTATGTCGCTTCATTCATTGACAAAAATCATTGTAACGCATCACGACATAGACCATATCGGCTCACTCGCTGCATTACACCGTTTGCATCCGGATATCAGCGTGACAGTACATGAGCGTGAAGCGCCGTATATTGACGGCTCTAAAAAATCTTTACGGCTTGAGCAGGCTGAATCAACGTTTTGTTCATTGCCAGAGGATGCAAAGCCTTATGCAAAACAGTTCATCCGCTCGCTTCAATCAGTCGAATCGGCTCCAGTTCACCGGACAGTTACTGACGGCGAGCTGCTGCCTTGGTGCGGAGGCATTCGCGTTGTAGCCACACCGGGTCATACACCCGGCCATATCAGTCTTTATCTGCCTGCCGAAAAAACTATGGTCACAGGTGATGCGGTCGTCATTGAAGACGGAAAGCTGAACCTTGCTAATCCTAGCTATACGTTACATATGGATGATGCGGTCCGTTCTGTGCGGCGGCTGCTCGATTACGATATCCGCCAATTGATTTGTTATCATGGAGGTCTATTTCAGGGGGATGTAAAAAAAGCGCTTTTGCGTCTGTTTCGTGATCTGCAGAATAAAAAAGGATAGGAGCGGCCAGCCTATCCTATCCTTGTTCAGTTATGAAAACGGAATCTTTGCCGTTTCTTCTTCTTCGGTGCTGTTTTTCTCTTTTTTCTTAGACCAGTAGGTGGCAAGAACAGACCCCGACAGATTGTGCCATATGCTGAAAATTGCGCTCGGCACGGCTGACAAAGGGGAGAAATGCGCTGTCGCAAGCGCTGCACCCAGTCCGGAGTTTTGCATTCCGACTTCGATCGCAATCGCTTTTTGTGAAGCATAATCCATTTTGAACAGCTTTGCAGTCAGGAATCCTAACAAATATCCGATTCCGTTATGTAAGATGACGACAGACACAATCAGCAGTCCTGATTGAAGCAGATGCTCACGATTTACGCTGACGACAGAGGATACAATCGCTACGATGCCGATTACCGACACGAGAGGAAGCGCGTGCACGGCTTGTCCGACCTGTTTTTTGAAGAACAGCTTCACAACCACCCCGAGAACGATCGGCAAAAGCACGGCTTGCATTATGGAAACAAACAGTGAACCGAAAGAAACGGGGAGCCACTCTTTCGCAAACAGCATAATAAGTGCCGGCGTTACAATAGGAGCAAGCAATGTTGAGATCGTGGTGACCGCAACAGAAAGCGCAGTATTGCCTTTCGCCAAAAACGTCATGACGTTTGATGCCGTACCGCCCGGACAGCATCCGACCAGAATGACGCCCGCGGCGATTTCTGCGGGGAGGCGGAGCCCGATTGATAAACAGAAAGCCGTAAGCGGCATAATCGTAAACTGGCAAGCGACTCCGATCACGACATGCCAAGGCTTTCTGATTAATTCTTTAAAATCGTCTGCTTGAAGAGTTAGCCCCATCCCAAACATAATAATACCAAGGAAAATCGTCATATAAGAACTGATCCAAGAAAACAAATCAGGGTAGGCGAATCCTAAACCGGCAAAGACGATAACCCACAAGCCAAAGGTTTGGCCTGCAAACCCGCTTATTTTTTTCAGCCATTCCATAAACACAGCTCCTTTTACATTCAATCAATCAGTCAGAAAATATGACTGACTTTTCTGTATTCCATTATAAATAATCTTCTGAATAATTCAATATTAAATATAAGTTTTCAATAAAATTATTATGTAAACTAACATCTTCTTGACTATTCAGACATATATTCTTACAATTGATTTTTATACTGAAATGAATTGGGAGTGCTGAAGTGAAAGAAGCTAATCAATGGTCATCTAAGCTGGGATTTATTTTAGCTACGGCCGGCTCTGCAATCGGGCTCGGCGCAATATGGAAGTTCCCTTACGTAGCGGGAACCAGCGGAGGCGGCGCTTTTCTGCTTGTTTTTATTTTATTTACTGTTTTAATCGGACTGCCGCTTTTACTTGCTGAATTTATTATCGGCAGAAAAACACAAAAAAACGCCGTTGAATCCTATAAGGCGCTCGCGCCGGGGAAAAAGTGGCACTGGATCGGATATCTCGGAATCATTACGTGTTTTATTCTATTATCCTTCTACAGCGTAGTGGGGGGATGGATATTAATCTACATTATAAAAGGCTTTACAGGCGGCTTATC
Source organism: Bacillus sp. SIMBA_026 (assembly GCF_046535335.1). Classification (NCBI taxonomy): domain Bacteria; kingdom Bacillati; phylum Bacillota; class Bacilli; order Caryophanales; family Bacillaceae; genus Bacillus; species Bacillus sp. SIMBA_026. The sequence continues at coordinate 1,171,473 of NZ_JAWRWX010000001.1, read as the reverse complement.
GCTTTCTTCGGGATTTGATACGTTATTTATCGACACCATTTCAAATCCTTATGCAGCCGTTTTCGGCCAGCTGCTGTTTATCGTGCTGACGATTTTAGTTGTGGCAAAAGGGGTGAGCAGCGGAATCGAAAAGGTAAGCCAGGTGCTGATGCCGGCTCTGTTTATTCTGTTTATTCTCTTAATGATCCGCTCCGTTACGCTGCATGATGCAGCGAAGGGATTAAAATTCTTCTTCATGCCTGATTTTGGCGCGATGGATGCCAATACCATTTTATATGCGATGGGACAATCATTTTTCTCGTTAAGCGTCGGAGTGTCTGTAATGGTTACATACAGCGCATATTTAGAAAAAGAAGAAAATATTGTTCAATCCGCCGTGTCGGTGACGGTATTAAATGTCCTTGTTGCCGTGATGGCGGGAGTGGCGATTTTTCCGGCGGTGTTTGCATTCGGCCTCAAGCCGGATCAAGGCCCGCAGCTTTTATTTAACGTGCTGCCGACCGTCTTTAACCAAATGCCGTTGGGCATCGTGTTTTTACTCGCCTTTTTGCTGCTGTTTTTATTTGCGACGCTGACATCGGCTTTTTCAATGCTTGAAATTTTAGTTGCTGTTTTGTCAAAAGGCGATTCGGCAAAACGGAAGCGGTATGCATGGATAGGGGGATTTGCTATATTTATTGTCGGGGTCCCTTCGGCGCTGTCGTACGGAATTTTGAGTGATGTTTCTATTTTTCACCGCAGTATTTTTGACGCTGCGGATTTTCTGGTCAGCAATGTCTTAATGCCGCTGGGCGCGCTTTTAATTGCCGTTTTCGTACCGCTGAAAATTCCGAAACAGATGCTGTTTGACGAACTGAAAAGCGGTTCCGGTATAAAACGAAAATGGTTTGCAGTCTGGCTCCTATTAATCCGTTATCTGGCTCCTGTAGCCATTATTATCGTTTTTCTGCACGTGCTTGGTATTTTTTAAGCCAAAAGAAGCAGGCCCCCGTTCAAGACGGGGGCTTTTTTAATAAAGCGGCCATATCACGCGGTGCGCTTGTTCGAACCGTTTCTCCGCCTCCCGCCAATCAACGACATTCCACCATTGATCCACGTAAGCCGCGCGGTCGTTTTTATATTGTAAATAATAAGCGTGTTCCCACACATCCAGCGGAAGCAAAGGAATGACGTCCCACTGGCTGTAGAGCTGATGCTTCTCAGCGGCCAAAATCTCCAGCCGCCCGGCGCGCGGCGCCCAGACTAGGATAGCCCAGCCGACTCCTTCGACTTTTTTCGCCGCTTGAGAAAATTGCTCTTTAAAAGCGGAATAGCTTCCGAATGACACATCAATCATTTGAAAGAGCGTACCCGTCGGCCGTCTTTTTCCGTTTGGATTCATAGAAAACCAGAAAATACTGTGCAAATAATGGCCCGCGCCGTGAAACGCCAATTGCCGCTCCCAATGCGCCACTAAGTCGTACTGTTTCGTCTGTCTCGCTTTTTTGAGCTCCAGTTCTGCTTTATTCAGACCGTCAACATAGCTCTGATGGTGTTTGGTGTGGTGGAGTTTCATAATCTCTCTTGAAATATACGGTTCCAGTGCGGAATAACTGTAAGGCAGTTTAGGGAGGACATGCTTGCCGATCGGCACATAAGCTCTGCGCTCATCCGGCTCTTCGGGTTCAGTAATGTCCCGGTAAAGTGCCGATGCCTGTTCGTACCATTCCGCCTCCGTTAATCCATCATCCTGAAGGGTGTGAAAAATCCGGTCGATTTGTGCCGCGAAGCGATCGAACCGACCTTGCTGAATGACTTGTTCCTTCAAGGTTTCACACCAATTCAGCATCTCGGTTTGATAAGCGTGCCGTTTCATTTTTCTTCCTCCTTTTCACTCACTTTCATAAAAGTGCTGAGCGCAAGCAAAGAAAACACATACGGGTAGCTGTGATACCTGATGTAAAACTGCTTCGGCAGGCCGATTCCGGTCGGATAGCTGAAAGCGGCGCCTTCGTAATGCCGGTTTTCAATAAGAAAAGATATGCCTTTTGTGACGGCTTGATGATGAGTTTTTTCGTATTGCAGCAAAGCTTCGGCCGCCCAAGCCGTCTGTACAAGCGTCCCGTAAGAAAGCGGAACATAAGTTTTGACTTCTGCGCTTTTACAGGATTCCCCCCAGCTTCCGTCCTCGTTTTGAATGGACTTCAGCCAGCGGATCGCTTTTTTTACGGCCGGGTGGTTTTGGCTCACGCCGCAAGCCTTCATCCCTGTCAGCGCCGCCCATGTGCCGTAAATATAGCAGACACCCCATCTGCCGTACCACGATCCGTCCTCTTCTTGATGGCGGATCAGCCATTGGACGGCTTTTTCAATCTGAGGGTGATCAGAAGAAAGCCCCGCTTCTCCTAAACAGTGCAGCACCCGTCCGGTTAAGTCGCTTGTTGAAGGATCGATGGCAGCTTCCTCAGCCGATTCCAGCGGCAGCAGGCGGACCAGCGGATGATTGACATTTTTCTCAAAAGCAGAGAAGCCGCCGTCACTGTTTTGCATGGACAAAAGCCAGCTCAGTCCGCGTTCCCATGAGGCGGGATAAAGTTTTCGCGGAATGGCTTTGAGCACTGCGGCTGTGTCATCACAATCAGGATTATTTGTATTAATGTTTGAAAAACCCCATCCTCCCGGTTCAGCATGCGGGTTGTGAACGGCCCAATCAGCGACTTTCGTCTGCTGCCGTTCACGCAGAAACCGGGCGGCGCTGGTTATCATCTGATCGTTATCTGAGATGCCGCTTTTCATAAGGGCATAGTTGAGAAGCGCCGTATCCCAAACGGTCGACGTTGAATTTTCCAGGTACGGTATATCGCCGCAAGACGTGAGCAAAGCTTTCGTGCCGGCAAGTGCTTTTCTGATAACAGGGGAGTGGCGCGATACACCGAGAGCGAGCAGGCCGTACACCATAAAAATAGTGGCGCTCGCATAGCTGTATAATGTGCCGTCTTCCTCAATCCGGTCAAGCATATACGTTTTGGCCGTACGCAGACCGAGCTGGTGAAAAGCGGCAGGAATCTGCAAAAGCCGCTTCCAGTGCGCGAAAAGAGAAGAGAGGTCTCTGTTCTCATCCTGATCGGAACGAAGCCATGTAAACGGATTTTTAGTCATATGCCGATCTAAATGCGCGAGAGACGGAACATTGGGATTTTTCAGCGAAAATCTTTTGTTAAGCGTCACGGCCATCGGTACAAAATGAATACGGGCGTATGTACTGAACTGGTAAAAATGCAGCGGGAAGGATGGGGGAATGACTAAGAAAGATAATGGCAGATGCAGCGCGGGCCATGGATAAAGGCCGTTTGCCGCAAGCATCCACTTTGTCATAAAGTGTACGTTGCGCAAGCCGCCATTTGAGATGATAAAGCGTTCGGCCTGAATCATATGCGCCTCAGAACGGCTATATAAACCGGAAGCCAGCAAGCCGGCATAGCCCTGTACAGTGGCGGTCACATTTCCTTTCCGGTCATCAGGATAGTTGGCAAAAGTTCCGTCCGGGCGCTGTTTAGCGCGAATACCTTCTGCAAGCTCAGCGATCAGTTCTTTATCATTGTCTCCAAGAGAAGTGAGGAGGAGGATCAGAAAGGCGTTTGTCAAAATCGGTCCTTCAAAACAAAATGACCATGAGCCGTCCGCATTTTGCGTTTCTCTTAATAGGGAGATGGTTTTCTTTTGGCGGCTTCTGACGTTTTCATGAATTGTGCTCACACTCGCTCAACTCCTTCAGAAGCATATATATTCATATGTAAAAGGCGGCATGACAAAAGAAAGAAACTGCTGACAGGCAGCAGTTTCTTGTTTGATTTAATCTTCCAGATTGATCCAGACGCTTTTCACTTCTGTATAATTATTCAGCGCGTAAGAGCCCATTTCCCGCCCGAGGCCGGATTGCTTATAGCCGCCGAAAGGAGATGCCGCATCGAAAACATTGTAGCAGTTGACCCAAATGGTGCCGGCTTGGAGACGGTCAGCAATGTAATGGGCGTTTTTCACATTCTCAGTCCAAAGTCCGGCTGCAAGGCCGTATTCCGAGCGGTTCGCCCGCTCAATGACTTCATCTACCGTATCATACGGAATGGCGGCTAAAACAGGGCCGAAAATTTCTTCTTTTGCGATGGTCATGCTGTCATCCACATCCGCAAATACAGTCGGGGAGACAAAATACCCTTCTTCAAACGGGCAGCTGCCGCCCGCGACAGCTTTGGCTCCTTCCGCTTTTCCTTTTTCAATATATGAAAGCACGCGCTCATGCTGTTCTTGACTGACGAGCGGGCCGATTTGTGTATCTTGGTGAAGGCCGGCGCCTTGCTGAAGCGATTTCGCATATGAAACCATTTCGCTGACGACCTCATCATATTTGTCTTTGTGAATGAAGACACGGGAGCCTGCGCAGCATACCTGCCCCTGATTAAACATGACCCCGTTTAAAGCGCCGGGAATGGCTTTCTTCAAATTGGCGTCAGGCAAAATGATGTTAGGTGACTTTCCGCCAAGCTCCAGTGTCACGCGTTTAATTTTTTTTGCGGCTTTTTCCATGATTTTTTTGCCGATTTCTGTAGAACCGGTAAAAGCGAGTTTATCGACATCGTCATGGTTGGTCAGCGCTTCTCCGGCCGTCTCGCCGAACCCTGGGACAATATTGATGACGCCGTCAGGGAAGCCCGCCTGATCTATTAACTCCGCTAAATAGAGGGCGGTCAGCGGTGTCTGTTCCGCCGGTTTCAAAACGATTGTGCAGCCTGTGGCAAGGGCGGCGCCCATTTTCCACATCGCCATAAGGAGCGGGAAGTTCCAAGGGATGATCTGCCCCACGACGCCGACAGGCTCATGGCGGGTGTAATTAAAATATGAGCCGGCGACCGGAATCGTTTGTCCGGTTATCTTTGTAGACCACCCGGCATAATAACGCATATGCTCAATTGCGAGCGGGATATCCCCATTCGTCGTTTCATTAATCGGTTTTCCGTTATCAAGTGTTTCAAGCTGCGCGAGTTCCGTTTTGTGCTCTTCCATTAAATCGGCAAGCTTATACATCAGCCTGCTTCTGGAAGCGGCCGGCATAGTGCGCCATTCGCCGTGATCAAAGGCTTTGCGTGCCGCTTTCACTGCACTGTCAATGTCTTCTGACTGTGCCTCGTAAAGCGTCATCAGCGTTTCTCCGGTTGCCGGATTCGGTGTGACAAATGTTGATCCTGAAGCGCTCGGAACAAATTTTCCGTCAATATAAAGTTTCTTCGTACCCTGTAAAAATGTTTCCAGCCTTTTTGTGATCTGCATCGTTAAAGAACTCATTCGTAACAAACCTCCCGAAATTTTTTTATGGTCTGTTTTGAGCATCTTGATGTCCGCGCGAAGTAAGCGCATACAGTCATTTTATAATAACATCTCCGGTAAAATCAATCGATAACCGTTATTGCAATTCACAAGAAAAAACGGCTACAATAAGTTTATCGATTAAGAAAAGGAGTTTTATAAATGATTCATAATAATTGGCAGACAAAAGAAAGCGCCAAAAAGGTCAAATGCGTACATACAGATGCGAAAAAATACATTGTCAAAAATGTGCTGACGCCGGGTAAAGAGTATGAAGTCAAAAATGAAACAGAAGAATTCATTTTTGTTGTAGACAATACAAACAAAGTCGGAGGCTTCTACAAAGAGTATTTTGAAGAAGTTTAAAGCTGAATGAATTTATTTTGCCTGAGCCATACTAAAAAAGACTACATATAAAGGGTGGCTGCAAAATGAAAAAAACAGAGCAAGACAAACAAAATAAAACATCAGATCAGCTTCAGCAAGTGCAACCTGAAGAAGGCACCGACACGACGATGGAACAAATTTCAGATACCTATAAAGAAGGAACAATTGAAGATACGGATCGTTGATGTTTTGTTAAACCGCGGCATTGAAGAAGCCGCGGTTTTTTATGGCGGAAATAAAAAACTGACTTTTCGAAAAAAATACCGTTTTCTTGAAACCTTTTCTTTCGCTGAACCGTACTACTTCATAACAGCGGCACCTTTCGCGAAGGGCTTTTTTGATGAACGTTCTAAAAATGTAATCTGTTCGTAATGGTTTAAATGCCGTCTATGTCGTATTCTTATATAGGGATAAAGAACTTATTTTTTTATGATTGTAATAAAACAATAGTATAGAAGCAGAAAGTGGGGTTCTTCATTGGGAATTTTTTCTGTCAGCAGATCAACCGACACAAAAAAGCTGGAGGCTTTGCTCGTTGAGGGAGAACGGATCGAAACGATTTATAAACTGCGGGTTGACCAAATATGCTTTACGAATAAACGAGTGATTTTCTTTGATAATAAAATGTTCTCCAAAAAGAAAGTGCGCGTATTTCTTCCATATAAAACAATTGAAAGCTTCGCCATTCAAGAAGCGGGGATGTTTGATCCCGATACCGGGCTTGTATTAATGACAAGGGGAAAAACTTTCGAATTGGAATTTGCAAAAGAAACGGACTTGACTGAGGTTCAAGCCATCTTAACAAAATACTTATGCAGTTAAATATCACATAAAAGCCATCCGAATGCATGCGGATGGCCTTTTTATTATATAATGCTCGTTTTTCCGGAGTTCGAATCAATGAGATCCGGATCAGCAATAGAACTGATGGGGATATAAATCGGCGCCAAATCACCATTTTCTTCACCGAATCCGTAGTTGATCTTATTGGATAAAAAATAATCGATTTGCTGATACGGGCCGATCGTAATCGAAGAACCGCGGTCGACTGCATTTACTTTAAAGCCTCCTACATTTACCAAAACCGGCGAAAACATCATAATGGGCCTCCTTTTCCGGCAGGGATTTTATCGCATGCAGACTCAAAGGCAGATGGAGAATCAATTTGATCCCGGTCATCCACTTTGCCGTTCGTGCCGATGAAGCCGCTTGCATCTCCGAAGTTCTGTCCGTATCCCTGATTCTTTTTATCAGAATTCTGCCATTCCGCCAGTAAATTTTGTCCGACATTCACCGCTGAAGCATTTTCAAAGGAATTAATTTTCAACATGAAAATATTAATATTGATATATGGAGTTGGTTGAACCACAGGCAAACCTCCTTTAATACAGGTGTATGCCGGCTGTTATGACCGTATGCTTAGACAGGGGGCGATAAAAATGGATTTCGATAAGATGAAGCAGTGGATGGAAATGGCGCAAAACATGTCCGGCGGCGACTTTTGGAAAAACGTTTTTGATGATGAACAACTGAAATCATTTCAAAACGGCCATTCTCATTTTCCCTTTCAACAGGGAGATGGGCAAATGAGAAGAAATGAGGATGCTTTTCCTCTTATAGATATTGTGGAAACCCATGATGAGCTCCAATTTTTACTGTATCTGCCCGGCTACCGGAAACAAGATGTTCAGCTGCTGTCCTACGGAGAATATATCGTCGTAAAAGGCACGAGAAAATCCTTTTTTAATGAACAGGATTTTAAACAGAAGACCGGAAAATACGGCGATTTTGAAAAAAAACTCGACCTTCCGCATTCCGCTCAGGGAACGAAGGGAATGCAGGCGGTATTCAAAGACGGGATTTTATATATATCGATTGCTAAACATCTGGGGGATGCAAGCCAGATCATTATCGAAGGCTGATCTTGTTCGCTGTGCCATCTATCAGATCTGAATCATCGATACTCATGATAGGGATGACGACAACGGTGCAATCACCGTTTTGTTCACCGTACCCTTCATTTCTTTTATTGGCTGCTGTGTTTCTCACCATAACGGAAGAGCCGGTGTTAAAAGCTGCTCCGCCGCTGATTCCGTTCATTTTTATATACTCAAAGTTGATAACGGATGGAAAAAACATCATGATTCGCCTCCTTTTTGTATATCATGTTTATATATTCGCAATGCGGGACGCATAGAACTTTCCAAGAGTGACGGGGAAAGAAGTGATTTTCTTTGAAAAAAATAATGAAAGAGATTTTCAAAAAAGTGTGTGAAGAAGAATTAGACCGGCTTAAGAAAGTGGAACAACAGCTTGATGAGCTTCAGGATAAGTGTCATTTTGAGCCGCAAACGGTTGAAGGGGAAAAAACATATGTCCATATTGAGCACGTCAAAGTGGACAAGGTTGAATACAATATTGATTTTGAAAAGCTGAGTATAGAAGAGCTGAGCGGTATGCTGAATATCGGCGCCACTTACCATACACCGGCGCACAGGCTTAAACAAGCCTGCGCTGAAGAATTTGGGGACAACCGGCAAAATGATGCTGCGAAAGAAAAAAGACAGACAAAGCAGCAGACACCCAATGTCACCATCAGGGGGAGAAAGCATTGACCTCCATTGTTTCATCCTCCTTTTTCGAGGGTATGTATTAACAGATGCAGCGAAGAATACAGACGAAAAAGGAGATGATGAATATGTCATTATCAAAAGAACAGCAGGACAGCCTTTATCATAAATTAATCGATTTAAAGGAAAGTCTTCAGGGAGAATCAAAAGAAAATCATTCAATGAGCGAAGACACAGGAGAACTGTCTAACGGAGTAGATAATCACTTAGCTGATCACGGAAGCATTTATTTGGACAGGGTCACGAATCAGACGCTGGACGGTGTCGATCAGAATCTTTTAGATGAGGTGAATGCCGCGCTTGAACGAATGGAAAAAGGAACATACGGGATTTGCGAGAAAACGGGAAAAGAAATTCCTTATGAAAGACTTGAAGCCGTGCCGTACGCCAGAATGACCGTCGAAGCGCAGCGAGAAACAGAAGGGGATGTGAAAACAGACGCTCCGTCATATGAAAGGGAATTTCACGAGCAGGTGAAAGACCTCTCAAATAAAGAAACCGTTGATCAAAAAAGCTCACAAACTTACGAAATCCTGGATCGCGAGCAGGATTCACAATAATAGCAGCAGGTACATTCATATGTACCTGTTTTTTTATTCCATAAAAAATCTCAAAATCGAAATAAAATCATTGACTTTATATAAAAAAGAAAGTAACATACTATTTGTAAGTAAATATTAAAAGATTACCGGGAGGAATTTAGAATGTCTCAAGTATTATTTGTAAAATCAAGTGATCGTACGGCTGAAGAAGGCGTATCCGTAAAATTATACGAAGCGTTTCTGGCTGCTTATAAAGAAAACAATCCGAATGATGAAGTGATCGAACTTGATCTTCATAAAGAAAACCTTCCTTACCTCGGAAGAGATATGATTAACGGAACATTCAAAGCTTCAAAAGGAATTGAAATGACAGACGAAGAGAAAAAACAAGCGTCAACTGCTGACATTTACTTAAATCAATTTGTCAAAGCTGACAAAGTCGTGTTTGCATTCCCGCTTTGGAACTTCACAGTGCCTGCTGTGCTTCATACTTATGTTGATTACCTGTCTCGCGCAGGAGTTACTTTCACATACACGCCTGAAGGACCAAAAGGTCTGATGGGAGATAAAAAAGTAGCGCTCTTAAACGCACGCGGCGGCGTATATTCTGAAGGACCGATGGCATCTCTTGAAATGTCATTAAACTTCATGAAAACCGTTCTCGGTTTCTGGGGTGTCCAAGATCTTCACACTGTTGTCGTTGAAGGCCATAATGCTGCACCGGATAACGCTCAAGCGATCATTGAAAAAGGACTGCAAGAAGCGAAAAATCTGGCTGCAAAATTCTAATTTCCATTAACTCTTGCGCCCATACAGGGTGTGAGAGTTTTTTCTATTATAGAAGAAACTGGCGGCAGCTTTCGATCTGATCTTATATTGATATATTGATATTTTGTCGAAAAAACAATTTTTATGTAGAATAAAGCATTTTTCACAAAGAAAAAAGGTTTTCTGTAAAAGAATTAACCCTCTTGCCAAAATACGACTGATGGTGTAGGATATAAGAGAAGCTACATTGTTCGTATTGTTAATTAAGTTTTAACCTTTAAGCTGTAATAGGGAGTTTTATATCGAAGCCGGAATGTCATGCCTCCATTGCAGAGGACGACAGGAACGCTTCTGCAAACACCCACTTTGAGGAGTGGTGGTTTAAAACTTTCTTACTTGCGTACGGCATACGTAGCGAAAGCCATTTCCCTTGCGGAGATGGCTTTTTATTTTGCATTGCCCTTGAGCAGTGTACTTTATCAGTATGATAAAATGAAAGAATCAAAGACAAAGTGAGGTTTTACAACATATGCTGGATAAAGCCCAATCCCTTCTGGCGCATTATTTTGGCTACGACAGTCTTCGCGCGGGCCAAAAGCAGGCGATACAATCAGTTGCAGAGGAGAGAAAAAACACGGTCTGCATTATGCCGACGGGGGGCGGAAAATCAATCTGCTATCAGATTCCCGCACTGCTGTTTGAAGGAACCACAATCGTTATTTCCCCTCTTATTTCCTTAATGAAAGACCAAGTCGACGCGCTTGAAGAAGCGGGTATCGCGGCAGCTTATATTAACAGCACCCAGACAAGCCGTGACATTCATGAGCGCCTGACCGGTTTGAAACAAGGGGCTTACCGGCTCTTTTACATCACACCGGAGCGTTTGACTTCTTCTGAATTCATTCACATCCTGCAGAATATTACGGTTCCTCTTGTCGCCATTGACGAAGCTCACTGTATATCGCAATGGGGACATGATTTCAGGCCGAGTTACCGGAATATCGAAATCCTTTTTAATGAATTAAAAGAACCGCCCGTCATCATCGCATTAACGGCGACGGCTACGCCTGAGGTTCATGATGACATCTGCAAGCAGCTTCATATTAAGAAAGAACAAACTGTATATACCGGTTTTGCCAGAGAGAATTTAACGTTTAAAGTAGTAAAGGGCGAAAACAAAGACCGGTTTATCGAGCGGTATCTGGAAAAAAATAAACACGAAGCCGGCATTATATATACAGCGACAAGAAAAGAAACCGACCGTTTATATGAGAAATTAAAACGCAGCGGCATCAATGCCGGCCGTTATCACGGCGGATTGGCGGATGATGACAGAAAAGACCAGCAGGAGCGGTTTCTTAACGATCAGATACAAGTGATGGTAGCTACGTCCGCTTTCGGAATGGGAATCGATAAGAGCAACATCAGATTCGTTTTACACGCGCAGATTCCGAAAGATATGGAGAGCTATTACCAGGAAGCCGGGCGGGCCGGGCGCGATGGTCTTAACAGCGAGTGTGTGCTCTTGTTTTCGCCGCAGGATATTATGGTGCAGCGTTTTTTAATAGACCAATCGGCCGCCGGAGAAGAAAAACAAAAGCAGGATCTCAAAAAACTGAGACAGATGGTGGATTACTGTCATACGGAAGATTGCCTGCAGCGGTTTATTCTGAAGTATTTCGGTGAGAATGAGGCGGAAGCTTGCGAAGCATGCGGCAATTGCACTGATACAAGGACCGCCCATGACGTCACAAAAGAAGCGCAGATGGTATTATCATGCATCATCAGAATGAATGAGCGCTTCGGAAAAACGATGGTGGCGCAGGTGCTTAGCGGGTCAAAAAATAAAAAAGTGCTGGAAAACGGCTTCAGCAGCCTGTCCACTTACGGCATTATGAAGCATCAATCCGCAGCGGAAATCAGTGATTTTATCGAATTCCTTATTTCAGATGAATATATCAGAATGGCGGACGGCACATTTCCGACGCTTATGGTCACCCAAAAAGGCAGGGACGTTCTGCTTGGAAAAAGCGCAGTCGCGAGAAAAGAAGCCTTACAGGCCGCCGCCGTTACCGAAAATGATGAATTATTTGAGCTTCTCCGGCGTCTCCGCAAAGAGATTGCAGCTGAACAGGGTGTGCCTCCATTTGTCGTGTTCTCAGATCAGACGTTAAAAGAAATGTCGGCGAAACTTCCGAAAACGGATCAGGATCTTCTTTCCGTAAAAGGGGTCGGGGAACAAAAAAGATTGAAATACGGAGCGGTTTTTTTAGAAGAAATCCGAAATTATGTAAGAGAAACAGAGTGAAAAAAAGTTTTTTTAGAAATTTGCACATTGTGTTTTTCATTGGCGCCGGAAAAATCAGAGGCTTGAAAACCCTTGCTGTATCAAGGTTTCAGCAAGACTTACCAAGCGAGAGAAATGTTTCATGTAAAGGAACTGTAATCTAATTCAAATCGTTTTGTTATTGAACTGACATTTTCATATGTTACGATATCACCTGTTAGCCGCCAATAAAAAGCTAACAAGGGAGGATTTACTTATGAAGAAGACGATTATGTCCTTTGTCGCAGTTGCAGCAATTTCAACAACTGCATTTGGAGCTCACGCTTCTGCTAAAGAAATCACGGTGCAAAAGGGTGACACGCTCTGGGGGATCTCGCAAAAAAACGGAGTGAACCTAAAGGACTTAAAAGAATGGAATCAGTTATCTTCTGATTTAATCATTGAAGGAGAGAAACTGACTATTTCTTCAGTAGAAACAACCACATCTGGGCAGTACACAGTGAAGCAGGGCGACAGCCTCTGGAAAATTGCTCAGAAATTCGGAACATCAGTCGGCAATCTGAAAAGCTTGAATAACTTGCAATCAGATATAATTTACGCAGGCACAACGTTAAATGTGAAAGGTCAGGCTCAGGCTGCACAGCCGGCTCAAGAAGCCAGCCAGCCGCAAACTGAACAAAAACCAGCTGCCGAGACAGAACAGCCGAAACAAGAAGCGGTCAAAAACGAGCAGCCTAAACAAGAACCTGTTCAAGAACAACAACCTAAACAAGAAGCGAAGGCTGTCGAAGCAAAACAGCAGCCTGTTCAATCAAATACAAACCAACAAGAGCCTAAAAAGCAGCTGACAATGACTGCAACTGCTTACTCTGCTAACGACGGCGGCATTTCCGGTGTAACGGCAACCGGTGTTGACTTAAACAAAAACCCTGATGCAAAAGTCATCGCGGTAGACCCTAGTGTCATTCCGCTTGGCTCTAAGGTTTATGTTGAAGGTTACGGAGTGGCAACAGCAGCAGATACAGGCGGCGCAATTAAAGGAAATAAAATTGACGTATTTGTTGCAAAGAAAAGTGACGCTAACAACTGGGGCGTCAGAACAGTAAATGTTAAAGTATTAGACTAGTTTCATATAGAGATGAAGAACACAAGGCGAAATGCTTTGTGTTCTTTTTTTCTTCCCTTTTTTGACTGTATATAATCGTTATATGCGGAAAAAGAAAAAGCGTTTCTCTAATATAATAAGGAATGGATGTGAAAACGGAATCTGAAGGGGTGTATGAAACTGATGGAGCCGGAATTTATATGTTTATGGAATGCCTTCACAGAATCACCGGTGTTTCAAGCAGGTATATGCACCGCTTTCGCCATTGTGCTCGTTATCGGACTGTCTATGCCTGCTGTCAGGCTGTTTCAGGCGCTTGACAGAGGGAGAGGAAGGCCGGCCGTTATTGAAAAGGTGAGACGTACTGGCGTGATGAAGAATGGCAGGCACGAGCTTGTGCTTATTTTAAACGTAAAAAACCAAGACGGAACGCATGATAAACGTGAACTGACACACGCCGTATATAATGAAGAAATCAGCCGTTTTTATAAAGGAGCTTCCGTATGGGTGACGGCAGCGGCTGGCGGACGAATTATGATCGCTCCGCGCACGCCGCGGCATAAGGCGTCAAAATAAAAAGACGGGGCGGTTTTCCCGTCTTTATGTATTAATGCCGATCGATCCATATCCGTCCGCCTTCTGAGCCGGCTTCTATCCTGCATGTTCCTCCGATCGGGAATGTCATCAAAGGGGAGGTATGGCCGAAATCAGCATTTGCGATAACAGGCATGGATGACAGTTCTTCTTTTGTACGGATGACGGCACGCAGAGCCTCCTCAGACACATTTGAAGCATGCTGGAAACGTCCGATGACAATTCCCTTCACGGCTGAAAAAGCGGGAAGATGGATGAGTGACTGCAAATCCCGGTCAAACATATGAATGTCCGACATATGATCATCTTCTATAAACAGAATCACTTGTTCCATCTCCGGAAAGTATTCGGTGCCCTGCAGAAGATTCAGCGTGCATAGATTTCCTCCGATCAGTGTTCCTTCCGCATATCCGGGTTGAATAACGAGCGGTCCCGGATTCCGATAAAAACGTCTGTCCTCCTGGTTCAAATACCATTTATCATCACTCCACTCGGATGAAGGCTTTACCTCATACGGGTTGTCAGAAGCACAGCAGGCCAAGAAAGAGTTAATCGTATAGTCCAGCCCTTTTTTCATGGCAAATGAAGAAAAATGGGGACCGGAATATGTAATAAGGCCGGTTTTTTGATATATGGCATGGCCGAGAGCGGTAATATCTGAATAGCCGCAAAGGATTTTCGGATGCCGCTTGATGTTTTCATAATCAAGATAGCGGAGCAGCTGATTTGATTGGAACCCGCCGAGTGTCGTCAAAATCGCTTTGATGTCAGGATCAGCGAAAGCCTCGTGCAGATCCCGTACACGCGATTCAATGGATGATGAATCAAATTCATTTATTTCTTTCGCATTCTCTGAAAAAGAGACACAAAAGCCCAGCTCCTCCAATTTTGTCTTCGCGGCATTTATATTTTCATCTGACATAACGGACATGCTTGTGGCCGGAGACACAATACGAATGCCGTCACCTTTTTTCAATTTTTCCGGATACAAAAAAAACCCTCCTTAAATGGTTTAATCTATTACACCATATTAACGAGGGTTTATCTATCATTTTTTACAGGTCGACCCATTTAATGCCGCCTGATTGCGTATCATTGTCAATCCAGACATCAAAGTGATGCTTTTCATAAAAATGAATGAGTCTGTCGACATGATCCCAATCACGCTTAGCGATGTCGCCCGTCACTTTCGGGATATTCTGCTCTCTGGCGATATGTTTTAAAAATTTCATGCAGATCGAGCCGTAGCCGTGGTTCGGCGGGCCTTTAATGTCCCCGATATGAATGGCATTGTCATAATAAGAGGCGATCAGTGAAAAACAGCCTCTTCCCCGGTAGGCTGACTCACAATCAGTCAGCATAATCTTACATGTTTGGCCATCATCAATCGAGGAAACAATGATCCAATCGTCATTGTTCGATTGATCAATACCAAGCACTCGCGCGTCTTTTGATACATCTATCAGATTTTCCCGCATTCTGAAAATCTGAAATTCAAGTTTATGAAGCTCTTTTTCCAGCTCTTTCTGATCTCTTTCTTCTGCAGTAAACAAAATCATACTCCTTTCACAGCGTAAAAGTCTTAGTCAAACACAAGTATCCATTGTAGTAAATGATGTCTTGGTTTGTAAATAGGTTTTGCAAAAACTTTTTTAGAAAAGTCTGCGTTTATATGTGGATTAACGTTTTTAAGGCGGTGCGGATAGGGAAAGGAACAGTGAGCAGCGGAAAAAGGAGGAATCTATAATGGCAATTGACTCACTCATCGGCAAATTGAAGTACGTAATGACGGAATCTCCTGATAAAATGCTTTCCTTATATGTAAATACGGATATGAGAAATCCGGATCAGCAGGGGGGAGAGTGGAAAATCGCCTTGAAAACCGGTTTTCGGAGATTAAAAGAGTATCTGTCTGTAAGTGATCCGGAAGAAGAAAAATCTCTCGTCCGCATCATGGAACGTGTCTATCAATATATCGATGGGCTTGGTAAAGAGATGCCGCGTAGTCTCGTGTTTTTTGCATCGGGAGAAGGCGGTATCTGGGAGACGATTGAATTGCAGGTGCCTGTCGAAACACGATTTTATTGGGAAGAAACGGCTGTCCTTGATCAATTAGAACTTCTCCGTGAACAATTTCCGAGCACGGCTTTTATTCTCACCCAGCAGAATGAAGTGAAGATCATAGAAACCGTACTCGGAAAAATTGAAGGGGTGGAGCATTATCAATACGACGTCATCAATGAATCGTGGAAACCGCAGGATGTAAGCGGAAACTCCGCATCAATGGACGAGGACGCCGCCAAAGCCCACGTCGAAGAAAACCAAAACAGGCTGTATAAACGATTGGCTTCGAACCTTGATCAGAAGGCCGCTTCACACCAATGGGAGCGTCTCGTAATCGCAGGGGACAAAGAAACAGCCGATATTCTCGATCAGCACATGAATAAACC
This sequence comes from Bacillus sp. SIMBA_026, assembly GCF_046535335.1. Lineage (NCBI taxonomy): Bacteria > Bacillati > Bacillota > Bacilli > Caryophanales > Bacillaceae > Bacillus > Bacillus sp. SIMBA_026. The sequence goes on along the minus strand of NZ_JAWRWX010000001.1, from coordinate 1,155,370 downwards.
GATTGATCGGATCATTCCAAAAAATCTGTTGAATGAAAACGAACATAAGGTGATAGAAGAACTGTTGAAGGAAGCATAATATGACGAAAGGCCGGGTCTCAAACACCCGGTCTTTTTAGGCCTTAAGTTTGTCTAATTTCTGACGAAGCGGGCGAAACCGTTGACATCAAAGCTGAATTCTCATACCATTTGGATAGTCAGTAAAATTGAGAGAGGTCATAAGATGAATCAGACAGAAAACAAACCTAAAAGTTATACCGGTATCGTGCTGACATTGACCGTTCTGATCAACGGGTTAATTGCGGTGCTGTTTTTTATGCCGAAATCGGGACAGGTCAGCATTGCCAATATTCATATTCTGCCGATGTTAAATGCCATTTTTAACAGCTTTACTTTTATCTTTTTGCTGGCAGCGCTCTTTATGATTAAGCAAAAAAATATTCAAGCGCATAAACGCTTTATTTTGGCGGCGTTTACGACGACTCTGCTGTTTTTGATCTGCTATGTCGTGTACCACTCGATAGCTGAGAATACTTTATTCGGCGGCCACGGCATCATTCGGGGGATTTATTTCTTTATTTTAATTACGCACATCTGTCTTTCCGCCGTTATCGTGCCGCTTGCGCTGTTTACGCTGATCAGAGGATTCAGCATGCAAGTGGAACGCCACAAAAAAATCGCGAGATGGACGATGCCGCTCTGGCTGTATGTCAGTCTGACGGGTGTCATTGTATACTTAATGATATCGCCGTATTATTAAAAAAAGCCGTGCTCTGCGCGGCTTTTTTTCTGTTGATTGAAAAAAGGCGCCTCATACAGGGCGCCTTTTACTCTTCAAGCGTTTCAAGTGTTGTTACATTTAAGGATTGTTCAACGGTTTTTGTTTTTGCTTTTACTTTTTCTGCGTACGTGTAATCACCATAGCAGTAGGGATAACGGAAATTGTCTTTGTTCCCTCCGCAAGTGTAAAGTTTCGGATTCTTTTTGACCTGCTGCTCGGAGTATTGTTTTGCCAGTTCCTCAGTATGTGATCCTCCATGTTCAGCCACAAAATCAATATAGCCGGCTCCCATGTTGTAGCTTTGTATAATCGTATCCAAGTCTACGCCTTTTTTCTTGCCTGTTTGGTACATGAGAGTGAATTGTTTGATTCCCTGTTTGATACTGGTTTGAGGGTTTTTAATCTCATTTCGCTTTAAACCCAGAGATTCTGAAGACTGCATGGGATCATTTCCTCTTCCTTTTGACTCCTGATATATCATGCCGAGTACAAGCGATGTATATTTGGTGAGTCCTTTTTCATCCAGCTCGTCTTCAACAAGCGGTTTGTAATCTGTCAGCCGTTCAAGCACGATTGGCTTGACATCAAACGGAAGACTTTTGAGCCATTCATTATTTGAAAATAACAGAATGAGGAAGAAGGAAACCATGACAAAAACACATATCATCATAAGACCCGCGGCAGCGAAACAGCCTTTTTTCTTTTTCTCCACTGTGTTTCACCCTCAATTTCAGGAGCATTATGACTTTTTCATTATGACACAGATGAATGCGCGAAACCAAGCGGAAACCCGTATTTGAAACATAAATTTAAAATAACGGTTCTTTTGTCAGGCGCAGGATGTATCTGCATCCATTGACATTTGGTATAATTGGGCTACTTGAGAAAAGAAGGGTGAGGTATATGACTGAATTTCACGAATCCGGAAACACAAATGACCCCGCTGTCGATTTAGATGAGGAAACTTTATTTTTGGTTGCCCAGACTTTTAAGGCGCTGTCTGATCCGACCAGAATCAGAATTCTCCATTTGCTGTCACAGGGTGAGCACGCGGTAAATGATATCGCAGAAAAGCTGAATTTGCTGCAGTCTACCGTTTCTCATCAGCTGCGTTTTCTTAAAAATCTGCGCCTCGTCAAATCACGCAGAGAAGGAACATCCATCTATTATTCTCCTGAGGATGAACATGTGTTAGATGTGCTTCAGCAAATGATTCACCATACGCGGCACGATTAAAAACATCCCTGCTTTTGAGACAGGGATGTCAGCCGTACTGACTGTTATTGGTTTGGTCTCTGCTCGTTTTTAAAACATAAAAAGAGAAGCCGCTGTAATAAACTGCGATGAAATAAAAGATACTGATGGTCAGCGGATCGGCGCCGACCGTTTGGCTGTATGCCTCCGGATGGGTAAAGTCCGCTGTGACCCGGTAAATCTCAATAACGCGATAAACAAATCTCGATAGGAATAACGTTAATAGAATAAGTTCAATCCACAGGTGAGTGCGAAAATATATTTTTCCGCGGCGTTCTTCAAAAGAAATGTTCCGTTTAGCAAACAGGACCAGAAGCCAGCCGCAAAAAGTGCCGAATATAAGATGGCCGTATAAAGCCGGGTGTGTGATGCTGAAAAACGCCAGAGCTGCGGCCAGCAATGAAAACAAAATCATTCTTGTATAAAGCCAGCGGGGTTTCAAAGGCTGAAAGCCGACGGACCGTTTCACCTTTTTATACAGAAAAAAGGCAATCATTAAGACAGGGCAGATGCTTTGAAGTGTGATATGCATGGTGTGGAACTCCCCCTCCGTTGAGTAGTGTATGCTTATCCGGCTGGTTTTAGTAGTCTGATTTATTCGCAGGCTGAAAGCATCTTTTATCACATTATGCACGTTTCTTTTTTTGGCATAAGTGAATCGCCCGCGCCTTTTTCAGGATTTAAACATAAAACTCTTGAAAAACTAACGGTGTTAGTTATAATAAAACTAATGATATTAGTTTTAGGAGGATGTTGATGAGAATCTTACAATACGGAAGTGTTTGGCAGCTGACTTTTTTTCCAGCGCTTTTCCCGGTGAATTGTTATTTGGTTGAAGAAGAAGAAGGAGTAACCCTGATTGACGCCGGACTGCCTAACAGTCATAAAGGAATCAAACAAGCATTGCGGCAGCTTGGGAAGCCGCTGAATGACATATTACTCACCCACGCGCACGGGGATCACATCGGTTCGCTTGACTCATTAGCTGCGGAATTTCCGGATGCTTCCGTCTGTATTTCTGAGCGGGATTCTTTCTTGCTGAAAGGTGACACTTCATTATTTGAGCATGAAGCACAAACGCCGATAAAGGGGGGAGTGCCGAAAAATGTTCAGACCGAACCTGATCGCCTGCTGAAAGGCGGCGAGCGGATCGGATCTTTACTTGTCATTCCCGCTCCCGGTCATACGCCGGGAAGCCTCGCTTTTAAAGATATGAGAAATGATATGCTGATCGTCGGAGATGCCTTTCAAGTACGGGGCGGCCTTGCTGTTTCAGGGAAGCTGAAATGGAAATTTCCGTTTCCGGCTTTTGCTACGTGGAATAAAGAAGAAGCTGTAAAAACAGCAAGAACGCTTATCGCTCATCAACCAAGCAGTCTGGCCGCCGGACATGGAAATGTTCTCTGCAATCCCGTTGAAATGATGGCTGAAGCTGCTGAGGAAGCCGAACGAAGCCTGCCGGGAGGCCGATCATAATGTCACCGAGAGTCGGAATGAGCCTTGACATGATATTGAGAGCCGCAGCAGGCATCGCTGACGAAAAAGGGCTGAACGAAGTGACGCTTGCGGCTGTTGCAAAGTCCTTAAACGTAAAACCGCCTTCCCTTTACAATTTTGTCAATGGCCTTCAAGGAATTAAAACAGAGCTGGCTGTCTCCGGTTTAACTATGTTATATGAAAGAATGGCGGCCTCTGCAGAAGGACTGACGGGCGAAACGGCTTTGCTCAGTTTTGCCGATGCCTATATCAATTTCGCCGAAGCCAATCCCGGATTATATGACGCAACATTTCAAAAGATAAAAGACGGCCGGATTGAGAATCTGTCAAGCCTGCTTGTAGAGCTTGTTGTCAGGCAGCTGACAGCTAACGGTTATGCACAGTCTGACACTGCGATTCATGCTGCGAGAGGACTGAGGAGCCTTCTTCACGGCTTTGCCGTGTTGAGAAAACAGAGTGCATTTGAATTAACCGAATCAATTAAGGAAAGCCGGAAGTTTGCAGTTGTTGCTTTCCTAAGAGGTTTGCAGAATAGGGGACGATAATATTATTATGTAAACTAAATAAAAGACGCATCATGTAAAAAGGAGGGACAAATGGATTCATTACAACATATCATTTGTGAGCGGCGCACCTATTCACATATTTTTGATTCTCATGCACACACATACTGCCAAATGCTCTTTCCGCTCGAAGGACAGCTGGACCTGGAGACAGAAAGACGTAAAATCAGATTAAAACCTGATCAAATGCTGTATATTCCGCCCGGGCATGAACATCGGTTCCGTTCTTTGGAGCGAAATGAATGTCTCGTTCTCGACATACCGGCATACTTTTTCAAAAGTTCCTTTGACCCAGGCATTCTGAATAAGCTTGATCCCTTTTGGACATCGATTCGGTTTCTGCTGACAGAAGAGACAAAGCAGCAGTCGGCTCATTCATTGAGTCTGCTTGCAGAATATATTGCTGAAAAGATACAAGAAAACCGTACGAATAATTCAATTGCGTATATCCGCCGAAATCTATCAAAGACTTTTACAATTAAAGAGCTTGCCGCAATGGAACATTACCACCCGGCGTATTATTCCGACTGGTTTAAAAAGCAGACGGGGAAAAGCCCGCAAGCTTATATTGCTGAGCTCCGTATGAAGAAAGCGGAACAAATGCTTATTGAAACAAAATGCCGGCTGACAGACATCAGCCAGGAGGTCGGCTTTCAAAATTTGTCTTCCTTTACCAGATGGTTTGTCAGACATAAGGGAATAACGCCGCGCGTCTTCCGAAACACCTTTCAATCTGATAAATAATTCTGAAAATCGGTTAAATAAACTGCTTCTTTTTTTGGTATCATGATTGTAAAAAAGGAGTTTTTGATATGGCAGTCATCGAAGATTTTATTAAGCTTGATCTTAGAATAGGAACGGTCGTAAAAGCGGAAGTATTCCCGGAAGCAAAGGTGCCGGCCATTAAGATGACAATAGATTTCGGCGAAGAGATCGGCATGAAACAATCAAGCGCCCAGATTACAAAACGGTACGAACCGGGTGATCTGACGGGCAGACAGGTTACCGCTATTGTCAACTTTCCGCCGCGGCGGATCGCCGGATTTAAGTCAGAAGTTCTCGTACTCGGCGGCATCCCGGAAAAAGGAGACGTTGTCCTGCTTACGCCAGAGCAGACAGTACCGAACGGAACGAAAATCGGATAATAAAAAAAGACGTTTGCAGAAGCAAACGTCTTTTGCGTATTGAGGCGATACACCACACGCCACATTCGTGTGTGCCGCAAGGGCATGTGCATCGGCTTACACAATTCAGCTCATCGCTATATCAATATAGCATGGCGTGTGCGGAAATGCAAGAGATTTTTTAATATATGTTATATCTGGCTTTGTTTTGCCGATCCCCGATCTTTCGTGTAAGGTTTCATTTGAAATTTTATGATCTTGAATAAAGCAGTTCGACAAATGCAAGAGATTCATCTAACCTTATATCCCGTGGTAAAATTTAGGGAGAAAGAAGCGGAAAGGAGACGTAAATGAAAGTATTTGAAGCAGCCTCGTTCATTTCAGCCGCAGAAAAGCGGGCAAAACAATACGGCCAGATTAGAGAACAATTTATCAATCTCAGAAAAGCGTTTCAGGGAATGGCTGACTTAGACGACAGTGAGTTTTCAGGCAAAGGCGCAGACAATATCAAAGCCTTTTTTCAAGACCACGCTGGTGTTACAGACAGCTGGCTTAATCTGATCGATATGAAGATTGCGTTTCTTAACAGTATTTCAGGAAAAGTAGCTGATGCCGGATTAGCCGATTCGTTTGTGGAAGAGTCCTTTTTAGAACACGAGCTGATTCATGCGAAGAATCAATCACAAGCTATCATGCAGGAGCAGCGCAATGAAATGAAAGGTATCCTTGATGAAATCAGAGATATTATTCATCTAGAAGTTTTCTCGACAGAAGATGTTGATCAAAAGCTTGAGTCAGCATATAAAAAAAGGAACGATACCATACATAAGCTCGGAAAGCTTGATCACGATCTAACGAAAGAATACGCAGAAACCGAGGCAAATGAACATTTCATTCAGGCAGATTTTCAACAGCTCCAAAACGCTACGGGAAAAGGGAAAAACGCTACTCCGCTTCACTATAACGCCAAGGCATACAGAGAAAGTGACATGCATAAGAAAAAAGGCGAGATTGCAAGACACTCAGACACATATTTAACGTTTAAGAAGGAAGAAGCAAAAGAGCGGGAAATCAAGGATCTGAAAAAAAAGCTCGCTGATGGAGTAACTGATCCTGATGAATACTTGGAGATTGCCAAGAAGATCGGTTACGAGAATCTTGAACCTTCCCAGCAGCAATATGTGATCCAGCTTGAACAAGCAAAACAGCTGGAAGAAGCCGGAGAAGTGACTTGGGATATTTTAAAAGGAGCCGGCGTTGGTTTATATGATGTCGGGAAAGACACGGTAACCGGTTTATGGCAGCTGATCAGTAAGCCTGATGAAGTTGTTGAAGGTATCATAGGGGCAGTTGCTCATCCAATTAATACGTATAATGCCATTTCAACAGCTATTGAGGTATCGTATCAAAAAGATATGGTAAATGGAGATGCGTATTCCAGATCAAGATGGGTGACATATGCGGTCGGTTCAGCAGCTGTGGCTGTCGTCGGAACGAAAGGTGCAGGAGCCGTTAACAAAGCTGATGCGGCGGGGAAGGTCATAAACAAGGCAGGACAGGCAGGGAAGAAAATTAAAGACGTTAAACTTCCAGATTTGCTTCCGTATAATCCTAAGTATAAGCTTGCTCTGTCGGGTGACGTACCATACAATGTGGTTGACAGCCAAAACCTTAAAAATAAACTTTTGACCAATGCAAAGAAAATCCCGGATGGAACGAGAAAGCCGTTTACTGGTCAAGAAATAAACCTTCCTTGGTTAAATAAAGAAAAGTATGGTGCTGTTGAAATAGACGGCAAAGTAAAAGTTAAAGGACAAATTAGAGATGTAAGCCGTAGAGTCTATACCTTAAAGGACATTGATATTAATCAAAATACTCCAAAAGGAAAAACCAACCTGGAATTAATGAAAGATGGTAAGTCTCCTTATGCTAAAGACGGAACACAGATTAACTTACATCACCTCATACAAGAAGAAAGTGGACCGTTGCTTGAGATACCTAATAGTTTACATACAAAGTATAGCGACGTAATACATGGCCTTAAAGGTAATGGAGAAAGCTTCCGGAATGATGTTTACCTGGAGAAACAGTACAATAACTTTAAGACAAGGTATTGGAAGTGGAGAGCAAAACAATATGAGAAAGAATAAGGGGTTATAAACCATGGATTTCTATTTAAAAGTAAAAGAATTCATAGCTGATAATGCAAAAGAAAAAGATTTTACGGGTGGGATTGGAGAAGATAAAATTTTAAAAATTGAGCAAGATCTTCAGGTTACGCTGCCAGATAGCTACAAATGGTTTCTTAGAAACTATGGTTCTGGCGGGGTTTATGGAATCGATTTATTAGGCTATGATTTTGGCGGTGCTTCAGTTGTTGAAACAACCAGGGAATATCATGAATATAGGGGATTGCCAAGTGGCTTAGTAGTCATAGAACATGTTGATTTTTTTGGGTATTGTTTAGATACCAATAAAATCAACAGTGAAGGAGAATGTCCAGTTGTTATTTGGAGTGAATTCGGTGGCTATAAAGAACTTAATTCTGCCCATTTTATAAAGTTCTTTTATGAAAGACTTCATGAGATGAAAGAAAACTGGGAAGAAGATGAAGACTGGGACGATTAATAAAGAAAGCTCTCTTTTAGAGAGCTTTTTTTAGGTTTTCAATTTTTAACAGGCTTTATAATGAGCAAACAGGCATTACTCAAAATACTCGCCGCGCCTATCCAAAGCAGCCATTGTGTTGCGGTCAGCCATGAGGCAGTTAGGATAAAGAGTCCAATGGCAATTGATATATAATTGCCGGCTCGGTCCAGTTTGCGTTTGCGATGAAATTTATATTTAGCATGAGAAATAAATTGATCAATTTTATCTTTCAGCTCATAGCATTTTTCCTTTATCGTATCCTCTGTTTCTTTTACTTTTCGATAAAGCATATTATTCATCGTCTGCACTCCCATATCGCCGTTTTGAAAATTCAGCCATGATTTTTTCTTCATAGTCATCTGAGATGAATTGTGCCTGATCTTCAACTTTCAAATGTACTTTTTCTTCAAAACCATCCTGTTCTTCACCATCAAAACGATAAAGTTTTTGCAATAGCCTCCAGAATGTTTCAATTTCATCAGTTGTGAAGTCATGAAACATATCCGCTAAAAAATAGGTGGATTTTTCTGAACAGGAAATTAACGCTTTTTTTCCTTCAGGGGTAATCTCAATATTGATTGCACGTTTATCCAGTTTGCTTGGCACAGTGTGAACATATCCTTTTTTCGCGAGGCTTGAAATTAATTTGTTAGCGGTTTGTTTTGTTGTGCCCAGCTTTTTAGCGATATTCATAAGTGTGGTATCTTCCGTCGGTAAATGGGCAATAGCAATAAGAGTCATGTGCTGTCGGGAAGTCAGCATTTCTAAGTATTCGTCCCCCCGAGCCTGCACTTTATTGACAACCGAAAATAATGATGCGTAACTTTGCTGCATAACATGCAGTTCCTTCATTAATAATTTAATATCCATAAGTTATCTCCTATCTAAATAGTCACCATGTTGACAATTACAATATACATCGAAATGGAAAATAAGTCAATATGGTGACTAATAGCAGCGGGTGCAGCTGTTTTCAAAAATGCCACAGGCAGTCGGAGTGTTTACAGAAGGGGAAATAAGTATAATAAATGCGAAAAGGGCATTAATCTAAAGTGGGAAGGTGTTTGACATGCAGAAAGTGAACTGGTCAGAACAGTATGAATGGTTCAATAAACAAGATGAAAAAGACGGGCGTTTAATGGCGCTCCTTCGTCATGAGCTTACATATGAGGAAGTCATACGGTTATATATGAAAGGGTTTTATTTGAAATCAAAAGAAGGGGATGTTTCGTTAAGTAAGAACGATATCTGTCGTATGTTTGGGATTGAAGAGAGGCAGGGCGGCAAATCTTAATGAACGGGAAGAGAAAAGCTCTTCCCGCTTTTCATAGCAGCTGTTATTCTGTTTCCAGCATGGAAGTCAGCCATTCTCTTAATGCCGTCTTCTGCACATACCGCTTTCCGTTTCTCGTGATATGCGGAATGTCAGAGGTGTCGGGCACGATTTGTTTTGCTTCTTCCTTCGTAACTCCTAAATAATAACCAATATAGAAGTGCAAATCTTTTTCTTTAATGAGAATGTGGTCAGTGTGTTCATGAGGATCAGGTGATTTAAAGTTTTGCAATCCGTCTCCGATGAAATATCCGGCTAAAGCGATTCCAATGCCGGTAATATATCCAAACCTCCAATAAACGTTATCATTTTTTATATGGTGAAGCCGGCCGAAGGATTCAGCCTTCAGCAAAACGCCGGGCGTTTATTGCGGACGGTTTTGATTGCTGAGCTTTTCCACCTGCACCTTTCCGGAGAAGAAAACAGCGCCTCCGCCCATATCCGCCAGCCGATCGGGCGTGAGCGAATTGACGAGCTGTTTTTTATCATCCATATCGGCCCAAAGACCTTGGCTGACTGCAACGCCGGGAAGCACCTGTTCGCCGACCGAAGCTGTTAATTCACACTCGCCGCGGTGATTCCAAACTCTAACGGTTTCCCCGTCTTCGATGTTCCGGCGTACAGCATCCTCTGTATGAATAAAAAGCTTTGGCGCTTTTTCCAGTTTTACGTGTTTTTCATTATTCGAAAATGTCGAATTTAAAAAATTATGATTCGGTCCCGGGACAAATAAAAGCGGAAAATCGTCATCGCTCTCAAGAGGGATATGTGTCGGCAGCGCGGGATAACCGTCCTGTTTCATCTTTTCCGAATATAATTCAATTCTTCCGCTTGGTGTCTTGAGCTTTCCCGGAAAAAGCGGTTTTTTCCGTTTGGCTTTCATGAAGGAATGGCGTGAGAGCGCTTCGTAATCAATATCCTCGATATACGGATTGTCGGGAAAGTCCAGCGCCTGTCTGATCAATTCTTCATCGGAATCCTGAAGCTCCTGCTCGGTAAATCCCATTGCTCCGGCAAGCAAACGGAACACTTCCGTATTCGATTTGCTGTCCCCGTAGGGTTCGATCACCGGTTTTTGCAGCTGAATAAAATGATGCCAGTAAGACGTGTAAAAATCCGTGTTTTCAAAAGCGGATGCAGCAGGGAGCACGATATCCGCATATTTGGCAGTTTCCGTTAAAAACAGATCGTGAACGACTGTAAATAAATCCTCACGCAGCAGGCCTTTTCTGACTTTATTCGCTTCCGGCGCAACCACCGCGGGATTCGTACCGTAAATAAACAGGGAGCGCACGGGCGGTTTTGCTTCTAACAGAACGCTTCCGAGCCTGTTCATATTAAATGATCGTGGCTTTTTGCCGTAAAGCAGATCAGGCCGCTGGAGCGCTTGTCTGTTATAGTTTAATACCGCGCTGTTGTGCTTGATCGCGCCTCCACCGGTGTTGAGCCACTGTCCTGTAACAGCCGGTAGACAGGCAACTGTGCGGACGATCATTCCGCCATTGTCATGGTGCTGAATGCCGTTTCCGATCCTTATAAGGGAAGGGGAGGTTTCCCCGTACATTCTCGCAAGGCGTCTGATATCGTCGGCTTTAACGCCTGTAATAGCAGAAACCGTTTCCGGATCATAGTGTTTGACATGCATTTTTAATTCGTCACTGCCTTCGGTGTATTCTGTGAGAAATGCTTCATCGTGAAGGTTCTCGTCGAATAAGACATGCATGATACCGAGGGCGAGTGCGGCATCTGTTCCGGGGCGAATGGGAATAAACCAATCGGCAAGCCGGCCGGTTTGGTTCTTATGTACATCGATAACGACAATTTTAGCTCCTTTTTTCCGGGCTTTTTGAGCAATCATGACTTGGTGCATATTCGTGCTGACGGCATTGATTCCCCAAAAAATAAAGAGCTTTGCATGTATGGTCTCCTCCGGATCAGTACCCGCTCCTTCACCCATTGTATAGTTATAGCCTTCAGAACCGGCTTTGCTGCAAATCGTCCGTTCGAGATGACTCGCTCCGAGACGATGGAAAAAACGGCGGTCCATTCCCTCTGCCGCTAGTTTTCCCATATTGCCGTAAAAGCTGTACGGAAGAATGCTTTCCGCTCCTTCTTCGGCAATAAGCTCTTTCCAGCGCGCACTGATCGTATTGATCGCTTCCTCCCAGGAAATAGGCGCAAACGCGGCTTCACCTTTTTTACCGATCCGTTTTAACGGAACGGTTACGCGCTTCTCATCATAAATACGCTCAGCCATGTGTCTGACTTTGTTGCAAATATTCCCTGATGTGACCGGGTGATCGGGGTCTCCCTGAATGTTAACGATTTTTCCGTCTTTTTTTGTCACAAGCAAGCCGCATTGGTCGGGACAGTCTAGTGAGCATACCGACTTAAAGACCCCGTTCGGCTGTGTTGCAGCAGAATTCATAGCCCATTTCTCCTCTTTGTTTATATTGTAAGCATTATAACATTTCAAAATCGAACGTCAATTCAGAAAAAAAGTGTTGACATCACGGAAAGACTTTTCTATGATGAGTTTATTCTTTTAAACAGCCTGACAATTTCATCATTTTATTTTCTATCCAGAGAGGTGGAGGGACTGGCCCTATGAAACCTCGGCAACATTTATTGTGCCAATTCCAGCAAGCGTATGCTTGAAAGATAGGAAAGAATGATCTATACATATTTGTGCGCTTCAAGCGCATAAAGACGGTATATGAATCTCTTTCCTTCTTTGGGGAAAGAGATTTTTTTATGAAAAAATTTATGTGAAAAGGATGTTTTGCACCATGACGGTTTTAATTACCGCGCCATATCACGACGAGGGGCTGAAGGAGCTGACTGAGCTGTTCGGCCGGACTGTGCACCGGCCGTGGAAGAAGCACGGCCGGGACTATCGGGAAGATGAATTAATCCGAATGATTCAAGAGACAAACGCGTCGGGGCTTATTACTGAACTTGATGAGGTGTCTGAGCGTGTTATTGACATATTGCCCGATTCCGCTTTTATCGGAAATGTGATTTCATTTTTGCGTCATACGTATTCTTCCCATCAGTGGCTGAAGGATGGGAAGTGGAACGGTGATTATTTGCAGGCTTACGTCAAATTCAGAGGAAATGAGCTGACGGGGAAAACAGTCGGCCTTATCGGTTTCGGAGCTGTCGGACAGAGAATCGCCCGGCTATTGGCCGCTTTTGACTGCAAGGTGCTTTACTATGACCCATTTGTCCGTCATGAAAACCGGGAGTATGAAAAAACGACGATTGAACGGGTATTTTCTGAAAGTGATATTGTTTCCGTTCACTTGCCGCGCACAGAAGAAACCATCGGCCTTATCGGCGCCCGGCACTTTCAATTGATGAAACAGGAAGCTGTTTTTGTCAATACGTCAAGAGCGGCGGTTACAGACAGGGAAGAGCTGCTGCGGGTGCTGAAAGAACGGCGGATTAAGGGAGCGATCCTTGACGTGTTTTATCACGAACCGCCTGAATCTTCTGATTATGAATTGATCTCTTTGCCGAATGTGTTAGCGACTCCCCATTTAGCGGGCGCAACATTTGAAGTGGAAGATCATCATGTGAAGATTTTAAATGAAGCGCTTTTCAAATGGAAACAAGATCAAACCTGCTCAATACGTGAACTTTATAACAAAAGAGAACTTGAACCGGAAGGAGGAGGCTGTAATGGATGAACAAAAAGGCTACCTTGTATTTGACATCGGGACGGGGAATGCGCGAGTCGCGGTCGTGACTGCCGGCGGCGAAGTGACCGCGCTTGAAAGGGAAGACATTGAATATGTGACGGATCCGCTTTATCCGGACGGACGATATTTCTCACCGGAAGAGTTATGGAAGCAAATCAGCGCTATGGCAAGGAAGGTTATTGGCAAAAGCCCTCATATTACATTAATCGGAATCACCTCAACAAGCCAGAGGCAGGGAATTGTTCTGATCAATAAAGATAAAAAGGCATTTCTCGGTCTGCCCAACATTGATAACAGAGGGCGTGAATGGGAAGACGGGATTGAGGCAAAAGAAGAAGTGCATCAGCAAACCGGACGTCTTCCGAGCGCTTTATTTTCCGCCATGAAACTTGTCGGATTAAAAACTAGACAGCCGTCTTTATGGAAAGAAGTGAAGTACATTACAAGCATCAGTGACTGGGTGACATTTGAGCTGAGCGGTATTTTAAGCTATGAACCGTCACAGGCTGCTGAAACACTGCTGTTTGACGTAAGGAAAAAGGCGTGGTCAGAGACATTATGCAACATCTTCGGTGTGCCTTCTGCCATTCTTCCTTCACTCGTCCGATCTGGGACGGTTGTCGGAATGTTAACGTTTAAGAAAGCGGCGGTTCTCGGTCTTTCTGAAAGAGTGCCTGTGATTGCAGGCGGGGGAGACACACAGCTTGCCATCAAAAGTGCAGATGCAAAGCCGGGAGATATCGTCATCGTATCCGGCACGACGACGCCGATTATAAAGATAACAGCTGAGACCGGAACCGAAAGTTTAAAGAATGCATGGCTGAATTGCCATACAGAAGAAGGTCAATGGCTCCTTGAAACGAATCCGGGTGTAACAGGACTCAATTATCAAAAATTAAAATCCATTTTTTATCCGAATGAATCCTACGGCGTCATGGAACGGGAAATCGCAAGTCTGCCGAAACATGATCATGCTTGTATTTCTGCGTTAGGCTCCTATTTATCGCCAGAGAAAAACGCACTGACAAAAGGCGGATTTATTTTTGACGCTCCGCTGTCTCAAAACTTAAGCAGAGCCCATTTTGTCAAAGCCGCACTGCTGGAAATCGCTTTTTCAATCAAATGGAACTATGAGGCGTTAACAGAGGTGGCTTCTTTTTTACAAGATTATGTGAAGGTGTGCGGCGGCGGTTTCCAAAGTGATGCTTTGACGCAGTTTCTTGCTAACCTTCTCCAAAAGAAAATCTATAAGAGAGAGGGGTTCAGCCAGGCATCCGCAATGGGAGCGGCGATGATTTGCAACGAAGCTCTCGGTGTGAAAGCAGAGCTTTCGAGCCGCACAAAGGTAATTGAGCCGGAAGCGGATCAGACGGATCTCTTCCTATATGAAGAATGGAAACATACGCAAAAATTATTTACTCATTTTCAGCCGGCGGTGAAAGCCTGACTTGGGGATGAGATGACAACATGAAGGATTGCTGAGGAGGAACAAAAATGCTTAATAAAATAGGAATTCCGAAACAGCTCGCCTGGGGATTTTTAGGGGTCGTGCTGTTTATGATGGGAGACGGCCTTGAACAAAGCTGGCTCAGCCCGTTTTTAGTTGAAAACGGCTTGACGGTACAGCAATCAGCATCCCTGTTTACGGTTTACGGTATTTCTCTCGCTGTGGCGTCTTGGTTTTCAGGGGTCTGCCTCGAAGCCTTCGGCGCAAAGCGGACGATGTTTATGGGGCTGTTGTTTTACGTTATCGGAACAGCCGCGTTTATCGCATACGGATTTGAAAATCTTAATTTGCCGGTGATGTATGTCACGTATTTTATTAAAGGGCTGGGTTATCCGCTGTTTGCCTATTCATTTTTGACATGGGTGATTTACCGGTCGCCGAAAAACAGGCTCAGTACGGCGGTCGGCTGGTTCTGGATTGCATATTGCTGCGGGATGTTTGTATTCGGTGCTTGGTATTCAAGCTGGGCCATCAAATCCTTCGGCTATTTGAATACACTGTGGAGTTCAATTTTCTGGGTCTGCCTCGGCGCGTTTTTTGCTTTGATTTTAAACAGGGACCGCTTTGAAAAGAAAAAGGCAGATAAGCGGGAAAAAGCGCAGGAATTAATGAAGGGAATCACCATCCTTGCTGAAAATCCGCGCGTGCTCTCTGGGGGGATCATTCGGATCATTAACAGCATTGGTACATACGGATTTCCGGTATTTCTTCCGATGCATATGGCGCAGCACGGCATTTCTACAAATGTATGGCTTCAAATTTGGGGAACGATCTTTCTCGGAAATATCGTTTTTAACTTAATCTTCGGCGCAGTCGGTGATGCCTTCGGCTGGAAAAAGACTGTCATGTGGTTCGGAGGAGTAGGCTGCGGCATTTTTACTCTTTTATTATATTATGCTCCTGTTGTATCACATGGGAACTTGCTTTTCGTCAGCATTGTCGGTTTTATATGGGGAGGGCTCCTCGCCGGGTTCGTTCCGATCGGGGCTATCGTGCCGACGGCGGCCGGCAGCGATAAAGGTGCTGCCATGTCTGTGTTAAATCTGGCTGCGGGCCTGTCGGCATTTGTCGGCCCCGCGCTTGCCTGGGCGTTCATCGGGCTTGTCGGCGCACAAGGCGTTGTATGGATTTTCGCAGCGCTCTATTTCGTAAGTGCAATCTTGACAAATCAAATCAAAATGCCTGAAGAGAAAACGGCAAAACACAATAAAGCATTGCCTGAATACGCTTCTTAACAGCAGCGCCCCGAAAATTCGGGGCGTTTTTTTACAGCTGCTGAAGAAACCCGGCAAAGCGCTGAATTTGTTCACGTAACGATTGTTTGTTTTCGTGAAATTGTTTGAAACGATGTCCGTTTGCTCCGGACGGATGCGGGAAGCCTTCCAGAATGAACGCATGACCCATTCTGCCGTTCTTCTTCAGCATGCGGCAGGCTGATTCTGCTGCTTTGCCGAGAGGGATAAGCAGGATGTCCTTTTCCATCATTTCTATTTCATCCGGAAAACATTTCAGCGCGTAACGGCTGAGAAGAGCTGACCTGCTGATTGCCGGCCGATGTCCCGTATAGTTTTTCTGTTTATAAAAAACAGGGTGTTTGATAACGGACGTTGTATGAAGAAGCTCTCGTTTTGAATCAAATAACCGGGATGAATCCTCAACGTGAAGCGCGGCCGGCAGACCGCATTCATTAAGCATTTCAATGATGTTCTGTCTCATTGAACCGGAAAGTCCGGCCGCTTTTTTTGTTTCATACGCTATCGTTTCAAGCGTTTCGCCATCTTTTAAAAGCTGTGCCGCTTTTTTGTAAGCCAGCTGCATTTGAAAAAAACCGGGTGTGATTCCGGAAATGGCAACGACTGCATGAGGGTTAATATATTCATTATGAGGCGAATAATACAAATCCAGATCTCCGTCCTTGGCTAAATGGAAAGCCGGAGTCAGCAAATCCGATTTTGTAAACCCTCCCGAATATGATAGTGCTTTAAGCTGCTGCAAAAAATGCGCAAGCCGCTCACGATCGCAAATCATGTTATGCCTCCTTGAATCCGCCAGTTTCTCTTAGTGTCATCAAAAACGTCGGATGACATGCAGGCTCATACATCACTTTTACCGGCGTTCCAGAGCATCTTCAGGACGTGAGGCGTTCCTTTAACTTCGGCCGCCGTCGTTTGCACGGCTGTTTTTTTAGTGAGAAAATCTTCCTGCAGTTCTTTTTGCTTTTGCGATAACAGAACGGTTTCTGTTTTGATTTCATCAACGGACGTCTGCATGGACGCTGTCGCGGCGTTAATCTTCTTTATATCAGGCGCTGTGTTTCTTTTAAAACGCACCGCGGATACGGCTGCATAAATTAATGCGGCAGCCGCAACGGCAGCACTGATATACAAAATGATGATCATCTGCTTTTCACTCCTTTTTTTCAGTTGATACCCTTTACGGATCGTGTTGAATCATTTTATTTGCTAATTGTTTTTTTTCTGCTTATAATGTGAAATCGTACATAAGGACATTCAGAAAGGGTGAAAGACGTGGAAAGCTTACAAAACAAAACGGCTCTTATCACGGGTGCGGGCAGAGGAATCGGCCGCGCCGCCGCTATCGCTTTAGCCAAAGAAGGAGTCAATATCGGTTTAATCGGCCGCACAGAAGCAAATGTCGAAAAGGTTGCGGAAGAAGTGAAAGCCCTTGGTGTAAAGGCATCATTCGCTGCTGCCGATGTAAAAAACCAAAAAGAGGTTGAACAAGCCGTCTCCTCTATTAAAGAAGAACTCGGTGAGATTGACATCTTGATTAACAATGCCGGAATCAGCAAATTCGGCGGATTTTTGGATCTTACGCCTGAAGAGTGGGAAGACATCATACAAGTTAATGTAATGGGTGTATACCACGTGACACGCGCCGTTCTTCCTGAAATGATTGAGAGAAAATCAGGAGATATCATTAATATTTCTTCTACGGCGGGCCAAAGAGGCGCCGCGGCGACAAGTGCGTACAGCGCTTCTAAATTTGCCGTTCTCGGTCTGACTGAATCTCTCATGCAGGAAGTCAGAAAACACAACATCCGTGTCAGCGCAATGACTCCGAGCACGGTTGCCAGCGACATGTCTATTGAATTAAATCTGACAGACGGCAATCCGGAAAAAGTCATGCAGCCTGAGGATCTTGCAGAATATATGGTTGCTCAATTGAAATTACATCCGCGCATTTTCATCAAAACTGCCGGTTTGTGGTCAACGAATCCTTAAACAAGAGGGGACCTGTCTTCACGACGGGTCTTTTTTGTATCCGCAAACCCGAATAAATAGGCATAAAAATCCGTTTTTACAGAAAAAAGAGTGAAAAAGAAACAGATATCAGCTATAATTAAACTAAATAAACTATGTACCAAATGTTCATTAAGGTTATTTTTCCCCGCCTCCAAAAAACAAATCTATACAAACCAAACTGTCCGAACGATAAAAGGGAAAACGGGATATAAAGAGAATATTTAGTACATGGAATAATTTGTTAGAAGGAAGGGTGTGCACGTATTGAAAGAAGAAAAAAGAAGTTCAACCGGTTTTTTAGTGAAACAAAGAGCTTTTTTAAAGCTTTACATGATTACAATGACAGAGCAGGAACGGCTTTACGGACTGAAGCTTCTCGAGGTGCTCCGCTCGGAATTTAAACCCATCGGTTTTAAGCCGAATCATACCGAGGTATACCGTTCGCTTCACGAACTTTTGGATGACGGGATTTTAAAGCAAGTAAAAGTGAAAAAAGAGGGAGCCAAACTCCAGGAAGTCGTTCTCTATCAATTTAAAGACTATGAAGCTGCGAAGCTTTACAAAAAACAGCTGAAGACAGAGCTTGACCGCTGCAAAAAGCTGATTGAAAAAGCCATTTCAGATAATTTTTAAATCCGGCCGGAACGCACCCGGCCTCCCGGGCTCAAAAGGTTTGTAAGGTATGTTCTGTGATTCATTATACATAATAGCAGGCTCGGAACAATACATATCAATAGAACCTTCAAACTTGACATCGACTCTTGAAGTGGTAACATAAAAAACGTGTGAAAAATACGAACAAAATACGAACAAGGGAGATGTTACCGATCTTAGATCAAAAGAAAGTTGCTTTTATCGGAGCAGGATCAATGGCTGAAGGAATGATATCAGGCATGGTCCGCGCAAAAAAAATTCCCAACCAAAACATCTGCGTGACAAACCGCCGCAATACAGAGCGACTTGCTGAATTGGAACATCAATACGGAATTCAGGGCATTGCTTTTGACAGCATGAAAACCGAAGATATTGATGTCTTTATTTTAGCCATGAAGCCGAAGGATGCCGAAATCGCTCTGGCTACGCTGAAACGGCGTATTCAACCTCATCAAATTATCCTGTCTGTTCTGGCAGGCATAACAACCTCATTTATACAACAATCATTACATGATCGTCAGCCTGTTGTAAGAGTGATGCCGAACACATCCAGCATGATCGGCGAATCGGCAACAGCTGCGGCTTTCGGAGACCATGTCTCTTACGGTTCAGCAAAAACCGCGGTATCCCTTTTGGAATGCCTCGGGGAAGTATACGTGATCAAGGAAGATCAGATGGACATTTTCACCGGCATCGCAGGCAGCGGACCGGCGTACTTTTATTATTTAATGGAGTTTATTGAAAAAGCAGGTGAAGAAGCCGGCTTAGACAAACGGCTGTCCCGCAAAATCGGCGCGCAAACGTTATTGGGCGCAGCTAAAATGCTGATGGAAACGGGTGAAAAACCGGATGTGCTTCGGGAAAACATCACCTCTCCAAACGGCACGACGGAAGCCGGCCTCGATGCGCTCAGGTCAGAAGGCGGCGGAGAAGCCATTGCCAAAGCCATTAAACACGCGACCGAACGTTCTATTGAGATCAGCAAAACAATTGAAAAAACGGCAGCACTATAATCGTTAAAAAACAGGAGTGATACAGTGACGTCTCGGACGAAGATCAAAAGAGTCGCGGTGAAAATCGGCAGCAGCTCACTGACGAGCCTGCACGGGGAAATCAGCAGAAGAAAGCTGGAAGCATTGGTGGATCAAATCGCACAGCTGAAAGACAGCGGCTATGAAGTGATTTTAGTATCTTCCGGCGCAGTGGCGGCAGGTTATCGGAAGCTCGGATTTATTCAGAAACCGGAAAGCCTCCCTGAAAAACAGGCTTCCGCTTCCATCGGGCAGGGATTATTAATGGAGGCTTATTCAAAGCTGTTTTTAGCGCACGGTTATGTCGCATCACAAATTTTAATTACAAGAAGCGACTTTTCCGATGAATACCGCTACCATAATGTGCGCAATACGATGAACGTCCTTTTGGAACGGGGCATTATTCCGATTATTAATGAAAATGACACGGTCACAGTCAATCGGCTGAAATTCGGAGATAACGATACACTCGCAGCGAAGGTGGCAGGTTTAATTGATGCCGACATGCTTGTGATTTTATCAGACATTGACGGTTTATATGATGATAATCCGCGCAGCAACCCGAAAGCGAAAAGAATCAGACATGTAAGTGACATCACTCCGGAAATAGAAGCAAGCGCGGGAGATGCCGGGAGTGAAATGGGAACCGGCGGAATGCGTTCGAAACTGGATGCTTTTAAAATTGTGATGGCCTCCGGTATTAAAGGCTTTCTCGGGCAAGCCAACATTCCGGACATTCTGCTTCAAGCGGTAGATGAGGCGGCTGAAGGAACTTATTTTGAAGCGGAAGGAACCCTGCCGTTAAACCACAAAGAACAATGGCTTGCATTTAATTCCGGCCCCGAAGGCGAAATTGTGATGGAAAAAGAAAGCAGCCGCGATGTCGCGAACGGAAATATGGAGCTGTCACCGCAGGACATCGAGCAGATTAAGGGCAGATTCAGCAGCGGAGCGGTTGTCAGGCTGCTTGATCAGCAGGGAGAAGAGCTCGGACTCGGCATCGTCAACTATTCCTCAGCCCAGCTGAAGACTTTTAAAGAAACACCGCCCAAACAGACCGATCAATCAGTCATTGATCCGGAAGCGTTTGTCTGCCACGTTGAACTATCCATCCCTATCGGCTGAGAAAGATTTATAAAAATATGAAAAAGCCCGAGGCTTCGTTTTGAAGCTCGGGTTTGTTTTTTATTGATATTGTTCAAGTTTGGAGAAAAATTGAATGACAAAATGATAGAAATCATTTGCAGACGGAGCCAGTTCCCTTCCTTTTGGTTTAATAATGCCTACGGTACGCTTCACTTGAGGAAATTCAATCGGAATTTTGACCGTGAACCGGGGTGTGGTTTCCGCAAAGGTGCTTTCAGGTAATAAAGTAACTCCCATCCCCGCGGAGACTAATCCTTTAATGGCATCTAAATCCTCGCCTTCCGTCGATACAAGCGGCGCAAAGCCGGCCTGTCTGCAAGCGTCAATTGCCATATTGCGGAGAATAAATCCTTCAGGAAATAAAACAAATTGGTCGCCGCGCAGATCAATTAAATGGATATTTTTCTGTTTAGCAAGCGGATGGTGCAGCGGAACAAGCGCGTAAATCTTTTCTGTGAATAAGATATTGCCTGTTATGTCGGGAAATTCCGTCGGAACGGGGCCGAGCAGCGCCGCATCTATATCCCTGTTTCTTACGGCTTCGATTAAAAACTTATAAGATCCTTGGCGGAGCAAAAACTCAACGTTCGGGTATTCCTCTTTAAATGCCGAAATCACCGTCGGCAAAAGCTGGCTTGCAAGGCTCGTCGGAAATCCTATTTTGACGGTTCCGCGATTCGGATCAAGATATTCATCAATTTGTTCCTTCGCGTAATCAATTGCTTTCATCGCCGTTTTAACATGTTCTAAAAATTGTTTGCCGATCGGCGTTAATTTAATATTTCTGCCTTCCCGTTCAAATAAAGTGACTTTCAGCTCTTCTTCAAGATTTGCAATCTGCCTGCTGATGGCGGATTGTGCGACATGCAGATGATCAGCCGCTTCTGACACATGTTCCCGTTCTGCTACCTCCATAAAATACCGAAGCTGGCGTAATTCCATTGCGTTCACACCTATCTATCTCATTTTGAGATGTATTTGATCTAAATTATATATTGTTTATATTGTTTTGAAAACTTACAATTAATTTAAAGTTGTCAGATTTTATGACCGGTAATTAACGGAAACTGATCGGGGGAGAGGAATTATGACTTACAATCAAATGCCGAAAGCACAAGGTCTCTACCGTCCGGAATTTGAGCACGATGCATGCGGAATCGGCTTGTATGCCCATTTAAAAGGGAAACCTTCACATGACATTGTCAAAAAAGGACTGAAGATGCTTTGCCAGCTGGATCACAGAGGAGGACAGGGCAGTGATCCGAATACGGGTGACGGCGCCGGCCTGATGGTTCAGATCCCTGATGCTTTTTTTAAGAAAGAGTGCGGAGAAATGAGACTGCCGGAAAAAGGCCGTTACGGGGTAGGAATGGTCTTTTTCTCGCAAAATGAAGAGGAAAGAAAAAAGATCGAAAAACAGGTGAATGCATTCATTGAGCAGGAAGGACAGATCGTTCTCGGCTGGAGAACCGTCCCTGTAAATGTCGGAAAAATCGGAACAGTGGCACAAAGCACTTGCCCGTATGTGCGTCAAGTATTCATCGGCGCCGCAAACGATTTGAAAGACAGCCTTGCTTTTGAACGCAAACTGTATGTCATCCGGAAGCAGGCGGAAAATTGGGGCGTTCAAGAACAGCTTGATTTTTACTTCGCAAGCTTGTCAAGCCAGACTATTGTTTATAAAGGGTTGTTAACGCCTGAGCAGGTTGACGATTTTTATTTGGATTTGCAGGATGAAACCTTCGTATCTGCATTTTCACTCGTGCATTCAAGATTCAGCACAAATACCTTTCCTACTTGGGAACGTGCCCATCCGAACCGCTATCTGATTCATAACGGAGAAATCAATACGCTCCGGGGCAACATCAATTGGATGAGAGCGAGGGAGCAGCAGTTTGTTTCAGAAAGCTTCGGAGACGATCTTCACAAAGTGCTGCCGATTTTAAATGCTGAGGGCAGTGACTCATCCATTCTTGATAATGCGTTTGAATTTTTCGTGATGGCGGGGCGGAAACCGGCACATACGGCAATGATGCTGATTCCGGAACCATGGACGGAAAACACTCACATGTCTAAAGCGAAACGGGCTTTTTATGAATATCACAGCTCTTTAATGGAGCCGTGGGACGGGCCGACCGCCATTTCGTTTACGGACGGAAAACAAATCGGCGCCATCCTTGACCGTAACGGCCTGCGTCCGGCACGTTACTATGTGACAAAAGATGACCATATTATTTTCTCATCCGAGGTTGGCGTTATTGAAGTTGAGCAGGAGAACATTCTTCATAAAAAACGTCTGGAGCCCGGAAAAATGCTGCTCATTGACTTAGAGGAAGGCCGGATTATTTCAGATGAAGAAGTAAAAACAGAAATCGCCAATGAATTCCCATATCAAAAATGGCTTGAAGAAGAATTGGTTCAAGTGAATCCTGACCCGGAAATCCGGGAAGAGGAACGATTCGATGATCTTCTCGTCCGTCAAAAAGCGTTTGGCTATACGTATGAAGATATCCAGAAGTATTTAATTCCTGTTATTAAAGAAGGCAAGGACCCGCTCGGCTCTATGGGAAATGATTCGCCGCTCGCCGTTTTATCCGATCGCGCCCAATCACTGTTTCATTACTTTAAACAGCTGTTTGCTCAAGTCACAAACCCGCCGATTGACGCGATCCGCGAGCAGCTTGTGACCTCCACGGTGACATGGCTCGGAGCCGAAGGCGATCTGCTGCATCCAAGTGAAAGAAATGCCCGCCGCATTAAACTGTATACTCCTGTATTATCAAACGAACAGTTTTATGCGCTGAAAACACTTGTGCACCCTGACATTAAGAGCCAGAACATCCGCGCGCTGTTTTCCGATGACCTAGAAAAAGGCCTGAAGGATTTGTTTCAGCAGGCGGAAAAAGCGATCAAGGAAGGCGTATCTCTGTTAATTTTATCTGACAGGGCAATGAGTAAGGAATTGACGCCGATTCCGCCGCTTTTGGCCGTCAGTGCGCTGCATCAGCATTTGATCCGCCAAGGCCTGCGAACAAAAGCAAGCATTATCGTTGAATCCGGGGAAGCGCGTGAAGTTCATCACTTTGCGGCTCTCATCGGGTATGGTGCCGATGCTGTCAATCCGTATTTGACTTACGCTACGTATAAGCAGGAAATCGATGAAGGCCGGCTTGATATTCCGTATGAAGAAGCTGTCAGTAAATACGGAAAGAGCGTAACAGAAGGCGTCGTGAAAGTGATGTCAAAAATGGGGATTTCAACTGTGCAAAGTTACAGGGGCGCCCAAATTTTTGAAGCGGTCGGCATCGGTGAAGACGTTATCGCCAAATACTTTACCGGTACTGCATCTCAGCTTGGCGGAATCGATATCGAAACGATTGCGCAAGAAGCGAAACAGCGCCATCAAGCGGCGTACAAGGATGATTACAGCCAAACTCTTGATCCGGGAAGTGAATTCCAATGGCGGAACGGGGGAGAGCACCACGCTTTCAATCCGAAAACCATCCATACCCTGCAATGGGCGTGCCGCAAGAATGATTACAGCTTGTTTAAGCAGTATTCTCATGCAGCGGATGAAGAACGAATCGGATTTTTACGCAATCTGTTCGCCTTCAAAGAAGACCGCAAGCCTTTAAAATTAGAGGAAGTTGAATCCGCTGCGTCCATCGTGAAACGTTTTAAGACAGGAGCGATGTCATTCGGTTCATTAAGCAAGGAAGCCCATGAGGCTTTAGCGATAGCGATGAACAGGCTTGGCGGAAAAAGCAACAGCGGAGAAGGCGGCGAGGACCCGAAACGTTTCGTTCCGGATGAAAATGGCGACGACAGAAGAAGTGCGATTAAACAGATTGCTTCCGGCCGTTTCGGCGTAAAGAGCCATTATCTCGTCAATGCGGATGAATTGCAGATCAAAATGGCGCAAGGGGCGAAGCCGGGAGAAGGCGGTCAGCTTCCGGGCAACAAAGTATATCCTTGGGTCGCGGATGTCCGCGGTTCTACACCAGGTGTAGGGCTGATCTCACCGCCTCCTCACCATGATATTTATTCAATTGAAGACTTGGCGCAGCTGATTCATGATTTGAAAAATGCAAATCGAAGCGCGCGAATCAGCGTCAAGCTCGTATCAAAAGCCGGTGTCGGCACGATTGCGGCCGGTGTGGCAAAAGGCACTGCAGATGTCATCGTCATCAGCGGCTACGATGGCGGAACGGGCGCGTCGCCGAAAACAAGTATTAAACATACGGGTCTTCCGTGGGAGCTTGGTCTTGCAGAAGCTCACCAAACGCTGATGCTGAACGGTTTACGGGATCGCGTGGTATTGGAAACGGACGGTAAGCTGATGACAGGCCGAGATGTCGTGATGGCCGCCTTGCTCGGTGCGGAGGAATTCGGCTTTGCTACAGCGCCGCTTGTCGTTCTCGGCTGCGTCATGATGCGCGCCTGCCATTTAGATACATGTCCTGTAGGTGTCGCGACGCAAAACCCGGAGCTCCGCAAAAAATTCATGGGCGACCCTGACCATATCGTAAATTACATGCTGTTTGTCGCAGAAGAAGTGCGTGAATATATGGCAGAGTTAGGCTTTAAGACGCTTGATGAAATGATCGGACGGACAGACGTTCTTCATGTCAGTGAACGTGCGAAAGCGCATTGGAAAGCGGGCCAGCTTGATTTATCCACACTGCTGTACCAGCCTGAAGGCGTACGCACTTTCCGTACGGCGCAAAACCATAAAATCGACGAGTCGCTTGATATGACGGTTATTCTTCCGGCGGTGCAGGCTGCAATTGAAGCCGGTCAGGAAGCGGAAGCTGAAATCAAGATTAATAATACAAATCGCGTAGCCGGAACCGTGACGGGAAGTGAAATTTCCAAACGCTACGGAGCGGAAGGCCTGCCGGATGATACGATCAGACTTCATTTTACCGGATCAGCCGGACAGAGTTTCGGAGCATTTGTTCCTAAGGGGATGACGCTTCATTTGAACGGGGATTCAAATGACTACGTAGGCAAAGGGCTTTCAGGCGGAAAAATCATCGTGAAGGCGCCTGATGCCTTCAATTGTGAAACACACGATAACGTTATTATCGGGAACGTCGCATTTTACGGAGCAACAAGCGGGGAAGCGTACATTAACGGGCGCGCCGGTGAACGTTTTGCAGTCCGTAACAGCGGAGTCAATGTCGTTGTAGAAGGTATCGGAGACCACGGCTGTGAATACATGACAGGCGGCCGGGTTGTCGTCCTCGGCGAAGTCGGCAAAAACTTCGGGGCGGGAATGTCAGGCGGTATCGCATACGTCCTGAGTGATGATGCCAAAGCATTTAAACGCAAATGCAATATGGAAATGATTTCATTTGAAAAGCTGACGGATGAGGCGGAGATCAAAGAAGTACAAGAAATGGTCAAACGGCATGCAGCGCTGACAAACAGCAAAAAAGCCGCAGATCTCCTGGACAATTGGGAAAAAGCCGCAGAAACCTTTATCAAAGTCATTCCGAAAAACTATAAACAAATGCTCCTCAGCATCGAAGAACAAAAAGCGGCGGGTTTATCAGAAGAAGACGCAATTATGTATGCTTTTGAAGCCAATACAAAGGTCCTCCAAACGCCTGCCAAAGATCATAAACAAGCGGTAGTACAGTAAGAAAGGGGAGAGGAACATGGGGAAACCAACTGGATTCATGGAAGAAAAACGAGAAAAACCGGCTGAGCGGGACCCTCTCACTCGCTTGAAGGATTGGAAAGAGTATTCGGCTCCATTTTCAGATGAAGCGTCAAAGCGGCAGGGGGCGCGGTGTATGGATTGCGGCACACCGTTTTGTCAAATCGGCGCTGATATCAACGGTTTTACGTCCGGCTGCCCGATTTATAATCTGATACCGGAGTGGAATGACCTCGTCTATCGGGGGCGCTGGAAAGAAGCCTTGGAGCGTCTTCTGAAAACGAATAACTTTCCTGAATTCACAGGGCGGGTCTGTCCCGCTCCTTGTGAAGGATCTTGTACGCTGGCTATTTCAGATCCGGCTGTTTCAATTAAAAACATCGAGCGGACGATCATTGACAAAGGTTTTGAGAACGGATGGATTCAGCCGAGAATTCCCGCGAAACGCACAGGTAAAAAAGTCGCTGTCGTCGGTTCAGGCCCGGCAGGTCTGGCAAGCGCTGATCAGCTGAATCAAGCCGGTCATTCCGTAACAGTCTATGAGCGTGCCGACAGAGCCGGCGGCCTGCTGATGTACGGCATTCCGAGCATGAAGCTTGAGAAAAATGTCGTCGAACGCCGTATTAAGCTTTTGACGCAGGAAGGTATAGATTTTGTAACAAATACCGAAATCGGCGTTGACATAACAGCTGATGAGCTGAAAGAACAATTTGATGCCGTCATTTTGTGCACAGGCGCCCAAAAGCAGCGCAATCTGCTGATTGAAGGCCGGGAAGCAAAAGGCGTCCATTATGCGATGGACTATTTAACACTGGCGACAAAAAGCTATTTAGATTCCAACTTCAAAGACAAACAATTTATAGACGCTAAAGGGAAAGACGTCATCGTGATCGGCGGAGGAGACACAGGAGCTGACTGCGTGGCAACCGCGCTGCGCCAAAAAGCGCGCAGTGTGCACCAGTTCGGGAAACATCCTAAACTTCCTCAGACGCGCACGAACGACAATATGTGGCCTGAACAGCCGCACGTCTTTACCCTTGAATACGCCTATGAAGAAGCGCAGGCAAAGTTCGGCAAAGACCCGAGAGAATATTCAATTCAGACGACAAAAATGGTGGCCGATAAGCAGGGCCGCTTACAAGAGATTCACACCATTCAAATGGAAAAAGTCAGAAACGAATTCGGAAAGTATGAATTTCATGAACTGCCCGGGACAGAAAAAGTATGGCCTGCTCAGCTGGTGTTCATCGCCATCGGTTTTGAAGGGACAGAACAGCCATTATTGAAACAGTTCGGTGTCGATTCGGCAAATCATAAAATTCAGGCGGCATATGGGGATTATAAAACGAATGTTGACGGTGTTTTCGCCGCAGGGGATGCGAGAAGGGGCCAAAGCCTGATTGTATGGGCGATTAATGAAGGCCGGGAAGCAGCGCGCGAAGTCGACAGTTATTTAATGGGGAGCACTGTTTTACCGTAAATAAAGGGGTTTATTTATAAAACCGGCTGGGATCAGCCGGTTTTTCGTATTGAAATGAAACCTCCTTCTTCCTTTATTGGTCATATAAGGGTAACGTGGAAGATAACATATGGATTTTTGTTTTACAGAGTGGAGAGATTGTTTTCTTCCGCAGACTGAGACGATTTGCAAGCCTTGAGCCGTTTATTAAGACGCCTTCAAAAACGTGACGGGCTCTGTGTGTCTGCAGTCGATTTGTGGGCAGATTTTAATTGATAAAGAAAAACATATTGAATTTCAAGCAGAAGCGCTTATAAACAAATAAGGGAACGGACGGGTCCGCTCCTCCTTTTTTAGACATCTATACGAAAGCCGATATTGCCGAACTGCCGTCCTTCCCGCATTCTGTTAAAAGCGGCAGCTGCTTCACTGAGAGGGTACATGCGGTCGATAATGGGACGGATGCCGCAGCGGTTTATCAATTCCAGCATATCCGCAAATTCCTCATTGCTTCCCATTGATGTACCGAGAATATGAATCTGCGGAAAAAACAGCGAGCGAATAGGAAATCCGAGCTGATCGCCTGAACTGGCGCCGAATGTTACGATCCGGCCATTCGGTTTAATAATGTCAAGATAGTGTTGAAACAAGGCGGGGCCTACACCGTCAAGTATGATATCTGCTTTTTCGCCATTCAGTGCCTCATTCCAATCACCGTAGCTGTCAATCGCCCGGTCTGCACCGTATGACAGTGCGGTTTGTTTTTTGTTTTCACTGCGGGAGGTGACGCTGACTGTCGCTCCGATAGCTTTTGCCATTAATAAGGCGTAAGTTGCCACGCCGCTTCCGATGCCCGGAAGGATAAGGTGTTCGCCTTTTTTTAATTGTCCTTTTGTAAATAA
Organism: Bacillus sp. SIMBA_026; assembly: GCF_046535335.1. Lineage (NCBI taxonomy): Bacteria > Bacillati > Bacillota > Bacilli > Caryophanales > Bacillaceae > Bacillus > Bacillus sp. SIMBA_026. Next base: position 1,126,835 of record NZ_JAWRWX010000001.1, on the reverse strand, counting down.
GGCGCGATAAGCGGTTAATGCTGATAACGGCAGCACGCCCGCTTCCTCCCAAGTCAGGTGTTCGGGTTTTAAAACGGCGTTTTCCGCAGGAACGATGACATAAGGTGAAAATGTTCCGTCGCTCGGACCGCCTAAAATATCAGGGACGGCTGGTACGTCCTCAACAGTCTTCCAATTCAGCACCGGGTTGATGATGACTTCTGCATGCAGTAAATGAGACCGGACGCCGTGTCCTATTTCGGTTACGATCCCCGCGCCGTCTGAACCGAGAGTAAATTCATGGTTTCCGGTTTCGTGGTTTTTCATTAAAAACAAATCACGATGGTTTAATCCGGCTGTTTTCAGCTTTATTTTTACTTCACCGTTTCCTGGCCTTTTGTCAGGTGCCTGCCTGAAATCAAAGCCATTTTCGTGTATGATAAGGGCATTCATTATTCTTCTCTCCTTTATGATTGATGAGAAAGATTTTACAGGCTGTATCAGCTGCAGTAAATAAATGAAAATTGATAGCCGGCTATCAATAAAAATCATAGCAAGAAGGTGCCCTTACATGGAAAGCGGAGACTTAAAGATTTTTCAGGCTGTCGCCCGCAAAGGAAGTATTTCAAAGGCGGCAGAAAGCCTGCATTATGTTCAATCAAATGTGACAAACCGGATTCAGCAGCTGGAACGGCAATTGCAAACACAGCTTTTTTACCGCACAAATCGGGGGATGACGCTGACGCCTGCAGGTGAAAACTTATTGAAAGACGCAGACAGAATCCTTCAATTGCTGCATGAGGCGCAAAAAACGGCGCAAGAGGCAGGCGATCCGAACGGCCCGCTTCGAATCGGTTCTCTTGAAACGGCGGCAGCCGTCCATCTCCCTCAATTTTTCACGGAGTATTGCAGCCGTTACCCGAAAGTACAGCTGTCTCTGTCAACCGGTGATACACATACCTTAGTGCAGCGCGTCTTACATTATGAGCTGGACGGCGCTTTTGTTTATGGTCCGGTAGAATACGAAGATCTTGAGCAAGTCGCTGTATTTCAAGAAGAATTGGTCTTGGTTTCAAATAAGCGGAAAGGCAGTTTGCAAGACTTGTTGCGAGATCCGATTCTGTATTTTGCCGCGGGCTGTTCGCACCGCCGCAAAATAAAAAACATACTGAAAGAAGAGGCAGTGCCCGCACATAAAATCATTGAATTCGGTACGTTGGAAGCCATTATTGGGGCGGTGCAGGCGGGGATGGGGGTTTCCTTTCTGCCTGCATCAGCCGTCCGTTATTTTCAAAACAGGAAAAATCTTTTTCTTCATGAGCTTCCTGAACAGTTTCGGGATATGAATATATCATTCATCTACCGGAGTGATTTATTTTTGACATCGGCGTTTGAAGAACTGCTGAATAGATTAAAAGCATTACCGAACGGAAGATGAGAAAACAGGACAGCTGTGTACGCCAATTTTTTTCGTTCTGGTTTTTCTTAAAAGAAAGCGGGTATCCGGGCTGAGCTCGATCAGCGCGATGAAAAACTCGGCTATAAAATCAGAGAAGCACAAATGAAAAAAATACCGTATATTGCGGTTGTGGGGGATCAAGAGTGCCGCCATCAATCTGTACATGTACGGCAATACGGTCGGGAAGACACATTTGAAGAGAATGTGAGTGATTTTATTTCCCGGATCATAAGAGAGGCAAAACAAAAAATAGAGATTTAATAAAAACAACATTGACATATCGTAAAATCACGATATAATAAAGCGTATGAAACCTATTGATGTTTTTAAAGCGTTGTCTAATGAGTCACGGCTTGAGATTTTACAATGGCTGAAAGAGCCGGACCGTCACTTCGCACCGCATGATGGCATTGATATGAATGAGATCGGAGTGTGTGTCAGCCAGATCACCGATAAGCTTCAGATGACACAGTCAACGGCTTCTCAATATCTTTCCATCCTTCAGCGGGCGGGCCTTATCCAAACAAAACGGATTGGCAAATACACCTATTATAAAAGAGATGAAGACGCGATAAAGGCGATGGCCAATTATTTTCAGCGCGAAATGTAGGGCTGAATCCTTTAGAAGAGGGATTCAGTTTCTTTTTCCGACTACACATCGACATATTGCGATTTGTTTCTTTTTGTTCAACTCTTTATATCGATATATCACAATATATCTTTATATAAATCATCAATGAAGGAGTGTGTCAGGTGCAAAATACCTGGAAGATTTACATTTTGGCAATTATCAGTTTTTTAGTGGGGACGTCTGAATATGTGATATCAGGGATGCTTGATAAAATTGCAGGTTCCTTGGGAGTTACTGTGGCAGCGGCAGGGCAGCTGATTACGATTTTTTCGCTTGTTTATGCAATCGGAACGCCTGTCATGATGGCCCTTACAGCAAAACTGGACAGAAGGAAGCTCATGATCTATGCTCTGGGGCTGTTTGTTATCGGGAATATCATTTCTTTCCTTGTGCAGGGATTCGGCTTATTTGCGGGAGCACGGGTGATTATGGCGCTTGGAGCAGGAACCGTGGTGGTCACCGCGCTTACGATCGCAGCAAAAATCGCTCCCCCGGGAAAACAGGCAAGTTCTCTCGCAACCGTCATTATGGGGTTTACGGCGGCGCTCATTATCGGTGTTCCGATCGGAAGAACCGTGTCTGAAGCTTTCGGCTGGAAAGTGGTTTTCGCCGGAATTGCGGCAATTGGAATCATTGCCATGCTTATTATACGTTTCGCGTTGCCTGAGATAAAAGGAGATAAACCGGTGCCGCTCATTCAGCAATTTTCTCTTTTGAAGAAACGAAAGGTGGCTGTCGGGCTGGCCATTACGTTTTTTTGGCTCGGAGGCTATTCGGTTGCGTATACGTACCTTTCTCCGTATTTACTGAACGTCACTCATATCGGCAGCGGAATACTGAGTACATTGCTGCTTATTTTCGGTGTTGCAAGTCTTGCCGGTTCTAAAGCAGGCGGTTTCAGCGCAGACAAATGGGGGGCGCGTATGACATTAACCGGCGGAATGGCGCTTCATGCTATCATGCTCATGTTATTGCCGTTTGTGACACATTCTGCTTTCGGAGCGGCGGCAGTGCTTATATTTTGGTCCTTCGCCGCCTGGTCATCAGGACCTGCTCAGCAGTATCATTTGGCAACGATGGAGCCTGAATCATCGGGTGTATTACTCGGCCTCAACCAGTCTGTGATGCAGCTGGCTATGGCGGCCGGGGCGGGCATCGGGGGCATTGTTGTCACTCATCTGTCTCTTGCGTCAGTGACATGGATCGGATCAGCGGGTGTTGTCATCGCGATGTGCGGCGTGCTTTCGCTTGCGTCATTAACGTCTGAAAAAACCTCAACTGAATACAGTGCAGAATAAACAAAAGCCCCGTTTCTCAGCTTGAGAAACGAGGCTTTTTGTCTAGTTATTTTTTCAAGTTTACGCCGATTGCGGCTCCGTTTCGGCTTGAGTCGGCGACTCCGGTGAAGGTGCCGTTTTCACGGTCGATCAGGATGCTTTGCACATTACCGATATCAACCGGGCTGCTGCCGAATTTATGCCCCATTTCGTTCAGTTTTGTGCGGGCATCTTCCGGCACTCCTTTTTCATATCGATAGGATGTCATGCTGTTTGTGTAAATTCTCGGCTCTTCGACCGCCGCTTTCAGATCCATGCCATACTCAACTTTGTTCAGGATCGTTTGCAGGACGGAAGAAATAATCGTTGCTCCGCCGGGGGAGCCGACAGTCAGGACGGGTTCGTTATTTTTGAATAAAATAGTCGGAGTCATGCTGCTGAGCGGACGTTTATTCGGCTGCACTTCATTTGCGCCGCCAGGCACCGCATCGAAGTCTGTTAACTCATTATTCAACACAACGCCGTATCCGGGAACCATAATGCCGGAACCGAACAGCTGTTCAATTGTTGTCGTATATGATACGACATTGCCGAAGCGATCAGTTACCGTGAAGTGAGTCGTTTGGCCTTCTTGTTTGTCAGTCGGCTGCTCCGCTTGTTTATAGTTTGCAGAACCTTCCTGATAGGCCCAAGGATCGCCGGCTTTCGGTTTTTTATTGACTTTATCAATATCTATCAGCTGTCTGCGGGCATTGATATAATCTGGATTCAAGAGACCTTTGAGAGGGACGTTGACGAATTCTGGGTCCCCGGCAAATGCGGCGCGGTCAGCATAAGCCAAATGCATCGTTTCTGCGAGAAGCTGATATTTTTGCCAAGAACGGATATCATATTGAGAAAGCTTAAAATCATCCAAGAGGTTCAGCATTTGCAACAGGAAAACACCGCCCGAGCTTGGAGGAGGAGCAGTTGCGATATGATAGCCCTGGTAATCTCCCCAGATCGGTTCGTCAATCGTCACATTGAAGTTTTTAATGTCTTTTTCTGTCATTGAGCCGCCGAATTCCTGCACTGTTTCCGCTAGCTTTTTGGAGAATGCACCGTCATAGAATGCTTTTGTGCCTTTGTACTTAATAGCTGTAAATGTTTTGGCTAAGTCTTTTTGGATGAGTGTGTCTCCTTCTTTCAGAGGTTCTCCGTCCGGAAGAAACACGTCTTTTGCAGCAGTGTGTGATAATTTGTCTTTATAATCTGAGATGGCATCAGCTAAAACCGAATCGATCGGAAAGCCTTTTGAGGCAAGTTTAATGGAAGGGGTGATGAGTTGTTTCATGGAGCGTGTGCCCCATTTGTCGAGCGCTTTTTCTAGTCCTTTTAATGTTCCCGGAACACCGACTGCAGTCCCTTTCGTAACGCGTTCGGAGAAAGGAATGGCTTTGCCGTTTTCGTCAAGGAACATATCCGGTGTTGCGCCTGCCGGTGCGCGTTCCCGGCTGTCGATAATGGTGGTGTCTTTCGTCTTCGCGTCATAAACCATCATAAATCCGCCGCCGCCGATTCCCGACATCATAGGTTCAGTTACGTTTAATGCGAATTGAATGGCAACCGCGGCGTCAACTGCATTGCCGCCTTTTTTCAGCACGTCGGCACCGATTTGTGAAGCGAGAGGATGGGCGGTGGCAACCATGCCGTCTTTGCCGACATCTACCTGTTTGTAGTCGTCATAGGAAAACGGGTGTTTCTTAGCCTGAGCGTGATAAGGGATGCTTCCGGCCGCGAGCAAAGTACTGAGCAGAACGATAAAACAGAGATTCATAAACTTTTTCTTTTTCATAGTCTGCCTCCTTTGTTTTCCGCTTACAATTATAGAGTAAGTAAAATGTGCTGTTTTCACAAGTGACAAACGGAATAGTCCGGTGTGCAAAAAGTTGGGGTTTCTGTGTGAATGTAATCAGTCGCAAATAGGCTAAATGGGAAACCGGACTGAAAAAGCTGTGAAACAAGCATAAAGACAAAAAATAAGCTACAATAAACAAAACAGAATTCACTCACATGACATATGAAAGGAACGTGAGCCATGTATTTAACGATCAAAGAGACAGCTGAGTTTACCAGTCTTCCTGAAGAATATGTGCACAATCTTGTTTTGACGAATAAAATAAGGGCCGTCCATGACGGACAGCAATATTTAATCAACAAGGAACAATTTCAAACCCATCTCGAGCAGCTGGAAAAATATAAGGAAATGATTCAAGAGTTTTTAAATGAGCCGCTTCCTGAGGACATTGATGTAAAAGATGAAGATTAGGACACAATTTCATATTGTGTCTTTTTTTTGCAGTTTTCCGGTTACTCACAAAAAAACGGATGCTCAGATTTCATTTTAAGGCCGTTGTTTTCATTTTTTAATACCTTAAGTATAAATTTGTTTAAAAGCTTGTCATCGGTCTGAAAACGATGTTTTTGAGGAATTTGTTGAAACTGTGTATCTGATTCACCTTATGTAACACTATGTATATTATGTTACATAAGACTCTTTACCCTTTATCATTCAACGGGTTTCAGCTATAATAGTAACATAATGCTCAATATGTTACTTTACCAATTATAAGGGGTTTTTTGATGCATATCGTACAGCCGATCCGAAGTTTGGAGAAGATCCAGGAAGTCAAACAGTATTTAATGAAAAAAAGTGATCGTGATTATTTTTTATTTATTTTCGGCATGAACAGCGCACTGCGGATTTCTGATGTTCTGCCGCTTCGCGTGAGGGATGTAAGGAACAAAGACCATGTGTGGGCAACCGAAAGCAAAACGAGAAAGAAAAGAAAAATTCTGATACTGGAGTCTTTAAAGGCCGACATATACGCTTATACAAAAGACATGAAAGAAGATGACTATTTGTTTAAATCGAAACGTACGAATAAGCCCATATCCCGGATTCAAGCATACAGAATATTAAAGGAAGCGGCTGCCGCTTGCGGGTTAGAGGAAATCGGGACGCATACGCTTAGAAAGACGTTCGGGTATCATTTTTATCAGAGGACAAAAGACATTGCTGAACTGCAGAGGATTTTGAATCATTCTTCTCCGTCTATTACAATGCGTTATATCGGAATAGATGAAGATACGACGAGAGCCGCCTATAAAGTGTTCGGAGGGCTGTAGACTTGAAAAAAACGGCCGCCAGCGTTACTATAATAGAAGCAGGCTCTAGTAGCACAGCGGATAGTGCAGCAGTTTCCTAAACTGCAGGTCGGGAGTTCGAATCTCTCCTAGAGCGTTTTCGGCATAAGATAGGTGCAGATTAATAATGTCGGTAAAACCAAAACCCCCTTGTTATACAAGGGGGTTTTGAGTTGAATATTTTGTGAGAACCTAGTGGAAATGAGATGTGAAAAAAGCCCGCTGTAAGCAAGCGGGCTTTTTCTTATATGACAGCATCAAATTGATTGACTTTCCAAGCGTTGTTTTCTTTTACGAATGTTACATCACGTTTTGCTGACGGAGAACCGTCAAGAGTCGGTACAGTGAAGCGGTATGTTTGAGCGCTTCCTTTTTTGGAAAGAAGAGTCATTTTTGCTTTTTTCCAATTCAGGAGGTTATCTCCGTCGCCGACCGGAACAGCCAATTTGCCGTCTTTTACAGTGAAGTGGTAATCTTTGAGCCCTTTGTCAATCGCTTGCTTTGTAAAAGCGGGTGTCAGATATTTTACGGCTTTCGCTTTTGTTCCGAGGTCTTTGCACATAAATACATATTGCAGATTTTGATATTCAAACGGTTCAGATGTGCAATTTGCTTTTGATTTAAGCGAACCGCCGCTCATTGTGTTCCAGAAATGTTCTCTCGCTGACAGGGCCAGCTGAAGTGCTTGTTTTTGTGTAAGGTCATTAGGTGAAGTTTTTGCGGTCGCCGCAGTGCCCAATGACAGAATCAATGTAATAGTAGTGAGGAATAATAGCCATTTTTTCATGATATAATCTCTCCTTCAATCAATCTCTTTCTCTTATGTTACAAATGTTACAATAATTACGGTGAGATTACAATACCTTTTCAGAAATATTTTCCGGACTTTTTATTTTTATGGTTTATTTCCATGTAAGACGTGAGAAAAAGATAAAGAGTTTCATTGAACAAAAGGTTTTTACAAGCTGTCTGCTGAATAATAAAATGGAAGAAAATCAAAAAAGGAGTCCTACATATGGAAGTACAAGATCATTTAGAAACAGCGGAAGGCCGCGGCCAGTCTGTCTGGCGATCGATGTCACTGTTTTTAGTGCCGCTGCTTTTAAGCAATGTATTGCAATCTGTCGGCCAATTGGTCGGAATGGTATTTGTCGGAAGGTGGCTCGGGGTAGATGCGCTTGCCGCCGTATCGTCTTTTTTTCCGCTGTTTTTTCTGCTGATCTCCTTTACGATCGGAATCGGTTCGGGAAGTTCCATTCTGATCGGGCAGGCTTACGGCGCGAAAAACGAAGAGAGGATGAAGGCGATTGTCGGCACTACACTGACTTTTACTTTTATGCTTGGTGTTGTCCTGGCAGTTGTCGGCAGTGTGTTTACGCTTGATATTCTGCAGCTCATGGGAACGCCGGAAAACGTATTAGATGTCAGTGTCCGATATGCGCGCATTTTGTTTTGTGCAATGCCGCTGATGTTTTTATATTTTGCGTATACGACATTTTTACGCGGAACGGGAGATTCAAAGACTCCGTTTTATACGTTAATCGTCAGTACAGTCATAAACATTGGGCTCTTGCCCTTATTGATTCTCGGGCTTTTCGGACTTCCGAAGTTCGGCATTTACGGTTCGGCGTATGCAACCGTGATTTCAAACATCGTGACCTTTATCGTACTCATGGTTTATTTGCGGAAAAGGAAACATCCATTGGCATTTGACCGGACTGCGCTCCGTTCTCTTAAAATGGACAAAAAGCTGCTTGCGCTTTTACTCCGTCTCGGTATTCCGTCGAGCATCAATATGATTCTCGTGTCACTTTCTGAAATTGCGGTCATTTCATTTGTCAATCATTACGGATCAAACGCGACGGCTGCTTACGGGGTTGTCAACCAAGTGGCGAGTTATGTGCAGATGCCGGCGGTAAGCCTCGGTATCGCCGTTTCAATTTTTGCCGCCCAATCCATAGGAGCTAATCAATTCGGCCGGCTGAAGCAGGTCATCAAAGTCGGCATCGGCCTGAATTATTTGATCGGCGGGGTTTTGATTGTGCTGATTTATACCTTCTCCCGGCAGATACTGGCTTTGTTTTTAACCGATCAGGATACACTCCACATTGCCCGCAATCTGATTATGATTACCCTTTGGAGCTATTTGATTTTCGGTCACGCTCAGATCGTTTCAGCGACAATGCGGGCGAGCGGTACGGTGTTATGGCCGACGATTATCAGTATTTTTGCGATTTGGGGAATTGAAGTGCCTGTGGCCTTTATTCTTTCTCATTATACGAATCTCGGCATTCTCGGCATTTGGGTCGGTTATCCGGCGGCTTTTGTCGTCAGCCTGCTGCTGCAATACGGATATTACCGATTTGTATGGAAGAAAAAACAGATTACCCGGCTGATTCAATAAGGTTTTACCGCACATCGCTCAGTTCATACGGGCGATGTTTTTTTTAGAGAAGGAAAATGAGTTTAGAAAATGGAATTCCTATACATGCTAGAAAACAAGGAAAGGGCAGGTGCTTATGACGATTGAACATACGACTTATTTAGGGGTTTCAGCCATTAAAGCGGAGACTGATCAGGCTGAATGCATCATTGTGCCGGAGTGGGGATCAAATGTCATATCGCTTCGGGATAAAAGAACCGGTATGCGGCTTCTGAGAGAACCGGAAACTGCGGAGCAATTCCGCGCAAAACCGATGCTGTACGGCATTCCCGTTTTATTCCCGCCGAACCGGATTACGGATGGGACGTTTCGTTTTGACGGCCGCGCGTATCAATTCGAGATAAACGAAGAGGATAAACATAATCATATTCACGGCTTTCTTCACAATCAGCATTGGAAAGCGGCGGCAGCGAAAGAAGAGGGGGATGGAATGACAGTCGAAACAGAAATTGATCTTTCAAAGATTCCCCGTGTTCATAAACAATTTCCGCACGATGTCATTGTCCGGATGACCTATACATTAAAAGACAATGTGTTTACGCAGCGGGCGCTGATAATCAACAAGGGAACGGAGGCTTTTCCTTGGGGGCTCGGCTATCATTCAACTTTTGTTTTCAATGAAAAGCGATCTCGTCTATTTTTGACGGCTGACCGCATGTGGGAATTAAATGAACGTTTCGTGCCGACGGGCCGTTTATTGGATGTGCCTGATAAAGAAGCGTTCCGTCAGGGGATGTCTTTGAAAAATAAACAGTTTGACGATGTTTTTCTTTCTTCCGGACGGAATGGCGGCAATAACGAAGCTGTTATTTATCATCCGGATGATAAATTATCCGTTTTGTATCAGGCAGACATGTCTTTCAAGCATTGGGTGGTATATAACGGTGACGGAAAGCAGGGGTTTGTCAGTCTTGAGCCTTATACTTCCGTTACAGATGCATTTAATTTGAATCAGCCTGCATCACTGACAGGGCTTCAGATTCTGAAACCGGGCGAAGAAGCGGCTGCGTCATCCAGGATCACCATTTTGCATGACGAAGAATAGGAAAGAGGCGGATAACATTGAAAACATATGTGAAACGCTTGAGCGCGGTGATTCTGCTTTTGATCATTGCCGCAGTTCCTTATATTGATGATGCGGCTAAGGCGGCTGAACAAAAAAATACTTTGCAAAAAGAGCTGGAACACATTCTGGATGAAGAACCTGCTTTAAAGGGGGCTTCAGCGGGCGTCAGTATCCGGTCAGCAAAAACAGGGGAGGTGCTGTTCGGCAGCCGGGAAGATATGCGGCTGAGGCCTGCATCACTGATGAAGCTGCTGACGGCATCTGCGGCGCTTTCCGTTCTCGGAGAAGATTACACCTTTAAGACAGAAGTACGGGCAGACGGCGCCGTAAAAGGAAAACAGCTGCGCGGAAACCTTTATCTCAGGGGAAAAGGCGATCCGACCCTATTGGCTTCTGATTTTGAGAAGATGGCTAAACAGGTCAAAGCCAGAGGCATCCATGTCATTAAAGGAGATCTGGTCGGGGATGACTCGTGGTATGACGATACCAGGTATTCAGTTGATCTTCCGTGGAGCGATGAAGGCCAATATTATGGCGCGCAAGTATCAGCTCTTACCGCTTCCCCAAATGAGGATTATGATACCGGAACGGTGATTGCGGAAATCAGCCCGGCAAAACAGCCCGGTAAAAAGCCGCGCATTTCGATTTCTCCCCATACGGACGTCGTTTGTGTGAAAAATGAAGTGAAAACCGTCGCTTCTGATGAAAAGAAAGAATTGACGGTTGAACGGGAGCACGGTGGCAATGTGATTACGATAAAGGGAACTATACCTGCCGGCTCGGCACAGGCAAGAGAATGGGCGGCGGTGTGGGATCCGTCGTCCTATGCTTTAGATTTATGGAAACAAGCGCTTACTAAACAGGGTATAACTGTAAAAGGGAAAATCAGAACAGGGCGAATGCCGCACCGCACCCAGCTTGTCACATCACGGACATCCATGCCTCTTTCAGAATTATTGATCCCATTTATGAAACTGAGCAACAACGGGCACGCTGAAATTCTGATCAAGGAAATGGGAAAAGTGAAAAAAGGGGAGGGCAGCTGGGAAAAGGGCTTGGACGTGATGAAATCGGAGCTCAAATCGTTCGGGCTGAATCCGGATGAATTGATTGCAAGAGACGGATCCGGCGTTTCTCATATTAACGGCGTATCCGCCGGCCAAATCGGAGAGCTTTTGTATGCGGTTCAGAAAGAAAAGTGGTACCCGTCTTTCCTTCGGTCGCTCCCTGTCGCGGGCGCAAGTGACAGAATGACGGGAGGAACCCTCCGGAATCGGCTGAAGGGCACCCCGGCGGAGGGCAAAATTAAAGCGAAAACCGGGTCACTAACATCAGTCAGTTCGATTGCCGGCTATGCAGACACAAAAACAGGAGATACGCTTATTTTTTCCGTGCTTCAAAACGGGCTGCTTGACGAAGATGACGGAAAAGAAATTGAAGACAAAATCGCAGTCGTGCTGGCAAATCAATAAGAAGGGCCGGATCCTTAGAGGATTCGGCTTTTTTTGATGTCTGTAAAACATTATATTGCGATTATGAATCAATCTTTTCAAAAAGTAATATCGGTAATATACTTCCTTTTTTTTACATGCTACTTTCTTACTTGTTCACCGATTTTTCATTTTTTAACGTAAAACTTCTTTTCAGGAGGCAAAACCTTTTTAAAAGCGCAATTAATTATACATTTTATTCCTTATTATAGTGTTTAAGAACCAGTTTACAGTGTGCATACATACCGTTTTACATGGTATAAAGATTATAGAAATGAATAAATGAAGTGAGGAATATATACTATATTCTAAAAAATGTTAGAGAAAATTTAATTTTTTATTGTGATTTCTAAAATATGTTTTAAAATAATGCTTATATGGATGATTTAGTCATATGCTGTCGAATTTTAGTTGTAATTATTTCACTTTCTTATCCTCTTAAATTGAAATGGAGGGATTCCATTGAAGAACACTGTTTATTCTTTAACTCACGCCCAAAGAAGAGTCTGGTTTACAGAGCTGCTCGAGCCGGGCACAAGTATCTGCAATCTCGCGGCGTGCGTCAAATTCAGGGGGAATATCGATTTTGACGTACTGCGCCATGCTTTAGATTTTTCTATCTCGCAAAATGATTCGCTCAGGTTTCAACTGACAGAAGGGGACGGATCAGAACCCCAGCTGTATCTTGCGGGGCATCGGCCGATTTCTCTAGAGACTGTTGATTTTACTCATACTGATCAGGCAGAGCGGGACGCATGGATTGACACGCAGACCCGTGTTCCGTTCAAGCTGTTTCATTCACCTCTGTATCAATTTACTCTTCTTGTCATGTCAGACGAAGAAGTTTGGCTTTATTCAAAATTTCACCATATTATCATGGACGGCATCTCGCTCAACCTGCTCGGCAACCAGCTCATTGATATCTACCAAAAGATCATGCGGGGCGGGGATTTAGCTGAACATCACAGGCCTTCCTATCTCAGCTACATGGAAAAAGAACAGCAATACTTACAGTCTTCCCGTTTTCAAAAAGACCGTTCATTTTGGACTGAAACATACCGAACCGTTCCGGAACACCTTTCACTGGCGGAACGAACCTCTCATCTTAGACAAAGCACTGCGGCTTCCAGAGATACAATCACTCTTTCTCACTCCTTAGAACAATCAATCCGGCGTTTTTGCAAAGATCATAATGTCAGCATCATCTCACTGTTTATGGCTTCGTTATACATATGCATCAGCCGTCTGACGGCTAAAAAGGATATTGCCATCGGCACTTATTACGGAAACCGGGGCTCCAGGCTCGAAAAGGATATGCTCGGCATGTTCGTCAGCACACTGCCGATCAGAATGACGGCAGATCCTGATGCGGAGTTCCTGTCCTTTGTCCGCAGCGTAGGAAAAGAGCAGCTGTCTGTTATGCGGCACCAGAAATATCCTTACAATCTTTTTGTCAATGAATTAAGGCAGATTCATCACGACCTGCAAAATATCATCGGAATTTCGATGCAATACCAGCCTCTCGCGTGGCGTCAGGCAGAAGGTTTCGATTATGAAACGGCGATGTTTTTCAGCGGGCATACGGCAAATGAGCTGTCCATTTTAATTAAGGAACGGACAGATACGGGATTGATTGAGCTGAATTTTGATTATCAATCCGCTTTATTTACTAAAACATCGATTAAACGAATTCAAACTCATTTGCTGACGATCGTTGAAAATGCCGTTAGAAATCCAAACCGGCTGATTCGGCATATTGATATGGCGGATGAAAAAGAAAAGAAACGGGTGTTAACTGCGTTTAACCGTACAGAAACGGCTGAACCGCCGGCCCCGACGCTTCACGGGCTGTTTACCCGCCGCGCCGCGCTTTCGCCCCATCGTCCGGCGCTCCGTTTTCCGAGCGGTATGCTGACGTACGCCGAGCTTGATCAGTACACGGACAGGCTCGCCGTTCGGCTCCGCCAAAAAGGCATCCGCAAAGAAAGCATGGTCGGCGTACTCGCTGAACGCTCGCCGGAGATGGTGGTTTCAGTGCTTGCCGTGTTAAAAGCGGGCGGCGCCTACGTGCCGCTTGACCCTGACTATCCTGAGGACAGGCTACGCTATATGCTCGACGACTGCGGCGCTTGTCTCCTGCTTGCACAGCCGGGATTATCCGTTCCCGGTTTTTCCGGAGAAACGCTAGAAGCGTCTCTTTCTTCTCTGACAAGTGAGGCGGAGACAGGGGCTGTCTCTGAAGAAGCGGATGCTGATTCGCTCGCTTATATCATTTATACGTCCGGTTCGACGGGAACACCGAAGGGAGTGGCTGTTGAACACCGTCAGGCCGCCGCCTTTTTATCAGGGATGCAAGGGCAGTTTCCGTTAACGGAAGAGGATGTTATCGTGCTGAAATCATCCTTTTCATTCGACGCCTCTATCTGGCAATTGTTTTGGTGGACAATGTCAGGCGCCTCCGTGTATCTGCTTCCTGCCGGATGGGAGAAAGATCCTGTGCGGATGATTGAAGCGTTTGCCTCCGAAAAGGTGACGACCGCGCATTTTATTCCGGCGATGGTCAACAGCTTTTTAGACGCGCTGGAAACGGAGCCTGCGGAAACAAGAACACGCCTCGGCAGAACACTGACACGCGTGTTTGCCGGAGGCGAAGCTCTTTCACCGCTTACGGCTGCCCGGTTTGCCGATCTATTGCCGGAGACCATGCTTATTCACGGCTACGGGCCGACAGAAGCGACGGTTGATGCGGCGTTTTACGTCTGTGACCGAAAACGGGACAGCGGACGGACGCGGCTTCCGATTGGTACACCCGTTCCGGGTGCCCGTCTGTATGTATTAGATAGCGGAGGAACCATCCAGCCTGCGGGCGTGGCAGGAGAGCTGTACATCGCGGGGACAGGGGTGGCCCGGGGCTATCTGAACCGGCCTGAGCTGACGGAGGAGCGTTTTCTCGATGATCCGTTTTACCCGGGAGAACGCATGTATCAGACGGGCGATATCGCACGCTGGACAGAAGACGGCCTTGTTGAATGGCTCGGCCGTTCAGACGGACAAGTGAAAGTCCGCGGCTACCGGATTGAACCGGGAGAAATCGAAGCGGCGATCCGGCGTATCGATGGCATTCGTGAGGCGGCGGTCACTGCCCGGACCGAACACGGCGAAACCGCGCTTTACGCCTATATCGAAGGACGGGAAAGCGATGACGTGCGGGCGGAGCTTGCGACACGCCTTCCGGCTTACATGATGCCGGCTCAGTTTATAGAGATGACCGAGTGGCCGGTCACGCCGAGCGGAAAGCTTGACCGCCGCGCGCTGCCGGCTCCCGGCGGAGCGGCAGACAGACGGGCGTACACCGCCCCGCGGAACGTCACGGAAATGAAGCTTTGCGCCCTTTGGGAAGAGGTGCTGAAAAACGGCCCCGTCGGCATCCGGGATCACTTTTTTGAGCGGGGCGGCCATTCGTTAAAAGCGACGGCTCTCGTCTCCCGCATTGCCAAAGAGTTCGGTGTTCAGGTGCCGTTACAGGACATCTTCGCCCGGCCGACGGTGGAAGAACTCGCTTCGGTTATTCAGGACTTGGAAGAGAGCCCGTATGAAGCGATTCAGCCTGCGAAAAAACAGGACACCTACCCGGTGTCTTCGGCGCAGAAACGGATGTATGTGCTCCAACAGCTTGAAGATGGCGGTGTCGGCTACAATATGCCGGCTGTGCTGGAACTGACGGGCCCGCTTGACCGTGTCCGGCTGGAGGAGACGTTCCGGCAGCTTGTGGAGCGGCATGAGTCGCTCAGAACGTCCTTTGAAACGGGGCCTGACGGCGAACCGGTGCAGCGCATCCATGACAGCGTACCGTTTCAGCTGGATGAGGCCGAGTCAGCTGACGCATTCGTCCGGCCGTTTTGTCTGGAAGAAGCGCCGCTCTTCCGCGCGGCCCTCGTAAAAGAATCAGACGAACACCATCTTTTATTAACGGATATGCATCATATTATTTCTGACGGTGTGTCCGTCAACACCTTGATAAAAGAATTCGGCGAGCTGTACGCAGGCCGTTCGCTTGCGCCGATGCGCCTTCAATATAAAGACTATGCCGTCTGGCAGCGGTCGTTTCAGGAGAAAGAAGGGTACCAGAAACAGGAAGCCTATTGGCTGAAGCGGCTAGAAGGAGAGCTTCCGGTGCTTGAGCTTCCGGCTGACAAGCCCCGTCCGGCTGTCAGAAGCTTTGCGGGCGGCAGCGTATCGTGCACGCTTGACGCTGAAACGGCATCCGGCCTTCACCGCATCGCCCGGGATCACGGCTCCACTTTGTATATGGTGCTTCTCGCCGCGTACAATACGTTACTCGCGAAATTGAGCGGGCAGGAAGACATCATCGTCGGTTCGCCGATTGCCGGGCGTCCGCACAAAGACCTTGAACCGATTCTCGGCATGTTCGTCAACACGCTGGCCGTCAGAACGGAGCCGAAAGGAGACAAACGGTTCACCGATTACTTGGCGGAAGTCCGCCAGGCGGCGCTTGAAGCGTATGAGCATCAGGACTACCCGTTTGAAGAGCTGGTGGAACAGCTCGGGGTGCAACGGGACATGAGCCGAAATCCGCTGTTTGATGCGATGTTTATTCTTCAGAATATGGAGCGAGAGGAGATAAATCTGACCGGTCTGAAGGCGTCACGATCAGAGCATACCGAACATGATGTATCAAGTTTTGACCTGACCTTATCAGCGGCTGAATCCGATGGAAACATCCGCTTTGAAATGGAATTCAGCACCGAGCTTTTTAAGAAAGAAACGATTGAACGCTGGATGGGCCACTTACTGAATCTCTTGCGCCATGTTGCCGCCGAACCGGAAGTCACACTATCGAAAACTGACATTTTGAATGAAGAAGAAAAACAAAAGTTACTGATTGAGTTTAATAACACACAAACCGAATTCATGGAAAAACACAAACTGTTTCACCAGTTGTTTGAAGAGAAAGCAGAAGAAACGCCTCATCAGACCGCTGTTATTGAAGGAACACAACAGATCAGCTATTCGCAGCTTAACGAGCGGGCAAATCGGCTTGCGCGAACATTACACAAAAATGGATTCGGTCCGGGAAAAAGAGCAGCTATATTGGCAAACCGTTCAATTGAAGCGATCGTCAGTGTTCTTGCGGTCATGAAATCGGGAGGGGCGTATATACCGGTTGACTCCCATTATCCTGAGGAACGGATTCGCTATTTATTAAAAGACAGCGCGGCATCCGTCTTGATGGTGCAGTCAGAATACAAAGAACTTGCTTCACAGCTGACGGATAACAATTTATTTCTCATTCAGCTCGATCATGAAGATCAATACGATATTTGTGCAAAGAATATTCAGCCGGCAGCGTCTCCGGATGATACTGCATATATCATATATACTTCGGGAACAACGGGAACGCCGAAGGGAGTCGAAGTCAGAAATCGCAGCTTTACGCATGCAGCACTTGCATGGCGGAAAATTTATGAGCTTGATCGTAAACCAGTCAGAGTGCTGCAGATGGCGAGTTTCTCATTTGATGTATTTTCAGGGGATCTTGCACGCGCCCTGCTAAACGGGGGAACGCTTGTCATTTGTCCGGATGACGTCCGGCTTGAGCCACAACAGCTTTATCAGCTCATTGATCAGCACCGTATCACGTTTATGGAGTCGACACCCGCGCTGATTGTTCCGTTTATGGAATATATATATCGCCGGAACCTCGCGCTGCAAAGTGTAAAAATACTTGTACTGGGTTCAGATATGATCAAGTCGCAGGATTTTTATACGCTTCAAGAACGCTTCGGAAAAGAAATGCGGATCATTAACAGCTACGGTGTAACAGAAGCGACAATTGATTCTTCGTATTATGAAGCTAAAATGAGCGAAGAGCCGCGGGAAGATGATGTGCCGATCGGTGTTCCGCTTCCGAATGTGCAAATGTACGTCTTAAACAAAGACAAACAGGTCCAGCCGATCGGCGTTTTCGGAGAGCTGTATATCGGGGGCGCCGGCGTCGCCAAAGGATATTGGGGACAGCCTGAGCTGACAGAGGGCGCATTCAGTGACCCGTTACAAACGGGAGAAACGCTTTACAGAACCGGAGATCAGGCTTGCTGGCTTCCGGATGGAACTCTTCGTTTTAAAGGGCGGATCGATAAGCAGGTGAAGATCAGAGGATACAGAATTGAGACGGGAGAAATAGAAAGTGTGCTTTTGAAACACGATCAAGTCAAAGAAGCGGCTGTTACCGTGATGAAAGATGCTGAAGGACAAGCCCGATTAGCGGCATACATCGTTCCTAAAGAGGCCGATATTTCATCACTCCGCCAGTCTCTTATGCAGGAGCTCCCGGCTTATATGATGCCGTCTCATATTATCGGTTTAGACAGCATGCCCCTGACACTGAACGGCAAACTTGATAAATCGGCACTGCCGGCAGAAGAGATACATTCATCACAGGCATTTGTCGCGCCCGGCGATGAAAAACAGGAGATGTTATGCCGGATTTGGGAAGATGTGCTTCATGTTCAGAAAGCGGGAATTCATCACTCTTTCTTTGAGCTTGGGGGAGATTCCATTAAGGCGCTTCAAGTGTCAGCCCGACTCGCCGGAGAAGGCTGGAACATGTCGATCCGCGATTTGTTTCAGTTCCCGACGATTGCAGAACTCGCGAAGCACCTCACGCCGGCTGTTGCAATGGCTGATCAGGGGCCGATAGAAGGAAGCGCTCCGCTGACACCGATCCAGCAGAGATTTTTTGAGGAGCCGGGTGCGTTTGAGCTTCATTATAACCAAGCGGTCATGCTGTGCAGTGAAGACAGCCTCGAAATAGATGCGCTGTATCAGGCGGTTTGCGCGCTGACAGAACATCATGATGCGCTGCGAATGACCTTCACTGAAAATGAGCATGGGGAAACGGTTCAATATAATCGCGGAATCACAAAGCAGTATGAAGAAATCTTTACGCTTAACGTCATAGATATTTCAGAAGAAACGCAGCCCGAAAAACGGATAGCCGCTGAGGAAAAAGAAATACAGCAGGCTATGCGTCTTGATCAGGGGCCTCTGCTTCA
This sequence comes from Bacillus sp. SIMBA_026, assembly GCF_046535335.1. Lineage (NCBI taxonomy): Bacteria > Bacillati > Bacillota > Bacilli > Caryophanales > Bacillaceae > Bacillus > Bacillus sp. SIMBA_026. The sequence goes on along the minus strand of NZ_JAWRWX010000001.1, from coordinate 1,108,228 downwards.
TCTCGGAGTGTTCAGGCAGAAGGAAGCCGACCATCTGCTTATAACGATTCATCACCTTATCGTGGACGGCGTGTCATGGAGGATATTGCTTGAAGATCTGCAGACAGCTTATCAGCAGGCATTGGACGGCAAACAAATCGACCTGCCGCCGAAAAGCGATTCTTATATAAAGTATGCCGAAGAACTTTTTGACATTGCCAAAAGCAAAGCATTGCTGGAGGAAGCCGCATACTGGGACAGCGTGATGTCTAGTGAAACAGCGCCGCTTCCGAAAATAACTGATGAAAACGCCGGACGATTGCAGGAAAACGCGCGCACTGCATCGTGGATATTAAGCAGCGAAGTCACGAAACAGCTGCTGTTGGAAACACAGCAGGCATACGGAACGGATGTTCATGAATTGCTTTTAACGGCGCTTGGAATGGCGCTTCATGAGTGGACGGGTTCTGAACAGATGCTTATCAGCACTGAGGGGCACGGTCGCCAGGGGCATATACCTGACATTGATATGTCAAGAACGGCAGGATGGTTTACATCTGTTTACCCGGTGCTTTTGGATATGAGAGTGCCGGGCGGCTCAGGCGAAAAAACCGCTCACCGCATAAAGACGGTAAAAGACATGATGCGACGGGTTCCTCACCACGGAACCGGCTACGGGCTGCTGAGATATTCGCGAAACATTCTTTATAAAGACCCAGAAATAAGCTTTAACTATCTCGGTGCGTTTGACGGTCTTGGAGGAACGCTGAAGATGTCTCCGTTCAAGCCGCAGCATGATATAGCGGCCGGGCGCATCCGCGAGTTTGATCTGGATATTAACGCGATGGTGGCGGCCGGGCAACTGGAGGTAAAAGCCGTTTATACAGATGTATTTGCACCGGGGGCAGTCGAGTTCTTCATGAATTGTTTCCATACTCACCTCGAGGACATCATCGCCCACTGTTCCGGCAAGAAAGAGCGGGAAAAAACATTAACGGATTACAGCCATACAGAATTGACCGCTCAAGCACTATCAAGCATTGAAGATCTCGTAAAAGGACTTTAATTTCATAAAAAGGTGTGTGGCATTCGTGACACAAGCGACAGAAATTCAAGATATTTACCCTTTATCATATATGCAGGAAGGCATGCTGTTTCATTCGCTTCTGGATTCCGGATCAAACGCATATGTCGAGCAGATTTCGTTTACAGTCAGCGGGGATTTATGCATTGATACATTCCAAAAAAGTCTGGATATGCTTGTCAGCCGCTATGATATTTTCAGAACGATTTTCATAAAAGAAGTGCCTGACCTTGAAGGTCCGCAGCAGGTTGTCCTTTCACGCCGTGACACAGCCGTACAGACTGAGAACATTTCAGACTATTCGGAAGAACGGCAGCAAAGCATCATTGAGGAATTCAAGGAAACCGACCGGCATAAGGGGTTTGATCTGCAAAAAGGCCCCTTAATGCGCCTGACTCTTTTTCAAACGGGAGAAAACCGCCATACGTGCGTTTGGACTCACCATCACATTATGATGGACGGCTGGAGCTTGGGCATTGTGCTGAAAGATTTCTTCAGCATGTATTATGCGATCCGGAACGGGCGGCCTGTAAACCTCGGCAGTCCGGCTCCGTACAGCTCTTATATCAAATGGCTCCGAAGCCGGAATAAAGAAGAAACGTCAGCGTTCTGGTCGCGCTGCTTGGAAGATTACGGAGAAGTCGTTTCCGTTCCGCAAACGAAGAATAAGCCGGCGCAAAACGGTTATGCATCTGAGCATTTTCAATTTTCCCTTGAGTCTGAAACCGTGCAAAAACTGACAGACATTGCCCGAAGCACCGGGGTCACGCTGAATACTTTATTTACGGGCATTTGGGGGCTGCTTCTCCATCGTTACAACGGCACTGAAGATGCGGTCTTCGGTTCGGTTGTTTCCGGCAGGCCGTCTGCTATCAGCGGCATTGAATCCATGGCCGGACTGTTTATCAATACCGTACCGGTAAGGGTGCGCGCGGCTGGTGATATGACTTTTTCTTCTCTTCTCAAAAAGGTGCAAAAAGAGTCACTCGCTGCGGAAGAGCACAGCTATTATCCGCTGTATGACATTCAAAACGAGAGCGGCCTGCAAAAAGATCTCTTGAATCACATCCTGGTTTTTGAGAATTATCCGGTTCAGATGCAGGCTGCGGTAAACGGCTGGCAGCAAACGGAAAGCAGTGCGCTCTCACTTGAAAACTTTTCGATGGCGGAGGAAACCAATTACGATCTTAACGTCGTCATCGTTCCGGGAGAAGAGTTTTATGTGAAATTCAGCTACAATGCGGGCATCTACGATCGGGAAGACATGAAACGGATCAAAGGGCATATTCTGGAGGTCATCTCCTGTGTAACGGAAGATCCGGACAGGCTTTTATCAAGCATCAGTCTCGTGCCTCCGGAGGAAGAAGCCCTGATTCATTCGTTTAACGAAACGAACCGTCCGTACCCTGAGACAACCGTTCATGGGCTGTTTGAAGAACAGGCGGCAAAAACGCCTGACCAAGAGGCGTTGAGATATAACGGGGTAAGCTGGAGCTACAAGAAATTAAATCAGCGGGCGAATCAGCTTGCACATGCGTTAAGGGAAAAAGGCGCACGCCCCGATCAGATCACCGCTGTTATGCTGCGCCGATCAATGAGTACGGTTGCCGCTCTGCTCGGAATTTGGAAGTCGGGCAGCGCCTATATGCCGATTGATGCGGAATTTCCGCCTGAACGGATTTCATTTTTACTGAGAGACAGTGAAGCCTCACTGCTCGTGACTGAAAAAGACCTGCTCCCCCTCATTCCGCCGGATTTCAAGGGCAGTGTCGTCATCATGGAGGAAACGGTTTCCCAGCAGACTGCACCGCTTCCGCCGGTATCTGACAGCGGAAATTGGGCGTATGTCATTTACACCTCCGGAACGACAGGCCGGCCGAAAGGGGTGCTTGTACAACACAAAGCGATCAGCAATACATTGCAATGGCGGCGTGAAGAATACGGGATGACAGAAGGGGACGTAGCGCTTCATCTTTTTTCATACGTATTTGACGGGTCATTAACGAGTCTGTTCACTCCGCTTCTGTCGGGCGCCTGTGTACTGTTAACTGATGAAGATGATGCGAAAGACGTCCTTTCAATAAAACAGAAAATCACCCGCCACGGAGTGAGCCATCTTCTGATCGTTCCGTCTCTGTATCGCGTTCTGCTTGATTCGCTGACGAAAAAGGATGCGCAGACGCTTCGGGCGGTGACATTTGCCGGGGAAGCGGCCACTCCTGATATCGTGGAAGCGAGCCGCAACATATGCCCGAATGCCGAGCTGCTGAATGAATACGGCCCGACGGAAAACAGTGTGGCCACGACGATTCTGCGCAACCTGCAAAAAAGCAGCCGGATTACGATCGGGCGCCCGATTGCCAACACTTCTGTCTATATGATGCACGGAGATCGGCTGCAGCCGGTCGGAGCCGTCGGTGAACTGTGTATTTCCGGAAAAGGTCTGGCGGACGGATATTTCCAGCAAAAAGAGCTGACAGACAAAGTCTTTACCCCTCATCCGTTTCGTGAAGGTGAACGGCTGTACAGAACGGGAGATGCAGCCCGATTTTTACCGGATGGAACGATTGAATATATGGGACGCTTTGACGATCAGGTCAAGGTAAGAGGTTACAGAATTGAATTAGGAGAAATCGAAACGGCACTCAGAAGTCTGTCCGGGGTAAAAGAGGCGGCAGTCACCGTGCGCAAAACGGCGGACGGGGAACAGGAGCTTGCAGCTTATGTCGTACTGCAAAACGCGGGTGTGACATTTGACCCTCATGCCGAATTGGCCGGGAGATTACCTGCTTATATGATACCGGGAAGCTTTACGAAATTGACGGAAATGCCGCTGTCTGTGAGCGGAAAACTTGATCGGGCCGCACTTCCTGAGCCGAAAGAAGCTGAGAGAACCGGTGATTATCAAGCTCCGCGCACAATGCTTGAGACCGAGCTGCTGTCTATTTGGCAAGAAGTGCTGAAACGGGAACACATCAGTATGAGAGATGATTTCTTCCAAATCGGCGGACAGTCGCTGAAAGCCGCGTCGCTTGTTTCAAACATACATAAACGGCTCCAAATTGAACTTGCCGTCCGCCATGTTTTTGAACATCCGACCATCGAGAGCATGGCCCGCTTCCTTGAACAGAGGAAAAGAGGAGAATATGCAGAAATCACCCCTGCTGTGGCAAAGGACTTGTACCCGCTATCTTTTGCGCAAAAAAGGCTCTATGCCCTTCATCAGCTTGCAGCGGACAGTACGGGCTATCATATGCCCGCTTGTCTGGAACTGAGCGGCAGACTCAACCGGGATCGGCTGCACGAAGCCTTTTCAGCGCTGTTACAAAGGCATGAAGCGTTACGCACTTCATTTGTTTTACGAAACGGGGAGCCGATGCAGCACATACATTCACATGTCGATCTTGACCTCACAGAGATTCACATGCCATCCGGGAACCTTCTTCAAGAGGTGATGGAAACTTTCGTCAAACCGTTTGACGTGGAAAAAGCGCCGATTTTGAGAGTGACTTTAGCCAAAGTCACTGAAGAGCGTCATTTTCTGCTGCTTGATATGCATCATCTTATCGCAGACGGTGTGTCAATGAGCGTTCTGATTCAAGAATTGACGGATTTATACAGAGGAAAGGCGTTGCAGCCGTTAAAACTCCAGTACAAAGATTTTTCCGTCTGGCAGCATGAGCGGTTTGCTGCTGAAGAATTCAAAAGACATGAGCGTTATTGGCTGGAGACGATCGGGGAAAACATTCCCGTACTCGATCTGCCGCTCGATAAAAAGCGCCCGCAGCTTCCTGATTTCAGCGGGTCCGCGGTTCGAACGCGCCTTCAAAAGGAAACGGCGGAGAATTTGCGCCGGCTCATGGATGAGACAGGTTCGACGCTGTATATGATTCTTTTGGCAAGCTACTCCTTGTTCCTTTCTAAATTGAGCGGGCAGGAAGACATTGTCGTCGGTTCACCTGCGGCCGGCAGAAGCCGCGCTGAGCTTGACGGGGTCATCGGCATGTTTGTAAATACCGTGGCAATGAGAAGCAGGCCGAAAGGGGATAAGACATTCCGCGCTTATTTAGAAGAGGTGAAAATGCTCGCCCTCGGCGCGGCCGAACATCAGGACTTCCCGTTTGAAGAACTTGCCCAAAAGCTTGATACACACCGGGAAGTCAATCGCAATCCGCTGTTTGATGCCATGCTCGTTTTGCAAAACAGTGATGATTTCGAAGTAAACCTTCCGGGCTTATCCGTTTCTTCACATGCAGTGAAGCATGACATTTCAAAATTCGACTTGACGCTTCATGCCGAGGAACGGCCGGATGGCTCACTGGATTTTCATTTTGAATACAGTACCGCCTTGTTTGAAAAGGATACGATCGAACGGTGGGCCGGTCATTTTAAAGAGCTTTTAGGACAAATCGCATCGGATGATGAGCGGAAGCTGTCTGACATTTATTTGCTGGGCATAAACGAGCGGCAGATGCTTCTTCAAGCGGGAAATCAAACGGCGGAGTATCCGAGGCATGAAACGATCGTCAGTTTATTTGAAGCACAGGCGGAAAAAATGCCGGATCAAATTGCAGCCGTCATGTCTGATGAGCGTCTCACCTACCGCGAGCTCAATGAAAAGGCGGATCGAATCGCCGATATGCTGTCGGAAAACGGCATCCGCTCCGGACAGATTGTCGGAATTATGACCGAACGATCTCCGGATATGCTGATTGGGATTCTCGGTATTTTAAAAGCGGGAGGAGCTTATCTGCCGATCGATCCTGACTATCCTGACGAGCGGATTTCATTTATGCTGACTGACAGCGGCGCGCGTGTTCTGTTAACGCAATCGGGTCTTGGGATATCCGGAATGGACGGGCTGCCGGTTTTATACATCGATAAGCCTGAATCCGTTTCAGCAGACAGAACGAAAGAAATGATAACGCCTGAACAGCCGGCTTACGTGATTTACACATCGGGCACAACAGGAAAACCGAAAGGCGTTATGACGGAACACCGCAATGTCATCAGCCTTATCACACATAAAGGACTGCCGTTTGATTTCGGCTCTGGAGACGTCTGGACGCTGTTCCACTCCTATTGCTTTGATTTTTCTGTATGGGAAATATTCGGCGCGCTCTTATACGGCGGAAAGGTAGTTATCGTACCGAAAGAAACTGCCCGTGATCCGCATTTGTACCGGCAGCTGCTGCAAAGTGAAGGCGTAACGGTGCTGAACCAAACGCCGACGGCTTTTTCCGGACTCATTCATGAAGAGGCCGGGCATACGGACAAGCTACAGCTTCGATATGTCATTTTCGGCGGAGAAGCGCTTCAGCCCGGCATGCTGAAAAGCTGGAAAGAGAAGTACCCGGAGACGGAGCTTGTTAATATGTACGGTATTACGGAAACCACGGTTCACGTCACATGCAAAAAACTGAATATGGATGATATTGAGAGAAACAAAAGCAATATCGGCAGACCGCTGGAAACCCTCCATGCTTTTGTCATGGATATCTATATGAATCCGCAGCCGATCGGAATTCCCGGTGAGCTTTATATCGGCGGGGAAGGCGTCGCGAGGGGATATGTAAACAGGGATGATTTAACCGCCTCCCGTTTCATCACGAATCCGCATGTTTCCGGCATGCGGCTCTACCGGACGGGCGATATCGCCAAAAGGCTCTCAACTGGCGAGCTGGAATATGTCGGGCGTAAAGATGCGCAAGTAAAAGTCAGAGGCCACAGAATTGAGCTGGGAGAAATTAAATCAGCGCTGCAAGAGCTTTCCTCCGTGAAAGAGGCCGCCGTGATCACACGTGCTGATCAGCATGGTCAGCACTCCATTTACGCATACGCGGTCTTACACGGAAACGAAAAGATAAAAGAAGCAGAGATTCAGGCCTCTCTCAGAGCTTTTCTGCCGGAATATATGATTCCCGCCCGCTTGATAGAGCTTGATGAACTGCCTTTGACGGCGAATGGGAAGCTGGACGAGAAGGCGCTCCCGCAGCCTGAATTAAATGATAGCCTTGGAGATGATATCAGCCTGAGAAATGAAACTGAAGAAATGATGGCTGACATCTGGGAAGAACTCTTAGGTGTTGAAGGTCTCGGTCCCAATGCTCATTTCTTCCATCTCGGCGGGGATTCGATTAAAGCGCTGCAAGTATGTGCGAGGCTGAAACAGCAGGGCTATGAAACGACCGTTCGCGAGCTGTTCGAGCATCAGACACTGGGAGAAGTATCGATGCGGCTCCGGAAAGTCCGCCGCGTGATTGATCAGGCTCCCGTCACGGGAGACGTGCCGCTGACGCCGATCCAGCACTGGTTCTTGTCGCAATCATTGCCGCATGATCATTTTAATCAGTCGGTTATGCTCCGCAGTGCGGACAGAATCAATGAATCTGCTATGAGAAAAGCGCTGGCACAGCTCGCGGTTCATCATGACGCATTACGGATCGTATGCGGCACGCAAAACGGATCGGTGACTCAATACAACAGAGCGGAAAACCTTTCTGAAGAAGAACTCTTTACGTTTGAAACGCATGACGTGAGAGGGAAAGGGTCATTACAAGAGGAGCACGCCGCAATTGAACAGGCGGCCGCCCTTATTCAAACTTCCATTCGGCTGGAGACGGGTCCGCTCGTAGCTGTCGGATTATTTCACGCTAATGATGGCGATCATCTGCTGCTTTCCATTCATCACCTTGTCATTGACGGGGTGTCATGGCGGATTTTATTTGAAGATTTCACCGCATGCTACAGGCAGGCGCTCGAAGGAAAAGAAACCGCGCTTCCGGCAAAAACCGATTCCTATCAGACTTACGCGAAGCAAATCTCTGATTATGCAAAAAGCCGCCGGCTGTTACAGGAAGCAGACTACTGGTCCGAAAGAGAAAAAGCGGCGGTCAAACCGCTTCCGAAAGATGCCCGCATCTCTTCCAATCTTCTGAAAGATACAGATGTGATGACCGTTACATTGACAAAACAGGAGACTGAGCAGCTGTTAACGGAAGCGAACAGAGCATACACAACAGAGACGGCTGAATTATTGCTTGCCGCGTTAAGCCTTGCGCTGAACAGATGGACCGGAAACGAGACATTCAAAATCAGCATGGAAGGCCACGGAAGGGAAGAGCATCTGGAGCATCTTGATATCAGCAGAACCATCGGCTGGTTTACGTCAATTTATCCGGTATTGGTTGACGCAAGTTTTCAAGATCAGACTGATGACGGCGAGCAGCTCGGCTATCACATTAAGCGGACAAAAGACATGATGCGCCGCATTCCGCATAAAGGAGCGGGATACGGGGTGCTGAAGTATATAAGCAAACTCTGGGAAGAGACTGAATCTGATGCTCCTGAAATCAGTTTTAACTATCTGGGGCAGTTCGACCGGGAAATCCGTTCCAGCGGCTTCGGTGTTTCTCCCGTAAAAGCGGGAAATGAAGTCAGCCCGGACTGGGAACGTCCGTACACACTTGATATCAGCGGCTCCGTATCGTCGGAATGTCTCAGCATGCATGTCGTGTACAACCGTTTTCAGTATCAAAAAGAAACGATTGAAGTTTTGACGGGACATTTTCATGCCTTTCTCAAGCAGATCATCACGCATTGCACAGGCAAAGAGGAGCGTGAATGGAGCGCCGCTGATTTCAGTGACGAGGAGTTAACGCTGGAAGATCTGAGTGACATTATGGGAGCCGTCAACAAACTATAGAAAAGGAGTGGCGCAATGGGGCAGCAACCGGAAATACAAGATATATATCCTTTATCTTTTATGCAGGAGGGCATGCTTTTTCATTCTCTGTTGGATCATGACTCAAGAGCCTACTTCGAACAAGCGGTGTTTACGATCAACGGACAGCTTGACCGGGAACGATTCCAAAAAAGTATAGATGCTGTTTTTGAACGATACGATATTTTCCGTACGACATTTATTCATAAGAATGTGGCGAAGCCCCGCCAAGTCGTGTTGAAAAACAGACCAAGCCGCGTTCAGTTTCATGATATTTCTCATTTGGACGAGAAGGCACAAGACAAATATGCCGACCGGTTCAGAAAAGAAGATAAAGATAAAGGCTTTGATTTGCAATCAGACCCTCTCATGAGAGTCTCCATTTTGAAAAAAGCGCCTGAACGCTATGTTTGTATATGGAGCCATCATCATATCGTCATGGACGGCTGGTGCTTCGGAATTGTCATGAAGGAATTTCTGATGATCTATCAATCTCTCGGAGACGGACGGCTCCCGTCTCTCGAGCCTGTTCAGCCATATGGAAAGTATATTAAATGGCTCATGAAGCAGGATCGTAAAGAAGCCGAGATTTTTTGGAATATGAGACTTGCCGATCTTGAGCAATCGGCGTCTCTTCCGAAAAAATCCGCGGAACCAAATGGCGAACTTGAGCAGGCGGTTTTCACCATTTCGGAAGAGCAGACAAATGGGCTGAAGAACATTGCGGCAAGGGCGGGAGCAACGCTGAATACAGTGTTCCAGGCACTGTGGGGCATGTTGCTGCAGCGTGTCAGCCGCTGTGATGACGCCGTTTTCGGTTCTGTCGTTTCCGGCCGGCCGTCGGATCTCGCAGGCGTGGAAAAAATGGTAGGACTGTTTATCAATACGATTCCCGTGCGGGTGAAAAGCGGTTCATTTTCTTTTCTGGAGCTCGTCAGGCATTTGCAGCAGGAGACGCTGCAAGCAGAAGCGTACAGCTATTATCCGCTGTATGACATTCAGGCGCAAAGCCCTTTGAAGCAAGCGCTGTTTGACCACATTATCGTGTTTGAAAATGTGCCGGCCCAGCGTGAAATTGAAAATGTGAGTCAGGCCGGTTCATTTGATTTTGCGGTAGAGGATTTCGCGATGGAGGAAGTCACAAACTACGGATGCAGCATAAAGGTGATTCCGGGAAATTCTCTTTATATCCGCTTAAACTTTGATACCGGTATATACGATCGTGTTTTTATGAAGAATATTGAAACATTTTTACGGCATATGATGGAGTCAGTCATTTCCGACCCTGAAATGAGCGCCTCCAAGATCGCATTGCTTGATGCGTGTGAAGCCAGAAATATGCTGGATGCGTTTAACCGTACAGAAACGGTTGAACCGCCGGCTCCGACGCTTCACGGACTGTTTGCCCGCCGCGCCGCGCTTTCGCCGCATCGTCCGGCGCTCCGTTTTCCGGGCGGCATGCTGACGTACGCTGAGCTCGACCAGTACACGGACAGGCTCGCCGTTCGGCTCCGCCAAAAAGGCATCCGCAAAGAAAGCATGGTCGGCGTACTCGCTGAACGCTCGCCGGAGATGGTGGTTTCAGTGCTTGCCGTGTTAAAAGCGGGCGGCGCCTACGTGCCGCTTGACCCTGACTATCCTGAGGACAGGCTGCGCTATATGCTCGACGACTGCGGCGCTTGTCTCCTGCTTGCACAGCCGGGATTATCCGTTTCCGGTTTTCCCGGAGAAACGCTAGAAGTGTCTCTTTCCGCTCTGACAGGCGAGACGGAGACAGGGGCTGTCTCTAAAGAAGCAGATAGCGATTCGCTCGCTTATATCATTTATACGTCCGGTTCGACGGGAACACCGAAGGGAGTAGCTGTTGAACACCGTCAGGCCGCCGCCTTTTTATCAGGGATGCAACGGCAGTTTCCGTTAACGGAAGAGGATGTTATCGTGCTGAAATCATCCTTTTCATTCGACGCCTCTATCTGGCAATTGTTTTGGTGGACGATGTCCGGCGCCTCCGTGTATCTGCTTCCGGACGGCTGGGAGAAAGATCCTGTGCGGATGATAGAAGCGTTTGCCTCAGAAAAGGTGACGACCGCGCATTTTATTCCGGCAATGGTCAACAGCTTTTTAGACGCGCTGGAAACGGAGCCTGAGGAAACAAGAACACGCCTCGGCAGAACACTGACACGCGTGTTTGCCGGAGGCGAAGCTCTTTCCCCGCTTACGGCTGCCCGGTTTGCCGATCTGTTGCCGGAGACCATGCTTATTCACGGCTATGGACCGACAGAAGCGACGGTTGATGCGGCGTTTTACGTCTGTGACCGAAAACGGGACAGCGGACGGACAAGGCTTCCGATCGGAAAACCCGTTCCGGGTGCCCGTCTGTATGTATTAGATAGCGGAGGAACCATTCAGCCTGCGGGCGTGGCAGGAGAGCTGTACATCGCGGGGACCGGCGTGGCCCGGGGCTATCTGAACCGGCCTGAGCTGACGGAGGAGCGCTTTCTCAATGATCCGTTTTATCCGGGAGAACGCATGTATCAGACAGGCGATATCGCACGCTGGACAGAAGACGGCCTTGTCGAATGGCTCGGCCGTTCAGACGGACAGGTGAAAGTCCGCGGCTACCGGATTGAACCGGGGGAAATCGAAGCGGCGATCCGGCGCATCGACGGCATTCGTGAGGCGGCGGTCACCGCCCGGACCGAACACGGCGAAACCGCGCTTTACGCCTATATCGAAGGACGGGAAAGCGATGACGTGCGGGCGGAGCTTGCGACACGCCTTCCGGCTTACATGATGCCGGCTCAGTTTATAGAGATGACCGAGTGGCCGGTCACGCCGAGCGGAAAGCTTGACCGCCGCGCGCTGCCGGCTCCCGGCGGAGCGGCAGACAGACGGGCGTACACCGCCCCGCGGAACGTCACGGAAATGAAGCTTTGCGCCCTTTGGGAAGAGGTGCTGAAAAACGGCCCCGTCGGCATCCGGGATCACTTTTTTGAGCGGGGCGGCCATTCGTTAAAAGCGACGGCTCTCGTCTCCCGCATTGCCAAAGAGTTCGGTGTTCAGGTGCCGTTACAGGACATCTTCGCCCGGCCGACGGTGGAAGAGCTCGCTTCGGTCATTCAGGACTTGGAAGAGAGCCCGTATGAAGCGATTCAGCCTGCGCAAAAACAGGACACCTACCCGGTGTCTTCGGCGCAGAAACGGATGTATGTGCTCCAGCAGCTTGAAGACGGCGGTGTCGGCTACAATATGCCGGCTGTGCTGGAACTGACGGGCCCGCTTGACCGCAGCCGGCTGGAGGAGACGTTCCGGCAGCTTGTGGAGCGGCATGAGTCGCTCAGAACGTCCTTTGAAACGGGGCCTGACGGCGAACCGGTGCAGCGCATCCATGACAGCGTACCGTTTCAGCTGGATGAGGCCGAGTCAGCTGACGCATTCGTCCGGCCGTTTTGTCTGGAGGAAGCGCCGCTCTTCCGTGCGGCTCTCGTAAAAGAATCAGACGAACACCATCTTTTATTAACGGATATGCATCATATTATTTCTGACGGTGTGTCCGTCAACACCTTGATAAAAGAATTCGGCGAGCTGTACGCAGGCCGTTCGCTTGCGCCGATGCGCCTTCAATATAAAGACTATGCCGTCTGGCAGCGGTCGTTTCAGGAGAAAGAAGGGTACCAGAAACAGGAAGCGTATTGGCTGAAGCGGCTAGAAGGAGAGCTCCCGGTGCTTGAGCTTCCGGCTGACAAGCCCCGTCCGGCTGTCAGAAGCTTTGCGGGCGGCAGCGTATCGTGCACGCTTGACGCTGAAACGGCATCCGGCCTTCACCGCATCGCTCGGGATCACGGCTCCACTTTGTATATGGTGCTTCTCGCCGCGTACAATACGTTACTCGCGAGATTAAGCGGGCAGGAAGACATCATCGTCGGCTCACCGATTGCCGGGCGTCCGCACAAAGACCTTGAACCGATTCTCGGCATGTTCGTCAACACGCTGGCCATCAGAACGGAGCCGAAAGGAGACAAACGGTTTACCGATTACTTGGCGGAAGTCCGACAGGCGGCGCTTGAGGCGTATGAGCATCAGGACTATCCGTTTGAGGAGCTTGTGGAACGGCTCGGCGTGCAGCGGGACACAAGCCGCAATCCGCTGTTTGACGTGATGTTTGTGCTTCAAAATATGGAGCGTGAATCCCTGGTGTTAAATAAGCTGCATTTGGCTCAAGCTGCGGATACAAGTCATAAAACCGCAAAGTTTGATGCCACGCTTTACGCGTCAGAAGGGTCTGACGGTTCCATCAGCTTTGATTTTGAATTCAATACAGATATCTATCAAAAACAGACAATTGAAAAATGGCTTTCTTATTTTACCCGTATTCTTACAAAAGTAATTGAAAACCAAGCGATACCGCTTGGTGACATTCACGTACTGGATAATGCTGAAACAAATCGCGTCATTTATCAGTTTAATCAGACGAAAAGCGATTACCCAAGACACGAAACCATCAGCCGTTTATTTGAGCGGCAGGCAAAAGAAACTCCCGATGCCCGGGCAGTTGTTTATGATGGACAAATTTTGACATACCGTGAGCTGAACGAACGGGCTAACAGAATAGCGGCGGCTCTCCGATCAAATGGCGTCGGTCCGGAAAGCGTTGTCGCCTTATTAACCGGCCGCACAACAGAGCTTGCTTCCGGAATCCTCGGAATATTAAAAGCGGGGGGCGCCTACTTGCCTATCGGTGACGATGTGCCGCGGGAACGGGCTGAATGGATGCTTAAAGACTGTAAAGCTGATATTCTTCTCCAATCTGATAAACTTGACGGTCTGCCGCTTTCAGGAAAACGTTTATTCATAGAGGATATTCAAACAAAGGCCGATTTGAGTTCGGAAAATCCCGAGCCGCTCGGCGGACCTGAATCGTTGGCCTACATGATTTATACGTCCGGGTCAACAGGTGCGCCAAAAGGCGTCATGATTGAACAGCGAAGCGTGATCCGCCTTGTGAAAAACAGCAATTATATTGATTTTACGCCGGAAGATAGACTGTTGTTTACTTCATCATTAGGATTTGACGTTACGACATTTGAAATATTCGGTCCGCTTTTAAACGGCGCTTCTTTATATGTAAGTGACCAGGAAACCTATCTCGACTCTGATGTTCTGGAAACATTTATACAGCAAAACGGCATTACGACACTGTGGCTGACATCGTCTCTGTTCAACCATTTATCAGAACAAAATGAACACGTGTTTTCCGGATTATCCCGATTGATTATCGGCGGGGAAGCACTGTCCCCGAGCCATGTAAACCGGGTTCGGAATGCGCTGCCGCATCTCTCAGTATGGAATGGATACGGACCGACTGAAAACACGACGTTCTCGACTTGCTTTTTGATTGAACAATCATACGATCATTCAATCCCGATCGGCCGCCCTGTCGGAAATTCAACCGCATATATCATAAACAGCAGGGGAACACCGCAGCCGATCGGCGTCAACGGCGAATTATGCACTGGAGGAGACGGTGTGGCAAGAGGATACTTCGGCCGCCCTGAGCTGACGGAAGAAAAATTCGTCCCCAATCCTTTTGTTCCAGGGGAACGGATGTACCGCACCGGAGATTTAGCCCGCTGGCTGCCGGACGGAACGATCGAATATGCCGGGCGGATGGATGATCAAGTGAAAATCCGCGGTTATCGGGTCGAGCTGGGAGAGATTGAAGCCGCACTGAGGAGCCTGGACGGCGTGAAAGAAGCTGCCGTGTCAGTCAGAACCGGGCAGTCCGGCAATAAAGAACTGATCGCATATATGAGTCTGCAGGCGGACATGGATACAGAAAAAGTGCGTTCTTCACTGTCTAAGCAACTGCCGAATTACATGGTTCCGGCCTATATGATGGAACTTGAGAAGCTGCCGCTTACGCCGAACGGGAAATTGGATCGGAAAAATCTGCCCGAACCGGAGCTCGCGCTTCAAACCGCGTACACAGCTCCCCGCAATGAGCTTGAAGAACAGCTTTCCGTGATCTGGCAGGAAGTGCTCGGCACAAAACAAGTCGGGATTGAGGACTCATTTTTTGAGCTGGGCGGCGATTCAATCAAAGCGCTGCAAGTTTCCGCACGGCTCGGACGCTATGGGTGGAAAATGACGGCAAGTGACTTATTCCGGCACCCGTCCATTAAGGAACTCGCGCCTCTTATCCGGAAAGCGGAAAGAGTCATCGATCAGCGGCCGGTGGAAGGAGACATACCTTGGACACCCGTTCAGCACTGGTTTTTATCACAGCGGATGGAAAACAGAAATCATTTCAATCAGTCCGTCATGATGTTCAGCTCTGACGCATTGCATAAACAGCCGCTCAAAGAAGCCTTGGAGCATCTTGTCATTCATCATGATGCACTCCGGATCACTGTCAGTGCAGAAAACGAAAGTTTCAGACAAATCAATCACGGTATTCAAAAAGCTGAACTGTACAGCTTGGACATTTGGGATCTGTCTGGGACAGATACTTGGGAAAGAGAAATAGAAACTGAAGTGGCTGCGCTCCAACAGCGGATGGATATTGAAAAAGGGCCGTTATTAAAAGCCGGCTGGTTCAAAACCCGGTCGGGGGATTATTTATTCATCACCGTACATCACCTGGCGGTTGACGGAGTGTCATGGCGTATTCTGCTGGAGGATTTATCTGCCGCTTACACTCAAGCCGTAAAAGGTCAGCCGGTCCAGCTTCCGCCAAAGACCGATTCGTTTAAACAATACGCCGTAAGGCTTTCAGAATACGCAAAAAGCAGCAAGCTGATGCATGAAGAAGAATATTGGCGTTTTATTGAAGAAGAAACAGCCGCCGAACTTCCTTATGAAAAACCGCAGCATCAGACGGGAGCCGACAGCATTCGGCAAACGATAAGCTTTACGCTTACAGAAGAAGAAACGTCCGTTTTGCTTCAGCAGGTCAACCGGGCCTACCATACCGATACGCAAGATATTCTTCTGACTGCCGCAGCTTTGGCTTTACGGGACTGGACAGGGGGCGGCAGATTGCGCATCGCGATGGAAGGGCACGGGAGAGAGCACATCATGCCGGAGCTCGACATCAGCCGCACCGTAGGCTGGTTTACCTCCATGTATCCGGTGCTCATTGACTTGAACACAGCAGGCGCTGAGCTTGGAACGGCGGTAAAAACGGTCAAAGACACACTCGGAAGAATACCGGATAAAGGAATAGGCTACGGCATTTTAAAATACATGACACCGCCTGAACAAAAAACAATCCGCTTCAGACAAGCGCCTGAAATCAGCTTTAACTATTTAGGGCAATTCAATGATACAGAAGATCAGCACACGTTCAGTCTGTCCGGTCTTGCAAGCGGGCACGACATCACGCCGACATGGCAGCGGGAACAAGCGGTGGAAATGAGCGCGATGGCCGCACAAAACAAACTTCACTTCAGTTTGAGCTATCCGCCGAGCCGCTTCCGCAAAGAAACGATGGAACAGCTGCTGCAAACCTTACAGCAATATTTGCGTGATATTATGGCACACTGCACAGGGAAAGAGGAAGCAGAAAAAACCGTTAGTGATTTTAGCAGCAAAACGTTAACATCTGATGATTTGGACAGCATAGCGAGTTTTGTCGAGGAACTGTAGAAAAAGGCGACGGGGAGATTATAACATGACAAAAAAGAATGCAATTCAGGATATTTATCCGCTGTCTTATATGCAGGAAGGAATGCTTTTTCATTCCCTCCTGCAAAAGGAATCACAGGCTTACGCCGAGCAGGCCTCCTTTTCAATAACGGGGAAGGTTGACACCCGCGTGTTTGAAGAGAGCGTTCATGCCCTTTTCGAAAGACATGATATTTTCAGAACGATCTTTATCAGCCAGAACGTGTCAGTGCCGCAGCAGGTCGTATTAAAAGAGCGGAACGTCAGCATTATTGAGGAAAATCTCACTAATTTAAATAAGGCTGATCAAATCAAGTATATCGAAGAAGCCAAACGAAGAGACCGTGAGAAAGGGTTTCATCTGCAAAAAGACATGCTGATGCGGGTGACACTGCTTCAAACCGGTGAATGTGAATATACGTGCATATGGAGTTTTCATCACATTATTATGGATGGCTGGTGTCTCGGAATCGTGCTGAAAGAGTTCTTCCAGATATACGCCTCGCGGCTCCGCCGAACACCGTTAACGCTTGAGCCCGCTGTGCCGTACGGGACCTACATCAAGTGGCTGATGGAGCAAGATAAAGAAAAAGCCGCTTCGTACTGGGAGCGATACCTTGAAGGCTTTGAGCAGCAGACTGTTCTGCCGAAGCAGAAAAAAGCCGGCGAAAGCAAACAGGAGGAAGTGACGTTTTCCTTTTCAAAAGAGGACACGGCTAAGCTGAAAGAGCTGGCCGTAAAAGAAGAGGTCACGCTGAGCACCATTTTCCACACGCTCTGGGGCATTTTGCTTCAGGCGTATAACCAGACAGAAGATGCAGTTTTTGGTTCTGTTATTTCCGGAAGGCCGTCTGAAATCGAAGGCATCGAGCGAATGATCGGCCTGTTTATTAATACCGTGCCTGTCCGGATCAGCGGGGCGGACATCCCGTTTCAAAAGCTGATCAAAAACGTGCAAAAGGACGCTTTGAAAGGACAGGCATACAGCTATCATCCGCTTTATGACATACAGGCGAATTCACAGGTAAAACAAGGCTTAATTGACCACATTCTCGTCTTTGAGAATTATCCGGTTGAACAGGAGCTTGATGTGCTGAACAGCAAGGGAGACACGAAAGACCTTTTTCACATTCATGATTTCAGCATGGAAGACGAAACCAACTACAGTTTTTACCTGATGGTGGCGCCGGGTGACGAGATTCATTTGAAAATGAGATACGATTCAAGCGTGTATGACCGCCAATTTATCGAAAATATCAAAGGCCATTTGGCATACATCGTCTCCCAAGTTCTCGACAAACCAGACATCACGCCGGACAAGCTTGAAATCATCACTCCAGGGGAAAAAGCGCAGCTGCTTGCGCCGATTTCTGAAGAGACCGAAAAACCTGAATATGACACGGTTCATGCGATGTTTGAAAGGCAGGCCGCAAAAACGCCGAATCAAATCGCGATTCGGTATGAAGGTGAGTCAGTGACGTACAAAGAGCTGAACGAATCGGCTAATAAGCTGGCCCGCATGCTGCAAAAGCGCGGATTAAAGCGGGAGGAGCCGGTAGGCGTCATGCTCGGCCGTTCCCCTTCTTTAGCGGCGGCCGTTCTCGGTATTTTAAAAGCGGGCGGCGCCTTTGTTCCGATAGATCCGGGCAGTCCAAAGGAACGTATCCGATATGTTATTGAAAACAGCGGCTGCGTCCATGTTGTAACAGAGCGGCATCAGTCAGTCCCCGCGGAACAAGCGCTGCAAGTTACATACATAGAAGAGGCCGGGACGGAAGCGGACGGAAGCAATGTGCAATCCATTAATACGGCAGACGACCTCCTTTATATGATTTATACATCGGGAACGACAGGGAAACCGAAGGGTGTGCTGCTCGAACATAAAAATATGGCCAACCTGCTTTCTGACCAATTGACGAACACAGACATTGATTTTTGCACAAATGTGCTGCAGTACGCATCTTTGGCGTTTGACGTCTGCTATCAGGAGTTATTTTCAGTACTCTTGAGCGGCGGCACCCTCTGTATCGTGCCCGAATCAATCAAACGGGATGTTTCTCAGCTGTTTTCGTTTATTGATCAGCACAACATGGAAGTTGTGTTTTTCCCGACTGCGTTTGTCAAAATGCTTTTCAATGAAGAAGGTTATGCACAGTCTTTTCCCCGCTGTGTGAAGCATGTCATTACGGCCGGGGAGCAGCTGACCGTTTCGCGTTTGTTCAGGCAGACGCTCCGTTCACACGGTATGCATCTGCATAATCATTACGGCCCGTCAGAAACTCATGTGGTTTCAACGTATACGATTTCTGCGGGAGATGACATACCTGAACATCCGCCGATCGGGAAACCGATCCATCATAACAAGATGTATATTCTCAGCAAAAACCGGCAGCTTCAGCCTCTCGGAATTGCGGGAGAATTGTATATTTCCGGAGCGAATACAGGAAGAGGCTATGTGAACAATCCGGCGCTGACCAAAGAGAAATTTTTGCCGGATCCGTTCAGAACGGACGCCGTCATGTACCGGACCGGAGATTTGGCAAGACTGCGTGCGGACGGCCAAATTGAATACATCGGCCGGACAGATGATCAAGTGAAGATCAGAGGGTACCGGATTGAACCGAAGGAAATTGAAACCGTCCTGGCAAATCATCACGCCGTGAAGGAAGCTGCCGTTCTGATTCAAACGAATGAGTCGGGCGAAAATGAATTATGCGCTTACTGCAGCGTCTCACAAGCGACTGATCCTTCTCAGCTGCGGAGAGATTTGGCTAAAGAGGTGCCTGAGTATATGATTCCGGTCAAATGGGCTTTTATTGACTCAATTCCGCTCACTGCGAACGGAAAAGTCGATCAGCGGGCCCTTCCGGAAGCTTCGGCATACGCCACAGGCCGTCGATATACAGCTCCCCGGAATGTGACCGAGCTGAAGCTTACCCGCATATGGGAAGAAGTGCTTCAAACCGGCCCGATCGGCGTTCACGATCACTTTTTCGAGCTTGGCGGCCATTCATTAAAGGCGACGGCACTCGTTGCAAAAATAGCTAAAGAGTGCAGTGTGCAAATCCCGCTGAGCGATGTCTTCAGCCATCCGACTGTAGAAGAACTCGCCAAAATCATCAGTGAAGCAGAAGAGAACCCGTTCGCATCCATAGAAAAGACAGAAATGAAAGAAACATATCCTGTCTCATCCGCCCAAAAACGGATGTACGTCCTTCACCAGCTTGAAAATGGCGGTGTCAGCTATAACATTCCAGCCGTTTTAGAGGTGAGGGGGCCGTTTGACCGAGATAGGATGGAAGCCGTGTTCAAGGAACTGATCCGGCGGCATGAACCGCTCAGAACGTCCTTTGAAGAAAAAAACGGCCTGCCCGTGCAGAGGATTCATGACGACGTGCCGTTTGCATTTACAAAAGAACAATCAGCCGAAGCGTTTATCCGGCCGTTCGATCTCGGCAAAGCGCCCCTTTTCCGGGCGGGATTTGTCCAAATAGAAAAAGACCGGCATCTGCTTTTAGCTGACATGCATCATATTATTTCAGACGGCGTATCCGTCAATCTTTTGATACGTGAATTCAGTGAGCTGTATGCTGAGAGAAGTCTGCCGCCGTTACGGATTCAATACAAAGATTATGCCGTCTGGCAGCAATCATTTATGGCGGGCGCCGCATATCGGAAACAAGAGGAGTACTGGCTGAACCGGCTTGCCGGTGAGATTCCCGTGCTTGAATTGCCGGCTGATAAGCCGCGTCCCCCGGTGCGGAGCTTTTCCGGTGACCGGGTGTCATTTGTCATCAATGAAAAACATACAGCTCAGTTGAAAAAGCTGGCGAAAGAAAACAAAAGCACACTGTATATGACGCTGCTCGGTGTGTACACAGTTCTGTTAGCCCGTTTAAGCGGACAGGAAGATATGATTGTCGGGTCTCCGATTGCAGGAAGGCCTCATGCCGACCTTGACGCCGTTCTGGGCATGTTTGTCAATACGCTTGCTTTCAGGACGCGTCCCGACGGAAGCATGACATTCAAAGAATATTTAAAGGAAATTCGCCAAACAGCGCTTGAGGCTTACGAACATCAGGATTACCCGTTAGAAGAGCTCGTCGATAAGCTCGGTGTGCCGCGGGACATGTCCCGAAATCCGCTGTTTGACACAACATTTGCGCTGCAAAATATGGAACAGCAGAAGCTTAGAGCGGCCGGACTTGAACTGCAGCCGGCAGACGTCAGCCTGCCGATTTCTAAATTTGACTTATCGCTGTACATCTCTGAAAACGCCGGTGAATTGTACTGCCAGTTTGAATACAGCACCGATTTGTTTGAGAGAAAAACGATTCAAAAATGGGCGGGATTTTTTACGACACTTGCCGAAAACGCCGCGGCTGATCCGGGCTTGGATTTAGACGATATTTCTGTTTTGACAGAAAAAGAAGAAGCGTCTCTGCTTCAAGATTTCAGCCCCTTGCAGAAAACAGCGTTTCCGCTTCATCAGCCTCTTCATGATCTGCTGGAACAGCAGGCGGAAAAAACGCCGGACCGTCCTGCGATTTTAACTGATGACATTTCGATTACGTATCAGGAACTGAACGAAAGGGCAAACGAGCTTGCGCATCAGCTGATCAAGCGCGGCATAAGGCTGGAGGATAAAACTGCCATTATGGGCCGGCGTTCTCCTGACATGCTGATCGGCATTTACGCTGTCTTAAAAGCAGGCGGTGCATATCTGCCGATTGATCCGGATTACCCGGAAGAGCGGATTCGCTTTTTACTGAAAGACAGCGGCGTGAAATTCTTACTGGCAGAACCAGAACTTTTCGCACCAGATCTTTTTGAGGGAGAAATGGTCTCTCTGAAAAGCGGACAAACAGGAAACCCTGAAGCTGCGGCCAACCCTAACGTTCCGGTAAAACCTGATTCATTGGCTTATATCATCTATACATCCGGTTCTACGGGACGCCCAAAAGGCGTGCAGGTTGAACATCGGTCAGCCGTAAACTTTTTATACTCACTGCAAACGCGTTATGGATTAAGTGATTCTGACATCATTTTGCATAAAACATCCTACTCTTTCGACGCTTCGATTTGGGAGCTGTTTTGGTGGCCGATCGCGGGAGCTTCTGTTTTCCTCCTTCCGCAAGGCGGCGAGAAAGACCCTGAAATGATACTGAACGCATTGGAGAAAAACCGCATAACGGCGGCTCATTTTGTGCCATCCATGCTTCATGCTTTCTTGGAATATATAAATTCCAGAAAACAGCCGATCAAAAAGACCTGCTTAAAAAGGGTTTTTGCCGGCGGCGAACAATTGGGCCCGCACTTGGTTTCCCGTTTTTATGACCTTCTGCCTGGAACGGAATTGACAAATTCCTACGGTCCGACGGAAGCGACGGTAGAAGCGGCGTACTTTGATTTGCCGCATGGAAAGGAATTTCACAATGTTCCGATCGGCATTTCCGGACATAACATGCGGCTGTATATTTTAAATCAAAAGAAACGGCTTCTGCCGCCGGGCTGTATTGGAGAGCTGTACATCGCGGGGACCGGTGTGGCCCGCGGCTATCTGAACCGGCCTGAGCTGACGGAGGAGCGTTTTCTCAATGATCCGTTTTATCCGGGAGAACGCATGTATCAGACGGGCGATATCGCACGCTGGACAGAAGACGGCCTTGTCGAATGGCTCGGCCGTTCAGACGGACAGGTGAAAGTCCGCGGCTACCGGATTGAACCGGGAGAAATCGAAGCGGCGATCCGGCGCATCGACGGCATTCGTGAGGCGGCGGTCACCGCCCGGACCGAACACGGCGAAACCGCGCTTTACGCCTATATCGAAGGATGGGAAAGCGATGACGTGCGGGCGGAGCTTGCGACACGCCTTCCGGCTTACATGATGCCGGCTCAGTTTATAGAGATGACCGAGTGGCCGGTCACGCCGAGCGGAAAGCTTGACCGCCGCGCGCTGCCGGCTCCCGGCGGAGCGGCAGACAGACGGGCGTACACCGCCCCGCGGAACGTCACGGAAATGAAGCTTTGCGCCCTTTGGGAAGAGGTGCTGAAAAACGGCCCCGTCGGCATCCGGGATCACTTTTTTGAGCGGGGCGGCCATTCGTTAAAAGCGATGGCTCTCGTCTCCCGCATTGCCAAAGAGTTCGGTGTTCAAGTGCCGTTACAAGACATCTTCGCCCGGCCGACGGTGGAAGAGCTCGCTTCGGTTATTCAGGACTTGGAAGAGAGCCCGTATGAAGCGATTCAGTCTGTGCAAAAACAGGACACCTACCCGGTGTCTTCGGCGCAGAAACGGATGTATGTGCTCCAGCAGCTTGAAGACGGCGGTGTCGGCTACAATATGCCGGCTGTGCTGGAACTGACGGGCCCGCTTGACCGCAGCCGGCTGGAGGAGACGTTCCGGCAGCTTGTGGAGCGGCATGAGTCGCTCCGAACGTCCTTTGAAACGGGGCCTGACGGCGAACCGGTGCAGCGCATCCATGACAGCGTGCCGTTTCAGCTGGATGAGGCCGAGTCAGCTGACGCATTCGTCCGGCCGTTTGGTCTGGAGGAAGCGCCGCTCTTCCGCGCGGCTCTCGTGAAAGAATCCGACGAACGCCATCTTTTATTAACGGATATGCATCATATTATTTCTGACGGTGTGTCCGTCAACACCTTGATAAAAGAATTCGGCGAGCTGTACGCAGGCCGTTCGCTTACGCCGATGCGCCTTCAATATAAAGACTATGCCGTCTGGCAGCGGTCGTTTCAGGAGAAAGAAGGATACCAGAAGCAGGAAGCCTATTGGCTGAAGCGGCTTGAAGGAGAACTTCCGGTGCTTGAACTTCCGGCTGACAAGCCCCGTCCGGCGGTCAGAAGCTTTGCGGGCGGCAGCGTATCGTGCACGCTTGACGCTGAAATGTCATCCGGCCTTCACCGCATTGCCCGGGATCACGGCTCCACTTTGTATATGGTGCTTCTCGCCGCGTACAATACGTTACTCGCGAGATTAAGCGGGCAGGAAGACATCATCGTCGGCTCACCGATTGCCGGGCGTCCGCACAAAGACCTTGAACCGATTCTAGGCATGTTCGTCAACACGCTGGCCATCA
Source organism: Bacillus sp. SIMBA_026 (assembly GCF_046535335.1). Taxonomy (NCBI): domain Bacteria; kingdom Bacillati; phylum Bacillota; class Bacilli; order Caryophanales; family Bacillaceae; genus Bacillus; species Bacillus sp. SIMBA_026. The sequence goes on along the minus strand of NZ_JAWRWX010000001.1, from coordinate 1,084,683 downwards.
GAACGGAGCCGAAAGGAGACAAACGGTTTACCGATTACTTGGCGGAAGTCCGCCAGGCGGCGCTTGAGGCGTATGAGCATCAAGACTACCCGTTTGAAGAGCTAGTGGAACGGCTCGGCGTACAGCGGGACACAAGCCGCAATCCGATGTTTGACGCCATGCTTGTCGTCCAGAATATAGAGCATGAGGAACTGCTGTTGGACGGTTTGCATATTCAGCCTGCGGACGTGTCCCGTCCGGTTTCCAAATTTGATGTTACTTTACAGGCTTCTGAAGGCGGGGGACAGATTCATTTTCTGTTTGAATATGCGGCGTCTTTATTCCGGAGAGAAACAATGCAGCGCTGGGCTTCCCACTTTATGACGATGCTTGAACACATTGTCCGTGAACCGGAAACTTCTTTACAAGCGATCAGCATGCTGACTGCTCCGGAACGGAACCGGATTCTTTCGGACTTTAACGGCATGACGGATCAACAGCTGTCTGAAAAAACAGTTCATGAACTGTTCATCACCCAGGCGCGAAAAACACCTGATGCCGCGGCCCTTATCAGCGGGGAGACTTTGGTCACATACAAAGAATTAGATGACTGGTCGAATAAAATCGCCAGAGCTCTGCAAAAACGGCAGATCGGACCTGATGCAGCCGTCGGCATTGTGATACCAAGATCGCCAGAACAAGTAGCGGCAGTCTTCGGGGTTTGGAAAGCCGGAGGAGCCTACGTCCCGATAGATCCTGAATATCCGGAGGAACGCAAGCAATATATCATCTCAGACAGCGGCACAGCGCTTCTCCTTACCGCACACGGTGCGATAGAACAAGTGCCTGATCGTTTTAACGGTGAAGTGCTCGCACTGGAGGATATCCAAGAACAGGATGCTTCGCCGGTCCAGTCATTATCAGCACCGGAAGATTTGGCTTACATCATTTATACATCGGGAACGACAGGCAGGCCGAAAGGGGTTATGGTCGAACATCGATCCGTCAGCCAAACCCTTCAATGGCGGAGCGGATTTTATGATCTGAATGAGAAAGATACGGTTCTTCAGCTCTTTTCATTTTCCTTTGACGGTTTTGTAACAAGCATGTTCACACCGCTGATTTCCGGTGCGAAAGCGGCCGTTTTAGCCGAAGATGAAGCAAGAGATATTCTTGCTATTAAACACTATCTTGCATCTTACCGCATCACTCACATGATCATTGTTCCCGTACTGTACCGTACACTGCTTGACGTACTGGAGCCGGGGGATGCAGAGTCTCTCAGAATTGTCACATTAGCCGGAGAAGCCGTCGACCAAAACATTATCAGCCGCAGTTTATCAGTTTGTCCACACACTGAGCTTGCCAATGAGTACGGCCCGACGGAAAACAGCGTCGCCACTACAGCGGCAAGACATATAGAACAAAGTGAGAACATCACGATCGGCCGTCCGATTGAGCATTCACACGTTTATATTTTAAACGGGGATCACCCGCAGCCGATCGGTGTAACAGGAGAACTTTGCATCTCGGGTTCCGGCCTTGCAAGAGGGTACCGCAATCTTCCTAAGCAAACGGCCCAAGCCTTTGTCCAAGACCCGTTCCGGAAGAACCGGCGCATGTACCGCACGGGCGACCTGGCAAAATGGCTGCCGGACGGCACGCTGCAATATATCGGCCGAATGGACGAGCAAGTCAAAATCAGAGGCTACCGGGTGGAACTGAAAGAAATTGAATCCGCCTTAACAGGCATAAAAGGTGTCAAAGAAGCAGCCGTCACCGCTCATACCGCATCAGCAGGCCAAACGGAACTATGCGCTTATATCGTGACAGAAGAAGGAACAGAAAGTGAAACCGTGCAGCAGGCACTCAGAAATGAAATGCCCGCTTATATGGTGCCGGCGTTCTTTGAAACACTTGAAGCCCTGCCTGTCACACCGAACGGGAAGCTTGACCGCCGCGCGCTTCCTGAGCCGCGGAAAAAAGCGCACACCGGACGGGCATTTACCGAGCCTGAAAGCGACATGGAAAAAGAGCTGTCCGTGATTTGGAGCGAAGTGCTCGGAACTGAAAACATTGCCGCGGATCAATCATTTTTTGAACTGGGCGGCGATTCCATCAAAGCCCTGCAAGTATCAGCCCGATTACATCAGGCAGGAAAACAGATCGCCGTAAAAGATATTTTCAGCCGGCCGACAATTAGGGAGCTGGCGCCTTATGTCCGTACAGAGCGGCAGCCGGTCAGCCAAGCTCCTGCAGAAGGAGAAGTGAAGTGGTCGCCGGTTCACAAATGGTTCTTCACACAAGACATGAAGGAAGCAAACCATTTTAACCAGTCCGTCATGCTGACGAGAACAAATTCAATAGATGAAGAGATCCTGAGGAAAACGTTAAAAGCCATTACCGTTCATCATGATGCCTTGCGCCTTGTCTGCAAAAAAGACGAAGAGAAAGGTCTTCTCCTTTTCAACAGACCGGCTGACCTCGCAGATGAGCAGCTTTACAGCCTGACCATTTTAGAAACGGAAGGCGATGAGCATGAGAAGGAACGTTTTGTAAAACGCCGCGTCGCCGAGCTTCAGAGAAACATGGATTTGGAGAACGGGCCGCTTGTACAGGCGGGGCTGTTCCGCTCTGAAGCAGAAGATTACTTGTTTCTGACGGTCCATCATCTCGCTGTCGACGGGATATCATGGCGGATTTTATTGGAAGACTTGGCTTCTGCTTATGAGCAGGCCGTCTCTGGACAGGAAATCAAACTCCCTCCGAAAACCATGTCATTCAAAACATATACGGAGCAGCTGGCCGATTATGCCGAAAGTAAACAGCTGCTTCAGCAGGCGGAGTATTGGCGGGAGATTGAACACTATGAAACAGAAAGTCTTCCTTACGAGCAGGCAGATTTATCTCAAACTCCTGCAAAAAAACGGAACACAGTATCCTTCACTCTGACAGAAAGTGAAACGGACGCCCTGTTGAAAGATGTGCACAGCGCCTACAATACGGATACGCAAGATGTGCTTTTGACTTCCGCCGTGCTTGCCATTCAGAAGTGGTCGCCGCGGCACACTTTGAAAATCGCCCTTGAAGGACACGGACGCCAATCGGAGCAGGCAGGTGCGGACATCAGCAGGACGGTGGGGTGGTTCACTTCCATTTACCCGGTGCTTTTCCGGAGCGGAGCTTATGAACCTCTTGAAGAATATGAAATTCGCACATTGAAAACCGTCAAAGACACATTGCGGCGCATTCCGGATAAAGGGAACGGATACGGCGTCCTCAAATATTTAACACCGCCGAAGCTTGCCGGGATGACTTTCGGGAAAGCACCGGAGATCAGCTTTAACTATCTCGGACAATTCGATGCGCCCGGCGGGAATCCGGCAGAAACGGAACAGCCAGACGCGTTTCAGTTTTCTCCTTTGGGAGGCGGAGATGATGTGACAGATACATGGAAACGGGAGCAGTCACTTGAAATCAGCGCGATTGCGGCAAAAGGCCGGATGACCGTCAGCATTTCCTATGAAACGGAGCGCTTCCGGCAAGATACGATCGAACAGCTGTCCGAAAGCTGCCGGTATTATCTCCTGAAACTGTCGGAACACTGCCTCAGCAAAACCGATACGGAGAAGACCGTCAGTGACTTTGATGATCGGGAGCTGACTGAGGAAGCCTTGCAGGATATTGCCGACTTACTCAGCTTCCACTAAAATCGAGCGGGAGGAACACATGGACAAAACGAAAAATATCCAAAATATTTATCCCCTCAGCCGAATGCAGGAAGGAATGCTTTTTCATTCCTTTCTGCAAAAGGAGGGGGCTGCATATATCGAGCAATCCGTCTTCACCATAAAAGGCCGGCTTCGTCCGGAATTGTTTGAGCAAAGCGTACAGTCTGTTATCAGCCGCCACGATATTTTCAGAACGGTTTTTTTACCTCATGTCGCTCAGCTGAACGGCCCCCGCCAAGTTGTGCTGCGTGAGCGGGAATTCCGGTTGCACCGCGAAGATCTTACACATTTGGACGAAGCGGAACAGAGCATCTATTTACAGCGATTTAAGGAACGTGACCGCTTAAAAGGCTTTGACTTGCAAAAGGATATGCTGATGCGTGTTTCTTTGTTTAAAACGGGTGACGAAAAATATGTATGCGTCTGGAGCCACCATCACATCCTTATGGACGGCTGGTGCCTCGGCATCGTCCTTCAGGAATTCATGCATATGTATCGGGCGATTGAATCAGGCTCACCCGTCACACTGGCGCCCGCAAAGCCTTACAGCACTTATATTACATGGCTGACTGATCAGGACAAAGACGCGGCTTCTGAATATTGGAAAGGATATTTAGCAGGCTGTGAGACACCCACAGGACTCCCGAAAATATCGGCCCGTCCTCAGGAAAAAGGCTACCGCAAGGAAGAGCTGCTGTTTTCTTTAGATCAAAACCTGACGGACAAGCTGAAAACCATCGCCAAAGAAGAGGGCGCTACGCTCGCGGTTCTTATGCAGACTGTATGGGGCTTGATGCTGCAGCGCTACAACCGGACGGACGATGCCGTATTCGGCGCCGTCGTATCAGGGCGGCCTTCCGTCATTGACGGCGTGGAAAGCATGATCGGTCTGTTTATCAATACCGTGCCGGTACGCATTAAAACGGGTGACGAAAGCTTTAGAGAACTGCTGGGGCGCTTGCAGAAAGAAATGCTTGATTCAGAGGCGTTCAGTTATCATCCGCTTGCTGACATCCAATCGCAGACTGAGCTGAAACAGGATTTAATCGACCATATTATCGTGTTTGAAAATTATCCGATCCAGCAGCAGATGAAAGACGCGGAAAAGGAATCGGATGCACCGTTCCGGATCGGGAATGTCAACGTTTCGGAACAATCGGGCTACGATTTTAACCTCATCATAGCGCCTGGAGATGAGCTGCTCATCAAATTCAGCTACAATGCGAACGTTTATGACGAAGTATGGATAGAGAGCGTAAAAGGACACTTGGAAGAAGCTCTGCGCGGCGCCGCCTTCAATCCCGATGTTCCGGCTGATCGGCTTCCGATGCTCGGACAAAAGGAAAAATCAAGAATAATCGGCGAATTTAATGACACGAAAACAACTTATGAAAGAGATGAAAGCATCATCAGCCTGTTCAGCCGACAGGTGAAGAAAACCCCGGACCATCAGGCGCTTCACGCCGGCGGGCTGACGATGACGTACCGGGAGCTCGATGAACGGTCAACTGCATTCGCCCGCACCCTGCTGGAAAACGGTTTGGCGCCAAAGGGAATTGCCGGGATTCTGGCCGAACGCTCACCGGAATTTATCATCGCTGTTCTCGCTGTATTGAAAGCGGGAGGGACGTACCTTCCTCTTGATGCAGAACTGCCATCCGACAGGATCGCCGATATGCTCACTGAGAGCGGAGCACAGCTGTTAACGGTACAAAAAGGGATTGAGACTGATATTGACTTTTCTCACATCATCTCTATCCCGGCTGCAGCTGAAAAACAAACAGCTGATGCGGGAAAACTGAATACCGATACAGCACCTGATGATCTTGCCTATATTATGTATACATCCGGTTCAACAGGAAAACCGAAGGGCGTGATGATTTCCAACCGAAACGTCGTATCGCTCGTGTCAAACAGCAATTACACGTCGGCTGGCATGTCGGACCGCCTCATTCTGACAGGGTCCATCGGTTTTGACGCAGTGACATTTGAAATCTTCGGAGCGCTTTTGAACGGAGCATGTCTTCATGTGGTTGACCGCTCGACAATGCTTGCCCCTGAGAGGTTCGGCAATTATCTTTCTTCCAACCGGATTACGATTCTGTTTTTGACGACGGCGCTCTTTAACCAGTTTGCCCAGGCAGATCCGGAGATGTTTTCTGGGTTGCACACCTTATATGTCGGCGGAGAAGCATTGTCCCCGGCGCTCATCAATAAGGTCAGACACCGGTGTCCGAATCTCAGCCTTTATAACATATACGGACCGACGGAAAATACGACATTTTCTACCTTTTACGAAATCAGGCACGATTTTTCTCAGCCGATCCCAATCGGAAAACCGATCAGCAATTCAACCGCGTATATCATTGATAAAAACGGCGGACTTGCGCCGATCGGCGTGCCCGGTGAGCTTTGTGTCGGCGGTGACGGGGTTGCCAAAGGCTATTTAAACAGGCCTGACTTAACAAGTGAAGCATTTGTCAGCCACCCGGTTCATCCTGAAGAAAAGATCTACAAAACAGGCGACTTGGCACACTGGCTGCCTGATGGAAGCATCGGATACATCAGCCGTATCGACCGCCAATTCAAGATTCGCGGGAAGCGGATTGAGCCGGCCGAAATTGAAGCACGCTTGACTGAAATAGATGGAATCAGGGAATCGGCAGTCATCGCAGCAAAAGAAGGACAAGAAGCAATCCTTTGTGCGTATTATACAGGAGCACATGCTGAAGAAAGAGCCATTCGATCCCTGTTGGCCAGGTCGCTTCCCGACTATATGATTCCGCAGTATGTGATTAAGCTTGACCGTATGCCGCTTACCGCAAACGGCAAAGTGGACCGCCGCCGGCTGCCTGCGCCGGAACGGAAAAAAACGTCATCAAAAGCCGTTCCGCCACGAAACTGGGTAGAGCGTGAGCTGATCGACATTTGGACGCCGATCCTCGGCTGCGGGGAGCTGGGCATACAGGATGACTTCTTTGAGCTGGGCGGCCATTCTTTGAAAGCATTGCAAGTGATTCATCAGCTGAAGACCAGGCAGCAGATGGATGTGCCGATTGAAATGATATTTGAATATCCGACAATTGAACAATTGGCTGAAAAGCTGTATTCCAGTACACTGTCGGAAGCTGCCGAACAGCATATCAGCAGACTGAATCAGCCGAAAGGCCGCAACCTATTCTGTTTTCCGCCTATCTCAGGTTTCGGGATTTTCTTTAAAGATCTTGCGGCGGCATTAAACGGACGGGCTGCTGTGTACGGTTTTAACTTTATTGAAGAAGACAGCAGAATGGAACAATACATTGATAAAATGCTGGAAATCCAGCCGGAAGGCCCTTATATCCTCTTCGGATATTCAGCGGGCGGCAATACGGCATTCGAGGCGGCAAAAGCGATGGAAAAGCGCGGCTTAGAAATCAGCGACGTCATTATCGCAGACGCGTACAGAAAGCTTGACGCACTGCCGCCGCAGCCAACAAACGCAACAGCCGAAAATGTCCCGGAAGCCGTCAGGGAAGCGGTCATCAGAAAAACAGAGCGCTATCAAACGTACTGGGCGGAACTGATAAATGACGGCCAAATTGCGGCAAACCTCCATTTTATCGAGGCCGGTATAAAGGAAGAGCACAGTGATAAGACCGAGCCGATGAAGTGGGAAGGCGCCACAACGGGACTCTATCAGGAATATCAAGGCGGGGGCGCCCATAAAGATATGTTTGAACCCGCCTATGCACAGCAAAATGCTGAGGTCATACTGGACATCATTGCAAACAGCGGAAGACGCTTGGCGCGGAATCTGTAACATCCGGCAGAATGGCTGAAGAAGACAAAGGGCAAGATAGGGGAATCAAACTCAGTTTTTTTGGAGGCTTTGACATGACGAACCTATCTTGGCTTACGTATGTAATGATCATTCTTGCCAGCTACCGGCTGACCCATTTGATCGTATTTGATAAGATTACGGAATTCATAAGAAAACCCTTTATAAAGCAAGAAAAAACCGTCGATCAAAACGGGCGCGCCGTCCAAAAAAAAGTCCCTTCCTCCGCATTCAGTTATATGCTGCAATGTTATTGGTGTGCAGGCGTCTGGTGCGCCATATTGATCGGTATCTGCTATTTGGTCTGGCCCCGCTATGCACATCCGGTTATTTTCATTTTGTCCATTGCCGGAGCGCAGGCCATCCTTGAAACTTGTGTCGGCGTCGGAACGAAGATCATTGACGTGCTCGCCGCCATGAAACATAAAAAGTCCTGAAGCGTTTTATTCGCTTTAGGACTTTTTTCTTTCCCTTTTAGGCTGAGAGGAGCAAAGCAGGCTTTCTGATTCACCGCCCGGAATGCTTCGGAATACCGTAAAGCAGAGAGGGGGAAAAACATGAAAAGCTGCCGTTTTAGCATGATATGGTTTTTGACCGTTGTACTGACAGCCGGTATCTTTACATTCTCAGCATCCGCACAAGCAAGCGGCACTCAGCCGGAGAGAGAAATGAGAGCCGTATGGATCGCGTCTGTCACCAATATCGACTGGCCCTCTAAAAAAGGGCTGTCACCGGAAGAGCAAAAAAGAGAATACAGCAAGCTGCTGGATGACGTTCAGGAGATGGGAATGAACGCCGTTATCGTCCAAATTAAGCCTGCGGCTGATGCTTTTTATCCATCAGATTACGGGCCTTGGTCAGAGTATCTGACAGGAACACAAGGCAAAAATCCCGGCTACGATCCGCTTGCTTTTTTAGTTGAAGAGACACATAAACGGAATCTTGAATTTCACGCTTGGTTCAATCCTTACCGGATCACGATGAATCACACAAATTTGAATGCGCTTTCAGATGATCATCCCGCGCGTTCCCATCCGGACTGGGTCGCTGCATACGGAAAACAGCTGTACTATAATCCGGGCATTCCGGAAGTAAGACAATTTATAACGGATGGAATCAAAGAAGTGGTCAGCCGTTATGACATTGATGCGGTTCATATGGATGATTATTTTTATCCTTATAAAATTGCCGGACAGGAATTCCCCGATCAGGCGGAATACGAACGGTACGGAAAAGCTCACTTTGCATCAATGGATGACTGGCGCAGGGATAACGTCAACCGGCTTGTAAAAGAAATCAACCAAACCATCAAGCGAGAAAAACCTTATGTCAAATTCGGAATCAGCCCGTTCGGCGTATGGAGAAATGCCGCAGATGACCCGACAGGCTCCGAAACGGCCGCAGGGGTGCGGAACTACGATGATTTATATGCTGATACGAGAGAATGGATCCAAAAAGGATACATTGATTACATCGCACCGCAAATTTACTGGAGCATCGGATTTAAAGCGGCGGCATATGACGTCTTAGCGGATTGGTGGGGAAAAGAAGTGAACAATCGGCCGGTGCATTTATATATCGGGCAGGCAGCTTATAAAATCAACAACAATGCTGATCCGGCCTGGGCCGACCCGGGGGAATACGGAAGACAGATTACTCTAAACAGGGGATCAGCTTGGATTAAAGGCAGCATGCATTTCAGTTTAAAGGATTTAAACCGTAATCCGCTCGATGTGAAAAACCGTTTGATCAAAGACATGTACAGCCGGCCCGCATTAATTCCCGAGATGCCTTGGCTCGGACATTCCGCTTTAAAAAAACCGTCTGTCAAACGGGCGGAGAAGAATGCTTCAGGCCATACACTCTATATTGAAGATGCGAAATCCAACGGTAAAAAAACGGCTTATTACGCCATTTACCGCGCAGAAAAGGGAAAGCAGCCTTATTTAGTGGATACAGTCAGAAAAACATCGTCACGGACGCAGACATTTTCAGATACTGATACTCGGGCGAAAGGAGCCTGCACCTATATCGTTACTTCCGTTGACAGGCTTCACCATGAGAGCCGTCCCTCCGCAAAACGGATGGTTAAATAGCATTATTAATAAAACTGACAGTTGCGGCGCTGTCAGTTTTTTTGGCGGCGGATGAGTCCGAATGTTCAGACTTCATTTGGATGGAATGAATAAAGACCCCCATTAATAAAATGTAGAAAGCAGCAGAAGGAGGAAGGTTAATGAATTTTCAACTGACAAAAGAACAGCAGATGGTGCGCGAAATGGTCAGAGATTTCGCCAAAAATGAAATTGCCCCGAAAGCCCATGAGGTTGATCAATCAGCCGTCTTCCCGATAGACACATTTAAAAAAATAGGCGAACTCGGGCTGCTCGGAATTCCGTTTCCGGAAGAATACGGCGGGGCGGGCGGTGATACCATTTCATATGCGGCAGCGGTCGAAGAAATCGGAAAAGCCTGCGGCAGCACGGGGCTGAGCTACGCGGCAGCCGTGTCACTCGGCGCAAGCCCATTATACTATTTCGGTACTGAACAGCAAAAGCAAGAACATCTTATTCCGCTTGCTTCGGGAAAAGCGCTCGGATCATTCGGGCTGACAGAGCCGAATGCAGGTTCCGATGCCGGCGGTACCCAGACAAAAGCCGAGAAAAAGGGCGATGACTATGTGATAAACGGAGAGAAATGCTGGATCACAAACGCAAATTACGCCCGCACTGTCATTGTCACTGCCGTTACGGGAAAGAACTCCGACGGAAAACCGATCATTTCAGCTCTGATCGTCCCGACAGACACACCGGGATTTACGATCACAAATCCGTACGACAAGATGGGTGTGAGAGGGTCGGATACGGCCGAGCTTGTGCTGGAGGATGTCAGGGTGCCTGCCGATAACCTGCTCGGTGATCCTGAAAAAGGTTTTAAACAATTTTTATATACATTAGACGGCGGGCGGATCTCGATTGCGGCACTGGCTGTCGGTATCGCTCAAGGCGCACTGGAGGCGTCGCTGTCATATGCGAAGGAACGCAAGCAGTTCGGCAGTCCGATATCGTCATTTCAAGCCATTCAATTTAAGCTGGCCGATATGGCGATGGAAATTGACCTTGCCAGACAGATGGTGCTTAAAGCGGCATGGCTGAAGGATCAAAACCTGCCATTTACGAAAGAAGCGGCATTCGCCAAGCTTTATGCTTCTGAAATGGCCGTCAGAACATGCCTTCAGGCCATCCAAATTCATGGCGGTTCCGGTTATATGAAGGAATGCGGTGTCGAACGTATGCTTCGTGACGCAAAGCTGATGGAGATTGGCGAAGGAACGTCAGAAATTCAAAGAATGGTCATCGCAAGACAGCTTTTGAAGTGAAATGAAAACGTTTACTAATACAGGGATGGAAAGGGGCAGGTCATATGGCTGAACTTATCCATTTAACAGCCGGAAAGCTGCTTGAGCGGACCGCGGAGCTTTTTCCGGATCGTGAAGCGGTTGTTTACCCTGAGCGCGGCCTTCGTTATACGTATGCCGAGTTTGACCGGTTATGCCGGCAAACCGCAAAAGGGCTGATGAAGCTGGGAGTTGAAAAAGGAGATCATGTAGCCATATGGGCATCCAACATTCCGGAATGGCTCGCGGCGCAATTTGCAACGGCGAAAATCGGCGCCGTTCTGGTCACCATCAATACAAATTTTCAAATCGCAGAGCTCGATTATCTGCTGGCACATTCAGACGTCTCGGCCCTGATAATCATGGATTCCTACCGGCAGACATCTTATGTTGAAATCGTGAATAAGCTGATTCCGGAGCTGAAAACGTGTGAGCGCGGCAGGCTGCGTTCGAAACGTTATCCCTTTTTACGGACTGTGTTATATATCGGTGATAAAAGCCCGCCCGGGATGCACCGTTGGGATTCTTTGCTGAAGGATGCTGAGTCTGTAACGGATGCAGAGCTTGACGGAAGGATGGACAGCCTGAAAAAGGATGATTGCATTCATATGCAATATACATCAGGTACGACCGGATTTCCGAAAGGCGTCATGCTCTCACATTTTAATATCGTAAATAACGCGGCCAATATCGCAGAATGCATGAAGCTTACTTCAAGTGACCGTTTATGTATTCCCGTGCCGTTTTTCCACTGCTTCGGGTGTGTGCTCGGCGTGCTGGCATGTGTTTCCGCGGGTGCGGCGATGATTCCGATCGAACAGTTTTCTCCGCCGGCCGTTCTGAAAACGGTGGAGCAAGAAGCCTGCACGGCTCTGCACGGTGTACCGACGATGTTTATCGCCCTCCTTCATGACAGCCGTTATTCTGAATATGATCTTTCCCACGTCCGAACCGGTATTATGGCAGGCTCGCCATGCCCGGCGGAAGTCATGAGAGAAGTGATCGGCAAAATGGGGATGACTGACATTACAATTGCCTACGGACAGACCGAAGCATCACCTGTCATTACGCAGACAAGAACGGATGATTCATTTGAAAGAAGAGTGGAAACAGCGGGGCGCGCGCTTCCCCATATCGAAGTCAGAATCGTTCGGCCCGGAACATCCCAAGAAGCCGCCCGGGGCGAACAAGGAGAGCTCTGCACCCGCGGATATCATGTCATGAAAGGCTATTATAAAAATCAAGAAGCGACCGAAGAAGCGATAGACAAAGACGGCTGGCTGCATACCGGTGATTTGGCGGTCATGGACGAGGACGGGTACTGCAAAATCACGGGCCGTCTGAAAGACATGCTGATCAGGGGCGGCGAAAATATCTATCCGCGCGAGATTGAGGAAATGTTATATCGGCATCCCGCGGTAGCAGACGTTCAGGTCGTCGGCGTGCCTGATCCGAAATACGGAGAAGAGGCCGCGGCATGGGTCAGGCTCAAAGACGGACAAACCGCTTCCGCAGAAGACATCAGAACCTTTTGCAAAGAACATATCGCCCGCTATAAAGTCCCCAGGTATGTTTTGTTTACAGATGAATATCCAATGACAGCCTCAGGAAAAATTCAGAAATTCAAGCTGCGGGAAAAAACGATTGAAGAGCTCAAGTTAACTTAATGAAAAAGGAGTGCTTCACATTTGTTTAAAAAAGTCCTGATTGCCAACAGAGGAGAAATCGCCTTAAGAATTATCCGCACCTGCAAACGTCTCGGCATCCCCTCGGCAGCTGTCTATTCAGAAGCCGACCGGGACGCGCTGCACGTAAAAGCGGCTGATGAGGCCTATCCGATCGGAAAATCGAGAGTAAATGAAAGCTATTTACATATCGACAGAATCATAGAAGCCGCCAAATCCGCCGGAGCGGACGCCATTCATCCGGGCTACGGGCTTCTGTCAGAAAACAGCCTGTTCGCCGAACGCTGCCGGAAGGAACAAATCACATTTATCGGTCCGCCCGGTGATATCATCGCAAAGATGGGCAGCAAGATAGAAGCCCGAAAAACGATGCAAAAAGCAAAGGTCCCGATCGTTCCCGGTGTTTCAGAGCCATTGCCCGATGTTCACTCCGCCTTAGCAGAAGCCCGTGCCATCGGCTTTCCGGTCATGCTGAAAGCGTCTGCAGGAGGAGGCGGAATCGGCATGCAGATCGTACATTCAGAAGAAGAGCTGGCCAAAGCGTTCGAAGGCAATCAAAAGCGGGCCGCCTCCTTTTTTGGAGACGGCGCAATGTACATGGAAAAGGTCATTGAAAATGCCCGTCATATTGAAATTCAGATACTCGCAGATTCTTTCGGCAACACCGTTCATCTGTTTGAACGTGACTGTTCAGTCCAAAGGCGCCACCAAAAAGTGATAGAAGAAGCGCCGTCGCCGTTTGTTGACGATGAATTAAGACAAAGACTCGGTGAAACCGCCGTTAAAGCCGCTAAATCGATCGGCTACCAAAATGCAGGCACAATAGAATTTCTCGTCGACCAAAAGAAACAAATCTATTTTTTAGAGATGAACACAAGACTGCAGGTGGAGCATCCGGTGACAGAAGAAATTACAGGACTGGATCTTGTGGAAGAACAGCTGAAAATTGCCGCTGGGCAGGCGCTGACTTTCTTGCAGAAAGATATCAACCACCGCGGTCATGCGATTGAAGTGCGAATCTATGCGGAAGATCCGGTCACCTTTTACCCGTCACCCGGTACCATCTCGTCTTTTTCCGTTTTAAGACACCCGTCAGTGCGACACGAATGCGCCGTCGAAAAGGGAAGCGTCATTTCTCCGTTTTACGATCCGATGATTGCCAAAATGATCGTCACGGCGAATACGAGAAAACAAGCCATTGAACAACTGAAAACCGCCCTTGGCGAATATCATGTAGAAGGGATTAAAACCAACATTCCGCTGCTGACAAAAATTGCCCTTTCAGAAGTGTTTGAAAAGGGCGAGGCAACAACCGGTTTTTTACAAACAATGAACGAGGGGGCGTCAAAATGAGCGTCATAAAAATTCAGATGGCGGGAAACCTGTGGAAAATTCATGTGAAGCCGGGTGATGTCATTGAAGAAGGACAGGAAGTGGCCATCTTGGAATCTATGAAAATGGAAATTCCGATTATCGCTGATGCAGCGGGTACGGTGAAAGAAGTGAAAAAATCAGAAGGTGATTTCACTGATGAAGGAGAGGTCCTGATTGAACTTCAATAAAACGGGAGGTGCAGCATGAACTGTCCGAAACATGTCCGCATCAATGAAGTAGGACCGCGTGACGGCTTGCAGAATGAATCGGCGTGGGTGGATACAGAAGATAAGATTGAGTGGATCAATATGCTGTCAAAAACAGGCCTTCCCTATATCGAAGTGACATCATTCGTGCATCCGAGATGGATTCCGGCTCTTCGTGACAGCCTGGACGTCGCAAAAGGCATTGCCAGATCTGAACATACGGTCTACGCGGCTCTCGTTCCGAACCTCATCGGACTGGAGCATGCGGCAGAAGGCGGAATCGATCAGGCATGTGTATTTTTATCTGCAAGCGAAACCCATAACCAAAAAAACGTAAACAAACCGATTGACCGGACCGTTCAAGAGCTCAGGCGGGTTATTACTGAAGCAAAAGCTGAAAAAATGGCGACGAGAGCTTATCTGTCCACTGTGTTCGGCTGTCCGTACGAACAGAACGTGCCGGTCGAACAAGTCATCCGCCTGTCAGACACCCTGCTCGAAATGGGTGTTGATGAAATATCGCTCGGCGACACGATCGGCGCGGCAAATCCCTTGCAGGTCATAGCCGTGCTTGAAGCCCTTTTGCCGAGAATTCCCGCCTCAAAAATCGCACTCCATTTCCATGATACAAGAGGAACGGCTCTAGCGAATATCATTCCCGCTCTTGATATGGGCATCACATCCTTTGATACTTCCTCAGGCGGGCTTGGCGGCTGCCCGTACGCCCCTGGATCAGCAGGCAACGCTGCCACAGAAGACGTCATTTATATGCTCGAACAAATGGGGATTGATACTGGGACGGACATGAATAAACTTCTTTATGCCGCCGGCTGGATCGCGGATAAAATAGGCAAAGACCTGCCAAGCAGAAACCTGCAGGCATTCAGAACGAAATGAGAAAGGAGAAGCCATGGAAGATTGCGTCTTGTATTCCGTCTGTCAAGAAACGATCGGTCTGATCACGCTGAACCGCCCGCATGCGGCCAACTCGCTGTCTTCAGAAATGATTGATCATTTACAGCGTGTGATTGAAGACATCAAAAACACGCCATCCATTCGTTGTGTCATTCTCACCGGCAACGGGAACACATTTTGCGCCGGTGCTGATTTAAAAGAAAGAGCGGGGATGAATCATGAACAAGTCAGACAAAGCGTCAGGCGTATCGGTGAAACGGCAGCATCCATTGAAGCTCTCCCGCAGCCAGTCATTGCAGCGCTGAACGGAACCGCTGTCGGAGGAGGCCTTGAACTCGCTCTCGCCTGCGATATCAGAACAGCCGTCAGCCGGGCGGGCCTCGGCCTTCCTGAAACAGGGCTTGCGATCATTCCCGGGGCGGGCGGAACACAGAGACTGCCCCGGCTTATCGGCCCTGGCGCGGCAAAAGAATTGATCTATACCGGCCGAAGACTTTCTGCAGAAGAGGGAAAAGACATGAAGCTGATCGAGCATGTTTATGAAGACGATGAACTTATGGAAAAAGCAAAAGCACTGGCCGGCCGAATCGCCGCTAATGGGCCGATCGCCGTCAGACAAGCAAAATCCGCGATAAACAAGGGTCTGGAGACAGATCTCAATACAGGACTCGAAATCGAACGAAAAGCATATGAACAAGTCATCCCCACACTTGACAGAGAAGAGGGCCTGCGCGCTTTTAAAGAAAAAAGACCCCCTGAATACAAAGGAAAATAAAACATGGAGGGACTCGGATGGATTACGAAAAAGAACGGCAGACACGCAGCAAAACGATAGAAAAGGGAGGAGCCGCGAAATATCATGCAAGCAACGAAAAGAAGGGAAAACTTTTTGTAAGAGACAGGCTGAAGCTTTTATTCGATGACGGCATATCCGTTGAAGACGCTTTTTTCGCCGAGTGCATGTCAGACGGACTGCCGGCTGACGGGGTCGTTACCGGGATCGGAACCATCGGCGGCAGAACCGTTTGTGTGATGGCAAACGACTCAACCGTAAAGGCGGGCTCGTGGGGCGCGAAAACGGTGGAAAAAATCATCCGCATTCAAGAGACGGCGGAAAAGCTTCAGTGTCCGCTCTTGTACTTAGTCGATTCCGCAGGTGCGAGAATTACAGATCAGGTCGACATGTTCCCGGGCAGAAGGGGAGCCGGCCGCATCTTTTATAATCAAGTAAAGCTGTCGGGCCGCATTCCGCAAATCTGTTTATTGTTCGGCCCTTCCGCTGCGGGCGGCGCTTACATTCCGGCCTTTTGCGACATTGTCATTATGGTCGAAGGCAATGCATCCATGTACTTAGGTTCTCCGCGTATGGCAGAAATGGTGATTGGCGAGAAAGTATCGCTTGAAGAAATGGGCGGCGCCCGTATGCATTGTTCCGTATCAGGCTGCGGTGATCTCCTCGCCCGGACGGAACAGGAAGCAATCATGATGGCGCAGACATATCTCAGCTATTTTCCGTCAAATTATACTGAAAAAGCGCCCGTCAACAAATCTAAGAACCCGAAAGCTTTTGAAAAACCGCTCTCAGATGTCATCCCGGCACATCAAAACGCACCGTTCAACATGATGGATTTAATTGAACGTGTCATTGATGAAGACTCATTTTTTGAGATTAAATCGTTATTTGCGCAGGAATTAATAACGGGGCTTGCGCGGATTCACGGACAGCCGGTCGGCATTATCGCCAATCAGCCGCGTGTCAAAGGCGGGGTTTTATTTCTCGATTCGGCGGATAAAGCCGCAAAATTTATCGCTTTGTGCGACGCATTCCATATTCCGCTTCTGTTTTTAGCAGACATTCCCGGATTCATGATCGGAACGAAGGTTGAGCAGGCGGGCATCATCAGGCATGGCGCAAAAATGATCTCCGCAATGGCGGAAGCGACTGTTCCGAAGCTTTCTGTTATCGTCAGAAAAGCCTACGGTGCCGGATTATACGCGATGGCGGGGCCTGCTTTTGAACCGGACTGCTGTTTAGCGCTTCCGACTGCGCAAATTGCCGTAATGGGTCCTGAAGCAGCGGTGAATGCGGTCTACGCAAACAAGATCAACGAGCTCACACCTGAAGAAAGGCCGGCTTTTATTCAAGAAAAGCGTGATGAATATAAGGAAGACATTAACCTTTACCGGCTTGCCTCTGAAATGGTGATTGACGGCGTTGTTCCTGCTGATTCCTTGCGGGAAGAACTCAATAAACGCCTCACTGCTTACATGTCCAAACAACTGACATTCACACACCGGAAACACCCCGTATACCCGGTTTAAATAAAAAAAAAGACTGCATAGATCCGGCTCGCAGCCGTTCTTATGCAGTCTTTTTTCATAGTCTTGATCTCATTTTCTTCACAACGAAATAAACAACAATAAATACGAGAGCCAATATAATGATCGGAGTTGTATACATTCCGGCATAGCTGTCTACGTCTTTCCACTGTCCCCCGAGCTGATACCCGAGATAAACGAAAATGACAGACCACGGAATAATGGCGAGCGTCGTCAATATGACAAACTTGGAAAGAGGCATTTTCGCAAGGCCGGCCGGGATGGAGATCGCATGTCTGACGACCGGGATAAACCGCGCCGAGAACACAACGCCGGCGCCGTAACGGCGAAACCAGTTTTCCGCAACATCAACATGATGCTTTTTCAGAAGTAAGTACTTGCCGTACTTGTCCAAAAACGGCCGTCCCCCATAACGGGCGATCCAGTAAATAAAGCACTGCGCGATCGTTCCCCCGATCACACCGGCGACAATGGCGCCGATAAAGCTGATCGTGCCTTCTGACACCATATAGCCTCCGTAAGCCAGAACGATTTCACTCGGAATGATTTCGATCATTAATCCGAGCGCAATCCCTAAATAGCCCATACTTGTCAGCCAGGATAATATTTCACTAATAAAATTGCCCACACTGTTCACAACCTCTTTATCTTTTTACCCAATTATATGACTGATTGACAAGCAAAATGGTTACAAATTATTTTTTAACGCACGATTTCTTCAGATTCTCTTTTTAACACCTCTTCTAAATAAGCTAAAAGTTTCGGTCTCATTTCTTCCCGCAGAAGCCCTATCTCCGTGCCGGCCTTAAAACAGCCGAACTTATCTCCTATATCAAACCGGCTTCCTTCAAGCTCCCGCGCGTAAATGCTTCGGGTGCGGCACACTTCGCGCAGCGCGTCTGTCAATTGGATTTCGTTGCCCGCGCCTCTTCCGATCGTCTTCAGCGTTTTAAAAATAGCAGGGGTTAATATGTAGCGGCCCATCACGGCAATATGAGAGGGCGCCTTTTCAACAGCCGGTTTCTCAATCAGATCCTCAACCTGGTACACATGACCGCTCTGCCGCCCCGTCTGTATAATACCATATTTGCTGACATCAGCAGGATCGACGGGCTGTACACCGATCGTTTCTGTGCCGTGTTGGTTATAGACGTCTATGAGCTGTGAAAGAGCGGGAGTGTCAGATACCATAATATCATCACCTAATAGAACGGCAAAAGGCTCATCTCCGATAAAATGCTCCGCACACAGCACCGCATGTCCTAATCCGAGCGGTTCTTTCTGACGGATGTAATGAATATTGGCCAAATCGGCAATCCGCTGCATTTCCTTCAGCGTCTCCGTCTTGCCTTTTTCCTCAAGATTGAATTCCAATTCCGCCGACCGGTCAAAATGATCTTCAATCGAGCGTTTGTTTCTCCCTGTAATAATCAATATATCTTCAATTCCTGACGCTGCGGCCTCTTCGACAATATATTGGATGGCCGGTTTGTCGACAATCGGCAGCATTTCTTTAGGCTGCGCCTTTGTCGCCGGCAGAAATCTCGTTCCTAAACCTGCTGCGGGAATGACCGCTTTTCTCACTCTTTTTTTCATTCATCTTCACTCCTGATCCTGTATGTTTTTCAGCGAATCTCCAAATACCCAGATTCGGTTTCCGATAAAATTCATCATCATTCCGCCGATAGTGGCAGCGAACTTACTCACCAATAGCGAACAGCCGCCTTTTTGAAACGCGTAAAGCAGCAAAAAGGTGATTCCCGACGCGGCAAGATTAATCATGAGAAATCGCATGATCTCTTTCCCGTCAGCCTTGCGTTTTACACGAAACGTCCACTTCCGGTTCCATACATAGCTGTTGATGATCCCTGCCGAATAGGAGCAGATCTGCGCCGGAAGATAGGGGACATGACAAGCGGCGAGAAGAAAGAAGACACCAAAATCGATCAGCGTATTGCCGACGCCTACAGTGCAAAAACGGCCTGCTGTCTTTACTTTTTCTTTCAGCATAACGGCATCCGGTTTTGACCTCCCTTCATAAAAGAATCAGATGGCTGTCATATTCGTTAATATGGACTACTTTAGCGGACAGTGTTGAATAAACAATTACTAAAATATGAACAAAACATGAAAACGTAATGAGGCTTTGCAAAACTCATTAAGTTAACAGTTTGATAGTTTAGGTTGACATATTCCGTAGAGGGCACTAATATTCTGTATAAGTGTTAACCTTAAATTATTTTGGTTAACATTAATTTTCATAGTAAGAGAAAGGAGGGGAATATATGCGGGAAGAAACCTATTACAGCGTCAGAATGAGAGCTTCCCGAAACGCCCCCCATGAGCAGGGCGGAAAACACATTTCCGGCGGAGAACGGCTCATCACTTACAGCGGTTTACAGGAAGCGGTAGATAGCTTATTACATAAAGGCTTCTCGCACTCAAGAGGAATACCTGATTTTATGCAGATTCAGCTTGAAAGCATTAATGAACCGATCGAAACGATCCGCCCTTTGCCGGTTGCTTTCCATCAAACAGACACGCCGGAAAAAGGACAAGCAATCGCCCGCAAGCTTCTGCAAAAGGCGGGGATTCCCCCGCACATGATAGAGAAAGCGTATGAAAACATTGCGGAATATGCAGAAGCAAGAGGAGCGGTTCTGTTTGATATCCGGGCAGGAGAACGCATTGACGGCAGAGGAAATAGAGGTGTGCGGGTATCCCGAGTGGATTGGCCGTCACATGATTTTCAAAAATGGGCTTTTACGCACAACATGCCGGAAAATTCACGAATAAAAGAAGCACATGCCATCGCGGCAAAAGTTTGCGCATATCCGGAGATTATTGCTGAATTGTGCTGGTCGGATGACCCTGATTACATAACAGGCTATGTTGCCGCAGAGAAGCTGGGATATCAGCGGATTGCCAAGATGAAAAATGCCGGAGATGAAAGCGGCTGCCGGATTTTCTTTACAGATGGCTCCATAGATACGGAGAGATGTATCCATTTTTTAGAGAAGCAGCCTGTATTCATTCAGCGGGAGGAGAAATGATGAAACAATCAATGATTGAAAAAAGCAAAAAGCATCTTTGGCTGCCTTTCACACAAATGAAAGATTACGATGAAGATCCGTTAATCATTGAAAGCGGAAACGGGATCATGCTGAAAGACATCAGCGGCAAAGAATATTATGACGGCTTTTCTTCAGTATGGCTCAATGTACACGGCCACCGCAAAAAAGAAATGGATGAAGCGATTCAAAAACAGCTTGAAAAAATCGCTCATTCAACCTTGCTGGGTATGACGAACGTTCCCGCAACAGAACTTGCCGAGATGCTGACAGGCATCGCACCGGAAAAGCTGACACGCGTTTTTTACTCCGACAGCGGAGCGGAAGCAATGGAAATCGCTCTGAAAATGGCCTTTCAATACTGGAAAAACATAGGGAGACCCGAGAAACAGACATTTATTTCTATGCAGAACGGCTATCACGGCGATACGATCGGAGCCGTCAGCGTCGGCTCCATTGAACTCTTCCACCATGTGTACGGCCCGCTGATGTTTGAAAGCTACAAAGCCCCGATTCCGTATGTATACAGATCTGAAAGCGGCGACCCTGTACAGTGCCGGGATGAATGCCTTCACGCGCTCGAACAGCTGCTTGCAAAGCACCACGAAGAGATTGCCGCACTTACGATTGAATCGATGGTGCAAGGCGCATCCGGGATGATCATCATGCCTGAAGGCTTTCTGGCAGGCGTACGAAAGCTGTGTACGGCATATGATGTGTTAATGATCGTTGACGAAGTGGCGACGGGGTTCGGCCGCACCGGAAAAATGTTTGCCTGTGAGCATGAAAATGTCCAGCCGGACTTGATGGCGGCAGGGAAAGGCATTACGGGAGGCTATTTGCCGATCGCTGTGACGTTTGCCACAGAAGCCATTTATGAAGCCTTCTACGATGACTACGACAAAATGAAAACATTTTTCCACGGCCATTCCTATACAGGAAATCAGCTTGGCTGTGCCGCGGCAATTGAAAATCTGCGTTTATTCGAATCAGAGCGCATCGTTGAACAAGTCGCCGAAAAATCAAAAACGGCAGCGAAATTTCTTCATAATCTGAAGCAGCTTCCTCATGTCGGCGATGTCCGCCAGCTCGGTTTCATGTGCGGCATAGAGCTTGTGCAGGATAAGGGGACAAGACAGCCTTATCCGCCTGAAAAGCGGATGGGATACAAGGTGTCCTTGAAAATGAGAGAGCTTGGTATGCTGACACGGCCGCTCGGAGACGTCATCGCCTTTCTGCCGCCGCTTGCCAGCACAACCGATCAGTTACAAGCCATGCTCTCCATTATGAAAGAAGCGATAGCCGAGGTGACCGGCCGTGGATTTTGACGGATGGCTCCTCGGAAGGCTCGATGCGGTGAAAAGAGACGGGCTGTATCGGACGCTGCGAACACAGGAAACCGCTCTCAAAACCAAGGGGCAAAAGCGGCAGACTTGGGCGTCCAATGACTATTTAGGCCTGTCAAAAGATGAGCGGCTGATCACAGCCGCGCAAACGGCGCTGAGCCGGTTCGGGGCAGGAAGCGGCGGCTCACGGTTAACGACAGGAAATACTGTGTGGCACGAAAAACTTGAACAAACAATCGCGGACTTTAAACAGACGGAAGCGGCTTTATTGTTTTCAAGCGGTTACTTGGCGAATATCGGCGTGCTTGCCTCACTGCCTCAAAAAGGCGATGTCATTTTAAGCGATCAACTGAACCATGCGAGCATTGTTGACGGCTGCCGTTTATCAAAAGCGGAAACCATCGTGTACCGCCATATTGATATGGCTGATCTTGAGAAAAAACTTGCTTCCGTCCAGGCTCGGAACCGCCGCTTCATCGTCACAGACGGCGTCTTCAGCATGGACGGAACCATCGCGCCTCTTGACCGCATAATGGCGCTTGCAAAGCAGTACCAGGCATTTGTGATAGCAGATGACGCGCATGCAACCGGTGTACTTGGGGAAAACGGCGGGGGAACCAGTGACTATTTCGGTGTTTGTCCGGATGTTGTCATCGGCACATTAAGCAAAGCTGTAGGAACGGAAGGCGGTTTTGCCGCGGGATCAAACATTTTCATTGATTTTTTGCTGAATCAGGCGCGGACGTTTATTTTTCAGACGGCCCTCCCGCCGTCAATTTGTGCGGCTTCACATACGGCATTTGACATCATATCAGATATGCACGATACGCGCCGTGAGCTGCAATCATCTGTCAAAACGATAAAAAAGCGTCTGACCGATATGGGCTTTACCGTAAGAGGCGGAGATACACCGATTATCCCCGTTATCATCGGTGATGCAAAAACAGCGGTTTCAGCCGCTGCGCTGCTGGAGAAAAAGGGAATCTGCGCCCCGGCCATCCGCCCGCCCGCCGTTCCGGAAGGCGAAAGCAGAATCAGGCTGACCGTTACGGCGGATCGCAGCTTACAGGACATAGACGAGCTGACAGAAGCATTTGATTCCATTAGAAAAGAGCTGAATTTAAACAAATGAGAAGTTTTTTTGTCACAGGAACAGATACCGGCGTCGGAAAAACCATCGTTTCTTGCGGACTTGCCGCGGCATTCCGGCAGAAACAGGCGGATATCGGAGTGTTTAAGCCGTTTTTAAGCGGCGTGCCGCGGACTCATCCGGAAAGTGACACCTCGCTCTTGAAAGACATGTCACAAACCGCACTGTCTCATGAAGAAATCACGCCATTTGAATGGAAAGAGCCGCTTGCGCCGTACACGGCCGCCATGCTTGAGGGGAAATCCGTGAGCATGGCGGATGTCATGGCCCACTGGAGTAAGATCAAAAATCGTCATGAGTGTTTCATCGTTGAGGGGGCAGGCGGCATTTCCGTCCCGCTTGGTGAAAATTATTTAGTCAGTGATCTGATAAAAGCCATGGAATTGCCGGCAGTGATTGTCACCAGGCCTGATCTCGGAACCATCAACCACACATATTTAACCGTTGAATATGCGAAAAACATGGGGATAGAGGTTCTCGGCATTATTATCAACGGCGTAAAGAGCCGGCCGGGGCTGGACGAAAAGACGAACCCTAGCATGATTGAAACATTATGCAAAGTTCCGATTTTGGGAATCACACCGAAGCTGGATCACGTTTCACCGGAAAACATTCAACACATGATTGAGAAACATATAGATGTTACCTCTTTCATGAATCTGACACAAATGGGGAGATAAACATGAATCAATGGATGGATCTTGCAGAGAGAGTGCTGGACGGGGCGGAAGTAACGAATCAAGAAGCGCTGGCCATTTTAAATTGTCCTGATGAGGATCTTTTATTGCTGATGCATGCCGCTTTTCATATCAGAAAACGATTTTACGGAAAAAAAGTAAAACTGAATATGATTATGAATGCAAAATCAGGCCTGTGTCCGGAAAATTGCGGGTACTGTTCACAATCTTCAATATCAAAAGCGCCGATCGAGTCTTATCGGATGGTGGATAAGCATATATTGCTAAAGGGGGCAAAACGCGCCCACGACCTGAATATAGGGACATACTGCATCGTCGCCAGCGGGCGGGGACCGTCAAACAGAGAAGTAGATCAAGTTGTTGATGCTGTCAAAGAAATTAAAGAAACGTACGGTTTAAAAATCTGCGCATGCCTCGGTCTGCTGAAGCCGGAACAGGCAGAGCGGCTGAAACAGGCAGGAGTAGACCGGTACAATCATAACATCAATACATCACAAAGGAATCACTCAAACATTACGACCTCCCACACGTATGACGACAGGGTCAATACAGTGGAAACGGCGAAACAATCGGGGATGTCACCTTGTTCTGGTGTCATCGTCGGCATGAAAGAGACGAAACAGGACGTCATTGATATGGCGAACAGCTTAAAAGCGCTTGACGCCGACAGCATCCCGGTTAATTTTCTGCATGCGATTGACGGAACCCCGTTAGAAGGGGTAAGCGAATTACATCCGGTGTATTGCCTGAAAGTGCTCGCCTTGTTCCGTTTTATCAATCCGTCAAAAGAAATCCGTATCTCAGGAGGCCGGGAAGTCAACCTTCGTTCGCTGCAGCCGCTGGGACTTTATGCCGCAAATTCGATTTTCGTCGGAGATTACTTAACGACAGCAGGGCAGCATGAAACAGAGGATCATCAAATGCTCCATGATTTAGGTTTTGAAGTCGAATCCGTTGAAGAAATGAAAGCCGGCCTGCAATCCGGAGGTATGAGATGACGGCAGGCCTATCGATTGCACATCCGTCTCTCCATGCGGATTCGGATTTTTGGAATGACCCTTACCCGTTTTATGACAAACTGCGATCCATTGATCCTGTTTATAAAGGAACCGTATTAAAATATCCGGGCTGGTATGTCACCGGGTACAAAGAAGCGGCAGCGATTCTGAAAGACACCCGATTTAAAAACCGTATTCCTCTTCCGGAAGCTTCAACGAAATATCAAAATCTATCGCATATCCAGCACGATATGCTGTTATTTAAAAATCAATCAGACCATAAGCGGATGCGGATGCTTATCGGTAAAGAATTTACCGCAAAGACGGCGGAATCACTTCGCCCCTGTATAAACGAAACGGTTCATGACTTGTTGGATCAAGTCCAAATCAAAAAAAACGCGGACCTTGTTTCAGAGTTTGCCTTTCCATTGGCAAGCCTTATCATTGCGGAGATACTCGGAGTGCCGAAAGAGGAGAGATATCAATTCAGACAATGGACGGCAGACGTCATTCAGGCCATTGATCTTACCCGATCAAGAAAGACGTTAGTCAGAGCAAGCGACACCGCAGGCAGGCTGACGTCATATTTCAGAGATTTGATTCACAAGCGGAAAGCTCACCCTCAGCAAGACTTGATCAGCAGGTTTATTATGGAGGAACAGCTTTCAAAAGAGGAAGTGCTCGCGACATGTATCTTACTTGTCATAGCCGGACACGAGACGACGGTAAACCTCATAAGCAATGGTGTGTTTACTTTATTGAAACACCCTGAACAGCTTAGCGCACTGAGAGAAAACCCCTCGCTCATTGAAACTGCTGTCGAGGAATGTTTGCGCTACGACAGCCCCGCGCAGCTGACGGCACGCACCGCCTCAGAAGACTGCGAAATAAATGGGAAGACCATAAAAAAAGGAGAGCAGGTATATATCCTTTTAGGGGCAGCCAATCGCGATCCAAGCATATTCGATCAGCCTCACAAAATGGATATCCAAAGAAAACCGAATCCGCATCTTGCATTCGGAAAGAACGCCCATTTTTGCATAGGCTCCTCATTAGCGCGCATCGAAGCACAAATTGCAATTCTCACACTGTTTGAGCGGATGCCTAAACTTCGGCTGGCCGCACACCGCCTTGAATACCGCAAGCTCATTGGTTTTAGGTCGCTCAAAGAGCTTCCGGTTGTCATTGGCTGAATGACCATGCAGGAGGGCCGGATTTTATCGGTTCCTCTTGCAGGAAATAAATGAAAGAAAAAAGAATACATATTTATAAAGCAAAAATCCTCTCTGGTCCATCTCACTATCCCTAAAAAAACTCACTGCTCAGCCAATCAATATAATGCAGCAAGGGTCTCCTTTTCTTTCGCCAAAACGGAGAATTCACCATAATGCACATTTTTTCAGCCTCAAAAACTGTGCAAAACCGGCATGTTTTTGCTTTATTTTCTCGATTTTTGTAAGCGCTTACTAACATTGAGCAGAAAAGAGGGGGATTTGTGGACATTGTTATTATTTTATTGGCATTAGGCATGCTGATGTTTGCGGCTTACCGGGGCTTTTCAGTCATTTTATTCGCCCCGATTTGTGCGCTGTTTGCCGTGCTCCTGACAGATCCAAGCTTCGTACTTCCTTTCTTCTCGAATATATTTATGGAGAAGATGGTAGGATTTATTAAGCTGTATTTTCCCGTATTTCTTTTAGGGGCCGTTTTTGGCAAGGTTGTTGAAATATCGGGGCTCGCTGAGTCGATTGCAAAAACAATCGTCAAGCTTGTGGGAGCAAAAAGAGCCATTCTCGCCATCGTCTTAATGGGTGCGATTTTAACGTACAGCGGCGTCAGTCTCTTCGTAGCGGTGTTTGCCATCTATCCGTTTGCTAAAAACCTATTTATCAAAGCTGATATTCCCAAGCGTCTGATACCCGGTACGATTGCATTAGGCGCCTTTACATTTACAATGGATGCGCTTCCCGGCACACCGCAAATTCAAAATGTCATTCCGACAGCTTTTTTTAAAACAAACATTTATGCCGCTCCCTGGCTCGGACTGATTGGTGCAGCATTTGTGCTTACGGCCGGAATGATTTATTTAGAATCCCGGCGCAAAAAAGCGGCCAATGCCGGAGAAGGCTATGCTGGATTTCAATCTGAAGTTTCCGCTGCAGAGGAATCCTCAGGTCTGGCTAATGAAAAACATACGCCTGTTTTACCGCAGGAGACAGAACCCAGCCCCGCGCGGCAAGTGCTCGCCTTTGTTCCGCTTATCCTTGTGGGGGTCATGAACAAATGCTTCACGATGTGGCTCCCGCATTGGTACCCTGACGGATTTGATTTTGCGCCGCTCGGCTTAGAAGCGTTCGGGAAAATTGACCTTTCCTCCGTCACTGCGATCTGGTCAGTAGAACTCGCACTGTTCATCGGAATCATGACAACGATTTTGTTCGATTGGAAAAAAGTCCTCTTCAATTTGAAAGAAGGACTGAATGAGGGCATCGGGGGTGCCTTGCTGGCGTCGATGAATACAGGAGCCGAATACGGATTTGGCGGCATCATTGCGGCGCTTCCCGGCTTTAAAATGGTCAGCAGCGGCATATCGCAGACGTTTACTGATCCGCTCGTCAACGGAGCGGTGACGACCACTGCGCTTGCCGGGATTACAGGCTCGGCATCAGGAGGAATGGGCATCGCTTTAAGCACGATGTCAGCAGCGTATACAGAAGCAATCAATACATTCCACATCCCGCCGGAGGTCATGCACCGGGTGATTTCGATGGCCTCCGGCGGGATGGACACTCTTCCGCATAATGGCGCCGTCATTACGCTGCTCGCGGTCACCGGGTTGACCCACCGCCAATCCTACAGGGATATCTTTGCCATTACCGTCATTAAAACAGCCGCTGTGTTTGTCATCATCGCCATTTACAGTCTGACGGGCCTTGTGTAGCCAAAACAGAAAGGGGAAACGAATATGGGAAAAGGAAAAGTGATGGACTCTTATCAAGATGCTGCTGCACTGATCAAGGACGGAGACACCCTCATCGCAGGAGGCTTCGGCCTGTGCGGTATTCCGGAACAATTAATTCTCGCGATCAGGGACAGCGGTGTTAAAAATTTGACCGTTGTCAGTAATAACTGCGGTGTTGATGATTGGGGGTTAGGCCTCTTGCTTGCAAACCGGCAGATCAAAAAAATGGTCGCATCCTATGTGGGAGAAAACAAAACCTTTGAACGGCAGTTTTTAAGCGGGGAGCTGGAAGTCGAATTGGTGCCCCAAGGAACGCTCGCAGAAAGAATTCGCGCGGGAGGGGCGGGCATTCCGGCGTTTTATACACCTGCAGGCGTCGGAACATCAGTAGCCGAGGGAAAAGAACATAAGACATTTGACGGGCGCACCTACCTTCTGGAGAAAGGGATTACAGGGAACGCCGCCATCGTAAAGGCCTGGAAAGCCGATCCTCTGGGCAACCTGATGTTCAGAAAGACGGCAAGAAATTTCAATCCGCTCGCTGCAATGGCAGGCAAAGTGACGATTGCAGAGGCTGAAGAAATCGTCGATGCCGGAGAGCTTGATCCGGATCAAATTCATACGCCGGGTATTTTTGTGCAGCACGTGCTGCACGGCGGGATTCATGAAAAACGGATTGAACGCCGCACCGTCCGGCAAGCATGATAAAGGAGGCTGACAGAATGAGAGATAGCAGAAAACGAATGATCAAACGGGCTGTAAAGGAAATTAAGGACGGAATGAATGTGAACTTGGGGATAGGGATGCCGACGCTTGTAGCCAATGAGATACCGAATGATTATAACGTCCTGCTTCAGTCTGAAAACGGCTTGCTCGGGATCGGGCCTTATCCGGCGGAAGGAACGGAGGACCCCGATCTAATCAATGCAGGAAAAGAAACCATTACCGAGGTAAAGGGAGCCTCGTATTTTGACAGTGCCGAATCCTTTGCCATGATTCGCGGCGGCCACATTGATGTAGCGATCCTCGGCGGGATGGAAGTCTCCGAACGGGGAGATTTGGCGAACTGGATGATCCCAGGAAAAATGATCAAAGGAATGGGCGGGGCCATGGACTTGGTCCACGGAGCAAAACGGATTATTGTCATTATGGAGCATGTTAATAAATATGGGGAATCTAAAGTGAGAACGGAATGTACGCTGCCTTTAACCGGCAGGCAGGTGGTCGATCGGCTGATCACAGATTTGGCTGTATTCGATTTTCATGATGGCCGTATGACGCTCACCGAACTGCAGGAAGGTGTAACTATGGAGGAGGTCTTTGAGAAAACAGAAGGTCATTTTACTGTCAGCCAGTCGTTAAAAAACGGGGTCAGACCAAAATGAGGAGGTGCCGTCATGCATTCATTGCTTATTGAAAAAACAGCCGTTGTAACAGGAGCAGCCGGAGGAATCGGGCTTGAAATCGCAAAAGAATTCGCCCGTGAAGGAGCAGCTGTCATCATCTCTGATGTAAACGAACAAGCAGGGAAAGAAGCGGCGGCAAGACTGACAGATGAAGGCTGTGAAGCAGTCAGCATCACATGCGATGTAACAAATGAAAAGCAAGTGGCCGACATGCTGCAGACGGTCGAGAAACAATTCGGACGTCTCGATATCCTTGTGAATAATGCCGGCATTCAGCATGTCGCGCCCATCGAGGAATTTCCCACCGAACAGTTTGAACGGCTCATTCGTCTCATGCTGACTGCGCCATTTATCGCAATGAAGCATGCATTTCCCATTATGAAAAAACAGCAATTCGGTCGAATCATTAATATGGCGTCTGTCAACGGACTGATCGGTTTTCACGGGAAAGCGGCATATAACAGCGCCAAGCACGGCGTCATCGGTTTAACGAAAGTCGGCGCACTTGAAGGCGCGGCTGACGGCATTACCGTCAATGCGCTTTGTCCGGGATATGTGGACACTCAGCTTGTCCGCAATCAGTTAAAGGACATTTCCGCAACAAGGAATGTACCGTACGAGCGGGTGCTTGAGGACGTCATCTTTCCGCTCGTTCCCCAAAAACGGCTGCTGTCAGTGAAGGAAATCGCTGATTACGCCGTATTTTTGTCCAGCGACAAAGCAAAAGGGGTCACAGGTCAGGCCGTAGTCATGGATGGCGGGTATACCGCTCAATAGTTCTTATCCTTTATTAAAAAACAGCCGCTCTGAACGGCTGTTTTTTTATGCCTGAAAACCTTGTTCACTCAATAGGCCGATTACTGCGTCAATCGGTATCCAGTCTGGGTCATTCACATGTTCTGCGGCGTATTTCGCCCTTGCGGATTTTCCCCATCCAGATCCATCTCTTTCGCCGCATTTATAATCAAGCGCAATCAGTTTACAATCCTTCACAGATATACAAATGAATTTTTACAATAAACAGAAAATATGTAATTTCTGACACAATAATGCCAATAGCCCTAAAACATATGAAACATGAAGAGCGCGTTCTAAGTGAAGAAGAGCCGGTAACAGGCTCCACGCCGGCTTTCATCATCTCTCTTTAAGACTGATTTTCGGTGAAACCCCCATGTTTTATTTTATGAATAAATATATCTAATTCGTTTGTGAAAACGAACAATAACTCCTCCGAAAGTATTCTATACACATTTGTTATAATCATGCTAGGATGTTAGATAAAGGGATATTTTGTAGGATATTGTATCCCTTGTTCAATATGATCGGAGGAATCTCATGAACAATCTTGCCTTTTTATTTCCTGGACAAGGGTCTCAATTTGTAGGAATGGGCAAACAATTTTGGAATGATTTTGTGCTCGCAAAGAGATTATTTGAAGAAGCGAGCGATTCGATCTCCTTGGATGTAAAAAAACTGTGTTTTAACGGAGATATGAATGAATTGACAAAGACAATGAACGCGCAGCCCGCTATTTTAACGGTCAGTGTCATTGCTTTTCAAGTGTATATGCAGGAAATAGGGGTGAAGCCCCGCTTCCTGGCAGGCCATAGCTTAGGCGAATATTCAGCGCTTGTCTGTGCCGGCGCCCTTTCTTTTCGGGATGCCGTTACACTTGTAAGGGAGCGGGGAATTCTTATGCAAAATGCAGATCCCCAACAGCAGGGGGCGATGGCTGCCGTGACTCACCTCTCTCTTCAAACGTTGCAGGAAATATGTTCGAAAGTGTCGACGGAAGACTTTCCGGCAGGTGTAGCCTGCATGAATTCAGAACAGCAGCATGTGATTTCCGGAAACCGGCAAGCTGTGGAACGTGTCATCAAGATGGCGGAGGAAAAGGGTGCGGCATACACTTATTTGAATGTCAGTGCGCCTTTTCACAGTTCGATGATACGATCAGCCTCCGAACAATTCCAGACTGTATTACACCAGTATTCCTTCCGGGATGCCGCATGGCCGATCATTTCAAATGTCACCGCGCGCCCTTACAGCAGCGGAAATTCGATCAGCGAACATCTCAAGCAGCACATGACGATGCCGGTTAGATGGACAGAATCGATGCATTACTTGCTTTTACATGGAGTCACAGAAGTCATCGAAATGGGTCCGAACAATGTCTTAGCCGGTCTGCTGAGAAAAACAACGAATCACATTGTACCTTATCCCTTAGGACAGACATCTGATATTCCCCCGCTTTCCAATTCAGCGGAAAGAAAGAAACATATTGTCCATTTACGCAAAAAACAACTGAATAAATTGATGATTCAATCCGTCATTGCGCGAAATTACAACAAGGATTCAGCGGCTTATTCCAATATGACGACGCCATTATTTACGCAAATCCAAGAGCTGAAAGAGAGAATGAAAAGGCATGAAGACGTGCTTTCAGAACAAGAACTCGAACATTCGATCCATTTATGCAAATTAATTTGTGAAGCTAAACAGCTTCCGGCTTGGGAAGAATTGCGGATTTTAAAATAAAGCGCCCAGGAGGGGACCTATGTATACCAGTCAATTCCAAACCTTAGTAGAAGTCATTCGGGAAAGAAGCAATATCTCTGATCGCGGGATCCGTTTTATCGAATCCGATAAAAACGAGACGGTTGTCTCTTATCGCCAATTGTTTGAAGAGGCGCAAGGGTATCTTGGCTATTTACAGCATCTCGGCATTAAGCCGAAGCAGGAAATTGTATTTCAAATCCAAGAAAACAAATCATTTGTCGTTGCTTTTTGGGCTTGTATATTAGGAGGAATGATTCCGGTGCCGGTCAGTATCGGAGAAGATGATGACCATAAGCTGAAGGTCTGGCGCATTTGGAATATATTAAATCATCCGTTTCTGATTGCCTCTGAAAAAGTATTGGACAAAATAAAGAAATACGCTGCAGAACACGATTTACAGGATTTCCATCACCAATTAAACGAAAAATCTGACATCATTCAAGATCAAACCTACGATTACCCCGCTTCATTTTATGAACCTGATGCGGATGAACTCGCCTTTATCCAATTTTCTTCCGGATCGACAGGAGATCCAAAAGGAGTCATGTTAACGCATCACAACTTAATACATAACACGTGCGCCATTGGGAATGCCCTACACGTTCATTCGAAAGACTCTTTCTTATCATGGATGCCTTTAACGCATGATATGGGGCTCATCGCCTGCCACCTTGTTCCCTTCATAACCGGAATCAATCAAAATCTAATGCCTACAGAGTTATTTATTCGCAGACCTATTCTTTGGATGAAAAAAGCTCATGAACATAAAGCCAGTATTCTATCATCTCCTAATTTCGGGTACAACTACTTCCTTAAATTTCTGAAAAACGAACCAGACTGGGATTTATCCCACATCAAGGTCATCGCAAACGGTGCAGAACCGATATTGCCGGAGCTGTGTGACGAATTTTTGAAAAGATGCGCAGCATTCAATCTGAAAAGATCCGCCATTTTGAATGTTTACGGTTTAGCGGAAGCTTCGGTTGGCGCAGCGTTCTCTAAAATAGGTAAAGAATTCGTTCCTGTTTATTTGCATCGTGACTATTTAAATCTTGGTGAAAGAGCTGTAAAAGTCAGCAAAGAGGACCAAAATTGCGCTTCATTCGTCGAGGTGGGACAACCTATTGACTATTGTCAGCTTCGGATCTCCGATGAAACAAATGAAAGAGTAGAAGACGGAATCATCGGCCATATCCAAATCAAAGGAGACAATGTGACGCAAGGGTATTACAACAACCCCGAGAGTACGGAAAAAGCGCTGACTTCTGACGGCTGGGTAAAAACGGGAGACCTCGGATTTATTAGTGAAAGTGGTAACTTAGTCGTAACCGGAAGAGAAAAGGACATTATTTTCGTGAACGGAAAAAATATCTATCCGCACGATATTGAACGGGTCGCGATTGAAATGGAAGAGGTTGACTTAGGTAGGGTTGCCGCCTGCGGTGTATATGATCAAAAAACGCAAAGCGGAGAAATCGTGCTCTTTGTTGTTTACAAAAAATCACCTGAAAAATTTGCACCGCTTGTCAAAGAGATAAAAAAACATTTGTACAAGCGGGGCGGCTGGAGCATAAAAGAAGTCCTTCCGATCCGAAAACTCCCTAAAACAACCAGCGGAAAGGTTAAACGCTACGAACTTGCCAGACAGTATGAGGCAGGGAATTTTTCAACAGAGTCTGCCGCTATCAATGAATGTTTGGAGAGCAGCCCGGAAACATCCGGACAGACACCCATTCATGAGATAGAAACGGAATTGCTGTCTATCTTTTCCGAAGTGCTCGATGGAAAAAAGGTTCACCTCGCTGACAGTTATTTTGATATGGGAGCAAATTCATTACAGTTATCGCAGATTGCCGAGCGCATAGAACAGAAATTCGGACGCGAGCTTGCCGTTTCAGATCTCTTTACGTATCCTTCTATCACTGATTTAGCGGCATATCTGTCTGAAAGCCGGGCTGAAATCAAGCAGGACGCGGCAGCGAAACCAAGCCATGTGACACCGAAAGATATCGCCATTATCGGGATGTCGCTCAATGTCCCGGGAGCGTCAACGAAAAGTGATTTTTGGAATCTGCTTGAAAAAGGTGAGCACAGCATTCGAGAATACCCCGAATCCCGGCTGAAAGATGCGGCGGATTATTTAAAGTCCATCCAAAGCGAGTTCAATGAGAGTCAGTTTGTGAAGGGCGGCTATTTAGATGAAATCGACCGCTTTGACTATTCGTTCTTCGGTTTAGCTCCTAAAGCGGCTCAGTTTATGGACCCTAACCAAAGACTGTTTTTGCAGTCTGCATGGCATGCGATTGAAGATGCGGGCTATGCCGGCGGCAGCATGAACGGGAGCCGTGTCGGGGTATATGCGGGGTACTCGAAGGTGGGCTACGATTATGAACGTCTCCTTTCTGCGAATTATCCGGATGAACTTCATCAATATATCGTGGGCAATCTCCCTTCCGTGCTAGCCAGCCGAATCGCTTATTTCTTAAATTTAAAAGGGCCGGCGGTCACAGTGGATACGGCATGCTCCTCATCGCTTGCCGCCGTTCATATGGCATGTAAATCTTTAATGTCCGGCGATTGTGAAATGGCTCTTGCCGGCGGTATCCGGACATCGCTCTTGCCGATCTGTATCGGACTTGATATGGAATCTTCGGACGGGTACACGAAAACGTTCAGCAAAGATTCAGACGGCACGGGCACAGGTGAAGGCGCGGCCGCAGTCCTGCTAAAACCTTTGCAGGATGCTGTTCGCGACGGAGACCATATTTACGGCGTAATCAAGGGAAGCGCGCTGAATCAAGACGGAACAACCGCCGGGATTACAGCACCGAATCCGGCAGCTCAGACTGAGGTCATTGAGACGGCCTGGAAAGACGCGGGCATTGCTCCTGAAACACTGTCTTTCATCGAAGCGCATGGCACCGGAACGAAGCTCGGCGATCCGGTTGAATTTAACGGGCTTTGTAAAGCGTTTGAAAAATATACGGCAAAAAAACAATTTTGTGCGATTGGTTCTGTTAAATCGAACATCGGCCATTTGTTTGAAGCGGCAGGCATCGTCGGGCTGATCAAATCTGTCCTCATGCTGAATCACAAGAAAAATCCGCCGTTAGCGCACTTTAATGAACCTAATCCGCTCATTCATTTTCACTCATCACCATTTTATGTGAATCAGGAAGTTTCGGAGTTCACATCGGGTGATGAGCCGCTGCGAGGCGGAGTCAGCTCATTTGGCTTTAGCGGAACGAATGCTCATGTGGTATTGGAAGAATATATTTTTCAAAGTGAGTATGCACCCGAGGATGAACATGAGCCGCACCTATTTGTTTTATCCGCTCATACTGAAAAGTCACTCTATGAACTCGCACAGCAGTACCGGCAATATGTATCGGATGACAGCCAAGCTTCATTAAAGTCCATTTGCTATACAGCAAGTACGGGCAGGGCTCATTTGGATCATGGCATTGCCATGATTGTATCCGGTAAGCAAGAATTATCGGATAAGCTGACCCGCCTGATTCAGGGAGACAGAAACCTTCCCGGTGTATACATCGGTTACAAGAATATGAAGGAAATGCTGCCTGCTCATAAAGAAGAGCTGAATCAACAAGCAGCCGCTCTGATTAAGCAGCGTTTACGTACGCAAGATGAACGGATCACATGGCTGAATCGCGCAGCCGAATTATTTGTGCAAGGAGCCGTTATCGATTGGCGCGCGCTGTATTCCGGTGAAACTGTACAAAAGACGCCATTGCCCCTGTATCCGTTTGAACGGAGCCGATGCTGGGCTGAAGCTGATCAGTTGCGCTTAAACGAGGGCGAAAAGAGAGGAGAAGCGGCATTGAATATCAATCAATCGAAGGCGCATATTGAATCCTTCCTGAAAACTGTAATCAGCAATGCTTCGGGGATCAGGGGAGAGGAACTCGATCTGAATGCTCATTTTATCGGGCTCGGAATGGATTCTATCATGCTGTCACAGGTCAAAAAAGCCATCGCGGACGAATTTGGGGTAGATATCCCGATGGATCGTTTTTTTGATACGTTGACCAACCTTCAAAGTGTCATAGATTACTTGGCTGATACCGTTCCATCGTCCTTTGCATCCGCTCCGCCTCAAGAGAATGTTCCGGCGCAGGAAAAACAGGTCATTTCAGAAGCGCAGCCTGAATCGGATCGCAGAGATGGTCATCAAGAGCATACGCTCGAAAAAATAATCGCATCTCAAAATCAATTAATTCAGGATGCCTTGCAAGCTCAATTAAATAGCTTTAATTTGTTGAGAAACAGCGGACATCATTCCGACGAGAAAGAATACGCTAAAGCGCAAGAGAAATCAATTCCTTCTGTCAAGCAGGGGCCTCCGACCGTCAATGCAGAACAGAAAGCGGCTCAAGAAGCGAAACCCTATGTTCCTTTCCAGCCTCAGAACCTGAATGATCAGGGACACTATACCGCACGGCAAAAACAATACTTAGAAGATTTCATCAAGAAATACGCAGGTAAAACGAAAGGTTCCAAACAATATACGGACAATACCCGATTTGCTCATGCAAACAACCGCAATTTGTCCAGCTTCCGTTCGTATTGGAAGGAAATCGTATACCCGATTATCGCCGAACGTTCTGACGGTTCTAAAATGTGGGATATTGACGGAAATGAATATATCGATATCACCATGGGATTCGGGGTTAACCTTTTCGGGCATCATCCTTCCTTTATTACACAGGTTATCGATGATTCAACCCGTTCATCGTTGCCTCCGCTGGGCCCGATGTCAGATGTCGCCGGTGAAGTTGCCGACCGGATCCGCACATGTACCGGAGTGGAAAGGGTCGCTTTCTATAATTCCGGAACAGAGGCTGTCATGGTTGCCCTGCGTTTGGCGCGGGCGGCAACAGGAAGAAAGAAAGTCGTGGCGTTCTCAGGATCTTATCACGGGACGTTTGACGGCGTATTAGGGGTTGCCGGCACAAAAGGCGGGGCTGCGTCTGCGAATCCGCTGGCTCCGGGCATATTGCAGAGCTTTATGGATGATTTGATTATTTTACATTACAACAATCCCGATTCGCTGGATGTGATCCGCAGTCTTGGTGATGAATTGGCAGCCGTACTGGTGGAACCGGTACAAAGCCGCAGACCGGATTTGCAGCCGCAGGCATTTTTGAAAGAATTGCGGGCGATCACGCAGCAATCCGGAACAGCTCTGATTATGGATGAAATTATCACCGGATTTCGGATCGGTCTTGGCGGCGCACAGGAATGGTTCAGCATTCAGGCTGATTTAGTGACCTACGGAAAAATCATCGGCGGCGGACAGCCGTTAGGGGTAGTTGCCGGAAAAGCTGAGTTCATGAATGCGATCGACGGGGGTACCTGGCAGTATGGGGACGATTCCTACCCGCAAGACGAGGCGAAACGCACGTTTGTGGCCGGCACCTTCAATACTCACCCGCTTACCATGAGGATGTCATTAGCCGTCCTTCGCCATTTACAAACCGAGGGAGAACATCTGTATGAGCAGCTTAATCAAAAAACAGCCTACCTGGTCGATGAGCTGAATCACTGCTTCGAACAAGCGCAAGTGCCTATCCGCATGGTTCGATTCGGTTCTTTATTCCGATTTGTCTCATCGCTTGATAATGACTTGTTCTTTTACCATCTCAACTATAAAGGGGTCTATGTATGGGAGGGACGCAACTGCTTCTTGTCTGTGGCGCATACCGCGGATGATATCGAAAATATTATTCAAGCGGTGAAAGACACGGTGGAGGATCTTCGCCGAGGCGGATTTATTCCGGAAGGCCCGGATTCCCCTGATGGCGGAGGTCGTAAAATGTCCGGGACGCGCGAGCTTTCACCTGAACAAAAGCAGTTGGTTATGGCATCCCATTACGGGAATGAAGCTTCCGCCGCTTTAAACCAGTCCATTATGCTGAAAGTGAAGGGCGAACTGCAGTATACATCATTAAAACAAGCCGTCCGGCATATCGTTGACCGTCATGAAGCTTTACGTACGGTGATTCATCCCGATGACGAGGTACAGCAAGTGCAGGAACGGATGAATATAGATATACCTGTCATTGATTTTACCGGTCTCCCGCATGAACATCGGGAGCCGGAAATCCAAAAATGGCTGACAGAAGATGCCAAGCGGCCGTTTCATTTCCATGAACAAAAGCCTTTGTTTAGAATCCATGTGCTTACATCGGCTCACAATGAACATCTGATTGTGCTCACGTTCCATCATATCATTGCCGATGGATGGTCAATCGCCGTTTTTGTTCAAGAACTGGAGAGCAACTACGCGGCAATAGTACAAGGAAAACCGATTTCGCCGAAAGAGGCAGATGTTTCGTTTCGCCAATACTTAGACTGGCAGCAGGCACAGATTGACAGCGGCCATTATGAAGAAGGGGTCCGTTATTGGCGGCGTCATTTCTCTGAACCGATACAGCAGCCAATTCTGCCAAGCACAGCTTCTGTCCGTTATCCGAACGGGTATGAGGGAGACCGGTGTACCGTCAGGCTTGGACGGCCATTGAGCGAGGCTTTAAGGTCATTAAGCATTCAGATGAAAAATAGCGTATTTGTGACGATGCTGGGCGCATTTCATCTTTTTCTGCACCGGCTTACCAAACAGTCAGGCCTTGTGATCGGGATCCCCGCTGCAGGTCAATCGCATATGAAACAGCATGATCTGATTGGAAATTGCGTCAATATGA
Organism: Bacillus sp. SIMBA_026; assembly: GCF_046535335.1. Classification (NCBI taxonomy): domain Bacteria; kingdom Bacillati; phylum Bacillota; class Bacilli; order Caryophanales; family Bacillaceae; genus Bacillus; species Bacillus sp. SIMBA_026. Next base: position 1,046,321 of record NZ_JAWRWX010000001.1, on the reverse strand, counting down.
TTCCGGTGAAGAACACATCTTCTTCAGAAAGCACTTTATCCGGTTATCTTGGCAGTATGAAAGAAAGCGTGAACCTTGCAATGCGGCACCAAGCCGTCCCGATGACACTGGTGGCCAGAGAGCTTCCGCACGATCAAATGCCGGATATGCGTATTATCTTTAATTTAGACAGGCCTTTTCGAAAGCTGCATTTCGGAAAGGCGGAGGCGGAGCCTGTTGCATACCCGGTAAAACGCACCCTGTACGATTTATTTCTTAACATAACAGACGCGCATCAAGAATATGTTCTTGATTTCGACTTTAATACGAACGTCGTCAGTCCGGAAATCATGAAAAAGTGGGGAGCGGGTTTTACAAAATTGCTGCAAAAAATGGTTGAGGGAGATTCAATCCCTCTTGACGCCATGATGATGTTTTCCGATGAAGAACAGCAAGATTTACAAGCACTTTACGCCGAACACCAGAAGCGGGTCTCTTCAATAGCAAGCAATACGGCAAATTTTACTGAAGCCTACGAGGCACCGGTAAATGAAACGGAGCGGCAGCTGGCACGGATTTGGGAGGAGCTTTTCGGCCTTGAACGGGTCGGCAGATCAGACCGCTTCCTGGCTCTGGGGGGAAACTCACTCCAGGCGACGCTTATGCTTTCCAAAGTTCAGAAGACATTTCATCAAAAGGTTTCCATCGGACAATTTTTCAATCACCAGACTGTTAAGGAATTAGCACGTTTCATTCAGAACGAAACGAAAGTCGTGTACCTCCCGATGAAGACTGCTGAGAAAAAAGCGTATTACCCGACATCGCCGGCACAGCAAAGAGTATATTTCCTGCACCAACTGGAACCGGATCAGCTGGCGCAAAATATGTTCGGCCACATATCAATAACAGGGAAGTACGATGAGCAAGCCCTGATCTCATCTCTTCAACAAGTGATGCAGAGGCACGAAGCGTTTCGCACGTATTTCGACATTATAGATGGCGATATCGTTCAGAAACTTGAAAACGAAGTTGATTTTAACGTTCATGTCCGGACAATGAGCCGGGATGAGTTTGATGCCTATTCAGATCGGTTTGTAAAACCGTTCCGCCTGGACCAAGCTCCGTTAGTTCGTGCGGAGCTGATCAAGATTGAAAACGAGCAGGCCGAACTGCTCATCGATATGCATCATATCATTTCGGACGGTTATTCCGTCAACATCCTTACAAATGAATTGCTGGCTTTATATCATCAGAAACCATTACCGGACATTGAATTTGAATATAAAGATTTCGCAGAATGGCAAAACCAACGGCTGAATGACGATGCCATGAAGCGGCAGGAGACATATTGGCTGGAACAATTTCAAGACGAAATTCCCATCCTTGACCTGCCGACAGACGGTTCCAAAGCAGCAGAACGGTCTTCTGAGGGACAGCGTGTGACATGCTCCTTACAGCCGGATGTCATCCGTTCGCTTCAAGACTTGGCACAAAAGGCGGAAACGACTCTCTATACGGTGCTTCTGGCCGCCTATAATGTGCTGCTTCATAAATATACGGGACAAGAAGACATTGTCGTTGGCACGCCTGCTTCAGGAAGAAATCATCCGGATATCGAAAAGATCATCGGTATTTTCATACAAACCATTGGAATCCGGACGAAGCCTCACGCCAATAGAACGTTTACGGATTATCTGGAAGAAGTAAAGCGGCAGACGCTTGACGCTTTCGAAAACCAAGACTATCCATTCGACCGGCTTGTGGAGAAATTAAATGTACAGCGGGAAACAACCGGAAAGTCTCTGTTTAACACGATGTTTGTGTTTCAAAACATTGAATTTCATGAAATCCGGCACAATGAATGTACATTTAAAGTGAAAGAACGAAATCCAGGGGTCTCTTTATATGATTTGATGCTCACGATCGAAGATGCCGGTCAACAGATAGAGATGCATTTTGATTATAAACCGGGACGATTCACAAAAGACACCATTGAACAGATCACCAGACACTATACCGCCATTTTAAACAGCCTTGCTGAGCAGCCGGAGATGACATTGTCTTCTGTTCCTATGCTGTCTGAAACCGAACGTCATCAACTGCTGACGGAGTGTAATGGCACAAAGACGCCGTATCCGCATAAGGAAACGGTATATCGGTGGTTTGAAATGCAGGCGGAACAGAGTCCCGATCATGAAGCCGTTATTTTTGGCAATGAGCGGTATACGTACAGACAGCTCAATGAACGGGCGAACCGATTGGCGCGGACGTTACGGACAAAAGGCGTACAGGCGGATCAATTCGTTGCTATCATCTGCCCGCATCGGATCGAGCTGATTGTCGGAATTTTGGCTGTTCTGAAAGCCGGCGGCGCATACGTGCCCATTGATCCTGAATATCCGGAAGATCGGATCCAATATATGCTGAGAGATTCAAGAGCGGAGGTTGTGTTGACACAGCGCAGCCTGCTGGATCAATTACCGTATGATGGTGACGTTGTGCTTTTGGATGAGGAAAACTCATACCATGAGGATCACTCGAATCTTGAATCGGACAGCGATGCGCATGATTTGGCCTACATGATCTATACGTCAGGTTCCACGGGAAATCCAAAAGGTGTACTCATTGAGCATCAGGGGCTGGCTGATTATATTTGGTGGGCGAAAGAGGTTTATGTAAGAGGTGAGAAAACCAACTTCCCATTATACTCTTCCATCTCTTTCGATCTGACTGTGACCTCGATATTTACACCGCTGGTTACGGGAAATACCATCATTGTCTTTGACGGCGAAGACAAAAGCGCTGTGCTTTCTGAGATTATGGGGGACTCAAGAATAGACATGATTAAATTGACCCCGGCACATCTGCACGTCATCAAGGAGATGAACATCGCTGGCGGCACCGCAATACGGAAAATGATTGTCGGCGGAGAAAATTTAAGCACCAGTCTGACCAAAAGTGTCAGCGAGCAGTTTAAAGGCCGGCTGGACATTTTCAATGAATACGGACCGACGGAAGCTGTCGTCGGATGTATGATTTATCACTTCGACGCAGAACGGGACAAGCGGGAATTTGTACCGATCGGCATTCCGGCTGCCAACACGGATATTTATGTGGCCGATGCAAGCAGAAACCTGGTTCCGATCGGGGTAATCGGCGAAATATATATCAGCGGACCGGGTGTTGCCAGAGGGTATTGGAACCGCCCGGATTTAACGGCAGAGAAATTTGTTGAAAACCCGTATGTCCCGGGAGCGAAGATGTACAAATCAGGGGATTTGGCTAAGCGATTGAAGGACGGAAATCTTGTATATATTGGGCGCGTTGATGAACAAGTCAAAATCAGGGGACACCGAATCGAGCTTGGTGAAATTGAAGCAGCAATGCATAACGCGGAAGCGGTGCAAAAAGCCGCGGTTACAGTGAAAGAAGAAGAAGACGGCTTAAAACAATTATGCGCGTATTACGTAAGCGACAAGCCTATAGCGGCTGCGCAGCTTAGGGAACAATTGTCATCGGAGCTTCCGGACTACATGGTTCCGACCTATTTTGTCCATCTGGAGCATATGCCGTTAACATCCAACGGGAAAATAAACCGTAAGGCACTGCCTGCACCGGAAGCGAGTCTGCAGCAGACAGCTGAATATGTTCCGCCGGGTAATGAGACGGAGTCCAAACTGACAGATTTATGGAAGGAAGTGCTCGGAATAAGCCATGCGGGGATCAAACATAATTTCTTTGATCTCGGAGGCAACTCCATCCGAGCGGCTGCCTTAGCCGCCAGAATTCACAAAGAGCTGGATGTGAATCTGTCTCTCAAAGACATATTCAAGTTTCCTACCATTGAACAATTGGCTGACAAGGCGTTACACATGGACAAAAATCGATATGTACCGATTCCGGTTGCAAAGGAAATGCCATATTATCCGGTTTCTTCAGCTCAGAGGCGGATGTATTTGTTAAGTCACACAGAAGGCGGCGAGCTGACTTACAATATGACGGGTGCCATGAATGTGGAAGGGACGATCGATCCCGAACGGTTAAACGCCGCTTTCCGAAAATTAATCGCGCGTCATGAAGCGTTGCGTACCAGCTTTGATTTATATGAAGGCGAGCCGGCACAGCGTATTCATCAGAACGTCGACTTTACGATAGAACGAATTCAAGCAAGCGAAGAAGAAGCGGAAGACCGTGTGCTTGATTTCATCAAAGCGTTTGACTTAGCCAAACCGCCGCTGATGCGGGCCGGACTGATTGAAATTGAACCTGCGCGGCACGTGCTTGTGGTTGATATGCATCATATCATTTCTGACGGCGTGTCCGTCAATATTCTGATGAAAGATTTAAGCCGAATCTACGAGGGGAACGAACCGGACCCGCTCTCTATTCAATATAAAGACTTTGCAGTTTGGCAGCAATCGGACATTCAGAAACGGAACATCAAGAGCCAGGAAGCGTATTGGCTGGATCAGTTTCACGGTGATATTCCTGTACTGGATATGCCTGCGGATTATGAGCGGCCTGCCATACGCGATTACGAAGGCGAATCATTTGAATTTCTTATACCCGAACACTTGAAACAGCGTTTAAGCCAAATGGAAGAAGACACAGGAGCAACACTGTATATGATTTTATTGGCAGCCTATACGATTCTTTTATCCAAATACAGCGGACAAGAAGATATTATCGTAGGAACGCCATCTGCCGGGCGGACTCATTTGGATGTAGAGCCGGTCGTGGGAATGTTCGTCAATACGTTAGTCATTCGCAATCACCCGGCGGGCCGTAAAACATTTGATGCCTACTTAAACGAAGTAAAAGAAAACATGCTGAACGCCTATAAAAATCAAGACTATCCATTGGAAGAATTAATTCAGCATCTGCATCTTCCAAAAGATTCAAGCCGTAATCCTTTATTCGATACGATGTTTGTGCTGCAAAATCTTGATCATGCTGAATTGACTTTCGATTCCCTTCAACTCAAGCCGTATCCATTTCATCATCCGGTTGCCAAATTCGATTTGACCTTGTCGATTCAGGCGGACCGCGACAACTATCACGGACTGTTTGAATATTCGAAAAAACTGTTTAAGAAAAGCAGAATCGAGGTTTTATCAAACGACTACTTACACATCCTATCGGCGATTTTGGAACAGCCAAGCATTCTAATCGAACATATCGGATTGAGCGGCAGCAATGAGGAAGAAGAGAACGCGCTTGATTCTATTCAATTGAACTTTTAGGGAAAAGCATTATTTCTTTAAAATATATAAAATGAGGTGCTCCAATGTCGGTATTTAAAACTCAAGAAACGTACTGGGAAAACCTGTTTGATGAAGAAGACGGCCTAAGCGCATTCCCTTACTTTAAAGCAGCGGATAAAGCGTCGTTGGCCCGTACCGGCTACCAGGAAAAATGCATCTGCCGTTCCTTATCTCCGGAAGTATCTCAAAGAATCATGACAATGGCGAATCATTCCGATATGGCGGCCTATCTGATTTTATTGGCGGGTATTGAATGCTTGTTGTATAAATATACGGATCGAACGAGCCTGATTCTTGGCATTCCAACGGTATCGAAGCAAAAAGCCGGCCAGTCAGCCGTTAACAACATTGTCCTCTTAAAAAATACGCTTTCAAATGAGAGCACATTTAAAACCGTATTCGGGCAGCTGAAAGAAGCCGTTAATGATTCTCTGAAAAATCAAAACCTGCCGTTTAGAAAAATGGCCCGGCATCTGAGCGTGCAATACAATGACGAGCATATGCCTCTGATTCATACCGTCGTTTCGCTTAACGAAATTCATTCCTTGCAATGTAAAGAAGATACTGCAACCGATACGCTGTTTCACTTTGATTTGGAGAACAACGGGATTCATTTGAAGCTTTTTTATAACGGCAATCTGTACGATGAGCGCTATATCAATCAAATTGTATCCCATTTGGATCAGCTGCTGTCTGTGATTCTGTTTCAGCCTCAAGCCGCGATCCATACGGCAGAGATCTTACCGGAAGCGGAAAAACAGAAGCTATTGTTTGATTTTAACGGCACCGGCACAGATTTCTCCGGGAGCAGAACAGTCTATCAATTATTTGAAGAGCAAGCAGAAAGAACGCCTGAGCATACGGCCGTCAAGTTTAAAAACGACCATTTGACGTACAGGGAACTGAATGAGAAGGCGAACCGTTTGGCAAGAACATTGCGTAATTGCGGGGTTCAACCCGATACGTTAGTCGCCATTCTCGCTGATCGTTCTTTAGAGATGATCGTATCCATTATAGCCGTTTGGAAGGCAGGGGGCGCTTATGTGCCCCTGGATCCTGAATATCCAAAAGAGCGGCTTCAATATTTGCTTCATGATGCGGACGCAGACGTTCTCCTTGTTCAGCAACATTTAAAAAACAGTCTCGCCTTTGACGGCCCGGTGATTGATTTGAATGATGAAACATCATACCATGCCGATTGCTCATTGTTATCACCAGTAGCGGAACACAGCCATTTAGCCTATGTCATTTATACGTCGGGTACAACAGGAAAGCCGAAAGGGGTTATGGTTGAACACGGCGGCATTGTGAACTCGCTTCAGTGGAAGAAGTCGTTTTTCAAGCATTCTCCGGCGGATCGCGTGCTTGTCTTGTACCCGTATGTTTTTGATGCGTTCATTTTAAACTTCTTCGGCCCGCTCATCTCGGGGGCAACTTTGCACCTTTTGCCTAATGAAGAGAATAAAGAAACTTTCGCCATTCAAAATGCCATAAAACAAGAAAGAATTACCCATTTCTCAACTTCTCCCCGTCTTCTGAAAACGATGATCGAACAGATGAACAGAGAGGATTTCATCCATGTTCAGCATGTTGTTGTAGGCGGTGAGCAGCTGGAAACAGATACAGTTGAGAAGCTGCATTCTCTGCAGCCTCGCATTCGGATCAATAATGAATACGGACCGACAGAAAACAGCGTGGTATCTACATTTCATCCTGTTCAGTCCGCTGATGAACAGATCACAATCGGCAGCCCGGTGGCCAACCATCAAGCTTATATTTTAGGAGCGCACCATCAAATCCAGCCGATCGGCGTACCGGGAGAGCTGTATGTCGGAGGAGCGGGAGTGGCCCGCGGCTACCTCAATCGGCCTGAATTGACGGAGGAAAAATTTGTGGAGCATCTGCATGTCCCTGGCCAAAAGATGTATAAGACAGGGGATCTCGCCAGATGGCTGCCAGATGGACGGATTGAATATTTAGGGCGGATTGATCATCAAGTGAAAATTCGCGGCTACCGGATTGAGATCGGCGAGGTAGAGGCAGCCATGTTCAATCTGGAAAACGTTCGTGAAGCCGCAGTCGTCGCGCAGGAAGACGCAGACGGGGCCAAACAATTGTATGCCTATTATGTCGGCGAGCCTTCTTTCACCGCTGCGCAGTTCAGAGAAGACTTATCCCGGGAACTGCCGAATTATATGATTCCCTCCCGCTTTATCCCTTTGGAACGCATTCCGCTCACTTCCAATGGGAAGATTGATCTGAAAGCTTTGCCTGCTGCTGACGAAAATACGCGGGCGGAATACGAATACATAGCCCCGCGGAACACAATAGAAGAACTGCTGGCGTCCATCTGGCAAGAAGTATTAGGAGCAGAACGTATAGGAATTCTGGATAATTTCTTTGATTTTGGCGGAGATTCGATTAAATCAATTCAGGTGTCATCCAGATTGTATCAAGCCGGATACAAGGTTGATATGAAGCATTTGTTTAAACACCCCTCGATTGCTGAACTTAGTCAGTTTGTAGCGCCGGTCAGCAGGGTGGCTGATCAAGGAGAAGTGAATGGCGGAACCAAGCTGACCCCGATACAGCATTGGTTTTTTGAGCAAAAAATGCCGCATGCACACCATTACAATCAGGCCGTCATGTTATATTCGGCGGAAGGCTTTAAAGAGGCTCCGCTTCGCCGGACGATGGAACGGATCGCGTCGCATCACGATGCCTTGAGGATGATTTTTGAAAAAACGCCGGATGGATACGCTCCGCGAATTACAGGAACAGATGAAAGTGAACTATACCATCTGGAAGTGATGAATTATAAAGGGGAAACCGATCCGGCTCAAGCGATTGCCGATAAAGCGAATGAGATTCAAAGCAGCATGGTATTAGACAAAGGGCCATTGATGAAGCTCGGTTTGTTCCAATGTCCGGACGGAGATCATTTGCTGATTGCAATTCATCATTTGCTGATTGACGGAGTATCCTGGCGTATTTTACTCGAAGATTTTGCAAGCGGATATGAGCAGGCAGAACGCGGAAAAACGATCCAGCTCCCGCAAAAAACAGACTCGTTTCCATTCTGGGCCGATCAATTGTCCAAATATGCGGCGGAAACCGATATGGAAGAGGAGATTGCGTATTGGACTGAGCTTTCAAGTATAAAGCCTCAGCCATTGCCTAAGGACACTATCAGCGAAGGATCGTTATTAAGAGACAGCGAAGAAGTGACGATTCAATGGACAAAAAAGGAAACGGAGCAATTATTAAAACATGCGAACCGCGCCTACAACACGGATATCAACGATCTGCTGCTGACTTCGTTAGGGCTGGCTGTTCACAAGTGGACAGGCACGGAAGACATTGTCGTGAATTTGGAAGGCCATGGGAGAGAACCGATTATTCCGGATGCTGACATTTCCCGCACGATAGGATGGTTCACAAGCCAGTACCCTGTCGTCCTGAGGATGGAAGCCGGAAAAAACCTGTCGCAGCGGATCAAGATCGTAAAAGAAGGGCTGCGCCGCATCCCTGACAAAGGAATGAATTACAGCATCATCAAATATATATCCGGGCATCCGGAAGCCGACAGCCTGCAGCTGAATCCGGAGATATCGTTTAACTATTTGGGACAATTTGACCAAGACCTGAAGCACCAGGCTTTACGCATCTCGCCTTTTTCCACAGGGTTATCAATGAACGAAAACCAAGAGAGAACGGCCGTGCTTGATTTGAACGGCATGATTGCCGAAGGGACATTATCACTGACACTGAGCTACAGCAGCAAACAATACGAAAGATCTACTATGGCGCAATTTGCCCGGGGGTTGAAAGAAAGTCTGCAAGAAGTCATTGCGCATTGCGTAAGCCGGCAGCAGACTTCCCTCACACCAAGTGACATCCTGTTAAAAGATATCTCAATCGACGAACTGGAACAGCTTTTGGAGCAGACGCGTGAATTAGGCGAAGCGGAAAATATTTATCCATTAACGCCGATGCAGAAGGGCATGCTGTTTCACAGCTTATTTGATCCAAATTCAGGTGCTTATTTTCAGCAAACGATGTTTGATCTGCATGGAGACCTGGAGATTGATTCATTTTCAAAAAGCTTGGACGGCTTATCGCAAAAATATGACATTTTCCGCACGAACTTTTACAGAGGCTGGAAGGATCAGCCGCTCCAAATCATATTCAAAACGAAAAAAATCGGTTTTCAATTCAATGACATACGAGAGATGAAGGACTCACAAAAAGAAGCGATGATTCAGGAATATGCCAGAGAAGATAAGATGCGGGGGTTCGACTTAGAAAAAGGCGCGTTAATGCGGTTATTCATCCTTCGTACGGATGAAAAGACATACCGTTTTATCTGGAGTTTCCACCATATTTTGATGGACGGCTGGTGCCTGCCGCTGATTACAAAAGAAATATTCGAGAATTACTTTGCCTTGCTTCAGCAAAAGCAGCCTGAACAATCATCAATTACTCCGTACAGTCAATATATTGAATGGCTCGGCCGGCAAGATGCGAAAGAGGCCACGGCTTATTGGGATCAGTACTTGGAGGGATATGAGGAGCAAACCAGCCTTCCTAAGGATCACCATGCAGCGGAAGACGGACGATACGTTCCTGAAAAAGTGACGTGTGACATAAGCTCCGATCTCACTTCGAAAATGAAGAGGACGGCAGGCAAGCATCATGTCACGCTGAACACGCTGCTGCAGACGGCATGGGCGGTTTTGCTGCAGAAATATAACCGTAGCCGGGACGTTGTGTTTGGAAGTGTTGTATCCGGAAGACCTGCTGGAATTCCAAACGTGGAAACCATGATCGGCTTATTCATTAACACCATTCCCGTCCGGTTCCGATGTGAAGCCGGGACAACGTTTGCTGAGCTTATGAAAGAGGCGCAGGAAAGGGCTGTAGCGTCTCAACAATTTGAGACACACCCGCTGTACGATATTCAAGCGCGTACAACGCAAAAGCAAGATTTAATTACACATTTAATGATATTCGAAAATTATCCGGTTGATCAGTATATGGAAAGTATAGGCCGCCAGAACGGAACATCCATCAAAATTTCCAACGTACAAATGGAAGAACAGACCAACTACGATTTTAATTTGACCGTTATACCGGGCGACGAGATGAACATCTCTTTTGAATACAATGCAAATGTGTATGATCGGGCAAGCATAGAGCGGGTTCGGGAACATTTCATGCAAATCCTGCATCAAGTCGTGACAAATGCGGATATCCGGGTGGATCAAGCGGAATTGTTAACGGAAGGCGAAAGAAGAACCCTTCTGCAGACGCTGAACGACACGGCCGCGCCGTTCCCGCAGACGCCGGTTCATCAATTATTTGAAGAGCAATCGCAGCGTACGCCCGATCAAGCAGCAATCATTGATAAGGACAGGCAGCTCACGTACGGAGAGCTCAATAAGCGGGCCAACCGACTGGCGCGAACGTTAAGGGCGAAAGGAGTGCAGACGGATCAGCCTGTAGCCATCATCACAAGAAACAGCATCGAATCGGTGGTCGGAATCCTTGCCGTTTTAAAATCAGGCGGAGCCTATGTCCCTATAGATCCGGAATATCCGCAAGACCGCATCCGGTATATGCTGGATGACTCCCAAGCCGGAATCGTTTTAATGCAGCGGGATGTCAGGAAACAGCTTGCCTATGAAGGCGCCACGGTTTTACTTGATGATGAAAGTTCTTATCACCAAGATGACTCTGACCTTGCTCCGATAAATGATGCGAGCCATTTGGCATATGTCATTTATACGTCAGGTTCCACAGGCCGGCCAAAAGGCGTACTAATCGAGCACCGAGGCTTGTCCAATTATATTTGGTGGGCGAAAGAGGTTTATGTAAAAGGCGAGAAAGCCAACTTCCCATTATATTCGTCAATTTCTTTTGATCTGACGGTGACTTCTATTTTCACGCCGCTTGTCACAGGAAATGCAATCATCGTCTATGACGGAGAGGATAAAACAGCTCTGCTTGAATCGATTGTGCGGGACCCGAGGGTGGATATCATTAAATTGACCCCGGCCCATTTGCAGGTTCTGAAAGAAATGAACATTGCCGATCAAACGGCTGTCAGAAGAATGATTGTGGGCGGGGAAAACTTAAGCACCCGGTTAGCCCGCAGCATTCATGAACAGTTCGAAGGCCGGATTGAAATATGCAATGAGTACGGACCGACGGAAACCGTTGTCGGCTGCATGATCTACCGTTACGATGCCGCAAAGGACAGACGGGAATCGGTACCGATCGGAACCGCTGCGGCAAACACGAGCATTTACGTTCTTGATGAGAATATGAAACCCGCGCCGATCGGAGTGCCGGGAGAGATCTATATCAGCGGCGCCGGTGTGGCAAGAGGATATTTGAACCGTCCCGAATTAACGGCAGAGAAATTTGTCGATGACCCGTTTGAACCCGGAGCGAAGATGTATAAGACCGGAGATTTGGCGAAGTGGCTGGCGGACGGAAACATTGAATATGCGGGCAGAATAGATGAACAAGTGAAAATCAGAGGCTATCGTATCGAATTAGGCGAGATCGAGGCGGCACTGCTTCAAGAAGAAGCGATCAAGGAAGCTGTCGTTACAGCCAGAGAGGATGTCCACGGGTTTAAACAATTGTGTGCATATTACGTGAGCGGCGGGCAAACAACGGCAGCCCGGCTCCGGAAACAATTGTCTCAAACCCTTGCAAGTTATATGGTTCCGGCTTATTTTATCGAGCTTGATGAAATGCCTTTAACTTCTAACGGAAAAATAAACAGAAAAGGGCTGCCGGCTCCGGATTTCGAACTGCAGGACAGAGCAGAGTATAAAGCTCCCCGAACAAAAGCGGAAGAAATATTAGTTTCTGCCTGGGAATCGGTATTAGGCGCTGAAAACGTCAGTATTCTTGATAATTTCTTTGACCTTGGCGGAGATTCCATTAAATCCATTCAAGTATCCTCCAGATTAAATCAGCAAGGATACAAAATGGAAATCAAAGACCTGTTTCAATATGCAACAATTGCAGAATTGAGTCCGCATATCAAGCAGAATCTGCGTATAGCCGATCAAGGTGAGGTCAAAGGAAAAGTCAGCCTGACTCCTATTCAGCATTGGTTTTTCGAACAAACAACAACAGATCAGCATTATTATAATCAAGCCGTCATGCTGCATGCGCCGGAAGGTTTTCAGGAAACGCAGCTTCGTCAAACCCTGCAAAAGCTTGCTGAACATCACGATGCGCTCCGCATGACGTTCCGGACTACGGAAAATGGCTGCGAGGCACAGAATGAAGAAATCGCCCAAAGCGGACTGTACCGCTTAGAAGTCCTGAATCTGAAAGAAGATTCCGATCCGGGACGGACAATTGAAGCCAAGGCTGATGAGATACAAAGCAGTATGCGTTTAAGTGATGGGCCGTTAATGAAAGCCGGGTTGTTTCAATGCGCAAATGGAGATCATCTGCTCATTGCCATCCATCATTTGATTATAGACGGGATTTCATGGCGCATCTTACTGGAAGATATCGTTAGCGGCTACAAGCAAGCCGAGAACGGGCGAGTGATTCAATTGCCGCAAAAAACAGACTCTTTCCAATTATGGGCTAAGAGACTTTCAGAATACGCGCAAAGTGAAACCATAAAACAAGAACAGGAATATTGGACAAAGATCGAACAAACCGATGTCAAACCGCTGCCTAAAGATTTTCATGAAACCCATACAACTGCAAAAGACAGTGAAACAGCAACTGTGGAATGGACGAAAGAGGAAACGGATCTGCTATTAAAACAAGCGAATCGCGCTTATAACACGGAAATAAACGATTTGCTTTTAACTTCTCTGGGTCTTTCCATATCGCATTGGTCAGGACTGGAACAAATTCCGATTCATTTAGAGGGACACGGCAGAGAACAGATTATACAAGATATAGATATCTCCCGCACGGTCGGGTGGTTTACAAGTCTGTATCCGGTTGTGCTGCACGCGCAGCCGGGCAAAGAAATCTCTGATTATATCAAGACGACCAAAGAAGGATTGCGCCAAATTCCGCATAAAGGGATCGGATATGGAATAGCAAGGTACTTAAGCGGCGGAATGCCATCGAAACTCAATCCTGAGATCAGCTTTAACTACCTGGGACAGTTTGACCAAGATTTACAGCAGCATGGGGTTCAATTATCTTCTTATTCTTGCGGTTCAGACTCAAGCGAAAATCAAGAAAGACCGTATGTATTGAATATAAACGGAATGATCACCGAGGGCCGGCTGAAGCTTACGATCAGCTACAGCAGCAAACAGTACGCAAAAGAAACGGTCATGCGGTTATCGGAAACGATTCAAAGCCGCCTGCGGACCATCATTACGCATTGCGTTCATAAAGAACAATCGGAACTGACGCCAAGCGATATTTTGTTAAAAGGCATGTCCATTGACGAATTGGATCAGCTCCTCATTCAACTGCCGCATGCAGGTGAGGTTGAAAACGTGTATCCGCTCACTCCGATGCAGAAAGGAATGCTCTTCCACAGCCTGCTGGACGAGGCCTCAAGTTCTTATTTTGAACAAGCATCGTTTGATTTGCAGGGAGAGTTAAAGATTGATTGGTTTAAAGCAAGCCTTGAACGATTATTTGAAACATACGCCGTGCTCAGAACCCGTTTTTACAGCGGCTGGAACGATACTCCTTTACAAATTGTCTATAAAACGCAAACACCGCAAATTCATTTTACAGATTTGCGTGATAGAGAGGGGCACCTACGCGAGGATGCAATTGCAGCCTATCAAAGAGAAGATAAGGCAAAAGGATTTGACTTGGCTCGGGATCCGTTGATGCGCATAGCGATTTTCCGGATGGAAGACCGCAAATATCATTTGATTTGGAGCTTCCATCATATTGTGATGGATGGCTGGTGCCTGTCTCTTATCACGAAGGAAGTGTTTGATCATTATCGCGCCTTACAGGAAGGCAGGGAACCAGCACCGCCATCGGCAGCTCCTTACAGCGACTATATCGAGTGGCTTGGCCGCCAAGATCAGGGAGCGGCAAAGCGGTACTGGAGCGGGTATCTTGAAGGATATAAAGGTGAAACCACGCTTCTTCATAAAATAGCGCAGCATGAACAAAAAGAATACGCCTATGCCAATGTGATCTGCCGATTTGATCACGAACAGACAAAACAATTACAGCAGATCGCAAATCAGCATCAGGTTACGTTAAATACGTTGATCCAAACGTTATGGGGAATTTTATTACAGAAATACAGCGGGTCCGCAGACGTTGTCTTCGGCAGTGTCGTGTCGGGAAGGCCGGCGGAAATTCCTGATGTAGAACAGATGATCGGCCTGTTCATCAATACGATTCCTGTCCGCATCCGCTGCGATGAGGACAGCACTTTTGCTGATACGATGCAAATGGTTCAACAAAACGCGCTTGCTTCCCAATCGTACGATACCTATCCTTTATACGAAATTCAGGCCCAAACGGAACAAAAGCAAAACTTAATTGATCATATCATGATCTTTGAAAATTATCCGATAGGGCAGCAAGTCGAAAAGGGTCATGATGCTGCGGATTTAAATATCGTGAATTTCCATATAGAAGAACATACCCATTACGATTTTAATGTAGTTGTCATCCCTGGCGAACAACTCACCATTCATTTTGATTTCAACCAAAATGAATATGGACAATCAGAGGCAGAGCGGATTCGCGGACATTTTGAACAGCTCATTCACCAAATTTTGCAGCAGCCGTCTGTCAAAATAGAAGAAATGGAACTTCTGACGCAGCAGGAAAAAGAACAGCTGCTCACTCCGCTTTCCGGGGGAACAGAGAAGCCTGAATACGAAACGATTCATACTATGTTTGAACGCCAGGCGGCACAAACGCCGCAAGAAATCGCAATTCAATACGAAGGGGCGGAGATTTCTTACAAAGAGCTTAACGAAACGTCCAATAAACTGGCGCGGATTCTCCGTAAGCGAGGTGTGAAGCATCAGGAGCCGGTGGCTGTGATCGCCGGGCGTTCACCATCATTAGCGATTGCTGTTTTAGGCATTTTAAAAGCGGGCGGTGCCATTGTTCCGATTGATCCGAGCCATCCTGCCGAACGAATCCGCTATATCATTGAAAACAGCAGCTGCACTCATGTTGTGACAGAGAAAGACCGGTCAGTCCCCGAGGCAGCAACGCAGATTGTCACATTCATAGAAGAAGCGGAGACAGAACCGGACGGGAGCAATGTACAGACGATAAACACGGCGGAGGATCTGCTTTACGTTATTTATACATCAGGAACGACGGGGAAACCGAAGGGTGTGCTGCTTGAACATAGAAATATGGCCAATTTGCTGTATGACCAATTTACAAACTCAGGCATCGATTTCAAAACCAATGTGCTTCAATACGCATCTCCGGCATTTGACGTCTGCTATCAAGAGCTGTTTTCAGCCCTGCTCAGCGGCGGCACACTCCACATCGTGCCTGAATCAATAAAGCGGGACGCGGCTCAGCTGTTTTCGTTTATTAATAAACATCAGACGGACATCGTCTTTTTCCCGACTGCTTTTGCCAAAATGCTTTTTAACGAAGAGAGCTATGCATATTCATTTCCGCGCTGTGTGAAGCATTTGATTACAGCAGGAGAACAATTGACAGTATCCCGTTTATTTCAGCAAGTGCTCCGCACACACGGCTTGCATTTGCACAATCATTACGGTCCGTCAGAAACTCATGTAGTGTCGACGTATACCATTCAACCGGGAGATGATATTCCTGAATATCCGCCGATCGGCAAACCGATATGCCATAACAATATGTATGTCATCAACAAGAACAAACAGCTTCAGCCCTTGGGCATTGCGGGAGAACTGTATATTTCCGGAGCAAATACCGGGAGAGGCTATGTGAATAACCCGGCTTTAACGGGAGAGAAATTTTTGCCTGATCCGTTCAGAGAGGGAGCCGTTATGTACCGCACCGGAGATTTGGCAAGGCTGCGTGAGGACGGGCAAATCGAATACCTCGGCCGCATTGATGATCAGGCGAAAATAAGGGGCTACCGGATCGAACCGAAAGAAGTTGAGGTCATATTGGCCAATCACCCGGCGGTGAGAGAAGCAGCGGTCCTTATTCAAAAAAACGCTTTGGGTGAAAATGAATTGTGTGCGTACTGCAGCGTCTCAAAAGCGACTGATCCTTCAGCATTACGGAAAGATCTGGCCAAAAACCTTCCTGACTATATGATTCCCATGAAATGGGCTTTTGTTGAATCGATTCCGCTCACGGCAAACGGAAAAGTCGACCGCAAAGCATTGCCAGAACCAGAAGGAGGCGTGCAAACGGGGGGCGAATACGTTGCTCCCCGTACAGCGGCGGAAGCGCAGGTGGCGCATATCTGGAAAGAGGTGCTTGGACTTCCGCGTATCGGCGTGAAAGACAACTTCTTCGACATCGGCGGTCACTCGCTGCGGGCAACGACTCTGACAGCGAAACTGCACAAAGAGATGGGGGTCAGCCTGCCGCTGCGGGAAGTGTTCCGATCGCCAACAATTGAAGAAATGGCAGAAACGATTACCGGAATGAAACACACAGCATATACATCTATCCCGACCGTTGACGCAAAAGAATACTATGCCGTCTCCTCGGCGCAAAAACGGCTGTACATTTTGAATCAGCTGAAAGGCGGAGAACTGAGCTACAACATGCCGAGTGTCATGAGAGCCGATGGAGCTCTGGATCGGGAACTTGTCGAGAAGGCGATCCGCAAGCTGATTCAGCGCCATGAAACGCTGCGTACCGGCTTTGAACTGATAGATGGAGAACCGGTGCAGCGGATTTATGACGACGTCCCATTTGCAGTGGAATTCACTCAGGCGAAAGAAGAACAGGCGGAAGCCCTCGTTCATGGGTTTGTGCGGGCATTTGACTTGGAGAAAGCACCGCTGCTGCGGGTAGGACTGATCGAGCTTGCAAAAGACCGCCATTTGCTGCTGTTTGACATGCATCATATCATTTCAGACGGCGTATCTATCAAGAATTTGATTGAAGAGTTCGTTTCATTATATGAAGAAAAAGAATTGCCGCCATTGCGGGTTCAGTATAAAGATTATGCGGCGTGGCAGCTGTCGGATATGCAAAGCGAACGGATGAAGAAACAGGAAGCGTACTGGCTGGATGTGTTCAGCGGAGAGGTTCCGGTGCTTGATATGCCAACCGACTATGGAAGACCGGCTGCGCGGAGCTTTGAAGGAGGACAAATCGAGTTTGTCATCGGGCCGGAGTTGACGGAACAGCTGAAAGGCTTAGCGGTGAAGAGCGAAAGCACGCTGTACATGGTGCTGCTGGCTGCTTATACGACCATGCTTGCCAAATACAGCGGGCAAGAAGACATCGTAGTAGGCAGCCCGATTGCCGGAAGAACCCATTCGGATTTGGAAAGCTTAATCGGCATGTTCGTGGGCACGCTGGCGATACGAACGAATCCGGTCGGGGAAAAAACATTCCGGGAATACGTGCAGGAAGTCAAAGAGCATACATTAAAAGCGTACGAAAACCAGGAGTATCCATTCGACGAACTGGTGGACAAGCTGAATGTGTCCCGGGATTTCAGCCGCCATCCGCTGTTTGACACGATGTTCATATGGCAAAACACAGAACGGGGAGAATTGAGCCTCGATGATGTGCGTTTTACCCCTTATCCGGACAACCATGCGATGGCGAAGTTCGACCTGACGTTCCAAGCGGCAGAAAATGAAGACGGAATTACAGGTATGATCAGTTACGCGGCAGCGCTGTACAAGCAGGAAACTGCGGAACGCATGGCAAAGCACTTCATCCAATTGATCGAGGAGATTGCGAATGACCCGCAGGCGCCGCTTTCATCGCTGGAGATGATCACCGCGAAGGAGAAAGAGCAGATTGTGGAGAGATGGGGTCAACCGGCGATAGACAGCCCAAGGGACAAAACAATTCACCAATTGTTCGAGGAGCAGGCGGAGCGCACACCGGAACATACAGCCGCAGTTTACGAGAAAAGCAGATTCACATACCGTGAGCTGAATGAGCGGGCCAACCGCCTGGCGCGGATTTTAAGAAGCGAAGGCGTGCAGCCTGACCAGCCTGTGGGTATTCTGGCAGAACGTTCTCTGGAAATGATCGTGGGGATTATGGCGATCCTGAAAGCCGGGGGCGCGTATGTGCCGATGGATCCGGACAGCCCGCAGGAACGCATCCGCTATATTCTGGAGGATTCAGGAGCAAAGGTTCTGCTGGCACAGCCCCATTTACAAGATCGTGTATCCTTTGCCGGAGAGATTTTACTGCTGAATGACGAACGAATGAACAGCGGGGACGGCTCGAATCTGGTGACCGCAGCCGGACCGGATCACTTGGCGTATGTGATTTACACATCAGGCACAACCGGCAAGCCAAAAGGCACGCTGATTGAGCATCGCCAGGTCCTTCATTTGATGGAGGGGCTCCGCGGACAAGTGTACGGTGCTTATGATTCGGGATTGCGTGTGTCTCTGTTGGCACCGTACTATTTCGACGCATCGGTCAAGCAAATTTTCGCGGCACTGTTAGGGGGACATGCGCTGTATATCGTCCCTAAAGCATCAGTATCAGACGGTTATGCCTTGTCAAACTATTATCGCGCCCACCGCATTGACGTAACAGACGGAACACCGTCACATTTGCAATTGCTTATCGCTGCAGACAGCCTTCATGGGGTAACGATCCGGCACATGCTTATTGGAGGAGAGGCGCTCCCGCAGGCGACGGTGGCGCAATTGCTTAAATTGTTTGCTTCGAACAGGTCATCAATGCCGCTCATAACCAATGTATACGGTCCGACGGAAACCTGCGTGGATGCATCGGTCTTTCACATCGTACCGGAGACATTGGCATCCGCTGACGACGGCGGTTACGTGCCGATCGGCAAACCGCTGGGCAACAACCGTGTGTATATTGTTGATTCCCATGATCGGATGCTGCCTATAGGTGTAAAGGGTGAGCTGTGCATCGCCGGAGACGGAGTAGGACGAGGGTATCTGAACTTGCCTGAATTAACGGGTGAAAAGTTTGTGGCCGATCCGTTTGTAATCGGAGAGCGGATGTATAAAACAGGCGATCTTGCCCGTTACCTGCCGGATGGAAACATTGAATATGCCGGAAGAAAGGATCATCAGGTCAAAATTCGCGGTTACCGGATCGAACTTGGCGAGGTGGAAGCCGCTCTTCTCAACATCGAACATGTACAAGAAGCGGTGATCCTGGCCAGAGAAAATGCAGAGGGGCAAAGCGATTTGTATGCCTATTTTACAGGGGAGAAGTCACTGCCGATCAATCAGCTTAAAGAAAAACTCTCCGATCAAATACCAGGCTACATGGTTCCTCCATACCTGATGCAACTGGAGCAAATGCCGTTAACCTCCAATGGAAAAGTGAATCGCAGCGCGTTACCGCTGCCTGAAGCAGGCTTGCAGACCGGGATTGACTATGTTGCTCCAAGGACAAAACCGGAAGAGCAGCTGGTTCACATCTGGAAAGAAGTATTGAAGGTAGAACAAGTCGGCATCAAAGATAACTTTTTCGATCTCGGCGGGCATTCGTTACGGGGGATGACGCTCGTTACCAAGATCCATAAGCAATTTGACAAAAGCATTTCATTGAGAGAAGTGTTTCAATACCCGACGATTGAAGAAATGGCGAGGGTCATTGCAGGTGCGGAAACCAGCGGACCGGATGAAATCCCTGTTGCAGAAGCCAAAGATGTTTATCCTGTATCTTCTGTACAAAAGATGGTTTACCTGTCTACACAAATTGAAGGCGGAGAACTAAGTTACAACATGCCGGGGATTTTGACATTGGAAGGCAGGATCGACATGAATCGTTTACAATCTGCGTTCCAAAGTCTGATCCAGCGCCATGAATCGCTACGAACCGGATTTGAAATGGTCCGCGGAGAGCTGGTGCAGGTGATCAAGCCGCAGACGGATTTCTCTATAGAAAGGTACAAAGCAGCTGATGAAGAGGTCGAGGAGCTGTTCCGCAATTTCGTGCGGCCTTTCGATCTCTGTCAGGCTCCATTGCTTCGGGCCGAACTCATCGAATTAGAACAGGACAGATATGTTTTCATGTTTGACATGCATCATATCGTTTCAGACGGCGCTTCTATGAATATTTTTGTTGAAGAACTGATTCAATTGTATGACGGCAAAGAATTAACCCCGCTCCGGATTCAATACAAAGATTACACTGTATGGCAGCAGCAGGCGGAGCAGAGGGAACGCATCAAAAGGCAGGAGAACTATTGGCTGAATGTATTTCATGAGGAACTCCCGCCATTTGAGCTGCCGAAAGATTTTGCCAGACCGCGAATTCGAAGCTTTGAAGGCAAGCGATACAATTTCGCTCTCGATGAGAACGTGGTCCAGGGTATAAAACAGATGGAAGAATTGACCGGATCGACCGCTTACATGATCTTGCTGTCAGCCTATAACATACTGCTGGCCAAATACAGCGGTCAGGAAGATATCGTCGTCGGTACGCCTATTGCGGGAAGAATGCATGAAGATTTACAGCATATTATCGGGATGTTTGTGAATACGCTGGCCATCCGTACGGCTCCGGCTGGAGAAAAGACCTTTATGGACTATGTAACGGAAACAAAAGAAACGATGCTGAAAGCTTATGAAAATCAAGAATATCCTTTTGAAGAATTAGTTGAGAAACTGGGAGTGAAACGGGACTTAAGCCGTAATCCGTTATTCGATACGATGTTTGTTCTGCAAAATACGGAACAAACGGATATCGAATTGGACTCTCTCGCGGTCAGACCATATGAACAAACAAATACGGCGGCCAAATTTGATTTGCAGCTGACCTTCGTGATGAATCCGCACGAGATACAAGGAAGCTTTGAGTACTGCACGAAGCTGTTCAAACAGAAAACCATCGCTACGCTGAGCAAGGATTACGCCATGATTCTGTCGGCGATCATAAAAGACCCATCGATTCCTTTAAAAGAAATTCAATTAAGTGAGAAAGTAAACAAAAGTGAACACTTTGCAAGCGAAATCGAATTGAATTTCTAAAAACGGCCGGTACCGGCTGTCCCCGGCATGGTGTTTTTACGGGGACAGCGGTCAGCCGGCTAAAACTTACTGGAGGGATATTAATGTCAGAATTTAAGCAACAGGAGTTGTTCTGGAGCAGCATGTTCGATGCGGAAGATCGTCCCAGTGCAATCCCTTCGTTTCAAATGTCGGACTCAACAATAGAGCATGATGCGTCGAGTGCACCCAACCGTATTCATAGTTCATTGAGCTCCGATGTATCCCTGCGCATCATGAAGATGACGAATAAATCGCCAATGGCCGTTTATATGGTTCTCCTGGTCGGAATCGAGTGTCTTTTGTACAAATATACGGGGGAAGAGGGCGTTATTGTAGGTGTTCCGACCTTTGAAGACGAAACCGATGAAGACCTTCGTTTAGATCAAGTCATGTTAATCAAACAAAACATAAATGCGGACAGCACGTTTAAATCCATATTTAATGAATTCAAACACAAGCTGAACGGAGCCATCTTACATCAGCACGTTCCTTTCGATAAAATGGCCGGTCCATTAAATCTGAACTACGATTCAAATCATTTGCCAATGATCCATACGATCGTATCACTAGATCAGCTGCACCCCATTCATTTTATAGAAACGGCTGCTGCTGATACATTATTTCAGTTTTCCATAGAAAATGATTCGATTCATTTAAAGTTAACTTATAATGAACAAGCTTATGATCGCCAGTATATGATGCAAGTGATCGAACATGTAAACCGGATTTTTTCAATTTTGTTATTCCAACCCGACCTTATGATCCGCCAGCTTAATATTCTGTCAGACTCAGAGACAAATCAACTCATCGCCTATAATCAAACGGCTGCAGAGTATCCAAGAGAAAAAACGATTCATCAGTTTTTGGAGGAACAAGCGGAACGTACCCCTGATCAAACGGCTGTTGTCTACGAGGATAGCCGTCTGACGTACCGTGAATTGAATGAAAGGGCGAATCAACTCGCTCGGACACTGCAATCTGAAGGCGTGCAGCCGGATCAGCCGGTCGGGATTATGGCCGAACGCTCCCTGGATATGATTGTAGGGATCTTCGGGATCTTGAAAGCCGGCGGGGCGTATGTACCGATTGACCCGGGCTATCCCGAGGAACGGGTTCGATACATATTGGAGGATTCGGATACGAAGTTGTTACTCGTGCAGAATCAATCGCAAGAGAGAGTACCTTTTACGGGAAAAGTGCTGGATATGAAAGATCCGCAAAACTTTTGTGAAGACGGGTCGAATGTAGAGCCGGCTGCTGGTCCGGATCATCTGGCCTATGTTATTTATACATCGGGTTCAACGGGCAAGCCGAAAGGGGTTATGGTTGAGCACCGGTCGGTCATCAATCGGCTGGTGTGGATGCAGGAAAAATACCGTCTCGATGAGCGGGATGCGATTCTGCAAAAAACTGCGATCACCTTTGATGTATCAGTGTGGGAACTGTTCTGGTGGACGATATCAGGTTCCAGATTGGTTCTGTTGCCAAACGGAGGCGAAAAGAATCCCGAGCTGATTTTAGATACAATTGCACAAAAAGGCGTCAGCACAATGCATTTTGTACCGGCGATGCTGCATGCCTTCCTGGAATCCATGGATCAGAAGCCAAGCGGGATGTTGAAACAAAAATTAGCGTCATTAAGACATGTGTTTGCAAGCGGGGAGGCTTTGAAGCCTGTACATGTCGCAGGCTTCAAACGCATCATCACGTCGGTGAGCCAGGCTCAAATCATCAACTTGTACGGACCGACTGAGGCAACAATTGATGTATCATACTTTGATTGCCAGACGGAAGAAACGTATGCATCGATTCCGATAGGCAAACCGATTTCCAACATTCAATTGTATATATTACATGCTGATTTGGAACATATGCAGCCGACCGGTGTGGCGGGAGAACTGTGCATAGCGGGCGATGGGCTTGCAAGGGGCTACTTGAATCGTCCCGAACTGACGGCCGAGAAGTTTGTAAACCATCCGATTGCATCAGGAGAACGGATATACCGGACGGGAGACTTGGCAAGATGGCTGCCGGACGGCAATATCGAGTATTTGGGCCGGATTGATCACCAGGTGAAAATCCGCGGTTACCGCATTGAAATCGGCGAAGTCGAAGGCGCTTTTTTTCAGCTGCCGACGATCAAAGAAGCCATCGTTATCGCTCGGGAAATCGATGGGGAAACATCCTTGTGCGCCTATTATACCGCACAACATGCTTTAACTGCAGGCGAGCTCCGTGAAGAGCTGTCCCGGCAGCTTCCATCCTATATGATACCTGCGTATTTCGTTCAGCTGGAAGAGATGCCGCTTACTTTCAACGGGAAAATAGACCGTAAATCCCTTCCTTCTCCAAGAGAGAATCTTACAGGCATGAATTATGAAGCTCCCCGAACAGAACTGGAAAAAATACTGGCCGCGGTGTGGGAGTCGGTCTTAGGCTTAGAACGGGTCGGAATCTCAGATCATTTCTTCGAATTGGGGGGCGATTCCATTAAGTCGATTCAAGTGTCCTCAAGATTATACCAAGCCGGGTATAAGTTTGAAATCAAACACTTGTTTAAATACCCAACGATCTCCGAGCTTGTTCCATACGTAGAGCCGGTAACCCGAATCGCAGAACAAGGAGAAATTAAAGGCCGGGCGCTGCTGACACCGATTCAGCATTGGTTTTTTGACCAGAAATACCCGGAATTACACCATTACAATCAAGCGGTTATGCTTTATTGGAAAGAGGGACTGGATGAATCAAAGCTTCGGGACGTCATGAAGAAGATCACGGAGCATCACGATGCTTTGCGCATGGTCTATGTTCCGACAGAAGATGGATATGAAGCCCGAAATCGCTGGATCGATGAAGGTGATCTGTTCAGCCTTGAAGTGATCTCATTACGCGAAGAAAAAAATGTGTCCAAGACGATAGAAACCATTTCCAATGAGATTCAGCAATCCATTCATTTAGCTGAAGGACCGCTCATGAAACTGGGATTGTTCCGGTGTCAAGAGGGAGATCATTTGCTGATTGCAGTTCATCATCTGGTCATCGACGGCGTATCGTGGAGGATTTTACTTGAGGATATAGCGGCAGCTTATGAGCAGCTTCAAAACGGCGAAGCGATCCGGCTTCCGATGAAAACGGACTCTTACCTGTTATGGGCTGAACAGTTGAATCGTTATGCAGAAAGTCAGGAATTCGAAGCGGAAAATCAATACTGGTTCAGACAGAAACATAATCCGCAGTATACATTGCCCAAGGACAATGAACAGGAAACCGGTCTGGCCAAAGACCGGGAAACGGTCATCGTTCAATGGACCGTTGAGGAAACCGAACGTTTATTAAAAAACGCTCACCGGGCTTATTCGACCGATATGAACGATTTATTACTGACCGGTCTGGGAACTGCTATTCATCGTTGGACCGGATATGAAGACATTCTCATTGATCTTGAAGGACACGGCAGAGAGTCTATCATTCCGGATCTCGATATTTCGCGTACGGTGGGATGGTTCACAAGCCTATATCCGGTTTCGCTTCAAATCAAAGCTGATCAGGATATCACCGGGCGGATTAAAACAGTGAAAGAAAATTTGCGTCAGATCCCCCAAAAAGGAATAGGTTACGGCCTGATCAAATATTTGTCCGATCACCCGAAGGCACATGAATGGACCGGTCATCCGGAAATACGTTTCAATTATTTGGGTCAATTTGATCAAGATGTCCGGAACGGCAAGATGGAGGTATCCCCTTACTCAAGCGGGAAAACAGCCAGTGACAATCGTCCCTTGACCTATACACTTGATATCAACGGCATGATTTCAGACGGCCGATTGTCGCTGGCCATCAGCTATTGCGGTAAACAATATCAAAGAGAAACAATGGAAGCCTGTGCCGATCTCTTAAAAAACAGCCTGCAGCAAGTCATCGCACATTGTGATGCTCAAGATCAAATTCACCTGACGCCAAGCGATATTTCGTTAAAAGGTATAACGATCGGTGAATTAGATCAATTTGTGCAGCAAACGAGTCATCTCGGTGACATTGAAAATATATACCCATTAACCCCGATGCAGAAAGGAATGTTGTTCCACAGCTTGATCGATTCGGCTTCCGAAGCTTACTTTGAACAAGCCGCCTTTGATCTGAAAGGTTTCTTGGATATCGATGCATTCAGGATGAGTTTGGCGCATCTGGCCGAAAAATATGACATTCTTCGGACTCTTTTTTATACAGAATGGAAAGATCAGCCTTTGCAGATTGTATTCCGGCAAAAGCCGATTGAAACGGCCGTTGAAGATATTCGCAGCATGAACAGTCATCAGCGCAGCGAGTTTATTGCCGATTTTGCAAGAAGAGATAAGGCGCGGGGATTCAATCTCACTCGGGATGCTTTAATGCGCGTATCGATCCTGCGGACAGAGGAAGACCAAGCGCGGTTGATATGGAGCTTTCATCATATTTTAATGGATGGCTGGTGTTTGCCTCTTGTTACGAAAGAAGTGTTTGAAACCTATTATGCGATACTTGAGCAAAGGCAGCCGAAGCGGGGAGCCGTCACCCCATACAGCCGATATATCGAATGGCTAGATCAACAAGATCACAAGCAGGCGTCAGCCTATTGGCGCAACTATTTAGAAGGTTATGAAGGGCAGACTGTTTTGTTACAAGAACAACCTTCCGGCCAGGCGAAAGGATACGAAAAAGGTGAGCATGAGTTTCGTTTAGGAAAGCGGCTCACAGACGAAATAAAACGGGCCGCAAGCCGCCAGCAAGTCACCGTCAATACATGGATACAAACCGCATGGGGCTTATTGCTGCAAAGATACAACGGGAGTCAGGATGTCGTCTTCGGCACGGTCGTATCCGGCAGACCGGCAGAAATTCCGGGAATTGAAACCATGGTCGGTTTATTTATCAATACCATTCCCGTACGTATTCATACGCAGTCTGAAATGACAGCTGCACAAGTATTGAAAATGAACCAGGAGCGGGCACTGGCTTCTCAAAAATATGATACATTTCCGTTGTATGACATTCAGGCTCAAACTGAGCAAAAGCAGCAGTTGATCAATCATATTATGGTATTTGAGAATTACCCGGTTGAGAAACAAATAGAACATATGAAGCAGGATGACAACGCATTAGACATTCTCGATTTTCATATGGAAGAACATACTCATTACGATTTTACTTTTATCGTGATGCCGGATGGAGAAATTGACATTCGTTTTGTATACAATCGCGATGTTTATGACCAAGCAAGTGTCGAACGGATGCAGACGCATTTCATGCAAATCATGAAGCAAATGGCGGACGATCAAGAAATTCGCGTTCAAGACCTCGATATCGTAACAGCGGATGAGCGATCGCTCCTGATAGACAAGTTCAACGATACGGCGGCTGAGTATCCAAAGGAAAAGACGATTCATCAATTGTTTGAAGAACAAGCGGAGCGAACGCCGGAGCAAGCGGCGATTATTTTTGAAGATAAGAAGCTGACGTATCGGGTAGTAAATGAACGCGCCAATCAGCTGGCCCGAACCTTGGTTGCCAAAGGACTTCAGGCCGAGGAGCTTGTCGGCATTATGGCGGAACGTTCACCGGAGATGGTGATAGGCATCCTTGCTATTTTGAAAGCCGGGGGCGTTTACGTACCGATCGATCCGGATTATCCGAAAGAACGCATCCATTATATGCTTGAGGATTCTAACGTCTCTATCTTATTATTGCAGCATCATCTTCTGGAAGGTACCGATTATCAAAATCATACTGTCTTCCTTGACGATCCGTCATCATACGGCACCGAAACATCTAATCTCAATCTGAACGTGATGCCAAATCATTTAGCCTACGTTATTTATACATCAGGAACAACGGGGAATCCGAAAGGCACGCTCATTGAACATAAAAACGTGGTTCGTCTGTTATTTAACAACAAAAATGTTTTTGATTTTAATGCATCGGACACTTGGACTTTGTTTCATTCCTTCTGCTTTGATTTTTCAGTATGGGAAATGTACGGAGCGCTGCTGTATGGGGGCAAATTAGTGATTGTTCCGAAACAAATAGCAAAAAACCCGGAAAGGTATTTGCAATTGTTAAAATCGGATGCTGTGACTATTTTAAATCAAACGCCGAGTTATTTCTATCAACTGATGCAGGAGGAGAGAGCAGATCCCGAATCCAATTTAAGCATCCGAAAAATCATATTTGGCGGAGAGGCGTTAAATCCATCCTTCTTGAAAGACTGGAAGCTTAAATATCCTTTAACCCAATTAATCAATATGTACGGCATCACCGAAACCACCGTTCATGTCACATATAAAGAAATCACGGAACGGGAAATCGACGAGGGCAGAAGCAACATCGGACAACCTATTCCTACTCTGCAAGCGTATATTTTGGACGAATATCAGCGCATTCAGGTAATGGGCATACCGGGCGAGCTCTATGTGGCAGGAGAGGGACTGGCCAGAGGATATTTGAACCGCCCGGAATTAACGGCTGAGAAATTTGTTGAACACCCGTTTGCCGCGGACGAAAAAATGTACAAAACGGGAGATGTCGCCCGGTGGCTGCCTGACGGCAATATCGAGTATTTGGGAAGAATTGATCATCAGGTGAAAATCCGGGGCTACCGGATTGAAATTGGCGAGGTCGAAGCGGCTTTATTGCAATCGGAATCTGTCAAAGAAGCGGTCGTCATCGCAATTGAAGAAGAGGGCTCAAAGCAGCTGTGCGCCTACTTGTCAGGAGACGATTCATTAAATACGGCGAAGCTGAAGCGTCATTTACTGAACAAACTGCCCGCTTATATGATACCGGCTTACTTTGTCCAAATGGAGAAGATGCCGATAACCGCAAATGGTAAAATCGATCGAAAAGCTTTGCCGGCTCCTGAGGGAAATAGGCTCACCGGAACCGAATACGAAGCGCCCGGAACGTTAATTGAAAAGCAGCTGGCCGAGATATGGAAGAACATTTTAGCTCTCAGTGACCCGGGAATTAAAGATAACTTCTTTGACGTTGGCGGCCATTCGCTCAAAGTATTGCAAGTTATTCATCAAATCAACGACCGTATGGGAATCAAAATGCATTATCAAGCCGTATACGATTTTCCTACTATCGAAACAATGGCACGCGCCATTCAAGCGGCAGTTTTCGAGTCCAAGACGGATAACGTATTCGTCAAGATGAATCAGAACGGTTCAATCCCTGTGTTCTGTTTCCCGCCTTTAATCGGATACGGGCTGGTCTATAATGAAATGGCGAAAAGACTTGACGGCCGCTGCACTGTCTATGCCGCTGATTTCCTAGAAGAGCCGTCTTACGAGCAAGAGATAGTCGACCGGTATGCAGAAAGCATGATAGGCATTCAGGAACAAGGGCCCTTTGTTTTACTCGGTTACTCCTCGGGGTCGAATTTGGCTTTTGAGGTTGCCAAAGCCTTGGAGAAGCGCGGACGCATCGTATCGGACATTATAATGCTTGATTCTAAAAGAGCCGTTTCGGTGAATTATTTTTCGGAAGAGGAAACCGAAGAGATCATTCATCGGAACCTGGATATCATTCCGGATTATTATAGAGAATTATTAACCATTCCTTCCATTAAGGATAAAATCAGAAGCTATCTCACATATCACAATAAACTGATCAATTCCGGCGCGGTGAACGCCAACATTCATCATTTTCTATGCGGCGAGTTGACCGATAGAGGATGGAAGCAATCAACCGCACAGCATTACCTTGAGTACAAATTAAAAGGAGACCATGTGACGATCTTTGACCCTCACAATATTGAAGAAAATACGGATACAATTCGATCTATTATCAAAAGGATTGAAGAACGGCATCATCACGGACTTGTTCTTGAAGAACAACTGTCAATGGGATCGTTTGCGGGAGACGCAAAGTTTGACAAAATGTAAATGATCAAGTGTAAAACGCCGCTGGCCTGGCACTCAGCGGCGTTTTTATTAAAAAGGCGAGAGTCATACTCCTGTGTTCGCAAGGCTTACTCCAGAGCCGTTCTCCATGACCAGTTGTCATCAAATGGTAAAAAAATCATCATACATTTTAAGGAAAAAGGAGGATGTCAAGTTATTAGAAAAAAGTGTAGCGTATGTTTATAAGTACTAGCTCTATTATTGAGTCGCTTAACTGCGGAGTCTGCTTTTTACTGCCGGTACTGCAATTTGTTCTCAAATGGTAAAAGTTACCTAAATTTAAAGAAAAAGGAGGAGCGTTAAGTTATGTGTAAAAAATGTTGGGTATGCCTATGGGTCCTTGCTTTATTATTGAGTTGCTTCA
This sequence comes from Bacillus sp. SIMBA_026, assembly GCF_046535335.1. Taxonomy (NCBI): domain Bacteria; kingdom Bacillati; phylum Bacillota; class Bacilli; order Caryophanales; family Bacillaceae; genus Bacillus; species Bacillus sp. SIMBA_026. Next base: position 1,016,638 of record NZ_JAWRWX010000001.1, on the reverse strand, counting down.
CTGGGAAGTCTGCGTATGCTGCCAGCACTCCAATTGCAAAACATGTTGGGAATTCAAATCCGCTTATAGACCATCATTTGGGAGCAGATCCGTTTGCGCTGACCTATAACGGAAGAGTCTACATCTATATGTCAAGCGATGACTATGAATATAATAGCGACGGAACGATTAAGGATAATTCATTTGCCAATTTGAATAAAATATCCGTCATATCTTCAGCGGATATGGTGAACTGGACAGATCACGGAGCGATTCCCGCAGCGGGTGCCAATGGGGCGAATGGCGGCCGGGGGATTGCCAAATGGGCAGGAGCATCATGGGCCCCGTCAGCCGCGGTGAAAAAGATCAATGGTAAAGATAAATTTTTCCTTTATTTCGCAAACGGCGGCGGAGGTATCGGGGTTCTCACCGCAGACAGCCCGACCGGCCCATGGACAGATCCGATCGGAAAACCGCTTGTAACGCCAAATACGCCAGGAATGTCCGGTGTTGTGTGGCTTTTTGATCCTGCAGTATTCGTAGATGATGACGGTACCGGTTACCTATATGCCGGCGGAGGCGTTCCGGGCGGTTCAAATCCAACGCAGGGGCAATGGGCCAATCCTAAAACAGCAAGAGTCATGAAATTAGGTCCTGATATGACCAGTGTTGCCGGAAGTGCATCGACCATTGATGCGCCATTTATGTTTGAAGACTCAGGGATGCATAAGTATAACGGGAAATATTACTATTCCTATTGTATCAATTTCGGGGGCGCGCACCCGGCCGATAAACCTCCAGGTGAGATTGGCTATATGACCAGCTCAAGTCCTATGGATTCTTTTTCGTATAGAGGGCACTTTCTGAAAAATCCGGGAGCATTTTTCGGAGGCGGCGGGAACAATCACCATGCTGTTTTCAATTTTAAAAACGAGTGGTATGTGGTGTATCATACTCAAACTGTCAGCTCCGCTCTTTACGGGGCCGGCAAAGGATACCGTTCTCCCCATATTAATAAGCTTGTGCATAATCCAGATGGCTCCCTGCAAGAGGTAGCGGCAAATTTTGCAGGTGTCAAACAGCTATCCAACTTGAATCCATATCACCGGGTAGAAGCGGAAACGTTTGCCTGGAACGGACGGATTTTGACAGAGGCATCCTCAGCACCCGGCGGGCCGGTCAATAATCAACATGTCACAAACATTCATAACGGAGACTGGATTGCTGTTGGAAATGCAGACTTCGGCTCAGGCGGCGCCAGGACGTTTAAAGCAAATGTAGCGTCCGCTCTTGGCGGGAAAATAGAAGTGCGGCTAGACAGTGCAAACGGTAAGCTTGTCGGAACCTTGAATGTCCCTTCCACAGGCGGAACGCAATCCTGGAGAGAAATAGAAACTGCGATAAGCGGCGCAACAGGTGTTCACAACGTATTCTTTGTATTTACGGGAACTGGTACAGGAAACTTGTTTAACGTTGATTACTGGCAGTTTACACAAAGATAAGCAAAGATACGTTTTCTAAGTCCATAAAAGACATATGAAAGAGAGGAAAAAATGATGTCGAGCGTAAAAAAAACAATTTGTGTATTATTGGTATGTTTCACAATGATGTCCGTCATGCTCTTAGGACCGGGAGTTACTGAAGTTTCAGCAGCAAGTGATGCAACAGTTAATATATCTGCAGATAGACAAGTGATTCGCGGTTTTGGAGGAATGAACCACCCGGCTTGGATTGGAGATTTGACTGCGCCTCAACGGGAGACCGCTTTTGGCAATGGACAGAATCAGTTAGGTTTTTCGGTCTTAAGAATTCATGTAGATGAAAATAGAAACAATTGGTACAAGGAAGTGGAGACTGCAAAGAGTGCGATCAAACATGGAGCAATCGTTTTTGCTTCCCCTTGGAATCCGCCAAACGATATGGTTGAGACTTTCAATCATAATGGTGACACATCAGCTAAGCGGCTGAGATATGATAAGTACGCCGCATACGCGCAGCATCTTAACGATTTCGTTAATTTCATGAAGAGTAATGGTGTGAATCTGTATGCGATTTCTATGCAAAACGAGCCTGATTACGCTCACGAATGGACATGGTGGACGCCCCAAGAAATCCTGCGTTTCATGAGAGAGAATGCCGGTTCCATTAATGCCCGCGTGATTGCGCCGGAATCATTTCAATACCTGAAAAATATATCGGACCCCATTTTGAACGATCCGCAGGCGCTTAGGAATATGGATATCCTCGGAACCCACCTGTACGGCACTCAGGTCAGTCAGTTTCCTTATCCTCTTTTCAAACAAAAAGGAGGAGGGAAAGAGCTATGGATGACGGAGGTATACTATCCGAATAGTGACAACAATTCAGCGGATCGCTGGCCTGAGGCTTTAGGTGTTTCAGAGCATATTCACCATTCAATGGTAGAGGGAGATTTTCAAGCTTATGTGTGGTGGTACATCCGCAGATCATACGGCCCTATGAAAGAAGATGGGATGATCAGCAAACGCGGATACAATATGGCTCATTTCTCAAAATTTGTGCGCCCTGGCTATGTAAGGGTTGATGCAACGAAAAATCCTGAACCGAATGTTTACGTGTCAGCCTATAAAGGAGACAATAAAGTCGTGATTGTTGCCATTAATAAAAATAACACAGGGGTCAACCAAAACTTTGTGTTGCAGAATGGAACTGCTTCGCAAGTATCCAGATGGGTCACGAGCAGCAGCAGCAATCTTCAGCCTGGAACCGATCTCAAAGTAACGGACAATCATTTTTGGGCCCATCTTCCGGCTCAAAGCGTGACAACATTTGTTGTAAAGCGTTAAAGGCATCAGCATCGCAATAAGCCAATTTTCTTACTTGAAAAAGAAAATTGGCTTATTTTCTGTGGGATAGAAGTGTTGATTTTTTTAACGATACACAGACATTGGGTATAATAATGACAATGACTTCAAGGAGTGATCAATATATGTCACGGCTTCACAGCAAAGTATTAATCATAGACGACGAAAAAGAAATTTTAGAACTGATCAAAACCGTATTAATAAGAGAAGGCATTGATCGCGTGATCACCGCTTCGACTGCCCGTGACGGATTGGCTCAATTTCATCAAGAAAATCCCGATCTTGTGATATTGGATATCATGCTGCCAGACGGTGAAGGCTATGATATCTGCAAGCAAATAAGAGACATTTCACACATTCCGATTATCTTTTTGTCTGCAAAGGGGGAGGAAACGGATAAAATTGTAGGACTTGCCATCGGCGGAGACGACTACATTACAAAACCCTTCAGCCCTAAGGAAGTTGCATATCGGGTCAAAGCGCAGCTGAGACGGGTCTCTTACTTACAGCCTTCTCAAACCGGAACCGTGATAAAAAAAGGACCATTTGAATTAAACCAACAACAAGCCGAGCTCACCAAAAATGGAGCGGCTATTGAGTTAACACCTAAAGAACTTATGCTTATGACCTATTTTCTGCAGCATCCCAATCGGGTGATCAGTAAAGAAACACTCTATCAAGCTGTATGGGGAGAAGATTTCTTCGGTTCTGACAACACGGTGATGGTTCATATACGCAGGCTCCGTGAGAAAATAGAAAACACCCCATCAAAACCAGACTTTCTCGTCACTGTGAAAGGGTTAGGCTACAAATTTGTTGTAAAGGATGCGTAAGGATGAATTGGCGATTAACAGGCAGGTATATGGTCTCTGTCATTATCGTGACCATCATTACAGTCTTCATTAATTTATTTATTTTTATGTTTTGGCTCGTTTTCCAGGCGAACAGCCAACATGACGAAGAAAGTACACCGGAAACTTTCACAAGATCATTCCGACAATATGTCACGTTATCGAACAATGGTATCACAGTAAACAAAGAGGGCCAAAAAGCTTTAAAAGAGCAGAATGCATGGATTCAAATATTAGATGAAAACGGACAGGATGTTTATCATGATAGAGAACCTAAAGGACTGAAGGAAAAATATACGCCTATTGAAATTATAAATTTACATAAATATAAGGATGAACAATTATTATCAACCATTTACGCCGGCGGAAAAAAAGTGAACGGCAAGGAGTACAGTTACTTTATAGGGTTTAAAAATCCCTCTCTCGGAAAGTATGTCCTCTCATATGATACCAAGGAATTTGTGACGAAGTTCAATGCAGGGACCATCATATTATTATCAATAGATGCATTGATCGCGTTACTCATCGGCTATCTATTCAGCCGGCAGCTCACAAAACCGCTCGGCCGTGTCATTCAAGGAATCCAGCGGTTAGCTAATGGAGATTATACGATCAAAATGAAATCCAAAGGCATTTATAAAGATGTCTTCTATAATGTCAATCATTTATCGGAACAACTATCTTCAAGTAAAAAAGAAAAAGATAAATTAGAGCAAATGCGTGAAGAGTGGATCAGTCATATTTCTCATGACATTAAAACACCATTAGCATCTATTCAGGGCTATGCAGAAATCATCCAAGATCCAAATTACCATCTCACAGTCGAACAGATCAGAGAGTACGCCCAGATCATTGAGAGTAAATCCCTCTATATGAAAGATGTGATGGAAGATTTAAATTTAACGACAAGGCTGAAAAACAACGATGTGATGTTACATACAGAGCAGGTAAACCTTGTATCGCTGCTGCGGGAAACGTTAATTGATATGTTAAACGATTCTAGATATGCGGATAAGTCCATTGAACTTCAAACGAACCTGGAAAAGCTGATGCTGAACCTTGATGCGATATTGATTCGGAGAGCGGTCACGAATCTCATTTTAAATGCCCTCGTTCACAATGATCCTGATGTGAAGATCGTTGTACAGCTTGAACAAAAAGAACGGACTCATGTGACAATTAAGGACAACGGCAAAGGGATAGAAGAAGAGGAGCTGGAAAAAGTGTTTGATCGCTATTACAGGGGCACAAATACAGGAACGACGCATGCAGGCTCTGGTCTTGGAATGGCCATAGCAAAGGATATTATCCAAAAGCACGGAGGGGACATCACCATTCAAAGCACCACGGGAGAAGGGACAACGATAGATATACAATTATCATAATGGCTATACAAAAAAAGGTTCTGTTGATCAATAACAGAACCTTTTTTTCCTATTGTTCCGAAAACACTTTGATTCCTTTGACAATGTTCCAAATGAAAAAGTAGATCGCCACAAGGAATGTAACAGCATACGTCGCAAGCAGGAAAGGCCCGGCTTGCCTGATGTCATTCATACCAAGTAAACCTGAAGCGATGATGCCAATTACAAAAATCAAATAAGGAATCAGATGCGTCCATAAAGATTTTTTCGCATGATATTTCACATCGTCCTGACCTAAGAAATAGACGATAATCGGAAACAGAAACGGCGCAAAAAATATACTGAAGTAACATAATGAAGACAAAATTTTATTTTCTCTCAAACCTTTTCACCTCTATGATTTATTGAAGGGGGAATTCTTCTGGCTGAATCCCTCACTGAAGTACAATCTTATTGTACAACTCCAACCTTAACCCGTATTAATCCGAACCTTACATCAACCTTAAATTAACAAGGACGGGCAAGGGCTCGTCTTCTTACAGCAATCATAAGATTCAATGCCATATTGAGACTCATCACATTCAGCGTGTCTACGTTGGAAATAAATTTAATTTTTCGATTCGATTGAAAAATGACGTGTAAAGTCCCGATTCAGTCCGGTTTTCTTTGTTCTATATGTGTCAGGTGTGTCTTATTCAATAGAGATAGAGCAAATTGACAGGCTTTTACACCTCCTAAAAACAAGAAATTAGGTTGATAGACAATCATGAGAAAGATTTTTACAATGAGTTCGAGCTCATAAGAAAGAGCCAAAATGATGCGAAGGAGGAAAAGATCAGATATGAAACGGTCAATTTCTATTTTTATTACGTGTTTATTGATTACGGTATTGACAATGAGCGGCTTGCCAGCTTCACCGGCATCAGCAGCAGGGACAAAAACGCCAGTAGCCAAGAATGGTCAGCTTAGCATAAAAGGTACACAGCTCGTAAACCGAGACGGCAAAGCGGTACAGCTGAAAGGGATCAGCTCACACGGATTGCAATGGTATGGCGATTTCGTCAATAAAGACAGCTTAAAATGGCTGAGAGACGATTGGGGCATCACCGTTTTCCGCGCGGCAATGTATACGGCAGACGGCGGTTATATTGACAACCCGTCCGTGAAAAATAAAGTAAAAGAAGCGGTTGAAGCGGCAAAAGAACTTGGGATATATGTCATCATTGACTGGCATATCTTAAATGACGGCAACCCAAACCAAAATAAAGAGAAGGCAAAAGAATTTTTCAAGGAAATGTCAAGTCTTTACGGAAACACGCCAAACGTCATTTATGAAATTGCAAACGAACCAAACGGTGACGTGAACTGGAAACGTGATATTAAACCGTATGCGGAAGAAGTGCTTTCCGTTATCCGCAAAAATGACCCCGACAATCCCACCATTGTCGGAACCGGTACATGGAGCCAGGATGTGAATGATGCTGCCGATGACCAGCTAAAAGATGCAAACGTCATGTACGCGCTTCATTTTTATGCCGGCACACACGGCCAATCTTTACGGGATAAAGCAAACTATGCACTCAGTAAAGGAGCGCCTATTTTCGTGACGGAATGGGGAACAAGCGACGCGTCTGGAAATGGCGGTGTATTCCTTGACCAGTCGCGGGAATGGCTGAATTATCTCGACAGCAAGAAAATCAGCTGGGTGAACTGGAATCTTTCTGATAAGCAGGAATCATCCTCAGCGTTAAAGCCGGGAGCATCTAAAACAGGCGGCTGGCCGCTGTCAGATTTAACTGCTTCAGGAACATTCGTAAGAGAAAACATTCGCGGCAACAAAGATTCAACGAAGGACGGCCCTGAAACGCCAGCACAAGATAATCCCACACAGGAAAAAGGCGTTTCTGTACAATACAAAGCAGGGGATGGGAGTGTGAACAGCAACCAAATCCGCCCGCAGCTTCACATAAAAAATAACGGGAATACCACGGTTGATTTAAAAGGTGTCACTGCCCGTTACTGGTATAACGCGAAAAACAAAGGCCAAAACTTTGACTGTGACTACGCGCAGATTGGATGCAGCAATCTGACCCACAAGTTTGTGACGCTGCATAAACCTAAGCAAGGCGCAGATACCTATCTGGAACTGGGGTTTAAAAAAGGAACACTGTCACCGGGAGCAAGCACAGGGAATATTCAGCTTCGTCTTCACAACGATGACTGGAGCCATTATGCACAAAGCGGCGATTATTCCTTTTTCCAATCAAATACGTTTAAAACAACGAAAAAAATCACATTATATCATCAAGGAAAACTGATTTGGGGAACAGAACCCAATTAGTAAGCTTTAGGCGGACATCAGCAACGATGTCCGCTTTTATCATCTTAAACAGCAATACATGGAGGTTTACGTGGCGGATGAAACTCTGAAACAGTATATGGGCCTGTACAAATGTTGTTAGCAATCTCAAGAAAGCCAAGGAGTAGCTATGATTCACTGAACATATGATGTAATGAAAAGCGTTTGTAGCGCAATGTGTGTATTTCACATCCGCCACTTTTATTACTTAAGGGGGAACTAGAGAATGAACAGGTATGACGCGTTTCCAGAGCCAATTGACGGCTATACTGTCGGCCGAACCCAGATGGATTTTGAGTACACGGCATCAGATCATACAAAAAGAGAACTGACGGCGTTTATGTACTATCCGTCCGACAGCAGCGAAGGGAAGACTACATCAACGTACATGTTTCCTGAAGTCTGCGAAATGCTTGATGAGCAGCCGCTTCTCACTGCGTTGAAGGATGCTTACTCTATAGATATCAAGACCCAATGTTACGACGGCCTTGCTCTCTCCGGGATGGAAAAACGCTATCCGGTGTTATTTTATGTTTGCGGCGGGGGCGGTTCTCCAGAATGGGGTACAGTGATCTGTACAGACTTGGCAAGCATGGGATATGTTGTGGTAAGCATCGGCCATCAGAATAGCACGATGTATAAGCGTAAAGATGGGCGCCTGTTTAATATATCAAAGGATTTTTCGGATGTTATTATGGCGTTTTCTGAAGATCCGGAGATGATGGCGTTGGCTGGTAAGATGGAGATGCGTCCTGACGACGAAACTGCCATTGAGATGTGCCAAAACGTGCTTACACTGCCGATACTTGACAAGTTAACAGAATATAGTGAATTACAGGCAGAAGATGTAAGGTATGCAGCCGATTATCTTGTCAAATTGGACTCTGGAGAGCTGAATTCCATCTTTAAGGGCAGATTGTTGCTTGACATCGGTATGGGCATAGTCGGACATTCTTATGGAGGGGCTACGACGGCGATTGTTTGCCGGGACGACGACCGGTTCGCCTGCGGGATTGGCTTGGATAGCGGAGCGTTCGGCCTTCAGGGCAGCGACCTTAAGAAACCCTTTTTGCTGCTGTTTTCTGAACCGAACTATAACATGAATGCGATCATTGGCGCTAACAATAGCATGGATACCTATTATTTCTCTGTTGATCGTGCTGCGCATTTAGATTACTGCGACATCGTGTTTACCAGTGTGAATGAGGAACTTAGAGGCGAACGGGATGCCATGGAGATGCGAAATCTTGTTACAGACTATACGAAGAACTTTTTTGATCATTATATACTGCAGAAGGCTGCAAGTGTGGAAAGTCTGGCATACGATGGCGTGGACTTGATCAAGAAGACCAGCAACAAGTGACATAACCGATTAAAATACTCAAACTGAAAAACCTTTATGACCAATTTAATTTATTAAGGACGTGGAGGTTTTTTAATATTACCTTACAAAAAGGGGACGCTCTTATAATATGAATCCACTTTTATATTCTCTTCACAATTTCTAGTTTACATAATATATATTCTAGGAAGTTAAATCTTTGATGAAAATTCTGTCTCGTTATCTTAAGTATACTTAGTTGGTGAGACAGAATTAAAAAAATAGGATGTATTACGATTTATAATTAATCTTGAACATAACACCGATCTTTAATAATCACCTCGCACTTTACTTCGTCTACATCAGTTTTGCCATTGGATAATCTTGTGTACACATAAACCCAATTTTCACCGTCTCTTTTGAAGTAATCAAAATCGTAAGCATTCGGATATTTATCTCTTACCCAAATTAATCCTGGCAGAGTCTCCGCCATTGCTGGTGATCCAGATACTAGCAAGGCCCCACCAGTGCTGTAGCTCCTGCTATCTTCTTGAATTTACTTTTTAACATTTTTATTGCCCCCTTTTGATTTGTTGCCTGCTGCTTACTCACTTAGCAGGCAATCTGATTTTATCACCTTGCAAGAGGAAAATTTGTCATATTTTGTAGATGAGAGTATTACTTTCGGAAAAAATGCAAAATTATGTCAATTCTTTTCCATTCTTGAATTCTGAAACTTTTCGGAGGGCTTCTGATAGCGATCCTCTTTGCAAATGTGCTTACATAAAAAAAACCGGCGTGTTGGCCGGTCCTTTCTTCTAGACAACATGTACCCTTCTTGATTACTTGGTAAGAAAGCATTAAAGCCTTTATTAAGCCTCGTAATTTCTGCTGTTTGAACCTAAATTCCTAAAGAGTAAAGAAGAAAGCAGAGCTAACACAAAATAAACAACAACGAATCCGCCCCAAAAGAAGATAGCCTGATCAAATGGAAAGCCAAACACTCTAAAGAGTATTCTGTGTACCACTCCGGCAATAATGACCAGGATGCTTGCTGATAATGCAAAAGCAATGTGTTTCAATTTAAACCTCTCCTTATGAAAGATTGATCACTCTATCCGAACCATTGGCGATTTCTTGATCATGAGTAACACAAATAATCGTTTTCCCCATACCTTTTAACTGATGGAATAAAGACAAAATAATGCTTTTGTTATATTCGTCTAAGTTTCCTGTCGGTTCATCAGCCAGGATAATATCACAAGGCTTCAAAATTATTCTTGCGATGGCCACACGCTGCTGCTCTCCGCCACTCAGCTGATAAACCTTTTTCTTCAAAAAGCTTTTATCCAGGCCAACCATTTCTAAAGCTTCTGTCAACTTTTCTTTCTTGAAGTCTTTTGCATAAGCCGTCGAAAGCTGTAAATTTGTTAATACTGTTTCATTGTCCATAAGCACGTAATTTTGAAAGATATACCCTAAGTTTTCTCTCCTTAGTTTCATCACCTCTGTAGGTTTAGGATTTCGAAAGCCTAAAATTTCAACATTTCCTGAGTGTGGAGTATCAAGAAGACCTATGATATTTAGCAGGGTAGTCTTTCCTGAACCGCTCTTACCAACAATTGAAACAAATTCATTTTCTTTTATCTGAAGAGAGAAATTCGAAAGAACAGGTTTTTCATCAAACGTCTTTGATATGTGGTTGAGTGTAATCATATTCTATCTCCTTTTAAGATCCTATTCATGTTTTTCCTGTTTAAATAGACACTCAGGAAATAAAGAATAAGCAGCTCGATTACAATAAACAGCCCAACAAAAATTGTTAATTCGAAGATTTTGTAATAAATACTGCATCCTAAACCTATAAGGCAATTGGTTAAAAGGGAAAAGATGATTAAATTTTTATTTCTGGCCCAATATGAATATCCAAAAAGCTCTTTAAGGTACAGCCGATATGCATTCGCACTGTAAAACGACCAAATATAAGCAACAAGAAATGCGATGGACAGGATAACTGTTATTGTTAGGCTAATTAAATTCTGCAAGAATTGATTCTGAATTCTTGCTATACCGTCGCTTAGTTCTTGATAAACCGAAATTGATGAATCAATTAGATCTCTCGTATTGGTCTTCTCCAAATAAGGAACTATGCGGTCATACGCCATGCCTTTTGAAGAATCTGAAAAGAATAAACTTGAGGTTGAGTAAGCACCTATAACAGATGGATCAACGTTGTCCGTGAAAATTGCAGCTATTGGATCAACAATGTTATTTTTATTGCCGGCATCCCCAAACTCACTATTAAAGGTGAAATACTCCTGCCTATTTTTAGTATAAATGATGTTGATTTTCAATTCATCTTTTTTGAGGGTGTTTAAAGGTTGATTCATCTCCTTGTTATACATATTATCTAATTCAACTTTGTCAAAGAAAAACTGATCCCTGTATGCAGCTATTATTTTTTCTTTATATTTTTCATACTTTTGTGGAACAAGCAGGTTCAATGTATTTGAATCAACCCTTAATGCCTTTTGGCTTATGGCTTCCCCATTAGCGCCGATAATGGGATTCACCTTTAAATAATTAGGGCCGATTGTAATACTTCGTCCAGAAGGAGAGTAAATTTCATTTTTCTTTGTCGTATTTAAGGTGTAAAAATAAACAGGTTTTTTTCCATCTTTCCATAGTACAGCATAGTTATGTGCATCAATGACGAACGCATTTTTATGCTTCTCTAATTGATGATACAACGCGCGAACTCTAACATTTTTCTCCCTGTCTAATTTTAAATCACTATAGTCTATCCCGGTATTTGCAAAGCTTGTCTTATAAGTGTTTTGTGTCTTTTTCCAGTACGATTGATTATCAAGCTGCTGTTTGAGATCAAATACGTTAGAAAGTGAAAACGCAACAATATTGAAGAGCAATATCGTGACAACAATTTTAAAGCCTACAGATAACCATTGGAATTTTTTAATCGGTGTGCTGCCTTTGATCGAGCCACTAATGTCGCTGTTGTTATACAAGACGAGGGTAACCATGATGGTGTATACCATCATGATAAGCGCACCAATCACCGCGTTTCTAATGTAAATTCTAAGATATACAGCCAACCAGTCATTTAAATTGAAAGAAAAAGCTAGTAAAGCTACAATAATTGCACCGCAAAATATGATTATAATTAGAGGTTTCAAAAACATTGCTGGGTAAGAAAGCAATGTTTTAACCTTGGAATACCCCCATAACTTTTGCAGCAGAAGCCGTTTGCGATTTTTAATTACAAAATAGAGGACACCAATAAACAAAATCAGCATAGAGAGCAACACTAGCATAAGCAAAGTTTTGTTAAACATAAAAGCAGTATTCTCAGTGATGTTTTCAAAACTTACTTCACCATAGTCAGCAAAAAGGTTTTGTGCTTTCTCCAATACCTTGTCATCGTTAGATGAAATATAAAATTTGCTTCCTATGCCTATATTCTTTATTTGGTTAAAATCAAAATATCTGATTTTCCATGTCGAGAGTGGAAAAGAAATGCTGCCGATCATCTTCTGATTTGAATGATCTCTTAGAAAATTTGACACAAGCTTATTGCCATTATGTATTGATGGTTCATTTTTAGAGTTTGTAGAATAGATGTTTAAGCTCTTCTCATCTAAGAAATTGTATTGAGAAATATTCACTTTGTTTTCTTTGGAGAAGGCGACCAATCTCTTTATAAAGTCCTCACCTTTAATTTCTGAGGTATAATCGATTATCAATGCTTCTTTATTGGAGAATAAAGTGTAATAGATTTGTTTGTTAAGAGTGTAATGATAGCTTGACATATTCATTGAGAGCAAAACCAAAATGAACAATATGTAGATTGTTTTCTTCATTGGACAGCCTCCATAAAAAGAAATCCGGTGCTGTCTTGTATTCAAGTTTGACCACACCGGAAGAAAAATTTAAAAATCACTTGCTTTATTTTGTATTCCAATAAGCCTTGTTTCCGAACCAAGTTCGATACACGGGAGCGTAGATACCCTTCATCTTTTTTCTTCCATTCGGTTACCAGCGGAAGCATGAGTGATCCGATAATGCACAGTTAAAAATTTCAGTCCGAACAGCCACATATGATGAACGGCCTTCAGGCTGGTTTTGCTCTGGGCTGAAATAAGAAATGTCTCTGCCAGCGGAAGATGACACGCCCCCCATTTCGTCTGCAGATAAATCCCTTCATCACCCGCTCCGCTTTTTCGCCGTCTGCTTGTCAAAACAAGCTTCTGCTTACGCGCATAAGGTTTTAAAATGCCCGTCATTTGGCCGTACGGCAGCGGAAGAGAGATATTCATGTATCCTTCCCCTTTTGACCTGTACGCTGAATACAGCGCAGTAAAAACGGTTTCCTGCTTTTCATTTGTTCTGATCCACGCACGGACATTTTTTCTGCCATCTTTGTCAGAGTCAACTCCTATAATATCACTGTGCATGATATACCAATCCGGATTCATGGACAGGTGAATCTGCCCCGCTCTTCTGCTGAACGGCTCGTACATGCGCGCGAACGGACGAAACCATCTGCTCCACGTCACTTTTGCCATGATGTCATAATCAATTGTCTCTTCATAAAAGGAAATAACGGCCGGCGCCAGTTTTTCAGTTGAAAAGTCTTCAGAATGCAGTTCTCTCAGCTGATCCAGAAGGCCGGTATAATGGATGTCATTTGCTGCATGAATATCAGTCAAAAATTCTTTGCCTATCGTTCTCTTCCCGTAAATACGGCTGAACGTTCTTTCGCTGCCCTCATCAAACGGTCTCGGATTTTCCAACCTCCACCCCGCCAAAGCCGGCAGGATAACGCCGAATGCATTGACGGCCCCGTGAATCCAAATCATCTGGCTGATCGTGAGCGTTGCCTCCTCGCGGTAGACACCGTACGAATATATCAAAGAAAAAGCAATTGTGATCATTAACACAGCCGATGAACTCCTGATCAAGACCCTGCCTGTTTTCGTAACAAACGGTGCCGTAAAGACGAGATATGCATTTACATACAGACCCGCCAGATACAGAGCGACAGCAATCACATCAAGTGTCTTTGAAAATGTAATCCCCAAGGCAATAAGGATCGGCGAAATCAAAATAATGACCGTGCTCCACTGGTAAAGTTCGCGTTTCTCCCGTATGATCCTGCCGAGCAATCCGTTAAAGATCGGAATGAGGAAAGCGGAATAGTGAAAGTGCACCGCCGTCAGCAGAACGATAAGCGGGCCGAAATTCATGACGGGAATCTCAAGGACATATGCGAAGAACCAGAATCCGCCCCCGGCCAAATAAATGAAACCCGCCATAACAGACATCTCTTCTGTTCTGTGAATATTTGTTTTCATCAGCCGCCGGACAGCATACAGTGCCAGCCCAAGCGTATAAATGAGCCACACAAAGGCAAAAAAACTGAAGTCTGTGACAAGCGCAAGCACCGCACATAAAGCGGCAACAGGATAACTCCGTAATAACACATTCTCTAAGGTCTTTGACGGCCGAAAAGCAAAATCGAATACAGCGGGAACGAAAAAAAGTACGGAAAATAAAACAAACGTCTCAGCAGCTGATATATGCGGAGCTTCAGCCGCCGCAAATCCCAAAAAGCAAATCACGCTTACCATGAGATGACGCTTCAGCATGTTTCTCCCTCTGTTTCCCGGAAAGTCCCCCGGTAAGAGAAAAGAGTGCCGAGTATCCGATTTTTCACATGAACCTTTATGCTGAAGCAATTCATTTCCTCATCATAAGCCTCATAAACGGTTGAACTGCCGCACAGCCATGCCGGAAGCGGGATTTTCTTTCCGCCTATCAGGAGCCACTGCCTTCCGGATGTAATAACAAGCCCTCCGTCTGAAGACGCTTCTAAATGCAGTTCAGACAGTAGGATGTGAGGTTTTCCGAAGTAATCAAGAATTCTGTTTTCCCGCTCATCGTATTCCATGACCGCATCAAAAAAACGCGTTTTGCTTTTAAAGAAAGCGGTAGCCCAGCTTAGCAGAGGACGAAATAAAAACCGGTCTATCCAGCTTCCCGGCAGACCGCGGGCCGTTTCATATTGATATTGAGTCAAAAATGCGGTTTGTCCATTATCCCGCTCTATATACTTCCAGTAGCCCCTGCCTTCTTTTATAAGTGACAGCGGATGATCAGAGGCAAAAGCGAGCGAAGACACTCTTTCTGACGAGCGAGACCTTATGTCACCTATTGATTCGCCCGTGCCGGATACCTTCAGCCCAAAACCGATTCGTGTTTCATATAGAAACCTCTGCGGTTCATCTGGCAGCCTATGAAGATATGTAATGTCAGAAAAACGCAGATCCCATTCCTTATGAAGATGCGGGTTTTGCGTATATTCCCAAAGCGTTTCTATATCAGATGCAATATTGATTTCGACATATATCGGCTTCTGTTTCATGCCCCCTCCTCTTCCCTTCTTTTGTAAACAATTCCTATATTATCATAGGAACAGATCAAGCGGCAGAACGAAAAGGCCATCCCGTTATCGGCAGGACAGCCTCAGTGGCTTTGATGACTTATGAATAAGGTATCGTGTCTTTTTTATCTTTAGAAGCGGGTTGAATGATAATCGGACGCACGAAACAGATTACCGCAGCCGAGGCCAAAACGGCTAATCCGCCTGCAAGCAAAAACGCCCCGGAGAATGATCCGCTTTTGTCCGCGATAAAGCCGGTTAAAGCAGGCCCGATAATACCGGCCGTGTTTGCAAGAAAATGCATAAAGCCGCCGACTGACCCGACATTCCTTTGATCAACCACATCATGAATGACCGCCCAATAGATAGAGCCCGTTATATATAAAAAGAAAACTGATAAAGCAACGAGAATAACGGCACTTACGGTAGTGGTAACAAGTCCGGCAAATCCGATCAGTACAGCGGAAGCGAACAGACAAGTGACAAGAATGACTTTCCGTGAGAACAAAACCCCTTTTCCGGCGGTTTTTTTGAATACATAATCAGAAATCATTCCGCCTGCCGCCAAACCGATAAATCCAAGAATCCAAGGAATAACAGTCACCACGCTCATAAATTCAACACTTAAACCGCGTTCTTTCACCAGATAGCTCGGAAACCATGTTAAGAAGAAAAATAAAATGTAGTTGTAGGCGAAAAAGGCAAAAGCCGTGAAGAGAATCGTTTTTTGTTTCAAATAAAAGGTCATCGGGATATGCTGCTCATGCGACTGAATCTCCGCTTTCATTGCCGGGGCGTCTTCCGTCGGCGCCGGCCGTTCTTTGACAAATTTAAACCAGATGACCGCCCAGACTAAACCGATGATCATGATCAGGACAAAGGAAACCTTCCAGCTGAACGCCACAGCAATCATCCCGACAATCGGGCCGGAGATCGCTCCGCCGAGCGGCGTTCCGCTGTTTGTCAGGCCGATGACCGTGGCGCGCTGAGACGGAGGAAACCAATTGTTGACCATTTTGCTTATGGCAGCCGACAGCGGCCCCTCCCCCATACCGAATAAAACACGGATAATCAAAAGACTTACAAATCCGAAAGCAAGCGCAACCGCTCCGCTGAAAAGAGACCAAACGATCATCGCCGTACACAATGTCAATTTAGCCCCGTACCGGTCAGATGCAACACCGCCGAGAAAGTTAAACACAGCGTATCCGACAGAAAAACTGCTGAAAATCAGCCCCATTTGGGTTGCCGACAATGTGAGATCCTGCTGTATGAACGGCGCTGCAATAGACAGCGCTGAGCGGTCTAAATAGTTAATCACCCCGGCTGAAAATAAAAGAAGAATAATAGGGAATCTATCCTTTGAGAACATAAAATCTCCCTCTCACTTCATAATATTCAGACATTTAAATTGCCGGAGTAAACCGGTTTATGCAATGAAACCGGTTATCCGGATTGCCTTGCGAGCAGCGCCGGTTTATAGCGGTGAATCCGTTTTTCACCGCTATCTTTTTCTTGTATCTGGCGAAGAAGAATGCTTCCCGCTTTTCGCGCCATTTCTGCCGCAGGCTGAACGATCGTCGTAATCGGAGGAGTAAAAAAACCCGCAAAAGGAACTTCATCAATCCCGATGACGGCAGCCTTATCCGGAATTGTCATATCATGCTCCTTCATATACTTCAGCACCTCAACAAGAACGATATCGTTTGCCGCCAATATCGCTTTCGGAGGCTCCTCAAGTGAGAACAGCTCTGACAAAACATTGGAAATATCAGCTGCATCGGCTGTTTTGATATATTCGTTCCGCACCATCATTCCGTGGCGGTCAAGCGCCTTCTTATACCCTTCAATCCTTTCTACCCTCGGACTGATTTCCCGAATAATGGACGTCGTAATAATCGCGATTCTCTTAATGCCGCTTTCGATAAACCGGTCAACGGCAAGACCGGCTGCATGATGATTATCAAGCATCACTGTCGGAATCCCGAGTTCTTCAATGGTTCTGTCCATAAACACGACCGGAAACGTATCGCGTTTCATCTTTTCATATAAAGAGAGATTTTCGCCCGTCGGAAAAATAATAATTCCGTCCACCTGCTTGGCCCGGAGCATTTCAATATATTTCTTTTCTTTTTCCGGTTCATCATCTGCATTGCAGACAATAATATGAAATCCTTGTTCATGAAAATAGTCTTCCACCGCCCTGATGACCTGAGTGGAAAAGGTGTGAAGAATATTAGCCACCACCACACCTACCGTAAATGTTGATTTCTGTTTTAAGCTGCGGGCGACGAAATTCGGCTGATAGTTCAGCTCTTGAATAGCCGCTTCTATTTTTTGTTTCGTTTTCTCGCTCATATAGTCATAGCGCTGATTTAAAAATTGAGATACGGTGCTTTTAGATACGTTTGCATATTTCGCCACATCTGAAATTGTAATGGTTTTCATAGACTCATCCCCGTCTGTCTTCATTTTTCACTAGTATAAGTCAGAAGTAAATAGTTTACAATCTGACAGGGACAGGGATTCTGTCACACTCCGGAATAAGCCATAAAACCTCCGTCGACGGGAACTGTGACCCCGGTGACAAAGCCTGAGCATGAATCATCCGAAAGCCACAGGAGCGTTCCCAGAAGGTCTTCCGGTTTCCCGAAACGTTTCATCGGTGTATGTGCCATAATCTTATTGGATCGGTCTGTTAGACTTCCATCTTCCTGTAATAACAACCCACGGTTTTGCGCAGTCAAAAAGAAACCCGGGGCGATGGCATTCACCCGCAGCCCTTTTTTTGCGAAATGAACAGCCATCCACATCGTAAAATTCTGAACCGCCGCCTTGGCCGCGCTGTAGGCGGGCACCTTTGTCATCGGTGTATACGCACTCATAGAAGAAATATTAATAATCGCGGGACATTCCGCCTTCAAAAGGTCTTTTCCAAACACTTGCGATGCCAGAAATGCACCGGTAAAGTTGGTTGAAAATACGCTGGAAAACCCCGTTTCGTCCATATCAAAAAAGGATGTGTCCTGCTCATCCTCTTCATACGTCTCGCTGGCAGTGATCGCATCACGGTGGTTTCCCCCGGCTCCGTTAATTAAAAGATTGACAGAACCGAACCGGCTGATAATCTCGTCTTTTGCCTTTTCGAGCGAATCACGGGCTGAAACATCAGCCGGTACAGAAACCGCGGTTCCTCCAGCGTCAGCAATCTCGCCCGCCGCACGCTCTGCTTTATCAGCATTCCGGCTGATGATCGCAATTTTCAACCCCTGCCGTGAAAGCTCCTTTGCCATTGCTGAACAGAGAACACCGCTCCCGCCTGTTATGACAGCGGTTCTTCCTGATAAACGTTCATGAATCGGTTTCATCTCTTCACCCCTTTCTCATGAGACGAGAACGCATCCCACAGCCCGTTCAAGTACATAATTCCTAAGGCACGATCATATAAACCATAACCCGGCCGGCATTGTTCGCCCCAGATATGACGGCCGTGATCAGGCCGTACATATCCTTTATAGTCTTGGCCGTGCAATTCTTTTACCACACCGGTAATATCAATGGACCCATCACTGGTAAGATGCGAAGTTTCCGTAAAATCACCGTTATCGCAGATTTTCACATTTCGTATATGGGCAAACGGCGCAGCTCCCGCATAGTGTTTGGCGATCTTCACCATATCATTGGCGGGATCCGCTCCCATCGAACCCGTGCATAACGTAATACAGTTGGCGGGTGAATCTGAAATCTCTCGCAGCTTTTCATAACTTTTCTCACCGGTGATAATACGGGGCAGGCCAAAAATTGACCAGGGCGGATCATCCGGATGAATGGCCATTTGAATGCCGTGTTCCTCCGCTACAGGAAGAATTTCATGTAAAAAGAACTCAAGATTGGCCCAAAGCTGTTTTTCACCGACCGTTTGATAGGCCTCAAACAGTTCCTTGATCCGGGCCATTTTCTCCGGCTCCCACCCGGGAAGCGTCAAATCAGAAGATTCTTCAACCGTGCGGATGAGTTCCTCAGGAGGGAGACTTTCCACTTTCGCTTTTTCAAAAAACAAAGCGGTTGACCCATCCTCCAGCGCGCGGAACATATCGGTACGCGTCCAGTCAAATATCGGCATGAAATTGTAACAGATGACTTTCACGCCGAATTCGGACAGATTGCGAATGGTCTGTTTATAGTGCTCAATATATTGTCCGCGTTCTTCATGACCGAGTTTAATGGCTTCATGAACATTCACGCTTTCCACGACCTCTGCATGAAACCCATAGGATTGAATGTATCTGACTTCCGCTTCAATGTCCTCCTTTTCCCATACTTCGCCCGCGGGCTTCTGGTGAAGAGCCCAGACAATGCCTTTGACCCCGGGAATTTGTCTGACATGTTCAAGAGTCACCGTATCATTACCTTGGCCGTACCAGCGAAACGTGATATTCATGTTACACCCCCGTATATTCGTTTTTTCGGCAGACGTATTCTTTGCTGAGGGATACGGCAGCTTCATAGCCGCCCTTTTGATATGCTTTTGTCAAGTCGCTCCCCACACCGACCGCGACCGCTCCGGCAGAGAGCCAGTCATTCATGCTGTGTAATGAGATACCCCCGGTCGGCATAATGCGGACATTCGGCAGAGGGCCGTTGACCGACTTGATAAATGAAGGGTCAAACGAATTAGCGGGGAACAGCTTTACCACATCACATCCGGCTTCGAGCGCCAAAGCCATATCAGACACGCTCATGCATCCCGGAAGATACGGTACGCTGTACTGGTTGCATAGAGATGCTATCTCTTTTACAAAATGAGAGCTGACGATAAATGAGGCGCCTGATAAAATGGCGTGTCTCGCCGTTTCTGTATCAATTACAGAGCCGGCTCCAAGAAGAATATCTTGATGCCGGAGTTCCTTAAAGACATCTTCCACTTCAGGAGTTGTGTATGTAAGCTCAATGGCGCTGATACCTCCTGAAATGGCCGCTTTTGAAACTTCAAGCGCCTCTTGGCTGTTTTGTCCCCTTATGACAGCTACCACTTGTGCATACAGAAGTTTTTCGTAAATGGCGTACTTAGGCAGCATTCTCGCTCCTCCTTTAATCAAACGTAATGATTGCTTTTCCCACCTTGCCCGGGTGCTGTTCGATCAACTGAAATGCTTGATGGACGTCATCTGCTGAAAATGTATGTGTAATAAGACCGCCGTGCGTTAACAGGCCTTTATTCAGTAAGTCTGTAATGTACGGAAACTGATTCGTCTGCAATCTTGAACCGGTTATCGTGACTTCCTTTTTTGTGATCGGAAGCTGAGAAATGCCGGCAGTCCTCTCATCAAAACCAAGCACAACCACATGACCGGCCGGAGAAACCGCGTCAATGGACGTTTCAAACGTTGAGGGGAGACAGACGGCATCAATGACAACATTGGCGCCTTCATTTTCTGTCCATTCGTTCACCCGCAAAACGGGATCTTCTTTTTGCGCGTTGACGGTAACGTCCGCACCGTTTTTTTCAGCGAATGCCAAGCGTTCCTCATTCAAGTCGGTTATCATGACGGAAGCGCCTTCGAACTTTGCCATTTTTAATATGCAGATTCCGATCGGTCCCGCTCCCTGAATCAAAACGGTATCTTCCTTCTTGACACGGCCTCTCCAAACGGCCTGGGCGCCGATCGTATATGGTTCTGCCATGACCGCTTCCTCCCAGGGCAGATCGGGCGAAACGGCATGCAGCTGCTTTTCCGGAACGACGATATATTCCCGCATCCCGCCATCTTCATGAACGCCGAACACCGAAAGCGCTTTGCAGACGTTCGGACGTCCTTTCCGGCAGGCATAGCATGTTCCGCAATAAGATATCGGTTCAACCACTACCCGGTCACCCGGCTTGAAACGCCGGACATGAGAACCGGTCTTTGCGACTTCCCCTGTGACTTCATGTCCGATTACTCTCGGCAGGGACGCTAACGGATTTGTCCCATGATAAATATGCAAATCTGATCCGCAAATTCCGACCCGCTTCACCTTGACAAGAACATCATCCGCATGGACAACAGACGGTTTCTCACATTCCGTCACTACCAGATCAAATGCTTTCCGTACTAGAACCGCTTTCATTTTCTCACCCGCTTTTTAAGTTGTGCTTGCTACCGTTCAATCACAGTCTCTTTGTTTACAAATGACAGAACCTCTTCTAGATAGGGAAGCCCTTCATTGTCACCGGAAACTGTGGTGACGAGCGCACCGACCGCATTGGCAAACTCCAGGCGTTTTTCCGGTTCAAAACCATGCAGATAACTGTACAGGTAGCCGGCATTAAAGCCGTCACCCGCTCCTACCGTGTCAACAGGCGCAACCGGGAAAGCCTCTTTGTGAACCCACTTATGATCATGATACAGCGCAGAACCTGCTTCACCGTCTTTTATGACGAGCTGACTGATTGAATAGGTCTCTGCAAACCGGGCTAATGCTTCATTTTCCCCTATACCTGTCAGCTGTTTCATTTCGTCCCGGCCCGCCAGAAGAATATCAGTATGCGGAAAGATTTGATGAAATGCCGCACGCGCCTCCTCAATCGTCCACAGCTTCAGCCTGATATTCGGATCAAAAGATACGGGAATCCCCCTTGCTTTGGCGATGGAAAGCACCCTTTCAGCAATTTCAAGGTTTTTCTTATCAAGCGCGAGGAACACACCGGTAAGATGAACGATGTGAATGCCGTCAAACATATTCTCTGTTATATCTTCCGGTGCAAGAGTCAGAATTGGTGAATTGAAACGGTAATAAAACGTCTTGCCTGAACCGTCATTTCTGATCTCTTTGACATTTAAAGATGTAGGAAAGCCTTCAACATAGGAGACGTCAGTCACATCAATTCCTTCTCCTCTGGCAAACTGATAAATCACTCTGCCGAACTCATCCTTCCCCAGTCTGCTGACCCACTTTGAGTGCAGATTCAACCTGGCGCATGCAATCGCAAAATTCAGTTCAGCTCCTCCTGCTTTTCGTTCAAAATGGGTAACAAAACGCAAAGGCCCTGTGCTTGCGGGATTTAAGGTGATCATCGCATCACCGATCGTAAAAATGCCATAATCAGAAGCCACATCAATACTCCTTTCTTTTAAGACTAAATCGGTTTGATAAACCGGTTTAGTAAAACTTTATATGAAAACCCTTACACACACAAGAGAAAAATACAGTAAATTCAAAAAAATCTATTTTCGGTAAAAATAACCCGGTTTTTCACATGAAAAAACCCCTCACAACAAAATGTAAGGGGTTTTTTGAAAATTGTATGCACGTTTCCTTAGTTAGCAGTCTTACGTTCAGGGCTTGTACCTTCTTCTTCCGCCCATGTTTCAATATGCTTGAGCTCCGGCGTATTCTCGGCTTTGAATACAGGATCAAGACCTTTTTTGCGCTGAGCGGCATAATCCTTATAGATCTTGTAGGCTACATTACTCAGCAGTAAGATTGCCACTAAGTTAATGAGAGCCAAGAGTCCCATAAACAAGTTTGCCATGTCCCAGACGATCTGGAAGTCAGCCAAACATCCGTATACCACCATCACTACGACGAATACGCGGTAAATATTAAGCCATGTTTTGCTTGTTTTAATAAATTCAATATTCGTTTCACCATAGTAATAGTTGCCGACGACTGAGCTGAATGCGAATAAAAACATCGCAATCGCAATAAATGTCGGCGCCCATCCGCCGAGGTGGTGCTGCAGTGCGGCTTGTGTCACTTGGATGCCGTCGCCTTTAGGCGTAAAGCTGTACAATAAAATGATAAAGGCAGTCGATGTACAAACGATAAATGTATCAAAAAACACGCCGAGCGTCTGAATTAATCCCTGCTTAGCCGGATGCGACACATGTGCAGCCGCTGCGGCATTCGGCGCGCTTCCCATACCCGCTTCGTTAGAAAACAGGCCGCGCTGCGCTCCGATAATAATGATGCTTCCTAAGCTTCCGCCGACGATCTGTTCAAGACCGAACGCATTTTTCACAATCGTAACAAACAGCTCAGGTACCGCTGTAATATTTACAATCACGACATACAACGCGATCAGAATATACATACCCGCCATGACCGGAACGATTAATTGCGAAACGGAAACAACACGTTTCAGACCGCCGAATATAATGAAAGCCGTTAATACAGCTAAAATGATTGCGATAACTGTTTTATTCACATGGAATGCTTCGTCAAACGCGACAGAAATCGTATTTGACTGCACGGCGTTAAAGATAAGTCCGAAAGAAACGGTAATCAATACGGCGAATAAAATACCGAGCCAGCGGGCGCCCAGTCCCTTTGCCATGTAATATGCCGGACCGCCGCGGAATTCGTCACCGGAACGCACTTTATACAGCTGCGCCAAGGTGCTTTCCACAAAGCTGGAAGCCATACCGACAATCGCTACGATCCACATCCAAAATACTGCGCCGGGACCGCCTGTTGCAATCGCCAGCGCGACGCCGGTCAAGTTTCCGGTTCCGACACGAGAAGCGGCTGAGATAAAGAATGCCTGCATTGAAGACACTCCTTTATTTCCTTGCGGCTTCTCCCCGACGATTCTGAACATTTCAATAAAGTATTGGAATTGAATAAAGCGAAAACGGAACGTAAAGTACAATCCGATCCCGACTAAAATATAAACAAGATACTTCCAAATAAAATCATTTGGAACATTTATGATTTCACTGATGAAAGCCTCCATGTTTAACCTCCCTTTTACATATCTTTTACTGTCATTTTTGCTGCATATGTTAGATCTTTTAACACAACGAGTATTATTATATCACAACAACAGTGGTTGAGAAGTTTTTTTAAGAAAATGTTTCGGTTTCTTCATCACGTCTTTTGCTGTCATGCCCCGTTTTTTATCTTACAGCCCGAAAAATGTTTTCACGTCATAAGGAATGCGTGCATATCATAACAAATAGGTCTTTAAGAAAAAAGAGATGAAAAGATGAATGGAATGGTATATACTTAACCAGGATAATAATTTTTTAAATTTAATAAATATGTTTACTTTACATTTAAATTAGGGTATTATAATAAAAATATTCAGACTTATGAAGGGGGGAGAACATTTGAAAAAAATCTTGTTTTTAAAAGCTTCTATTTTATTTTTAGCGATTGCAAGCTTTCATTTGCTCTCCATTCCCCATGCGTTTGATACTGCTCATCATTTTAAAGCGGTAGCCGACCAGCAGGAAATGCACGAAATGAAGGCCGGCCAAAATGCTGATGATGAGAAAAAATCGCTGACGGGCTCATATATCTTGACGGCGCTTTTTGCCGCTTCTGTCTCACTGATCGTGATATCAGACAGGAGACGCCCCGCTTCCCGGAGAAGACAGCGAAAGAAAAGCTTTTTAATCGCTAAATTTTATCAGTCCTCGTATTTCGATGAGCTTCATGTTCAACATCGCCTATCTATGTAACATAAAATGAGGAGGTTGTTAAACATGTTGTTTATCTTACGAATGGTGATTTTAGGGTTGTTTTCATTCACCGCATTGAATTTATTTGTATGGCAGGGAATCGAAGTCATTCACGCTATCACTGACTTATTCGGCAACCATGAAAGCTAAATAAAAAACCCCCGCTCAATGAGCGGAGGTTTTTTTTATTTATTTTTACTCTTAAACATCAGACGCGGGGATACGCCATACATCTGTTACCGGCCCTGTCTCATCTTCATCGGTAAAGAAGGAACCGTTGCTGTATCGGTCATTCGCCCGCAAGGACTTCACGGCGATTTCGATTCTCTCGCCTTTTTCTGTTTCCGCAGCGATCATGTCGGCCAAAGCGCACGCGAATACGCCGACAACACGATGCGGGTTCTTTTTAAGTTCACGCAGCATGATGACACCGCGCTTCGCTCTGGATGTTTTTTCGAATTCAGATAGGTTCATCCGCTTGATTGCTCCCCGCTGTGTGACGAGGATAAGCGAATCTGTCTCATGCAGGATTTGCCCTGATACGACGGTATCACCGTCTTTTAAATTTATGCCCTTTACGCCGGCCGCACGGGCACCGACTACATTTACTTCATCTTCACCGAACCATAAACCGTACCCGAGGCGGGTGGCGATAAACAGCTGGCTGCCGCCGTCTGTGACATGAACATCAATCAGCTCGTCGTCCCCTTTAAGGTTAAGGGCAACAAGCGCTTTCGAGTAACGCTGCGCTTTGTAATGCGTCATTTCAGTTCTTTTCACCATGCCGTTTTTCGTCATAAATAATAAATATGAAGATGGATCAAATTCTTTTACCGGTATAGCTTTCACGATGGTTTCATCACGGTCAATCGTGATGATGTTCGTTACGTGCTGCCCCATGTCTTTCCACCTGATATCAGGAAGCTGGTGAACCGGACAATAAACATAGCTTCCCTTATTGGTAAAGAGCAGGAGAACATCCGTTGTATTCATTTCAAATTGGTGAATCAGCCTGTCAGTATCCTTCATACCGAAATCCTGGCCGTTAGAAGCGGCAAATGACCGCTGGCTTGTTCGTTTTACATAGCCGTCTTTTGTGACTGTCACATATACGTCCTCAGAGGCAACCATGACTTCAAGATTGATTTTAATTTCCTCAATCTTTTCTTCAATGACAGACCGTCTGCTGTCAGCATAGGTCTTTTTCAATTTTTTCAGGCTGCTTGTAATGACTTTTAACAGCTTTTTATCATGACTTAAAATGGCTTCGAGCTCCTGAATTTTCTTGCTGAGCTCTTCCGCTTCCTCTTTTAACGCCGTAATATCCGTGTTTGTCAGACGATACAGCTGCAAGGATACGATCGCTTCGGCCTGCGGCTCCGTAAATGCGAATTTAGACATTAAGTTTTGCTTCGCATCTTTCTTGTCGCTGCTTGCCCGGATGACGGCTATGACCTCATCTAACACAGACAGTGCCTTCATCAATCCTTCAACGATGTGGTGCCGCTCTTTTGCTTTTTGCAATTCAAAGACGGAGCGGTTTGTCACCACTTCCTTCTGATGGGAAATATACGCATCCAGGATGGCCGTAAGACTCATCAGCATCGGCCGGCGGTTATGTATGGCGACCATATTAAAGTTATATGTTGTCTGCAGATCAGTGTTTTTATATAAGAAGTTCAAAATGCCTTTTGCATCGGCTTCTTTCTTTAACTCAACGACCACCCGAAGCCCCGTGCGGTCAGTTTCATCCCGGACTTCAGAAATGCCTTCGACTTTTTTGTCTATGCGGTATTCGTCCATTTTCTTTACGAGATTGGCTTTGTTTACTTCAAACGGAATTTCTGTAATGACGATCTGCTCCCGTCCGCCTCTTACGGATTCCACTTCAGCCTTGCCGCGGATAATAATTTTGCCTTTACCGGTTTCATAAGCCTTCCGAATGCCGTCGACTCCTTGAATAATGCCTCCTGTCGGAAAGTCAGGCCCTTTAATCACCTGCATCAAGTCATCGACGGTGCAATCCGGAGATTCAATCCGTTTAATGACGGCATCAATGACCTCACCCAGATGATGAGGGGGAATATCAGTCGCATAGCCCGCTGAAATCCCGGTTGATCCGTTGACAAGCAAGTTAGGGAACATGGCGGGCAAAACAACCGGTTCTTTACTAGTGTCATCAAAGTTCGGAACGAATTCAACCGTATTTTTATCAATATCACGCAAAAGCTCTGACGCGATAGAAGATAATCTCGCTTCCGTATAACGCATGGCAGCCGGCGGATCACCGTCAATGCTTCCGTTGTTGCCGTGCATCTCAATCAGCACATTCCGCACTTTCCAATCCTGGCTCATCCGCACCATCGCTTCATAAACGGAACTATCACCGTGCGGATGATAATTACCGATAACGTTTCCGACCGTTTTTGCCGCTTTACGGAAATTTTTATCGAATGTATTTCCGTCTGCGTGCATGGCGTATAAAATTCTCCGCTGCACCGGCTTTAAACCGTCACGAGCGTCGGGCAGCGCCCTGTCTTGAATAATGTATTTACTGTAGCGTCCGAAACGGTCGCCGATTACTTCTTCTAACGGTAAATCATGAAATAATTCTGGCTGTGCCACTATTAAACCTCCTCAGCGACCGACAAGTTTTCATTTTCTAAAATATTGCTTTCCTCATCTAATCCGAAGGCAACATTCTTTTCAATCCATTTTCTTCTCGGTTCTACTTTGTCTCCCATTAATGTCGTTACACGGCGCTCTACCCGTGCCGCATCGTCGATCTTGACTCTGACGAGCGTTCGCGATTCGGGATTCATCGTCGTTTCCCAGAGCTGGTCTGCGTTCATTTCTCCCAGACCTTTATAGCGCTGGATGGTATACCCTTTGCCGACTTTCTTTAAAACGCCGTCCATTTCTTCGTCGGACCAAGCATATTCAATAATCTCTTTCTTGCCGCTTCCTTTGCTCACTTTGTAAAGAGGCGGAAGGGCGATGAAGACTTTTCCGTGCTCGATTAAAGGTTTCATATAGCGGTAGAAAAACGTTAACAGCAAGACTTGAATGTGCGCGCCGTCGGTATCTGCGTCCGTCATGATGATGATCTTGTCATAGTTGATGTCGTCTATATCAAAATCTGCGCCGACTCCTCCGCCGATCGCATGAATAATCGTATTGATTTCTTCATTTTTGAAGATGTCTGCAAGCTTTGCTTTCTCTGTGTTGATGACCTTTCCGCGAAGGGGCAGCACGGCTTGGAATTTCCGGTCTCTTCCCTGTTTTGCAGAGCCTCCCGCAGAGTCTCCCTCCACAAGATACAATTCATTCTTCGCCGGATTTCTGGAACCGGCCGGTGTGAGTTTTCCGCTCAGCGTCGCTTCTGATTTTTTGCGCTTTTTGCCGCTTCTCGCTTCTTCTCTCGCTTTACGTGCCGCTTCACGGGCCTGGCTTGCTTTAATCGCTTTTTTGACAAGCAGGGTTGCCGTATCGCGGTTTTCTTCCAAGAAATAAGCAAGATTCTCGGAAATGACGGCATCCGCGGCGGATCTCGCCTCACTTGTGCCGAGCTTCCCTTTCGTCTGGCCTTCAAATTGCAGCAGTTCCTCCGGGATACGCACGGAAATGATTGCGGACAAACCTTCCCTGATATCGGCGCCTTCAAGGTTCTTGTCTTTCTCTTTTAAAAGGGCGACCTTTCGCGCATACTCGTTAAACGCTCTTGTCATTGCCGTTTTGGCTCCTGATTCGTGGGTGCCGCCGTCCTTTGTTCTGACGTTATTAACGAATGACAGCATATTTTCTGAATACCCGTCATTAAACTGAAACGCGAAATCGACTTCAATGTCATGATGCTCGCCTTCAAAGGAAACCACTTCGCACAAAGCGTCTTTTTCCTCGTTTAAATAAGCGACAAATGCTTCAATTCCGTTCTCATAATAAAATACTTCTTTTACGCCGTTCCGTTCATCAATTAATTCTATTTTCAAACCTTTTAACAAGAAAGCCGATTCGCGCAGGCGTTCTGACAGCGTGTCAAAATTATAAACCGTTGCGCTGAACATTGACGGATCAGGTTTAAAATGGGTAAGCGTTCCCGTTTTTTTGGTCGTTCCGATTTTTTCAAGTGAAGTCACGGGCTTGCCGCCGTTTTCAAACCGCTGTTTATAAACATATCCGTCACGCTCAATAGTAACCGTCAGCCACTCCGATAATGCGTTTACGACAGATGCGCCGACACCATGCAGACCGCCGCTTGTTTTATAGCCGCCCTGTCCGAACTTCCCCCCGGCATGCAGCACGGTGAAAATAACTTCCGGCGTCGGCTTTCCGAGCTTATGCATCCCGGTCGGCATTCCGCGTCCTCTGTCCTGTACAGAGATGCTGTTGTCCTTATGTATCGTTACGATAATATGATCTCCGTAGCCGGCAAGAACTTCATCGACGGAATTGTCGACGATCTCATATACCAGATGGTGCAGGCCGCGTGCGTCCGTCGAACCGATGTACATTCCCGGTCGTTTTCTGACGGCTTCCAGGCCTTCAAGCACCTGTATGGCATCTTCGTTGTAATCAAATTGCTGTTTTCTAGCCAAACGTACAAACCCCTTTCAAAAAACCTGCTCTTAATCATTCTCTTTTTTAACTGTTTTCATGTCTTTGTTTTTCAGTATGCGCAAGCTTCGGTCCAATTCTCCTCGGACTCACAATTATAACCAATATGCTTGATTTCGCAACATATTTAAGCGAATGGCTCGTTTTTTAGGCCGCAAGACATACATTCGAACGGCTTTTCATCTTTTTGGTGCCCTTTTCGGCGGATAAGAACATGAGTTCGCTTTCTATTATATAGCTTTATGCGGGCCATCGCAAACAGACTGTAAACCCCTGTATAAAGGGGTTTCTAAAAAAGCTGTTCATGCTTTATTGTATCTGTTTCATCATCATACGCAAAGAGTATTCTTTCAATAAAAAAGCAAAAACCCCTGATTCGCCAAGGATTTTTGCCTTTTTTGTTCCTATTTTATAACAGCGCGGGCGACTTTTATACATAAATCCATAACAGCCGTCCGTCCTTTGTCTGTAATCATGCGATACGCTTCTTCATTTGCAAGACCCTGCTGCGCCCAAAAAACGGGAGCGTCCGTCTGTAAAAATTCTTCAGCGACGCCGGGAAGCTGCTCAGAGCGTCTGAACACATTCACGATATCAATCGGTCCTTCCACGTCTTTTAATGAAGCGACGGCTTTAACGCCAAGCGCCTCATCAATCGTTGGATTGACGGGAATAATTTCATACCCTTCATCCTGCATCGCTTTGGAAACCATGTAAGAAGTCCGGTCGGGACGGTCTGACAGCCCGACGACTGCGATCCGTTTGCTCCGGTCCAGAATTTCTTTAATCTCTGATTTTGAAGGATTTTGCATCTTTACCATCTCCTTTTGATATATTGTACATGACCGCTTCGCCGGAATCAAAAAAAGCGCTTTGTCAGCTTAATTCTCAAAAAAACTTGTCATCAGACGGTAACAACTCGTGTTAAAATAAAGTGAAGGGACATTGAAAAGGAGAAATGTAGATGTTGATTGCTTTATTGATTATTTTGGCCTATGTAATAGGCAGCATCCCGTCAGGTTTAATCGTAGGCAAACTTGCGAAAGGGATCGATATTAGAGAACACGGAAGCGGCAATTTGGGCGCTACAAATGCTTTTCGCACGCTTGGCGTTAAAGCGGGATCTGTCGTCGTCGCAGCCGATATTTTAAAAGGCACCCTGGCCGCGGCGCTCCCATATTTACTGCACGTCCCCATTCATCCTCTTCTCGCAGGGGTGGCAGCAGTGATCGGCCATGTATTCCCCGTGTTCGCAAAGTTTAAAGGAGGCAAAGCCGTAGCCACATCAGGGGGAGTCCTGCTGTTTTATGCTCCGCTGTTATTCGTTACGATGGTTGCAGTATTTTTCGTATTTTTATTCCTTACGAAATTTGTTTCTCTGTCTTCAATGTTAACAGGGATTTATACGATTATTTACTGTCTGTTTGTAAAAGACCCTTATTTATTAATCGTAGTGACGCTGTTGACCGCGTTTGTTATCTACAGACACAGGGCAAACATCAAACGGATTATAAACAAAACAGAGCCGAAGATCAAATGGTTTTGATGAAACTTCAATTTTGACATCAAAATGCCATATGCGTTTATAATAGAGATAATTTCTTTATATGAGAAACAAAAAGGGAGTGTTCCGGATGAACATGAAAGTAACGAAAGGCGCGCTGGATTGGTACAAAGAAGAGCTCGATCTGGAAACAGGCGATCATGTCCGTTTCTTTGTCCGTTACGGGGGATGCAGCAACGTTCAGAAAGGCTTTTCTCTCGGCATTTTAAAAGACCGGCCGATGAACATCGGCACCAGCACGGAAGTTGAAGGCATTACCTTTTTTATTGAAGAAAGCGACTTATGGTACTTTGATAATCATGATTTGTCAGTCACATATTCAGATCAGGCAGAAGAGCCGGTATTTGATTACGTGTAAAAAAAAGAACGCAGCGGATGCGTTCTTTTTTTTACAGCCTGAACCTTTTGAGATGATCAGTCAGATGTTCTTTTTCTAATATGCTTCTTTGCGTATCACCGAGCAGGTCAAAGTGGGGAAATTCATTTTTATGGTGAATCCACTCCGGCTTCAGCCCGTACTCCGCTCCCCATCTGATCAGTTTATTGAGATCGCTTGAACCGGCCTTCGTCACGGTCTTAGCCTCCGGAAAGCGGTCGTCCAGCCAGTAATGCGTTAAAAAAGCGATTTTCCCTTCCGATACATCCCGCTTCCACCTTTCCAGTTCCTTACGCGTAATTCCAAATGCCATAACTGCAGCCGCTCCTTATTTTTTTGCCTTTTCGTAAGCGGCATGCCAATCAGGAAAAGCCTTGCGAAACTGAATCGGTTTGAAGCTCTCTTTATCAACGCATATATGAGAGGATGTCGCTTTGATGGCAAGTTCTTGATCCGGATTATAGATGTGGTAGCCGTAAACGGTTTTAAATCCGTTATATTCTTCAATCCAAGTATGTACGACAGCCGTTTCTCCGTAGCGGAGCGGCTTTTTATAAGAAATGCTGATATCCAATACAGGGGACAGCACTCCTCTATCTTCCATATCCTTGTAAAGGAATCCGAGTTCCTTAATCAGCGCCGTTCTGCCGACCTCCATCCAGACTAAGTAATTGGCATGATAGACGATGCCCATTTGATCTGTTTCCGCATAACGCACTTCTATTTCTTTTTTTGACACATGCAACGTTCTCTGCTCCCTTATTATCAGATTAGCCCCATTTTATCACAACGAGCCGGAAAGAGAAAAAAACCAGGTTTCCCTGGTTTTTATTATGATTGATAGCCGTTTTCTCTTGCAGCCGATTCATCCTGGATTTCACTGCGGAACGATTCAATGCTTTCATTGCGTCTGGCATTCTTCTCTTGAATGCGCTGTTTTTCCTCATCTGTCGCAAATTCCATTGATTCTTTGGCTTCTTCTATATTCTCAATTGTATTCTGCACCATATCCTGCAGCTTTTCAACGTTATCGGAGCGGTCATCCGGATTCGGTTTTTGATAATTGTTTGTCATAATGTCTGCTCTCCTTTGATGATGTTATTCGCCTTTCGTCTGCATGACAATCGGATGTCCGTTTGACTTGTCATGAAACTTTTCCCCTTTGTTGCGTTTATATTTAACGGGTTTTGTCCCTAAGTGGCTCGGAGCGTATTGCGGCTGGCCGTCTTTCTTGTTTATGCCCATGTTCATCCCTCCTTAAGAGTATATTTTGCAAAAGGAGGTTCAAACATGACTGCAAATTAAAGGTTATTTTTGTTTGAACCGCTGCTCCAGCTTTTCTTCAAGCTGATTCAAATATTCCGTATTGGTCATCAGCTCACGTTTATTTTCCATAACCAATTCATGAAAAGAACGTTTTCGCATTTTTTTCAATCTTCTCACCTCCGTGTTTTCATTCATTTTTTCCAATTTTTCAAAACCTAAGCCCTTCACAATAAAAAAACTGAACCTCTATTTGAGATCCAGTTTTTCTTTCATTTCTTTTTTTGTCATCGTGCCTACGCGAATGTGCTGAATGGTTCCTTTTTCGTCTAATATGTATGTTGTCGGATAAGAAAGCACGTTGAAATCTCCATTAATTCCGCTTTTGTCAATCAGAATAGGAAATGTCAGCTGATAATGATCAGCAAATGATTTAACAGCCTGTATATTTTTTTCAGAGGATGTAAAATTAACGGCTGCTACTGCAATATCAGGATATTCTTTCTGCAGCTCCTGCATATCGGGCATTTCCATTCGGCACGGCTTGCACCACGTCGCCCAGAAATTGAGGAGCACTTTTTTTCCTTTATAATCAGAAAGGGAGATGCTTTTTCCTGACAATGTATCAAGTGTAAAGTCAGGGGCTTTCATCCCTTCTTCTGTCCCTTCTTTCGGACTTTTTTGTACAGAATAAATGTTCCAGCCCGCATACACTAACAACCCGATAAGTAACATTCCGCCCAGCCATTTCGCAAGCATCTCAAGGCCTCCCGCATAAAAAGAGAGAAAGCAGACTGCTTTCTCTCCTTTGTTCATTCTGCTACTGTTTCATTTTATCGCGAAGCACCATTTGTAAAATGCCGCCGTGGCGATAGTAATCAATTTCCACTTCACTGTCAAAACGGACAACGACTTCAAATGTTTTTACCGTACCGTCTTCACTGATTGCTCTGACAGTCAGCAAGTCACGCGGACGTACAGATTCATCAACATCCACCTCGATGACTTCCTTACCGGTTAAGCCGAGTGTATCCGCGTTTTCACCCTGTTTGAACTGGAGCGGCAGCACACCCATAAAGACGAGGTTGCTTCTGTGAATTCTTTCAAAGCTTTCGGCAATGACTGTTCTGATGCCGAGCAGGTTTGTTCCTTTTGCAGCCCAGTCACGTGAAGAGCCCATTCCGTAATCTTTTCCGGCCAGGACGACAAGGCCCGTTTTATCTTCTTTATACCGCATGCAGGCATCATAAATAGATGTCACTTTCCCGGTAGGCCAATGTGTTGTGTATCCGCCTTCTGTACCCGGTGCGATTTGGTTTTTAATGCGGATATTGGCGAATGTTCCTCTCATCATAACTTCATGGTTTCCGCGGCGTGAGCCGTAAGAGTTAAAGTCACGAGGAGAAACGCCTTTTTCCTGCAGGTATTTGCCCGCCGGTGTGTCTTTTCCGATCGCTCCGGCCGGAGAAATGTGGTCAGTCGTTACGGAATCGCCGAATTTGCCGACAACGCGAAGTCCTCTTAAAGGCTCAACTTTTCCCGGCTCTACTGACATTTCCTCAAAGAACGGCGGGTTTTGAATGTAAGTGGAATCCTGATCCCACTTGTACAGCGCTTCATCCGTCGTTTCGATTTCGTTCCAGCGCTGGTTGTCGTCAAATACCGTTTCATACTCTTTGCGGAATAATTCCGGCGTAACAGTCTGTTTGACGAGAGAATTGATTTCATCCATGGACGGCCAGATGTCATCGAAATAAACATTTTGTCCGTCATTTCCGACACCGATCGGATCCGTTTTCAGGTTGATATTCACAGTGCCTGCTAATGCGTATGCGACAACAAGCGGAGGTGACGCAAGGTAGTTTCCTTTGACAAGCGGATGGATCCGGCCTTCAAAGTTTCTGTTACCCGACAAGACAGAAGTGATCAAGAGATCATTTTTAGCAACCGCTTCTTCAATCTCTGGAGAAAGCGGGCCGGAGTTCCCGATACATGTCGTACAGCCATACCCTACGAGGTTAAAGCCGAGCTCCTTCATGTAAGGAAGCAGGCCCGAGTTGACTAAGTATCCAGTAACAACCTTAGACCCCGGTGCAAGTGATGTTTTAACATAATTCGGCACTTTCAAGCCTAATTCTACCGCTTTTTTGGCTACCAATCCGGCACCGATTAATACAAAAGGGTTTGATGTATTCGTACAGCTTGTAATAGCGGCGATTGCAATCGCCCCTGTTTTCATAACCGCATCTTCACCGCTGTTAAGTTTAAATGAAATTTCTTTGTTCTCTTCAGCAGCATCCGCTCCGAATCCTTGGTTGCCGGCCGGGCTGACAAGATGTTTTTTAAACGTTTCCTGCATAACGGAAAGCGGGATTAAATCCTGCGGACGTTTCGGTCCTGAAAGGTTCGCTTCGATTTTTGACAGATCAATTTCCACAACGTCTGTAAAAATCGGCTCTTCCGCGTCAGGCGTATAGAATAAACCGTTGTTGCGGCAGTATGCTTCCACAATATCGATCTGCTCTTCTTCACGGCCGGTCAGACGCAGGTAAGAAAGTGCTTCCTCGTCAACCGGGAAGAATCCGCAAGTCGCTCCGTATTCCGGCGCCATATTGGCAATAGTCGCACGATCCGCAAGCGGAAGCTCAGCAACACCAGGACCGAAGAATTCAACAAATTTATTGACTACACCTTTTTCGCGCAGCACTTGAGTGACTTTCAGCGCCAAGTCAGTCGCCGTCGTTCCATTAGGCAATTTTCCGACAAGTTTCGCACCGATGACCTCAGGAACAGGGAAATATGAAGGCTGGCCGAGCATTCCCGCTTCCGCCTCAATACCGCCGACACCCCAGCCGAGGACGCCGATTCCGTTAATCATTGTTGTATGGGAATCTGTTCCCACCAATGTATCAGGATATGTCACAAGTTCTCCGTCTTCCTCTTTCGTATGAACGACACTTGCCAAAAACTCAAGGTTTACCTGGTGAACGATACCTGTTGCAGGCGGAACGGCCTGATAATTGTTAAACGCTTTCTTTGCCCAGCTTAAAAATTTATAACGTTCTGCATTTCTTTCGAATTCTAAGTCCATATTAATGGCTAACGCGTCTTCCGTACCGGCTTTGTCGACTTGTACGGAGTGGTCAATGACCAGGTCAACCGGAATTTCAGGATTGATTTTATCAGGGTCTCCGCCGACAGAGGCCATGGCTTTTCTTAAAGATGCCAGGTCAACTACGGCCGGAACACCGGTAAAGTCCTGTAGAATAACCCGTGACGGTTTAAACGGCACATCGATATCTTTTAATTCAGCAGTACCCCATCTTGCTAAATTTTCAACATGTTCTTTTGTAATGACGCGTCCGTCTACCTGACGCAAAACGGATTCCAAAAGAACCTTAATAGAATAAGGAAGTTTTGAAACATTGCCGACCCCTGCGTCTTCCAATGCTTTTAATGAATAGTAGTTGTATGTTTTCCCATTTGAAGAAAATGTTTTTCTTGCTTGGAAAACGTCTTGTGTTGCGACTTTTTGCTGATTTGTCATTCTCCAAAATCCCCCTTCAATGATCAAGATCGTTCTTTAGATGAATGTTCACATTCCATCACAATTTTCTCACAATTTCATCTTAGTATAAAATCATACATAAGTAAATATCAATGTTTTTATTAAATACAATAAGATCGTCTTATCAGCATGATTGTCGGTAAATTTTGTCCGATTTTCCGCCTCATACAACAGGCTGTAAAGAGCCATATTAATGTTGAGGTGATGATCATGGTAAAACGGAAAGCCAATCATGTAATGAACGGCATGAATGATGCGAAAAGCCAAGGCAAAGGCGCGGGCTATATAGAAAATGACCAGCTCGTCCTGACGGAAGAAGAACGGCAGAACAATAAAAAAAGAAAAACAAACCAATAGCCGGAACACCTTAAAAAGGAGGCTTTAACATGACAAATAAAAATACGAGTAAAGATATGCATAAAAATGCTCCGAAGGGCCATAACCTCGGCCAGCCGGAACCGCTGAGCGGAAGCAAAAAAGTGAAAAACCGCAACCATACAAGACAAAAACATAATACAAGCCACGATATGTAAAACAGACCCCGGTGTCTGTTTTTTTGTGCCATTCACCCATTCAAAGCTTCTGCATACGTTATAGCAAGGCTCTTTAATATGGAGGGATGCTTCCATGAATCACTCAAAAAACGCTGAAGAATTTGATGATACGGAAGAATGGCTGCGGCAGTTTTACGAGGATCCGTATGCTTGGTATGATGAGACGCTGCCGATCGATCTATATGAAACAAGCCGTGAATATATCATTGAAGCCGACCTGACGGCGCTGAAACAGGTGCAAGCGATAACCGTCACTCTTTCGGGAAATGAGTTTATGCTCTCTGTTAAAACGCTTGAACGGACGTTAAACAAACAAATGGTGCTTCCTTTTTATCTGAATGACAAACATATTTTCACTGATTTCACCAACCATATTCTGACCGTCTCCATGAACAAGGAGCCAAATGAGACTCCTGCCTCTTTTTCCTTTCAATTTCCTCTATAACATAAAAAAGCCGCTTTCATCCCTCAATGGAAGCGGCTTTTTTGTCCGGTCATATCAGTCATATACCCTCAAAGTGAATCTCCCATGGCCAAATAGCAGAATCACTATACGATAGAATATGTTCTAGCAACCGGAATGACTGGACATCTATCATTTTTTCTATTCTTTTTTTCATGTGTTCTTCTATTCTGTCTTCGTTTACAATATGGTTAAAGTAAGGAGGAGATAGAACAATGCTGGAAGGCTGGTTTATGTGGTTTATTTTATTTTGGGTCATCGTGATGATCGGATTGCTGTCTATCGGCGGGTTTTTTATGTTTCGAAAATTTTTAAAACGCTTACCGAAAGAAGACGGCCGGTCAGAACTGGATTGGCAGGACTATTATATTGAAAAAAGCAGGCACTTATGGAATGAGGGTGACAAGGCGTTTTTGGATGAATTGGTCGCCCCCGTGCCGGAGCTCTTTCGGGATGTAGCCAAAGCGAAAATCGCCGGAAAAATCGGTGAACTTTCCTTAGCGGAGGAAGCTGAACAAATAAACCGTGATTTAATCATCAGGGGTTACATACTGGCCACTCCTAAGCGTGATCATCAATTTTTAAAAAAGCATCTCCGTGAAAAACAGATTGATCTTACTCCTTATCAAGCCCTGCTCAAATAAAAAACCTTTCCGGCGGACGGAAAGGTTTTAATTCATCTGAATATCAGCGGTCTTCAGTTCATTCGAAAGTTTGCGGTAAGACAAAAACATCGCGATGCGCCACGGGACAATCATTCCGAAAGCAAGAATCCAAAACATTCCGCTTAAAGCTCCGTAATCAATCGTCGTGCTCAAAATGGATTTCATAGCGATTCTGATAACCAGCAAACCAATCAGGATAAACACAAACGCTTTTGACCGTTTTAAGTAGATTTCATTATTTTTAATCTCAAATTTAGATGTTTTAATCAGAAAAATAGAGAAGATCACGCCCAGCGTAATGGCCTCCAAAAATTCTTCGCCCGTCACTCTGAAAATCGGAAAAAGGAACATAAGCGCTCCCGTACTCATGAAAATCGGCGGGAGAATTATTTTTTTAGGTGAAGCGGGCTTGTCGGAGGATTTAATCCTGACGATCATCACGGAAATTGCCATGGCCGCTGCAATAACGGATGAAATTATAATCATCATCTTTATCATTCCTTTGCTTGCACGGAGTTTGATACTATATACTATACTCCAAAAACATAAAAAAAACCAATTTGAAAAGAGAACACGTTTACGTTCCCGTTACCCGGCCTACGGCCTCCAGCACTTTAGATGCTTCAAACGGTTTAACGATAAAGTCTTTAGCGCCTAATTCAATCGCTTCCAGAACGATCCGCTGCTGCCGCATGGCGGTGCACATGATGATCCGGGCTTTCGGGTCAAAAGCTAAAATATCCTGCAGCGCCTGTATACCGTTTTTGACCGGCATGGTAATATCCATAGTCACCAGGTCGGGACGGATTTTTTGATATACTGCCAGAGCTTCCTCACCGTCAGCCGCTTCCCCGGCCACTGTGTAATTCGCCGATTCCAGAATCTCTCTGATTTTCACCCTCATGAACTTGGCGTCATCTACAACTAAAACTCGTGTCATATTCCCCTCCACATATTTAACATTAACTAGTCTTATTGTACCAAAAACAAAAGGGTATATAATAGTTCAAAAGTTATTAATCCGTTACAGACCCGTAAATCCTCCGAAAAGATTTGACAGAACGATCAGAATGTAGCTCATCCAGTTAAAAAACAGCATAACTCCGATCAGAATCATAAGAATGCCGCCGATTTTCATGATAAGCAGCTGATGCTTGCGAATCCAATTCATTCTGGTAATAAAAAATGAAAGAACAAGAAAAGGAATCGCAAATCCGAGAACATATAAAAACATATACGGCACTGCTGAAGAAGGATTTGTATTGGCCAGCGAAAACACGGCTCCTAAAATAGGCCCGCTGCACGGCGACCAGCCGGCTGCAAACGCAAGACCGATCAGAACCGAACCGATAAACCCCTCCGGACGGCGCTTAAAGTGAATGCGCCGCTCTTTCATCATGAATTTCGGCTGAAACACACCGGCAGTAACCAGCCCGAAAAGGATCAGCATGATAGCGCCAAACTGGCGGATCGCTTCATGATATTGGGTAAAAAAACTGCCGATAAACGAAGTTCCATATCCCAATGCGATAAAAATCACGGAGAAACCAAGCAAAAAACAAAGTGTATGCACGAGGCCGCGCTTTTGCAGCATCACCTTTTCTGTTTTCACCTCGTCCATACTGACACCAGTTATGTAAGACAAAAAAGCGGGATACAACGGCAGACAGCATGGAGAAATGAAAGACAGAAATCCGGCCCCAAACGTCAGAAAGTAATTAAAACTCACGATGACACACTCCCTTCGAGTTATGACAAAATCATTTCATTTTTTTAACACTTTCCCGAGAAGGATTACTTTTTATAGAAAAAGCTTATATAATTTAATTTGACATCGAGATATTATACTCCTTCTTATTTGAAAAACAGTATAAATGTGGATATAATAATAGCGACTCAGGTGAAAGATTTATGTATGAAAGGATATATCCCTGTGATTAGAGAGCATCTATTAAATGAAATTGAAAAAAAACGGGCAGAGCTGCTTAAAATCGTCATGACAAACGGAATGACATCAAACATTACGATAGAACTCAGCCAGGAGCTTGACCACCTTCTCATACAATACCAAAAAGAACTGCACACCGGCAGTTGGGGTGAAACATGACGCCAAAATAAAAAACCCTCTCCGGGTTTTTTATTTTTATAACCATGTATCTCTATATCATAATCTGTACGTATTATTTCGCTTGATTATTCATGGCTTTCATCATTTGATTAATTTTCTTTTGAGAAGGTTTCATTCCCATTTGCATCATCATCATGCGTAACATTTGTTCATTAATAGGCGGATTCTTTTTCAAATAGCTCATCATATATTTACGAGCAATAAAAAACCCGAGTGCAACACCTATGAGCAATGCGACAACGCCCACTAGGATGCCAACCCATAAAGTCATTTTATTTCCTCCTTCATGTTGTCTAGTTTAAAGTGTACTAAACCAAAGGCTATTATACAACATTTACATCTCTTTTTCCTCGTTTTTAGACAAAATTTCTTTCTCTGACCGGATTTAACCACCCGTAGCGCCGTGTCTTGAAATCCATTGCAAGAAAACAGGGGCTGATTTTACGCAGAATCTCAAAGAAAATCGTTTCCGCCTCATAATCTCCCGAAGCTGCAATCTCAATTAAACTGTCTTTCATCATGAAGGTGGCGCGGCCCTTTTCTCCGGGCAGTGTAAGCCGGTAAATGGAATCTAAACGGCTGTAACTCATTCGGTTTAAATGCAGCTGGAGACGCTGATGCATATGTATCACCGGAATCGGTTCCGTTATATATTGAACTTGCTTTTCTGTCATTTGATATTCCTGGGGTGTCAGGTCTGTCCAATGATAGTCTCGAAACAACTCAAACATAGCCGTTTCCCGCCCGAAGTAGTGGTTCGCAAACTCATCCTTTATCAGGTGCGTATAGTAATGACGTTCCATTTCCTCATCCCCTTTTACAGCGCTTCGTTATTGCTTTCTATTATACAAAAGGAGAAAAGAAAGAATTGTCTATTACTGTTACGCCGCCCCTTCTATTTTTGTCGCATAAACAGGAAAAAGAGGATGATTTGACTCATCCTCTTTTGTCTCGTTATTTGTTTAAAAGTTTTTTCACGCGGTCAACCACGTTTTCTGCAGTAAACCCGTATTCTTTCATAATTGTTTCTCCCGGAGCTGAAGCACCGAAACGGTCAATTGCGAGAACGTCTCCTTCAAGACCGGTAAATTTGCCCCATCCGAAGCTTGAACCCATTTCGATCGCAAGACGTTTCGTCACATTCGGAGGAAGCACGCTGTTTTTGTACTCAGCCGATTGTTTTTCAAAGCGGTCCCAGCTCGGCATGCTGACTACAGATACGTGAATGTTTTCTTCAGCCAGTTTCGCTTGAGCTTCGATCGCAAGTCCGACTTCAGAACCTGTCGCTAAAAGAAGAGCGGCCGGTGATTCCGTTTGAGCTTTGGAAACGATATAAGCCCCTTTTTCCACGCCCGCATACGCTTCTTCAGCCTGCTGATCAATCGTCGGCAGGTTTTGGCGTGTCAATACAAGAGCTGTCGGATGATCTTGGCTTTGAACGGCAATCTTCCATGCAGCTGCGGTTTCATTTCCGTCAGCAGGTCTGATCACAGAAAGGTTAGGAAGTGCGCGTAAAGAAGCAAGCTGCTCAATCGGTTCGTGAGTCGGCCCGTCCTCTCCTACGGCAATACTGTCATGTGTGAATACATAAGTGACGGGAAGACCCATCAATGACGCCAGACGAATGGCAGGTCTTAAATAATCAGAGAACACAAAGAATGTGCCGCCGAATACGCGAAGGCCGCCGTGAAGCGCCATTCCGTTTAATGCAGCGCCCATCGCAAATTCACGGACACCGAACCAGAAGTTTTTCCCGGCGTAGTCTTTGGCCGTGAAGTCTCCTCCATTTTTGATTGTCGTTTTATTTGAACCCGCAAGGTCAGCAGATCCCCCGACAAAGAAAGGAATTTTCTTGGCGATCCCGTTCAGCACCTCACCTGAAGATGCGCGGGAAGCAAGGCTGCTGCCTTTTTCATAAACGGGAACTTCCTGATCCCAGTCTTTAGGAAGCTCGCCTTTCATGCCGAGTGACAGCTGTTCAGCAAGCTCAGGATATTTTTCTTTATAAGCCGCGAACAGTTCATTCCATTCCTGTTCTTTTTTCGAGCCGGCTTCTTTTACCGCTTTATTGAAATGCCCGTATACTTCTTCCGGAACATAAAAATCTTCTTCAAACGTCCAAGCATACGCTTCTTTTGTCAGCTTGCTCTCTTCTAGTCCTAACGGAGCGCCGTGAACGCCGGATGTGCCCGCGCGGTTTGGAGAACCGAAACCGATCGTGGTTTTCACTTCAATCAAAGTCGGTTTTTTATCATTCTGGCGCGCTTTTTCAATTGCAGCCGTCAATTCAGCGATGTTGTTTCCGTCCTCAACATAAAGAACTTCCCAGTTCATTGCTTCAAAACGCTGCTTTACATTTTCAGAGAAAGAACGGTCTAAATCGCCGTCTAAAGAAATGTCATTAGAATCGTATAATACGATCAGGCGGCCTAATTCAAGATGGCCTGCAAGAGAAGCGGCTTCGGAAGAAATGCCTTCCATTAAATCGCCGTCTCCGCAAATACTGTATGTATAATGATCAACTACGTTGAAAGAATCACGGTTATATGTCTCAGCCAGATGGCGTTCTGCAATTGCCATTCCCACTGCCATTGCAATACCCTGTCCAAGCGGCCCGGTCGTTGCGTCTACTCCGGCTGTGTGCCCGAACTCCGGATGTCCCGGTGTTTTGCTTCCCCATTGACGGAACTGTTTCAAGT
The DNA here is from genome assembly GCF_046535335.1 of Bacillus sp. SIMBA_026. Classification (NCBI taxonomy): domain Bacteria; kingdom Bacillati; phylum Bacillota; class Bacilli; order Caryophanales; family Bacillaceae; genus Bacillus; species Bacillus sp. SIMBA_026. Next base: position 974,118 of record NZ_JAWRWX010000001.1, on the reverse strand, counting down.
CTTCAATGCTGAGGTCATATCCGCTTAAATGCAGCATGCTGTATAAAAGCATTGAACCGTGGCCTGCTGATAAAACAAAGCGGTCGCGGTTAAACCAGCTCGGATTCTGCGGATTTACATTCATAAATTTCGTCCACAGCGTGTATGCCATCGGAGCGGCTCCCATCGGCATGCCCGGATGTCCGGAATTCGCTTTTTCAATTGCGTCTATAGATAGTGTACGAATGGTGGCAACTGATTTCTTTTCAATTGTATCCATTATAATCCCCTTCCATATTGTTGTACCTTTTCATCATAAAGCGATGCTGACTTTTTCTCAACTCTTTCAGCTTAAATTTGAGATAAACTTGTTGAAAATTGTCGTAAAGCACATCCTGATATTAGTATATACGAAAAAAGAATACGTATTGCCGTATTCTTTCTGTTTAATGAAGATTATTTTTCTGTTGTTCTCTTTTTAATTTTTCAGGGGTGACATCGTTGCCTTCCGGATCAATCACTTTTACGCTCTTTAACGTATTTTTCATTGAGGAGCGGAATCCTTTCAAATACTCCTGGCGAAGCTTTTGCTGTTCAGCTTTTTCCTCATCCGTTATCGTGTTTGATTTAGCTTTTTGAGCCAATTCGTTAATTCTTGCGATTTTTTCTTTAGAAATCATAATAAGCTCCTTTGGTGCGTGTTGATTATATACTACTAAAACGCAGTCTTTTTTACAACTGATGCGCGTCAGCTGCCTTCTGTGTCTGCGGTATATTCCTGAAACCGCCGGTGAACCGTGGCTTTGGACACATCATAGCCGAATCCCCTTAAGGTCGCTGCGATTTCTGCAAAGGTAAGCTTGTTGGCTCTCAGCCTGATAATTTCCGAAACCGGAACCTCTTTTTTTTCTTTTCCGCTGTTTTCATGCCTGTTTTTCAGATTCCGTTCAGGTTTGTAGCCGTTTTTCACGGCTCTTTTCATTCCCCGCCGGATTTTCATATTATGAATTTTCCTTTGATATTCCTCAACAATACTGACGATTTCGAGTACCATCGAATCAGCTTCAGAAAGCTCCAGTTCACCTTTATGAGCCGTCGTATATATTTTCACATTCTCCCTGTAAATACAATGCAAAAGCGCAATCTTGGCGTTGCCTCTTCCCAATCTCGTTTCGTCCTGCACCAATATCGCGTCAATATGTGATTTTTTAATTTCATCAAGCATTTCAAATACTCCGTCGCGGTCCATTTCGTAACCGCTGGCTTTCTCAGAAATGACTTTCACGACTTCCATGCCGTTTGCAGCAGCGATCTCACCGAGCTCCTCTTCCTGTCTTTTTAATGACGTTTGCTGCTGTTCTTTGTTTGTGCTTACGCGGGCATAAATGAGCGCCTTCATTTCTCTCTTTCCTCTCTAATTGACAATGGCCAGCTGATATACGGCCGGATGCTTCTTCTTAACCGGAAGAATAAGTTCGTCTCCGGGCTTTATATCAGCAGTTTGGAGATGATTATTCTCCGTCACCCACTCAATGAAATCTTCTTTATTAATGTGTTTCTTTTCTGCTACATGATCCGCAAGTGACCAGAGTGTATCGCCGTCCTGAACCTTTATTTTAACATATTGGCTGAGGGACTGATCATTTCCCGCACATGAGACAAGTAAAATAGCGGCACTTAAAATTGCAGTAAACAGCCCGACAAATATAATAGATTCTTTCGCCATGTAAACAACCTCCGATAAGAATGTTTGTTCGCTTTTATACCTTTCAGTATATACGAACAAACGTTTCTGTCAATCGTTTTTTTCGAACCTATGTTTGTACTGTCAGGAAAATCATGCTATAATCTACTTAAAATCGACGTTTTGAGGTGCGAAATATGACGAAGCTATCAAAAAGGCAGCTTGATATCCTGCGTTTTATTAAAGAAGAGGTAAAAACGAAAGGATATCCGCCTTCTGTAAGAGAGATAGGAGAAGCAGTAGGACTGGCTTCCAGTTCAACCGTGCACGGCCATTTGGCGCGGCTGGAGACAAAAGGCCTGATTAGACGGGACCCTACTAAACCGAGGGCGATTGAGGTATTGGATGAAGAAGAAGTCCAAATTCCGAAAAGCCAGGTCGTAAACGTTCCGGTCATCGGGAAAGTGACGGCGGGTATTCCGATTACGGCTGTTGAAAATATCGACGAGTATTTTCCGCTTCCTGACCGGATGGTTCCTCCGGGCGAACATGTCTTTATGTTAGAAATCATGGGAGAAAGTATGATCGACGCCGGCATTTTTGACAAAGATTACGTCATTGTCAAACAGCAGAACACGGCCAATAACGGAGAAATCGTCGTAGCTATGACCGAAGATGATGAAGCGACGGTCAAGCGCTTCTATAAAGAAGACAATTATGTGCGACTGCAGCCGGAAAATCCGACGATGGAGCCGATTATCCTGCAAAACGTAAGCATTTTGGGGAAAGTTATCGGCGTATTCAGAGCCGTACATTAATTCTATTAAACTTCATTTATCGTAAAAAACCCCTCTGTAAGGGGTTTTTTTGTATAAAAAAAGCAGATTCGCCCTGGCTTAAGAAACGAATCTGCTAAGGAGGAAAAACTTACATTCTTATTATCCGACATCACACTTTTGAAGTCAACTAATAATGTTTCCCTCAAGAAACTTTTCATCCATTTTTCAACTTTGTATATTTGTGCGTGATGAATTTGCTTTTGTTTATCTTTTCTTTGGGCGGGTGCATCAAAATTTATATATGAATATTTAGTACATAGTACGATAAGTTATATTTAAATATAAAAAAACCCGCTTCCTTTAGCGAGTATCTATTTTCAATCAAAATGATAATATTCTACACCGTATAACCCTTTAATATAGACGGGGCCACAGACGTTTGAAGAACTTTCAACCAGAATCCTGTATTTGTGATACGGATCAATTGATTTTTTATCCTGGGCACTGAGGTTTAACCAGCTGCCGCTGTAGATTTTAGAACTTAATGTATAAAAATTTCCGTTCAGCGCCATCCGCTGGAGTTTCATGCTTAAACCGCACGAAGAGTTGTTCATTATGGTGAACTTATATCCTAAAAAGTAATCGTCGGCAGCTACAGCCCCCGGATTTTCAATATGAAACTCTTTTGCATTTCCCTCCAAAGTGAAGCTTGTTTTTGATCCGAATTCAGTGGTAGCCGCTTTAGCAGAGTGTATTCCGCTAAAACATAATAAAAAAACAGCAATACATATCCAGTATTTTTTCATTTGCATCCCCCTTTTTACATATTTTAACTTGTGAATCCTGTGATGTCTATTCACATTTTATTAAAACGTATCCTTTATAACCACTATATACCAGTTTAAAAATTTGCGGATTGCTTACAATGAAGACTAAACGAAATAACGAAGGTGGTTCAAATGAAACACGTAATTGCTTTCGCTTCTAAAACGGCGCTCACACTTGCTTTACTGTACATTGTTCTGGATCTTATGTACCAAGTAACCTTTTTAAACGTTCTGTTTATTACAGTGATCTTAAGTTTAATCACTTATTTTGCGGGTGATTGCATGATTCTGCCGAGAACAAGCAATTTCACAGCCGTTGCAGCTGATTTCGGAATTTCATTCATTATATTATGGATATTCCTTATGAATATTGGCGGATTTAATGTCTCGCCTGCCGCGGCATCGGTTATCTCTGCACTTTGCATTTCTGTTTTTGAGGCATTTTTTCACCGGTATTTGCAGCAATATGTACTTCCCGAAGATTATCAGGACACAACAGAGACGGATAGCACGCTATGGAGCTATCAAACCGAGGCGTCTGAAGAATTAGTGCCGGAAAAAGACCCACAGGAAAAAACATAAAAAGGAGGCAATCGCCTCCTTCTCTTTTTATTTTTGCTTCTGATCGTCCAGCGGCAGCTGCAGCAGTGAGTCTGTGCCTGTCGCTTTCGGCGTTTTTCCGTCCCATTTTTCAATCCATTTATATTTGATCATTTCATCTGACATTGATTTCTTTATGATTTGGTTGTAATCAGCGATCCCTTCCGCTTCAATTTTTTTCTTTTTCGCTTCGGCTTCGGCTATTTTAATTTCAGTTTGTGTCCGTTCAAGTTCCTGTGAAGACTTCACCCTTGCATCGATAGCTTCCTGTGTGGCTTTATCCGGCTTCGGTACGCCAAGCGTCAGATCATCAATTAAAAATCCAAGACTCTTCATATCATCAGCAAATCTCTTTTGAACATCGGCAGCGGCTTCTGCAGATTTTTGCCCGTATGTGTCAATAACCGAGTATTTGCTGATTGATTTTCGCGCCGCATCCCACAGCCTTGTTTTTAAATATGTATTTTCGATCGTTTCAACGTCTACCGCGCCGAATTTGTTAAACAGATCGACTACTTTATCAGGCTGCACGACATAGTTGTAAGCGATATCCATTTCTATATTTTTACCGTCTGAGGTTGCCACTTTTATATTTTCATTATTCACTGTCTGCATACGCACCGGATATTCCGTTACTTTATTAAATAATCCGACTAAGTGCCAGCCTTGGTCCAATGTGTCGGATTTTACCCCGCCATTCGGTGAGTATACAACCCCGACATAACCGTTCGGTATTTTTTCAATGAATAGTGACGCTGTAACGCCCGCAATTAAAAGGGCTGCACCTATAATCACACCGCCGAGAATTTTTTTTGTGTTTCCGCGCTTATTTTCGCTCATGCTGATCTTCTTCCTCCCATGACTTTTTGAATTTTTTGGCTCCGCTTCCCACTTGTTTAAAGATTGGACTAAGCATCAGCCATAAACCGAATCCGATGATGACAAGAAGAATGATAGACCCGATCATCACTTTCATTTGCCCACCTCTTTTCTTTCATCCTGTCAATTATGTATACGATCTTAAGAACTTAAAGTTTCATAAATTTCAAAAGAAAAAGCCCCGCCGGCAAAATAGGCGTGCTTATTAATAATTGTCACTGATAAAATCAGAAATCGTTTTTGTGAATTGATAAAAGGTCCCATTTTGTGTGGATGCTCTGCTTTTCAGCGTAAAAGTGTCAAATAGTGATTTTCTGAAGCCGGAGCTCATTTCGATTTGAATACTCAATCCGGATGAAGATTGATTGGCAAGGTTGTTCGGACTGACGCCTGCATATTTATCATTTATGCCAAGAAGAACGGCAGGATACCCGTGTCGTTTCAGCACATCGGTCAAAAGTTCGGCCCGTTCTCTGTCTGTACCGCCGATTTTTATCTTTTTATCGTCACTGCCGTAACCGTGCAATGAAATGACATTAGAGTGCTCTTTCACCATTTGCACGGCCTTAGGTTCATCGAAATGCGAACTTGTCAAATGCAGAGCCGCATTACCGGCTGATTTTAACCCTTCAAATAAATATAAACTCCGGTTTTCGGCAATTTCTCTGGCTAACTCACTGGTCCCCGGCTCTATGCCTCCGCCGTGTATAGCTAATATGAGGACAGAAGGGTCATGCTCTCGTGTTGAAATGGAAAAATCGGAAGGATCTTCATTCAGCTTTAATTCCTCGAAACCGCCGTAAATATCTGAAGCGGCATTAGCCTGAAAGAACGGCAGGAGCAAAAACGGTAAAATTAAAACTAAAATTCCTTTTTTGGTTATTGATGGCATTTGTATGTTTATGTTACAATACAAATGCTTCAGCCTTTGAAGCGAACGGCAGAACAGGGTGACTTTGGACGGTTTCTTCTGCTCTGCCTCTTTGCCAGCTGCTTTACGCTCTACTCTTCTAACCCTTTTTGCCATAACATCATCCTTTCTTTTGTTTACACTTTTGTCACAATATTATATACGTTGGACAAAACCTCCGTTCATCTTGAAGAATAAAAACATCAAAACAACCTCTATCCTTTAACCTAAAAAAGTCTTTCTGTCAAAGAGACGGAGAGCTTAAATGATAAAAATGAAACCCTTCTCCTTAGTTTTGGAGGAGAGTGAGGACTGCAGGGAAATCATTTTATCAATATGCTGAGCTGGGCTGGCGTCCGGCTCAAATATTTGCTCCCGGCATAAACGGTTACGGAGCGGCCGCTTATTTCGAAGTCAAATTCGAACGTGACGTATGATTTCCCAATTCAAGAATCACCGAAACAAATTGAATGTAACTGCTGTTTCCATAAAAAAAAGACTGCTGTTAAGCAGTCTTTTTTCGTTTTATTTCGTGCCTGTTGATCCCAGTCCGCCGCGGTCATTGTTCCCGAGCTTGTCTACTTCGATCAGCTCCACTTCAGGCATTTTCTTCATGATTCTGAATTGGCAGATCCGCTCCCCCTTGGATATGTCAGTATCCCGAAGCGCGAATGCAGGAAAAAACCAAAAGTCATTGTCGCCTTTATATGATTCATCAATGACTCCCATTGAATTTGTCTGAATGATACCGAAATGCTTATATGTACTTGAACGCGGTACGACATGGGCCTCATATCCTTCCGGCAGTTCCATCGCAACTCCAAGCGGGATAAGTTTGAATTCACCTTTTTTGATTGTTATATCTTCAGCTGCCCGCAGATCAATCCAATCGCCCTGTTCAATTTTACTGATTCTCGTTTGCGTATCATCTGAATATTTAATTTTGATTTGTAAAGTCATTTTCGCTGCTCCTTTTGCTTCCCTATTTCAGTCGTATTGATGACCAATCCGTGCCCCATTATACCATTTAACTGATAAGAATGTTGATTTTGGTGTATATGCAGCCGAAGAGGAAGCACTGCGAAGTCAATGAGAATAAACCTAAAATGAGGGCCCCTCCTATCAGTTTTTTCCTCCATTTTCACATGACAGCTTCAATTACAATAATGCAAAGCTTTATATCCGTTCTTTCAACAGAGCTTTTTTAAAATTTCACCTTGGTTTCAAAAGGAATTTCGTTCTGAATAAAGAATTTGAAGAATAAGCGCTTAAAGGGCGCGCGACTCTTTTCTGTCCCCTGCCTCAGGCGCTTATATCAAAAGAAAGAGGTGTCTTTAGAATGGTTCAATTTAAAAACTTTCCTGATCCGTCTTTAAACGCCCCATTGCAGTCTCGCCCTGCACAGCCCTCTGAATTGGAGCATCTCAAAGCAAGGATGCAGAATTTTATTAAGCATTCCGCAACGGATGATAATCTTGAGATCGCAGATGCCCGGGTGACGGCGGAAGGAATGGTCACCTCACTTTTAAAAGAACGGCTTGATACAGAATACGAAATGCTTAAGAATAAAATCACCCGGGAAGTGAATGTGGAGGACTATGGAGCGATCCCTGACGGCCGGGACAATACGGAAGCCTTTCGGAGAGCGATCGGGAACGGCCGGGTCAAAGTAAATGTTCCCGCAGGAGAATTTTTGGTTCAAGGGATAAAACTCCCCTCATGGACCACTATTTCCGGTGAGGGACAAGGGATTACCGTGCTAAAGCTTCATGAGGACACTCCCGCATACGAATGGGTCATTACTAACGATGATTACGAAAATGGAAACCGTAATATTTTTGTCCAGAACATGACTTTAGACTGGAATCCTGATCGTCAATGCGGGGTCAGGAACCCCGGAGGACAGTTTTCCAGCTGTTTAACGTTTGCTAATGTGCAATACGGCTGGATTAAGAATGTTGAAACGGTTAACGCGGGTCTCCATGGTATTGATATTACATCTCCAACTTACGATCATTTGCCTGAAACAGAATGGACGAAAGACGGATGCCGATATATATGGATTGATAACTGTGTGGCATACGGCGCCGGAGACGACGGCATTACCACCCATTACAGCGAATATATTTTCATTTCCAATTGCCATTCCGGAAACCCCCGCGGCACAGAGCATGCTGAGGGCAGCGCAAACTCGAACGGCATTGAAATTGACGACGGCTCTAAACATGTATGGCTTTTAAATAACTATACGAGCGGAAATATCCGCGGGATTGAGGTAAAGGCGCACAGCCTGTGGCCGGCTTCTCAAAATGTTCATATTATCGGTCATGTTTCGTATCGTGATGTACGTTCATTTGATATTCGTCATATCGGCCATCATCAGGCCTCAGACCCCGAAAGCACGACGGCTTATGATGTTACTTTAACCGATTGCACCGCGATTGAACCGGTGTTTAATGCTCTCTATGACGGTGTGACCCCGAGGGCGCTGGTCATCTCTGCCTATAAAAACGTTAATGTAAACGGATTCACAGCTATTGGTGATCCCTCATACGACTATGGCGGGAATCCAGTCGTGGCTCTTCAATACCGCAGTCAAAATATTACGATCAACGGCATTAAAATACGCGGCTTTACACAAGCAGGTGTTGACATCAATATATCCGGCGGATCAAATAAAACCGATTATGTTAAAATTTTAAATTTTGATATATACAAGTCTTCTCCTAAAGGCATCTCAATCGGCGGAGGCCAATATAACGTAAATATTATGAACGGTACGATGATCGGAGACGGCGGTTCCGTCGGAATTACGTCCCCTAACAGTCAGGCCGTCATTCTCGGGGTGCAAGCGGAAGGTTACAGCGCGGCCGCATCTATAAAAGGACAGACTTATGAGCAGATCCCCGTCAATTTAAAGGGAGGCGCACAGCTCGCGACCAGCTCCGGTTTTGCATTCAACCCGACAAGCGCCGTTATTGCGGGAACAGGCGATATTACGGCCAGAGGTGACAGAAATGCGATCATCAGCTCTTCCGGAGGTTCAAGTTCTGAAGGTTCAAGGGCATTTATCGCCGCTTCAAACAATGTCCATATTACGGGCAGCAAAGTCTCCAGAACGATTCTGTCATCAGAAAGCATTACATTGGAAGAACCATACACGGTTGCCGGAGGGCATCAGTCCATCAAATGGAAACTGGATTCAGCGGGCGGCCACGGTACGTTCGCCGGAGCTGTCACCTCTTCCCTGTCAGGGTACGGAGAATATTTTGAAAGTGTAACCGGCCAGACAATTCCCGCCGGGACGATCGTCACAGTGAAAGGCGAAAAAATTGAATCGGCTCACGTCGGAGATTACATGCTCGGCGTCATTTCAGAAACAGCCGCTTTTATCTCAGGAGCCGCAAGCTTCGGATGGCAAAACCGCTTTTTGACAAATGAGTTCGGCGGTTTCATATACGAAAATGTGACTGACGAAGAAACAGGAGAAACGGTACGCGTTCCGAAACAAAACCCGGACTGCAGTCCGGCTCTTGAAGCTGACTATGAAGCACGCGCGGCCAGAGACGAATGGCACATTGTCGGACTCAACGGCCGGCATTACGTACGGGTCGACGGTACGGTCAGCCCGGGAGATTATATCACGGCCCATAACGGAATCGGGACTAAAGCCGCGGAAGGCTGGAAGGTATTGAAACTGACGGCCTTATACAGTTCTGAAAAAGGGTACGGAATTGCAATTGCGGTTATCAAATAGGGTCTCAATATCAGGATCATCTCCTCTCTTTTCTATCGGGCGGGTATGATCCTGTTTTTTATACCGAATGAGATGCCTCTTTTTCAGCATACCGTTTCATTTGTCCAAGCCATCCATGCTTTCTGTCATAGAATACTACCGTCAGATGAAAAAAGGAGGAATATGAGTATGGATATGGGTATGGATATGGATATGAACGGACATTATGATCACCACCCAAAGCAGCCTAAACAAAAAAAGAAGAAACAAGATAAAAAGCATCTTGATTATGATTACATCGTTGTTTATAAAAGAAAATGCAAAAAATGTAAAAAATGCTGCTGACTTGACATATCAACACTTTTTACACCCGGTAAACTCCGGGTGTTTTTCTTATTATGGCGTTTCTCCGGGCTATTTTCACCCAAAATCCGGTCATCCTATCACAATACATAAAAAGGCTCTATTATTTTCTTCCCTTTTCGCCTAATTAAAAGTATTTCATTTACAGAAAACAACACAAATAGAATGACATGACTTTTGAGAAAATCTACTCTTTGCTTGGTCAATTTTTCTGCGATACCATGAATTTGCAACATTTTTTAAAAATTCCCTCAGGAGGTCATAGCCATGAAAATCGCCAGAACGGTAGTCGGATCATGCTTAGCTTTATCTCTAACAATTCCTTTCACAGCCAGTGCCTCAGCAGCCAGTCAGTCTGAACATGCAAACGCGCCTCACGTTTCACCCGTTGCAAATCCGTTAGAAAGTAAATTATCCCAAACAGCAGACCAAAACGTAAAAGCAGCAGGTGTTGATGCCGGGCTGAACGTAAACGTAGATGTTCTCGGAATCTCAGATCGCATTGCTGAAGCGGTTAAGTCAGATCAAAACCGAACCGGCTGGGTAAAAAATGTTATGGAAACAACATTTTACGCATCAGGACAGAAGTACAACGTCATGGTGTTCAATTTAAATCAAGAATATGAAGACCGCTTTAACGGCGTTCAATTTTACGGATCAGCCGTTTATGACGGTATTACTTACGGAATCTGGGTCTTCGAAGACGGTTCCTTCGATAACAAAGGAGACGGGGGCTGGATCAATTGGGCTTTCAGAGGGTGGTTCGATCGTGATAATCAGCATATTGAATTCCACAGACCTTAATACGGAGAAAACTTGCGGGAGCGCCCGCAAGTTTTTTTTAACTGGACTGCACATTTTTCACCGTTATAACGACTATACTTGAAGTGCGGGCTCCGAACGCAGCCCCGGTAAAGTCTTTCAAAGTGAGGGTATGCCATGTCAAAGTCTTTAAAAATAATGTTGTGGAGCATATTGGTGTTCATCATCTTGTTAGTGATTATCGGAATCGTTTCTTACAATCAAACTCCGTCTGCAGAAAGCGCAGCAAAAAAATGCTTTATGGCTTCGAATCAATGTTAAGCCTTCATCGGCTTTTTTTATTTACCGCAGAACACTTGAAGTTCTTCTATTTAGATCGTTAACGTTCCCATTCAGAATGGAGTATACGCGTATATCATCAGGCAGTCCGTTTTGATACATGGTTCCGATTATGCCCTTCGCATCTTTTTTCTTGATTCCCCATCACATTCCCTTTTTTCATGATACTGCTCTTGAAAACAACCAAAAGCTTCCAATCCTAATAGCTTGTTACTTTTCATTTTTTAAAAAACAAGCCACCTGCGCATTCTCTTCGCAACTTCTCAATGTATGAGCCTATTCGTCTCTATTACAGGAAACAGTACGATGCCTCATTTTAACGGATGGTCATGTAAAGGAAATATAGACTAAAAACCTTTTTTCAAAAAGTAAACTAGCATCCCTATCAAACTTTACATTTCGGCATAATATGTATTAATCCTCTTTAGGAGGTGAGATTATATGGGATTCTCAGGTGGTTATGGTAGCTCCTTTGCGTTAATCGTGGTGCTATTCATTTTATTAATCATCGTTGGGGCTTCTTTCCTCGGCGGTTATTAAGAATCCTCTTACCTCCGCATCCATGTCAGCAGCACCTCCATGATCGTACGGCGCCATAAATGAAATGTTTATGGCGCTCTGCTGTTTTTCCCCTTTTCATTCACACATTAAAACTAAAAAGATCGGCCGATGTATCAACATGCAGCCGATCAGTAATTCATAGATTATTGTGTAAGGTTTACATCGATGACGTTATAGAAGGCATTGGAAGTATCCGCAACGTCCCATACCCCTAAAATGACATGATACCCGCTTCGATCAGTCGGCACAAAAATCTTATGAGTCAGATTCGTATCTGCCTTGGAACCGTCGTGGTTTACCGTTCCGATTAATTCGAATTCATCCCTTGACAAAGGTTTATTCGGATTCCAGTTTTTCTTGGTGATATAATAGTGCCACTTTGATGTCGCATGAGGGGCCGTGTAGTACCAAGTAAAGGTGTTAAAACCGCCGCGGATGTTTTGTTTTACCCAATAATCTGCAGTCTGCTTGTCTAAACCGAAGTCAATTTGTCCCGATCCTCCATTTGCAGACGCAATTCTTCCATCCGGCGGACCTGCAGCCGGAAATCCTTTCGGCCCTTCTACAGACTGAGGATTATCAATGACGGAGCCATATTTCTGCGCAGCGGCCGTCCAGCCCAATGTTTGTTTCTCTAATGCTCCCATGTACGCTCTGCTGACGGGCTCTTTTATATACCCGTGCGCAGATGCATCACTTGTGTAGAAAGCGCCTCCAAAACCAAGAGTAACAGTTAAAACTGCAGCTTTGACTAAACCCTTCATTACTGCATCATCCTCCCTCTTTTGTTAATAAAAACCTTTCAGTGTATACACTTCACGATAGAGGATGAAATGACCTTCCTTTTCTTGATAGGAAAAAGCAATGAGGTTCGCGCTTTCCCCTTTGTTTTTTATAATCATAAAGAAAAAGCCGGGCCGATTCTGTTGTCGAATCCGCGATTGACCGGCCCGCCCCTTTTGCTCAGAACTTCATTCGCTGGATTTGCCGGTTTCTTTTCGGATAACCGGTGCTACTTCCGCTGCTAATCGTTCGATGTTTTCCGCGGCTTTTTTAAACGGCATACCTCCTATATCGATTTGCGCGAGAAATCGCTGATGTCCGAATAACTCGTATTGATGCATGATTTTTTCAATGATCTGCTGTGAGCTTCCCACAAATAAAGCTGTTTCTTTTCCGGACGCCCGCTCAAAATCTTCCTTCGTTAAAGGCTCATCGATCCCGTGATATGAATGAACGTGAGACCAGTAATTTGAATGATACGGATAAAATTCTTGTATTGCCTGTTCATTCGTTTTTGAAATGAACATATGTCCGGTTACCGCAACCTTCACATGTTCCGGAGGATGACCGGCTTTAGAAGCCGCTTCCCGGTATTTGTCAACAAGCGGCTTAGATGACATCGGATCACCGCTCAGTACAGCTAATGCCAAACCCGCGCCTGCACGCCCGGCTCGTTCTGCGCTTTCCGGAGTCCCCGAAACACCTAACCATAGCGGAATGCTTCCGCGAAAAGGCCGCGGAGAAATTTCTGCCTCGCGCAGCGGCGGCCGGTAACGTCCTTTCCAGGTAACCGACTCTTCCCCGGAATTTAATTTTAAAAAAAGGTCAATGTGTTCTTCAAACAGTTCTTTATAATGGCCTACGTCATAACCGAAAAGAGGAAACGAGTCTAAAAATGCGCCCCGTCCCGCAATGATTTCCGCCCGGCCGTCTGAAATCAGATCAAGCGTTGCAAAATCCTCAAATAAACGGACGGGATCTGCTGTGGATAATACAGTCGTGGCACTGGTCAGCTTAATATTTTCAGTGATCTGTGAAATCGCTGATAAGATGACTGGCGGCGAAGATACCGCATAATCAAGACGATGATGCTCGCCTACACCGAATACATCAAGTCCTGCGTCGTCAGCCAGTTTCGCCAGCTTCATCAATTCATCTATCCGCTGCTTTGCGCTGACTGTTTTCCCTGTCAGAGGATCGGGATATAATTCTGCAAATGAATAAATTCCAATTTCCATACAATCACGGTGTTCAGCCCTCACATTTCTCTCCTCCTGCACTGTGTAAAAAAGCTTTTATGTTATTCTATTCAGCCATTTTACAAATAGGAATTCGTTCAAAATAAATACAGAAGCTTAACATGCAGAAGATCGGTATGAGAGGAAAAAAAGTTTCTGGCGCCCTTCAATTCTGCCCATTACACTCATGCAGCCCGACTAGGCAAGAACAAAGCCGCCACAAACGGATTCGAATTCATGTGTTCATTTTCAGTCCGATTCAATCTAATCGTGAAATTGATCATAAAGCTTTCGTATTCTTCCGGCATCAAGAGCAATGACTTCACCCCCTCTGTCATCATACAGAAAGAAAATAATATCTTTTGTCATATTCACAAAAAAAACATCAGGATACCCAACGGAACAGCCCCCGAACCTTGGCTTCAGCGGAAAATCTTCGTGGACGGCTGCCTTAAGTAATTGGGGGATACGCAGATCTTTCCGTTTACATAATAAAGAAAACTGCTGCATTTCATATTCTTCTTCTCGAACGGGCATGGACAGGTCTTCACTTGAATCCGATATAAATCATCCTTACACTTCAGAAACGGCTGATAAACCTTTAATTTTCTCGCGTGATGACCTTGAGATTTGTGCTTATACACGTTGGCAACAAGGAACATGTCATCGCTATGTTCAAACAGCTCATTGAAAAGTGCGGCGGTTTGATGATGAACAAGCTGAAAATACTCAAGATTCAAAGCACCGCTTTCATTAAATTGATACATATTGCCGCCGAGAGAAAAATGAATTCCCACGTCCCATTAATGATAAATGCCGGGCACTAATTTTAAAGTCGGAAACCTTTCCTTCAGATAATCATTTATTTTCATTCAAACATCTCACTTTCCTTTTCCCGCTCCAGAAGCAGAAGAAGCCGAAAACATTCCGCTTATTTCTTTTTCACCCTTGTAATATTATTCCGATTGGAATACAATGAAATAGAACACTGTGAACCCCATTGATCAGGGTGGATGCTGGTCACATTCATCCTGATCCTTTCTTGATCCTTTCTTTTACACAAGATCGCCCCAAGTTTGAACCCCTCCGTTTCCAACCCTATTCATTGATATTACATATATTTCAATGGTATTATTTTCTTACACATAAGCATCAAGAGGTGTCAGCTTTGAATAACATCAGAAGATTAAGAGCATATTTTCAGTCTCACCGTAAAATAGGTCTGGCTGCAGACTTGCTTACGGCTGTATTGCTTATCTCATTATCCATTCTTTTTTACGGATGCCGGCAGGGAGCTTTTAATGGTTTCTTTATGTATGTCTTAGTAAGTAATTTTATCGGCTCTAATGCCTCTTTTATCGACTTCAGCACATCAAGGAAAAACAGACAAAAATAAAGGCTCTGCGTCAAAAAGAGGGTTATACCGCCCTCTTTTTATTCTTTCAGTCATACCAATGCGTTCTTTTCAGGCTGAATTTTTCTGAATAGGACTCATGATCTGTTTTCCATTCTGCTTCAACAGTGATTTCATGACCGATCACTTCATTTTCCGGCATATATTCAAACGTCTGAATATGGTCTTCTCCCGTTCCGCCGCCTTCTAATTCCTCTCCGGTGTATTCTGAAAGATGATAGTCTTTATCTTCACCATATTTCCGGCCGTCAACAAATAATGTTAATCTCTTAATCACCGTGTTCTTTTCATTCACTTTATTACCTCTGTAATACAAATTCAAGAAATAGTTAGGGCCGATAGAGGTCTTGCCTGATTTTTCGATTGACGCTTCCCACGTCTTGCTTTGGCTATAGCCGATATATTTAACTTTTTCTCCTGAAATTAAAGAAAACAGTGCAAATCCGGCTGCTATTATGAGAACAGTGATAATAACCAGCAATGTTTTAATGACTTTACGTTTTTTCATGACATCCCGCCTTTATCATTTAGAACATATGAATATTAGAATTGTTACATTTAATTTGAAAGAATAATAAAAAGGGATTCTAATCCCAGGAATAAAAAAATACTAAGAAGATCATATTCCCCTTAGCTTCACATCCCAGATTGCCATGCAATAATGATAAAAGTCGTCCAAAAAGTTGTGACTAAAATAAGCATAACGGTTACAATCATTAAAATGAGACAACTTATTGTTAGAATTGAGTCTTTGTTTTTGTTAAGAATCAGAGTAACCATTGATCCTGCTGCAAATAGATACGCCAAAACCGCACCGACCCAATACCACAACATAGAGTCATTGCTCCAGTAAGCCATTGACTGCATATAAATACTGAATATAAATCCTGACAATGCTAATAGAAACGAAACTAAATTTGATTTCAAGTTAGCGTTCCTTTCTTCATAAGTTTTATTTTTAGGAACGGTCATACATCTGATAACACCTTTTATGCGATATGCTTCGCCGCTTTGTCTGCATATTTTAATTCCTATTTCGTTTTTAAATATGTTTACTAAAACAGAAATCATATAAAGTTCACCTGAAACGCCGATTTAAAATTAAGATGTTTTATAAGCGTTAATGGCTTGATTTCTCAAAAGCATATTATCTTTCGTCACCATTCCAAGATTGTATGCTTGTTTGATATATCCAGCACTTGATTATCCGTTTCAGTTACAGCTCATCCACCAGTTATTCTGGATAATCAAACTGGTGATTTCATACTGAACTGCTTTTAAGGTTTTGATTATCAACCACATTTCCATTCTCAAGCGCATCTTTAAATTCATCAAAATGAATTGAACATTGCTGATTCGAATGACTTCCTGCACCTTCTGTCGCTAAACTGCAAAATGTCCATCACATTCATCCTTTCTCCAATTTTACAACGTTGCTATAATGAATTTCATGTTTTTCCCAACCTTCAAGCTTAATCTTTTTGATCGTTACTAATCTAAGTACTTTTTTCAATTCCATAATACATTGGTATGATCGGTAACCTAATGAAGTATTTAACTTAAATACAAAAAAACCTGCTTTCAGCAAGGTTTTTTCGATAAAGGAGAGGTTATTTCCCCACAAATTCTATTAACTATGTTTTTGTTTTAACCATTCTTTCTTTAGCAATGCGTATTGGTAAGTGTTTTCATATTTAGGTGTTCCATCCTCATGTGCAGTAAATGAAATAAATTCAAGAAAATAACCTTCTTTACGCATTCCTAATCTCTCACATAATTTTTGTGACCTGCAGTTATCATCTTCAACATATGCATAAAGCCTTCTTGCTTCTTTTTGCATAAAGAGATACTCAAAGAAAGCCTTCGCACTTTCACTTGCGTATCCCCTCCCTTCAAAACGGGCATTGAAATTCCAACAAACAGAATAGGTATCTGGCTCTTCTTTTAAATAAAATAGTTCTCCGACTAGATCATTACTGTCTTTTAAACAAACTGCAATATAAGAGTCATCTCGGCTTCTTTTTTGAACGTTTACGGCAGCTTCTTCTAACGTAGATATTCTGTCATCAAGAAAGCAATTCACTCTCGGATGTGCCGAATATTCCAACAGACCTTGCGCATCTCTTTCGGTAAAATTTCTTAAAATTAAACGATGGGTTTCAATTTTTTGCATTTGCAGTCTCCTGTTTCATTGTTATCGACCTTTGAAGAGAACTTCTTCGTTTGTTGAAGAACTTGTCTCAATTTATTTTTACTATAATGATGGATGTTATCATCTTTGTCAAAAACAATAATTTTCATTTGCCGCCCGCGATGTAAAGTACTGAACAATTTTCGTGAAAAACCCTCAGTATCGAATATAGAAACGAGCAATAGTAATTAAAACAAAGTTAAGCCATTAAAAGCTTATTGAGTATTTTTTCAAACTTATTCACGCTCATCATCTCATGAGTGAGAAATGTCCCATTATAAAACACGCTGAAAGTCGTCCAAACTGCCGGGGATTTTTGCGCCATATCTTTTGACGTTATTCGCCGGGCCTGAAAATGAAGTCCTTTCTTTTCAGTCAGTTCCTTTAAGTCCTTTAACAATCCGAATGCAAACGGGCATTGAGCTGTATAAAATATTGTGATTCCCTCATCATTAACTAAATTACTTTTCACCTGTTTTTTAAATACAGGAGGATATGCATGTTCATTCCACGTCAGTGACATCAACTGAAAATAGGGTTCTGCTTCATCTTGCACAGCAAATCCCATATGTTCAAAGAAATGCTTATCACTTAAATAAGGGAGTTTTTTCTTCCCCACTATATGAACTATCCCATCCATACCGCGGGATTTTGCATCTGACACACATTTTTCTAACAAGTGTTTCGCATGTCCGTTATTCTTATATTTACCTGAGACCCAAAGACAATTAATAAACATAAAATTAGGTGCACTTACCGGAACCCACGCTTCATCTGCAGGTAAATATTCAATAAAAACTTTTGCCCGTTCGTTTAGGCGATAGAACACCAAGCCATCAATCATTCGATCCTTGAGCCAGCTCTTCTTTTCATTTACCGCATCCTCATATTGTTTCGTACCTAATGCACAGCAAATATGATTGTCATCAATATTGTCCCTAGTCAACTCAATGTATTCCATTTTTCCTCACCCGCTTTCTTTTGGGAACATCAGCTTTACTTGCAGTGAACATTGTAATTTCTCAGAAATATAGAGTCCCAGAACCAATATATGAACGCAGCAACAAAGCTCATTATGTAATAAATGAAACTTCTGAAAAC
The DNA here is from genome assembly GCF_046535335.1 of Bacillus sp. SIMBA_026. NCBI lineage: Bacteria > Bacillati > Bacillota > Bacilli > Caryophanales > Bacillaceae > Bacillus > Bacillus sp. SIMBA_026. Next base: position 955,972 of record NZ_JAWRWX010000001.1, on the reverse strand, counting down.
TGTGAAATCAATTGACGGATTATCTATGTGCCAGAACAAGAACACGGCTAAAAAAGCGACTGCTGTATAAATGAAAAGATGAACCAAACTAAACCTTTTAGGCTTCTTTCTTAGCCATAGTTGCACAGGAACAGCAAACAAAAAGTAAGTAATCAATGCGTAAAAAGCAATGATAACTACAGTAACCAATGCAATTGGCACAAAACCCGAGTATACAAACATATATAGCCCGAAGATCAAACCATACGACAAACTTGAAAAAGCCAATGTGTAAGTATAGCTTTGACTTTTGCTCCAAGTCGCCGCTCCCATATAGTTCACCTGCTTTATATAAAAATACATTTCTCATTTTTTTCCTATTGTTTAAAATCAGTATATATCCATCACTTTAAAAGATCTATGTTTTTTTGGCAGATCATCAATTCACTATCTTAATATCCAGAAATTTTAATTGCCATTAAAAAAAGTCGCTCACCAATCTGCATCCGGCTCATCGTGTTCGAATCCGTAAAAGCCTTTAATCCACACATCTTCGCAGCCGGCTCCTTTTGCGATCAATAAGTAATGATTTCTGTTTGCATCACCATTCACCTTATCAGCCGCGCTCAAGTTCAAATGATTATCCGTGAAATTCTTTTCACTAAGGGTAAAATCATATCCTGCCAGTGTAATTCTCTGCAGTTTGATATTTAATGTACATCCATCAGCATTGTAGATGGTGAACCTGTATCCCAGCTTAGTCGGCATACGGTAGGCAAAAATATAAAAAAAGCAATACCTAAAAAGGTATTGCTTTTTTCATTTGTCATTATGAGTTTTCCATCATAACAACATTGGTAATATTATTTTTTATTCCACTGTTTACTGAAATCCATCGTTTTCCGTCTAAGGAGAATAAAACAGTGCCGGAATCCCCAACTGCAACAAAACGTTTATTTACGTAATCCCATTCAACATCATTTAGTTTGTTGGCTGTAGGAGAAGATGCTTTAGTCCAATTGTGCGCATCCTCAGAATAATAAATTGATCCAAGATCTCCTACAGTAATGTATACTCCATCTTTATAAGTAACAGAATTCAGAGGAGCATTATACCCCAGTACCGTCGTTTGAAAACTTTCGCCTTTATCAGATGAAACAGCAACTAAACCATAATCGCTAAATGTCCCTCCTGCTTGTTGTCCTACGGCCACCACCTTATCTCCATTGTAAATAGCATCAAAATATTCACCATCAAAACTTCCTTTTCTGGTAAATTTAATACCATCTGAAGACTCACTTATATAGTTTGTAGCATATGAGTTACCGAACATAAGAATCTTATCATCAATTGCAACTCCAGTGTACACGACACCTAAGTAGCCGCCCGTGGTGTAACTTGACTCTTTGGATTTATAACCACTGACTTTCTGTGACCAGTTCGCATCACCGCCAATTGATGTGAAAATTGTTGAACTGATCCCATATCTGCGTGATTCTCCTCCACCGGCAGCAAATTTATTATCACTTGTTTTGATTAAATCAAAAATTGGCCCGCCTCTAAAACTCGCAAGTTGATCCCATACTTTTAAACTATTATTCCATTTCAGTATTTTTGCATAATAACCATCGTCCGCAGTAGCATATAGGTTTTTGCCATCAAATGATTTAACATCTTTAATTGGTGTTGTAGATGATTTATAAACCCATTTGTTATCAGCATAATTAAAAACAGAACTAGAATTAACAAAATGATAATGACTTATATCTCCCGACTCAGATAATAATGAAGCATTTTCACTAGGAAGAATGCCTGCTTCCGCAGCAGAAGCTACGTTATTCATAAAAGAAGTTTGTGAACCTAACTCAGTTACAAAACCTACACAGCCCAAGATAGAAACTGAGGAAACTATTTTCATTAACATACTACTTTTTCTATTCATATGTACCTCCGTAATCTAATAATCACATAATAGTTCAATATTTTTACTGCATAATATTAACACATCATCATAAAAAAGTCAATTTGCCCATAAATACGCTCGGAATACGTCCGATTCTCATGATGGATGTTCGCACATAATATTTTAAATACAATATTACATCGTTTATTGAATCACTAAAGACAGTATCAGAAGATAATATCTAGTGAGTTTCCCGAATGTGTAAAGTGGTGTAACAGCCCATCAAGTCAAATATCGACAGAAAGATTACGACCACAAATTCAAAGCAAGAAACGACAGCCCCCATGCAGATAGGCCGAACATTACAAAGAACCTAAGCAAAGCTTCGAATTTTGTAAGTCTTCGCTCCCTTTTCGTTTTACCCAATTTCCAATAAACGGCGTAGCAGGAAAACACCAAAATGAGTTGTCCAAGTCGCGACACAGATTCTAAGAATTCTATACCATTCATTGATTTTCACCTCGTTTATTTAAACAGAGAATCTTTCTTACAGCGTTTATCCAAAGCACTAATTTCTTCGGTTATAAAAACCGCTTGAGGAATTTGTTTGTAAAATGGTTTGCGTGCCGCTTGATAAAAACAGCCCATCCTTACTCCCCCATGTACCAATCAAGATGAATTTTATTATCTCAGATGGAAAGACCATTTCCAACAGTTATGTAAAAATAAGTAACTCACTATGCTAATTGTATAAGAAAAGTTGTCTTATCCAGCAGAACCATGAGTGCTGAACTTCTACGTTAAAGCGTTAAAGATGGATTATAAAAGAGCCGCTTTTAGGCTCATTTGCGAAGCATCATTTTATTTTTATGATTGTATCCTCCTGTCAATCCTATTGGGATAAAATTTGAGGGAAGGTCAGTTTTAATCCGCCGCCCTGCTCACCTTCGACCCTTCTTGCAGCTTCCTCACAAATATCCGATGAACAGCTTTTAACTCTTCCCTTTGCGAATCCCTGACCGAAATCTGACTCTCAAAACTTATCTGACCTTGCATCGTGGGGCGCCAATTCTCATGCATTAATTTAATTTAGGATATTCGCATTTTGCTTTTCGTTAGCTGAATAACGCTTTATAAGAAGCGGGAAATTCTTGATTTGCGCGCTGCACTTCCCGTGCAAATTCACGTTCCTCTTCTGTCACTCTTCTGAGTCTGTCAGCTTTTTCTTGTGTGTCTATGTCGGCACCGGGAGGAACGAACCGATTCGGTGCAATCCGTACACCATTTGTGATAACAGCATTGTATGAAACAAATGATCCTTTTCCTATAATTGCATTGTACACGATTGCCTTAAAACCGATGAACGTATGATTTCCAAGATAACAAGGGCCATGAATGAGAGCGTCATGCCCGACACTTACATTGTTTCCGATATAAATGGAATATGCCTTATCTTTGACTGAAACAAATTGTTTTAACAAACCATGTAAAATGACTCCGTCTTAATTTGAACCAATCGCACGAATAGCTGCATTTGGCGCTACTTAAACATTGTCCTTTATTCTCACGTCTCCTATCACGCTGGAAAACGGACTTATGAACGACGTTTTATCGATTTTAGGATATCTTTGAACCGGATTAAATGATGTAACAGGGTTAGGGCTGATAAAGGGCGCAAACTTAGTGAGCCGATTATCGAATTTATCTTCCGTCAGCTTTCTATTGCTCAAAAAAAGACCTCCTTTGAAAACGTGTCTATTGATGTATACTATGTAAATTCTGTGCATTTGGAGACGACAATCCCCCATTTAAACACCATTCGGATGACGACAAATCATCCAAAGGATCTTTCCTGCATAGCTCCCACAATTTTTGCAGAAACACTTGTCCGTAAAATAATGTAAGGGTTTTCAAAACAAGAGCGATGTGCTAAATTGTAAGATAAGTAACAATTTTCTGCGAATAATAAAAAGGGGTGTATGATGTGAAAGCAGTAGTAGCAACAAAAGACAAAAGTATAGCGATCGTACAAAAAGAATTACGTCCTTTGCGACATGGTGAAGCTAAAGTTAAGATGGAATTCTGCGGTGTATGTCATACTGACTTGCATGTTAAAAATGCTGATTTCGGGGATGTTACAGGCATCACTTTAGGTCATGAGGGAATAGGCATTGTAACTGAGATTGGTGAAGGTGTAACAAGTTTGAAAAAGGGCGACCGCGTCTCTATTGCCTGGATGTTTGAAAGCTGCGGCTGCTGTGAATATTGCTTAACTGGCCGTGAAACCTTGTGCCGGGATGTAAAAAATGCCGGCTATACAGTTGACGGTGCAATGGCTGAAGAAGCAATCGTAGCGGTTGATTATGCAATAAAGGTGCCGGAAAATTTAGACCCTGCAGCAGCAAGCAGCATTACTTGTGCAGGTGTAACAACTTATAAAGCCGTTAAAGTCAGTGAAATTAAGCCAGGTCAATGGATCGGTGTATTTGGAGTCGGCGGTTTAGGCAACTTAGCTGTTCAATATGCAAAAAATGTCTTTAACGCTAAAGTAATTGCTTTCGATATTAGCGATGAAAAATTGAATTTTGCTAAGAGCTTAGGCGCTGATGCGGTTGTAAACAGTTTAAACGAAGACCCCGTCGCTAAAGCAAAAGAAGTGACTAACGATTTAGGGCTTGATGCAGTGGTCATCACGGCTGTCTCTAAAACCCCTTTCAATCAAGCGATTGATGTTGTAAAAGCAGGAGCTCGCGTAGTCGCCGTCGGTTTACCGGTGGACAAAATGGATTTAGATATTCCCCGTCTCGTGTTAGATGGAATTCAGGTAGTAGGTTCATTAGTGGGTACCAGAGAAGACCTGAAGGAAGCTTTTCAATTTGCTGCAGACGGTAAAGTTGTACCTAAAGTGACAAAACGCCCGATTGAAGATGTGAATGATATTTTTGAAAAAATGGAGCAAGGCAAAGTGACCGGCCGCATGGTTATCGATTTTACTTCCTAATCATTAAGGCTGCCGGGAATGATACGGCAGCCTTTGATCTCTATTCTTGCTCAGCGCCCCACTCAGACTGAATGAGACTTTGTCATTTAGTTCAGAAAAGAAGCTCTACAGACCATTCAGCGGTTATTCATTTTGCAAGTACTCTCTGAACTAACCCTGATACCAATATAATGCAAGGTCATTCATTGCCGAAGCGTAGCCCTGCTGTCTTAACATAGTTGTTATGCTGCCCCGATGATAAGTTCCGTGATTGGCAACATGGAATAAAATTTCTGAGTAAGCAGTTTCTCTGTAACCTAACCAAGGATTATTTAAGTTCATTTTTTGTTCTAAATCTGTTTGGCTATTCATCCATTCTTCAAACTGTGAAGCCAGTTCTTCATAAGACGCCGCAAATTCATCTGCAGAATATAAATGAGCCCTTTCCGCATAAGCCGCAGAACCTTCCAATGCTTCCTGCATGTCTATCCCTTTAAGCACTTGAAGCCACATAACATCCACTGCGCAGATGTGACTGAACGTTTGAGCAATTGTAGGATATGAACTGTGAACCTCTTCATAAAGGACATTACTTGGTAATTCCTTTATTCTTTCTAATAACGCTTTATTCGCCCACACATGATACTGATACATATTTTTCGCATGGTTCATTTAACATCTCTCCTTTAAAGTTGATACTTGTGATTATAAAAAAAGATATATGACAGCAGATTGTCATACATCTTTATAAATTTTCATTATTTTTTCGGCTTCATCCATTAAAATTGATTGCAGTTCCACCGGTTTTATAATTTTAGCGCCACTGCCAAAGCTCAAAAGAATTGATTTAAGCCATCCGGCATGCTGAGGCCGATACACAGAGATTGTAAACGTCATACTTCCATCTCTGTTCATGACTTTTGAAGCGTTCTGAAATTGATCTAATACTTTAGCTATGGAATTAGGATTAACCCAAATGACTACATCCGCAAACCCTCCCAGGTCGGATTCTGAATAAGATGGTTCATCTTTCACTTTGTGACTGCGCAAAAACTCTTCTTTAGTAAGCGTTATATTCATCATACGTGATACTCTAAATTCTCTATCATCTTGACGTTCTCTGCAGAAGCCATATACATACCAATTACGAAACTTATAATGAAGGTGGATAGGTTCTACTTCACGTGATGTAAATTCATTTTTATTACTGACATAATCAAAGCGTACTGCCTTTTTTTTCTGTATAGCTTTTCGCAGCCGGATTAATGAATTCGGTTCTGTTCTAAGGCTTTCCAAGTTAACATACAAAGTCCTGCTGTTTTCGCTTGTATCCAGAGATTTTAATCTATCTATCGTGTGTTCAACTTCCTTATCTTCAAAAACACTCGACAAACTGCTTAATACTGTAATTAAATTCAATACATCATGAGAACCGATTAAACTTTTATCAAATTTGTATCCTCTCATTATCCCAAAACCGCCGTTAGCCCCTTGGTATGAAACGACTGGTATTCCAGCTGCACAAATCGCTTCGATGTCTCTATAAATTGTCCGCGTTGATACTTGAAATTCATCAGCTAAACTGGAAGCAGATAAAATTTCATTATGTAAGAGCTTGAATATGATTGATAACAAACGTTCTAATTTCAATTCTCAATTCCTTTCCTTATTAGGGTTGGAAGTGCTCTTTTGGCTCTGACACATTTATGCCGCTCACCTCCTGTCACTTCAAGATACCACGCAGAAAGCTTAATTTTTCCACCCAACCGCATAATACGCGAATAACCATATGCTTTATACTTTGCGACCCCGATAAACCCTTCTATCGCTTCATCTGATATTCAATAAAACGCCTGTTCTCTTCACTGAGTAATTTGAGGCCCAATTTAATCTACATAATAGTTCACTGAATCTCTCAACAATTTTAGATAAAAATCTTCTTTTTATAGAGATGTTCGTTCTATCGACATCCTTGTGATAAATATGGTAAAATTCATAAAAACAAGGGAGTGTTGTTACATATGAGTCTTATCATTTTAGCATCCATGCTTTTATGGAGTGCAGTGATCCACGAGCTAAACAAACCTTCAAAAAAGCAAAGTAAACGAAAAATGATCCCTTTGGTATCCCTCAGTTCTTTATCTACTTTAATCATCACAATTTCGCTTTTTTCTAATTTAATTGGTTGATATTTGTTATGAGGAAACCCGCCAGAGGTTCCTCATAACACTAAAAACCTACTCGCTGCACTTTTTACAGCAGACCTTATCAGAGTGTTTGCTTAACACTTTATCCATTCTCCCCACAGGCATCTTCTTCTCACTCGGAAGTGTAAGATAAGCTGTTATCTCATCCCCTGATTTTAATGTTTTTCCGCAGATAGAGCATTTTAACTCAATATTAAAGAAATTTTTCAATCCCATTCAGAAGCCTCCTTATTTACCTTTATAAAGTAATACGTTAATGCTTTATAAAAGTTTCACGTTAAAGAAATACTCCTTGCCTGGGAATATACTTCGTTTCAGTTGATCCGCAGCCGCCCCGGTCATCATTGCCTACAAATATACCCCACCCAATAGGCCGCTTTTTCATTTTAAGTGAAATCATCTTCATGCTTTGACCAGTTTACTGCAGTGTATATATTGTAAATTTGTGACATTTATTTGCCCTCTTAAAATTTTTTCTTCTTCTCTCAATTTGAAAAAGAAGGAATTATTTTATAAACATTGTAAATTTTTAGCTGTATCACATTCGCTATTAAGAGGAGCGATACGAATGAAAAAGAAAATTATTGCCGGCGCTCTTGCTTTTGGGTTAATTCCACTAATGGGGACTGCAGATATTTCTGCAAAACCTTTGCCAAATCCAGATAAAGTTATGAAACCTGCTGGTTGGTCATGTGACGCTCCGTATATTGCCTGTCAGCCTTTTTCTGGCGGTACCGGTTAGGTTTCATTCAACTATCAAGGCAGCTCTTCAGGAAAAATCAGAGTTTTTGTTGCGAATGACGGCAGCAAATCTTTCAAATTCACCATTAACTATCCTAATGGGAATACACTCTTATCCTCTACGACCTTAAATGCGGGGAAAACGTTCATTCAAGAATTCAGCGTTAACCAAAAAGGAGAATACATCCTGAAATATGATAGCGGCACCGGTGATAGTGTCGATGGTTTCTTTAGATCTGTTGAGATCTAAATTCCGTTAGGAAAGTCGGCAGTTTTGCCGACTTTCTTTTACAAGCATTCTGCAGGAATAAACGTAAAGTTTGGAATAAACATATGACCTTTTTGAAACGGAAACTTTATCTGCACCACATACCCGCAAGCAGCCTCCTTGTATCGTACCTTCCGTCCCTTTGTGATTTGTTTTGATTTGTCGTATACTGCGCTTGCCCGGGAAATGATGAATATTTTCGTTAACTATAATTTCCCTGTACCTCTTCGTATGTGGCTCTGCATGATGAAATAGCTTCATGGCTCACCACTTTCATATACAGTTTTATTGCATGTTTAGTCATATCCCTCCTCTTTAAACAGCAAACCGTCCAATCCATTTCTCTCTTTCAGTTAACTTCCCATTATTTTATATTCTTAGAAGCTCTTCATTTTAGACATAACATCCATTTTTTCTTATTTAGACTTAAATCTATGTCGAAATTTATCGTCCGGCATATTATGTACTATCCTAACAACAGGAGGTGGCAATAATATGGGGAACTACGGTGGAAATTACGGTGGAAGTTCTTTCGTATTGATCGTTGTGCTGTTCATTTTGTTAATCATTGTAGGTGCTGCATTCCTTTTCTAGCACATTGACGATTTATATTCGTCTCCCAAACATTGCATCCCTTAGTTCGGACAGACGCCATAAGAAGTTTTATGGCGTTTTTACTTTTAAAAAATCAATCTAAGATAACCATTTTTTATTTTTACTCTGGTAAGCGGGAGAGTTTCCTCCCCTGCCTGCGCCAATATTGCCGTTATGAAGATAAGGCGAACAATCCAATTCGGAATAAAAACTTGTTCATGAACATAGCCCCTAAATAGTTGTTAAAAAACTAAGGCGTTTTTAATTCATCAGGATTACAGATGTTGTGAACTTAAAAAGGATATTACTCACCCCCTTTATAAAATTGTCATTCGTTAGATTTAGTCACTGAATCTTATTTGTTTGGTATCTTAGCGGCCTTCCACACTCATTTAAAAAGGGACCGCCCACAAAATACGGTGTTCACACATTAAGTCATTTTCACATAAAAAAACCGGATTCCTCCTTTAAGAGGTTCCGGTCTTTTTTAGTTAAAACGCTGGAAATATCTGGTGACGCGCTGCACACCCCCGCTATTATAATATTTCAATAGAGCCTTCTGTTCCATGAACGCGTATTCGCTGCCCATCTTTTATCAATTGGGTTGCATTTTCAACTCCGACAACTGCAGGTAAGCCGTATTCACGCGCGATAACCGCTCCATGGGTCATCAGTCCGCCAACTTCAGTGACCAGGCCTTTTATGGATACAAACAATGGTGTCCAGCTGGGATCAGTATAAGGGGTAACTAATATATCCCCATCTTCCAAATCGGCATCTTCCATGTTTAAAATAACCCGTGCCCGCCCCTCTATGACTCCCGAGGAAACGGGCAGCCCTGCAATCGCTCCGGCCGGGAGATTTTCTCGTTTGTACTCGCCTGTAACGATTTCACCGTCAGATGTGATAACACGCGGCGGAGATAGTTTTTCATATACTTGGTACTCGCCTTTTCGTGTGCTGATGATTTGGTAATCCAATTTATGTGTGCGTACGACTTCCTGAAGTTCTTCAAAAGTGAGATAGTAAATGTCCTCTTTTTCATGAATAACGCCCGCTTCTGCGAGTTGTTCGGCTTCTTTCAGTAAAGCCTGCTTATAAACGAAGTAGCGGCTGATCATGCCGTATTTTGGATATTCTCTGAACCCGCTGAAGTTCCGGATGATGCGGATCATTCGTTTGGTTTCTTTGGCTTTTTGTTCACCATCCGGTAATTGCTTCAATCGGTCTAATAACTCTTGTTCTTTCTTCAACGCCTCCTGCCGCCCTTGCTCAAATTTCCGCTGACTGGCATTTGGCTCAAAGTTTTTGAGATTATTAAGAATCATAGGGACAAGTGCAGTTGGTTTTTCGCTCCATCGAGTTCTTGTCATATCAATTTCTCCGGCACATCGCATTCCGTACTTGCTGAGATAAGCATAGATAGCGTCACGGGTTTCCCGCCCGCCTTCAAACGTCACCAGCCCATCCAAAAAGTGATCATCTTTTACATTCTCTAAATAGGCAATTACTTCTGGATAAGGGCGGATCACATCGGCGACGTCCAAAAGCGCAAGCCCCATTTCCGAGGTAATATTATGGGGTACAGATTGAGAAAGCGTATCTGCTGCGTTTTTTTCACCTAACCACTCGTTCATTTTTTCGTTAATCCATGATGAAGCATCCATTGCAGTTCGAATCAACACCGAACTTTTTGGGTTAAATAAAATCTTCTTTAATTCCTTGATATCTTCCAAAATAAAACGACATAAATCAGATCCTGATTTCGTCTGGATGTTTTGTTTTAACTCTTCTATCGATGCCTGACTGCTCTTAATCAAATCAGAAACAATTGCCGGATCGTTCTCAGCTTGATCCGGCATATCTGCATTGCCTTTGCCGGGAATCTGTGCCGTTTTATCAGGTATCGGCTTAATGAAATCATCTCGCTCTATTATGGTCATAAGTGCGTCTTTTAAGAGCGGATCGTGCTGCCCCATGCCTTTTAAGAAAACTTCTCTGACAGTAGGAGATGCCAGTTGATGTGTGACATCAACGAATAGCCTTCCGCCGGCTTTACGCATGGGTGCAGCAGTCGTCAACAGAAAAAATGACAATCCAAGGGGTTTTATGGGATCCGTCATCATTTGCTGATGACCAACAGAGATATAGACGTGATTTTCTTGATCGTTCGCTTCAGGAACGGGGTATAACGTTGTGATCGGCCGGCTTTGGACAATATAAAAAGTATCGCGGTCCAAACACCATTCGATATCTTGCGGCTGGCCGAAATGAGCTTCGATCTGTCTCCCGATACGTGCCAGCTGTAAAATTTGTTCATCAGTCAGTGTTTGAATCTTTTGCTGATCAAGAGCGATCTCCTGTGTTTCCGTTCCGCCTTCTTTTCGTCCATAGATTGCCAATTTTTTAGTTTCTATTCTCTTATCGACGATTTGCCGGTCCTGTACTTTATAACAATCGGCAGAGACTAAGCCGGAGACAAGTGCTTCACCAAGTCCAAAACCGGCATCGATGGACAGCAGCTTTCGGTTTCCGGTCATCGGATCAGCGGTAAATAAAATCCCCGAAGCCTGAGGGAACACCATCCTTTGAATGATAACGGATAAATAAACTTGGCTGTGATCAAACCCATTTTGCATACGGTAAATGACCGCGCGATCCGTAAATAGGGACGCCCAGCATTTACTGATATGCTGCAAGATCGCATCGACCCCGGTAATATTTAAATAGGTGTCTTGTTGACCGGCAAAAGAAGCATGCGGTAAATCCTCAGCTGTCGCACTGGAACGTACGGCATAGGCATGTTCTTCGCCGAACCGGGAGAGATGGCAAGCAACTGCTTTGACTACATCTGAAGGAATTTCTGCTTCCATAATGGTTTGCCGGATTTTTTTGCTGACTTCACCAATTTGATTCCGATTCTCCACTTTCAGCATGGTCAGTTGATCCAACAGCGTTTGTAACGTTTCGTTTTGTTCAATGGCTTTTTGATATCCTGCGGTTGTGACACAAAATCCTTCCGGTACTTGTATTCCTTGAATTTTTGATAATTCCCCTAAATGTAACCCTTTTCCTCCAACGAGCAAAGGCTGTGTTTTTTCAATTTCGTGAATGCCGAGAACCAAAGAACTCATTCTATATCTCCCCTTCAAAAAAATTTGACAAGAGCTTTTCAGCATGATATAATCATAATATAAGGTGGATATCTATGACTTTTCACACAGAAAGCGCGCGTGTTCTGATTATATCACCGTGTCTGTTTTTGTGCAATATAAAAAGAACCTGGCCAATTTGGCGAGGTTCTTTCTTCATTTTTGTCTAAAGCTCTTTAAAGCTGTGTTGAGATCTTTTGTGTGAACGTAAATGTTCTTATACAACTCGAATAGTGTTTTATATTTTTGAACGTTTTGTTCTTTTGGATAAAATGCAGCTGCTTCATGAATGAACTGCTCTGCGCATTCTTCAAGAGAGTCAAACCACCCGCTTCCGAAGGCAGCTAACATCGCAGCCCCCATGGCGGGACCTTGTTCATTCTCTAACTTAACCACCCTCGTATTGAAAATATCAGCCTGCATTTGAAGCCACGTTTCATTTTTAGCTCCCCCGCCAATAGAGACAACCGTATCAACTGATTTTCCCGCTTCGCGGAATAGCTCAATTGATTCATATAAAGAGAATGTGATGCCTTCCATTATTGCCCTCAAAAAGTGCTCTCTTTTGTGGGCTCCGTCCATTCCGATCAAGCTTCCCCGAATAGATGAATCGGCATGCGGCGTTCTTTCACCAACCAAATAAGGAGTGTACAGCAGTCCATTTGCTCCTATCGGAACAGATTCCACTCCCCGCAATAATTGTTCAAACGATTCGTTCGGCGCAAACGTTCTTTTAAACCAGTCCAAGCTGTACCCTGCAGCGAGCGTGACTCCCATCGTATAAAAAGAATCCTTCTTTCCATGATTAAAAAAGTGCACTTTCCCTTTAAAGTCCCTTTCTTTGTCTTCTTCACAGGAAAGTATGACTCCTGACGTCCCGATACTGCATAATGTTTTTCCGGAAGAAAGAATACCGGCTCCGACAGCACCGCAAGCATTATCTGCTCCCCCGGCGTACACTTTTGTTTTTTCCAACAGCCCTGTCTTCGCCGCAACGTTCGGAAGCAGCGATCCTACACAGTCATGGGATTCAACAAGCGGAGGACAAATTTCCGCTGAAATACCAAATTGATTGCAAATCTCATCGCTCCACTCTTTGCGGGTCATATGTAAAAGTAACGTTCCCGCCGCATCGGAGTATTCGGTGTGAATGGCGCCAGTCATGCGGAATCTCACATAGTCTTTCGGAAGCAAAAAAACAGCGGTTTTGTTAAAAAGTTCAGACTCATGTTCCTTCACCCATAACATTTTAGGTAATGTAAACCCTTCAAGGACACGGTTTTTTGTGATAACAAGCAGATGATCGCCAAATGTCTCGGTAATCCTGCTACATTGAGGCGTCGTTCTGGTATCATTCCAAAGAATCGCATGACGCAGCACCCGCCGATCTTGGTCAAGCAGTACTAACCCATGCATTTGTCCTGAATAGCTAATCCCCTCAATATCCCCGGCTTGAACGTTGGATATCGAAATCAATTCAGCCAATGCTTCAATTGTTTGCTGCACCCAGTCTTCAGGATTTTGCTCACTATATCCCGCCTTCTCTTGGATGAGCGGGTAACTTTTGGACGTTTCTGCACAAACCTTGCCGTTTTGATTGACTAAAATGGTTTTAACGGCACTCGTTCCAAGGTCTATTCCAATGACATACTTCATTTTTTCACTCCTTCCTCTCTAAATAGATCCCCATTGAAATGACCCGCCATAACAGTAACTTCATGACGGGCAATTCCGGGAACTTGGCTGCCTGCATCTTTTTACAGCGGGATCTGGAGCTTCTTTTTTCATTTGTTATACCTGTAAAATGTATTGATTTAATATCGCTTTTAACCGCTCCTGTCTCCCTGATTCGTTTTTAATTGGCTGATTGTTTAGCGCATATTGCTCAAGTGTCTTAAAATCAGCTCTTCCTTCTGTAATTTCAAGACCAATCCCTTCAGTAAAGCTGCGGTAACGGTGTTGAATCACATCTTCAAACACACGATCTTCGATTAATTTGTGGGCGGCTTTCAACCCTCTTGCAAATGTATCCATCCCTGCAACATGAGCATAAAGTAAATCATCAGGCTCAAAAGAAGATCTCCTGACCTTTGCGTCAAAGTTTAATCCTCCGCTTCCAAGACCGCCATTTTGCAGAATTTCGTACATTGCTAATGTCGCAGAATATAAATCTGTCGGAAATTCATCTGTGTCCCAGCCTAAAAGCGGATCACCCTGATTCGCGTCAACAGAGCCAAGAAGGCCATGCACTCTCGCCATGCGTAATTCATGTTCGAATGTATGCCCGGCTAATGTGGCATGATTGGCTTCGAGATTTAATTTAAAATGATTGTCTAAGCCATATTGCTTTAAAAAGGCAATGGTTGTTGAGGCGTCCGTATCATATTGATGGGTGGTCGGCTCTTTTGGTTTTGGTTCAATCAAAAACTGCCCTGTATACCCGATTTCCTTCGCATAATCCACTGCCATATGCATAAATCTGGCCATATTATCAAGCTCAAATTTTAAATCGGTATTTAACAAAGTTTCGTACCCTTCACGTCCGCCCCAAAATACATAGTTCTCGGCGCCAAGCTCTTTTGCTGTTTCTAATCCTTTTTTTACTTGGGCTGCGGCATACGCAAATACATCTGCGTTACAAGAAGTCGCCGCACCATGGACGAAACGGGGATTCGTAAACATATTTGCAGTATTCCATAATAACTTAACGCCGCTGGTTCTCATGTAGTCTTTTATCATGTCCACGATTATATCCAGATTTTGATTTGTCTCTTTTAACGTACTTCCTTCCGGTGCGATATCCCGGTCATGAAAAGCAAAAAATGGCGCATCCAGTTTTTCAAACAGCTCAAACGCCGCATCTACCCTCGCTCTCGCCAGATCCATGCCTTTATAGTGATCCCACGGTCTCTGCATCGTAGCTGCGCCAAAAATGTCTGTGCCGTCAGCGGTAAATGTATGCCAATAGGCAATAGAAAATCGCAAATGCTCTTTCATCGTTTTTCCGCCAATTACTTCTTGAGAATTATAGTATTTAAATGCTAAAGGATTCGTGGATTCTTTCCCTTCGTAAATCACTTTGTTTGCGCTTTCAAAATAGTTGACTGAACCGGAATGAGAGTGAGCCATGTGTGATTTCCCCCTTAAAAATAAATTCTAAACATGATCATTCAAATACAGATGCTTTTATGTCATGTTGCACATTAGTTTGTTGCCCAAACAAACTAACTTATTTTCATCTTATATAACCTCATCAGTATTTTCAATATTTTTTTTAGTTTTTTACGAACACATTAGATATAATAAAGGTTGGATTCGCTATGTACTGCGTTTTGCACGATAACACAGAACGTTCAACTTAATTTAAAGATTATACAAATGGAGTGGATGAAGTGGATATCGCTGATCAAGCCTTTGTCAAGAAAGTTAACCAAAAGTTATTACTAAATGAAATACTTAAGAATTCTCCTATTTCAAGAGCAAAATTATCCGAAATGACCGGATTAAATAAATCAACTGTTTCGTCACAGGTAAACACATTAATGAAAGAAAACCTCGTATTTGAAATAGGTCAGGGACAATCAAGCGGCGGCAGAAGACCCGTCATGCTTGTTTTTAATAAAAAAGCGGGATACTCCGTAGGAATAGATGTTGGCGTGGATTATGTTAATGGCATTTTAACAGATCTTGAAGGGACGATCGTCCTTGATCAACACCATCATTTGGAATGCAATTCCCCAGAAATCACTAAAGATATTTTAATTGAGATGATTCATCTCTTTATTGCAAATATGCCGCAATCTCCATACGGTCTTATTGGTATAGGGATATGCGCGCCCGGGCTGATTGACAAAAATCAAAAAATTGTTTTCGCTCCGAACTCCAACTGGAGAGATATTGACTTAAAATCTTTCATTCAAGAAAAGTTCAATGTGCCCGTTTTTATTGAAAATGAGGCAAATGCCGGCGCATATGGAGAAAAAGTATTTGGTGCTGCAAAAAATCACGATAACATTATTTATGCAAGTATCGGTACAGGGATAGGGATCGGCGTTATGATCAACAATCATTTATATAGAGGGGTTGGCGGATTCTCTGGAGAAATGGGACATATGACAATAGACTTTAAGGGTCCTAAATGCAGCTGCGGAAACCGAGGCTGCTGGGAATTGTATGCTTCAGAGAAGGCTTTAGTAACATCTCTTCAGACGAAAGAGAAAAAAGTGTCCAGCCAAGATATCATAGACCTCGCCCATCTGAATGATGTTGCAACTTTACAGGCATTACAGAATTTTGGTTTCTATTTAGGAATAGGCCTGACCAATATTTTAAATACATTTAATCCGCAAGCCATCATTTTAAGAAACAGCATCATTGAATCGCATCCTATGGTTTTACATTCAATTAAAAGTGAAGTGTCATCCAGGGTTTATTCCCAACTAGACAATAGCTATGAATTATTACCATCTATCTTAGGAAAAAATGCCCCTGCTCTAGGAATGTCCTCCATTGTTATTGATCATTTTCTCGACATGGTTCATAACTGAAATGTACATACTTCTATGTTTTACGCTCATCTTTAAAGATGGGTTTTTTTATTCTAGGCGTATTTCTGAATCAATACTGACATAGGCACTTTCTAATATGAAAAAGGAGTTCTAAAATAGAAATCTCCTTTTTCATGTGCTAATTATTTTTCTTTATAACGAAAATATTTGAAGTCGGCCGAAATATGATGACCGCTCGTATCTTGGCATTGCATCCCTACAAAAGCTCCTGTAAAGAATCCCCCGCCGCGGATGTAATCATCTGATAATTTTTTCGATTCCAATGCAATGTCGATTTTGTGCCAATCTTCTTTGTTAAATGAATACAAATAATAATATTTTTCGTTTTCAATATTCACTTTTAAATAGACATACTTGACTTCACGAGGAATCACAATTTTATTTTTTAATGGCTGTGAAAAAGAAAAGTTATCACATATCGTTAATTCAAGAATACGGCCAAGTTCTTCATCATACGTGACTTGAAGAGCCGTCCAGTTCTCTGTATTGTAATAGTTCACCAAACCAGCGGCTTGCTGAAAATTTTCCGGATAAAACGCAACAGCCGTTTCCGCTTCAAAATGGAAACTTTGCCATCGTCTGGCTACAAATGCCTGAGTAAATGTCGAAGTTAAGGATTCATGGCCGTATAATCGTAAATGATTTGGCACTTGAGTTAATGATCCTAATTTCTCCGTAAACGGAATTCTTAACGTTTGAAAATTAATATTTAATGTTGCATCCTCAAATTCATCAACTTCCGGATAGGTGTCTTCAAACATTGTTTCTGGTATAGAAGGCGCATCCACTTTCAAGCTCCCTTCTTTTCCGCCTTCTACATAAGGCCAGCCATCTTTCCAATAGAGCTTTTGAATAGCTGTTTCTCTGCCCAGAGGACAATATCCTCTCTGCTGAAAAATTGAATCATCGTCCGGATGAATGGGACGTCCCGTTAAATGAGCTAAAAACCACTCGCCTGTATGTGTTTGTACAATGGATGCATGTCCGCATTTTTGCAGCGGATTTTCCGGCGCATGCCATGACGTTAAGATAGGATTATCAGGATGAACTTCATATGGACCCTCAATATTTGCAGAACGGGCAATTGTAGCAGCGTGTTCGAACCGTGTTCCTCCTTCTGCGGTTAATAAATAATAATAGTTCCCGATACGGTAAAGGTGCGGCGCTTCTGTCAGCTTTCTTTCGGTTCCTTTAAAAATCACTTTCGGTTTACCGATTAGTTTTTGCTCCTTATCAGAATATTCCTGCATGACAATGCCTCCAAAGGAGTGCCGATCAATACGCTGATCCCATAACATATTTAATAAATATTTTTTCCCATCCGTATCATGGAACAAAGAAGCATCAAATCCCGAGCTGTTTAATGTAATCGGCTCCCCCCACTCACCATTAATCGTGTCACAAGTCACTAAATAATTGTGGCAATCTTTCCAGGCGCCATCTACGACCTTAACATCCGTATAGATCAGCCAAAACTTTTCGTCACTGTAACTTAAACATGGCGCCCAGACCCCGCCTGAATTAGGATTTCCTTTCATGTCTAATTGCGATACTCTCTGTAATGGATGTGCAACCAACTGCCAATTGACTAAATCTTTTGAGTGGTGTATCTGGACTCCCGGAAACCACTCAAATGTAGATACAGCGATATAATAATCCTCTCCAACCCTGCAAATACTCGGATCGGGGTTGAATCCTTTAAGTACTGGATTGATAATCTTCATTTTGAACTCCTCCTCAGCTATTTTCTGTTGACTCATCATGTTTTAAGCTTTGAAATCGTCAATATGATCCAAATAAACTTTGTCTCTATTCTCTAATTCTCGAACCATGCTTTTATATTTTTTCTCATCTAAGTTATAGAAATTAATATCAATCATAGCCAGAACCAGTAAGAACACGGGAATAATGGTTGTTGTAATTAAAATTCCCGTCAATGCCGCCGGGGTTTGTGCCTGATTTGCCACATATCCAAACTGATCAAGAACCAGACCCGGTACAACCCCTCCCAAGGCCATGCCGAATTTAAAGAAAAATCCGATAATAGCGTATATGAGACCGCCCATTCTTTTCCCGGTCTTATACTCTCCATATTCTATTGTTTCAGGAATAAGCGCCCACATATATCCCCCGGCAGTGAGACTTCCGGCAGCGGCCAGTAATCGAAAGGAAAGTATGAGGAATACATTACTTGCCGGAACGAAAAGTAATGCTAAGAGACCGATCATATTCAGTAATAATGCATAATTTAGTAATTTCTTCTTCCCTAATAATTGATGAAGCTTTGGAATAAACGGTAAAATGACCAAAGCAGGCAAACTTCCCAACAAACCGTACCACTTCACTAAATCCGCTCTTTCTAAATTATACGTTACGTAATAGATGCCAACCGAATTACTGATTGAATTCACTCCAAAAATAATAATAAAGAAAATACTTAATACAACTAGAGGCCGATTAACACGAAACTGCTCAAATATATCCGAAAATTTAATTTTTTCTTCGGATTTTTGAAGCGTGACACGCTCTTTTGTGCTTTTAAAACAAAAGATTAAAAGGCACCCGCCTATAACTCCCATAATACCCATGGTTAGCTGCCAGCCAAGAGATTCGCTGCCGGAAGTATCGCTTAAATAAGCAGCCAGTAAGGGAACAAAAAATGCAACGACAAGTCCCCCAAGATTCGCAAATAACATACGGACAGACGTTATACTAACAACTTCTTGATTATTTCTGGTCATTGCAGATGTTAACGCGCCATATGGCACGTTTATCATGGTGTATGTAAGCGATAAGCCGACATAGGTGATATAGGCATATATTAATTTCCCCATATCCGAAAAATCCGGGGTTGTAAAACAGAGTATTGCCAATATGACAAAGGGAAAAGCTCCGAATAAAAGATACGGTCTGAAGCGGCCAAACCTGCTATTTGTTCTGTCAACTATTGTTCCGATAAAAGGATCAGCGAGAGCGTCGATGATTCTAACCACTAAAAACATCGTACCGGCTGTTGCTGCCGATAAACCAAAAACATCTGTATAAAAGAACAAAAGATACGTAGACACTGTTGCATAAATTAAATTACAAGCAAAATCTCCAGACGCATATCCAACTTTTTCAACCATGCTGATCTTCTTTACATTTTCACTGAGCATGATTTCTCCCCTTTTCGATCCTTTACATAAGGAACATGATGAATGGTATAACATTTTCTTTAAAATTATCGGCCAGTGAGCGGCATATAAAAGCGCTTTCAAAAAATGACAGCGGTTTACTTTCACAGAGCATTTTCATCATCCAAATGGTGATCAGATAGCAGTGAACAGGATAAAAGCTTGGCTTTCGCTTTTTATATACCTCCAATTAAATCGAGCCTCTTATCCCCCTCCCATTTAAGACCTTTACATGATGGACAATTAAAGTGGTTTTATTAGTTTGTTGATCGAACAAACTAACTTGATTTCATATTATAAAATCTTTTCTGCTTTTTCAACTCTTTTTTCAGAGAATTTAAAACCGACCAAAGGACATACCATGTTGTAATTGCCGACTGCTTCGACAGACGTTAAGTAAAAACCCCCTGTGTCACCTGACTGACTTATTAAATGATAAGCACTTCCATCATCTTGTGTTTAGAAAAACGTATTAAGAAACATGCACTAGAAAAAATGCGAATCATATATAAGTCATATCCCGTTTAATTGGTTGAGGAGGATATGATGAAACCTATGCTGCCTTTTGAAAAGTATTTCGGTGATTTAGAACTGGTTTATGCATTTTATGGAGCTATGCCTACCGGTGTTACGGTTTCGGAAACTGGTCGTATTTTCATTTGTTTTCCGAAATGGGGAGACGATGTTAAATTTACGGTGGCGGAGATAATTGGGGATAAATTGCAGCCTTATCCTGATTTACAAACCAATTTGGTTAACCCTGAGAATATCAAAATGACTTTCATCAGTGTTCAAAGTGTAGTTACTGATGGAAGAGGAACGCTTTGGGTACTAGATACAGCGGCACCCAATTTTTCTGAACCAATTAAAGGCGGGGCAAAATTAGTCGCTGTTGATTTAAAAACCAATACAATCAGAAGAGTTTATACCTTTACAGAAGATGTTGTTCTTCCAACAACTTACCTGAATGATGTCCGATTTGATTTTCGTGTTGGAACTGCAGGTTATGCCTATATAACGGATTCTTCTTCCAAAGGACCAGGAGCTATTATCGTCGTTGATTTAGAAACCGGAAACGCATTTAGACGGTTAAATGGAGCAAATCCAACTTCACCGGATTCCTCTTTTATACCGAAAATAGAAGGCAAAATTTTGATGAATCGTAACAGAGATGGTTCAACTTCCCCGTTTAGGCTGGCATCCGACGGTATTGCGATCTCTCCTGACGGAAAGGTATTATTTTTTTGTCCACTGACCAGCCGTCATCTGTTCTCAATCTCAACAGAAGCCCTGAGAGATAGAAATATACCGGACATGGATTTACTTTATCATGTGGCGTATTGGGGAGAAAAAGGCGCGTCTGATGGAATGATTACAGATGCAAAAGGAGCCATTTATGCCGGAGATTATGAGAACAATAGTATTCGAAAGATGCTGCCGAATGGCACAATGGAAACCATCGCACATGATCCGAGAATTTTATGGCCGGATACTTTTTCGATTGGTCCGGATGAATACTTATATGTCATCGTGAACCAATTACATCGGCAGGCTAGATTTCATTATGGAAAGGACTTACGACAGAAACCTTATAGTTTACTTCGTATCAAAATTGATGAAGCTCCTGCTTTTTGAAAATAAAAATGGCCGGTTCATTTAGCCTTCATCCTAAACCGAATAAGGGATTACAATAAATACGTGTCCTCAATTATGGAGTTAGATTCATAACTTCAATTTTTTTGGTCATATTTTGGTCAAGGACCAAAAATATTGTTCTTTTAATCTTATGACCAAAATTTAAAAATCCCCTGACACCAATAGTGCCAAGGGATTGAGAGATTAATACTGAGACATATACTGTTCGCGCTCCCACGGATGAACCTGTGTGCGGAACATATCCCATTCGATTTCTTTTGCTTCGATGAAGTGTTCGAACAGGTGCTCGCCGAGCGCTGCAACCATGACTTCGTTTGATTTGAATTCGTCGAGAGCTTCTGCCAGTGTCGCCGGAAGGTCTACGATGCCGTTTTCCATGCGCTCTTCTTTGCTCATGACGTAGATGTTGCGGTCAATCGGAGCCGGTGCTTCAAGTTTATTTTTGATTCCATCAAGGCCTGCTGCAAGCAATACGCTTAACGCCAGGTACGGGTTTGCCGCCGGGTCTACGCTGCGGACTTCAACACGCGTGCTGATGCCGCGGGAAGCCGGGATACGGATCAGCGGGCTTCTGTTTTGCGCGCTCCATGCCACGTAGCAAGGTGCTTCATAGCCCGGAACAAGGCGTTTGTAAGAGTTCACTGTCGGGTTTGTGACAGCCGTAAAGCTTGTCGCGTGTTTTACGATACCGGCAATGAAATGTTTTGCTGTTTCACTCAGCTGAAGATCAGCGTCTTTATCAAAGAATGCGTTAACGCTATCTTTAAAGAGTGATAGGTTGCAGTGCATACCGGAACCGTTTACGCCGAACAGCGGTTTTGGCATGAATGTCGCATGCAGACCGTGTTTGCGGGCGATCGTTTTGACAACCAATTTGAAAGTTTGGATGTCGTCACAAGAACGGATGGCACCGGCATATTTAAAATCGATTTCGTGCTGTCCCGGAGCAACTTCATGGTGAGATGCTTCGATTTCAAAGCCCATTTCTTCAAGCTCAAGCACGATATCGCGGCGGCAGTTTTCTCCCAAGTCAGTCGGAGCCAGGTCGAAGTATCCGCCTTTATCGTTCAATTCAAGCGTCGGTTCGCCTTTTTCATCTAATTTAAACAGGAAGAATTCAGGCTCAGGTCCAAGATTGAAATCGCTGAAACCGAGTTCTTTCATTTCTTTCAGAATCCGTTTGAGGTTGTTACGCGGGTCACCTTCGAACGGCGTGCCGTCCGGATTGTAAATGTCACAGATGAAGCGTGCTACTTTACCTTTTTCAGCCGTCCATGGGAAGATTACAAATGTGTTCAGATCAGGATATAAGTACATATCAGACTCTTCGATACGGACGAAACCTTCGATGGAAGAACCGTCGAACATGCATTTATTATCAAGTGCTTTTTCAAGCTGGCTCACAGGAATTTCCACGTTTTTAATCGTTCCGAGAATGTCTGTGAATTGAAGGCGGATATACTTTACGTTTTCCTCATTTACTAATTTTACGATGTCTTCTCTTGTGTACTTTGCCATTTCGTAAAACTCCTCCTCTAAAAGGTAAATGTATATAGCAAAACAGTTGCTAACGGATTAATGAAAGAATCGGGACATGTCACCTTGGCGGAAAGTATTTCCCCGTTGGAAACGGCCTGCCTGCATCAGTTCGTTTTTCAGAAGCTTTCTGAGTTCGTCATCAGACAGATCGTGCTTCATCGGTTTGGCGGTTTTTTCGGATTTTTCTTCCGGTTCGGCAGATGCCTTATCCAGAATTTGTTTGATCCCCGCCATATTGACGCCTTGTTCAATCAGATTTTTGATTTCTAACAGTTTATCTACATCATGGAATGAAAATAATCGTCTATTTCCTTCGCTTCTCGCTGGAAATATCAATCCATTTTCCTCATAATATCGAATTTGCCGGGCAGAAAGTTCTGTTAACTGCATGACAATCCCAATTGGAAATAAAGGCATTGAGCGGCGAATGTTATCACTCATCTCAATTTCCTCCTTTTCTTATCTTAGTCTCATTATAGGTGATGTTATATTTTGTGTCAACACAATGTAAGGAATCTTAACATCGAATTCTTTGAAAATTGCAAACGGCCTAGATCAGCTCTTTTTCCATTAAAGCATTTACGGCGCTGCAAATCGCATTTTTCACGTGCGCGTAGGTTAATCCTCCTTGGACATACGCGACATAAGGCGGTCTGATAGGTCCATCTGCTGATAATTCAATGCTTGCTCCCTGTACGAAAGTGCCCGCTGCCATAATGACATCGTCTTCATATCCCGGCATATAGCTCGGATAAGGCGTCACATGCGCATTAATCGGTGAAGCATATTGTATCGCCTGGCAAAAAGCGATCATCTTATCAGGGTCCTGAAACTCAACTGATTGAATCAGATCCGTTCTCGGCGCATTCCATGCAGGGTTTGACGTAAAGCCGAGCTTTTCAAGAAAACGGGCGGTAAATACCGCTCCCTTCAAGCTTTGCGCCACTACATGCGGAGCGAGAAAGAAACCTTGATACATTTCCTGCAGTGAATAAAGCGAAGCCCCGGCTTCACTTCCGATTCCCGGGGAGGTCATCCGGTAAGAGCAGGCTTCAATCCACTTGGCTTTCCCTACAAGGTAGCCGCCCGTTTTAGCAAGGCCGCCGCCCGGGTTTTTAATCAGGGAGCCGGCCATAAGATCCGCTCCGACGTGGCAGGGTTCCCGCTCTTCTGCAAATTCTCCGTAGCAATTGTCCACAAAAACAATGACATCTTCTTTGATTTCCTTTACGAAACGAATCATCTCTTCAATTTCATTTATTCTGAAAGACGGACGATTCGCATATCCTTTTGAACGCTGGATGCCGATCACTTTTGTATTCGGCCGGATTGCAGCCCGGACCGCTTCAAAGTCAACTCTGCCTTCTGATGTTAAATCGACTGCATTGTATCCGATTTGAAATTCCTTCAGCGAGCCTGAATACTCCCCGCCTCTTACTCCGACGATTTCCTCGAGTGTATCGTAAGGCTTGCCTGTTATATAAAGCAATTCGTCCCCGGGTCTCAGCACACCGAAGAGCGCGATTGAAATCGCATGCGTTCCGGAAATGATTTGCGGCCGCACGAGTCCCGCCTCTCCTCCGAACACATCAGCATAGATCTTCTCCAGTGTATCTCGTCCGATATCATCATAACCGTATCCGGTTGAAGGCGTAAAATGCGTATCGCTTACTTTATGTTTTCTGTAGCTTTGCAGGACTCTCCATTCATTCCGTTCACTGATTTCTTCTATTCTTTTATGAACGGCGGAGATTTCCGCTTCTGTTTCTTCGGCGGTTTTTTGTAAAAGAGCGCCGTGGGTCAGTGTGTCAAACATGTTGTGTATACCTTCCTTACATGAATTTCTTCAGTTCTCCGAGTATGCTTTGTTCTTCCTGTACATAACCTGAGACTTCGTAGCGTTCATTTTCTTCATTAAAATAAAGGCTGTCGATCATGGTCTCTGATTTGATGCGCGACATCAATTTGCCTTCGGCGGCAGGCACATGAACTTCATACGGCGTCATCAGCTCCCGTCGCAAATAAGCTTCGATTTCCGCTTTTAGTTTTGCTTCATCCCCGGCGATTCTGGCGCTGATCATGATGTGGCCTTCTCCCGCTGTCGGGATGAAGTCAGGAAGTGTCTCATCACGTTTGTTATAAGCGGTCAGCACCGGAATATCATCTGCCTCAAGCTCTTTTAACAGACCGAGGACCGTCTGTTCATGTCCGGCATAATCTTCATTGGATGAATCAATGACATGAATGATCAAGTCTGCTTCCTTCACTTCCTCAAGCGTTGAGCGGAAAGCGGCAATCAGCGTCGTCGGCAGATCCTGAATGAAGCCGACCGTATCAGACAAAAGGACACTGTAGCCGCTTGGGAGCGCCATCTTTCTCGTCATCGGATCAAGTGTTGCAAACAGCAGGTCTTCTTCATAGCTGTCTGAGCTCGTTAATTGATTGAACCATGTTGATTTTCCGGCATTGGTATACCCGACGAGTGCAGCCTGAAGCACGCCGTTCTTTTTTCGTCTCTCCCGATAACGGCTTCTGTGGCGGATAACCGTTGAAAGCTGCACATTAATTTCGTGTATGCGGTTTCTAATGTGGCGCCGGTCTGTTTCAAGCTTTGTCTCACCGGGCCCTCTCGTCCCGATTCCGCCGCCTTGTCTTGAGAGATTGATTCCTTGTCCGCTCAGACGCGGCAGCGCGTATTGAAGCTGGGCCAATTCGATCTGAAGCTTTCCTTCTCTCGTCTTCGCCCTTTTTGCGAAAATATCCAAAATAAGCTGCGTGCGGTCGATGATCTTCGCTTCAATTGCAGTGGCGAGTGATTTAAGCTGGCTCGGTGACAGTTCATCATTAAAAATGACCAGATCCGTTTCAAGCTCTTCACACAGCGCCTTCAGCTCGTCTACTTTCCCCTTGCCTATATATGTAGCGGCATCCGCTCTGTTCCGTTTTTGCGTAATCCGGGTCAGCACCGTTCCGTCAGCCGTTTTTGTCAATGAAGCAAGCTCTTCCATGGAATGTTCAAAGTGCTCATCTGTCATGTGCGGAAGCTGGCAGCCGACCAAAATGACCGTTTCTTTTTTTCCTTCCTGTTCGTTCAAATGGATGTTCCTTTCTGTGTCGTATTGGGCAGTAGTACTATCATACCAAACCCGCAGGGCGTATACCACACATCCGGCGGGTTTTAAAGAGAGAAATAAAAAAGAGACCCCTCAAACCGGCTAAAGAGGTCTATTCGTGAGCTGCCGCCTCATCTTTTATAAGTAAATCCTGGCTCTTGATCGTCATTAAATCGTTTTTTAAGTATTGGTCTCCCATTAAAAGTCTCATGGCCTGGGCGCGGATCGATTTTTCAATCACGTTTCTGACGAAGCGCCCGTTGCTGAATTTAATGGGGCTTGTCGTGCTTTTCACTGTCATTAAGTAATCTTTTAACTTCCACTCGGCTTCCTGGCTTAATTGATACTCACGCTCTGCTATCATGCGCTTTGCGATGTCCATCAGCTGAGTGACAGAGTAATCCGGAAAGTCGATGCTGATAGGGAAACGCGATTGCAGGCCGGGATTTAATGACAGGAAATGTGTCATTTCTCTCGAGTACCCTGCCAGGATCAGAATAAATTCATGCTGTTTGTCTTCCATATGCTTGACAAGCGTATCAATCGCCTCTTTACCGAAATCCTTTTCTCCGCCCCTTGCAAGTGAGTATGCCTCATCAATGAATAAAATGCCGCCGAGCGATTTTTTAATCAGATCTCTCGTTTTTTGCGCCGTGTGTCCGATGTATTCACCGACCAGATCGGCACGTTCCGCTTCGATCAGATGTCCTTTGGAAAGCACGTTCATTTCGAAGAAAAGCTTGCCGATCAGTCTCGCGACGGTGGTTTTCCCGGTGCCGGGGTTCCCTTTGAACATCATATGAAGAGCTTGTTTTCCGACTTTCAGCCCTTGTTCGGCCCGTTTTTGGTTGACGAATATCCACGCGTAAATTTCTTTAATGTTGCGTTTCATTTCTTCCATACCCACTAATGTGTTCATTTCTTTTTCAATTTCTTTCAGAATGCTGTGTTTGGCTTCATTTTTTTGCAGGGCGGCCTGATATTCCGCCTCAGCTTCTGCATTTGTCAGCACTTGCTTTTGGCCGTTAAGAATGATGTTAATTTGTCCGTTATTTTTATAGGTTACAGCGCGCTCCAACATGCTCACCTCTCTGTTCTCTCTTTATCTTACTCATGATGAAGCGGTTCCGTGACATCCGCCTATCATCATGAGACCCGTTTTCCTTTTTATCTGTCACTTTTTCCGTTCTCTTCGGGAATAATGTTGAATCCTGCGCTTTCCCGAGAAATATTTTTCATTTCTTATTGTATTCAACAGAAACGGGAGGACAAACCATTTATTTTTATTTTCCGGGAAATGTTGGGTGTGTTTCTCATTTTTTTCATGAATGACAGCCGTACAAGCACCTTTTGAATATCATCATATGCTGTAATGAGGTGATGGAGAATGGTTAAAATTTTTATAGACCCCGGTCATGGCGGAACTGATTCAGGTGCAACCGGAAACGGACTTCAAGAAAAAGCGGTCACGCTGGAGATCGCGCTGGCTTTGCGCACGATTCTGACGAATGAGTATGAAGGAGTTTCTGTCACGATGAGCAGGACAAGCGATAAGACGGTCAGCCTGACGGAAAGAACGGATGCCGCCAACAGCTGGGGCGCAGATTATTTTTTATCCATTCATATTAACTCAGGAGGCGGAACCGGATTCGAAAGCTATATTTACCCCGGTGTCGGAGCGCCGACCTCGACTTACCAATCAGCCGTCCACACGCAAGTGATTCAAGCATCAGGTTTTAATGACCGAGGAAAAAAAACAGCCAACTTCCATGTGCTGCGGGAGACAAGTATGCCGGCGATTTTGACGGAGAATGGTTTTGTTGATACGTCAGCTGATGCAAACAAACTGAAAACAGCCAGTTTTATTGAAAGCCTTGCAAGAGGACATGCCAAGGGCTTGGAGCAAGCTTTCGGTCTAAAAAAAAAGGCTGACTTATATAAAGTGCAAATCGGCGCATTCAAAGTGAAAGCAAATGCTGATGCGCTTGCCGCCGATGCGGAGTCTAAAGGTTTTGACGCGATTGTGCTTCCAAAAGGCGGCTTATTTAAAGTGCAGATCGGCGCATTCTCTTCCAGAGATTATGCTGAAGCGTTGGCCGCGCGGGCCGAAAAAGCCGGATTTGATGCCTTCATTGTGCAAGACTAAATGAAAAAACCCCTGCTCTCCCTTTTTTGGGACGAACAGGGGTTTTTTGTTATTGAAGTATATCGGCGACAAACTGAGACCAAGCTTCAAGACGCTGATACACATATTCCTCTTTCAGTTCGCTCAGTTTCATCCAGCGCCCGGCGATTTGATCTTTTTCTATCACTTCGACTTGTGCCGCAGACGCTAACTGCAGCGCAGAAAGGATGCCGATATGCACCTTCCCTACATCGTTTTCATCATCATTGATCAGGCCGAGTGTGACAATGTTTTGTTTGTCCTCCTCGCGAATGTACAGTTCTTCCGCCAGCTCCCGGTCGGTGTTCTGTTTCAGCACTTCCGAAAATGAAGCCGCCCCTTCCATAGGGTTCATGTGTCCGCCGAAGCCGAGAGAAAGCTTATTATGGAGGCGTGATTCCCCTCCGCCCGCGAGCCGTTCATACACAAACACCTCATCATCGCGGCGGATGACGACATACGGAATCGGCTGTTTAAATCGCGGGTCCTCTTCCGCGTCGCCTCTTCTGATTTCAAAAAAATGCGCCTCAATTTGAGCCATAATTTTTACGATACGTTCATCCTCGCTGTTGACTCCCTGAAATGTCAGCATTTCGTTTTGAAAGACGTCACTCCGCGGTGCAGCCAAGATGATTTCATCCATTTTATTCATGCCCGTTCCTCCTGTCTTACCTCTCCACTCAAGCCAAAAGAGCAGATATTATATCTGCTCTTCATCTTGGCCAAAATAAAAATCTTCGTCCTTAATCGGTTCTACCGTCGCCTTTTTGTAGCCGTTCCCTTTCATGGAGAAGAAATCATGTGATTTTGTTTTGGTGTTTAATCCGTTTAATACGATCGGATTAATATCCTCTTCTTCAAAGTAAGGATCGAACCCTAAGTTCATCAAAGCTTTATTGGCGTTATAGCGGATGAATTTCTTTACATCGTGTGAGAGTCCCACTTGATCGTACAAGTCCTCTGTATATTCAAGCTCATTTTCATATAACTGATTCAGAAGGTCAATCGCAAATTCACGAAGCTCTGCTTTTTTCTCTTCTGTCTGTTTATTATAAATTTCCTGAGCAAGGAGACCGACATACACGCCGTGAATCGCTTCGTCCCGAAGGATCAGGTTAATGATCTCACCGCTTTGCATCAGTTTTCCTTGTCCGTAGAAATATAACGGATAATAGAAACCGCTGTAGAAAAGGAAGCTTTCCAGATAGACGGAAGCAACCATCGCTTTGAACAGTGAAATTTCATCATCTTTTTGAATGGCTTTGTAAAGCCCGACAATCATTTGCGCTTTTTTCTGCAAATATTTATTTTGTTTAACCCATTCAAATACTTCATTAATCGTTTCAGTCGGAGCAAGCGTCATAAAAATATTTGAATATGATTTTGCGTGCACCGCGTTTTCCATCATCGCCATGAAATTAAGAACCGCTTTTCGCTGATGGCCTTCGACGTGCTCGGCCACAATCGGCATGCCCGTGTTCCCCTGCTCTGTATCAAGCAGTGTCAGGCCGGCGAGCACCTTCATGTACGTATCCTGCTCATTTTTACCCAAGTACTTCCAAGTGAGAAGATCGCCGTTTAATGCGATCTCTTCCGGAAGCCAAAACTGCTTTACATTTTGGTTGTAAAACATTTGGGTGAAATCATCTTCATGCTTTGACCAGTTTGCTGCGTCATAAATTTTTGTCACTGTAAACTCTCCTTTAATCAAACGACACAAGAAAGACAGCTGTCCTGCCCGGTATCTTTCGTTCTTGCATAGTAAATGGTTTTGATGCCTCTATGGTGGGCATACAGATCAATACGATTCAGATCACGAGTTGTCATCGTATCTTTCAAAAACAGGGTAAAGCTGATTCCCTGATCGATATGCTGCTGGATTGTCGCGATCATATCCACCACTTTGAACATGTCCATATCATAAGCTTCTTTGTAGAAGAACCAGTTATTAGACGCTAACCCCGGCATCGGGTAATACGTTTTTGAATTTCCGTATGTTCTTTCTTCGATCCGTTCCATGATCGGCATAACGGACGCCGTGCTGGATTGGACGTAGGAAATGGAGCCTGTCGGCGCGATGCACAGTCTGTAGCTGTGGTACATGCCGTTTTCAGCGACAAACGCCTTCAGCTCTTTCCAGTCTTCGATTGTCGGAATGTGCATGCCTTCAAAGAGCGCAGCGATTTTTTCGTATGCTGGTGAGAACTCTTTTTCGATGTATTTATTGAAATATTCTCCCGTTGCATAAGTGGAGCCTTCATAATGCTCAAACGTTTCGCCTTTTTCTTTCGCAAGCTCAGCTGAACGCTGGATGGAATAAAAGTTCACCATCATAAAGAACGTATTCGCGAAATCTCTTGCTTCCGGGCTTTCATACGCGATGCCGTTTTGGGCCAGGTAGCCGTGAAGGTTCATGGCGCCTAAACCGATGGACTTCATCGCTTTGTTCGCGCGTCTGACTGCCGGCGCGTTGCGGATATCCGTCGTCTCAGATACATGAGTCAGGGAATCCGTCGCGAGTTTCACCGTGCGCTCAATCGATTTATGTTTCATGACATTCAGTATATTTAATGAACCAAGGTTGCAGGAAATGTCCAAGCCGATTTCGTCTTCCTCGTCATAATCTGTGTAAGCCGAAACCTGTGACGCCTGAAGCACTTCAGAGCAAAGGTTCGAGAATTTCACTTTTGATACGTGGTTATTCGCGTGCTCTTTGTTTACGTTATCCTGGAACATAATGTACGGATAACCTGACTCAGAACGGAGAACGGCAAGCTTTTCAAGCAGTTTGCGCGCATTCACTTTTTCTTTTTTGACACGCGGGTTGTCGACAAGCTCCTCATACATCGCCGTCATGTCCATTTCGTCCATATGCTGGCCGTATTCTTTATAAATCGTATGCGGATAGAATACATAAGCCGCTTTATCCTCACGTGCAAGCTCAACGAACTTATCCGGAATGACGACACCGATAGAAAGCGTTTTGACGCGCACATCTTCATCCGCAGAAATCTTTTTCGTATCGAGAAAATCATTGATATCGCGGTGGAAAATATTTAAATACGCCGCGCCTGAGCCTTGTCTTTGGCCCATTTGGTCAGCGTAACGGAACGCATTATCAAGAAGCTTCATGACGCCTACAACACCTTTTGTGGCGTTTTCAACATCTTTAATCGCTTCACCTTTCGCGCGAAGCTTGGACAGATTAAGAGAAACCCCGCCGCCCAATTTAGACAGCTGCATGGAAATATCGATCGCCCGTGAAATATCGTTTAAGGAATCGTTGACTTCGAGCAAGAAGCAGCTCACCAGTTCTCCGCGGCGTTTTCTGCCGGCATTCAAAAACGTCGGTGTACTCGGCTGATATTCCTGATTGATCATCAGATTCACATATTCTTTTGCTTTCTCAGTGTCGCCGTTTGCGAAGAACAGCGCAACGATTGAGATTCGGTCCTCATAACGCTCGAGGATTCTTTTCTTGTCATTCGTTTTCAAAGCATAGTCATTATAGAATTTAAACGCACTCATGAAGGAAGGAAAACGAAACTTCTTTGCGTAAGCTGTCTTAAACACTTCTTTAATGTCTTCAAAAGAGTAAAGGCTTAAGAATTCCTCTTCGTAGTATTGGTTTTCAATCAAATAATCCAGCTTCTCTTTTAAATCGTGAAAGTAAACTGTGTTTTGATTGATATAGTCAACAAAATAGCTATGTACAGCCTCTTTATCTTTATCAAACTGGAATTTTCCATCTTGTTGGATCATGATTTCGTTATTTAACTGGATCCATTTTGGCACTTGATTTTGTGACAACTCTTTCTACCTCCTGAGTAAACAATTCAACGTCTTTAGATGTGCCGCTGAGTTCAAATTTGTGCAAGATCGGCACCTGATATTGTCTTGAAATGGTATCGGCGCTTTTTGCAAAGTTATCGCCCCATACTTTGTTGCCGCTCGCAGCGACTCCTAATAAGAGATGGGCGTATTTTTCGAGAAATGATTGTGTTGATGCCGGTACCTGGCCGAAGTTTGTCGTGTAGGTGACCAAAACAAACGGAGTGTCCACGTGGTCCGTTTCGTCCACCTTGCGGATCAGCTGGAAGTCTGTTTTATTCACAAAACGCTGAACATTCCCTGTCTTTGAATCAAATATGATTTGAACCATCCTTATCACGACCTATCAAAAATAATGAATCTCTTAACACTATATATAGTATACTAACCTCTCAGAAAAACACAACATATTGAGATCGATTTATAAAAAATTCATATTTTTGAAAGAGCGGACTTTGGCTCTGGCCCGATTAACGCCCAAAAAAGAGAGCAGAACGAGAATCATCTCTCATCCTACTCAAGGTGTCATGTGTAAGCCGATGTCTATCATAACATGAAAAAAAACTGCTTAGTAGTCTAGACTTTTATTCTTATTTTTTGTAAGAATCACATTTTTTTTCGCTTTCAACGGTTTCTTCAATCTCCACATCAGCACCGATTTCTTTCAGTACGGCTTTCAGAGCGCTTGTGATGGAAGCCTCTCTGATCAGTTCTTTGCCGTCAACGATGATGCTGGTTCCATATTCATAGCAGGAATCATCTTCACAAGTTTCTTCCCAATGGTTGATTATCACCTTGTGTTTCAATCGTCTCACCCTCTGCATGATCAATGTCAGTACTTAGTGTAGCTTGTGTTGCCCGCTTTGTAAATTCGAACGCTTGTGAAATTTATTCAAGCTCATCCAGCGCCGTTTCTTTTTTCAGTTCAATTTTATTCGTTTTTTCATCATAGCGGTATATTTTTAAGTAACCGTCCTCAACGATGCCGAAACGATTATGTTCCAGCTGCACCATGCCTTCTGTCTGCGGTTCGGTATCCGTTGAACCGCCGTCATCATCCGTCACCACCGTCTCATGATTGCTGCAAGCTCCAAACAGCAAAAAAACAGCGATCCAAACGAGCGTAATCCTGATTCTTCTCAGTTCATTTTCACTTTCGAACACGATTTTCCGAACCCCCTTTTATGTTTCCGATATACAGCCTGCAATATACAGATGCGCATAGAAAAAGACCATTGTTCATGGTCTTTTTCAAAAAGTCTATTCAAGCTCAAGCTGGACGTTTTTTTGCGGGGCGAACGTGGAGATGGCATGTTTATAAATAAGCTGCTGCTTCCCCTCCGTTTCGAGCAAAACGGTAAAGTTGTCAAAGCCTTTTACCTGGCCGCGAAGCTGGAAGCCGTTGAGTAAAAACACCGTGACGAACGTATTGTCTTTTCGGATTTGATTCAAAAACTGATCTTGAATATTAATCGGTTTCATGTTTCGTCCTCCTTGGTTCTCAATACAATACTGTTTCGATTAAATTTCCAGTTTTCCTGCTATGCACTCGAAAATTTCCTTTTTTTTCTGCTCAATATCAACAGGCGGCGTCATATCTGTCCATGAAACGGGCATTTTATTGCGAAACCAGGTCAGCTGGCGTTTCGCATATCGCCTTGAATTTTGTTTTAATTGCTCCACAGCCTGAGGGAGCGGCACTTTTCCATCAAGATATTCATACAGCTCTTTATAACCGATCGCCTGAATCGATTGGCTGTCCCGGATATTCATATCATACAGCCGCTTTACTTCGTCAAGAAGGCCGGTTTCCAGCATCAGGTCAACGCGCTCATTAATCCGGCCGTACAGCACTTCTCTGTCCATTGTAAGACCGATAAGAACCGCATTGTAAAGCAGCTCCCGTTTTTGGGTTTTAAGATGCTCTGACATTGTTTTTCCCGATACATGCAGAATTTCGAGCGCGCGGATGACTCTTCGCGTATTGTTTTGATGAATGGCTGCCGCCGCTTCCGGGTCGGCTGCCGCAAGCTTGGCATGAAGCGCTTCCGCCCCTTCTTCAGCCGCCAGTTTCTCCATGCGCTCCCGGAATACAGGGTCGCCGGAGTTTTCCGTGAACGTATAGTCATACAGCACGGACTGAATGTACAGACCCGTTCCCCCGACAATCATCGGCAGCTTTCCTCTATCGGCAATCTCGGTGATTTTTCCCCTTACCATTTTCTGATAATCCGCCGTTGAAAAAGTGTCGGACGGCTCCAAAATATCAATCAGGTGATGCGGCACGCCTTCTGTCTCTTCTTCGGTGACTTTGGCCGTTCCGATGTCCATCCCTTTATATACCTGCATGGAATCTCCGCTGATGATTTCCGCATTCAGCATTTTCGCGAGTCCGATGCTTAGTTTTGTTTTTCCGACTGCCGTCGGTCCGACAAGTATGACGACAGGCTGTTTTTTATTTTTCAATATGTATCACTCTCTTTTATAAATCTCCCCCTAATTATAGCATTCATTTCTTCAGGCACCTATCCATTTTGCCCTTTTTCCTGAGCGCTAAACGTCCACTACCACCCGATCGGCTCGTTTCCGACAACCTCTCTCGTTTTTCCTTTGAGTGTATGGCGGTGCGTTTTCCGTCCTTCCTCCCGCGGATCGTAAACGACGCCGCCGTGCTGGATCTGAATCGGCTCATTGTAGGCGGCAAAGGTGGTCTCTGAAAGCTCATGGTAATGTGTTCCGTCAACCCTCGGGATGGCAGGGCCGGAAATGCCGTAATACCTATGAAAATGGCCGTTTTCAAACGAGGTGATGCCCGTATAGAAATGTGTATGCTCATCTGTATTGCTGCCGTTCTCCGGCTGCGAAAAGCCTTCAATCAAATGGTAATGCCCCTGCACTACATCCGTAACCGCCCGGTATGCGTGTGTGTGCGGAGGTTTTTTTGACCAATCGGACTGATACAGGCCCACAAAAGCTCACTCCTTTATTTTTTTGATAAACGCCCAATCAAAAATTGGTGGGCTGAATACTCTGTTATCATCTCAAATTTATTCTTGGAGGTACCTTAATTATGAATGAAGAATACACATACGCAGTAGATAGTGATATGAGACAGTTTGGGCGGCCTGGATTTGGGTTTGGACGGCCCGGATTTGGGTTTGGCCGGCCGGGCTTCGGCTTCGGGCGTCCCGGATTCGGATTTGGATTCGGACGGCCGGGTTTTGGATTTGGCCGGCCTTGGTTTGGTTATGGATTCGGACGGCCGTTTGGTTTTTACGGCGGACCGTTTTTCGGAGGGCTTGTCGGGGGGCTTGTCGGAAGCGCTTTATTCAATCCGTACTTGTACGGGGGTTACGGCTACGGCTATCCGTATTACTATTGACGAATCAAAAAGGCTCCTCCCGGGGGGCCTTTTTGTATAGGCCTAATGTCTTGACTTGGCGGGCAAAGTTCGGATATTATTTTATTTTACTGCCTTAAACAAAAGGCATAAGGATTATGATGAGAGGGGGATTTGATATGATTCTGGGTTATATCTTCCTCACAATTGCTATTTTATCAGAGTCAATCGGCGCGGCCATGCTGAAGGTCTCCCGCGGATTTACGCGGTTTTTGCCGAGCGCGCTTGTAGTGGCAGGCTATTCATTGGCCTTTTATATGCTTTCACTGACACTGAATCTCATTCCGCTCAGCTTATCCTATGCAACATGGAGCGGAGCCGGAACGGTGCTCGCATCCATTATCGGAGCGAAATGGTTTCATGAAAAACTGGACAAGCAGGCCGTCATCGGACTCTTTTTCTTATTGGCCGGTGTCATTTTGATGAATTGGTAGAAAGGAGAGGCATACTGATGAAAGGATTACTTTGCTTGGCATTAGCCATTGTATCAGAAGTGTTCGGGAGCACGATGCTGAAGCTGTCGGACGGTTTTACGCACCTGTGGCCCGCTCTCGGCGTCATTGCCGGAATCGGAGCCTCTTTTATGTTTTTGAGCTTCTCATTGAAAAGCCTTGATTTATCCGCCGCATACGCGACATGGTCAGGTGTCGGCACCGCTTTAACGGCAATTGTCGGCTTTTTTGTTTTTAAGGAGGCCATGACAATCAAAATGATGATCGGGCTTGTTTTGGTCATCACGGGCGTCATCCTGCTGAACCGTTCCAAGTCTCAAAAAGCTAAAAAAAATCAAACGGCCCGGAGCTGACCGTTTGAACTCGTCAAGCGCGGACAGCTTTTACTTCAACCTCAAGCTCCATCTCCACGTTTCCTTGGACCGCTCGTGAAATCATACACGAGGACTCCGCTTTCTGCGCTAACTTCCTGGCGAGCGTAAAGTCCGTTTCGGCTGCATCCGGCTTTAATAATATAAACGGACGGTGAATGATTTTCTGGTACGTGAACACACCGTTCTTGACGTCTACAATTCCTTCAGATTCCATATGTAGATCTTCTTTATCCAGGCCGCTTCTTTCCATCATCGCCGCAAGCGTTATAATATAACAGGTCGCGGCCGCTCCAAGCAGCATTTCATCAGGATTTGTGCCTTCTCCGGGTCCGTCCATTTCCTTAGGAATGGACACAGCCGTTTCCAGCCGGCCGCTTTTAATATCGCCGACGTCATTGCGATTTCCGGGCCAATTTGCTTTTAAATAAAAGTGATGTTTTGCCAAGGGACAAACCTCCTTTTTTTCAGTTTACTCATCTTTCACTCGTTTGTCTTTTTTTAAGCTCACGAATACTCTTGATTGATCACTCTTTTTATCGTACGGACAAACCGGTAAAATTCCTCCGTTTTTGTGAATTCCCTTTCGCGGTAATCAAAATTATCAAAAAACGCTTCCCGCTGTTCTCTGCTGATCTCAAGCTGTATGCTCAGCCCGGTTTGCGCCTGGTTATTGATATTTTCGGTGTTAACCCCGGCCAGACCGGTTTTTGAGGTTGCCAATTCTGCAGAAAATCCGTTTCGTTCGAGAGCTCTCACCAATTTTTTCGCCCGCTTCCGGTCGCTTCCTCCGACAAGAGTATTTTTCTCGTCGCCTTTATAACCGTGAACTGCGATAACATAATGGTGCTGCTTAATGCTTTCGACTGCTGAAGGCTCATCGAACTTGGTGCTCGTAATATGAAGAGTCTGGTTATCATGCGGTTTTAATCCCTCAAACAGGTAGGTTGAATAATCATCCCTGAAAGAGCGGACGATCTCGCTCACCCCGCCCTCAATTCTCCCTCCGTGCGGCGACATGATCAATACGGGGCTCCCCTTTCGCTTATTGTACGATATATGATAATCATCGGGGTCTTCATGTTCAGCCAGATCTTTAAAATCTGTGTATGTATCAGAAGAATTCGAGGGATCAGGGTCTGACGCATAATGAGCACATCTTATTAGTAAGACCATTGCTACGATAATGATGACATTAAGTAAAATTCTTTTCATCAGCTCTCCTTCTTTGCTCCTTTCTGAAAAATGACATGTTCATTATATGGATTTTTGTCAATAGGTCTTATCTTAACATTCTATTAACATTATCATCAGTGAAAAACTTCCCGGTTTCGAAAAATCAATGGATTGTCACGGTTCAAGCGCTCAAATGCCGGGCATCAGTGAAAAAAGGTTGAGAGAGGGCAAAAAAAAAGGGAGGAACGCCCGAATTTTCAGGGGCGGGAGATTCACGGCCGGAAACGGACGGCGTCAAGAATACGCTTTTAAAAATGAATATCCGCCTCCCGAAGCAAATGCACAGGACAGAATAGAGCCCGTCAAAAAAGTTCTCATCTGCCTTTTTGTACAGCAAAATGCCGTTACAGCCCGCTCATCCCCTTTTTTTATCATAATAATCCGTTTTAAAATGGAGCCGTCTTTTTTCATATATATAATATCAATCGCAAGCTGTTTTTCCAAGGAATGTCTCAATATGATGTTCATGTGTATACCTCCTTCCGCCGGCTTCATTACAAAACGAACAAACGTTCCGTTTCAACTCGATTTCTTCTCTTGAAAAAGCCGCAAGTAACCAGCGCTCCTGAAGGACAAACAAACTGACCGAACATACGGCCTGTTCATATGGTATAGAGAGAATCGCCAGAATGGGAGGAAAAGTATATATGTTTGGTTACTCAATGGTACAAATGGTGCGGTCAAATGCTCATAAGCTGGACTGGCCGCTCAGAGAAAACGTATTACAGTTATATAAACCTTTCAAATGGACACCTTGCTTTTTGCACAAGTTTTTCGAAAAAAAGGTGAAAAACAGAAAGAAAATGTCAGTCATCATTGAATTTGAAGAGGGCTGCCATGAATCCGGTTTTCACAGCACAGGACAGGTCTTATCAAAAGAAAAACGTTGCACCATAAAAAAGCAGTTTCAAACAATTAATTGCTGCAGCGCCGAAGTCACTCCGTCCGCCCTTCACATGCTTCTTTCGCAATGCCGGGATATCCGTAAAATCTATTTAAACCGTGAAGTAAAAGCGCTCCTTGATACAGCAGCTGAATCGTCTCATGCAAAAGAAGTGACCCGTAACGGCACCCTATTAACAGGAAAAGGCGTAACCGTTGCCGTTATTGATACCGGAATCTATCAGCATCCCGATTTAGAAGGCAGAGTTATCGGATTTGCGGACTTTGTCAATCAAAAGACAGAACCGTATGACGACAACGGGCACGGCACCCATTGCGCCGGTGATATCGCAAGCAGCGGCGCTTCATCTTCCGGTAAATATCAGGGGCCGGCGCCGGAAGCTGATCTGATCGGAGTCAAGGTTTTAAACAAATCAGGATCAGGAACCTTGGCTGATATCATTGAAGGTGTGGAATGGTGCATACAATATAATAAAGAACACACAAAGAATCCGATCAGAATCATCAGCATGTCACTGGGCGGAGATGCGCTCAGATATGATAAAGAAACGGACGACCCGCTCGTCAAGACCGTTGAAGAGGCATGGAATGAAGGAATCGTCGTCTGCGTCGCCGCGGGCAACTCCGGTCCGGAAGCTCAAACGATTTCAAGCCCCGGTGTCAGCGAGAAGGTCATCACGGTAGGCGCCTATGATGACAATGATACGGCCAGCAATGAGGACGATACGGTCGCTTCATTCTCAAGCCGCGGCCCGACTGTGTACGGAAAAGAGAAGCCTGACATTCTTGCGCCCGGGGTCGATATCGTATCTCTCCGTTCTCCGCGTTCATACCTTGACAAATTACAGAAATCAAACCGTGTAGGCTCCTTGTATTTCAGTCTGTCGGGCACGTCCATGGCCACCCCGATCTGCGCGGGCATCGCCGCCTTAATCCTTCAGCAAAACCCGCAGCTTTCGCCTGACGAAGTGAAAACATTGATCAAACAAAGTCCGAATCAATGGACAAATGAAGATCCGAACATTTACGGAGCGGGCGCAGTGAACGCTGAAAACGCTGTGCCGAAAGAGTAACCTTTTTATCATGAGAACGGGGTCGTCTGCACCGGCAGATGACTCCGTTTTTCAGGTGAACAGATGAAACATTTATAATGAAGGAACTCGGAATGCTTCAGAACGGCTGTCAGAAAAAAAGATCAATGCAAGGAAGTGTATTTCTAAAAAAATAGGGAATAAGTATGGTGTAGATAAAAGGAGGAATCACAATGGCACTTACAAACACCGAATTGTCTGAATGGCTGCAAAAACAGATCGGACAAACGCTTGATATCAGAAAAGGAGAGCTGACAGACAGCCGAAACGAGATTTCTGATATGGACCAGATCATGCTTCACCTTGATGATGTTCTCGTCCGCCGGACAAACCATCCCGATGACTATGTAGCGGACGAAGAGCTCGTCTTAAAAGGGCACGGCACAACCTATACGGAGGAAGGAAATGTCCCGCTCCCTCAAGATGCGTATGAAATCCCACTGCTCGGCGACATTACCATCCAAAAGGAGCAAGACGGATTAAAGGTACATACAGATCGGGCCGTTTATACAATCGGGACCCGGAAAGAGCAATAAAAAGAAAAAACGCCCTGAATCAGCGGCGTTTTTTTATTGGTTTTTTTCTTCTGAATATCCGTGGAACATCGTGAATGCGCAAAGCATAATGCCTAAAATAATGATAATCGGGAGCCAGATCACGGCAAACTTATAATCCGGTTCGGCAAAAGCGCCTATGACCGCCCCAAAGCAATACAGCACCAAGGCAAGCGCGCGCAATACAGCATCTCTCGTAAACTGCTTCCGCTTGTCCGCTTTGTAAAACCTTGCGGTGAGATCTTCAAAAAAATTAGCGAGCGTTCCCGTTAATACGGTCGTGGAAATCCCCGCTACACCAAGTTTTCTCGCAGCTGTCGTCTGCATTCCCATTGCGAAGCTGAGCAGCATAATCAGCACATAAACAGAAATGGCATCTGCAAAAAAGCAAGAGAACAAAGCAAACAGCAGCAAAACAGCTCCTTCAATAGCTAAAGCGGCAGTTACCGCAGGGGGCCAGAATGATTTCTTTTTATTGCCCACAAGCAGGGCCGCGGCAATAACGCCGGCAATAAATCCGATTAACGAGGTTAACGATTTGAGTACGGCAAGGTGCCATGAGTTGCCGATCGCCAGGCCGAATAGAACGATGTTCCCCGTCATATTGGCGGTAAAGATATGTCCCAGGCTTAAATAACCGATCACATCCACAATTCCCGCTGTTAAACAAAGAAGTAAAAGTGCAATATTTCGGTATGTAGTCACTGTCAATGTGATCCAATCCTTTCTCATGCTGATTCCAACATATAAGTTTACTCTTTGCCATTTCATATGTCCAGCCGGCGTGCCGCTTTTTCAGAGCATAAAAAAACTCCGGCGAACCGGAGAAGTTACTGAACGATAAATAATACTCTCGTGCCGTCGGAATATCCGCTCATTTGATTTCCAACCCATGAACCGGCCCCGCGGTTATCCGACGGGGTTACATATCTGATATCAGCCCCCGCCCCGCCTTCTGTGCAGACTGCCATGGGCCATTCATCACGGTCAAACCCGGGCTTTGTCGGAATTCCTTTCAATGATTCTTTCCTTCTATTCTCCGCTCCGCCCCTATCAATTGTACAAATCTCAGAATGACCTGCCGAAATGGCGTCTTTTATATGATTTCCCGTCTCCGGATATTTTGACAGCGGGAAATACAGCACCTGATCGTATCGGGATGCGGCACGAGCAGCACTGTCCGAATGGATGCCGGCGCCCGTAAGGCCGAACTGAAGAGAGATCACCAAAAGCAGACTTGC
Source organism: Bacillus sp. SIMBA_026 (assembly GCF_046535335.1). Lineage (NCBI taxonomy): Bacteria > Bacillati > Bacillota > Bacilli > Caryophanales > Bacillaceae > Bacillus > Bacillus sp. SIMBA_026. Next base: position 914,853 of record NZ_JAWRWX010000001.1, on the reverse strand, counting down.
CGCCCATTTCATAAACGCATTCATTCACATCCTCCTTAAGAAGTTGATATGAAGCGTAAATATGTATATTAGCCGGATTTAACACACATGATGAAATGGCAAAAAAAGTTTGCTGTTTTGTTGATAATCAACGAAAATGGCGGCTTTACGATTTGTCTATTGAACCGGCTTCTGTTTCCTTATATATTTTAGACATACTTATGAGCCGTTGTGATCAGTGTCTTCGGCAGATAAAAGGAGGAATGCCGTCCGGTCGGCAGGCACCGGCTGTTTGTTATGTCTTTTCAAAAACATGAAGGCGGGGAAATCCAGATGGAAAAAACAATGTTTCACCCACACTCACCCGAGTTTCACGAAAACCCTTTTGCGGTTTTAAGCAGATTCAGAGAGCAGGACCCCATACATAAATTCGAACTGCAGCGTTTCGGAGGCACCTTTCCGGCTTGGCTCATCACGCGTTATGATGATTGTATGGCGTTTTTAAAAGACGGCAGAATTACGAGAGATGTAAAACGGGTCATGCCGAAGGAGCTGATCGCGAAGCTGAATGTCAGTGAAGATATCGATTTTGTCTCAGAGCATATGCTGGCAAAAGACCCCCCGGATCATTCACGTCTTCGATCTTTGGTGCATCAGGGGTTCACTCCCCGGATGATTGAGCAGCTTCGCACCGGGATAGAGCAGATCACAGAAGAGCTGCTGGATGAAATGGAAACAAAAGCAGACCCTGATATCATGAGAGATTTCGCCGCACCGCTTCCGTTTATCGTCATTTCCGAGCTGCTCGGAATTCCGAAAGAGGACCGCGCCAAATTTCAAGTGTGGACAAACGCAATGGTCGACACGTCAGAAAGCGGACAAGATGCGACCAACCAGGCTCTCAAAGAATTTAAACAATATATGAAAACACTGATCGAAGAAAAAAGAAAACATCCGGGTGAAGACTTGACGAGCAAGCTTATTTACGCTGAAGAGGACGGCCAAAAGCTGAGTGAATCAGAGCTGTATTCCATGCTGTTTTTGTTAGTCGTTGCCGGGCTTGAAACAACGGTTAACCTTCTTGGCTCCGGCACCCTGGCGCTTCTTCTGCACAAAGACCAGATGGAGAAGATAAAGCGGCAGCCCGAAGATATCCAGACGGCGGTCGAAGAGCTTTTGCGTTATACCTCTCCCGTCATCATGATGGCGAATCGATGGGCGATTGAAGATTTCACTTATAAAGATGTTTCTATTAAAAAAGGTGATATGATATTTATCGGCATCGGTTCAGCCAATCGGGACCCGGAATATTTTGATGATCCTGATACATTAAATATAGCGAGAACACCGAACCGTCATATTTCTTTTGGATTCGGCATTCATTTTTGTCTCGGGGCTCCGCTCGCCCGGATGGAAGCATCCATTGCCTTTACCGCGCTTTTAAAACGGTTTCCGAATATAGAGCTGAAAGGCGCGCCCGAGGATGTAACATGGAGAAAAAATGTGTTTTTGAGAGGGCTTGAAACATTGCCTGTCAGATTTTAATATCGCCCCCCTGTTTATCGGGGGTTTTTTTAATGTCTTATAAACAGAAATCAATATAACAATGAAAATTTAGTACATAGTGAATTTAGTTCTATATAAATAAAAAAGCGGCCGGATTGCTCCAGCCGTTCTCTATTACCGTTTTACCAACTCATTTGTTTCGTCCAGCTTTTTTCTGAAAGATTTAAGGAAATTTGCGCTTATCGTTCCTTTGTTTGCGTACAGTTTTTCGCAGAATGCTTTAATGGCGTTTTGCGGCTTTGGTTCTGACAGCATTGTGACGTGATTGGAAGAGTGAACGTCCAACAGGTGAAACTGTTTCATCTGGCGTTCCCATTCTTTCCAATACGCATCATGGTCTAATGGAATCTGTTCTTCCTCTGCTGTCAGATAACGTTCAAGATCTCCGAGGAACAAACCGCTTTTATTACGGAAGTAGTAGCATTGCAGCGCTTCCGGATGAGGCAGCGGCTTCATGTCATACTCTTCCATTCCGTAAGCGAGCTGCGTCTTCATCATTTGCTCCAGCTGCATCCGGATCGCTTCTTCGGATTTTGGCAGACCGCGCTTTTTGGCAAGGCCGATCAATTCTTTCAATACCTCTTCTTCCTCAGCCTGGACGGTAATGTCTTCTCTGCTGATTAATGCCTCTTCAAGGTTTTCAGGCTTAAGATATGCTGTAAGCATCGTATTGATCGTTTGCAGCATGACTGACTTAACAGATGGTTTTCTTTCTTTCCATTTTTCACTGTACGGGGTGTCGATCATGACGACGCTTTTTACCGTATGACCTTCCTCCTGCAAGAGGCGCGCGGTTTCATATGCAAGCATTCCGCCCAAGGAATATCCGCCGAGGTCATAAGGGCCTTTCGGCTGTACCGCTTGGATGATTCTCATATAAGAAGCGGCCGTCTCTTTGATTCCTTGCAGCGGCTCTTTCCCTGTCAAACCTCTTGCCTGGATGCCGTAAAAAGGTCGCTGACTCTTTTTGGCGAATGGCTGGTATGCTTCAACGCCTCCCGTTCCGCCGTGAAACCAAAAAACAGGACGGCCTTTTTCTCTTTCATTCAGCTTGACGAGTTCGGGAAAATTCCGGCCCGTCTCCTGCGGTTGGTTCGTTTTTAACAGCATGCTAATCTCCTGAACAGTGCTGCATTTCTGAAGAGCCTCCAGACTGATGCGGCTGTCTCCGTCCTCAAGTTTCTTCAACAGCTGAATAGAGGAGATTGAATCGAAGCCGTATTCAGTCAGCGGCTTATTTTGATCAATTTCCGTTGCCTTCATCCCCAGAATGTCAGCCACAATGTCAGCTGCGCTCTCGCGGCAGAGCTGAGGATTCTGTGAAACCGGTGCAAGGCTGATGTCTTCTGGCTGACAGCCGTTCCAATACTTATGGTTTTCAAAAGGATATGTCGGAAGCGGCACTCTTTGAACAGATTTGCCTTGGTGGAGTCTGTCCCACGGTATATCCGCACCTTTCACCCAGCAAAATGCAAGCTTTTCCAGATTGTTTTCAGCCAACAGCGTCTCCGTGACGACTGTACCGAGAGTCCCTTCCAGTAAAACGCCGATATCTCCTGATCCAGTCTGCTGACTGCCTGTAAAGAAGCTTTCCATTCCATTGCCTTCTTCGGAAAATGCTCTGTACTCTTTCAGTTTTTCCAGCAATTCATCTTGATTGCGGGCAACGAGTGCCAGGCGGCAGTTCATCGCCTCACGGCCGGTCTGAAGCGTATAAGCAATATCCCGCAATGATGGAGTATCTCCAGTTTGCACAAAATCAGCCAGCTGACTTGCGGCCGCCTTAAGACGCCCTTCACTCTTAGCAGAAAGCACGATAAGCTGCGGTTCATGCGCAGATTCTTTGTCTTTATGGCTCGGGCTGTACTGTTCCAAGACGACATGCGCATTCATGCCGCCGAAGCCATAGCTGCTAATTGCGGCTCGGCGCGGGATCGGTCTGCCCGTATGGTCGGTGAGCTGTGTCCATTCCTGGTTGTCTTCGGTGAAACGGAAGCGGCTTTTCTGAATGGCCATTTGCTCATTTGCAGCTGTAAATCCGGGAATGCCTGGGATGGTATGATGCTTCATGGCCATCGCCACTTTTATAAGGGCGGCCAATCCGGAAGCGAGTTCGCCGTGCCCGATGCAAGGTTTCACGGTGCTGATATAACAAGGCGCGCTTTCTTCTTGATTTGCAGACTCGCCGTAACCCGCTTTGATTGCATTAAACTCCAGCGCATCTGCCATTTCGGAGGCAATGCCGTGCGCTTCAATATAAGTGACGGTTTGCGGATCAACATCGGTGTCTTCGTACGCTTTTTTCATCGCGGCCTTCATTCCCGCCGGATTCGGCGCGTGAAGCGACATGCCTTTACCGCCGTGAGACACTCCTGTTCCTTTAATGACCATGTGAATATGATCGCCGTCTTCAATTGCCGCCTCAAGCGGTTTGATGATGATCACGCCCGCCCCTTCGCTTCTGACAAAGCCATCGGCATCTTTTTGGAACGATTTCGCCCGGCCGTTTTTGCTTAAATATCCCATTGAGTCAAAACCGATAAAGCCCTTCGGCGATTGCAGAATATTGGCGGCTCCCACGACAGCCTGCTCACATTCGTTATGACGGATTGATTGAACCGCCCTGTGCAATGCCACCAGCGTTGACGTGCAGGCAGCCTCGTAATATTCACTCGGTCCTTGTAAATTCAAGGCATATGATATCCTGTTCGGAATGATGGACGGGATGGCTGTTCCATTGTTCGGATCGCTGTTGCCCGCGGCAACGAAAACGCCTGTCGGTCTGCTTGATAATGCCTTATTTGTCAGGCCCGCATCCTCCATTGCCTTCCATGTATGCATCAAAAGCAGAAATTGCTCCGGCCCCATTTGTGATGCCTCTTTAGGAGAAATTCCGAAAAAGAGCGGGTCAAATTCGCCGACACCGTTAATAAAACCGCCCCATCTGAGACTCGTGTCATTCTCATCACCGGCGTAACGGCGCCAGTCCCAGCGGTCCGCCGGAATTTCGGTAATACAGTGATCCCCGTTTACGATGTGCTCCCAAAAAGACTGGGTATCCGGGGATTGCGGAAACTGAGCTGACATACCGATAATCGCGATTCCTTGCTTGATATCGGCGTTATCACAAGGCGTATGCTGTTTCTTCGGTAAAGTGCGCTCTTCTGTTTCCGTGACCCTGGCCTCTTCTGAATACTTATGATCGGCAAGCAATTGAGAAAACTTGCTCTCATATGCTGACGCGAAGTGGCGGGTCAGCTCCTCCGCGGTCGGATACTCGAAAAACAATGTTGGATTCACATCGATATCCGCCTCTTGGCCGATCTCTTTTGTCAGCCCGATCAGGCTCGCTGAATCAAGTCCCAATTCCATGATATTTGCGTCAGAACGAAGAGATGGCGCGGGTTCATCCATCATCTTGGCGAGCTTGCCAAGGACGTAGCTGCGGATATCATCTGTCAGACTGCCGGCAGAAATCGGTGCTCCCGCATTCTTTACAGCCGTTCGGGCCGGATGATTCATCTGTTCGGTTTTCGGGCGGAACCGTTTCAGGGCATAGCCTTCAAAACGCATCACCACTTCCGATCGCCTGCTGATGACATCTGCGTTAATCAGAATCATTTCCCCCGTTTGTTTGGCCAGCTTGATGTGCAGCCAGCAATCGGTAAGATCTTCCGGGCTGCTGAAGGTGACGGAATTAATGCCGAACGGCAGATAGCTTTCCGCCTCCGTTTGGTCCAATAAAGAAAGCGAGGCCAAGTAAGCACTGTTGGCGATTAACGGATTTACGGCATAATGATGCGCTTGTTGTGAGTCGCTATTGTTCAGGTTCACTTTCGCTAAAACGGCATCAGAGCCTTTGTACAGGCGGGTGATCGTTTTAAATTCTTCTCCCCACACGACAGTTCCCGTTCCGTCTCCGTATAACTCATCTATCCGGCCCACTTCCCGGTAAGAGCGCTGAATGGCCGCCAGATCCGCGTGCTGCTTTTGAAACGGATACGGGCTGCACTCGGCATACGCCGCTATGCTCCAATCAGGAGACGTGAGGCTGCGGTGCATTATGCTCAGTTCAAATCCATCCCCGTTTTGTTTCGATTCTGTTTTCAGCTCGATGCGATCGCCTTTTTTTACGGTAATGGGGCTCGCGTAATTCAGTTTTTTAATTTGTCCTCCTTCCGCTTCAGGAAAAAGATCACAAAAATGATCGACTGCCAGACTGTTATATGTAGCGCCGACGAGTACCGGTTCTCCGCTGAATTGATGCCCTTTCACGTATGGGTCGTCATCACTGTATACCGCCTGAACGCCGGCAGCGTTTTCTGATTCACCGAATTGAAAAGAAGTCCCGTGGTCAAAAGCGTAGGCCGGCAGATGAACGGCGTGCTCTTGCTGCAACTGATCAAACGCGATATTCTCTCCTTTTTCCCATTGCCGCGCACGCCGGCCAATATCAGAATCGGAGAAATTGAGATTCCGCTGATCCATGCGGTAAGCGGCCAGCTTTTCCAGCAGTTCCTGAACGGAAGCAGCCGTAAATGCCGCCCGATACTCCGAATGATGCGTTCTTTTTTGCAGCGCGGATGCGATGGCTGCCGGATGAAGAGATGGCGTCTTTTCTAAAAAGGCCGCCAGTCTCTCAAGATAGGCTTCAAAACTCCATTTTGTTTTCGCTGACACAGGGAAAATATATTCCTCATCGTCGTGACGGGCCTGATCGGAATTCGGGCTGATATATTCTTCTACGATGAGATTTGCGTATGCCCCGCCTGCTCCGAAGGAATTGATCATGCTTCTCCGCGGTATGATGTCTCCCGTCTCGGCATCCTTCAGACGTTCCCAATACTCGGTTTTTTCCTGCAGGTAAAAAGCCGTTTGTTCAAGGTTGATATTCGGATTTTGCGGTTTTGCGTTAATCGTCGGGACTAATGTTTCCCGCTCCATTTGCAGCAGCACTTTCGCGAGCTGGGACATGCCGGAAGCCGCCTCTAAATGGCCGAGATTTGACTTGACGGATCCAAGCGCGCAAAATCGTTTTTTATCAGTATATTGCGCGAACGCGTTTGTCAGGGCAATGACCTCAATCGGATCTCCCAATACAGAGCCGTTTGCCGCTGATTCAACATAACTGATTGTTTCCGGATTGATTCCGGCCTTGTCGATGGAAGCCGCCATGAGCTTCGCCTGCTGTTTCGGATCCGGAGCCGTGTACATCTGCCTTCCGCCGCTATGGCACAACGCGCTGCTTTTAATGACCCCGTAAATATGGTCTTTGTCGGCAAGCGCTTTGGAGAGCGGCTTCAAGAGCACCGCCCCGACTCCTTCTCCCGGCATCAGGCCCGTGCCGGTTCCGAAGCTTTTGCTCTCACTTCCCTGTTCAAGCAAATTCGCCCGTTCGAGCGCATCATATTTAGACGGTTCAAGCGTGAGATTGACCCCTCCGGCAATCGCCATGGAACAGCTGTTAAGCTTCAGGCTTTCACAGGCGAGATGAATGGCGCTCAGTGAGCTGGAGCATGCGGTCGTAACGCCCATGCTCGGGCCCGTTAAATTGAAAAAGTGGGAAATGCGGTTGGCGATATGCCAATCCCCTCCATTAGAGCTGAGCGCGGCTTTTTCCAATGACGGGATATTCCAGAAATATTGATTGTACATACTGCCCATAAATACACCGATACCGCTGTCTGATTCCTGCCATTCGTTTACTCTTTCTAACGAGTAACCGCCATTTTCAAATGTTTCCCATACGGTTTCTAAGCTTAGACGGAGCTCAGGCGTCATCTCCATCACATGGTCTTCCCGGATGTCAAACAAGTGATGGTCAAAAGCGTCAATATGCTGCAGAAATCCGCCGTACCGTGTTTTGTGTTCTTCTTTTCGTGTTTCTTTTGCCATTGTTTTCAGAAGACCGGATTTCCATCTGTTTTCCGGGGCTTCCGTAATACAGCTGTCTCCGGCTTTTAAATGTTCCCACAGCTCATCGAGCGTTTCAGACTCGGGATAGCGGCCGCTGATGCCGATAATGGCAATGTCGTCACGATCAGAACGATTAACGGTGACGGTTTCTGTTTCCGGCTTTGGCGCTTTTGGCTCTTTTTGTTCATTGATAAATCGCCGCGTTTCCGTGACAAGCGGCACCGGTTCATTCATTGCAGGTTCCGGATGCTCCGTTTCAGGAGGCGCTTGTTCGGCTCCGAATGCCTGTTGCAGCTTATCCGGGTAAGTTTCCAGCAAATACTCGGCAAGTTCTTTCGTATTCGTGTGTTCAAATAAGATCGTTTTCGGCAGCTCGCCCGTCAATGTTTCCAGTTCGCGGATAAAATTCACCTGCAAAATGGAGTCGATGCCGTATTTTTCAAAGCTGGTTTCCGGCTGAATGCGCTCGGGAGCAAGCTTTATGGACTTGGCTAACGTTTCTTTTATGAATTGCACAGTCCGGTCTGTGACTGAGAAAGACGGTTCTGTGAAATCAGCCGGCTCTTTGGAAGCCGCAGTTTCTTCAACCGCCTGCGCGTCCGGCTGCTTTTGCCTGATAACGCCGTCGCTTTCTGCCGCCACGATCTGCTGACCGAGGTGATGTGACGATTCCGCCATAAATGTAACGTACCGATATCCCTCGCTTTCCAGCGCAGACTGCCATGCTTCAGGATACAGCCCCGGGCATCCGGGAATGCGCAGTTTGGCGTCTTCATACAGCCACCAGCCTTCCAAAAGGCCGAATGTCAGATGAGAATAAACCGAATGGCTGCTGATCTCATTTAATAGCAAAATCCCATTCTTCTTAAGCACCGCTTTGGCATTGCGAAGTGTCCGCCGAATATTTTTTGTCGCGTGAAGCACATTTGCCGCAATTACCGTGTCATATGCGCCCGCCTCTATACCCTGCAAAGCCGGGGGCTCTTCCACATTAAACCGCTTATAAGTCAAATACGGATTGTCGGGACCGTATTCTTTTTCAGCATGCATGAAAAAGGCCTTTGACAGATCGGTGTAGCAATATTCTTTCACATGATGTTTGTACTCTTTTAATCTTTTGAAAACGGCCGCGCTCGTCCCGCCCGTCCCCGCTCCGATCTCTAATATCCGGATTTCCGCGTTCGGGTCTTCTTTCAGGCGTTCTTCAATGAAAGCCGTCAATGTGTCAGCGAGCACCTCATTAAAGTAGTCTGCCGTTTCATTGTTTTTATAGATTCCTTCAACCAATTCCATTGAGGAATCAGGAAACAGAACATCAGTGGCAGAAACTCTGCCGGATAAAATATCCGGCAAAGCTCTGAGAGCGGTCTCCACTAAGGTGATCATCGCCTCTTTGCTGCTGTCCTTGAGTAAAGGAGCTTTCTTTTCATCCCATTCTTGCCACAGCACGTCCGCACGCTCTATCGGACCCGTTAACACATACGTACTGCCTGACTGTTTCAAAAAGCCTTTTTGCACCAAGATGGAGATGCTTTCTTCCAGCCACCTGCCGTAAAACCCCTGCATGACAGGCTGCGTTTCGTTTTCCGTAAAAAATCCGACAGATTTCAGCTGGCCTGCCAATAGTTTGTAAAGAAGATCTTCAGTGTTTTGCAAAGCCGTCCCCTCCTTAACTCAATTGTTGTACATGTCTTGTTACTTTAGGCTGATAGCTTCGCAGTTTTTGCATCGCCGAGCCGTGATGTTCAGGGTATACTTCTATCATTTCTTCCGGTTTTTCCTCCGGCTCTTCCGCCTGTTTCATCATGACGAACTGATTCAACGGGCCGCCGAGCAATCGTTCAAGCGCCGCCATTGCTTCCGGCGCTTCAATTGATCCGACTCCCGCCTGTTTCATCCGTTCTTGATAGTCGGCAGATGATACGATTCCGACACTGCCCCAGTAGCTCCAATTCATCACTGCCGCCGAATACGGCCGCGTTTTAGCCAAATGAGCGGCAAAGGCATCTTTGAAACTGCATCCGGCAGCATAATTGCTTTGTCCGGCCGCTCGTGCAAATGATTGAACAGATGAGAAGAACAAAGCAAAGTCCAGCGGCTCATTTCGGAACACGCGGGCCATATTCACGCTGACATTGACTTTCGCAGCGAGCACGCTTTTAAAACGGCTTTCCGGCATATTTGCCAGGCTCTGATCCTCTAAAACAATTGCGGAATGGATGATTCCGTTAATTTGCGGGTGCGTGCGTTTGATCGTTTCATACGCCCGTGTGAGCTCATTCGGATTTGCCGCGTCAGCTTCAATATAAATCGGCGCCGGGCCGAATTGGCTGAGTCTGTCAATTTTTTCCTGAATAGCGCTGTTATGTTTTCGTCTGCCGATCCAAACGACTCGCGCCTGATATGTTTTCACGGCATATTCGCTCCATGCCTCGCCGATGCCCCCCGCGCCGCCGATGACGACATAAACGCCGCCTTTTTGGTAAGCGGGCCGGCTTGAAACCGGCTGCTGTACAGGAATAAGGCGCTGTTTGTACCAGTGATTGTTCCGGTACGCCCATGTATTGCCTTGCTCATCAAACGGCGCTGAGAACAGCTCCGCCTTTGAAACATCTTCCGGACATCCGGCATCAATCAGCCTTGTTTGCCAGTTCGGATACTCTTTTGCGAGCGAGCCGACCAAACCGTGAATGCCTGCATGAGCCGGATCAATAATGTCCGCCGGCTGTACGGACTGTGTTTTTATTGTGACTGCAGTCAAGCTGATTCGCTTGCCTCCATATCCTAAAGCAAGCATTGCCTTAATCACTCTGTACATCTGGATGACGCCCGCATCCTGAGCTTTCACCATGTCATCAGCGCTGTGAAAAGGAGCGATCCATACGATATGCCCGAAAGACCCTATTGCTTTCAGTTCAGCTGCAACAGCCTCTATTTCATCCTCCGGGTTGATATGAAGCCGTTTCGCAGAAGGATGATGTAATTGAAAAGCTACGCTTTCCTCATCCCCCGCGATAAAGACAACCTCTTCCGTCTTATATGCCGGGCTTTGATCACGGAATTCCGCGAGATCCCACACCGGAGCCAGAAGGTTTGCTCCATTCAATGATGTTTCCGGCGCGGGGCCTTCCATCATTCTGGAAGAAATCCCTTTAATTCTGACACAGACCCGGCCTGTCTCATCGCATAAGTCAATGTCCATACGCTGTATTTTTTCATCCGTTCCCCGGGAGCTGACATACGCCCACATGCTTGTCGTGCACGGGCTGAAAATGTCCAGTTCTTCAAGGGCGAACGGCAGTGACAGCTGGTTATCATCTGCGTGCAGCTTCAGTCCGATTGTCGCTTGCAAAGCTGAATCAAGCATACACGGGTGAAGAACGTATTGATCTGCCGTTTCTTCGAGGAAAGAAGGCAGCCGGAGCTCAGCTAATGCTTGATTGCTTCCGATATGAATCTGCTGAATTCCTTGTTGTCCTGGACCGTAGTCAATGCCGATTTTGCTGAATAAGCCGTAACACTGTTCAGAAGTCAGTATACTGAGGCCGCATTGAGCTTTCAGTGCGCCTATATCACGGTGCGGAGCCTCCCCGGCGCTGAGAATGCCGGCAGCCCCCTGACAGTGTATCCGCCTGCCGCTTGCTTCTGTTTGTGAGTCCGTGTAAATGTCATACATGATTTCACCGTCTTCCCTCGGAATCAGGCTGATCTGCGCTTCAATCTGGCGGTTTCCCGCTTCGATCGGCCGAACCCAAACGATGTTTTTCAGGCGGGTGACAGACGGACGTTCCTTTTGCCCTTTGACTGCCTGAGCAACCGCCGCCCTAGCCATTTCCAAGTAGGCAACGCCTGGCATAACCGGCTTGCCTTTAATAAGATGATCGGTGAAAATCGTCTCTTGTCCCGTAAATTCGGATCGGTACCGCTGCTCTGTTAAATCTGATACATTTTCGTGAAGCAGCGGGTGCAGTACCCGCGACGTCGGCACAGCTTGCGGTTTCTCTGCTTTCGGCCGGTTGTCCGTGATCCAGTACCGCTCTTTCGCAAACGGGTAAGCAGGAAGACTCATCCGTTGGGGCTTGATATCAGAATATAAGCCGTCCCATTTGATATCCGCGCCCTGCACCCATAATTCCGCAAGCTTGTCATTCTCTCGGCGGCTTATCAGCTCTTCGATATCCGCTTCGCCGTTTGCGCCTGCCAGAATGGATTTCAGGGAGGTTTTACCCGCTTTTCCTTTATAAATGCCCGCTATATCATAACGTCCTTTCGCACAGCTCTTTAGCTTGTCCCGAAGTTCTTCGGCCGAGGAAGCGATAATGGCCGCTCTTTCTTCCATCGCATCACGTCCCTGCTGAAGCGTGTAAGCAACATCGGCAAGATCCGCATCCGTAAAAGAAGCTTGCGCCAGCTGCTGCGCCTGTTCCTGCAGACGCTCTTCCTCTTTGGCCGACAGCACAAAGATTTGAGAGTGTGTGAAAACAGCTGTTTTTCTTTCTACCTTCGGGATATATTCTTCAATGACGACATGGGCGTTTACGCCGCCGATGCCGAAAGAACTGATTCCCGCACGGCGCGGCAGATGATTGCCGTTTTCGTCTTTCAATGCCGTCCATTCTCTTTTTTCCTGTACGATGTAAAACGGACTGTCTTTCAGCTTGATATACGGGTTGATGACCTCGCTGTGGAGGCTTTTTGCAAGTGTTTTATGCTTCATCTGCATCAGCACTTTGATCACACCCGCGACACCGGCTGCCAGTGACAGGTGGCCGATATTGGTTTTAGCCGAACCCAGACCGCAGTGACTCGCGTAAACGGCGGAATCGCCTGTTTTTTCGTACAGCTTTTGAAAGGCGGATTTCAGGCCGTTGATTTCGACCGGATCGCCAAGCTCCGTTCCGGTTCCGTGCGCTTCTATATAGGTGACGGTTCTCGGATCAATGCCTGCTTTGTCATAAGCCGTTCTGACGACTTCCGCCTGGGCTTTCGGGTTCGGTGTCGTCAAGGAGTTCGCGCGTCCGCCGTGGTTGACCGCGCTGCCTTTAATGACGCCGTAAATATGATCGCCCGCTTTTTCCGCTTCTGAAAGCTTTTTCAAAAACAGAATTCCGGCACCTTCACTGACGGCAAATCCGTCCGCCCTGTCGGAGAATGTTTTACATTTCCCTTCTTTGCTCAGCGCCCCCGCTTTGTCATAAGCGATGTGGCCTTGCGGAGTGACGACGGTATTCACGCCGCCGGCGATCGCCATATCGCAGTTCCCGTTTTCAATGGCGCATACGGCGTGATGAATCGCGACCAGCGAGCTGGAACAAGCCGTGTCGATCGGTTCACTCGGCCCGTGCAGATTGAGCATATAGCTGACACGGTTCGGCCCCGCTGACGGACTCATATTTGCGGCTGACGCACCGCCGATATCAAGGTCGGAAAAGAGTGAGCCGTATCCGGTATTCCCCGTGCCGATATACAGGCCTGTTTTCGTGCCGGAAAGGCTTTTAGCGGAATATCCCGCATCTTCTATCGCTTTCCACGCATACATCATTAACAAGCGCTGCTGGGGATCCATCTGTTCGGCTTCCAGCGGTGAAATTCCGAAGAACAGCGGATCAAAATCCGCAACTCCGTCAATAAACCCGCCCCACTTTACATTTGTTTTATTGGCTTCATTAAGCGGGTCACCGTAATACTCCCGCCAGTCCCAGCGATCCGCCGGCACCTCTGTTATACAGTCTTTTCCTTCTTCTAAGTTGCGCCAATACTCATCAATATTTGCGGCCTTCGGAAACACCCCGCTCATGCCGACAATGGCGATCGGTTCCGGTTTATGTTCAGCTGCAGTCTGAACAGGCTGTACGGCAGTTTTTACAAATCGTTTGTTCCCTGCCAGTCTGATGCCGCCATCATCTGTCACACCGCTTTGTTTTTCTTCTTTCGGCTGTGTGCTGCCGGTAAATTGTGTTTGATAGTCTTCTGCTAAATGATGCGCCAAGGCTTGAATCGTCGCATATTCAAAAAATACGGTCGGTGTCAGATCAAGCTGATAAGTGTCATTCAGCTTGTTGGCGAATTCCGTCAGCGTAATGGAATCAAATCCGTATTGATTGAACTCCAATTCGATATCGATTTCTTCAATGTTTATTTTCAGAAGCCCGGAAACCTCTTTTGCCAGCAATTCCTGAAGTTTTGCCGTCAGGTCTTTCGGCGCAGGCGTTTCCTCCGTTTTCTTAACCGGTGCAAAAGCGGCTGCAGGAGTCTTTTGAAGCAGCTTTTCCCGCATTACGGCGCCGTTTCCTTCCATGACGAGCACGCTTGTTTTCCCCGTGCTCCATGCTTTGTAAAGAGCTTCTATTCCGGTTTCAGTGCGCATCGGCGTTACGCCGGTTCTTTTTTCGGTGAGCTTCGCCATTTCTTCATTGACTTGCATTCCGCCGTCTTTCCAAAGCGGCCAATTGATTGACAATGTGTGACCGTGGCGGTACATTGCGGTAACCAGTGCGTTGCGGTATGCCGCATAGCTGTCCATAAATGCGTTTGCCGCCGCATAATCCGCCTGTCCCGCATTCCCGGTGACGCCGGAAATGGATGAGAAAACGATGAAAAAGTCCAGCGCTAAATGCTCGGTTGCTTCATCAAGGTTGACAAATCCGTCCGTTTTAGGAGCCAATACACTGTAAAACTCTTCGGTTGTTTTCTTTGCGATATACTGATCTTTCATCACACCCGCGCTATGAATGATGCCGTGAAGGCCGCCATATTCCGTTTCAATTGTTTTGACCAGGTCTGCCGCAGTTTGAGCGTTTGTTACGTCAGCCTGCTTGTATTCCGCTTTTGCTCCGAGTGATTCAAGCGATTGCAGCTGCATCCGCTGATTCTCGCTTAAAGCGGAACGGCCTGTCAAAACCAGTGTCGGCTCTTTGACTTTGCGGGCGATTTCTTTCGCGAAAATAAAGCCTAAGCCCCCGGCTCCTCCGGTAATGAGATAAATGCCTCCGTCGTTCCACGGAATGCGTATTTTGCCGCCGGACACGGCCGTTTCTTTGACATCTGCGCTGTATAGGATGCCGTTTTCATATTTGATATGGCTGTCATCAGCCCGTGTTTTATTTTCTCTGATGATGTCTGTGATTCTGCCGTTTTCCGCCGGTTCTATTTCAATCAGCTGGGTTTTCAGTTTTTTATGTTCCAGGCCGGCTGTTTTTAACAGAGCTGAAATGCCTGAGAGCAGCTGATGCTTATCTGTTTTAGAGAGAACCGTCTGGATAAGGACGTCTCCATCCGTCTCTTCCTTCAGCAGTTTTTGCAGCGTATCCAATATCCGTCCTGTATAATCACGGAAGCGCGCCGCCGCTTTCCCGTGTTGGGAAGTCATTTCAACACATTCAGCTCCCGCGGCTTCAACGGCTTGTTTTAATCCGGCGTCTGTGTCACAAAGTATTACGATATGCCGGGCAAAAACCGGTTCCGTTTGAACAGCAGTTTCATCGCTTCGGGTCCATACCGGCTCAAGCATGAGCGTTCCCGGAGCTTTTTCTTTTTTCTCAGGTTCTTTTTCAGCCATTCTGAATGACAAACCTTTCAGCCTTACGCACACCTTGCCGTTTTCATCACAAATATCAAGATCGCGTTTTTCAATCTGGCCGGCTTTGTGGTCTTCAGAAAGTCTGGCGTAAACCCACATCTCGGCAGCGCATGCGCTGAATACTTCAAGCTCCTGAACCGCAAACGGAAGCATCAGTTTTTCATCATTTGTTCCGGTTAATATGCTTGATGCCTGCAATGCAGAGTCCATTAAACCCGGATGCATGACATACTCCTGTACCGTGTCCGCACAAGCCGCATCAAGTGACAGTCTGCCCAATACGAAATCATCACCTGTATAAATCGCTTTGACACCCCGGAAAGCCGGGCCGTAATCAAAACCGATTTTGCGGTACATATCGTACACTTCATCTGCAGAAAACGGTGTCTCGGCGGATTGTGAACTCAGCTTTTGGAGATCAATGACCGGAGCCTCGGCGTCAGGGCGGACTGATACTGCCCCTTGGCTGTAAACGGACGGCTGATCTGTTTCCTGACCGCTGTAAATGTCAAATTGAACGTCATTTGCCGTTTCAGGAATGAGACGGATGTTGACATGAACCGGCTCGTCTTCAATGGTGATCGGCCGCACCCAAACCGTATTCTTAAGCTTGACGCTTCCTTGTCCGGCCGGAACTTCAGATGCCTGTTCCATTGCTGCGCGCGCCATTTCAAGATGTGCCACTCCCGGTAAAATCGGCACGCCTTTTACAACATGGTCCGCAAGGTAAAATTCTTCTCCTGTATAGATTGAGCTGAACCGCTGTTCTGCAAGGTTTGAAGTATTTCTGTGCAGAAGCGGATGAAGCGCGTCTTGTTTTCCGGCAGACACAGTGCTTGTTTTTTCGTGTTTTCCGGTGCTTTTTGCCGCCCAATAGCGGTCTTTTGCAAAAGGATACGACGGCAGGCTCATGCGTTTAGGCGGCCGGTCTCCATACAGCTTCGCCCAATCGACGTTCAGCCCTTTGACCCATAATTCAAGCAGCTTCGCGTATTTGCCGCGTGCCATCCATTTTTCAACGGCTTCTTGAATTTCTTCATCTTCCGTCAGCATTTGCAGGGTGCCTTTGTCTATTCTTCCTCTGTACAAATCCGCATGCTTATCTCCAGTGATAAACTGTGACAGTTTTTCCTGCAGTTCTTCTGCGGATCCGGCAATAACCGCCAGGCGTTCTTCCATGGCGTCCCTTCCGATTTGGAGGGTATACGCCATAGAAACGAGGCTGCATTGATCGTACCGCTTTTCTGTAAGCGCACGTTTCAGCTGTTTTGCCTGCTCTTTCAGGCGTTTTTCATTTTTGGCGGACAGAACGAAAAGACATGGGTCGATATGAGAATCATCTGCTTCCTCTCTGTCTTCTGGGATGTATTCTTCGATGACGACGTGGGCATTTACGCCTCCGATGCCGAATGAGCTGATCCCCGCGCGGCGCGGCTGTTCGTTTCCGCGTTCGTCCGTCTGCGTCTTCCATTCCATCGTCTCCCGCACCAGATAAAACGGGCTGTTTTCAAGCTGAATGTACGGATTTACCGTCTCACAGTGGAGACTTTTTACTAATGTCCGATGCTTCATCTGCAGCAAAATTTTAATAATGCCCGCTGCTCCCGCGGCAAGGGATAAATGGCCGATATTCGTTTTAACCGACCCTAAACCGCAATAGCCGGCCGCTTTCTCTTTTCCGTCTGCAAACGAGCTGAACGCTTGTTTCAGGCCGTTAATTTCAACAGGATCTCCCAGTTCTGTTCCGGTGCCGTGCGCTTCGATGTAAGAGACTGTTTTCGGATCAATGCCCGCTTTTTTGTATGCGGCTTTAATGACTTCCGCCTGTTGTTTCGGGTTAGGCGTTGTTAAAGATGCCGCGCGGCCGCCGTGATTCACCGCGCTTCCTTTAATGACGCCGTAAATATGGTCCCCATCCGCCTCAGCGGCTTTCAGCTTTTTGAGGAAAAAGAGCCCTGCTCCTTCACCATGGGCAAAACCGTCAGCCTGATCAGAGAACGTTTTGCATCTTCCTTCTTTACTCAGCGCGCCCGCTTTGTCAAAACTGATATACACATCCGGAAGAACAATCGTATTGATTCCTCCCGCCAAAGCCATGTCGCACGTCCCTTCTTCAATTGAAGAAACGGCATGGTGTATGGCAACGAGCGAGCTTGAGCAGGCGGTATCAATCGGCTCGCTCGGCCCGTGCAGATTGAGCGTATAGCTGACACGGTTCGGTCCGACAGACGGACTTGTATTCGCCGCGGATGACCCTTCAATCTCCGCATCGGCATTGGCTAGAAGAGAACCGTAGCCGGTATTTCCGGTCCCGATAAACACACCTGTTTTTGTGCCTGAGAGACTCTTTGACGCATATCCGGCATCTTCTATCGCTTTCCACGCGTGCGTCAGCAAGAGGCGCTGCTGAGGGTCCATTTGCTGCGCTTCCCGGGGTGAAATTCCGAAAAATAACGGATCAAATTCAGCAATTCCGTCAATAAACCCGCCTTGGTTGACGTTTGTTTTATTGGCTTCTTTTGCGGGATCCCCGTAATAGTCCCGCCAGTCCCAGCGGTCTTTCGGAATCTCGGTCATGCAGTCTTTGCCTTCTTTCAGGTTCTTCCAGAAAGATTCAATGTCTTCTGCCATCGGGAAAATCCCGCTGATGCCTACGATTGCGATCGGTTCCGGCCCTTGGTCCCGCTGCACTGTCTGCGGAAGTGCCTCAGGCAGAGTGCGGCGTCGCTTAACGGCCGGGCGCGTGATTTGAGTCTCTTTTACCGGTCTTGCCGATTGAACCGTTTTTGTATTTACCGCAAACCGTCCGGCAAATTCCTCTTCGTATTCACTGATTAAATGAACGGCGAATTCATGGATGGTCGGATGATCAAAGAAAATCGTCGGCGTTAACGTAAGCCGGTACGTTTTGTTTAACTGGTTCGTAAACTCAGTCATCGAGATAGAATCCAGCCCGTATTTTGTCATTTCTTCATGAGGATCAATTTTGTCAATGTTTACTTTTAACAGTGAGGCCGTCTGCTGTTTTAACAAATGCTTCACTTTTTCAAGCAGGCTGTCAGTATCAATGTCATGACGTACGCCGGTCTCTGCTTCCGGATGATCATTCTCTTTGCGGAACAGTTTTGCTTTCATGTGTTTCACATCTCCTTCAAGAACCGTCATCCGGGCTGTCCCGCTCATCAAGCCTTGATATAAAGCCTTGATGCCGGCATCTGTGCCGAGCGGTGCGATTCCCGCCTCCTGCATCAGCATATCTTCCGTCTGCTTTCCTGCCTGCATTCCGCCTTCTTTCCATAACGGCCAGCTGACAGAAAGCGTCTTTCCGTATCTTTGTCCTGCGGCTTGTAAAGAACGGCGGTACTCGGCATACATCTCCATAAAGACATTTGCAGACGCATAATCAGCCTGGCCGACGCTTCCAAGCACACCTGATAAGGATGAAAAGACAATAAAGACATCTAATTTCTCATGTTGTGACGCTTCATCAAGATACACAAGGCCCTTCACTTTCGGAGCGAGAACGTGTTGGAATTCCTCTGCCGTCTTCTTCACCATGTAGTTGTCTTTTATAATGCCGGCACTGTGAACAATCCCGTCCAGCTTGCCGTGCCGTTTGCGTATATTGCGGATCAATCGGTATACTTCTGCTTCGTCCGTGACATCGGTCTGCTCGTAGAAAACAGAAGCGCCGGCAGCACGTACTGTTTCCAGCATGTCTTTCTGCTTTTCTCTGAGAACGGATCGGCCGGTTAGTATGATGACGGCGTCTTTTGTACGGTTTGCGATCTCTTTTGCAAAGATCAGACCTAAACCTCCGGCACCTCCTGTAATGAGATAAACGCCTTCGTCTTTCCACGGAATGTCCGGCTCCGCTTGAGAAATATCCATCTCTCCCCAATCAGCGGCAAAGCGCTTGCCGTTTTCATATTTCACATGGACGCTTTTTGCATGCATACGGTTTTCGGACGCTTTTTCCGCTATGCCTTCAGCACTTTCTTTCTCTTCGGCTTCGATCATTTGACAGATCAGCTTGGAATGTTCAAGGCATGCGGTTTTGAAGAGGCCGGTAATGCCTGAGAACACCTGCTGTAAGCCTGCTGACCGCGTAATAGCTTGAAATAGAACGCGGCCCTTCGGCTTGCTTTTCATTATGGTTTTGATATGGTCAAACAGCTGGCCCGCATAAGAATGATACCGCTCTGCAATAGATGCGGGACGATCGTCCAAGATAATGACGCTTGCATGTTCAAGCTTTGCTTCGACAGCTTGTTTTACAGCTTCATCGTACTCACAAAGGAAAATGATATGCTCTTCATACGGTGGCTCGTGGTCCGCCGGTTCCGGCTGCTCTTTCCAGACCGGTTCAGCGAGCAATATGTCCGTACGGCTGCCGGAAACGCCGGCACCCGCGTTTTCTTCCATGATCCGCGTTGAGAATCCTCTCATCCGCACACAAAGCCCGCCGTTATTGTCATATAGATCAATATCGGCTTTTTGGATAGGATCGCCGGCTTTATTGTTCGCACTGAATGTGACGTGCACCCACATATCATCAGCGCACGGATTCAGAACGTCCAGCTCCTCTAAAGCAAACGGCAATGCGGCTTTGAATGGTTCCCCGCTGTCTGCAAGCAGCGCTCTCGTCACGTTTTGCAAATATTCGGCGGCCTGAAGCGCACCGTCCATCATACTCGGATGAAGGATATAATCAGCTTTTGTATGAGAGACGGATTCAGGAAGCTTCAATTTAGCAAGCAGCCGGTCTTCGCCTTTGTATACAAGCTGCACCCCTTTGTATCCGGGCCCGTAATCAGCACCGATCATTCCTTTGTAAAACGCTTGAGATTCGATTGTTCCCTGTGTGCACCGGCGCTTCAGCTGCTCAATATCCGCCGCTTCCGCCGCTTCCGCCGGTTCCTTCCGGATGATTTCAGCGATGCCCTGATTATAAAGAGGAGCTTCTTCACCGATAGAATCGTTACCCCCGTACATTCTGTATTGAATCTGTCCGTCCTCTTCTTCATAAAGTCCGATATGGACACGGACAGCCTCCTGATCGACTACCACCGGGCGGACCCATACAATATTCTTTAAGCGCAGGCCCAGAGAATCCTCTGTTGCCCCGCCGATGCTTTTCTCCGCCGCGGCCCGTGCCATCTCAAGGGTAACGGCAGCCGGCACGATCGCCATTCCTTTAATGATATGCTCGGCAATAAAATACTCTTTTCCCGTGAATTCCGAACTGAACCGCTGCTCCTGCAAGACGGATGTATTCTGATGTACCAGCGGATGCAAAAGTTTGGTATCCGTTTGCTTCACCGTTTCTTCCGGCCAGAAGCGCTCCTCTGCGAACGGGTAGGTCGGCGCACTGATTCTTTGCGGCGCGGAATCCTGATACAATAAGCCCCAATCGACACGCGCTCCTTCAACCCAGAGTGCCGCCAGTGCTTTCAGCTTTTCATCCCGTGTCTGACATGCCGCAAGCTCTTCCATCTCCTGAGCTGACACTTCTCTGCTTCTCACTTTTTCGCCCCGTAAGATATTTTGGTCATTGCCATTGATGAAATCCTGCAGCTGACGCTTCAAATCGTGACGATCATGACTGATAAAAACGGCTCTCTCTTCCATCGCTTCACGTCCGGTCTGATACGTAAATGCCAGATCATGCAAGGAAACATCGTTTTCGGCTTCATCCATAAAGCCGGATAAACAGGATGCATAGGCAGTAAGACGCTGCTTATTTATCGCGGACAGCGGAACGATATAAGGCGGCTGTCCGTCATTTGATCCGCTGATCGTTTTGTTTTCATACTGTTCAAAAATGGCATGTGCGTTTGTTCCTCCGAGTCCGAATGAGCTTAACGCTGCGCGGTGCGGCGTCTCTCTCTCCGGAAGCGGTTTTCTCTTATCCGCCACATAAAACGGCGAACCGCTGAATTTGATATTCGGATTCGGTGACGTGTAATTAATGGTAGGCGCCAGCTCCCGATGATATAAACTCATGGCGACTTTGATGCACCCGGCCAGACCTGCTGCTGTATCCAAATGTCCGATATTCGTTTTTACGGAGCCGATCCCGCAATACTGCTCCCGGTCCGTGTAACGTTTATACACTTGCTGCAGCGCGGACATTTCAATCGGATCACCCAATGTCGTTCCTGTGCCGTGCGCTTCGATATAGGAAATCGTCTCCGGGTGAATATTCGTGCTGTCTAAAACATGCTGGATGACGTCAGTCTGACCTTTTACACTCGGTGCGTAAAAACCGACTTTATCCGCTCCGTCATTGTTCAGACCGATGCCTCTGAGCATGGCGTATATGTGATCTCCGTCCTGAACGGCTTGTGACGCCTTTTTCAGCAGAATGACAGCCGCTCCTTCTCCGCCCGCCATACCGTCGGCTGAAGCGTCAAATGCCTTGACATGCCCGTCGCTTGAAAAATTCAATCCGTTTTGGTGCACATAGCCGATGCCGGTCGCTGCATGCAGAGTTGCTCCGCCGACGAGCGCGTATTCCGATTCTCCGCTCGTTATGCTTTTGTAGGCTGAATAAAGACCGACTAATGATGATGAGCAATTGGAATGAACGAAATAGCTTGGCCCTTTTAATCCGAGCTTATGGGAAACCATCGTCGGAATCGTGCCGCTCTGCGCTAACACCCATGACACATAGCCGTCGGGAGATTCATGGCCTTCTGTCGTTTTTTCCGGCAAAAGCGACCGATACGAATTATTGCTTGCCGACATATATACGCTTGTCTTCGGAATCTCTTTCGATACATATCCCGCGTCCTCGACGGCTTTCCAAGAATGAAGCAGCAGAAGCCGAAGCTGAGGATCCATAAATTCTGCGTCTTTCGGAGAAATGTGAAAGAACTCAGGGTCAAAGAGATCTTTTCCTTCTATCGTCGATAATGCCGGCACATAGTCGGGATTTTCGATCAAATCTTCAGGCACGCCGGCTTCCCGAAGTTCTTCTTCCGAGTAGAACCGGACGCTTTCCTTTCCTTCTCTTAACTGCTTCCAAAACTCATGATGATTTTTCGCGCCGGGAAACTGGCAGGAAATCCCCACTATCGCCACACTGTCATCAAAATAAGACGGCACCCCGTTTTGCGGTATTTGTTCTATTTCTCTCTCATCTTGGCCGGGCGCCTCTGATTCAGCCGCCTGTTTTGTTTCAACAATAAATCGGCTGATCGCCTGAATGGTAGAGTGTTCGAATAAATCCGTGACGGTAAAATCGCATTCCAGCTCCTGTTTAATGCGTTCCGCTGCCGCAACAGCCAGAAGCGAGTCGCCTCCCACATCGAAAAAGCCGTCTTCGATTTTGATGCCCGCCGTATTCAGCAGGTCTTCCCATATTGCGGTCACTTTCGCTTCCGCTTCTGATAACGGCAGTCTTCCCGTCTTTTCAGACCGGTGAACGATTACCTTGCGCTGTTTTAGGTCTTTGCGGTTCACTTTTCCGCTCGGTGTTAACGGCAGCGCATCCAGGCGGATAAAATGGGCAGGCGCCATATAATCCGGCAGGCTTGATAAAAGATGGTTGCGGAGCGCTTTTTCATCTGCCGTATGACCGGAGCGGGCCGTATAATAAGCAATCAGCTTTTTATGTCCGTTCTTTTCCTGAACAACAACCGCCTGGTCAAGGATATCCGGATGTTCGCTCAATTTCGTTTCAATTGCTCCCAATTCGATGCGGAAGCCGCGAATTTTCACCTGACTGTCAATCCGGCCGGCATATTCTATATTTCCGTCAGGCAGCCATCTGGCCAAATCACCTGTCTTGTAAAGTTTTTCTCCTTCACTAAACGGATTATCAATAAATGATGCCGCCGTCAGCTCAGGCTGATTGTAATAGCCTCTGGCCAGACCGGCGCCGGCCACGCAAAGCTCCCCGGCTACACCGTCAGGGACGGGGCTGAGCTTTTCATCGACGATATAAAGCCGCGTATTGTGAATCGGTTTCCCGATCGGCGTATTCCTGCTTGTGATTTCCTTTTGGCCGCAGCTGTAGTAAGCGGCATAAATGGATGTTTCCGTCGGGCCGTATATGTTTTCAATTCTGGCATGTTTGAAGATGGAAACTGACTTTTTGACTAAATCTTTCGGAAACGCCTCACCGGCCACCATCACATACTTCACAGGGCCGTCTTCTGTAAATGCCGTATGCCGCTTTACCGTTTCCAGAAATACATTAAACACGGCGGGCGCAAAATTCAGATGCGTGACCTGGTGGGTTTGGATATGTTCCATGCAAAGCTGCGGATTTTTTTCTGCACCAGGCGGCAAAATGACTAGCCGTCCGTTTCCGATAAACCAGCCGAATAATTCAGAAATCGAAACGTCAAATACGTAATTCGTTTTTAACAGATAGGCATCCTCTTGTGCGACCGGATACTCAGCTTCCAAAAACTGCAGCGTATTCATGATGGCCCTGTGCTCAACCATGACGCCTTTCGGTTTTCCCGTGCTTCCGGACGTATATAGAATATAAGCGAGATGATGCGGTTTTGAACGCGGCGTCAGTTTTGCTCCGCTGACAGAACGTCCGCTGTTTTCAATTTCCACCGTGCTCACACCGCCGATGGCCAACTGTTCAATCATGCCGCGCGTCTTTTCCTGCGTTAATACGATTGACACGCCGCTGTCAGTCAACACGTGGGCCATCCGTTCATTTGGAAAAGCCGGGTCCAGCGGCACATACGCGCCTCCCGCTTTTAAAATGGCGAGGATGCCGATGACCATCTCAAAAGAACGCTCCGTACAAATGCCGACCGGGCATTCCGGTGTGACGCCCTTTTCTTGCAGGTACACAGCGAGCGCCGTGCTTCGTTCATCTAATTCGCGATATGTAAGGCTGTTTTCACCGAATGTGACGGCTTCTCTGTCAGGGTGGCGTCCAGCTTTTTCCGCAAACACTTCATGAATGCAGCGCTCATTCGGCTGATCGGATGAACGGCTTTCATCCCGTTTTTGATTGAGCAGGCCGGAACAGGCTTCAAAAGCGATCTCCGGATCAGAAAGCACCTTCTCCGCCAGTTTCATATAATGCTCTGCCATTCGTTCGATGAAAGAAGGGCTGTAGACATCCGGGTTGTACAGAAATTGCAGGACGGTTCCCGTTTCTTTTTTATAGACTTCAAGCGCAAGCTCAAATTCGCCTTCCTGATGAATGTCTTCTATCATTTCAATGCCGAGTGATTGATATAGTTCCGCCAGCTTTTCCGCTCCTTCCGTCCGGAAGAAGTTTTGATAGAAAAACGCGGTTTGAAAAACAGGCGACACCGCAGGCGAGCGTTCCGTCTTCAATTCTTTGACAAGCGCGGGAAACGGATACGCGGCATGGTCCAGCCCTTCTGCCAGTGTCAGCTGCAGCTCCTTCAAAAACGACGTAAAAGATTTGGCGCCCGTCTCCCTGCTTCTGACCGCGATCATATTAATAAAGTATCCGATGACAGACTCAAATTGAGCCTCAGAACGCCCCATCGTCGGCATGCCGACGATGACATCTTCCTGATTCGTATATTGATAGAGCAGTCCTTTGAAAATAGCGAGATACACAACGGATTCATTGACATTATGTTTTTGGGCGCACACTTTAATCTGCCGGTTCAGTTCATCAGGAAGCAAGCGCTGATACGCCTGCCCTTTGCAAGTTTGAACCGATGATCTCGGATAATCCGACGGAAGCTCAAGCACCGGCAGCGGTCCTTCCAGCTGCTTTTTCCAATAAGAGAGATGCCTTTTTCCCGCTTCGCTTTCCAGCAGCTCTTTTTCCCATTTCACAAAGTCATGATAATCTGCGGCCTGCTGAAGCATGACAGGTTCTTTGCCTTCACTTGCTTTTACATAAGCGTCCAGCAGCGCCGACATAAACGTCATAAGAGAGACGCCGTCAAAAATGATATGGTGAATGGTGATTAACACAATCGACTCCCGCTTCGCCCGCCGGAATACTTGAACACGCAGGAGCGGCCCGGTTTCAAGCGAGAACGGTTCTTTTGCTTTTTCTTTAATAAACGTAAGCGCATCACGCCCGCTTAAGTCAGAAAGATCCATTTCTTCAATCGGAAGATGCCGATCCGTATCTTCTATCTGATACGGAAGGCCGTTTTCCTCTTTTATCACACTGGTCAAAATAGGGTGCTGGCGCTGCACGGACAAAAGAGCGTTTTTGAATGTCTCGATATCCAGCTTTTGAAAACGAAAGCATAACGGAATGTTATATGCGCTCATCTCCGGAAACATTTTCTGAAGCATCCACAAACCTTTCTGGCCTTCAGAAAGCGGACGTTTTGCAGTTGTCCGCTTAGAAGCCTGAAGCTTTTGTTCTACTTCAGCGATGGTGAGCGTTCCTGATCTGTAGGCATCGAGAAGTTCTTTATGATTCATAGGTCTTACTCCCTTCTATGATGTCTTGCACTCTTTTAAAATCTAATGTCCCCTCAGAGACCTGTTTCATCATGGCGATGATCTCCTGATCCGTATACTCCTTGTTATCCGGAGCGGCGGCTTCTGTTTCGGTTTCTTCCGTTCGGTAAAACGTTTCGATCGTTTCTTTATGTTCTGTCAGGTAATAGCTCATGACGTCTCCGAGCGTGGCATAGCTGTAAAATAACGCCGGAGTGACTTCAATACCGTAATGACTCGTCAAAAGAGCGGCAAATTTGGCTAAATAGATGGAATCAAATCCGAATTCCGCCCAGTTTTTATGCAGAACGAGTTTATCTTTGGATATTTTCAGCAGACTGTGTATCTGCTCTTTCAAATCCGCTTCGAGCCGTTTTTCCGTGCTTTCTTCCGGGATGCGGCGGCTCACGGTTTCCAAAAGCGCATCCGGTTTTGATGAATCGTCCCGCTGTATGCCTAAAAATCGTTCAGCACGGCTTCTTTTGCCGGCAATGATAAGGCACTGGGTGTTGTCTTGAGAAATGATGCGCTCAAAAAGCTCAATGCCTTCATCTGTTTCTAACAGGCGCTGGCCGCTTGATTTCAGGTACATGCCCGTCGTCTCTTCACCGCCGACGGCCATTCCGCCGTTTTTCCAGACCGGCCAGTTTATGACAAAAGCGTTTCCGCTTTCTGATTGTTCGTTTTTATAGTGGGCATACGCCATTTGGAACCTGTTCGCGACCGCGTAATCACAGCAGCCGAAATCCCCTAAAACAGCCGATGTAGATGAAAAGTAGCAGATGAAATCCGGCGTTTCGTTTTTCAGCCACTCGTCAAGAAGCAGGCTTCCGTTTATTTTCGGTTCAAGCGTACTGCGGAAATTCCCGATTTCATTCTCAAAGACGGATGTTCTGCTTTCGATGCCTGCCGCATGAATGACGCCGTGAATGGCTCCGAATCGTTCTTTCGCGCGCTTGATGCAGTCGCCCATTCCGATCGGATCACAAACATCGGCTTCAGCGTAAAGAACACCCGCGCCGAGATTTTCCAGGTCTTTCATTTTTTCTTTCTTTTCTTCATTGATCGGCGACCGCCCCGTGAGAATGACATTTGCCTGGTAGTTCCGGGCGAGATGGCGGGCAAATAAGTAGCCGAGCCCTCCTAATCCGCCTGTAATGAGATATGTTCCGCCGGTTCTGATCCTGCTGTTTTCTTTCGTTAGTCCGGTTGGTTCGGTGTGATAGACATATCGTTTTCCCTCTTCCAAGAAAACGGTATGGTCTGTTTCAGCTGTCAGCTCGTCCCAAATGGTTCTCATCCACTCCGTTATGGCCGCACCGGCTTTTCTGAAGTGGCCGGTAACACTGGTTTTCGGGAGAACAATGCCGAGCGAACGCTCAAAGCCGATCCATGATTCCAAGTAGCACTTTTCCAGACCGGATGCATATTCCCCCGCCAATAACAGCCTTTCCGGCTGCAGACCGGTCTCAGCCATTGCTTTGAGAATATGGACGATACATGAATAATCTTCGATGCAGCTTTTATCTTCAAGCGCCCATAAATACAAAATGGCAGAAGCTTCACCGTACTCTTTTTGAATATCCGCAAAAGCGTTCACATATGATTGCGGATCTTCCCGCACCACTTGGCAGCGCCCGGCGGACAGAGCCTCATACCGGTCTCCCTGAGCGATAAAAATAACGTCAATGTCATTGTCATACGATTTGATCACAGAGATGGCTTCCTGCTGCTTCTTCTGATCAGATAAGAAAGAAATCACCGTTTTGACCTGCTTTTCTCCGGCAGCCGGCAGAGCCTGTTCTTTAAGAACTTCTCTAAAAGCCATTACTTCAAATTGTTCCGCCGGATCATTTTCATCAGCCGGCGACTTAACGGGCGCGGCCTTGCTTTGTACAGGCTGCTGATGCCAGAAGCGTTCTTTCGCAAACGGATAAGCGGGCAGGCTGATGCGGGCCGGAGGACGGTTTCCGTATAATTTCGCCCAATTGATGTCCAATCCTTTTACCCAAAGCTCAAGCAGCTTAGAATATTTCCGTTTACTGATCCAAGCGTCTATGATTGTTTCCATATCATCATCCGCCGAAAATACGGCAAGCATCCGTTTGTTTTCTTCCGTGCCGTCACGGTGCAGTCCGGCGCTGTTTTGTCCGGCGATAAATCCATTCAGTTTTTCCTCAAGTTCATGAAGTGAATGGACGATAAAACCGAGACGCTCTTCCATCGGCACCCGGCCCGTCTGGAGAGTAAAGGCTATGCTCATTAGATCGCTGCCGCTGTATCTTTTTTCACGGATGGCGTCTCTGAGCTGTATTGCTTTTTCAGTGAGCCGTTCGCTGTTTTTCGCAGACAGGACGATGATGGCGGGCTGATCTGCCGGCGTCTCATCAGGCTCTTTATCTGCCGTATATTCTTCTATGACGAGGTGGGCGTTTGCTCCTCCCGCGCCGAAGCTGCTTAACCCCGCCCTTCTCGGAAGCTCTCTGCCGCCGATGACGGGACGTTTCCACTCACCGAGCTCCTGCTGAACGGCAAACGGCGTATACCCGAAATCAATATTCGGATTCAGCTGTTCCGCGTGCAGGGACGGCGCAATTTGGCGGTCTTTGAGCTGGAATAGTATTTTTGTCAGACCCGCAATTCCCGCGGCGCTTTCACAATGACCGATATTTGATTTTGCGGAGCCGATGGCGCAAAACTGTTTGTCTGTTGTATCCTCTTCAAATGCTTTCGTTAATCCGGCGATTTCAATCGGGTCTCCTAATGCGGTGCCCGTACCGTGGGCTTCAATATAACTGACGGTGCGCGCCGGGACGTTTGCCCTTTGGAAAGCTTCTTTTATTAAGGCGGCCTGCGCATTCGGATTCGGAACGGTGTATCCGTTCGTTTTGCCTCCGCTGTTAATGGTGCTTCCTTTAATCACACCGTAAATGTGATCGTTATCGGCAATCGCTCGCTCTAACGGCTTTAACACGACCGCGCCTACCCCTTCTCCGTCTACAAAACCATCCGCGCGGTCTCCGAACGATTTGCACGTGTCGCCTGCGGAAAGCATGTTCATGACTGACAGATTCATATAATGGATCGGGTCGGTCACTATGTTTACGCCACCGGCAATCGCGCATTCGCTTGAACCGCTGTATATGCTCTCAAGCGCCAGATGAATGGCCGTCAAAGAAGAGGAGCAGGCTGTATCAACGGCAATGCTCGGCCCTTGGAAATCAAAAAGGTAAGATACCCTGTTGGCAATGGACCAATAGCCGTAGCCTGTCGGGTAGTTTTTGTTCATCGCGCCGGCAAAAACACCGATTTTTCTGCTTTGGCACAAGTTGTCAGGCGTATAGCCGGCATCCTCGATACTCGCATACGCCGTTTCTAAAAATAATCGCTCCTGCGGGTCCATTCGCTCTGCTTCCAAAGGAGAAATCTGAAAGAACAGCGGATCAAACTTGTCCATATCCTCAATGAAGCCGCCCCATTTCGTATAAATAGAGCCTTCTTTACCTTTCTCTTCATCGTAGTAATCCCGCCAGTTCCAGCGTTCCCGCGGAATTTCTTCTATGCAGTTTTTTCCTTTTTTAATATTAGCCCAAAGCTCAGCCGCTGTTTTTGCCTGCGGGTAGCGTCCTGAAACACCGATGATGGCCACGTCGCGAACCGAACTTTGCCGGACGGTCTCTTTGGCTGCCCGTTTTTCCCTCCGCCGCCAGTCAGTGCGAAGCGGCTTAGCCGGCTGTACAGCATGCGGTTCTGGTGATGCCTTCCGTTCTTCCTGAACAGGCGTTTGTCCCGTCAGTTTGATCATCGCGTCTTTTTTCGTTTTGATTAAGTGAGCGACGAGCGCCTCAATCGTCTGATATTCAAAAAATAAAGTGCTGCTGACTTGGTCCAATACATTTCGTAACGCGTTTGTCAGCTGTACGACGACGATAGAATCAATTCCGTATTTTTCAAGCGGCGCTTTCGGATCAATTTGAGCCGGCGGAATTTTTAATGTTTCTCCGATTAACGTTTTCAAGTACTCGGTGCTTTTTTCTGTTAAAGACGTGTCGCCTTTTTGCACCGTTGTTTGCGCCTGAAGTTCCGGCGCATGTACTGCTTTTGGCGGAGCGGTCCGTTTTCCGGTCTTTGTTTGAAGCGTTTTTTGGCGAACAATGCCGTTGCTTTTTGCCGCTATAATCTGATGGCTTAATTCATGTGCCGCTTCTGCCGGGAAGAAGACAGAATGCCAGCCTTCACTTTCTAACACGCGCTTCCAGCTTTCCGGATACAAGCCCGGGCACCCCGGGATACGAAGGGCGGAATCTTCATGCAGCCACCAGCCTTCAAGCAGTCCGAAAGTAATATGCGGGAACAGGCTGTTTCCCGCCATTTCATTTAAGAGCAGCAAACCGTTGTCTTTTAAAACGGCTTTGGCGTTTCTCAGCGTCTGGCGGATGTCTTTCGTCGCGTGGAGCACATTGGCCGCAACGACGATATCGTATGCGCCCGGCTCTATGTCCTGGCCGGCAAGCGGCGCTTCTGCGTTAAAAAGCTTATACGTCAGATAAGGATTCCGTTTGCCATATTCCGTCTCCGCATGCACGAGAAAAGCTTTCGATACATCGGTGTAACAGTATTCTTTTATATGGTTTTGATACGGCCTAAGCTTTTCAAATATGCCTGCGCTTGTGCCGCCTGTGCCCGCCCCGATTTCCAGTATGCGGATCTCGACTTTTGAATGTTTGCTGATGTTTTCTTTCACATATGCCGTTAATGTATCTGACAGGGCGCTGTTAAAGTAATCCGCGACTTGGTTGCGCTTATAAATTCCTTCAACAAGTTCCATTGAAGAATGCGGGAACATGATATCTGTCGCCGGCACGTCTTCGCGCAGAATGTCCGGCAGTGCTTTAAGCATCGTCTCGGCTAAAACAGTCATCGCTTTTGTATCGGCGTTGTTGAGCCATTCCTCTTTTTCCCGCTCCCATTTTTGCCATAGCGCGGCGGTTGTGTTTTCGGCCCGCGCCGACAGTTTATATGAATCCGCATTCCCTTCCAGATAGCCATGTTCCAGAAGGAAGGCGATCGTTTGCTTGAGCCATTTTTTAAAGTATTCATGCTCGGGCTCATACACTTTAAGGCTTTGCGGCGTCAGCAAGTCCGCTTCTTTAAGCTGGGCGATCAAAAGCTGATACAGAAAATCATCGAGCTCCTGATGTTCAGCCTCTCTTACAAGACGTGCGCCGGGCGGAGCGACCTTCGGCTGTTGTGAAAAGACAATCGGCTGAGGCGGATAAACAGAAATTTTTTCTGTTTCACTCATCCCTTCGACTGCGACCGGTTTGGTCGTATGAATGAAGGCCGCCTGATCAATCGGCAGCGTCATAAGAGTTTCAAGCGCCTCCATTGCAGCGTCCGGTTCGATCAATCCCAATCCGATCTGATCCATCAGCTGAATAAAATCGCCGTCTTCAGCTGCTTCGCTGTTGCCCCAATAGCCCCAATTCATCACTTTGACCGGACAATTCCATGTCTGATCAAGTTCTTTCGCAAATGCGTCACTGAAAGCGCATCCTGCGGCATAATGGCTTTGTTTCACGTTATGAATAAATGCCACAAGCGAGGAGAAGAAGAGCGCAAAGTCAAGCGGCTCCCGTCCGAATACCTCCGCCATGGACACACTTACATCGGCTTTTGCCCGCAGCACCGATTTGAACTCTTCTGTCTTCATATTATTTAAGCTTTGCTCAGACAGATCCATTGCCGAGTGGATGATTCCGTTCATTTTTGTGTGGCGCTCTTTTATGAACTGATAAGCCCTCTCTAAGGAAGCACTGTCAGCGGCATCGGCGGAAACATATTCAGGCGCCGGGCCGAATGCGCTGAGCCGGTCGAGTTTCGCCTGTATGGAATCATTCAGTGTGCTTCTTCCGATCCAAATGATGCGTGCTTTGTAGCGGCGGATCATGTATTCACTCCATGCCTCACCGAGATACCCGGCGCCTCCGATCACGGCATAAACCCCGCCTGTTTGGTACAGCGTGCCGTTTTTCGGCATATTGTCAAGCGGTATCAGCTGCCGCTCTAACAGCTGCTGATTGCGGTACGCCCAAATTTGACCGTTTTTCCCGGCAGAAAGACTGAGCGCCTCTTCGATCGGCCAGCTGCCGTCCGTTTCTGTGTCAATCATGCGGATATGCCAATGCGGATATTCTTTCGCCATTGTTCCGGCAAGTCCGCTGACTGCGGCTTGTGACGGATCGGCGCTGTCTTGATCCGAAAACGGCTGGGCATTTGCTGTGACGATGCACCAGTCCAAACGTTTTTCTCCGTACCCTAAGGCAAGTAATGCTTTCATCAGCTTGAACACATGAAGAACGTTCCTATCCTGTTCCTTGAGGCTGTCAGCACTCTCAGCCTGCGGAGCAAGCCAAATGATTTGCTCCAGTTCTTTTTGTCCTTCAAGCATGTGCGTAAGAGATGTGATATCATCCGTACCTCTGATCGGATAATATGAAGCGCTTGGCAGATGTTCTTTTATGCGCGTATGTCTCGAATCCGTTCCGCCGAATACTGCCGTCTGCTTATCCACCGCTGCTTCCCCGGCTTTTTCAAGCGCAACAGGCTCCCAAGCCGGAATCAGCATCGTATGGCCGACAGGCGCCTCCGCGGTTTCTCCGCCCGCTGTTTGGCCTGTGTCAAGCGCCCGGACGGACGCGCCTTTCATCCGGACATAAACCGTACCGGCATCATCACACATATCAATGTCAAATTTTCTTACGCTGTCATCTGCTTTGCTGCCTTCTGTGTACCGGATATATGACCAGATATGTTCAGGGCACGGTCCGAACACTTCCACTTCCTGCATCGCAAACGGCAAAGAAAGCTTGTGGCTGTCTGCATCGTCATGTATCGAACGGACAAGCAGACCGACGGATGCGTGAAAAGCGGCGTCCATCATACTCGGGTGAAGCGTATACTGTTCTTTTTTGTCATGTACGGCTGCTGGGAGTGAAATACGGGCCAATAATCGGTCTTCTCCGATCAGCAATTGCTGTACGCCCCTGTATGCCTCTCCGTAATCCAGACCGATCTTTTCAAAAGCTCCGTAACATTCTTCTGCAGTTACGGTTCCTAAATTGCAGGAAGCTTTGACAGACTCGATATCTATCTGGGCGCTTCCCGGTTCGGTAATGACCGCTTCACCCTGGCTGTGAATGACCGGATCTTCGCCGTTTTCTGCTTCACTGTATATTTCATAGGTAACCTCACCATCATCTTCCGGATAAAGGGCAATATGTATTTCCTTCGGTTTGTCTTCAATCATGACCGGCCGGACCCAAACGACCTGTCTGAGTGTGACGCTGTGGTCTTTTTCCGTCACGGCAGCGGCCTTTTTGACCGCCTCTGCGGCCATTTCCAAATAGGCGACGCCCGGCAGTATTTTTTGTCCGTTGACGACATGGTCAGATAGGAAAAATTCATCTCCCGTAAAAAGAGACGTGAAGCGCTGCTGCGAAAAATCTGACGTATTTTCTTGTAAAAGCGGGTGCAGCACTGTGCCTGAAAGGCTTTTCTCCTGTTTTTTCTGCTGCGGAATCCAATAGCGTTCTTTTGCAAATGGATAAGTCGGAACGCTAGTTTTACGCGGTTTATCTGAACCGTACAGCTTATTCCAATCTACTGTTTTCCCTTCTGCCCATAACGCCGCAAGCCGTTTCGGATCGTCCGTCTCAGGAGCGGCTTCGCTCAGTTCCGGCAGCTCAGCTTGTCCGCGCCAAAAACCGGAGATGTTTTCGTTTCCTTTTACAAAATCATTCAGCTTTTCTATCAAGTCGCGGGTGTCATTTACAAGGAAGACAGCTCTCTCCTCCATTGCTTCACGTCCTGTCTGAAGTGTATAAGCCAGTTCAGACAGCACCGTCTTTTCTGAAAGCGACCGGGCTAATTTTTCCGCATAGGCGAGAAGCCTGTCTTTATTTCTTGCTGACAGCGGGATGAGTTTTGCTGCATCGTTCTCAGGTACAGGCGCTTTTTGTTCAGGCTGAATGTATTCTTCTAAAATGATATGGGCGTTCGAACCTGATGCACCGAAGGAACTGAGTCCAGCCCGGCGCGGATAATGTGTGACTTTTCCGTTTTCTTCAGCTTCAGGCTGCTTCCACGGAGCAGTCTGCTGCTGTACGTAAAAAGGAGATCCCTCAAATTTCAGGTAAGGATTTAATTCCGCAGAATGCAGTGATTTGACAAGCGTTTTGTGATGAAGCTGCAGCGCTGCTTTTGTTAACCCGCTGATCCCCGCCGCTGATTCTGCGTGGCCGATATTTGATTTGACCGAACCGATGGAACAAAATTGCTTATCCTGCGTCCCTTGGCTGAACGCTTTTGACAGACCTTCAATTTCAATCGGGTCTCCTAACGAAGTACCCGTGCCATGGGCTTCCACATAACTGACGGTCCGCGGGCTGATACCTGCTTTTTTCAGACAGGCCTTAATGACTTCTGCCTGTGCAGCAGGACTCGGGACGGTAATTCCGCTTACTTTCCCGACGTGGTTAACGGCGCTTCCTTTAATGACCGCGTAAATGCGGTCGCCGTCTTGTTCGGCTTTTTCCAGCGGCTTGAGCAAGACCGCACCGACTCCTTCTCCGGAAACGTAGCCGTCCCCGCCCTCGCCGAATGTGCGGCAGCGGCCGTCACTTGAGTGCATGCCCACGCTTCCGTAGCTGAGATATTTCGCCGGGTGCAGCGACAAGTTCACCCCTCCCGCAAGCGCGGCTTCACATTCGCCGCGGCGGATGCTTTCAATGGCCAGATGAATGGCAGTCAATGATGAGGAACAAACGGTATCTACCGCGATGCTCGGCCCGTGGAAGTCACAAAAATAGGACACTCTGTTGGCGATCTGCGCATAATTCAGTGAAACCGGAAAAGGATCAGTTTCAGATAATTGTTCTGCGCCGATTAAGGAATAATCTTTATGCATCACCCCTGCAAATACGCCGATCGGATGCTGTTTCTCACCTTTATTCCCCAGCGTTTCAGGCGTATACCCCGCGTCTTCAATCGTTTCCCAGCATGTTTCTAAAAACAGGCGCTCCTGCGGGTCCATCGTTTCCGCCTCACGCGGTGAGATTCTGAAAAACTGCGGATCGAAGCAGTCGGCATCGTCAATGAAACCGCCCCATTTTGATACTGTTTTTCCTGACGGGGACGTTACGTTTTGATATGTTTGCCAATCCCATCGGGACTTCGGAACTTCAGTGATACAATCCGTGCCTGCCTTCAGGTTTTCCCAAAACTCCGCCACACTTTTCGCTTTCGGATAGCGGCCGGCCATTCCGATAATCGCGATGTCTCCGGTGTTTTTATGATGTTCTGGCGCGTCCGGTGCTTCAGCTTCAGACCGTGATGGTTCGGCTGCACGTTCCGCACATTCAAATGAAACGGTCTTTTTCAAAAAGGCTGCGAGTTCTTTTATATTTGTATATTCAAAGAGAAGAGTGGGCGCGAGGTCCGCACCCGTCTTTTTACTGATATCCTGTACAATCTCAAGCAAAGAAGATGAATCCAGCCCAAGCTCATAGTAGCCAGCTAGAACGTCCAGCGTCTCCCAAGGCTGACCAAGCTTATCAGCCAAAAGCTTCTTTAAAAACAGAATGATGTCTTTTTCATCTGTGCTTTCCGGCTCAGCTGCAGCCTGTTGATTCTGTTCGGCTGTATTCGCGTCTTCTTCGAGCCGAACCGCTTTTCCCGTAATGTTTTTAAGCTCCGCCACCTTTTGTCCGGATCGGCTGAAGTACTCGATCGTCATCGTTGTGAGTTCTTTTTCCTGACGGACGCCGGAAGCGGCGATACGCGCCGTGCACTCTGATTGCAGCCTGTCGGCGGCCGTGAACGATTCATAATATAAAGGCAGGTGAAGCCGGTTTGTTTCAGAAAGCAAACCGCTCGCCCCGATTCCGCTCGCATCCAAAAGGGCCGGATGGAATAAAAAGAAATCTTTTCCTTCTTCGCAAGAAAGCTCAGCCAGCATGCCGCCTTCTGTTTCGTACAATCGTCCGTTCGATTTCATCATGCCGGAATGAACCAAGTCATGATCCAGGCAGCGGTTATACATGTCATCAAGATTCAGAGATCTGCCTGACTGCTTTACATCGCCGAAATCAATGGTTTCGTCAAATGTGACAGCGTCTCTTTTCACCATTTCAGCCGTCGCATATTGTATATTGTCTGACAGCTCGTCACCTTGCTGTTTCTGCCCTGAAAGGGAGATGAGCCACTTTCCATCTCCGCTATCAGAACATTGAATGGTCAGAATGATTGCAGCCGTTTCAATGACGGTTAAAGGCTGATAAATCGTAACGTGCTTCAATTCGAGCTCATTGTATACATAACCGTGTTCCTGAAAAACCTGATAAATCAAATCGATATAAGCAAGACCGGGCAATACCGCTTCACCAAAGACCTTATGGCCCTTCATGATGGGATGATCCAGTGAGATATTGATTTTTTCCGATATCATTCCTTCCCACTCCTCTCTCATTTAAATGCTTTCCAGAACATTTTTTTCGCAGGAAGCTCTTGTTTCTCCGCCGGTGCGTCAGGCTCTTTTACCAGAGCCTTACGTCTTAATGACGGTACCGGCAGCGGCTTTCTTTTCATTCGGGTATCTTTTTCTTCCCAAGCTTCCAGAATGACGTGGGCGTTCGTTCCGCCGTCAGCAAAGCAGTTGATGGCTGCTGACGGGGCTGCATCCCATTCGCCGGCTGTTTTATGAAAGTGAAAATCTGTCTTTGTTATATCAAAATGCGGCATCGGTTCGTCTCCTGAGAGAAACGGAACCGTTTGTTTATGCTTCAGCATTAATACGACTTTAATGAAGCTTGCGATGCCTTCTGCGCAAAGCGGATGCCCGATGTTCGGCTTGATTGACCCGATGCCGAGCGGAACATGCTGACCTGAGCGGTATACGGATTGAATCGCCTTCAGCTCAAGCAAATCAGTCACCGCGGAACCCGATCCGTTTGCTTCGATATAAGTGATGTCTTCCGGCTTTTTGCCGCTTTTGAAAAGCGCGCTTTGCATGACATCTTTTTGCGCCTGCATATTAGGAGCTGACGGGCCTGCCGTTCTGCCATCATTGTTCATGGCGGCAGCCTTAATGACCGCGTGTATCGTGTCGCCGTCTTTTTGCGCCTGACTTACTGTTTTTAACAGTACCATGCCGACACCTTCACCGAGGACAACTCCGCCTGAACGCTTGTCAAATACGTGAAATGCCGGTTTTTCGTTTAACAGTCCGCGCTCTTGGAACATCCGGTGCGCCGCATCCGTGTTCAGCAGGCTGACGCCGCCAACTACCGCCGCTTTGATATCGCCGCTTCTCAGTGCCTGAACGGCCATGTTCATTCCTGTCAAAGCCGATGAACAAGCCGTATCAAGCACGATGCTCGGCCCGCGCAGATCAAAAAATTGCGAAACGTTTGCCGCTAAATAATTCTGCCCGCCCGCAACGATCGGGTTGCGGGTATTCGCAAGACTTTCAGGATCAGGCTGATGCTGGCTGCGGCCTCCGATATACACACCGGCTTCTATGCCCTTGATTTCTTCACGGGTATAGCCGGCATGGCACCAAAGTTTCAAGCTTTCTTCCAACACCGCCAACGCCTGAGGGTCCATCGCTTTCGCGTCGTTTTCCGGAATGAAAAAGAATTCGGAATCAAAGTGATCCATATTGTCAATCAATCCCGCAACGTATTGATTTGCATATCCGAAACGTTCCGCCGGGACGGAGCCGATTGCGGACCTGCCGCTTCTCAGCAAGTCCCAATATTGGTCTAACGATTCCGCTCCCGGAAAACGGCAGCTCATTCCGACGACAGCAATGTCTTCAGTTACGGCATCACGCTTTTGTTCAGTGTGAACCGTTTGTACGGCAGCCGGAACCAACATTTCTGTATCAGGTTCCTCCCTTTCTGTAAGCAGCGGCTGCCCATTGGATACAAGCCATTCGGCAAACGCGTCGATTGTCGGATGTTCATATAAAACAGATGGGTCTAAGTCCTCTTTGAGCGCTTGATTCATTTGCTGTAAAAGCTGCGCTAAAATGATCGAATCAACCCCGTAATCCTGAAACGGTTCGTCTGTTTCCAGTTCTTCCGGAGCGATTTTCAGCTCATCGGAAAACAGTTTCACAAGCCACGCCTTCGTATCAAGAAGCAGGTCTCTGTCTGAATGTTTTTCCGCGGCTTTGCCGTTTATTACGGCTTTTTGTGTTTCCTCCTGACAGAGCAGCCTGTCAGGATGCCATTCGCTCCGATCAATGATAGCCGGCAGAACGGACGGGCGGATGTTTTCAGATAAAATGCGGTCCAGCAAGTCAAGTCCTTCCGCGTTGCACAGTCCCAGCAGTCCGGTCTGCTTCAGGCTTTCTGTGCGGACTTCACCTAATCCGGTTTCCTTCCAGTTCGGCCATTGAATGCTGACCAGCGGATATTGATGCTGATGAGCCGCCGCGAAATAATCCATGTACGCATTTGCCATCGCATAATCCGACTGTCCCGCCGCGAGCGCCGGAACGACTGCAGATACTGAAGAAAATAAGACAAAAAATTGCAAAGGATCATTTGTGAAAAGGCTGCTTAATGTTTGAAGCCCGGCGACTTTCGGTTCAAGCACTTCTTGTATGTCGTCGGGAGTCTTTCTAATAAACGCCGGATTTACTGAATTAACCGATCCCGCACAGTGAATGACGCCGCCTATCGGTCCCATCGTGCGCCGGATTGTTTCAATTTCCGCTGCCGCCGCATCATGATCAGACAATTTCAGACTGATCACCGCCACTTGCACTCCTTTTGCTTCGAGCTCTTCAATCGCCCGGATCTTCTCTTTCAGCCTCGTATTAACGGCTGACCGTTCATGACGGGGAGGAATCGGCTCCCTGCCTGTCAGCACTACTTTTTTCACCCCGTGTTTTTCTGTGAAATGGCGGGCGCATAAGAGACCCAGTCCCCTCGTGCCTCCGGTAATGAAAAGCACATGGTCTTCAGGAAACGGTGCGGGCTTATGTTCTGCTTGCTTCCCGCTTGGAATCTCCGTGAATAAAGCACGGTATCTCTGTCCGTTTCGGCGGCAGATTTCCGGTTCTGTGCTGTCCTCCGAAAATTCATCTGCAATCTGTTTGGCAAGCGTCTGCTGATCCGTATCTGTATCGGCATCCATGTGTCTGGACGTCACGTTTCGATACTCATTTTGAAGCATTCTGTACAGGCCGCTTTTTGCCGCTCCTGCAAGATGAATCGTTTTCTGCTGAAATGGCTCCAAGCCTTTTGTTACATATAGCAGCGTCAGCGGCCGCGCTTGCCGGCGGCTTGTATCAATCAGAGTCTGGAGCCTGCTGAGCCCTTCCAGTGAAGGGTCTTCGTCTCCGCATCCCGTCAGATCGATTGCGCCATCTATGTGATTCCAATCGCTAGCTGCAGTGTCAGCGGAATCGACCGGGAGAATGAACGAGTAAGCGAAATGCTTTGCAGTCTCTTCGGCTAGCTCCGCTGTCCTTGCATCAGCCAGAATCATGACCGTCTTGCCGCTTTTCTCACCGGCCGAATCGATCTCACACGGAACCCATTGCTTTTCTAAAAGCACAGCCTCGCGCCGGTCTTCTGTTTCCTGCGGTACGGCTTTCGGTTCAGGCAGCCAGTACGGCTCCTTCGCAAATGGGTAAGCCGGCAGACTGATTCTGCGGGGTTTTTCGCCTTGATAGAGTCTGTCCCAGTCCATCTGAAGCCCTTTGGCCCACAATTCCGCTATTTTGGCGTATTTTTTCTTATCGAACCATGACCTCACAAGCTGCTTCAGGTCATCGTCCGTTTCAAATGCTTTGATTTCTTTTTTAGCCGTTTTGATATGGGCTTCATATATCCCTTCACCCGTATTTCCGTTTACAAAATCGGTTAACCGGCTGATCAGTTCTTCTCTCGAACCGGCTGTAACCGCAAGACGGTAATCCATCGCATCTCGCCCGGTTTGAAGCGTGTACGCCATATCTGAAAGATTGATATTCTGATTGGCTTTTGCAAATTCGATCACAGACTCGGCATAGGTTTTTACCTGGGGCGCTTTTTTCGCCGACAGCACAAAAATGTTTGTCTCATCAGGCTTACGGCTTCCCCGGTCTTTCGGCTGATACTCTTCGATAACGAGATGAGCGTTTGTGCCGCTGTAGCCGAATGAGCTGACACAGGCCCGCCGCGGTGCTCCGCCTGTTTCCCAAGGTTTGAGTTCGGTATTGACAATTAAAGGCGAGTCATCGAAATCAAAATGTTCATTCGGCGTGCTGAAATGAAGGGTCGGCACAAGCTGCTGATGCTTCATCGACAGCAGAACCTTCTGGACGCTTGCTACACCTGCCGCTGCCGACGTATGCCCAATATTCGATTTAACCGAACCGATGGCGCAAAATTGTTTGCGGTCCGTTTTTTCCTTAAATACAGAAGACAGGGCTTCTAATTCAATCGGATCCCCCTGCTTTGTGCCGGTGCCGTGCATTTCCGCATAGGTGATGCTCTCAGGGTGGATGTTGTGCGCTTCATACACTTGGCGCTCTAAATCCATTTGGCTTTTCGCGCTTGGTGCGGTAATGCCGTTGGTTTTTCCGTCCTGGTTAATTCCAGATCCGATAATGACTCCGTAAATATGGTCTTGATCGGCTTCCGCATCTTTCAGCCTCTTCAAAACGAGCGCCCCCGCGCCTTCGCCGGGCACAAATCCGTTCGCACTGTTATCAAATGCTTTACATTGGCCGTCAGGAGACAGCATTCCGGCTTCACACATGCTGATGTATGATTCAGGCGTTAAATACAAGGTCACGCCGCCGACAAGCGCCATGTCAATTTCATGATTCAACAGCGCCTGACGCGCCAAATGAGTCCCGACAAGAGATGAAGAGCATGCCGTATCGATCGGAATGGCCGGACCTTTCAAATTGAGATAATAAGGCAGGCGGGCCGCCGCGATGCTGAAACTGTTGCCCGTCGCGCTTCCTCCTGTCTGATGTTTGTTTAACATCATGCCGTATTCATTGTTCATAATCCCCAAATAAACGCCGCAATTTTTCCCGTTTAATTCTTTTGAGCTGTAACCCGCATCTTCAAAGGCTTTAAAACCTTCCTGTAAAAATATCCGGTGCTGCGGGTCCATAAGTTCCGCTTCAGACGGAGAAATATTAAAGAACAGCGGATCAAATTCTTCAATGCCGTCAAGCATACCGATTGATCTGCAGTATACTTTGCCCTTCTTGTTTAAGGCCGGATCATAGTATTTGTTTACATCCCAGCGGGAAAGCGGGATGTCGCGAATGGCATTTTTCGCACGGGCTAAGTTGTCCCAATACGTCTTTAGGTCCGGCGCATCCGGGTACTTGCCCGACATGCCGACGATGGCTATCGCGTCCGCCATCTCGTCTTTAGGCTCCCGTTTGGCCTGCACCGGTTCAGGTTCCTTTTGAACCGTTAATCTCTCAGGCTCGGCAGGTGTTTTCTCCTGCAGGGCGTGTTGCTGCGTAAGCGGCTTTGGACGTACGGGAACCGCCTGTTTTTTTCTTCCGCGGACGGACGGCTGCGCACTCAGAAAATCGGCAAATTGGCGGATTGTCGGATAATCATACACTTTCGTTACGTTACAGTCCGTGCCGTACCGTTTATTGACGGCCTTTATCCATTCAAGACCGGTAATCGAATCCATACCCAAGTCAATAAAGGCCTCATCAATATCTACTTCATGACGCTCCATGTACAATACATCAGCCAGTGCTTTTGATAACTCGTCATGCACCGCTTCAATCGGTTCTTCCGGTTCGGCGGAAGCTGCCGTTTCAGACATCGCCTCCAGAATATCCGCTTCTGCTTGTGTCACATGCTGCTTATGAGCGTTTAAAGGCTGCAGCATGATGTTTGACGGTTTTTTCACGGCCTCTGTTTTCTGCGGTTCAGTTGCTTCCTCAAGGATCGGTTCTGTCCCGAGCTCTTTTTGCAAGAAAGCCGCAAACTGGCGGATTGTCGGATAATCATATACTTTCGTCACCGTAAGGGACGTGCCGTACGTTTTATTAACGGCCTTTATCCATTCAAGACCGGTAATTGAATCCATGCCGATATCAATAAATGTGTCGTCTGCGTCGATATCGTCGGCATCCATATATAAAACGTCTGCCAAACTTTCGGTCAATACGGCACTTACTTGTTCAGCGGAAACCGCCGGACGGGAAACAGACTGTACGGTTCTTTTCGGTTTCGCGCCGCTCAAAGGCTGCAATGAAATGTTTGACGGTTTTTCTTTGGCAGTCTCCTCGTGAAGAGTTGTTACTTCAATGACCGGTTCCGGGACGGCCGCCGGTGCGATCGGCGCAGACTGTGTGTCGGCCGGTTTTTTGACAGCTGCATCTGCTGATATGTCGATCCAATAACGGTCTTTTGCAAACGGGTAGGCCGGGAGACTGATTTTTTGCGGTCTGCCCATTTGATACAGCTTATCCCAATTCAGCGGAAGACCCTTCACCCAAAGCTCTAATACCTTTGCGGCTTTGCCTTTTTCAAGCCATGCCTCAATGGTTTTTTCCATGTCCTCATCAGCCGCAAACAGCGCCATCGTGTCTTTATTCTGTTTGACTTGTCCGCGGTAGAGCTGGTCAATTGACTCCTTGCCGCCCGTAAATTCGTCAAGCTTCTCTTCAAGCTCGCGCAAATTGCTGACAATCATTCCGAGACGCTCTTCCATCGGTTCACGGCCGATTTGAAGCGTATATGCGATCCGGCTCAGATCCGCTTCCCGGTAACGCCCGCTCCGCAGCGCATCAAGAAGACGTTCCGCCCGTTTTTGAAGCCGTTGCTCATTTTTCGCGGAAAGGACGATCATCGACGGATGAGGCGCGGCAAAAGCCGTCTCCTTATCCTCATCAGCGGAATATTCTTCGATGACGATATGAGCGTTGACGCCGCCGGCTCCGAATGAGGAAAGTCCCGCGGTTCTCGGCAATTCCTTATCATTTATGACCGGTCTTTTCCACTCTTCAAGCGTCTGCTGCACTTTAAACGGCGTACTCGGAAAATCAATATTCGGGTTAAGCGTCCGGGAATGCAGTGACGGCGCAAGCTTCTTGTATTTCATTTGCAGCAGCACCTTCGTCAGCCCCGCGATGCCCGCCGCGCTTTCACAGTGCCCGATATTGGATTTCGCTGAGCCGATAGAGCAAAACTGTTTATCTTGTGTTTGTTCTGAGAAGACTTTTGTCAGACCCGTGATTTCAATCGGATCGCCGAGTGAAGTCCCGGTGCCGTGGGCTTCGATGTAGCTGACCGCCCTCGGATCGGTTCCCGCGTCTTTTAACGCCTGTTTGATCACCGCGGCTTGGGCGTTCGGATTCGGTACGGAATACCCGTTTGTTTTTCCATCATGGTTCACGGCCGTTCCTTTGATCAGGCCGTAAATATGATCACCGTCCGCTTTTGCTTTAGAAAGCGGCTTAAGGAGTACGGCGCCCACTCCTTCACCGGGCACATAACCGTCTCCGCCTTCTCCGAAACTTTCACATCTGCCTTTGCTTGATAAAAATCTGTTCTGACCGAGCATCAAATATTTATTCGGATGAACGGATACATTGACGCCCCCGGCAAATGCTGCTTCGCATTCCCCGTTCCGCAAGCTTTGGCATGCCAGATGAATGGCTGTCAAAGAAGAAGAGCACATCGTATCCAGAGCCATGCTCGGACCGTTAAAACCGAATACATAGGAAGCCCTGTTCGCAATTGATGACGGATTTCCGGTCAGCGCAAGCGATTTTCCGCGCGCCTGTTCTTCGGCTCCGTAAAGCTGATATTCCTCATACATGACGCCGACGTAAACACCGACATTGGCGCCAAGCAAATCACCCGATTTTTCCGTGAGCTTTTTGCGCGTGTAACCGGCATCTTCCATCGTTTCGTAGACACATTGCAGGAATAACCGCTCCTGCGGGTCCATCAATTTTGCATCCCGGGGCGAAATAGAGAAGAATTGCGGATCAAATTTGTCCACGTCTTTCAAAAATCCTCCCCATTTTCCGTACGTCTTGCCTGCTTTATCTTTATCAGCGTCGTAATAAAGACTGTGATCCCAGCGATCGTTTGGAATTTCGGTTATGCAGTCAGTGCCTTCACTCAAATTCTTCCAAAATTCCTGAAGATTTTCGGCCTGCGGATATCGTCCTGATATACCGATAATCGCGATATCTTCACGCTCCGTCAGCTGCTGATTTTTCCGCGTGTCTGGACGGACTTGCGCAAAGCCTTTTTTGCCTTCATTCCGTTTGGAAACAGGCTTTACTTTCGCTTTCTCAGACAGCGCCGGTTTGGCTGCAGGAGTTTCTTCTGTTTTCATCCCGGTCACTTCCAGCAGCGTGTCCCGGTGTGCTTTCATAAAATACTGCGCCAGCGATTCGATATTCTGGTACTCGAAAAACAATGTTTTTGACAATGAGCCGAAGCTCTTTTCCAGCCGGCCCGTCAAATGCATAATCATAATCGAATCAATACCGTAATCTTCCATAGGCGCCTTGGCGTCAATTTTGCCGACAGGAAGTTTGGTCACTTCCGAAAGCACTTGTTTCAAGAAATGCTCCGTTTTTTCTGCAAGCATGTTCTCTCCGCCTGCTGTAAGACCTGCCGTTTCTTCCGTTTCGCTGACCTTATCCGGCTGATCATCCGCTGATTTTTTCAAAAACGCCCGGATTTTTGCGGCGTAGCCTTCCGTCACCATGACTTGGGATGTGTTTGCCGCCCACCCGCGGTACAAAGCATGAATGCCGTTTTCTGTTTGCATAGGGACCATGCCGCTTTCTTTTGTCAGCATGGCTTCCGTTTCAGCATCAACCGTCATGCCGCCGTCTTTCCAAAGCGGCCAGCAGATTGAAAGGGTGTGTCCATAGCGTTCATTTCGGGCTTTTTTACGGTTTCTTTTTTCACTGAAGGCGT
The DNA here is from genome assembly GCF_046535335.1 of Bacillus sp. SIMBA_026. Lineage (NCBI taxonomy): Bacteria > Bacillati > Bacillota > Bacilli > Caryophanales > Bacillaceae > Bacillus > Bacillus sp. SIMBA_026. Next base: position 870,405 of record NZ_JAWRWX010000001.1, on the reverse strand, counting down.
TCATAAACGCATTGGCCATCGCATAATCAGCCTGGCCCGCGCTTCCGGCGCTTCCGGCTCCGGAAGAGAAAAGAATCAGAAAATCAAGCTCAATGTCCTTTGCCGCTTCATCAAGATGAACCAGTCCGGAGACTTTCGGCGCCAGTACATCACGGATTTCATCTTTGTGCTTTTTCAGAATATAGTTGTCTTTTATCGTTCCGGCGCTGTGTATGATACCGTTTAATCCGCCGTACTGCCGGCAGATGTCCGCTGTGAGCGATTGAACTTCTTGTTTTTCCGTCATGTCCGTTTGTTTGTACACGGCTTGCACGCCGAGATCGGACAGTTCTTGAAGCTGGGCTTTTTTACGGTTATCCAACAGAGAACGCCCCGTTAAAATAAGAACGGCGTCTTTTGCATGCCGGGCGATTTCTTTGGCGAACAAAAATCCGAGACCGCCTGCACCGCCTGTGATCAGATAAACACCTTTATCCTTCCACGGCTTTTCGGCGCCGAACTGTTCAAGCCCTGTTTCCTGCCATTGTGCCGTATAGCGCCTGCCGTTTTCATAGCGAATATGCTTATCATCAGGATGAGCGCTGCATTCTTTTACATATCGTGACAGCGTGTCTGCCTTGACGTCCGGCTCCAATTCAATCAGCTGGCCGGTCAGGTTCGGGTTTTCAAGCGCCGCTGTTTTCAAAAGCCCCGTTAAGCCGCAAAGGAGCTGCGTATCCGCTTCTTGAGGCACGACAATCTGAATGAGCTCGCGCCCGCCGGAATTTGAAGCGAGGATTTTCTTCACTTCTTCGAACGCCTGAAGCGCACAAGCTTCAAACCGTTCGTCTTCACTCTTATGCTGATCACGGAGCACATGACAGCTGAAGTCTGTCTGTATGCTGTTCATTTGATCCGTAAACCGGTCAGATATCATCACGTGATGGGCTTTGAAATGGATCGGCGCTTTTTCATGTACAGCGGCCTTCTCTTCCCATACGTGTTCAAAATATAGTGTATCTGTTTTATCCGTTTCAATTTCCCGTGCGGAATAACCAGTCATTTTCACACATACATTGCCTTGTTCGTCACATACATCAATATCCAGCTTCTGCACGGCATCTTCAGGCTTGCTTTCGCCGCTGTACGCAATGGATACCCACATATTGCTTTTACAGCTTTTCAACACATCAATCTGTTCGAGAGCAAACGGCAGCATCGGCCGTATGTCATTCCCGTCTCTGTCAAGCATTAACCCGATTGTCGCGTGGAAGGCTGCATCCAAAAGGCTCGGATGGAGGACAAACTGATCTTTTGTATGAGAAATAGATGACGGGAGTGAGAGCTTCGCGAGCACTTTGCTGTCTTTTGCATAGATTTCCGTGACCGCTTTGTGAGCATCCCCGTATTCAATCCCCATTTGTTTGTATGCCCGATAGCAAGCGTCAGGTGTGATCAGACGGCGTGACTCTCTTAATTTGTCAATCTCGATTTTGGCCGGTTCGCCCGCTCGGACAAACGCCGCGCTTCCTTGCGCATAGAGAACGGGCTCTAGTTCCGAGGAAGCCGATTCACTGTAAACCGTAAATCCCATCTCCCCATTTTCTTCGTCATAAAGACGGAGATACAGTTCTGCGGACTCATCCGCCGCTGTAAACGGACGTATCCATACGACATGTTTCAGACGGACTGTTCCTTCTTCCTTCGTTTCTGCCGCGTGTTCAACAGCCGCCCTAACCATTTCCAGATAAGCCGCGCCCGGTAACGTCCGCTCGTTTTTGACGACGTGATCTTTCAGGAAAAATTCTCCGCCGCTAAACGCAGAGCGGAAACGGACGCCTGACATGTTTGATACATTTTCATGCAGGAGCGGGTGCAGCATGCCTGCATTTTTTTGCGGCAGTGATTCTCTATTCTCCGCCTTCGGCACCCAATACCGTGTTTTTTCAAACGGATATGTCGGCAGGCTGACCCGATTCGGTTTGTTTTCACCGTATAAGAGATTCCAATCCATTGTTCCTCCGCCGGCCCACTTCTCAGCAATCATCTCCAGACTTCCGGAAGAAAGCCATTTATGTATCAAGTCCGGAGCAAGCTCTGCCTGTTTGCTTTTATCAGCTCGGTTCCGCCAGCACCCGCTGACCGTTTTACCTGCCAGAAAGCCTTCCAGCCGCTCTTTGAGCTGTGTCATATTCTGAGCGGTGAACGCAACCCGCTCCTCCATCTGTTCACGGCCGATCTGAAGTGTATACGCCGCATCCTCAAGCGGCAGGCCGGGATGAATAAATGCAGACAGCTTCGCAACGTACTCTTTTAGCCGTTCTTCATTCCGGGCCGAAACCGGGAAAATGAATGTCTGTTCTCCTGCCGGTTCATACGCTGTTCCGTGTGATTCTTCAGGGATAAATTCCTCCAGAATGAGATGCACGTTTGAACCTGTCGCCCCGAAAGAACTGATGCCTGCACGCCGGGGATATACGGTTTCGTTTCCGTTTTCCTTCACTGAAGGCTGCTGCCACTCTTCGGTATGATGCTGGACGTAAAACGGTGATTGTTCAAAATCTAAATACGGATTCAGCTCCTCGGAATGAAGAGACGGCACCAAAGTTTTATGGTGAAGCTGCAGGGCAACCTTGCTTAAGCCGCTGATGCCCGCCGCCGATTCCGCATGGCCGATATTGGACTTCACTGATCCGATCGAACAGAACTGTTTGTCCTGTGTGTACTGGCGGAACGCCTTGACAAGGCCTTGAACCTCAATCGGATCGCCGAGAGAAGTTCCCGTCCCGTGCGCCTCAATATAACTGACCGTGCGCGGATCGATGCCCGCTTTGTCCAGGCATTCTTCAATCAAATCGGCTTGAGCGACAGGGCTCGGCACGGAAATTCCGCTCACTGTCCCCACGTGATTGACGGCACTGCCCTTTATCACCGCATAAATCCGGTCTCCGTCTTTTACCGCCTCCCGCAGCGGTTTTAATAAAACGGCACCGATTCCTTCAGCCGGTACATAGCCGTCTCCGTCTTTCCCGAATGTATGACAAACTCCGTCTGTTGAAAACATGTCCCATAAACCGTATGTCAGATATTTATTCGGATGCAGCGACAAGTTGACCCCTCCGGCAACCGCCGATTCACATTCCCCGCGCCGAATGCTTTCCGCAGCAAGGTGAACCGCAGTCAGCGAAGATGAACAGACCGTATCGACCGCCATGCTCGGCCCGTGAAAATTGCAAAAATATGAAACTCTGTTTGCGATTTGCGCATAATTAAGAGAAAGCGGGAATACATGATCTTTGGAAGAAGCTTCAGCCCCGACCAACGTATAATCCTTATGCATCACCCCTGCGAAGACGCCGACGCGCTGTCTCTTATTCCGTCCGCGCGCCTCTGCGAGCGACTTCGGCGTATATCCGGCATCCTCAATCGTTTCCCAGCATGTTTGTAAAAACAGCCGTTCCTGAGGGTCCATTGTTTCAGCTTCCCGCGGCGTAATCCGGAAAAATTGGGGATCAAAGCAATCCGGATCATCAATAAATCCGCCCCATTTTGAAATGCTCTTCCCGGAAGGCGACTTTACATTTTCAAACCGGCGCCAGTCCCATCGAGACTCCGGGATTTCGGTAACACAGTTTTTTCCTTCTTTCAGGTTTTCCCAGAATTCATGAATATTTTCGGCCTGCGGGTAGCGGCCGGCCATGCCGATAATGGCGATATCTTCATCTTGCGGCACACTGCTTTTCCGCCTTTTTTCGGTTTGCGTCTCAACCGGCTTCTCCATTTTTGCCGGAGACGCGCTGAAATGGCTCCCGTACTGCTCAGTCAGGAAAGCCGCCAGCTCTGCTGCCGTTGTATATTCAAACAGCAAAGTCGGAGAAAGGGTTTCGCCGATTTTTTCGCTGATCGTTTCGACGACGTCAAGCAGTCCGGACGATGTCAGCCCCATTTCATAGTAGCCGACTTGAGAATCAATCTGTTCAAGCGGCTTGCCGATTTTTTCCGCCATCAGATTCATGACATACCGTTCTGCTTCCTCATGCGGGTGTCCGCCTTCAAGCGATGCCGCAACTTCCGGTAAACCGGCTTTTTCAGGAGACCTCTCAGCAGGCTTACGGTCTGTATTGATCAGCTCGGCATCCCGCACGAGCTTGCTTGTGAAATCTTTCAGCTCGGCTACTTTCCGGCCGGATGCGTTAAAAAACTCCAGTGTAATGTAAATAAGCTCCTTTTCCTGCCGAAGCGACGAACGTTTGATTCTCGTGATGCAGCCGGCCTGCAAAGGTTCAGAAGCTGTAAAAGATTCGTAGAAAAGAGGCAGAAACAGCCTCTTTTCCCCATTTAACAACGATGAGATCAATAGGTTTGCGCCGACGCCGCTTCCGTCAAGAAGAGTCGGATGGAACAAAAACCCTCCGGCCTGTCCCATCGCGTCTTTTCCGAGCGATACATCAAAGGTGACGCCATCCCGCTCCTCAAACACTTCTCCTTCTGCTTTCATATATCCGCTGTGAACCAATTCCTGGCTTCTGCATTGTGCATACAGCTCATTTAAATCGATGGTGCGTTCCGCCTCGCGTTTGACAGAGTCAAGATCAAGCGTGTCACTGAAAACTGCGGGTGCCGTCTCGTGCATTTCCGCTTTGACGTAAATGCGTTCTTCCGGCTGGACTCGTCCGCCGCTGACCTCAGCCCCTTTTGCGGTAAGTTTCCAGCGCCCTGCTTTTACCTTTGTACATTCAACCGTAAGCTTGACGGCGCTGTCTTCTTTCGCAATAAGCGGCTGATATATGGATAAATGGCGCAGCTGAAGCCCGTCGTATGAATAGCCGCGCTCTTTGAAAATCTGATAAAACATATCAATATAAGCCAATCCCGGAAGGACTTTTTGTCCGTAAACGTCATGATGTAAAATAAACGGATTTTTCAGCGATAAAGTGATTTGCTTATTGAAGTTCTTCACGTTAAACCTCCACTTCATAGGTATCCCAGATGTTTGCCGCAGCTTTTTCGTTCGTTTCTTCTTTGCTGTCCGGCGAAATCAGCCGCTTATTTAATGCAGGCGGTGTTAAAGGATGGCGCTTGATTCGGCGCCCTTCGTCTTCCTGCCACGCTTCCACAATGACGTGGGCGTTTGTTCCGCCGTCGGCAAAGCAGTTAATTCCTGCCGCCGGTATTGGTGACGGCCAGTCTGCCAGAGTGCGGCTGAACTGAATATTGGCCTTTTCTCTATCAAAATGTGTATTTTCGTGCTCACCTGATAAAAACGGAATAAAGCTCTTTTCTTTCAGCATGAGAACAACTTTTATGAAACTTGCAATTCCTTCCGCGCAAAGCGGGTGCCCGATGTTCGGTTTCACAGATCCGATTCCGAGCGGGCCGGCGTCTTTTGAACGGTAGACGGATTGAATGGCCTTCAGTTCTAACAGATCTGTCACGACCGTGCCTGAACCGTTCGCTTCAATATGAGTGATGTCTTCCGGCTGTTTTCCGCTTTTTTCAAGAGCCGTCTTCATGACGGATTTTTGCGCTTCCAGACTCGGCGTAGCCGGGCCTGCCGTTCTTCCGTCATTATTGACGGATGCCGCCTTCACTACGGCATAAATAGAATCTCCGTCTTCAATCGCCTGCGACACGGTTTTTAAAAGAACCATTCCGACACCCTCGCCCAGCACGACTCCATCGGCGCGTTCGTCAAATACATGGAACGACTGCGCTTTACTTAATATGCCGCGCTGTTCAAATAATTTATGGGTTTCCTCTGATTCAAACAGGCTCACCCCGCCGACGACGGCCGCTTTTATTTCTCCTGTTACAAGAGCCTGCACGGCCATATTCATTCCGACTAAAGCAGAAGAACAAGCCGTATCGAGGACAACGCTCGGGCCGCGTATATCAAAATATTGAGAGAGATTTGCGGCCAAATAATTCTGGCCCAGCGCGACGATCGGGTTTTTCGCATCCAGCAGTTTCTCTTCACCCGGTCTGTGACGGCTGCGTCCGCCGAGATACACACCTATTGCTTCTCCCTTTATCTCATCCGGCGTATAGCCAGCGTGATACCACAGGTTAAGGCATTCTTCCAGAGCGGCCAAAGCTTGAGGGTCCATTGCCTTTACATCTTCTTCTGCCAGTAAAAAGAAGTCCGGATCAAATTGATGAATTCCATCGAGCATTCCCGCGTAATAAGGCGTCTTCAAACCCCATCGCTCAGCCGGAACAGGACCGATAGCCGAACGGCCTTCAGCCAAAAGCGACCAGTACGCCTCTAAGGAAGCCGCCCCCGGAAACCGGCAGGACATGCCGACGACCGCGATATCTTCCCGGTGAATCTGTTTTCCGGCCGCCTCTTCTTGCACCTTAACGGCTTGTGTTTCAATCACCGGCTCAGCCGGCTTCTTCTTAACAGGCTCCGCCGCCAAATCAAACCGTTCTGACAAAACTTCTGTATATCCTTCGAGAAGCCAATTTGCGAAAGATTGAATCGTCGGATATTCATACAGAATGGACGGGTCAAGCGATGCCGAGAGATTCCGATTGATCCGCTGCAGAAGCTGAGCAAGAATAATGGAATCCACTCCGTAATCCTGGAATAATACGTCTGTCTCAAGCTGGTCCTGGTCAATCCGCAGCTCTTCAGAAAATAATTCTTTCAGCCATTCTTCTGTTTTCCTTGTTAATTGAGCGTTGTCTGCGGCAGCATAAGCGGTTTTTTCCGCCGGTTTTACCATAGCCGGACTCATTGGCTGATCCTGCCTGCTCCGCCGCAGGAATCGCTCCGGCTTCCACAGCTTAGGATTCAGAACGGCCGGCAGCACCGGGCCCCTTGCTGATTCAAGAAGTATTCCGTCAAGGAGCTGTAATCCTTCTGCATTCGTGATGCTGTATAGCCCGCTCTCTTTATAAGCTTTGTTTGTTACTTCGCCCATTCCGGTTTCTTTCCAGTTCGGCCACTGAATGCTTACGATCGGCAGCTGCTCTTTGTATGAGTTTGCAAAATAGTCCATATACGCATTGGCCATGGCATAGTCGGCCTGTCCTGCCGAAAGGGCCGGTATCGCAGCTGACACGGAAGAGAACAAGACGAAAAACTTGAGCGGCTCTTCGCTGAGCACACTGTATAACGCCTGAAGCCCGTCTACTTTCGGCTCGAGCACGCGCTGTATGTCTTCATCAGTTTTTCTGATGAATGCGAGCGTCTCTTTATCGGTCACACCCGCGCAGTGAATCACGCCGCCGATAGGTCCGAGCGTCTGTTTTATCTGACTCAGTTCCTGTCTCAGCCCGGCTTCATCAGCTAACGGGACTGACAATACCTTCACTTGTACACCTTTGGATTCCAAGTCGAGAACAGCTTCAATTTTCGCTTTTACAGGAGCCGTCACCCCATTCAGTCCGCCCGTCCACTCACTTCGCGGCGGAAGGGTCTCACGGCCTGTAAGCACCAGTTTTTTCACTCCATAATGTTCGGCAAAATGGCGTGCGCATAAAAGGCCGATCCCCCTCGTACCCCCGGTGATCAGAAGCACATGGTTGTCCGGAAAATCAATTCTCTCGCCTTGCATATTCATATTTTCTGATCCGCTCAATACGGCGCGGTAGCGCAAGCCGTCCCTCCGGCAAACTTCCGCGTCATCAGTACGGGCATGAAACTCATCGGCAATCTGCTTCGCCAGTTTGTCATCCGAAAGCGCTCCTTCAAGGTCGAGATGTCTTGAAGACAGGTGACCGTACTCGCATGCCAGCATTCTGTACAGACCGGCCCGTTTTGCTCCTGTTGTTTGATTGGCCTCTTTATTTAATGACTCAAGGTCTTTCGTGACACAAAGCAGTGTCATCCCTTCTTTATGCCCATGCTCAATCAATTGCTGAAGCCATTTGATTCCGGCCATGTCTTGAGAATCTTCTTTCGCTGCGCCGAGGAGGTCGATGACTCCGTCAAACGCCTGCCAGTCATATTCACCGGAAAGGTCTGATGCGGTGATGATACGGTGATTCGGCATATGCGCTGCGATCTCTTCTGCGAGATTGATCGTGTCCCCGCCTGTCAAAATCGCAACGGAACGTGCGCACGGTTCACGCAGTTCGAGCGGGCTCAGTTCCCATTGTTTCGTCAGAATACGTTTCATCCGTTCCTCTGTATGGACCTTATTTTTGTCAGGATTCTCCGGCACCCAATACGTGTCTTTTGCGAACGGATAAGACGGTAGACTGAGTAAACGCGGCGTACCCTTTTCATACAGCCGGTTCCAATTCAATACGCCGCCTTTCACCCATACCTCTGCCAGCTTGGCGAATTTGCCTTTTTTAATCCAGGCGTCAATGACGATGTCCATATCTTCATCTGCCGTGAACAAGGCAAACGTATCTTTATTGCGGTGAGACTGGCCGGTATAGAGCCCAGCGATGTTTTTCACATTTTTCGTAAATGCTTCGAGCTTTGTTTCCAATTCCGCCATCGTCGCTGCAAGAATGGCCAAGCGCTCTTCCATTTCGTCCCTTCCGGTTTGCAGCGTATAAGCGACGCCCGCCAAGTCTTGATCTGTATACGGCGTTTGACGGATCGCTTTTTGCAGCTGCTGCGCCTGTTCAAACAGTTTTTCTTTTGATTTGGCGGACAAAAGGATGATTGCCGGATTTTCCGGGCTGTGCTCAGGCTGAGCGGCTTCTTTCGGGACATACTCTTCAATGACGATATGGGCGTTGACCCCGCCGATGCCAAATGAGCTGACCCCGGCCCGGCGCGGAATGGCATTTCCGTTGCTATCTTTTCCTGCCGTCCATTCCTGATTTTCCCGCACGATGTAGAAAGGACTGTCATCGAGCTGAATGTACGGATTGATCGTCTCGCAATGCAGGCTTTTCACCAGCGTTTTATGTTTCATTTGCAAAAGCACTTTCATCACGCCTGATACTCCCGCGGCAAGCTCTAAATGGCCGATATTGCTTTTGACCGAACCGATGCCGCAGCGGTGACCGGAGACTTCAGGCTCTTGATTTGTTTTCGCCAGCTCGTGAAACGCCGCTTTCAAACCGTTTATTTCAATCGGGTCGCCCAATTCCGTTCCTGTACCGTGCGCTTCAATATACGTGACGGTGCTCGGGTCCACTCCCGCTTTCCGGTATGCTTTCACCAATAAATCAGCCTGCAGTTTCGGATTCGGCGAGGTTAACGTATTCGCCCGGCCGCCGTGGTTTTCAGCCGTACCGCGGATCACGCCGTAAATCGGATTGCCGTCACGTTCTGCATCTGTCAGTTTCTTCAGCATCAGAATTCCCGCGCCTTCTCCTCTGACATACCCGTTGGCATCTTTGGAGAAGGTTTTGCATTTTCCGTCTTTGCTGAGCATGCCTGCTTTGCTGTAGCTGATATGCGCTTCTTCCGTCAGAATCGTATTGATTCCCCCGGCAATCGCCATGTCGCATTCTCCGTTTTCTATAGCGGATACCGCCCGGTGAATCGCCACAAGCGAGCTTGAACATGCCGTTTCAATCGGCTCGCTCGGCCCGTGAAGATTTAACAAATAGCTCAAACGGTTCGGACCTATGGAAGGAATCATGCTGCCTGTCGCCGCATGTCCTTCCGGCGCTAGACCTGCCCTTGTGAACAAATCTTTATAACCGGTATTTCCGGTGCCGATAAAGACGCCCGTATTTGTGCCGGAAAGGCTTTCCGGCTTACAGCCCGCATCTTCTATCGCCCGCCATGCATAAGTCAATAACAGCCGCTGCTGCGGATCTAAATATTGGGCTTCCCGCGGTGAAATCCCAAAGAACAGCGGATCAAATTCAGCTATTCCGTCGATAAAGCCGCCCCACTTGATATGCGTTTTATTCCCTTCAAGATTCGGGTCGCCATCAAACGCTTGCCAATCCCAGCGTTCTTTCGGAATGGTTGTGATCGAATCCTTTCCTTCTTTCAAATTGCGCCAAAATTCCTCTATATCCTTTGCACCCGGGAATCGGCCGCTGATTCCGACAATGGCAACCGGGTCATTGCCGCGCGGCTCTTGTGTCGCTGCCGCAGCTTTCATTACCGTTGCGAAGCGCTTTTTCCGCTGCATTTTCGGTTTTTGGGCTTTTGGCTGCGCTTTTTCCGGAGACTCTTTCTTCTTTTCGCCGAAACGGCCCGGATGCTCTTTTGCCAAATATCCGGCGAGACCGCTGATCGTTCCGTACTCAAAGAAAATCGTCGGCGCCAGCTCCAGCTGATACGCTTCATTTAATTGATTCGTAAAGACGGTAAACGATACGGAATCAAAACCGTATTCACTCAATTCCGTATCTGCCTCAATGTCCTCACGGTCTACTTTTAAAATGCCGCTTACCATGGCTGTCAAAGCGGTCTGAAGCGTTTGAAGAGATTCTTCTGCATCGTGTTTTTCTTCCGGCTGAGAAGGAAGGCCGGCTTCTGCCTCATCCGTCAAATACTCTGCTAAACTGCGGATCGTCCCGTACTCAAAGAAGATCGTCGGCGCCAGCTCCAGCTGATACGCTTCATTTAATTGATTCGTAAAGACGGTAAACGATACGGAATCAAAACCGTATTCACTCAATTCCGTATCAATATCAATCTCGTCTTGGCCGACTTTTAAAATTGAACTGACCAATCGGATAAGCGCACCGTGCCATTTGTCTCCCGAAACGGCGGATACAGGCTCTATTTTCTCCACCTGCGGCTTTTCAGTTTCAGAAACGGATAGGAACGACTGTTTTAATTTTGCTGCGTGTCCTTCGGTTGCTAAAAGCTGCGGCTTTTCCTGAGCCATTCCTTCATAAAATGCAGCCAGGCCTGACGCCTTTTGAAGCGGAACCATGCCGAAAGCTTTTTTCATCATTCTCTCCGTCTCGTCTCCCGCCTGCATCCCGCCATCTTTCCACAGCGTCCAGTTAAAGGCGACCGTTTTTCCGTGCCGAAGGCCATTCTCCGTAAGGGATTGCCTGTAAGCGGCGTATGCATCCATAAACGCGTTGCCGGCAGCATAATCAGCCTGCCCGACATTGCCGAGAACGCCGGAAACACTGGAGAACAATACGAAAAAGTCAAGATTGCAGTCTTTGCTGGCTTCATCTAAATAAGCGGTTCCGATGACTTTCGGATCAAGCACTTCTCTGAACTCTTCCTTCGTTTTTTGCAGCAGGAAGCGGTCTTGTATCACTCCCGCAGCGTGAATAATTCCGTTAAGCTTTCCGAAATCCGCCGTAATCTCTTTTATCAGCGCTTCATTTTCCCGCCGGTCTGCCGCATTCAGCTTTTTGTAGACGACATTTGCGCCTGAGTGCTGAAGCATAGCAAGCTCACGCTGTTTGGCTTCTGCCAGATTTGAGCGGCCGGTCAGAATGATTTTCGGGTGTTTTACGCGACCTGCGATTTCTTTTGCGAACATCAACCCCAGGCTTCCTGCCCCTCCGGTAATCAGATATACGCCTTCGTCCTTCCAGACGATGCCGCCCCCTGCGGGATGCATTTCTTCCCAAGCCTTCACATACCGTTTTTCTCCTTTATAACGGATATGTTTATCATGCGGCCGATGACTGTCGTTTTTCAGTTTTTGAGCGACAGCCGGCATTTCGCCGATTGATTCCATTTCGATGAGCTGACAGTCAAGTTTTCCGTATTCCAGCTCGGCTGTTTTTAACAAACCTGTTAACCCCGCAAACAATTGCTGGCTGCCGTCTGCTGAAATAACAGTCTGAATCAGAATGCGGCCCTGCCTTTTTTCGCTGATGATCCGCCGGATGTGTTCAGCGATTGTCTGCGCAAAGCTTTGGAAGCGTTCAGCGGCTGTTTCACCCTCACCTTCTGCAATCAGCAGTTCGGCGTCTTTCAGGCCGGATGCCGCTTCATCTTTTATACGGCTGGCATCTTCACAAAGTATGATCAAATGCTCATCAGCATGGACAGAGGCTTTCTCGGATGCGGCGGCTTCTTTCCAGACCGGTGCAAACAAGACCTTTTCCGAGCCTGATAGCCGCTGAGCCGATTCTGCATCGCCTTCTAGCACTCTCGTAGAGAATCCTCTTACCTTCACGCAAAGCGCTCCTGTTTCGTCGAACAGGTCAATGTCGGCTTTCTGCACGGAATCACCGGTTTGATATCCGTCACTGAAGCGTGCATGCGCCCGCATAGTCGGCGTGCATGCTTTGACGACTTCAAGATATTCCAGTGCAAACGGCAGAATCAGCTTTTGTCCGGAAAACTCTTGCATAATGCAGATCGTCGCCGTCTGAATAGCTGAATCAATGATGCTCGGATGAAGCGTAAATTGTCCGTTCGTGTGAGAAACAGAATCCGGAAGCTGTATGTCCGAAAGCACTTCTTTCTCGCCGATAAAGGCGGACTTAATGCCTTGGAAGGCTTTTCCGTGGAACATCCCCCTGCTCCGGCCTTCCCGATAAAAGGCCGCCGGATCAAGAATGTCCGCTGTGCATCTGTTTTGTATGGCAGAAAGGTCTGTCTCAGGCTCTGGTTCAGCCTTTATGATTTCGGCGCGCCCTTGGCTGTGCAGCACTTCTTCATCGTCAGCGTTTACGCTGTAAATGTCATATGAGATGATGCCGTCCTCTTCAGGGAACAGTGCAATATGAACACGGCGTTCTTGTTCGTGAACGACGATCGGTTTCATCCAGATGGTATGATGGAGCGTTATTCTGTCTTGGTCTCTTAATAAGCCGCCAAGCGCCCGTTTTACCGCTTCATAAGACATTTCCAAATATGCCGCTCCCGGCAGCACCGCTTTTTCCCTGACCACATGATCCTTCAGGAAAAATTCTGATCCTGTAAACAGTGAGCTGAACTTCTGAATGGTTAAATCTGACGTATTTTGCTGCACGAGCGGGTGTAAAACTGAGACTCCGTTGTGTGCGGCAGATGTGTTCTTTTCTGCTTTTTTCGGCCAGTACGGCTCCTTTGCAAACGGGTAGACCGGCACGCTGATTCGTTTCGGATGCTTGTCTTTGTAAAGCTTGTGCCAATTGATGGCGACACCTTTACTCCACATTTCACAGAGCTTCGATCCTTTTCCTTTCGCAAGCCATTTCTCAATGAGTTCAGCGCTGTCATCATCATCAGAAAGCCAGGCAATATCTTTCGCCTGCTGTTTTTCTCCTCTGAAGCAGCCTGTTACAGCCGGCTTATCATTGATAAAATCGGCAAGCTGCCGCTTCAGCTCCGCAGTGCCGCTTGTGATAAAGGCAGCGCGCTCTTCCATCGCTTCCCTTCCGACTTGGAACGTGTAGGCAAGATCAGCGAGGTCGGCGTCCGTTTTTCTTTCCAGAAAAGCCAGCAGCTGTTTTGCGTACTCCTTCAGACGATCTTTTTTTCTGGCAGACAACGGAATGATGAACGGACCCGCAGCGTCTGCTGCTTCGGATGCATCCGGGTATTGTTCAAAAATCGCGTGTGTGTTTGTTCCGCCAAGACCGAAAGAGCTTAAAGCCATGCGGTGCGCTCTGTTCTCACGGGTTAACTCTTTCTTTTCTTCCGCTACGTAAAACGGAGAGTCTTCTAAATGAAGATTCGGGTTCGGCTCTTTGTAATTGATGCTCGGCGCGATCTCCTGATGATATAAGCTCATGACAACCTTGATGCAGCCCGCCATTCCGGCCGCTGTATCCAAATGCCCGAGATTTGTTTTGACTGAACCGATGCCGCAGTATTGTTTTTTATCTGTATATCGGCCGTACACCGATTGAAGTGCGGACAGTTCGATCGGATCGCCGAGTTTTGTTCCTGTGCCGTGAGCTTCGACGTACGCGATCGTTTCAGGATGGATGCCCGTCTGATCAATGACCTTCTGAATGACCTCAGCCTGTCCTTTGACGCTCGGCGCATAAAATCCGACCTTATCCGCTCCGTCGTTATTGACGCCGATTCCCCGCAGCAGCGCATAAATATGGTCGCCGTCCTTAACGGCATCAGACGCTTTTTTCAAGAGCACGGCGCCGGCTCCCTCACCGCCGATCATTCCGTCAGCATCCGCGTCAAACGCTTTAATATGCCCGTCGCTCGAAAAATTCAGCCCCGGCTGATGAACATATCCGGCGCTTGATTCCGTATGAAGGGTCGCACCGCCGATGAGGGCGTACTTGGCTTCGCCGGACTGCAGGCTTTGAAAAGCCGAATGCAGGCCGATTAGCGAAGATGAGCAGTTGGCATGGACAAAATAGCTCGGCCCTTTCAACCCGAGTTTATGAGAAATCATCGTCGGAATCGTACCGCTTTGGGCAAGCACCCATGACACGTAGCCATCCGGCGTTTCCAGCTGTGCTGTCGTCTCCTCCGGCAGCAGGCTGCGGTAAGAGTTCGTGCTGGCAGACATATACACGCTTGTTTCCGGAATTTCTTTGGAGATATATCCCGCATCCTCGATTGCCTTCCATGAATGGAGCAAAAGCATTCTCAGCTGAGGATCCATATATTCCGCATCTTTCGGTGAAAAGCCGAAGAAACCGGGATCAAACATTTCTTTCCCTTCTAAAACTGATTTAGCCGGAACGAAGCCGGGATGATCAGCCAGTTCTTCAGAAATACCGAATCGGCGGAGCTCCTCTTTTGAAAAGAAGGTGATGCTTTCTTTGCCTTCTTTGATGTTATTCCAAAATTCATAATGATCTTTCGCTCCCGGAAACTCACAGGATATACCGATAACCGCAAGGCTGTCCTCGTAATAATCGGGAAATTCTCCCGCCGGATGTTCCCGGTCTTCTGCATTCACTTTCTTTTGCGGTACAGGAGCCCAAACGGCTTCTTTCGGTTTTTGTTCAGCGATATACCGGCTGATGTCTTTTACCGTCGCGTATTCAAACAGCTCCGTTACACTGAATTCACAATCCAGTTCCTGCGTCATCCGGTCAGTGACAGTCACGGCAAGAAGCGAATCTCCCCCCGCATCAAAAAAGCGGTCATCAAGCTCTATATCTTTGCTTTTCAATACATCCTGCCAAATCGCCAGTACCGCCTGCTGGATATGAGATGATGAAAATGTTTGTGTGTCCGGCTGCTTTTCCGTCAGATCGCGGGCAGCAAGAAGCTTGCGGTCCACTTTTCCGTTCGGTGTGAGCGGCAGCTCTTCAAGACAGATAAACGAAGCTGGCGTCATATAGGCCGGCAGCGCTTGTTTCAAATGAATGCGCAATTCCTTTGCAGACGGAAGCGGCTCTCCGTTTTTCCGGATATAAAACGCGCAAAGCTTTTCATTTCCGGAGTGATTGTTCACAACAACTACACTTTCCTGTACGGCCGGATGGGCATTCAGCCTGCTCTCAATATCTCCGGGTTCAATGCGGTATCCGCGGATTTTGACTTGGGTATCTATCCGTCCCATGTATTCAATGCGGCCGCCGGGAAGAAAACGCGCCATATCGCCTGTTTTATAAAGCTTTGATCCCAGTTCGAGGCGGTGGCTGACGAAAGCTTTATCTGTCAGCTCAGGCTTGTTGAAATACCCTCTTGCCAATCCGTCTCCCGCAATACAAAGTTCTCCCGGCACCCCTTCTAAAACAGGGTTGAGACCGGAATCCATAATATACACGCGGGTATTGGCGATCGGGCGTCCGATCGTAAGCGCGCTCTCATTTTCCGTTATACGCTGCACCGCGGACCAGATTGTCGTCTCTGTCGGCCCGAACATATTCCAAGCCTCGCTTTTCGTATCGAGAAACTGCTGCTTCAATTGTTCGCTAAGCGCCTCTCCGCCGCAAAGGATTTTCACTTTTTCTTCATTTGACCATCCGGAATGAAAGAGCATTTTCCACGTAAACGGCGTCGCCTGCATGATCGTCGGTTTGTACTCTTGAATCAGCTCTTTCAGCTTCCGTGCGTCTTTTGTGACTTCTGTCTTACAGATGTTGCACTCCGCTCCTTTGATTAAAGGAAGGTAAAGCTCCAGGGCCGCGATGTCAAAGCAATATGTCGTGACGGCAAGCAGTTTATCTTCGGACGAAAGCCCCGGTTCATTCGCCATCGAAATTAAGAAATTGGTCAGCGCCCGGTGCGGAATCATCACGCCTTTCGGTTTGCCCGTGCTGCCCGACGTGTAAATGACATACGCCAGATCGTCAGGTGTCACTAACCGCTTCAGCGACGTTCTTTCCGCGGCTGTACTTTCAATATGAGACCAATCGCGGTCAATGGCAGTTGTCTGCACGCCTCCCCAGTTCAAAGAGTGCTCTAAATCAGCTGTCGTCAGGCACATTGAAATCCTGCTGTCGGCGATCATATATTCCAATCTGTCAGCGGGATAAGAAGGATCAAGCGGCACATACGCTCCCCCGGCTTTTAAAATGCCGAGAAGTCCGACAGCCATATGCAATGATCGGTCTGTATAAATGCCGATGAGATCATCAGGGCCTGCACCGTGCGCCTGCAAATAGAGCGCCAGCTTCGTGCTTTTTTCATCAAGCTCACGGTATGTCAGCTGTTGCTGTTCATACACGACCGCACAAGCGTCCGGCGTTTCTGCCGCCTGACGTTCGAATAATTCATGGAAGCAGGCATCCGGATATTCACGGCTTGTTTCATTCCAAGTCTTAAGAATCATGTGCTCCTCTCTTTTTGTCATGAGAGAAACGTTCTCAAGCGGCGTATCCGGATTCGCCGTCAAAGCTTCAGCAGCCTGTACAAATTGGCTGAAAAGTCTGGCCGCCCCCGCTTCGTCGAATAATTCGGTGCTGTATTTAATCGTAAGATCCATGCCTGATGCTTCTTCCCACATTTCAAATACAAGATCATATTCCCCCTCCTGATGAATGTCTTTTACAAACTCACAGGAGAATTCCTTGTATTCATCAAGCATCGATTGATAGCTTGAATGCTGCAGAAAGTTCTGATAGAAAAAGGCATTGCTGAAAACAGGCGAACCGTTCTGCCGGGGGTTCGCATGCACATCACGCACCATTTTCGGAAACGGATAAAATGAGTGATCCAGTCCGTCCAGAACGGCATCCTGCACCTTTTGAACAAAGTCAGCAAATGTTTCTTTTCGTCCGGCTCTGCTCCGTATGGGAAGCATGTTGAGGAAATGCCCGACCACTCCGTCAAAGCGTTCTTCGGGTCTGACCATTGCAGGCATGCCTGTCACAATATCTTCCTTATCCGTATATTTGCTTAAAAGCACCATGTAACAGCTCAGCATGACGGTAGACAAATGAATCGAACGGGATGCGGCAAACGCCGTTATATTATTCAGCAGCCGTTCGGGAAGACGGCGTGTCAGCGTATCTTCTGTAAACTCCGGAACACTGCTGTCCGTGCGCGTCGGCGGAAGCTGAAGGTCAGGCAGATCGCCCCCGAGCTGTTTCATCCAGTAAGCGCGGGCAGCTTTGCTTTCTTCACCCGCCAAATACTGCTTTTCCCAAGCCGCGAAATCGGGATGAATGCCGGGAACAGCGGCCGTAAACTCTTCTTTTCCCTCCAGCAGCGCCTGATAATGATCCAGCAGACTGTGAATAAATGTAATAGATGAAATGCCGTCAAACACGATGTGGTGAATGACCGTCAAAAGATAATGTTCCTCGGCGGATTTTGAAAGCAGCTGCACGCGCAGCAAAGGCCCGCCTTCTTTGACAAACGGCTCTTTCACTTTTTTCCGTATCAGAGCGGATATTTGTGATTCATTGACGTCAGAAATATCTTCTTCCGAGAATACAAAAGGATCTGCCGCTTCTATGAAATAAAACCCGCCGTCTGTTTCATTCACGGCGCTTTTGAGCATCGGATGCTGCTTTAATACGAGCTGAAACGCCTGTTTCAGTTTCTCTTTGTCGATTCCGGATGTGAATCGGAAACAGAGCGGGACATGGTATGCAGTCGTTTCAGGCGACATTTTCTGCAATGTCCACAGCCCTTTTTGGACTTCTGAAAGCGCTGGCGCCGTTTGCCGTCTCTCCCGTTCTGCCGGCGGTTCGGCTTTTTGGGGATGATGCTCAGCTGACATGTTTGCCGCTTTTTCAGCAGTATAAGCCGCTAAAGCGCCAATCGTCGGGTTTTTGTGCAGCTCTCTTGCCGTCAGCCGGATGTGATACGTTTTTTCAATTGATCTGGCGAGTTTCATCATCTTGATGGAATTGACGCCAAGACTTTGAAACGGCGTATTTGGATCAACGAGCTCATCCGCGATGGAAAGTTCCTCTTTCAGAAAACGGATAAAATCCCGTTCAATTTCTTTCTCTGCAGAAGCCGTGTCTGAATTGCCGCCTTCTTGTCTGTTATTATGTAAAGAATCAAATTGCCCTTGTTCAAATGAATGTTTCAGCTGAGTGCGCTGGATTTTCCCGATCGCCGTCTTAGGAATGTCTTCCTTTGCGACCGGAAGCAGATAATCAGGGGTAACGCCGATTCTCTGTGTCACGTGCTGGTGAATGTGATGAAGAAGCTTCGTCATGCGATTCTCATCCAACGGAATGGATGTCACAAAGAAAATCGCCAGCTCATCTGTCGTGCTTTGATTCGGCCGGACGGCGCATGCCGCTGTATAAGACGTTTCAATTTCCGGCAATTCCTCAACGGCTGATTCAATGGCATGGCTGTAATAATTCACACCGTTAATAATGATGGCATCTTTCGTGCGCCCCGTTATCGTCAGGCGGCCTTCACGCAGAAATCCGAGATCTCCCGTTTCAAACCAGCCGTCTTCTGTAAAGACACTCTCATTTAAGTCCGGGCGCTCATAATATCCGCTCGTTACAGTCAGACCCGACACTTGGAAGCGGCCGATTTCTCCTTCTTCCACCACTTGATTGCGGTCATCCGTAATTCTCATATTAAATCCCGGGATCGGCAGACCGATCTCGACGAAACGATCGTCGTCACTCGTGTTTTCCAGTGTAAACTCATCTGAGAAAATAACGCCCGAAGACGTTTCGGACATTCCCCATGCGGGACGGATGGCATTAGCCGGCAGACCGTGCGGCTCTAAAAGCTCCATAATTCTGCGTCCGACTTTCGCAACTGCGGCCTCCCCGCCGTTCAGCATGTAACGCATGGAAGATAAGTCCCATTTCCGCGTTTGAATCTCTTCTGCAAAATCGGCAAGCAGCCCAAAGGCAAAATTGGGGGCCCACGTGACCGAAGCGCGGTAATGATCAATCAGGTCGAGCCATTTTAAAGGGTCCATCAAAATGGATTCGCTCGGTATGTTGATTTCCTCACATCCGAGATAAACATCACGCAGATGAAGCATTCCGATGCCGCCGACATGGTCAAAAGGCATCCAGTTAAACGTGACATCCTCACTTGTATAGCCCTGCATCTGAATATTTCCTTTGACCATGCAGACGATGTTTTCATGGCTGAGCATCACGGCTTTCGGCGTGCCCGTGCTTCCCGAGGTCAAAAGCAGCATCGCCAAATCTTCCGGACGGGGATGATGACAGTCCGTGTCCATTTCATGCGCACTGAGATCTTCTGCCGCCAAAGCGCAAAACCCGGAAAGCTCCTGCTCCTCCGCCCATTCAGTCATCTCCGGCAGCACGTCACGGCTTGTGATGACATACGGCTGATTCAACAGCATCCAGGCATCTTTCAGTTTTTGCGTCCCGCTGTTCATTTCTGTATAAGCCGGAGCGGCCGCAAGCGGAACCGGGATCGCTCCTAAAAAAACACAGCCCCAAAAAGCAGGAATCAGCTGGGAATTGTCACTGAGCTGTAATATGACTTCATCCTGAGCCTTCACTCCTGATTGGCGGAGCCCTTTCACAATCGAAAGAGCGATCTTTTTCAGGCCGCTGTAAGTCTGGTACACTTTGGTGCCGTCAGGCTGAATATATGTGATGCCCTTTTGATCTCCCGCTGCCGCGGCGGTTTTGTGCAGGACTTCAGGAATCGTCATCGGCTGATCCGCTGAAAGCCGCAATGATTTTCCATAGCTGACAGATGGCTTGAGTAACCCGCTTGTCTTCATATCACTTTTCATAGAGCTGCCTCCATTTCATCTGTATGTAAGATGTATGTCTTATACTCCGTACATCGTCGTGATTCGTTTTTTCACTTCATCATCATGAAACGTCTCATCGTGCATGATTAACTCCTTCTCAATGACGGCCGGAAGCTGCTCGCGAAACGGCGTCACCAAGTGCCTTTTCAATGTAATTAAAGAGTTTCTCGGTTTTTCCGCAAGCTCACGGGCCAATTCCTGCGCATAGTCTAGTACTTCCTGCCGCGGAAGCACCGGAAAAGGCACCCCTCTTTTCTCCAGGTCACCGCCGCGGTAGTGGCCGCCGTTTAACAGCATTTCATGGCCGAGGCTTGCCCCAAGCTTCTCCGGAACGATAAAGGTAGCGCCCATTCCGGGGGTGAAACCGTATTTCATAAAGTTGGCGGTATACACGCTTTCTTTGCTTAAAATGACAAAATCACTGAAAAGCCCCATGACAAACCCGCCTCCGATTCCGTGGCCCTGCATGGCGGAAATGACGGGGATATCACATTCCAGCGCCAAAGAGTACATGCGGTCTTCCGTAAACTTCGTGATGCCCTGCTGAATCCTGAGCAGGCCTTCCTGTGTGCCTCCGGAAGCAAAGTAATGGCCATATCCTGTTAAAATCACAGCTTTATAGACTGACGATTTTTTTATACGGGTGAATGCTTCCATCAATCCATCCGTCAGTTCTTTGGAGAAGGCGTTTTTATGGGCTTTATCCTGCATTGTCACTTGGATAATATCCGGTTCAATTTCGAGCAGTTCAACTGCGGCGTTCGGCATGATATCCTCCTAACTGTTCTCCGTTTCCCAAGGAAGCCGCCCCGTTTCTGCATAACGGAAGATGGCTGATTGGTTATCCGGATCTGAAAACATCGCTTGATTTTCGGCTAAAGCAATGGATTTCGAACGATGAACAAGGTCGTTTAAGGAATCCATGTATTTTTTATAGCGGATGACTGCTTTTTTCGACAGCGGGCGGAGGCGCAGCAAATGCTTTCTCAGCTCTGTTGCTGAGTCCGGGACGCATACGTCACAAAGTCCCCATTCAAGCGCCTGGCGTGCCGGCACGGGCTTTGTCATGATCGTCATATAATGCGCCTTTTGAAATCCGATTCTTTGAATTAAAAACGGCAGAACGCAGGCTGGATAAAGTCCGAATAACAGTTCAGATAAACTGAACGAAGCACTCTCCTCTGCAATGACGATATCGCAGGCGGCGGCAAAACCGACACCTCCCGCATTTACTTTTCCGCGGACGCGGGCGATTGTGATGTACGGCCCGGATTTTAATGCCAGCCACAAACGGTAAAGCGGCTCCTGCGATTCCGCATGCTGCATTCCCTGCCTCATTTTCCGGTACATCTCATCAAAATCCGCCCCGAAACAAAATACCTCCGGCTGCCCTTCAAGCACTACGGAGGTCACGGAGTCTTCACATTCAGAAAGAACGTGCAGGCATTCCTCCACTAAACGCTCATTAATCGTATTGTTGGCTTCAGGCCGATCAAAGGTGATGAAGCAGACATTTTGCTGAAAACGGACGTTTATCGTTTCATAGGTCACGGGATCCACCTGTATTTCCGATGAAATTCCGTGATTTCTTCCAAATACAAACGAGGGCTTCCGGTATGATGGTCTAAAATGTTCGGAATCATATTCACATCCAATTTGACATTCCGGGTTCCAAACTTCACCAAACCGCTGCCTTTAAACAGTTCT
Organism: Bacillus sp. SIMBA_026; assembly: GCF_046535335.1. NCBI lineage: Bacteria > Bacillati > Bacillota > Bacilli > Caryophanales > Bacillaceae > Bacillus > Bacillus sp. SIMBA_026. Next base: position 848,788 of record NZ_JAWRWX010000001.1, on the reverse strand, counting down.
TCATATTCTTCCATGGACAGCCTGTATCTGTTGTTCAAGTGCTCTTCTATTTTGAAAGAATGCTGCCGCGTTTGTCCTTCAGGCGTCACAACGCCGCTGTAAAATTCTGAACAGCACCCGGAGCCGTACGAAAAACAGCCGATCCGCTTAGAAGTGTCGAATGCCCCTTGGTCAATCGTGCTTGCAAGAGCCAGTAAAGAGGCTGCCCCCATAATGTTTCCGACTCTTTGGCAGTAGCGGAGCCCCGGCTCTACTCTGGCTTGAAAATCCTGTTCGATTTCAGCGTTTTTCGCTTTTGCAAGCTTGCGCATCATCGTCCGGTGGGCTCCTTTTACCATGCCGCCAAACGGTGTATGGAAGGCTAGATAGTGAAACGTCTCTTTATAGTCAGCGCCCGGCACACGGTTTTTGTACTCGCGAAATGTCTGTTCACAGCAATCGAGGTAAGACATCAATGACAAATCGGCATCACCGGCTTCACTGTCCGGGATCGGACGGCATGTATCCATCACCTCATAGCCGTAATAGCCGTTGGCGCCCGCATCCGCCTGAAATACAATCGGATTTTCACCGATCAATAAGGCGACGGCACCCGCTCCGGCGCTCGGTTCTGCGTAAGACCAATCCTCGCTTAACGCATCTCCGCCTTCGGCAATTAAAAACCGGGAAATATCCGTCGCGACGACAAGCGCCTTCGCTCCGGGGGATGTCTGCGACAAAATAAAATTAAGCGCCATCTGCAAGCCCGCCGTTCCTGAATAACAGGCTTGCTTCAGTTCAAATAAACGGCAGTTCCGGTTGAGGCCTAAGTAATCATGAATATATGTACTGAGTGATTTTCCGAAGTCTATGCCGGACTCCGAGCAGGTAATCAGCAGCTCGATTCTGTCTTTTTCAGCCTCTGTCAATCGGTCGATAATCGGCTTTGCCGCGTTAACGCCGAATGTAACGGGGTCTTCGTACGGAAGCGCCACCGCTTTTTCTTTCATCAGTAAATTCTCAAATCTGGCAGGGTCTAAGTTTCTGTACTCCGCCAGCTGCATGACATCTAGGTATGCTGTCCCGCCAAACACATTTATCGCTTCTATTCCGGCAGCCGCCATGAACTTCGCCTCCAATATGAATTTTGAGTTTCCGATTGTTTCACCGCTTTATCAGACAGCCTGTACCTTTTCATAAAGCTTTGCCGCCAATTCGCCGATGTTTGACACTCCCGTCAGCTCAACACGCGGGATCTGCAGTGATAATTCTTCAAGCATCATCGTGATAATTTCGGCGCGGTCCACTGAATCCGCCCCCAGATCAACTAACCGGTCTTCCTGTGAAAGCTGTTCGCCTTCTAAATCAGGCAATACCTCGTAGATTGTGTTCTGCAGCAATTCAAAGATTCTTTCTTTACTCATTGTCAGTTCCTCCCTGTTTCATTTTTTATGAATATTCCATGTTTTCAATCTATCATTTCGTCTTGTCAACACGTTTGCAAAAATGAACCTAACTTCTGATTCAAAAGCGAGGCCGTCTCTTCCATAAGCCGCATGCCGATACCATCGGCATGGCGGTTTTTCCAGGACTCCAGCTCCGTACCTTTCACCCATTGATTAAAGGCGCCTAATGCCGGGCCGCAATGAATCTGGAAGTCTACCTTGGCATCCGGGTCTCCTTTAATCGCCGAAGCAGAACTTTGCCTGAAATACCATTTGAATATGAGCGCCATTTTCTGTTTCGGATTCCGTTCGGCTTTTGAAATGTCTTCATTCGAATAATGAGCCTTCACTTTGTCATAAATACTGCTTACACTTGCCTTAAAATACTTCTCTTCTATTTGTCTGAGTGTCTTTTCATCAATTTCTTCAATTGAGCGGTGACGCTGATACAATTCATGCAGCTTAGAGGCGCGGGTCGGAAAGAACAGCCCTTTCTTTAATACCTGCACCTTGCTGCCTGATTCAAACATATCGCCGGCCGGCGCGTAGGCCGTGTCCTGTACATTCATCTGCTGCAGGAGGTCCTTTACGAGGCCGCTCGTCGCTGCCTCAACGGTGCATTGGTTAATAGATCCGGTCACAATAAAATCAGCGCCGAGCATAAATGCGGCCATGGCAGCCTCGGGCGTTCCGATTCCCCCTGCGGCTCCGATGCGGACGGTTTTGCCGTATCGGTATTTTTTCATCATGTCATCTCGTAAACGGATGATCGCCGGCATGAGACTATAAGCAACCCCGCCGTCAGTGTGGCCGCCTGAATCAGCCTCTACGCAGATGTCATGCGCAACAGGTATTTCTCTCATCAGACTTGCTTCTTCTGCGGTAATTTTGTTTTCGGCTGCAAGTTTCTGCAGAATGTGATCAGGCGCCGGGCTGAGAAACGCTTCCGCTACTTCCGGACGGGACAGCTTGGCGATAATCCGCTGACGGGCTATTATTTGTCCGCCGGCACCGCGTTTTAACCCCTTAGCGCGAAACCTTACTAAAGCGGGAGTAACCGTTAAAAACGCTGATGCTTCCAAGTTCTGAATCCCATGCTTCAATAAAAGATCAATCATTTTTTCTTCTGAATCTGTATGCTTCATATTATGTACAACATTTATGCCGAAGGAACCGCCGTCACGAAGCTCATGCTGAATTGACAAAATAGCGTCCTCAACGTGCGCGATGTTCAAACCGCCCGTTCCGAAAAAGCCCATCATTCCTTTTTCGGCCAGTTTGACGACCATTTCCTTCGAAGAAATTCCGCGGTACATGCCGCCAGCCAAGTAGGCGTATTTCAATTGATAATCGCGCTTAAACTCTTCATTCCCTAAAGACGCCGCCGTAATTGAGCTTTTTCCAGCCTCGGCCGGGACTTTGATTTCATCTGTTATCGGCTCCGCTTCAGCCGTAATTCTTTGAATCAGCCCCGTCAGCACTTTTCCGGGACCGATTTCCTCAAAGCTCATGTTCTTTCTTCCCATTAAGAAACGGATGCTGTCTGTCCAGTTCACAGATCCCGTTATTTGTCCGGTGAGTGTCTCTTTCAGCTCTCTCTGCTCATAGGGTCTTGCCGTCACATTTGAAATGACCGGAATGGACAGCGGCTTAAAACGGAAAGATTCAATAAAGCGTGAAAACTCTTCCTTCGCTTCCAGCATGTATCTGGAATGAAAGGCGCCGCTGACATTTAAGCGGTGAACCATTTTTACGCCGTTTACGGCTTCAAAAACGGATGCGGCTTTTTCAATATCTTCTTTATATCCGGAAATGACAATTTGCTGCGGTGTGTTCATGTTGGCGATATCAATCATATCCAAGTGATTTTCTCTTAAAACATCCGTCACCTGCTCATGGGTCAGGCCGATCACCGCTGCCATGCCGCCTCCTTTTGCGCGGCTCATCAGTTCGCCCCTTTTTTTGACCAGCTGTAAGCCTTCTTCAAAATCAAAGGCGCCCGAAGCGTATAACGCGTTATATTCGCCCAAACTGTGTCCGGCGGTAAAATCCGGTTTCAAGCCGGTCTCTTCTGTTTTTTTCAAATAACTGAGGGCATTGACGACATAGAGCGCCGGCTGAGTGAATTGAGTCTGATTGAGACGTTCTCCGTCCCGGCACAGCTCCTGAATGGAATATCCGAGAATGTGATCGGCCTTTGCGGTTAATTCAGGATAGCGGCCGAACAGGTCCTCTCCCATCCCTATTTTTTGCGAGCCTTGGCCGGGAAAAACAAAGCTGATCATCTTACAGTCTCCTTCCGGGCGGTGATAAAATGCTGTCTTCTATTTGCTGCAAATGTGTTTGTTCTTTATGAAACGGCGTCATAATGGTACGGATGCGTTCAGCCGATCCCGCGGGAAGAATCTGTTTGGCAAATGCGGCCAATGTTCCGGAAGGCCCGGCATCGATATACAATCCTTTTTGGCGGCTGTCTGCGAATTGAAGCGCTTCGCGGAATCGCATCGGTTTTCTTACGATATCCCAGAAAAAGTCCGCTTGTATATCGGTCTCAGCCTCTCCTGTCGCACTGGAGATGTACGGTATAAACGGAGTCCGGATTGATTTCTGAGCTAAAAAGCGCTTGTACGGCTGTTCCGCCTGATCAACCAGCGCTGAGTGAAACCCGTAAGATACCGGCAATAGCTGATGAGGAATCTGCTTTTCTCTCAGATCGTCCATGATCCTTTTGATATGCTCCCGCTCTCCCGAGATGACAAAGTGAGAATGATAGTTTACAGATGCCAATTCACTATGTTCGCCGAGCAGCGGATCATCTTGATATAAAGCCGGATCACCCAGTATCGCAAGCATGCTGCCGTTACGGCAAGTTTCCGTAACGATTCGGGCCTGTTCCAGCACGCAATCTAAAGCATCCTCGGCGCTCAGCACGCCCGACACAGCGGCCGCTGCATACTCTCCGAGGCTTGCTCCGATCACATAATCAGGACGTATGCCTCTTTGCTCCAAAGCATATGCAAGTGCGTACTCAGCCATGAAAATGGCAGGATGGCTGAAAAGAAGGCGGTCAAATGGATCAGACAGACGATTGCCTGTATGATACATCTCTTTTAGGACAGAGTAACCGAAACGGCTGACTGCAAAATCGTCCAAGTCAAGCATTTTCTGCCGAAAAGCGGCGTTATGTGCAAACAGCTCTTTCCCCATTTGATAGTATTGGGAACCCTGTCCAGAAAACATGAAAACAATTGGCTGGTTCATTTGTTCTCCTTTTTGCTGCTTATTTTTTTAAAATATTGATTTGTGAGTGTTTCTTGATGTCGTGTGCAGGTGAAGTGGTCGTGATGTTGTATGGCTGGCACTATTGTGTGAGATAAGAATTTTGACTTGCGTTCCGCTACATGGCGGGTGAAGCTTCAGTTTCTTTTTTGATGCGGTGAATAAGTCCTGTCAGCACATGGCCCGGGCCGACTTCTTCAAATTCCATCCGCCCTTTGTCCAGCAGATAGCGGATGCTGTCGTTCCATCGCACTGAATGGTCGATCTGATCGGCCAGAACGGAGTGGATTCCGTCTTGCTCATAAGGTCTGGCATGCACATTAGAAATGACAGGAATTGATATAGCAGAAAAATGAAATGACTGTAAAAATTTTTCGAACTCTTGTTTTGCTTCACTCATATATCTCGAGTGAAAAGCGCCGCTTACGTTTAACGGATGAAACATCGTAACGTCTTTTAATCCTTCGAATACGCTTTTGGCTCTTTCAATGTCTTCTTTGCGTCCGGATATGACAACTTGGTGAGGAGAATTCATATTGGCAATATCAATCGTATGTAATCCGTGCGTTTGAAGGGCGTCTGACACTTGATCTGCAGTTAACCCCATAACAGCGGCCATTTTTCCGTCAGTGGCCATACTCATTAATTCGCCTCTTTTACGGACAAGCTGCAGACCGGTAATAAAATCAAAAGCACCTGCTGCAAACAGCGCATTATATTCTCCCAAACTGTGGCCGGCCACATAATCCGGCTTTATGTCATTGTCTTGGATTTTTTTCAAATAGCTTAACGCGTTTACAACATATAAAGCAGGCTGGGTGAACTGCGTCTTGTGAAGGTTGGAATACGGATTCTCAAGACAAAGCCGTTTCATAGAATATCCGAGTGTTTCATCAGCCTGCTCCGTTAAGTCTTTAAATTCATCAAACAATGAGCTCCCCATTCCCTGCTTTTGAGAACCTTGTCCGGGGAATAAGTATGTGATCATTTTCTCAGCCATCCTTTCTCGGATTCAGATAAGAAGCATGTTCAAGTTGATAGTAACTTCACAAAAATACCATGTCAAGTTAATTTATCCTATGCGAACTCCTGAATAATACCTATTTTTCCCTGTCGAAAGGCAGACTCAGGGCTTTCGGAACAGGCATAAGCAGAATGTCCCATCCGGCCTGCCCGGCGTTTTCTTCCGCAAACTCCCGTTACTCAGCCATTCATCACCAGAAATCTAGTAATAACTTCCATTCCATTTCAGAAGTTCCTTATCTCAAAAGAAAAGCTAGTTAGATAGAACTAAATTACACATTACTTAAAATGAAACAGCCCTTTTTGATTTTTTCTGTTGCGGAAATTCACAAAATGTTCTTTTTTTTCAATCTGAAAGTAAATATTATTTTTCAAAAGACTCTCCATTTTTTGACCCGGCTTCTCCCCGAAGGAGTGCCCCGGATACACACGCACATGCGGCGGAATGGAGGCTTTGATCCTCTGTATACTGTGAAACATATCTTCAGCTGAGCTGCCCCTGTCCTCACATATACCGCACCCTTCTGTAAACACGGTGTCACCGGTAAAAAGATGATCAGATAGCAAATAGCACATTCCCCCGGCCGTATGTCCCGGGGTCAATATACTTCTGATGATAAACCCTCCGGCCGCAAAGGTTTGGCCGTCTTCAAGCGCTATTAAGTTTCTGCACCGGAATTGATAGAAATCGATTTCCGCCGACGACATGTATATATCAGAATGATAGATTTGCTGAAGCGGCTCCGCCAAGTTTACATGGTCATAATGCGAATGTGTTAATAAAATAGCTGATAAATCAACATCCAATTCATGCAGTTTATCGGTTATTTTATCGATTTCCCAGGACGGGTCCACCGCTATCGCAGATTTTTTCGAGCGGTCTGCGATAATATAACAATAGTTGGACCACATCTGGTGATAAGTTTTAATTTGATGCACTTCATATGTATGATCCATTGTCACCATTCCCATTTAAAAGATCCGGGCAGACTGCTGCCGCCGCCCAGCCGACTGTAACCACTTTACCAGATGACACCACGTTTTTCCATGGATTTTCCGGTAAAGTTAAAAAACTGTTCAAATCAACCAAAAGAACCAGCCGAAGTTTTTAAAATTTGTTATCGTAGTATATAAGGAAATAAAAATATTCATTTACATGAATACTTTAGGAGATTTTATTCAGAAAATGAAGAATGGTATAATTTTCGGATAAAAAGAAAGAAAATCAAATCGAGTTTTTGTTTTGAAAAGAATTGTCTCGAAGCAGCCTGAGAGGATACTCAGTCTTTAAATGACATTCAATCTTGATTCTTATTTCAATCCTTTTCTTCAAGCTAAACTAAACCCATACGGCTTCCTCAAAATATATCAGAATACCTTAGCTCCTTACACCGAATTTCAATGTTATGCTTATGTGTTGGCATTAACACACAATTCAAAATTAGAAAAATACGACGTAATTCACACACAAGATGTTGTTTCTTCACTTTCTTGGAACAGCCGGAGCATTCTCCCCTGAGTAATCTTTTATGCTAGAGATAAAGCATCTTCTGGACCAAATGGCACGTACGCCGCTTGATGGATTACTTAAACTCTTATTTTTTCCCTTTAAACGGGACTATTGTTGGTGATTATCAAATTTAACCTGTGTTAAGCTTTAGACGGGAGGTAATTATGGAAAATAAAAGAAACGCTGAACCGAGCCCAAAAGCTATAAGAATTCTAACTTATATTATTCCTATAGTTTTAATAGGGCTTATCCTTGTTCTTAAGAATATTAATACCGCAGCAGCAGAAATTCCATTTTATATCGTTGCTATCGGTGTGGTTCTCTTAGTGGTTTTCAGTTTGATCAAAAATAGAAAAAACCACAGGAAGAACTAAATGTAAGGGGGCTAATTACTAGCCCCCTTTGACTCTTTTAGATTGTCAGCTCACCAAATTCCAATTTTATTTAAATTCTTCCCCCATGTCTTCCCATGAGAATCATCTTGCTCTTTTAAGAGATTTTTCACAAGTAACATTCAATGAAAAATTCGGGACCATCCAAAAAGACCCCTTGCTTTTTTTATTGTGCTTCCAGGTTCATCTTCAGTGACAGCAAACTCTTGCAAGTATGGAAATCCTTCCTCTTTTGTTTTAAGATGTTTATGTTCGAAGATAGGAGAGGAGATCATTATGGCTTTATTTATTGCATTGTTTGGTGGTTTCATGGTTATAGGGGCATTTATTGGGGTAATATTGCTGGTTCCGGGAAAAACAAGAAGAACTGGGCTTCGGCTGTCTCTTACATGTATCGTTATATTACTTTCAATAGGGTTCATTAATAAGCATTTTATTAAATATGAAGATGAACCTATTGCGACCATTACGCCAGGCGAATATAAAAAAATAAGAGAAGATATGACTTATGATGAAGTCAAAAAAATTGTTGGCGGAAAAGCGAAATCTGAATATAAAATTAATAAATATTCATCACCAGATTACGATTTTGATGGAGAGGACAGCTTGGAAAATGATGCAACGGTATCTCTTCATTTTGTTGATGATAAGTTAAGTGTCAAAAGTGAATATGGGTTAATTACTAAAAGTGATCAATCAGAATTAGATGACTCACCGTATGTGGATGTAACGGAAAACCCCGAAAATAAAATTAAAGAATTAGTAAATGAACACCTACATAACGTTTCTGTCGAAGATATTGAAGTCAATCAGGATCTTGGAACTAAAGAAAACGGTCAAAACATTGCACTGGTTCACTTGTCCTTTGATTTAAAAAATTCATTAGCAAGAACTAAGAAAATGATTGAATTATATAGTGATGATTTAGCTGCTCGCACAGCAATAGAAGACAAAAGCGTTAGTGAAATCTCTGTATTTTGGAAAGCTCCATACATAGACGAAAACGAAACCCTAGCAAAAGTCTCTTACAAAAGATCCGGTGAAAAGATGAAGGTCAGTGCGAGAAACTATTCTCAATCTTTAAGTTATTAATCAATTTAAATGAAAAAAGCCCTCTCATTAAGGGAGGCTTTCGTTCCTTCGTGTTACGATGAAATCAACAACAAAACCAGTCGTACCAAGCCCTCTCGGCAAATTTGCTGAGGGGCTTTCTGCTGTTTTCGGAACTTTGAAAAGCGGTGTTTGTTTGCAGAAGGGGGATCGCCGTTCTCCGTCCGTTTCCCTTTCAAAGATTTGTTAGCGGGAGGGTCACTTGCCCTTGCTACCGTGAGCCTTGTTGTGACAGGCGTTACACATGTCTAATCGTTTCGACCAATCTTTCTTTACTTCCACAATATGATGCACCATGTCAGCCGGGGTGAAGCAATGATCTTTCAAACAATGCTGACAGAGATAATTGTCTCGTATCAAAGCAAGTTGTCTTGTTCGTTTCCATTCTGTTGATTTATATAAACTTATGATTGTTTTGGAATGTTTGTTGTAATTTTTTGTTTCTTCTTGTTGTTGTGTCTTATGTGTATCACAGTACCGGTCACTGGTGAGGCTAGGGTACCCACGGGCAGCGCATATTTTCAGTGGCTTAAGGGGCATCAATCTTATCCTCTGTTTCTTCTTTTATAGTTTTCCAATAACAAAATAATCGATTGTCGGTTATAGTTAATAATTTCACCTTTATTACAATGTTATTTAATAACAACATACATTTTGTTAAATGCACAATGTTTTAATATCTATTCATCTTTATCTATTTCTCTTAGTTATTAAATAAAAGGATAGTATTCTAGGATTAGGTGTAGGATTGTGAATAGTGATTATCCATTGATCACTACGGTTGTGTATAATATCATTGAAACTTTCCATCGCATAAGCAGGCAAATAGTCTGAAATAGACCACCCTGCGCTTATAGCTCTGCTACCTGACCCATCTAAACGTATTGCAAGATACGCATTTCCAGGAACTTGCGTTCTTTCTCGCCATAGCCAAAGGTCAAAACCATCTCCAAGATCTTCATGACGTGTGTAATCAGATGTATATAATGTTCCTCCATCTACAACTTGCCTTTGTTCTCGGTTCTGCTTATGCTGTATGAGTGGTTGATAAACCGGGTACCCATAATTAGGAACATAATTTGCTCCTGTACTATAATTTTGATTTAAATGCATCAGAATCACTCCTCAATTAATTCGTTTTATTTTATGACAAGAATCTAGACAGGTGCATAGTCAATTTATAAATATCACCATAATATCCTTTTTTACATCTGTTTATTCTACGCTTAGAAAGTGTCAGTCGCCAATTGTTTCACCTAACGGATGCAGTTTACGAAGAATATAAAAAAGCACCCCACAGGATGCTAAATCTTATTTTTTAACATTTTATCTAAAAAACTTCCTTGAAAATAATTCAAGTTTGCAGAGTAGTATCTGAAACTTGATACAGAAATAAACAATATTACAAGTTGTATAATTAACATAGCTATTACCATCGGCGGGTAAGAAAAAGAGCCATACTTATACAGAGTTGCTATCACTGTAAACAAAACAGCTAAAAAATGACTTACAAATACAGTACCCAAGGCATGAATTGTTGATAGCAAGTACCTATACCTTCCAACGATATAGTTTCTTTTATCTTCTTCTTTAATCTTTAATAAATTTTCATGCCATAAAACCTCAAAATAAAAATAATCTTTCTTATTGTTATCTGCCCAATTGTCAGGCTTGGGAAAATTCTCAACCTGCTTAATTGCTTTATCAAAAATCCGGTTTTTATTAAATATCCAATTTGCTACAAAGTATAAATGATGAATTATATAACCTACTACCACGCCAAATATACTCAGAGAAATAAAAACACCTATTAATTTTTCTAGCCCAGAAAACTTTAAATGAGCTGATATATAGTCGGTTTCAGTGAGTACAAAATAGGCTCCTATCCAAAAAATCAACATCCATCCGGGTATACCCCATCTTATTAAATACTTTGTTTCAAAACTCATGAAATCTCCTCCCACCCTATTATCGGTAAAAAGAAGGAACAATGGAACCATTCGCAAATTTTGTCGAACGATTTACCAAAATTGTCTGCAGAGAATATAAAAGAAGCGACTCCGCTTATCAGCGGTCCCGCTTCTTTTAATTTATTGCATACTACTATAATACCTTATGTAAAACAAAATGGTATGCCGTTATTATGCCAAGTTTCTGTCAAAATCGTTTTAGTACATTCCTTTTTGCTCTGCAGCAGTCCCTCCCGCCGTTTGATATAGAAAATGCATTCCGGGTCCCTTATCGGCTGAACAAAATTCATTCCGGCGCGCCCCCGTCCTTATAGACTTCCACGCGAAGAGCAAAGGCCAGCCGATAAAATGCTTTTGCTTTCGTTCGGATAACAAATTTTGTAAGTGAACAACTCGGTCATACCGATGTGAAAATGACCGCTGATGTCTATATTCATATCACGCAGAACCACAATCAAAAGAGCATTAATCGGTTTGATAAATACCTAAACAGCTAAAATCCGTGGGCAAAATGTGGGCACGAGGGGTACATCCCACACTGAACCCTTCTACATCACACGCTTAAACATCTTCTCCATCTCATACGTACTGTGGTGGATAATGATCGGCCGGCCGTGCGGGCATGTGAACGGGTCTGTCGTTCGGCGCAGGTCGTCCAAGAGCGCTTTGATTTCGTCGTTGCGCAAATGGCGGTTCGCTTTGATTGAGCCTTTGCAGCTCATCATAATGGCCGCTTCCTCCCGCAGTTTTTTAATATCGATCTGTTTGGCGTCAAGCACCTGCTGAATGATTTCTTCAATCAGTTCAGCTTCTTCCCCTTTTGGAAACCAGGCCGGATGGCAGCGGACGATGTAGCTGTTCGTGCCGAATGCTTCTAAAAATACTCCGACGCTTTCAAGCTCATGCTGATGCTGGTCAATGATCAGCGCTTCATTTGCCGCATAATGAAAAGTGAGCGGCACGATCATATCCTGCACTTCAGGCTCGACCTGCCCGACTTTTTCCCGGAAATATTCGTATTTAATCCGTTCTTGGGCCGCATGCTGGTCAATGATATACAAGCCGTTTTCGTTTTGGGCCAAAATATATGTCCCGTGCATTTGTCCGATCGGATACATCACCGGAACTCTTTCTTCACGTATTTCTTCAGAGACAGCTTCCGGCTCCGGAATATCGGAAACAGGCGCTGCCGTTTCGGGCATACCGATCTCCGGCGGCACTCCGTGATCCGCTTCATTCGGGAGGATCTCTTCTTCTATTATTACCGGCTCAGGCTCTTTTACGACCGAACTCAGCTTCATTGGTGAGTAAGACGGCTCCGGCGTTTTTTCAGGAAGTTTCCGCTCAGGCGCGCTTTCCTCAAATGTCATAAATTGCTGTTCGTTTTTGGCCGGTGCCGGCGCTGATTTTTTCGGGAGCTGGGCGCTCGGAATAAGCCGCTGCTTTTGAAACACTTCCTTTATCCCGTCACGGATTAGCTCATGCAGCTCCGTCTCTTTGCTGAGGCGGACTTCAAGCTTCGACGGATGGACATTGACATCAACCAAAATCGGGTCCATCGTAATTTCGATAAACGTAATCGGATGGCGGCCGATCGGCAGAAGTGTGTGATAGCCCTCATGCACCGCTTTTACAAGCGGGAAATTCTTAATGTATCTTCCGTTAATGACAGATGACATGTAGTTTCTGGATGCACGCGTGATTTCCGGAAGCGCAATGTAGCCCTTGACTTCAAAATCAAGCGAGCTGACATGGAGCGGTATCATTTTTTTCGCAACCGCCGTCCCGTAAATTGCGGCCAGCACATGGCGCACGTCCCCGTTACCGTTTGTCTGCAGCAGATTTTTCCCCTGATGGCGGAGACGGATCGATACTTCCGGATGCGCAAGAGCGATCCGGTTGACAACATCCGTAATATTGCCGAGCTCCGTATGCACGGTTTTCATATATTTCAATCTGGCGGGTGTATTGAAAAACAGGTTGGTAACGATAATCTCCGTTCCTTTTCTGCTGGAGGATTTCTGTTCAGAAATGATATTCCCGCCCTGAAGAATGAGATGGGTTCCCGCTCCCTCGCCGATGCTCGTTTTGATTTCCAGATGAGAAACAGACGCGATACTTGGCAAAGCTTCTCCGCGGAAACCGAGGGTTCTCACCCGGAACAGGTCGTTTTCATCTTTGATTTTACTGGTCGCGTGGCGGCGGAAAGCCCGCTTGCAATCATCGGTTTCCATCCCTTCGCCGTTATCGAGCACCCGAATCGACGAAAGCCCCGCTTCCTCTATGTCGATTTCAATGACTGTGCTGTTTGCGTCGATGGCGTTTTCCACCAATTCTTTAACGACTGAGGCAGGCCGTTCGACCACCTCGCCGGCCGCTATTTTATTTGAAAGTTCATCTGACAGCTGGATGACTTTTGCCAAGTCCGTCACCTCTTTCTATTTTAATTTTTTTTGCAGCTTGTACATTTCATTCATCGCTTCAAGCGGCGTCATATCGAGAATATTGATTGACTTAAAGGCTTCAAGCACTTGTTTTTCTTTATTAGAAACAGCCGGTGCCTTCTGTTCTTTTTCACCGTCAGCAAAAAAGGACAGCTGTGCCGGTTCTTCTCTGACGGCGGACTTTTTCTCAGATACCGCCGGAAGCTCCGGTTTATCTCCCGTCTGCTCAAGCTGTTTCAAAATCTCCTGCGCGCGGCTGATCAGATCGTCCGGGAGCTCTGCAAGCTGGGCGACATGAATGCCGTAACTTTTATCTGCGGCTCCTTCTTTGATTTGATGGAGAAACACGACCGTTCCGTTATATTCCTCTGCGCGCACATGAACGTTTTTCAGCTGAGGAAGCTTATCTTCAAGCACCGTCAGCTCATGATAATGCGTGCTGAACAGTGTTTTAGCGCCGATATGATCATGGACATATTCAATAATCGCCTGTGCCAGCGCCATTCCGTCGTACGTTGATGTCCCGCGGCCGATTTCATCAAACAGGATCAGGCTGTCTTTTGTGGCGTTCACAATCGCGTTTTTCGCTTCCAGCATTTCCACCATAAAGGTGCTTTGTCCGGAAATCAAATCATCCGCTGCCCCAATTCTCGTGAAGATTTGATCAAAAATCGGCAGAACCGCTTCTTTTGCGGGCACAAAACAGCCGATCTGGGCCATGATCGATAGAAGTGCGATCTGTCTCATGTACGTGCTTTTACCTGACATATTCGGACCCGTAATCAGGAGCATTTCCCGCGAATCGCCCATCAGGCAGTTGTTCGGCACGTATTCTTGACTGTCCATCACCTTTTCAACGACGGGGTGTCTCCCTTCAATGACTTTTACTTCATTATCAGAAAAGACAGGCTTTGTGTAATGCCTGTTTTCACTGATCGTAGCAAAGCATTGCAGTGCGTCCAGCTCACTCATTTGTTTGGCAAGACGCTGCAGACGCGGAATAAATTGTTTCACCTTTTCACGCAGTCCGGCAAAAAGCTCATATTCCAGCTCGCAGATGTTGTTTTCCGCTTCTAAAATAAGCGCTTCTTTTTCCTTCAATTCTGGCGTAATGTACCGTTCGGCGTTTGTGAGGGTCTGCTTCCGCTCATACCGTCCGTCTTCAAGCAGATGAAGGTTTGCTTTTGTGACTTCAATATAATAGCCGAACACTTTATTGAAACCGACCTTTAATGAACGGATGCCCGTATAAGCGCGTTCCTGCTGCTCCAGTCTGGCAATCCAGTCTTTACCGTTTTTGCTGGCGTCACGGTACTCATCGAGCTTCTGATGATAGCCGTCTTTAATTAAATTGCCTTCTTTTAACGATAACGGCGGGTTTTCATGAAGGGCTTCTTCTAACAGGTCAAGCAAATCTCCGCACGGATCAATCAAGCCGGCGCGTTCTTTTGCTTTTTTATGGTTAAGAGACCCTACAAGCTCTTTGATGCTCGGCACTTGTTTTAAAGATTCTTTCAGCTGGATTAAATCCCTTGCGTTGACGTTTCCGAATGCGACCCGGCCCGCCAGACGTTCTAAATCGTATACTTCCTTCAGGCGCTCTCGCAGATCTTCACGCTCAAACAGATGATTGATCAGCGTCTCGACCATTTCCTGGCGTTCTTCGATTTGGGATGCCCTGATCAGCGGGCGGTCAATCCATTGTTTGAGAAGCCGGCCGCCCATCGCTGTTTTCGTCTCGTCTAAAAGCCAAAGCAATGACCCTTTTTTGCTTTTCGAACGGATCGTTTCCGTCAGCTCAAGATTCCGTTTTGAATACAGGTCAATTTTCATCGCTTCTTCCAATTCATATACTTGAACCGGCTGCAGGTGATCCAGGCTCCGTTTTTGCGTTTTCTGCAAATACGTATATAAACGCATAAACGTCTCTGTCAGCTCTTCGCCCGGCAAGTGCTTTGCGATTTCAATGCGTTCTGTTATTTCCCTGTCTTCGATAGAAATCGTGGCGCCGCACCGTTCTTTCAGCTGAGCAGCTGTATGTTCGTTAAACTTGCTCGATACGACAATTTCCTTTGCGCCGACTGAGTAAATTTCTGACATGACATCTTCAATCCGCTCAATAAATACGGCCAGGTTTTCTCCGGTCGTTAAGTCTGATAAAGCGAGACCGTATCCGTCACGGAATTCGGAAACGGAAGCGATAAAGTTGTTTTCCGATTCATGAATGCCTTTTCCATCCATCACTGTTCCCGGTGTGATCAGCTGGACGACTTCTCTTTTCACAACGCCTTTAGCCGCCTTCGGATCTTCCGTCTGCTCACAGATCGCCACTTTATAGCCCTTTTTAATCAGCTGTTCAATATAAGCCGCGGCGGAATGATACGGCACGCCGCACATCGGAATTTTATCAGCCGAACCTCCGTCTCTGCTTGTCAGTGTAATTTCAAGCTCTTGTGACGCTTTTTTTGCATCTTCAAAAAACATTTCATAAAAGTCACCAAGCCGAAAAAATAAAAAGGCATCTTGGTGCTCTGCCTTTATCTTCAAGTATTGCTGTATCATAGGCGTGTAACTAGCCATCATTTAATCCCTCACTATGTATCTTCTCTTATCCGAATCCCATTATAACATAAACAAAAGAGTGATATCTTTATATATAAAAAAGAGACTTGGGGTGTTAAACTCCCCTAGCCTCAACTTATTCTTCAGGATCTCCGACTAAAAATTCAGGGTTAATGTCCTCTAATTCTTCATCAAGATCGTCTTCCCAATCATCATCATCGTCTTCTTCCCAGTCAGGATTGACTTCGACGACAACTTTCGTTTCACCGACCACTTCTGCTAAAAATTCTCTCTCTGCCTGAACCACGATTTTATTTCCGTTAGGAGAAATGGTGACTTCAAGACAGTTCGGCTGCTGCAGCACTTTGGCAATGACTTCGTGTTCGTCATCTAAGTAATTTGTGTCTCTGTATCTGAGTTTAATCACATCGACATACTTTACTCTCTCGGTTACAACTTCCGTTTTTGTATTATCGGCGTAAGAGTACCAGACGTTTATATCATAATACCCTTCAATTTCTACAGTCTTCCCGATCTTTTCGGCATCGTACTTGTGGTTGATAATCCAGCCGCCCAATATACTTGACGGTTTTTCTCCAGGTGAGATCGTGTTGGTGCATTGGGTGAATTTTCTTCCTTTCGCAACTACCGCTTTCGTAATAATTTCCCTGTATTCAGACATTCCGGCAGGCCTCCTTGTTCTTCTTCGTGTTATCTTATGCTGGGCATTTGTCTCATGTGCATTTTTATAATAAAAATATAAAAATACAAAGTTTCTGTTTCATTGTATGCAGCCCTGCCCAGAAACTTTACTTTTAAGTATGATAAAACTTTCCAGTAAAACGGGACAAAACGGTGACCCAATGAAAATTTAGTACATATTACAATTAGTTCTCAAACAGCAAAAAAACACGGGCCGATGAAGGCCACGTGTTTAAATAGAACAGCTGTTATTCGAATGTTTTACTTTTGAACCGGTTTCTCCCGTCAGCAGGTTGCCTCCGGTAGATGTAATGATTTCGTTTGTCACCTGATTTGAGATCGTATGTGCGACAAGCTGAAGAAGGTCATTGACCTCAATCTGGGAATCTCTGAATTCCTGAATGATCGGAATCCCTTCAAGCTCTTCCTGCAGGGCGTCAATTTTACTTTCCACTTGTTTCAGCGCTTCAAGCTTTTCGTAGTGCTTCAGGTTAACGGCTTGCTTTTGCAGGGTTTTAATCTGATTAATAATCGCAGAGACTTTTTCATTTTCGTTAATCTGCGCCTCGGCGCGTTTGAAAAAATCGACTTCTTCTGTTTCAGAAATCATTTTCGCAAGGTTCCTTGCCTGCTGTACAATGTCTTTCTTAGAGTAAAGCGTCATTATTATTTCACCTCGATTGCTTCTCCTGCCATCACACCGTCAAGCGACCATGTTTTCGCCTGTTCGATTTTGACGCGTACAATCTTGCCGATGGCGTCTTTCGGCCCTTTGAAGTTGACGAGCTTGCTTTTTTCCGTATAGCCGGCAAGAATGTCAGGGTTATTTTTGCTTTCTCCCTCAACTAATACTTCGACAGTCCTGCCTTCATATTCCTTCATTTTTTTGGCTGAAATTTCTTTCACCAAATCATTGAGGCGCTGAAGACGTTCTTTCTTGACCCTCATCGGAACATTGTCTTTCATCTTCGCTGCCGGCGTGCCTTCACGAGGAGAGTAAATAAACGTATATGCGCTGTCAAATTCCACTTCGCGATATAACGAAAGCGTTTCTTCAAATTGTTCATCGGTTTCATTCGGAAAACCGACAATAATATCGGTCGTCAGTGAAGCGTTCGGCATCGCCGCTTTAATTTTTCCGACAAGCTCCAGATAGCGTTCTCTGTCATATTTGCGCGCCATCATTTTTAACATCGCTGAGCTTCCTGATTGAACCGGAAGATGGATATGGTCAAGAAGGTTGCCGCCTTTGGCGAGCACTTCGATCAGATGATCATCAAAGTCACGCGGATGACTCGTCGTGAATCGGATTCTCGGAATATCAATTTTACGCAGTTCGTCCATTAAATCACCGAGACCGTACGTCATATCCTCAAAATCTTTTCCATACGCATTCACGTTTTGACCGAGCAGCGTGATTTCTTTATAGCCTTCACTTGCAAGTCTTCTGACTTCCTGGATAATTTCCTCAGGACGGCGGCTTCGTTCTTTTCCGCGGGTATACGGTACGATGCAGTATGTGCAGAACTTGTCACAGCCGTACATAATGTTGACCCAGCCTTTAATTTTTCCGTTGCGGACTTTCGGAAGGTTTTCAATGACATCCCCTTCCTTCGACCACACTTCAATGACCATCTCTTTTGATAAATATGCCTCTGATAACAGTTCCGGCAGACGGTGAATGTTGTGCGTGCCGAAAATCATATCGACAAACGGGTGCTTCTTAAGGATGCGGTTTACGACTGATTCTTCCTGTGACATGCAGCCGCAGACGCCGAGAATCAGGTCCGGGTTATTTTTTTTGAGCGCCTTTAAATGGCCGAGCTCTCCGAACACTTTGTTTTCAGCATTTTCCCGGATAGCGCAAGTGTTTAATAAAATAACGTTAGCGTCATCAACCGAATTTGTCGCTTCATAACCGAGCGCCATAAAAATACCCGCCATGACTTCCGTATCATGCTCGTTCATTTGGCATCCGTACGTGCGGATATAAAATTTCCTGCCTTCACCGAGGCCTTTAAATTCTTCTGAGATTTTAAAATCGTTATGATATTGAACGGATTCTTTGCCCCGTTTTTTCGCATCTTTTAAAGAAGGCGGAATATATACGGCTTCAAAATACTTGCTGTAATCCTTTTCGGATTTTTTGTCCGCCGGATTCACTTGTCCGCTTTCCTGCTTTTGCTTTTCATTCATGTTCGAATGTCTCCTTTCAACCGAAACTTCCACCCTCAAGTATACTGGTTAAAAGCGTTTGGCACAACCGCCAGCCTATTATTGTACACCTTATTGAGAATAAGAATCAATAAGAATCAATAAGAAATAAAAAAGAGGGAATCATTTCCCCCTTACACAAGCTGCAGCTCTTTTGCGGCTGAATGGATTACTTCCAGCGCCCGGTCAAGCTCCTCTTTTGTATGCTCCGCCGTAATAATGGTGCGGATTCTCGCTTTTCCTTGGGCGACCGTCGGATACACGATGCTTTGTGCAAAGACGCCGCGGGTCAATAAAAGGTCTGATAATGCTTGGGCTTTTTCTTCCTCCCCTATTAATATCGGCACGATCGGTGTTTCGCTTTTTGTGAGGGTCAGCCCCATTTGAACCAGTTTGTCTTTGAAATACGCCGTGTTCTCCCATAGCTTTTCCATATGCTCCGGCTCTTCCAGCAGGACGTCAATGGCTTCTATGCATGCGGCCGTTACCGCAGGCGGATGAGAAGTGCTGAATAAGAAAGGACGCCCTTTATGGCGCAGGTAATCGATCAGAACCTGCGACCCTGCGGCGTAACCGCCAAGCACTCCGATGGCTTTGCTTAATGTGCCCACCTGTATGTGGACTCTTCCGTCAAGCCCGAAGTGATTAACCGTTCCCCTTCCGTTTTTTCCGAGTACGCCGGAAGCATGCGCGTCGTCGACCATTACAAAGGCATCGTACGCCTCTGCAAGTTTGACGATGTCAGGCAAAGGAGCGATGTTGCCGTCCATTGAGAATACGCCGTCGGTGACGATCAGGCGCATGCGGTAATTCATTGATTTTTTCAGCACCCTTTCCAAATCGTCCATATCAACATGGCGGTACACCTTTTTATCTGCTTTCGTCAGCCTGATCCCGTCAATGATGGAAGCATGGTTCAGTTCGTCAGAGATCACGATATCTTCTTTTGTAAGAATGCTTGATAAGACGCCCTGATTCGTTGTGAACCCCGATTGAAAAACAAGTGCCGCTTCTGTTTTTTTAAAGTTGGCCAATTTTTTCTCCAGCTCATTGTGCATTGTGAATGTTCCGGCGATTGTCCGGACGGAACCCGTACCCGCTCCGAATTCTTCCGCGGCGCGTTTAGCCGCTTCGACAAGCCTTGGATGCGACGTCAAACCGAGATAATTGTTCGATGAAAGCTGTATCACGTTTTCCCCTTTGACTTCCACCGACGGACCCTGCTTCGTTTCAATTTGTTTCATTTGCTGCCACGTTTTATTTTCTTTCATTTTATCAAGCTCGGCTTTTAGAAATTCAAATTCTTTCATTATAGAACCCTCCCCTTATGGAATCAAAATGACTTTGCCGCACTGGCCCTTTCTCATCAGGTCAAACCCTTTTTCAAAGTCTTCAAGCGGAAACTGATGCGTGATCACCGGCGTCAGATCAACAAGGCCGGATTCAAGCAGATGCGATACCTGCCGCCATGTTTCAAACATTTTTCTGCCTGTGATGCCTTGGACGGTAAGTCCTTTAAACACCACGTCATTTGTCAGGTCAACCGTCACCGGACGTTCCGGCAGACTCAGCATATGGAACCTTCCCCCGTTGGCCGCCATCTTTAATCCTTGTGCGATAGCTGCCGGGTGGCCTGACATTTCGCAGACAAGGTCGATCCCTTCTCCGCCTGTTAAGGTGTCGATCACCTCAAGCGGATCTTCCTTATCAGCTGAAATGGTGATCGTGGCTCCTAATTTCTTCGCAAGAGCCAGCCTGTAATCATTTTTATCAATGGCCGCAATACGGGATGCACCGGCCGCTTTAGCCACTGCCACCGCCATCAGCCCGATCGGTCCGCAGCCGATAATTGCAGCGGAACCGCCCGCAAGCCGGCTGCTTTCCAGCACCGTATGCACCGCGTTGCCAAGCGGCTCTTGAACAGAAGCGACGGCGGGGTCCATATCAGCGGGATTTTTCCAAACATTTCGAGCCGGCACTTTGACATATTCAGCGAAGGAACCGGCTGTGTCTACGCCGAGGATCTTTGTATGGGTGCACACATGATGTTTTCCTGTTAAACAAGGGACACAAGTACCGCAGACGAAGTGGGTTTCAGCCGAAACATAGTCACCTATTTTGACATTTGTGACGTGCTTGCCCGTTTCCGCTACGATACCGCTGAATTCATGTCCGAATACTTGAGGTGTTTTGATTCGTTTCTGCGCCCATTGATCCCAATTATAAATATGCACATCTGTACCGCATATAGATGCGGCCTGTACTTTAATGAGAACTTCATTCTCATTTATGGAAGGTATGGGAATTTCTTTCAGAGTTGCTCCGAAAGCGTTTTCATTTTTGACGATAGCTTTCATCTTTCCTCCCAACATGTACACTCCTCCTCGAAAAAACACTGTAATAACTGGATTGTAACATGAGATAAAAAGGAGGTAAATACCAGTGTCCACTCCAAGAAAACAACTGCTTCCGTCCGGAAAAATGGGCGTGATTTTTTTTGAATATTATATGAATAAAGCCATTTATCATCTCTTCGTACTATCAATATAATATTGTGAGAAAATATGACAACAATAAAAACAACCCGCTCGCCTTACGCAAGCAGGTTGAGAATGTCATGTTTTTGTTTTTAACGGGGTTCGACGATTAACTTAATCGCCGTTCTTTCTTCTCCGTCAATCTGTATATCTGTAAAAGCCGGAATACAAATCAAATCTACGCCGCTTGGCGCGACAAAGCCTCTGGCAATCGCAACCGCTTTAACAGCCTGATTTAAGGCACCCGCCCCAATTGCTTGAATTTCGGCGGCTCCGCGTTCCCTCAATACACCGGCAAGCGCGCCTGCTACTGAATTTGGACTTGATTTTGCTGAAACTTTTAAGATTTCCATTTCTGCTCCCCCTTAGTTTTACAATGGATAAGTGAGTGTTCATTAGAACAATCATTATTAGATGTTGCTATCCAAAAAGCCATCCCCACAATGCTTTTCAAAAATAGCGGGCTACCTTCCATTTTTACTATATTCACTAAGAAGTTGCTATATTCCTGCTTTTCCTTTTAATATTTTTATAAAATAAACACATGATCACCTATTCAAAGAACATATGGTCATCATTGATTAATATCCGTTCGATATTTACGGCCTTTTTCGTTTGATCGTCGATGTCAATGAGCACTCCGCTCAGCGTAGTTTTACCTTCCGCCACCGTAAACCGGACAGGGAGATTGGTTTTAAACCGCTTGATGACCGTTTCTCTGTCCATACCGAGAATTCCGTCGTACGGACCCGTCATGCCTACATCAGTAATATATGCCGTTCCTTTCGGCAAAATGCGGTTATCTGCCGTTTGCACGTGTGTATGGGTGCCTACCACGGCAGAGGCTCTTCCGTCTGTGTACCAGCCGATCGCAATTTTTTCGCTTGTCGCTTCGGCGTGAAAATCAATAAAAATGTACGGCGTGCGCTTTTTTGCTTCTTCTATTAATTCATCCGCTTTAGCAAACGGATCATCAAGCGGCGGAAGAAACGTCCGTCCCTGTAAATTAATGACGGCAAGCTCTTTTCCGTTCGATTTAATATAGGTAATGCCTTTGCCCGGCGTACCTTCCGGGAAATTCGCCGGCCGGACAAGATGCGGCACATCATCAATAAAGTCGAAGATCTCTCTTTTATCCCACGTATGGTTTCCCATTGTAATGGCATCTGCTCCCGCTTCCATCAGGCTGTGGTAGATCTTTTCTGTCAGTCCTTTTCCGTGTGCTGCATTTTCTCCGTTAATAATTGTAAAATGCGGTTTATGTTTCGCTTTCAGTTTCGGGACATATTCTTTTACCATGTCGCGGCCCGGGGAACCGACAACATCTCCGATAAATAAAATTCTCATACATTCCATTCCTTCCTTTTCAGGGACTCAAAAAAATAAAGTGATGCGCTAAGCATCACTTTATTTTGCATACTCTACGGCTCGAGTTTCTCTGATTACGGTCACTTTAATGTGGCCCGGATAATCAAGCTCGTCCTCAATTCGTTTACGGATATCACGTGCCAAACGATGGGCTTCTAAATCATTAATGGAGTCCGGCTTGACCATAATGCGAACTTCACGGCCGGCCTGAATCGCAAATGATTTTTCAACACCTTCGTAAGACTCGGAGATTTCTTCAAGCTTTTCAAGTCTGCGGATATAGTTTTCGAGCGTTTCACTTCTCGCGCCCGGTCTTGCGGCTGACAATGCATCAGCGGCAGCGACCAGAACGGCGATAATGGAAGTCGGCTCTTCGTCTCCGTGGTGTGACGCAATACTGTTAATGACGACTGGATGCTCTTTATATTTGGTCGCAAGCTCCACTCCGATTTCCACGTGGCTTCCTTCCACTTCATGGTCAATTGCTTTTCCGATGTCATGCAGAAGACCGGCCCGCTTGGCAAGCTTTGCATCTTCTCCAAGCTCGGAAGCCATTAAACCGGCTAAAAACGCAACTTCCATAGAATGTTTCAGTACGTTCTGCCCGTAGCTTGTACGGAATTTCAACCGGCCGAGGATCTTGATCAGATCCGGGTGGAGTCCGTGAACGCCGACTTCAAACGTCGTCTGCTCACCCATTTCCCGGATATAGTCATCAACCTCACGGCGGGATTTTTCAACCATTTCTTCAATGCGCGCCGGGTGAATACGGCCATCCTGAACGAGTTTATCAAGAGCGATTCTTGCCGTCTCCCGTCTGATCGGATCAAATCCGGAAAGAATGACTGCTTCAGGTGTGTCATCAATAATCAGGTCAATACCTGTAAGCGTTTCAAGCGTACGAATGTTACGCCCTTCACGGCCGATGATACGTCCTTTCATCTCATCATTCGGAAGATTAACGACCGATACCGTCGTTTCGGCAACATGATCTGCTGCACAGCGCTGCAAAGCAAGCGACAGAATGTTTTTCGCCTTTTTATCTGCCTCTTCTTTCGCACGGTTTTCGGTTTCTTTTGTCATGATGGCGATGTCATGTGAAAGCTCATTTTCAACCCGGTCAAGAATGATTTGTTTCGCTTCATCCCGTGTCAGGCTCGAAATGCGTTCGAGTTCTGACTGCTGCATACGAATCATCTCATCCACTTTGCTTTCCATCTCTTCAATATGTTGTTGTCGTTCATTCAGAGAATGATCTTTCTTCTCCAACATCGCTTCCCGTTTATCAATTCCTTCATGTTTACGGTCAAGATTTTCTTCTTTTTGAAGTAAACGGTTTTCTTGTTTTTGAAGCTCATTTCGTCTTTCACGAACTTCCTGTTCAGCATCTATTCGAAGTGTATGGATTTCGTCCTTTGCTTCAAGCAGAGCTTCTTTTTTCAGTGCTTCAGCATCACGCTTTGCATCTTCAAGGATTTGCTCGGCAGCACCGCGTGCGCCCGCAATCTTTGCTTCGGCAATGGTTTTACGAACATAGTAGCCAACAACTAAACCGAGCAGAGTCAGCAAAATGGAGATGAGAACCGTCATTGGGGTCATACTTTCACCTCCTCTTGCTATGAACTTGGTTTTTGCTTAAATAAGTGCCGGCATGTACATTGTCTGATTTTCTCAACATACAGAACCTTCACAGGGAATGAGTCTCTCATGCCCTTGTCAAGTTTAAATGGTTTAACAATCATGTTAAAAAAACAAATGTTACAACTTCATTGTAATTGTGTCGGAAATACTTGTCAAGCTTGCCAGCTTAACGATTCGCCTTCAGCTCGGATCTTCGCCCATGTATATATCATACCATACCTTCATCCGCTTTTCGTGAATGACGGCTCTGTTAGTCCGCCTGGTTAAGCAATTGGTAAATTCTATTGTTTACCTGTCCTAATTTGGCATTATTCTGAATGTTTGACAGTAATATGACATATTTGCTTGCTGAATGGCTGAAGCTGTTCAAAATGTTGTAACCGGGCATAACACCGTGATTGGAATAGCTTCCCGGATCAATGTAAAACCCCATGCCGTAAGCGGCACTGCTTCCTGCTGTAAACATTTTTGTGAAGCTTTCTTTTGAAAGGAGCGTGCCGTTTACGATCGCTTTATCAAATTTATAGAGATCTTCAGCGCTCATATACATGTCGCCCGCCCCGTACAGCTGCGATAAGTCCAGAAGGTGCGGCGTTACAAGACTGCCGCTCTCATCGACTTTGTAGCCGACGGCAGGATATTTGGCTTTGGCAAATGTTTTGTAAAATCCGGCATGCTTCATTCCGGCCGGTTTGAACACGTGCTCTTTTATATATTGTTCATAAGACTCCCCGCTGACTTGAGATACGATATAAGCAAGCACTGAATAGTTGGAATCCCTGTAATCCCAAACCCCGGGCTGCCGTTTAATTCCGCGGTATTCTATATCCTTGATTAAATCAATTGGAGCAATCGGTCCCTGACCCTCAATATGCCCGTTTATGCCGGACGTATGATTGAGCAGATTTTTCAATGTAATGCGCGTACCGTTAGGAAAATTCGGCAAGTATGTACTGACGGGGTCACTCGTCTGCAGCAGCCCTTTTTCTTCAAGCTGCAGGACAGCCGTCGCGATTAACGCTTTTTGTGAAGAACCGATATAATATGATGTCTCCGGATTGTTTTTAATTTTTTGTTTTCGGTCCGCATAGCCAAAGCCTTTTTTCAGCACAACTTTTCCATCTTTTACGATCATTGCAGTGCCGCTGAACCCGATCTGTTGCAAGTAATTGCTGATCTGTTTATTGTGATCGATTGATTTAGGTGTTTTCTCTTTTTGCGTCTTTTCTTTTTTCTGTTGAGTCTGGTCTTTTGAAGTATCAGATTGAGCGGCGGGAGCGCTTTTAACGGATTCCTTCTCCCGATGATGCGCCGTGACGGTCCAGATCATAATAAAAACAGTAACAAGCAGCAGAAAAAGAAACAGCCCTCCCGTTTTCATCAGCTTCTTCTTTCTTTTTTTATTTATTCTTGTGCGGCGGGGGCTCGTCATCTTTTTTCCTCCTCAGATATAATTTCAACTTTCGCCATGATGTTAGACGAGTGAAGGGTGAAAAAAGTTGTAACATTCCAGATAAAATTTTCCGAAACAGCCAGTGTTTTTTGAAACACACAAAAAAAAGAGCGGAAATTGCTTATTCCGCTCTTTTGATCGTGTTTTTATTCTTCTAATTCCATCTCTTCCTGAACTTCTTCCGCTTTGTCCGTTACACCGTTATTGTCTAAACCGTAATATTCACGGATTTGCTCCTGAATCATCAGCATGATGTCTTTATTTTCTTTTAAGAACTGCTTGGCGTTTTCACGACCCTGACCGAGGCGTTCTTCTTCATAAGAATACCACGAACCGCTTTTTTGCACGATATCCAGTTCAGTTCCAAGGTCGATGATTTCCCCTTCTTTGGAGATTCCTTCACCGTACATAATGTCCACTTCAGCCGTACGGAACGGAGGAGCGACTTTGTTTTTTACGACTTTAATTCTCGTTTTATTCCCCATGACGTCGTTGCCCTGCTTTAATTGCTCGGCACGGCGCACTTCAAGGCGCACGGAAGAATAGAATTTCAGCGCGCGGCCCCCCGGTGTCGTCTCCGGATTTCCGAACATAACGCCGACTTTTTCACGAATCTGGTTAATAAAGATTGCGATTGTTTTAGATTTATTGATGGCGCCGGAAAGCTTACGGAGCGCCTGAGACATGAGACGCGCCTGTAAACCGACGTGTGAATCACCCATGTCACCTTCAATTTCAGCTTTTGGAACAAGCGCCGCAACAGAGTCAACGACCACAATATCAACAGCTCCGCTTCGCACCAGCGCTTCAGCAATCTCTAGCGCCTGCTCTCCCGTATCCGGCTGAGAAAGCAGAAGCTCTTCGATATTGACACCGAGCTTTTGCGCGTAAACAGGATCAAGAGCATGCTCAGCATCAATAAATGCTGCCTGTCCGCCTTTTTCCTGAACCTCAGCGATTGCGTGAAGCGCTACAGTCGTTTTACCTGAGCTTTCAGGTCCGTATACTTCAATAATCCGTCCGCGCGGGTATCCGCCTATTCCGAGAGCGGTATCAAGTGCAAGGGAACCGCTTGGCACCGTTGAAATTCTTGTATCTGTTTTTTCTCCGAGCTTCATGATGGAACCTTTGCCGAATTGTTTTTCTATTTGCTTAAGAGCCATATCTAAGGCTGCCTGACGATCACTCATTTATTTTTTCCTCCTTTATCTTGCCACTACATATACTATACCTTGTTTACTGGCATTTGCCAAGAAAAAAGCGAACGCATATTCGGATTTTTTCCGCGTTCGCTTTTCTGCAAAAGAGCATAATTTCCCTTGTAAAACTTAAAAATCAGAGAAATCGCCTCTTTAAAACTTTATTTTTGATCCAGCATTTTCAAAATGAGATGGCAGCCGTATTTAGCGGCGCGCTTTCTGATTCCGGTTCTTGAGCCGGCAAAGTTAAATTCGTGCACCTCTTCTTTTCCTTCCGCCGAAATGCCGATAAAGACGCGGCCCGGCGCATGCCCTTCCTGCGGGTCGGGACCCGCAACCCCGGTAAAGCTGATGCCGATATCGCTTCCGGTCAGCTTTCTCACACCGGCTGCAAGCTCTTTCGCACACTCTTTGCTGACCGCTCCGCTTTCTGCGAGCGTCTCAGCTTTCACGCCGAGCACATGCTGTTTCACGCTGTCGGAATAACAGACAACACCCCCTGCAAATAGTTGAGACGCACCGCTTAAATCAGTCACCCACTCTGAAAACAGGCCGCCTGTAAAGCTTTCGGCAGAAGAAATCGTGATTTTGTTTTGTCTGCATGCTTTTGAAAGCTCCTTCACCAGAGACGTATCATCATATCCGTAGAAAAATTCACCGACACGTTCTAAAATGGCGGCTTCCGTTTCTTTTAAAAGCCGTTCTGTTTCTTTTTCGTCAGCATGTTTCGCCGTTAAACGCAGCGTGACCTCGCCGTCAGCAGCGAGCGGCGCAATCGTCGGGTTCGTCTGCGCATCAATGATATCTTCTAAATCAGCTTCAAGCTGGGATTCACCGATTCCGAAAAACCGCAGCACGGTTGAAACGATTTTCTCATTAGAACCGAGCTTTTTAAGAAGCAGCGGCTTCGCTTCATTTTCAAACATCGGACGCAGCTCGCTCGGCGGCCCGGGAAGCAGCATATAAAGCCTTGAGCCGTGCTCTGCAAGCATTCCCGGCGCCATGCCGAAATGATTCGCCAAAACGTCTGAGCCCTCAATGACGAGCGCCTGTTTGCGGTTATTCGGCGACATGGTCCGTTTTGTTTTCGCGAAATATTCTTCGATCGACCGGAACGCTTCGTCATTCAGAACGAGCGGGCGCCCCAGTGTGTTTGCAATGGTTTCTTTCGTCAAATCGTCCTTGGTCGGTCCGAGGCCGCCTGAAAAAATAATCAGGTCTGAGCGCTCCTCGGCAATGCGGATGACTTGCTTAAGCCGCTCCGGATTGTCACCGACAGCGGTATGATAAAACACGTTTACACCGATTTCCGCCAGCTCTTTACTGATAAACTGCGCGTTCGTATTGGCGATCTGGCCTAGCAGAAGCTCCGAGCCGACTGCAATGATTTCTGCTTTTTTTGCTATTTCCATCTTTAAGTCCTTCTTTCTTAGTTAGATGTTTTTAACGCATCCCAGTTCTTCGCAAAATACTCCCAGCCGGAAATGACTGTGAAGAGCACGGCCACCCATAAAGCGATATCGCCGAACGGGAAAGAAACGAGCTCAAACGGAAGATTATGCAGCAAAAGCGCGGCAACAGCGATGATCTGAGCCCATGTTTTAATTTTCCCCAGCATATTGGCGGCTACAACTTCCCCCGTTCCCGCCAGCACAAGTCTTAATCCCGTTACGGCAAATTCGCGGCTGATGATGATGATGACCATCCACGCCGGCGCAAGGTCAAACTGCACAAGCGTAATTAATGCCGCGGATACCAGCAGTTTGTCAGCCAGCGGATCTAAAAATTTCCCGAAGTTTGTCACGAGGTTCAGTTTTCTGGCGTAGTAGCCATCCACCCAGTCAGTCGTTGATGCGATAATGAATAAAACAGCTCCCGTAAGATGCGCGACCGGAATCGATTCATCCCCTATATGAACGCTGCCCCACTGAAAAGGAACAAGCATGATAATCATAAATACAGGAATTAAAGCGATTCTTGCCAGTGTGATTTTATTCGGTAAGTTAAACATAAAGCCCCTCCAATAATATGTACTCGGACGTGAAGAAAAAGTCATCTTAATCTTTCAGATGACTTTTTCCCCTTTTATTTTTTCATCTTGATTGTGATGGTCTGCGCCATCACATCATGCGGATTGAGTTCATAGGACAGAACCTCTCCGTTGATTTTAATTTTCAGGTTAGGGGCATAGCCCGTGCGGATTTCAATCTGCTTTTGATCCGTGACGTCTTTTTTAAAAGTTTCGCCTTTTTGCAGCGTTCCTTCTTTTAAAGAACCGCCGCTGTCATCACGGACGCGGATCCATGCGCTGTCAGAAGCAATCAGTTCGAGCTTATACTTATCTGCCCCGTAGACGTTGTATGAAGAAGCTGAGCCTTCCGTTCCGGCCGCTTTGATCTCCGTCTTTTCACTGCTTTTTTCTTTCTTTTTCTGCTCTGACGCTTTTGTGTCCTTTTTGTCTTTTTTGCTGTCAGATTGC
The DNA here is from genome assembly GCF_046535335.1 of Bacillus sp. SIMBA_026. NCBI lineage: Bacteria > Bacillati > Bacillota > Bacilli > Caryophanales > Bacillaceae > Bacillus > Bacillus sp. SIMBA_026. The sequence continues at coordinate 819,481 of NZ_JAWRWX010000001.1, read as the reverse complement.
GCTTCGTCATTTGTATTGCCGTCATTTTTCAGCGCAGAATCCTTAGGAATCTCATACTTGCTCTCACTTTGGGTGACGGCCTTATCTCCGTCTGTCTGCCCGGATTTGCTCATTCCGAGCTGAATAATCGCATAAATGATCGCGATGACGATAATGACACCGATGACGACAAGGACGGTCGGAAGCCATTCCGCCGCCTTTGAAGCGGACTTAGGAAGCTCCCTTTGCATGGCGAGACCGGAGATTTTTTCCGACACATCGTCATGGTACGTGTTAGGGATGTCTTTTTTATATTCTTCAAATAACTGATCTGAATCAAGCCCGACAGCTTCAGCGTATTGCTTGATAAACGCCCGCACATAAAAATTGCCGGGAATGACGTCATAATTGCCTTCTTCCAGAGCGGTTAAGTATCTTTTCTGAATTTTCGTCGCCGCCTGAAGTTCATCCAACGACATCCCTTTTTCCTCTCTGGCTTCTTTAAGCCGGATTGCTAATTCTGTCACAACAAACACCTTCCAATATTAAAAATCAAAGCTTGAAAAACCGGTCTGATCAAACATTTGCGGTTCTTCTGCATGTTCATATGTAATGACTTCGTCAGGATCATTTCTGAGTTCGATAATATAATCGAAATCATCGAGCGTATACTCCGAATTTTGAACAAAAATATCGGGGTGCTCCACGACCTTTGTCGCCGGAAGCCGCATAATTTCACTGACGAGCTGAAGATGGCGCTCAGATCCCCGTCTTGTCGAAACGATGCCGTCGAGGATAAACACGTTTTCCGTGCTGTATTCATCGGCAACCAGCTGGCTCCGGATCGTTTGTTTTAGCAGCGTTGATGATACGAAAAGCCATCTTTTGCTGGCACAAACGCTTGACGCGACGATGGACTCCGTTTTCCCGACCCTCGGCATTCCCCGGATTCCGATCAGTTTGTGTCCTTCTTTTTTAAACAGCTCGGCCATAAAGTCAACCAGAAGACCGAGCTCGTCCCTTTCAAAACGGAAGGTTTTTTTGTCATCGGCATCACGCTGAATGTATCTCCCGTGGCGGACTGCGAGACGGTCGCGAAGCCTCGGTTCTCTCAGCTTCGTTACTTTAATGGTCTCCATTGTTTTTAAAATTGATTCCAATCGTTTAATTTGATCTATATGCCGGCATCTGAGCAGCATTCCCCTTCTGGAAAGGTCGACACCGTTAATTGTGACAATATTAATTGACAGCATCCCGAGAAGAGATGAAATATCCCCGAGCAGGCCGGGGCGGTTCACTTGAATTTCATATTCAAAATACCATTCGAGCTTTGCCAAATGATATACCCCCTCCATTGTGGCAAATTTTTACCTTCCTTTATCATAAAACATTTTTCTCTAATTAGAAAGAAGAATGTTGCTCTATAGAGGAAAACATAAAAAAAGAGAGGAGAAATCCCCCCTCTTAATGAGTGCTGTTATTTTCAACAAGCTTCACCATCATATTTGCGATGGCGCGCTGTTCATCTTCAGAAGCAACGCTCCAAAGATCAGCAAGCACTTTTTCCTGATGGTTTTTCGAGTCGACTTCGTTCGCAAGGTAACCGCCGATTTCTGTAGCGAGGTCAGTGATCGTTTCATCACTCATCCCTTTTTCCTGCGCATAGTTCAATCTGTCGCCAAGGAAATTCTTCCAATTATCCCAGTTTTCTAATACTGACATGTTGGGTTCCTCCATTTCATCTGTTGTTACAAAATTATTTTGTCCGTACAGATGCAAACTATACACACATTTTTTTCAGCAGTGCCAGCCGCCGTTTACGGATAATATATGCCCCGTAATATAGGAAGCCTTTTCCGATAATAAAAAGGCCGCCGCTTCGGCGATTTCCTCCGGCTTTGCCAGCCGGCCCGCGGGAATTTCCTCTGCCAACGCTTCTTTTTCATTAGACGTGAACTGATCAAGCATATTTGTATCAACGGCACCCGGCGAGACTGCATTCACCCGGACGCCGCTCGGAGCAAGCTCTTTGGCAAGCGCTTTAACGAACGAATGCTGCGCTCCCTTGACCATGCTGTATAATACCTCGCACGATGCGCCTGTTTCTCCCCAGACGGAACCGATCGCGACGATGCCCCCGCTTTTTTTCCGGATCATGCCGGGCACCAGATTACGCGCCAAAAGAAACGGACTCGTCACATGCAGCTGCACCATCTCCCGCGCCGTGTCATCCGTAACGTCCGTAATCAGGCCGAAATGACTTTTGCCGCTGTTTAATATCAGAGCGTCCACAGGCTGCTTAACGGAACGGCTGAGTGTCTCCGCGCCATCCGGTGAGGACAGATCCGCCTGAATAACGGAGGCTTTTACGCCGAATGATGCGCCCAGCCTTTCCGCAAGCCTGTGTGCGGCTTCCTTATTAGAATGATAATGCAAGAGGACGTCATATCCGTTTTTTGCGAGGACTTCACTTATACTTTGTCCGATTCCGCCGCTTGCTCCGGTTACGAGCGCTGTCTGTTTCATCAATCAATACTCCTTCTTTCCCCAGAAAAACATCCCTCAGCGCGTGAGGGATGTTTTTGTTATGATTTTGGCACGACTTTGCAGACTGTCAGCCTGTCTTCTGATATTTCTTCTTTAATAACCCGCTTTACGTCTTCCAGCGTAATCTGCTCCAGTACGGTTACGACATCAAACAGACTCATATCTAAAAAGGCGTAGCGTGTGAATTGGTTGGCGATATATTCAGGCGAATTGAGCGCTTTTAAGAATGACCCGATCTTCTTTTTTCTCGCAAGGTCAAGTTTTTCCGCAGTCACGGCTGATTCCGCATCAAGCAGCATGTGTTTTAATTCGTCAGCGAGCTTATCCGGCTCCGGTGTATCTCCTCCGACAGAGGCAAAACCGAATCCGTATTCAGCCGTGTAATCAAAGCTGAAAGTTTCATCAATGTAGCCTTTGTCGTACAAGTCGCCGTAATGCGGTGAGCTTTTTCCGAAAAGACATTCAAGCATGAGGTTCATGCTGAGCTCGTGCTTCAACAGCTCCTGCCCCGTTTTATAAGGGTCTTTCGCCTTTAAGCCGACAAGACATTTTGAGCCTTGCACGTTCATTTTTAACTCCTGCTCCCGGCGGAAGACCGCTTCCTGCTCTTGAACTTCTTCACGTTTGATTTCAGGCTGGTCTGTAAACGGCTTTTTCTCCTGGTTTTTCCGCACCTGGCTGATGACCGCTTCAGGATCTACGGGACCGACGATAAAGAGCAGCATATTGCTCGGGTGATAAAACGTTTCGTAGCACTCATACAGCAGATCTTTCGTAATATGTGAGATGCTCTCCACCGTTCCGGCAATGTCAATTTTCACGGGGTGGTCTTTATACATATTTTCGATAAGGCCGAAAAACAGCCGCCAATCAGGATTATCATCATACATATTGATTTCCTGGCCGATGATGCCTTTTTCTTTTTCAACTGATTTTTCCGTGAAATACGGGTCCTGAACAAAATCCACAAGTGTTTCCAAGTTTTTCTCCACATTAGAAGTGCTGGAGAACAGATAAGCGGTTCGTGTAAATGATGTAAAGGCATTTGCCGACGCCCCCTGCTTACTGAAGTCCTGAAACACGTCGCCGTCCGCTTTTTCAAACAGTTTATGCTCCAGAAAATGCGCGATTCCGTCAGGGACGTGTACCATTTCTTCCTTATTTAAAGGAACGAATTGATTGTCAATGGAACCGTACTTTGTCGTAAACACGGCGTATGTTTTATTAAAGCCCTGTTTCGGCAGCACATAGACATCAAGGCCGTTTGCCATTTTTTCATGATACAGCGTTTCCTGAAGCTGTTCGAAGTTTATCGGTTTAGTCAAGATGCTCCCCCCGTCCCTTTTAAGAAATAAGTCGTATCCATCTTAATGTTCTTTCCGACATTGATAATGTCCTCTTTTGTCACTTTCTCGATATTGTCAAGGAATCTTTCGATCGGTATCTCTACTTGGGCTGAGGCCTGCTGATACAGAAATTCCGCTAAACCGTATGCCGTATCAATGGTTTCTAATACCTGATTTTTAATAACGGCTTTCGTTTGGGCGATATCATCTTCTGAAAAGTCACCGTTTTGCATAGCCTGAAACTGTTCTTCAATGATGGTGACGGCCTGCTTGTAATTTTTCACCTCAATGCCCGACATGACCATCAAAAGCCCTTTGAAGCTTTCCACCCTTGAGGCTGCATAATAGGCGAGGCTCGCTTTTTCACGGACATTTATAAACAGCTTTGAATGAGAGAAACCTCCGAACAGCCCGTTAAACACCTGCAATGCAGGATAATCCGGATCTGTATATGTCGTATTGGTCCGGAATCCGATATTCAGCTTGCCCTGCTTGACGTCCTCTTCATCAATGACTTCCTTCGGATCAGGCTGTTCATTCGCCGCGCTTCTTTCAAAAGGCTTCAGCTCCCGTTCTTCCGTTTTAAAATACGTATCAACGGCCGTTTTCACCTGATCTGTATCAACATCGCCGATGACGTACAGGTCCAGCTGATCTTCGCGTATGGCTTTTTGATAAGCTTCATACAAATCTTGCGGTGTAATGTGTTCAACATCATCGAACTCGCCGTTGACGTGAAGGGCATACGGTTCGCTTTTGCACATTTCCTGAACGAGACGCAGATTAGAATATCTCATCTTATCATCATATACGGCTTGAATCCGCTGTTTCAGCGTCCGTTTTTCCTGCGTGACATAAAGGGGCAGGAAGGCGCCGTTTTCCAAAGCGGGCGAAAAGACAAGCTCTGATAAAAGCTGAAGGCCTTTTTCCAATAACGGTGTGCGGTCCTTCAGATACTTTTCATTAGGAATCTCAAGCCTGAACGTAATGACATGACGTTCTCCCTTTTTTGTCAGATCAGCTGAAACGGATGTGCCGTACAGCTCATCAAAATAAGACCGCAGATCAGCGGTTTTCGGGCGGCTTTCTGTTCCGCGCAGAAGCACATGCGGAAACAGCGCTCTTTTTGTTACGAGCTCTTTCGTTAAAGGAGCCAGCATTTTAAACGTCAGCGAAACGGTTTTAAATTTCTCGGTCTTTACGATGTGGGCGGTGATCCCGCCGTGCTTTGACTTCATTTCATTTACGTAAGTCATGTGAAACCTCCTTCGTTCATTCTTTCATAGTATGTATTATGACCAAATTTCAGCATTCGCAAAAAAGAGTACGCAGATGTAATTATATCAACTGGAGGATTTATAAGGAAACAAAAAACCTCTGCCCGAAAACAGGCAGAGGTATTGAACGTTATTTTTTCAAATTGAAAGGCCACCAGTTGGCTCTTCCGAATATTTTCACCATGACCGGTACAAAAAACGGAAGGACGACAATTGCGTACATGAGAAGGCCTGTTAATACCACGGTTGCAATCTGTAATAAGGAAAGAACGCCTGACGGCAGCATGGCCGCAAAGGTTCCCGCTAAAATAATCGCCGCAGAAATGATGACGGAACCCATATTTTTCATACTGCTGATCATTGCGGGTTCCGTTCCTTCTTTTTTAAGCTCATTAAAACGGTCCATTAAAAAGATGGAATAATCCACGCCTAGAGCCATCAAAATGACAAAGCCGAAGAACGGCACGGCCCAGTTTACGCCCGGATACCCGAAGAAGTGTGTAAAAATGTATTCCGTCACGCCGATGGATGCGAAATACGTCAGTACGAGCGACGCCACTAAATAAACAGGCATAATGAGGGAGCGCAGCATCACGATGAGAATCAGAAAAATTCCCGCCAGCATAAACATTGCCGTCCGTTTGAAGTCTGAATCCGATACTTCCTTCAGATCGGCATTCATGCTGGAGACTCCCGAAACGCCGAAGGAAGCATTCTTCAGATCCGTGTTCGGAATGGCCCTTTTTACGCTCGCTTTGATCGCTTGAATATCTTGAACGGCCGTATTTGAGTAAGGATTGTTATCAAGAACGACGGTCAATTCTGTCGTTTTTCTGTCATCTGACATGTACGTATTAAACACGCTTGTGAAATCACTGTTTGTCAACGCGTCTTTCGGCACAAACCAGCCTGTCATTTCTTTGTCTGACGCCTTGTGAAGCTCACCCAGGTAATCATTCGCCCCCATCATGCCGCTTGATACTTTCTTAAGCCCTTTTACACTGTCGTTAAGGCCTGAAGAAAGATCGCTGAGCCGGGAAGAAAAATCACCGAGACCGCTCTTCATTTTTTTCTGGCCCTCCGCGAGCTGTCCTGCCGCCGATTCAAGGCGCGGCATTTGTCCTGCGAGAGCCCCCTGTCCGTCTGACACTTGCTGCAGACCGTTTTCAATACTGGTCAGACCGTTGATCATTGCGTTAATTTGAGTGTCAATCTTCTTCTGAGCGGCTGCCAGTCGGGCAAATTGTTTTTCCGCTTGCTGCAGATGGGCCTTTTGACTGTCGACCTGTTTAGAAAAAGCTTCTGCATCCGCGTTTGCCTTGGAAAAGGCTGACTGTACACCCGTAAAGGCCGATTTGATTTCTTGATAAGAGGGATCGGTTTTGACTGACGGTATTGACGCTTCCAATTTTGCAAACGGCAGCCGGGCAAGCTGCTTGTTCAAATCGGCAAGCTGTCTGCTGGCTTTATCTTTCATCGGCAGGACGGTTTTTACCAATTTTAAAGCGTTTTGCGTTTCTGAAGCGAGACCGCTGTTTTGTTTGAGCTGTGAAGTCAGCATTTGTTTTTGCTCTTCAATCTGCTTTCTCATCTGGGCGACGCCGGCTTTATTCTCGTTCACGCCAGCCTGCAGTTTATTCAGGTTTTCTCCTATATCAGAAAGCCCGGATTTCAGAGACAATGTTCCGTCAATAAGCTGATTGACGCTTTTCCCCGACTCTTCGATCTGCGGCTGTGAATCAGCTAACGACTTTGCGGCATGCCCTAATCCGTCCGTGATTTTTTCAAGTCCTGTATTGCCTTTATCAAGTCCTTCCTGAAGTTGCTTTGCCTGATTTGTGACAAATAATTGATTCAATCCGTTTCCAGCAGGGCGCGTGGCGCTTCTGACCGTTTTTACACCCTCTGTTTTTTCAAGTTCTCTGCTGATTTTTTCGATATCAATCAGGTGTTTTTCGGTATTTAATGTCTCATCATTTTTGATGGCGACTGTGGCCGGAAGAAGTTCTCCCGGGCCGAATGCGTCTGAAATCGTATTAAACGCGCGGACGGATTCATATTTATCCCCGATTTCGTCAAGACTGTTGTAAGATAGCGACCCTTTGTAAAGAAGGATAGGCGGGACGGTGAATACCGCAACGATTGCAAGACTGATGAGCGGCCTTTTAAATGAAAACCGTCCTGACGTTTCCCATGCTTTGCTTTGAGGATGGGAAATATCGCCCTTCACAGGCCAAAACAATCTTTTTCCTAAAACAGCCATAAAAAACGGCACGATCGTCATGAGCGCAAGCAGCAGCACCGCGACACCGACCGCAACGGCCGCAGCCGACTGATACAGCTTAAATGTCGCAAATCCGATGCAGGCAAATCCGATCAGCACCGCACCGCCACTGTACAAAACCGTCTTTCCGGCCGTTTTGTAGGTGACGACGATCGCTTCTCTTATATCAGCGCCATGCGACAGTTCTTCTTTAAATCTGCTGAGAAGCAGGATGCAGTAGTCTGTGCCGATCCCGAACATAATCGCAACCATAAAAATCTGCGTAAAAGTTGAGAGCGGAAAATTCAGCTGGTCGACTAAAAATGCGACAATCGACTGGCTGACTAAATAAGATATCAATACTGATAAAAGCGGTACAAACGGAGCGACCACTGACCGAAATACAAGAATCAGCACGATCAGGATAAAGGCAACCGTTATATATTCAGTCTTTTTTAAGCCGTCCTGCGAGCTTTTCAGCACATCTTCGTCGATCAGCGACTGGCCTGTAATGCCGTATGATACGCCGTACGGTTTCAGCTCTTTATCAATTTTATTTTTTATTTCGAGGATATCGTTTTTGGATGTATCAAGCTGCAGCTGAACGAGCATCGTTTGTCTGTCTTTTGACAGCAGCTGTTTTTTGATGTCGTCATTTTTCTCCCCGAAGTATGAAGTCACCGTTTTAATTTGAAGCGCTTTTTTCTGTTCAGACAAAGTGCTGACGGCTTCTTCCAGACGATCTTTTTTGTCTGTCATTAAGCCTTTTTCGTGAAATACGATGACGGCAGAAGAAGACGGTGCATCTGAATCAGACATTTCATCAAGCAATTCATGGGCGTAAGAAGAGGAATACCCGTCCGGTACGGAAATCTGCCCTTTCTCCCGTGTCAATTCAGCCATATCAGGCGCTGTAAGCATAAATATCACCGTTGCGGCGACCCATACCGCGGCGATGATCCAGCGAGCTCGGATAATGTTTTTCATTATGTCTGCTGATCCTCCTCTGTCATCATCAATCGATATAATTTTTCATATGTATTAACGAACATCTCCGCCTCGTCTTCATCAAAATACATAATATATGAACGGACGAGTTCCTCAATCCGCCGCTCCACACGGTGAAATACTTCTGTCCCCTTTTCCGTGACATTTAAAAGTATGCTCCGGCGGTCGCTTTGGCTGCGTTCTCTATTGATGTAGCCTTTTTCATACAGGCGGTTCGTCATCGATGTAATGGCGCTTTTATTGACGTGGCACACCGCGGCCAGTTCAATTGATTTGCAATCCGGATTGAGCATAATATAGCGGAGGATGTAATATTGATCCAATGTCAGCTCTTTGTTCACTTTTTCAGCGATAATGCTGTCAATTTTTTTTAAGACGTGCAGGTATACATCGGAGTAACGCTGAATCAGCTGCTTTACTTTTTCTTCATGCACCTTTTCTCCCTCCTTCCGATAGTTAAAATGTTTAACTATTAAAAAGGATAACGACTTGACGGTATCATGTCAATCTTCAAAATAAAATAAAAAAAGACAGTGCAGATTACACCGTCTTTAATGATTCCTTTTTTTCTTTTGCTTGTGATGAGATATTTAACAGCGCTAAAAATACAGACACAATGCCGCAAAAAGCGGATAAAATAAAAATCAGCCAGCCTGCATTTGACATCAGGGCAGCAAAGATCGGCGGTCCCGCCGCTACTCCGATAAACCGCATGCTGTTATAAAATGAGGTGATGGTTCCCGATTCCTCGTTGTCTACGCCTTCTGTGATGACAGCGTCTAAAGCCGGCAATGCCATTCCGATACCGATACCGCTGACACACAAAAAGATAAATAATAAATAAAAACTGTGATTCCACCATAGGCCGATAAACGACAGTGTCACGGCACTCATTCCGAAAACGATGCAAAACTTCATTTTGCCTTGGTCTTTTCCGATTTTTCTGCCTGATATATATGAACTGACGGATAGAAATAAAAGCGGGATTGCCAAAAGCGCTCCTTTAGCCACACCGTCAATTCCGTATTTCTTCTCGAGTGAGTCTGATAAATAAAAAAGAACCCCGAACAGCAAAAACATAATCACGCAGCCGATGATAAAAACCGTAAAGAGCCAGCGTCCGTCACGCTTAAATATGCGGCCGACATTTTTCACAAATTCGGAAATAGAAGGCGCTTCTTTTTGTTCCTCCGGCTTTGCCACCAAAAACAATACGAGAAAAAAACTGATGAGCGAAAAAAACGGAATGAACCAAAACGGCATAAACCAAAACCATGCAGCCAAGAGCGAACCGAGAATCGGGCTTATTACTTTCCCGGCAGTGTTAGACGTCTCAATGTCGCCGAGCCCCGCGGTAATCCGCTCATCATCCCCTTTGAATAAATCACCGATAAACGGCATCACTACAGGAGCCGCCCCTGCCGAACCGATTCCCTGCAGCACCCGCCCCGCCAAGATAATGGGATAAGGATGCTTGAACGCGGTGGAAGCTATCGCGGCAAGCGCTCCGCCCGCACCGGCTATGAGAAGACAAGGCAGAAGAACCTTTTTTCTTCCGAATTTATCGGACAGATATCCGGCAATCGGAATACAAATAATCGCCACAATCGAATAGACCGTTATAATTAACGATACTTGAAAAGACGATATGGACAGCTTCTTTTCAATCATCGGAAGCACAGGAATCAGCATGGAGTTCCCGAGTGTCATCACGAGCGGTACAGAAGCCAGAGCAATGATATTTTTCGTTCCATTTTTCTTCTTACTCAACTTATTCACCCATTCACTATACTTGGTTGTTTCCTGTTTTATTGTGCCTTGCAGAAAACAAAGTATGTACTGAAACGGCAAATAAAAAAACAGACACATGACGCGTCTGTCTTAAAAACGTTTTCTTACAACATGAAAACTGAACTTATCAGCCCGGAAATAATTTAATGAATACAGCACAGGTTCATCATTCTGATTATAGTGGGTTTGCTTCAGCAATAAAAGCGCCGTCTCCGGCTCGCATTCCAAAACCGGCGAAATCGTATCGTGATATCCGATCGGTTCGATATCAGCAACGGCATAGCTAATCACAGACCCGGAGTTTTTTTCCAAAAGATCAAAAATAGACTCCTGTTCATGACAGAAAGAATTCGGCAGAATGTGCATCGGAATCGTATCTAAACAGTAAACGACCGGAGTGCCGCTTGCCGTTCTCACGCGTTCCAAATAAAAAAGCTCCTGCTCAGGCTCAAGCCGGAATCTAGCGATATCTTCATCAGACGGCGTGATGACCTGAGACGACAAAAAAATTGTACCCGGCACCATGTTCGCCTGCTGAATCGTTTTCGTCACGCTGTTGAGCTGTTCAATACCTGAAAGAAACAGCGGTTTTGTATGGACGAAAGTGCCCACACCGTGCCTTCTGATAATCACATGCTCCTCTTCAAGGATACGCAAAGCTTCACGCAGAGTTGCCCGGCTGACACCCATTGATTTTGAAAGCTCAAATTCAGAAGGAAGCTTTTCCTTTTCGGTGTAAATTCCGTTTTGTATATCCTCTTTGATTCGCTCAATCACTTTTAGATACAAGTGACGATTGTCAGCTTTTGTAGACATGTTTCCCCTCCGTAAACCACTTTCATAAATTATTGAACAATTGGGACAACTATATCATGTTTTAATAAAAAAATAAATAGGAATGATTTTGGTGATATCATTTTCAGTGAAAACTCTCTCCTTTTTAAGAAGAGAGCTCATCATATTGTTCCTTAGATAATAGTACTTCCCTCGGTTTGCTTCCTTCATACGGCCCGACGACGCCCCGTTCCTCCATTGCGTCAATCAGACGGGCAGCTCTCGTATATCCGATTCTGAACCGCCTTTGAAGCATGGAGACTGATGCCGTCTGCATGCCGATAATCAAATCGACCGCTTCGTCATAGAGATCATCCGTTACTTCACTGTGTGTTTCCGAAACTTCTTCCGGAATCATCTCTTCTTGATACTGCGCTTTTTGCTGCGTAATGACATGATCGACGACATGCTCAACCTCTTCATCGGATAAGAATGCCCCTTGCACACGCACCGGCTTATTTGCGCCTACAGGCAGAAACAGCATGTCTCCGCGCCCCAGAAGCTTTTCAGCGCCGCCCATGTCTAAAATCGTCCGTGAATCGGTCTGAGATGAGACACTGAAGGCAATTCTTGATGGAATGTTGGCTTTAATAACACCGGTAATAACGTCAACTGAAGGCCGCTGTGTCGCGATAATCAAATGAATTCCCGCCGCCCGCGCCATCTGTGAAAGTCTCGTAATTGAATCTTCCACGTCGGAAGAAGCGACCATCATCAGGTCGGCAAGCTCGTCAACGATGACGACGATGTACGGCAGCTCAGGCTGCTTGACTTCTTCTTCGGCATTTGACCGCTTGATATGGTCGTTATAGCCTTCTATATTTCTCGTACCCGTATGGGAGAACAGCTCATAGCGGCGCTCCATCTCATTGACGACCTTTTTCAAAGCCTGCGAGGCCTTTTTCGGATCTGTCACGACCGGCGCAAGCAGATGAGGAATGCCGTTATACACATTCAGCTCAACCATTTTCGGGTCAATCATCATCATCTTCACTTCATGCGGTTTGGCCCTCATCAGAATGCTCGTAATAATACCGTTGACACAGACGCTTTTTCCGCTTCCCGTTGCCCCCGCTACGAGCAGGTGGGGCATTTTGTTCAGTTCGGCAAGCACGGCTTCCCCGGAAATATTTCGTCCCAAGCCGATCAGAAGCTTCGCGTCCGGCTTGTCATTGAGCTTGGATTCAAGCACTTCTTTTAACGAAACCATCGCAACTTCAGCATTGGGCACCTCGATGCCGATTGCTGATTTACCCGGAATCGGCGCTTCGATCCGGATATCCTTCGCGGCAAGCGCGAGCGCGAGGTCATCGCTCAGATTCACGATTTTACTGACTTTGACCCCGACGTCCGGATACACCTCATATTTTGTGACCGCCGGACCGAGATGAACCTGGGTCACTTTCGCCTTTACGCCGAAGCTTTGAAAAGTCCTTTCGAGTTTTCTTGCATTCTCGTAAATGTTTTTCTTATCGGTCTGCTGGCCGGTATGTTTCGGGTCAGCCAGTATGTCCAATGAAGGCATTTGATAATCTTTATTTTCAAGCTCTGTAAACGTCATCGGCGGAGCCGCAGCCGTTTCGCCACTGTCTTGAGCGCCGCCGGAAGGCTCATCTTTTGCCGCTTGTGCCGTCTCCTGCGTTTTTTCCGGAATCAGCGGTTCGGCGGGCTCTTCCTGACGGTCTGAAAAGCTTGAAATAATCGGCTCTGAATGGATGATCGGCGAAATAATTTCCCCATCCTCTTCCTCCGGTTCAGGCTCTTCTTTTTTCTTTTGAACCCGTTTTTGTTTTTTGCCCGATTTTGTTTTTGTTTTCGGCGAAGACATATTCGTTCTGACCGTCTTCATGTCCTTAAGAAATGCCTGCCACTGGCCGCGGATAAACCGGCCGACGGGGCTCGTCCACTTTTTGAGCGTTTCCTGCAGTGAACGGCCCGTTACAAGAATCAGCCCCATTAAGATCAGCACGATCGCCATGATTTGTGAACCCGTTGATGCAAATAAAAAGTGGGAAGCTGCAAACAGTACCGCGCCGATCATGCCGCCGCCCAAATCAGGGGAAGCAGCCTGCTGTTTCATGTCAATCATAAACAGCTCCCACGTGTTGCCGATGACACTTGCCGACCGAATCGACCCGTGATGAGACAGATTTTTAAAGAGCTGCACGTGAGACAGCAGCAATATACTGGCGATAATACAGTACAACCCTGCCTTTCTTCTCGTTAAAAGGCTTGGACTCTTCTTTTTCCAAAACAGCGAAATTCCGAGAAGGAAGAGCGCAATTAAGCATAAAATAAACCACTCTCCGGCAAAAAAACGGAACAAGTACACAAATGTCTGTCCCACAACGCCGAGCTGCAAAACAGCAATAATTGAGATTGCAACACAGAGCAGTCCGCTTAGTTCGTATTTTAGATTGAGCTTACTCTCTTGTTTCTTTTTAGATTTCCGTTTTTTCTTTGCCACACTCATCACCTTACTGCGTTAAAAAATGTAAAATCATACATCATGAAGAAAAGCAGCCTTTTGCCGGCTGCATTTTTCTGTAGGATTCCCCTATTATAGCATATTTTGCCCCCGAGAAACGGACTGAATGCCGGTTAGATTTTCAGCTTGATTTTTTGTCCCGGAGCGATGTCCGGATTCAGAAAATCCATCGGGTTCGTACTTAAAATCTGTACGACTTCAGCTTCATTTCCCTTCATCTCAACTAGCAGCGGCACGCCGGCGTAATCTACCTGTTCATGCACGCTTTGCTCTATATCCTGACCGTAAACGACTTCTTGGGGCATGACGGTATAAAGGATCATTGAATCATCCTTCCTTCCTCGCCCTTTCGTTCCTCAATCAGCTGATTCAGCTTTTTTATCGCCTGTCCGACGCCGCCCACGGCATCAATTAAACCGTAATCAGCCGCATCTTTGCCGACTACGTTCGTTCCGATGTCCCTGGTTAAGTTTCCTTTTGAAAACATCAGCTCTTTGAATTTTTCTTCAGAAATATTTGAATGATGGGTCACAAAGTTGACGACCCGCTCCTGCATTTTATCCAGGTATTCAAATGTTTGCGGAACCCCGATAACCAGACCTGTAAGCCGAACGGGGTGTATGGTCATAGTCGCTGTTTCCGCGATAAAACTATGATCACATGACACGGCGATCGGCACACCTATCGAGTGGCCCCCGCCGAGTACGATTGAAACGGTCGGTTTTGATAAGGATGCGAGCATTTCCGCAATCGCAAGCCCCGCTTCCACATCGCCTCCGACGGTGTTTAAGATGATCAGAAGTCCTTCGATTTTCGGATTTTGCTCAATCGCGACGATTTGCGGAATGACGTGTTCATATTTGGTTGTTTTATTTTGCGGCGGGAGCTGGACGTGCCCCTCAATTTGGCCGATGATCGTCAGGCAGTGAATGTTGGTATCTTGGGACATTTGCGGCAGAGATGTCTCTCCCAGCTGCTGAATTTTGCTCATAATGCTGTCTTTCGCATCTGATTTTTCGGGCTGCTGTTCTTCGGTGTTTTCCATACGATGATCCATTTTATCTTTCACCCTTTCCGAATGTCTCTTTGTATTATGAACAAAGATGATGATTTCCATCCGGCCAAAAACACAGCCGGAGCATCATGCGCTCCGGCTGTGTATACATTATACTTCCATAATGATCGGAATGATCATCGGCTTGCGTTTTGTTTTTTCATAAAGGAATTGATTCAGCGCATCACGCATTGCCTGTTTCAGCGTGGACCACTCTACGGCAGATGTTTCCGTCGCTTCAGTCACGATAGAGCGAACGAGCTCAGTAGCTTGTACAATTAAACCTTCTGATTCTCTGACATATACGAAACCGCGCGTAATGATCTCAGGACCTGATACAAGGTTCTTTTTCTGCTTATCGAGTGAAATCACGACGATGAGAATGCCGTCTTGTGACAATAAGCGGCGGTCTCTCAGCACGATGTTGCCGATGTCGCCGACTCCGAGGCCGTCAATCAGAACGTTTCCGTATGTGACTTTATCCCCGATTTTCACATTCTGTCCGCGGAATTCAACGACGTCACCTTTTTCAATCAAGAAAATATCGCTGCGTTTCATGCCGATCTCTTCTGCGATTTTGGAATGCGCTTTTTGCATTCTGAATTCACCGTTAACCGGAATTAAATATTTCGGTTTCAGCAAATTAAGCATGAGTTTCAATTCTTCCTGCGAACCGTGACCGGACACATGCACGCGTTTTTGGGCGAAAATGACTTGTGCGCCGGCGCGGGCAAGCAGGTTGACGGTTTTGGAATATATCAATTCATGCCCCGGAATCGGTGTTGATGCAATGACAACGGTGTCTCCTTCTTCAATGTTAAGCTGCTTGTGCGCCTGCTTGGCCATCCGCGTAAGAGCGGCCAGCGGCTCACCATGGCTTCCGGCTGTAACAATTGCCACTTCCCGCTTCGGATATTTTTTCACATCCTGCACAGGAATAAACATTTCATCTTCGGCTTCAATATAGCCGAGCTTGCGCCCCAGCTGAAGCACGTTTTGCAGATTTTTTCCGGCGATTGCAAGTTTGCGGCCGTTCTGGACGGCAGCCTGTATCACTTGCTGGATCCGGTTGATATTAGACGCGAATACAGCAATGATGACCCGGTTTTCTGAATTGTTCATCGCATCGGCAATTTCACCGCTTACATATGCTTCTGACGGAGTATATCCCGGGCGCTCCGCATTGGCGCTGTCAGAAAGCAGGGCAAGCACGCCGCTGTTTCCGATTTTGGCAATTTCGCCAATATCACATGATTGGTGATAAGCAGGCGTCTGGTCAAACTTAAAGTCTCCCGTGCATACAATAGAGCCAAGTGATGTTTTGAAGCTGACTCCCACTGAATCCGGAATGCTGTGAATCGTTTTAAAGAACGATACTTTCGTTGATTCAAATGTAATGACTGATTTAGAATGAACTTCACGCAAATCAGCTTTTCGATTATGCCCGTACTGCTTGAGTTTTTCTCTCAGTAATGCAAGCGTAAGCTTCGTTCCGTATACCGGCACCGACAGCTTGTTCAATAAATAAAAGACGCCCCCGATGTTTTCATCGTGCCCGTGTGTCAGAAAGATGGCCTTCACGCGGTCAGCCCGTTCTACTAAGTAGGAAATATCCGGAATGACGACATCAATACCGAGCATTTCATTTTCAGGGTGCATCAGCCCTGCATCCACTACAAATATGTCTGAGTCAATTTCAATGACATATAGGTTCTTCCCAATTTCTCCAACGCCGCCAAGGGCGATAATTCTGACGTTTTCTGTATTTTTCTTTTTCAAAATCTGTATCCTCCTAGTCTCATACCCGTCCATCATCACTTGTTCCTATTATAACTGATATCAATTTTAGAAAACAAGAAGAAGCGGAAGGTTTAGGGAAAACCAATATGTATACAAAACGGTCAAACTCACGATAAAAATGAGAATGACCGCGTATTTTAACTGTATAAATTTTTTCTTACAGTTCGCTGATGACGCTGCTCAGGCTCAGACGTTCATCTTCATTCAGCGGGATAAGAGGAAGACGCACAGATCCGACATCAAGGCCTTTCAGCTGTAGCGCCGTTTTGACCGGAGCCGGATTAGGCGCTTTAAAGAGCTCCTTCATGATCGGCAGAAGCTTCTGATGAATCAGTGCCGCGGTTGCCGTCTGCCCGTTCGTATAGTTTTTAATCATCTGCTGCATGTCAGAACCTACGATATGGCTGGCCACTGACACGACTCCTCTTCCGCCGACTGCGAGAATAGGAAGCGTTAACCCGTCATCACCTGAATAGACGTAAAAATCTTCCGGTGTTTCGGCAATGATTTTCGTAATGGCATCAAGATCGCCGCTCGCTTCTTTAATCGCAGAGATATTCGGAATCTCCGCAAGTCTGATGGCCGTTTCCGGCGCAAGCGAAGCGACCGTTCTGCCCGGCACGTTGTAAAGCATCACAGGAAGAGACGTTTCTTCCGCAATGGCTTTAAAATGACGGTACATACCCTCTTGGGAAGGCTTATTATAATACGGCGTGACAAGCATAACGCAATCGACACCGGCTTCTTCAGCTTTTTTTGTCAGTTTAATGGAGTCTTTCGTATTGTTGCTTCCCGTACCCGCAATAACAGGCACGCGTCCGTTCACTTCTTTGACTGTAAATTCAAAGAGTGCAATTTTTTCTTCCGTTGAAAGTGTCGGAGATTCGCCGGTCGTGCCTGCGACGACTAAAGAATCCGTACCGTTTTTCAACAAATAGTCGATTAATGTAGACAGTTTTTGAAAGTCTACATTCCCTTTACTGTCAAAGGGGGTAATCATCGCTGTAGATATATTTCCGACATTCATTTTTTTCACCTCATCATGATTCAATCACATTTACTTTGAAAGTTCAAACACTTCATGCAGCGCATTTACGGCCGTTACCATATCTTTTTCATGAACGAGCACCCAGATCGTCGTATGGCTGTCGGCAGATTGCAGAATCGGAATGCCTTTATCAGAAAGTGCGGAGACGATTTTTGACGTGACACCCGGAACACCCATTATCCCGGCGCCGACCGCTGACACTTTCGCACAGCTCTCCGTCACTGTCGGCTCATATCCTAATTCAGCCAAAATGCTGCGCGCGGCTTCCGTTTTACTGCCGGCTACGGTATATACGATTTCACTCGGCGTAATGTTAAAGAAATCTACGCTGATTCCGGCATTTGCCATTGCTTTAAAGACTTCAGTCTGAACGTTGTATTGCCCCATTTTGGCGGGAACCTTAAATTGCGTCACATCTTTCACATGGGCGATCCCTGTAATCAGCCGTTCGAATACATCGCTGCCGATGTTAGACGAATGATGGGACGTCACCAAAGTGCCTTTGTCTTTTGAATAAGTGGAGCGCACGCGGATCGGCACCTTTGCCTGCATGGCGATTTCCACCGCGCGCGGATGAATGACTTTCGCGCCTTGATAGGCCAGGTTGCAGATTTCCGTATATGTGACGTTCGGAAGCGGCTTAGCATTTTCCACGATTCTCGGATCGGCTGTCATAACGCCTTCCACGTCCGTAAAAATGTCGATAAACTCAGCATCAACCGCCGCTCCGAGCGCCGCTGCTGAAGTATCGCTTCCTCCTCTGCCGATCGTCGTCGTGTCGCCTTTTTCAGTCGCTCCCTGAAATCCTGCGACAACGACGGCGTCATGGCTGGCGAGTGCAGCGAAAAGCCGCTCTGTTTTCATTTCTATAATTTTGGCGTCAGTATGCTGGGCATTGGTTAAAAAGCCGGCCTGGGCTCCTGTTAAAGCTTCGGCTTTTATGCCGTTTTCCTTCAGCATGCTGGAAAAAACAACGGACGAAATCGTTTCTCCGCAAGACAGAAGCATATCCTGCTCTCTCGGAGAAATGTCGGACTGGCTGCCGTAAAGGAGCCCGATTAAAGAATCTGTCGCGTACGGGTCTCCTTTTCTTCCCATCGCCGATACGACAACGACAACTTTATAACCTTCACTGATGGCATCTTTAATGTGTGCTAGCGCAAGCTTGCGGCCTTTGTCATCTTTTACGGATGTTCCGCCGAATTTTTGAACAATGATCTTCACTATTTTCACTCCAAATTAGTCTGACGTAACAGAAGAGAGCAGGCAGAGCCTTACTCTCTTCTGTTCGCCTATAGAAAATACGTTTGTTTTATACGAGGTTCAGTTTTTGCAGGCTTTCCGCGATTTGGACTGAGTTCCAAGCGGCGCCTTTTAACAGGTTATCAGAAACAACCCACAAATGAAAACCGTTTGCTCTGTCCAAATCTTTACGGATTCTTCCTACAAATACATCGCGTTTGCCGACGCAATCAGCAGGCATCGGGTAGAGCTGCTCCGCCGGATCATCCTGAAGCGTAATACCCGGAGCTTCTTTTAAAAGCTGTTTAATATCTTCAACGGTTGCGTCATCACGGTCAAGCTCAATGTAAACAGATTCTGAATGTCCTGTTTCAATCGGCAGTCTGACACATGTCGCAGCCACTTCCAGATTCGGCATATGCATGATTTTTTTCGTTTCATTAATCATTTTCATTTCCTCAAACGTATAGCCGTTGTCTTGGAATTTATCAATTTGCGGAATGGCGTTAAATGCGATTTGATAATGCTTTTTGTCGCCTTTAACCGGCATAATGGACGGTTCTGCGGGTTCATTGTTTAAAATCGCCTTTGTCTGGCTGTACAATTCCTTCGCCGCTTCATTGCCGGCCCCGGACACAGCTTGGTAAGTAGATACAATGACTTTATTCAAACCGTACGCTTTGCGGATCGGTTCAAGTGCAGCCACCATCTGAATCGTTGAACAGTTAGGGTTGGCGATAATGCCGTTATGTTTGTGCAGATCACCTTCGTTCACCTCAGGCACGACAAGCGGTGTATTTTCGTCCATGCGGAATGCGCTGGTATTGTCAATCACGATGGCTCCCCGTTTTACAGCCTCAGGCGCCAAGCTTTGTGATACGCTTCCGCCGGCGCTGAATAACGCGATATGGACGCCTTCGAAGCTTTCCGGAACAGCTTCCTGCACTGTATATTCTTCGCCTTTAAACGTTACTTTCGTACCAGCAGAACGCTTTGAGGATAGTAGTGTGAGTGTTTCGATTTCAAAGTTTCTGTCTTCCAGTGTTTTCAGCATTTGCTGTCCTACGGCTCCCGTCGCTCCGACAACTGCTACGTGTAATCCTCTTCCCATCTGTAAAACTCCTTCCGCCAATTAAGCATCATTTGTTGAATTGACTTTGCATTTTACGTTTTATTTTACCATAGAATAGTCACGGATTGACCGAATTTTTTTATTCCGGAATGATTTTCTGTCATCATGATTTTTTATTCATGATGGTGTACGAGCACCGGCTGAACCTGCTGGTGCAAAAGAGCTTTTTCTACCGTAATCGGAAGGAGATCCATTCTGGCGACGAGCGATGTCGGTTTTTTCACGTGGTCGTCCTGGCCGAACGGGATGAAATATATGTTTTTTGCGGACATCAGCCTCATTAAATTCATTCCGTTTAAACCGAGTCCGTCGTTTGTCGAAATTCCGAGCACGACCGGGCGGCCGTTGCGGATCGTGGCTTTCGCAGCCATAAGGACAGGGCTGTCAGTCATCGCATTTGCGAGTTTGCTCATTGAATTTCCGGTTAAGGGAGCGATGACCATGCAGTCGAGCGGAAGTTTCGGCCCGAGAGGCTCCGCTTTTACGATGGAATCAATCGCCTCAAAGCCTGTTGCTTCTTCAATTTTTCTGACCCAATCTCCCCCCTCCCCAAAGCGGGTATCGGTCGATTGAACGGTTGATGTCACGACCGGCCGGACTTCAGCTCCTTGACTGATAAGCGCCTCTATTTGCGGAAAAACTTCCTCATATGTGCAATGCGAGCCGGTTAATCCGAATCCGATTCTTTTCCCTTTCAGAGACATGGTTATTTCCCCTCTTTCTTTAAGTCTGCCAAAAGCTTGCTCAATACGTTCGCAATAATCTGTCCGGCTGTTTTCGGGGCCACAATTCCCGGAAGACCCGGAGCAAGCAGCGCTTTAATGCCTTGTTTTTCAGCATATTTGAAATCCGTTCCGCCCGGACGGGATGCTAAATCCAAAATCAAGGTCTTCGGCGTCATGCGCGATAAAACGCTTTGATTCAGAATCAAGCTCGGTACGGTGTTAATGCAGATATCAATATCATTTACATGTTCAGTAAGCTCTTCAAGTTGAAAAGGAGAAAGCCCCATTTCCATTATACGGGCCAAATGAGCCGAACTCCGCGCGCCCACTTTTACCTTCGCCCCTAACGCCGCAAACGTCCGGGCGATCGTCATACCGGTGCGCCCCATGCCGAGAACAGCGACATTTGATCCGTGAATGGTATAATCCGTATGCTGAATCGCCATCATGATTGTTCCTTCAACCGTGGGAATCGAGTTGAATATCGCGATGTCGTCCCGCTCAAATAATTTCACAAGATTGCGGCCGGCTTCGCTGGCGATCCCCTCAAGATACGCGTTGGAGATGCCTGAATAAATGACGCAATGCTCCGGTGTCCGCTCAAGATAGCTCTGCTTTAATACCACTTCTTCATTTGAAAAAACCGTGGAAACAACGCCTTCTCCGGTCGTTGCCGATACGGGCAGGATGATACTGTCTATTTTTTGAAAGGGAATCTCATCGATTTTGCATTTGACGGTACCTGTAAAACCGTCATCCAATTGGTCAAACCCTGCAAGATAAATATCGGCATGCTGTTCTGTCAGCTTTCTTATAATCTCAAGCTGTCTTGCGTCACCGCCAATGATCGCAATTGTCAATCCGGTTAACATCTGAAACGTTCACCTTCTTTACAGTTACTGGATCTTTTAAGTGTCATCCTCCTCTTCATCGTATGTGCAAAGAGAAAGGGCGGTGAATGTACAGCGTCTTTTTCATAAAAAAAGCACCGGCTGTATGAGCCGGTGCTTGCAAAAAAATGAATAAGATCTACTCTTCGGGAGGCGTGATCTCCCCCGGAACGTCTAAAATGATCATGTCTGACCCGATTTTTTGGATATGGTTCCAGGGGACGCGAATGTCGTGGCCTTGTTTTCGCAATCCGAACCATTTTACCGTCGGTATCAACAGCGCGGTAATTTGTCCGTCCTGTTCATTAATTTCCAAATCGGTCTGGCCGAGCACGCCGAGCCGCTCTGCCCGTTTAATGTCCACAATTTCTTTACCTGACAGTTCACTGAGCCTCATGATAGCCACCCCCTTGTACTATATGACCCGGAGCAAAAAAAAATGCCTGCCCCGTATAGAGGCAGACTGCTTTGCCGATTAAGACGAGGCCGGCATATTGCCGGTCGGGCTGATGAGCGATAGTGCGTAATCATCCGTAAATAAGCGGCGGCTGAGGCCGTTGACGCTTTCCAGGCTGACCGCATTTAATTCAGTGATAATTTCATCCATGGTCTTATGCTTTCCGAGCAGGAGTTCGTTTTTCCCGTTCCGGCTCATTTTGCTGTTTGTGCTCTCTAAGCTGAGCATTAAGCTCCCCTTCATTTGCTCTTTGCTATTTTCCAGCTCTTTCGGGGTGATACCGTCACGTTTTAGAACCGATAACGTTTCCTGAATGGTTTCAGACAGAAGTCCGAGCTGATTCGCGCCGGTGCCTCCGTAAATCGTCAGCATACCGCTGTCTTCATAGGAACTGTGATAGCTGTATACAGAATAGGCCAGTCCTTTATCTTCGCGCACATCCTGGAAAAGACGGCTGCTCATGCTTCCGCCCAGCACGTTGTTTAAGACGATCAAATCGTAAATGTCCGGATCTCCGACTTTCAGGCCTTTGAAACCGAGACAGAGATGCGCCTGTTCGGTGTCTTTTTTTCTGGTCAGCTTTTCATAATGAAACTCAGGCTCGCTGATGCCGCTTGCTTTGCCCTTCGCTTCGTATGTACCGAACCATTTCTCCACGTTTTTAATGAATTGTTCCGTTACATTTCCGGCGACAGAAATGACGACGCGGTCCGGCGTGTAAAAGTCATCCATATGCTGTCTGAGAGAATCGCCGTTAAATGACGAAAGCGTTTCCTCCGTCCCGAGAATCGGGTAGCCGAGCGAATGATTGCCGTATGTCGCTTTGCTCAGCAGATCGTGGACAATGTCATCCGGCGCGTCTTCATACATTTTGATTTCTTCATATACGACGTTCTTTTCTTTCTTGAGCTCATCTTCGTCAAAAGCAGAATGAAAGAACATATCAGCCAGCACATCAAGTGCGTAGTTTGCATGCTCATCCAGTACTTTGGCGTAATAGCACGTATATTCTTTTGAAGTGAAGGCATTCACTTGGCCGCCTATCCGATCGAAGGATTCTGCGATTTCCCGTGCGGACCTGGTATTTGTTCCTTTAAAAAACATATGCTCAAGAAAGTGCGAAATACCGTTTGTCTCCGGCGTTTCATGGCGTGACCCCGTCCCGATCCAGACGCCGATTGCCACAGACCGCACCGTTGGATTATTCTCAAGCACAACTCTTACACCGTTTTGGCATGTATAGCGTTTTATCAAGTCTGTTCCTCCTATTCAAAGACAGGCAACTGCCGCCTGCTACTTCATCAGCCTGTTTTCATCCATTAAGTCAGACACTGAGCCGAGCGCGTAGCCTTTTTCTTTGATTTTTGCAATCAGTGTATCCAGGCTTTTCGCAGTCGGATCAGTCGGATGCATTAAAATCATGGCTCCGTTATGTATTTTGCTCAATACCCTTGTTTGTAAAACAGCCGGAGACGGTTTTTGCCAGTCAATGGTGTCAACGGTCCACATGATGGTGCCCATTCCTTTTTCCGCCGCAAGGTCGACCACAGCTTTTCTGAAGCTGCCGCTTGGCGGCGCAAACCATTTTGGCTTTATGCCGAGCGTCTCGCTGATTTGTGCATTTGTTTTGTCAAGCTGTTCGGAAATGCTTCCTGAAGTCAGTTTGCTCATATCAGGGTGATTGTATGAATGATTTCCGATTTCATGTCCGTCTGCCGCTATTTTTTTCCCCAGTTCCTGATTGTTTTTCAGCCATTTCCCTTCAAGAAAGAAAGTTGCTTTGACCTGGTGCTGCTTCAGAATAGGCAGCATTTGCTCCACGTATTCATTTCCCCAGGCGACATTTATCAGGAAAGCGACCATCGGTTTGTCGGGATTTCCTTTATAAATGGGTTCGGGCGCGAGAGAATCAAGATGGACTTTCGGTTTTACCTGCTCATAGACAAGGCCGTCTTCGTGAAATTCTCCGTCCTTTTTCATTTGTTTATAGGATTTTTCCACATTGACTTTTAAACCGTTATATCCCGGTATACTCTTCCATATTTTATCAATCCGCGCGTCTTGCGGCTTCACTTCATACTCTGGCGCTTTTTGCAGTAATTCTTCATAGAGCGGATCTTTTGATGCTGACACAGTTACAGCGTCTTTTTTCATTGCGTCTATGTAATCAACTGTATACGGGTTTTTTAACATTTCAAACGAAACAAAAAATAGAAATAAAAAAACGGCAAACGGCACGAATTTTTTCAACATGTCCTTCCCCCCTCATCACACATTATGTATGAGGAGGACAAGGTAGAACCCGTCTGTTGTCTTTCTCAAAATAAAGAAGCCGGGTCTCCCAGGCTCCTTGTTAGGTTTTCATTTAAGATTGTTGTTGTTCCTGTTCTTTTTCTTTCTCTTCGCGCAGCACTGCTTTACGCGACAGATTCACTCGTCCCTGTTTGTCAATTTCAGTTACCTTCACAAGGATTTCGTCACCGATTTTCACAACATCCTCAACCTTGCCGACCCGTTCGAGCGCTAGTTCAGAGATGTGAACGAGACCGTCTTTTCCGCTGAAGATTTCAACGAAAGCGCCGAATTTCTCAATCCGTTTGACTTTACCGAGGTAAAGCTGGCCGACTTCGACTTCTCTGACAAGATCTTCGATGATTTTTTTCGCTTTTTGGTTGCTGCTTTCATCAGTAGAAGAAATAAAGATGGTGCCGTCTTGTTCAATGTCAATTTTAACACCGGTATCTTCAATGATTTTGTTGATTTGTTTACCGCTCGGTCCGATAACGTCACGGATTTTATCCGGATTAATGTTCATCGTTAAAATTTTCGGCGCATATTGAGAAAGTTCTTTTCTTGATTCACCAAGCGTGCTGAGCATGCTGTTCAAGATTTCCATTCTTCCTTTTTTCGCCTGCTGAAGCGCTTCTTCAAGAATTTCTCTTGAAAGGCCTTCAATTTTAATGTCCATTTGCAGCGCTGTCACGCCTTTTTCCGTGCCGGCTACTTTAAAGTCCATGTCACCGAGGGCGTCTTCCATCCCTTGAATATCTGTTAATACCGTATAGTACTCGCCTGATTTCACAAGTCCCATCGCAATACCCGCAACAGGGGCTTTAATCGGAACACCTGCGTCCATCATGGCAAGCGTGCTCGCGCAAATGCTGGCCTGTGAAGTGGAACCGTTTGATTCAAGCACTTCGGATACGAGGCGGACCGTATACGGGAAGTCTTTTTCATTCGGAATGACCGGCTCAAGCGCACGCTCTCCAAGAGCACCGTGACCGATCTCACGGCGTCCCGGTCCGCGCATCGGGCCTGTCTCCCCTACGCTGAACTGCGGGAAGTTATAATGGTGCATAAAGCGTTTTGATTCTTCCACGCCTAAACCGTCAAGAATCTGAACGTCCCCAAGGGCGCCTAATGTACATACGCTGAGCGCCTGCGTCTGTCCTCTCGTAAACAGCCCGGAGCCGTGTGTTCTCGGCAGAAGGCCGACTTCTGAAGAAAGCGGGCGGATCTGATCAACGCCGCGGCCGTCCGGACGGACTTTTTCTTCTGTGATCAAACGGCGCACTTCGTTTTTCACGAGTTTAGACAGTGTCTGTTTCACTTTTTTAATCGTATCTTCATCATGCTCTTCTTCTTCGAATTTCGCGACAACTGCATTTTTCACTTCATTGATCGCGTTTTCGCGAGCATGTTTTTCGTGAACCTGAATGGCGCTGAGAAGATCCGGCTCCGCAAGGCTTTTTACTTTTTCGCTGAGCTCTTCGTCAATTTCATACAGTTGGATTTCTGTTTTCTCTTTGCCGACTGCTGCGACGATTTCTTCTTGGAATGCGATCAGGCGCTTAATTTCTTCGTGACCGAACATAATCGCCTCAAGCATGATTTCTTCAGGAACTTCATCCGCTCCGGCTTCCACCATGTTGATGGCGTCTTTTGTGCCTGCAACGATGAGGTTGATATCACTTTTTTCAAGCTGGTCAACCGTCGGATTGATAACGAATTTACCGTCAATGCGGCCTACCGTCACACCCGCGATCGGGCCTTCAAACGGGATATCGGAAACGCAAAGAGCGAGTGATGAACCGAACATTGCAGCCATTTCAGATGAGCAGTCCTGATCAACACTCATGACAATGCTGATGACCTGTACTTCGTTACGGAATCCGTCTGCGAAAAGCGGGCGGATCGGACGGTCGATCAGACGGCTGGCTAAAACGGCCTTTTCACTTGGACGGCCTTCTCTTTTAATAAAACCGCCCGGAATTTTACCTACTGCGTATAATCTTTCTTCATAGTTAACGGTAAGCGGGAAAAAATCTAGCGGTTTCGGTTCTTTTGATGCGGTTGCTGTGCTGAGCACTGCAGTATCGCCGTAGCGGACCATGACAGCGCCGTTTGCCTGTTTGGCAAGCTGGCCGGCTTCTACTGTAAGCTGTCTGCCGGCCCAATCTATGGTAAAGACATGTTTCTCTTGTCCCATTCGATTACGAGCTCCTCTCTTAATGTGTGAAATAATCAATTACTCCTATTATGAACGAAATGAATTGAACATATCAATGTCAAAGTAGTATGTAAAAGGATTTCATTGTTTTTTTTATCATTATTTTTTTCGCTTTAATACGATAAAAAAGCGGGAATCCTCCCGCTTTTTACGATTATCGACGTAAGCCTAGTTTGTTAATTAACTCACGGTAACGAGTTACGTCTTTATTACGCAGATACGTAAGAAGATTACGACGTTTACCTACCATTTTAAGAAGACCGCGACGTGAGTGGTGATCTTTCTTGTGAGTACGCAAATGCTCGTTCAAGTTGTTAATTGAGTCTGTTAGGATAGCGATCTGAACTTCTGGAGATCCAGTATCAGATTCGTGTGTTTTGAACTCACTGATGAGTTGATTTTTACGCTCTTGAGTAATTGCCATCCTGTTTCACCTCCATATCATAATTAGCCCCAGTTACCTAGCAACCGTCGGTGACTTCGGATTGCCAAGCAATGGTTTTAAGACTACGAAACATATGATACTAAAAATCGCGCCCATATGCAAATCTTTTAGAAGAAAATTTGTGTACTTTTGATGTTTTTTCCGTTATTTGCTGAAAAAACGGATCGCTTCTTGTTTGTCTTTCCCGATCTGAGCCGTCAGTTCATCGATGCCGTTAAACTTCCGTTCGCTTCGGATTCGTTTGTACCACTCGATTTTAACGTCTTCTCCGTATACATCCTGTTGAAAATTAAACAAATGGACTTCAATTGACGGCTGATCGGGACGCTTTTCATAAAAGGTCGGTTTGTAGCCGATGTTGCAGACGCCTTCATACACCTCGCCTTTTATTTCGGCTTTCACTGCATACACGCCTGTCGGCGGCACGATATAACTGTTGTGCAGACCGACATTCGCGGTAGGAAAACCGATGGTTCGGCCTCTTTTGTCTCCGTGAATCACAGTGCCCCGGATAAAATACGGCTGGCCGAGAAGAGTGTGTGCAAGTTCAACGTCACCATCCTGCAGCGCTGACCGGATATAAGTAGAGCTGATCTTTCTGTCCTGCTCGGTCTGTTTCTCGACAGTCGTGCATCCGGCCTTGCCGTTTAAATCGTCCGGCAGCGTCTCCATCGTGCCTTTTCCGTATTTTCCGTACGTAAAATCGAAGCCTCCCACAGCGTGCCGCGCGTTTAACCCTAAAATATACTCCTCGGCAAACTGTTTTGGAGACAGAGACGCAAACGCTTCATCAAACTTTACGACATACAGCACATCAGCGCCTAAACGCCCGATCTGGCTGATTTTATCTTCAAGCGGCGTAATCAGATCCTTTGGCTCTTTGTCCCTGCCCAACACATGGGAAGGGTGGGGATGAAACGTCATAACGGCCAGCGACAGGCCTTTTTCTTCAGCTATTTGTCTGGCTGTTCCGATTACTTTCCGGTGTCCCAAATGAACGCCGTCAAAGTAGCCGAGCGCCATGACAGACGCCGGCTGCTCTTCTTTTTGTAAATGATGCGGATGAGAAATATGTATCGTCTTCACAGAACGGTCACCTTTTTTCTTATTGTTCGCTTTTTTGCATGAGCACTTTAGCCGGTTTCAGCAGTCCTTTTTTTGAAGGATGCGGCATATAAATGGCCACACATTCTCCGTCTTCAGTACAGACCGCTATACGGGCGTCAGCTGTCATTGCAGAAAATTCCGCCGGGATGTCAAACACTGACCCGTTTTCAGCTTTCTTAGCTAATGTATCACTTATGACCCATTTCGGCAAATGATTGAGCGCTCTTTCAATCGGCACGGCATGCTCTGCAACCGTTCCGTCTGAAACCTGCTGTTCAAGTTCCCCAAACGTGAAACACTCATCAAGGCTGAAATCGCCGGAAGCGGTGCGGATGAGATGCGACATATGCGCGGGATAGCCGAGTTTTTCACCGATTGTCACCGCCAATGTTCTGACGTAAGTGCCCTTTGAGCACGTGACTGTAAAGCGGAATGATGCTGTGTCTTCTTTATAAGTGACAGGGGAAGTGAGCGCGATATCTTCAATCGTGATATTCCGCTTCGGCCGCTCCACTTCAATACCGGCTCTGGCGTATTCATAGAGCTTTTTCCCGTTGACCTTTACAGCGGAATACATCGGCGGCACTTGCTCCTGCGGTCCCTTCAGTTCGTCTAAAACGGCTTTGATATCCGCTTCTTTCAGCGGCTCCTTGACAGGTTTTACGCTGACCGTTTCTCCAGTCTGGTCTTCGGTCGATGTGGAGAAGCCGAGAGTGATCTCAGCATCGTACGTTTTTGACTTGTCGGTGACGTACTCAACAATCTTTGTGGCCCGTCCGACACAGATCGGCAGTACGCCAGACACTTCCGGATCAAGCGTTCCCGTATGTCCGACTTTCTTTGTTTTTAACAGTTTTCTTATTTTCATTACACAGTCGTGAGAAGTCATGCCGACCGGTTTATGTAAAAGGAGAACTCCGTTAACCATCTGTCTTTCGCTCCTTTGTTATCAATTGTATCCCGTAAAACGCAGAAAAGAGGACAGACGACACTCGCCCATCCTCTTTCCTTGTTATTCAGACGGTTTATCTGAATGCAGTTCGTGAATCAATGTTTCAATACGATTGCCGTACTCAATTGATTCATCAAATTCAAATTCAAGCTCAGGCGTTTTGCGGAGTCTGATTCGGCTGCCGATTTCGGAACGGATAAATCCTTTCGCTTTCTCAAGCCCTTTCAGCGCCTCCTCTTTCTTTTTCTCTCCGCCGAGAACGGAGATATACACCTTCGCTATTTGTAAATCACCTGAAACACGTACGTCTGTTACAGTGAGAAATCCGATTCTCGGGTCTTTCAGCTTTCGGCTGATAATATCCCCGAGCTCTTTTTTCATCTGCTCGCCGACACGGTTTGCTCTCATACTCAATTCAATCACCTCTAAGTTAAAACCACTCTGTTCTAGTGATCGTCCGTTCTATTTCGGGAAAGGAGTCAATAAACGCGAGTACGCGTTGGATCTCCTTTTCCGCCTGAACGTGAGAGGAGGAGACGACGGCGATTCCGAAGCTGGTCCGCTGCCAAGTGTCCTGATAGCCGATTTCTGCAGCCGACACGTTGAACTTATTCTGAACCCTCGTTATAATCCGCTTCAGAACGGCTCGTTTCTCCTTTAATGATCCCGCATCATAAATGATGCATTCACATTCCGCAAATCCGATCACTTTCTTTCGATTTCCTGCATGACATACGCTTCAATGATGTCACCTTCGCGAATGTCATTGTATTTCTTAATTGTAATACCACATTCATATCCTTGTGAAACTTCTTTCACATCATCTTTGAAGCGTTTCAGAACGTCTACTTCCCCTTCGAAGATGACCACGCCGTCACGGATCAGGCGGAGTCCGCTGTCACGTGTAATGTGGCCGTCTGTTACATATCCGCCGGCAATCGTGCCGATTTTCGACACTTTGAATGTTTGGCGCACTTCAACCTGACCGATGACTTTTTCTTCGTATTCAGGATCAAGCATTCCTTTCATCGCCGCTTCAATTTCTTCGATGACTTTGTAAATGATACGGTGAAGACGGATATCTACATTTTCAGCTTCAGCCGTGCTCTTAGCATTTCCGTCTGGGCGCACATTAAACCCGATAACGATTGCATTTGAAGCAGATGCGAGAATGATGTCTGATTCCGTAATCGCACCGACGCCTGTGTGAATGATTTTCACTTTTACGCCTTCTACTTCAATTTTTTGAAGAGCGGCTGTTAACGCTTCGGCTGAACCTTGAACGTCAGCTTTTACGATTAAATTGATGTCTTTGACATCGCCTTGTTTAATTTGTTCAAACAGATCATCGAGGCTCAGCTTCGCTTTGTCGCTGCGCTGTTCTTCCAGTTGCTTGGAAGCGCGTGCTTCACCGACAGAACGGGCTGTTTTTTCGTCTTTAAAGACGAGGAATTGATCGCCAGCCTGCGGTACGTCGTTTAAGCCCGTGATTTCTACAGGTGTGGACGGTCCGGCTGTTTTCACGCGGCGGCCGAGATCATTGACCATGGCCCGCACGCGGCCGAATGTATTTCCGACAACGATCGGATCTCCGACATTCAATGTTCCCGTTTGAACGAGAAGTGTCGCGACAGATCCTCTTCCTTTATCGAGCTCAGCTTCAATAACCGTTCCTTTTGCCTGACGGTTCGGATTGGCTTTCAGCTCTTCCACTTCACTGACAAGCAGAATCATTTCGACAAGCTCGTCAATTCCCTTGCCTGTAAGAGCGGACAGAGGAACGAAAATCGTTTCTCCTCCCCATGCTTCAGGAACGAGTCCGTATTCAGTCAGCTCCTGCATGACACGGTCAGGGTTCGCGCTTTCTTTATCCACTTTATTCACGGCAACGATAATCGGAACCTCAGCCGCTTTCGCATGGTTGATGGCTTCGACTGTCTGCGGCATAACGCCGTCATCAGCCGCTACGACTAAAATGGTAATATCAGTTACTTCCGCACCGCGCGCACGCATTGTTGTGAACGCCGCGTGTCCCGGAGTATCTAAGAACGTGATTTTTTTGCCGTTTTCTTCGATCTGGTAAGCCCCGATATGCTGGGTGATTCCGCCGGCTTCACCTTCAACAACTTTTGTCTTTCTGATGCTGTCAAGGAGGGTCGTTTTCCCGTGGTCAACGTGGCCCATGATCGTCACGACAGGCGGACGGATTTGAAGATCTTCTTCTTTGTCAGCCTCTTCATATTTTTCAAGCTCAGTTTCTTCAAGCACAATCACTTCTTCTGTTTCTACACCGTATTCAGATGCGATCAGTTCGATTGTGTCTTTGTCAAGCTCCTGGTTAATCGTAGCCATTACGCCCAGAAGCATCAGTTTTTTAATGAGTTCAGACGGCTCTTTGCCCAGTTCCTCGGCTAAAGCTCCGACTGTTAAAGAGCCGGAAAACGTAATTTTCTCAGGAAGCTCTTTTTTCGGCTTCAGCGGTTTTTGCTGATACTGATTTTTGTTGTTATGATTGCGTTTGTTTTTGTTTTTGTTGTTGTTGTTGTTCTTCTTGTTTTTGTTAAATTGATTATTCTGCACGTCATTCTTCTTTCCGTCTCGAATTTTGTTTGGTTGATTCCCAGCAGGCTGCTGATTAATCCCTTGCGGCTTGTTTTTGTTCGTTTCCGCAGGCTTCTGAGATGTAACGCCGGCGCCGCCTTTTTTAAATTTCGCATCAAGCTGCTTAATGGTCTTTTCTTCAAGCATTGCCATATGGTTATTTACTACTATATCCATGTTTTTCAGCGCAGTCAAAATTTCCTTGCTTGAAACATTGATGGCTTTTGCATATTCGTAAACTCTCATTTTAGCCATTCGTTCACCCCCAAAAATATTAATCGAGCAAGCTGATCAGCTTATTCGCAAAACCTTGGTCAGTGACGGCGACAACGACACGTGATTCCTTGCCGATAGAGCGGCCGAGATCCGCGCGGCTTTCGACTTTTTTATAAGGCACTTTATAATAATTGCATTTATCGGATACTTTTTTTGCAGTATTCGCAGATGCATCTTCTGTCAGCAGAACAAGTTTTGCACGCGCATTTCTAATTTCTTTTATAACCAAGTCCTCGCCCGACACGACCTTACGAGCTCGATTGGCCAGACCCAGCAAGGGAAACCATTCCATTCCAGACATGTTATTTTTTCACCTTTTCCGCCAGTTCCAGCAATTCTTCGAAAATCTGGTCATCGATTTGTGATTGAAATTGATTTTGCAATGTGTTTTTCTTTTTCGCAGCTAAGATGCATTCTTTCTCAAGGGTGATATAGGCACCCCGCCCGTTCTTCTTTCCGGTCGGATCGACTGAAATCTCTCCTTCTTTAGAACGGACAATTCGGATCAGTTCCTTTTTAGGCTTCATTTCCCCCGTTACCACGCATTTGCGCAGAGGAATTTTTTTTCGCTTATTCACCTAAAGTCACCTCTTATTCATCCGATTCGGCTGTTTCAGGCTCCATAAAGAGCGGCTCTAAATCGTCATCTTCTTCATGCTCTCTCGGATAGATGCCAAGATCTCTTGCATCCGTTTCACTTTTGATATCGATTTTCCAGCCTGTCAGTTTCGCGGCTAAGCGGGCGTTTTGCCCTCTTTTTCCGATTGCCAGAGAAAGCTGGTAATCAGGAACGATGACAGTCGTGGCTTTTTCTTCTTCGCTGACGATGACATCCAGCACTTTAGACGGGCTGAGCGCATTGGCAACAAATTCAACCGGATCATCAGACCAGTTAACGATATCAATTTTTTCGCCTTTCAGTTCATTGACGATCGCCTGCACGCGCTGGCCTTTAGGACCGACGCATGAACCGACCGGATCAACGTCAGGGTCATCAGTGCGGACGGAGATTTTAGAGCGGTCGCCCGCTTCTCTGGCAACGGATTTCAGTTCGACCGTTCCGTCATAAATTTCCGGCACTTCGATTTCAAAAAGACGCTTCAACAGACCAGGATGCGTTCTTGATACATAGATCTGCGGCCCTTTTGTCGTTTTTTCGACTTTTGTGATAAATACTTTAATCCGATCGTGCGGTTTATAGCTCTCATTCGGCATTTGTTCATTGACGGGCAGCAGCGCTTCAATCTTGCCGAGAGACACGTAAATAAACTTGCTGTCTAAGCGCTGTACAATTCCCGTCATGATGTCTTCTTCACGATCGATAAATTCTGAGTAAATCACGCCGCGCTCAGCTTCACGGACACGCTGCGTCACCACTTGTTTCGCCGTCTGCGCAGCAATGCGGCCGAAGTCTTTCGGCGTTACTTCTATTTCAACGACATCTCCGACAAGGTAGTTCGGATGGATGTGCTGGGCGTCGTCAAGCGAGATTTCAAGTCTTGAATCGTATACCTCGTCTACGACATCCTTTCTTGCGAACACGCGGATCGTGCCCGTCTCACGGTTCAGATCGACCCGTACGTTTTGCGCCTGGTTAAAATTTCGCTTGTACGCGGAAATTAAGGCAGCTTCAATTGCTTCGATGATAATGTCTTTACTGATGCCTTTTTCTTTTTCAAGAATAGTGAGAGCATCTAATAGTTCACTGCTCATGTTAGCGGTCTCCCCCCTTAAACACTAATACTTCATTCATTAAAATGTTACAGCTAATCTTGCGTTAGCTATTTTTTCATACGGAATATTGACCCGTTTCTTTCTTGTTTTGACCGTCATCTCTATTGTAACAGTTTGTCCATCGAATTCAGCCAATTTGCCTTCAAACACTTTTAAACCGTCAATCGGTTCGTACGTTTTCATGTACACATTTTTGCCCAGTGATTTTTCGAAGTCGGCTTTTTTCTTTAATGGACGCTCGGCTCCAGGAGAAGATACTTCAAGAAAGTAGTTCTGGGTGATCGGATCGGCCTCATCCAGCTTTTCGCTTAACGCTTCGCTGACTTTGGCGCACTCCTCAATATCAACACCGTTCTCGGAATCAATAAACACGCGAAGGAACCAGTTTTGACCCTCTTTGACAAATTCAATGTCTACGAGTTCAAGCTGAAGGTCATCCAGTATGGGCTGAGCCATTTCTTGAACGGTATCAGTCACTTTTTTGCTCATGTTTTTCCTCCTTGTGCTGTCGATATCATATCAGCCGTTCCTCTGCATAAAAACCCTGCTTCAAAAGAGCAGGGGCATGGAGAAAACGATGGACATGTCGAGGCAAAATTGCCTGTTCAATACAAAAGAGCGGGTTTCCCCACTCTTTGCCTCGGTAATCGTTAGCATTTCCAATAAAACTATACCATAACCATATATTTAATGCAAATCAAACTCCGCTCGGAGGCTGTGCACAAAGCTTAAAACAGAGACAGCTGATTTTGGTCCGGAAGCGACTCAAGACAGCCGTGACGGTCTAAATACTCTAAAATGGTTTTTGACACTTTTCCGCGTTTTTGAAGATCCTCTTTTGAAAGGAACTCCCCTTCTTTCCGCGCTTTCACAATATTGAGAGCGGCGTTGGTTCCGAGTCCCGGAATTGAGTTGAACGGCGGGATGAGACTGTTGCCGTCAATGATAAATTCCGAAGCGCTCGAACGGTATAGATCGACCTTCTGGAAGGAATAGCCGCGCTCACACATTTCAAGCGCAAGCTCTAACACGGTAAGGAGGTTTTTCTCCTTCGGCGAAGCATCAAGCCCTTTAGAACTGATATCATCCATCACCGCTCTGATGGCGGTCGAGCCTTTGATCATTGTATCAATGTCAAAGTCATCTGCGCGGACGGTAAAATACGCAGCATAATATAAAAGCGCGTGATGCACTTTAAAATAGGCAATCCGCACCGCCATCAGCACGTATGCGGCGGCGTGGGCTTTCGGGAACATGTATTTGATTTTTTTGCATGAATCAATATACCAGTTCGGCACATTGTTCTTTTTCATTTCTTCTTCCCATTCCGGCGTCAGGCCTTTGCCTTTACGGACGAATTCCATGATTTTAAAGGCCAGTGAAGGCTCAAGGCCCTGATAGATCAAGTAAACCATAATGTCATCACGGCAGCCGATCACTTCGCTCAGTTCACACGTATTGTTGTGTATCAGTTCCTGCGCATTGCCGAGCCATACGTCCGTTCCGTGAGAAAGCCCGGAAATCTGGACAAGCTCGGAGAACGTCGTCGGCTTCGTATCCTCAAGCATCTGCCGCACAAATCGCGTCCCGAATTCAGGAATGCCGAGCGTCCCCGTTTTACAGCCAATCTGCTCTTCAGTAACGCCGAGCGATTCTGTGCCTTGGAAAATCTTCATAACTTCCGGATCATCTGTCGGAATCGTCTTCGGATCAATTCCGCTTAAATCCTGGAGCATCCGGATGACGGTCGGATCATCGTGCCCTAATATATCAAGCTTCAGCAGGTTGTCATGAATGGAGTGGAAGTCAAAATGAGTCGTTTTCCATTCAGACCCCGTCGCATCTGCCGGGAATTGTATCGGTGAAAAATCGTAAATATCCATGTAATCCGGGACAACGATAATCCCCCCCGGATGCTGGCCGGTCGTTCTCTTAACGCCGGTACAGCCTTGCACCAGACGGTCGATCTCCGCGCCGCGCATGTGTAGGTTGTGATCACCCGCATAGCCTTTCACATATCCGTAAGCCGTCTTTTCCGCGACGGTGCCGATCGTTCCCGCGCGATACACGTTATCTTCACCGAACAATACTTTCGTGTAGTTATGGGCATGCGGCTGGTACTCACCTGAGAAGTTCAAGTCGATATCGGGTACTTTGTCACCTTTAAAGCCTAAGAACGTTTCAAACGGGATATCATGTCCGTCCTTTTTCAAAGGGGTGCCGCAAGACGGGCAGCTTTTATCCGGAAGGTCAAAACCGGAACCGACTGATCCGTCATTAAAGAATTCGGAATATCGGCAGCTCGGGCACACGTAGTGCGGAGCGAGCGGGTTCACTTCAGTGATTTCCGTTAAGGTCGCCACAAGCGATGAACCGACGGACCCCCGGGAGCCGACGAGATAACCGTCATCCAGAGACCGTTTTACAAGCTTATGAGAGATAAGATAAATAACGGCGAATCCATGACCGATGATACTTTTTAATTCTTTTTCTATTCTCGCTTCCACAATTTCGGGAAGCTCTTCACCGTAAATGCTTCTGGCGCGCTGATAGCTCATTTCACGGATTTCTTCATCGGCTCCGTCAATTTTCGGCGTGTACAGGTCGTCTTTGATCGGTTTGATCTCATCGATCATCGAAGCGACTTTCTGCGTATTGTCAACCACGATTTCTTTCGCTTTTTCCGCACCGAGGAAGGAGAAAGCCTCCAGCATTTCATCTGTCGTTCTGAAGTGCACTTTAGGCAGTTCGTGTCTGTTTAACGGGTTGGCGCCGCCTTGGGAAGATATTAAGATCTTCCGGTAAATTTTATCCTCATCGTTTAAATAGTGGACATTTCCCGTAGCCACGACCGGCTTATTCAATTTTTCTCCGAGCTTCGTAATGTTGGCGATGATTTCTTTCAGCGCTTTTTCATCTCGGACGAGCTCAAGCTGCAGAAGGTGTCTGTATACTTCCGGCGGCTGCACTTCAAGATAATCATAGAAGGATGCGATATCTTCAACCTCTTCAGGAGATTTTTGCATCATGCCTTCAAAGACCTCACCCCTGTCACAGGCAGAGCCGATTAACAGACCTTCTCTGTATTTATTAAGCTGCGACCTCGGAATGCGCGGCACTCTGTAGAAATATTGAATATGAGAAATGGACACGAGCTTAAACAGATTTTTAAGGCCGGTCTCATTCACGGCAAGCAATGTAGCGTGATAAGGTCTTGATCTCTGATAAGCATTGGATTGTCCCATATTCTCATTCAGCTGATCATGATAAAAAATGTCTTTTTCAGCGGCATCTTTGAGCATTTTCAACAGCAGGTAGCCCGTTGCTTCAGCGTCAAAGACCGCTCGGTGATGCTGGGTTAATTCGATATCAAACTTCTTACATAACGTATTTAAGCGGTGATTTTTAAACTCAGGATACAGGAAACGCGCGAGTTCCAGCGTATCAATGACCGGATTTTTCGCTTTTTCCGTTTTCAAAAGACGCTTGTACGCCACATTTAAAAATCCCATATCAAAGCTGGCGTTGTGAGCCACAAGCACGTCATCGCCGATCCATTCTTTAAAATCCCGCACGACGTCAACGACATCGGGAGCGTCGCGGACCATGTCATCCGTAATCCCGGTAAGCTCTATCGTCGTTGCTGACAGCGGATGGTGCGGATTGGCGAACGCTTCGAATTTATCGATAATTTCTCCGCCTCTTATTTTGACTGCGGCAAGCTCAATGATGGTGTCATACACTGCAGACAGACCTGTCGTTTCAACGTCAAAGACGACGTATGTGTCTTCTTCCAGGAGACGGTGAGCTGGATTGTATGCGATCGGAACGCCGTCATCTACGATATTGGCTTCCATTCCGTAAATCATTTTAATGCCGTGTTTTTTCGCGGCGGAATAGGCATCCGGGAAAGACTGCACAACGGCATGATCAGTTAACGCAATCGCTTCATGCCCCCATTTTTTCGCCTGTTCGACAAGCTTTCCGATGCCCGTTACAGCATCCATTTGGCTCATCGGAGAATGCAGATGAAGCTCAACCCGTTTTTCGCCTTCAGGAGCGGTGTCTTCACGGGTTTTGGCTTTTATTTCATTTACGTCATTTGCAATCATGACGAGGTCTCTGACGAATGTATCGTTTTGAATGCTTCCCCGCGCCTTCACCCACATGCCTTTTTTCAGCGTTTTCATCAAAGCGGCGTCTTCTTTTTCTCTGGCGAACATTTTTACTAAAATGCTGTTTGTATAGTCCGTGATTTTGAAAATGCAGAGCGTGCGTCCGCTTTTCAGCTCGCGTGTTTCAGCATCAAACACAAACCCCTGCACCGTAATTCTTCTTTCTTCATCCATGATGCTGTCAAGCGTCCGGATTTCTTCGTTCTCTTTAATTTGATAGCCGATGACAAGCGGTCCGGACGGTGCCTGATCCTCATCGCCCTCTTTTTCCTTCTTCTCCATCTCGATAAGCGCCTGCATCGCCCGCTCCTGATCTTCAGCAAGCTTTTGCTCGCGGAATTTCTGGACTTCTTGGTCAGATACGAAAATTTCGGTATCCAGCTGAAGTTCCGGAAAGCCGAATTGGCGGTAGCTGTGCTGAATCAGCGCGCTGTATTTATTTTTGAGCGCAGATGCTTCTGTATCTGTTTTTGTTTTCACGATCAGTTTGTTTCCTTTGAGCTTCGGTTTCTGCTGATTCAAAAGAGCCACCATCGGCGGCGAGGTTCCTTCAAGCTCTTCAATACAGCGTGTCCAATAATCCTGTACAAGCTCCTCTGTCACTGTAGGATCGATGACCTGAACAGATGAAGTGACACGAGCGATGTGAGCAAACGATTGTGTTAACCTCATCATGAATGAATCATATATTTGATACGGCAAAAGAGCCTTAAAGCGAAATTGGAAATGCCAGGCTTTTTCCGCTTTATGGATTGTCAGTTTATCAATCTCTCCGTCTTCAAAGTATGTCATGAAGGTATCATCTGTCATATTAAGCTGCTGCAGAAGAATCTGAAACTGTCTTCTGTTTACTGATAACTGTTCCATTCAGACAGTATCCCTCCCTTAAAACATCATAAGTGAAGGTACCTCCGCAGGTGATGAGGTACCTTCTTTTTTCTCTATTTTAACATGATTTTGTATGATTCGTTATGGTGATTACTTCGTCTTGATAAATTCAGAAAGCTCATCCACTGAAACTTCGGCAGATTCACCGGTTTTGCGGATTTTCACTTCTACGATGCCTTCATCGGCACGTTTTCCGACAGTGATACGGATCGGAAGGCCGATCAGATCAGAATCAGCAAACTTCACGCCTGCGCGTTCAGCGCGGTCATCGTATAATACCTCATAACCTTCCGCCTGGAATTTGCCGTAAAGCTGTTCAGCAAGCTCTTTTTGCGCTTCGTTTTTCATATTCAGCGCCAAAATATGAAGATCATACGGAGCAACGCTTTTCGGCCAGATCAAGCCTTTTTCGTCGTGATGCTGTTCAGCGATGGCTGAAAGCGTTCTGGACACGCCGATTCCGTAACATCCCATCAGCATCGGCTGCGCACGCCCGTTCTCATCAAGGTATGTCGCATTCATCGCTTCAGAGTAACGCGTGCCGAGTTTAAAGACTTGTCCGACCTCAATCCCTTCAGCGAAACGGATCGTGCCTTTTCCGTCAGGTGACGGATCGCCTTCCTGAATGATTCGAAGATCGGCATATGCTTTTACTGACGCGTCACGTTCGATGTTTACGTTTCGGTAATGACGGTCTTTTTCATTCGCGCCGCTAACGGCGTTTACCATTACTTTTACGGCTTGGTCGGCATAAATCTCAATGTCGCCGGCAGCGCCGATCGGCCCCGCAAATCCCGGCTCCGTGCCAAGTTTCTCTGCTACTTCTTCATGAGACGCAAGCTCAACCACTTCCGCGTTCAGAAGGTTTTTCACTTTCACGTCATTGACCTCATGATCGCCTCTTACTAACACGAGAACAAATCGGTCATCCGCTTTAAACAGCATTGATTTGATGCAGGCGCTCGGCTCGATCTGCAAGAACGAAGCGAGCTCTTCAATGCTTTTGACATTCGGCGTATCAATTTTCTCCAATGCCTCGGGTGTTTCATCTGACGGCTCGCTGTTCATGACAACTTCCGCCATTTCCGTATTGGCTGCGTAAGAGGATCCATCGGAATAAGCGATGGTATCTTCCCCTATTTCAGAAAGAGCCATAAATTCATGCGTGTCTTTTCCGCCCATCGCGCCCGAGTCGGCAATAACGGGACGGACGTTTAATTCACAGCGTGCGAAAATGCTGCTGTATGCGTCGTACATGTTTTGGTATGTTTCCTCCAGACTTTCTTCAGAAGCATGGAAAGAATACGCATCTTTCATGATGAATTCGCGTCCGCGCAATAACCCGAAACGCGGGCGTTTTTCATCTCTGAATTTAGACTGGATCTGGTAAAGAGTGAGCGGCAGACGCTTATAAGATTTCACCTCATCGCGCACGAGAGAAGTAATGACTTCTTCATGTGTCGCGCCTAAAGCAAATTCACGGCCGTGGCGGTCTTTCAGACGCATTAATTCAGGCCCGTACGTATACCACCTGCCTGATTCCTGCCATGTTTCAGCCTGCTGAAGGGCCGGCATCAGCATTTCCACCGCGTTGATTTTTTCCATTTCTTCACGCACGATCTTCTGAATGTTTTGAATGACCCTGTAAGCCAGGGGCATGTAGCTGTAAACCCCGCTCGTATTTTGTCTGATAAATCCCGCTCTCAGCAGAAGCTTATGGCTTTTTGCTTCAGCATCAGCCGGCACTTCTCTCAGGGTCGGAATAAGCGTCAAACTTTGTCTCATGTCTTCGCACCTCTGATTTTTTACTAGTCAATTATAAGAATAAACGCTGGATATCGTTCCATGTGACAACCAGCATAAGAAGCATTAAGAAAGCTACGCCGATAAATACAACAAATGCTTCCTTGTCACGGTTTATCGGCTTGCCGCGGATTGCTTCAATGAATAAAAACAGCAGCCGCCCGCCGTCAAGCGCCGGTATCGGCAGCAGGTTGACAATTCCCAGGTTGATGCTTAAAAACGCCGCAAACTGGAATAGGTTGATAATACCGGTTTTTGCAACTTGATCCGTCATATCATAAATGCCGACAGGACCCGAAAGCATATCAAGCTTAAACTGGCCTGTCACAAGTTTGCTCAGATTGGTCAGGATCGCTTTTGTGACATCAACGGTAGATGTCGCGCCGTAGGCAATCGCTGCAAGCGCGCCTTTTTCAGTCGGCGCATAAGAGCCGAAGCGGCCGATTGTTTTTTTATTTTCATCTTTTACAGCTTCAGGTGTAACCGAGATATGAAACGATTTGCCGTCCCGTTTGACGGCGACATCGATTTTTTTTCCGGGATTTTCTTTTACCGCTGTCACGATGTCGGTCCATGACCTCATTTTTTCACCGTTAATGCTCTGGATATAGTCGCCTTCTTTTAAACCGGCAGCCGCTGCGCGTCCATTGTCTGTCAGCTTCCCGAGCTCAGGCTGATTCGAAGGCACGCCTTGAATGAATCCAAGCATGACGAGAATGACATACGCTAAGATGAAGTTCATTATCGGACCGGCAGCAATCGCCTTAATCCGCTTCCATACGGGTTTAGACCCAAATTGTCGATTGTAAGGCGCAATCTGCACTTCTTCTCCGTCTACGATAAAAAAGGAGGTCTGACTGACAGTAAAGCCCGCCAGTTCATCTTCTTTCCCCTGCTCGTACCCGGTAATCTTCATTTCGTGCTCAAGATCAGCCGTCTCCACCTCGATAATTAAAGCGTCGGGATATTTTTCCTTTTGATTAATGATGACTTTTTCCACTTCGTCATCTTTATTAAAAAGAAGCCCGACGGTATAACCGGGTTTGACTTCGATCATCTCCGGGTCTTCACCGGCCATGCGGACGAACCCGCCGACCGGAA
The DNA here is from genome assembly GCF_046535335.1 of Bacillus sp. SIMBA_026. Classification (NCBI taxonomy): domain Bacteria; kingdom Bacillati; phylum Bacillota; class Bacilli; order Caryophanales; family Bacillaceae; genus Bacillus; species Bacillus sp. SIMBA_026. The sequence goes on along the minus strand of NZ_JAWRWX010000001.1, from coordinate 778,008 downwards.
GGAGTCTGATCGTATACACGGTTTCATTCTTTTTAAATGAAAAGATTTTAGGGCCGAAGCCGATCGCAAATTCACGGCAAAGGATTCCCGCTCTTTGGGCGAGCAATAAATGCCCCAGCTCATGGAAAAAAACGAGCGTTCCGAAAATAATAATAAACGCGATAACTGTATTCACGAACATACCACCTTATGTGAGTATTGAATTAACGTATCCCCGGGTGTCTTTGTCCACTTCTTGGATATCCGCAAGACTCGGATCCTGAATTACGCTGTGGCGGTCCAATGCTTTTTCAATCAGGTCCTCAATCGATAAGAATGAAATCCGTCCGGCAAGAAAAGCGGCAACGGCTTCTTCGTTGGCCGCATTTAAAACCGTCGGCATCGTTCCCCCTATTTTACCTGATTCAAAGGCAAATTGTAAGCAGCGGAACCTTTCAAAGTCAGCTTTCACAAAATGGAGGCTTCCGATCTCCCATAATTCAAGCCTTTTTGTTTCAGGCAGAGGCAGTCGGTCCGGATATGTCAGCGCATATTGAATCGGCACCCTCATGTCCGGATTTCCGAGCTGGGCGATGACGCTTCTGTCGTGAAATTCAACCATCGAATGAATGATGCTCTCCTTATGTAATACAACGTCAATCTGTTCATACGGAATGTCAAACAGCCAATGCGCCTCAATGACTTCAAGTCCTTTATTCATCATTGTAGCTGAGTCAATCGTAATTTTTGCGCCCATCGACCAGTTCGGGTGGTTAAGGGCGTCGGCAATCGTTACAGACTCAAGCTCCTGCCGCGTTTTATCTCTGAAACTGCCGCCGGATGCCGTAATGATCAGGCGCTCGATATTTTTGCTCTGTTCGCCTTGCAGCGCTTGAAAAATAGCGGAATGTTCGCTGTCGACCGGAAGAAGAGGAACACCGTATCGTTTTGCGTGTCCTTTCACTATATGCCCGGCAGTGACGAGAGTTTCCTTATTTGCAAGCGCAATTGTTTTTTTCTGTTCAATCGCTTTCAAAGTCGGGATTAAACCGACGCTTCCAAGCAGCGCATTGACCACGATATCCACTTCGTCCATGACTGCCGCTTCAATCAGGCCTTCTTCTCCGATGCCGATTTGACATTCATGAGAAAAAGACGCTTCTTTCACTTTTTGGTATGTATCCATGTCGCCGACTGCTACATATTTCGGCTGAAACGTTCTGATCAACGGGATCGCTTTCTCGGCGTTTTTACCGAAAGTCATCGAGACGAGACGGAACTGATCTTGATGCATGCGCAATACGTCTAACGTCTGCTCCCCTATTGATCCTGTTGCTCCTAAAAGACAAATATTCTTCAAAATGCCACTCCCATTCTATGCGTCCAGATCGGTCTTATTTTCATATTAGCCTTTCTCATGAAAAAAGCGCAAGCAGAAAGTATAAGAACGGCATGACAAACAAAAAGCTGTCAAATCGATCTAAAATGCCGCCGTGCCCGGGAAGGATTTTCCCCGAATCCTTCACATCATAGTGCCGCTTAAGCGCTGATTCAACCAAATCCCCGATCTGTCCGAACACAGACAGAACAAGCGTGATGACCAAAAGAACCGGGTATGAAATCGGAAGGTGCGCAAACAGCTGAAAAACAGCCGTAAAAATAAGGGCGATGACAATACCGCCGAGAAACCCTTCCACTGTTTTGTTGGGGCTGATTTCAGGCCACAGTTTCCGCTTCCCGAGCGACTTTCCGACGAAATATGCGCCTGAGTCCGTTGACCATATGACAACGCAGGCATAAAAGATATACAAAAGCCCGTTTGTTTCAATGTTTCTGATTTCGATAAAATAATGAAAACACAGTCCGATATATACCGTCGCGAGAACGATAAACCCGACTTCGTCAAACGTAAAGGTGTTTTTCACGAGCACCGTATAGCTGAGCAGAATCAATACGGCGAAAATCGTTACTTCCATTTTCGCATCGAAAAAATGATACTTGTCCGGCATCATATACAGCCATAACAACAAGAGGCTGATCAGACCCGGAAAAGAAAAAAATCTGAGCTTTTTCATCCGCAAAAGCTCAAAAAGCGCTATACTTCCCATCACGTAAACAAATACGGTGAACGGCAATCCTCCGAAAATAACCAAAAATAAAAATAGTGCCGCTGCCAGAACACCTGTTAACAATCTTTGTTTCATTTCCACCATCCTCTAAATTCCGCCAAACCTCCGGCCCCGCTGCTGAAATTCTCCCACTGCCTGCAGAAAGTGATCTTCTTTAAAATCGGGCCACAGGACATCTGTAAAAACAAATTCACTGTAAGCCACCTGCCAAAGCATAAAGTTGCTCAATCTGATTTCTCCGCTCGTTCTGATGAGCAGCTCCGGGTCCTGGAGTGATTCTGTCATTAAATGCCCGGAAAAGAGCGCTTCATCAATGTCTTCGATATTCAGCGTGCCGCTTTTCACCTGTTCAGCCAGTGCTTTTGCCGCATTGACGATTTCCGTGCGTCCGCCGTAGTTCAAAGCGAAATTGAGAATCAGCCCGTCATTTTGTTCTGTATCTTTTACGGCCTTCTCAATCGCCCTGTACGTATGAGAAGGGAGCGCGGATTCATCTCCGATAATTTTCACCTGTACATTTTCCTCTATTAATTCAGGAAGATACGTATTCAGGAACTCTTCCGGAAGCTTCATCAAAAAGTCGACTTCCATCTTCGGGCGCTTCCAGTTCTCCGTTGAAAACGCATAAAGAGTCAGAACTTTAACGCCGAGCTGACTTGCGAGCTTTGTCACCCTTTTTACCACTTTCATTCCTTCATGATGTCCTGCAATCCGAGGGAGTGAGCGCTTCTTCGCCCAGCGTCCGTTTCCGTCCATAATAATGGCAATGTGTGCGGGAATTTCACCCTTCAGTATGTCTTCTTTTGTATACCGTTCTAAGTTGGAAGCCGCATTCTGCTGATTCTTCCAATTTTTGAGTATGTTGAGCATGAGATTCCTCCGTCACCCAAAAAGGTTGCGTTGCTGATGATCAATGTAATCAACAGTATTAACAAAAAAACCCCCTGTAAACATGAGAGGGTCTTTTCACATTATCTATTGTACATAGTTTTTCATTAAACTTCCATGATTTCTTTTTCTTTGTCCTTTGTGACACTGTCAATTTTTGACACATATTCATCTGTCAGCTTTTGAACGTCTTCACTGGAAGCACGAAGCTCGTCTTCTGTAATGTCTCCGTTTTTCTCAAGTTTTTTGAGGTCATCGTTGCTGTCACGGCGGACATTACGGACTGCTACTTTCGCTTCTTCCGCGTATTTTTTCACGACTTTGACAAGTTCTTTACGTCTTTCTTCCGTCAGAGCCGGGATCGCGATGCGGATAATTGTGCCGTCACTTGTCGGCGTTACGCCAAGATCAGCTTTCAGGATCGCTTTTTCAATATCGCCGATTGCCGTTTTGTCATACGGTGTGACAACAAGCATACGCGCTTCAGGCACATTGATGGAAGACAGCTGGTTTAAAGGTGTTTGGGCACCGTAGTATTCTACTGTCACTTTATCCAATAGAGATGGGTTGGCACGTCCTGCGCGGACTGACGCCAATTCGCGTGAATAAGCGGCAACCGCTTTTTCCATGCGTTCTTTTGTTTGTGTTAATACTTCGTTTGACAACGTTATTTCCCCCTTACGATCGTTCCGATTGATTCGCCGATTACGGCACGCTTAATATTTCCTTCTTCCATAATAGAAAAGACGATCAGCGGAATATCATTATCCATACATAGTGAAGAAGCCGTAGAATCCATGACTTCCAGCCCGTCTTTTAACACATCGAGATAAGATAATTTTTCGTATTTAACGGCTGACTCATCTTTTCTCGGATCAGCATTATACACACCGTCGACATTATTTTTCGCCATTAAGATCACGTCCGCTTCGATTTCAGCGGCACGCAGCGCTGCGGTTGTGTCCGTAGAGAAATAAGGGTTTCCTGTTCCCGCGGCAAAAATAACAACGCGTTTTTTCTCCAGGTGGCGGATGGCTTTTCTTCTGATGTAAGGCTCAGCGACCTGACGCATTTCAATTGATGTCTGCACTCTGGACTGAATTCCGAGCGTTTCCAGGCTGTCCTGCAGGGCAAGTGAGTTCATGACAGTAGCAAGCATGCCCATATAATCGGCCGTCGCACGGTCCATTCCTAAGTCACTGCCCGTTTTTCCGCGCCATAAGTTGCCGCCGCCTACGACTACGGCCACTTCGACGTCAAGCTCAGCGATTTCTTTTACCTGTTTAGCGATGGATTGGATGACAGTCGGATTAATGCCGTTTCCCTGCTCTCCTGCCAATGCTTCTCCGCTAAGCTTTAAAACGATACGATTGTATTTTGGTTTTTCCATAATAACCTCCAAGTGTAAACATTGCCGTTTCCTATTATGCAAGAGAAAAAAAGGTTTGTAAATATAGTTTTAAAAATAGGGAACACAAGTAGTGTCCCCTATACTGCCTGAAAAGCCGCGAAAGATTCGCCAAGGCTTTCCGCCATTATTTTTTCACTTGGTTCATAACTTCTTCAGCAAAGTTTTCTTGGCGTTTTTCAATACCTTCTCCAACTTCGTAGCGGACGTAAGTTTTAACAGATGCGTTTTTCGCAGCCACAACTTGTTTCACTTTTTCGTCTGGGTTTTTAACGAAAGCTTGGTCTAATAAGCAAATTTCTTCGAAGAATTTGTTCAGACGGCCTTCAACCATTTTAGCTACGATGTTTTCCGGTTTGCCTTCTTGAAGAGCTTGCTGAGTCAGAATCTGACGCTCATGGTTTGCTTCTTCTTCAGACACTTGGTCGCGGGAAATGTAACGAGGGTTTACCGCTGCAACATGCATCGCGATGTCTTTTGCAAGATCTTCGTCAGTTGTTCCGCTAAGAACGGATAATACGCCGATGCGGCCTCCCATGTGAAGATAAGCACCGAACGCTTCGCTGTCTTCTTTTGAAATAACAGCAAAACGGCGAAGAGTGATTTTCTCTCCGATTTTAGCAACGTTGCTTGTGATGTATTCTTCAACAGTAGAACCGTTTTCCATCTTTTGACCCATCGCTTCTTCAAGATCAGCAGGAGCGTTTGCAAGAAGGTGGTCAGCAAGCGTGTTCAGAAGCTCTTTGAAGCCTTCGTTTTTCGCAACGAAATCAGTTTCAGAGTTTACTTCTAAGATAACGCCTTTGTTGCCGTCAGTTTTAATAAGAGTAGAACCTTCAGCAGCGATACGGTCAGCTTTTTTAGCCGCTTTCGCAATTCCTTTTTCTCTCAGAAGGTCGATTGCTTTGTCCATATCTCCGTCAGTTTCAGTCAATGCTTTTTTACAGTCCATCATACCAGCGCCTGTTTTTTGACGCAGTTCTTTTACCTGCTGTGCAGTAATAGCCATTTGAATTCCTCCTTATATGTGTAAACAAGATATGTATAGATACATTTTTCTTGAAAAAAGGTGATAAAAGGCAGTCCCTCTTATCACCTTTTGATTAGGTTACGCAGTTGTCGTTTCTGTTTCAGGTGCAGTCTCTTCAGCAGCTTCCGCTTCTTCTTCGCCTTGCTTCGCTTCAAGAATAGCATCTGCCATTTTAGAAGTAAGAAGTTTGACAGCGCGGATTGCGTCATCGTTTGCAGGGATTACGACATCAATTTCATCAGGATCACAGTTTGTATCTACGATTCCGATGATAGGAATGTTCAATTTGTGAGCTTCCGCAACAGCGATGCGCTCTTTGCGAGGATCGATGATGAATAATGCATCAGGAAGATCCTTCATGTCTTTAATTCCGCCGAGGAATTTTTCAAGACGCTCTAATTCTTTTTTCAATTGAACAACTTCTTTTTTCGGAAGTACTTCAAATGTACCGTTTTCTTGCATTTTCTCGATGTCTTTCAGACGCTTAATGCGTTTTTGGATTGTTTCGAAGTTTGTCAGTGTACCGCCCAACCAGCGTTGGTTGACATAGTACATGCCAGAGCGTACAGCTTCTTCTTTAACAGAATCCTGAGCTTGTTTTTTTGTGCCGACGAAAAGGATTTTTCCGCCTTCAGCAGCAAGGTTTTTCGTGAAGTTGTAAGCTTCCTCTACTTTTTTCACTGTTTTTTGAAGGTCAATGATGTAGATTCCGTTACGCTCCGTGAAAATGTAACGCTTCATTTTTGGGTTCCAGCGGCGTGTTTGGTGGCCGAAGTGAACACCAGCTTCAAGCAATTGTTTCATAGAAATAACTGACATGTGATTTCCTCCTAATAAAATGGTTTTTTTCCTCCGCTTAGGTCATTTTTGTGCAGAACTGCCGTTTGCAGCACCCTCTGCATAAATCGTTAAGCGTGTGTATTTAACACCAAGACATAATATAACACAGCTTTATGCGACAATCAAGAATCCTTTACAGCTTTGCCGCGAAATTTTAAAAACAGCTCGATTTCTGTCTTTCCGCTCTGCATCCGTTTGGCGATTTCCGCGGGGGTGAGCCCTTGTTCATATAATTCTGAAACACGTTCTTCAAACGAATGCGCGCCCCTGTTTTCGTCACTTTCAGCCCGTTCCGTTGCACTGATAAGCTTTTCCATGTGGTTCGGAATATCAGGCTCTTCTTTCGGTTCCGCCAGGGGTTCGGCGTCTTCTGCGTCCGGCGCTTGACGGCTTTTTGCGTCTTCGAGTCTTTCATTTTCTTCTTTCAGCTCAAGCAGAAACGCTGCAAGGGTGTTTTCCGTCTCTTCAAGAATCTTCTTCTGCTGGCGCTCCGTCTCCTTGAGGGCTGAAAACCTCGTGTACAGAATAATGACGGCATAAAGCAGTACGCCGTGAAGCACAAAGCTTAAAAGCCATAATAGTGTTGACATGTTTTTCACTCGCTAACCATGAGTTCATTATTGAATTACTTTTTCAAGCAGGTGCTTTAATTTAAACAGCGCCTTTGAATGAATCTGTGAAATCCGCGACGTCGAAAGGTTCAGGACTTGTCCGATTTCGGTCAAAGTCAGTTCTTCTTTATAGAATAAACTGACGACAAGCTGCTCTTTTTCAGAGAGCTCGTGAATTTTGCCCGCAAGCTGAGCGATCAGCTCGTCCTTCATGATTTTTTCTTCCGGCGGCACATTTTTGTCATCTCTGATCATCACTTGAATATTCTCACCGTCATCCTGGTCGTGAAGCTTTTCATCAATGGATAAGAGATTGGCAAAAAACCCTTCATTCATCGTTGATACTACGTCCTGCTCCGTCATCCCCAGCTCTTCTGCGATCTCTGAAGGCGTCACATTCCGAAGGTAGCGCTGTTCAAGTTTTTCGATCGCCGCTTCGACTTTTTTTGTCTTCTCCCGTGAAGTTCTGGGCAGCCAATCTTCTTTACGCAGCCCGTCGATGATTGCACCGCGAATTCTAAACGAGGCATAGGTATCAAATTTTAAATCCCGGCCGGGGTCAAATTTTTCCAGGGCATCATATAAACCAAGCATACCAAGGCTCATTAGATCGTCTTTATGCACCGATTTCGGCAGTCCGACGGAAATTCTGCCGACATGATATGTGACCAGCGGCATGTAACGGCGCATTAAATCATCACCGGCTTTAGGATCTTTCCACTCTTTCCAGCGCGACCAAAGCACCTGATCTTCATAATTCAAGGATTGCATTGTTATCCCCCTACCTCATACCTTTATTAAATCGTTGTTTCACCTTGTTTAACAGTTCGAATGTGCAGCATGCAGGACTTTGGCTCAAATTCAATCGTCCGGCCGCTTGAGCCGCCCGTATCTTCACTGATGATCGGAATGTTATACAATGAAAGCTGCTCTTTGATGGCCGCTACATTCCTCGGACCGATTTTCATCAGGTCGTTCGTCATTTTAAACTTAAACATCTCCGCTCCCCCGGCGAGTTTTGCCTTCAGGGCAAACTTGCGGCAGCCGGCTTTCAAAAGCATATCAATCGTCATCTTAACGGCGGTGTCCGCGTATTTTGCACGGTTGAGCTCCGCCGTTTTTGATAAACCGGAGTCCGGCAGCATGACGTGAACGAGTCCTGCCGTTTGTTTGTCTTTATCGTATAAAACCAGCCCCACGCATGAACCGAGTCCCGAGGTTCGGATTTTATCCGGGTAACGCGCGACTTGAACATCCGCAATCCCCACTTTAACGACTGCGGCTTCCGCACGGCTCATAAAGCCGCACCCAATGAGACGAAGAGCTTTTCAAAAGAATCATAGTCCGGGAGCATAAACATGTGAGCTTTGAGCTCCTGCCGGCTGCCCTGGTCAAAAATAGAAGTATCCACGACAATGGCATGCTCTCCGACTTGGCTGAGTTCCATCAGCCCTTCACTGATAACCGCGCCGAACATATCAAGTGAGATTTCCGGCACGCTTGGGTAAATCTCAAGCTTCGTCAAATCAGCCAATGCCGTTAAATAGGAACCTGCTAAAATATTGCCGAACTCATGTAAAGCAGAAGAACTCAAATGATCTTCGCCCAACTGGTCAATATCAAAATCCGGATTTCCGATCAGCTCTCTGATAAACTGTTCCGCCTGATGGAAAGGCATGATGAGAAAGATAGAGCCGGTCATGTCGCCTTCCATTCTTAAAAAGATACTGGCGACCGGCGTTTCAGCCCCGCCGAAAAAATCAGCGAGCTCATCAAATGTCAATAAAGTCGCAAACGGCACTTCCATGTCTATCTTTCTGTTCAGCAGCTGAGCCATTGCAGAAGCCGAGTGACCCGCCCCGATATTTCCGACTTCCCGCAAAATATCCATCTGCTCTTCTTTGATCGCTTCAAACTTACTCATGTTGTCTTTTCCCCTTTAAGCATTAGGCTCTCCGGACGCAGATGCCGAAGCACCTTTATCCAGTACCGCATGCGCATCGATAATATTGAGGAGCCTGTTATCTTGCTTGACGATCTGTTTAATCCACACATCCGTTTCCTTTGTCTGGCTTTCAGGCGCGGATTCGATTTCATTTTCATGCACGGTGATGACGTCATTGGCCTCATCCACGACCCATCCGACATCAGCGTCACGGTAAGAAATGATGATAATCCGAGTCTCTTCTGTGATGTCCTGTTCAGGCTGATTCAGACGTTTTCTTAAATCAAGAACCGGGGTAATCACTCCGCGCAGATTGATAACGCCGCGGATATAAGATTCCACACCCGGGACCCTCGTCGGTTTTTGCCACTTTTCAATTGATTTCACCTGGGAAACTGAGATAGCGTATTCTTTCCCGTTTATCATAAACACAATCATTTTTTCACCTGTTTTGATTTCAGCAGTCATTCGGGCACCTCCTCGTGTCGTTTTAGTAGATCAGCGCATTACAATCAATAATCAGCGCCACTTCTCCGTTTCCGAGAATCGTAGCGCCGGAAATCGCAAAGACGTTCGTTAAATAGTCGCCGAGTGATTTCAGTACGACTTCCTGCTGTCCGATAAAAGAGTCCACGACAAAAGCAGTGGATTTATCGCCCTTTTTCACGACGATTACATGGAACTGATCGGCATCCTGTTTTGAATCCGTAATGCCGAATTCTTTTTTCAGATAGACGATCGGAACGATTTGGCCTCTGAAATCAATCACTTCTCTGTCATGCGTCTGCAGGATATCTTTCTTATCAATAACAGCCGTCTCTATAATAGAAGAAATTGGTATCGCAAACGTCTCTTCTTCCAGTTTAATGAGAAGAACGGATATAATTGAAAGTGTCAGCGGAAGCTGGATACTGAAAAGAGAACCTTGGCCTTCCGCGGATTTGACACTGACAGAGCCGCCGAGTGATTCGAGTTTATTTTTTACGACATCCAGGCCGACGCCCCGCCCTGAAATGTCAGAAATTTGATCGGCAGTCGAGAAGCCCGGAGCAAAAATAAGCTCGTAAATCTCATTATCTTCAAGCGTTTCAGCATCACGTTCGGTGATTACACTCCGCTCGAGCGCTTTTTCAAGAATTTTCTTTCTGTTCAGGCCGGCTCCGTCATCTTCAACCTCAATAAAGACGTGGTTGCCGCTGTGATATGCCTTAAGCACGACATGGCCAGATTCCGGTTTTCCTTTATTCACCCGCACTTCAGGCGATTCAATGCCGTGATCGATGCTGTTTCTGATTAAATGGACAAGCGGATCGCCGATTTCATCAATCACCGTGCGGTCCAGCTCCGTTTCAGCTCCGATGATGGACAATTCGATCTTCTTGTTTAATTCCTTTTGAAGCTGGCGGATCATTCTCGGGAAACGATTAAAGACGGTTTCTACCGGCACCATCCGCATATTAAGAATAATAGACTGAAGGTCGCCCGAGATTCTGGTCAGGCGTTCAACGGTTTCAGTCAGCTCATTGTGGTCAAGCTCCTTGGCGATCTGCTCAAGACGTCCGCGGTCAATGACAAGTTCTTCAAAAAGGTTCATTGAAGAATCCAGTCTTTCAATGTTGACGCGAATCGTTTTCGAGCCGCTGTGATGCTTCGGCTGTTCTTCCGTTTTCGCTTGCGGCTTAGGCTGTTTCTCAGCCTTTTTAACCGGATCTTCCTTCACCGGTTCAGCCGCTTGCGGTTTTTCGGCCGTTTTTAACGGAGCACCGGCAGAAATTTCGACATTCTCCACTTCTGAAATGCCGCTGATGAGTTCTTTAATTTCTTCAGCAGGCTGCTTTGTCAAGAAACACACCTGAAAATCCGTTCCGAAATCTTCCGTCTCAAGCACTTCCGCGGCGGGTATCGTTTTTGCGACTTCCCCGGCTTCATTCAGCTTTTCAAATATCATGTACACGCGCACGGCTTTGAGCATGCAGCTTTCATTCAGGGAAACCGTTATTTCATAGCGGCTGAATCCTTGCTCTTCCGCCTCTTCAATAACAGTCCGTTCGAACTCATCATAATTCCATTCAGTTGAAGCCTGTTGTTTTGAAGCCGGCGGTTCTGCTGTTTCGGCTGAAGCCGCAGTCTCATGCACCGCATTTACGTCGAGCTTCGCACTCACTTCAGAAATATCACGTTTGCCGTCTCCACCGTCAATAATGGACTGCACCATCTCTTCAAGATGATCAAGCGCTTCAAACAGCACGTCCAGCCAATCCGATGTAACTGGCATTTCTCCATTGCGGATAGCGTCCAGCACATTTTCCATCAGGTGGGTTAAATGCGCCAGATCTGTATATCCCATCGTTGCGCTCATGCCTTTCAGCGTATGGGCAGCTCTGAAGATGTCATGCACAAGCTGAAGGTCTGCCGGATCTTTTTCCAACAGCAGCAGCTTTTCGTTACATGTCTGTAAGTGCTCTTTACTTTCATCAATAAAGACATCTAAATATTGATTCATATCCAATTGATTCACACCCTCTCTTTTTTCACACATCCGGTGATGGATGCCGCGATATCTTCCACATGTTTAATCTCATGAATGAGGCCCGCCTTTATCGCTGACTTCGGCATTCCGAACACAACACAGGATTCGTCCGATTCCGCAATCGTTTTAACGCCGCCTGTTCTGAGCATTTCTTTTACGCCCTCGGTTCCGTCGCTGCCCATGCCTGTCATAATGACGGCCACCTTTTCGTAATCGGATAAGCGGCTTGCCGACCGAAACAAATAATCGGCTGATGGTTTATGCCGGCTTTCCGTATCATGAACGTCAAGAATGATGCGGAGCCTTCCGCCTTCCTCTGCAACCGTCATATTTTTTCCGCCGGGCGCGATGTACACCCATCCGTCTTTCGCTTCTTCACCGTTTTCCGCTTCTTTGACCTGAATATCTGACAAATGGTTGAGTCTGTCTGCAAGTGAAGCGGTGAAGCCTTCAGGCATGTGCTGAACGACAAATACAGGCGCCTTTAAATCCTTCGGCAGTTTCGGAATCACCTTTTGCAGAGCCCGCGGTCCGCCAGTAGAGGTCGCGATGAATACGGCCTGCTTGGCTGATTTTGCTTTCGGTCTTTCAAATCCCGCCAAAGCCGGACGTTCCGGGATAGAAGACTCTTTTACTGCCGCCTCAGGTTTTTGTGCGCGGGACAGCCCGGCTGCAATCACCCTCTCAATCAGCTGCTCTTTAATTTTATAAAGATCAAGTGAAATCGCTCCGGAAGGCTTGGTGATAAAATCAAAAGCGCCCATTTCCAGACAGTTGATCGTTCGGTCCTTCCCTTGCTGTGTCTGGCTCGATACCATGATTACGGGAAGTTTATATATGCTGATGATCTTCCGTAATGTATCCGTTCCGTTCATGACCGGCATTTCAATATCAAGCGTGACAACATCCGGTTTAAGAAGCTCTATTTTCTTCAGCGCCTCTTCCCCGTTTCTGGCTGTCCCGATGACTTCTATCTGCACTTCCACAGCCAGAAAATCGGTAATCATCTTTCTCATAAAAGCTGAGTCATCAACGACAAGCACACGAATCACTGTAAAGTCCTCCTCAATAAAAAAGAAGATAATCTCTCAATAAATGCCGGTTTCTCTTCTCTTGGTTTGTTTTCTTCCGTTTGAAACAAGACATCCGTCAGAAGACGGACGGACCTGCTGGCTTTTGCTTGAGGACTTTTTATTAAAAAAGGCACCTGGTCAATGACGGCTTGACTTACTAGCGGGTCATCGGGTATGGAGCCGGCGAAACGCACCCCTGCGCCTAAAAACGTGTGAATCGCATGAGAAAGGCGGTTGTACGTGTCCAGCGCCTGTTTTTGGGCGCGGGCGCGATTTACGGCAATGTTTACGGTCAGCCGTTCATCCGCGAGCAAAAGATGTTTGATCGCGCTATAGGCATCCATAATGGCCGTCGGCTCAGGCGTTGTCACGGCGAGAATGTCTTCCGCCGATAAAATAAACGGCAGCTGTTCTTTTGAAAGTCCCGCTCCCATATCAAACAGAACGTAATCAAAATCGCTTAATACAGCGGAAAGACCATTCATAAAAGCCGTCCACTTCTCTCCGTCTGCTTGATAGATCGCCTCAAGCCCCGTTCCGCCGGATATGTAGCGAAGGCCTTTCGGACCGGAGGAAAGTGATTGCGCCAACGCGTGCCGATTCTCCATCACATCAATAATGGTGCGGGAAGAAGCAGCGCCGATCAGCACATCAATGTTGCCCATTCCGATGTCAAGATCAATGATGAGTGCTTTTTTTCCTTTTTCCTGCAGGGCAACTGCCATGTTTAATGTTAAATTAGATTTTCCGACGCCGCCTTTACCGCTGATGACGGCTAATGTCTTCGCTTTTTTCTCATAAAGCTCCGGCTTGATCATTTGCCGCTCTCTCATTTTCTTTCTTAATGACTCTGCCTGATCGGGTTTCATGTCAAAAGCATCCTTACAAACTCTTTTGGTGAAGCCGATAGGATGTCTTCAGGCACATCCTGTCCATTTGTCAAATAGGCGGCGCCGATTCTTGATTCCGACAGCACTTGAAACACGGAGCCGAGTGAGGCGGTTTCATCCGTTTTCGTGAAAATGAATTGATTGATCGGCACACCTGAAAACTGTTTCAGTACCTGTTTCATATCTTCATACTTTGCAGATGCCGATAATACGAGAAAGGATTGTAAGCCTGATTCAAACGGAATCATCTCTTGTAATTCCGTAATATAATGCTCTTCTTTAAAGTTTCTACCGGCTGTATCAATGAAAACATGGTCATATTCAGCGAATTTTTCCAGTGCCTTCAGACATTCTTCCTTTGAATAGCATACTTCAAGAGGAGCCTGAAGCAGCTCCGCATATGTCTTCAGCTGCTCGACCGCGGCAATCCGGTAAGTATCCGTCGTCATAAAGGCAATTTTTTTATGCTCTGTCAGCATTGATGAGGCCGCGAGTTTCGCAAGTGTAGTCGTTTTGCCGGCCCCGGTTGAACCGAAAAGCACGACGTATTTTGATTGAATCCCTTCCTGCCACCTGTCTGCCGAAGGGAGTTTTTTCACTAACAAATCCTGCAGTTTTGAGCTGACATTATCTTCAGTTAAATCTCCGGAAACAATTGAAGAACGGAGCAATTCACTGAGTACGGCGTTTTGCGTATGATCAGGAAGCCCGGCTTGCTTCAATAGTCTCTCGGCTTTTTTTAATGGTTCAGGGAGCACTTCTTTAAAATGCGCCAGTTCGCCGGAAATGCTTTGATCCGGAAGACGCGGCGGCTGAACAGGCTCAGCTTTCTCCGCCGTTTCCGTCTTTTTCATTTCTTCAGCGGCAGCCGGCGGCGTTTTTCTCGCTTCCCTGACGTCACGATCTAAAACCGCTATCACTTCGACGGCCTGCTGCGACCGCAGCCCCAGCCATTTTCGTTTCTTTACTTGTTTGGAATGTAAAATAACGGCATCATTGCCGAGTTCCTTTTTGATTTGCTTCGCGGCATCCTGCATTGAAGCGGCTGTAAATTTTTTTATTTTCATTAAATATCCACCACTCCAATGCTCTGTACTTCAACATTTGCTTCCAGCTCATTATAAGAAAGAACCGGAAGATCAGGGAAATAGCGTTCTAACAGCTGTTTAACATACATTCTGACAGCAGGCGAGCAAAGAAGAATCGCCGACTCCTGACGGATGGAAAGCTGCTCGGCTTCTTTAGCGACAGAACGGATGATGCTGTCTGAAACCTCAGGGTCGAGTGACAGGTAATTGCCCTGTTCAGTCTGCTGAACCCCGTCTGCAATCGCTTTTTCCACCCGGCCTGAGCATGTGATGACCTTCAGCGTTTCATGCTCTCTCGCATATTGTGCCGTGATTTGTTTGGCAAGCGACTGTCTCGCGTATTCTGTCAAAAGATCTGAATCTGTCGTTAATCTCCCGTAATCGGCAAGAGTTTCAAAAATGGTCACCAAGTTTCTGATTGAAACTTTTTCTCTCAGCAATTTGGCAAGCACCTTTTGAATATCGCCGACAGAAAGAGGGTTTGGCGTGACTTCCTCAACAAGCACAGGATAATTTTCCTTCAGATGATCGATCAGCTGCTTTGTTTCCTGTCTGCCGACCAGTTCATGGGCATGCTGCTTAATTTTTTCTGTAATATGCGTAGATACGACTGACGCCGGATCAACAACTGTATACCCCAGCATGTCCGCTTCATCTTTTGCAGCTTCGCTGATCCATTTTGCGGGGAGTCCGAACGACGGTTCAATCGTTTCAATTCCTTCAATGACGTCATCTTCAGGCGTCGGTGACATCGCTAAGTAATGATCCAGCAGGAGCTCTCCTTTAGCGACTTCATTGCCTTTAATTTTCAATCTGTATTCATTCGGCTGGAGCGCGATGTTATCCCTGATGCGCACAACCGGAATGACAAGTCCCAATTCAAGCGCAAGCTGACGTCTGATCATGACGATGCGGTCAAGAAGATCACCGCCCTGCCCCGCGTCTGCAAGCGGCACGAGTCCGTATCCGAATTCAAATTCAATCGGATCAATATGTAAAAGCTGCACAACGCTTTCCGGGCTTTTCAGTTCATCCGCCTGAGCCTCTTCTTCAAGAATTTCTTCCTCTTCTTCGCTCGGCTTATCCGCTTTGGACAGCGTATAAGCGCCGAATGCAAGCAGACCGGCGATCGGCCCCGTCAGCAGAATGCCGATCGGTGTAAGAAGACCGAGCAAAAGTACAGTTCCCGCGGCTACATATAAGAGCTTCGGATAAGCAAACAGCTGGCCTGTAATATCATGACCGAGGTTTCCTTCAGATGCCGCTCTCGTCACGACAATCCCCGTAGCCGTTGAAATGAGCAAGGCCGGCATTTGAGAAACGATACCGTCACCGACCGTCAGCATTGTAAAGTGAGACGCAGCTTCTTGTATGCTCATCCCCTGCTGCAGCATGCCGATTACAATTCCGAAAATAATATTGATCATCACGATGATGATACCCGCGATGGCATCCCCTTTGACGAATTTGCTCGCACCGTCCATGGCGCCGTAAAAATCCGCTTCCCGGCCGACTTTTTCACGTCTGTGCTTTGCATCCTGCTCCGTAATCATGCCGGCATTTAAATCCGCGTCAATACTCATTTGCTTTCCGGGCATCGCATCGAGCGTAAATCTCGCCGCCACTTCCGATACCCGCTCGGCGCCTTTTGTAATGACGATAAACTGAATAATAATCAAGATAATGAAGACAACAAGCCCTACCAGCACATTTCCGCCGACAACGAAATTCCCGAATGTCTCAACAACCTTTCCCCCTTCTCCGTGAGAAAGAATCGAACGTGTCGTCGACACATTGAGCGAAAGCCGAAACAGCGTCAATAACAGCAGCAATGACGGGAATATCGAGAATTGCAGCGGTTCTTGCATATTCATTGTGGTGAGAAGCACGATCAACGCAAGAGAGATATTAATGATGATCAAAATACTTAACAACCATGGAGGGAATGGAATCACCAGCATTGCCACAATGAGGACAACACTTATTAAAACCGATAAATCTCTTGTTGACATGCTGTTTTTCTCTCCTTTTGAATCTGAAATTCACTATACTTTTTGTTTCGTTTTATATACATAAGCCAAAATTTCCGCAATGACTTTGAAAAACTCTTCCGGCACGGCCTGGTCAATGTCAACCTGATCATATAACGCACGCGCGAGCGGCCTGTTTTCAATCGTCATGACATCGTGTTCTTTGGCGATCTGCCTGATTTTTAATGCGAGATGGTCGACCCCTTTGGCAACAATGTAAGGAGCGTCCATTTTCTTTTCATCATATTTTAAAGCTATCGCATAATGGGTCGGGTTGGTAATGATGACATCCGCTTTCGGCACTTCCTGCATCATCCGCCTCATCGCCATTTCCCGCTGCTTCTGCTTAATTTTGGACTTGATAATCGGATCACCCTCCGATTTTTTGTATTCATCTTTTATATCCTGCTTTGACATTCTGATATTTTTCTCATAGTCAAAACGCTGATATAAATAATCAAGCCCGGCCAGCAGCATTAAAGCCCCTGATCCCGCAAGCCCCATCCAAAGCGTGAGCTTAGAAACGAAAGTGAGCACTTCCGCAGGCGTTAAAAGCGGAAGGCGGAGAATATCGCCATAATGAAGCCAGAGCACCATAAAGGCGGCAAAACCGACCACGGTAATCTTCAAAATGGATTTGACCAGTTCAACAATCGCCCTCATGCTGTAAATCCGCTTAAATCCTTTCAGCGGGCTGAGCTTATTCAAGTCAGGCTTGAGCACTTCCGCAGAAAACAGAAAACCCACCTGCATGTAATTGCTCACGACACCTGCCACAAGCGCGACCAGCATAATCGGCGCGAGGATGAGGCTGATATCTTTCACCGTATCCACGAACAGTTCATGCACGACAGATGCTGACAGATGTAATGTTATCGATTTCGTATAAAACGTTTTAATAAAAGACAGCAGCCTGTCCCGCATGTAAGGACCGAGCGCGATCAGCGAAAGAAAGATAATCAGTAAAGAAACGGCTGTATTCACATCCGTACTTTTCGCGACCTGTCCTTTCTTTCTTGTATCCTTCCGTTTTTTCGGAGTGGCTTTCTCCGTTTTTTCACCGGCAAAGAATTGCAGATTCAGTCTGAGTCTCATCATGTCACACCGACCAATGCCAATAGATTCCGCATGGTTTCAACGGTAAGGCTGAAGATGTTGCGGACGACGACAAACATCACCGACATACAAACGATCAGCATAATAAAGCTCACGGCTATTTTCAGAGGAAGCCCGACAACGAAAACATTCAGCTGCGGCACCGTTCTCGCCACAATGCCGAGCGCCAAATCAACTAAAAACAGACTGGCCACAACCGGCGCAGACATTTGAAAAGCGATAATAAACATGGCATTGAAGCTTTTTGCGATAAAAAGTCCAAAGTGATCATTTCCAAACGACGGAAATGCCTGATCAAGCGGGATATACTGAAAGCTGTAATAAATCCCGTCCAATAAAAGATAATGGGCGTTTACGCTGAGCATAAATAACAGCGCCAGCGTATAAACGAATTGTCCGATCAGCGGGCTTTGCGTTCCTGATTGCGGATCAATGACATTGGCGATGGAAAAGCCCATCTGAAAATCAATAAAGGAACCTGCTATCTGAATGGCTGTCATCATCATGAAAGCAATCAGCCCGAGGCTCAAGCCCACAACGGCCTCTTTTATGACAAGCAGCATATACTGTTCCCCTATTTCTATTTCCGGCGCATGTTTCAGCGTGCTGAAGCAGATCACCGAAAGAAAAAAAGCAAAGCCGATTCGGTGAACCGCCGGCAGATTCCGATGTCCGAACACCGGCACCGTTACAAAAAAAGCAGAGATTCTGATAAAGACCAATAAAAAAGCGGGAAACAAATCAATGATGGAATTCATTTGATTCTACCCTGCAAATCGGTTCAGATGAGAGAACAGATCAGTTGTGAACGAAAGAATCGTCGACAGCATCCAAGGACCGAAAAAGATCAGTCCAAGCATCACCGCCACGATTTTCGGAATGAACGCAAGCGTCTGTTCCTGGATTTGAGTTGTCGCTTGAAAGATACTGACGAGCAAACCGACGATCAGCGCGATCGCAAGCAGCGGCCCGCTGATCATTAGTGTTACATATACGGCTTTTTCCGCCATGGAAATTACAAATTCTGAACTCACAATTAGCACCTACCCTAAAAGCTGTCAAGCAAAGATTTCACGATTAAATACCATCCATCGACCAAAACGAAAAGCAATATTTTAAAGGGCAGAGAGATCATAACCGGCGGTAGCATCATCATTCCCATTGACATTAAGACGCTCGCCACGACCATATCGATAATTAAAAACGGAATAAAAATCATAAAGCCCATTTGAAAAGCGGTTTTGAGTTCTGATATCGCATAAGCGGGCACCATCGTCGTCAAAGGAATATCCTGAATCGATTCAGGTTTTTTCATTTTGGCATAGTTCATAAACAGCGCCAGATCCTTCTGCCTTGTATGCTTGCTCATATACTCTTTAATCGGCTTCTCGGCTTTTGTATATGCTTCATCGAGACTGATTTTGTTGTCCATCAGCGGCGTTAAGGCTTCCTTATTAATCTCTGAAAAAGTCGGCGCCATAATAAAAAACGTCAAGAACAGCGCAAGGCCGATTAAAACCTGGTTGGGAGGCATGTTCTGCGTCGCCAGTGAGGTTCTTACAAAAGACAGAACGATGACGATTCTCGTAAAGCAGGTCATCAAAATCAGAATCCCCGGCGCCACTGAAAAGACAGTCAAAAGCAGCAGTAATTTAACAGTGGAGCTGACTTCGGTCGGACTGCTTGAATTAAAAAGATTAATAAATTCATTCATGATGATAAGGGCCTTTCTTCTTTCCTTCAGAACGGCTTTGTTTCAGCTCGTTCAGCTGTTCTTTCAGCGCTTTTGAAAACGACGGAAGCATCGTTTGCGGCTTTTTTTCTCCATCCTTACGCGGATTTACGAGCTTGGTCCATTCCACTTTTGAAGACATCGACTCTTCGTATTGGCTCAGAATCGCCTCGCGCTCTTTTTCATCTTCAATTTCTTTTAAAAGCTGTATCGTTTCGCCCACACCGACTACGAGAACGCTGTTTCCCACTTTAATCAGCTGCACGGAACGGTTTTGGCCGACTGACGTTCCGCCGATATTTTCTACATATTGAAACGGCTTCAGCAGACGGTTTCTTCTATTCATCAGTTTGACAAATCCATAGATCAGCAGAATGACGAATAATAACGCCCCAATCATCTTTACAAAATCAAAAGCGGAGACAGAAGATGCAGAAGCATCCCCTATCTCTTGATCAGCCGTTTGTTTCGATGTATCGCTTTTTTTCTCTGTTTTGTTTGTTGATTGTTTGTCAAACCATTCGTTGACGGTGGAATTGTCAGACTCCGCCGCAAAAGCAGGGAACGGATGTACATTGAGTAAAACGAAACAACAAATCAAAGCTAGTAAACCATGACTCTTTTTCAACAGTCGTACACCCTTTAGCTTAATGTTTTATTAATAGCTTCAAGCACGCGGTCCGCTTGGAACGGTTTCACGATAAAGTCTTTTGCGCCGGCTTGAATCGCGTCAATAACCATTGACTGCTGGCCCATAGCCGAACACATGATGATTTTCGCCTGCGGATCGATTTGTTTAATTTCCTTTAAAGCTGTAATCCCGTCCATTTCAGGCATTGTAATATCCATTGTCACTAGGTCGGGGGAATGCTCTTTGAATTTTTCGACTGCCTGCGCTCCGTCTGAAGCTTCAGCTACAACGTCAAAACCGTTCTTCACTAAAATATCTTTGATCATCATTCTCATAAATGCTGCATCGTCTACAATTAAAATTCTGTGTGCCATAATCTGTTTCTCTCCTCTATGTTCGCTTATTTTAAATTGTTAAGGCGGTCTGCCTGACTTAAAATATCAGTGACTCTCACGCCGAAGTTTTCTTCTATGACAACGACCTCGCCCTTTGCCACGATCCGCTGGTTGACCAGGATGTCAACAGGTTCACCAGCCAGCTTGTCAAGCTCAATAATGCTTCCCGCAGAAAGTTCAAGGATTTCTTTGACGCTTCTCTTCGTTCTGCCAAGCTCAACCGTAACGGAAAGCGGAATATCCATCAGCATATCAAGGTTATTCCTTGATCCTTGCGCCGCTTCGTTATGATCAAACGCCTGGAATTCTACCGGAGCGACTTGAACAGGAGCAGCTTTTTTTGCGGTTCCCTGTCTCTTCGGAAGCTCGGGTTTTGCCTGCGGCTCCGGCTGCATGGCAGGTTCCGGCTGCGGCGTTTCGTATGTTTGCTGAGGTTCTGATACGGTTTCTGCGGCCTCTGACTCATGCTGGTCTGCAGTCATCAGGTCTGCGATCAGATCTTTCGCAAACGTAATCGGATAAAGCTGCATGATGCTCGAATCGATTAATTCGCCGACTTTCAGACGGAATGACACTTTTACGAGCAGGTCATCCTCAGGTATTCTGTCGGTCCCTTTTTCTTCCGTAACATCCAGAAGTTCAACCCTTGGCGGAGAAATGTCAATCTTTTTACTGAACACGGTCGACATTGACGTAGCAGCCGAGCCCATCATTTGATTCATTGCTTCCTGCACGGCGCTCAGGTGGATTTCACCGAGTGACGGATCGGCGCCCCGGCCGTCCCCTCCGATCATCAAATCCGCGATGATGGCCGCGTCGCTTTGTTCGACGACGAGCAAATTGCTGCCGTCAAAGCCTTCTGTGTAGTTCACTTCAATGGCAACATACGGATGAGGAAATTCATCACTGATTTTACTTTTTGAAATGACGGTCACACTCGGCGTCGTAATGTCCACTTTTTGATTTAAAAGAGTGGACAGCGCCGTAGCCGAGCTGCCGAACGAAATATTCCCGATTTCTCCGATCGCATCGCGCTCAAGTTCAGACAAGTTCGCCCCTTGAGGCTGTTCTGTATCCTCTGATTGACTGCTTGTGCCGTTAAGAAGAGCATCGATTTCATCTTGAGATAATCTATTGTTCATCTTGTTCACCTCTTATGTCGTGATCTAAAATTTGCACTGCCTGTCTTCGATTCACCCGGCCGGCCTGCCCTAAAAACTTCGGTTTGTTTCCGACCAATACAGTAAGAGGATCAGTCACTGATTTGTCCAGAGTTATACAGTCCCCGACTTCCAAACTTAAAAATTCTTCTATTGTCAGTTCAGAAGCGCCCAAGAGAGCCACAACGGGAATTTGAGCCGTCATGATGCGCTTTTCAAGCAACTTCGTTTCTTCGGGCTTCGCTTCATTCCGGTCTGATTGCATCCAATAATGTACGGAAAGCTTAGGGATAATCGGCTCAAGTACGACATGGGGAATACAAAGGTTAATGACACCGCTGATTTCACCTATCTGTGTATTGAGAGAAATGACAACGACTGTTTCATTTGGGGAAACCATCTGTACAAACTGAGGATTCACTTCAAATTCAGTCATTTCAGGGTCAATATCAGCAATCGATTGCCAAGCTTCTTTGTAGTTGCCCAGTGCATTTTCAAATAAGTTAGAAATAATATTCGTTTCAATTTCCGTAAGGCTGTCAGCTTTGTTATGAGTGATGCCGATGCCTCCCATGACGCGGTCAAGCATTGCGTATGCGATGGTGGGATTAACCTCCATCATGATTCTGCCTTCCATCGGATGAACATCGAATAAATTTAAAATCGTCATGTTCGGTATGGAACGGATAAATTCTTCATATGGCACCTGGTCAACTGAGCTGACAGATATATGAATATACGTTCTGAGCTTGGCGGAAAAGTGTGTTGTGAGAAGCCTCGCAAAGTTATCATGTATCCGGGTTAAACTGCGTATCTGATCTTTCGAGAATCTGAGAGCCCGTTTAAAATCATATACCTTTACTTTTTTCTCTTTAACTTCTTTTTTCAGCTCTTCCGCATCCGCCTCACCCGTGGAAATGGCGGAAAGCAGTGCGTCTATTTCATTTTGGGAGAGAACTTCTCCTGACATTTTCTTCACCTCCGTATTCTGTCAAATTTGTTTTTATTGCAGATTAAAGGAGGTAATGTACACTTTCTGAACTTTTCCTTCTTGGAGATAGCTGTTTACTTTCTCTTTTAATGATTGTTTAAACGCTTCTCTTCCTTTATCTCCCTCAATCTCTCCGGCGCTTGTGTCGGCTAAAATGGAAATGATGTTGTCTTTCACCTGAAAATCGCGTTTTTCAAGTTCTTCCTTCGCTTTAGCCGAGTCGGTTTCAAGCTTGATGCCGATACGGATGATGCTGTCAGACTTTAAGTTTGTCGTAATATCGTCGACAGACACAGTGGCTGCAACGACTTCGTCAATTGTCGGCTTTTTGTCTTTGCCGGAATTTCCGCTGACGACAAAATATGCTGCCGTTCCGAGGCCGGCGATGACAATTAAAATAATCAGCAAAATGATGACTAATTTTTTCTTCATTCTTCTTCCTCTATTCCCTGATCCAGTGAAAATATTTGTATGCTATGGTAAAACGATATGACTTTTTTGAGAACTGCTTCTTCCGGTTCTTTCACTACGAACTTTTTGCCGTTGGACAGTGTAATCGTCGTGTCGGGGAAGCACTCAATCTGTTCGATAAACAGCGCGTTCAGCGTAAAAGGCTGGCCGTTTAAACGGGTGACTTGAATCATGCAATCCGGAGAAGCGGCCTAACCGCCTCTCCTCCCTCCTTACCGTTTCAGATTAACCAGCTCCTGAAGGATTTCATCTGAAGTCGTAATGATTTTTGAATTTGATTGGAAACCGCGCTGAGCAACGATCATTTCGGTAAATTCATCTGTCAGATCTACGTTTGACATTTCAAGATAGCCTGCCAAAAGCTTACCCGTTCCGTTTTCGCCCGGAGTGGTGACTGCGCTCGCAGCTCCTGAACTTAATGATTCTCTGTAAAGGTTTCCTCCGATTTTTTCCAGACCGGCGCTGTTAGGGAACGTGACCAGACCGATTTGTCCGGCATCATGAACCTCATCCCCTGCATCAGTGTATGTAACCGTTCCGTCTGCACCGATGCTGTAATCTTTCGCATCAGTCGGAATATTGATTTTGCCGCCGCCGATTTTTTCAAGGTAGTACCCGTCAGTCGTAACAAGGTTCCCTTGATTGTCCTTTCCGAAATTCCCCGCACGTGTGTAAACAATTCCCGCGCCTGTATTAATCTGAAAGTAGCCGTCTCCGTCAATGGCTAGGTCGGTTTTATTCTGTGTAGCCTGCGGGGCGCCGGTTGAATGAACGACATCAATGGAAGAAGTCGCGGCACCTAAGCCGATTTGTTTTGAATTGGTCACGTTTGAACCGCCGGCGACTGTCTGGCTGATCATATCTTTAAATGTAACGCGGCTTTTCTTAAATCCTACTGTGTTGACGTTGGCGATGTTATTGCCGATTACATCTAGTTTTGTCTGAAAGTTTTTCATGCCGCTGATACCGGAATATAATGAACGTAACATGTTAAATTCCCCCTGGGTTTCTTTTTATTTAGATGTTTCGCTGACGGCCGTGACATTCCACGGACTGACCTCTTTGCCATTTTCAAGCACGAGCACGTAATTGCCGTTTGAATGCTTGACTGAATTGACTGGGCTTGTCTGGTCCTTCCCGTCGCTGTCGTTGAATGTTACATTTTTGCCGATCCAGTTCACATACATCGTAAACGGATCTTGATTTTCTACAAATTTAGTCATCGTCGTATTCATATTCATCATTTGCTCTAATGAAGAAAATGTCGCCATCTGGCTGATGAATTCTTTGTCATCAACCGGATTGAGCGGGTCCTGGTTTTGAACCTGTGTCATTAAGATCTTCAGAAATTCGTCTTTCCCTAAATTCGTGCTGCTGTTTACTGCGGAGGTGCTCTTCGCGCTTGAAGTGGTTGAAGCGCCCGCCGCGGCATAATCCGAGTTTACTGATGTCAACTATTCTTCCTCCATTTCATTGAGAGAAAGCTCCTCCAGCATATCTCCGAAATCGCCTGACTGCTGCTGGTTCTTCTGCTCTCTCTGTCCCTGATGCTGCTGTTTATTGTGATCGGCCGTCTGCCCGTAAACAGGCTGCTGATCCCCGCTTTGAAGCGGGACTGTAAAACGGTCGACCTGGACCGACATATTCGGAAGCGACTGTTTCAGCTGAGGAAGATGCTGTTCCAGCAGCTCTTTCGCGGACTGGCTGGATGCGATTATTTTGCTTTGAAACATCCCGTTTTCGTTTGTCACCTTAATTGTGACAAATCCGAGGTTCTCGGGATTAAGACGAATCGTAAAGCTTCCGGTTGTTTTCCCGAAAGGCGTGTATTTCATCTGTTTCCAGCCGCTGATGACCTGATCCGTTAACGGTTTATTTTCTGCCGGCTGCTGTTCAGCTCCTGCGGACGTTTGCTGAATGCCGGCAAGGCTTCTCGTTCCCGAAAACAGGATATGTGCAGACAATTTGCTGTCAGGCGCCTTTGCGTGAGAAACCGTGCCGCCGTTTTGCTGTTCTGTTTTCCCGGCTGACTCTTGGGATGATTCAGATGATTGAGATAACACAAAAGCTTTCAGCTCAGTTTCAGCCATATCCCATTCCTTTGTTCCCTTTTGAGAGAGGCCCGCAAGCTGCTCCGCGACGCTTTGAAAGCTCTTCAGCTCAGCGGCTGTCATGGAGTAAAGTTTAGATGAAGATTCGTTTTTCGGAAAAAATGTCTGCCGCAGGTCTTGAATTACGCGGTCCGGAACGCCTTGTTTTTTCAATGCCTCTAATAAACGGGCGCCTTCCTGGTAAACCGCCTTTGCCTGCGCGCTGTCCGGCAGTTCCTGCTGAGATGTGAAGAGCTGGGATACGGCTTCATGAATGAAAAGCAGACCCTTCTCAAGCGCATCCTTGACGGAATCCCCGTCTTTTGCGGAAGAATCCGGCTCATCCGTTTCAGGCTTCGCCCCATGCTGTTTTCCCGCTAACATGTCTTCAACAGATTCGGCAAGCTGTTTCAATAAAGGAAGAGCTGTTTCAGCCGTCTGCTTTCCTTCAAGAGCTTTTACCGCCTCAAGCAGCTGTTTTAGCTGCAATTCTTTATCTTCCGGGCCGGCTTTCAGCCAATCACCGATTTTCGATAGAGCATCATTCAGCTCAGCGTCACTTGTTTTTGTTTCATCTCCGGGCTGCCGGGGAGAAGTGATTTCCGACAGGAGCCAGTTCTGAAATAGACCTAAGCTGTTTACATTCATCTTCACATTGCTGTTTTGCGCAGTCTGCGTACGATTACCAGTTAATTCAAGCAGCTTCAACTTACATCACTCCTTATTTCCGTCAGCGGATAGTTTTTCTGTATATTTAGCCGCTTGTTCAGGAGTCATTTTCGTCAAGATTTCAGCAAGCTGCTTTTTACTTAATCCGTTTAAAATATCGAGGGCTTCTTTTTCTTTCAGCTTTACGATAATGCTTGCCGCTTTACCGCTGTCCATACTTTTATAGATGTTGATCATCTTATCTTTTCCGGCTGAATCCGAAGCGTCTTTTTTCGTTTCATCCGTCTTCGTTTTCTGCTGCTGTTCAGCTTCCTGTTTCAGTGAACGGATTTTCTGATTCAGATTATCGATTTCGGATTTGCTTGTGTCTAAATCTTTATTCAAAATGTTAATTTCACTTTTTTGTTCCTTTATGGTCTTTTCAAGAGAAGCCGTTCTGTCTTCCTTCTGCTTTTCCGCCGCGCTTTTCATTTCTTTCGTTTCGGGAACCAATTCTTTTAAAACAGGCGTTTTAGCGGCTGTTTCCTGAATCGGCTTCATCACATCAACGCCGGCAGCCCAAAGGATGATGCTTGCGACGATGATCAGAAAAATCAGCGGGATCATGATAAAAAGCAGGATTGAACCGAACTTTCCAGATCTCTTTTCTTTATCGGCCATTTCATTCGCTCCTAATGCCCCTGAATCATAAACTGCTTGATTGAAATGTCGTCCATTTCCCTCATCTCTGCAGCTTTGTCTTCAAGTGCGAACATATTAAATTGTTTTTCCCGCATTTTTTCAAATTTCTTTACTTCAATGTTTTTTTCGGTGAGCTGTTCCTGCTTCTCATTCATTTCATTTCGTTTCATGATGACAAGCTTTTGATAATGATAGATGGTGTTCTCAAGATTGGAAACGAAGTGCTGATAATGTCTCATTTCCTGAACGCTCATCCCGCATTTCAGCTTTGATTCTTTGTCTTTTTCGAGCAATTCTTTTTTGCTCATATTTTCATATAGTTTTTCAGCCACTGTCTCAAATTCAGAAACCGATTGTCTGTATTCAGTCAATGTTTGGTCTTTTTCATTTTCTTTTAATTCCAGCAGCTTTTGAAATCTGAATTGGTATGCCACGATGTTTATTCCTCTTTTCCTGTCAGGCTCGTCAATGCCGCAATGCTGTCTTCCAAGTGAGCAGGTTCTTCCGTTCCTTGTTTTAAAAATTGAATAAGCTGCGGATAAAACTGAATCGCTTCATCAATTTCTCTTGATGATCCTCTTTTGTAAGCTCCGATATTAATGAGATCTTCAGAGTTTTGATAAGTTGACAGAAGATCGCGGAATTTGTTGGCCGCCTCTATATGCGATGTGTCTGAAATATTAGACATGACCCTGCTGATGCTTTTCAGGATGTTCACGGCCGGGAACTGCCCTTTGTTGGCAAGCGCCCGATCGAGAACGATATGGCCGTCTAATATTCCGCGCACCGTATCGGCAATCGGTTCGTTCATGTCATCTCCGTCAACGAGAACCGTATAAAAAGCGGTTATCGTTCCTTGTTCATTCGCGCCCGTTCTTTCCAGCAAACGGGGCAAAATAGCGAACACAGAAGGTGTATATCCTTTTGTTGTCGGCGGTTCTCCCGCTGCCAGGCCGATTTCCCGCTGAGCCATCGCGACCCTCGTGACAGAGTCCATCATGAACATCACATTCCGGCCTTTATCGCGGAAGTACTCTGCAATGGCGGTGGCCGTATACGCCGCTTTCAAACGCATTAAGGCAGGCTGATCAGAGGTCGCGACTACGACTATCGAGCGTTTCAGGCCTTCTTCGCCTAAATCCTTCTCGATGAATTCACGCACCTCGCGCCCCCGTTCACCGACGAGTGCGATAATGTTTAAATCAGCTTCAGTCTGCTTCGCGATCATTCCCATCAGGGTGCTTTTTCCGACTCCGCTTCCGGCAAAAATCCCGATTCTCTGCCCTTTTCCTACCGTCAGCAGACTGTCAATCGATCTGACGCCGACACCCATCTTTTCCCGTATCGGCGGGCGTTTCATCGGGTTTGGCGGCGGCTGCTCGGTCGAAACGGGGGACAAACCTTTCGGAAGCGCCCGGCCGTCAAGAGGTTCGCCGAACGCATCAACAACCTGTCCGATTAAACCCGCGCCTACTTTGATGCGGAGCGACTCGCCAGTGGCCTCCACAATGCTGCCCGGCGCGATGCTGGCCGCTTCCAGATAAGGCATTAGCAGAATGTTTTCATCCTGGAAGCCTACAACCTCAGCTTTAATCGCTTTTTTCGCATGGCCTTTCGGATAAATGAGACAAACATCTCCGATTGAGCTTTCGGGCCCTTTTGATTCAATCATCAGCCCGATGACCCGTTTAACCTTGCCGTAGCGCTTGTACGGATCCGCTGTTTCAATTGAGTCTATTAAATACTGTGTCTTCATTGCTCCGCTCCCGCCTCAAGCGCCGTTAAAAGTTTTTGCTTTAATTGCATCAGCTGGGTGTCTATGCCTGCATCGACACGTCCGAACGGAGTTTCTATCGAGCACGTTCCCTTCGCGGCTTTTTCATCGGCATATAAGCTTAATCTGCATTCTTTGTATAACAGCTGCTGAATTTCGTCCATATGCTGATGAACCGTCTCATAATATTCAGGGTCCACATAGATGGAGATGTCATCATAATCTTTTACTTCGGCTACTACCTGTTTGACCAGCAGAAGGAAAGCCTCTTTATCATCACTTTTTTGCCGCCATACTTTTTTAGCGAGCGCAACGGAAAGCTCAATAATTTCTTCCTCAGCGCTTTCCAGTTTTTCCTCGACTGACTGTCTCGCCATTTCCATAACGGCATTGGCCCGGCTGATGAGATTAGCGTATTCAGCTTGAGCCTCGGCTTTTCCCAATGCCATGCCTTCTTCATATCCTTCTGCCTTTGCTTCTTCTATCAATCTTTGTTTTTCTTCCGCCCAGCGGTTTTTCGCTTCTTCAATCTGCCGAAGAGTGTGCTCTAATTGATTTTTCGCTTCTTCAGACACCCTGTCGGCTTCTGCTTTGGCAAAAGCCATGAGAGCCTCTGGATTTTCGGGTTCCTCCCGGTCTGGCTGGGAATGTGTTTTCCTGACTTCCTGCAAGGAAAGCTTGCGCCGTTTTTGTTCAGGAGAAAATGATGATTGCTGTTTAATGATATTAGACAATAATATCGTCTCCTCCGCCTCGCGCGATTACAATTTCACCGGCTTCTTCCAGCTTGCGGACGACGCCCACGATTCTTGATTGCGCCTCTTCCACATCACGCAAACGCACAGGCCCCATAATCTCCATTTCCTCTTTAAACGTTTCAACCATACGCTGTGACATATTGCTGAAGACGATTTCTTTGACTTCCTCGCTCGCAACCTTCAATGAAAGCAGGAGGTCGTCGTTTTCAACGTCTCTGATCACGCGCTGAATCGCACGGTTATCAAGGGTGACAATATCTTCAAAGACAAACATCCGTTTTTTGATTTCATCCGCCAACTCAGGATCTTGGATTTCTAATGAATCAAGGATCGTTTTTTCCGTTCCTCTGTCTACGCCGTTTAACACTTCAACAACGGCTTCTATGCCGCCGGTCTGCGTATAATCCTGCGTAAAGGAGGAGGACAGCTTTTGTTCAAGGACCCGCTCCACTTCATTTATGATTTCAGGAGACGTTCTGTCCATAACCGCAATCCTTCTTGCCACCTCAGCCTGAACGTCCGGGTTCAGCTCAGACAAAATCTGTCCGGCCTGCACCGGGTCAAGGTAGGATAAAATCAGCGCCATCGTTTGCGGATGTTCCTGCTGAATGAAATTTAAAATCTGTTCGGGTTCCGCTTTTCTTGCGAAGTCAAACGGCTTTACCTGCAAAGAAGAGGTGAGCCTGTTTAAAATGCTTACCGCTTTGTCTTCTCCGAGCGCTTTTTCAAGCACTTGGCGGGCGTAATTTAAACCGCCTTGTGAAATATAGTCCTGAGCGATTGCGATATTATGAAATTCTTCAATGATTTCATCTTTTCTTTGATGATCGACGCTTCTGACTCCCGAAATCTCGAGTGTCAATCTTTCAATTTCTTCTTCAGACAAATGCTTGTATACAGAAGCTGATACATCAAGGCCTAAGGAAATCATGAGGATGGCTGCTTTTTGTTTTCCTGTAAGCTTGTTCTGATCACGTTTCGCCATTTTCCATTCCCCCTAATCCTCGTCCAGCCAGCTTCGAAGCAATTTAGCAAAGTCTTCCGGTTTTTCTTTAGCCATTTTTTCAAGCTGTTTTCGTCTGACTGTTTCTTCCGTTTCAATTTTCTCTTCGTTGATATCAGGCAATCGAACCGGCTCCGGCGGTGTTTCATATTCATATTCTTCGTATTCATCCTCTTGTGAGCGTTTCTTTCTGATGAGGAGAATAATAAGCAGAATAATGGCCGCAAGCAGTACGCCGCCTGTAATGTATACCCAGATCGGAAGACCTAAAGATTGTGCCGAATCTGTGTTCAGGCTTGTTTTTCCGTCAAACGGCTGAACGGATACAACGATTTTATTGTTGATATCATTGTCTGTCAGGTTTTGATTTTGCGTTTCGTTTTTATCAAGAGACGTTCTGACGACCGTTCCTAAAATCTTCTGTATATCAGCCTGTCTCTGTGCTGATAAGGAAGCGGCATTTTTCGGATTAGGCGGCTCCACCATGACCTGAATGCCTAAATCACGCACTTTATACGGGCTTTCAGCGATTTCTTTATGGATGCGGTTGACTTCATAGTTGATTTTATTGCTGCTTTTTTCGTAGTCCCCGCTGTTTGAACCGCCGTTTGTCTCGGCATAGTTCGCGGTGTCATTGCTTCCCGTTCCGGCCGTGCCGCCGTTGGCCGCGCCGTCGCCTTTGTACGTTTCCGCAACTTTTTCGGCGCTTACCGCTATGCCTTCCATGTTATCTTTATCGACAGGTTCGACAGTGTCTTCAGTGCGTTTTTCCTTCGTGAAGTCAATATCCGCCGTTACGGAAACCACGACCTTATCCTGCCCCATCATTGTGCCGAGCAGTGACTGAACATGTTTTTGAACGTCCTTTTCGACCTGCGACTTAATACCTTGCTGAGAAGCATAACTGTCAGAAACGGACCCTGCACCGCCGTCACTTTTGTCATAATATGTAGAATTTTGATCCATTATGACGATATTATCTTCTTTTAAGTTCGGAACACTTTTAGAAACGAGATGGTACAGCCCGTTGATCTGGTTTTGATCAAGCGAGTAGCCCGGTTTAATCTGCAAAACGATTGAAGCGGATGCTGCCGGCTGATCTTCACCGACGAACACGGCTTCTTTCGGCATATTGATCATGACCTTCGAGCTTTTAATACCGTCCATTTCATTTATCAGGTTTGACAATTCGGTCTGAGTCGCCTCAACCTTTAAAACGTCAAACTCATTATCTGTCAGGCCGAAGCCCGCATTTTGTCCGAAGAACGAATAATCAATTGATCCCGTTTTCGGCAGGCCTTCTGCGGCAAGCTGGACTTTAAGCGAATCCACTTGGCTCTCAGGAACCTTAATGACCGTGCCGCCGTCAGCAAGTTCAGAAGACACCTTTTTCGTATCGAGCTCTTCTTTAATCTTCCCCGCTTCTTCCGCGGACAAATCTTTATAAAGAGGCACCATCTTTTCAGACGAAGTAAAAATAATAACGACGATGAGTAAAATAATGAATGCGGCCAAGCCGCTTACCATGAGTATCTTCTGTGTTTTTGATCTGTTGTTCCAAAACGCTGCCGTTTTGGTTTTCATTTGCATTAGAGTACGATTCATGTTAACCCCCGGTCATTCCAGTCATTCTCTTCAATCTGACCACTACATCTGCATTCTCATGATTTCCTGATAGGCTTCCACGGCTTTATTGCGGAATTCGGTAGCGGCCGTCAGAGAAATATTTGCTTTTTGGGCAGCGATCATGACCTCGTCAAGGTTTACATCCTTTCCTGCAGCCAGTTCGTTCGTTATTTGGTCAGATTTTACTTGTGACTCATTTAACGAATCAATAGAGTTTTTTAAAAGCTCCGAAAAGCTTGTTTGGTTTGAAGAATCAGTTTTTTGAGTTTGGTTTAATTGATTCGTTACGTTTTGAGTGTTTTGGGTTTGTTGAAGCTGAAAAGGAGTAATAGCGTTAACCACTTACATCACCTTACTTTCCGATTTCTAAAGCCTTCAAAAGCATGCCTTTGGAGGCGTTTAATGCAGTTACGTTTGCTTCATATGATCTCGAGCTGCTGACAAGATCCACCATTTCCTTTAATGGATCTACATTTGGTTTTTGTACATATCCGTCTTTATTCGCATCAGGATTCTCCGGATCATAAACGAGATTAAAAGCGGACGGGTCTTCCGTAACACCAGATACCTTTACGCCACTTCCCGCGCTTCCTGTTCCGTTCATCTTGGAATGTAAAAGGGACGAAAATGATTCGCCTCCGGATTGGAGAGATACCAGCTTTCTTCTGTAAGGCACCCATTCGCCATTTACCTGCTTCGCTCTCGTTGTATCCATATTGGCCAGGTTGGACGATACGACATCCATCCGGACACGCTGTGCAGTTAAAGCGGAACCCGAAATATTTAAGCTTTGAAAGCCACTCATTATTTTCCTCCTGTCAAGACGGTTTTCAGAGAATTGAATTTGCCGCTCATTCTTTCAACCAAAGCCTGATAATTAATTTGGTTTTCGGCTAAATCTGTCATTTCTTTGTCGATATCGACATTGTTTCCGTTTTGCTGGTACGATGTATCACTGCTGGACACGATAGAATAATCGTCCCCCGAACCCGTAAAGTCAACGTGCCGATAGTCGGTTTTTACAGCCTCAAGATTGGATGTTTCCTGATCTAACAAATTTCGGAAAGAGACTTTTTTTGCCTTGTAGTTCGGTGTATCTATATTGGCGATATTATTAGTTAAGACTTTTTGCTTAATGTCCGCTCTCCCCAAGGCATTCTCAAGATTTTGTATAGTTCCAGAAAATAAGTCCAAATCCACTTACCTCCATTTCAGATATTTTTCTCCTAAAAATCCTTGTCGAGAATTGTAAAACCATATGCTTATTGTAAGAAATAACAGGCTTAAAGTCTATGAAGTTAGGCTAAAAAAAAGTGCTCAATTATATCTATTTTGTATGTAGGTATTAAGTCCTAGAATATTTGTACTACAAGGATTTGTTTAATATTAGACTGAAAATAGCAGAATTTCTGTATCTTCCTCCTTTTTTCACACAGCAAGATGGATTATCTCAGATCAGATTCCAATAAGCAACTTTAAACTGCAACTTTTCACCTATTGTCCATAAAAAAAGCAGGACGCCCATTTTTAGGGATCCTGCTTTTGTCTTAATGAGATTTAAGGTTTTCCAATTCAATAAGGAATTTGTTGTTCAGAACTTTAATGTACGTCCCCTTCATTCCCAGTGATCTGGATTCAATGACGCCTGCGCTTTCCAGCTTTCTCAGCGCGTTAACGATTACTGAACGCGTAATGCCGACACGGTCCGCAATCTTACTTGCCACAAGCAAGCCTTCGTTTCCGTCAAGCTCTTCAAAGATATGCTCAATCGCTTCAAGTTCACTGTAAGACAGAGAACTGATCGCCATTTGAACAACCGCTTTGCTTCGCGCCTCTTCTTCGATTTCTTCTGCTTTTTCTCTTAAAATCTCCATTCCTACAACGGTTGCTCCGTATTCAGCAAGAATGAGATCATCATCTTCAAATTGATCCTGCAGACGGGACAGAATGAGCGTGCCCAGTCTCTCTCCTCCGCCGATGATCGGCACGATCGTTGTTAAGCCCGCTTGGAACAGGTCTCTGTTTTCTACAGGAAACGCCGTGTATTCGCTGTTGATATCAAGGTTTGAAGACGTCTCCGGAACATTGAACAGATTTCTCGTGTACTCTTCCGGGAACTGGCGGTCTTCAAGCATTTTTTTCATGCGGTCATTTTCAATCTGCTGATTAATAGAGTAGCCCAAAAGCTTTCCTCTGCGGCTGACGACGAAAATATTAGAATCAATGACGTCACGAAGCGTTTCAGCCATTTCTTTAAAGTTTACGGGTTTGCCTGCCGCAGCCTGCAGCATGCTGTTAATAATTCGTGTTTTTTGTAGTAAAGCCATGATAAATAATCCTCCTAGAATTCCTCTTATTAAATTTTCACAATATAAATTGACTTAGATCTTTGTTGTTTGCAATCGTTCCGAGCTTTTCTTCAACGTATTGCGGCGTGATAGCGACTTTTTCCATCGTCACGTCCGGCGCTTCAAACGACAGGTCTTCCAAGAGACGTTCCAATATCGTGTGAAGCCTTCTCGCTCCGATGTTGTCCGTATCCTGATTCACATGATAAGCTACTTCGGCGATCTTACGAATAGCTTCGTCAGAAAATTCAAGAGATATACCTTCTGTCTGCAATAAAGCCTGATATTGTTTTAGCAGCGCGTTATCGGGTTCGACGAGAATCTTCACAAAATCATCTACTGTCAGCTTGCTCAATTCTACACGAATCGGAAAGCGGCCCTGCAGCTCCGGAATCAGATCAGACGGTTTGGCCATATGGAATGCCCCGGCTGCGATAAACAGCACGTGATCTGTTTTGACGGAGCCGTATTTCGTGACGACGGTAGATCCTTCGACAATCGGAAGGATATCTCTTTGAACGCCTTCTCTCGATACATCTGCTGAGGAAGAAGCCCCTCCGTTTTTTGCGATTTTATCTATTTCGTCAATAAAGATAATGCCGCCCTCTTCAGCTCTTAACACGGCTTCTTGGCCGACTTCATCCATATCGATTAATTTGCCTGCCTCTTCATTGGTCAGAACCTTCCTTGCTTCTCTGACCGTCATTTTGCGGCGTTTTTTCTTTTTTGGCACCAGATTGCTCAGCGCATCCTGCATATTCATGCCCATCTGCTCCATCCCGGAGCCTTGCAGCATGTCAAACATCGACGGCTGCTGCTCTTCCACCTCTACGGAGACGTAATGGTCTTCGAGCTCTCCCAATGCGAGCTGATGCGCCATGCGCTTTCTTTTCTCTTCAAGGCTTGCTTCTTCCTGCTGGTCGGCTTCATCATCATTTGCCGCCTGGCTTCCTCCGAAAAGCATTTCAAACGGATTTTTCACTCCCGCTTGTTTTTTCTTTCCCGGAACGAGAAGCCGCACTATACGTTTGTTTGCATTTTCTTCAGCCTGTTCTTTCACTTCGCTGATTTTTTCTTCTTTAATGAGCCGCACGGATGTCTCAACGAGGTCTCTGACCATTGATTCGACATCTCTGCCTACATAGCCGACTTCTGTAAATTTTGTCGCTTCAATTTTTATAAATGGCGCACCGGTAAGCTTGGCGATCCGTCTGGCGATCTCTGTTTTCCCCACCCCGGTCGGGCCCATCATCAGGATGTTTTTGGGAACGATCTCGTCTCTCAGTTTTTCATCAAGAAGACTTCTGCGATAGCGGTTTCTTAATGCCACGGCGACAGCTTTTTTCGCATCCTGCTGTCCTACAATGTATTGATCCAACCGATCTACGATTTGTCTCGGTGTTAACGGTTTGTTTTCCATGCGCCTCAAGTCCTTTCTATTCAAGTTCTTCCAAAATGATCTGATCGTTTGTGTACACACAAATCTCGCCCGCGATTTTCAAAGCGGCTTTTGCAATATCTTTGGCGGACAGATTCTCTCCGGCATAGGTTTTCAGCGCTCTTCCTGCTGACAGGGCGTAGTTTCCGCCGGAGCCGATTGCCAAAATGCCGTCATCCGGCTCAATCACTTCACCTGTTCCCGATACGAGAAGCAAGGTATCCTGGTTCATGACAATCAGCATGGCTTCCAGCTTGCGCAGCACTTTATCGCTGCGCCATTCTTTCGCAAGCTCAACCGACGCACGTTTTAAATTGCCGTTGTATTCTTCAAGCTTCGCCTCAAACATTTCAAAAAGTGTGAAAGCGTCTGCAACAGATCCTGCAAATCCGGCCAGAACCTTTCCGTTAAACAGCTTTCTCACTTTTCTCGCGGTATGTTTCATGACTACAGCCTGACCGAATGTGACCTGGCCGTCTCCTGACATAGCGCTTTTCCCGTTATGCTGGACGGCAAAAATCGTTGTCGCATGAAAAGATGACATGAGAAGGGCCTCCTTTTAATTTTCTTTAAAAGCTCTCGGGTGGTGGGACATATATGTGTTTCTCAGCATTTCCTTCGATACATGCGTGTATATCTGCGTAGAAGACAGATTGGAATGGCCCAAAAGCTCCTGGACGCTTCTTAAATCAGCCCCTTCATTCAGCAGATGAGTCGCAAACGTGTGCCGAAGCATATGCGGGTGTATATGTAAAGTGCCGGATGCTTTTTTTACAAGCCCGCTTAAAATATACCGGATTCCTCTGGCGGTCAGCGGGCCGCCTCTTTGATTGACAAACAGCACATCATGAGGCTCTTTTGCTTTTTCAAGCAGGCACTGCCTTCCGCTGTTGATATACAGCTCCAGCGCATCACGGGCATATGAGCCGAACGGGATATAGCGCTGCTTCTTGCCTTTCCCGTGAACGAGCACCGTATCCATGAACAGGTCAAGATCGCCGACAGTAAGCGTACAGCACTCACTGACCCTCATTCCGGTCGCATAAAGAAGCTCAAGCAGGGCCTGATCGCGCATCCCTGACGGCTGACTTCTGTCTGAAACAGCGAATAGTTCCTCAAGTTCTTTTTCATAAAGAAACTTCGGAATCCGTTTCTCTTGTTTCGGCAGATGAACAAGCTGAAACGGATTCTCTTCAACAAGCTTTTCCCTCATTAAAAATTTATAGAAGCTTCTCAAAGCTGAAATTTTCTTGCTGATTGTTTTTCTTGACAGGCCTTTTTCATAAGCCTCTGTCAAAAATATTCTCACATCATGATATGCAACTTCTTTCATTCCATTTATATTTTGAGCATGCAGAAACATCCCAAATTCTTCAATCGAATTAACATAATTCACAATAGTATATTGTGAATAATTTTTTTCAATTTGTAAATATTCAACGAATAACTTTAAAAAAAAGTTAACATTCTCAGTCATTATGAAGACCTCCCTCTCCGAAGGGCTTTTAAATGGTATCATATAATGCATCGAAGTTGCAATGAAAAGCTATATCGTTTTCGAAATAGTTTGAATAGTTTCAATTGCGCGTTTAGCGTATTCTTCATTTCTTTCTTTTTTGTTTTTAATTTTTACAGGCAATTCTTTTAAGAGGCCGAAGTTTGCATTCATCGGCTGGAAGTTCTTCTGATTTGTCGTCGTAATGTAGTGAGCCATGCTTCCGATTGCCGTCTCCTGCGGGAATGTCACAAGATCCTGACCGAGCACAAGTTTGGCGGCATTGATTCCCGCTACAAGACCTGAAGCGGCAGATTCAACATAACCCTCTACGCCGGTCATTTGGCCCGCGAAAAACAGATCGTTCCGCTGTTTAAATTGATATGTCGGGTTCAAAAGGCTCGGCGAGTTGATAAATGTGTTTCTGTGCATGACGCCGTATCTGACGATATCAACATTTTCAAGGCCGGGGATCAGTTTAAGCACTTCTTTTTGGTCTCCCCATTTTAAATGTGTCTGAAAACCTACAATATTATAAAGCGTTCCCGCCGCATCATCCTGTCTGAGCTGAACGACTGCATAAGGGCGCTTGCCTGTTTTCGGATCTTCCAGTCCGACCGGTTTCATCGGTCCGAACAGCATCGTTTTCTTGCCTCTTTTCGCCATGACTTCAATCGGCATGCAGCCTTCAAAGAAGATTTCTTTTTCGAATTCTTTTAAAGGTACCGTCTCAGCCGTCGTCAATGCTTCATAGAAACGGTCGAACTCTTCCTCTGTCATCGGGCAGTTTAAGTACGCCGCTTCTCCCTTGTCATAACGGGATTTTAAGTACACTTTCTCCATATCAAGGCTGTCTTTTTCGACAATCGGCGCCGCCGCGTCATAAAAATACAGATACTCTTCTCCCGTGAGCTCTTTCAGCTGCTGTGAAAGCGATTCTGATGTAAGCGGTCCGGTCGCGATAACAGTCGGGCCTTCCGGAATCTCTGTTACTTCCTCAGTAAGAACCGTTACGTTCGGATGGTTTTTCACGAGATCCGTCACGCTTTGCGCAAATTCATGACGGTCAACGGCAAGCGCTCCTCCGGCCGGAACCGAGCATTTATCAGCAGATTGAATGATTGCCGAGTCAAGCGCCCGCATTTCTTCCTTTAATACGCCTACCGCATTGGCGAGTGTATTTGAACGGAGGGAGTTGCTGCATACCAGTTCGGCGAATTTATCAGTATGATGGGCTGCCGTCTGCCTGACGGGCCGCATTTCATATAGTTTCACTTGAATTCCTCGTTTTGCAAGCTGCCATGCCGCTTCACTTCCGGCAAGGCCTGCTCCGATTACATTAACTGTTTGCTGGTTCATTTCTTTTCATCTCCTGTTGTTTGTCCCTTCCACACAAAGAAGGTGAGCAAGGCTCTGCTCACCGCTACTTCTGTGGTTCTTCCTTATAATCGCATTCGACGCATTGGACTTGTATGCCTTTTTTAAGCTTTTTCTCTACGAGCATATTTTCACATTTCGGGCATTTTCGTTCAATCGGTTTGTCCCAAGATACGAAGTCGCATTCAGGATAACGGTCACAGCCGTAAAAGATGCGTTTCTTTTTTGATTTTCGTTCGACAATGTTTCCTTCATGGCACTTAGGGCATTTTACGCCGATTTGTTTGACAATCGGTTTTGTATTTCGGCAGTCAGGGAAGTTGGAGCACGCCATAAATTTGCCGTATCGGCCCATTTTATAAACCATCCGGGAGCCGCATAACTCACAATCTTCATCGGCATATTCAGGTTCAATTTCCACTTCTTTCATTTCGGCTTCCGCTTTTTTCACGCGTTTTTCGAAATCAGTATAGAAGCTGTCAATGATTTGAACCCATTCTGTCTGGCCATCTTCAACATGGTCAAGGTCTCTTTCCATTTTAGCCGTGAATTCAACGTTAATGATTTCCGGGAAAAACTCCATGATAAGATCCAGCACGATCTGCCCAAGCTCAGTCGGCACAAACCGTTTATTGTCTAATCCCACGTAACCGCGGCGCTGGATGGTGTCAAGAGTCGGCGCATATGTCGAAGGACGGCCGATCCCCAGTTCTTCAAGCGTTTTAACCAGGCGCGCCTCTGTATAACGCGGAGGCGGCTGAGTAAAGTGCTGCTCAGGCTCAATATCTTTCGATAAAACCGTGTCTCCCTCTTTAAGGTCCGGAAGCATGCGGTCTTTTTCTTCCAGCTGATCGTCTTTACCCTCTACATAGACTTTCATGAAGCCGGCGAATTTGACTTTACTTCCGTTTGCCCGGAATGTCAATCCGTTATTGCTGAGATCGACGCTCATCGTATCAAGGACGGCAGGCGCCATCTGGCTTGCAACAAAGCGCTCCCAAATCAGCTTGTATAATCTGAGCTGGTCTCTTCCAAGCACCGCTTTTAAGTCGGCAGGTTTTCTGAGCACCGAAGTCGGGCGGATCGCTTCGTGGGCATCTTGAGCGTTTTCATTTTTCTTTGCCGGTTTCCGTTTTCCCGCTAAGTACTCTTTTCCGTACGCCTGATCAATAAAAGCTGACGCTTCTTCAACGGCTGTGTTGGAAATCCGCGTTGAGTCCGTTCTCATATACGTGATGAGCCCGACTGTCCCTTCTTTGCCGAGATCAATTCCTTCATATAATTGCTGAGCGATCATCATCGTTTTCTTCGCTCTGAAATTCAGCTTTCTTGCAGCCTCCTGCTGCAGAGTGGACGTTGTAAACGGCAGAGCGGGATTTCGTTTGCGCTCTTTTTTCGTAACCTTGTCAACTGTATACTTATTGCCTTTCAGCTGAGCAAGGATGGCTTTTACGTCTTCTTCGCTTTTTAAAGGAAGCTTTTTGCCGTTTTTTCCGAAAAATCCGGCTTCAAACGTCTCTTTTCCCTTTAAAAATGAGCCGGTAATCGTCCAGTACTCTTCAGGTTTAAAGTCATTGATTTCCTTTTCCCGGTCGATGATCAGCCGGAGCGCAACGGATTGCACACGGCCCGCACTGAGGCCTTTTTTTACTTTTTTCCAAAGAATCGGGCTGATTTTGTATCCGACGAGTCTGTCTAGTATGCGGCGCGCCTGCTGCGCATCGACAAGATCCATATTAATCATGCGCGGATGTTTAAATGATTCTTTAATGGCGTCTTTCGTTATTTCATTAAAGACGACCCGGCAGTCCGAGCTGAGATCCAGATCAAGGCTGTGTGCGAGATGCCATGCAATCGCTTCTCCTTCTCTGTCGGGGTCGGCCGCGAGATAGACTTTTTTTGCTTTCTTTGCCGCTGTTTTTAATTCTTTTAAAACAGGGCCTTTTCCGCGGATCGTAATATATTTCGGTTCAAAGTTCTGTTCGATGTCAACTCCCATTTGACTTTTCGGAAGATCCCGGACATGTCCCATTGAAGCTTTGACTTTATATTTCTTCCCTAAATAACGTTCAATCGTTTTCGCCTTTGCCGGCGATTCCACGATGACTAGATAATCAGACATTTTCATCCCCCTCAAGAGGTGTTCTCTCTCTTTTCAAGTATCAATTCATTTTAGAGCTGCCTTTTTATGGCTTTCAACATTTCATTCTTTATGATGAACGTCATTTTATACATGAAAATAATGTGCAACTTTAAATCCTCACTATTATTAAATATTACAATACCGTTTGTCAAACGATATTTCAAAAGGGTTCCGTATACTGAACGCATCGGGCGGTCAGCTCTCCGTCAATATCCTCTGCGCATAATACAGCTTTCGCCCCTTCTTGAATGAGTTTTATAGGTCCTCCGGAATATGGATTAAATATGGAACCCGGAACGGCAAATACCTCTCTGCCTTGATCGAGAGCCTGGTAAGCTGTGATTAATGAACCGCTTTTTTCTTTTCCCTGCACGACCACAATCCCTTCACTTAGTCCGCTGATTATGCGGTTTCTCATCGGAAAGTGCCATTTTTTCGGCTTTGTTTCAGGAGGATGTTCTGAGAGTAGGAGATGGTGTTCAGCCATGTATTCTGCTAACAGGAGATTTTCCCGGGGATAGATGTGATGGAATCCGCCGGCTATCACGCCGATCGTAAGCCCTTTTGCCCTGATGCTCGCCTTATGAGACAATCCGTCTATACCGGATGCAAGCCCGCTTACAATGATCCAGCCTTTTTTTGAGAGTTCGGCGGAAAGATGCCCAACCGCTTTTATTCCGTCTTCCGTCGGTTTCCGCGTTCCTACAATCCCGATTTTTCTGCCTTTTTCAAGAAGCAGCGTGTTCCCTTTTGCATACAAGACAGCCGGCGGATCATAAATCGCTTTAAGCCATGTTGGATAGCGGCTTGATGAAATCGGAATGACAGTAATGCCTTCGCGGCGGTAATCGGACAGAACTTCATCAAGTTCCGGATCCTTGCGCTCTATTTCCCGAAAAATTGCTTCCGGGGCTGTTTTCCCTTCTGATAAAACAGTTAATGGATGCGGATTCGGTAAAAAAGACAGAGAGTGATCAGCTTTCCACCATTTTAATAGAAGAGACGGGGAAATGATTTGATTAATACTGCAGACCATTAAACAGCGCGATGCTTGATCCAAATCTGGCAACCTCCTCTTTTTTTCAGCAAAAACAGGAACAGCCGTTACGGCTGCCCCTGCTTCGATCAGTGCGTTTTGCACGTTTCAAATAAGCCTTTTTCTTTTAACACCTTAATCAGCGTTTCACCCATTACAGAAGGGGTTTCCGCGACTTCAATTCCGCAGGCGTTCATCGTTTTGACTTTTTCTTCTGCCGTGCCTTTTCCTCCGGAGATGATGGCGCCCGCATGGCCCATGCGTTTTCCCGGAGGCGCGGTTTTACCGCCGATAAAGCCGACAACAGGCTTCGTCATGTTCGCTTTCACCCACTCAGCCGCTTCTTCTTCAGCTGTGCCGCCGATTTCTCCGATCATGATGACGGCATGTGTTTCTGGATCTTCATTGAACGCTTTTAACACGTCAATAAAGTTCGTGCCGTTGACCGGATCGCCGCCGATCCCTACAGCGGTAGATTGGCCTACGCCGGCTTCTGAAAGCTGATGGACGGCCTCGTATGTCAATGTTCCTGAACGGGATACAACGCCTACATGACCCTTTTTATGAATGTATCCCGGCATAATGCCGATTTTGCATTCTTCAGGTGTAATAACACCCGGGCAGTTCGGCCCTATTAATCTCGTTTTCTTGCCTTCCATAAAGCGCTTCACTTTCACCATGTCCAAAACCGGAATGTGCTCAGTGATACAAATGACAAGATCAATTTCCGCGTCAACCGCTTCCATAATTGCGTCCGCCGCAAACGGAGCCGGCACGTAAATAACTGACGCATCAGCGCCCGTTGTATGAACCGCTTCTGCGACCGTATTGAATACCGGTACGCCTTCCGCTTCCGTTCCGCCTTTTCCAGGTGTTACACCGCCAACGATATTCGTGCCGTATTCCAGCATCTGCTTTGTATGAAATAAAGCGGTAGAACCTGTAATCCCCTGTACAATAACTCTTGTATCTTTATTGATAAAAACACTCATTATCTGGTCCCCTGCCTTTCATTCTTTCCTAAACTAAGGATACGATTTTCTGTGCGCCGTCTGCCATTGATTCCGCAGATGTGATGTTTAAGCCTGATTCATTCAGGATTTTCTTTCCTAAATCTACGTTTGTCCCTTCAAGGCGCACGACCAGCGGCAATGTCAATCCGACTTGTCTCGTCGCTTCAACAACGCCCTCGGCGATGACATCACACTTCATGATGCCTCCGAAAATATTAACGAAAATTCCTTTTACGTTTTGATCGGAAAGAATGATTTTAAAAGCTTCCGTAACTTTTTCTGCGGTTGCGCCGCCCCCGACATCAAGGAAGTTTGCAGGTTCTCCGCCGTAGTGTTTAATGATATCCATTGTAGACATTGCAAGACCCGCGCCGTTTACCATGCAGCCGATATTTCCATCAAGGGAAATGTAGCTTAAATCGTATTTTGACGCTTCGATTTCTTTCGGATCTTCTTCATCTAAATCTCTGTATTCCATAATGTCTTTTTGTCTGTATAACGCATTGCTGTCGAAGTTCAGCTTAGCATCCAGCGCCATGACGTTTCCGTCCCCCGTAACGACGAGAGGGTTGATCTCGGCGATGGAGCAGTCCTTCTCAACAAATGCTTTATATAAGCCGAGC
The DNA here is from genome assembly GCF_046535335.1 of Bacillus sp. SIMBA_026. Taxonomy (NCBI): domain Bacteria; kingdom Bacillati; phylum Bacillota; class Bacilli; order Caryophanales; family Bacillaceae; genus Bacillus; species Bacillus sp. SIMBA_026. Next base: position 734,997 of record NZ_JAWRWX010000001.1, on the reverse strand, counting down.
ATAAATTTAGCAGCTTTGCCGACAAGCTCTTTCGGGATGTTAATTGCGAATGCAATTTCCCTTGCCTGATAGCCCTGAAGGCCGACAGCCGGATCAATTACCGCTTTTTTAATTTTTTCAGGTGTTTTTTCCGCTACTTCTTCAATCTCCGTTCCGCCTTCTTCAGACGCCATTAAAACGATTCTTGAAGTAGCGCGGTCAAGTACAAGCCCGACATAGTATTCCTTTTTAATATCGCAGCCTTCTTCAATAAGTAAGCGTTTTATTACTTGTCCGTCCGGACCCGTTTGATGTGTGACGAGCGTCTTGCCTAACAGTTCTTCGGCATACTCTTTCACTTCATCTTTTGTTTTTGCAATCTTTACCCCACCAGCTTTGCCGCGGCCGCCAGCATGGATTTGCGCCTTTACGACATAAACCGAGCTTGACAGGCTCTCTGCTTTTTCAACTGCTTCCTCTGCTGTAAAAGCCACTTTACCTTCAGGAACAGACACCCCGTATTTTCTGAGGACTTCTTTTCCCTGGTACTCATGGATATTCATTTCCCATCCTCCTAACTTATGTAGCAAAACTAAAAATAGACTGCGCTTTCATTCTATATAATACTGGAAGAATTGTCTAGGGTTCAAAACAAAATCTTTATATCCTTCCAAACATTCTAACTTTTATTTTATTGAAAATATAAATTTAAACGGAGTCCGGGAAATGAATGGTCCTTATTTTTCGTTTTTCAGGGTTTCGTCCAGTCTGTAAACAAATGAAAAAATTTCGGCAACGGTTTCATAAAGCGCCTCCGGTATCTGATCGTCAACCGTCAAATGGCGCATTAATTCGACAAGGGTTCTGTCTTCCTGAATGGGGACCCCAGCCTTCTCAGCTTCTTTTATAATATTTTCCGCCACGTGCCCCCTGCCTGTTGCGACAACCTTCGGGACTTGGTCTTTCTGCCGGTCGTAATGCAGAGCGACAGCTCTTCTTAACGGCGTTTGCTCTTTCATATTTTCACATCCACTTTTCTTCCGCCGTCTTTTTCTATAAACTCTTCCACAAGAGCGCTCTGGTCTTTCGGGCGCCGTTTTTTAGCCGTGACGCCTGACAGGCTGAAGCCCGTTTCTTTTACGGCTTCTTTTAAAGCCGGTACGAGAGGGTCGATGGCCGCCTGAAGCTCAAAATCAGTCTCAACCGTAATGGTCATTACATTTTGCTGAATCATGCAGTCCACAACGGTTTCTTGCAGTGTTTCAAGATGCAGCAAAAACAGGAGCCTGCAATGTGACGGATCGAGTTTTCCGTCCGGCTTCTTCCGTCCTTTAAAGAGAACTGTGATGTCATTCTCATACGCGGACGCTCCCAGCGGAAATGACAGCACCATCTGCGTAAAAGAAGGGTTATGCTGCTCAATAAACAGCTGGCCGTTTAATTTATGAATAAGCGGTTCCGCCTCTTGTTTAACGGATTGGGGCGCTTCTTGAAGCGTCCGGACGGCTTGGAGGGCCGTTTTCAGCGCTTGTTTCTCCGGCTGCGGAGACACGCCTTTTTCAAGCGCTGTAATGAATGATAATTCATCACGCGTGCCCAGTCCTTTTTTGATTTTCTGCAAAAGGCTTAATACATCATGTTTTTCCGCATATTTCAATTCGGTGAGCTGAGCGGCTTTTTCGAAAACAGCCGCCTCCTGTTCTGTCAGATGTGCGTTTTGAAGAACAGGTGCTGTTTTTAATGTTCTTTCTTGAGAAATGAAAGCCTTAATGATCTCCGCCGTTACTTTTACGGGACGGTTTTCAGTTTTTTCTGCCGATGTCATTAATTTCTCTATAATCTGTTTTGCCGTTTTTTCAGGCAGTTCCGGATTTGTCCGTGCACTCGGAGGAGAAGATTGGCTTGAGACTGCCTTTCCGTTTTCTCGAGTCTCTCGGACAAATGGTGATTGTTTTGATTCCGTCGGTTCTCCCTCATTCATCAGCCCGGTTTCTGAAATCGGCATGCGTGCAGTCTCGGCAAGCTTCTTCAAGAGACGTTTTGCATGAAGATCCGTTTCCGCGTTTAACACGTCAGAAACCGCCTCTTTGAGCACAGACAGCTCTTTTGCCGATTGCGGAGCCTGATTGATTGCCTGAAGCAGTCCTGAGAGGAGGCGCCGGGTCGGAACCGGATATTTAACGGCATGAATGGCTGACAAGACTTCCGGATGTGCGGGCAGTTCCCGTTTCAGCGCAAATACGATTGTTTCCGCCGCTTTTTTCAATTCGGCCGCCGGAAGTGATTCAGCCCAGCGGATGCAGGCTTTGAGGCTGTTTTCCGTCATCGGCAGCTTCTGCTGCATAAATGTTTCGGCAATCTGCAGAGACACAGGACCTGATTTGACGGAAAGAGCGTTTAACAGTCTTCCCGCAGCTTCCTGAACGGTTTTCGGGCTTCCTTCGAATTGGTCGATGACATGAAGCCGGCCCGTTTTTTCCGCCGGCTGTTTGTCATAAGAAAACCAGTAATACGCCTGCGGACGAAGGACGGTTTCAAGTTTTCCCTGCATCGTCCGGCCGCCGATTTGGATAAGAGCGCTTTGATCGTCCAGCAAACGGAGAACCTTCCCTAACAGCAGCCTTTGAGCGCCGCTGTCTTTACCGCCGTCTTGCCGGTCCTGAGGGATTTCCGCCGTCAGCTGTCTGAAAGCCGCTTGGATTTCGCCGCTTATGTTCATGTCTTAAGCCTCTTTTCTAACAATAAGATTGAACGGGAGCGAACGTTTTTCGGTGAATAGTTGTCGGTCCGTATGCCTGAAGAGCTTCAAGATGTTCTTTCGTTCCGTAGCCTTTATTTTTTTCAAAGCCGTACATGGGATAGGTTTTGGCGTACTCAGCCATGAGACGGTCCCGCGTTACTTTTGCTATGCAGGCTCCGGCGGCAATTGACACGCTTTTGGCATCCCCTTTAATAACTGATGACTGCGGAATGTCAAGCGGAAGGGTCATGGCATCAACAAGCAGATAATCAGGTGTTTCCGTTAAAGCATTGACGGCTTTTACCATCGCCAGTCTCGCGGCCTCATAAATGTTGATCCGGTCAATCACGTCCGCATGGACAATGCCGACTCCTACAGCCGCCGCTTCCTCCGTGATCCGGCTGTAATACTCCTCGAGCTTCTTTTCCGACAATTTCTTCGAGTCCGTGAGACCGAGAATCTCGCATTCTGCCGGCAAAATGACGGCGCCGGCGACAACCGGTCCGGCAAGCGGCCCTCTTCCGGCTTCGTCAACACCCGCAATCAGGCGGAAGCCCTTTTTGGATGACAGTCTTTCGTATGCCGTCATGTTCAGCCATTGCTCTTTAAGAGCTTTTTCCTTCGCGTGCTTTTTCAGCCATTGCTCTAAAAGCGTCTGTACGCTTTTTCTCGGGTCTTTCTCACATTGGGCAAGGAAGGGGTCGCTTTCGTCCCTGACCTCTTGCAGGCGTTCTTTTACGCTTTTTACGGTTAATGTATTCACGTTCTCTTCTCCCTTACATTATGTATATCGGTATTCTGCGGAAAAAATAAAGACCCGCATCGCTGCGCGTCTTTATTCTGATGGTGTTTCAAATGAAAGCCTGCCGAATTTTTCCGTCCGGATGTCCCGAATGATGACTTCCGTTGTTTTATCATAGTCAACCATTCCGCCGCCCATCAAACAGCCGCGTTTTTCACCGATCGCGTCGAAAAGAGCGGCGATATCCTCAGGGATTTCCTGAAGTCCGTAGCGCTCCTTCAAGCGGTCGGGATAATGCTCTTCCAGAAAGCGCAGCCCGAAGACGGCCACATCCTGCAGGTTGATAATCGTATCTTTAATCGCCCCGGTGATCGCCAGGCGCAAGCCGACAAGCTCATCTTCAAATTTAGGCCATAAAATTCCCGGTGTATCGAGCAGCTCTAATTCCTTGCCTACCTTTACCCACTGCTGTGAAGTGGTAATGCCGGGCCTGTCTCCCGTCTTGGCAATGTTTTTCTTGGCCAGCCGGTTAATGAGCGTAGACTTGCCGACATTCGGAATGCCGATGATTAATGCGCGGATTGCTCTTGGCCTAACGCCTTTTGCTTTCATTTTATCGAACTTATCTTTCAGCAGCTCTTTTGAGGACGGCACGATTTGATGCAGTCCCTGCCCGTTAACGGAGTTTATTGAAAGAGAGGGAATGCCCTGTTCCTGAAAGTGGTCCTTCCACTGGGCAGTCACAGCCGCATCCGCCTTATCGGCTTTATTTAAAAGCATAATGCGCGGCTTATTTTTTAAAATCTCCTCAATCATCGGATTTCTCGATGACATCGGGATTCTCGCATCCACCAATTCGTATACGATATCAATTAATTTCAGTTTTTCTGTTACTTCCCGTCTCGCTTTAGCCATATGGCCTGGGAACCATTGAATGGTCATGTGACTTCGACACCTGCCTTATTTACCGGAACCGGATGTTCCGATGATCTCTTATGTATTTTACGTTGCTTGTTCTGCTTTTACAAATTTCATATAAAAAAAGAGCCTGTTACGGGTAACAAGCTCTTTTCGTTCGTTATCATTATCGTCTGATTTCTTTAATACGAGCCGCTTTTCCGCGAAGTTCACGCAGGTAGTAAAGCTTAGCGCGACGTACTTTACCGTAACGTACAACTTCGATTTTCGCGATTTTTGGTGTGTGTACAGGGAATGTACGTTCAACGCCAACACCGTAAGAAATCTTACGAACTGTGAACGTTTCGCTGATTCCACCACCACGACGCTTGATCACAACACCTTCGAAGATCTGGATACGCTCACGGTTACCCTCAACAACTTTTACGTGTACACGTAAAGTGTCACCAGGACGGAACGCAGGAAGATCAGTGCGAAGCTGTTCTTTTGTGATATCTTGAATTAGTTTTTGCATCGTTTTCAACTCCTTCCAACAGATGCTCTTGGCCACAACTGCAAGGCACAGCGGAACATCGTTTTCAAGCTTCTGAAGGATAAGCCTCCTTAAGCCACAAGTAGTATCTTATCATATCTTCATCGCCTGCGCAATAGAATCTATTCGTTTTCCCACTCGGAAATCCATTTTCTTTGCTCATCAGTGAGAGGATAGTTTTCAAGAAGATCGGGACGTCTTAAAAAGGTTCTTCTGATTGATTCTTTATTGCGCCATTCTTGTATTTTGGCATGGTTGCCGGACAGAAGGGTCTCAGGCACTTTTAAGCCTTTATAATCTGCTGGCCTCGTATAGTGAGGATGCTCTAAAAGCCCCGTGCTGAAGGAATCCTCCACGTGGGATGCTTCTTTCCCGAGGACGCCCGGCAAAAGCCTGACAACGCTGTCAGCGATCATCATGGCAGGGAGCTCTCCCCCGGTCAGCACAAAATCCCCGATGGAGATTTCATCAGTGACAAGATGTTCCCGGATCCGTTCATCATACCCTTCATAATGTCCGCAAATAAACATGAGATGTTCCTCTTCCGCCAGCTCCTCGGCTTTCTTCTGCGTATAACGCTCACCTTGCGGGCAGACGAGAATAATGCGCGGCTTGGCGTCCGTACCGGCTGTCAGCTTTTCAACCGCATCAAATACAGGCTGCGGCTTTAACACCATCCCGGCTCCCCCGCCGTACGGGTAATCATCAACCGTTTGGTGTTTATTATCCGAAAAAGCCCGGAAATTGATGACGTCAAAACGGACAGCCTCTTTTTCTTGTGCTTTTTGCAGAATGGATGAGCCGAGCACCCCTTGAAACATTTCGGGAAACAGTGTTAAAAAGTCGATTTTCATTCGTCTATTAACCCTTCCATTACATGAATCTTAATTTTCTTCTCATTTATATTAATATCCTTTACCACAGAAGCAATATACGGAATGAGCGCATCTTTTTTGCCTTTTCTTGCAACCACCCATACGTCATTAGCCCCGGGCGTCAAGATTTCCTTCACTGTGCCGATCAGTTCCCCGTCTTCTGACACAACCTCGCAGCCGATGATTTCATGAAAATAAAATTCATCTTCTTCAAGCTCTCCCAAGTCTTCTTCAGGGACTTTGATCACCATGTTTCTTAGGTGCTCGACTTCATTGAGACTCGGCATTTCTTTGAATTGCAGCAGGTGAAACTGCTTGTGAAGCCTGTGGGCGCTGACCGTTACTTTGATTGGCTCCGCAGCCCCTTCCGCAAACAAATAAAGCGTATTGCCGGGCTTGTACCGTTCTTCGGCAAAGTCCGTTTTAGAAATGACCCGCACTTCGCCTTTAATGCCGTGGGTATTTACAATTTTGCCTACATTAAACCATCTGTTTGTCATATTATCACCTCGGGCGGATTTCAATTACTACCCCGTCTTTTATGACGATGGTATTTGCCGCTGTTTTTTCATGCCAGTTATCACCGACGTTGATTGAAAGCAGCGCATCGATCTCCTTTTCCTTCACTTCGCTTCCAAGCGGGAGCGACTCTGTCTGGCTTATTTGGAAATCGATCATTTTGATTTTGTCTTGTCTTTTTTCAATGGCTTTTTTAAAAGATTCCGCTACATCGGGATTCTGCTGATCTTTTTCATGTTTTCTAAGCTGAAAATAGAGCTGGCTGCATTCTCGTTCAAGCGTTTGCTTTTTTTCTGCAAAAGAGGCCAAAAGCTTTTCCTTGCTTTGCTCGGTCAGAACCTGCATAACGGTTACCCTGTGAATAATCTGCATAGTACCAGACTCCCCACTCTTCCAACATATTTCTGTTCATTTGCCTTTTTTACGTGTAAAAAAAGGGGAGGTGCCGGCCCTCTCCCTTTTCAGTCAAATATTTCAAATTGAACTTTCTTAGAAGACTGTGCGCCAGCTGCAAAAACGACGGTTCGAATCGCTCTTGCAGTCCGGCCTTGCTTTCCGATAATTTTACCGGTATCTGACTTATTGACAGATAAGCGCAGCGCAATCTTTTGATCAGTCTCTTCCTTTGTGACCGTTATGTCTTCCGGATGGTCGACAAGCGGAGCCACAATGCTGACAATCAAATCTTCCAAGTTCTGATCAGTCATTACTTGCCTTGTTTAGCGTTGTGGAATTTTTCCATAATTCCTTGGCTTGAGAACAAGTTGCGGACTGTATCAGAAGGTTTAGCTCCTGTTTGAAGCCATTTAAGAGCAAGCTCTTCGTTGATTTTCACTTCAGCCGGCTTTGCAACCGGGTTGTATGTGCCGACTGTTTCGATGAAACGGCCGTCACGCGGTGAACGAGAATCTGCTACAACAATACGATAGAAAGGAGATTTTTTTGCTCCCATACGTTTTAAACGAATTTTTACTGCCATTTTACTAGCACCTCCGAAAATATTTCAACAAGATAGTATATTAACAATGATAAAAGTGTTTGTAAAGTGTTTTTTCTTAACAACGGTTTTATCATGTATAACCGATTACATAAAAGGTAATTTAAAGCCTTTTTTCTTCCCTTTTGTCATGTTGGTCATCTGCTTCATCATTTTTTTCATTTCCTCAAACTGCTTTAAAAGACGGTTGACTTCCTGAACGGATGTTCCGCTTCCTTTGGCAATCCGCTTCCGCCGGCTGGCGTTAATGATATCCGGCTGTTCTTTTTCAAGAACAGTCATTGATTTAATGATCGCTTCCACATGATTCAGCTGTTTTTCATCGACTTGGATGTTTTTTAAGCCTTTCATTTTGCCTGCGCCGGGCATCATTTGCAGCAGTTCGTCAAGAGGCCCCATGTTTCGGACCTGGCCGAGCTGCTCCAGAAAATCATCCAATGTGAAGCTCATCGTTCTCATTTTCTGCTCAAGCTCTTTGGCTTTGTCTTCATCAACGGTCGCCTGAGCTTTTTCAATCAGCGTCAGCACGTCACCCATTCCGAGAATCCGGGATGCCATCCGTTCAGGATGGAACGCTTCAAGAGCATCGAGCTTTTCTCCCATTCCGGCGAATTTAATCGGCGTTTCGGTGACCGCGCGGATAGAAAGCGCCGCACCTCCGCGGGTATCCCCGTCAAGCTTTGTTAAAATGACGCCCGTTAAACCGAGCTGGTCATTAAAGCTTTTGGCGACATTTACCGCATCCTGACCGGTCATTGAGTCGACGACAAGGAAAATTTCCTCAGGATTTGCGACTTCCTTTACGCCGGAGAGCTCATCCATCAGTTCGTGATCGATGTGCAGCCGTCCGGCGGTATCTAAAATCACATAATCATGATGCTCTTCCTTCGCTTTTTCAATCGCCTGTCTGGCAATTTCCACCGGGCTGACCTGATCGCCAAGCGAAAAGACCGGCATATCAAGCTGTTTCCCCAGTGTTTCCAGCTGTTTAATCGCGGCGGGGCGGTAAATATCCGCAGCCACGAGCAGCGGTTTGCGGTTATGTTTTTTGCGCAGCAGGTTGGCAAGCTTCCCCGTGGTTGTCGTTTTACCGGCACCTTGGAGCCCGACCATCATAATAACGGTCGGCGGGCGTTTGGCGGCGGCAATCTTGCTTTCTTCGCCGCCCATCAGCTCGGTAAGCTCTTCTTTTACGACTTTAATAACCTGCTGACCGGGTGTCAGACTCTGCATAACGTCCTGTCCGACAGCCCGTTCACTTACTTTTTTCACAAAATCCTTTACGACTTTAAAGTTAACGTCAGCCTCAAGAAGCGCAAGACGAACTTCACGCATCATCTCTTTTACGTCTTGTTCGCTGACTTTTCCTTTTCCGCGGATTTTTGAAATCGTCTTTTGCAGTCGGTCGGCTAATCCTTCAAATGCCATTGTTTGCCGCCTCCTAATCTAATTTCTCAAGCGCTTCAATCAGAGCCGTCATTTTTTCCTCTTCCTGCAACCCGGAAGCAAGCTCTTTCAGCTTTGTAAACATTTCTTTACGCTCCTGAAACTTTTTAAAAAGGAGCAGTTTTTCTTCATATTGTTCAAGCATCGCTTCAGTCCGTTTGATGTTATCGTAAACGGCTTGCCTTGAAACGTCATACTCTTCGGCTATTTCACCAAGGGAGAAATCGTCCAGATAATAAAGCGACATATAGCTCTTTTGTTTTGACGTCAGCAACGACTGATAGAAGTCAAATAAATAGTTCATTCTCGTCGTTTTTTCGAGCGACATTTGAGCTCTCCCCTTTGTTAAGTCAAATCCCTTTACAAAAACTTAGTTTACATGGTTTCAGAGCGTGTGTCAAGTTTTTATCTTGTCAAAGCATGATGCTCTTTTTACATAATAAGTTTTTTTAAAAAAATTCATATAGACCGTCGTTAAAATACTCGAATTCTTGTTTTGATACACGATAGCGGCAATAGCCTTCATAAAAAGCATTGAGGCATGCTTCATTTGTGATAAAATGACTGATCGCTAATGATTCATCATATCGCGGATCTCCCGCCGATATTCCCGCAGCATCGATAAACAGATAGACCTCTCCGTCTTTCACCAGCACATTATCAGTCGTGCAGTCACCGTGAATCATTGTCTGCTGAACAGGAACAGGCCTGTACCTGTCTAATTCCTTCAAAAGCTCTGCACTTCCTTCAGCCTGTCCTTTTTTGACATATTCTCCGGCTCGTTTGATTTGCAGATCGAGCCAGTCTGTCTCCGGCTGTAAACCAGAGACCATTTCGGTTTCATGCAGCCGTTGCAGAAACTGGCCGAAACTTTTGATCAGCTTTTTCTTTTCAGTATCCCCTTTTGCTTTTCTTAAAGCCGAAGTCAGGGTGATTCCATCCTCAAATGACATTATGATATGGCTGGCATGCTGTTCCTGTATCATCCCATAATAAACAGGAACAGGCAGACGACGAGTTTCCGTCAGTTTTTGTAAAACGAAGGCTTCTCTCATTAACCATTCCCGATACTTCTGTTGAAAAGAACTTTTCAGCAGAAATGCGTCTTGGCCGGTCACTATTTTTCGAACGGTTGAAGTGCCTCCCTGTTCATCCAACAGCGACATATGGTTTATCGCCCCGATCTTACTTTCCAATTCAGCTTTCAGCCATTTGTCCAACAATTGCCCCCTCCATTCCGATCTATCAATGCGTATAAAAAAACGAGTATAAAACCGTCCATTTTATACTCGTTTTTTATTCATTAATCCTCGGCTTTTTCAACTAAATCAGAAAAGAGACCGTATACGTAAGATTCTGCATCAAACCGCTGGAGATCGTCAACCTTTTCTCCGAGGCCGACCAGTTTCACGGGGATGTGAAGCTCATTGCGGATCGCCAGGACGATACCGCCTTTTGCGGTGCCGTCAAGCTTCGTTAACGCGATACCCGTCACATTCGTCGCTTTGGAGAATTCTTTCGCCTGCGCCATCGCATTTTGGCCTGTCGTCGCGTCCAGCGCAAGGAGAACCTCATGCGGAGCCTCAGGCACTTCGCGTTCGATGACGCGTTTGACTTTTTCAAGCTCTTTCATTAAGTTTACTTTATTCTGAAGGCGGCCGGCCGTATCACAAATCAGCACATCCGCTCCTCTTGCTTTAGCCGCGTGTACGGCATCATAAATAACCGCAGCAGGGTCGCTTCCGGCAGCCTGTTTAATGACAGGCACGCCTGTACGCTCCCCCCACACTTCAAGCTGTTCAATCGCCCCGGCTCTGAAGGTGTCTCCGGCAGCGAGCACAACGGATTTGCCTTCATTTTTCAGCTTATGGGCAAGTTTTCCGATCGTTGTCGTTTTTCCGACGCCGTTTACCCCGACAAGCAGAATAACGTTCAGGCGCCCGTCCTGAATATTTAATTCAGAAATCTGTTCGTCGCCGCTATTATAAATGTCGACAAGCTTTTCAGAAATGACGGACTGCACTTCCTGAGGATCCTGGATGTTTTTCAGCTTCACTTCTTTTTTGAGCTCATCAATCAGCTCCATAACGGTTGTAAAACCTACGTCAGCGCCAATCAGCACTTCCTCAAGCTCTTCGAAGAAATCCTCGTCGACTTTCCGGTAGCGGGAGACGAGTTCGTTCACTTTATTTGAGAAGGAATTTCTTGTTTTTTCAAGACCATCTTTAAATTTTTCAGAGACGGAGTCTGTCTGTTTCGTGATTTTCTCTTTTAATTTTTTAAAAAAGCTCATCTTTCAACCTCTTTCCTCGTTACTGAACGAATTCTTTTGTTTCTTCCAGTTTGACCGAAACCATTCGGGAAACGCCGGATTCCTGCATTGTAACACCGTAGAGGACATCCGCTTCTTCCATAGTGCCTTTTCTGTGGGTGATGACGATAAACTGGCTGTCGCCGCTGTATTTTTTTAAATATTGCGCAAACCTGAATACATTGGCTTCATCAAGCGCAGCTTCCACTTCATCAAGGACGCAGAACGGCACGGGCCTTACTTTCAGAATGGAGAATAAAAGGGCAATGGCAGTCAGCGCCCGTTCTCCCCCTGACAAAAGATTTAAGTTTTGCAGTTTTTTGCCCGGAGGCTGCGCGATAATGTCCACCCCGGAATTAAGAAGATCATTCGGATCAGTCAGCTTCAGTTCAGCCCGTCCTCCTCCGAATAAAGAACGGAACACGTCGTTGAATTGAGAACGGATCTGGACAAACGTTTCATGGAATCGCTTCGTCATTTCAGAATCCATTTCTTCAATGACTTGAAACAGTGTGTTTTTCGCTTCCGTCAGGTCATTTTTCTGCTCTGTTAAAAACTGATACCGTTCGTTTACTCTTTCAAATTCATCGATGCTGCCGAGATTGACCGTTCCGAGCTCTTCAATTGAAAGCTTGATCAGTTTGACCCGTTTTCTCGCCTCTTCAGGCTCGAGTTCGAGCTGATATTGTTCTTTTGCCCCTTCAAAGGATAAGCTGTACTCCTCGCGTAAATACTGCAAGAGATTATCAAGCTCGACTTCCATCCGGCCGAGTTTTACCTCTTCATCTTTCAGAATGTCCGTTTTTTGCTTGTACAGACGCTTCATCTCTTTCAGCTCAAGCTCGTTCGTATCAAGCGCCCTCTGAAGCTTCACCCGCTGGTCGCGCCGGCTGGCGATCAATTCGATCGTTCTCGTTTTATCGTGAAGTTTATGATGGGCTGCTTCTTCAAGCTGCTCCTCACCGCTTGTGCTGGACGTCATCTCTGAGGTCAGGAGGCTTAAATCTTCCCGTGTTTCTTTCAGAGCGAGCTGCGTTTCTTCAAGCTCTTTTTTCAGCCTTTTGAGGTTGTCTTCCTCACTCGAGCACGCCTGTTCTTTTTTCGCAGCGGCCACTTTACATTCCGTCAGTTCATGAGAGAGCGTTTCTTTTGTTGAGGATAGGGTCTGCTTTTGTTTTGTCAGCTTTTCCATCTCTTCCTCAAGCTCTTTCAGCTGGCCGGATGCCTCACTCAGCTGTTCTTCCAGAGCTGATTTGCGCGTCTCTTTTTCCCGGCTGCTTTCCGTCAGCGATGCTTTCTCCTGATCGTAAAGCTCCAGATGGGTATTGATGTTCTTTTCAGCGACTTCGAGTTCATACAGCCTGCCTTTTACATCCTGCTGCTTTGTTCTGAAAGCTTCACCGTCTTCACGGAGACCGCTCAGCGTATGTTCAAGCTCTTGAATGGCCTGCTTCAGCGTTTTGACCTCTTTTTCAAGCAGAGCTGTTTTTTCTTCCATTTCGGCAAGCCGCGCAGTCACCGTCTCAAGCTCACGGCTTCTGCCGAGCAGAGAATTGTTTTTCTTTTTGACCGCGCCGCCTGTCATTGATCCGCCTGGATTGACGACATCACCCTCAAGCGTCACGATGCGGTAGCGGTGCCCGAGAAGCTTGGCCAGTTCATTTGCGCCTTTTAAATCTTCAGTGATCAGCACGGTGCCGAGAAGGTTTTGAATGACATTCCGATACGCGGCATCATATGTGACAAGCCCGCTCGCTGTGCCGAGGAAAGACGGATGCTTTGAAGCCGTCTGTTCATCACGGGTTTGGAGCTGGCGCGGTTTCATAACCGTAAGCGGCAGGAACGTCGCGCGGCCGAATGAATTCTGTTTTAAATATTGAATCGCTTTCCGCGCCGCCTGCTCGTCGTCTGTGACAACGTGCTGCGCCGCTGCGCCGAGTGCAATCTCGATCGCCGTTTCATATTTTTGTTCGGTGGCAATCAGTTCGAGAACGGCGCCGCGGATGCCGCCAAGCTGCTCTTTCTGCTTCAGCACTTCTTTTACGCCTTGGTAAAATCCTGAAAAATCGCCTTGCATCGTTTCAAGCATATCTTTTTTGGATCTGGCCTGCTGGACGAATTGATACGCCTGATACAGCGCAGATTCTTTCTTTTCATATTGGCGTTTTTTTTGTTCATATGCTGTCTGGACTTCGCGAAAGCGGACGACCTGATTGTGAATATCCTCTTCAACGGCGGCCAATTCTTCTTCGCACGCCGCTTTGCGGACTGCAATATCGTTACGTTCTTCAAGGTATTTTTCATTGTTTGCGGTCAGTCTCGCCTGCTGGACCGCAGATTGGGACATCTGGTCATCTAAAAGCTGCAGCTCGTTGCGAATCGACGCCTGGCTGTTTAACAATTCAAAGTAATCGCTTTTTAATTGTTCGATTTTGTCTTCTACATTTTCATTATGCAGACTGAGAGCCTGCTGCTTTTCTTTCACCTGGGCGTTTAACCGCTTCACTTCCGCACGCAGCTTATCATAGACGGCAGACTGTTTTTCAATGTCCGCTTTCAGTTCGGCTTCTTTGTTCGTGTAATGTGTAACGGATTCCTCAAGCTGTTCCCGGTTTTGCGCGGCGTTTTTTTTGCGCTCTTTCAGCACTTCTTTCCGGCCTTCCAGCTTTTCCAGCTCTTCACTTGTCACGAGCAGAACCTGCTGCAGTTCGTTGACCGATTCATCAAGCGCGTGGATTTTATCTCTCGTCTCTTCTATCATCGCTTCTTTTGCGGACAGAGCCGATGATTCCGCCAATTCTTCTTCTTTAGCAGCCTGCACCTTGTCTTTTAAACCCGACCATCTGCCATGCAGTTCTTCGATGTCAAAGGCGGTAAGGGCGATTTCGACATGCTCAAGCTCTTTCTTTTTTTCTAAGTAGTCTTTGGCGATTGATGCCTGGATTTTCAGCGGTTCGACCTGATCTTCAAGCTCGTGGAGAATATCTTCCACCCTGTTTAAGTTATCCTGCGTCTCAAACAGTTTGTTTTCCGCTTTTTTCTTTCTTGTTTTATATTTCAGCACGCCGGCCGCTTCTTCAAAAATACTGCGGCGGTCTTCCGCTTTGCTGCTGAGAATCTCTTCGACTTTCCCCTGGCTGATAATAGAGAATGCTTCTTTCCCGAGCCCGGAGTCCATAAATAAGTCAATGATGTCTTTCAGGCGGCACTGCTGATTGTTGATGAGAAATTCACTCTCTCCGGAACGGTACACCCGTCTCGTCACGCTGACTTCGTGATAATCGATCGGGAGAAAATGATCTTCATTATCAAGCGTTAACGTGACTTCGGCAAGGTTCAGCCGCTTGCGCGAATCACTTCCCGCAAAAATGATATCTTCCATTTTTCCGCCCCGAAGCGAGCGGGCTGATTGTTCGCCGAGCACCCAGCGGATGGCTTCGGTAATGTTGCTCTTTCCGCTGCCGTTCGGACCGACAACGGCCGTGACGCCTTTTACAAAGTCAACGGATATCCGTTCTGCAAACGATTTAAATCCTATAACGTCTAAACGTTTGAGGAACATCCCAGATCCTCCTTATCGTATAAGTATCTCAATATTATCATAATCACCCGCTTATATCAGGCGCAGACATACTGAAATCCCCCTAGGGAAACAGGGGGATTTTATTGTTTCGTATGATGTTTTTGCATTTTTGCAAGAGCTTCCTGTGCCGCATGCTGCTCGGCTTCTTTTTTGGAACGTCCGTTCCCGATACCGAGCGCCTCACCTTTAAGAGAGACAAGCGCCTCGAATTCCCGGTTGTGGGCAGGCCCTTTTTCATTGAGAATTTTGTACTCAAGCGATCCTTTTCCGTCCCGCTGTACAAATTCTTGAAGCTGGCTTTTGAAATCCATCACATGAGAAAAAGCACCATCGTTTATTTTAGGGAACACGTACACTTTCAGGAATTGCTGAACCGGGTCAAGGCCCTGATCCAGATACAGTGCGCCGATAAACGCTTCAAACACATCCGCTAAAAGCGCAGGACGCTTTCTGCCGCCCGTCATTTCTTCTCCTTTTCCCAAGAGAACAAGATCGCCGAATGACAATTCATGGGCAAGTGAGACGAGTGACGGCTCGCATACGATAGCGGCTCTCAGCTTCGTCAAATCTCCTTCACTCATGGCCGGATATTTGGCAAATAAGAATTGGGAGATCGTCAGTTCCAAAACAGCGTCACCTAAAAATTCAAGCCTTTCATTGTCTTCATACGGCTTTTTCCGATGCTCATTCACATAAGATGAATGTGTAAATGCTTGATACAAAAGTTTCTCGTTTTGAAAATGAACCGAAATCCGTTCTTGGAACTCTTTAAATTGCTCTATTTTTTTATAGAACTTTTTTTTATCTTTAAAATGTGAGTATTTTGACATAGTAACCTCCATAGGCACATCAGGTTCACCGCGCTCCCCGCCGTAAACGGAATCGGCAGCGCGTACAGCGTCAGACGCCGGTAACCGAACGATTAAAGGGCTAAAGCCCCGCTGTCAGGCGGGACTTTTAGCATCAGCTTATTGCTGGTTTTGTATGTAGTTCACAGCGTCGCCGACTGTTGCAATCTTTTCAGCATCTTCGTCAGAAATCTCCATATCAAACTCGTCTTCAAGTTCCATAACAAGCTCAACTACATCTAGGGAATCAGCACCTAAGTCTTCCTTGAAAGAAGCTTCAAGTTTGACGTCAGCTTCATCAACGCCAAGGCGGTCTACGATGATTTTCGTTACACGCTCTAATGTATCTGCCATAGCAATTCACCTCCCCTCAAGTATTATAGAGGATTCGTTTTTAAAAAACTAGAGAAACTAGGATGAAATTTTAAAAACAAATCTTTACATCACCATTCCGCCGTCAATATGAAGGGTTTGGCCCGTCATATAACGCGATCCTTCAGAAGCAAGGAACGTAACAACGCTGCTGATATCGGAAGGATCACCGAAACGCGCGAGCGGAATCTGCTTCAGCATTTCATCTTGGACTTCTTTAGAAAGCTTGTCCGTCATATCTGTAGAAATAAAGCCCGGAGCAATGGCATTAACCGTAATATTTCGGCTCGCAAGCTCTTTGGCTGATGACTTCGTTAAGCCGATTACACCGGCTTTTGCCGCCACATAGTTCGCCTGGCCGGGGTTTCCGCTGACGCCGACGATTGATGATACGTTGATAATCCGGCCGGAGCGCTGTTTCATCATCTGTCTTGTCACGGCTTTCGTGCAGTTGAATACACCTTTCAGGTTAATGTTAATGACATCATCCCATTCATTTTCTTTCATTCTCATCAGAAGATTGTCTTTTGTGATCCCCGCATTGTTCACGAGAATGTCGATTGAAGAAAATGCAGCGACAGCCTCTTTCATCATGTTTTGTACTTCTTCGGAATTTGATACATCGGCTTTTACCGCGATCGCGTTTTGGCCCAAAGATTTGATTTCATCTACGACTTCGTTCGCTTTCGCTTCATTCCCGGAGTAGTTGACTACTACGTTACAGCCGTTTTTCGCAAGATCAAGCGCGATCGCCCGCCCGATTCCGCGGGACGCTCCCGTTACCACTGCTGTTTTTTCATTAAGCATCCTGATTCTCCTCCTTCAGCGTTTGAATCGCCAGTTCGATGGTTTCATGGTCAGAAACCGAGATTGTTTTAAGGCGGCGGTTCACTTTTTTCACAAGGCCTGAAAGCACTTTTCCGGGCCCGATTTCAACAAACGTCGTGACACCTTCGTCAATCAGTTTGTTAATGGTTTCTTCAAAGCGCACAGGTGAGTACAGCTGTTCGATCAATTTTTTCTTGATATCGTCTTTTTCTGTCATAACGTCAGCCGAAACGTTTGAAATCACGGGAACAGCCGCATTTTTTAACTCACAGGCGCTGAGCACCTCCTCGAGTTTTTGCGCTGCCGGCTTCATTAATTCAGAATGGAACGGTCCGCTTACTTCTAATGGGATTGCCCGTTTTGCTCCGTTGTTTTTCGCTTCTTCTGAAGCAAGCTCCACGCCTTTTGCCGTTCCGGAAATGACGATCTGGCCGGGGCAGTTCAGGTTTGCAAGCTGTACGAGATGACCGTTTTCCGTCACTTGATCCGTCACCTTTTTCAAGGACTCCGCATCCATTCCGAGAATAGCTGCCATGGCGCCTTCTCCGGCCGGCACGGCTTCATTCATGAATTCTCCCCGTTTTCTTACCGTGTAAACGGCATCTTTAAATGTCATCGCTCCCGCCGCAACAAGCGCCGAATATTCTCCGAGGCTGTGGCCGGCGGTGAAATCAGGGGTGATGCCGGATTCTTTAAACTTTTCCAATACGGCGATGCTCGTTGTCAACAGCGCGGGCTGCGCATTGTATGTAAGGGTCAATTCTTCGGCGTCACCTTCAAAAATGAGTGAGCTCAGCTTTGTTTCAAGCGTTTCATCCGCTTCATCAAAAATACGTTTTGACGCTTCTTCGCGTTCGTACAGGTCTTTTCCCATACCGATATATTGTGATCCCTGTCCGGGAAATAAAAATGCAATCTTACTCATGATGCGGTAACCTCCAGACTACTCATCTGTTTTTTCTTCTTTTACTTCTTCTTCTATAAATGCGGCCACGTTTTGGCTGACCATTTCTCTCGCCTGGCGCAGCGCATGGTAAACAGCGCGTGCGTCAGAAGAGCCGTGCGCTTTAACGACGGGCGCTTTCAAACCGAAAAGACTCGCCCCGCCGTACTCAGAATAGTCCATTTTCAGTTTCATTTCCATCAGCTTCGGCTTCAGCACTCCCGCTGCGAGCTTAGAAACAAAACTTGAAGTCAGTGTATCTTTCAGCATTTTGAAAATCGATAACGCTGAACCTTCCAATGTTTTCAACGTGACGTTGCCCGTAAAGCCGTCTGTGACGATGACGTCAGCAGCGCCTTCGAGCAAGTCTCTCGCCTCTACGTTTCCGACAAAATTCACGTTTGTTTCTTTTAATAATTCAAACGTCTTTTTTGTCAGGTCGTTTCCTTTCTTTTCTTCCGTGCCGACATTTAACAAGCCGACGCGGGGCGAGCTGATTCCGAGAACCTGCCGGGCATATACAGATCCCATAATTCCGTACTGGACGAGATGCTCCGGTTTGGCATCGACATTGGCTCCCACGTCCAAAAGAAGGAAACCGTCGCCTGAAACGGTCGGAAGCGTCGGCGCAAGCGCAGGCCGGTCGATTCCTTTAATTCTGCCGACGATAAACAGTCCCGCTGTCATGAGTGCGCCCGTATTCCCCGCTGAGATGCAGGCGTCCGCTCTGTTTTCAGCCACTTCCTGCGCCATCAGCACCATAGAAGAGTTTTTCTTTCTGCGTACGGCGCGGACCGGTTCATCCGTCGGTTCAATCACTTCATCGGCGTGCAACACAGTGATGCGGTCTGATGTTGTTGGCAAGTGTGATTCTATCGTTGTCTTGTCACCGACCAGCGTAATATGAAGATCGTCAAATGCCTCAATACTCTTCATTACTCCGTCAATAACAGCTTTGGGTGCGTTGTCGCCTCCCATTGCATCTACAGCTATTCTCATGCATGCTCCACCTTTATGATTGTTTTGAACGGTACATGTCAAAGCTGCCGGAGAACACGACTTCTTCTCCCACATAGCTGTTGACTTCAACTACCGTTCTGCCTTTTTCTTTTTCGACTGCCGTCACTTTGGCTTTCGCAACGACGCGCTCGCCTTCTTTCACCTGTCTTGTAAAGCGGATATTTGCGCTTGCGGTCAGCGCCAGCTCATCATCAATGACGGCTACGGCGAGTGAGTTCGCCTGCGCAAACAAATGATGCCCCCGCGCAATTTGATTGCGGCTGAAGACATGTTCGCGTCTTACTTCTAATATGGAAATGGCCTGGCCGTCAAGCTCCAGATCAATAATTTCACCGATCACTTCGTCTAAAGACAGTGATTTCACTTCATCATCAAGCGTTTGTTCTGCCACGTTTTTAATTCTTTCCCTCAGCTCCGGTATTGAGAGCTCTAAGCGGTCTAAACGGATCGTCTGAATGCTGACGCCGAATTTCCCCGCTAATTCTTCATCTGTGATGAAGGGTGTCGATTTGATCGTCTGCTGCAATAATTTTTGGCGTTCTTTTTTGCTTCTTCTCATCTGTAAACACCATCCGGACAATTAAGACTAGGTACTAATAGTAGTATATAATCTCATAGATTGGAATGCAATGATTGTTTTTTGAAAGCCGCCGAATTTTACAGAATCAGCTTAATTTCTCCCCTTCCAAGACGCCGCTTGAAAGTAATTGACCGCGCAGCATGCGGTATTCGTCATCTTTCCAAAAAGCCTCTGAAGACACCAGATTGACCGCATCCTGGCGGGCCGTCTCCAAAGCTCTGTAGTCATGAACCATATCCGCCACCTTGAACTCGGGCATACCGCTCTGTTTTTTTCCGAAGAAATCCCCGGGGCCGCGCAGTTCAAGGTCCTTTTCAGACAGCTCGAAGCCGTCGTTTGTCTCCGACATGATTCTCATCCGTTCCTTCCCGGTTTCGGATTTCGGATCTGCCATCAAGATGCAGAAAGATTGGTGGTCTCCCCGCCCGACCCGGCCGCGGAGCTGGTGGAGCTGAGATAATCCGAAACGGTCGGCGTCATAGATGACCATAATCGTCGCATTCGGCACGTTCACCCCGACTTCTACGACGGTTGTTGACACAAGTACCTGACATTGATTGGCGCTGAATTCTCTCATCACCTGATCTTTTTCATCAGAATGGAGCTTCCCGTGCATCAGGCCGACATTCCATTTCCCGCGGTAAACGTCAGAAAGCATGTTATATACGTCAATCGCATTCTGTACATCCAGTTTATCCGACTCTTCAATGAGCGGGCAGATAATATAGGCTTGCCTTCCCTGTTTCAGCTCTTTTTCTATAAAAGCCAAAATCCGCTCCAGCATGTCGTGTTTCACCCAATACGTTTCGATTTGTTTTCGCCCCGCGGGCATTTCATCTATCACGGAAACATCCATTTCTCCGAAGACGGTAATGGCCAACGTTCTCGGAATCGGGGTGGCTGTCATAAACAGCACATCCGGATCCTGGCCTTTATTCTTGAGTTTTTTGCGCTGTTCGACCCCGAACCTGTGCTGCTCGTCCGTAATGACAAGGCTCAGCGCTTTAAATTCCACTTCATCCTGGATTAAAGCATGGGTACCTACTAAAATATCAATCTCTCCGAGAGCAAGCCGCTCCAAAAGCTCCCTGCGCCGCTTTCCTTTTACAGAACTCGTCAAAAGCGCGATATTCACATCTTCATTTGCAAACAATGATACGAGAGAATCTGCATGCTGTTCGGCCAGAATTTCAGTCGGCACCATTAATGCCCCCTGATACCCCGACAGAATCGCAGCGTACAAAGCGATGGCGGCGACGGCCGTTTTCCCTGAACCGACATCACCTTGCAGCAGACGGTTCATTCGGTAAGGAGATGTCATATCAGCGGTAATTTCTCGAAGCACGCGCGTCTGTGCGGTTGTGAGCGAAAACGGCAGGCTGTCTGTGAAAGCGGCGAGCTTTTCAGCAGGGAACACATGGCTGATGCCTTTTGACTGTTCCCTTTCCGCTTTACGGAACGCCTGCATTTTCAGCTGAAATAATAAGAATTCCTCGTAAACAAACCGGCGTCTTGCCTGCTGTAACGATTCCCTCGTTTCAGGCTGATGCATCGTCTGCAGGGCATGTTTGTAATCAGGCAGCTTGTAGCGGATTCTCAATTTTTCAGGAAGCGGATCGGCCGCACTGTCCAAATGATGCTCCAGCGCTTCCTTAATAAACCGTCTCATCATTTTTACGGTGACGTTTTCTTTAACGGAATAAACAGGCTCAATGCTTTTATCTTCTTGATGAGGACCGTTTTTTAATTCCTGCACGGAAACGGTCTGTCTGTGTTTATCCCATTTCCCGGATATTGTGACGACAGAACCTAACGTCAGTTTCTTTTTTAAGTAGGGACGGTTAAAGCAGACCGCGGTAATTAAATAATTGCCGACAAGCACCCTGAATGTCAGCCTGTTTCGTTTTTTGCCGTAATAGGTAAGAGAAGGCTCTGAATGAACCTTCCCTTCTACCGTCACTCTTTCTTCATGTTTTACTTCTTCTAAGTCCCTCAGCTCATAGTCGTCATAACGGTAAGGGAAATAATTCAGAAGATCAGAAATGTCATAGATACCAAGTTCGCGCAATGTTTTTTCTGTTTCCGGCCCAATGCCCTTAATTTCCGCTATACTAGTTTGCTGATGGTGTGTCACTTGATTTCAGCGCTCCTCCGAAAATTTTTTTCTCTAATTCTCTTCCCGTCGGTGTCGCGGCTAAACCGCCTTGTCCCGTTTCACGCAGTGCTGTCGGCATTGTCTGGCCGATTTTGTACATCGCGTCAATCACCTCATCGCAAGGAATGCGGCTTGTAATCCCGGCCAGCGCCATATCCGCCGCGATCATTGCGTTCGATGCTCCCATTGCATTTCGTTTGACACACGGCACTTCTACCAATCCGGCGACCGGGTCACATACGAGACCGAGCATATTTTTCAGTGTAATCGCCATTGCTTCCGCTGATTGCTGAGGCGTTCCGCCCGCCATTTCCACAATCGCAGCCGCTGCCATGCCTGATGCTGACCCGACTTCCGCCTGACAGCCTCCTGCCGCTCCTGAAATACTCGCATTGTTTGCTACGACAAAACCGAACGCGCCGGCTGTAAACAGAAAACGGATCATTTGTTCTGTCGTAGGGTTCAGCTTATGCTTTACGGCGAATAACGTTCCCGGCACAACCCCGGCAGAGCCGGCGGTCGGTGTAGCGCAGATCGTTCCCATGGCCGCATTGACTTCATTTGTCGCGACAGCTTTAGAAACGGCGTCTAAAATCAGATTGCCCGACAGGCTTCTTCCCGATTGGATGTATGCCTGAAGTTTCACGGCATCTCCGCCTGTTAAACCGGTCTGACTCGTGACGCCCTTCAGCCCCTTTTCAACAGCTGCTTCCATGACGGAGAGATTGCGCTCCATTCCTTGAAAGATTTCTTCCCGCGTTTTTTGCGTTACTTCCATCTCTTGGGTGATCATCACTTCCGAAATCGGAATTTGTTTTTCTTGAGTGATTTCTATTAATTCTTTTACATTACGAAACATGTCATTTTCCTCCTGACTTTTTAGTCAGCTATCTTAGTAACCTGTATAATATTAGGAAGTGTTGAAAGCTCGTCAAGCACTTCTTCTTCAATATTCTGATCGACCTCAATCGTCATCAGCGCAAGCTGGCCGACGTCCTTACGCGCCACTTCCATATGTCCGACGTTGATGGAGAATTTCGCAAGCACATTGGCAACGCCTGCAATCGTGCCGAATTTATCATTGTGAACGACTAAAATAGCCGGATGGTTTCCGGAAAGACGCAGCTCAAAGCCATTGAGCTCCGTGATTTCTATTTTTCCGCCGCCGATGGAAATACCAGTAAGGGCAAGCTCTCCCTCATCATCAGAAATGACGATACGCGCCGTATTCGGATGAACGGGCACGGCATCCTCTGTACGGAACTCTACATATATGCCCTTCTCTTCCGCAATTTGAATCGCTGTTTTAATCCGTTCATCAAATGTATCAAAATCAAGCAGGCCGCCGATAATCGCGACATCAGTGCCGTGACCCTTATACGTCTCCGCAAATGATCCGTAAAAAGACACAATGATCCGGCGGGGCTCCCGCCTGAATAGGCTTCTGGCCACTCTGCCGATCCGGGCGGCGCCTGCGGTATGTGAACTGGACGGACCGATCATTACCGGGCCGATAATATCAAAAACGCTTCTATACTTCATGCTGGTTTGTTCCTCCTTAACATCACTCTATTCAGCGCTTTTCTTTAGACTAATTGAACATTTCTCAATTGGCAAGCAGGCACACTGCCGCACTGCCGCAGGTAAATAAAGGCATAAGAATAGAAGGGCCTGATAAGCCCTTCTATTCTGCCGCAAATATATATGGATACAGAGGCTGTCTGCCGTTATGGATTTCAACCTCGATATCTTCACAGACGCTTGCAATATACTCAGCAAGTTTCTCAGCTTCTTCTTCCGGCGCGTCCTCTCCGTACAGGATGGTGACGATTTCATCTTCTTCCCCGATCATTTCATCCAGCAGCAATTTCGCCGCACTCATCCGATCTTCGGCGCTGCCGATAATTGAACTGTTTAAAATGCCGATAAAATCACCTTTTTTAATATCTTTGCCGTCAATATGGGTGTCTCTGACTGAATATGTCACCTGGCCGCTTTTCACATTCCGGATGGCCTCAAGCATATTGGCTTCATTTACATCAGCCGGCTGGTCAGGGTTAAACGCAAGCAGGGCGGTCATGCCTTGAGGGACCGTTTTTGCCGGAATGACAATGACATTTTCTTCAGCCACGCTCGCCGCCTGATTGGCAGCCATCACAATATTGGAATTGTTCGGAAGAATGAAAACCGTCTCCGCATTGACAGACTGAACGGCTTCAACAATATCTTCCGTGCTCGGATTCATTGTCTGGCCGCCTTCGATTACGTGTGAAGCGCCGATGCTCGTAAACAATTCAGAAATGCCCTCTCCCATTGCCACAGTCACGATGCCAAAAGGCTTGCGGGCTTCTTTCATAACGCCGGCCGGCTTTTTTTCATCATGTTCTTGGCTGATGATTGAAGTATGCTGTTCCCTCATGTTTTCAATTTTAATTTTAATCAAATCGCCGTAACGCTGTGCGAGATTGAGTACGTTCCCTGGTTCTTCGGCATGAATATGGACTTTCGCCAGCGTATCATCAGCCACGACCAGCAATGAATCGCCGAAACGGCTCAGTTCGTTTCTGAACGTCTCTTCCTTGAACGTCCGTTTATCTTGATCCAGCCTTACCATCACTTCCGTACAAAATCCGAATTCAATATCTTCTGTACTCAGCATGCTCTGCGCGCTTTTATGATGCTCGGCATTCACCATATCATCGAGTGCCGGAAGAACCGCTTTTTTCGGTACGGCCTCTCCTTTTAAAGCAGCCAAAAAGCCTTCATATACACAAAGCAGACCTTTTCCGCCGCTGTCAACGACACCGACGTCCTTTAAAACAGGAAGCAGATCCGGCGTGCGGTTCAGCGACGCTTCCGCTTCTTCAATAACGGCCTCCATGAGAGCAATGATATCGGTTTCTTCTTTAGCCGAGGCGACCGCTTTTTTAGCCGCATCCTTGGCCACGGTTAAAATCGTTCCTTCAACCGGTTTCATGACCGCCTTATATGCCATATCCACTCCCGCTTGGAGTGCTGCGGCAAATTCTTGGGCGTCTATTTGGTTTTTGTTTTCAATGCTCTTTGTGAAACCTCTGAACAATTGGGACAAGATCACCCCTGAGTTTCCTCTCGCCCCCATAAGCAGGCCTTTTGACAGGGCGATGCCGACTTTGCCGATGTCGGGTGAGTCAATGTGCTCTACCTCTCTTGCACCGGATGACATCGATAAATTCATATTTGTTCCGGTATCGCCGTCAGGCACGGGAAACACGTTCAGCGCATCCACCGCGGATGCGTTTTGAGACAATGTCTCAGCCCCCGCCAGAATCATTGCCGCAAAAGCTCTCCCATCTAAGTTTCGTCTAGACAATACTCATCCTCCTCACTACGGGTTCGTTACTCGTACGCCTTGGACATAAATATTTACAGAATCAACTGCAAGTCCGATTGTTTGATTTACTGTGTATTTTACCTTCGTCTGAACATTGTGGGCTACTTCGGATATTTTAGTGCCGTAGCTGACAATAATGTACATGTCGATATGTATTTGTTCGGCTTCCTGACGGACATGTACGCCTTTTGCGAAGTTCTCTCTCCGGAGGATTTCAGACAAACCGTCTTTAATCTGGTTTTTTGAGGCCATCCCCACTATTCCGTAACAGTCAATGGCAGCGCCTCCGGCAACCATTGCGATGACTTCGTTGGATATATCAATCTGTCCGTATTTTGTCTTCATTTCAATGGACACACAGGTTCCTCCTTCAGGTGCATAGAGTTATCATTATTCTACTATATGTATCCCATTATGAAAAGAAAAGATACAGACAGCGGCCTTCAGCGCGGAAATGTGATTGGTTTTACATGTCAAGTGATTTTTCTTGAAAGTAAGGGAAACAATAGTTGCAAACGGTTTTTAGCTGTGGTAAATTATTTAAAGTATTGTATAACGAAAGCATCTGAGACACTATGTTTGAAAAGATGTTTCGCGCAGTTAGGAGGGAAACAAATGGCACGTAAATGTTTTATTACAGGTAAAAAAACAAAAGCCGGAAACAACCGTTCTCACGCAATGAACGCTTCTAAGCGTACTTGGGGCGCCAACCTTCAAAAGGTCCGCATCCTCGTTGACGGCAAACCTAAAAAAGTGTATGTATCTGCCCGGGCTTTAAAATCCGGTAAAGTTGAGCGTGTATAAGCAAAAATGAACGCCTGCCCTTTTATGCGGCAGGCGTTTTTTATGCGTTCAAAGAGGGCAATTTCAGCTTCTTGGGCTTACTCTTTTCTAAATGAGCCCAGCATCGCCCGGACAATTCCTCCTAAAAACTTCGGCAATTTAATGGTATAAAATTTCATTTTGTCCCCTCCTATAAATCCCGTATCCGCTGCGTTCATCACTTTAGGATTCATGGTTTTTTCCGCATATGGCAGAAGCCGCTTTTCTAATCCGCGCTCCTTACCATTATTAATATGCCTTTTGCAAACGAAAAAGTACCTCGTGAATGAATGAGTTCGTTACTAATACATAGTGTGGAACCCAGAGGAATATGACAATTATCAAGGGGATATTTAAAACCGTCGAGTGTCAGGCCGTCTGCCGCTTCCGTAAACGGAATGAAAGAAATATAGCGTCTGCTTGCTTTCTCTTCAATTGTATAACGGCCGGGCCCGAACATCTGAATGTCATTCTGCCGGTCGATCAGCTCGACATCGGTATTCTTATGTAAAGCTTTATACAGCAGCTGGATGTTCCCTAAAAAGTGATCGGCTCTTCCGCCCGTCACACCGAATATCCGAATGGTTTCCGGTTCTAGTTGTAAAGCCCAGTCAAGGGCGAGTTCAAGATCGGTATAATCTTTTTCCGCCTGATATACATGGAGGGCCGGCGCCGCTTTTTGAATCTGCATGAGCTCCTCTTCCGTAATGCTGTCAAAATCACCGAAAGCTTCCTGCGGAATGATTTCGGCCTCCAAAAGAGCAACCGTCCCTTTATCGACTCCGACCCATGTCGTATCTCCGTCTGTGTATTCGGATAGATCGGGAATAAGCTCCCGCGGGCCGCCCGCAACAATATTGATTGTCTTCATATGTTTTCCTCTCTCTTAGACGCGAAAAGAGCCGGCGGCTTTCACCGGGCTCTTTTTCAGCATGTTTATGATGCGTTTCGGATGTCAGCGATGGCTTTTTTCCGATCCGGCTGATTATATACGGCAGACCCGGCAACAAGCAGATTGGCGCCCGCTTCAGCGCATAAAGGGGCTGTTTCTTTATTAACGCCTCCATCCACTTCGATTAAAAGCTCAGACAGACCTTTCTCCTCAGCCAGCTGTTTGACCTGACGGATTTTCGGCAGAACCGAATGAATGAAGCGCTGTCCGCCAAAACCGGGGTTAACCGTCATTAACAGCACAAGGTCAAGCTCCTCGATCACATGTTCAATCATGTGGACGGGCGTATGCGGATTGAGCACAACTCCCGCTTTTACCCCCTGCTCTTTTATCAATTGAATGGTCCGGTGAAGATGCGGACACGCTTCAGCATGAACGGAAAGGATGTCCGCACCGGCTTTTGCGAATGCCGGGATGTAGCGGTCCGGGTTTTCAATCATAAGATGGACATCCAGCGGCAGATCAGTCACCGGACGGACGGCTTCAACGATAAGCGGCCCGATTGTAATGTTAGGGACGAAATGGCCATCCATGACATCAATATGGATATAGTCCGCCCCTCCTTTTTCCACGTCTTTAATTTCCTCGCCCAGTGAAGCAAAATCGGCGGAAAGAATTGATGGCGCAACCTTAATCATATTAATACCTCGGCTTTCTCTCTTTTATTTCCTGCATAAATTCTTTGTAATGCTCATAGCGGTACGGCTGAATCTCTCCTTCTTCCACCGCTTGCTTTACCGCGCATTTCGGCTCCTTAAGATGCAGACAGCCTCTGAATTTGCAAGAGGCGCTTATTTCTCTGATCTCAGGGAACGTGCTGCCCAGCTCTTCTTCCTCAATGCCGGTAAATTCAAGCGAACTGAATCCCGGAGTATCCGCCACCAGACCGCCTGATGTATGAATGAGCTCCACATGGCGCGTCGTATGTTTTCCGCGTCCCAAATGCGCGGAAATCTCGTTTGTTTTCAGCTCAAGCTCCGGGCTGATCGCATTTAAAAGCGAAGATTTTCCGACTCCGGACTGACCGGCAAACACCGTTGTTTTGTTCTCGAAGTGTTTCACAATGCCTGTTAAGCCGCTGTTTTCTTTTGATGACGTCACATATACGTCATAACCGATTGCCTGATAGTCTTTCACGTAAGAAAGTATCACCTCTTTCGATTCCCCGTCTGCAGCTAAGTCCATTTTGGTTATGCAGATGATCGGGTGAATGCCGTTGGCTTCCACAAGGACGAGAAAACGGTCCAATAAAGACGTGCTGAACGCCGGCTGAACGGCAGAAAAGACGAGAACGGCCTGATCGACATTTGAAATCGGCGGCCTGATCAGCTCGTTTGTTCGTTCTTTGATTTCCAGCAGGTAGCCTTCTTTATCATTTTCAGCCTGATAAACGGCATAATCGCCGACCAGGGGCGTTATTTTATTTTTTCTGAAAATGCCCCGGCCCCTGCATTGAATGATCTTGTCCTGTGATTCATCCAAGACATAATAGAATCCGCTTAACGCTTTTATAATTTTGCCCTCAGGCATAGGGTCCCTCCTTGTCAGTCATTATCTTTCGGGTATTCAATCGTTTTGTAGCTGACGACTTTATGATCGACCATCACTTGATAATACCCCTTCTGTCCCTGATCAATCTTCAGTTCAATTGTTTTTTCAGTCGGCTCTTTTATTTTAAATGAGTCATACGTATCAGAGATGCTGTGGTCCTTATCATCGATGGCGATTTGCACTTCAAGCTCGTCCCCTTCATGTTCGGGTTCGTAAGGAATGCTGATTTTTTCTTTTACCGTTTTCGCCGGTTTTTCTTCAGGTCCGAGCGAGAACGTCACTTCAACATTACTTCCCGGCTTAACCGCAGTGCCGGCTGACGGCTCTTGTTTCATGACTTGTCCTTTTGGCACGTCATCTGAATGGGCTTGTTTTTCAACAAGCTGCAGGCCGTTATCTTCAAGATACCCTGAAGCCGCTTCTTTGCTGTAAGTCTTTAAGTCCCTCAGCGTAACGTCCGCCGGGCCGAGGCTGACCGTTAGATTGACTTCATCGTCGCTTGCGACCATGTCGGTGCCGGCTGACGGGTTCTGATCAATTACGGTGCCGGCCTCGCTGTCATCGTTCTCTTCTTTGACATTGACATGTTTGAAGCCTTTTTCCTTCAGCGCTTTTTTTGCGTCGCCGATCTGCCGCCCTTTCACGTCGATCAGCTGGGTTTTCGGTTTTCCGATGCTTTTGTACAGTTTTACAGAAGAGCCTTCTTTAACGGTAGACCCCGCTTTTGGGTCCGTTTTGACCATTAATTCCTCTTTTATTTTTTCATCTTCAATGTCCGTTATATCAGGATCCGCCCGGAGTCCGTTCTTTACAAGCAGGGCTTCCGCTTTTTCGTACTTCATGCCCCGTACGTCGGGGACGCTTACATCTTTAGGCATAAATAAAGACGGAAACACGGTGACCGCAAGAACAGCCGCCATAATGAAAATGAAACAGACGGCCAGCAAAACCCACGGCCATTTCCGTTTTTTCTTTTTGGCGGGCTGCTGTTCCTTATCGTCCGTCTTCCCCGGCGTTTCCGCCTGAGGCGCGGCTTTTGCGCCGTCAGTAATAACGGGAATGGCTTTTGTCATTTCCTCATCATCCTGAACGGAAAATTTTTGTTCATTCAGCCTGCCGGCGTCAAAAGCCGTTCTGATGTCCGCTTCCATGTCCTCGGCGCTTTCATAGCGGTGAAACGGGTCTTTAGCGGTTGCCTTCAAAATAATGTTTTCGACGCTCTGCGGAATGGAAGGGTTCCACTTTCTGGCGGAAGGCGTTTCTGTTTGCAGATGCTTTAGCGCTATGCTGACGGCTGATTCTCCGTCAAAAGGAATTTTACCTGTTAAAAGCTCAAACAGCACGATGCCGAGCGCGTAAATATCTGATTTTTTCGTTGCCAGACCGCCTCTCGCTTGCTCCGGAGACAAATAATGAACCGAGCCCAGCACAGAATTCGTATGTGTGATTGTCGTAGACGTAAGCGCTGTGGCGATGCCGAAATCCGTCACCTTGATATGCCCTAAATGATCTATCAATATATTATGCGGTTTAATATCCCGGTGCACGATATGGTTTTGATGGGCATGGGCGATGGCCGAGACGATCTGCTCCATAATGGACAGCGCTTCTTTCGGATGGAGCGGCCCGTGTGCGTTTATGTATTCCTTTAATGTCATGCCTTCCACGTATTCCATGACAATGTAATAAATATCGCCTTCCTCCCCGATATCGTAAATACTGACGATATTCGGATGATCGAGGCTTGATGCCGACTGTGCTTCTCTTCTGAAACGCCTGATAAAATCAATGTCATTCACAAAGTCAAACCGCAGAATTTTAATTGCGACTTCACGTTCGAGAATGATGTCCTCAGCTAAAAAAACGTTTGCCATTCCGCCGCCGCCAATGGGCCGGAGGATATGATAACGCCCGCTGATCCGCTTGCCGGTTAGCACTTGTCTTCACCCTCTTTTGCATCTGCGGAAAACTCAATCAACACAGCCGTGATGTTATCTTCGCCGCCGTTTTGATTCGCTTTGCTGATGAGAAGGTCTACTTTTTCCTGAGGATCAGATTCGGCTTGAAGCATTTGTTTGATCTCGTGATCTTCTATTTTATTTGACAGTCCGTCAGAGCATAAAAGCAGCTGATCGCCGTCAGACAGTTCAAAAGAACGGGCGTCGGGACTGATGGTTTCATCTGTCCCCAGCGCTCTCGTCAATACATTTTTCCGCGGATGGTGCTCGGCGTCCTCTTTCGAAATTTCCCCCGTCTTGACCAGCTCATTCACAAGCGAATGGTCCTCAGTCAGCTGAGTGAATTCCCCCTCTTGAAGCAGGTAGCACCGGCTGTCACCGATATGAGCCACAGTGACAAACTTCCCGGTGAATAAGGCGCAAACAACAGTGGTGCCCATTCCCCGGCATTCTTCATTCGCTTTAGCGTGGTCATGTACTTTGAGATTCGCCTCATGAATCCGGTCTTTCAGCCAATCCTCGCAAGCAGACGGCAGAGAAGGAACCGTTTCGGTCCGGTTCCACTGCTCTTCCATCGCCGCAACCGCCATCCTGCTCGCTACATCTCCGGCAAGATGACCGCCCATGCCGTCGGCGACAACCGCAAGCACCGCGTCTTCTTTTGTGAAAATGCCCGCCGCATCTTCATTATGCCGGCGGACTTTACCTGTATCTGTTTTCAAGGCTGTAATCAACCTCTTCACCTCGTCTCGTCTTGACGCTCCTTCGCGCGAAGCTGACCGCAGGCCGCGTCAATGTCATGGCCTTGCTCTCTTCTGATCGTGACATTTACACCGCGGGATTTTAACGTTTTTTCAAATGCGAAAATCTGATCTCTCGGTGTGCGGACGTAATCCCGTTCAGGCACATAGTTTACCGGAATTAAATTGACATGGCATTTCACGTCTTTTAACAGTTCTGCAAGCTCTTCTGCATGTTCGACCTGATCATTTACGCCGCCGAACAGCCCGTATTCAAAGCTGATCCGTCTGCCTGTTTTCTCGATGTAATATTTGACGGCCTCCATAAGATCAGGAAGCTTATAAGCTTTGTTAATCGGCATCAGACGGCTTCTGATTTCCGTATTCGGAGCATGCAGAGAAATCGCGAAATTGATCTGCATTTTTTGATCCGCGAAATCGTAAATTTTCGGAATGATTCCGCTGGTGGAAACTGTGATATGACGCGCTCCGATGTTCAGCCCTTTATCGTGGTTAATGATTTTTAAGAAAGCGAGCATTTCATTGAAATTATCAAACGGCTCTCCGATTCCCATGATGACGACTGAGCTGACGCGTTCATCCGTTTCATCAAGCGCCTTTTGCACTTTCACGACTTGAGCGACGATTTCTCCCGCTTCAAGATTCCGTTTCAGTCCGCCGAGCGTTGACGCGCAAAATGTGCAGCCGATCCGGCAGCCGACCTGTGTCGTTACACATACAGAATTACCATACTCGTGTCTCATTAAAACCGTTTCGATCGTATAACCGTCATGAAGCTCAAATAAAAATTTCATCGTGCCGTCTTGAGATGTCTGTTTTACAGCCGTTTTCAGCGTTGTCAGCACAAAATTGCTCTCGAGTTTTTCACGCAGGCTTTTTGAGAGGTTTGTCATTTCATCAAATGAAGAAACCCGCTTTTCATAGAGCCATTCAAAAATCTGTGCCGCGCGGAACGGCTTTTCGCCATTCTCGGTCAGCCATTGTTTGATTTCATCTAATTCAAAAGAGTAAATGGACGGCTGCTCAGTCCGCAGCTCTTTCCGTACGCTTGTCTTTTTTAATTGTGTCATTTTTTATCCCTTCTTTCTCATGCTGCTAATAAAGAAACCGTCTGTTCCGAAATAATGCGGAAGAATTTGAAGGCTTCCATCCTGAACAAAGGGTCTCGCCTTTTCAGGCAGCCGCTTTTCAAGAGACAAATCGGGTTCAAACTCAGGGTGTTCTTGTATAAACGCATGCATAACTTCTTCATTTTCTGTCCGGTCCATTGTACACGTACTGTATACGAGTGTGCCACCTTTTTTTACTAATGGGGCGATTTCCCTTAAAATGCCGAGCTGGATTTCTGACAGCCGTCTGCTGTCCTCCGGCGTCTTCGTATATTTCATATCGGGTTTTCTTCTGATGACGCCGAAACCTGAGCAAGGGGCATCAACGAGAATACGGTCAAACCGTTCTGCGCCAAAGGCCTCTCCCGCTTTCCGCGCATCCATCGTTTGTGCGTCGATGATCGTAAGCCCGAGCCGTTCGGCGCCCTCTTTAATCAGCTTCACTTTATGGCGGTGAAGATCAAGCGATATGAGGCTCCCCTCGTTCTCCATCAGTTCCGCAATGTGAGCCGACTTTCCGCCCGGTGCGGCGCATGCGTCTAAAACGGTTTCGCCCGGCTTCGGGTCCAGCGCCCGCGCGACAAGCATAGAGCTTTCATCCTGTATGGATACCCGGCCGTTTTGGAAAAATGCCGTGTTCGCGATGCTTCCTTTTAAAAGCTTAATCGCATCAGGAGAAAGGTCTCCGGCTTCCGCTTCCAGACCGGCTTTCTCCATCTCATTCAGCACCGTTTCCCTGTCGCTCTTTATGTGATTGACACGGAGCGTCTGCTTCGGCGGAATGAGATGAATCCGGCAGATCTTTTCAGCTGCCTCAAAGCCGTACGCCTCGACCCACTCTTTTACGAGCCATTCGGGATGGCTTGTCTCTGTGGAAAGACGGAGAACCGGGTCTTCAATTTCAGCGAATGACGGCGCCCCTTCACGCTGCAGGGAGCGGAGGATGCCGTTGACAAAGGACGCAATGCCCTTATGCCCGCGTTTTTTGGCGATCTCAACCGCTTCATGAATGGCGGCGCGATCCGGTATTTTTTCTAAATACTCCATTTGATATGCGGACAGACGAAGCAGCTGAATCACCCACGGCTTCACCTTATTCGGCTTGCGGATAAAAGGCTTCAGCATATAGTCTAAGGCGATTTTATTTTGCAGCGTTCCGTAGACAAGCTCTGTCAGCAGTCCTCTGTCCTGATCGCTGAGCGTGTTCGTTTTGATAACCGATGTAAGAAGCAGGTTGCTGTATGCCTGATTTTGCTCAAGCTTCTCAAGCGCTTCAAGGGCGAGCTCCCGGACATTAATTTTCTTCATTTGCTTCTCCTAACACGTCACCGGGCTGCACATTTTTGCCTCTTACGAAATCTTCGCCCTTCATCCGTTTTTTTCCCGCCGGCTGCAGCTCTGTGATTAAAAGGGCGGTGCTGTTTCCTGCTGCGACGACAATGCCGTTTTGCTCCGTGCGGATGACTGTTCCGGGCGCAGCTTCAGTTTTTGCCGCAACTTTTTCAGAAGCCCATACTTTAATATTTTGACCGTTCAAAGTTGTATAGGCGACAGGCCAAGGGTTTAAACCTCTGATCTGGTTGTAAATCTCTTCCCCGGGCTTTGCCCAATCAATCCGCTCCTGCTCACGCTTAATATTAGGCGCGTAAGTCGCTTTTGATTCGTCCTGTTTGATCGGTTTAATATTTCCGGAAATGACGTTCGGAACGGTCTCTGACAAAAGCTTTGCCCCCGCTATGCTTAATTTGTCGTGAAGCGTGCCGACGTTATCCGTTTCATCAATTTCCACTTCGATTTTAGAAATCATATCGCCCGCATCAAGCTTTTCAACCATATACATGATCGTCACGCCGGTTTTCTTCTTCCCTTGGAGAATCGAATAATGTATCGGCGCTCCGCCTCTTAATTCAGGCAATAGTGACGCGTGTACGTTGATACAGCCGTATTTCGGGCCGTCCAGCAGCTGCTTGGGCAGGATCTGTCCGAATGCCGCCGTAACAATCAGGTCCGGCTTCAGGCTGAGCACTTTTTCTATTTCTTCTTCGAGCCTTACTTTTTCGGGCTGAAGCACGGGAATGCCGTGACGTTCAGCTTCAGCTTTTACAGGAGGGGGCGTCATGATTTTTTTTCTGCCTTTCGGGCGGTCAGGCTGCGTAACGACGCCAACTACTTCATACCCGTCTTCAATAAGCGTGCGCAGGACGGGAACTGAAAAGTCGGGCGTTCCCATAAAAACGATCCTTGTCATCCAATCATCCTTCCATTTCTGCCAGTTCTTCTTCAGTGTAGTAAGCCGTAATTTTTGATGTGAATAAAATGCCGTCTAAATGATCCATTTCATGCTGAACGGCTCTGGCCAAAAAACCCTCCGCTTCTAAAATAAACGGTTTTCCTTTACGGTCGTGGGCTTTTACCTTTACGTAATCCGGGCGGGTGACATCGCCGTAAACCCCGGGAAAGCTTAAGCAGCCCTCGACTCCGGTCTGTTCACCGCTCTTTTCAAGAATAACCGGATTTACAAGGTCGATCCGGCCGCTTTCTTCACCGATGTCCACGACGGCCGCTCTTTTTAAAATACCGATTTGCGGCGCGGCGAGGCCGACGCCATCCATTTCAAGCATCGTATCGTACATATCGTCAAGCAGTTTTTTTAATTTTTTATCAAACACTGTCACTTCATCGGCAGGTGTTTCCAGAACCTCCGCCGGGTGTGTGACGATTTTTTTCACAGCCAAAATTTTGCCCTCCAAAAACTAATGTTACATCAGCATGTACGGATTCATATCGATTGAAATCATTACATGCTTTTGCGCAATGTCGCGTTTATAGTGCTCCAGTATCTTTTTCAACTGAATCTGCAACTCGTTTTCCTGTCTGTATTTTATCACGCATTGATAGCGATATCTATCTTTGATCCTGGCGATCGGGGAAGCCGCCGGCCCGAGAATTTTCGTATCAGGCCCGCATCCCGCTCTTAAATAGTTTGTAATCTTTTCTGCGGTGACCGCGGCTTTTGGCGCTTCTTCATGAGAAACAGTCACCAGCGCCACGTAATAATAAGGCGGGTATGACTGGGCCCGTCTGTGCGCCATTTCCTGCTGAAAAAAAGTTTCATAGTCGTGCGTTTTCGTCAGCTGAATGCTGTAATGAGACGGTGTATACGTTTGAATGACCACCGTTCCCGGCTTTTCATGCCGCCCGGCCCGTCCGCTTACCTGTGTCAGCAGCTGGAATGTCTTCTCCGCGGCCCTGAAATCAGGGATGTGAAGCGTCGTATCTGCGCTTAATACTCCGACGAGCGTCACGTTCGGAAAATCAAGCCCTTTTGCGATCATTTGCGTACCGAGCAGGATATCCGCCTTCCCTTCACCGAACGCTGACAACAGTTTTTCATGGGCGCCTTTTCTTGAAGTGGTGTCCACATCCATCCTGATTACGCGCGCCTGAGGCAGCACTTTGGTAAGCTCCTCCTCCACACGCTGCGTTCCCGTGCCGAAAAAGCGGATATGTTCGCTGCCGCATTCCGGGCATGTTCCCGGTACAGGTTCCTCATGGCCGCAGTAATGGCATTTCAGCCTTTGTCCGTAGCGGTGATAAGTCATTGAAATGTCGCAATGCGGACATTGCGGCACATAACCGCAGTCCCGGCACATCACAAACGAGGAATACCCCCGTTTATTCAGAAAAAGGACGGCCTGCTCTTTTTTTGCAAGCTTCTCTTCCAGCTGTTCCATCAGCTCTCTTGAAAACATTGATCTGTTGCCGTTTCTCAGTTCTTCTCTCATATCAACGAGAGAAACGTCAGGCATGAGCTGGCGATTTACGCGATGTTTTAACGGAAGCAGCTCATAAACGCCTTTTTTCGCCCGCGCAAATGATTCCAATGTCGGCGTGGCGCTCCCGAGGACGACCGGACAACTGTGATGCTCGGCCCGGCGGATGGCTACGTCCTTTGCATGATACCGCGGCATTTCCTCCTGCTTATAGGAAGATTCGTGCTCTTCATCAATAATGATCATGCCGAGATTTTCAAACGGGGCAAAGATGGCCGATCTGGCTCCGACGACAAGCCGGACTTCCTTGCGCTGAATCTTCCGCCATTCATCGTATTTTTCACCTGTGGATAATCCGCTGTGCATGACCGCAACCTGTGAGCCGAAGCGGCCTTTAAAACGGTTGACCATTTGCGGTGTCAACGAGATTTCCGGAACGAGCACGATGGCTTCTTGTCCTTTTGCCAGCACTTTTTCAATGGATTGCAGGTAAATTTCCGTCTTGCCGCTTCCCGTGACGCCGTGAAGCAGAAAGACGTGATGGACATGGTCGGCTACAGCTTGTTTAATCGGCTCAAAAGCGGCCCGCTGCTCTTCTGTAAGAGAGAGCGGCTCTGTTTTTTTGAACATTCTGTCCTGATAAGGATCGCGGTAAACCTCCTCAAAGCTTTCCGTAAGAAGCCCCTTTTTAAGAAGCGTTTTCAGCGTCGCTGAACTGGAATCGGTCTTTTTGCAAAGTTCGGCCGCGGAAATCTTTGCTCCCCCGCCGATAAAATAAGTAAGCACGGCGAGCTGTTTAGAAGCCTGCTTTGTCAATGAATCTGCGTGCCGGGTGAGTTCTTCTTTGTCTGCCCCCGCTTCGATCATGCGGATCATTTTTTTATTCGTTTTTTGGGCGACTTTATATGTGACATCAATGCTTCCTTTGCGCACGAATTTTTGAAGTGACGAAAGAATGCTTTCATCGGTAATATCCGAGTACAGAAGACTTTTTTGATTCCTGAAAAGCTGTTTGATCTCCGGTGTCAGCGCTTCTTCGTCAACGACTTTCAGCTCTTTCTCGTACTTCGCCTTCAGTGCGGCGGGCAGCATTGCCTGAAGCGCCGTGATTTTAAACGACAGCGTTTTGTCAGAAAGCCATGAAGACAGCTGCATCAGTTCCTCAGTCAGCACGGGCGTCAAATCAAGAAGCTTCTCGACTTCCTTCATTGAGCCGCCGTTTAATTCAGACGAATCTTTCAAACCGGTCACAAATCCTTGAAGCTTGCGCGGGCCAAACGGGACAATCACCCGCATTCCGACTTCGATCATCCCTTTTAAATGATCGGGAATTTTGTAATCAAAGGGTCTGTCAATGTTTTTGGAGCTGACATCGACAATGACTTCTGCTACATTCATACGGGTTTTCGGTCCTCGGCTTTCAAAGCGGTCATTTCCTTCAGCATTTCAAAGGAAACGTCAAGTTTAGACATAAGCGCAAGCTCCCGTTTTCTTCCGTCCCGGAAATAGAAGGTGACGACATTCGTATCCGTGCCAAATCCGGCTCCTTCTGCTTTCACATCATTCGCAACGATCATATCAAGGTTTTTCTGTTCGAGTTTTCTGCGCGCATAGCGTTCGACGTCTTGCGTTTCAGCCGCAAATCCGACCAGCAGCTGGTGTGTTTTCCGTTCGCCGAGTTCTTTCAGTATGTCTGCCGTACGGTTGAATTCGATCACGAGCGAACCGTCTTTCTTCTTCATTTTGTGATCAGAAACAGCCGCCGGCGTAAAATCGGCCACGGCCGCCGTCTTAATCACCATGTCGCATGAATCAAACACAGAAAGCACAGCTTCTCTCATATCGGCTGCCGATTGCACAGGAAGAAACTGATACAGCCCGACTGGCGGCTCTATTGACACCGGGCCTGAAATCAGCGTCACCCGCGCCCCGAGACGGACGGCGGCTTCAGCAGCGGCGTAGCCCATTTTGCCGGTGGATTTATTTGTGAAGAAGCGGACAGGGTCCACGGCTTCGCGCGTCGGACCGGCCGTAATGACAATATGTTTTCCTTTCAGCGGCGCTTCGTCTTCAGGCTCCTTAAAATGCTCTCTGACACGCTCAACAATAAGCTCCGGCTCCTCCAGCCTTCCTTTGCCGACATATCCGCATGCCAAATAGCCTTCACTCGGCTCGATAAAGCGGACCCCGTCCTGATAAAGCACAGAGATGTTCCGTTTCACCGCCGGATGATCATACATATGGACATTCATCGCAGGCGCCACCCAGACCGGGGCCTCAGCGGCCAGCACCGTCGTTGTGAGCATATCGTCAGCAATTCCGTTGGCAAGCTTGCCGATGATATTTGCCGTAGCGGGCGCGACAATAATTAAATCCGCCCAGTCAGCGGCATCAATATGAGAAATCACCTTCGGATTTTGTTCATTAAATGTATCTGTATACACTTCATTCCGGCTCAGCGCCTGAAATGTCAGCGGAGAAACAAACTCACGCGCGGACTCAGTCATAATCACTTTGACGTTTGCGCCGGCCTGAACCAGCTTGCTCGTGAGTGCGGAAGCTTTATAAACGGCAATTCCTCCGCTTACGCATAGCAAAATGTTTCGGTTTTTCATGAAGTCTTCTCCCCTTTATGAAAGCATTGGACAAATCCCAAACGGAAAAAAATAACAACCTATGTAGAGATAGGTTGCTACGTGTGCTTGTTATTCGCTGTCTTCTCTTTCAAACGAAAGCAGGCCCGCGTCAATTTCTTCTAAAGCTTTGCCTACATATTTGTGAGAAATGGTATGTTCAATCTGCTGGTCTTTTTTGATCTGCATTTCACGCGCGCGTCTTGCAGACACGGTCACCAGCGTATATTTAGAATCTAATTTATTCATTAAAGAGTCAATTGACGGATCTAACATAAGTTATTCTACCTCCAGCATTTTCTTATATCTCGGAGCGACGCGTTCACGTTTTAAGTGCTCGGCGAGAACGATTGCGTTAATCTTATCACAAGCCGTTTGGATATCGTCGTTTTCAACGACATAATCATACGCGTCCATCATTTCGATTTCAGCTTTTGCGGCATTCATTCTGTTTTCGATTAAATCGTCGGTTTCAGTCCCTCTTGTCACGATTCTGTTTTTCAGCTCAGAAAGACTCGGCGGCGCTAAGAAGATAAACAGGCCTTCCGGAAATGCATTCCGCACTTGGAGCGCGCCCTGCACTTCAATCTCTAAGAAGACGTCTTTTCCTTCTTGAAGCGTCTGTTCGACATAATCAACGGGCGTTCCGTAATAGTTGCCGACATATTCCGCCCACTCAAGCAGTTTGTTGTTTTCAATCATGCGTTCGAATTCATCTCTAGATTTAAAGAAATAATCGACGCCGTCGACCTCGCCCTCTCTCGGGTTTCTCGTCGTGACTGAAATTGAGTATTCAAATTTCGTGTCCTGTTGTGAAAATATTGCTTGCCGAACCGTTCCTTTTCCAACTCCGGAGGGACCTGAGAGAACGATTAATAACCCTCTTTCTTTCATGCGGCAATTACCCCTGCCCTTCATCCATAATTTCTTCTTTCACAGAAAGTCTGTGTGCAACTGTCTCAGGCTGGACGGCAGATAAGATAATGTGATCACTATCCATGACGACAACTGCACGGGTTCTTCGTCCGTATGTAGCGTCTATTAGCATTCCGCGGTCTCTTGCATCCTGGATCATTCGCTTTATTGGCGCAGACTCCGGGCTGACAATCGAAATCATCCGATTGGCGGAGATGATATTGCCAAATCCGATATTAATCAGTTTAATCGTCATCTTCTACGTTCCCCCTGTAAAATAGACGTCTCTAGTGTAACCTGAAGAGACCGTCTGTAAACAATACGCACAGTCGCTATTCTATATTTTGCACTTGTTCCTTCAATTTTTCAATAGAACTTTTCATTTCAACGACAAGCTTTGTGATTTGATGATCATTGGCTTTTGAGCCGATCGTGTTCGCTTCCCGGTTAAGCTCCTGAACAAGGAAATCAAGTTTGCGGCCGACTGCCCCGCCTTCTTTTAATATATCACGGAATTGAACAAAATGGCTCTTCAATCTGGTAATTTCTTCCGTGATATCAGAACGGTCGGCGAAAATGGCGCATTCCGTGATCAGCCTGCTTTCGTCGAGCGCGTCCTCCGTCCATTCCTTCATTCGGGCGTAAAGACGCTCGCGGTATTGAATAACAACGGCCGAAGCGCGCTCTTTCACCTGTTCGGACAGCGTCTCAAGCCGCTCAATGTGCAGAAAGCAGTCTTCCGCCAAAAGCCGGCCTTCTTTTTCCCTCATGTCACAAAGTTCCTTTACAGCCAGCTCAGCGGCTTCCCTGATGACTTCTTCAAGCTTATCATCACGCATCTGTTCTTCGTGTATCTGCGCAATATGTTCAAATTTAAAGAAATCCATTGCATCGGGTTCTGCGGCCAGGCTGTAGCGCTCTTTCATGACGCGTGCGGCGCTCACATATTCATCAAGGAGCTCCCAATCGATGTTCAGGCTTCTTTTTATGAGCGCGTCACTGTTTACAGTGAGAAACAGCTCTACTCTTCCGCGCTGTATATGCTGTAATATCGTTTGTTTCAGCTTATCCTCTACATATAGCAAAGGCCGTGGCAGGCGGGCGTTCACTTCTTTGAACCGGTAATTGACGGATTTCAATTCAACGGTTGCCGAGAGATCGCCTTTTGTGCTGCTTGCGCTGCCGAAGCCTGTCATACTCCGTATCATATGAAACACCCAATTCTTTCCCGTTATCAAAATAAAAGGGCAATAGACATGCTATTACCCCTAAGATTATATCATATGGAATTATTTTTTTCTTGTCAAAAGTGAACCCGCCAGCAAAAAAGTAGGTATGCCCGACATACCGATAATCAGCATCCAATCGCCCGGCGTAATCGGCACTGTTTTGAAAATCGGCTGCAGCGGCGGATAATAGATGACGATGACCATCAGGAAGATAGAAGAAATGATGGCGCCGAGCAGATAGATATTTTCAAACGGATTCCGGGAGAAAACAGACGTTTCGCTCCGGCAGTCAAACACGTGTATAAGCTGAGCCAGGACAAGAGTCGCGAATGCAACGGTCTGTGCGTAGGGCAGATTTTCAGGATTGCGGTGATAGACGATGATAAACGCTAAAATGGTTGCGGCTCCGATTAAAAACCCTCTTGATACGACTTTCCAGCCCAGTTTTCTCGCAAACACTCCTTCTTTCGGATGCCGCGGCTTCCGCCTCATCAGATCTCCTTCCGGCTGATCCATACCGAGGGCCATCGCCGGCAGCCCGTCAGTGACTAAGTTCACCCACAATATCTGAATCGGAACGAGCGGCAGCGGCAGAGCGAGAAGCATCGCAAACAGCATCACTAAAATTTCACCGACGTTGGAGGCGAGCAAATACCGGACGAATTTTCTTATATTTTCATAGATATTCCGTCCCTCTTTTATGGCTGATTTAATCGTAGCAAAGTTATCATCTACCAGAATGAGAGAAGAGGCTTCCTTTGCCACATCCGTTCCCGTCACGCCCATGGCAACACCGATATCTGCCTGCTTTATGGCCGGCGCGTCATTAACCCCGTCTCCCGTCATGGCGACGACGTGTCCGTTTTCCTGGAACGCTTTGACGATTTTCAATTTATGTTCAGGCGACACGCGTGCGAAGACGTAGACATCATCGACCGTTTCGATAAGTTCTTTCTCCGTAAGCTCATTCAGCGTCTTGCCGTCCATCACACGCCCCTTTTTCGGAAGAAGACGCAAATCTTTCGCAATGGCCTTTGCCGTTTCGACGTGATCCCCTGTGATCATAACCGTTTTAATGCCGGCTTCACGGCATTCTTTAATTGCCTGTCTGACCTCCGGACGGGGCGGATCAATTATGCCTGACAAGCCGAGCATCGTCAGATTTTTTTCCGCCTGCTCCATTGTCGGCTTTTCTCCGGGCTTAAGCGGTTTATAAGCAATCGCGATCGTACGCAAAGCTTGCGACGCCAGCTCTTTCAGAACCGCTTCCGTTTCTGCTTTCTTTTCTCCTGAAAATGGCGCGCTTCTTGCGTCGTACATCAGATGTGACGAGCGGTCAATCAGCACATCGGGCGCTCCTTTAGTGATGACGAACTGCTTTTTTTCCTTATCCTCTACAATGACGGTCATCATTTTGCGGACGGAGTCAAACGGAAACTCGGCAACCACGCGGTATTGCGCGCTGAGCCAATCGTTTGAATAGCCGCCCTTTCTTGCAGCCGTCAGCAGCGCTCCTTCTGTCGGATCACCGTCGAGTACATAATGGCCGTCTTTCAGTGCGATTTCGGATGTGTTGCACAACGCGCCGAAAACCAGCATCTGTTCAAGAATCTTTTCATCTTTCGGCTTGATTTCCCGCTCATCTCGGGTGAAAACGCCCTCCGGCTCATAGCCGATGCCTGACACTTTAAATGTTTTTCCCCCTGACCACATATGGGTGACGGTCATTTTGTTTTGTGTCAGCGTGCCGGTTTTATCAGAACAAATGACAGAGGCGCAGCCCAATGTTTCAACCGCCGGGAGCTTTCTGACAATTGATTTTTGTTTGATCATGCGCTGGACGCCGATTGATAATGCCACCGTAACAATGGCGGGAAGCCCTTCCGGAATCGCGG
This sequence comes from Bacillus sp. SIMBA_026, assembly GCF_046535335.1. Taxonomy (NCBI): domain Bacteria; kingdom Bacillati; phylum Bacillota; class Bacilli; order Caryophanales; family Bacillaceae; genus Bacillus; species Bacillus sp. SIMBA_026. Next base: position 692,638 of record NZ_JAWRWX010000001.1, on the reverse strand, counting down.
CGACGGCCAATGACACCCCGGCCAAAAACATGCTGTAAAGCTCATGTCCCTGTAAGACGCCGACTGCAACGACCAATACCGTTAAAAGGAGCGCGACGATAATTAAAATTTTGCCGAGCTCTTCAAGTCTTCGCTGCAGCGGTGTTGAAAGGCTGCCGGCGGATTCCAGCATATCGGCGATTTTCCCCATTGCCGTATTCATTCCTGTACCGACGACGACGCCGACACCGCTGCCGCGCGTTACGATCGTACCCATAAACGCCATATTGCTGATGTCGCCTAACGAAACATCCGGCTTTCTCAGTTTATCAGCTTGTTTAACCACCGGAATTGATTCCCCGGTCAGCGCCGATTCCTCAATTTCAAGGCTTTTCGCTTCAACGATCCGCACATCCGCGCCAATCCGGTCGCCGCTTGAAAATTTCATAATATCGCCGGGAACGAGCTCCTTGGACTGAATTTTCTTCCAGCTCCCGTCCCGCAACGCTGACACATACGGCGTTGACAGCTCTTTTAATGCATGTAAAGACTTTTCCGCACGCCGCTCTTGAAAAAAACCGAGAACCCCATTGACAAATACAATCGCCATAATCGCTACGGCATCTACATATTCGCCTAAAAACCCGGATATTAAGGTTGCCGCCAGCAGCACGAGCACCATAAAATCTTTAAATTGGGCGAAAAACACGGCGATCGCCGGTGTCCTCTTGCCCTCCTGAAGCTCGTTCGGTCCGTGCTTTTCAAGGCGTTTTTTCACCTCTTTTTCGGTCAACCCCTGTTTAATGGACGTATTTGTTGCTTTCAGCAAATCGGTTTGTCCCATTTCATGAAACTTCATTCTTCTCGTCCACTCCCCTGCCTCGCTTTAGAGATGTCACTCTGTAAACAAGCTTATTCTGACTCGTCCCTTTTCATGCTATAATTATCGAATGCAGGAAGAAGGAAAGGGTGTTTTATATGTCTTTTGATGGCATGTTTACATACGGAATGACACATGAATTAAACAGCCGGATCGCCGGAGGCCGGATTACGAGAGTCCATCAGCCTTTTAAGCACGATGTGATATTCCATATCCGCGCTAACGGAAAAAACCATAAATTATTATTATCGGCGCATCCGAGCTATTCACGGGTGCACACGACGAATCAGGCTTATGAAAATCCGAGCGAGCCGCCGATGTTTTGTATGCTGCTCAGAAAGCATATAGAAGGCGGATTTATTGAGAAAATAGAACAGGCCGGATTAGACCGGATTATGATATTCCGCATAAAAAGCAGAAATGAAATCGGCGACGAAACCGTCAGAACGCTGTATGTTGAAATTATGGGGCGGCACAGCAATATTATTCTGACTGACGGAGAAGGAGCCATCATCGACGGGCTGAAGCATTTATCTCCGTCGATGAACAGCTACCGGACCGTTCTGCCGGGCTATGATTACAAGCTTCCCCCCGCTCAGGAAAAAATTTCGCCGCTTGCCGCGGATGAAGAAGACGTTTTACGTTATCTCAGTTTTCAGGAAGGACGGCTTGACCAGCAGATCGTCAGACACTTCTCCGGTGTTTCTCCGCTGTTTTCAAAAGAAGCCGTTCACAGAGCGGGTCTCGCTAACAAAATAACGCTGCCGAAGACGCTGATTGAAATGTTCCATGCCGTGAAAGATTGCAGGTTTACACCGAACATTACGACAGCCGGCGGAAAGGAATACTTTTATCTCCTGTCTCTCACACATGTAAACGGAGAGGAGCGCACCTTTCACTCACTGAGTGAGCTGTTGGACCGGTTTTATTTCGGCAAGGCGGAACGCGACCGCGTCAAACAGCAGGCTCAGGATCTCGAGCGGTTTGTCGCAAATGAACGGAAAAAGAACGCCAATAAGATAAAAAAGCTGGAAAAGACGCTCGACTACTCAGAGAATGCGAAGGAATTCCAGCTATACGGCGAACTGCTGACGGCGAATTTGTATATGCTGAAAAAAGGTGACAAAGAAGCGGAAGTCATCAATTATTATGATGAAGAAAGTAAGACAGTGACCATCCCTTTAAATCCGAACAAAACACCGTCAGAAAACGCACAGATGTATTTTACAAAGTATCAAAAGGCGAAGAATTCCGTCGAGGTGGTAAAAGAACAGATCCGTCTGGCCGAGGAGGAAATCGCTTATTTCGATCAGCTGATCCAGCAGCTCTCCTCCGCGTCCACAAAGGATATTCACGAAATAAGGGAAGAGCTTGTGGAAGGCAAATATCTGCGACCGAAACAGCAGCGGGGACAGAAAAAACAGAAGCAGCACGTTCCTGTTTTGGAGCAATATGAATCTTCACGGGGATTGACGATTCTTGTCGGCAAAAACAATAAACAAAATGAGTACTTAACGACAAAAGCTGCCGCAAGGGATGATTTATGGTTCCACACGAAAGACATTCCGGGTTCCCACGTTGTGATTAAAAGCAGCGATCCGGATGAACAATCCATACTGGAGGCGGCTGCGATCGCCGCTTATTTTTCCAAAGCGAAAGATTCCGGCTCCGTTCCGGTTGATTATACAAAAATCAGACACGTGAAAAAGCCAAACGGCGCAAAGCCCGGATTTGTCACCTATGACAGCCAGCATACCGTATTTGTCACACCTGATGCCGACCTTGTCATACGGCTGAAAAAATAAACGCACCTCCAAGCTGAAATCCGCACTCAGCTTGGAGGTGTTTTTTATTACGTATAAACGGAGACGAAACTCTCCCAGCCGTCAGAACCGATCTTTACAGTATCTGATCAGTTTCCCGTCATGTCTGCCTGATCCGCCGGGGGCCGTCTCTGATTAAAGCGGTCACACCTTGATTTGGCGGCGGATACTGTCACCTTCCCTCGCCGAACCTGAGCACATCCGGGCGGGTCTCTGACCTTTCCTTTGTATGCGGGCGGAATCCAGGCGGCATTGGGATCAGATACATATTCCGCATCACTTCGCAACCCTGACCGCTTGTCGGCATATACCATTCAAACTGCCCGCTTTCGTTTTGAATTGTTCACATTCGACGGACTGTCAGGACAGTATAAAAAACACCCTGCCTGATGACAGACAAGGTGTTTTTTATGGTCTTCTTCTTTTCTCAAATAATCGATCCACTTCTTCAGTCAAATCAGCAGTAATGAGAGGCTCTATGTCCTCAGCCAGTCTTTTCGTATGTGCCGGGCTTGCGCCGCTTGTTGATACGGATACTTGAATGCGCCCTTTGCGAATGATCTTCGGCATATACACGCTGCCCTGTTCAGCATCGCTTACACAATTGACCAGCTGCGTTTCAGAAGCGCTCGCGGCTATCTCCTGATTCACGCTGCGGTCATTTGTCGCGGCAATGATGAAAAAAGCGGGCGCGAGATCTTTCATTTCAATTTTACGGGAAACCCAGCGGATACGTCCTTCATCTGCCAGCTGTTTAATTTCAGGCAGGGCATCGGGACTGATTACAGTTATATCCGCGCCTTCCGGAAGCACCGTTTTGAGCCTTCTTAAGGCAACATTGCCTCCGCCCGCGATGATAATTCTTTTTCCGCTTAAATTAATGTGCAGAGGCAGCATACTGTCCCCCCTTAAAATCAAACTGACCGCCGGGGTTTCGAACAGCTTCTGACACACGGTTCAAAAACGCCTGCTTAATATGAGGGTGAAAACCTAAGTATGAAGCGAGATGAACATTTTGATTGATCGTTTGAAGCTTTTCAACTTCCCGTTCAATCTCAGTCATTAAAAGCCCGGTAAACAGAAGATATGGAACGATAAAAACGGGTGCTCCGTCATCCTCTTCAAGGCCGGCAAACACTTCTTTATAGTGCGGGTCACATGCTGTTAAAAAACAAGGGATGACTTCTTTAACAGGTGTAATCGCCTCAAGTTTTCCGGCAATCTCACTGACTGCGTTTTTAACTGCCGGATCTGTGCTTCCTCTTCCGATCAGCACCACTTTCGCCTGCTCAATGGGCACTCCGGTATCTTCAATGCGATGATGCACCGCTTTTACGACTTCATCGTCCACTCCGATCGGAACACCATATGTCACTTTTATATCGGGATGCAGGGCCGCCGCACGGGCGATTTCAGCCGGAATGTCATGTTTTGCGTGGGCAGCGGTCAACAGCAGCAAAGGCACGGCCGCAATATGAGTGGCGCCTTGTCTGACACATGCTTCAAATCCCGCTTCAATAGACGGTTCCTGCAGTTCTAAAAAACAAATTTCCTGAATGGGAGCGTCAGCGTGCGGCATGCACCCTTTTAAAAACGCCGCCGACTCTGTCTGCGCTTTTTTCAGCCTGCTTCCGTGCCCGATGTATAAAATCGCCTGCTTCATTTACAACGCCTCGCTCAAATCCAGATTTTTCTGATCAGATGCATACCAGTCCAGTTTGCAGTGATAATTGACGACATCACCGATAACAATTAAGCTCGGGTTTTTGATTTCTTCTTTTATCACGGTGTCTGAAAGCGTGCCGACGGTGCAGACGACTGTTTTTTGCCTGTCCGTCGTTCCCCAATGAATAAAGGCTGCCGGGGTGCCGGCGTCTCTGCCGTTTTCCAGCAGCATTCTTTCAATCTGCCGGATATTTTTAATTCCCATATAAATCACCAGCGTATCAATACCCGTCGCCAGCGCTTTCCATTTTTCTTCAAAGTCGTCTTCTTGTTTATAATGCCCCGTAACGAATGCGACATTGGAGCTCGCCTCTCTGTGCGTCACGGGAATGCCGGCATAAGCAGCAGCCGCGATTCCTGATGTAATGCCGGGAACGATCTCAAACGGAATGGCGTTTTGCGCGAGAGCCTCCGCTTCTTCGCCTCCGCGGCCGAAAACAAACGGATCGCCCCCCTTGAGCCTTACAACGGTTTTTCCTTTTTTCGCATACTTCACAAGGAAACGGTTGATCGTATCCTGTTTCATAATGTGAAAATCCGGGAGCTTGCCGCAGTAAATCAGATCCGCCTCTTCTCCGGCATACTGTAAAATCTCTTTGCTTACCAATCTGTCATATAATATAACATCCGCTTTTTGTATGGCTTTCATTGCCTTCACCGTTAATAAGTCCGGATCTCCCGGACCGGCTCCAACGATAAATACTTTCCCCATAGCATGTCTCCCCGATCCGTTTTGAAATCTTCCCAGAACAGCCGCGAGGCCGCACTTCAGCTATTTTACCATATCCCGCCATTGCGGGGGATATCCGGCTGATTGCGCGGCCTTTTTGGACCTATTATGCTAAGCTGTTTTTCACAAAGTCAACCAGTCTTCCGGTGCATTCTTCGCGTTCACATTTACCTGAATCAAGTACGAGCTCAGGCGCTTTCGGCTCTTCATACGGTGAGTCGATCCCCGTAAAGAACGGAATTTCACCATTTCTTGCTTTTTTATATAAACCTTTCGGATCGCGCTTTTCACATATATCGAGGTCACATTTAACATAGATTTCATTAAATTCGCCCTCTGCCACAAGCTCTCTCACCTGATCTCTGTCCTCACGGAACGGAGAAATAAAAGCCGTGATGACGATGGTTCCCTGCTGAACGAAAAGCTTCGCCACTTCCCCGATGCGGCGTATGTTTTCCTTGCGGTCATCATCGGAAAAACCTAAGTCCTTGTTTAAGCCGTGGCGGATGTTATCACCATCAAGCACGATGACTTGATAGCCTTGTTCAAACAGCTCGCGCGCTGCGGCGTTTGCAATCGTGGATTTCCCTGAACCGCTTAAGCCCGTCAGCCAGAGGATAGAGCTTTTATGCTTGTTTTTCTGCTGGTATTCTTCTTTCGTTATTGAGGCTTCATGCCACACGATATCACGATTTGTCACTCTATTTTCCTCCTTAAGAAACGCCTGCTTCTTCTTTCGTTTTCAGCCCTTTAATCAACACTTCGACAACTTCAGGACGGCTGAATTCCGCCGGCGGCATGACGCCGCTTCGCAGCATTTCTCTGACCTTTGTTCCTGACAGAATGACGTGGTCTTCTCTTTCATGCGGGCATGTTTTGGCCGTTCCCATGTTGCCGCATTTCCGGCAGAAGAAGCTGTGCTCGAATTTCATCGGTGTAATCCCGAGTTCATCCGCTGTAAATTGATCAAACAGCTCTTGCGCTTCATATGTGCCGTAGTAATCACCGACGCCGGCATGATCGCGGCCGACGATGAAATGCGTGCAGCCGTAGTTTTTACGGACAAGCGCGTGGAAAATGGCTTCTCTCGGCCCCGCATACCGCATAGCCGCCAAAAATACACCGAGGAAAACGCGGTCTTTCGGATAATAATGATCGAGCAGCACCTGGTAGCTTTCCATTCTGACATCCGCCGGAATATCATCTGATTTTGTTTCACCGACGAGCGGGTTCAAAAACAGGCCGTCTACCGTCTCAAGCGCGGTTTTTTGGATATATTCGTGGGCGCGGTGGACCGGATTTCTCGTTTGGAAACCGACAATGGTTTTCCAGCCCTTTTCTTCGAAGCTTAGTCTTGTATCGGCAGGTTCAAATGTAAACTCGGGAAACTGCTTTGACGCTTTTTTAACTAATGTGATCGGCCCGCCGACATACGTATCGCCGCGTGAAAATAATTTTTTCACGCCCGGATGCGCGGCATCATCGGTTTTATATACGTGAACGGCTTCTTTTTGTTTATCCGGCGTATAAATATCTTCGATGTCGACTACGCCGTATGTTTCTCCGCCGTAAGTCAGTTTCACCGTGTCGCCGACGGCAAGCTCAGCCGCTTTTTCTGAATCGACCGGAAGCGTGATCGGCAGGGACCAGACAACCCCGGATGCCAAACGCATATTTTCAACGACTGACACGTAATCTTTTTCTGTGAAAAATCCTTCAATCGGGCTGTACCCCCCGATCCCGATCAGCTCTAAATCAGCGAACGAAATCAAATCAAGCTCAATTTCTTTTTGGACGGATGTAAGATCATACTGCTCATTCACCCGGTTAATTAATGTTCCTCCGTGCGGTGCTAAACTCATAATACATGATTCCTCCCAGTTAACAGATAAATAAACTCAGATTAATAGTTAAATGCCTCCGCCTTGTTCATGGACAGAGCGTTTCTCTTTTCGGATGGCTTTCATCAGACTGGCGGCTCCGCCAGCTGCCAAAAGCACGCTGGCCATCATAAAGATGGAATAGTAATCTCCTTTTAACAGCAGGGAGACAAGCAGATACGAAATCGACAGTGACAAAAACGGCGAAACGACCCATACTTTGAGCATCGTTTTCACGACTTCTTTATGAAAAACGTTCGGCCCGTTTTTGGCCATTCCGATGCCGATAATTGATGATGATGTGACTTGCGCCAATGGGACCGGCAGACCGAAGACGGAACTGATAATGACAAGCCCCGCGCCGGTTCCTGAAAGCAGTATGCCTTCTCCGGCTGAAAATCTCGTAATCTTTTTCCCGTTGGTTTCAAGCACTTTACGTCCTAAAAGCAGAGCGCCGAGAGCGACAAAGATGCCTCCGTACAGCGTTCCTTTGGACACGCTGAGCACGCCCGCAGCAACCAAAGGGCCCACCGCATTTGCGACATTGTTCATTCCGGCTGAAAAAGCTTCCCAAAACCCCGCAATCAGCAGCACAATCCCTAAAATCTTCTGTTTCCGATTCGAAATGACTCGAATATTCAGAGAACTGAATACCTTCGAGACGAGAAACGTGAAACAGAACGCGACGAACGGTACGAGCACCCAAAAACTCACGATGACCAAAAGATGCTGTAAAAACAATACTTTGTACGCGACGCCGACACCGACAATCGCCCCGACAGTGACCTCACTCGTCGACAGCGGAATGCCGAGCACATTCGCCGTGAATAACGATAGCGCCGCCGATCCGATAATAATGCAGACAATGGTGAGCGTAATGGTTTGTTCGGGAATGATTCCGCCGCTGATCGTCTTAACGACTTCTCCGCCGCCGATAACCGCCCCTGACAGGACTCCGGCCGCGCAAATGATCAGCGCATACGTTTTCTTTTTAACTGCGCCGGACCCGTAAGCGACTCCCATTGATGCCGCGGCCCCGCTGGCTCCGATATTCATGGCAAAAAACAGGCAGAATAAAATAGCGGCTAATTCCATCGTGCAGCTCCTTTATTCATGCAGTCCGCATTCTGTTTTCGCCATGCCGTTCCATCTGCCGCTCCGCAAATCTTCCGCGGTAAACGCAGGTGAAGTGCACGGTTCACAGCCGATGCTCGGATACCCCTGATCATGGAGGATATTGTAATCCAGCTCATGCTTGGAAGTATATCTCCAGATGTCTTTCCATGTCCAATGGATCAGCGGGCATACTTTAATCGATTGAAACTTGTCGTCTTTATTCAGGAAATTCGTATTCGCCCGGCTCGGCCCTTGATCCCGGCGAAGGCCGGACAGCCATGCCGGATGCCCTGCGAGCGCTTCTCTTAACGGCAGAATTTTTCTGATGTAGCAGCACTGGTTCGGTTCTCTTTCCCACAGTTTATCTCCGTGAGCCTCGGCTTGTTCTTCAAGAGTAAGGCTTGGCTTTTTCAGGATAATGTTCAGTCCCGGGTAACGCTCTTTCACTTTTTCGATCGTTTCATATGTTTCTTTAAAGTGAAGACCCGTATCGAGAAACACGATTTCCGCGTCTTTCTTTACTTTAGAAATTAAATCGATCAGGACGATGCCTTCAATCCCGAAGCTGCACGCGTAAACAAGCTGGTCTCCGTAGTGGCCGTATGCCCATTTTAAAACGGACAGCGCCCCTTTATAGGAATCGTCTTCCGGAAATGTAATCGCCGGCTCTTCCCATGTGTCATACGTTAACATTTTTCCTTTCCTCCTCCCGGAGACAATCAAACAGCTGTTGTTTTCTGCCGGTTGTCTTATCCCTCAATCTTTTTTCATATAAAAAACTTTCAATCCAGCGGAATGAAAGACAGTGACCCGGTATAGCCCTTATCTTCAAAATGCTGTGCATTTTTCTGGATGCGGCACCTTGCATGACACGCAGGTTGCCGGGCGTCATCGGTCCAGTCCCTCAGCCGCTCTTGATAAGCTTTTTAGATTTGTACTAAATTTTAGCACAATTCTAACAGAAGTCAACCCGAGTTTTTTGATAGGAATAATAAAACAGGCCCTGAGGCCTGTTTTTATTGTCATTATTTTTTAAACCAATCTTTTGACTCGGGATTCTGTTTCCATGATTTCAGTTTTTCAATGTCAGCTGAATGAATCGTTCCGTTTTCAAGCGCGACTTCAATCAGCGTGTCATAATCCGTTAACGAGTAATAAGGAAGACCCGCTTTTTTAAAGGCTTCTTTTGCTTTCGGCAGCCCGTATGTAAAAATGGAAATGACGCCGAGGACTTCCGCGCCCTCTCTTTGAAGGGCCGCCGCAGCTTCAAGCACGCTGCCTCCGGTAGAAATCAAGTCTTCAATCACGACTGTTTTTTGTCCTTTCTTAATGGCGCCTTCTATTTGATTTCCTTTGCCGTGCGCTTTCGGTTTGCTTCTGACGTAGCACATCGGCGCGCCTGTACGGTCTGCGAGAAGCGCAGCATGCGGAATGCCCGCCGTTGCAGTGCCCGCGATCATCTCTGCCTCGGGAAAATGCTCTTTCAGCAGTTTGCCGAGCCCGTCCGCCACATCATTTCTCACTTTTGGATACGACAATGTCAGACGGTTGTCACAATAGATCGGTGATAAAATGCCGCTCGCCCACGTAAACGGCTCATTCGGGCGTAAAAAGACAGCTTCAATGTGTAATAGATGTTTTGCGATAGCCTGTTTCATCGGCGAACGCCCTCCCATTCCAGTTTAATTGCTTCATATGCTTCAACGGGGTTTTCCGCTTTTGTAATTGAGCGGCCCACGACGATCGCTGACGAACCGTTTTCTTTCGCAAATGACGGAGTCGCCGTCCGGACTTGATCGTCAGCTGCGTCACTGGCCGTGCGGATGCCCGGCGTGACTGTCAGAAATGAAGGCCGGACCGCTTCATAAATGGCTTTTGTTTCATGTACCGAACATACCACTCCGTCCAGCCCGCACTCTTCCGCCATTTTGCCGTAATGCACAACCGTTTCTAACAGCGGCTTATGCAGCAGAAGCTCTTCCTTCGCCACCTGCTCTGAAGTGCTGGTCAGCTGCGTCACCGCGATTAAAGACGGGCGTTTTCTGCCTGCCGGCGTGCCTTCTTCAAGCCCCTCAAGGGCCGCGCGCATCATGCGTGCGCCCCCTGCTGCATGCACATTGACGAGATCAACGCCGAGGCCGGCCAGCCGCTTCATCGCTTTATTGACCGTAGTCGGGATATCATGAAGCTTTAAATCTAAAAATATATCACAGTTCCGTTCTTTTAATTGGTGAATGATGGCGGGGCCTTCCTGATAAAAAAGTTCCATCCCCGTTTTGACAAAAAGCCTTTCCTTTTCAAACAAGTCTAAAAACGTTAAAGTCTCTTCCCCTGATGCAAAATCAAGCGCGATGATGGGCAGGTTGTTTTTCATGTTTCCAGCTCCTTCCGATGCATTCACTTACAGATTGAAAGCCGTGTTGGCGCAGCACACGGGGGAGCTGTTCTATGATTTCCGGGCAGACGAGCGGATTGACGAAGTTTGCCGTGCCGACGGCAACCGCACTCGCTCCCGCAAGAAGAAATTCTAATGCATCCTCTGCGGTCTGAACGCCGCCCATCCCGATAATCGGAATTTGAACGGCCTGGCTGACTTCGTATACCATCCGGATGGCGACCGGTTTGATCGCCGGGCCTGACAGTCCGCCCGTTTTATTTGCTAAGATCGGCCGTCCCGTCTTGAGATCGAGCCTCATCCCGATGAGTGTATTAATCATCGTCAGACCGTCAGCACCGGCCGCTTCAATCGCTTTGGCAATTTCGGTTATGTTTGCGACATTAGGCGAAAGCTTCACATACACAGGCACTGCGGAAACTTCTTTCACCGCTTTTGTCAGTTCGGCCGCCATGACGGGATCAGTACCAAAAGCAATCCCCCCCGTTTTGACATTCGGACATGAAATGTTAAGCTCAAGCGCATGCACATTCGGCGCTTGGCTGATGTGCTCGGCCACTTCTTTATAGTCGTCCACCTGAGAACCGGCGACATTTGCGATAATCGGCGTGTCAAATTGTTCGAGCCAAGGCAGCTCATGATTGAGCACATGCTCAAGGCCGGGATTTTGCAGTCCGATGGCATTCAGCATTCCCGCGCTTGTCTCCGCCACTCTCGGCGTCGGATTTCCGAAGCGGGCTTCGTTCGTCGTTGCTTTAATCATAATGCCTCCGAGGCATGATAAATCGTAAAATCCGGCATATTCTTTCCCGAAACCGAAACATCCGGAAGCGGGGATGACCGGGTTTTTCAATTGGAGACCCGGCAGATTCACCTCTAACATTACAGCGCCACCTCCTCAGCTTTAAATACCGGCCCGTCAAGGCAGACCTTTACATAGGATGTATCGCTTTCACCCGTGCGGCACACGCAGGCGAAGCAGGCACCGATGCCGCAGCCCATCCGCTCTTCCATCGAAAGATAAACCTCTTTATGGCCGTACTGCTGCTTCAGAGCTTTCAGCATCGGTGTCGGTCCGCAGCTTAGCAGGACATCGAATTCGAGCTGCTTTTCACGGATGACATCGGTGACAAACCCTTTCTCTCCATATGTTCCGTCAGCCGTCGCCACATAGGTGTCTCCGTACGCACGACATTCCTGTTCGTAAAAAACATCCTTTGCTGATTGAAATCCAAGCACATGAATGACGTTTACGCCTTTTTCCGTCAGGCGCTTTGACAGTTCCTGCAAAGGCGGAACCCCGACTCCGCCTCCGACTAACAGCGCGTTTTTGCTGGGTTCAATCCGCCGGACGGGGAACCCGTTGCCGAGAGGGCCGAGAACGTCTATCCTGCCGCCCTCTTTTTTCTCGGACAAAAGACGCGTTCCCTCACCGTCAGCTCTGTAGATAACGGATACTTCATTCGCAGCGAAATTGACGTCCGCAATGCTGAGCGGTCTTCTTAATAGCGGCGTGACCGCGTCACTCACCTTCAGATGAAGAAATTGACCCGGCTCAGTAAGGTGCCGGACAAGCTCTCCTTTCAGCACCATCTTATAAATCCGGTCGGCAATTTCTAAGTTGGATTGAACAGTCAAATGCGCTTTCTTCATATCGTGACTGCCGCCTTTTGATTGGTTTCGGATGCAGGCATATGATCCGCCCGGAATGTCATGCTTTCCAATACCCGCAAAATGGCTTCGGCCGTATCTAAAGATGTCAGGCAGGCGACTCCGTTTTCAACAGATTCGCGGCGGATTCTGAAGCCGTCTCTGGCCGGCTGTTTGCCCTTTGTCAGCGTATTGATGACAAATTGCGCTTCGCCGTTTCTGATGACATCGAGCAGATTTTTCCCTTCTTCGCCGATTTTTCCGACGACCTGAGCCGGAATCTGAGCGTCTTTCAAATAAGCCGCCGTTCCTTCCGTCGCCAAGATTTTATAGCCGATGGCGTGGAACCGCTTGGCGATCAGCAGTCCTTCTTCTTTATCTTTATCGGCAACGGTCAACAGCACTGAGCCGTAGTTCGGGATTTGAATGCCAGAGGCAATCAGCGCTTTATAGAGCGCTTTTTCCAGGGTTGAATCTTTGCCCATGACCTCTCCCGTCGACTTCATTTCAGGGCCTAACGTGATATCCACTCTTCTCAGCTTCGCGAATGAGAAGACAGGCGCTTTCACGAATACCCCCTGCTGTTCAGGCTGCAGCCCCTCTTGATAGCCGAAATCAGCAAGCTTTTGGCCGAGAATGACCTTTGTCGCCAGGTTCGCCATTGGGATTTTTGTGATTTTGCTTAAGAACGGCACGGTTCTGCTTGACCGCGGATTTACCTCAAGCACATACACCTCACCTTGCGACAGTACGAACTGGATGTTCAGCAACCCGATGATGTTAAGGCCTTTTGCCAAGGCTACAGTGTATTGTTCGATTTTTTTCTTAATGTCTTCGCTTAAAGTCTGAGGCGGATAGACGGCGATTGAATCCCCTGAATGGACGCCGGCCCGCTCGATATGCTCCATAATTCCCGGAATAACGACTGTTTCACCGTCAGATACGGCATCGACTTCGATTTCTTTCCCCGTCAGATAACGGTCGATTAACACCGGATGCTGCGGGTTGATTTTGACCGCGTTTTTCATATAGTGAAGCAGCTCTTCTTCGTGATAGACGATTTCCATCGCCCGGCCGCCGAGCACATACGAAGGGCGGACAAGTACCGGATAGCCGATGGATGCGGCGATTTTGACCGCTTCGTTCACCGATACGGCGGTTTTCCCGAGCGGCTGCGGCACATTCAGCGCCTCAAGCGCCTGCTCGAACTTATCCCGGTCTTCCGCACGGTCTAAATCTTCAAGTGATGTGCCGAGTATTTTGACGCCGCGGGCGCTCAATTCTTCCGCAAGGTTGATCGCCGTCTGGCCGCCGAATTGGACAACAACGCCTTCCGGCTGTTCCAAATCAATGATGTGCATGACATCTTCTACCGTCAGCGGTTCAAAATACAGTTTGTCTGATATGCTGAAATCAGTGGACACCGTCTCAGGGTTGTTGTTGATAATAATCGCTTCATAGCCTGCCTGCTTGATCGCCCAGACAGAATGAACGGTCGCATAGTCAAATTCGACGCCCTGTCCGATACGGATCGGCCCGGAACCGAGGACGACGACGCTTTTTCTTGATGTAACCTCAGACTCGTTCTCTTCCTCATATGTGCTGTAAAAGTACGGGGTTTCTGATTCGAATTCCGCCGCGCATGTATCCACCATTTTATATACAGGCTTGATGTCTGCTTCTTTTCGCATTTGATACAGCTCTTGTTCCGGCATATTCCATTCCCGGCTGATATATTTGTCGGAGAAACCGAGTTCCTTCGCTGTCTGAAGGACGGCGAGGCTGCCTTTTTCCGCTTTCAGCTCTGTTTCAAAAGCGACCAGCTTACAGAGCTTGTGCAAAAAGAATACGTCAATTGCGGAAAACTCATGAAGCTGCTCCACTGTGTAGCCTCTTCTGAACGCTTCAGCAAGATAAAACAGGCGTTCATCCCCGGCTTTTCTGATCCGTTTTTCCAAAAGTCCGTCAGAAATCTCTTCCGCATCCTTCAGTTCCAGGTGATAGACATCGGCTTCAAGTGAGCGGACCGCCTTTAACAGCGATTCTTCAAGGGTGCGTCCGATAGCCATGACCTCTCCGGTAGCTTTCATTTGCGTCCCGAGCCTGCGGTTTGCCGACTCAAATTTGTCGAACGGCCAGCGCGGGATTTTAGAAACGACATAGTCAAGTGCGGGCTCAAAAGCCGCATATGTTTTTCCCGTTACGGGATTCATCATTTCATCAAGAGAAAGCCCGACTGCGATTTTCGCCGCAAGCTTTGCGATCGGGTAACCCGTCGCTTTTGAGGCGAGGGCAGATGAGCGGCTCACCCGCGGATTCACTTCGATAATGTAATATTGGAAGCTGTCGGGATCGAGCGCGAGCTGAACATTACAGCCGCCTTCAATGCCGAGCGCGCGGATCAGCTTTAATGAAACATTGCGCAAAAGCTGGTATTCCCGGTCGCTCAAAGTCTGGCTCGGGGCAACGACGATGCTGTCACCCGTATGGATGCCGACCGGATCGATATTTTCCATGTTGCAGACGACGATCGCGTGATCTCTGCTGTCTCTCATGACTTCATATTCGATCTCTTTGTAACCGGCAATGCTTTTTTCCAGAAGGCACTGATGGACGGGGCTGAGTTTTAATCCGTTTTCGACGATCTCTTTCAGTTCTGCTTCATTCGAGCAGATGCCGCCGCCCGTTCCGCCTAATGTGTAAGCGGGGCGCACGATAACCGGAAACCCGATCCGGCCGACAAATTCCTCGGCTTCCTGTAAAGTGCGGATGATCTCACTTTCCGGCACCGGTTCATTCAGCTCATTCATCAGCGTACGGAATAAGTCGCGGTCTTCCGCCTGCTGGATGGCGGACAGCTTTGTGCCGAGCACTTCCACTCCGCATTCCTCAAGAACCCCGAGTTCAGACAGCTCGACGGCAAGATTCAGTCCGGTCTGTCCTCCCAGAGTCGGCAGGATGGCGTCCGGCCGTTCTTTTCTGATAATACGCGTGAGAAACTCCGGCGTCAGCGGTTCTATGTATACCCGATCAGCCATTTCCGTATCCGTCATAATCGTTGCCGGATTCGAGTTGACGAGAATGACTTCATAGCCTTCTTCCTTTAAAGCGAGACACGCCTGTGTGCCCGCATAATCAAATTCCGCCGCCTGTCCGATAATAATCGGGCCTGATCCGATCACTAAAATCTTTTTAATATCTACGCGTTTTGGCATACCGCTTCCCCTTCTTTCTCAGTTGTTTCGATCAAGTCAATGAATCTGTCAAATAAATGATTGGCGTCTTCCGGCCCCGGTGAAGCTTCAGGGTGGTACTGAACCGTAAATGCCGGCAATGTTTTATGCTTGAGTCCTTCGATCGTTTGATCATTGATCGCAATGTGCGTCACTTCAAGCTCTGTATCATCTATTGAAGAAACTGTATATCCGTGGTTTTGGGCGGTTAAAGCGACTTTCCCTGTCGCAAGCTCTTTAACCGGATGATTGGAACCCCTGTGTCCGAATTTCATTTTTTCCGTTTCCGCTCCGGATGCCAGCGCAAATAATTGGTGGCCGAGGCAGATTCCGAATAACGGCACCTTCCCGAGTATGCCTTTTATCATTTCAATGGCTTCCGGCACATCTTTCGGATCTCCGGGTCCGTTAGAAAGCATGATGCCGTCCGGCTTGAGCTGAAGCACTTCTTCCGCCGTTACATTGTACGGCACAACGATGACATCGCATTTTCTTTTGTTTAACTCTCTTAAAATGCCGTGCTTCATACCGAAATCGACGAGTACGATGCGTTTGCCGCGGCCCGGACTCGGATATGCCGTTTTCGCAGATACTTGAGCGACTTGATTTCTCGGCAGTTCCGTTTCTTTCAGCCTTGCAAGAACCTCTCCGACATTCTCCTCACTTGAAGCAAACGTTCCTTTTAATGCGCCGGCCGTGCGGATCATTCTTGTGAGCTTTCTCGTGTCAATCCCTTGTAAGCCGGGGAT
The DNA here is from genome assembly GCF_046535335.1 of Bacillus sp. SIMBA_026. Classification (NCBI taxonomy): domain Bacteria; kingdom Bacillati; phylum Bacillota; class Bacilli; order Caryophanales; family Bacillaceae; genus Bacillus; species Bacillus sp. SIMBA_026. Next base: position 676,478 of record NZ_JAWRWX010000001.1, on the reverse strand, counting down.
ATTTTTCATTTTCAAATACTCGTCAAGCGTGTAAGCCGAACGCCAGTTGGAAGGCAGCTCGCACAGTTCTTTTACGATCAGCCCTTTTACAAAAGGAGTGATGGATTCAAAGTCATCTCTGTTAATTCCGTAGTTGCCGATCAGAGGATACGTCAGCGTCACGATCTGCCCGCAGTAAGAAGGGTCTGATAAAATTTCCTGATAACCGGTCATTCCCGTGTTGAATACGACTTCACCCGCTGTATGTTCCAGGCTCCCGAATGCTTCACCCTCAAATACCGCTCCATTTTCCAGCACTAGTCTTCTTTTCATTTGACGAGTCTCCCTTCTTCGTATGCAAGCTTACCGGCAGCCATCGTTGCAACAGGCCAGCCGAAGCACTTCATCTTGTTGAATGGCGTATTTTTTCCTTTAGATAAAAATGTATCTTTGTCAATGGCTGCTTCTTTTTCCAGATCAATCAGGGTGATGTCAGCCGGCGCTCCCGGTGCAAGCGTTCCGTACGGAAGATCAAATGCCTCGCAAGGTTTCACCGTCATGAAATCAACCAGCTGCTTCAGCGTCCACGCCCCGTTTTTCACAAAATGTGTGTACAGAAGCGGAAAGGCTGTTTCTAAACCGACGATACCGAAAGGCGCAAGCTTCATGTCCGTGTTTTTCTCTTCTTCTGTATGCGGCGCATGGTCAGTGGCGATGAAATCAATCGTGCCGTCTAAAAGCCCTTCAATCAGCGCCTCTCTGTCCTCTTTGCTGCGAAGGGGCGGATTCATTTTAAAATTGGTATCAAGTCCCGGGATATCTTCGTCACAAAGCAGCAGATGGTGAGGCGATACTTCCGCCGTCACGCGGATTCCCGCTTTTTTTGCGTCTCTTACGGCTCTGACAGATTCTTTCGTGCTGATATGACACACGTGGTAATGGCAGCCCGCCGCTTCCGCCAGCAGCACGTCACGGGCGATATGTACCGCTTCACAAATGGAAGGTATGCCGTTCAGGCCGTTCGCTTTTGAAAAAGAACCTTCATGCACGCTCCCTCCGTAAATAAGCGAGTTATCCTCACAATGAGCGACAATCGCTTTATTCATTGAAGCCGCCCGTTTCATGGCTTCATACATCATTCCGGCCGTCTGAACGCCGACGCCGTCATCGGTGAAGGCGAATGCGCCGGCTTCATGAAGCGCCTCAAAATCTGTCATTTCTTCGCCGGTTTGTCTGATCGTAATGGATGCGTAAGGAAGAACCCTGACAGATGAGGTTTCTTTGATCCGGTTTTGCAGCCATTCCATCTGCTCTTTCGTATCCGGCACCGGCCTTGTATTCGGCATGGCTGCGACTGTGGTAAAGCCGCCCCGCGCTGCGGCTTTAGAGCCCGTCTCAATGGTTTCTTTTTTCTCGCCGCCCGGTTCTCTGAAGTGGACATGAAGGTCTACGAGTCCCGGTGAAACGAACAGTCCCCCAGCGTCGATCACCGTTTCTCCGTCTTTCGCTGTCAGAAGCCCGGTTTCCGAAATAAATTCACCCGTTACCCGGATATCCTGTGCCACTTTTTCTCCTTGTTCATTTAACATCCAGCCGTTTTTAATGAGATAAGACATAAGCCGCTTCTCCCCTTTTCACATTGGTTTGCAGTGCTCTTTTTAAGACTGCCATTCTGATATACACGCCATTTTCCATTTGTTTAAAGATTCTTGATTTTCCGCATTCCACTAATGTTGTGTCAATTTCGACTCCTCTGTTCACCGGTGCGGGATGCATGGTGATGGCATGCCGCTTCATGCTCTCCGCCCGCTTTGCGGTCAGCCCGTATGCTTCCAGGTAGCCTTTTTGGTCGGCTTCTGTCTGATGCCTTTCATTTTGGATGCGGAGCAGCATGACGACATCTGAAGCTTGTATGGCTTCATCCGTCTGAACACAGGTGCCGAAGGCGTTTTTCTCATCCTGCCATTGCGGCGGACCAGAAAACAGCACACGCGCGCCGAGCCTTGTCAGCACCTCGGCATTCGACCTTGCCACCCTGCTGTGTTTGATATCGCCATGAATGGAAACCGTCAGGCCCTGAAAGGTCTCAAATTCCTCTTGAATCGTCATTAAATCAAGCAACGACTGGGTCGGGTGCTGGCCGCAGCCGTCGCCGGCGTTTAAGATCGGAATATTGACTCTGCCGGTCAGATCTTTGTAATATTCATCCGTGCTGTGCCGGATGACGCAGGCGTCCGCTCCGATTGATTCCAGTGTTTTGACCGTGTCGTATAAGGACTCGCCTTTTTGAACGCTTGTGCTCGTGCCGTCTAAGCTGAGCACGTTCATCCCGAGTTTCTTTTCCGCCACTTCAAAGCTGAACCGCGTCCTCGTGCTCGGTTCAAAAAACAGATTCGCAACGAATTTTCCCGCGAGATCGGGACGGACTGTACCCTCTTTTATCGCTTTTGCCTCACGCAGCAGTTCTGTAATTTCAGCAGTGCTCAGTTCAGACATCGCCGTTAAATGATTCATGTTTTTCTCCTCCGTTTCCGCTTGAAGGCCGTAAAAAAACACCCCGGTCTATAGACTCGGGGTGCGGTTAAAGAGAGAAGCAGCGTACAGCTTCTTCCCGTTATAACCCTTCCAAGCCTCTCTGGACTTTCTTTAAAAGGTTTTACATATGATTTTGTTTTTCTGATGCAATTGCGTCTTCTTCATTTGCATGCGGCAGGATAAGGTTCAGGATGACTCCGACGATTGCCGCAAGCGCCATGCCGGATATTTGGAACCCGCCTTTTGATACTTGAATAAAAGCCCCTCCGACGCCGATCACGAGAATGACGGATGTGATAATTAAATTTCGCTTGTTTTCATAATCAATGTTGTTGTCAATCAGCATTCTTAAACCGCTGGAGGCGATAATTCCGAAGAGCAGGAAGGAAACGCCCCCCATAACCGCGGACGGAACAGAGCTGATCAGCGCTGATACTTTTCCGATAAATCCGAAGCACAGCGCAATCACACCCGCGCCGCCGATGACAAAGACGCTGAAAACTCTCGTAATTGCCAGTACACCGATGTTTTCGCCATATGTTGTCGTCGGCGGGCCTCCGATTAACGAAGCGATAATCGTCGCTACGCTGTCCCCCATTATGGAGCGGTGCAGTCCCGGCTTTTTAATGAAATCCTGTCCGACGACTTTACTCAGCACCATTTGGTGGCCGATATGTTCTGACATCGTCACGAAAGCGACCGGCACCATCGCAGCCGCAATGCCCAATGTCACTGACGGCGTATAGTCTTTGAAAGGGATGATAAATTCAGGAACGGCGAACCACTTTGCATCAATGACCGGCTGAAAATTGACGATGCCCTGTGTCAGCGCAAACAGATATCCGCCTATAATGCCGATCAATACCGGAATCAGGCTTAAAAATCCCCGTAAAAAGATGGCGCAGATAATGGTGATTGCCAAAGTGACGCCGGCTACACTGAAATGTTTCAAGCTGTAGACGAGTTCCTTCGCATTCGGATCAGCATACATTGCCATATTGACGGCTGTGCTTGCCAGTCCGAGGCCGATGACGATGATGACCGGCCCGACGACCACCGGGGGCAGCAGCTTCATCAGCCACCCCGTTCCAAGCTGCCTGATGAGAAGCGCGATCAGACCGTACACAATTCCCGCCAGGAAAGCGCCGACCATGGCAGCCCCCGGCCCTCCCGTCGCCTTCACCAAGATAATCGGTGATATAAAGGCGAATGATGAGCCGAGATAAGCGGGAATCTGGCCTTTTGTCACCAAGAGATAGGCGAGTGTCCCGATTCCGCTCGTGACAAGCGCCACTGCCGGGCTCATTCCGACCAGTTTCGGCACGAGTATGGTTGAACCGAACATGGCGAATAAATGCTGCAGGCTGAATGACAGCCAGGACAATGGATTGGGGACGTCCCTGACTCCCAGGTTTACTTTTTTCTTACTCATGGCGTTTTCCTCCCGGTTGACTTTCAAATGGTATAAAAAAACCTCTTTGCTTTTTGCGCAAAGAGGCATACAAAACCCGGCCGCGTCGATCCGCCCGGCTCTGTGTTTTAAAATCCTCTTTGCAAACTCTCTGGAATGCATTTAAAAAGGGTGATTATTCATTTTCGTAAATGGCGACCATATCAGTCTGATCAACTTCGCTCAGCTGAACCATCACTTTTTCAGCTTTTGAGGTCGGAATGTTTTTCCCGATATAGTCCGCTCTGATCGGCAGCTCCCGGTGCCCTCTGTCGACAAGCACAGCAAGCTGTATCGATGACGGCCGCCCGACATCAACGAGGGCATCCATCGCAGCTCTCACCGTCCGGCCGGTATAAAGCACATCATCAACCACAATGACCTTTTGGTCTGTGATATCGGCCGGAATGTCCGCGCCTTTTACAAGCGGCTCTTCATTGCTCGTTTTTTTCGTGAGATCGTCACGGTAAAGGGTGATATCGATTTCCCCGACGGTGACCGGATTTCCTTCAATCTGTTCGATCCGCTCGGCCAGCCGCTTCGCTAAATAAATGCCTCTTGTTTTAATCCCTACAAGAATGCAGTCATTCATTCCTTTATTCCGTTCGATCATTTCATGGGCTATCCTTGTCAGCGCCCGCCTGATCGCCTGTTCGTCGAGAATAACAGCTTTTTGATTCACTCGTGACACCTCTCCATTCGTATATAAGAAGAAAAAACCCCTCCTGCCAGAGCATAGAGGGGTTCCTTTCCAGGACGAAGACACATGCGTATCTCTTCTGTCCTATCCGTTATCCTTCTCAGCCTCTCTGGACTGTGTTAAAGAATCTATTCAGCTTGTTTTTATTATTTCAGAAAAGAGAGTCGCTGTCAATGGCTATTTCTTAAATCTTCAATGAGTTTTTTCATATCTTCAGGAAGGGGCGCTTCAAACTCCATGTATTCGCCCGTCCGCGGATGATCAAAACCTAATATTCCGGCATGAAGCGCCTGACCATTGAAATCAATGGTTTTTCTCGGTCCGTACTTCGGATCGCCCGCCAAAGGAAACCCGATATATTTCATATGAACACGGATCTGATGCGTTCTTCCGGTCTCAAGCCGGCACTCTACGAGCGTGAAATCTTGAAAACGCTCAAGCACGTGGAAATGCGTGACGGCGTTTTTGCTGCTTTCTCTTGTTACGGTCATGCTTTGACGGTCTTTTTTATCTCTCCCGATCGGAGCGTCAATTGTTCCGTCATCATGTGAAATCACCCCGTGGACAACCGCTGTGTACTTTCTGGTCACGGTTTTATTGACGAGCTGATTAACGAGTGATTCATGCGCCATATCGTTTTTAGCGACCATTAACAGACCGGAAGTATCTTTATCAATCCGGTGGACGATTCCCGGACGCATGACACCGTTAATGCCGGAAAGGTCGTTGCAGTGAGCCATCAGTCCGTTTACAAGCGTCCCTGTCACATGGCCGGGCGCCGGGTGTACAACCATGCCCCGCGGCTTGTTCACAACCAAGACATCCTGGTCTTCATAGTAAATGTCCAAATCCATCGGCTCTGCAAGCACGTCCAATTCTTCCGGTTCAGGAATGGTGACGTTTACCTGATCGCCGGGCTGCATTTTATAATTCGCTTTTACGGATTTGCCATTAACGGATACCAGTCCCTCTTTTACCCATTGCTGCACTTGAGTGCGTGACCAGTTTTCTCCCGTTGAAGCCAAAAATTTATCAATCCGTTCGCTCTTTTGTTCAGGCTGAACGGTTATCTCAAATTGATTCATGTTATTGCTCCTTCTTTTTCCCGCTGTCAAACAGCATATGAATAAATAAAAGTATTACACCGACGCACAGTGAGGAGTCCGCGATATTAAAAATCGGATAGTGATAATTCACGATGATGACATGAATAAAATCCACCACTTCCTGGCGCGCCGCCCGGTCAATAAAGTTTCCGGCCGCACCGCCCAGCATTAAGCCGAGAGAAATTCCGAGTAACATCTGCCCTTTTGCATAACGCTGTATGTAATAAACGATTCCGATAATCACGGCGATGGTAATGACGTAGAAAAACCACATTTGGCCGGCTAAAATCCCCCACGCCGCTCCCGTGTTGCGATGAGATGTGATATAAAGCACCTGATCGATGACAGGTATGCTTTGTCCCAATTCCATATGGCTGACGACAAGCCATTTGGTCAATTGGTCGGCAATAATAATAAAAAGAGCGATAAGATAATAAAGCACACACGTTCCTCCAGTATACAGTTACTTTTATCCTTTATGAATTTTATCAGTAAAAGATGCCAGAGTAAAGGCAGATCATAAGCGCATGCAAACAGACGCTGTCACTCATACAGCGCCTGATCATATGCATAATCTCCGGGTTCCCAATATGGAAGGGTTTTCTTTTCAAATTGAGCGGGATAATAAAAATCATCAGCGGTTCTGGCCGTAGGCAACACCGCAAGTTTTTCAATCGGAATGGGGGCGCCTGTTTTTTCACAATAACCGTACGTATTGTTTTCAAACTTAGACAGGGCAAGAAGAACGTCCTGAAGTTCTTCTTTTATATGATAGATCAGAGTTGCTTCTTGGTCGTTCATTGAAGGTTCAACAGATGCTGACATTTGAAAGCAAGAATATTCGAATAATCTTGATTGAAGTTCTTCTTTCATCATGAGAAGCTCCGTGTGGATTGCGGTCAGTTGATCATTCATTCATCACAACTCCTGCTCTTGATGTTATAGCTTTATTGTTGCCCCCAGGGCGCCATTTGAAGCCCATAAGATTTTTCCTGTCGTTCTAATCGATGACATTGCTGGCATGTAAAAAAGCGCCCGGCTGACACCGGGCGCTTTCTCATTTATTATTTTTGATAATATTTTTCAACGATTTCCGCATTGCGCAGTGATAACGTCGGATATTTCGGATTGGCTCCGACATCTTTAGAAATTACGCGGGAACGTTCACACATCTGGCCTTCCGCTTTTTCTACGGTCATTTTTCCTGTTGTGAAGCTTTGCGCGTTTTCCGGCGCTTCACTTTCGTCTTTTACTGTCAGTTCTGAAACGATAAACAGCTGCGCGATATTTTCTTTAATGGATGACAAGAGGTCGCGGTTTTCTTTGTTCGGATACAAAGTCAGGCTCGCTTCCAATGATTTTCCGATAATTTTTTCGTTACGGGCTGTTTCCAAAGCTTTCAGCACGTCGTTTCGAAGCTCCATGAAGCGGTCGAATTTTTCTTCTGTCGCTTGACTGTCCGGAACAGCAATGGTTTCCGGCATATCTGTCAGCTGCACGCTCGCTTCTTCAACAAATGATAAGTGAGACCACATTTCATCCGCCGTGTGCGGGAGAATCGGCGCCGTCAGCTTCACTAACGCCAGCAGCGTTTCATAAAAGACGGTCTGCATGCTGCGGCGGTCCGGATGATCCGCATGCTCGATGTACACAACATCTTTTGCAAAATCAAGATAGAAGGAGCTGAGCTCGATCGTACAGAAATTGTGAATGCTGTGATAAACAACCGCAAATTCGTATTCATCGTACGCTTTTTTCACCTTTTCGATCAGCTTATTCAGCTTGATCAGCATATATTGATCCACTTCGCGGAGATCTTTTACATCCACGGCATTGACGCTTGGATTGAAATCGAACAGGTTGCCGTGAAGGAAGCGGAACGTGTTGCGGACTTTCCGGTATACTTCCGCGACCTGCTTCAGAATATCTTCAGAAACCGGGTGATCGGCCTGATAGTTTACGGAAGATACCCATAAACGCAGAATTTCAGCTCCAAGCTGTTTTGCGATTTTTGTCGGGTCAATCGTATTGCCGAGTGATTTGCTCATTTTACGGCCGTTTGCATCAAGTGTAAATCCATGGCTTAATACGCCTTTATACGGCGCTTTGCCGGTGACTGCAACAGCGGTGGAAAGAGATGAGTTAAACCAGCCGCGGTATTGGTCAGAGCCTTCAAGGTATAAATCAGCCGGACGGACAAGATCATCACGTTCTTCAAGAACAGCCTGATGGGAAGAACCTGAATCAAACCATACATCCATAATGTCTTGCTCTTTCGTGAAGATTCCGTTCGGGCTTCCCGGATGTGTAAATCCTTCCGGCAGAAGGTCTTTTGCCTCTCTTTCAAACCAGACGTTTGAGCCGTGCTGTTTGAACAGCTCAGACACGTGTTCAATCGTTTCGTCAGTGATGACCGGCTCACCGTTTTCTGCATAAAATACCGGGATCGGAACGCCCCAGACGCGCTGTCTTGAGATACACCAGTCACCGCGGTCGCGCACCATGTTGTAAAGGCGCTGTTCGCCCCACTCCGGCACCCACTTCGTTTGTTTGATGGCATCAAGCAGATCGGATCTGAAATCTTTAATTGACGCAAACCATTGCGCTGTCGCTCTGAAGATAGTCGGTTTTTTCGTTCTCCAGTCATGCGGATAGGAGTGTGTAATAAACTCGAGTTTCAAGAGCGCGCCGTTTTCTTCAAGCTTCTCCGTGATCGGTTTATTGGCTTTATCGTAAAACATTCCTTCAAAGCCCGGCGCTTCGTCGGTCATGTTTCCTTTTTCATCAACAGGGCACAGTACTTCTAAGCCGTACTTTTGGCCGACGATAAAGTCATCTTCCCCGTGGCCCGGAGCAGTATGAACACAGCCTGTTCCGGCATCGGTTGTGACGTGGTCACCGAGCATGACGAGTGAATCTCTGCCGTACAGCGGATGTTCTGCAGTGATGTATTCTAATTCTCTGCCTTTATATGATGCGACAACTTCAGGATTTTCAAAACCGCATGCCTCCGCTACGTTTTCGATCAGTTCAGCAGCCACTACATAACGCTTGTCTCCAACCTTGATGACATTGTATTCAAGATCAGGATGAACGGAAATTCCGAGGTTGGCAGGCATCGTCCACGGCGTCGTCGTCCAGATGATGAAGCTTTCTCCGTTTTCCAGAACGCCTTTACCGTCTTTCACCTTAAACGCAACATAAATAGACGCGGAACGTTTGTCCTGATATTCAATTTCCGCTTCCGCTAAGGCAGATTCACTTGAAGGCGACCAGTTGACCGGCTTCAGACCTTTATAAATATAGCCTCTTTTCGCCATCTCGCCGAAAACGCGGATCTGCTGCGCTTCAAATTCAGGCTGAAGCGTAACATACGGGTTTTCCCAATCGCCTCTGACGCCGAGACGCTTGAATTGTTCGCGCTGTCTTTCGATCTGCTGCCATGCATAATCTTCGCAAAGCTTGCGGAAATCAGCGACGGACATTTCTTTCCGGTTTACTTTTTTGTTTTTCGTCAGCGCCGTTTCAATCGGCAGTCCGTGCGTATCCCAGCCCGGCACGTAAGGTGCGTTGTAGCCGCTCATTGATTTATAGCGGACGATGAAGTCTTTCAGGATTTTGTTCAGGGCATGGCCCATGTGGATGTCTCCGTTTGCATAAGGAGGTCCGTCATGCAGCACGAATTTCGGGCGGTCTTTCGTCCGTTCTTGAACAAGACGGTAAATGTCCTGCTCCTCCCAGTCTTTTTGCATGTCCGGCTCACGATTCGGCAGATTTCCCCGCATCGGAAAATCTGTTTTCGGCATTAACAGCGTATCTTTGTAATCCATTTTCATTCCTCCACAACATTTTTCAGAAAATAAAAAAAGCCCTCTCATCCCATAAGGGACGAGAAAGCTTATCTCGCGGTACCACCCTTTTAGAAAAAACGGATCATCCGTCTTTTCCTCTCGAACATCGTAACGTGATGGAACGTCCTATCCTACTCTCGGTTCAGAAAGGAAACTAAAGGGCTGATCTGCATGATTCCGGCCATCCCGGGCTTTCACCTTCCCCGGGTCGCTTTATAGCCTGTTTTGAGTCATGCCGGTCCCTTTCAATCGTCTTTTCATCTGAATTTATGAACGTATTATATTCGAACGGGCCGGAGAATGTCAAGAAAATCAGAAAATTATTCTTTTTCCTCAAAAACCGCGTCGACTTCGTATTCCAGCAGATGATCCCAATCATCGTTCTTCAGCAGGTCGAGCTGCGCCTCAATCAGCATTTGGAAACGTGTTCTGAAGACTTTAGACTGTTTTTTCAGCTCTTCAATTTCCATTGCGATTTTTCTTGATTTGGAAAGCGACTCATTGATGATGCGATCGGCATTTTTTTCTGCTTCACGGACGATCAGCTTCGCTTCTTTTTGCGAGTTGCGCTTTACGTCTTCTGCGGCTTCCTGGGCTATGAGAATTGATTTATTCAGCGTTTCTTCGATATTGGCAAAGTGGCCGATTTTTTCGTCCAGCTCGTTCACTTTCGCCTCAAGCTCCGTTTTTTTACGGAGTGCGATTTCGTAATCTTTTCTGACCTGCATTAAAAATTCATTTACTTCGTCTTCATCATATCCGCGAAAACCTTTTGTAAACGTTTTGTTATGGATATCATTCGGCGTTAATGGCATATTGCCACCTCCATTTTTACATTTCAGTACGGTTATCTAGTTCACATTATAAAACAAATACGGCACAGATGGAGAAAAAAACTGAAAAAACGACTCATTTTTGCCGTTCAAATGTAACTTTCCATTTGTCTTTTTTCGTTTTTCCGTCAACTTTTGCCAAACTGCATCGTCCGAAGCCGCGAATCGAGAGCATGTCCCCTTCAGCAACCTGATAAGACGGATCTTCAATGGCTTTCCAATTCACCTTAACGAGCCCGTTTTTCACAAGCGCCTGCGCTTTCTGACGGGATTGCCTGCTCATTGAAGCGCAGACGGCGTCGAGACGCAATGAAGAAACCGTGTCATCCCTTATTTCGACATCTGAAGCGGGAATGTGAAGAGCTGAAAGCTCGATTTTCTCAAGCTTTACCGGCGCTTTGCCCGCCTTGGTCAGCTGAGTGCTGACAAAATCGGCGATTTCACCGGAGACGATCAGCTGCACGGCTTCCTCTGAGAAAATCAGATCGCCGTATTTCTGCCGCTTTAAGCCGATCCCCATTAATGATCCGAGAAGAGAGCGGTGGTCAATGCTGACGAATTTTTCAGCGTATTGAACGTCAAAAGCCCGAAGCTCAAAATCATCCTGTTCAGGTTCCATATATTCAGGGTATAAAATCGCGCGTTTGCGCTCAGCTCTGTCATATCCTCCGAAAAACGCAAGACCGCAGGCGTCGCCGATAACGGCCTTTACAATGACCTGTTCTCTGGGATCTAAGAAATCAGTCAGCTTCATCCGATACTGGTCCAGGACAATCTGTTTCCATTCAAGCGCCTGATCAATAAAAGGCCGCTCGTCTTGTCTGAAGTGCTGGTAAATATCGCTCATGTTCTTTCCTTTCTATGTAAAGAGGCTTGGCTGGTGCCAAGCCCGTATCAAACTGTCGCATTCAAGTATACATTGCGATCATGCGGTATAGGCCCCAAAGTCCCGTCGTGGCAAACCGAAGCACGATAATCGCTACAATCGGGGATATATCCAGCATGGCAATGGGCGGAATGATCCTTCTGAACGGCTCTAAATACGGTTCGCAAATCGCTGCGAGAAACCGTCCGACCGCCGTTTCTCTCGTACTCGGCACCCATGACATAAAGATATAGATGATCAGGGCAAACGAGTAGATGTAAATTAAATAACTCAGAACGGAAAAAATTTGATAAAGAATCATCCTGCTTTACCACCTCTGATGTTCGTCTTCATTTATAAGCTCCGAAATCGTGCCGGAAACGTCGACATTATCAGGCGTGCACAGAAAAATATCTGAACCGATTCTCTGAATGTCGCCGCCGATGGCGTAGACGGTACCGCTTAAAAAGTCGACGATTCTTTTCGCCTGATCATGCTGGATGCGCTGCAGATTGACGACAACCGCACGCCTGTTCTTTAAATGATCGGCGATTTCCTGCGCTTCCGCATATACACGCGGTTCACTCAACACCACTTTAGAGGATTTCTGAACACTTTGCAAGCTTACTACGTTCTGCTTGCCCTGCGGCTTCTGAGCGTAAGCAGGCTGTTTATCTTTCTGCTGTTCATGCTCTTCCTGATGATCCTGCTCTGTTTCAATGTATTCGTACTCGTACTCCTCCTCATCCATTGAGAAAAAGTTTTTCAGTTTATTTTTCATGCTCATTTGTTTACACCCCCCGGTTCATTTCCGACTAATGAAGAGCCGATTCTGATAAAAGTTGCGCCCTCTTCAACAGCGATTTCATAATCATTTGACATGCCCATTGACAGTTCCCGGCACGGTGCGTTTGTCTGATTCAGTTTTTGCACCTGACCCCTCAGATCACGCAATTGCCGGAAGCAGGCTCTGATCGTTTCTGTATCGTCTGTCAGGGGAGCCATCGTCATCAGGCCCTCTACAGAAATGTTTCTAAACTCAGAAAGCTCTCTGATAAAGGGGATGACCTCCTCTGTTTTCAAACCGTGCTTAGACGGCTCAAGCGAAGTATTCACCTGCACAAAACAGCGAACCGTATGCTGCGCCCGTTTTTCAATCTCTTTTGCCAATGACAGTCTGTCTAAGGAATGAATATAAGATACACGGTCAACGACGGCCTTCACCTTTCTGGACTGAAGACTGCCGATAAAGTGCCACTCCGGGCTGCCTTTGATGACTTCCTGCTTATGGATAAGCTCGGCATCCCGGTTTTCTCCCAGACTTGTAATACCGGCATCAACGGCCTCTTGAGCCCTTTCGGCTGATACGTATTTTGTAACCGCGATGACGGTAACATCTTCGGGGCTTCGGCCCGATCTGTTACATGCTTCGTTTATTCTTTCGTTTATATGTCGTAATTGATCAGCAACACGCAAGATCTTACGCCTCCTTCATTCCGATAAAGGACATCATGCGTCCCGTTTTCCCTTTGTCGCGGCGGTGTGAAAAGAATAGTTCACGCTCTCGTTCAGTGCATAAACCGCTGACTGAAATGTTTTCTTCCGGAATGCCGCAATGTATCAGAAGAAGGCGGTTGACCTCTTTTAAATCAAGCTGATACTGGCCTTTTTCCGTTTCGCATATAGCGGATTCAGCCGTAAAAGGCAGCGCCCGCACTTCATTGATGACGCGATCGTCGACTGTATAGCTTCCCGCGCTGATGGACGGACCGATGACAGCCTGAATATCTGTTAAACGGGAGCCTTCTTCGTTTACCCAGCGTTCCGTCATGATGCGTCCGATTTGTTTGACCGTCCCTTTCCATCCGGCATGGGCAGCGCCAATAATGGATTTTACCGGGTCATAAAAATACAAGGGCACACAGTCCGCAAAACAAAGGGCCAAAAAAAGATTCGCATCTTTCGTGTAGAGCCCGTCCGTCCCGCGGAATGCGGAAGAATAGTCTCTCGCTCCTTTTCCTTTATCCCCGGCTGTCACGCGCCGGACGCGGTTTTCATGTGTCTGGTCGGCGAACACCCAGGAATCCAGATCAGTACCGCATAAGGACGCTATGACTTCACGGTTTGTCACAACATCATGAGCTTCGTCCCGGACGTGCAATCCGGTATTTAATGACTCATACGGAGGATTGCTGACCCCGCCGTTTTTCGTTGTGAATCCGGCGATGACCTTTGTGTTAAGCTGATTCACACAGTTCCAGTCTTCTATCATGAGTGCCGAGGGGGTGGTAAGACTAAACGGGTGATATGTATTCATGGAGATCCAACCTTTCGACAAACATTAAAAAAGCGTAATTTCCAACTCATTTTAACACAATTTTAAGCATACGTTTAGCGGCTGATTGAAAAATGAGATAAATAAATGTGCCGGAAACATTGAGATTTCCGGCATTTTACAAGTAAAGGGAGGATTACGCTCCCCCCTTTGGTTCGTTTACACGCACTAAGATGACATCTTCCCCAATTTTAACTATATTTCGCCAAGGAATGATCATTTCCTCTTCTTTTCCGAAAAAACCGAGAACTTTTCCGCTTCCGCCTAAAATAATTGCCTGAATTTTTCCCGTTGTCACGTTAATATCAATATCACCGATGCTTCCGAGTTTTTTTCCGTTCGACACGTTTACCACATCTTTTATTTGAAATTCAGATATGCTGATCATCTGTATCACGCCCTTTGCCCGTTCTTTTTCCTATTATATGAACGGCCGGGCTGAACCTTGTCACATCGGGCAATCTTTTTTGCGGCTGCACCAGCCGAGGATAAATCTCAGCATGATTTTCGTATAGTCCATAAGCTCATCAACAGACACTTCCTCGTTTACGGAGTGGGCGTTTTTTAAATCGCCGGGACCGTATATGACGCTCGGAATCCCGGCATGATAAAGCCACCCTCCGTCAGTTACGGTTTGGGAAACATTAATGACGGGCTCCTGTTTATTGACGGCTGAGTGTGATGCAGCCAAGACAGAAACTGCCGGATGGTCCGGGTCGATTTCCAGCGCCGGGAACACCTCTCCTCTGTCTTCAATCATCGAAGATCCGCCCCATTTGAACACCGGCCTGTTTTCTTTGAGCCACAGATCACTGTCAGCGACACGATTAATATAGTCTTCGATTTCTGCAGCTGCTTGTTCGTGCGTTTCGTTCGGATAAAAGTGGACGGTGATCCATAACCGGCACTCATCGGCGACAAACGCTGCGTGTCTTCCGCCTTCAATGACGGCGGGGTTGATCGTATTGGTGCCGGGCGCAAAGCCGGGATAGCTTTTCGTTACCGCCCAGTGGCGCTCCAGCTCTCCCAAGGCAGCGATGATTTTCGCCATTTTTTCGATGGCGCTCGCTCCGAATGTGCCTCCGCCCGCGTGAATCATATTGCGCCTCATGCCGTCATGAAATGTTTGTTTGCTTTTCAATTCTATCCAGCCGGTGATGACACCGCCCTGCCCTTGAATATGCAGGCTGCTCGTATCCGCGACAACCGCAAAATCCGCGTGATAGCCGCGTTTGCAGCATTCCAGCGTCCCCGCCTCACCGACTTCTTCTCCGATTACAGACTGTACAATGAGGTCGCCCGGAAGCTTAATGCCGGCATCATGGATCAGCTTCAGAGAGAAAAGAACACACGCCAAACCCCCTTTCATATCAGCGGCGCCCCTTCCGATCAGCATGCCGTCTTTTACGAGCGGCTGAAACGGGTCAGAGTGCCAGTCTTCGCCCCCGGCTTCTGCCACATCAATGTGTCCGTTTAAAATCAGGCTTTGATGCCTGCTTGAATCTGTCCCTTTTAAAACACCGACTACATTCGGGTCTTCCGGATACACATCCCACATATCGACCGAGCAGCCCGTTTCTTTTAAAAAGCCGGCCACCCACTTTTGGGCTTCTGCCGTATTTCTTGCTGGCGGGGCCGGAGTGGGAAAAGCTATCAGTCTTTCAGCAATATGTATCAAGTCGTGCCGCCGTTTCTCCGCCTGATGTAAAAGCATATCAATCTGATGCATTGGAAATCTCCCCTTTGGCTGTATCAAAAAACCCGTTCATTCATGAAATGAAACGGGTAAAAAACGGATCTTCCTCCGCTTTTTTCACCGCTTCCCTCCGCCGGCATGATCCGGATCAGGTCCGTTAAGGGTTGAGACAAACGTCTCTCTCAGCCGCATGGCAGCACCCCCAGGGTGAATTTATGTTATTTTACGGATGATGCCTCTTTTGCACGTGTTAAAAACGGTCGGCCATTGTTCCATAAGACATTGACAGGCATATCGAAAAACGCTGTAAGCCGCTCGTCAGAAAGCATGTCCCTGATTTTCCCGGAGGCGAACACCTCGCCCTGTTTTAAAAGCAGCGCCTGATCAAACACCGGCAGAATTTCTTCAGCGTGATGGGTGACATAAAGGATGGACGGCGCATTTTCTTTTTCGGCGATCGACGTAATCGTGTCCAGCAGCTGCTCCCTTGCCATAAAATCAAGACCCGTCACGGGTTCGTCCAAAATCAGCAGTTCCGGATCAGCCATAAGCGCCCGCGCAATCAGCGCTCTTTGTCTTTCCCCTTGTGATAATGTTTCATACCGTCTGTCGGCGTAACCGATGGCGCCCAAATCCTTCAGAAGACCGATCGCTTTTTCCCTTACTTGCTCACTCGGAGTTTCGTACAGCCCGATTGAGGCGTACGCGCCGCTGAGGGCGATTTCAAAAGCGGAGTCCGCGGCATATAATTTGTGCTGAAGACCTGCCGAAACAAGGCCGATTTTCCTTCTGAGCCTGTCACCGAGCTCTGTTTTGCCGAATTGATGGCCGAGCACCTGCATCTCTCCTGAAGTGGGGAAGTAATAAGAGCATAACATATTCAGCAAAGCCGTTTTTCCGGCTCCGTTTAATCCGTACAGCACCCAATTTTCGTTTTTCTCGACGCGCCAGTTAATATCTTTCAAAATCCATTTCCCGTTTCTTTTTAATGACACACTGTCCAGCTGTAAAATCATTGCAGTTTCCCCCGTTTACTTTGTTTAAATTTTCTAAAAACTTTTACACATTAGAATACATCACTTTTTTGCAAACGTAAACCATCGCATGAAAAAAGCCTTTAAACAAGGTTTAAAGGCTTTTTCCGTTATTGATGGATATTCTTATTCATTTGTTTAATGGCTGCTTTTTCAAGCCTTGAGACCTGAGCTTGGGATATGCCGATTTCTTCAGCGACTTCCATTTGGGTTTTCCCTTGGAAAAAGCGCTTTCGCAAAATCATTTTTTCCCGTTCGTTCAGTCTTCTCATGCCTTCTTTCAGAGCCAGCTCCTCAATCCATTGTGTATCCTTGTTGCGCTCATCACTGATCTGGTCCATCACGTAAATCGGATCGCCGCCGTCATTATAAATCGGCTCAAACAGTGAAACCGGATCCTGAATGGCGTCAAGGGCAAACACAATTTCTTCATGGGGCACTTCAAGAACTTTGGCGATTTCCTCTGCTGTCGGCTCCCTGCTTGTCTCACTGATTAACCGCTCTCTTACTTGAAGCGCTTTATATGCGATATCGCGAAGCGACCTCGAGACGCGGATCGGATTGTTATCCCGCAAATATCTGCGGATTTCTCCGATGATCATCGGTACAGCGTATGTTGAAAACTTAACATTATGGCTTAGGTCAAAATTATCAATGGATTTCATTAGTCCGATGCAGCCGACCTGAAATAAGTCATCAACATACTCTCCTCTGTTGTTAAACCTCTGAATGACGCTTAAGACAAGGCGCAGATTGCCGTTTACAAGCTTTTCCCTCGCTGAATCATCGCCCTCATCCTGTAATTGCCTAAACAGCTTTCTCATCTCTTCATTCTTGAGCACCGGTAATTTGGAGGTATCCACCCCGCAAATTTCGACTTTATTTCTTGACACGTTTTTCCCTCCCACTAGGAGCTGCTGTACAACGTTAAGTATCTCCTCGGGTGGGAAAAATATGCACCGCCATTTTACAGAAATAAACATCCGGCGACGGCAATCCTTGCAGCAGTAAGGGCTGTCAGATGGAAAAAATTTTACACCATTTTGTTAAACTCTTTTCTCAGTCTTTTGATAATCCGCTTTTCGAGCCGGGAGATATAAGATTGTGAAATCCCCATCATGTCGGCTACATCTTTTTGTGTTTTTTCTTCTTCTCCGACAAGCCCGAAACGCAGTTCCATAATCTGCTTTTCTCTTTCGTTTAATTGCTCAAGCGCTTTTTTCAAAAGTTTTTTATCCACATTGGCTTCAATGTCTTTTGTAATAATATCATCATCAGTGCCGAGCACATCCGAAAGCAGCAGCTCGTTTCCGTCCCAATCAATATTCAGCGGTTCATCAAAGGACACCTCTGAACGGATTTTATTGTTTCGGCGCAAGTACATTAAAATTTCGTTTTCGATACATCGCGACGCGTAGGTGGCGAGTTTGATTTTCTTTTCCGGATTAAAAGTGTTTACCGCTTTGATCAAACCGATGGTGCCGATGCTGATTAAGTCCTCGATATTGATGCCGGTATTTTCGAATTTGCGGGCAATGTAAACGACAAGACGTAAGTTTCTCTCAATCAGAATGGCCCGCGCCGCCTGATCCCCGCTCGGCAGCTTTAATAAGAGCACCTGCTCCTCTTCTTTAGACAAAGGCGGCGGCAGCGCCTCGCTTCCTCCTATGTAATACACTTCATCGCTTTTCAGTCCGAGTTTCATCAGCCATTTATACCACAAATATGTCAGACGCAGCTTAAGTTTTTTCATCTTCCTCCCCCTTCTAAATACAACGCGTTTTGAGTATGATGAATAACAGACTTTTCGTCAGGAAACATGTTTTACAGCCTTCCCTGTCAGCATCTTCGGATGAACGATTCCGTCAAATTCACCGTCCGCGGATAATGGTTTCGTGCTGATGCCGATCAGGCATTTTTCACAAGCGATCATTTCGTCTTTTGTTAAAATCGTGACGTAATCCGGCTTTAAACAGAGTAAAAATTGATTGTCCTGGCCGACGCCCCTGTATGGAATCAGCCTCAGCTTATCCGCATGGCGGAACGAATCATCAAGCCGCTCTATCACTTCAAGCGGACTGGCGGATTTGATGAGGTCCGTTTCCTTTTCGCTGAGAATCGGAGCGAATTTGTCAATGTGAAGAATCATGACCGGCGTTTTCGTCAGCGGATCATACAGCTGATTCCCGGAATCCACCAATCCTTTCGCGCGGATTGTCTGTCCGCTGAATTCCGCCTGCACCATGACAAGTTCATCGTACTGAATGGACTTCGTCTCGATGTCTTCAATTCTCTTTTTCGAAAAAAACCATATGGCCGGAAATCCGATAACTACAAACATCCAGCTGATCGGGTCGCCGAATCCGGTCTGGCTTGTGACCATTACGCCTTGCTGCACAATTGATTCTGTCTGCAGCAGGGAATGTACGCCGATCATTCCCCCGCCGACGAGAAAAGTCGCGAAATAAAAGGCGAACAAATTTTGAAAAAAGTATCGGAACCGTTTAAAGCCAAAAGCCGCAAGCACGATGACTACTGAAAACGCCATTTTTCCCGCCGGATGCTCCACAAAGGGAGAAACAGGCGTAAACATCAGAAGCACAATGGCTGACCCGATGAAACCGCCGGCGGCCACTCTTCTTTTTTTCACCTGGCGTTTTAAAATAAAGGCGGTCAATAAAAGCAAAAGAGAATCAAAACAAAAGTTCAACAGCCAAATGACATCCAGATAGATTTTCACATCTGACCCCTTTCCTCTTTTGTCTTACATATCTGTTTCTCTCTCTTGTTTCATAAGTATAAAGCAAGCTCTGTGGGAAAGTCTGTCAATTAATGTTGAGGGTAAAGTACAATTTTTAAGGGATAACCGTTTTATTTGTCGAGGGCCGAAAGGGTTGCTTTCCTATTGTCCGCTTCAACTAAAAAAGCGCTGCCGTGATCTGGCAGCGCTCTGTTTTACTCATTGATATAAAGTTTTCCTTTAGCCGTCTGTCTCGTTTCATTTCCGTAGTCATCTCTAGCGATAACGTCAATTTTTGCTCCGCTTGCTTTGATGGAAGAAGTCGCCGTCCAGTAACCCTCATATCGTCCCGGAGAAATTTCTCTCAGCGGAAGCTCCGTTGCGTTTTGGCTCCCTGCCCGGGCGTTTGTCAGAGGCAGACGGATAACGAAGGAAGCGTCTAATTTCTTTCCGCTTGAAAAAGCGATTTTCACTGATTCTCCGGCTTTTAATTCCTTATCCGCTCCGGGAACCAATCCGGAAATGACGGGAGCATTGTAATTGACATCGATCACCGTCTTTTTCGTTGTTTTGTTACCCGCTTCATCTGAGGCCGTCACCTTGATCTCATTGCTGCCGTTTTCCAGGAGGGTTCTCGCTTGATAAGAACCGTTATTTACTTCAGCTTTTTTTCCGTTCACCTTTACCCATTTTAAATGGGCGTCGTGCACTTTTCCTTTTACGGTCACTGTTTCTTTATTTGTTTTATCACCGTTTGCCGGACTGTCAATCGTCACATCCGGCTTATCCTCATCCAGTATGACCATGACAGGGCGTGACTCATCGGTTGACCCGCTGTCTGTCACAGATGCCGCCGTCAGCCGATTGGCATCTTTAGTGAGTGTGACGCCGGCCTGGAAATTGCCTTCTGCATCTGCTTTCGTTTCTGCGGCGGTTTTACCGTTATTGGTAAGACGGACAGCGGTTTTTGGTGAAGCCGTTCCTTTCACCGTGATTGACTTCTTGTTTGTAAATGACCGGTCTTCAGGCGACGTTATGTCAGGCACAGAAGCTTCGTAGTCGACCAAAGCCCTGATCATAAAGTTTCCGTCTGATTTATCGGTTTTAGACCAGCGGCCGTCGAGGTATTGCCAGTTTCTGTTCGAGTACGGACTGCCGTCATCAGATGACAGGGCAGGTGTATAAGGATCGGGTTTCGTCTGGCGGAACACAAGATAAAAATCCTTTCCGACCGCGATTCCTTTTGAGCTGAGATCCACTTTGGTCCATTCTCCGTTTCGAAGCGCTTCAGCTTGGAACGGGCCGGCAATTTTGCTGCCCGGAGCTCCATCGGGGCCGGATGCATCATATACTTCTGCTTGAAATTCGGTACCTCCCGGATCAGGCCAGTCTGCGCCCCAAAATTTAAAAAGGCCTCCCGTCAGCATACCGTGTTCTTTTCCGTCTTTAAGCGTCATCTTAACGGCAGATTTGCTGCCGGCTTTAAAATATGACAGCGCGGCTTCTTCCGTCCCGTTATCATAGGCAATTTCCCCTTCATAACCGATATACGGCTTAAGCTTGACGTTTTTTTCAGCATCTCCTTTGATGTCAACAGAAAATTCGCTATTGTAAAAGCCTTTTGCCGCTACTTTGATTGTGTAGGAGCCTTCGTACGCCTTAAGCGAATATTCCCCTTTATCGTTTGTCACCGCCGGTTCAATTGCGGCATCCTCGGCCACATAAAGCGCAGCCCCTTTTACCGGTTTGCCTGTTGACTGATTGGTGATGGTTCCTTTTAGCGTGCCGGACGGCATTTGCTCCAGAGTAAAGTCTGCCTGTGCGGTTTTGTCTGATTGAATAGAAACTTGTTTCGAAGCGGACTTAAATCCGTAAGCCTCTGCTTTCAGCGTATAGCTTCCCGCCTTATGCGACAGGCTGTAGCTTCCGCTTGCAGGGTCGGAATATACGGATTTCCCCGTCTCGGCGACACTGATTTGCGCTCTGAGAGGCAGGAGGTTTGTTTCACGTTTTACTCTTTTTCCGGGTGATTTCACTGCCGGTTTGGCCTGTTTCGGACTGACGGCTTTTTTCTTCAGGTGGCCGGGAGGTGTTTGTCTATTGTGTTTACTTTTTTTAGCCGCCTTGCCGAGAGAGCTGCTTGAAAGCCGGACATCATCGATATACCATCCGTCTTCATTCAGTACTTCGTCTGACTGCATATTAAACATGAGTTTTATGTTTTGGCCTTTATACGCAGATAAATCTGCCTCTTCATCGTTCCATCCTGCGGAGTCACCATTGTAAACGGCCGCCTGCTCCCAATTTGATTTTCCTTCCGGAAGAACGAACACATACCCGTAATCAAAAAATTCTTCGAGCTTGTGCCAGCTTTTAAATTGCAAAAACAGCCGTCCTGTTTCCGGAACTTGAATCGGAGGCATCACCAAATTCATGTTGGCTGAATCGGCATAAGGGCCGGACAGATTCGTCGCATACACTTTATCTCCGGAAAATGCGGCGCCGGGCCCTGAACCCGGGATCCCCCATTCCCATTGGTCATGTGTCCCGTAACTGGACCAGCCCGCCGGCTGTGATTCAAAATCCTCTTTGTATCCCGCCGTAATGCTCGGTTTCACGTCAGCCCGGTACGTATCAGATTCTACAGAGTGACCTCCGAAATCTTTTATGGTCCATTTATAACTTATCTTGCTTCCCGTTACATCCAGAATTTCCGCCTGGTATGTTCCCTTTTTTTCATCACCGCTTTTTTGAACGGCGGCTGTCGTTTTCCACTCTCCTTCATCAAACTGATAGGAAAGGATGACTTCAGTTACGCTTACATCGTCTTCTGCTGTAACCGTTAACGGAAGGTTTGCCCCTTTGTAAGCCACTGAGACCGGTTCATGATGAAAGCTGGGCGGATTGTGATCTTCGCCCGCAGAAGTGACCTTGCCTTCTACGCTTCCGATTCCGTCCGTTACGGCAGAAACGGCATCAAAAGCGTTAACGAGACCGTGGCCGTAACCGTTATTCGGTGATTCCGGAAAAACGGAATCTGTCAGCTTTTCCGCGGTGCGCGTCAAAACGTCTTCCATTTCATCGACCGTAATAGAGGCGTTCGCCTGCCTTAACAAAGCCGCCGTCGCCGCCACATGCGGCCCGGCCATTGAAGTTCCGTCCCAGCCGCCTTCGTATGTTCCTCCAGGAATCGAAGAACGGATATTCACTCCCGGAGCCGAAATGTCCGGTTTTGTTTCATGATACGGTGAGGGGCCTTGAAGTGAGAAATCAGCGAGTTTCTTGTCGATGTCAGTCGCACCTGTCGCAAATGCTTCAGGATAATTGGCCGGATTTGCAATTGAACCCGGTCCTCCCGGTGTAAATAAGTCTTCATTTCCCGCAGAGAATTCCGGAAAAATCCCTGCCGCTCTCCACGCATTCACCATATCGCGGTACCACTCGTCCATTCCCGAACCGCCTGCCCAGGAATTATTAACAACATCCGGCGCCATCTCGGGATGCGGCGTGCCGTTTTTATCTTTAGGCGCGAGCACCCATTCACCGGCATCCAAAATATCGGCATCGGTTCCTCCGTCATCTGAAAATGCTTTTACTGCGATCCATTTCGCCCCCGGAGCCACACCTATTTGATTTGAGCCGTCAGGTTCTGAACCCGTCATGGTCCCTGTTACATGAGTACCGTGTTCAAGATCATCGTAGGGAGCGTCTTTATGGGACACGGCATCATACCAGTTCATTTCATGATTCGGCGCTGCGGGATTTTCAGGATCGTAACCCCGGTATTTTTCCTTAAGCGCCGGATGATCCCACTGAACTCCCGTATCAATGGAGGCGACAACCGTGCCGGTTCCGTCGTATCCTGAGGCCCAGGCCTGCGGCGCATCAATTTGGCTGATATTCCATTCGATGCCTTCCTTTGCTTTGATCTCTTTTTGTTTTTTCTTCATTTGAAAAGGAGCTTTTGATTGTCGTTGAGTAAGCTGACGTTTTTCATTCGGAAGAACTTTTTCTACTTCAGGAAATGAGGCGGCTTTTTCCATTACCTCTTTCGAAGCAGTGACTGCCATTCCGTTGACAATATAATAGGAATGGATGTGATCAGCCTTGCCTTTCTTTTTTTGTTTTTCCAAATATGTTTTCAGATTCTGCTGCGCTTCATGAGCCGCCAGTTTTAAAGAAGAAACGACGGCTGACCGTTTTTGATATTCGGTTTTTGCTGCGGAAAGCGATTGAGACTTGGCGTTTTTTTCTGCTTCTTTGACCGCTTTTTTCGTATTGGCTTTCTCTTTAAATTTGATAAGAAACGTGACTTTATCATTTTTTTCAAAACGCTTCTTGACTGAATCGGAAATCTTATGCTGAATGCTCTTAGAGGAAGAAAGATCTTTGGTGAAAGAAACTGCCCCCGGTGTGCTGTTCGCTCCGGCTGCACCCGGAAACAACAGGGAACTGACGACAATCGCGCTTAAAACGGAGCCTGTCAATCTGTTTCTCGTTTTTTTCTTCAATCGTATCCCCCCTTATTTGGTAACGCCCTATAAAATGTGTATCCCTCCTTCATAATTGGAATCGTTTGTCATTTTCGATGCTGTACGTTAAATGTAGACAATCTTCCATCCAGATATTGTCACATTCTGTAGAAAACCGTATGAAACTAAAAAACAATCAATTCGTCATAGGTATAAAGTTGCTTTTTTCACTGTGTAGATTACGGGGATAGGAAGGAAGACTGTGCACAAAAGAAAAAGGACAAAACCATGTGGTCTTGTCCTTTTTTACATCAGCCGCGTTTGTTGCGGTTTCTTAAAAATGTAGGAATGTCGAGGGCATCATCCGCCGGCTGTGATGTATGGCGGTTCACCGTGTTTTGATGCTGTGTTTCTTCTCGTTTCGGCTCACGTTTCGCAGCGTTTTGGCCTTGAGACTTCAATCCTTGGTTTAAAGTCGGACGCTGCGGTTTTGAGTCATCTTTTTCCTGTTCGATAAAACCGGTCGCAATAACGGTGACGACGATTTCATCTTTCAGATTTTCATTGATAACTGAACCGAAAATCATGTTGACATCAGGGTCAGATGCAGAAGCGACGATGTCGGCTGCTTCCTGCACTTCGTAGAGGCTCAGGTTTGTACCTCCCGTGATGTTCATCAAAACACCTTGCGCTCCGTCGATTGCCGCTTCCAGTAACGGACTGGAGATCGCCTTTTTGGCGGCTTCAGCAGCACGGCTTTCGCCCGTAGCGATCCCGATACCCATCAATGCTGAACCTTTGTTGGACATGATGGTTTTGACATCGGCAAAGTCCAAGTTGATTAAACCAGGCGTCGCGATGAGGTCAGAGATACCTTGCACCCCTTGGCGAAGCACGTTATCAGCTTCACGGAATGCTTCAAGCATCGGTGTGTTTTTATCGACAATTTCAAGAATGCGGTCATTCGGAATAACGATCAGTGTGTCAACGGCTTCTTTCATTGCCGTGATACCGCCTGCAGCCTGCAGCTGGCGTTTTCTTCCTTCAAATGTAAACGGTCTTGTTACGACACCGACAGTCAAAGCGCCTAAGTCCTTTGCGATTTGCGCGATAACCGGTGCGGCTCCCGTTCCGGTACCGCCTCCCATTCCGGCTGTAACGAACACCATGTCAGCGCCTTTCAGCGCTTCTTCGATTTGTTCCTTACTTTCTTCAGCGGCTTTTTTGCCGACTTCCGGATTCGCTCCCGCTCCGAGACCGCGGGTCAGCTTTTCCCCGATCTGCATTTTCACTTCCGCTTTTGACAGGTTAAGAGCTTGCGCGTCCGTGTTTACCGCAATGTACTCTACACCCTGTACTTCATTTTCAATCATTCGGTTGACCGCGTTATTACCGCCGCCTCCTACTCCGATTACTTTAATTGATGCTAAGCCGTCTATGTTTGTTTCGAAATCCAACATGCTAAATCCTCCTAATCTGCCGAATGACTATCAATCTATTCCCAAAACATGCTTAATAGTTTTTTCATTTTGCTCGGTTTGTTGTGTTCGGCTTGTGTTTTTTGTTTTGCTTTTGGACGCTGCTGCGCCTCTGGCCGCTGATGATGTTCTTCTTCGTGAGAGACCGCGATTTCCTGCACGGCTTCTTCCGGCATATGAAAGCCTATTTTTCTTCCCTGAATTCTGGCATTTCGGCAGGCAAATTGTATCAAGCCGACACCCGTCATATACTGAGGGTCTCTTACACCGATATAATTCGGGCTTGCGACCCTTACATTGTGCCTCAGCACTTCCTGTGCCAATGAAAGCACTCCGGGCATTGCGGCCTGTCCGCCGGTCAGCACAAAGCCGCCGGGCAGATCTGTAATTCCCATATGCTCAATTTCGGCTGCGGCAATCTCAAGAATCTCTTCCACTCTTGCTTCAATAATATTGGCAATTTCCTGCTGTGTAAAAGATTGCTTTTGATTCGTTCCTATGACGGTGACTTCAAATACTTCATCTTCTGAAGCCTCATCGTAGAATGCATGTCCGAATTGTTTTTTTACTCTTTCAGCCTCTTCGGTGGAAGTGCGCAATCCGATCGATACATCTTTCGTGATGTTTTCGCCTCCGAGCGGAATGACGGCTGTCTCCTTCAGGTGCCCCTGTTCAAATACCGCCACCGTCGTCGAGCCGCCGCCGATATCAATCATGGCGACTCCGAGGTTTTTTTCGTCTTTTGACAAAGCCGCCGAACCGGCCGCAAGCGGCTGCAGGCAGATATCAGTAATTTCAACGCCCGCTCTCTCCACACAGCGAAGTAAATTATGTAAGATCGTTTTGGAGCCGGTAATCAGCGTGCCCTCTACTTCCAAGCGCACGCCGAGCATTTTTTTCGGATCGGTAATTTCGTCTCTTCCGTCAACGATAAACTGTTTAGGAACGACGTCTACGATCAGCTGCTCATGCGGAACTGACACGACCTGTGCCGCTTCCATTACCCTGCGGACGTCTTCAACGTGAATTTCTTTGTTTTCACTGGAAACAGCGACAACGCCGTTCGTATCTTGAATATGAATATAATTTCCATTAACGCCGACAATGGCTTTTTTCAGCGGAAAACCTACCATTCTTTCAGCTTGGTCAAACGCTTTTCTTATAGAATGAACGGTTTCATCTATATCAACGATTGAGCCTTTTTTCAACCCTTCAGACGGCACATTTCCCACTCCGATAATGTTAAGGGAATCATCTGTCATTTCTCCGACGATCACTTTTGTATTGGACGTACCGATGTCAAGACTGACGTAAAGTTCATTGTTGTTCATTCTATGGCACCTCCTCACATTTCGATCAAATTCTATTCTATTATTTGCGGAACAACAATACAATGAATGTGGCTTTACAAGTGTGTAACAAAAACAACAGCATCAACAAATTCTTATCTGATTTCTCACAATTTATGTTTAATGAAACTATTCGTTATATTCTATGTATATCCTCTTTTATATCGCATTTTTTTTATTTTTTTAGAGACGGCCCACCTTACCGTAAGATTTCTTGTCACGGTGTCATACTGTGCAATCCAGATGCAAATATACCCGCTTTCCCTTAGTCTACACTAAGATGAACCTCCAGAAAAGCTATAGATATTGCCAGAAACATCCGAAAAAAGAAGAAACAGGAGGAAAATTCCAAATGTAATGCTCACTGCAGAAGACACGCCCATTGCATTGAGAATTTTCCGCTTGTCCGGCAGCCATATCCCGCGCAAAAACAAACATAGTCATAATGATTCCGCTATCGGTTATATCGGCTGCCCCGCTGATTGTAATAGATTCTTTTGAACCGCCTTTAAATTAGTTCTTTAGAACTATTAATCATTTTCTTTTTTCTTGCCGGATTTACCTTTGTTAAATTCTTCAAAATACGTAGCGACTTCTAAGTGGATAATCCCCTTTTTCCCGCCATCCAGCTGGGAAACGATAGAAGGATAGGTCTTCATTCGGCCGGCAAACGTTTTAATAGAAGCGGTAACTACATACCCGTCGTTCATATACAGCTTGATCCGGTCCTGATCCATTTTTACCGGTGTATAATAGATTTCAGAAATCGACTGCTTAAGCGAACCGGAAAGCTTATCAAGCTGCTCCGCCATTTTGACCCGCTTTTTCGCGTTTGTCCAGTCAACCAAAATCGGGCCCGCGTCATCCGGCGTGACTTCGTTCGGCAGCACAGTGCCGTTTTCGAGCACTTCATAATACACATCATGTCGCTGCAGATACGCGATCGTCTTGTATTCTTCAATGTGAATGCTGACTTTGTTAGGAAATACTTTTGAAAGTTCCGCCTTTTTCACCAGCTTATTCTGCTCAATCTTTTCTTCTGTTTGTTTCTTGTTCAGACTCCAGAACTCGGTTTGTCCGTTATGTATATCAGAAAGCGCGTTGATCTCTTTTACAGACACGTTTTCGTTTCCGGAAACGGTGACAGAAGACACTTTGCTGATCGGCATCTGCAAGTACACGATGATTAGCACCATCATAAAAAAGAGCACAATGAATGAAATCAGCCGGCGGTTTGCTTTTTGTTTCCGCTGCTCTTTGATTTTCGGAATCCGCTCTTCAATATTTACGATTTTTTCTCTTTCATGATTTGGGTTCACTGCCTGTCCACCTCACTAAGAATGAAACAGCTTGACATTCGTCTGATTGAAAAACAAACGGCATGCTGTGATGCCGTTTGACATTTGTTAAAAGTATATCACATGAGCTCATGTAATCAGAGAACCTTTTAACGATTCCCTCCGATGATTTCAACTTCTGTATGCATGTCAACATCATACTGCTCACGGATTGTCTTTTTCACATATTCAATCAGATCGAGAACGTCCTTGGCAGTCGCTCCGCCAGCATTGACGATAAAATTCCCGTGCATTTCGGACACTTTCGCTCCGCCGATCTGATATCCTTTTAATCCCGCTTTTTCAACGAGGTTTCCGGCATGATTCGGCAGCGGATTTCTGAATATGCTTCCGGCGCATGGGCTTGAATACGGTTGAGTATTTTTTCTGTAATCTTTGTTCTGCTGCATTTGCGCCGTAATGGCTTCCCGTTCCTTTTGCTCAAGCTGAAGAACTGCCTCGAGACAGACGCCGGGACGTTTTTTCTGCAAAACAGACGTTCTGTAGCTGAAATCCATCTCTTCGTTCGTCAGCCATTCGATTGTGCCGTCTTCAAATAAGATACGGGCTTTCACAAGAATCTCACTCATATCAGATCCGTGCGCCCCGGCATTCATATAGACGGCTCCGCCGATTGATCCGGGAATGCCCGCTGCAAATTCGAGACCGGACATTCCTTTTTTACTCATGGAAGTCGCAAGCCGGACGACCGAATAGCCGCCTCCGACCGTCACCTGATCACCGTCAATCTCCAAATGATCCAGACCCGCGCCCAGTTTGATGACAACTCCTCTTATGCCTTCATCAAGCACGAGCAGATTTGAACCGCGGCCGATAACCGTCCATGGCAGATCATGTTTTTTCACAATATCCATAATATCTTTGACCGCTTCCACACGGTTGGGGATGATCAAAATGTCCGCCGGACCGCCGATTTTCATCGTTGTATGGTTCGCGAGCGGTTCTTGTTCCAGCACTTTGCCGACTTCGCGGTCTCTTAATTCCTGAATTACGTTCTCCATCATAAACCTCCGCATTCCATTTGCTCTATTTTTTTATGTCTTCCATGATACTGTACAGTCTGGCTGCCGCATCCGGAACACCGAGTGATTTTGTCCGCTCACTCATGTCTTTTAAGGTTTCTTCATTCATGACGATTTTGTCCAGCGCAGCGATCAGTTTTTCTCCGCTGAGCTCGGTTTCCTTCAGTACGATCGCAGCGTCATGCTGGCTGAGCGCCTTCGCATTGACTTCCTGGTGATTGGCTGTCACATACGGGCTCGGAATAAGCACGCTCGGAATGCCGAGAGCGGTGATCTCCGCAATCGTCGTCGCTCCGGCTCTGGCCACAATGACATCAATTGATTGTAAGTACTCCGGCATTTGGTGCAAAAACGGTTTTGTCACCATATTATCAGCGGCTTTTCCGCCTTTCAGCTCAGCCGTTACCTTCTCGTAATGCACTTCCCCGGTAATATAAAGCACTTGGTAAGGTCTCGTTTTCAATTCTTCCTGCATATCTATAACGGCACGGTTAATGGGAGCCGCGCCTCTGCTTCCGCCGAAAATGAGCACCGTTTTTTGATTGTCTTTCAGCCCGAACTCAGTTAATGAGCGGCCTGTCTTAATTGAGACGACTTCAGAGGCTCTCGGGTTTCCCGTAAACACAACTTTTTCAGCAGGAAAATGCGATTTTGCCTCTTCAAAGCAAATTGCCACCTTATTAACATATTTCGAGAGAAACTTATTTGTGATGCCGGGCAGGCTGTTTTGCTCATGAATGATCGTCGGAATTCCCATTTTTGCCGCCGCGTATACGACCGGACCGCATACATAGCCGCCTGTACCGATAACGGCATCCGGTTTAAACTCTTTTAAATATGATTTGCTTTTCGTCACGCCTTTTAAGAAACGCATGACGGTTTTTACATTTTCAAAAGAAAGTTTTCGTTTGAAACCTGTAATTTCAATGGCGCGGAACGGGATATTTTCCCGTTCAACAATTTTTTTCTCAAGACCGTTCTCTGTTCCGATATACAAAAATTCCACATCCGGATGCCGGCGCTGAACTTCTTTAATAAAGGCCAGGGCCGGATAAATATGTCCTCCGGTTCCGCCTCCGCTTACTGCAATACGCATTCGTATGTCCCCCTTAATCACATAGCGATAACCCTGTTTTTTAGGACAGGGTTATTGATGTTGTCTGTTTTTTTATAGATAACGAATAAATCATGAGTGATGAGGCAAGATACAGATCAATACCTCGAGTACCGGCTGACATTTAAAAGCACGCCGACCGCTGCGAGCATCAGCGTCAGTGATGAGCCTCCGTAGCTTAAAAACGGCAGCGTAATTCCTGTTACCGGGATCAGCCCCGTCACAACACCGATATTAATCATGACTTGAATAGCTATCATAGAAATAATACCGATGGCGACAAAGCTTCCGTATAAATCCGGCGCGCCGAGGGCAATCCTGACGCCCCGCCATAATAAAATACTGAACAGCAGCAATATGAGCGAACCGCCGATAAAGCCGAGTTCCTCAGATAAAATAGCAAAAATGAAATCGGTTTGCGGCTCCGGCAGGTAAAAAAACTTTTGCCGGCTTTGGCCGAGCCCCATCCCGAACAGTCCGCCCGGACCTACGGCATAGAGCGACTGAATGATCTGAAATCCGCTTCCAAGCGGATCCTCCCACGGGTTTAAGTAAGAGGTAATCCGTTTAATCCGATAAGGAGCGGACAGAACTAGCGCCGCAAATCCGCTTAAACCGATGAGTCCGAGAAACGCAAAATGAGCGATTCGCGCACCGGAAACAAAAATCATCACGATGCACGTGCCCACCATTACCGTCCCCGTTCCCAGGTCCGGCTGGCACATAATAATAATAAATGCAGAAAACACGATTCCGAGCGCGGGAACGAATCCGCGTCTGAATGACGTAATATTCTTCTGTTTTTCAGAAAGAAATTTAGCCAGAAACGCGATCATCGCGAGTTTCATAAACTCCGAAGGCTGAATGCTGAACGCTCCCACTCCGATCCAGCTTCTTGAACCGTTCCGCACCATTCCGACTCCCGGAATCAGCACAAGCACAAGCAGAAAAAAGCAAATGATCAGAAGCAGCTTCGACCATGTGCGCCATGTCCAATAATCCACATTCATAATGAAAAACATGGCAATGACGCCGATTCCCGCAAACAGCAGCTGCCGTTTCGCGAAGAAAAACGAGTCGTCAAATTTATAATCCGCCCATACCGCACTTGCACTGTAGACCATAATTAATCCTATTGTTAAAAGCAATAACGTAATGATAACTAATAACAAATCAGGCGCTGTTTTTTTAGTAGTCAAAGCAATCGACACCCCAAGCATAAGTCATTTAGGGCTGCCGATGAACAGAGACAAGCCCTTACTTAAGCATATGCACGGCATCTATAAACATGTCACCGCGTTCTTCAAATGTTTTGAACTGATCCCAGCTTGCACACGCGGGTGACAAGAGGATGACGTCTCCTTCATTTGAGAGCGCAAACGCCGCAGATACTGCTTGTTCAACATTATCGACACGTTTGACATGTTGTATTCCCAGCTCATTGCCCAGTTTTTCTATCTTCGGCGCTGTCTGTCCGAACGTCAGGACCGCTTTGACATTGTCCATATACGGTTTCAGGTCGTCAAAACCGTTGCCGCGGTCCAGTCCGCCTGCAAGCAGAATAACCGGAGCTTTGAACGCGGAGAGCGCTTTGCTTGTGGCCAAAATATTCGTCGCTTTGCTGTCATTATAAAATTTACGATTCTGGATCGCTGTTACATACTGCAGACGGTGTTTAACACCGGTAAAGCTTGTCAGCACCTTCTGAATCGCTTTATTAGATGCGCCCGCCGTTTTTGCCGCGGCTACAGCGGCTAAAATATTTTCTAAATTGTGCGCGCCCGGCAGTACGATGTCATCAACAGGCAGAATCGCTTCATCACCGAACATCAGCATTCCGTCTTTAATGAATGCGCCGCTTGACAGTTCCTGGTGAACTGAAAACGGAACGGTGCCGGCTTTTCCGCTTTCGGCAAGCCGCACGACTGTTTCATCGCTTTGATTCACGATGGCCGTATCACTCTCAAGCTGATGAAGATACACGTTCTGCTTAGCTTTTTCATAGTTTTCACGGCTGTGATGGTAATCCAAATGAGCGTCAAACACATTTAAAATCAGGCCGATTTCAGGTCTGAACGCATGAGTCCCCATAAGCTGGAACGAAGAAAGCTCTGTGACGATCCATTCATCACCGTCAGCATGGTAAGCCACTTCACTGGCGACAGTGCCGATATTCCCTGCGATCAGCGCCTTTATCGAATCAGCTTTCAGCATTTCATAAATCAGGGTCGTCGTTGTTGTTTTCCCGTTTGAACCTGTAATGCCGATGAATTTTGCATTGGTGATATAATACGCAAGCTCGATTTCCGTCCAGACCGGGATACCTCTTTTTTGCGCTTCCTCCACCATGATATTTTCATACGGGATTCCGGGATTTTTGATCAGAATGGTAATGTGATACTGATCAAAAAGTGACGTCGGATGCTCACCGCAGATGACCTCAATTCCTCTTTCTGCAAGCCTTTGGGCAGGTTCGTTCTCTTCAAAGGCTTTTTGATCATTCACGACGACGTTAACGCCTTTTTCATGAAGAATCGACGCAGCCGCATATCCGCTTTTCGCCAGTCCGAGGACCATAAAGTTTTGTTTTTGCAAAAAAAGTTCGTTTTCCACTTATAACCACACCTCGATGTAAATTCCTAAAACGGCAAGCAGCAGTCCCGCAGTCCAGAATGTGACGACAACTCTCCATTCAGACCATCCGACCAATTCGTAATGGTGGTGAAGCGGACTCATCTTAAAGATTCGTTTTCCTGTCGTTTTAAAGCTGATGACTTGTAAGATAACAGATAAGGTCTCAATAACAAATACTCCGCCGATAATGACGAGCAGAATTTCAAGCTTCGTCAAAATGGCAACGGTCACGATCGCTCCTCCGAGCGCAAGCGAACCGGTATCCCCCATAAATACCTTGGCGGGATGGGCGTTGAATACAAGAAAACCGAGAACGGCGCCGACAACGGCAACCGAGAAAATCGCAACGTCATATTGTGACTGGTTCCACGCAAGGATGGCGAAAGCTCCGAATGCGATAGCCGCGGTACCGGACAAGAGACCGTCCAGACCGTCTGTCAGGTTGACGGCATTTGAACCTCCGACAAGCATAAAGAGAACGAGGATAAAGTATCCCCAGCCGAGATCGATTGACAGATGTGTGCCCGGCACCCTGATGCCGGTTGAAAAATGGCAATAATGATATACTCCGTAAAATACAATGGCAATAATGATCTGGCCGATCAATTTCTGCTTCGACGTCAATCCGAGATTCCGTTTCATTACTACTTTAATATAGTCATCCAGAAAGCCGAGCAGGCCGTATCCGATCGTGACAAACAGCAGAAGAAACATTTCCGCGCTCAGATGCGAAAATTTCTGCGTCATGACAATCGCCGTAATGGCGATGGATACAATAATCATGACCCCGCCCATCGTCGGCGTCCCTGATTTTTTCATATGTGATTTCGGCCCCTCTTCCCTGATACTTTGGCCGAATTTTAAACGTCTTAAAAACGGGATAAGAATCGGAGATATCAGAACACTGATCAAAAATCCCATTATTATTGTAAATAAAATCACTTGCTCAAGCATTGCTCTTTTCTCCTCCCGTTTCGTTCAAACGACATACGTATTTATCATATTCACATTGTGTCCCCGTAATTCTATTCATTTCCCTCATTCTAACACTCTTTCCTGTTTTACTTTTTATTCAGCTCAACAATAGCTCTTCCCGCTACTTCGGCGTCATCAAAGTCGAATGTTTCATTGCCGATCTGCTGATAGGTTTCATGCCCTTTCCCGGCAATCAGAACCACATCTCCCTTTTTCGCGTTGGCAATGGCAAAAAAGATAGCCTGCTCGCGGTTTGCGATACTGTGATAGTAGGTGCCTTCTACCCCTCTTTCCATATCTCTTAATATGGCCAGCGGGTCCTCGCTTCTCGGGTTATCTGAAGTGAAAATCGGTTCGTCGGCAATCCGTACCGCAATTTCCGCCATTTTCGGGCGTTTCGTTTTGTCCCGGTCTCCGCCGCATCCGACGACGACGAAAAGCTTGCCTTCTGTCATGTCTTTACATGTATTCAGAACGTTTTCCAGACTGTCAGGCGTGTGCGCATAATCGACGACCACAGGAAACGGCTGATTGTGATTCACCAGTTCAAACCGGCCTCTGACACCTTGCAGCTCTTCAAGAGCGCTTGTGATCGTATCAAACGGCAGACCCGCTGCGATCGCTGTCGCCGCTGCAGCCAGTACGTTATACACGTTGAAGCGGCCGACGAGTGAAACCGTGATCTGCTTTGTTCCTTTTGGCGTAACGAGTTCAAAGCTTGTGCCTTGCGCAGAGATCTCGATTTGTTTCGCCATGACATCGGCATCGTTCTCGATTCCGTATGTAAGGATGTGCGCCGCCGTCACTTTTTCAAAATAAGCACTGGCTTTGTCATCTGCGTTTAAAACGGCCCGCTTCGGCTTTTCATGGTTAAAGGAGCCGCCCAGCTGGGAAAACAGGAGGCTTTTAGCCTGTCTGTAGTCTTCCATCGTCTTGTGATAATCTAAATGGTCCTGCGTCAGGTTCGTGAATACGGCGATATCATAATCGCAGCCGTGAACCCTGCCGAGTGACAGAGCGTGAGAAGACACTTCCATAATAGCTGTGTCAACATGCTCATCATTCATTTTCTTGAACGTTTTTTGCAGTGTGACGCTTTCGGGCGTTGTATTTTTGACCGGGAATGTCTCATCCCCGATTTTAATGTACATCGTTCCGATTAAACCGGTCTGTCTTCCCGCTTTTTTAAAAATCTCATCAACCATGTGCGTCGTTGATGTTTTGCCGTTTGTTCCGGTGATGCCGATAAGCTGAAGCTGCTTTGTCGGCTGCCCGTAAAACGCGTCAGAAAGAACGCTGAGCGCCCGCTGTGACCGGCGGACGATAATGACAGGAACATCGACGTCAAGCTCTTTCTCGGCAACGATGGCCGCCGCGCCGTTTTCTGCGGCTTTTTGGGCGAAATCATGTCCGTCTACCGTATACCCTTTTATACACACAAAAAGACTCCCTTTTCTCACTTCCCTGGAGTCCATCTCAATTGAAGTTATGTCAGGGTCATGAAAGTCATTTTGAACAGGTTCGGCCATTAAATATGTAAGCAGCTTTGTAAGTTTCATTGTATCAAACCTCTCAGAAATTCTATTCATTCTTTTATCATGATAACCGTTTATAAAAGTCAGAATGGCTTTTAAACATACAGTTCATATTTTAGCGTAAATAAAAGGATACATCCAGTTAATCTTAAAAGTTATCTTCTTTTTTTCTCTTTATGATAAGAGGCAGCCGAAAACAATCGGCTGCCTCAAAAAGACTCATTCTTCACTCAAGTAAACACGGATCTTTGAGCCTTCTTTTACTTTCGTTCCGGCTGCAGGTGATTGTTTCACAATTTTGCTTCCTTTTCCTGAGGAGTCAATATTCAAATTGACAAGCAGCGACTCAAGATCAGAGACAGACATCCCTACAACATTCGGAACCTCTATTGTTTTTGTGTCGTTCCATTGATATTTTTTCTCGATTTGATTTTTTCGTGGTTTCACGCCGAGCTCAGGCAGACTGTCTCTCATCATATTTCCGACAATCGGCGCGGCGACGGTTCCCCCGAATTGAATCGTGCCTTTCGGATTATCAACCGCGACATACACGACAAGGCTCGGGTCATCAGCCGGCGCAAAACCGATAAAGGAGACGATATGGTTGTTTTCGAGATATTTGCCGTCTTTGACCTTTTGTGCGGTACCTGTTTTTCCGCCGACGCGATACCCTTCCACAAAGGCGTTCCGCCCCGTTCCCTGAGCGACGACACTTTCTAAAGCATATCTGATCTGCTTTGACGTTTCCTGGGAAATAACTTGCCTTTTCGCAATCGGTGATTGTTTCTTAACAGTTTTTTTCGTAACGGGATCAACCCACTCTTTGGCGATAAACGGAGTATAAAGCGTTCCGCCGTTTATTGCTGCGGAAACGGCTGCCACCTGCTGAATCGGCGTGACGGAAACCCCTTGTCCGAAAGCGGTTGTCGCCTGTTCGACCGGGCCGACTCTGTCAAGCGGGAATAAGATCCCCGTTCCTTCCCCTTGCAGATCAATGCCTGTTTTCTTTCCAAAGCCGAAGTCCTTAATATATTGAAACAGCTTTTGTTTTCCGAGCCGTTCCCCGAGCTGTACAAACCCGGGGTTGCAGGAATTTTGAACGACTTCAAGATAAGATTGCGAACCGTGGCCGCCCTTTTTCCAGCATCGGAGGCGGGCGCCGTCGACCTCGGCAAATCCTTTGTCATAAAAGTGGTCTCTTTGCAAGTTTACTTTTTGCTCTTGGAGAGCCGCCGCAAGTGTAATAATCTTAAAGGTCGAACCCGGTTCATATGTGCTCCATACCGGCAGGTTCCGGTTGTAAACGGACGGATCCACCGATTGATAGTCAGCCGGATCAAAATCAGGACGACTTGACATGCCGAGCACTTCCCCGTTTTTCGGATTCATTGCGACCGCAATCATTCCGTCCGGGTTATATTTCGCCGCTGCATTGTCGAGCTCCCTTTCTATAATCGTCTGAACCTTGGCGTCAA
Organism: Bacillus sp. SIMBA_026; assembly: GCF_046535335.1. Taxonomy (NCBI): domain Bacteria; kingdom Bacillati; phylum Bacillota; class Bacilli; order Caryophanales; family Bacillaceae; genus Bacillus; species Bacillus sp. SIMBA_026. The sequence continues at coordinate 639,942 of NZ_JAWRWX010000001.1, read as the reverse complement.
TCGTCAATTTCATATCAAGTCCGTCTTTCGGAGGAGTGTAATCATCCGCTTCATCAGGCATTTTCTTCCCCTTGGCATCCGTATAAAATTTCACAGATCCCTTTACACCTTTTAAGTCATCATCATAATAAGCCTCCAATCCGAGAAGGCCCTGGTTATCAATACCGGCAAAACCGAGAACATGGGACAAAAAGCTTCCGTACGGATAATGGCGGATGCTGTCTTCAGCCACATAAACCCCTTTTAAGTCGAGCGCTTTGATTTCTTTCGCTTTTTTATTGGAAATTTTCCGCCCCTCGGGTGAGATTTTTTCTATGGAGGTTTTCTTAGTAATGTGTTTGTAGACCTTCTCTTCCGACATATTTAAAACTGACGCGAGAAGTTTGCCCGTTTTTATGGGATTTTGGATCTGGCGCGGTACGACAAATACGGTCGGCGCGCTTTTATTAGTAGCCAGCTTCACGCCGTTTCGGTCAAGGATCTCTCCCCGCTCAGGCTCAAACGGCAAATTTCGGCTCCAGGAATCCTTAGCCAGTGAAGTCAGCTTTTCTCCCATCACAAATTGGACATAGCCTAATCTGCTGTCAATGATCAAAAAAATGATTACGCCAAAAAGCAAAACCAGTAATAAACGTTTTCGAACCGTTACATTTGAAACGCGCAAGGGACCGTCCACTCCTTATTTAGGCTTGTTTCAATTTATGCCTCAGCTTGGACACATAGAACGGCGGCGCATAAAAAAGAAGCCCGCGGGCATCCGCGGACTTCTCTGTCCCGTTAATCAGGATTTTTAAATTTCACCTTGATCACGGTATTTTCTTTCAGTTCTTTGCCTTTTTTCACACTTTGGCTTGAAGCGTAACCTTCACCGCTCACATCAATGTGAATGCCTGATACTTTGCTGAATTGAAGCACTTCCCGTCTCGACCATCCGGACATATCCGGCATCGTCATCTTTCCGTCTGTTTTTAAGAAGATTTTCTGATTGGTGATCACATCTTCTCCGGCTGTCGGATACTGCTCTTTTACGGCAACATCGCTGCCGATGACAATCGGTGTGAGATGTTCATTTTTCGCTTCCTTCTCAGCGCTCTTGACCGTCTTATCTGTCAGGTCAGGCATCTTTTGGCTTTTCGTTTCTTCCTGACCGGAATCTGTTTTTTCCGTCGGTTCGATATTCATGTAGTGGAGGCTGTTTTTCATCGTCGGGTTAAAGATTTCGGCGACAGGATCAGAGCTGCTTTGCCCCGCTTTTAATTGCGGCTGCTGCACGGCTACATAGATGACGAGCTTAGGATCATTTTTCGGCGCCATGCCCATGAATGAAAACACATAGTTGCTCGTTCCCTTTAAATATCCGCCCGTCCCGGCGATTTGTGCGGTTCCCGTTTTACCCGCGACGTCAAATCCTTCAATTTTATAAGGTTTTCCCGTTCCGATGTCTGACGTCACGACTTCTCCGAGCAGATTCCGGACTTTTTTCGCCGTATCGGCCGAAATCGGCGTGCCTACTTGCTCTGGTTTTGTCTGCTTGACGACTTTTTTCGTATCGGGGTCGACAATATGATCAATGACGTAAGGTTTCATCATTTTGCCGTTATTGGCAATCGCCGTGACCGCCTGCAGCTGCTGGATCGGCGTTATCGCCGATGCTTGGCCGTAAGCCGTAGACGCTTTGTCAAAATCATATTTGTAGTTAATTTTACTTGATACTTCACCGGGCAGATCAACCCCTGTTTTTTGATAGAGCCCGAATTTGTGCAGGTACTCATTAAACCGGTCAAACCCCAGTTTTTCGTTGGCCAGTTTGGCGAAAGCAACATTCGATGACCTCATGAGGCCGTCACGGAAGCTTGTCATACCCCATCCGGCGCCTTCGTTCCAATCTTTAACAGATCCGCCTCCCACTTTATATGTTCCTGATTTATATTTCTCGTTTGCGGAAAACACATTTTCCTGAATCGCCGCGGCAAGCGTAAAGATCTTCATCGTCGATCCCGGTTCATATGCGTACGACACTAAGTCGTTGTAATAATTGGTGACGTTTCTGATGTTCGGGTCGAAACTCGGACGCTGCCCCATCGCAAGCACTTTGCCTGTTTTCGGTTCTACGACAGCCGCCATAATTTTTTTCGGTTTATATTTTTCCGCTACTTTCGTCATGCTGTCTTCTAAAAAGGTTTGAATTTTCTGATCAATGGTTAAATATACATTGTCACCGTTTTTAGGTGCGGTGATTTTTTCTTTGCTGTTCGGAAGTTTCCAGCCGGATTTATCACTTTCGTAAGTGACGGATCCGTCGCGTTCCGTCAGATAGTTATTCAGTATTTTTTCAAGCCCTAAAGAGCCTTGTATCTCGTTTGTTTTTTCATTCACATCGGCATAGCCGAGAACATTTGACAAAAATACACCGTTCGGATAGTAGCGCTTCGTATCTCTTAAGAAAGAAATACCCGGAAGATTCATTTTTTCGATCTTTTGTTTTTTCGCATAAGAGATATCGCGGCCGGCTGAACCGAATTCCACCTGCTTCGCGCCATCCCTGTTTAAGATGTCCAGAATCTTGCTTTTATCAAGATTGATAACGGTCGCCAGTTTTTCCGCCGTTTTCTCTTTGTCTTTGACATGCTGAGGATGCTTCGGATCACTCGTCATTTTTTTATCAAGCACGGCAATGAGCTTATATGTCGCCGTGTCCTCTGCAAGCACTTTGCCGTTCCGGTCAAGAATAGAGCCGCGGCTCGCTTCTATCGTCCGCTTTTTTTCGTGCTGCTCGGTCGCTTTTGTTGCAAGTTCTACACCGTTTGCTTTACCGGTTAATTGAATGTACGCCATTCTCCCGAGAATGACAAAGAAAAAGAGAGCGAAACAAATACTGAGTATCGCTGCTCCTCTGTTCATAAACTTATTTTTTTTCGGCATGGGTTATCATTCCTGTATGTTTTTCACTTTTTTATCTTTCAGATTCAAACCGTGCTTTTTAGCGATATCCATCAGGCGCTGCGGCTGGCTTAAGTCAGCAGCCGTCTTTTCGAGATCACCGATCTGCTTATTCTTCTCAGATACTTTCTCCTCCAGTTTTTGCACCTCAATATTGGATTGGTACGCCGCGTATGCCTTTGATACGATAAACATTGATGTGGAGAGAACGGCAATGGCAAACAGGACGAGCAGCACCTTTTCCCCGAGTGTAATGGAAGCCCTCTTTTTGACAATCACCTTTTTTTCGGGACTTATCACTGGCCGTTGTTGTTTTTCCTGCTGGTAAGCTAAGTTGCTCATAGGCTGATGACCTCCTTTAATGTTGTCATTTGCTGCCCGTTATTTTCGTTTCTCCGCAATGCGGAGCTTCGCTGACCGGGCGCGGTTATTTTCTTCAAGCTCCTCTTTTGATGCCGTAATGGGCTTTCTCGTAATCAGTTTTAATTCCGGTTCAAATTCTTCCGGTATCACGGGAAGACCCGGAGGCAGTTCGGGAAGTGATGATTTTTCCTTGAATGTCGTCTTGCACATTCTGTCTTCCAGTGAGTGAAAAGTGATCACAGACACCCTTCCGCCCGGTTTCAGCACCTCTATCGCTTGCAAGAGGGCCTCTTCAAATACTTGAAGCTCGTCGTTTACTGCGATTCGAATGGCTTGGAATACGCGTTTGGCCGGATGACCTCCGCTTCTTCTCGCCGGTGCCGGTATCGCGTCCTTTATTAGATCGACCAGTTGGCCGGTTGTTTGAATAGGCGATTTTTCTCTAGCCTCTTCAATTTTTCGGGCGATCTGCTTGCTGAATTTTTCTTCTCCGTATTTAAAGAAAATCCTCACAAGGTCCTCATACCGCCATTCATTTACGACTTCTTTCGCCGTAAGGGCGGCCGACTGGTCCATCCTCATGTCCAGCGGTGCGTCATGATGATAGCTGAATCCCCGTTCCGGTGTATCAAGCTGCGGAGAGGATACTCCTAAATCAAATAAAATTCCGTCAACACTCGTAATGCCGTGTTCATGTAAACACTCTTTTAAATAACGAAAGTTGCTTTTCACCAGAATAAGCTGTCCTTTGTATTCGGACAATGTTTTCTTTGCGTTTTCAAGTGCTGTGTCATCTTGGTCAAAGGCGATCAAGCGTCCTTTTTCCGATAATTGCTGCAATAAATATGTACTGTGCCCGGCGCCGCCAAGGGTGCAGTCCACATAGGTTCCGTCAGGTTTGATATTTAAACCGTCGACGGTTTCACGAAGAAGTACTGTCTTATGCTGAAACATTTGTGTCGGTCCCACCTTTATAAGGAATGAATTGAATTGTCAGTTGTTGTTGTGATGCACGAAGATCCATTATATATCAAATCCAATCATGTTTTCAGCAATTTCAGCGAATGAATCTTCTTGCTCTTCTGTGTATTGTTCCCATATTACCTTACTCCACAATTCAATTCGATTGGAAACCCCGATGACAACACATTCTTTTTCCAGTTTTGCGTAATTCAGAAGAGATGACGCAATATTAACCCTTCCCTGCTTGTCCAGTTCGCATTCGGTCGCACCGGAAAAAAAGAATCGGGTAAATGCGCGGGCGTCTTTTTTGGTGAGCGGCAGAGCCTTCAGCTTTTCTTCAATCAGCTTCCATTCATTCATCGGATAGCCGAAAAGGCATTGGTCCAGTCCTCTGGTCAGCACGAACTGCTCACCGAGGCCTTCTCTGAATTTTGCGGGTACGATCATGCGGCCCTTTGCATCAACAGTATGCCGGTATTCACCCATAAACATGATAAGGACCCCCACTTTCTCCCCTAAACTCACCACTATCCGCCACTTCTCTCCACAACCTCATTTTACACTGTTTACACATAAAAAAAAACCCTGAACTATTCAGGGTTCTTTAAAACTTTATTTCAAAGTTTGACAATCTGATGTTGGTTTTGAAAAGAAAATGGCAGATGTTTGAAGGTTGTGAAGAATTTTGGACCGTAGCGGTTCAGATAATACATCACATTCCAAATCCGTTCCTGCGGAGCGCCGAGCGGTCTGATGCTGTTTTGGATTCTTTCATAGTCACGCAGCACAAAGCCTTCTTTTTCTTCAATTCTTTTCGTTACCGTCCGTTCTAAAAACAAGAGCTGATCTTGAATGAAGGCGGCATTCTTCTGTAAGAGCGGCTCAAGGCTTGAATCGACCTTCAGCGCTTCGTCCCTTGCGCGTTTATGGACAGCTTCAATCTGCGACTTCGCCTGTTCCATTACAGAAGAAAACTCTTCCGGAATCTGCTCTTCAAAATAAGTGTCTTTCAGGTGTCCGGTGCCGTGTTCAATCGCTTCCTGAAGCGGGATATTCCGTTCTGAAAGCTTCTTTTCAATATGGCGCTCAAGAATCGTAATGTTCAGTCTCGGCACTACCGGCGTCATGCGAAAGCCCATTAATGAGAAAGCCTGCTTCAGCTCACCCCAATAATTGATCTCCCCCGGCCCCGCGATAAACGCCAGAGTCGGAATAAGAAACTCCTGCATAAGCGGCCTTGTCACAACGTTATTGCTGAAACATTCCGGTTTTTCTTCCATATGAGTATGAAGCTCGTCGTTCGTCCACTTCAGGTCAAGCTCCTTAATAACAAAAACGCCGTTTTCTTTTTCAATTAAGAAACGCTCTCCCTCGTGTTCGTAAAACAGATTGGCCTGATCTTTGTCCGATTCAATAATCGGGTGATAACCGGCTTCCCGCATAAGACTCTGCTGGTCTGACACGGCTTTGGCAAGCTCATGATTGTGTTTTAAAATCTGCTGAAACATACCCGTTTCCAGCTTTTTAATCCCCGGATCTCCCGAATTCATCAGAATAAGGCCTTCTTCTTGAAACAAGTCGGCGATCAACAGCTCAAAAAAGTCCGTGAATGTCTCTGATGAGCGTAAACATCGCTTCACGTTTTGAAGGAGTGTGTTTGTGTGATCCGTTTCCTCAAAAGCAGCGAACACTTCATCAATCCAAGCCGCGCATTTTTCCTGATCAAGCTCGGTTTTAGCCGCCGATGTTTTTTTCCAGTACGACTGCGGCAGTTTCTGTTTCACCGGACCTTTATTCTCTGCTGACGTATGCACAAAATTGATTTCTTCCAGATCGTGATCTTCACCCGCCACCCAGAAAATCGGAACAACAGGAATCTGTAACGCCTCTTCCTGCTGTCTGGCAAGTACGATAATGGAGATAATTTTATGTATGGTGTAAAGAGGCCCCGTTAAAAGACCGGCCTGCTGGCCGCCTACAACCGCTGCGCTTTTTGGATCTCTCAGTTTTTCGATGGAGGCCTGCATGGCGGCGGAGTGAAATTTTTCGTGATAGGAGGATAAATAATCCGCTAATTCCTCTCTGGCAAACGGCCGCGAAGACAAGTCATGAAGCCGCTTTTGCCATACGTCCTCTGAATGAATATCATAATCAAAAAATGAAGACATGTTTTCTCCATCTATATAGTGCTGCACAAACTTATTTTGACTTTTGATGGAAAGTTCAGTTAGCTGCATCTGTCTGGAACTTCCTTTCTCCAATAAATAGTTAGGTTTCCGAAATGAGTATAGCATGTTACCGGAAAACCTCAAAAGACTTTGTTTCAGTTTCTTTCTAACGCTTTTATGCTGCGGTGTAAAAACGTGAGATGAACGGCCGGCAATCCGCGGCTTTCCGCTTCTTTTACAAGGTAGCCGATAATCGCATCGGCCTCTGTCCGCCTGCCTGCCATGATATCGACGAGCATGGAAGAATGATTTTTTTCCGTCAGTCTGCACACTTCGCAAACCTTGTTCCACGCTTTTTCTCTATCGGCGAGGCCAAGTATTGTCTCCGCTTCTTCAAACACGTTTCTCATATATTTTTTGTAAGCGTCATTTGTTACCAGCTCTCCGTTTTTCACGCGCAGCAATGCAGTTAACGGGTTAATGCATACATTTATGATCAGTTTTCCCGTTAACAGCCGATACCAGTCGTTTTCATCATATACGGGAAAATCCCGGTGCATGCCGGAAAAGATGCTTTTGAGCGTTTCCGGCCGGGAAGCGCTGAATACACTCCACCTTACGGCTCCCGCTCCCGTATGTTCAACGGCATGATCTGAAATCTTTTTAGCTCCGTGCTCAACAGTGCCGACATAAAGCGAATGATCCGTATGCCAATCTTTAATGTCGTGTATGTGTCCCATGCCGTTTTGCAAAAACAGCACATTCGTCCCTTTTATCATCTCAAGATCCCGCAACACAGCACTTAGCTGGTGCTGTTTAACGGCTGCGATTAAGAGGTCGAATCCGGAAGTGATGCCTGTTTGCGCTCTGCATGCCGCCGTACATTCTATTCCGTCTTTCAAAAGCCGTATACCGCCTGAGTTAATCGCATCAGCCTGCTCCGTCCGCCGCGTAATGACCGTTACCTGATGGCGGGACGATAAGTAGTAAGCACATAAAAGGCCTACCGCTCCGCCGCCGATAATTCCGATTTTCACACTGTCACACCCTATATCTGCATTTTTCCATATTATCATAGCAGAAGCCGCCGCAAATTACTTCAATTTCGTTTTGAGCAAAAAGACTGGCAAGCATATTATAGTTGGAATTTTCAATTAAAGCGTTTACAATAATGGTAGAACACAACAAAGGGGGAGTTTGTGTTGAAAATAGAGCGGCTGCTCATCAACTTTAAGACACTCGAAGAATTTAAAAGGTTTAAGGAATACGGGATGCAGGAGCTGTCGATGCTTGAAGATCTTCAGGATAATATCATTGAAAATGACAGCACCTCGCCTTTTTACGGGATTTACTTCGGGGATAAACTAGTGGCGAGAATGAGTTTATATCAGGTAAACGGAGGCGCGAATCCGTATTTTGATCAGCGCCAGGACTTTTTGGAACTTTGGAAGCTTGAGGTTCTTCCGGGCTATCAAAACAACGGATACGGAAAAGCGCTTGTTGATTTTGCAAAATCCTTCAGAATGCCGATCAGGACAAATTCACGCATGAAATCAGCAGATTTCTGGGATAAGATGAATTTTGAGCCGGTTAAATATGATATGGCGCGTGATAAAGGAGAAAATCCTTATATCTGGCAACCCGATATGGACGGTGAAATGACAGCCGGAGAAACGGCATAATAAAAAACCGGCCGGGCGCCGCCCCCAGGCCGGTTCATTTTACAGGCTCTGCGCCGATTTTCTGTCGTCTTCTTTTGAATTGACCATCCTTCTCGCTCTGTCCATAATGTCAATTAGCGCTTTATAATCTTCTTCCGTCATCTCCAGCTTGTTTCTCAAGCTTTCATTTTCCTCACGCAGATCCTCGACTTCTTTTTGCAGCGCGGTCAGCTGTTCTGTGAGTTTTTCTTTTTCATGACGCACATCCGCTGCGGCTGGCGACTCTTTAAATTGCTGCAGAAACAAAATGACATCATCAATGGACAGCTCTTTTTCTCCTTCCGCCCTGCGGATCGGAGGCTGTTTGACGGTTCCCGGCAGATTGGCGGAATGCACCCCGATCTGCTTTCTTAATTCCTTCCGCTGTTTTTTCGCCAGTTCTATCCCTGACTGATATTGTTTTCTGACATAAGAATTCCATCTGAACCCGCAGGCGGCAGCCGTTCTCGTCAGCGCTCTGCCGACTTCTTCAAAAGCGGAAAGCTGGGTACCGCCTTCCCGAATATGCCTGAGCACCACTTCGGCCAGCAGCAAATCTTCATCTTGCGTCCACGCGTCTTGTCTCGTTATCGTCAATCGTATCTCCCTCCATATTTGCTCATTTACCTCATACATATGCCGCTGATAGATTAGATAGACTACTGGCGCTCACAATTTTTTCGGCGGAAGCAGACCGGAGGGGCAAAAAAAAAGAAAAGCGCAGGAACCGAGATTCCCGCGCTTTTCTTCATACATTAATTGCTTTTAACATTTATGTCTTTGCCGTTGTATGATCCGCATGCTTTACATACACGGTGAGACAATTTCATCTCTCCGCATGACGGGCATTCTGTCATACCAGGTACATTTAGTTTGAAATGTGTACGGCGCAATCTTTTTTTCATTTTAGAAGTTCTTCTAAAAGGTACAGCCATTATTCCCACCTCCTTAAAGAGTTAAGATTCATCATCTTGTGTTAAGAGCTTTTTCAGATCCGCAAGTCTGGGGTCGATTTGATTTTTCTTGTCTTCCTCAGAAATCACTTGCCAATCCTTCCCCACTTGGGGAGCGGCTCCTTCTTTTTGTTCAGTTTCACAAAAGACTTGCATAGGAATTTCTAAAAGAATCTCTTCTTTTATGATCGGAGTTAAGTCGACGATATCGTCTTCAGCAATATGAACGTCCTCATCTTCTATATCATCCGACTTATGAAATCTAAACAGTTCTTTTGTCGCGATTGTAAATGGATACGGCACATCAACTAAAGTTCTTGAGCACGGCAAAACCATTTCGCCTGAAATCGTAAAGTCAAACGAAACTTGCTTGGATTCAATCTCCGCGCGGCCCTTCACCCGGACGGGAGAAATGCGGCGGATGTCAGAATTCAATTTTGTCAGCTCATTTAACTCAACTGTTTCATCAAATTCAAAACTCTTTTTCGCCATTTGATGAAGCTGATAAATCGTCCATTTCATTTGTATCACCTCAGGAAAGCAACAAACATGATTATAGCTTTTCAGAATGTTTTTGTCAATATTTTTTCTTTACAGCATAATGCCGCCGTCATGCAATCGTTGACAGCCGGATAGGCTATGCATACACTAAACGAAACGGACTAAAATATGCACTTCATTTGCAAATGTACCACACGAAGCAAAACATAGCAAGAAAGGCGGGACAAATATGAAAGCAGTCGGCCTGGTTGTTGAATATAATCCCTTTCATAACGGACACCGCTATCATGCGGAACAAGCAAAAATCAAAACGGACAGCAGCGTCGCGGCGGCGGTGATGAGCGGCCCTTTTTTGCAGCGCGGGGAACCGGCCGCCGTCTCAAAGTGGGCCCGGACAAAAATGGCGCTGGAAAACGGCGTGGATATCGTCATTGAGCTCCCTTATATATATGCCGTACAAAAAGCGGAATTATTCGCGCGCGGCAGCGTTTCGCTTCTTCATCATTTAGGATGCAGCAGCTTGTTTTTCGGCAGCGAAAACGGGCGGATCGAGGCCTTTATTGAAGCGTCTGAAGCGTTCAGCCGAAAGGAAGATGACTGCAGCCTGATTCTGAAAGAGGAGCTGAAAAAGGGTCTCAGCTATCCGGCCGCCGCCTCAAAAGCTTTTTCACACATATTCAAAGGGCGGGACATGCTCGATTTGTCCAAGCCGAACAATATTCTCGGTTTTCACTACGTTAGAGCGATTCACACCTCCGGTTCCGCTATGCAGCCTTATACGACAGCCAGAATCGCTTCCCAGTATCATGACGCCGAGCTTCCCGGAGATAACAGCCGGATAGCCAGCGCAACAAGCATCCGGAAAGCGCTGATAGAAAAAGGAACGGCGGCCGCAAGGAGCTTTCTCCCGGAAGCGTCTGCGCGTGAGCTGGAGGCATACAGAAATTCATACGGAATATGGCACAGCACGGAAGACTATTTTTCATATGTAAAATACAGCCTCAGCACTCTTTCCGCTGAAGAATTGAGCCGAATCTATGAAGTGGAAGAAGGACTTGAGCACAGAATTCTGCGCACCATCAGACAAGCCCGATCCTATCGCGAAATGATGGAACGATTGAAAACAAAACGATACACGTGGACGAGGCTGCAGCGGATGAATACGCACATTCTGACACGGACGAAAAAGGAAGACATGCATCGGCTCTTACAGCCTTCAAGCGCTCCTTATATCCGTCTTCTCGGAATGACGAAAAAAGGACAGACGTACCTGTCAGCAAAGAAAAAAAAGCTTACCGCACCTCTCGTCAGCAAGCTCTCTTCTTTCTCTCATCCCGCTCTGGATCTGGACATACTGGCGGGACGGGTTTACAGCCTGCCGATAAACGAACCTGAACGCACATTGTTTGAGAAACAGGAATTTTCACAAGCCCCGATCCGCTATGATGAAGACGAAAAGCGTTTTTTGAATGCGTAAAAAAAGCACCTGACTGTATCAGGTGCTTTTTACTTTCAGCTGATCCAAATAGTCAAGTGCGTCCTGCATGGTGTCGACAGGAACGATCTTCATATCGGACTTGATTGCTTTCGCCGTTTTTACCGCATTTTTGTAATCAGAATTTTCAGCTCCGTTTTGATTCGGCGCAAAGAAAATATCTTTTCCCGCTTTGTCTGCGGCGACGACTTTCTGATCGATTCCGCCGATCGGTCCGACTTTGCCGTCCACGTCGATTGTCCCCGTTCCGGCTATATTATAGCCTTTTGTTTCGTCAGGTTTTGTCAGCTGGTTGTAAATTTCTAAAGACATCATGAGACCCGCAGAAGGCCCGCCGATGTTTTCAATGCTGAAATGAAGATCCGGCTTCACTTTCACGTTCCGGTCCGTATATAATGCGACGCCGATTCCCGCTCTTTTCGGGTCGTCCGGGAATGATTTCAGCACAATGTCAACGGTCTTTTCTTTCGTGTCCCGTTCAATGTGAAACGTTACTTTTTCCCCCGCTTTTTTGCTGCTGATATAATCAATCAGCTTTTCAGCGGATTCGTATGTTTTCCCGTCCGCGCTGATGATTTTATCACCGACCTCTATTTTTCCTTTTGCCGGCATGTCAGAGACGACTGAACTGGCATAAATGCCGTTAAATGAGTATTTCACCTGTTTCCCGGCTTTTTGATAAGCGGCAATGACCGCGTTTTCTTGGGAGCTTTTCATCATTTGCAGCTGGCGCTTCATATAATCCGAGTCCGATTCGCCCTCTTCTTTTATGCTTTCATCAGAGACGATTTCATCGTAAGGATGCACTTTCGCCCAAAGATATGTATACGGATTGGCGGGGCCTACTTTGACAGTCATCAAGGAAAGGCTTCCTTTTTCAGGATAGCCTCCGTCCACCTTAATCAGCGGTCTCAGCTCTGATGCTTCTCCCGGCTGTGTGATGTAATACGGAAGCTTAATAAATGTAACAGCGATTAATAAGATCAGGATGATAAACACCCAGCGAAAATGTTTTGCTTTCATATGAGTTAGCCCTCCCAGTTCTCTATTTCTTGTTTAATCCGGCCGATCATCCGGTCTGCGGCTTCTTCGCCCGCTGTGATCATATGATCAATATTGGCAAAAGAACTTGAGCTGAATGATTCAAGAGAAGGGCGGATCATGACGTCTGCGGCAATGGTCTGGTGACGGACCAATTCATTTTGCAGTATATCCATACTTTGCATGATTACATCAAAAATATGTGCCGCCTTTTCCGTTTTTTTCACCCGGGATACGTCAGAGGCGATGACGATATCAGCACCCATATCTTTTACGGCGGAAACCGGGATTCTGTCGACCACCGCGCCGTCGACTAACATACGTCCGTTCATTTTTTGCGGGACGAAAACGCCCGGTATGCTGATGCTCGCGCGGACGGCTTCGGATACTGAACCTTTCGTAAAAACAAGCTTTTCGCCGGTCTGAAGGTCGCAGGCCACGATGCCGAGCGGGATCCGCAGTTCTTCTATCGGCTTGCCGTACGTATAGGCATGAACGAGCTGCCTGATGCGGTCCCCTTTTAAAAATCCGAGCCTCGGCATCGTATAATCCGCGTACAGCCGCCGCTTAAATGCTTTGGCGACTTTTTTCATCGTGGCCACGTCATGCCCGGCCGCATAAAAGCTTCCGACTAATGCTCCCATGCTGCTGCCGGCAATCATATCAATTGGAATCTGATGCTTATGTAAACTGGATAACACTCCGAGATGAGCGATGCCTCTTGCCCCTCCCGAACCTAACGCTAACCCGATTGTAGGTTTGGCCAACGCGACGAACCCCCTAATAGACATCCTATACATGAATTCTATGGTCTAAATTGAACCCCTATGCTCGTATATTAGTACAGGATGACAAATAGGTACTTGCCGGGCCGCCTTTAAGGTCTGTTCTATATTTTATCATGATATAAATGTCAGTGTGCAATTTTAGCATCGGGGAGGTAAGAATGAATTTGTCTAAGTTTCATACATTTTTGATTTCATTGTTTTTCATTTTTTTGACGGCGACGGTTATTTCACACCCTCAGGCCTCATTCGAAGCCTCCAAAACCGGTCTTTCCATGTGGTGGGAGGTAGTTTTTCCTTCATTGCTTCCGTTTTTTATTCTATCTGAGCTTTTAATCGGATTCGGCATTGTCAAGTTTGTCGGCCTTTTACTCGAACCCTTTATGCGTCCCATTTTCAGAGTGCCGGGGGTCGGCGGATTTGTACTGGCTATGGGCATGGCTTCAGGCAATCCGGCCGGCGCAAAGCTGACTGCACGGCTGCGCCAGGATAAACAAATCTCCAGAGTAGAGGCTGAACGCCTCGTCTCTTTTACCAATTCATCCAATCCGTTATTTATATTCGCTGCTGTGGCAGTCGGCTTTTTTCATAACGCGTCTCTCGGCATTCTGCTGGCATCGGCTCACTATCTCGGAAACATCGCTGTCGGCCTGACGATGCGTTCATACGGACGGAAAGAAGAAGCGGCGTATACCGGTAAAAAGACGATCGCTCTTCCTTCTCTGAAGGAAGCATTTCTGGCCCTCCACAAGGCGCGGCTTTCGGAAAAGCGGCCGCTCGGAAAAATTTTGGGCGACGCCGTCACCTCTTCTGTACAAACCTTGCTGATGGTGGGCGGTTTTATTATATTGTTTTCGGTTTTCAGCCGGTTATTATCAATCGTACAAGTCATGGATGTGCTTTCTGTATTTACAAACGCGCTGCTTTCGCTTTTTCATCTTCCGGCAAATCTGGACATCCCTCTTATCAGCGGGATGTTTGAAATTACACTTGGGAGCAAGCTGGTCAGTGAAGCTGATGCCGCCTTGCTGCCGAAAGCCATGATTGTGAGTTTTATTCTCGGGTTCAGCGGCCTTTCCGTACAGGCCCAGGTAGCCGGCATTTTATCAGAAACAGATATCCGCTTTAAACCGTTTTTCGCGGCGCGTATCCTTCAGGGCATTTATGCCGCACTCTTTATTCTCTTACTGTGGAAGCCGCTTTACCTTGCGTTGGACGAACCTTACCAGTCCGTATTCCTCCCTTTCCGCGATCAGGAAGCGGTATTTGCTGCCGTCAGCGGTTGGAATACACTTGTTGAAACCGGGCCCGCTATCACGCTGACAGCTCTCGCCGTATACGCATTGATTTATTGTTACAGGCTGTCAGCACGGACAAAAAAAGGATGAGACGCCAATCAGCGCTTCTCATCCTTTAAATTTCTGCTTCAGCGCCTGTTCAACTTCCGGAGGAACAAACTCTGAAACAGGCCCGTTATATTTTGCGACTTCTTTTACGATGCTTGAACTTAAAAAAGAGTACTGATTGTTCGTCATCATAAAAAAAGTTTCTATTGATTCGTCGAGCACGCGGTTGACGGAAGTCCCCTGCATCTCATATTCGAAGTCAGAAACGGCTCTGAGCCCCCTGATAATCGCCTTCGCCCGCTTTTTTTTCGCATAGTCGATTAACAGTCCCTGTGACGTCTCGACCGTAACATTCGGAATGTCTTTTGTCACTTCTCTTAACAGCTCACATCGTTCCTCAACTGTAAACAGCGGCTGCTTAGAAGAATTATTGAGCACGCATACGTACACCTGCTCAAACACGTTTGCCCCCCGTCTGATAATGTCCAGATGTCCGTAGGTAACGGGATCAAAACTTCCGGGACATACAGCTATACTTGCCACATCATTACCCCCTATTTCGGTATATCGTCACTCCTGTAAGCCCGTAAATTTCCCTTCTTGTTACAGAAAGCGCGCCGATGGCTTCAGGAAGCGCAACGGCTTTATCATGCTCGGCTACGACAAAACCGTCTTCATTCAGCATGTTCTGCTCATCAATCATTTCGATAAGCGCTTTCAGCTTTTGTTCCTTATACGGAGGATCTAAGAAAATTCCGTCAAAACCTTTTTCCCGTTTCGCCGCGGCATAGAGGGCCCGCTCTGCATCATTGCGGTATACTTCCGCTGAAGACAGCAGATCAAGCGCTTTGATATTCGCTTTTACCGTTTGGATGGCTTTGAAATCACGATCCACAAAGATACAGCGGTCAAATCCGCGCGACAGCGCTTCAATCCCGAGACCGCCGCTCCCCGCAAACAAATCCAGCCCCGTTCCTCCGTCAAAATAAGGGCCGATCATATTAAAAATAGACTCTTTTACTTTATCCGTCGTCGGCCTTGTTGATGTGCCCGGCACAGCCTTTAAGGCTCGTCCTTTTCTTGAACCGGAAATTACTCTCATTATTCACACCACTTTTTCTGAAAACTTTGATGTTTCTCATCGGCTGAGCCGTTATGTATAAAAACAATCCCTATCTTATCATAAAGCATTCTTTCAAACAATGAACGTGAAATCGTGTATACATATTCACATTCCTGTCAAGACTACGTGTAACAGCATCAATGAATGATGTTGTTGCCAACCGCGGAGAAGACTTACGTTTCCCCATAAGTTCTTCCTCCGGTTTCTCCTCTCCCTTTTCCTTCTCCTTAACTTGTTAAGGAATAGAAGGACCCCGCAGGTATCTGCGGGGATTTTTTTATATGCCGATTTTATAATCGTACTCTTTCGCTTTATCAAGCTTTGATTCAAATTCCAGCTTTAAAAAAGGTTTATAAGAAGGCTCTACCTTCTTCACATAAGAATAAGAAGAAATCTTTTCCATTGTTTTTTCGATTAAATCCATATCGCAATACAGCACAACGTATTTCAGCCGCTTTGAAACATAATGAACGTTGCCGAATTTTCTCAGCATTTTGCTGTGTTTTAAGGAATGCAGATATACGATTATGCCTTGGCGCTTATTTTCCATCATGATCACCCGCCTGACTTTCTGTTCATTTTATGTAAAAGACGAGACGGCCGTCTCGTCAGGAAACTTTGCATCCGCAGCCGCCGCCGGAACCGCAGCCGCCGCCGCAGGATGACAGGCCGTCAAAATAAGGATTCCCCGTCGGCACTTTTACATGCTCCGAGACGGCCGTTCCGAGTTCAATGCTGATCTCGTCAAGCAGCGACTGAAGCTCAGTCTCCGCTTTTTTAAATTCGGCCACCTTATCGTTTAAATCCAGTTCCCGCTTCATTTCTCTCATTTTGCGGGAAATCTCTCTATAATCAGGATGGTATTTGCCAAAGCGCTGCACATCCTCATACTGCTCTTTAACGCTCATAAAAGAACGAATGATCCGCCCTGCCTCTTCATCTTCACGGAGACGCTTGTAACAATCGCGGTAATTTTCAGCCGTCTCAGACTGCAGAATCATGCCGGCAAGCTGCTCCGCTTCACTTTGAAGCTTGACGGACTCAATTGTTGCATACATAAATACGCACCTCCAGTTGCTAGTTTACCATGAAACCACCCAATTGGAAAATGCGGCGTTTAAACGCTTTTTAATCCTGTGAACGCATGGCGTGAACCATCTGCATCATCATCTGCGCCATTTGAATCCCGTTTGAGAATTGGCTTACCCGATGCGGTATCGTCTTTTCATAAAAATTCATCATGTCAAGCTGAAAGGAATTGAGATCGTCCGGTTTTCTCGCAAGTCTGCGGTACCAGACGGGACGCTGCCGTATAAACCGTTTCCGTTCCTCATCTGCGGATATGAATTCCTGAACCTCTTTTCGCATACACGATCCCCTTCTTTAATCCTTCCTGAACGAAAAAGGATGTTGTCCGGAGCCTTGCCGGGGCTGCTTCGTGCTGCTCCCCGAAAATTGGCTTAAAAGGCTTTGCAATGATGAAATGGATTGGCTCATTTTATTGATCTGCTCATTCATTTGGTTGATATCCATCTTTTTGACGGCAGTGACCATTTTTGAAACGAAATCGTTTTTTTCAGCTGGTTCCTGTTTGGTTTCCGCGTCGGAAGAAGGCTGAACGGCCTCGTCTTTAAAAGGGGTCCATATCGGATCATCCTCGCCCAGAAGAACCCAGTTTTCATAGACTTCCTGCCAGCTTCTTTGTTCCTTGCGAACATTTTGGATCAGTTTGGGATGCTTTTTTACGAATTGTTTAAAATCATCGATTGATTGCCGTGATTGCTGATTCGCCACAATTCTCACCCCCTCCGAAAAGTTTTGCCTGCTATAATGTATCGGTTCATGCGCCTTAATGTTCGCCTAAATTGCGAAAAAAAGCAGGTATATTTTTTTCAGCAGGAGCGCCGCTCGCGAAAAAACATAAAAAAACCGCGGGGGACGTGCCCCTCTGCGGTTTTTTACTGCCAAGGCTTAATGAAGTTTTGCGTATAATACTTCCGGTCCACGCCGACACCGAGGTGCGTATAATCCGGGCTTAACAGCGCCTTTCTGTGGCCTTCGCTGTTCAGCCAGCCCTCCACGGCTGCAGGACCGTCCACATAGTTGTAGGCAATATTTTCACCGGCCTCCCGGTATTTCACATCGCCTTTTTCCAAGCGATCCTTCAGAGTCCCGTATTTTTTTGAGACGTGAGAGAAATACTTGTTATCCTTCATGTCCTTGCTGTGACCGAATGCCACTTTTGCGGCGCCTTCGTCCCATTTCAGCCTTGCAAGTCCGTGTTTTACGCGGATGACATTTGTAATATCGAGAATCTGCTGCTCACTCGCTCGTTCAATGTCGTTCCATTTTTCATCAGAAACAGGTTCGGATTCTGTCAGCTTTCCTCTGTACATGACTTCATACGGCCTTTGTTTCACAAGTGTTTCCGCATCAAATGCCCTGATGCTTGACAGATTCCCGTCAAATTTGTCCATGTACAGCTGAACATACATTCCGCCTATCTTGACGGTGGGACGGGTATTGATATCTTCTTCAGAAAACTCGAACCGATACGTGTTTCCCTTGTCAGTCACATTGACAAAAGGAGAAACCTGCGTCGTTTTAAAAACTTCACCCGTCGATTCGCCGATCTTAAACGGTTTTGCGTTGATGCCGCTTCCCGAAGCGTACAAAGTCACGGCTTTATCATTCAAAATACCGACTTGTACGTATTGGTCTTTCCCCTGGTTGTACACCCACCACTCGTAATCGTAGGCAGAAGGATCTTTCCGAGACGGTTCCCCAAGTTTCTTTTTCACATCGGCGGCAGATTTCCCCATGAGAGAAAGCAGTCCGGATGACGGCATTTTCAGCCGTTTTCCGCTCTCTTCTTCATTGGAAACCTGTGGCTCCTCCTGATCCGTCTTTTTCTGAGGAGCCGATCCATATTGTATAAACAGAACATACGCTCCGTAAATAAGCAAAAGGATAACGAGAGCCCTTGCGATATTTTTCAACCTCTCACCCCCATATGTTCAAACCGTTCTGTTTTTGTTTACTCTTATACAGTACAGCCTATTTGCATCGTCCGTGATTTATGTTTAATGGATAAACCCCTCCGGACCGCCGTCTTCAGAAATGTCAGACAGCGCCCGGCCTGCTTGCTCATTTGATTGCTCGGCCAACGAAAGATCGCCGAGCGTAACAATGCCTACCAGTTTTTTATCCTTTGTGACGGGAATTCTTCTGAGCTGATGTTCAGCCATCAAATGGAGCACCTCCTCCACAGAGGCGTCTTCTTCTGCACTGATAACCCGCTCTGTCATTGCGTCGGTTATTTTTTGAGAGTTCGGCTTTTTTGAAGCAATTCCCCGTAATACGAGATCTCTGTCTGTCACGATCCCGACAAGGGTGGCGCCGTCTTCATCCACTATCGGAATGGCGCCGACATCCGCGTCTTTCATCTTCACCGCAGCTTCATATACATTATCTAATACTGTACAATATTGCAAGTCTGACGTCATGAGCTTATTGATCTTTGTCATTGCGGAATTCCTCCTTTTTTCTGCTACTATTGTCGTCAAATTTTTCTTTTTGCATACTTTCACCGTATGAATCATTGAAAGTGTAACGCTTTCATACTATGATTGTCAGGAAAGGGCATTTTTAAAAGGAGGGGGAAGGTTTGAAGTTTGAAAACAGCGGTCTTGAAGGAGTAACAGCGGAGCTCAGCCGCTTGAATGATCTGATGGAAGGTAAAGGGCTCATTCTGGCTGGACAATGGGATTATGAAAGAGTGACTTACGACAAAAAGTTTTCAGTACCTGAGGGGACATTTTATCTGCGGATTCAAGGAACGGCAAAAGAGGGCGATGTCGGCGGCAGCCGGGCCGTGATTCAGCTGAAGGCCCCTCTTTTAGGAAAGCATTATTATCCGCACGGCGTAGAATACGGCAGCGCTGAAGAATTTCCGGAACATGTCGTCGCTGAAAGCAAAGCTTTACTGCTTGAATTGGAAGAGTCATTAAAAACAGTGCAAATGTAATAAAAAAGTACAGCATATTCTGCTGTACTTTTTTTCATGAGACGGTATGCTCGATATACGGCGGCTCTGACAGCGTATCTTTTTCCCGTTCCGTTCTGACCCACTGAAAAAAGATGACAGCCAAATATGTTCCGTAGACCGCCTCTTGAATGATTTTCATCAGTACTGCCCCAAGCTGCTGATCTTCCAGAGGAGGCAGCGTGTTGAACATCTCCGGTCCGGATAAAGGGATCTCCTCCAGCAAATCTAAAGGAACGCAAAGCTTCATTGCTTCGGCCCAAGCCGCCGGATCTGTATACGTGGCATACATGGGCGCCCCGCTGAACATAATGAGCGCGCAGGCCGGCGTTAACAGAATCCCGTCTGCCATAATATACCCCAGCTTCATTAAACCGCTGAGACGGGGCAGACCGTCCACCTTATGCACAAGCGGCCACCACATAAAAAACGCCGTTACAAAGATGAGTCCGTTCATCAGCGTGTGATACAGCGAATCCGTTTTGACGAAATCAAATATAAACGGGATGTGATACAGTGAAAAAATACCGTTAAACAGCACTAATGCGATAAGCGGCATTGAAAAGAACGAAAACAGCGGCTTTACGACAGGACGGAAGATCAGTTTCTTCCATGCCCAGCCGGGAATTCCGGAAATCAACAGCGGCGGTACGACTAAAAACAGAACCGCCATCTGCGTCATATGAGCACTGAACATCACATGGCCCAATAAATCAACCGGACTTCCCGCAGCCGTGTAAAAAAATAGCGCGGAAAGCACAAACAGCACCTTCTCCTTAGCGGCCACACGTCCTTTATGCCGGCTGCACCAGTAAAAGTAAACACCTGTTATCACGGCAGTTATACAAAACAGATACGGGCTCCACATTGCGCGAAACCCGAACATTTCCAAATTAATCAAATCTCTCACTCCCCGCCGTCCCGATTACCACCAAATAATCGTGACAAATGCAAGCACGGTGATAAACGCGACAAATATTCCCGAATACAGAAATAATGACGGCGCTTCATGCCCCTTCTGGCTCATATGCATGAAGTAGAACAGCTGAAAGATGACCTGGATGACCGCAAGCAGGATCAGAAACGGCATCGTAAACCATCCGGCAATGCCGTCAGCAGCCACCGTCAAAAACGCGACAAGCGTAAGGCCGATCATCAAACCGAAGGATATGACCTGATATTTCATCTCCTCGGCATTTTTCTTTTTCCGATATTCGAGATCCGTACTGACAGTCCCTCTGTTTTTGTTATCGTCCATCGTTATCCCACCATCCCCATCAAATATACAACGGTAAAGATAAAGACCCACACGACATCGATAAAATGCCAATATAAGCTGGCCACATAATATTTCGGCGCATTATAAAGGCTGAGCCCTCTTTTCGCATTCCGGATCATAAGCGCGCTGATCCACAACAGCCCGAACGCCACGTGTGCTCCGTGTGTGCCGACGAGCGTGTAAAACGCTGAGCCGAGCGCAGAGCTTGTAATGGTAAAGCCGAATTCGTGAGTGTAATGCATAAATTCATAGATTTCTACCCCTAAAAATCCTGCTCCCAATAAAACGGTAACCAAAAGCCACACCTGCATTTTTTTAAAGGAGAAATTTTTCATATGATACATCGCATACACACTCGTTAAGCTGCTCGTTAAAAGAAGCATCGTCGCGATAAATACGATCGGCAGCTCAAACATCTCAGCCGTTGACGGCCCTCCGGCTTTAGATTCCCGTAAAGCAAGGAATGTTGCAAATAGAGAGGCGAACAGAACCGTTTCCCCGCCGAGAAACAGCCAAAATCCCAAAAACTTATTTTTCCCTTCCAGCGTTGCTTTTTCAGGAGAAGCCGGAAAGGTTTCAGCCGTCATTTTTTCCTGCAGCTGCATTACGCCTTCACCCCTTTATCATCATTCGGCAGATCTTCTTTGTGAATATGATAGCCGTAATCATCGACCACAGAGCGAAGCAGCATGGTAAAGAATGTGATGCCGAGCCCTATGAAGATAACCGGAAGCCCCCATGAATAATCGGAGTGGTATAAAAACCCGAACGCTGCGACAAACAGCCCGAAAGATATGATAAACGGCATGATGGATCCGTTCGGCATATGAATGTCCTCTACAGGCTCTGCAGGCGCCATCCCTTCATTTCCGGCCTGCTTTTCAATCCACAGCGGGTCAAGTCCCCGGACAAACGGAAGCTGTTTAAAATTATATTCCGGCGGCGGCGAAGAGACCGCCCATTCAAGCGTACGACCGTCCAGCCACGGGTCGTTCCCGACGTATTTCCCCTTTATTGAGGTATAAATAATATTGACGACGAGTAAAGCAGCCGCGCCCGCCATGAAAAACGCGCCGATTGAACTGATCAGGTTGCCGGTATCAAGCCCCTGGCCGGGCAGATATGTGTAAACGCGCCGCGGCATTCCCATCAAACCGAGGAAATGCTGAATGAAGAAGGTAAGATGAAACCCGATAAAAAATAAGACGAACGAAATTTTCCCCATCGTTTCATGAAGCACCTTCCCGAACATTTTCGGCCACCAGAAATGCACGCCCGCCAGGATGCCGAACACAACGCCGCCGATAATGACATAGTGGAAATGCGCTACGACAAAATAAGTATCGTGGAACTGATAATCTGCCGCTGCGGCCGCCAGCATGACACCCGTGACTCCTCCGAGTACGAAAGAAGGAATAAAGGCGACGGCATACAGCATAGGCGTCGTGAATTTGACGTTTCCTCCCCAGATGGTCAAAAGCCAGTTGAAAATTTTAATGCCGGTAGGCACCGCGATCGCCATCGTCGCAACCGCAAATATCGCATTAGCGATCGGTCCGAGTCCCGTCGTAAACATGTGGTGAACCCAAACCATGAACCCGAGAAAGCCGATCAGCACGATCGCAAAGACCATAGACGAATAACCGAACAGACGTTTTCTCGCAAAAACGGGAATGATTTCTGAAAAAATCCCAAAGGCGGGAAGAATTAAAATGTATACTTCCGGATGCCCGAAAATCCAAAACAGATGCTCCCAGATTATCGTATTGCCGCCCAATTCAGGATTAAAGAAATTCGTTCCGAACAAACGATCCAGCATCATCAGCGCCAAACCGACGGTGAGCGGAGGAAATGCGAATAAAATGAGTGCCGACGCCACAAATGTCGTCCACGTAAACAGCGGCAGTCTCATATACGTCAAACCCGGCGCCCTCATATTAATAATCGTGGCGAGAAAATTGATCCCCGCAATCAGTGTACCTAAGCCTGATATTTGCAGGCCGAGCACGAAAAAGTCTATGCCGTGCCCTTTCGAATTCAGCGCAAGCGACGCGTACGACGTCCATCCTGCATCAGGAGCGCCTCCTAAAAACCAGCTCAGATTCAAAAAGATGCCTCCGAAGAAAAACAGCCAAAATCCGAGCGCATTCAAAAATGGGAATGAAACGTCACGCGCCCCGATCTGCAGCGGCACAACCGCGTTCATCAGCCCGAATAACAGCGGCATCGCCGCCAGGAAGATCATTGTCGTGCCGTGCATCGTCATAATTTCATTAAACTGCTGCGCACCCATAAAATCGTTCCCCGGCCTCAAGAGCTGAATCCTGATAAGCATGGCCTCAAGTCCGCCGACGACGAAGAAAAATCCCCCGGCGATCATATATAAAATCGCGATTTTCTTATGGTCAACCGTCGTCAAATAATCCCAAAGCAAAGAGCTTTTTCTTTGCTGTCCTGTAAGCGTATTCATCATTTACGACCTCCCCCCTGATATCTCCCTGTCCTCACTTGTTCTCCGCTTTCAGCCCTTTTAAATATTCATACAGCGCATCCGTTTCAGCGTCCGAGAGCTTCGGATAAGTGCCTGTCATTTTATTGCCCGGTTTAATGCTGTCCGGATTTTTCAGCCAGGCTTTTATATTCTCTTTATTCGCATCCTTAATGCCGGCCACTTTGACCCGTTCACCGAAGGTAGCGAGGTTCGGAGCCGTTCTTGCCGCTTCAGCCCGTTTATCATTGGGCTCAACCGCATGACAGCTCAGGCAGTTTTTTTCCTTAAACAGCTCTTCTCCTTGCGCGGCTAAACCGGAATCTGTTGTATGCTTATAATTTTTCATCGCTTTCGTCCATTGTTTAAATTCTTTTGACGGCAGCGGTTTCACTTTGAAATCCATCAGCGCATGTGAAGGTCCGCACAGCTCCGCGCATTTACCGAAGAAATATTCTCCCGCTTCTTTGCTGCGTTTAGAATCGAAGGTCAGAAAGAAAGTGTTGTCATTATCCGTATTCGTATCGATTTTTCCCCCGGCTGACGGAATCCAGAAAGAGTGTTTCACATCTGAGGACTTCAGCTTGAAATAGACGCGTTCATCTGTGGGAACGATCAGCTCCTGACTTGTCACAAACCCGTAATCGGGATACTCGAATTCCCACCAGTATAAATTCGCCCTTACATTAATCACGAGCGCATCCTCTGCTTTACGGTTTTTCTTATCCATCGGCGACGTATCCGCCAGTGCCAATGTATCGATGACAACCGGAATGACAAGAATAATCAGAAGCAGGATCGGAATAACGGTCCAGGTGATTTCTAAAAAACGGTTCCCCTCCACCTGTTTCGGTATCGTGTCTTCCCCTATACGCGACCGTCTGAATCTCACAATGACGTAAAAGAAAATAACTGCTACGACCGCAACGACGACAACCATGATAAGTGTGCTGAGCACCGTCAGATCATATTGTTTATCAGCCACTTCGCCGGCAGGCTTGAGTGTGGACAGAAACGGTTTTCCACAGCCGCTCAATAAAAGCGGCACTAAGGCTAATAATGATAAAAGACGCCAACGCTTTAACATTTCACCCAACCCCTTTTTTGAATCAGTACGAGATGCACAAGCAGTAAAACTGCTTCCAGCCGAAATACTTCATTTCCTCATTTCTTAAAATATGAGATTTTTTACTTAAAATTCCATCTATGTATAAAAGCAAAGCCGCCTGATTAAACAAAAGGTCAAGGCGGCGTTTACTAGTTGTCATTGTTTGTTTTGGCGATCAAACAAGCTCATTATTCAATTAAAACAGCGTGAAGACCACCATCGCTACAAAATAAATGGTCATGTAATTAAGCGAATAGACAAACATAAGAGTTGCCCACTTCATGATGTTTTTCATGCGGAATCCCATCAGTCCGAGAACAAGCCATCCGACATTCAGCAAAGTGCCGAGAATGACGATCGGAAGACCGAGACTGCCGAGGAAAAACGGAAGCGGCAGCAGGCATGCGACCCAGACGATAATCTGTCTTTTCGTCACTTCAAAGCCGTGCACTACCGGAAGCATCGGAATATTCGCTGCTCTGTAATCTTCCGTCTTCTTAATCGCAAGCGCTAAAAAGTGCGGAATCTGCCAGATGAATAAAATCATGAATAAAACCCACGCGACAACACCGATGTGTCCTTCAACCGCTGTCCAGCCGATTAACGGCGGCACGGCGCCTGATACACTTCCGACAACCGTATTAATCGTATAACGGCGTTTCGTCCACATTGTATAAAGAACAACGTACGTAAACACGCCGATAAAACCGATGACTGCTGCCATCACGGTGGTCATCAAAAGCATGATAAGTCCTAAAGCAATGAGTAAAATTCCTGACCACAGCGCTTGATTCGGCTGAATCTTTCCGGTTACCGTCGGTCTTACTTTCGTGCGTTCCATTAAATGATCAATATCACGGTCATAATAGTTGTTAACCGCACAAGAACCGGCGATGATCAAAGATGATCCTATTAATGTAAGAAGCACGGTGTTTAAATTGCCTAAAAAACTCAGACCGGATATATGTAACGCAAGCCACATGCCGGTAAAAGTCGTAATTAAATTCGAATTGACGATTCCTATTTTGATAAGCGAAAGGAAATCCTTCCATGCCGTCGTCTCTTCAATCTGTCCGTCTATAGCTGTATCGTTTAAAATTCTGGAATTAGCCATAACGTAAACCTCCCTTACAAACCTAAAGCAGGTTTTTTAAGACCTGCAACTCTATCATACAAGATAATGACCTGTAAAAAAACATCCTCTTAAATATTAAACGAGAAACAGGAATTTATTTGTGAACTTTTTATGAATTTTACCAAATACGCCGGTTTCATAATAAAGCGGTTACTTTATTTCTATCAGACCCATCTGGAATAATCAACCCCATTATCTAAGAAGTCCTGATTCTATTATATTTTTGTGAACAAACAGAATTGAGAATTGCCACGAAACACATATTCGCTTACACTTGGTACGTATATCATTTTGTCCAGTTTGTTAAGAAGGTGAATGTAAAATGAATAAAGCTTTGAAAGCGCTCGGCGTGCTTACGACATTCGTTATGCTCGTCGTGCTGATCGGCGGCGCTCTTGTCACAAAGACAGGATCGGGTCTCGGATGCGGAAGGCAGTGGCCGCTTTGCCACGGCCGGTTTTTCCCGGAGCTTAACGCCGCTTCTATCATTGAATGGAGCCACAGACTCGCAAGCGGTGTCTCAATCGTTCTCGTGCTGAGTCTCGCTTTTTGGGCATGGAGAAAAGTCACGCCTGTTTTCCGTGAAACAACCTTTCTCGCCATTATGTCCATTATCTTTTTGTTTTTACAGGCGCTTCTCGGCGCATTAGCGGTTGTTTTCGGATCAAATGCGCTCGTTATGGCGCTTCATTTCGGCATATCGCTGATTTCTTTCGCTTCTGTTCTGATTTTGACGCTGCTCATATTTGAAGCTGATAAATCAGACAAAAAGCTCGTCAAGCCGCTCAGAATCGGCAGGAAAATGCAGTTTCATATGATCGGCCTTTCGATTTACACGTATATCGTCGTTTATACGGGAGCTTATGTGCGCCATACGAAATCAAGCCTTGCCTGCCCTGACGTTCCGCTTTGCAGCAGGCTGAACCACGGGCTTCCGTCTCATTTTCAGGAATGGGTGCAGATGGGCCACAGAACGGCAGCGCTGCTTCTGTTCGTATGGATTCTTGTCGCTTTTGCGCATGCGGTGCGCTCCTACAAAGATCAAAAACAGATTCTTGGGGGCTGGATAGCGGCTCTTGCCTTTGTTGTATTACAGGCGCTCTCCGGAATCATGGTTGTTTATTCAGAAATGGCCACCGGCTTTGCACTTGCCCATTCGCTCTTTATTGCCGGCCTGTTCGGCGTCTTATGCTATTTCTTATTATTAATCGCCCGCTTCCGATATGAATCAAAACAGCGGAACATCTGAGGCACATGAAAAGGCCGAAGCATTAGAGCTTCGGCCTTTTTACATATAAAAAACCTGATCGCACACGGGGGCGGATCAGGTTTTTTATATTCATTTTACGCTTTTTCAATTTCGATCAGTAAATCGCCTGTCTGAATCGGTTCACCGTTTTTCACATGAATCTGCTGTATCGTCCCGGAGAACGGCGCCTGTACCGTCGTCTCCATCTTCATCGCTTCATTAATCATCAGATGATCGCCTTTATTCACCTTTGCCCCGGTTTCCGTTAACAATTTAATGACGGTTCCCGGCATGGATGCCGCAATGTGGCTTGGGTTTGTCCGATCTGCTTTTAATTTTTCCTGTACGGACGATTTAATGCTTTCATCTTTAATGACCACCTCGCGCGGCTGGCCGTTCAATTCGAAATAAACGACACGTGTTGCATCTGGCTGCGGTTCACCGATAGATACAAGCTTCACGATCAGCGTTTTTCCGCGCTCGATTTCCACTTCGATTTCTTCACCGAGTGTCATGCCATAGAAGAAAGTCGGTGTGTCTAATACGGAAATATCACCGAAGCGTTCTGCCGTTTTAACATATTCAGTAAACACCTTCGGATAAAGAGCATACGCGATTGCGTCCTGATCACTCAATTCCATCTGATGTGTTTCTTTCCATTCTTCTTTAATGCCTTCAAAAGATACCGGTTCAAGCAGCTCACCCGGTCTTACCGTGATCGGTGTCTGTCCTTTCAGAACGAGCTTTTGCAGTTTTTCCGGAAATCCGCCATGCGGCTGGCCGATCTGCCCTTTAAAGAGCTCAACGACTGAATCCGGAAAATCAAGCGTTTCGCCTTTATCATAAACATCTTGTTCTGTTAAATTGTTTTGCACCATGTAAAGCGCCATATCTCCGACGACTTTGGAAGAAGGTGTTACTTTCACGACGTCGCCGAACATGCGGTTGACGACGCTGTACATGTCTTTCACCTCATTCCAGCGATCACCGAGGCCGACTCCTTTTGCCTGCTGCTGCAGATTGCTGTACTGGCCGCCCGGCATTTCATGATTATAAATCTCAGTATGCGGAGACTTCATCCCGCTTTCAAATTCACTGTAATACTGACGGACGGATTCCCAGTATTGCGACAGTCTTTCCACCTGCCGGACATCCATTTCAGGACGGCGGCTGTTTCCTTCAAGGGCATGATAAAATCCGCTTGCGCTCGGCTGTGAAGTCAGACCCGCCATTGAGCTGACGGCAACATCCACGATGTCCACACCCGCTTCAACAGCTTTGGCATAGAGAAAGACGCCATTTCCGCTCGTATCATGCGTGTGGAGATGAACGGGAATATCAATCGTTTCCTTCAGCGCTGAGATAAGTTCGTATGCGGCTTGAGGTTTCAAAAGACCGGCCATGTCTTTAATACCGAGAATGTGCGCACCAGACGCCTCAAGCTCTTTCGCCATAGAAAGATAATATTGCAAATCATATTTCGTCCGGGTCTTATCAAGAATATCTCCCGTGTAACAAATCGCAGCCTCCGCCACTTTTCCGGTTTCACGGACGGCATCGATGGCCAGCGTCATCCCTTTTACCCAGTTCAGGCTGTCAAAGATCCGGAATACGTCAATACCTGACTCCGCTGACTGCCGGACAAATTTTTGGATGACATTGTCCGGATAGTTTGTATAACCGACGGCATTTGATGAACGAAGGAGCATCTGGAACAATGTGTTCGGCACTTCTTTGCGGAGATCTTCAAGGCGTTTCCAAGGGTCTTCTTTTAAGAAACGGTACGCTACATCAAATGTCGCGCCTCCCCACATTTCAAGGCTGAACAGTTCAGGCCACAGGGCAGCCGTAGGATTCGCGATTTTTTTCAAATCATTGGATCTGATCCGGGTTGCAAGCAGAGACTGATGGGCATCCCTGAACGTTGTATCGGTCAGGAGCACGGATTTTTGCTCTTTCACCCAGTCAGCAAGCCCCTCGGCGCCTCTTTCGTCAAGGATCTGTTTCGTACCGCTTGCCGGCTTTTCTTCGATACCTAACGTAACGGTCTGAGGCTTATCAAATGCAGGTTTTTCTTTTTTCCCGATTCCCGGAAAACCGTTCACCGTGACATTGCCGATATAGGAAAGCATTTTTGTTCCGCGGTCCTTCTGTTTTGGAAAAACAAACAGCTCAGGCGTTGTGTCGATAAACGATGTGTCATATTGGCCCGTCAGGAACTTTTCATGCTTTGCCACGTTTTCAAGAAACGGAATATTGGTCTTAATGCCTCTGATCCTGAATTCCTGCAGGTTGCGGACCATTTTTGCTGATGCCTGTTCAAACGTCAGCGCCCATGTCGACAGCTTGACGAGCAGTGAATCATAGTAAGGCGTGATGACGGCGCCCTGGAAGCTGTTTCCCGTATCAAGGCGGACGCCGAAGCCGCCGCCTGAGCGGTAAGCCATAATTTTACCCGTGTCAGGCATAAAGTCATTCAGCGGGTCTTCAGTGGTCACACGTGATTGTATCGCATACCCGTTTGTAAAAATGTCTTTCTGCTCAGGGATATTGACGGCACGGCTGTGCAGTCCGTAGCCCTGAGCGACGAGGATTTGCGTCTGAACGATATCAACCCCCGTTATCATTTCCGTAATCGTATGCTCCACTTGCACGCGCGGGTTCACTTCAATAAAGTAAAATTCACCGCCCGCTACGAGAAATTCCACGGTCCCCGCGTTGATATAGCCGACATTTTTCGCAAGCGCCACAGCCGCTTCACAGATTTCGTCCCTTAATTCAGGCTGCAAAGATACACTCGGCGCCACCTCAATGACCTTTTGATGGCGTCTCTGAACGGAACAGTCCCGCTCATACAGATGGACGACATTGCCTTCTTTATCTCCGATCACCTGAACTTCAATATGCTTAGGATTTTCGATCAGTTTTTCAACATACACTTCATCGTTTCCGAATGCAGCTTTCGCTTCTGATTTGGCCCGTTCAAACGATTCTTTCAATTCGCTTTCGCTTCGGACGATTCTCATTCCGCGGCCTCCGCCTCCGAGCGATGCTTTAATAATAAACGGAAATCCGTGAACTTTTGCGAATTGTTCGACATCTTTTAATGTTTCAGCCGGTCCGTCACTCCCCGGAATAACGGGGATGCCGGCTTTTTCTGCCTGCTCCCTCGCCTTTACCTTATCTCCGAACATATCCAAATGCGCTGACGTCGGTCCGATAAATACGATGCCCTCTTCTTCACAGCGTCTCGCAAATTGGATATTTTCAGAGAGAAATCCGTAGCCCGGATGAATGGCATCAACGCCGTTTCTTTTTGCGATCTCAATAATCCCTTCAATATCAAGATACGCGTCAATCGGTTTTTTGCCTTCTCCCACAAGATAAGCTTCATCCGCTTTATAGCGATGATAGGAGCCCGAATCTTCTTTTGAATAAACGGCTACCGTTCTGATGTTCAATTCTGTGCACGCCCGGAAAATCCGGATCGCAATTTCTCCCCTGTTTGCTACTAACACTTTTTGGATGGATTGTTGTGACAAACTTTTCTCCCCCTTGGCCTAATAAATATGTAGTTTATAATAAAGGAATATCCGTCCTGTGTATACACTTGTTTTTTAGAGATACACAGATTTTTCCGTCTGCCGTCTTTTTACCCCCTTAGACGGAACGGGCTCCCTCTTTTTCTTCTTTTCTGAGTACTTGACATGCATGCTGACATTCACCAATATACCGGCGCTCATTAATAACAACAACATTGATGAGCCCCCGTAGCTGATAAACGGCAGCGGAACACCTGTAATCGGAATTAAGCCGCTGACACCGCCGAGATTGATAAAAGTCTGAATCGCAATCATGCTGGATATCCCGATTGCCAAAAGGCTCCCGAACGGATCTTCACATTTTCTCGCAATATAAAAACCTTTTAACACGACAAAAGCCAGCAGTACAATGACAAACAGGACGCCGAAAATGCCGAGCTCCTCTGAAATAACCGCCATAATAAAGTCTGTATGCGATTCAGGCAGATAACCGTATTTTTGAATGCCTTCTCCAAGACCGAGACCGAAAAAACCGCCTGAGCCGATCGCATAATACGAATTTATAATCTGCAGGCCTGATGTGCTGGCGTATTTAAATGGATTTTCAAGGCTTTCAAACCGGCTCATACGACCGGGTGTCAAAATATCGTCCCATTTCAGATAGATGATCGGGCTGACAAGGAGCAATACGATTCCCGCCATGAGAACCAGCCTGAGCAGGGTCCTTCCGCTGAATCCCGAACACATAATGACGCAAAACGCGATCAGACCGATAATCATTGCCGTTCCGAAGTCGGGCTGAATGGCGATAAGCGCACAAATAACTACGGTGACGATCACCGGCGGAGCAACCCCCGTCAAAAGCTGATCGATGTAGCTTTGTTTCTTTGCGTATACCGCGGCAAGGTACAGTATCAGGGTCAGCTTGACAAATTCCCCCGGCTGAATGGCCATTCCGCCGATTTTAAACCAGCTTTGCGCGTTTCCGGCAACATGTCCGAAAACAAACAGCGCGCAAAGCGCAGCCACTGACGCAAGCAGTATGAATTTCTGAATCTTTTGATGGGCGAACACTTTGTACGGAAAAACGGCCGCGATGATAAACAGCACAAACCCCGCGATGACGGCGAACAGCTGCCGTTTAAAGAAATAGTCGCTGCTCACGCCGTAACGCATAACGGCGGTAATCATGCTTGAGCTGTATACCATTACCAATCCGAAACAGCACAGCAGAATGATAGCGCATATCAATGAATAATCGTAAGATTTTAACATTCTTTTAAACATAACATCCTCTTTCCTGCTTAAAGCTTACGTTTAATACCTATAGCGTATTATATTTTACTATAATTCATAAACAATTTACGCAGTTTCTTTATAGTTTTTCGGATGAAATGCAGATTAAGAGACCGTCTTACGAAAAGAAGATGCAAAAAAACGGTTTACGGTTATAAAAAAACCCAAACCGTTGAATAGTTTGAGTTTGATCATTTATTTTCCTGTAAACGCGTCATGCAAAGCAGACAGTTCTCTTTCAAGTCTGTCCAGCAGCTCTTTGCCGTCGTTTTCGTCAACTAATCCCAGGCGGACAGCAAAATCGATTTCCCTCGACAGTCCGAACATCTGAGTATCCAAGACCTCTTCATACAGAGGACATTGAGGCATCGTTAAGTTATCCATTTGTACTCGGATCAGCTTCAAAATCTTCTCAGCATCTAATTTTAACAGCTCGAATGCTTTCTGCTGATGGTCAACTATAATCTCTGAAGCCAAAAGTATCCCTCCGTTCCCCAGGCGAGTACCTAATTCTTCTATTTATCATAAAGGGTATCAGGTGAAATTGCAAGAGGATTTAAGCAGATGTTATGATAAAAAATGTTTCAAAAAATACTCAGCCTGTATTTCTCAGACATGATTTCCAAAAGCTTCACACCCGCGATGCTGTTGCCTTTTTCATCAAGCGCCGGGCCGAATATACCGATTCCGAAGTTGTACGGCGAAATGCCCATGATTCCTCCCGAAACGCCGCTTTTAGCGGGAATGCCAACCTTGATTGCGAATTCCCCGCTCGCATTGTACATGCCGCATGTCACCATAAACGTCTTGCAGATTCTCGCCACATCTTTTTTAATGACCTGCTCCCCGGTTTCCGGGTGCTTGCCGTCAAGGGCGAATACACAGCCGATTTTGGCTAAATCCAGACTGCTCATCTTAATCGCGCACTGTTTTGTATACAAATCCATGACCTCTTCAACATCGCCTTTAAAAATGTCATACTGCTTCATGTAATAACACATGGCCCGATTAATCATGGATGAACTGAATTCCGATTCCGCGACATGGCTGCAATATGTAATGTCCTGATTATTCGCAAGTCTTCTGATGAATCCGAGCAGGTAATCCAGGCGGTCTTTCGGCGAATGCCCTTTAATTAAGCCCGTAACGACGAGAGCCCCTGCATTAATCATCGGATTTAAAGGCTTGCCCGGATTCACTGTTTCAAGCTTAATCATGGAATTAAACGGGTCGCCGGTCGGCTCCTGACCCACGCAGCTGAACACCTTTTCCTTTCCGTAATCCATCAGTACGAGCGCCAGAGAAAGCACTTTCGAAATGCTCTGCAGCGTAAATGTCCGGTCGGCGTCTCCTGCCGTCAGACATGTATTTTCCGCATGATAAATCGTGACCGAAAGGCTGTCTTGTTCAGATTCAGCCAGAGCCGGAATATAGTCTGCCACTTTGCCTTCTTCGGTTCTTTTTTTCGCTTCCTGAACTAATGCGTCCAGCTCTTGGTAATGCCGGCATACCATGTCGATCATCCTCACTTCGCTGCCGTTGTATACATCTAATTTGCGACGCAAAGTGACAATTCATGCGAAAACTTTTATACTTTAAGTAAAGGGGGGCTTCACCATGAGCGTTATTCAAGTAAAAGGCAATGTTACATACCCGATTACAATTGATCCGAGTGTCTGGATTTTCGATGACCGTAAGTTTCCGTTTGAAAAAAATCAGCCCGTTCATCCGGACGGCTCTGCAGAAACCCAGGAGCATACGCTTGATCCGGAACGGGTGATCAGAGAAGGGCGCATTTCGCCGCCGACTTTAAAAAGCGAAAAACGTTATGAAAAAGAAAGACTGATGAACGGCAGCTTCGCCATGAAGCTCGGCGCTGTTTTAGCAAATGCCGAGCCGAAAGAAAGCGCTGTCCTGTGCGCATTTATTTCAAAATCAGAAAGAACCGAAGTGCCGCTCGAAAAGGCGATGGACGCAATCGCGCATTTCAGCGATGCGGGGAAACCCCTTCAAGACGGCGGCCCGGTCCATTTTTATGTGGACGGAGACTTTGAAAAACCGATAACGGGCGTCACAGAAATCGAAGTTTTATAACAAATCGGCGGCAAGCTGTGCAAGGCCGGATCTCTCACCTTTCACAAGCTTCACGCTGCCGGAGACGGTTTGTTCTTTAAACCGTTCTACAACATAAGCAAGTCCGTTGTTTAAACTGTCTAAGTATGGGTGATCTATTTGCTCCGGATCGCCCATCAGGACAATTTTGCTGCCCTCTCCCACCCGAGTCAAAAGCGTTTTGACCTCGTGCCTCGTCAAATTCTGAGCCTCATCAATAATAATAAACTGATCCGGAATGCTTCTTCCCCGAATGTATGTCAGCGCCTCCACCTGAATCGATCCGATTCCTGCCAAAATCGCTTCAAGTTCACCCGGCTTTTTCGCATTGAATAAAAATTCAAGATTATCAAAGATCGGCTGCATCCACGGCTTGAGCTTTTCCTCTTTTTCGCCCGGCAAATATCCGATATCCTTTCCCACCGGGACGATGGGACGCGCGACGATCAGTTTTTTATAAATCCCGAGATCCTCCGTCTGCAGAAGCCCTGCCGCGAGAGCAAGCAAGGTTTTACCCGTTCCCGCTTTTCCGATCAGGGTGACAAGCGGGATATCTTCCCTCAGCAGGAGTTCAAGCGCCATTGTCTGCTGGACGTTCTTCGGCCTGATACCCCATACGTGCTCATCATCGAAAACGAGTCTTTTTACGGTCTCGCCTTTCTTATCTGTCATGCCGACCGCAGACGAAGATCCTCCTAATTCATCTTTCATCAGCACAAATTGATTCGGATAAACCTGATGCTGCTGAAGCTCCTTGACTGAAATTTGTTTGTTTTTATAAAACGAGGCAAACCGCTCTTTATTCATAAATATATCTTTGTACCCGCTATATATTTCATCATGGTCAACGACTCTGTCGTTTAAAAAGTCCTCCGCCAAAAGCCCGATGGCATCCGCCTTTACCCTGACAAGCACATCTTTGCTGACCAGGATGACGAGGCGGCCGTTTTCTTTCGTTTCCTCCTCAAGGCTTAAATTTTTTGCCACCGCCAAAATGCGGTTATCATTCGTTTTTTCGATAAAAATTTCTTGGAGCTGGTGAAACGACCGGTGGTTCAGTTCAATTCTGAGCGTTCCTCCGCTTTCAAGCGGAACTTTTTCGTGCAGCCTTCCTTTCTCCCTGAGCCCGTCTATCAGCTTAGATACGTGCCTCGCATTTCTCCCGACCTCGTCCATATACCGCTTTTTTGAATCGACCTCTTCCAGCACGACGGCGGGGATGACAACTTCGTTTTCTTCAAAGGAAAAAATGGCGTTAGGATCCTGCAAAAGTACATTCGTATCTAACACATAAATTTTACTCAAGTCTCAGCCTCCTGAAATAAGGATCAAAGCCCATCGTGTGCTTCTCTTTCCGCGAATAACGGGGATGCCTGCTAAAATATATGATTTTGTGAATAAAGATAGAAGGTTAATTCAACAATAAAATAAATGAAAGCATTCAAGGAGGAAATCTGACGTGCGAATTCTTTTCATTATCATACAAGCCTTGTTTATCCTTACCGGCTGCACTGCTGTACAGGACGGCCGCGGCCGTAATATTCAGAACGAATCAGCCGATCAGCGCGATGCAAAACCGATCCATGTGAAAAATACAGCTCCTGAGACAGCTGAAAATCCCGGCCGGACAGACATCGCTAAGCATCTCGTCGAGGTAACCGAAAAAATCCCCGGCATTTCAGATGCCACAGCGGTTGTACTCGGAAGATACTCCGTTGTCGGTATCGATGTGGATGACAATTTAGAAAGAAGCAAAGTGGAGAGCATTAAATACACGGTTGCCCAGGCGTTAAAAAACGATCCTTACGGCGCCAATGCCGTTGTCGTGGCTGATCCTGATACGGTTTCCCGTCTGAGAGGCATGGGCAGCGACATTAAGGCCGGCCGCCCCGTTTCAGGCATTTTGGACGAACTTGCCGCCATCGTCGGTCGTGTCATGCCGGAAGTCCCGAATGATGTGACCGACAATGAAAAAGAATCACCGACTCAATCGAATGATGATCAGCTGAACCAAAGAGACCAGAACAAGCTGCAGAACGAACAGAACGATCAATCGGATCATCATATGAAAAACCGCCGGTAAAAAGCAGCGCCCGCTCCAAAGGAAGGGCGCTGCTTTCTTTCCCTTTGGCAGGAGGGGCATCCATGATATAATGCTTGTCATAGTGAAAGAGGTGAAAAATCAATGAGAGTAAAATGTTCCATTTGCGACAAAATCGAACAAATTGATGATGAAACACTGACAGCCAAACGCCTCCGCAATCGTCCGATTCATACATATATGTGCCGGGAATGCCATGACCGAATCAAAGTCAAAACGGAGGCGCGGCTGAATACCGGACACTTTTCCTTTCATCCCGGACAAAAAGCGAAAAAAGATAAACTGAAAAAATAAACCGAATAAAAAATGACCCG
Organism: Bacillus sp. SIMBA_026; assembly: GCF_046535335.1. Classification (NCBI taxonomy): domain Bacteria; kingdom Bacillati; phylum Bacillota; class Bacilli; order Caryophanales; family Bacillaceae; genus Bacillus; species Bacillus sp. SIMBA_026. Next base: position 603,895 of record NZ_JAWRWX010000001.1, on the reverse strand, counting down.
CCGGAAGGCAAGGTCATTTTTTTATTGCGGTTTAGCTGACTGGCTTTTTTTGGACTGGTGCAGACGGATTTTGTAAACGATCAAAATCAAGGCGGCGACAACAAGCCCTTCTCCGACCGGCAGAAACACACCGAAAAAAGTCAGTACGGTGCAGCCGAGCACGAGAAAGAGATAAACTGCCGCAGCCTTCAACACCGGCAGCCGTTTGGCAAAGCCGAGTTTAAATACAATCACCGAAAGCACGACGATCGTTCCGTATAACAGCCACATTCCCGACAGCGGATGCTCATCCACTTGGTAAAGAGCCGCAAAGAACGACAGCCGTTCACTTACTTCATTCAAAAGGATCCCCCTCCCCTTTTCCGTTCGGGTTCTACCTCTTCAAATTCTGCAAGTGATTAAGACATTCCTGCTGTTTTTTTCTTTTTCGCCGCTTTTTCACGTTCGTTTTTATTCAGGATTTTCTTTCTTAAACGGATGGATTCCGGCGTTACTTCACAGTATTCATCTTCGTTTAAGTACTCGAGTGATTCTTCAAGCGACATAATGCGCGCTTTCTTAATTGTAGTCGTTTGATCCTTCGTAGCGGAACGGACGTTTGTCTGCTGTTTCATTTTGCTGACATTGACGACAAGGTCATTGTCACGGTTATGTTCGCCGACAATCATGCCTTCATATACTTCTGTTCCAGGCTCAACGAAGATGACGCCGCGGTCTTCAATACCTTGAATTCCGTAAGATGTCGCTTTTCCGTTTTCCATGGAAACGAGCACACCCTGACGTCGGCCTCCGACTTGGCCTTTTTGCATCGGCTGATAGCTGTCAAACGTGTGGTTCAGGATACCGAAACCGCGTGTCAGTGACAGAAACTCAGTAGAATAACCGATGAGTCCGCGTGAAGGTACGGTAAAGATCAGGCGGACCTGGCCGTTTCCGTTATTAATCATATCAAGCATTTCGCCTTTTCTCGCACCCATTGATTCCATAACAGAACCGGTATGCTCTTCAGGCACGTCAATCTGTACGCGCTCAACAGGCTCGCAGCTTACGCCGTCGATTTCCTTAATGATAACTTCAGGTTTAGACACTTGAAGCTCATAGCCTTCACGGCGCATGTTTTCAATTAAAATGGACAGGTGAAGCTCACCGCGTCCTGAAACAACCCATGCGTCAGGTGATGCAGTCGGTTCGACACGAAGACTGACGTCTGTTTGAAGCTGCGCGTTCAGACGCTCTTCAATTTTGCGGGCTGTGACATATTTGCCTTCACGGCCTGCAAACGGGCTGTTGTTTACAACAAATGTCATTTGAAGCGTAGGCTCATCAATGCGCAGAACCGGCAGCGGCTCATGGTGGTCAGCCGGACAAACCGTTTCACCGACGTTGATGTCTTCCATGCCCGAAACGGCAACGAGGTCTCCCGCTCTCGCTTCTTCAATTTCCACGCGTTTCAATCCTTGGAAACCGAAGATTTTCGTTACGCGGAATGATTTTACCGTTCCGTCAAGTTTCATCAATGAAACCTGCTGACCCACTTTCATCGTGCCGCGGAAAACGCGTCCGATACCGATACGGCCGACATAATCATTGTAATCAAGCAGCGCCACTTGGAATTGAAGAGGCTCTTCGGCGTTATCTACCGGGGCAGGGACATGTTCAAGAATCGTTTCATACAGTGATTCCATATTTTCGTCCTGCTTTTTCGGATCCAGACTTGCCGTTCCGTTAATCGCAGAAGCGTAGACGACAGGGAACTCAAGCTGTTGTTCGTTTGCGTCAAGCTCGATGAACAAATCAAGCACTTCATCAATGACTTCTTCCGGGCGGGCGAAATCACGGTCGATTTTGTTTACGACGACAACCGGATTTAAGTTCTGCTCAAGGGCTTTTTTCAGTACGAAACGGGTTTGCGGCATGCAGCCTTCATATGCGTCAACGACTAACAGAACGCCGTCAACCATTTTCATAATCCGTTCTACCTCTCCGCCGAAGTCGGCGTGTCCCGGAGTGTCCAAAATATTAATGCGTGTATCTTTATAGTTAATCGCAGTATTTTTCGCAAGAATTGTAATACCGCGTTCACGTTCAAGATCGTTTGAATCCATTGCGCGTTCGGCAATATTTTCGTTGGCACGGAATGTTCCGGCTTGGTGAAGCAATTGGTCTACCAAAGTCGTTTTCCCATGGTCAACGTGGGCAATAATCGCGATGTTGCGAAGATCGTTTCGAAGTTTCACATTTTCATCTCCTAAAAAAATTAGATAACTTTCATATTATACCACACATCCTCTTTAAAAGCGTTACGTTTTTCTGTAAACTGAAAGTATGACGTTAAAGGGGATGGAAATATGAAAAAATTGAATTGGCTCTTATTATTATTTGCATTCGCAGCAGTCTTCAGCATGATGCTGATCGGCGTATCAATCGCTGAGAAAAGCGCATGGGGCATCATCGGAAGCATTGTTCTCGTTATTGCCATGATGGGAAGCGGTTTCACCGTAAAGAAAAAAATGCGCGAACAGGGACTGCTTGATTAAAAGCATGACCCTTTGCAAAATTCCGTAAACATGGAAAGCACAATATCTTATGAAGCCTGAATCAAAGATTCAGGCTTTTTTACATCCTCAAAACAGGCTGAGATGTAAGGCTTATCTCCCCCGCCGCCTAGTCAGGAAGCCGGAAATGACGGCCCCCAGTCTAGTTACATCAGCAGATTCCCTCAGAAAATGAAGTCTGAAATAGTCCGGCATCGTTATGCAGAAAATACCATACCTCCTATATCAATTCCATCATTGTCTTTTTATACTTGTGGCTGTAAGCAAATACACATGACAAGGAGAGAACGAAATGAAAACATCTTTTTTGAAGAAAACCGCTGTAACTGCCGCCGCAACCGCCTCAGCCGCCTTGCTTGCATTCAGTCCGCTTGATTCTGCCGGTGCAAAAACGATCCAGGCAAATGAACCGCATGTCATGCAGGCTTCCGCAGAGAAAACACCGGAAGACGCGGCAAAACTCATTGACATCATCAGCCAATCGATTTACGAAAAAGACGGTGTCTATTATTTTGACGGCGAAAAAGCGGTGGAATTGGGATTAGATCAAGAACAAGCCCAGATCATTCAAAAGCTGTGGGACAGTTCAACCGAATTTTTAACCGTTCTTTCCCAATGTATTGAGAAAACGGACGGCGAATATACATTTAATAAAGAAAAAGCGGTGGAGCTCGGCTTTACGGAAAAAGAGGCCCTTATCGTTGATCAGCTGTTCACCGCTTTTTCCCAAAGTCTTCATATCCTTCAATCTGCGCTGATTGAAGAAGACGGTGTGTATACGTTTGATCAGGACCTTGCTGAAAAAGCAGGAGCAGGAAAAAAAGAAGCAAAGCTGTGTGCCGGATTCTTTAATTCACTGCCCCAGGAATTGCTTGAAGGCATTTATACAGCCTTTCATCCGGCTGAGTAAACGGATTAAAACGCCCGGTCATTCAGCCGGGCGTTTTTTTAAATCAGCAGTTTAAGGATCAGCATGATAAAGAAAACAGCGCCGAACAAACAGGCTGCTTTTATCAGCAGCTTCCCGTAATACCGTTCCTTAAACCGCCTTTCTTCTTCTGCATAACAGGCTGGCGCCTTCATCTCAGGGCTGCCGAGGTCAAGCGGCTCCTTCATCATATGATATAAACTCCCGCACTTACCGCATAATTCAAGATGGCGGGAAATAAACCGCTCCGTTTCTGTTTCACAATCGCCTTCAATATATAAAGGGAGTAAATCTCTCACTAAACAGCAAGTCATATCTGTCCGTCCTTCCTTTTTTCCGCCAAGTGCTGTTTCAGCTGCATTCTCGCCCTGTACAGGGTGCTCTTCACCTTCGAAAGACTCCAGTCCAAAACATCAGCAATCTCTTCGTAAGACAGCTCTTAAAATACCTGTCGAAATGCTGAATAAAAAGACTGAAAATCTCTGACATCTGAAACAATCCTTTTCGTTTATTAAGGCCTCACCCGTTGAGACAAACGGCTATAAAAAAAGTTTTACAGATCGGAACATTTTTCCCCTATCATTTTTCCCGACTTCATTTGTCATTTTTTTCAGAATAAATCGCATCATTCGACTCATGTCTGATTCAACACGTGCCTCTCGGCTTATCCCCCGATGCTGGCCGCCGGAAGCCTTTCCGGGACGATTCTATCAATTCATCAGCGGAGTCTAGTTTTATATTGCAGAATGAGAGAATGCTGGTTTATTATAACAATATAAGTTTTCATTATTTTCAAAAAGGGGGATTTATTGTGGGTTTAGGTAAGAAATTGTCTGTTGCTGTCGCCGCTTCCTTTATGAGTTTAACCATCAGTCTTCCGGGTGTTCAGGCCGCTGAGAATCCTCAGCTTAAAGAAAACCTGACGAACTTTGTGCCGAAGCATTCTTTGGTGCAATCTGAATTGCCTTCAGTCAGTGACAAAGCAATCAAGCAATACTTGAAACAAAACGGCAAAGTCTTCAAAGGCAACCCTTCTGAGAGACTGAAGCTAATTGACCACACGACCGATGATCTCGGCTACAAGCACTTCCGTTATGTGCCTGTCGTTAACGGTGTGCCTGTGAAAGACTCGCAAGTCATTATTCACGTCGATAAATCCAACAATGTCTATGCGATTAACGGAGAATTAAACAACGATGCTTCTGCCAAAACGGCAAACAGCAAAAAATTATCTGCAAATCAGGCGCTGGATCATGCTTTTAAAGCAATCGGCAAATCACCTGAAGCCGTCTCTAACGGCAACGTTGCAAACAAAAACAAAGCCGAGCTGAAAGCAGCGGCCACAAAAGACGGTAAATACCGCCTCGCCTATGATGTAACCATCCGCTACATCGAACCGGAACCAGCTAACTGGGAAGTAACCGTTGATGCGGAAACAGGGAAAGTCCTGAAAAAGCAAAACAAAGTGGAGCATGCCGCTGCAACCGGAACAGGTACGACTCTTAAAGGAAAAACGGTCTCATTAAATATTTCTTCTGAAAGCGGCAAATATGTAATGCGTGATCTTTCTAAACCTACCGGAACGCAAATTATTACGTACGATCTGCAAAACCGACAATATAACCTGCCGGGCACGCTCGTATCAAGCACTACAAACCAGTTCACAACTTCTTCTCAGCGCGCTGCCGTTGATGCGCATTACAATCTCGGCAAAGTGTACGATTATTTCTATCAGACGTTTAAACGCAACAGCTACGACAATAAAGGCGGCAAAATCGTATCTTCCGTTCATTACGGCAGCAAATACAATAACGCGGCCTGGATCGGCGACCAAATGATTTACGGTGACGGTGACGGCTCATTCTTCTCGCCTCTTTCCGGTTCAATGGACGTAACAGCCCATGAAATGACACATGGTGTTACACAGGAAACAGCCAACTTGAACTATGAAAATCAGCCGGGCGCTTTAAACGAATCCTTCTCTGATGTATTCGGATACTTCAATGATACTGAGGACTGGGATATCGGTGAAGATATTACGGTCAGCCAGCCGGCTCTCCGCAGTTTATCCAATCCGACAAAATACGGACAGCCCGACCATTACAAAAATTATCGAAACCTTCCGAACACTGATGCTGGCGACTACGGCGGCGTGCATACAAACAGCGGAATTCCGAACAAAGCCGCTTACAACACGATTACAAAAATCGGCGTGAAAAAAGCGGAGCAGATTTACTACCGTGCACTGACGGTATATCTCACTCCGTCATCAAGCTTTAAAGATGCAAAAGCAGCTTTGATTCAATCAGCGCGGGACCTTTACGGCTCTCAAGACGCTGCAAGCGTAGAAGCGGCCTGGAATGCGGTCGGCTTGTAAACAAGAAAAGAGACCGGAGAAATCCGGTCTCTTTTTTATATCTGAAACATTTCACAATGGCTTCACCATGATCATATATGTTTTTTCCCGATCGTCTTTTTCAAGCTTAAGCTGTTCAAAGCCGCATTGGCTTAAAAACAAAACCCATTCCTGCCTGTCCAGGGGAACGGCTGAAAACATCGCTTTATGCTCCCCTCTCAGCCGGCCCGCAATCTCTTCAATGACCGCGCGTCCGATTCCTTTCTCTTTTGCCTCCGGAGCGACGGCCACGGTTCCGAGCCACGGTTTTCCGTTTGAAGGCGCCCATTCCAAATGAAAACTGACGGCGGCAGGAGCGCCGTCAATCTCCCATACGAGCCACGTTCCATTGTACATGGAGTATGCAAGCATAAACTCCGCCGCATTTTTTGTTCCGAACTCTTCGCTTTTCCACACCGGGTGTGATGCCGCCAGCTGCTCTAGAAACCCGAGATCTTCTTCTTCAAAATCTCTACCTGTCAGCATGTAAATAGTCGTCAAAGATAATTTTATGTATTGCCGGATTGCCCGCAAGCACGCTGTGGTTGTCTAAAAACGTAAACGGCTCGCCGTCTGTGGTCGTGTAAATACCCCCGACTTCGTTCAGCAGCACGCACCCGGCAGCGTAATCCCACGGCGCGAGCCTCATCGTAATGTATGCGTCAATGCGGCCGGCCGCAACACTGGCCAGCTCAAGTGCCGCCGAACCGTAGGAACGCGTTCCTCTGACCCGTTTTACGAGCGGCGCCAAAATACTCGGGTCAATCCTTCTGTTTTCCGTCACCCATGTGGCATTGATTGCAATAATGGCTTCTTCAATGGAAGCTTCTTTTAAAGGAGCAAGCGGCGTATTGTTCAGATAAGCCCCTTTTCCGCTGAATGCGTGATACAGTTCATCCTGCATCACATCATAAATTAAGCCGATTTTGCCTTTTCCATCTTCAAAGATGCCGATGGAGATCGCGAAATGCCGCTTTTGATGGACAAAATTCATCGTTCCGTCAATCGGATCAATGATCCAGACAATTCCGTCAAGGGAGCGGAGTTTATCCCCCTGCCCTTCTTCTCCGAGAATCCGGTGTCCGGGAAAAGTTCCCTGTATACGGTCAATGAAAAAGCGTTCCGTCTCTTTATCAATATTTGTGACTAAATCATTCGGATTTGATTTTGTTTCAATCGTCAAGCTTTCCTGCATGGATTGTCTGATTCTCGTTCCGGCTTCTTTTACCCATTTTTTTGCGATATCATCAATTTCCGTCCAATTTGTCATACCGTGTACCTCTTTTCTATGTATAGCTTATTCTATAGCATACTGATAAAGGCGATGAAAAAGCAAGGAAAATGAAAAAAATGCCTTCTCACGTAAAAACGAACCATTTCCTGCGGTTCGTTTTTACTATTCTTTATCCGTTAAGCCGAATCCATTCTTTTCTGAGACGTTCCAGTTTTCTTTTGCTGAGATCGATTTGATCTTCATTCTCTTTTTGCATGGCCTCATACAGGGTTGCCAATTCATAATCAACCTCTAGTCTCCAGACAGCTACACGGTTATTTTTTTCCTCCCTGAATCCTTCCTTCACCACTTGCCTCATTGTCTTTCGCCCCTTCCAGAGATCATTTGTTAAAAAAGCATCCCATTTTTCCAATTTATTAATGATACTTCTTATATCGTATGGAAACTTATATTCGGCTGTAACAACATTCTTAAAATTGTGTGTTTACCTATTCGTTTTTTACCCCAATCCTCCCGGCTCAAACGTTCTCAATGTTTTTGCGGCCGGCGGCGGCTGTGGTAAAATATGAATACTTACGATAAGGAGGAAAAAGATGACTCAGATGCGTTTTACAAAAGAAGACTTCGATACATTTACAATAGAAGGTTTAGATCCGCGCATGGAGGTGTTAAAAGAACAAGTCCGTCCGAAGCTGACCTTGTTAGGAGAGCATTTCGCACCGACATTGTCAGCATTGACAGGCGATGAAATGTTCCCTCATGTCGCCAAGCACGCGAGAAGATCTGTCAACCCGCCGGCTGACAGCTGGGTTGCCTTTGCCAACAGCAAACGCGGGTATAAGAAACTCCCTCACTTTCAGATCGGTTTATGGGACACCCATATGTTTGTATGGTTTGCCATCATTTATGAATCTCCGATAAAAGAGGAATACGGCAGATTGCTGGAAGCGAAGCAGGAGGACATCACAAAACAGATTCCCGGTCATTTTGTATGGTCGCCGGATCATACGAAGCCAGGTGCGTACAAGCAGTCCGACATGGATCAGGAGCAGCTGAAAACATTATTTGAACGCCTGCAGACAGTGAAAAAAGCAGAGCTTTTGTGCGGCATTCAGCTGCAAAAAGAAGACGTGATCAACATGAACAACAATGAATTCCTGCAAACCATTGAAGATGCTTTTCAGAAGCTTTCCTTTTTATACACACTGACTCAGAAAGTCTCATAACATAAAAAGCGGGCCGATTGCCGGCTCGCTTTGTCTACATTTTGATAATCGCTTGATCTGATTGTTTCGCCTGTTTCACAGTCCGATACGGGGAATAGGTGCTGTCAGCTTCAAATTGGCTGCAGATTTTCTTTTCTTCCGCTTTCCCGGGAACGATTTCTTTAAAGCGGCGGTACGCATTCAAAAGCCTGTCCCGGTCAGCTCCTTTTTCATAGGCGTTTTCCACCTGCTGAAAAAAAGCAATGACATCCACGGCCTCCTCTGTCGTCCAGTCCTCATTCATCGGATATTGATATTCCAAATGTCTTCACTCCTTTATAATCATGCTCAAAATAAGCATCTTCCATAGATCATAAATTGTTCTTTACTTTCTTTCAAGTTCATAATATAATTCATTTGTTTTACGTTTAAAAAACGGGTAATAAAACTGAATGTAATACAAACTAATCCGTAGGTATTATGATAAAGGTGGGAAAACAATTGCCGCAACATAAAACACCCCTGTACAGCGGACTGAAAAAGCACGCGGACAGACAGCCTGTCCAATTCCACATTCCGGGCCATAAAAAAGGCGCGGGAATGGACCCGGAATTCAGACAATTTATCGGAGAAAACGCGTTAAGCATAGATTTAATTAATATCGAACCTCTGGATGATTTACATGCGCCAAAGGGCATCATTAAAGAAGCCCAGGATCTGGCCGCTCGAGCATTCGGCGCAGACCATACCTTCTTTTCCGTACAAGGGACGAGCGGCGCCATTATGACGATGGTCATGGCCGTATGCGGACCCGGAGATAAAATCATCATCCCGAGAAACGTTCATAAATCCATTATGTCGGCCATTGTATTTTCCGGAGCGGTGCCGATTTTTATACACCCGGAAATTGACGATGAGCTCGGAATTTCTCACGGCATTACGCTTGAGTCCGCCGAGCGGGCTTTGACGGAGCACCCTGACGCAAAAGGCCTGCTTGTCATAAATCCGACGTACTTCGGTGTGGCAGCGGACTTGAGCAGCATTGTAAAGCTCGCGCATTCTTTCGATGTGCCTGTGCTTGTCGATGAAGCGCACGGCGTGCATATTCATTTTCATGAAAAGCTTCCTCTGTCCGCCATGCAGGCGGGCGCTGATATGGCAGCTACTAGTGTGCACAAATTGGGAGGCTCCCTGACGCAGAGCTCCATTTTAAATGTGAGAGAAGGCCTTGTTTCCAAAGAAAGAGTACAGTCGATTTTAAGCATGCTGACGACAACGTCAACATCCTATCTGCTTCTCGCTTCACTTGATGTCGCAAGAAAACGCCTCGCTACAGAAGGCCGCGATCTTCTTGAAGATACGATTCTGCTGGCGGATCAGACACGGGAACGCCTCAATCAAATTGAAGGCATCCGCTGTGTCGGCGAAGAAATCACAGGGTCTAAAGCTGCCTTCAGTTATGATCCGACTAAATTAATCATTTCGGTCAAAAACCTCGGCCTGACGGGTCATGACGTTGAAAAATGGCTCCGCGAATCATATAATATCGAAGTCGAGCTGTCCGATTTGTATAATATTTTATGTATTTTCACCCCCGGAGACAGAGCAGGAGATGCCGACCGTCTTGTAAGCGCGCTTACAGACATTTCAAAGCAGGCTTCCGCCAATGACTATGCTCATCAGCAAACCGAAGTTCTGCTTCCTGAAATTCCTCTGTTAGCGATGACGCCAAGAGACGCGTTTTACGCAAATACGGAAGTCATTCCGTTAAAAGAATCCGCGGGACGGATCATCGCAGAGTTTGTCATGGTGTACCCGCCGGGAATTCCGATCTTTATTCCGGGTGAGATTATTACTGAAGAAAATATCAGCTACATTTTTAAAAACTTGGACGCCGGCCTTCCTGTGCAGGGTCCCGAAGATGCAACGCTTGAAATGATCAGAGTCATCAAAGAGCAAAAAGCCATCCAATAAATATAAAGAAGCCCGAAACGAAATCGTTTCGGGCCTTTTTACGCTTTTTACTCTTCTTCAAGATGACACTGGCATTGTCCGCAGCATGTTCCGTATAACGTCGTGACCTTCTCATCCTCAAAGTAATGAATCGCTTCGTTACAGTCTTGGCAAACAATTGTACCCATCTGTCATTCCCCATTTCTCAGAATTTGAAAACGCTTAATTTTTACTTGTTGTTATTATATTATTATGTCATATTTAATATGTCAACCGATAAATTGTATAACACATTTATTTTTTTATGGTCTTTTTATAGCTCGAGGGTCAATAACAGTATATCCTTTATGACACAATCCTTTTACAATGTCCGGCATGGCTTCCGCCGTCCATTTCCGGTCATGCATCAATATGTTGGCCCCGTCCCGCAGATAAGGACTGTTCAGTGTGATATCGGTAAGCGCTTTTTTGGATTGATATTTCTGATCCCAATCATACCCGAAGGTCCAGTTCATTTTCACCATACCTTCTTTTTTTATAAGTCTGTCACTGTAGTCCGTATTGCTTCCGAAAGGCGCCCTGAAAAATGCGGGTTTCTCTCCTATTACCTTTTCAACCGCTTTATTGACGCCAATGATTTCTTCCCGTTGTTTTTGTTCGGAAAGATCTTTTAAGTTTTGATGAGTCATTGTATGATTTCCGATCATAAAACCTAACTCATGAATATGCTTAAGCGCTTTCTTATTTTCATCTTTTTTCAAAAAATGTCCGTTCACAAAAAAGATCGCTGATGCATTGAGATCATGCAGTTTATCCGCAATCTCAGCGGCATGCTGATCAGGCGCGTCATCGATCGTTACCAATGCGATCGGTTTTTTCTCTTTCTGTTCATCCATTTTTTCCACAGAAAAACTTTTCGGATTGATATAGTAACGGGGCTCCGCCTTCTGTTTTTTCTGTTTTTCCTCTTTTGAATGATGGTTTTCCCGTTTGGCGTGATTGGCCGCGGCTTGAGAATGGGGTTTGTTGGTTTGCATCTTTTCGTTTGATTGGCAGCCGGCGAGTAAGCACATACATATGACGGCTGCAGCGGCTTTATACATGACAATCCCTCCTGATATGGTTTTGCCCCCAGTATAACGAAAAAACAGCGCTCTCACGAAAAACAATGTGCCTTTTTTACACATCGGCTGCGCAAGTTGTCACACGTATTATTTCTTCATTAAAAACGGTTTCAATTATATAACAATTCAGTAACAAGCCTTAGGTTTTTCACCTCTCGTGATACACTTGATATAGTCCTTATAAATGGATGAACCAATATATTATATAAAACAGAGGAGTAAGATAGATGCGCTACCGTACGGTGATTCCCTTTTTTTTGATGCTGTTCGTTCTGTCAAGCTGTTCGGTTTCTACTGTCAGTCCATTCACAAAAAACCGGATCGACAGCATTCATCACACTCAAATCTTGTTTTTTTCCGATGAAAATCATATAGATAAAGAAGTTCCTTATTACGATGCGATTCTTGATTTAGAAAAGAAATATCCCCATCATGTCGATCAAATGAAGGTTTATGACAACAGAAAGGGATGGGAAGAGGAAATCAATACGTTCCCTGCGCTGATGGTGATCAATCATCGGCATGTGGTCATGAAGATTGAGGGATCCGTAAAGAAAAAAGAGGATATCATCAAACCTATGCAGCATGTGCTTGCACAATAAAAACAGCCCCCGCTTTTACAAACGGGGGCTGTTTCTTATTACATTATTATTTTACGATATGGATCGGGCTTCCGATTGCTACTTCGGCAGCTTCCATAGTGATTTCGCCCAATGTCGGGTGAGCGTGAATTGTCATTGCGATATCTTCAGCAGTCATTCCGCCTTCGATCGCCAGGCTCAATTCAGAAATCATGTCAGAAGCGCTTGCGCCGGCAATTTGCGCACCGATTACAAGACCGTCTTCTTTACGAGTGATCAGCTTCATGAAGCCGTCAGTTTCGTTAAGAGACAGCGCACGTCCGTTCGCTGCAAACGGGAACTTAGCTGCGACGACTTCAATGCCTTCTTCTTTCGCCTGTGCTTCAGTGTAACCGACAGAAGCCAGTTCAGGCTCAGAGAATACAACCGCCGGAATACCGAGGTAATCGATTTCAGCCGGCTCTCCTGAAATAGCTTCCGCAGCGATTTTACCTTCGTAAGACGCTTTGTGAGCCAATGGAGGTCCGTCAATGATGTCACCGATTGCGTAGATGTTCGGTACGTTTGTGCGGCACTGCTTGTCTGTTTTAATGACACCGCGGTCAGTCATTTCGATACCGACTTGCTCAAGGCCGAGCTCATCAGTGTTCGGACGGCGTCCGACAGTGATTAATACGTAATCAGCATCAACCGTTTTTTCTTCGCCTTTTACTTCGAATGTAACTGTTACGCCGTCAGGTCTTTCTTCAACGCCTTTAGCCATAGCGCTTGTATGGATTTCAACGTTACCTTTTTTCTTCAGTCTGCGGGTAACGAGAGAACTCATTTGTTTTTCGAAGCCAGGAAGAATTTCATCTCCGCCTTCTAAAATAACCAATTCAGTTCCGAAGTTCGCATACGCTGTTCCAAGCTCAGTACCGATATATCCGCCGCCGATAACAACGAGCTTTTTCGGAATTTCTTTAAGCGCAAGTGCGCCTGTAGAGTTCAGAACGCGTTCGCTATATTTGAAGTTTGGCAATTCGATAGGGCGAGAACCGGTAGCAATGATTGCGTTTTTAAATGTGTATGTTTGCGCAGAGTTCTCATCCATTACGCGGACAGAGTTGCTGTCTACGAAATAAGCTTCCCCTTTTATAACGTCCACTTTATTTCCTTTTAAAAGACCTGCAACACCGCCGGTAAGCTTATTTACAACAGAAGCTTTCCATTCTTGGACTTTTGTAAAGTCAACCGTTACGTTCTCAGCAGTGATTCCCATGTCATCTGAATGTTTTGCATTCTCGTAACGATGGCCTGCATTGATGAGCGCTTTTGAAGGAATACAGCCGACGTTCAGACAAACGCCTCCAAGAGTTGCTTTTTCAACGACTGTTACTTTTTGTCCAAGCTGAGCAGCGCGGATGGCAGCTACATAGCCGCCGGGTCCCGCACCAATCACAAGAGTATCTGTTTCAATAGGGAAATCTCCTACTACCATAACATTACGCCTCCATTAAAATAAGTTGTGGATCGTTCAGTAAACGCTTGATGTGGTTTAACGCATTTTGTGCAGTTGCTCCGTCAATCATACGGTGGTCAAAGCTGAGAGAAAGAGCTAAGACAGGAGCAGCTACAATTTCACCGTCACGGACGATCGCTTTTTCAGCAATACGGCCGATGCCGAGAATCGCAACCTCTGGGTGGTTGATAACCGGTGTGAACCATTGGCCTCCGGCAGAACCGATATTTGTGATCGTGCAAGAAGCGCCTTTCATTTCCGCAGGTGCAAGCTTGCCTTCACGCGCTTTTGTAGCAAGGCTGTTGATTTCATCAGAGATTTCGAAAATGGCTTTACGGTCGGCATTTTTCACTACCGGCACAAGCAGGCCTTTTTCGGTATCCGCTGCAATTCCGATGTTGAAGTAATGTTTTTGGATCACTTCATCTGTTTTATCATCAATAGATGTGTTTAAAACAGGGAATTTTTTCAAAGCAGATGTTAATGCTTTGACGACGTAAGGCAGATAAGTCAGCTTGATGCCTTGATCAGCAGCAACTTGTTTGAACTGTTTGCGGTGAGCAACAAGATTTGTTACGTCAACTTCATCCATAAGAGTTACGTGCGGTGCAGTATGCTTAGAGTTCACCATTGCTTTCGCGATCGCTTTACGGATACCGCTCATTTTTTCGCGTGTTTCAGGGAATTCGCCTTCAGGAGCCTGAGCCGCTGCAGGTTTAGCTGTTTCCTGAGGTGCAGCTGTTTCTTGCGGTGCCGCTTCTTGAGCCGCTCCTCCATTTGCAAAGCTGTCGATATCTTCTTTTACAACACGTCCGTTATTGCCTGAACCTGTTACTTTACGGATATCCACGCCTTTTTCACGGGCATATTTGCGTACGGAAGGCATCGCGATCACGCGTTTGTTCGGATCAGCTTCCGCTTGGTCCTGCTGTCCTGCGCCGGTTTCTTTTGCAGGCTCTTTAGGAGTCTCTTCTTTAGAGATATCCTGCCCTGCTTCAGCAGACGACTGAACTTGAGCTTCAGTTTTCGCATCTCCTGAATCATGGCTTCCTTTAAATTGAAGATCTTCGTAACCAGGTGCGTCAAACGTAATAATCGTTTGTCCAACAGTTGCAACTGTTCCCTCTTCAACTTTTAATTCTAATACTTTTCCTTTAACAGGTGAAGGAATTTCTACCACTGCTTTATCATTTTGCACTTCAGCCAGAACATCGTCTTCTTCTACCTCGTCGTTCGGCTTAACAAACCATTTTACGATTTCGCCTTCGTGGATACCTTCCCCGATATCCGGAAGTTTAAATTCAAATGCCACAGTTTTCGACCTCCTAGTTGATTAAGCAAATTTTAGTTATGCATTCGCAAGCATTGAACCTAGTAAACAGACTCCTTCATATAGAGAAAAGGACTCTCTTTACCGTCTTTTATGATGCCTGATTAAAATTCAAGAACTTTTTTCGCAGTTTCAAGAACGTCTTTATGGTTTGGAAGCCATACGCTCTCAGCAAGCGAGAAAGGAAATACTGTATCAGGCGCCGCAACACGCAGAACCGGAGCTTCCAGGCTCAGAATCGCGCGGTCATTGATTTCAGCTACAACGTTGGCAGCGATGCCGGCTTGTTTTTGAGCTTCCTGCACGACAATTGCGCGGCCTGTTTTTTCAACAGAAGCAATAATCGTATCAATATCAAGCGGACTTACAGTTCGAAGGTCGATAACTTCAGCAGAAACGCCTTCTTTTTCAAGCTCTTCAGCAGCCTTAAGCGACTCATGAACCATCGCGCCGTATGTGATGATAGAAAGGTCAGTACCTTCGCGTTTCACATCAGCTTTGCCAAGCTCGATTGTGTATTCCTCCTCAGGAACTTCCTGACGGAAAGAACGGTAAAGTTTCATATGCTCTAAGAAAACAACCGGATCATTGTCTCTGATAGAGGCAATCAGCAGTCCTTTTGCATCGTAAGGAGTGGAAGGGATAACAACTTTAATACCCGGCTGCTGAGCGATAAGGCCTTCCAAACTGTCAGCGTGAAGTTCAGGTGTATGAACCCCTCCGCCGAATGGAGAACGGATTGTCACCGGAGAAGTCCAGCGTCCGCCGGAACGGTAGCGGAGACGAGCCATTTGTCCTGAGATTGAATCCATTACTTCATATACAAATCCGAAGAATTGGATTTCCATAACAGGACGGTAATCTTGCAGGCCTAAACCGAGAGCGAGACCGCCGATACCGGATTCAGCAAGCGGCGTGTCAAATACGCGGTCCTCACCGAATTCTTTTTGAAGGCCTTCAGTTGCACGGAATACGCCTCCGGCAACGCCTACATCTTCCCCGAAAAGCAGAACGTTTTCATTGTTTTTCAGTTCTGTGCGTAACGCATCAGTGATCGCTTGAATCATTGTCATTTGCGCCATGGCTTACTTCGACTCCTTCGCTTTGTAAATTTCAAGTTGTTCTTTCAAGTTGAACGTCGGCTCTTCAAACATATTCTCAATCAGCTCTGTTACTTTCGGTTTTGATTCGCCGTCAGCCTTTTTGATAGCTTGTTTGATTTCTTCTTTGGCCTGTTCAATCACTTTGTTCTCTTCTTCTTCAGACCATAGTCCTTTGTTTTCCAAGAACTTGCGGAAACGTACGAGCGGGTCTTTTTGCTCCCATTCATTTTCTATTTCTTTCGTACGGTATTTAGTCGGATCGTCACCGGACATTGTATGAGGTCCGTAACGGAATGTAAGAGTTTCGATCAGAGTCGGACCTTCACCGTTAATTGCGCGCTGGCGTGCTTCTGCGGTTGCAGCATAAACGGCTAGTGCATCCATTCCGTCTACTTGAACACCTGTAATACCGACGGCAACTGCTTTTTGGGCAATTGTCTGTGCGGATGATTGCTTTTCTACAGGAGTTGAAATCGCATAGCGGTTATTCTGAACAACGAAGATCGCTGGCGCTTTAAATGCTCCGGCAAAGTTCATTCCTTCATAGAAGTCACCTTGAGAAGCTCCGCCGTCACCAGTGTAAGTAATAGCTACCGCTTTTTTACCGCGCTTTTTAAGACCTAAAGCTACACCTGCGGTTTGAATAATTTGAGCACCAATAATAATTTGAGGTGATAAAGCATTTACTCCCTCAGGCATCTGATTACCTTTAAAATGGCCTCTTGAGAACAGGAATGCCTGGTGTAAAGGAAGCCCGTGCCAAATCAGCTGAGGAACGTCACGATAACCCGGAAGGATAAAGTCGTCCTGTTCAAGCGCGAAGTGTGATGCAATTTGAGAAGCTTCCTGGCCCGCTGTCGGTGCATAGAAACCTAAACGTCCTTGACGGGAAAGAGAAATTGAACGCTGGTCTAAAATGCGGATATACACCATTCTTCTCATTAATTCCTTTAACTGATCATCTGAAAGATCAGGCATTGCGTCTTTATTTACGACTTCTCCTTCAGCATTTAAAATTTGGAACGTTTCAAACTGCTTATGAATAGCATCAAATTGTTTTTTGCTATCAACAATTGAAGTTTTTGTCTTTGCAGCCATTTTTTAAACCACCTCTTCTTTTGATTTAACAGGGTTAGGATACCGTTTAGCCATCCGTATTAAAAACAGTCTTATCATGCTCTGCAATTCTAAAATTAATCATTCAGAAATTCACATAGCGCTTAAGCAAAGATAATGACGTTTAAACTGTACTAATAAAAAAAGATTTTTTATTAGTACAATATGATCAACAACCATAGTTTACAGTAATTAAACAAAGCCGTCAATCATTTATAACCTCATTTTGAAACCGCTTATAAAACTTAAGATCATATTGCGCCAAACTGTACTATAAAAGACTTTAAACTGTATTATAAAAATGCTCTACTGTACTATAATTAAAAAAAATTACAAAGAGTAAATTAAGTTATTTAACTTAGGGGCGGGCTTTGAAAAGATGCCGCGGAATAAAAACGGGCAGTTAGCAATCGTCCCGCCTGCCGAACAGACGGGACGATGCTTTTGTCTAATTATTCAATACCCGCCCACACGATATTCAGCGGCGTCAGCACGGCATGAGGATGAAACTCGGAAATCGGAGTGAAAAATACATACGTAAAATCTTCGGCTGGATCAGAAAACATGCCGCACCAACCCATTCCAAGATGTGAAAAGGTGCCTTCTGTCATGAAATAATGGTCACCGGCCGGCCACAAATTAACGCCTAAACCAAAGCCGCCTTCCTCCCTGGGCGCTCCGAAGAAGTAAAAAGGAAGACCCGGCTTTATTTGATTTCTCAGCATAGCTTCGACTGTTTTTCTTCCAAGCAGCTTCTTATCTTTCAATCTGCCTTTATTTCTAAACATTTCAGCCAACTTCCAAATATCTCGCAACGAAGAGTACAGACCGCTTGTCGCTTTATTCGGAAAATACGGGTGATGACTTTTTTCCAGCTGTACGCACTCGTGCTCATTGATCACACAAACTTCTTCTTTTAAAGCATCAGGCACATAAAAATACGTTCTTTCTAATCCTAGCGCTTCAATAATATGCTTTGTTACATACTGTTCGTAGGATACGCCTGTTACTTTTGAAATAATGATGCCAAGTATAACAAAACCGGTTCTGGAATAGTTCCATGCTTCATCCGCTCCGTACTCCAAAGGCGTACTGACGAGATAGTTTATCCATTCTTCCTCATTCGTTAAGTCAATGCCTTCAGCCTTTTGAATATCCAGCTCAAAACTTAATCCCGCCGTATGAGTCAAAAGGTGCAAAATTTTAATTTCTCCGAAACCCGGTTTATCAAACGCAGGCAAAATGAGCTTGACCGGCATTTTCAGATCGAGCAAACCTTTTTCGACGAGCTGCATGACGGCTACAGCGGTAAACACTTTTGTCAAAGAACCGATTTCTCTGATTGTATCAAGCTGAAATGGTTGCTTTTCGTTTTGTCCGCCGGTAAATTCCCCTAACGACTCAGCTGCAAAAACCTCACCTCCTCTTGACATCATATAACTCGCACATTGCAGATCTCCATTGTCTATCATCGTCTGATAATGGCTGTTAAGAGCGTTAATTTGTTTCATATCAAATGCCGGATTGCTTATTGTTTGTTTCATTGTTTTCTCCCCCTGTACTGTATGTATCGTTTTCATCCTTTACTTACCGATTTCTTGATGAATTCTGACACCGCTTTATTAAATTCTTCCGGATGTGTGAGGTTCGGAAGATGCCCCGCTCCCTTAATTTTCTTTAATTCTGCATTGCTCAGCAGTTTCCGCAGCCTTTTTGTTTCTTTCTGATCAACTACGCTTTCCTTCTCACCTGTAAGGATAAGCGTTCTTGTATGAATGTCTTTTAAAAAGCCGATTGTAGAATAGCCTTCTTGTTGATGTATCTTCATAAAACGTTCAATAGAAGCATTTAAGAATTGATTACTGTATAAACTTTCATATTCATGCGACTTTCCTATAGCTATAAAATCATTTTTCAGTTTTTCCTCGACACTGCTTTCAGGGTCTTCTTCGTATTCGGTGTAACTTCCGGAAAGAATGAGTGTTTTTACTTTTTCGGGGTATTCATAGGCTATCCTCTGCCCTATCATGCCTCCCCAAGAAGCTGCCGCAATGTGGATCGGCCAAGCAACCCCTAACTCGTTCAGCACTTCGATAAAAGTCTGAGCCAGCCCGCTCAGTGTAAAATCGGCGCTCCCCTCACTCAGCCCGTAACCCGGTGTGTGTATGACAATGACATTAAATTGATCTGCCCATTCCTTCATTTGTTCTTTCCACATGTAAGCAGTGGTAGCAAAACCGCAAATCAGTAAAATTGTTTCGCCCTTACCGCTCATCAATATTTCCATATGCCGGGCATTTTCTGTGTTTGCCAGAAAATGAACGGTTTCCGTTTCTTCTGTCTGGTAAAAAGCGATGAGTTTTTTTGCGGCATCGCTTTGATCGTGCTGAAGGGCTCCTTTCTTCAGTCTGCTCCAATAATGCAAATAATCGTCGAGATGACGATTGGAAGCCGTGCCGAGTATTCGGAAAGGACTTTCAGCTTCTCCCGTAACGATTGACGAAGCATCAAAATCGGCTGCAATCGCTGAATCTCTTACTAGAGGCGGTGCTGAACGGGCGGATAACGGCTTGAAATCGTTTTGTATTTTTTCTTTTTCTCCGTATAACACGATCAGCTGGTGGCCTTGGCCGAGAAGCGAGTGTTCAAATGCTTTGATTCCGGCAGTATTTTCTAATGGGTGAAGTCCGTACTCCATTTTCATAATATCTTGAATGCCGGGATCAACTGACATGCCTCCGTCTTTCCAGAAAGGCCAATTTACAGCGATGGTTTTTCCTGATCTCCCCCCCGCCTTTCTCATACATTCCCTCCACTCGGCAAAATGCTCCAGAAAACGATTGGCGTAGGCGTAATCGGCTTGACCCAGACTTCCGATTTCTGAGGAGATGGAAGAAAACAAAACAAAAAAGTCTAAAGGCATATCTCTGAGCGCTTCATCCAAATGAATCACACCATTGACCTTTGATTGCAGCACCGCTTGAGCTTCCGCGTCTGTTTTATTCATAATGAGAGAGTCTTTTAACACGCCTGCACTGTAAATGACCCCGTTGATTTCGGAATAATCAGCATGAATTTTTTCCGCTAACTTGATGACCTGCTGCTTATCTGACATGTCAGCCTGAATGTAAGAAATGCTTGCCCCGTCATAGCGGATGCTGTCTAATTTTTCTTCCATGTCTGCTGTCATTTTCGATCGCCCGGCAATGATAACGCTGGCTTCGTGATTTGCATAAAGAAACGCTGAAATAATCCAGCCGATGCCGCTTAACCCTCCGATGATGAGATACACCCCGTTTTTTGCAAACTTTGCGGCCTTTTGTCCTGTTTGCAGCGAAGCGTCTTTATATGCTGTCACCCACCTTTTTTGATCGCCGTCATATTTCACAGCCTGATGATGTCCGGCACTTAATTCATTGAGAAGCAAAGGTGCTTTTTCAATGGTTTGTCTTGAAGAAATCTCAACCGTTTTACACTTTATATTCGGCTGCTCCGCATTCAGCGTTTTAAAAAAGCCTCCAATCGCGGCGTAAACCGGATTTGTATATTGACCCTTGTCATGTACGTACAGAATGTTGATGTTTTCTTTTACTTTTTGACGGATTAAAGCTTTGCTCAAATAAAGAATTGAATAAAAACTGTGAGTCAGATCTAACGCTGCTTCAGTATAAGCTTTTTTTGACAGGTAATGAATGATTGACGACGGAAACGCTCCGGACTTTCTCATATCTTCTAACAGTCTGGTGTAATGAGCAGACTGCTCCGGATTAAATTTATAATGCTTTTCATTTACCATTTCATATTCATCGGCGGCTTCCGCATAAATAACATTTTCACTGCCGATGTACTTTCGGATTTCATCACTCAATGAACTGTCGAAATCGAAAATCAATGTATTTTCCTTAGGTACTTCTCCGGACTTTAATGGCGATTCTATCCATTCTTTTTGTAAATACAAAGATTCAAGCATCGGCTTTTCAGACGGCTCTTTCGTTTGCGTTTTTTCTTTAAAAGCTGCGGCCGGCGTATTACGCACATCATATTTTTCTTCTAAATAAGCCGCTAAATCATGAATATTGTTATAATCAAAAAGCAATGTCGGATACAATTGTGTATCCAATCTTTCCTCTAGCATTTTCGATATATGCAACAGCTGTTTTGAGTCAAGACCCAGTTCGTAAAAAGATTGGTGTTTGTCCGCTTTATTTGGCGGTGTGTTTGTAACCTCTCCAATAATGGATGACAGCTCATCTGTTAATGTTTTATGACTTTCTTGGTGCAAAACTGTATCAGAGATAGAGTCTGTAATGTCGGCTCCGTATTTCTCCTGCAGATATTCCGTCAATTCACCGATTGTGGAGTAATCAAATAATAAAGTCGGGTACAGCTTTGTATCTAACATCAGTTCTAATTTTTTGGATAAGTCTAATAATTGTTTAGAATCCAAGCCCATCTCGTAAAAGGAAATATCATTCTTGACTGTTTCAGCAGGTTTTTCAATCATGCCGGCTATCTCTTGGATCAAATTATTTCTGATCATTTCTTTATTGTTCGTTGCGCTGCCGACCTCTTTAGCTTTTTGGGAATGCTCCAGCCTTTGTATTGATTTTTCATTTCTGACTCTTTTCACACCGAATCGCTCATAATAAAAAGCAAGCTCTCCATCAGGCCTGTATACTTCTATGTCCGCATATAAAATGTCTTTAGAAGGCGGCTGCGTTATACTGTTTTTATCAATATACACAAAACAAGACCCAGTTGTTTTATGCAGTGCCCGGAACGTCTCAATATATATAGGGATAAACGCATTTGTTCCTTCACCCGGCAAGTCTGATGTAAGGATTCCCAACAAGCTGAGAGACCCATCCAAAAATGCGGGATGCATGTAAAAGTCATCTGTATATTCTTTTGAAATTCCGCTTAAACTGACCTCTCCCAGAATATAATTTTCACCTTCATATACCGTACCTTCCAATTTCATAAAATCTTTATGAATCAGGCCGCCTCTGCGCAAATTACGATAGGCGGATTCAGCATCCGTAGTCCGGACGGCCCCTTTCTTTAATTCTTCGATTGAAATTGTCTTTTCGTTTATCGCATTTTTTCTTATGATTTCCGCCTGCAAGTTGACTGACGCTTCACCTTCCGCCTTTTCAGCGACCCATTTCCTGCTTGTTGTTTCAACAAGCCAGCCGTTTTCTTGTTGCGTAAACTGGAAGGTGACTTTTTTATCAAAATGGACTGACGTCGCAACAGGTTCACGGAATAAAACATGTTTGATTTCAAAACTTCGGGGCGATATCCCTTTCTCAGCTAAAAATCGTGTTATTAAATCCAGATACGTTACGCCGGGTATCGTACGCACTTGATGAAGGACATGGTCTGAAACAATATAATCGTCATGTTTGACTAATACGCTGAACCTCATGCAACTCGACAACCTTTCTTCTTTTACAAAGTAAAGAAACAGAGCAGGTGCTACTCTGTTTCATCAATAATTTCAAGAAGCCGTTTTTTATTCTGTTTGATTTGTTTTTTCCGATTTGAATCCGGCCAGTACTCTTTTCTGACAAACTCGGCAGGCGGCAGCGGCGTTCTGACGGAATGATATGAATCATCCAGGCCGCTTACCAAAAGGTGGGCGTTTGTTCCGCCAAAACCGAAAGCGCTGATGCCCGCCCTCCGTTTTCCATCCTTCCAGCTTCTCAGTTCTGTATTCGGATAAAAAGGCGACTTTTCAAATTCAAAGCGGGGATTTGGCGTTTCACAATTCAATGTAGGCGGAATTTCCTTATGCCATATTGATAAAATCACTTTAATGAAACTTGCCGCTCCGGCAGCGCTTAATAAGTGTCCGATATTGGTTTTTACACTTCCTACTCCGCAAAATTGCGTTTTGTTTGTGTCTCTTCGGAATACTTTTGTCAGAGCCTGAAGCTCAATCGGATCTCCAATCATCGTGCCTGTGCCGTGAGTTTCGACGTAGCTGACTGATCCGGGAGTGATATCGGCTTTTTCAAATGCATCTTGAATAACCTGCTCTTGAAGCTTAGGATTCGGGGTCGTAATTCCCATTGTCGCACCGTCGTTATTAATAGCTGATGCTTCAATGATACCGTATATCCGATCTCCGTCAGCTTTCGCTTTCTCCAGCGGTTTTAACAGAACAGCGCCAAAACCCTCTCCGGGTACAAAGCCGTTTGCCCTTTCATCAAAAGTAAAACACTGACCGTCCGGCGAAAGGGCTCCTCCTTCTGTTAACATCAGGTAAGGAATTTCATCCAAAAGCAGATCCGCCCCTCCTGCCAGCGCCATCTCTGAATCACCGTTTTTTATGCTTTGGCAGGCTAAATGAATGCTGACTAATGAAGAAGAACAAGCGGTATCAGAAACCATGCTTGGACCGTGAAAATTAAAGAAATGCGACACATGTGAAGCAATAAAGTTTTGACTAAGCCCGACGATGTGGCTGCTGCTTTCTTTCGGCAGTTTGTGACCGTAGCCGCCCATTCTGGAACCGACAAATACGCCGACTTTTTTTCCCGATAATTCCGTTTCTTCATAACCGGCATCCCGTACAGTCTGTACACTCGTTTCTAAGAAATGTCTTATCAGCGGGTCCGTTTGGATGGCTCTCTCCTCTTCCATGCGGAAATACTCCGGATCGAAGCTGCCGATACCATTGATAAATCCTCCCCATTTGCTGATGCTTTTTCCCTTTTGCTGCACCGGAGAGTAATTTTCTTCTATATTCCACCGGGAATCAGGTACTTCTTTAATATGATTCTTTCCTTTTCTCAGATTGTCCCAAAATTCCTCTTTATCAGCCGCTCCAGGGAACTTACATCCGATTCCGATAACAGCTATCTTTGCAGAGGAAGCCGTCTGCGGTTCTGTATTTCGGCTCGTCACAGACTGCATATCTTGCTGATTGCTGCTTTGAGAATCAGTCTGTTCAATTTGTTTTTTCAACGGCGGCGCCGTCTTACCGATATATTCCGCAAGACCATGAATCGTGTTGTGTTCAAGAAGCACAGTAGGGTCAATTTTTTTCTGAATCATTGCTTCTATACGATGTATAATGCTGACAAGAAGTATAGAATCCACACCGTATTCCTGAAAATCCGTATTTGGGTTAAGCTTTTCAAGGGGAATGCTCAATTCCTCGGCAAATACGGCAGAAAGTTCACTGACAAGCCCTTCTGAATGATCAAAAGTGTCGGGAGTCTCCTGTCTTCGGACTGGCACCGAAGCTCCGCCGGTTTTATTGATGTTCAGGAGACTGTCTGCATGAAACACTGTTCCTTTTTTCACGATGGGAATGATATTGGCCGATTTTCTCTCCAGTGCATGATACAAAATCGCCAGTCCTTCCCGTGTGGAAAGAGAGTCCAATCCCAATTCATCATATAAAGGACTCGTCACAGTACCCATTCCGACTTCTTTCCAGCTCGGCCAATTGATGGACGTGAAATACGTTCTCCCCTTTTGAAAATGATAAGCCGCGAAATAGTCCATATATGCGTTTGCAGACGCGTAATCAGTCATTCCTTTCGACAGTTTGGGTGACTGTGCAGCAATTGATGAAAATAGAATAAAGAAATCCAGCGGCCTATTATTAAAAATCCGCTCCAAATTCTGAAGTCCAGTGACTTTCGGCCCGTACACCGTCTTAAATTCACTCATTCTTTTATGAATAAAGGCCGGATTTCCGCCGCTGTGCAGTCCGGCACAGTGTATGACACCGCTTATATCTTTAAATTCAAGGCTTACTTGGTGAAAGAATGAACGCAGCTTCTCTTCATTTGTGAGAGAACCGCTGTAATACAGATAGTTGACACCTTTCTCTTCAAAACTTTGAAACAGTTTTATATTGCTGACTGTCTTTTCGTCCTGTCTGCCCTCTTTCAGCAAATGATCCCATTCACTTCGCAAAGGTAATGGACGCGTACCCGTCAGCACGAGTTTTTTCACTCCCCGTTTCACCAAATCTTCAGCTATTGCTCTGCCAATGCCCCCTGTCGCGCCGGTAATCACGATGGCTTTATCCGCAGGAAATGAAACAGGCTCGCCGGTATGGATTCTTTCTTCTTCAAAATACGGAACATATCTGACGCCGCCGCGGTAGCATACTTCATTCTCTCCGGTACATTGCGCCCTTTCATTCTCAAAGATTTGTTTCAGCTCATGCGTTTCTTTCATGCTGTCTATATCTATTGTTTTCACATGAACAAAGCCGTATTCCGCAGAAAGGGCTTTCAGAAAAGCCGCTGATTCTGCCCCCGTCAGCTTTGGTTTTTCCGCTTTAAATACCTGCAAGCCATTGGTGATTTGTAAAATGGATAATGGTGTTTCCTTTTTACTCCTCTTAATTATTTCTTGTATAAATAAGAATTTACCATATGGGATGCCGTTCTGATTTTCACTCTGGTTTCCGATATCTGAGAAATCAAATATATTTTCGACCTGCCGCTCACCGCCCGAGAAGATCTCACGGATAACGTCGTATGCGTGGTTTTCATCTAATAAAGAACACTCAAACATTTGATCAGAGTGTTTTATAAATGAAGAGTGATGTTTTATGACAATCAGATTCTCCTGATCTATATCCGAATAAATGGTGCGGGCAATTGATTCTGTGTCTTGATTTACAAATGCTACTGTCAGTCCGTACTCTTTTGTTTCGGATGGATTTACAAACGGATTCTCCCTCCATTTTTTTTGCAAGTAATGTTGAAAAGAATGCTGAGGGATCTCTGCCTTCTCATTCCTGGACGGAACCCAATAACGTTCTTTCGCAAACGGATAAGTCGGAATTGAGATCCGTTTACCCGGCTGCTGTAAATGTTGATGAACGGATTTCCAGTCGATATCCGCCCCCCAAACCCATAATTGAGCCAGCTTTTCCGCTTCACCGTTCTCAATAATGGTCTTTACAAACAATTCACCTGCTCTGCCTTCCGTTAACGCCTTCATTTTTTCAGCAAATGCATCTGCTGATTGCTGATTAACATATACGCCTGGAACTTGCTTGTCACCGCGGCAAAACTCAAATAATTTATCCTTAATTTCTTTAAGAGAGGTACCGGTAATCGCCGCTCTGGCCTCCATCGCTTCTCTGCCCGATTGTGTAGTGTATGCCAGATCCCGTAAAACGACGCTTTCCGATTGGCCGGCTTCCATCACTTCATTCGGGAACATGTTTCTTATCGCTCCGGCATATTCCTTCAATAAGTATTCAGTAACCGCTTGAATGGAGGGGCAATCAGTTAATTCATACATCGTGAGTTCAATTTGAAACATTTCGTTAATAAAATCCGCCATCCGGCTTAATTCCAAAGGCCCTACGCCAAATTCACTCAGGTGATCAGCAATATTAATTTCTTCCGGATGGATATGAAGCAATTCCGAAACAAACGGTTTGAGTACTTCATTCACCTTTTCTTTCATATCAGGCTGTTTATCCTTTACTTCAGGACTTAGTGAACGTTGGATAAAATCTCTCATGTTTTCGGCATACTCAAGAAGACGTTCATTGTCTTTGGCAGATAACAGGACAATATGCGGTTCATTCTCAACATGTTCTGTTGTGACGTTTGTTTCTTCATATTCTTCTATAATGATATGAACATTCGTTCCTCCCGCTCCGAATGAGCTGATCCCCGCTCTTCTCGGAACAGTTACTGTTTTTCCGTTTTCCTGCAGTTTCGGTTTCTTCCAGTCTTGCAATGACCGCTGTACATAAAAGGGAGATGCTTTAAAATCAATATTTGGATTCAACGTCTCCGCATGTATGGAAGGAAACAGTTTTTTCAGTTTCATTTGCAAAAGAACCTTTGTCAAACCGGCAATTCCCGCTGCGGCCTCAAGATGGCCGATATTTGATTTGACAGAACCGATTGAACAATATTGAGTGTGCTCCGTAAATTCCCGAAACGCTTTTGTTAACCCGGTGATCTCAATCGGGTCTCCCAGAGCAGTTCCCGTTCCGTGAGCTTCAATATAACTAATTGTACGAGGGTCAATACAAGCTTTCTCAAGCGCGTCCTGTATCAGTTCAGACTGACCATTCGGATTAGGAACCGTAAAACCGTTTGTTCTCCCTCCGTGATTGACCGCTGTCGCTTTAATCAGCGCATAAATATGATCTCCGTCCCTTACCGCTTCCGCCGCCGGCTTTAAAAGTACGGATCCCACTCCTTCTCCCGGTACATAACCGTCACCGCCCTCGCCGAATGTACGGCATCGGCCATCACTTGCAAAGAAGCGGCTTTGATTTAATAATGTATATTTATTCGGATGAAGCGTAAGATTGACCCCGCCCGCAACAGCAAGTGTGCTTTCTCCTCTTCGTATACTTTCACAGGCTAAGTGAATGGCGTTAAGAGAGGATGAACACATTGTATCAACCGCCATACTCGGCCCCTTAAAGTTAAAGAAATACGATATTCTGTTTGCTATTGCAGAAAATGGAGACCCGACGGCCAGTTCATTTCCTTTAAGTGATTCTTCAACGCCGAAAAATTGATAGCTTCCATATGTGACGCCTGCAAAAACTCCGACCTTTTTGCGGGTCAGATCTGAAGGTTTATAACCCGCATCCTCTATGGTATTGTACACTGTCTCTAAAAAGAGACGTTCCTGAGGATCAAGAAAAGCCGCTTCTTTCGGTGATATCCGGAAAAATAAAGGATCAAACCGATCTGGATTTTTCAGAAAACCTCCCCACTTATAGCAGCTTCCCTCCAGCATTTCCTTCCGGTCATCAGGAATTTCGCTTACGCAATCCTGTCCATTCATCAGCACATTTTGGAACTCCCTGATGTTTTCCGCACCCGGGTATCTGCCGCTGACACCGATAATGGCTATATCAGCAGAAAGGGGATCGGCCGCAATGTGCTCTTTTGAATCTTCTTCTTCAGAGCGTACCGGCGCTTTTGTTTCCACTGGTTTTCTTTTTTGCTTTTTTTGATATGAGACAAGTTCAGATGTGCCGGCCGGGTTCAGCAGTTTCATCATTCGTTCGCTGTGATGACTCAGGAAATATTCGGCTAACTGCGATATTGAATGATATTCAAAAAACAATGTTTTCGACAATCTGCCGATACTTTGCTCCAGCTTTTTGGTCAGACGCATGATCATCACTGAATCAATGCCGTATTTCTCCAGGTATTGTTTTTCATCTATGAGTGAGACCGGTAATTTCAATTCCTCTGACATTATATTTTTCAGATAACTGATGATATTTTGTCTTAATTCATCGTTTTTCAAATCAGCATCTTCCTGCTGGTCTGAATGTAAGCTGATTGTGCCGGTACGCTTCAGCACATCCTCAATCTTTTCTTTTCGGCCTTTCAGGGCAATCAGCTGTTCAGATGATTGACACAAGCTGTTCTCCAGGGCCTGTATTCCGTCACTGTCATCTAACGGGTCAAGACCGAGTTCCTGTTTCATGTAGGATATTCCTTCATCGTCAATACTCATCCCGCCGGAAGTCCATAGCGGCCAATTGACTGACACTACCCTTCCGGCAGACTCTTTTGCGGTCATAACTGCTGCATACTGATCCAAACAGGCATTGGCGAAAGCATAGTCACATTGGCCGGCTGAGCCGAAGACTGCCGATGTGGATGAAAACAAGACAAGTAATTCAACTTTCATTTTTCTGATTTCTTCCGCCAGCCACAGCGTGCCATAAACTTTCGAACCTGTGACTTGATCAATTTCTTCTTTTGTCTTTCTTAAGATAAAAGAGTCACGGAGTACGCCGGCACTGTGAAATACTCCATGTAAGGTGCCGAACTGCTCTTTTGCAAAAGCAAACATCCGTTCAGCATCACTTTGTTTTGAAACATCAGATCGGATATATTCAACTGTTGAACCTGAACTTCTTAAATATTCGATCTTTTTCTCCTGCTCTTCAGTTAAATCAGAGCGCCCCGTCAATATGAGATTCGCTTTCCATTTTTCCGACAGATGTTTTGCCAATATATAACCGAGACCGCCCAGGCCTCCTGTAATCAGATAATTCCCATGATGTTTCAGCGGCTGGGTTAAATCGAATGAGCCGGCTTTATTATAGCTTTTCGTAAAACGTCTGCCGTTTTCATAGCGCACTTCAAAATGGATATCCCGTTTTTCGTCACACTCTCTCTGATATATATCCGCTATTGCTGGAAGAGCGGCTCCCGCACCCTCTGATTGCGTGATATTGATAATCTGATAGTGAAAATTGGGGTGTTCCTGGTGAACGGTTTTCACCAATCCGCCGAGAGCATGATGCAGCGGCAGTTGTTCTTTATTCTCAGTTTGAAAAATATGCGTCAGCTTTATTATCTTTTTCCATTTTAGTTCAATCAGCGCCTGTGTAATATACAGAAGAGAAAACAATCCGTTTTCCAATTGTTTCTGTATACCTCCCTTACTCATGTCAGCCTGAGAATCAGACCACAAGTGAAGAATCTTTTCGGGCAGCTGATAATGATCATGAATGTACCGGAACAGCTTTAGATAATCGTCTTTTTTCACGGGATTCATACAAATCGTATCATCATGTAAAACAGCAAATTCTTTTCCGCGGATAACAAACAAGAGAGTACAGTCCTTAAACAAACCGCTCAATTCTTGTATTTGCCGTTCATTTTCTGCAAAAATCAGGAGCAATCCCGTCAAGGGTGCGCTCTTCTTATTCGGAATGAACGATTCTGTCCATTCCGGCTTGTAATAAAAAAGCGGATGGTTCGATGCCCGTGATTTTTGATTCTGAATGGATGTCACACGGGCATAGCCTTCGTCAGCCGATATCTGTCCTGATTGAATCAGATCAAGAATATCGCTGATTTGTTCACGTTTTCCGTTCATCATTCTTCCCCCATTAATTGTTTCAATACAGCCTTCTGATCAATATCATTGGTTTCCAATTGACGCAGGAGACGAATGAGTTCGTCGTCCGTCTGAACAGTGCTTTTTTCATGACCATATCTGAATCTCACATCTTTGCACTCTGCCAGAATGCTTCCGTTTTCATCTGTAAATGTCATACGACACGTTACATCACGGCTGTTCTGCCGGTTCTCTTTTTGAGTATAGACATAAAAATTTTGAGTGAGAGGCTGATAGACATCCGCCGCTCCCATTCCGATCAATTCCGGGAAGGTTTCTCCGCTGACAAAAAACGCACTGGCATGAATCGCGGACTCAAGCGCTTCAGGAGAGATCATAAAATTCTCTCTTTTTGCATAAAGCTCATCCGGCAATGAATGAAGCGACAGCATTCCGTCACTGTTTTTCGCTGATTCAATGACAAAAGGCGATTCAGCAGGATGTTCAGTCATTTCTGATTTGACTTCAGCAATATCAAGCGCTTCAGGAAGCATACCGCTTTCAGGCTTAACAATATGCGCATTTCCCCTGGCAAGACGTACTTTATTCTCATGTTTTGTGTTTGCATATATGTCAAACCGCGCAAAGTCGCGCTCAGGCGTCAGCGTAATCATCAGTTCCCGTATATCAGTCATTCCGTTCATGCTTTCGGTCCACAATAAATCAGTCAATGTATGAACTGGTTGTCCAAATGCCGCCGCTGCATTGACGATAGCCATTTCAGCCAAAGATGCATAAGGGAAAAAGGACACGTTTCCTTCAGACAGACTTAGTGCGAATGGATGATTACGGCTGATTTTTTTCGTGAAACTGAACTGATTAAAATCGGACGTGTTACTCCCCAAGAAAGGGTGAGTCGGCTTACTCACATCTGTTGAAACAAGCGTTTCCCCTTTTTCCGCTATCCAATACCGCTGTTTGATCAGCGGTTGTCCCGGAATAGAAATCCTGCGAGCATTCCGATTCACCTCAAAAGTCTCCCAATCTATCTTTCTTCCATTTACCCATTTTGATGCTGCTTCGGCGTAATCTGAACAAACGTGAGGCATTTCATTGTGAACTTCTGATTCGAATGTATTACCGGTATAGCTCAAGCTGCTTTTTTCACCCCTGATATAAGCTGAGAGCTCTTCAGCAATGACCTGCCCGGAATCTGCCACTATCGCCAGCCGTTCTTCCATATGATCGCGTCCCGTCTGAAGTGTATAGGCAATATCCTGAAGACGCAGTTTATGATTGTTATCCTTCGATTCATTTTCTGATAGAAAATCAGCCATAACCTTCGCATATTTTATCAGCCGTTGTTTGTCTTGAGCCGATAAAACAAAGATCACTCGGCCGCTTTGATGATCAAAAGCGTTTGGCGGCTCATACGCTTCCAATATAAGATGCGCGTTTGTCCCTCCTGCTCCAAAAGCGCTTACCCCGGCTCTCAAAGGATGAACAGCATTGCTGTTTTGCGGAATATTCCATTCAGCCGCTTTCCGCTGCACTTGAAAAGGAACCTGCTCAAAATCTATAAACGGATTAACAATATCGGAATGCAGAGAAGGAACAAGCTGCTTATTCTTCATTTGGAGAAGCACTTTCGTTACCGCAGCGATTCCTGCCGCAGATTCTAAATGTCCGATATTTGATTTCACCGAACCGATGGCGCAAGGATGATTCAGTTGATAGGAATCTTTCAGTCCTTGAATTTCAATCGGATCGCCTAATGACGTACCCGTTCCATGCGCTTCAATATAATTGACGGTATTCGGATCAATGTCAGCTTTACGAAGCGCTTCTGAAATGACCTCCGCCTGCGCATCCGGATTCGGTATGGAATACCCGCTCGTCTTTCCTCCGTGATTAACGGCGCTTCCCTTAATCACACCGTATATTTGATCTTGATCTTCTATTGCTTTTTTCAATGGTTTTAACAATACGGCTCCGACTCCCTCACCGGGAACATAACCGCTTCCGTCTTTTCCAAAACTCCGGCATCTGCCGTCACTTGATAGGAACTGCCCCATGCTGAGGAACTTATATTTATTCGGATGTATTGACAAATTCACTCCGCCGGCCAATGCCATATCGCTCTCTCCGCAATGTATGCTTTGGCATGCGTAATGAATAGAGGTCAGTGATGAAGAGCACATTGTATCCAGAGCCAAACTCGGACCTTTTAAATGAAAATAATAAGACACCCGATTGGCTATTGAAGAATAGACGGATGCCGGCGAGAAAGCCACTCCATTTTCTTCTCCTTCAAATAGTTGATATTGGCCCCACATTGCACCGACAAATACACCGACTTTCATCTTTTCCAGCATGTTTCTCGGGTATCCTGAGTCTTCAAAACAATTTTTGGCCGTTTCTAAAAAGAGCCTTTCCTGAGGATCCATAAGTTCTGCTTCCCTTGGGGAAATATGAAAGAAAAGCGGATCAAATTGATCGGCTCCGCTGATAAAACCTCCCCACTTGCTGTAAGACTTCCCTTTCATATCTCTGTCTTCGCTGAAGAAATCATCCATATTCCAGCGGTCAGGCGGGATTTCTGTAATACAATCTTTTCCGCTCTTTAAATTCTCCCAAAATTCAGGTAAGTCTTCAGCCATCGGATACTTCCCGCTTAATCCGATAATGGCAATGTCCTCATGCCTTGTATCAGCTGTTTCATTTATTTGGATCTCACGGTTTTCATCCTCCATGAAGGTATCTTGAAGTGCAGATTTCAATTTTTCTTTGTCACCTTCAAACACGATCAGCTGTGATGCGTTCAGAGAGAGTGAATCTTGAAAAGCTTTGATCCCATTGATTTTACTAAGAGGAACCATACCGATTTTTTGTTTCATCCATTTCTCAGTTTGTTTATCCACTTTCATGCCGCCGTCTTCCCATAGCGGCCAGCCGATGGCTACTGAGACGCCGGAGCGTTCTTTTTTCCGCCTCATTCCTTCACGCCACTCAGCGAAAAGATCGATGAACCGGTTGGCCAATGCGTAATCCGTCTGTCCGATATTCCCGTACATCGAGCTGCTTGATGAAAACATCACAAAGAAGTCCAAAGGTTCGGTTTGCAGCAAGCTGTCCAATAAGACCGTCCCATTTATTTTCGGAGCGATCACTTCCTGAATTTCATCTTTTGATTTTTGAATCAATAAAGCGTCGTGCGTCACACCGGCACTGTGTATCACACCGTTAATTTCTCCGAATTGCCTTTTAATGGTTTTTATGATTCGCTCTGCATCGCGGCTATCTGAAAAATCACCTCTTATATATTGAACCGAAGAACCGCCTGCTTTCATTCGGCTGATTTTGTTCTTTTTGTCTTCCGTAAGTTCAGAACGGCCCGCTAAAATAATATTGGCTTTTGTTTGGGCTGCGATATGTTCTGCAAATATAAGGCCTAAGCCGCCGGCCCCTCCTGTAATCATGTATACTCCGTTTTCTTTAAAGGAGAAACCTGAGTTTTGAGCCGGTTCCGCTTCCCGTAAGGCACGGACCCAGCGCACATTTCCTTCATAATAAAGATCGGTTTCTCCCGGATGCGCTTCAGTTGATTCGCATCTGATGATTTCAGCTGTAAGATCCGGCAACGATGACTTGTCTGAAACTGATATCCCGATTGTCTTAAGGGCCAGTTTCGGGTTCTCAAGCAAAATAGACTGCCCTGCGCCATGGACTGAAGCGTAAAGCGGCTGATCATTTTTATGGTCCGCCGGATAAAGGAAAAGCGATACAACCTTTTTTTCCGCCTTGCTGCGCATCAATGCCCGGCTGAAAAAGAATAGCGGGTAAGCCCCTTTAGAAAGCTGTTCATTTATTTTTTCCGGGCCGGCAAATGACCCTTCCGGCCACCCGTAAACCACGGTGTCGGGCATTTGCCCCCTTTTTTTCAGATCAGCTGCAAGCCTGTCAAAGTGAGCTTCCTCCCTGTGATCTATCTCATAAACACCGTCTCCGTGATAGGAGAAACGATTCCCTGATAAAACGAGAATGATCTGTGTATTTCCGAATCCATTTTCAGCATTTTCCCGCATAAAATGAAAAAGCTCTCTGTCATATTGAAACAGCAGGTATGTTGTTTTCTTTTTATTTCCGCAATTCGGATCCCAAGAAGCAGCCTTTTGTCTCCAATGCGGTGTTAAATAGGTCAGAGCCGTATGATTCTCTCCATGATGAAGAGGGAGGTCTTTTTCAACGGACGTCTTTTCGCCGCTCTCTGCAAAATAGTTTGCAAGTTTTTGAATCGTCGGATACTCAAACAATAAAGTAGGGTACAGTTCCCTGCCTGTTTTCTCTTCCAATGCCTTTACGGCTTGCATAAGTGTTACGGAATCGAGGCCTTGTTCATAAAAACCTTTTACCACAGAGAGTGTTTCAGGGGCAGTCCCTTTGATATCTGCGATCAGCTGCTGAATGTCTCCTTCTGTTATAAGAGCGGAAAGATTTTCGTTCTTACTTTCTTTCATGTCAGGCTTTTCAGCCGGTTGATTTCGCGTTAAGAAATAACTGGACATTCTTTGATTTTCTTTAATATACGCGGCGAGTTCCCGGATCGTTTTCTGCTCAAACAGGAGTGTAGGATACAGCTGTTCCCCTGTTTTGTTTTCAAGTTCTTTGACAATGGCAAGCAAAGAAGCTGAATCCAGGCCCTGTTCATAAAAACCAATGTCTGTCCTTATGTCACGCAGATCTATATTTGAAACCCCGGATATTAATTCTTTAAGATGTGTCTCGATGCTTTCGCTTCGATTTATGATTGAATCTTTTCTGATCAGGCTGTCTTTTGGCTGAGAAGCCGCTTCAGTTTCCAAACGAGTCTGCTTCAGGTTTTCAATTAAATCTTTTGAGCGAATATGTTTCACAGACAGCCGCGTAAAATAAGCGATCATCTCCCCGTGTGCATCGTACAAACCGTAACTTACTTGGATGACATCCCCTGAATCATGATTTTGGTCTTGCTTCTCTATGTACACATAACACCTGTCTTCCAGGCGCTTCGTCATACGGAAAGATTCAATATGAATGGGAATATACGTTTTCATCCGGCTTGCCGGAGATCCCTGTGTAAAATATTCGGGACATGCCTGATAAAGGATCGATATGATGGTAGACGCATCAAGAAAAGTGGGATGCAATTGAAAATAGCCGGTATATTGATTGGCAATTTGGCTGAGCGTCAACTCTGCAAGTACAGAATGATCAGACGCATAAACCTTCCCCAGACTCTTCATAAATTCAAAATGCTCTATATCAACCTTTTTTAAATAGTCATAACATATCTCCATATCAGCTTCACGGGCGGAGGCATGTTTAATTTCATCAATATTAATTGAACTCATGCTTTCCGGGATTTTCGGCATGAGCCTGCAGTTCATATTCTCATCCCAGCTTTCATCCAGAATGCGGTCATCTTTTACCTTTCTGCTCTTCGCCTGAATTTCCCATCCCTGTTCCAATCCCTGAAAACGGATGCGGATTTCTCTGTCAAAGGTATCAGATGTTGCTACAGGTTCCAAATACAAAATATTCTGACACTCTAGTTCTTCAATAGGCAAACCTTTGCTCAGCGCCATACGGTATATCATATCTAAAAATGTGACACCGGGTATAATCCGGGTGCCATGCACCCGGTGATCCCTGACAATATAGTCCGTATGTTTAATTGTTAATGTGAACTGATAGTTTTGATTACTGGCCACCTGTCTCATTCCTTTTCTTTTCTTTATAATTCTTTGAAATCA
Source organism: Bacillus sp. SIMBA_026 (assembly GCF_046535335.1). Lineage (NCBI taxonomy): Bacteria > Bacillati > Bacillota > Bacilli > Caryophanales > Bacillaceae > Bacillus > Bacillus sp. SIMBA_026. Next base: position 568,256 of record NZ_JAWRWX010000001.1, on the reverse strand, counting down.
AGTAAAGGAATCAGCAATTCTGACTCTTCCTTTTCTGGAGTTTCTCCATTGTCGATCCAGCATTGTTCCTTATTGAATATAATCGGAGAAAGCGGGTGTCTTTTTGTCTCTCCATATCCTAATGTGAAATGGCTGTCGCTCAATATCATATGTGCGTTCGTGCCCCCGAATCCAAAAGAACTGATTCCGGCTCTCAAAACCCCTTTTCTGGGACGCCATTCTTTTAAAGACGTGTTCGGAAAGAATGGCGACTGATCAAATTTAAAACGCGGATTTGGCGTTTTACAATGTAATGTCGGCGGGAGCATCTGATTTTTTATGGATAAGGCAACCTTTATAATACTCGCTATCCCCGCTGCACTCATTAAATGTCCGAAATTCGTTTTTACGCTGCCCACTCCGCAAAATTGCGTTTCTTCCGTAACCTCCCGGAACACTTCTGTCAGCGCTTTTAATTCAATCGGATCTCCTATCATCGTACCGGTGCCATGCGTCTCGACATAACTGAGAGTATCTGCATCAATTCCGCCTTTTTTCAGGGCTTTTTTTATCACTGCGCTTTGCGCTTTCGGATTAGGTGTTGTCATTCCCATTGTCTGTCCGTCATTATTAACCGCGGATGAGTCAATTACCGCGTAAATTCTGTCACCTTCGGCAAGGGCGTCATCAAGTCTTTTCAAAAGGACTGCGCCGCATCCCTCTCCCGGTACAAATCCATCTGCCTTCTCATCAAATGTATGACACCTTCCTTCAGGTGAAAGCGCCCGAGCCTCACTCAGCATGACGTAAGGCTTTTGATCCAGCAAAATGTCAACCCCGCCCGCAATCGCCATATCTGACTCTTTTGACATCAGGCTTTGACAAGCGAGATGGACGCTGACCAATGAAGAAGAACAAGCCGTGTCTACAACCAGATTCGGTCCTTTCAGATTAAAAAAGTGTGAGATATGCGCACCTATGAAATTTTGTCCTATACCCACGATCGTATTTTTTGAAGGAGAACCTATTTTGGACATAAACGTCCCGGTCCGCGAACCGATGAAGACGCCGACTTCTTTGTTTGATACTTCTTCTTTTGTATAGCCGCCGTCTCTCAATGTCTGGACGCTGACCTCAAGGCATTTTTTGATTAACGGATCAAGCTCTGATGCCTCACTTTTGTTCATATTAAAAAACGCGGGATCGAAAGACTCAATATCTTGAAGAAATCCGCCCCACTTACTGATACTTTTTCCCTTTTCATAGGTGTCAGAGTAGTATGAAGAAATATCCCATCGCGACGCCGGGACTTCGCGGACACTATTTTGTCCTTTCTTCAAATTTCTCCAGAACGTTTCTGTGTCCGGAGCATCCGGAAACTCACAGCCCATTCCGATAATAGCGATTTGGTTCAGACTGGTTTGTTGCATTTGAGATCCGCTGTCCCGTACTTCAGAAGCATTTTGATTTATATGTTGCTCTTTTTTCCGAATCTCAATGTTTTCTGAATCAATTTGAGGACTGATCCCCTCACTTGCAAATAATTCGTTTATATAGACGCCCAGTTGTGAAAAACTCGGATACTCCAGAAAAGCTGATGGTTCAATTTTTATTTGAAATGCATCTTCCGCTTTTTTGACAAGCTGAACCAGTAAGATTGAATCAACTCCATAATCCGCAAAAGACGTATCCTGATCTAAATTCTCGTAAGGTATTTTCAGCTCCGCGGAAAAAATCTCCATTAACTTCCTGATCATAGCTTCATTGTCTCCCTGACCAGAGATCTCTTTTTCTTCAGCATCCGGGTTATTTATAGCAGCTTGAATTCTTGTCTGAAGCAGCTGCTCCAGCTTGAATTTCTCCGGATGTGTCTTTGCCGGTATAAGGCAGGGGTATCCGTTTATCGTCATCATTTCATCCAGCATGACAATACCTGTTTCTGTTGAGTGTGAAAGTAAACCAAGTGCCTGATATGATGGACTTGTCACCTCGCCCATCCCAATGTCCCTCCAGCTCGGCCAGTTAATTGATTGATAATATGTTCTGCCGGCTGCATGCTGATACGCCGCAAAGTAATCCATGAAAGCGTTCGCTGCGGCATAGTCACTTGTTCCGGCGCCTAATAAAGGAAAGGCGCTCGCAACAGATGAAAACAAAATGAAGAAATCAAGTTTGTCATCAATAAAAATGTCATGAAGTACCTGCATCCCCTGTACCTTTGGCTCAAATACTTCTCTTATTTCTTGATCAGATTTATGAATAAAAGCCGGATTCGAATGATTGGCTGCACCAGCGCAATGAATGACCCCGCCGACTTTGCCGAACTTCAGTCTCACCTCTGAAAAGAAGCGTTGTAATGTTTCTTTTTCCGTGAGCGGCCCGGAATACACTTCCACCTGAACTCCCTTTTGATCCAACTCATGCAGCAGTTGTAATTTCGAATAAAGAGGTGACTTTTCATCGGTGTCTTTTAACATGCCGGCTATTTTATCAGATTCCGGAAGGTCGGTTACTCCCATCAACACAAGTTTTTTGACTCCCTTGCCGGCATAATGTCTGGCAAGTTCTGCTCCGATCCCTCTTGTTCCCCCTGTAATAACCAGGGTTTGATCCGTACGGCATACCGGCAGGCCGGATAGTTTCCGGTTTATTTCCGCTGCATGTAATTTCTCGACGTATGGAATATAACGTTCACCGTTCCGGTAGCAGATTTCACTATACAGCCCGTCAGCGCAAGCTTCATCTGTAATTACCTGTCTCAGTTCCGCCGCAGTCCCGACATGCCCGTCTACATCTATTGTTTTTGATTTTATCTTTTGATACTCCGCACTCAGCATTTTATATAGTCCGGCTGTTTCGGCTCCGGCTAACGACGGCTTGTCATTCAGAAATGTCTGCAGCCCCCTGGTCACATGTAAAACGAAAAGCTGTTTACGTGTCTTTATGATTTCCTGCAGCAGTGTCAGCTTCCCGATTGTGCCGGTGTGTGCCCCGTTTTGATCACTCCGCAAATCTGACAGGTCAATCATGCCGATGATTTCCGGATTTTCTTCTATGACTGCTAGAGCCGTTTTTTTGGCTTCCCCATTTGAATGATCCCAGTTATCTGCGCAAATGACAGTGGGTTCAATCAGAGGATCTGAATCAAACAATTCGAATGCAAGCCGCTCACTTTCACTATTAGCCAGGATCATCACCTGTCCTTTCGTAAAAGCGGAAGGCGCAGCCTTTTGTTTTTTCCACGATTTTTTTAATACATCAAATGATAAGTCAATCGGTGTATGGGGCAGACTTTGCGGTACACCTGTTTTTTTCTGTTTCTGTGCTGCTTTTGCGGCAGGCACCCAATATCTGTTCCGTTCAAAAGGATATACAGGAAGAGAGATAAGCTTCGGTAATTCCGCAGTGTACATCTCTTCCCATTCAACGTCTCCTCCGTTCACCCAGTGAATGGCCATATCTCTTGCATTTTCAAAGTGAGCGGCTGACAGGGCACCCTTTTGACCAGCGCCTCGGCGGGCCTTTCCCCTATATAAACCGTTTACCTTCTGATCTGACCGCAAATACATCGTCAGCTTATTGCGAAGATCGTCAATGCTGCTAACCTCAACAGCGAGCCGCTCTTCCATAGCGTTTCTCCCGGTCTGCGAAGTGTACGCAGCATCGGCTAGTGACGTGTTTGGCTCCAGTTCTTTTATATATGCATCAATCAAGAGTCTGAGCCGTTCTTCATTTTTGGCAGAAAGCAGAATAATTTGCGTCTTGTTGCTCTGTACCGTTTCCATCTTTTCTTCATTCTTATACTCTTCGATGATAATGTGAGCATTAGATCCTCCAGCGCCGAAAGAACTGATGCCTGACCTTCTGGCTTGATTTTGCGGCGTCTCCCAATCGGTCAGTTCAGACTGCACGTAAAACGGTGTTTCCCCAAAATCAATATTAGGATTTAAGTTATCGGAATGAAGGGAAGGAGCAAGCTGTTTATATTTCATTTGCATCAGCACTTTTGTGATAGAAGCAATTCCCGCCGCAGCCTCTAGGTGTCCGATATTTGACTTAACCGAACCAATTGCACAACGATAATCGCTTTTCGAGCTGTGCAAAGCTTTGGTTAAACCTGAAATTTCAATCGGGTCTCCCAAAGATGTTCCGGTGCCATGCGCTTCAATATAACTTATGCTGTCTGCATCAATCCCCGCCTTATCAAGAGTTTCACTGATGACGTTTGCCTGCTCGCCCGGATTTGGCACAGTGTATCCGTTTGTTTTTCCGCCGTGATTTACAGATGTTCCCTTAATCACACCGTAAATCCTGTCCCCGTCAGCCTTTGCGGCAGAAAGCGATTTCAAAAGAACGGCCCCGACTCCTTCTCCCGGCACATAACCGTCTCCTCCCGCTCCAAAGCTTCTGCAGCGCCCATCACTTGAAACAAAATGATTTTGTGAAAGTAAAGTATATTTATCCGGGTGTAACGATAAATTCACTCCTCCGGCAATAGCGAGGGTGGATTCTCCCCTTTTTAAACTTTCACATGCAAAATGAACAGCAGAAAGTGAAGAAGAACACATTGTATCAATTGCAAGGCTGGGTCCGTGCAGGTCAAAGAAATATGATACCCGGTTTGCGATAGACGAATAAGAAGACAGGAGCGCCTGACGTTCCTCATCATCTGAAGCACCGGCTGCAAATAACTGATAGTGGCTGTAGGTGACACCGACAAATACACCTGTCTTATGCCGTTTCAACTTTTTCTTTGTGTAACCCGCATCTTCAAACGTGTGCCACGCTGTCTCTAAAAATAACCGTTCCTGAGGATCAATTAACTCGGCATCACGGGGCGAAATTGAGAAGAACAGCGGGTCGAATTTATCAGCGTCTTTTATAAACCCCCCCCATTTGCTGTCATGACGGGCATTGTCACCTGTGTGATAATATTTCCGAAAATCCCAGCGCTCTTTCGGTATTTCCGTTATGCAATCTTTTCCGGAAGAAATATTTTCCCAAAACTGTTCCACATCCTTCGCCATCGGGTAGCGGCCGGCTATACCGATAATTGCAATATCTTCCTCGGAAGGTGCGGATGGTATGCGGGAAACGGAAAGCTTCTCTCGTTTCACCGGCGCCGAATGATCAATTCGCTGTTCGGCTGCCGGTAAAAACGCCTTCTTCAACTCATGATGATAGTGTTCAAGAAAATACTCTGACAGCTCTTCAACACTGCTGTATTCAAAGAAAAGAGTCTTAGACACTCTTCCAAAATATTTTTCCAGACGGGAGTTAAGACCTAAAATCGTTAGAGAATCAATTCCGTAACGGTCAAACGTATCCTCGGGTAAAATACTGTCCGCCGGTCTTCCCGTTTCCGCACCGACGATCTCTGTCAAAAGACGAACCGTTTGCTTTTTCAGATCTTTTTCATTTAATTGCGGCAGATTACTGTTGTTTTCAGGCACAGTCTCTATTTCTTTATGATCCGTTGAGAGTAATTCACTTATTCTATCTTTGTCTCCGCTGATAACAGCCAGCTGAGAAGCAGAGCGGCTCATACTGTCCTGAAAAGCGGCAAGCCCGGCTTGGGCGGATAAAAGTTCCAGCCCTGCATGTCTTAAAGCTTGCAGCTCTCCCGGCCCGACTGTCATATTCCCCGCATCCCATAACGGCCAATTAATAGAAAGTGTTTTCCCGGGACGTCCCTTAATGCTTCGATACTGGGTGAATCCGTCCATATATCCGTTAGCGAAGGCGTAGTCGCTTTGACCCGCATTAGGCAGAACGGCCGAAAGGGACGAAAACATAACGAAGAAATCAAGAGGCTCTTCTTCAGCTGCTTTATCCAGCCAAACGGTTCCGAATACTTTAGGCGCTATAACTTCTTCTATGCTTTCTTTCGTTTTTTTTATGATAAATGCATCCTTAACAAGTCCGGCGCTGTGCAAAATTCCGTTTAATTCTCCGAATGTCTGCTTAATGTGCTTCATTAACGCGGCCGTCTCTTTTTCCTTTGAAATATCTGCCGGGACATATAAGGCTTCAGCGCCAAGATTTTCAAGAGCGCTCAATTTTTGCGCCGTTTCACGGGAGGCCGGGGAACGGCCGGTTAATACCAGCTTGACTTCTGCCTGTTTCGCCAGATATTCCGCAAACAGGTACCCGAGACCGCCGGCTCCTCCCGTAATTAAATACACACCGTTCTTTTTTACACTGAAACTATGTTTCTCCCCATCTTCTTTTTTTACTGTTTGAAGCTGCCTTTTATAATAATGGCTCGGCTCATAACAGGTAACGTGGTTCGTCTTACATTGATTGTTCCATTCAAAAGAGATGACATCTGCAACATGCTGCTTTGTAAACGGCTCGTCAAACATTGATTTCAGCTCTGCAGCCTTACATGTGAAATTCGGATTTTCGGCCTGTACGGTCTTAAGAAAACTTTCAACCGCGTTATAAATCGGCTGAACCTCGCCCTCGGCATTTTCATACAGATACAAAATTTCTGCTTTCGGACAAAGTTTGTTCGCCATGAAGGCCTGAAACATGTGAAACAAGGAATACAGACTTTTATTGAGCTGCTTTCTCATTGCATCTTCTGTATTTTTGAAGAGCCCGGCAGCCAAAAAATGAATAATATGACGAGGTCTTATATTTTGAGAACGCAGAACCCCGCATAACGCATCATAATCCTCATCTTTTGCAAAGTTCATTGTAAAACGACCGTTCCGGCAATCTTCGAAACGCTCGCCGGAAGTCACGTAAATGAAAGGTGCCTCATAGCCTTCAAGCTGCCTCTTCATTACGGTATACATGCTGTCGTCTTCACAAAAAAATAAAATTGGCTCTTTCGTATGCGGGAATTTTCCACTGCCTTTAAATTCATGTCTATCCCATACCATTTCATATAGATGGGTTTTCCCCAAGCTCTTAATTAATTCCAGCCCTTCTTCAGGCGTCAGGCTGCATTCTTTCACCTTTTTCACGATTTGCTCAATTTGCATCGTTTTTTCATTCATGGAAAAGCAACTCCTCTATCAGCTCTGACGTCTCTTTCGTATTCATCTCACCTGTTTGTGCTTTTTCAAGAAGCGACATGATTTCTCCATCTGCTGTATCTTTATTTGAGTTGTGAAGCTCAGTACCCGAGAAAGCCTCAGCCTTCTGCGCTTCATCTTTATTTAAATGAATCCAATGTCTGTTCTTGCTGAAAGGATAAAGAGGAAGAGACAGTTTAACCGGTTTGAGTTCCTCCTCATACAAGTCTTCCCAGCTGATTTCACAACCGATCGTCCACAACTGAGCCAGTTTGGCCGGCTTGTTTTGCTGAATCAGTGATTGAACATATGCATGACCTTCGGGGCCGCCGAATAAAGGAGCGTACAGACTATCAAAATCCGTTACATTTCCTTCATAAACACCTTGCAGCCTGCTCCCTTGGATGTAACCGTTTAATTTTTCAAGAAGATCTCCGGTATTCGAGCAAGTGATCGCAAGGCGGCATTCAAATGGTTCCCTTCCGGTTTGCAGCGTATATGCTATTTCTTCAAGACTGATTCCGGACTTTTCTCTAAAATTGCCGTTATGCGGTTTATCAGCTGATCGATTCCGGACGCTGCTGATATAGCGGCACAGCTCGCTCAGGGTCATTAATTCCTGAAATATGTCTAGTGATATTTCTGTGCCGTACATATGGTTTATATAAGAGATTAATTCGGAATAAGCCAACGGATCAAATCCGAATTCAGCAAGAGGTGTCTTTGCATCTATATCTGCGGTATCTAAACGCAGGATACCCGCTGCCGCTTCCCGAACCGCCTCTTGCAAATCACGTTCCTGCACCTCTTGCTGACTGAGTTGAACTGATAGTTCTTCATGTAAAAACGTTGTTAACTCTTTGGCTTTAACCATCAGCCTTTCCTTTGTTTTGGCCGATAGAACAATGATTTGTTCCCGCTCGGCAGTTACTGCTTTATCTTGTCCGTATTCAAATTCTTCCACGATGACATGAGCATTTGCCCCGCCGAATCCAAAGGAACTGACTCCGGCACGGCGCGGAACTTCATTTCCTTGTCCATCTTTAAATCTGGCCCACTTCATTGTTTTATTGACAATATGAAACGGTGTTCCGCTTAATTGAATGTAAGGGTTCAGTTCCTTGACATGTAGTGTGGCAGGCAGTGTTTTATACTTCATGGATAGTAATACTTTAATCAGCCCCGGCATTCCAGAGGCGGGCTCTAAATGACCGATATTCGTTTTTACTGAACCGATGCCGCAATATTGATCATGATTCTTTCCTGAATGCGGCTCAAAAGATCCAAACGCTTTTTTCAAGCCTTCAATCTCAATCGGATCTCCCAGTTCTGTCCCGGTTCCGTGTGCTTCAATATAAGATATCGTATCAACAGGAATATCGGCATTTTTGTAAACAGACGTTAACAGTTCTGCCTGAGCTTCCGGGTTCGGCGCGGTCAATGAAGCAGATCTTCCTCCGTGATTTTCTCCGGTTCCTCTCAGAACTCCGTAAATATTGTCTCTGTCATTCATTGCCGCTTGCAATGGTTTCAATAACAGAACAGCTGCACCTTCACCGCGGACATAACCGTCGGCAAGTTTATCAAACGTCTTACACCGGCCATCCCTAGACAAAATACCGAGTTTATCAGTATACATATGCGTGACTGGATCTAAGAGCAGCGAAACCCCGCCTGCTACCGCCAGCTCACTTTCGCCATTTTGAATCGAGCGCACAGCTCTGTGGATTGCTACAAGACTGCTTGAGCAGGCTGTATCAATGGACTCACTCGGACCTCTGAAATTAAAATAGTGGGATACACGGTTGCTGATGAGCGCCTGGCTGTTTCCGGTTCCCGCAAACGCATGCGCCCCGTCCGAATGCCTCATCAGCAGCTGGCGGTAATCATTAAATTGAATGCCCGTAAACACCCCGATATTTTTGCCAGACAGCTTTGAAGCTTTGTAACCCGCATCTTCTATCGCTTTCCAGGTTTCCTGCAAATAAATTCTGTGCTGAGGATCCATGAGTTCTGCTTCCCGCGGATTAATATTGAAAAACGCCTCATCGAATTTATCGGCATCTGTGATAAAGCCGCCCCATTTCGAATGTACTTCGCTGCTTCCTTTGCCTTCGGCGTATTTTTTCCAATCCCAGCGATCCGGGGGAATTTCCTGAATCAAATCTTTTTCATTGATTAAATTGATCCAAAACTCATCTGCATTTTTTGCTCCCGGAAAAACACAACTCATCCCGATAATGGCAACTGGCTGCTTCTCTGGATGATGGTCAGCCTGTCTTGTTGTCTTTTTTTCAAACGGAAAACTTCGCGGCGGCTTCACGGTTTTCCCGGTGGTTTTCTCGGCGTGCACTTTCCTTTTTTCAGAAATGTTTTTTTCTGCATCTGTATTCCCTTTTGCAACAGTACGCAGTTCACTGTTAAGAAATTCTGAAAGAGACTTAATATGGCTGTAAGTAAAGAAAACGGCAGGTGTCAGCTTAAGCTTGTATTTTTTATTCAGTCGGACAGCTAATGTTTTCAAACTGATAGAATCAAAGCCGAGATTGCCGAAATTCTCTGCCGTATCCAGCTGTTCAATGTTAATTTTCAATAATTCCGATACCATTTGCTTCAGTTCTTCCAGGACATTGTCTGTATAAGCCGGTGCTGTATAAGAAATTTCCTCTTGACGAACCGGAAGCGTATTTACTTTTTGATGCGGCAGATCTTTTTTTGCTGGTGTTGTTCCGGCATCCCCGGTAACAACCGAAATTTGCGGACAGTCATTTGCCAAAATCGTCTCAAAAGCCGCTATCCCTTCTTCCGTTTCCAAATAATCAAACCCGGATGCGGAAAGATAAGCTTCTTCCGCTTCTTTGTTTAAATGCATTCCGCCTTTACGCCACAACGGCCAGTTAATCGAAATGCTCTTGCCTTGTCTCTCTTGCCGGCGGCTCTGTTCGGATCTCCAATTTATATATTGATCTTGAAAATAATTGCCCAACGCATAATTAACCTGTCCAAAATCTCCGAAGACCGAAGAAATAGAAGAAAATACGATAAAGAAATCAAGCGGCTCATCTTTCGTTAATTCATCTAAGCATACCGTTCCTTCAATTTTAGCAGTCATGCCCTCTGAAAAATCAGTCAGATTCATCTCTGTAAATAACCGATCATCGGCATGACCAGCTGAATGAATAACACCTTGAATGGAGCCCCAAGTCCGTTTCGTTTCTTCTATGACCCGTCCCATCGTCTTTTGATCTGCGGCATCAGCTTGATAATATACAGCATCTCCTCCAAGCGCCTGCAGCCGGTCAATGTTATGGCGTTTATCAGCTGTTAACGGTGACCTTCCCGTCAATACTAATTTTGCTTGATACTGAGAGGCTAAATATTTTGCGAAAATCAGGCCCAGACCGCCCAAACCGCCCGTTATGAGGTAAACCCCTTTCTGTTTCAGCAGATGAGAGTGCTCTGTATGATTGAATACATACTCCTTTAATGTCTTAACATACCTCTTGTCATTTATATATTTAACTTCTTCCGCCTGCCGTTCCATGCCTGAAACCATTTCGTTAAGACAAAATTCAGCCCTTTTTTCAATTGATATACGTTCTGAAAAACCGATTGACTTCACATTCTCTGCGGATGGCACCAACATATTTGCCGTTTTTAAACAGCCTGCAAGAGCGCCCGTATACGGATCATTCACGCCTTCTTTAAAAGAGTGAACAAGAAGCAGAGAATGAAGATAAAGAGAGGCGTCACTGCGGGCGCTCAGGGCTTTTAATAAATAAAAAATTGATTCCAGGCCGCTGAGAAGGTGGTCACCCGCGTAAAATGTTTCTCCCGTGTGCAAGATGACATCAGGAGAACATCCCTTTTTCTCCAATTCTTCAAATAAACGAATGTAATCTGACGTCACTTCCGGGTTTACACAGAATGTCAGCAGATTTTGATCGGTCTGCCGCTGATCCGGCGTGACGAGAATGACACGGCTGTCTGATTGATTTTTCAGAGCTTCAGCTAATGCTTCATCTTTTGCAAAGACCAGAATTGTTTTTGGCTCCCTATCTTTGATTTCAATCAGAGGGTTTTTTTGATCCCACTTATGCTCATAAAAACGTACATTTTTATTAGGCTTTTCGCCAAAAACCAGCCCGCTCAGTTCCATCAAAATCCCGCCGGCATTGTCTAATACATACACATCATAAGCCGAATCGCTTTCTCCAGTTTGTTCTGCATATACATAAACGGGTTCAGTCTCATGATCAAAAATCATACATTCTTTAATGTTTTCCGGGAGCTCTCCGGCATTTTCCCCCGCAAGGTATATGACGGCTTGATATACGCTCTCAATAACTTCCGGTTTGATTATGCACCCTTTCGGCCCAGCCTTTGCTTTTATCTTTAAAAGCACCTGTCCGTTCCTGCTGACGCAATGCTCTGCCGCTTTCAGACTGTCACTGCAGCTGTATCCGAATTCGGCAAGCCGCTGATAAAACGCTTCGTACGGTATGCGGTCTGCATGCTGAGACAGGAACGGCTCAAGATGAATATTTCCGTTCTCGTACACTCCGCCTTCTAATTCAAGCCGCCCTGAGGAATAAATGGATGAGTCGCTCTGTTTTTCTATAGAATACGATGCACCCTGATTATCCGGGGTTAATACAATCCGGATCTGCTCATTGCTTCCGCTTTGTAACATCGGTTCTCTAAAGGAGAGCTCTGTTAATTTAATAATCGGATTCCCTGAAGCCATCGCTCCGGCAGCTCTCGCCATTTCAATCTGGCTGAGAAACGGAAACATTTCCTTGTCTTGATACTTTGTTTTTATATACAAATCGGTATCGCTTACATTGATAAGAAACTTCTGTGCTTTAAAATCAGATATATTGCATGAAATGTAAGGATGCAGATCGTTATTTACGTTCATCCGGCGGCTTCCCGTATTTTGCGCATCTATTCTGCATAGCTCTTTGGCAAATGGATATCCGGGTGCTGAAATCCGTCTCAAAGTGACATCTTTATAAAGTGACGGCCAATCTACTCCGTTACCGCCAACCCAGTATTCAGCAATCTTCACAAGATCCCTGTTTGCGGCTGCTTCTTCAATCTCAGCTTTGTTCATCCTTTGAGCTTCTGTTGTGTCTTTGCCGCTTGTAAAAATATGATCCATCGCGTTTCCGAGAGTATAATCTGTCAGTCCTTTAAGCAATTCATCTTTTGTAGAGGCGATAACAGCCAATCTGTGCGGCATTTCTTCTCTGCCGGTTTGTAAAGTAAATGCTGTATTTCTAAGTGTTTCTAATGGATAATCTCTGGCTGCTATATGTTCTTTTGCGCGTTTTGCATACTCTGCCAGCCTGTCGGCATTTTTTGCAGAAAAAACAAATAAAAGCTGTTCAGGTTCTTCAGCCGCGAGAGGAGAGATAGCTTCATCCGCAAATTCTTCTAAAATAACATGGGCATTAGCTCCTCCTGCCCCGAAAGAACTGATTCCGGCACGCCTGGGAACGGATGACTCCCATTTTTCGGCACTGTCCGGTACATAAAAAGGTGTTTTTTGAAATGGTATATTTTCATTCAATTCAGCAGAATGAGTCAGTGACGGAACAATCGTTTTATGTTTCATTTGAAGAATAACTTTCGTAATGCCCGCTATGCCTGCAGCAGCCTCAAGATGTCCGATATTTGACTTAATCGACCCGATCGCGCATGTTTTCTTATCGCGTTCGGCATCTGAAAATGCTCTGGTCAGACCGGTGATTTCAATTGGATCTCCTAACGCGGTGCCTGTTCCGTGAGCTTCTATATAGCTGATGCTTTTTGGATCAATAAACCCTTTTTTAAAGGCTCTCGTAATGACCTCACTTTGAGCTTTGGGATTCGGCACGGTATATCCATTCGTCTTAGCACCGTGGTTGATGGCTGTTGCCTTAATAACTGAATAAATCTGATCACCGTCTGCAATAGCCTTTTTTACGGGTTTCAGCAGCACGGCACCTGTCCCTTCTCCCGGCACATAGCCGTCTCCTCCGGAACCGAAGCTTCTGCACCGGCCATCACTGGATAAAAATCCGCCTTGAGTCAGGAGTTCATATTTATGAGGATGAATGGATAAATTGACGCCTCCTGCAATTGCAATTTCACATTCATTCCTGATTAAACTTTCACAGGCAAAATGAACAGCCGTTAATGATGAGGAACACATCGTATCCAAAGCAATACTTGGCCCGCTGAAATTAAAAAAGTACGATACCCGGTTTGCGATTGATGCATATGAGGAAGAAACGGCCGCTTCGTGACCAACACTGTACAGCTGATAGTGGCCGTACATAACCCCTGCAAAAACACCGACGTTTTTTCTTTCAAGCGTTTTCTTTGCGTACCCCGCATCTTCTATGGTGTGCCAAACCGTCTCTAAAAACAGTCTCTCCTGCGGATCAATTAATTCAGCTTCGGCAGGAGAAATATTAAAGAACAACGGATCAAAATGATACACATCGTCAATAAATCCCCCCCATTTGCTTTGGTTTTTTACTTCATCGCCCGCTGCGGGCTGATAGTGCAGCCCCGAATCCCACCGATCCTTAGGTATCTCAGTTATACAGTCTTTACCGTTCAATAAGTTTTCCCACAGAGTATCAAGATCATTTGCCATCGGGTAACGTCCGCTGATACCGATAATCGCGATATCATTATCATGATACTTCTCCTGCTGCACCTGATTTTTCATCTGGATTTTCTGTTTCCCGTTAACATCGGCTGTCTGTTTATTATCTTTTTTCTTCTGAGATGGGGCGCTGCTCCCGTTTTCTCCTAACCGGAGTTTATGAAGAAGAGTATCCCTGTGCTCCTCAACGAAATACTGTGACAATTCTGCCGCAGTCTGATATTCGAATAACAGCGTTTTTGAGAGCGCGCCGAAATGTTTTTCAAGCTCATTCGTAATATTGATAATCATAACGGAATCAAGTCCGTATTTTTCCAATGGCTCTTCTGCATCTATTTTGTCCGCAGGCATCCTGAATTCTGCAGCAATCATTTTTATGATGAAATCAGATGTTTCAGCTGTCAGTTTCTCTGAATCAAATGATTCGATATTTCTCCCTGTTCCTTCATCTGCCTGAATGCTGTCTTTTCGTTCATATAATTGCTGAACATGATTGTCAATTTGCTCATCTCCGTAAAATACAGTAAATTGCGAAAAACCGGAGGACAATGCGACTGCAAACGCTTCTTTACCTTCTTCTTTTTCTAAAGGATAAAAACCCGCCTTTTTCATTGTCTCTACCGTTCGTTCATCCACTTGCATGCCGACTTCTTTCCACAGCGGCCAGTTCAGAGAGAGAGAAATCTTATCAGAATGCTGGGCAGAACGCATATTCATGAAATGATCCATATAACTGTTTCCAAACGCGTAATCAGATTGCCCGACATTTCCCAACACTGCGGAAGTAGAGGAGAAGCAAATGAAAAAGTCAGGATTTTCTTTCTCAACAGCATCATTCAGCCACATCGTACCCAATACTTTCGGTCTGATTACCTGATCGAATTCCTCTCGTGACTTGTTAAGAAGGAAAGAGTCACGGATGATTCCCGCGCCCTGAATGACCCCGTTTACTTTTCCATAAGAAGTTTTGGCTTTTTTGACTACATATTCGGCTTCTTCCTTATTGGTAATATCAGCCTGAACATAAACAGCTGAAGAACCGGCATCCTCTAATCGTCTCAGCTGTTTTCTTATATGATCTGAAAGCGGAGATCTCCCCGTTAAAACAAGGCAGCATTTTGTTTGAAAAGCCAAATATTCTGCAAAGGTAAATCCTAATCCGCCCGCGCCTCCTGCGATAATATATACTCCATTTTCTCTCAGCGGCACATCGCCGCTTCCGGAATTTTTTTCGGGTTCATACGTTTTGAGCTGTTTGACATAACGCTGCATGTCTTGATAACGGATCTCTACATCTGAAGGCTGGAAATCACTCAGCTCATTGCGTATGATATCAGCTGCGTGAACGGCTGCTATTGACTGCTCCATTTCAATGGTTTTTGCTGAGATTAACGGATTTTCCAGCTGCAATGTCCGCAAAAATCCGCTTGCCGCCGCGTAAAGAGGCTGTTCT
This sequence comes from Bacillus sp. SIMBA_026, assembly GCF_046535335.1. Taxonomy (NCBI): domain Bacteria; kingdom Bacillati; phylum Bacillota; class Bacilli; order Caryophanales; family Bacillaceae; genus Bacillus; species Bacillus sp. SIMBA_026. The sequence continues at coordinate 553,138 of NZ_JAWRWX010000001.1, read as the reverse complement.
CCGGAAAGATGCGAAAAATATCCATATAACAGCTTGATCGGTTTGCGGCAGTTATTTTTGAAGAGCGCCTGTTGTAATAAAAACAAAGAATAGACTCCGCTGTCGCATTGTTCACGAATCGCTCTCTCTGTCTTTTCAAACGGCATGTCTGACCACAAATGCACCGCTTCCCGTATATCTGACTTCTCTTCTTCTATAAGCCATCCTAACAGGTTTATGTAATCTCTTTCAGAGCGGGGGTCGATTTCAAATACACCGTCCCCGGTTTTTCGAAACTCTTTCCCCGGCTTAACCAAAATAACCCTTGTATCATGCAATGCAGCAAGTTCTTTACTCACATCTTCACTTTTATCAAATAATAAAAGGCTGCCCTCACGTCGGCCGCCTTTTACATGAATGCTGAGATCTGTCCGCTGCCAGACTGTTTGATAATATATCGACTGTCCGTTAGCCCCTGCGGAATGAGAACCAAGCTGCTGTATCCGCTTTACTCCTTCTTCCAAAGAAATGATGCCGCTTTCTATGTCAGAGAGTACTTTTTTTCTAATATGACGGGCTTCTTTCATAAAAACCTTCATCCCCTTTACAAATGGCACTGCCGCAAAATGATAAACTAATCCTGCATACGCTCCAGCGCATAATCTGCTTCCTCCGCAGTCAGTTCGCCCGCTTTTAATTGTCTGAGGAGCTCTTTTACTCTCTCGTTCTTTCCATTGGAATCCGCTGTTGCATGATTCTGTGCCTCCGCGGAAAACGTTTCTTTTTTACGAATGGTTACATCCTTTAAACCTGCAAGTCTCTCTCCCTGTTCATTAAGCAGCTGAATATCGTAAATAAGCTCGGAGTGACCTTTTTGGCCTGTTTTACGCGCATAAGCCCAGCATTCTGCTGAAACTTTTTTCCGAATCGTAATCTCTCCTATTGAAAAAGGAACATAAACAGATGCCTCTTCTCTTCCGTCCGTAATGCCGAACAAAGATTGCAGAGCCCCATCAATTAAAGACGGATGCAATGTATAATTTTCAAGAGCATATGCGGCTTCTTTTGGCAGCAATAAGTGTGCAACCGCTTCCGTTCCGCCGCCCCATAAACGTTGAATCGGCTGAAAAGCGCGCCCATACAGGAACCCGTTTTCCCGAAAATACTCGTAACATTCATCTTGTTCACGGACAAAAGCACTTCTGTTTATCATCTCTTGTCTGTCGATGTTCTCTATATCATCACTGTAATGATGATCATAATCTAATTCCCCCGTCACAAATCCAGTCCTTACAGCAGCATCCTCGTCAGGTGACATGTTAAATAATATGCTGCCGTCTTTTACGGAAATATGAGTGTAAATGGTCAGGCTCTCTTGCAAAAGCATGGCCGGTCTGGCAAATATCACGTTTTTTAAACGAGTGACCTTTTTCTTTCGATATGACCGCGTTCCCGCTGCGCATGCCATTTCAAGAAAAGCAGCTGCCGGGAGAATGCTCTTGTTTTTTACAATGTGGTCTTTTAACCAAATCTCTTTGTCTCTTAATGTCGTTTTAAAAAACTGCTGTTCCAGAGTAGATTCATTCGAATCCAGAAGCGGGTGCAGTGAAGACTGCTGCGGCAATATTTCCGTAAATACTGCACTTTGGCTTCCAGGCACCCAGTAAGACTCCTCAGCAAATGGATATAAAGGAAGCTTGACCTTTTGCGGGGTATATTCTTCATATAACTCTCTCCATTGAATATCAGCCCCGAAAGACCATAATTTTGCAAGAAGATTCAAGTCCTTTGTCTCCATCATCACCTCGAGGAATTTATCTTTCATCTTTTGATCATGAAAGATAAAGACTTTATCAAAATCTTTCGTAACATTGCCTTTGTATACGCCCTCTCCAATTGTTCCTTCAATACAGAAAGTTCTCAGCTTCTCCTTAAGTTCCGGCAAATCGGAAGCTACAACAGCAAGTCTGTCTTCCATCGGTTCCCTGCATGTCTGCAATGTAAAAGCGATATCAGCTGCCGAGGCCTTTGTCTCCCGCTCTGTGAATTGCAGAAGGCGCCGAGCGTATTCTTTCAGTCTGTCTTCATTTTTGGCAGAGAGAACTGCGGCAAACGGACCGCTTATTGTTTGTGTGTCAGCATGGTTTTGATATTCTTCCACAATGACATGGGCATTTGCTCCTCCCGCTCCGAACGAACTGATTGCTGCTCTCCTGTTGGAGGCGCCTGATTCTTTCCGCCACTCTTCTTCTTTCTGCTGAACGTAAAAAGGCGTCTTTTCAAATCGGATATTTTGGTTCAGCTGTTCCGAGTGAATGGATGGCGCCAATTTCTGGTGCTTAAATTGTAAAAGAACTTTTGTAAGGGCTGCTATACCTGCGGCAGACTCCAAATGTCCGATATTAGACTTCACTGAACCTATGGCGCAAAATTGTTTATCGTCCGTAAATTTCTCAAAAGCTTTTGTCAATCCTGCGATCTCAATCGGATCTCCGAGCGAAGTACCCGTTCCGTGTGCTTCCAAGTAGCTGACGGATCGCGGACTGATGCCCGATTTCTTGAAATTTTCAGCAATCAGCTCAGCTTGTGCATTCGGATTCGGAACCGTAAATCCATTGGTTTTTCCGCCATGATTTACAGATGTTCCTTTAATCACTCCGTATATATGATCCTGATCGGCAATTGCTTTTTCCAGAGGTTTCAACAGGACGGCTCCCGAACCTTCTCCAGGGACATAGCCGTCTCCGCCCTCTCCGAAACTTCTGCACAATCCTTCGGTGGAAACAAAATTACCTTGACTCAGCCAAAGGTATTTGCTGGGGTGTATGGACACATTAACGCCGCCCGCAAGCGCAATTTCACTTTCCCCTCTTTTAATGCTTTCACACGCCAAGTGAATGGCCGTCAGCGACGATGAACACATCGTATCCAGTGCAATGCTCGGGCCGGAAAGATTAAAAAAGTATGAAACCCTGTTCGCAATAGATGAAAAGAAGGAACTGAGCGCAATCGGATTGCCCCGCGCAGTTTCTTCTGCGCCGAATAATTGATATTGTCCGTACATGGCTCCGACAAACACACCGGCTTTCATACCGTCAAGCTTCTCTTTTGTATATCCTGAATCTTCAAACGTATGCCAGGAGGTTTCGAGAAAAATTCGCTCCTGAGGGTCCATCAGCTCAGCTTCTTTATGAGAAATGTGGAAAAACAGCGGATCGAATTGATCAACACCGCTGATAAAACCGCCCCACTTACTGTTGATTTTCCCCTTCTCCATTCTGTCGGGACTGTAAATCGATCTGAAATCCCAACGTTCCTCGGGGATTTCAATAATACAGTTTTTCCCTCCGGCAATGTTTTCCCAGAACTCCTCAAGAGTATCGGAATTCGGATATCTTCCGCTCACACCGATAATGGCAATATCCTCACCCGGCTGAACCATGCTCGGTGCAGCTGCAACCCTCTGCTGCCGGTGCTGTTTTTTACTCAGATTTTCTCTTTTCTTCGGCACTCTTGTTACCGGAGCTGCCCCTGCGGCCTTAAGCACTTTTTCTTTAAAAGATGTTAGGAAGAAGTTTGAAAGCTCTTCAATGTTCTGATATTCAAAAAAGATTGTTTTTGGAAGATCCCCGAAAGTATCTTCAAGCTTTGAAATAAGTGACATGATCATAAGTGAGTTGATTCCGAATTTCTCAAAAGAGTCTTTCGCATTTATTTTATGAGCTTGGATTTTCAAGACACCGCTGATGATCTTGATTAAATAGTCATTGACTTTTTCTTTCGCAGCATATTCCTCTTCTTCATCGTGTTCCGCCGTGAGTGTATCTTGATCTGCTGCAGCTGTGTTTCTTTGAATCGAAAGCGCTTTTATCATTTTATCCCGCTCTCCTTCTGCAGGCATTAAGCTGGTAAATGAAGACCGCAGCATTTTCAGAAACGCTTCCAGAACAGAGGAAGTTCGCATCGGAGTCATTCCGTATTTTTCTTTTATTTGGTTGATTCCATTGCTGTCGAGACTCATCCCGCCATCTTTCAATAACGGCCAATTGATTGAAAGGGTTTTTCCGTTTCGGGAGAGCTGAGATCGAAGCATTGCAAAACTGTCCATAAAATGATTTGCATAGGCATAGTCACTTTGCCCGGCATTTCCGTAAGCGGAAAAAGAAGAAAAGAGAACAAAAAAATCAAGATCTTCGTCTTTTGTCAGCTCATCCAGCCAGATTGTCCCGTAAACTTTCGGTTTCAGTACGTCCGTAAAATCACTGAGACTTTTATTTACAAGAAATGAGTCACGAAGGATGCCGGCAGCATGAATGATCCCGTTTATGCTGCCGTACCGCTGTTTAACGCCGAAAATGAATCGCTCTGCCTCTGTTCGATCTGTTATGTCCGTCCGCTGATATTCAACAATAGAGCCGCTCTCATTAAGCTTACTGATCCGTTCTTTTTGATCAGCTGCTAAAAAAGAACGGCCTGTAAGTATAATCACGGCTTGGTTTTCTTTAGCGATGTGTTCCGCAAACAGCAGCCCGAGTTTTCCGGCTCCTCCGGTAATGATATATATGCCGCCTTTTTGATACGTTACAGATCCGTGATCGTGTTCCGGAATATCAATAGGCTGCAGCCCTTTCACATAACGGGTATGTGAGTCTATTAAAATCTCACATTCATCCGTTTGAAAGCGCTGCATTTCACTGATTACAGCATCCCATATCTCGGAAACCGGAGGATTTATGTCAGAATGCTCATGGCGAATCTGTATGGTTTTCGCTTTAAGCTTGGAGCTTTCCATGTTTACCGTTTTCATGAAACCTCCGACAGCTTCATGAAACGGCTGATTCAGATCCCTTGTCCAATAAATATGCAATAACGTAACAGGTTCGTTTCTCCGCATTAAAGCTTTTGATAATAAAAAGAGCGAGTTTATCCCTCTGCAAAGAGTTTCGTTAACGGATTCTTCAGTGAATTCTCTGATTTCTCCGTTCCATAAATAAAGCACGACATCAGGTGTAAATCCGTTTTCATCCAAATCAGACAGCAGCATTTCGACATGACTTTCATCAGAAGGATTGATTGTGCATCTATTCCGTTCAATTCTATAATCAGAATCGGGCGTTACGAGAATGACACGGTTATGATCTCCATTCATCATCTCGGCATGCTGAAAAAGACGGTTATCCTGATCAAAAATCAGCATATTCCCCGGGGCCTGCTGATTCGGCATATCAATGTTATTTGTCCTTACCCAATCGTTCTTAAAAAAAATGGTTGGGGACGGAGCTTGCTCCGCCTTTTTTTCCATTTGTTCTTTTCTGTAAGTGCGAATTAGCTCCAGTCCTGCATCAGGAGACATTTGCTGTTCTTCAATTAAGGAAAGTATTTGTTTGATCTGCACTATTTTCCCTCCAGCAGCTGATAAACTTGGTCAGCAGAAAGTTCACCGTTTTTCAATTGTTCTAATAAGAAGAGAATTTCCTGATCTTCATTTTTACGTCCTGCGGTTAATTCTCCCCCGGTCACTTTTCTGACAGAAAAGTCTTTCATGCTCACGGCTATTTCGCCGCTCTCGTTAATAAAATCAATGTTATACGTATAAAAACCGGTTTCTCTCACCGAAACATGGCATCGGGCAGTAAGCGCCCTCTTAATGTGAAGCTCTCTAAGTGAATATGGAACAAATAAGCCCTCTTTCTCATTATCTCTTAACAAAAATGCCGCCGCTTGAAAACCGCCGTCAATTAATGAAGGATGGAGTGTAAAATGTGAAAACCCGTTCGCTAAATGAGCCGGAAGCTCCAATTCTGCCATTAACTCCATATCACTGCGGTATACGGCTTTCAACGTTTGAAAACTGCTATGATATGTCAGGCCCATACGACTGAAGCGGTGATAACACTCTTCCCGGCTTATGACCGGCCCACTGCTGCGTTTGAACTTATCAATATCGACATACTCAGGATTGCTGTTTATGTCTCCGAATACTGTTTCACTTCGTGTGCAGATTTGCTGCACGCCATCCGGACCCTCTTTACATATCGTTACGTTCAACTTATCTTGTTTCATGTCCAAGTCGGTATAAATGTGCAGCGTTTTTCCTTTATATAATATAGGTCTGTTCCACATCACGTCTTTTATTTTATATACTTTACTTTCTCCGCTTATTTCCGCACAAACGAGAGCCATTTCAAGCGAAGCGGCTCCTGGCAGCACATAGTCTCCTGAAACAAGATGATCAGTGACGAAAAATTCAGTTCCGGAAATAACAGTTTTAAATGCTTGTTTCTTTAATGTTGAGACATTCTCGCTGATTAATGGGTGAAGACTTTTGCTATTAACCTCGCTTTTGTTCTTTTTCGGAGTAAACCAATAACTCTCTTTTGCAAACGGATAAGTTGGCAGCGGCACTCTATTCAATTTCTTATTGCCGATTGTCTTCCATTCAAACTCGGCTCCATTGGCCCACCATTGTGCGAGCAGCTCCTCTTTTCCGCTTTGAAGAGCCTCCTCAATCATATATTCAGAAACAGCTGTGCGCTCTTCTGTGTTTTCGCTTATAAATACGCCTTTTTGCACCTTGCTGTCATCAAGAAAGCTGACGTATTTATCTCTCAGCTCAGTCAGACTCGCTGCACATACGGCAATTCTTTCGTTCATTGCTTCCCGGCCGTTTTGCAATGTAAATTCCATGTCACTGGCATTAACGGTCATTTCACCGGCAATCACGCGATCCAAGTACTGAAGCATAAGCCGGATATACTTAAGTAATTGATCTTTGGTTTTCGCAGATAAAACAAAAATATGTGTGTTACCGTTGTTTTCCGGCACTTCTTTTTGAGGTTCCCTATATTCCTCTAAAACAATATGCGCGTTCACACCGCCGAATCCGAATGAGCTGACACCTGCTCTCCTCGGCAGATCGTTGTTCTCTTCATCTTTTATCGGATGCCACTTTTGAGCGGTTTCTGTGATATAAAATGGCGTATTTTCCAGTTTGATGTATGGATTGAGTTCTGAAAAATGGGCGAGACCCGGAAGTTTGCGATATTTAAAAGCCAGTAACACTTTCATCACTCCGGCTATTCCGGCAGCGGTTTCGAGATGGCCGATGTTTGTTTTCACAGACCCGATTCCGCAGCATTTCTGTTTCTCAAAGGGAATGTCCCATTCTTGATATAACGTTTTAAATGCCTTTATGATGCTGTTCACTTCAATCGGATCGCCAAGACTTGTCCCTGTGCCATGCGCTTCTATATATCCCGCAGTGGCAGGGCTGACCCCCGCCTTCCGCCAAGCTTCGGTTAATAAGTCCGCCTGTGCGTTCGGATTCGGAGCTGTCAAAGAATTGGCGCGGCCGCCGTGATTTACAGCTGACCCTTTAATCAAACCATATATATGATCACCGTCTGCCTGTGCTTTGCTGAGCGGCTTAAGCAATACTGCAGCCGCCCCTTCACTCCTTACATAGCCGTCAGCGCTTTTATCAAACGTTTTGCACTTTCCGTCTTTGGAAAGCATACCTGCTTTATCAAAAGCTATAAACAGAGTAGGGCTTGTCATAATATGCACACCGCCTGCAATCGCCATTTCAAAATCGCCTCTTTGAATCCCCTCAGCCGCACGATGAAGAGCAACTAACGAACTTGAACAGGCAGTGTCAATCGGTTCGCTCGGACCCGTCAGGTTCAGCTGGTAAGAAATACGATTTGCCAATATACAATGATTTAAACCGGTTGCAGTCTGCGCCTGAACAGAGACGCCATTTTCATTCAGACGTTCAGCATAATCCGTTGTGGCAACCCCTGCAAACACCGCGGTTTTCGTCCCTGCCAAATCAGATGGCTTATAGCCCGCATCTTCTATTGTTTTCCATACAGTCTCCATAAAAATTCTTTGCTGGGGATCCATTAATTCTGCTTCGGCGGGAGAAATCCCGAAAAACAACGGATCAAAACTGTCCGCACCTTTGATAAATCCGCCTTTTTTTATTTTTGTTCTATTGACGTCCCTGATCGGATCGCCGTCAAACTCTTTCCAGTTCCAACGGTCTTCAGGAATGTCTGTAATCATATCCCGCCCTTTTTCAATTCCTTCCCAAAAGTCTTCCAGCGTATCTGTTTTGGGGAAACGGCCGCTTATTCCCACTATTGCAACCGGCTCATTCATATGTCTTTCCTCTTGCCTAGTTTTGTTTTCAGGCTCAGGGGAATGTTCATAGGATTCCGGCGGAGGCGTGCTGTACAATGTTTTTTCGTCAGCTGCAGAAAAAGATTCTGTCTCAGCAAAAAGGATTTCTCCGTATTGCTCGATTACATAATCAGTCAGTTCAGCCAGTGAATTGCATTCAAAGAAAATGGACGGCAATAATTCCGTACCATATTGTTGATTGATTTCATTTCCGAGTCTGGTAAACGTAATAGAATCAAATCCGTACTCGCCGAATGAAGTCTCTTCTTCTATTTCCTTTCTGTCAATCTTTAAAATACTTGACATCATCTTTGCGATGCCCTCAATCAGATTTTCTCTCCTGTCTTTCGCCGCAGATTCATCTGAAGAAAAAGAACCGCAGAGATGAAGCTCTTCAGAATACTCACTCTTTAAAAACTCAAGAAGTTCATTAAAATCAGTAAGACCGAAAAAATCTGACGGCATCATTGATATTCCTAATGTTTCGTTTAATTCGTTGCCCAGCATTGTAAACATAATTGAATCAAATCCGTATTCACTTATCGGCAGTTCAAAATCAAATTCCCGTTCTTCAATTTTTAATACGCCGGTGACGATGCGCGTCAAAGTGCTTTTTAAAGATTCAGTTATTGACAGCTCTTTCGGTTCTTGATTTTCGTCGGCGATTGCCGGGTCACTTTTTCCGCTGTCAATCGTTATCATTCGTTCCAGCTTTAATTCATTACCGCTAAATACCATTATTTGATGTTCACACCCTGTCATTGCTTGATCAAATGCTGCAAGGCCTTCCCGTTTTTCCAGAGGCAGCATTCCGAAACGGTCATAAAGGAACTTCTCTGAATGAATGTCAATTTGCATACCGCCTTCTTTCCATAAAGGCCAATTAATCGAGACTGTTTTTCCAGGTTTATTTTCCGTTGCTCTCATTTCCGCAAAATAATCCATAAACCGGTTTGCATAAGCATAATCAGTTTGTCCGGCATTCCCGATTATTGCGCTGATAGATGAAAACATAACAAAAAAGTCCAGAGGTTCTCTGTCTGTATACCGGTCAAGCCATATCGTTCCGTAAACCTTGCTGGCCAAGACTGAATCGAGATCCTCTTCACGCTTATTGATGAGTAATGAATCTTTTATCACACCGGCGCTGTGAATAATTCCTTTAACAGGACCTAATTTGTTTTTGACGAGTTTTATCAGGTTGTCGACATTTTCCTTATCAGAAATATCGGTTCTTACATAAAAAACTTCTGATCCGTTTTTTTCGAGCTCTTTTACATTGCTTATGGCTTCCTCAGAAAGCTCTGACCTGCCGATAAGGACAAGTTTTATTCTCCCTTTTCGCACAAGATGTCTGGCGAAAATCAGTCCCAGACCGCCTGTTCCTCCTGTAATGAGGTAAACTCCCCCTTCTTTTACTTCCATCTTTTTGGGGGGCTCGGCACTTTCAATTTCTGCAGAGTGCTTTACCTGCCTGATTCCATCTCTGTATCTGATTTCTGAAGAAGTATCATCGCTGATGACTGTTTCTTTCACAAGGTTTTTTAATTCAGGCAGACCGCCGTTCAGCTGTAACTGAATTTCATCGCTGTGTATTTCAATATTTTTACCGGACAACATAGGATGTTCTAAATGAAGCGACCTAAAAAAGCCGCTGATTGCCATTTGATAAGGTAAGATTTGATTTTCCCTTGTGAAAAATACATGTGATATCAGGATTTTATGTCTTGGGATTGTTGCTAGCAGAGCTTTCGTTACATTGAAAACCGGCAAAACAGCCTCTTCCAGTTTTTCATGAATGTTATGCTCAATTCCCGTTTCAGGGCTCATCCCGATTAAAATGACGCGGTCAATTGTCACTTGTCTTTCTTTGAGAATCGCCAGCAATTTCTTATAGCCGTCAAGTTTGACGCTGTTCAATTCAAAGGAATCAGTTTCTTTTTCTTGAAAACTGCCGCCATGGCGGACAAAGATCATATTCAGGCCGATATCTTTATATGCCTTGCGGATCAGCGGTTCTGATATATCCTGACGGAGTGAAATCACAAGGCAGCTGTTTAAACCGCTGGCTTCAGGCTGATGAAGCAGAGGGGCCCGCTTCCACATATCAGTGTAATACTTAACTGAATGCCGCTCATCCTGAGTCTGCGGTGCAGCCTTTAATGCCTTCAACGCTAAGTTTTTTATTTTAAGACTTACAGATCCGTTTTCATCCATAAATAGTATATGAAACCTTTTGACATCATCATGTTGTCTTTCATCGGCAGCTGTAATGTAAGCATAGCCGTTTGCCGAAGGTGCATGCAGAATCTCCAGCTCGCCTAATTCAAAAGGCAAATATGCGGTGTGATCCCCTTCTTGACCGGACATAAACCCGGTTGTGGATTGAAAAATGCCATCCAATAAACACGGTTCCAGCAGCGTGCCGGATTTTTTATGAATGCTCTCAGGAAGTGATATTCGTGCAAGAACAGCATTTTCATGGATAAACAGCTGTTTTATTACCTGAAAACTGGCTCCATAGTCCAAACCGCTCTGCCGGAAGGTCCTATAACACTCAGCGCCGCTGATTAATCTCTTCTGTCCGGTTAACCAGTTGTCCAATTGAAAATGCTCTGTATGAGAGGCATCTTTATCTCCGCATGTGATAATGTTTCCTTGGCAATGAACTGCCGCTTCAGGTTGCATATCGGTTTTCACCACAAATCTGCCGTCTTTTTGATTCGGCAGCAGATCTATCATTATCGTCTTTTCTTTTTCAACGATTATTGGAACCGGCCATACAACCTGACTCAGTTTTATGACTGATTTTCCGTACAGCCTCTCTCCCGCTTCTCTGGCCGCTTCGATGATTGCCGCTCCGGGCAGAACCATATTCCCATGCACAACATGATCTTTTAAATAATATTCAGAATCAGAAAGCGTTTTATAAAATCGGCACTCACCTGCAGAAAAATCAAATAAAGGAGCTGTACCGGCTGCTGATTTTGTTTGCGCCTTATTTGACACCCACAGTCTGTTTTTTAAGAAAGGGTAAGTCGGCAGCGCAATTTTCGCCGGTTTTCTGCCGGTGCGGAAATCTTCCCAGCTTAAATTCCCTCCTGATACCCAAAATTCAGCCATTTCGGCTAATGTAGTTCTGCCGGATTTGAGCGGAAGATCCGATTGCTGCTGTCTGCGTTTATGATTCGGTTTTTTCCCTCTAAATATTTCGTGATCGTCAATTCCATTATAAAAGTGATTTAATTTCAACATCAGATCATCGATATTATTTGAAATGACAGCAAGCCTTTCCGGCATGGCTTCACGCCCTTCAAGAAGGGTATACGCAATATCAGAAAGGTGAAGCGGCTTGTTTGTTCCCGCTTGCTGCAAAAACTCGTCCTGCTTATGACGGGCCTTTTGAAGATATTCCTCCAGCTGTTTTGCCGATTCCCGTAAACTCAGTGAATGCTTGGCTGAGAGTACGATAAGTTCCTCACTTTCCTCACAATTCGTATGACAGTCAGCAGCAGACTCATACTCTTCCACAAGGATATGAGCATTTGCCCCGCCCGCTCCGAAAGAACTTAATCCCGCGCGCCGCGGATAATTGCTGTCAGAATGTTTTTCATTCGCGGGTTTTATCCAGTCGGCGGTTTCCTGCTGAAGACAAAAAGGTGTCTCTTCCAGATAAAGATCCGGATGCACCCGTTCAGCATGCAGTGTTGCGGCTATTTTTTTATACTTCATTTGTAAGATAATCTTTGTCAGGCCGGCAATACCCGCAGCCGCTTCGAGATGACCGATGTTAGATTTAATCGATCCGAGAGAGCAATATGAAACATCTTCGGTATAAGCTCTAAACGCCTTGGTCAGGCCTCGGACTTCAATCGGGTCACCCAGCGGCGTTCCCGTGCCGTGGGCTTCAATAAAGCTGACACTTCTGGCGCTCCAACCGGCCGCTTTAAGAGCTCCTTGAATTAAATCCGCCTGTGCGGCAGGATTAGGCACCGTATAGCCATTTGTCTTTCCGCCGTGATTAATTGCCGTTCCTTTAATGACGGCGTACACAGTATCATTATCACGTATGGCATCTTTAAGCGGTTTAAGAATAACGGCCCCGACACCTTCCCCGGGTACGAAACCGTCGCCGCCTTCTCCAAAACTTCTGCATTTTCCCGATTTTGAAAGCATCCCCATCTGACATCGGTATAAATAGTCAGAAGGATGAAGATACAAATTTACTCCTCCCGCAACCGCAACCGAGCACTCACCCTTTGTTAAACTTTGGCAAGCCATGTGAATTGCCGTTAAGGATGAAGAGCAAGCCGTATCTACAGGGACACTGGGACCTGTAAAGTCAAATGTGTAAGACACTCTGTTCGCGAGAGACCATGGGAACGAATTTGGAAGTACATCGTTTTTATCCGTCGGTATTCTTTCGCCGAGCAGCTTGTAGGAATTGGTTGTCACTCCCGCAAATACACCGACATGTTTTTCGGTCTGCTTTCTCAACCCTTCAATGGTATATCCCGAATCTTCAAATGCTTTCCACACGGTTTCGAGAAATATTCGTTCCTGAGGATCCATCGCTTCTGCTTCTCTCGGCGATATTTGGAAAAACAAAGAATCAAATGATTCAGCATTCTTTAAAAATCCGCCCCATTTGCAATAAATTTTCCCCTCATGCGCTTTAGCGGGGTCTGGATCATAGTAGGTCTCATAATTCCATCGTTCTTTCGGAATTTCTGTGATTGCGGTTCTCTCTTTTGATAGAAGCTCCCACAATTCTTCGATATTTTCAGCCCCGGGATAACGGCCGCTGATACCGATTACCGCTATCCCGTCAAGATGTTCTTTTTCCTCCGCCGCAGGTGCAGTGATGTTTTGTTCCGGCCTGGCAGGGGTAATGCTCTGAATCTGTTTTCCTTTTTCCTCCCGTGAAAATAAACGCCCCAGCCGATCCGGATATTCCTTTACAAGATGATCTGCTAAATCTCTGATTGTATGAAATTCAAATAAAAGCGTTTTCGAAATTGCTCCCAGTGACTGCTCCAGCTTTGTGTTGCATTGATGAATCATAACCGAATCCATTCCATATTCAGCCAGATGCACATCTTGATCGATCTCTTCCCGTTCTGCACCGATCTCAGAGGAGATGATATTGGTTAAAAACAAAACTGTCTGATCCAAAATATCGCCTTGAGCCAAAGGAATGGCACTGCCTGTCTCTGTTTCGTCCGTCAAAAATCTCTGCCGCATAAATTGTTCAAAGCGCTCATGATCACCGCAGACTGCAATATTATGCAGCTGACCCGAAGTTACAATCCGCGAAAACCATTGCGTTCCGTCTTCAGCAGGAAGTTCTTCGAGCCCGGAACCATGAAAAAGAGACGTCCGCCCTTGACCTGACAGGTTCGCCCCCATTCCGATGTCTTGCCATAAAGGCCAATTGATTGTCAGCGTGCGGCCGCTGCGCAGAGAATTTTGCCGTTTCTGTTCCCGATATTCGGCAAAATGATCTAAAAAGCTGTTTGCATATGCATAATCACATTGGCCTTCGTTCCCTGCAATAGAGACGACTGAAGAAAAAACGGCGAAAAAATCCAATTCCAGCGACTTCGTTGCATGATCAAGATTCAATGCGCCATGAACTTTTGGAGCAATCACCTCTGAAAGTTCCTGCTTTGTTTTTCGAAAAAGCAGCGAGTCTCTGATAACTCCTGCACAATGAATGACGCCATGAAGACCTGCATGCTGATCGGTAATACCGTCAATCATTTTTTTTACCGCTTCTTTATCGGATATATTCGCCTGTACATAATAAACCTTTGCTTTAAAGCTGTTCAGGTATTCTAAATGTTTCTGCTTATCTCCGTTTAAAGCAGATCGCCCCGATAGAATAATGGTGGATCTTTCAGTTTTCGCGCAATATTCAGCGACTTTACTGCCAATCCCCCCAAATCCCCCTGTAATTAAATATACTTTATCTTTTTCAGGGTATTGAATGGTCTTTGTGTATGTTTCTCTCTGCTTCTCTAACATCCGTGCATATCTTACGCAGCCTCTGTAAGTGATATGAATATGCCGATCAGGCGCTGTGTTTATTTCTTTATAAAGAATAGCAGCCTTCTCTGAAAATGAAACGGATGCAGAATCATGTTCAAAGCAAACCGTCTTACAATGCAACTGCGGATATTCTTGTTTTACCGATTTTAAAAAACCGTTCACACCTTCAAAATACGGCAATTTTTCTTTTTGATCTGCGCTGAATGTATAAATGAACGTTACTTTGTTTATAAGGTTCTCGCTGATTAAAGCTTTAGTCAGATAAAACCCGGAATAAATTCCTGATTCGAGTGTTTCTTCCAGTTCAGGCCGTTTTTCAGACCACGTATGCAAAATTGCATCAGGCGCTGCGCCTTTTTCTTTTAACAGACGAATGACACTTTGATAATCATCGGGCCGCTGCCTGTTGATCGTGAAAACACTGTCGCTTATCTGCTCTAAACGGTCACCGGGCATAATAAGATATGCGGACGTATTCTCTCTTTTTTTCAGCTCTTCAAAATAGTCTTTGTTTCCGGAGAACAACAAAATAGTACAGGCTTGTCCGCTATCCGCTTCATTCTCAAGTGCGGTTTCTTTCCATACCGGCGTATAAAGTGCCTGATTCTTCTTTTCTGAAAAAGCCGCGTCTGATTTTACCTGCTGAGGGTTTAAAGAAAATTGACAGCGCTCAAACGGATAAGGCGGAAGCGGGGCTTTTCTTTTATGATAGTCACCTAGTTTCGCCCATTCAATCTCTTCTCCTGAAAGCCACATTTGCATAAATGAATGATAAAGAGCCTCATCAGCTGGTTTGTCCGCTTCAAAAGCAGCCGCTTTGTTTAGTTTTGCTGATGGAGGGAGCGATCCGAATTGAAAAACTGAAAAATCAGAAACATCCACATCCGGCTCCGTTCCCTTTTCTTCCGTGTGAAGCGGCATATGATCAGCTATCTCCTGAGACACGGCATCCATTTGATTGTATTCTGTCATCAACGGAAAACGAGTTTTATCATAAAAACCTGCCGGCTGCTCATTAATACAAGCAACAGCCTGTTTAATTCCGTCTTGCTTTTTCAATAACATGCTCAGAAAAAGTTCTTTAGAGAAGATTCCTTCATCAAGTAAATTTAATATTTCCAGAACATAATCATTATTAAAGAATCCATCATAATCTGTTAAATCCCATCTCTTATACAGTCTTCTCATAGAGGCAAGGATAGCCATGATCGCTGCTTCCTCATCAGCCGGCAATGCATTTCTTTTAACCGCCGCGCGATTCACAATATAAGATAAAATCTCGATTTCCTGAGTCTTCCCCGCTTTATCCCACTCTTCTAAAAACCCTTTAAACGTATATTGGTGCTCAAGAAGCAGCCGTGTTTTCCCGTACAGGCGGTCTGTAAAATCAGCCGGGAAGCTCAGACCGTTCAGCAGCATCCTTACATAATCTTCATTTAATCGAACCGGCGGGTACGTTTTTGAAGTGTACGGATTGACAAATGGAATGGACGGCGGCTCACAGGATATGTGCGAAGGTTTTTCAGCGCCTGTGATTACAGAAATGGCCTTTTCAATTTTGATGATATCCGCTGCTGCAAGAGCGACGTAATATCCGTCTCCGGCGCCTGTAATGAGGCTTGGCTTAAAACCGGATGCCAGGATACTTTTTATGATTTCCGTATTGATAACTAAAGAATACAAGCGGATTTTCTCAGGTGTCCATTTTCTTTTAAATGAACTGTGCAATGTTGGTATATCTTTCAGCACCGACCTTACGTTCTTTTCTAAATCAGGGAATACCCGTTTCAAAACGGCAAATTGTTTATAACTTTCCCATTTGAAGTCACCGATGGCAAGCGCCCATTCAGAATCTTGTTTCCTCCGAAAACTTAATCCCTCTTTAAGCTGATTTTTAAATTCCTCCTTGCTGCCTGCCAATAAACCAGCCCTGTAATCAAACGATGTCCTCCCCGTTAAAAGGGTGCTGCTGATCACTTCATTTGATATTTTGCAAAATTCCTCAGAATCGTCAGCAAAGGTTCTCCAATGATGTATCATTTGTTTCATGCTTTCTTCACTTTTAGCGGAAAAAAGGAAGGGTACCCTTCCTTTTCTGTCAGATTCGTCTTTTGTATGTATAAATTCTTCGATGATGACGTGAGAGTTAACACCCCCAAAACCGAAGGAGCTGATTCCCGCCCTGAGCGGAGCCCCGTCTGCCGCCTTCCAATCACTTGAATCAAGCGCCGGCCTGAACGGTGTTTTTTCAAACTGTATAATTGGATTTACCGTATGTACATTCAGGCTTTTCGGCACCCTCCGGTGTTTCATCATCATTAGAACTTTTATCAATCCGGCCATTCCAGCTGCTGCTTCTGTATGACCGATATTTGTTTTCACACTTCCGATCCTGCAATATTGAGTATCCTCAGTATATTGCCGATACGCTTTTGTCAATGCTTCTATTTCTATCGGATCGCCCAGAGATGTACCTGTGCCATGTGCTTCTACATAAGAAACCGTCGCAGCATCGACAGCAGCGTTGTGTAAAGCTTCTGAGATGACCCGGCTCTGCGCTTCTGCTCTAGGAGCGGTTATGGAACGGGATTTACCGCCATGATTAACAGCTGTCCCTTTTATGATCCCGTATATATGGTGACCGGCTTTTACTGCATCACCAAGGCGCTGCAGCAATACAACGCCTGCCCCTTCTCCGGGAACGTACCCGTTCGCCGCTGCGTCAAAGGTTTTACATTTGCCGTCAGGACTCAGCATTCTGGCTTTAGAAAAAGAAATATATTTTCCGGGTTGGAAATTCAAGTTTACTCCCGATGCGATTGCATAATCGCTTTCTTTTGTCCGCAGTGACTTAACCGCTTCATGTAAAGCAACAAGCGACGATGCACAAGCGGCATTTACAGACATACTTTTTCCGGTCAAACCGAATGTGTATGAAAGCCGGTTGGAAAGCATAGCTTCGAAACTTCCTAAACAGGCATAACTGTCGATTTCCGATTCAGCTTTACCTGTCTGCCGGTAGTCAGAATTCATAATACCTGCAAAAACAGAAGTGGTTTTACGCTGGAGATCCTGCAAAGAAACCCCGGAATCTTCGATGCACCGCCAAGTTTCTTCTAAAAGGATTCTTTGCTCAGGATCCATGTTTTTCGCTTCCCGGGGAGAGATATTAAAAAACTTATGGTCGAAATGGTCAGCTTTATGAATAAAACCTCCCCACTTGCTGATTGTTTTGTTCGGTACACTGATATCAGCTGAATAATAAAGTTCGGGATCCCACCGTTCAATCGGCACTTCCCGGATGGAATCTTTGCCGCTATTTATGTTTTCCCAGAATTCTTGATAATGATCTGCATCGGGGAATCTGCAAGCAACCCCGATTATCGCGATATCCGCATTCTGTTTATTCAAATGAACCATTGGCCTCCACCCGCTCCTTCTTTAGTGTAGAAATAACGTATCCAATCTGTGCCTTAGCAGACTTTCGGTCTCATTCATCAATTTTTCACCAATGTCATCGACATGTCTGTTTCTCCATGATTCCAAATCCGTGCCCTTTACCCAATGATTAAAAGCGCCTAAAGACGGGCCGCAATGAACTTGGAAATTCACCTTTTGTTCTTCCTGCCCTTCCAAAGCAAGCAGACATCCTCTTTGCAAATACCACTTAAATAGTAACAGCATCTTATATTTTTGATTGCGCTCAGCTTTTTGGGCCAGGTTCGGCTGTTTATCTATTATGCTTTCGTAGATTTCATCAAAAGTCTTGTTAAAATAATCATTTTCGAGCTGAATCTTTGTCTTTTCATCTATCTCACTCAAAGACTCGTATTGTTGGTAGATTTGAAATAATTTATTTGCCCTGACCGGAAACAGCGTGCCCTTTTTCAGCACCTGAACCTTTGTTCCGAACTCAAACAGAGTCTCCGAAGGCGCATAAGCAGTATCGCATATTCCTGTCTCACTCAGCATTTCTTTAACAAAACCGCTTGTTTCGGCTTCAACTGTACATTGATTAATGGATCCCGTCATAATAAAATCAGCGCCCATTAAAAAAGCAGACGCCGCAGACTCGGGAGTCCCGATTCCTCCCGCAGCCCCGATCCTTATCTTCCTTGCGTATTTGTGTGTTTCCATCATCTCATCCCGCAGGTTAACAAAAAACGGCAGCATCGCCGTCAATGAGCCCTGTTCGGTATTACTTCCGCAATCTGCTTCAATAATGATATCGTCTGCTGCCGGAATACGGCTGAGCCACTCCGCCTGCTCTTCCGTCAGCATACCGTTCTGACACATTCTCTTTACGATACTTTGAGGAGGCGGACTCAGAAATGCGGCCGCAACTTCCGGCCGTGAAACTTTGGCAATGATCCGATTATGAGGTATGACCCTGCCGCTTTTGTCTATCTTCAACTGATGCGCTTTGTAATAAATTAATGGTGCGCTGACGGAAAGATACGAAGACGCTTCTATTACTCGTACGTCATGCTTGATATATAAATCTATCAATTCCTTTTCTCTATCTTGATGATCCGGCTCAAATCGCAGATTCATTCCGTAGGGCTGACCATTTTTGAGTGTCTTCTTAATAGAAATAAGGGCCTGTTCAATTTCCCTTATAGGTAAACCCGCTGTGCCAAAGAACCCCAGCATTCCTTTCTTCCCGAGGCGGATCAGCATTTCAGCGGAAGAGATCCCTCTATGCATTGCACCTGCCAAATACGCGTATGTCAAACCGTAATCTTCTTTGAAAGATTGATCACCCAATCGGGACACCGGTGAAGCTGCACCGCTCTCTATATTTTCGGCCAAGAGGCTATGCTCTTTCCCGCTTTCCGAATTGTCCTTGTTCCCTTCAGAAAAAAAGAGACTGTCTTCCGGCGCACTGATAGTAAGCGGTTCCTCATCTCTTTGTATGGTGTGAATTAATTTAGTCAGAATGTTGCCGGGACCGATCTCTTCAAACACAGTTACGCCTTGTCCCATTAGATACCTGATGCTTTCAGTCCATTTCACCGAGTTTGTTATTTGTTCAATTAAATTCCGTTTGATATCTTCTTGTTTATAAGGTCTTGCCGTATAGTTAGATATGACCGGGAAATTCAATTCAGAAAAATGAAACTCCTCGATAAATTCCGCAAATTCACGCTGTGCACTTTCCATGAAACGAGAATGAAAAGCTCCGCCGACTTGCAATACGATATAAGCTTTCGCCCCTTCTTTTTCAAAAAAAGAGGCTGCCCGCTTTATCTCATCTGCAGCCCCTGCTATCACAATTTGTGAAGATGTATTGTAATTGGCGATATCTATTTGGCCGAATTCATACTTCTGAAGTATTTTTTTTATGTGATGCTCATCCAGTCCGATCACGGCAGCCATTCCGCCCTCGGAAGCCTCACTCATTAACTCGCCTCTTTTAGCAACCAGCCGGAGACCTGTTTCAAAATTAAAAACGCCGGCCGCAAAAAGCGCAGTATATTCACCCAGACTATGTCCTGCAACAGCATCAGGGCGTGTATGACCTTCTTTTAAACCCTTTAAATATTGCAGTGCGCTCACTGTATAAATTGCAGGTTGTGTATACTTCGTATCAGTCAGCCTCTCTTTTTCATCTGAAAGGCATAAATCCTTTATGGAGTATCCTAAAATATGATCTGCCTTTTTAATGAGCTCACTGAATTCATCGAATAAGTCTCTGCCCATTCCTTTAAACTGCGCTCCCTGTCCGGGAAAGACGTAAGCAAGCATTTGTTTTCCTCCTGTTCCGTATTTCTGCCGTTTCTTTTCGTTCCGATTTGATTAACGTTTTTCACTTCAATTTTAAAATTGTCGTTTACTCTTAGCACACTTACTTAATAAGCATTACTAAGCAAAATAAAAAAACCTTTATGCCGGATAAAGGTTTAAAAGCAAAAAGCATGTACAAATATCATATTGCCGTAAATATAAATAGGTAGAATTTTCTGATAATTAAAATCACATTTTCATTCTGTTTTATATATATCAATATAATAAAAACATTCCAACGTGCCGAAACAACGATTGGTTTTATGTGAATATTTCCCTAAATAAATACTATACCATGATTTACTTGTTGTCAATGGGAAACACACGTATATACCAATTCTTCAGCCGCCTTTTTACAGGCGGCTGAACTCGGTTGTTATCAGTTCATCAGCCCATGCCGATATGCCTTCACTATACTATTTGCGGAATAATAGTTCTTTCTCTTTGTTGTAGTCTTTAGTAAATTGATTGAACTCATCTGCTTGTTTATGCACCTTTTCGTAAACTGAGTTTACTTTGCTGATTTGCTCTTCCAGCTGCGCTAATGTGAGCTTTTTATCTTTAATCAGTTTATAAAGGTCCTTATCAAGTGAAATGGCTTTTTCGTACTTTTTGTACAAAAGATCATAAGATGCATACCTTTTCCCCATTAAAGCGACAGCATGCCCGGCTTTTTCTTTTACTTTCTTATCCTTTATTTCTTGAGAAGTTTTTTTTGCGGATTCAAACGCTTTTTTTGAATCATCAATACTGTCTTTTTCTGCTTTCAGATGTTTTTTTCGCTGATTTGCATTGCTCAGAGCCTGATCAGACAGTGTGACAATTTTCTGGTAATCATCCATATTCAGTTTAACCGCGCTGTCGTATAGCTGATGCTCTTTTTTCTCCAATTTTTCTAATGTTTTCTGCTCTTTTTGAAACGGTTTTTCCGCTTGAACGGCTTTTTCCATCGAGTCATGAAGCGATTCAACCGGATCTTTTCCCCCGCATCCGGCAAGCAGCATACTTGCGGCGCCGAGCGCTCCGATTCCTGCTAATACCTTTTTTTGAATCATATTCACTTAAAATCCCCCAATCTTGACAATTTCCACTATAGAAGCCCGAACGCTTTTTGACAATAGCTGAGCTGTAATTGACATGACCGGGTAAAAAGACGCTTACGGTGCTGTCAAAGAATACTTGCATAAAAAATTGAGAAAACAGGGCGGATGACCATACATCTTTTTGGCTTTTACATAGTTTATAGTAGACGCCGGCCCTGCTGACAGAGGGTCAGCGTAATTAAAAGAGGAGGTTTTTTTATGTACGGATATGGATTTGGCGGCGGATTTGGCGGCGGTTGCTGCGGCGGCGGATATGGTTATGGCGGCGGTTACGGTTACGGCTGCGGCGGCGGTTACGGCCGCACATTCGCATTAATCGTCGTATTGTTTATCTTATTAATCATCGTCGGTGCCGCTTATTTAGGCTGCGGCTGCTGACCCTATACAACGTGAACATCGGCCGGCCTGCTATGGCCGGCCAATTGTTTCGTTGCGCCGCGATAAAGAAATTCGCTATAATTTACATATTAAGCTTTAGGAGTGAAGTTTCTTGATTACTATGGAAAATATTGTACGCGACGGACATCCCGCGCTCAGAGAGATCGCTGAAGAAGTTCAGCTTCCCGCTTCTGACGAAGAAAAACAGCATCTTGCTGATATGATTGAGTTTGTGAAAAACAGCCAAAATCCTGAATTAGCCGAGAAATACAAGCTTCGTCCGGGCGTCGGCCTTGCCGCTCCCCAAACAGACGTAAAAAAACGGATGATCGCCGTCCATGCAGAAGATGCGAAAGGCACTTTATACAGCTATGCTCTTTTTAACCCTAAGATCGTCAGCCACTCAGTGGAAAAAAGCTACTTGACGAGCGGAGAAGGCTGCCTGTCGGTAGACGAACCCATTCCCGGCTATGTGCCGCGCTACGCCCGCATCCGCGTAAAGGCGGTGACGCTTGAAGGAGAACAGATTGACATCCGCCTCAAAGGTTTTCCGGCCATCGTGTTTCAGCACGAAATCGATCATCTGAACGGCGTGATGTTTTACGACCATATCGATAAAGAAAATCCGTTCAAAGAACCTGAAAACGCCATTGCCATTGACCGTTAAAAATAACCGGCACTTCCCAAAGTGCCGGTTTTCTTTATTTCAAAAGGCCCAGTTCTTTGACGGCCCAGCTGATTCCCTCTTCATCCACCGGCTTTGTGACGAAATCGGCGGCACCTTTTAATTCCGGAACCGCATTTCCCATCGCCACCCCGGTGCCGACAAAACGGATCATCTCAAGGTCATTTAATCCGTCGCCGAATGCATAAGTGTCACTTACGCGGTACGGAAGCCGCTCAAGCACTCTTTTAATGCCTTCCGCTTTTGAACCGCCTTTCGGAAGCACATCCGTTGACAATTCGTGCCAGCGGACGTAATCAAACTCCGGAAAAGCGGCATATGCTTTTTCTTCGTGTCCGCGGCAGAATAAAAGCAGCTGATAAATTTCTTTTCCTTTATAAAAAGTTTCATCAACTTCGGGATAAGGCGCTTTCAGACTGCCGATTCCTTCCGAGACGTGCGGATGTCCGGGGACGGTCGTTTTCATCGTGTCTTCCGCCATAAATACGACGGGGTGCTCCCCTTCTGCCGCCTGCTTTAATAAACGCGCAACCGCATCTTCAGGAAGCGGATTTTTATAAATGACCTCACCTTCAAATACGACATACTGGCCGTTGTATGAAATAAATGATTCAATCTCAAGCTCTTCCAGAATCGGTTTTACCATAAACGGGGACCTTCCGCTGGCGATAAAAACGTGATGGCCAGCCTCTTTAAGCGCCTTCACGGCGTTTCTTGCGCTATCGGGAATATGTTTATCATGGTCATAGATCGTGCCGTCAATATCAAAAAAGATCAGTTTTGGATTCATGTCAATTTCTCCTTTTTCCCGTTTATCAGTCGTGTCTTTTTCAATATCATCATACAGAAAGTTTTTCTTCCGGAAAACTGCCTTGATGAAATTCCAGTTTTACCCACGAAAACAAATTCATTTTTTCCGCATACTACTTCTATAAAGGGCTTTAAAGGAGGTATACGATGCTGCGCCGATTACGGAAGAAACTCAGAAGACAGTGGGGCGGAATGCTCCGGAAAAAAGTCATCGCGTAGAAGGGATCTTTCGTTTTTTGAAAGTCCCTTTTTTGCTCGAGACTTTCCTTATAATCCGTTTTCGAATATAATAGAATAAGCGAGTCTAACATACGGCATTTAAGGAGAGATTTGGATGATTTATAAGGTATTTTATCAAGAGAAGGCTGACGAAGTACCTGTTCGGGAAAAAACAGATTCACTTTACATTGAGGGCGTTTCAGAACGGGACGTCAGAACGAAACTGAAAGATCAGAAATACAACATTGAATTTGTTCAGCCTGTGGACGGTGCTTTTTTAGAATATGAGAAGCAGAGCGAAAATTTTAAAGTATTGGAGTTATGAGCGGAATGAAATTTGTAAAAAATGACCAGACTGCCGTTTTCGCCCTCGGCGGATTGGGCGAGATCGGAAAAAATACGTACGGGGTGCAGTTTCAGGATGAAATTGTACTGATTGATGCGGGAATCAAGTTCCCGGAAGATGAACTTCTCGGCATTGATTACGTAATCCCCGATTACACGTATTTAGTAAAAAATGAAGATAAAATTAAAGGTCTGTTTATCACCCACGGTCACGAAGACCATATCGGCGGTATTCCGTACCTGCTCAGACAAGTAAATATTCCCGTTTACGGCGGTAAACTCGCGATCGGCTTACTTCGGAATAAACTTGAAGAGCACGGGCTGTTAAGACAGACCAAATTAAACATCATCGGTGAAGACGACATCGTGAAGTTCCGCAAGACGTCTGTATCCTTCTTCAGAACGACACACAGCATTCCGGATTCATACGGAATCGTCGTCAAAACACCGCCGGGCAATATCGTACATACCGGGGACTTTAAGTTCGATTTCACACCGGTAGGCGAACCGGCAAACTTGACAAAGATGGCTGAAATCGGGAAAGAAGGCGTTCTGTGCCTGCTTTCTGACAGTACAAACAGTGAGGTTCCTGATTTCACCATGTCAGAACGCCGCGTAGGCGAAAGCATTCACGATATTTTCCGAAAAGTGGACGGCAGAATTATATTTGCGACATTCGCTTCGAATATACACCGTCTTCAGCAGGTGATTGAAGCAGCCGTTTTAAAAGGCAGAAAAGTTGCCGTATTCGGACGCAGTATGGAATCGGCTATTGAAATCGGACAAAATCTCGGCTACATTACCTGTCCTAAAAATACGTTTATTGAGCATAACGAAATCAATCGTTTGCCTGCCAATAAAGTAACAATTTTATGTACGGGAAGCCAAGGTGAACCGATGGCGGCGTTATCACGCATCGCTAACGGGACGCACCGGCAGATTTCCATTAATCCCGGAGATACGGTCGTCTTTTCTTCCTCTCCGATTCCCGGAAACACAATCAGCGTAAGCCGCACCATCAACCAGCTGTACCGTGCGGGCGCAGAAGTCATTCACGGTTCATTGAATGACATTCATACATCCGGACACGGCGGACAGGAAGAGCAGAAATTAATGCTCCGCCTGATCAAACCGAAGTTCTTTATGCCGATTCACGGTGAGTACAGAATGCAGAAAATGCACGTCAAACTCGCGACTGATTGCGGCATACCTGAAGAAAACTGCTTTATCATGGATAATGGAGAAGTGCTGGCCCTCAAAGGCGAAGAAGCCGCTGTGGCAGGCAAAATTCCGTCCGGCTCCGTTTACATTGACGGAAGCGGAATCGGTGATATCGGCAATATCGTGCTCCGCGACCGCCGCATTCTTTCAGAAGAAGGCCTTGTTATCGTTGTTGTCAGCATCAACATGGACGACTTTAAGGTTTCGGCGGGGCCTGATTTAATCTCAAGAGGTTTTGTATACATGAGAGAATCCGGTGATTTGATCAATGACGCGCAGCAGCTGATTTCGAACCATCTGGAGAAAGTTATGGATCGGAAAACAACGCAGTGGTCCGAAATTAAAAACGAAATTACCGATACGCTTGCTCCGTTCCTATACGAAAAAACAAAACGCCGCCCGATGATCCTTCCGATCATTATGGAGGTCTAAAAAAAACTGCACTCATTACGAGTGCAGTTTTTTTTATTGCAGCGGAATATGCTGAAAGGCTTTGACATCAAATAGACCGGCCGCTGTCATTTTAATATCCGGAATCACCGGAAGCGCTAAAAACGATAATGTGAGAAACGGATTGAAATCACCGGTGAATCCGAGCAGAGGAAGCTTCTCATGAAGCACGCCCAAGCTGTCATTGACCCATTCCGCCGACTTATCAGACAAAAGCCCGGCGATCGGAAGCGGAACGGAGTGAAGCAATTCTCCGTTTTTCACAGCTGTTAATCCTCCTCCGGTGTCACGGAGCCTGTTGATTGCTTTTGCCAAATCGGCATCGTT
Organism: Bacillus sp. SIMBA_026; assembly: GCF_046535335.1. Lineage (NCBI taxonomy): Bacteria > Bacillati > Bacillota > Bacilli > Caryophanales > Bacillaceae > Bacillus > Bacillus sp. SIMBA_026. Next base: position 527,599 of record NZ_JAWRWX010000001.1, on the reverse strand, counting down.
TGTACCGACGGCGATGATATTATGGGAATCGTGAGAAATGGTTGTGGCGATGGCGCCTTCTTTTAACCCGAACCCTTGTACAATCCCGAGTCCTATCATTTTTTCGCCGCTGTGCCGCTCTGCGACGACGATTTTTAATAAATCATTTTCTGTATCAGGACGAAACGCGTCAGCAGACGGTGCAGGCACTTCTTTTTTTCTCGTCTCCAAATGATTCGGTATCATTTCGATTACATTCATTTTCTTGCCCTCTTGAATCGGTATATGAAAATCCGATTCAGTCAGCGGCGATTTCAGCCGCACTGTATCCAACAGCGCCTGGTCCGGCGAATAGGAACCGGCAGACTGTTCATAAACCGTGCGTCCGTTCTCGGCAACGGTCCGGCCGGCGACCATGGTCTTCGTGACGGCAGCCTCCCGCACATCTGAAATGAACAGCAGATCTGCGTCAAAACCCGGTGCTACCGCCCCTTTTGTTTCAAGGCCGTAGCACTCAGCCGCATTTAAGCTGGCGAGCTGATACGCAAGGAATGGATCAAGTCCCGCCTTTATCGCCATTTTGACTTGGTGGTTCACACTTCCTTCTGAAAGCAGGTCATCTACATGCTTATCATCCGTGCAAAAGAAAAAGCGCCGCGCGTTTTTTTCATTCACCGCCGGCAGCACATTGAGCGTATTTTTTGCCACCGATCCTTCGCGCAGCATGACATACATTCCCCGTCTGATTCTGTCCAGTGCTTCTTCTTTTGTCGTCACTTCATGATCATTTGACACCATTGCGGTTCTGTATATATTGATGATATCTGAAGACAGTCCGGCTAAATGCCCGTCGATCCGTTTTCCGTGACGCTTGGCATCAAGCAGTTTCTGAAGCATATCCTCTTCACCTTCCGCAACAGACACATAATCCATTACTTCCGCAAGTCCGAGCACCTCTTTCTCCTGATAAAAAGGCTTTAAATCCTCGGCTTTTAATACGGCTCCCGAGCGTTCAAAGCTAGCCGCGGGAACACAGGAAGGAAGCATGAAACGGATGTTCAGCGGCGCCTTTTTCGCCTGCTCTATCATAAAAGAAATGCCTTTTGCTCCGGAAACGTTCGCAATTTCGTGAGGATCAGTGATGACAGTAGTCACTCCGTGTGGGAGGACGGCTTTAGCAAATTCAATCGGAGTAACCATAGAGGACTCGATATGAACATGTCCGTCAATAAAGCCCGGAACGATCATTTGGCCTTCTGCATCAATGACTTCTTCCCCTTCATAATCACCCAGCCCGACGATCACTCCGTCCGTAATGGCGATATCTGCAGAAATCCATTCCTGATTAAATACATCCATGATTTTTCCGTTTTTAATGACGGTATCGGCTTTTTGTCTGCCGGCTGATGCATTCAGCCGTTCAGCCAGTGTTTCTTTGTTCAAAATGAGGCCTCCTCTTTTTCTTTATATGGTACAATATGCTATCGGATCGCCTGATCATAGTCAATAAAAATCGCAGAAAATACTGCTCACACAATAAATGTCTTACTATTCCGACATAATAAAAGACCGTCCTTTTACGGACGGCTTTTCACTTTGTATGAAGCACTCTTTTTTCAAATCGGGAAATGTCCGTAAGAGAGCCGATAACGATGAGAATATCTTCTTTTTGGATCATTTCAGTCGCCAGGGGAGATACGATCACTTCTTTTTCTCTCTTGATGGCCACGATATTAATGCCGTACTTCGCCCGGATGTCCAGATCAAGCAGTGTGTTGCCCGCAAGCCTGCTGTTGGCCACGATCTCCACAATGCTGTGTTCGTCGGACAGCTCCAAATAATCAAGCACATTATTTGATACGATGTTGTGGGCGATGCGTTTTGCCATGTCACGTTCAGGGTGGACGATGTGGTCGGCCCCGATTTTCGCAAGCACTTTCTCATGATAATCGTTCTGCGCTTTAACCGTGATCGTGTTCACGCCGAGTTCCTTTAAGATCAGCGTCGTTAAAATGCTCGCCTGTATATTTTCGCCGATTGCCACAATGACGTGGTCAAAGTTGCGCAGCCCTAAGTTTTTCAGCACTGATTCATCGGTTGAATCGCCAATGACCGCGTGTGATGCGATTTTGGCGTATTCATTAACTTTATCTTCATCAATATCCATCGCCATGACCTCAAGGCCTTCTTCACTTAATGCTTTGCAAATACTTCCGCCGAAGCGTCCGAGACCGATAACGGCAAACTCTTTTCTCATAACAGTACTCCTTTAAACAATATCTCTAATAGGAATAGTATCACATTTTCGGCAATGAGTTCATATAGCGTTTAAGCTTTTCTGAAAAGGCGGGCGATAAATACAAGTCCGCTCCGCGTTCGATTTCTTCCTGATAGTGGCCCGGAGGCGCAATTTCCTCAGCTTTATCAAGAACGAGAAACGTCAGGACGCCTCTGTATACACGGCCGCCGGCACACACTTCTATGAACGCGGGACGGTATGTGTGGTTATCAACACCTTCTCTTTTGTACAGATAGGTTGCCGCTTCAAACGGGAGCTTGTACAGCACGCCTTCAGTTCGTCCCCCATCTTCAACAAGATCGGCTCTGGAACCATCAGGACGCCTTAACGTGAATCTCGTCGAATACCCTTCAACAACCGCCCCTCCGACCGGCTCGGCAAAAAAGTGATCGACCCCCGCCTGTTTAAACCGGGCATTGTCCATACAGGAACCGTATGCGAAATAATAAACCGGACTGTCATCCTCCCGTTTCATAAAACGGTATTCTTTCCAGTCTCCGCTTTTGATACGGCTGAATGAGGCACACTGGTCGGGCTTTACGACATATGCGAAGGCGGTTTTATTCCCGGCATCCGTCGTCACGGCAACCTCTTTCCGGTCAAAATCAGCATAATACGCATCCAGCTTACGGATCATCTGATGATCTGTTTCATACAATTCCCCGTACACAAAAGCTGTTTCTGCTAAAGACGCCGCAGGCTGACCTTTATCCGTTTCGTACAGCACGCCGTTTATCGCAGCCTGCTCGCACACACACGGAGCGCCCTTCAGCAGTTCATGATTTTCTTCACGCTTCCGTAACAAACCGTATACAAAAAGAAGCAAGTTATTTTTCCTCCTTTTGGACAGCAGCCGCTTCTAACGGCAGAATCACCTGAAACGTACTGCCTTCTCCATTTTTGCTCTTAATGTTAAGTTTACCATTATGCTCCTTCAGAATTCGTAAACAAATCGGAAGACCGAGACCCGTTCCCTGATCTTTTGTTGAGAAAAACGGTTTCCCGATGTTTTCAAGCTTTTCTTTCGACATGCCGTTTCCTTCATCCTGTATGCTGATCACCGCGTATTCTTCATCCCGTTTTGTATAAATATGAATATTCCCGCCGTCAGGCATCGCTTCAATTGCATTTTTAATAATATTGATAAATACCTGTTTCAGCTGGTTTTCGTCACCGTTGACCATACAGGACTCAGTCTGCCTGAAATCCTTCTCAATCACAGTGTTCGACAGCACCGCGTTCGTGTCAAGAAGCGTCGCCACCTGCCGCAAAATATGGTTGAGATGATGAGCGGTAAACGTCACGGTCTGCGGCTTGGCGAGCAGAAGCAGCTCCCCCAGCACGAGGTCAATTCTTTTAATCTCCGAAAAAATAATATCAAAATAATCCGTTCTTTCCGGATACTGGGCTTTCATCAGCTGGAGAAAGCCGCTGACTGACGTTAAAGGATTTCTTACTTCATGGGCGATTCCTGCCGCAAGCTCCCCGGCAATGGCCAGCTTTTGAGATTGCATGGCAAGGCGTTCGTTCGTTTCCAGAAGCTCGTCGACCGCTTTTTTCCGTTCACTGATATCAGACATCGTCCCCAGGCTTCCGACAAATTTATGTCTGCGGTCATAATACAGCTTATAATGGACTTCTCCCCAAAAGATCGAGCCGTCTCTTTTAATATATTTGGCCGTAAACATTCCTGACGGGGACTGCTGCTTGATTTGGGAGATAATATAATCAATGATATGTTTTTCTTTTATAAAATAATCATTATACATCGTGCCCATACATTCGCTGATGGAGTGGCCCGTAATCGCCGTCCAGGCCTGATTCAAATATGTAATATTCCCTTGTGCATCCGTCTGAAAAACGATTTCCTGCAGATTGTCCATGATCCGGTTTTTCTCATCTGAAAGCGCCTTTGCTTTCTGCTCGCTGTCCTTCAGCTCCGCCAGCAGTTGCTTTTTATTATCCACATAATAAGCCAGCAGCCAGACGCTGATTAATGTGACGGCGGTAAAGGTGATGTCAACGGGCCAGTTAATCGGATTCCGTTCAATCATATAAAATAAATAATCCCAAAACATAATAAAAATCATTGCCAAGATTAAGGAAATGATACGCGCTTGATATTTTCCCATAGTCCCACCTGCCGCTAGCATTTCTACATATATTGTAACATTGTTGACTGCATTATTGACTAAAAAATGATAACTATTCCCAATTAATTGAGCAGGTTCGCTTACTTTTCCCGTGAGTTTTTGCACAAGTTCATAATAAAAGGACGGAATGATGCTCCGCCCTTTTTGCTGATTATGATCTATCTTTTAACGCTTCCTCGATTTCCTCAAGCAGCATTTTCGCTCCTTCAGGACTTAAAATAATTTTGCCGTTGCCGTACTCCTGATTTTCGGGAGTAATTTCCCCCGTCATTAAGCAAATGCCGTGCGGCTTGTATTTTTTCAAGACAATTTTGTCTCCGTCAACGAAAAATTCAATACTATCTTTAATAGCGATATCCAATGCTCTTCTCAATTCAATCGGCATGACAATACGCCCGAGTTCGTCTACTTTTCTTACTACACCAATTGATTTCATAGAAATCCCCTACTTCCTTTAATGTCTCTTCTTTATGTCCAAGGAAAATCCTTCATAAACGTAGACGAAAGGAACGGAGCAAAAGTTTCTCAGCATCCGGAGCTGAATGTTTTTTTACAAAAAGAAAATCCTTTTGAAATATGGGATACAGACTTTCCCTCCTTTTTTACAAAAACATTTCATTCCCGCTGGAAACCCCCAAAAATCGTGTTTTTTCTCAGAAACTTTAAATGTAGAATCAATTAAATCAGGATAGGGATTGGGTGAAAACATGTTTCAATCAACTGAGATCGGAATCGACTTAGGAACCGCTAATATACTTGTTTACAGTAAAAATAAAGGAATTATTTTAAACGAGCCTTCCGTTGTCGCTGTAGATACAACAACGAAAGCGGTGCTTGCCATCGGAACGGATGCCAAAAGCATGATCGGAAAGACGCCGGGGAAAATCGTCGCCGTACGGCCGATGAAAGACGGTGTCATTGCTGATTATGATATGACAACTGACTTATTAAAACACATTATGAAAAAAGCCGGAAAAAAAATCGGAATGACCTTCCGCAAACCGAATGTCGTCGTCTGCACGCCTTCAGGCTCAACAGCCGTTGAACGCCGCGCCATCAGTGACGCTGTCAAAAACTGCGGAGCGAAAAACGTTCACTTGATTGAAGAACCCGTAGCCGCTGCAATCGGGGCCGATCTCCCTGTTGACGAGCCGGTCGCAAACGTCGTCGTAGATATCGGCGGCGGTACGACTGAAGTCGCCATCATCTCATTCGGGGGCGTCGTATCCTGCCATTCGATCAGAATCGGCGGCGACCAGCTTGATGAAGATATCGCCTCGTTTGTCAGAAAAAAATACAACCTGCTGATCGGGGAACGTACGGCAGAACAAGTGAAAATGGAAATCGGCTTTGCATTGATCGAACATGTGCCGGAAACGATGGAAATCCGCGGGCGTGACCTTGTAACCGGTCTGCCGAAGACAATCAGACTGCAGTCTAATGAAATTCAGCAGGCGATGCGTGAATCGCTCCTGCATATTCTTGAAGCGATCAGAGCGACACTTGAAGATTGTCCGCCGGAGCTCAGCGGTGATATCGTTGACCGCGGCGTCGTGTTAACCGGCGGAGGCTCCCTTTTAAACGGGATGAAAGAATGGCTGACAGATGAAATCGTCGTTCCCGTTCATTTGGCGGCAAATCCGCTTGAATCAGTGGCTATCGGCACGGGACGTTCATTAGACGTCATCGATAAGCTGCAAAAAGCAATTAAATAATAAGATTGTGCTTCTTTTTTCTCCAGCCGGCTCATATTGTGAGAACTGGAGAAACATTAAGGAGGAAGCATATGCTTAGAGATGTGGGAAGACGCGTAGCAGTAGCCGTCATTTTAAGCGGAATTATTTTGGGGGGTATGAGCATTTCACTGGCCAATATGCCCCATTCTCCGGCCGGCGGCGCCGTAAAACTGAATCACCCGTAAAGACGCAGCAAAAGCTGTGTCTTTTTCGTTTGTGCTCCTTTCTTTCCTTTATGAGGCGATATTTGATATGATGAGAAAAACCGATGAGGAGGAATGAACGATGAGTTCGTTTACTGAAAAGTTACATACATATGCTCAGCTGGCGGTAGAAGTCGGCGTCAATGTCCAAAAAGGACAGCATGTCGTAATCAATGCCTCAACTGATGTCCGGGAACTTGTCAGACTGCTTGCCAAACATTCTTATGAAAAAGGCGCAAAAAACGTCACCGTAAATTGGCAGGACGATGAACTGTCCAGATTAAAATACGAGATGGCACCTTTTGAAGCGTTTGAAGAGTATCCTGAATGGGAAGCAAAAGGCAAAGAAGAGCTCGCGAAAAAAGGGGCTGCGTTTATTTCTGTCGTCTCATCCGACCCCGACCTGTTAAAAGGCACTGACGGCAAACGGATTGCAGCGTTCCAAAAAGCCGCCGGAAAAGCATTGCATACATACAGACAATATATTCAATCAGATAAGGTCAGCTGGACGGTGATCGGAGCCGCTTCAACAGGCTGGGCGAAAAAAGTGTTCCCGGATCAGCCGGAAGAAACAGCCGTTCAGCTTTTATGGGAAGAAATTTTCAAAACGACCCGCGTAAATGAAGAAAACCCTGTGGAAGCATGGAAAAAACATGATCAAAACCTTCATGAAAAAGTGGAACACTTAAACAAAAAACATTACAGCGCCCTGCATTATCAGGCTGAAGGAACAGACTTAACCATTGAACTGCCGAAAAAACATGTATGGGCAGGCGCGGGAAGCGTGAATGAGAGCGGGCACGAATTCATGGCCAACATGCCGACAGAAGAGGTTTTCACCCTTCCGCAGCGTGACGGGGTGAACGGCACGGTTTCCAGCACGAAACCGCTGAGCTACGGCGGCAACATTATTGATAACTTCACTCTTACCTTTGAAAACGGCCGCATTGTCGATGTGAAAGCTGAAAAAGGCGAGGAGATTTTAAAAGGTATCGTCGAAACCGATGAAGGCTCACACTATCTTGGAGAAGTGGCCTTAGTGCCGTACGATTCACCGATTTCACAATCAAATATTTTATTTTACAACACACTGTACGATGAAAACGCCTCTAACCACTTGGCGATCGGCAGTGCGTATGCCTTTAATATTGAGGGCGGTAAACAAATGACACGGGAAGAGCTTGTCAAAGAGGGCTTAAATGAAAGCATTACACACGTAGATTTTATGGTCGGTTCCAAAGATATGAATATCGACGGCATTACGGCGGACGGCAAAAGAGAACCGATCTTCAGAAACGGAAACTGGGCATTTTAATAAAAAAAGGAGGCGCTTAGGCCTCCTTTTTATTTCGCTTCATACATTTGCAAGTTGGCGCAGACGGTTTCCAAAACAGGTGTATCAACTGACAAGCCTTTCGCTTTCTCAAGCAAAAATCCGTGTAAATGATCACCTTCCGTCACCCTGCCCTTTTCCATATCTCTCAGCATCGACGATTTCATATGGTAAGACATGCTTGTCAATGTGCGATAACTCTCTTCTTCCAGACCAGGATCTTTCGGGATGCCGGCAGCCTTGAAAATGGCTCCGATTTCAGCAAAGAGGCGCTTTGCCGTTTTGCGGCCGCCTTCTGTTTCTAAAATCGGTCCGACCGGCTGTTGAAACAGAGTGGTCACTCCCGCCTGCGCGGCAATAAACATATATTTTTTCCAAATGTCCTTTTCAATATCCCGGCTGATGATGACATCCGCTTTCACACCTGCAAATGCGTTTTCCAGCTCATTCATACGTTCCGTGCGTTCCCCGTTCCATTCACCGAAAACAAAGCGGTGGGCAGCGCTCGTATGAAGAATGTCCCCTTTGTCGTTAAGGGCGCTCTCAATAAAGCAGAGGCCGCCCAGCACCTGCCGTTTTGAAAAAGCTTCAAACAGCTGGTTATAGTGCCTGTATCCGTTTAAAAAAGGAATAATGACCGACGAAGGTTTGACAAACGGTTTGACATCCCGAATGACGTCCTGCAAAGAATACGCTTTTGAAGCGATGATAACCGCGTCAAATGCTCCTTCTTCGCCCGCCATCATTAATTTCGGCTTGATTGAAACATCACCTTTTGCACTTTTGACGGTCAAACCCGTTTTTTGTAATTGTTCCGCCCGTTTCTTGCGGACGAGAAACGTAACGTCATTTCCCTTTTCTGCAAGACGCGCGCCGATATATCCGCCCACTCCTCCAGCTCCGACAATTAAAAACTTCATGATGCATTCCTCCGTCTCTTTTCAAATATGTATTTCATTTATTGTAACGGGAAGTCAGAAGATTGAAAACTTTTTTCATAAATAAAAAAGCAGAGTCTCCCCTGCTTCTTTATTACGCGTATAGCTCTTCAAGCTTTTTCTGTACATCCGCGTTTTCAAGAAATTCGTCATAAGACATTTGTTTGTCAACAATGCCTTTAGGCGTTAATTCAATAATGCGGTTGGCAATTGTCTGTACAAACTGATGGTCATGAGATGAAAACAGCATAGCGCCTTTAAAGCTGATTAAGCCGTTGTTAAGCGCCGTAATGGATTCCAAATCTAAGTGGTTGGTCGGTTCATCCAGAATTAAGATATTCGCGCCGGAAAGCATCGCTTTTGAAAGCATGCAGCGCACTTTTTCTCCTCCGGAAAGGACGTTTGATTTTTTGTTGACTTCTTCTCCTGAGAACAGCATGCGTCCTAAGAAACCGCGCAGAAAGCTTTCACTTTGGTCATGCGGCGAGTATTGGCGGAGCCAGTCAACAAGGTTCGCATCGCTGCCGTCAAAGTATTCGCTGTTGTCTTTAGGGAAGTACGCCTGAGAAGTGGTCACGCCCCATTTAAATGTGCCGCTGTCTGCTTCCATTTCCCCGGAAATGATTTTAAACAATGTTGTAACGGCAAGTTCGTTGCGGCCCGTAAAAGCAATTTTATCTTCTCTGTTCATAATAAAGCTGACGTTATCAAGCACCTTAACCCCGTCAATCGTTTTTGTTAAGCCTTCAACCCGCAGCACGTCATTTCCGATCTCGCGTTCCGGCGTGAAATTGACATAAGGATAACGGCGTGATGACGGTTTGATATCATCAAGCGTGATTTTATCAAGGAGTTTCTTTCTTGATGTCGCCTGCTTTGATTTAGAGGCGTTGGCGCTGAATCTGGCCACGAACTCCTGAAGCTGTTTAATCTGCTCTTCTTTTTTCTTGTTGGCTTCCTGAGAAAGCTTTAAAGCAAGCTGGCTGGATTCATACCAGAAATCATAGTTGCCGACGTACACTTGAATTTTATTAAAATCAAGATCGGCGATGTGCGTGCACACTTTATTTAAAAAGTGACGGTCATGGGATACGACGATGACTGTGTTCTCAAAGTTGATTAAAAACTCTTCCAGCCACTGAATCGCTTTCAGATCCAAGTGGTTGGTCGGTTCATCAAGCAGCAGAACGTCCGGCTTGCCGAACAGCGCCTGTGCTAAAAGCACTTTCACCTTTTCTGAACCGCCTAAGTCCGCCATTTTCTTCGTATGCAGGTCTTCAGAGATGCCGAGACCCTTTAACAAAATAGCGGCTTCACTTTCAGCTTCCCATCCGTTTAATTCCGCAAACTCTCCTTCAAGCTCAGCGGCGCGGATGCCGTCTTCATCTGAAAAATCAGGCTTCATATAAATCGCGTCTTTTTCCTGCATGACTTCGTATAAACGTTTATGTCCCATAATGACGACTTTAAGCACTTCGAACTCTTCATATTCAAAGTGGTTCTGCTTCAGAATGGCAAGACGTTCGCCCGGGCTCATATGGACATCGCCGGTCTGCGGCTCCAGCTCACCGGATAAAATTTTCAAAAATGTTGATTTTCCGGCACCGTTTGCGCCTATTAATCCGTAGCAGTTGCCCGGCGTAAATTTAATATTGACATCTTCAAATAACTTGCGATCCGCAAAACGCAAGCTCACATTATTTACAGCAATCATTTAGAATCCTCCATCGTGTCTATCATCATTAAAAGTATACCATGAATAAAGGGGAAGAGAAATGTTTCCCTGCGAATATACGGGTTTGAAAGATGCAGGCGTCAAACCCGGAGCGCTGTGATACAATAGATATATATACATATTCATCACGGAGGAACAAGTTGAAGCTTTTAACACTCACAGAATACTGTCTTATGATTTTCTTCACCGGGGTTTTTCTGGCCGTCACAGGCTTTACGGCCCGTGACATCGGCTTGTACGTCGGAATCGCCCTCATTTATACGTTTTCGCATCTCTTTTCAAAACGGATGCTTGAAAAACGCGGCAAAGAGAAGAAGCAGGTGAACCTTTTTTTCAGCGTTCTGGCCATTGTCGGATCAGTGCTGGCCACGGTATTGTTCATCGCCGTCGCCGCCTCGTTTGCCAAATAAAAAACGCCTGCTGTCCAAATCGGGCAGCGCGGCGTTTTTATTTTGTCTGACGCATATCATGAAACGGGAAGAACACAAACTTCGAGGTGCCGACGATCCGGTTTTCGGCAATTAAACCGAGTCCGTTCCGGCTGTCCATTGAGTTCAGCCGATTGTCGCCCATGACGAAGTATTTGCCTTTCGGAACCTTTACGGGGCCAAAATCTCCCGTCAGGTTGACTCCCAGTTTTTTCGCTTCTTTTTTATTGCTCGCGAGGTACGGTTCTGCGATTTTTTTGCCGTTTATATAAAGCGTGTCATTTTTCATTTCCACCGTTTCTCCCGGTTTTCCGATGAGCCGCTTTACATAATGGACTTTCGACGTATCGCCGTTAATAATGACGATGTCCCCCCGCTCGATTTCTCCGATATAATTGACGCTTTTGTTGACAAACAGCCTTTCACCGTCATGTAATGTCGGGTACATTGATGATCCTTCCACTAAGTACGGTTCAAACAGGAAATGGCGGATTAACAGCGCAAGTGCAACCGCTATAATGATGGCCTTTCCCCATTCCCAATATGTATTGGATTTTCTTTTTACCGATTTTTCAGAAGTAGGTTTTTGTTCTTCAGTCAACGTGGTTCCTCCTAGACGATCACTGTTTCAGTTCATGTACCATCTTTACTTTATCATAACTCATCATAAAATACATAACGCTTCTATGCGCACATGATTGAAAAAAGCGCCCGTAAAGGACGCTTTTTGCTTATTTCTCTACTACCGGTTTTTTGACGATTCCCAAGATAACCGCCGTTATAATCGCTCCGATCACGATGCTCATTAAGTAAAGCAGCGGATGGTTCGTAATGAATGCAACGAATATTCCTCCGTGCGGTGCAGGAAGCGTTACCCGGAAAAACTCTGTCAACCCGCCCGCTACCGCAGAACCGACAACGGCTGCAGGGATGACGCGAAGCGGATCAGCCGCTGCAAACGGGATGGCGCCTTCTGTAACGAAAGCTGCTCCCATGAAGTAGCACGTAATACCGGCTTCACGGTCACGTTTAGAGAATTTGTGTTTAAAGAATGTTGTCGCCAGTGCGATTCCAAGCGGCGGAGCCATTCCGCCGGCCATGATGGCCGCATGCGGCGCATAGTTTCCGGCATCGATCATCGCAATTCCGAAAGTGAACGCCGCTTTATTGAGCGGGCCGCCCATGTCGATAGCCATCATACCGCCTAAAATAATCCCCATTAAGACAAGGTTTCCAGTTCCAAGGCTTTCAAGCCAATTTGTTAAGAAATTCATAAACGCTGCGACAGGTGTGTTAATGACAAACTGCATCAGGACACCGGTGATAAAAATACCGAGCAACGGATAAATCAATACAGGTTTTAATCCGTCAAGAGTCTGAGGAATAAAGACAAACAGCTTTTTCAAAAGGACTACGACATAACCAGCTAAGAATCCGGCAATCAGTCCGCCCAAGAATCCGGCATTCGCCTGCGTAGCCATAAATCCACCGACCATACCCGGCGCAAATCCCGGGCGGTCCGCAATACTCATTGCGATGAATCCGGCAAGAACGGCAACAATCAGTTTTAACGCATTATCGCTGCCGATAAAGTTCAGCGCTGCAGCAAACGTATTGTATGTCGGATCTTTCGGCTCAGCTGAATGAATTCCCCAGAAGAATGAAATCGCCACGAGGATTCCGCCGCCGACGACAAATGGCAGCATGTTGCTGACACCGCTCATTAAGTGTTTATAGAAAGTACTTCCGATACTTGTGCCTGATTTCTGTTTCGGGCCGTCTTCATCTGAAGCGGAAGATCCTCCGCCGCTGCCCTCGTAAATCGGCGCATCTTGGTTAACGGCTTTTTCAATCAGTTCCTGAGGACGTCTGATACCGGCCGTCACAGGCACTTGAAGAACATGTTTGCCTTTAAAGCGTTCCATTTCAACCTGTTTATCAGCCGCCACGATGATCGCAGGCGCGTCTTCAATTTCTTGAGCCGTCAGCTTATGTTTGATACCGCTTGAGCCGTTTGTCTCTACTTTAATGTCAACGCCGAGCTCTTTCGCTTTTTCCTTCAGTGCGTCAGCTGCCATGAACGTATGGGCGATACCTGTCGGACATGCCGTAACGGCAAGGATTTTGCCTTTTCCTGACGGCGCTGCCTGTTCTTCCTGCTCTTCTTCTTCCTCATCGTCATCTTTGTCATGCTGATTGATGATGTCAATGATCGCATCTTCTGATTCAGCTTCAAGAAGCTGTTTGCGGATTTCCTCACGCATAAGAAGCGTTGAAAGTCTTGATAATGCTTCAAGGTGCGTATTATTCGCTCCTTCGGTTGCCGCAATCATAAAGACCAGGTGTGCCGGCTGACCGTCTAATGATTCATAATCCACACCATCTTTTGAACGTCCGAATGCGATGGCCGGGTTAATGACGCTCGCCGTCTTCGCATGAGGAATGGCAATGCCTTCGCCGATTCCCGTTGAGCTTTGGCTTTCACGATTTAAAATGGCTGCTTTGTAAGCCTCTCTGTCATTTAATCTGCCGGCTTTGTCAAGCACTGTCACCATTTCATCGATAACGTTTTCTTTCTCTTTGCTTTCTATATTGAGATGAATTGTATCTCTTGTTAACAGCTCAGTTATCTTCACTTTTCTTTCCTCCTCTATAGACGTGTGACTTTAACTTCAGGAAGAAGCTGCTGTACAAACTCTTCAGTTCCGAGTTCTTCAGAAAATGCCGTCGCGCTTCCGGAAGCAACTCCTAAACGGAACGCATCTTCCAAAGGCAGCTGTTTTGAAATTCCCGCAAGGAATCCCGCGACGACGGAATCACCCGCGCCTACCGAATTGACAAGCTTTCCTTTAGGAACATTGGCGAGGAAAACCGCCTCTTTCGTAAATAAAAGCGCACCGTCGCCAGCCATCGAAACAATCGCGTGTTCAGCGCCTTGTTCAATCAATTTTTTACCGTAAGGAACGGCAGCTTCGGCTGAATCAATGACCGTATTGAACATTTCGCCAAGCTCATGATGATTCGGCTTCATCAAAAACGGTTTCATTTCTGTCGCTTTCATCAGCGCTTCACCGGAGATGTCCACGACTACCCGGGCATTCTGCTTTCTGCATGCCTCAGCAATTTTTTCATACGTGTTATGCGGCAGGGAAGAAGGAATGCTTCCCGCTAAAACGACGATGTCTCCCTCTTCCAGAGCGGAGAACTGTTCTAAAAAGGTATTGAACACTTCGTCTGAAATCGTCGGGCCCTGTCCGTTAATTTCCGTTTCATCGCCCGTTTTCAGTTTTACATTTATACGCGTGTCTTCATCCACCTCAGAAAAAGCCGTTTCCAGACCTTCCTGCTGCAAAAATGACGTAATATAATTTCCGGTAAATCCGCCGACAAACCCCAATGCTTTTGACGGTACATGGTGTCTTTTCAGTAATCTTGAAACGTTGATGCCTTTTCCGCCGGGATACTTCGTGTCATAGCTGGAACGGTTTAAACCGCCTACGGCAAAATCTTCAACGTGAACGATATAGTCAACAGACGGATTGAGGGTTACAGTGTAAATCATGGTTTCACTACCTTTACGACAGTTTTTTCTTGGTAATTATCGAATGCAAGTTCTTCAGCTTCAGTGGTAATGATAGCTGCATCGCCCAAGGCGGCGAACGCTGCGAAAGAAATTTCGCCGAATTTAGAAGGATCGGCTAAAACATACGCATTTTTCGCCTGTCTCACAGCCTTTGTCTTCAGAAGAGCCTCATCCGGATCGGGTGTTGTAAAACCGGCTTCAATGTGCACGCCGTTCACCCCGAGGAAGCTTTTGTCAAAACGGTACTGGCTGACCGCCGTTAATGAGGCGCCGCCGATCATTGCACCTGTTCTATGCTTCACATATCCTCCGAGAAGATAAAAGGGAATCCCTTTCCTTATTAAAGCGTCGATATGCATAACTCCGTTTGTGACAACCACAATGTCCTTTGTATGATCTATAAAATCAATCATATGCAATGTAGTTGTTCCCGCATCAAGATAAATACAGTCACCTTCTTCTAATAAAGATGCCGCTTCTTCTGCGATCTTCAGTTTATCTTGAAGGTTTTTGGAGGATTTTTCAAGCATATCGGGTTCTTGCCTGCTGTTGGAAAGTTTAGACGCCCCGCCGTGAACGCGCTTTAAAAATCCGCGCTCTTCGAGTGTTGATAAATCTCTTCTGATCGTTGATTCAGAAGCATTTGTCATGCTTATCAGCTCTTGAATCTTCACCACATCACGCTTTTCAATCTGATCAATAATCAGCTGATACCTTTCAGGAGTGAGCATATTCCGCCTCCTTTGGAAACGTATTCATTTCGGCTGCAAGATAATTGTAAACGCTTTTTTTACTTCTAGCAACTAAAATCACTCAAATTCATTCAATAACTATCAAAATCTTTCACATTTGTTCATATTAACGTATGTACATAGGGTTTGTAAACTGTAAATTCGACAAAAAGGGGGACAATTGTATGACATTTTCTTTTTATCATAAATGAAAAAAGTCTATTATATTCATTCAATCATTAAAACACAAAAAAACCCCATGCAGACTGCATGGGGTACGGGTTATTCATACCGTAACGCTTCAATCGGATCTAAGCGTGATGCTTTGTTGGCGGGCAGCATGCCGAAAATGACACCGATCAGCATACTGAACAGTACGCCGATACAAACCACCTGCCAAGAAACGAGCGACGGCCAGCCTGCGATAAGGGAAACGAGTGATGCTCCCCCGTAGCCGAGACCGATTCCGATTAAGCCGCCGATTAATGTAAGCACAACAGATTCAATTAAGAATTGTGTCAGAATCTGTCCTCTCGTGGCACCGAGCGATTTGCGGATGCCGATTTCTCTTGTCCGTTCCGTCACTGATACGAGCATAATATTCATGACCCCGATCCCGCCGACAATGAGAGAAATACCGGCGATCGAACCGATGATCGTCGTCATGACGGTCGTGACCTGACCGATTCCCGCCGCGATTTCTTCCATATTCATAACTTGATAGGCCTCTTTTGTACCGTGATTGTCATTTAAGAGACGAGCCGCTTCTTTTCCTGTTGATTTGATTTGATCAGCGGACTCCGTCTGAACGGAAACGTTGCTGTAGTCGTTAGTACCGAAAGACGTTTTCAGCATGTTGAACGGCACATACATTTCACTGAGTCCTAACGATAAAAAACCGCTCTCTTCTTTCAGTACGCCGATTACTTCTACGGGCTGTCCGCCGGCCCAGACGATTTTTCCGAGCGGAGACGTTTTCCCGAACAGCTTTTCAGCCATTTTTTTTGAGATGATTCCCGCTCTTTTACCGGAAAGAAAATCATTGTCCGTAAATGTCCGTCCATCTTGAACGTCCAGCTTTTTTACGTCCATGTAGCCGCTGTTAATGCCGTTCAGCGTAATATCCGTGTCTTCTTCATGGTAACGGGCCGTCATGGATTTTACAGCGGAAGCGACAACCTGCTTTACGCCGTCCACTCCTTTTAATCCATTAATATCTTCTTCTGTGAAACTCGCTTCCTGTAAGGCGTTCGGATTGGCTGTTAATTCTTCATCACTCGGAAGGTAAAACAATTCAATCGTATTGCCCGGCCCGCTGATGGATTGCTTCAGCATTTGCTCTCCGCCTTGGCCCACAGCCACAACAACGATTACTGAACCGACGCCGATAATGATTCCGAGCATTGTCAGAATCGATCTCAGCTTGTGAGCTCTTACGGAACTGAGGGCCATCCGGAGATTTTCTGACAGGCTCATTCCCCCACTCTCCTCTGCTCAGCATCGCGGGAAACGATCATGCCGTCACGGACGAAAATCACTCTGTTTGTACAGTCCGCCACTTCAGGCTCATGAGTCACAAGCACCACGGTCACGCCCTCTGCATTAAGCTCTGTGAACTGCTCCATAATGGAAATGCTTGTTTTCGTATCCAGCGCGCCGGTCGGCTCATCAGCCAAAATGAGCTTCGGTTCGTTCACGATGGCTCTTGCAATCGCGACACGCTGCTTCTGGCCGCCTGACAGCTCATTCGGCATGTGACGCATCCGATCCGCCAAACCGACTTTTTCCAGTGCATACTCAGCCCGTTCCTCACGCTCTTTTTTGCCGATACCGGCGTAGATCATGGGGAGTTCGACATTTTTTCTTGCATTCAATCGCGGCAGCAGCTGAAACTGCTGAAAGACAAATCCGATTGATTTGTTCCGGACCGCCGCAAGCTCTTTTTCAGTGCATGAAGAAACATCTTCGCCCGCAAGCCTGTAACTGCCGGACGTCGGTCTGTCCAGACAGCCGATGATATTCATGATCGTAGATTTCCCCGATCCCGACGGTCCCATAATTGACACATATTCTCCTTCTTCAATCGTCAAGTCGATTGAACGAAGAACATCAAACGTCTCCTTGCCGATCTGATAGCTTTTTTTCACCTTTGAAAGCTGAATCATCTATGCTTTCACATCCGTTCCGTCAGTCAAATCGTCAGCCGGATTCAGAATGACTTTATCATCCTTTGAAAGCCCCTCTTTTATCTCCGTAAGCTGATTTGCGGTATCGCCGACTTTAACTTTCACGCGTTTGGCCTTCCCGTCTTTTACCGTAAAGACCCAGTGCTCATCTCCGTCTTTTTTGACTGCGGAGGACGGCAGTGTATCGGCTTTCCGTTTGTCGGTTTCAATGTTCATAATTAATTTAAACCCCGGCTTGCCCTCCGGAAGGTTTCCGATCAGCTTAACCTGGAACGGATACTGCACGGCCTGTTCCGTACTTTCCCCGGAAGCAGCGCTTGACTTTTGATCAGGAACGAGGCCGACAGCCGCCACTCTCCCTTTCCACGTTTTACCTGGAATGGCGTCTGAGGTAATTGTAACGCTTTGTCCCTTTTTCACTTTCAGCGTGTCGTATTCGGACAAATTGCCGGCAACGATCAGGTGTTCCGGGTCTCCTATATGTATAACCGGTTCTTGAATATCCGATTTTTTAGAAGCCGCTTCTTGATTTACCGAGATAACCGTCCCGTCCATCTCACTCTTAACATTGAGATTCGCCACTTGATTTTCAAGAGACTGCTTTTGCAAATCAGATTGCTTTAATTCGATTTCCGCCGTTTTTTGCTGAAGCTGCAGATCCGTCCGTTCGGATTCAATTTGTTTTTTGGCTTCCGCTTCTCCCACTTGTTTTGCCAGATCTTGTTCCTTGCTGTTTAATGCTCTGAGTTTTTCTTCAACTTGTTCGATTTGCATCCGTTTTGATTGTTCTGTCAACTCATTTTGTTCTTTATCAAGATTGAGCTGCTCATTTGTATACGTGACTAACGACGACCCTTTTTTTACTTTGTCGCCTTCTTTTACTTTCACTTTATCAAGAGTTCCTTTATCCGCTTCATAAAAAACATACTGTTCTTTAGAGAATTTAAGTGTTCCCGGAACCATAACCGTAGATGAGATTTCTCTGTTTTCCATGGTTCCGGTTTCGATTTTTTTCCCGGCGCTGCCGCCCGCGGGAGCGGCAGACTTATAAATATTGATACCGATGAATACTGCAACAATTACGGCGATGCCGATTCCGATCCAAATTTTTTTCATGTTATACACCTGCTGTCACTGAACTTAACAGTCCTCCGACTGCCGAAACCAAAAGCATAATAACAAAAAGGACAATCGCGGAAGTCCAAGCCGCTTTTTTCGAAATGCCGCCTGTATAGCGAAGTCCCAAAGCGAGCAGAATATAGCTCCAGATGCTGAAAATGTCAAACGCGCTTAAAAAGACCGCGACGCCGTCTCCGGCCGGTATGACACTCGCCAAAGATGTAACGGCGTACAGTGAGCCCGCACCGGTAAAATAAGTAACAAGACCGTTAATAACTAAGCCGATATT
Organism: Bacillus sp. SIMBA_026; assembly: GCF_046535335.1. Lineage (NCBI taxonomy): Bacteria > Bacillati > Bacillota > Bacilli > Caryophanales > Bacillaceae > Bacillus > Bacillus sp. SIMBA_026. The sequence continues at coordinate 508,887 of NZ_JAWRWX010000001.1, read as the reverse complement.
GGTAATAAATGCCGTAAACAGGCTGAGTGAGAGCATTTTTTTGTAAGTTGTCACGCCGCCTGAAATTTTGACGCACAGCCAGTAAATGAGCGGAACGATAAACAGAGCGATAATGCCCCCGAAGATTCCTCCGAACATCGTGCCGAATTTAGCGAAGGTTTTGGTCATTTCAATCTGATCATCCGTCAAACCGTCAAGAGATGAGCTGTTCAGCACTTCTTCATAATTCATCCCAAGCCCGCGCAAAATACTGCCGGCCGCGATGAGAATGATGACAATCAGGAGAGGAATGCCGATGACCGGCTTTTCTTTTAATCTTTTAAACTGCACAACAGGACTTGTAATGACGCCGAAAATTGACGGCTTTTCCGTTACTGCCGTATTGCCTTTTTCCAGGTTTGGTTCCATATTGCTGATGCCTCCTATGTATTATTCTGTTTATACGTACGCTTTAGGCTGAGAGAAGTTTCAATTTTTTTGCCGTTTGCGTATTTATGCTAAATTGTAACACAAATTCTCAGCTTTACGTTCCATAATTATGTAAAAAAAAGCATTGTCATCCCGGTATGACGGGAGGCACAAAGCCTTGTAAGGGTACTGTCTTCAGCCTATTCATGTAGTCAAAACCGCCTCAATCGCAAATCCCTTTAAATCCCATTTATATATTCTCTGGAATTCAGCGCCTATATACGAAAAAGCCGGATGGCAATGATGCACATCCGGCTTTTTTTTCACCCTCCGCTTACAGGAGGGATAAAGGCAATGGTATCACCTTCTGTTACGACGCTGTTGTCTTTTACATATGTTTCATTGATTGCGATCATGGCATTGTCAATCGTCTGAAGGCCGTACCGTTCCTTTAGCAGCGTTTTTACAGCAGACGCCGCCGTTTCTTTTTCGTCAAGTTCAATGACCGGTGTTCCCGCCTGCTCCGCAAGCCCGGCAAACAATAATACTTTAATCATCGCGATTCCCCTTTATCCAAATCCGGTTTTCCGTTCGGATAGGGCGTTGTTTCCAGCTGATCGCCTATCCATTCTTCGCCGTCTTCCCAGATTTCTTTTTTCCATATCGGCACAATCTGTTTTATCCGTTCAATTGCATATTCATTCGCCTCATATGCCGCCTTTCTGTGCGGTGAAGACACGGCGATTACGACCGCGGCTTCTCCGATATCAAGGACGCCGACACGGTGAGTGATTGCAGCTTCGGCTCCTTCCCATTTCGCACTGATTTCATCGCCGATTTGAGAAAGCATTTGAACAGCCATCGGTTCATACGCTTCATATTCGAGCCGTACCGTCCGCCGCCCGGCAGTCCACTCTCTGACCGTGCCGATAAACGTTGTGATGGCCCCGGCTTCACGCTTTTCAACTTTTTTTACGATATTTTCCGCAATGATAGGTTCCCTTGTAATTTGAAAACGTTCCATTTATGCAGATTCCCCTTTCAGCTGCGAAAGCACAAACATCATGGCAGCCGGATCGTCCGCATGGAATACGGGCATGCCTGCATCTGCCGGCATATGCTCCGTATTTCTGCTGACAACCGCGATCACGCGCTCCAAATGCTTCAGCTTTTGCCAATCTTCGCTGTCTTTGATCATAATGATTTTCGGATGCGGCGCATGTTTAAATCCCTCTATGAGAAGACCGTCAATTCCCAGACATTCATACAGACTGATCAAACCCGCCAAATCCCATTTTTTTCGCGCCGTAAGCTGCAGGACGCCGTCCCCTTCTACTGCCGTAACCGCGGCTCCGGCCTTTGAAAAACGCTCCGAGTCTTTTCCGTCAGAAAAAGGCTCCGGTTCTCCGCCATGTCCGTGATGTTTTAAACATCCAATATTGCACTCTTTCGGCGCCGCTTTCAGCACACGTTCAATAAACGTTGTTTTACCGCTGTTTTGAAAACCTACGATCTGGACGATCGGGAAAGAATTGACCACGGCCATTCACTTCCATTCTCATCACGGATGAGGAGCGCGTGAACCGTCCGGCCCGCTTCATACCCCCTCGTTCCTCCCGGCAGAAGGATAAACGCGTTTGCTTCAGCTAGAGATGTGACTGAGCTTGATTTGTCGAGACCGACCGGTGACGCCATCATCTTTCCGTCCTTATGATAAACAAATGCCCTCACAAATCTCGTAAACGGATTCGGTTTCGGAAAGTCGTTTGTTAACACGGCTTCTGCCCATCCGGAATGAGGTTTTTCATTCAGAAGCCATGTCTGAATCATCGGTTTGACAAACAGGGTGAATCCGACATAACATGCGGACGGATTGCCTGAAAGGCCGAACAGCAGCATGTCATCGGCCCGTGCGACAGTTGTCACGCTCCCCGGGCGCATTGCCACTTTGTTAAAAAGAACTTCCGCTCCGAGCTTATTATAAATGTCTGGAAGAAAATCAAAATCGCCGACTGACACGCCGCCGGTCGTGATCAGAAAATCAACTTTTTTCATAGCTTCCTTCACCGCATCATAGCTGTCATCAAAATCATCGGAAATTTTCCCTAAGTTCAGCGGTACCGCGCCCGCTTCAATGACCTGGGCATACACCATGGCAGCGTTGCTGTTGCGGATTTTCCCCGGCTCAAGCGGATCGCTGACATGAAGAAGCTCGGTTCCCGTTGCGATAATGCCGACAACCGGCTTTCTGACCACGGGAACAGAAGCATAGCCGAAGGTTGCTAAAAGAGCGGTTACGCCCGGCGTGATTTTCGTCCCTTTTTTTAATAGCGAGCTGCCTTTTTTCGCATCTTCTCCTTGATATGAAATATTATCACCCGCATGAAAAGGGCGTTTCACTGACATGTAATTCGTGCCGTTTTCAGAAAACGTTTTTGTCAGCTCAAGCATCACTACGGCATCCGCGCCTTTTGGAATCTGCGCCCCCGTCATAATGCGGACCGCTTCATAAGGCCCGAGTTCTTTTTCCGACACGGCGCCTGCTCCGATATGGTCAATGACTTCAAAGGTGACGGCATTGTCACGGGAAGCCGTTTTTGAATCGCTCGCCCTGATGGCAAACCCGTCATACGGGGAACGGTTAAAGGCCGGCACATCATGATCCGCCTTAACATCCTCCGCCAAATAGCGGTGGAGACTGTCCTCAAGCGCCACCCATTCGGTATCCCCCTGTTTTTTATACCGGCTCACCCGGCGGACTGCTTCGTCCACCTGAATCGGCGTTCTTTTTTCAAGCATAGCAATATCTCCCCTTCCTACAGTCCGATCACCCTGGCCAGAACTGAATTTGCTTCTTTTATATCGTTTGTACCGTGAATCAAAGCCCGTCCGTCCTGAAAAATAACGATTCTGAAGCGCTCATACGCCATGTGCAGCAGAAATTCATTTGCTTCCACTTTACCGATCTGCTTCAGACGTTTGACAAGCTCTTCTTTATCCAGCCTCTTTAAGGCTTCCGATCTGATTTGAACGGTGTCTCTTCCACACAGCACGCTTGCTTTCGGCCTGTTTTCAGGCTGCAGATACGGATATACGGGCTCCGCGCCGCAGGAAGGGCAATGATCCCGTTTGATCTGATCCACATTTATGCTCATATTGGTGTTATTCCACACGTCAAACGTGAAAAAGCGCCGATTTACCGCCGCATGATTTCCTGTCAGCAATTTCAGCGCCTCAGCCTGCTGATAAGCGGAGACGATATGAACCGCCGGAGGTATGATGCCTGCTGTATCACATGTCGCTCCGCCCACGGGCATTTGCTCAAACAGGCAGGATAAACACGGCGTAACCCCCGGAATAATCGTCATGCACATTCCCTGACTGCTGACACAGGCCCCGTAAATCCAAGGTGTTTCCGTTTTCAACGCCAGATCATTGATGACCATTCTCGTTTCAAAATTATCTGTCGCATCCACGATGCAATCCGCTTGTTCGATCAGCGGTTCGAGCGTTTCCGCCGTACCTTCCGCCGCGTAAGCATCGATATGTATATCACTGTTTACCGCCAAAAGACGCGCCTTAGCCGCCATTGCTTTCGGCAGGCGCTGTCTCGCGTCTTCTTCTGTATACAGCTGCTGTCTTTGTAAATTGCTCCATTCCACATAATCCCGGTCAATAATCGCCATACGGCCCGCTCCGGCTCTTGCCAGGCCCTCTGCCGCGGCTGTTCCGAGGGCTCCGGCTCCGACAATCAGGACACTGCTGTCAGCCAGCGCCTGCTGCCCTTTTTCCCCTATCGGCTTAAATCTTGTCTGCCGCGAATAGCGCTCTTCCATCTGTGTTGTCCCCTTGCATTTTTATTTCCATCATACCATGTTTCTTCCCGATCAGTCTTGATTTGAAGACTCGACATGCGCCAAAAGTCTGGTGTAATCGTCCTGTGTGTTGATATTAGCGAACTCCTCCAGCCCGGCGCCGATGTCTTCAGCCTGCACATAACAGACAGACAGCCGTTTCAGCGTGTCTGTCATTTTCAGTTTGTTTTGTGTCAGCTGATCAAAAAGCACATCCTGCACCCGCTTATGATAAACCGCCAAGAGGGGCTGCTCTCTGTTTTCACAAACCGGTATGACAGCGTCCAGGTTTCCGGTCAGCTTCATTTCAAGCGCCGCCATCGTTTTTCTTGTCACGAGCGGCGTGTCACAGGATATGACCGTATATATTTCGCCTTCCGTTTGTTTCATTGCCGTATAGATGCCGGCAAGCGGGCCCATTCCCCGAAACCGCGGCTCATCGGCCAAAACATGCCGCTCCCTGTTTGATAAGAACTTTTTTATATGCTGAGGGCGGGTGATAATTACCGTTTCTCCGCCGCCGAAGGCTTTTTTCGCCTGTTCATAAAACATGCCGCCCTTCCACTTTGCAAAAGCTTTCGGTTCTCCGAATCTTCGGGAAGCTCCCCCCGCTAATATTACATTCACCCGTTTCATGTCATCTCTCTCCCATTCTATATAAAAGCATAGCAAACGCCTCAGCCGAAATACAATATTACGGTGCTTGTCTGTTTAATTAAGAGGAATAGCCGTTGATCCTTTCCCATATTGTAGTGTTAACATCATGAGGGAGATGGTTCTTATGAAAATATCCGGTCCGTTTTTCCACGACACTTCTCAAGAGAACCTTTACTTGAAATCCGAACTTTCCAGATGCAGAAAATTAATTTCAGAATTTGAAGCAAGCTACTTCCATCAAAAAAATAATAAGCTTCAGGAGGAAAACGCCAATATTAAAGAGCGGCTTCACAAGCTTTCTGACGAATTGGAAGCCATGGCTCAAAAACACAAACAGACAAGTGACACGGAACGTTCTTTGCATGAAATCAGAGCCGGGCTGCTCGATAAAATCGTCATTCTGCAAGAACTGCTTCAGCAGGAAACGTTTCGGCGGAAAAATGAGATGGAAGAAAAGCACCGTCTGCATCTTACAAATGTAAAATTTGAAGAAGAAAATAAAAACTTACATACCCGCATCCGCTCACTTGAGACCGCCATTCAAACTGAACGGACTTCTCACGAAGATATGAAACAGCGTTATCATGCCGCTGCAGACGAAAATACCCGGCTCCAAACACAAATGGTAGAAAAAGAATACCAGCTTAAACATATTAAAATAGAAATTAATCATATGAGAGATCGAATACTAGAAACAAAAGAACGGCTTGTAGAAATAGAAAAAACGAAAGAAAAGTTATTTCAAGAAACCATTCTTTCGTATAAACGGCAGCTGGACGAAAGTGATGCTTGGATTGCCGGCCATTTTGCTGATATTGACAGCCGCACGGCGGAACCGGCGGAACGAGCTCTGGAAATCCCTTCTGTTTCCAAAGAGACTGTTCAGGCAGAAGACTTGCTTAAAGCCGTTACCGAACAAGTCATCTCCCTGCAAAAACAATTTGTACAATCAGAGTCCCGCGATCAGTCGTTTGATGAAAAACTGGATGCGTTGAAAGAACGTGCTGAAGGCGAAAAGCCTTTCCAAAAATATGTCGTCAAGCTTGAAAAAAAGCCGGGAAAAGATGCGTCACTTCCGCAGAATAAGCGGGAAAACGCAAAAAAACTGCTTGAGTAACGCAAGCAGTTTTTACTGTTTTATTATTCAGCAGCCGTATCATTTGCCGTTTCTGCTGTTTCCTGAGAAATTTCTCCCTCAAGAATATATTGGCCGCGGTATGGTTTTTTCACTTCCGGATACATTTTAATTAAGCTTTGCATAAATGTTGTCATATTAGGAATTTCAAGGCCGCTTTCCTTTTCAATTTCCTTTTGCAGTTCGGAACTTTTGATCGCTGCATTGTGGCGTTTCAATGTTTTAATCGCTGCTTCGCGCAGTTTTGCCGCTTTTGATCCCGGTCTCGCCGTCCCTCTTCTTCTTCTTGTAGAACCGTCTGGAATGCCGGCGGGAAGAGACGTAATAGACTGCATCTGCGGCTGGGAGGATTGAGGCTGTGTCTGCGGCTTTTGATAGCTTCTCATTTCCTGTGCTGCAAGCTCTGCAAGCACCGGGAGAGAGTCACTTTTTTTCTCCGGACGAAACTCTTTTTTTGTATCGGACAGGCTGCCTGTATTGTCTAATTCTCTCAGTTTTGCATATATTTTATCACGTTCTATTTGATATTCACGAATGACTTTTACCTCTGCTTCGTTCAATTGTTCTAAACGTAAGCGCAGCGCTTCTCTTTCATTAAACATGTGTAAAACCCCCTGTCAAAAATTTAAACGCTTTTATTAAGATATTAGATTACAAAAGTAATTTTATCAACTATTATTTTATCATTTTACTATTTTATTTACTCTATGAAAAATTGCTTATTTTCTGAAAATGGTACTTTATATACAAAAATCCCTTATCATATAGGGGATTCTGGACAAAGTTCCAATTTATTTAACCATTTCAAAATATAACTTGAAATTACTTGTTTAATGAAAATTAGCGTAATATCTACAATTTTCGACTATAATATGTAAAAGATTATGATATGGATAAAACAAGCGGTACAGCGTGTTTACGGCTGTTTCTCTTATTTTTTAAGCCACACATGTCATATTGGAATTTTTTATCCAATAGACACAAAAAAACCCTGTTACCTAACAGCAAAGGGTTTGCGGAACCGAGACAATAGTCCGACGGAGATTGTCCCGATTACTCAGAAGCCTGCTCCGATTCTAAAAGTACTCGGCTGACGCGTTTTTCAAGCATTCTCATCCCGCTTCCTCCCGCTTGAAAATGGCGGAGCTGTCCGCTTTTATCAAAAACGTAATAAGCCGGCACATATTCATTTTCAAATGCTTCAGTCAGCGTATGATCGCTGTCGACGTAAATCGGCTGAGAGATATCGTGTTCAGCCGCTGTTTTCTTGATTTTCTCAAGGTCAAGATCATCTTCGGAACGGGGCATGTGAACGGCCACCACATTCAGCTGATCTTTATATTTATCACGAAACCCGTTCACCTCAGGCATCGCTTCTTTACACATGCGGCAGCTGGCGGACCAGAAGTGAATCAGTGCCGGCTTTCCGCCGACCAGCTGTTCCTTCGTGACTTCTCTGTTAATCCATGCTTTAGCGCCTGTCAATTCAGGCATTTGCTGACGTAATTTCATCTTATCTCCCTCCTTATGAAAAAGGCTTTTTGCCGGGGCTTTCAGTTTCGCCGGGCAACGTACTCCTGTTTTCCCTCCAAAGGATATGATTTGGCTGAATCACCATGTTAAAATGAGTGTGGCGATTTCTTAGTTCATATCTTCACAAAAATGATGATATTGAAACCGGCAATATGAACAAATCATAAATGAAATAACTGATTTCTATTAAAAGGTTTATTTTATTTTAAAAACGGGTATATCACTTTTAGCTTTTTCTGCAATAGACTTGAAAGGAAGACATCACTATGATTGATTTAAAACACTTTGATTGGGCCGGGCTTCTCACATCTGCCGGGATTTTCATCATAAAGCTGGCTCTCATTATTTTAGCGTACTTTATTTTCCGGACGGCAGGAAAAAAGCTGATCAAGCATCTGTTTCAGAAATTCGAGCAACAAAACAACCTCTCCAAAGGCCGCGCTTATACTTTGCGAAGCCTCGCGCTTAATGTATATGGATACATCCTGATTTTCGTTTTTATCGTAATGATTTTGGATTTATTTCACTACAATCCGAGCGCTCTCATTGCTGGCGCCGGCGTGGTCGGTCTCGCAGTCGGCTTCGGGGCTCAGGGGCTCGTCAGTGACATCGTCACCGGATTTTTTATCCTTTTGGAAAAACAGATCGACGTCGGCGATTATATTACGGTTGCCGGCTACAGCGGCATTGTCGAGCAGGTCGGTCTCCGTACGACGCAAATCCGGAGCTTTGACGGCACGCTTCACTATCTTCCCAACCGGGGCATTACGAATGTGAGCAACCATTCCCGCGGAACGATGCAGGCGCTTGTCGATATTAAAGTGCCGCTTGAAAAAAATCTTGATGAAACCATTCAAATCCTGCAAACCGCGTGTGACAAAGCAGCCGCTGAGCTCCCGCAGATTAAGGAAGGGCCGGACGTCATCGGGGTTCAGGATTTAAGCTCGTCAGAAATGGTGCTCAGAATCATTGCCAAAACAGAAAATATGGAGCAATGGCGGGTTGAACGCGTACTGCGGAGAGAAATGAAAATCGCGCTCGACCGTTTTAAAAACGCCGCATCCGCCGAATAGAAAAACCGAAGCGTAAGCTTCGGTTTTTTCTTTTTAATGAAATTTTTTTTCCACTTCGCTGCAGATTTCGTCGGCGGTCATTCCGGAAGCCGTAATGACGGGAGCCTGAGTTGACGTATCGGCAATTCCTTGGACATTGCTGTCAAGTCCGGTTACGACACAGCAGTCACAATTCTTCGCATCCTCAGGAGTCTTCATCATCACTACGTCATATCCTTTTTGTTTTAACGCCTGTTCTACATCCGATAAAGATTGTTCAATTCCAATTTTTTTCGTCATATTGAACACCTCCGTTATGTAGAATGCTCAATTTTTGTTAGATTATTCTTCTTTTCGGATTTAATTGGCATACTTCGAAAAATATCCGACCATGACATTTACCGCGGTTTCCATCGCATCTTCATCCGGGTTCAGCTTTGCGTGATGAAGCCCGTGGGATGAATCGGCCCCCAGCCAGAACATAAAGCCGGGATATTTTTTCAGCATGTACCCGAAATCTTCTCCGGTCATCGCTTCTTTCGCCGTTCTCACGTCAGCAAGCTGATGATCGCTGACAAATTGCATAAATTCTTCGGTCAGACCGCTCGTATTATAAACTTGATGATAAACGGACGGATATGTAACTTTTCCTTTGCATCGGAAGCCGATTTCAATTCCTTTGACAAGCTCTTCAATCCGCTTTTTCACCATACGCATTGATTCCTCGGAAAGCGTCCGGATGGTTCCCTCCAGATGAGCATGCTCTGCGATGATATTTTGCGCCGTGCCCCCGGTAATCGTTCCGACAGTGATCACAGCGCTGTCAAGTGGATCCGTATTTCTGGATATGACCGTCTGCAGCTGCGTGACAAGCGTGCTCGCGGCGACGACCATGTCGTCTGCTGTATGCGGATATGCCGCATGCCCGCCTTTCCCCTCGAGATCGATGACGAGTTCGCTCGTATTGGCAAACAGCAATCCGCTTTTGGTGGAGATTGTGCCTACAGGAAGCTCAGGTGCTATATGGAGAGCGGTAATCAAATCCGGTGTCCATTTTTTCAGCACATCGCTTTCAAGCATCGGTTCCGCTCCGCCCGGTCCTTCTTCAGCCGGCTGGAATAAAAAGAGCAGATCATGTTTGACGGGATGATGGACAAAATGATCAATAATGCCGAGCGCGATGGTCATGTGCATATCGTGGCCGCATGCGTGCATAAAACCGGGGTGTTCAGATGCAAACGGAAGCCCCGTCTGCTCTTCAATCGACAGAGCGTCTATATCCGCTCTGTAGGCGAGCATTTTTTCCGGAGCCGTGCCGTTGACTTTGACAAAGATGCCGGTTCTCCAAGTTTCGATTTCAATTCTTTCCTCCGGATATTGGTTCAATAGATTCAGCAGGTACTGTTGGGTTTTATATTCCTGAAAGCCGATCTCCGGAATGCGGTGCAGATCTCTTCGGATGGCAATGAGCCGCTCTTTTTCCATATGTATTCCTCCTTGAGATAAGAATAAGGCGTGGATTTTATCATCCACGCCCATTCTATCAAACCATTCCTTACAGCTGGCGTAATTCCTGTTTGATTTCTGTTTTGCCTTTTGTTTTTTCATCGATATCTTTGATTTTTTTCGCAGGTGTTCCCGCTACAACGGTATATGGCTCGACGTCATTTACAACGATGGCTCCGGCAGCGACAACCGCGCCTTTACCGATTGTTACGCCTTCAAGCACAACCGCATTTGCGCCGATCACAACGTCGTCTTCCACGACAACAGGCTTAGCGCTAGGCGGCTCAATAACGCCCGCTAATACAGAACCCGCTCCGATGTGGCAGTTTTTGCCGACAGTCGCGCGTCCACCGAGCACAACGTTCATATCAATCATCGTACCTTCGCCGATGACTGAACCGATATTAATAGATGCACCCATCATGATAACGGCATTGTCGCCGATTTCGACTTGGTCGCGGATAATAGCGCCGGGCTCGATTCTCGCTTTAACATCTTTTAAATCAAGCATCGGGATCGCAGAGTTGCGGCGGTCATTCTCAATGACGTAATCCTCAATTTTGTCTTTGTTTTCTTCGATTGCGCTTTTAATTTCAGCCCACTCGCCAAAAACGACGCCGGATTGGCCGTTCAGGAATGTTTTAGCGGAATCGCCAAAGCTGATTCCTTCAAGATCGCCTTTTACATACACTTTTACAGGCGTTGATTTTGTACTATTTTGAATAAATGAAATAATTTCATTTGCATCCATCATTTTCATATGTATTGTCCTCCTCTGATTTTCTACCTCATTACTGTAACAAAGGAAGGATACAAAGACAAGAAAAAAAGGAACAAGCCTTTATTCTGCCGGCTGGCTGCACAGCGCGGCAAACTGTCTTCCGAATTCCCGGAGCTCTTCTTCCTCACCGCCCTCAGGGTTGTTTTCAATTTTGACCGACGGCAGCACCACCCGCCCGCCGCGGGCCGTGATTACTTTTTCCAATTCGTCAACCGCTCCGCAAAAAAACTCATAGGACGTATCTCCGGAACCGAACAAAGCAAATGTTTTTCCCGTAAACTCCAGGTTTTCCATATCTTCAGCAATATCGAGCATTTCATCAGGAAGATCCCCGTCTCCCCACGTATATGTGCCTAATAAAATATACTCGTAATCATTAAAAAGTTCGGCATGAATATCCATCGCTTCATATCTGTCTACGGATGCTTGTGCTTCGATCAGCCCTTTTTCAATTAAATCCGCCATCGCCTCGGTGTTTCCTGACATTGTAGCGTAAACAAGCAATACATTCCCCATCTTCGTCTCTCCTTTATGCATAAAAACTAATGTGCGAGCCGTACCGCCTCATACGGTCTGACAAACTTACTTTCGTAAAGGCCCGCGCAAAAAAAGTTTTCTTCCCGGTTGGCCACCCGCCATCCGTGACCGCGGATCGTATCAAACCACTTTAATTCACCGGCGACGAGATCAGCTTGATAAATACGCGAAAATCCGTTTTCGTCCTGTGACGATGTGACATAAATAACCCCGTTATCCTCAGAAACGTCGAGAAATGATTTTTCCCGTTCGGCGGGCCCGGCTGTAATGGCAAACTCCTCTTGCGTCCGCACGTTTCGGACGGCAACCTCCCCCCGTTCTCCCTTTGCCGCGCCCTTTACTGCAATGAGCCAGTCATTCTGATACATCATCATTGAAGCCGTCATGCGCTGCCTTTCGCGGCTTATACGCCGGATGCGGTCTTCCGTCAGATCATACGCCCAAATGCCGCCATGATTCATATGAATCCGGGTGCCGATATAAATCGTCTGACCGTGTAAACAAAGCGAACGGATGACAGGCGGCTCCTTTAATTGTGAAAAGGGCTTAGCCACATGCCAAGTGACGCCGAAATCATCAGATAAGTAGAGGCAGTATGTGCCGTGCGCACAGACAAACCCGTCATTCCGCCCGGCAACGGCCCATACGGAGGCGCTGGTCGGAAATCGGGAGGCCGTCCAAGTCTTTCCCTGATCGGCTGATCTGAGGACGACGCCTTTTTCTCCAGCCGCGAATATGTAGGGCCCTATATAAGTCAGCACATGAACCCTGCTTTTCACTCGGAATAGTCTTTTCCAGCCTTCTTCCGCGGAAAAATGAAAAATACCTTCGTCTTTCACTGCGACAAAATATCCTGAAGTCACTGATGCCATGACAGCCGTCGCGCCTTTATGAAACATGGCACCGGTCTCCGTGGTGAGCGGCCCATGCAAGAAAACCGCGGACAAATTCTTTGCAGCATTCTTGATCTTCAGCCGTCTCGGGCGCCAGCTCGATTTTCAGCGTTTCCGGATATAAATTGGCTCCGGCCTGTTCAAACGCATCGCAAAACAGCGTGACCGCTTCGCAAAACTTCGGGTAGGCGTGATCGCCTGAACCGAAACAAGCCGTTTTCAGTCCGTTGAGCTGGCTATGCAGAATATCTTCGTAAAAATCTTCCGCTTCGTAAGGAAGATCACCGTCCCCCCATGTGTACGTGCCGACAAAAACATAATCATATGCTTCGAGAGAATCCGCATCTGCTTCGTCCATGTCAAGACAGTCAACTGCTATCTGATGCCCGCTCAGTGTTTCTTTTATAATGCCGGCAATATCCTCTGTATTCCCCGACATGCTTGCGTATATCATTAATGCTTTCTGCATATGATCACCTCGTAATTGATAATGATTTTCATTAACATATATAACACTTTAAATGATAATGATTTTCATTGTCAATAAAAAATAAAAAAAGACAGCATGATTGCTGTCTTTCTAAAATGGCCGTTCCTGCTTCAGCATATCTTTAATGACAGAAACAAAAGCCTGCACCTGTTTTAATTCAAATGCCGGCTCATATCCGAGCAGCCATGTGTCACGGCCGATCGGATGGTCCTTTGTATCAAGCAGGGGCATTTTATTTACTTTATCTTCCTCTTCTAAGGTGACTGACGGCAGAATGGCATAACCGATCCCGTGTAGCGCCATCTGCTTGCACGTTTCAATCTGATCGACGAGGATGGTCTGTTTCGGCGAGGTTTTGAATTTTTGATGCCACCAATGCTGAATTTCCTGAAAATATGTACTGTCACTTTTGAATTGGATAAACGGCCGATCGGTATGGGCTATATCATCAATACAGGAAATTTCCGTATCAACCAAATATAAATGATCGGTCATTAAATAATCTTTCCGGCCTTTCCATTCCGGATTTCCCCGGATAATGCCGATATGTACCTGATCTTCATACAGACTTTTCAGCATTTCGCTGCTCCACCCTGTAATGAGAGAGACCTTTGCATTCGGATAACGCTCCACATATGTTTTTAACACTTTCGGAAGCCAGTGCTGCCCGATAATGGAGGCGACGGCAAGCTTTAATGTGCCGTGAATCTCACCCTCAAGTTCATCAATATTTTCTCTGATTCTTTCTTGCCGATCCGTGACGTCATTTGCAAATTGTATGATTTTCTCTCCTGCCGGCGTTACCGTAAGTCCTTTTTGAGATCTTAGAAAGATCTTTGTTCCCCAGGCTTTTTCAATGGTCTGCAATCGCTGGGACAGAGCCGGCTGTGACACGAATAACCGTTCGGCAGCCTTCCTCATGTTTAATTCCTCAGCTAAAACTACGAGCATATGAAGCTCTTGAAGCTGCATGTCGTCCTCCTTTTCAATGCCTTTTCGTATTTCTTATCTACCATTCTAATAAAATAAAGGCTGCCGAGGCAAGCGCCACTCATATGTATGCGTTTTCTTTTTCCGGCATGAAAAAGAACAAATAGGCTGATCGTGCGAGCCTACTTATTCAATGATCTGATATGGCTGATCAACTGTTTTAACACGACTCTTCTCGTGAAAATGCCTTCAAAGACGCCTTCATCATTTTCAACGCAGACAAAGCCGTTATTAATGACCATGCTGAACCCTTTGATAATCGGATCATTGATGTGGAGACGGGGAATGTCTTTCAGCATGACTTCCTCAACCGTAATTTGATCCAGCTTCTCAAACTCGATCCGTTCAAGTCCGAAAATGCTGTTCATAATCATATTTGTCCCGATCAAACCGTGCAGACGGTACGAAGCGTCAAGGACGGGAATGGCGGTATAGCCGGTTTTCGTCAGCACTAATAGAGCATGCTCAAGGTTGTTTCCGACTTGAACGTGCGCCACTTTATCCGCCTCGATCATAAATTGTCCGACTGTTGCATCAAGAAGCTGATCTGATTGTAAGCTAATCATGTCACTTCGACCCCTTTACATTTTTCATCAAAGCATGTATTCCCTATATTGCAATAATATAAACATTATCATTTTTTGTCGAAAAGTTTCCGTCAATAAAAAAGATACTCTTTGCAATCGAGTATCAATTTATAGGCCGCTGATTAATTTTCGTTCCGAAAACGGTCATAGAGCGTTACGAGTTTTTTATAAGTGGTTCCATCAACGCTTTTTGACCCTGCTTCTATATCGTTGATTTCGCTGGTCAAAAGCTCAATGGCATATTCTTGATTGATCAGGATATTCAGCAGAAGTTTCTGTTCTTCTTCCGTAAATCGTTCACTGATAAGACTCATACGTAATCAGGCCCCCTATTTTTAACTGAATACCTCTGAAAGCAATGTGAAATTTGCTTTCAGCTCTACCGCTAGAATAAGTAAACAGAAAAAAATCGTCAACCGCATAATTCGACATTTTGCGGATTCTGTATGAAATATTATTTTGTGTAACGATTGGCATAACTGAATGCTGTGCAGGAATCAGGCTTGATTTTCGCTTCAATGCCCATCGAGGTAATGCGGCCGGTCATTTCTTGTATCAATTCTTTTGTCAGCCCTTTTTGACCGATATCCAGATGCACTTCAAATGAAAGATCCGCCCCTTCATCCGTAAAAGGCAAGAGCAAATCTGTCAGTTCCATAAGACGGCCGTCGAGGATATGCGCTGCCATCTCCTGGCTGAACGCGGTTTCCAGCGAAATTTTTTCGCGAAGGCTATGTATCGGTCTTGCAAGATCGTGATTTTTCAAACAGCCCCAAGCTCCCTTGCCTGTACGGTGCAAGTGTATAGCCGTAATAAACTTTGTGAAGTCGCGGTAAACTTGTGAATCAGTCCCTACAGACAGCACGTATGCTGAACGGGGGTCTTTATTGACAAAGCGTTTCAGCCGCTCCGTCACGTCTTGAAAGGTCATCTGTGCCTCAGAAAGATTATAAAACAGAAAAGAATCAGCCATGTACGGACACTCCTCTTTCCAGAGTCTACAACCAAACGAACAAGCACGTTCCTTTGCATAATTTAATAAAGCTCCGCTTGCGGAAGACCGGAAGCTTGGTCAGCCTGAAAAATCAAATCAAATTACTGAAGGAGCTCAAAAATTTCAATAGAAATCATGTCAATGTTATCAAACGGATATGTGTTAGGTTTTTCACCTTTTTGGAAAACCGTCAGTTCAAACGTTTGATTTTTTTCGAAATATTTAACACTGCAAATTTTTTCGCCGTTAACTTCAAAATAACGCTGCATCGGCTCGTTAGCCGCTTCCGCTGTTTCTTGCAGACTTTGCAGCCGCGTGATGATACCCATTAATTGTGACATTCTAAAAAAAGACTCCTTTCAAAAAACAACTTCAAATCAACAAGTATTTATTATAATACAAGTTCTACAGAGCATCATACCATAAAGTAGACCGGGATGGCATTTTCCCGCTGGATTTTCAAAAAGAAATAAACGGGAAAACCGTGTTTTCGAATAGTTTGAAGCTTTTTTCGGAATGTCATACACCTTTCAAAAATAATTTTTCGCTTTTTGAGCCGCCATTGTCAGATGTATGTGAGGAGAAGCCCTTTTATGAGGAAACAGCATAAAAAAACTTGGCGGGGGTAGCGCCAAGTTTTTTCGGATCTTGATCTGATAGAGGGGTTGGGGAACAGAGAGTAACTTCTCTCTATAACCAAATGATAATGATTATCAGTATCATTGTCAAACGTTTTTTAAAACTTTTTTCAAATGAACAAAAAAAGCGGCATACAGCAGCCGCTTTAAAGTAATCCGTCCTGTTCATATAAATAAGAGTAAGGCAGATCGATAAATAAATACATATTGTCATCCATCGGGTATGAAAAGGTTCTGATCATCTCACCTGTCTCAATATCACTGTACAGGTCACTGAAAAAGCCTTTTCTTGAATTCCGCATCTTCATGATGTTTTCTAAAAAGTACGGACGCCAGCTCCAGTTTTTCTCCATGTATTCAGGCTGATAAAGCCATTCGCCGGACTGCTTGAACACATTTCCCGTCAGCTGATAGCCTTCTTCATCACACATATAAATTCTGAAGCAGCAGTCGGACAGGTTTTCCGCCAGTTTTTTAATAAACTCATCGTCCGCCTGATGGGTTTTCTTCAGCTCGGAAACTGCCTGATTGACCCGCTTATAAAAATTCTCAGAGTGTTCATAGACCGTTTCCAGCTTCTTTTTTTCTCTCGTGATAAATTGCTGAAACTCCGTTTTCAAGCGTGCTTTTAACAGGCTCCGGTCTATAAAATCGCCGCTCGGCGCCTGCAGATAATAGCCTTGAAAAAATCGGCCTCCGTTTCTCCATGCGTACTGGAGCTGGAAATCAGCTTCTATATCTTCATACAGCAGCGCGGCGCCGATTTTTCTCGCCAGCAATGAAATGCTGTACAGCACATGCTCATATGATGGTGACGGCTGAGATACCTTCAGCGCCTGCAAATCTATTTTCAGAAGGTCCGGTGAAAGGAGCGCGATTCTGTCCAGGTTGCTGCTCTCCTTACCTATATTGTCCACCGCGATTTTAATGCCGTATGTACGATAGTAGGCAAGCATATGGTACAGCTGTTCAATGTCGCCTTCGAAATTGTGCTCGGTGATCTCAAGCACAATACGGTTCAATTCAATGCCCTGCTCTTCGTATTCTTTCAAAAGCTCAAGAAAGCTTTCGCCGTGGTCAAGCATCAATACATTCGCATCCTGATTGATAAAAATCAACAGATCACGATCAGCTTCTTTAAACCGCTCCAGCGCCTGCCTGATGACTCTGTCATCGACCTCAAGCTTATATTCTTCCGGAATGCCGGAATCTAAGAAAAACGGCCCGAGGCTCTCAATCTCCGCATCTGCCAAAATCCGGCCAAGCACTTCGTAGCCTACGACTCTTTGTTCCTCAGCGTTAAAAATCGCTTGGTAATACGGAATGACATCATCAATATTCGTCAGTATATCAAGTGGGTCCAACATGTTATCACCTGCTTCTCTATCTTTGTCTGATTATACACAATTATATCAGCACCACAAATGTTTAGATTAGGGGAAAAGGAGGCAGTATGGCAGCAGCTTAAAATAAAAGGGGAAAACTTTTTAAGATACTCTTCCGGTTAATTAAGGACGTTATTCATTTGTTTCACAATCACAAATAAAAGGATAAATATAAGAGCATTATAACCGGCAGCTGTCCAAAAATAATGGCTCCAATCAGTTCTGTTATATATCCAATCATCCTCATGTTCCAACTGAAAGAAAGTTCCTTTTTTATCTAAAGTGCCAAATGTAAGAGTTGTTAACCCGCCAACACTCTTGGAAACGTCAACTCCATACATTGAACCGGCATGATCAGTATGATTTATTGGCATATACGTATAATCAGATAAAATTGTTTCCGCCAGCTTAGTTGGCAGAGACACATATAATACAGCCGATGTATCGCCTCCGAGCCCACTCAAATACTCCCTGGCTTTAATAAATTTCGTTTCATCAGGAAAATCTATGTGATATAGCTTTTCAAATCTGATTATTTCATCAGATGTAAGATTGGTATTTTGATAATACTCCGGAGTAAAAGCGCAAATGATAAAGTACCAAATATTAAAGATGATAACGAAACTGCTTACAAATAGTACAACAAACCATTTTAATAATTTCTTCAATTAACCGCCCCTTAATCTTTCAAAATTATATCATAATTTTGAATAGAAAATAAAACAAGCGAACGGCGGCTTTAACGTTCGCTTGTTTTGCAAAATAATCAATATATGAAAAATTAAAACGGATAAGGATTCAGCCATTGCCCCCCGTCCATTGTGATACAGTCCCCGTTTATGTAGGACGCTTCATCAGATAGTAAAAACGCTGCCAACGCGGCGATTTCTTCCGGTGTGCCCAGCCGGCCGAGCGGCACACTGTTCATAGTGCGGGACACCGCTTTTTCCGATTCAAACAGCTTCTCCGCACCGCCTGTCCGTTCAATAGGGCCGGGGGCTATCGCGTTTGTGCGGATGCCGTATTTGCTCCCCCATTCAACGGCCAGCGTTCTTGTCAGTGACAATACCCCCGCTTTGGCTGCAGCGGAATGAACGACACCCGCTCCCGCTCCCCATGCGTATGTAGCGGCCATATTTAAGATGACGCCCTTCTGCTCCTGCTCGATCCAATGCCTTGCCGCGGCTTGGCTGCAGAAAAATGTGCCGTTTAAAACAATCTCAATAACAGCTTTCCATCCATTGGGCGTCAGCTTCTCTGCCGGGCAAATAAAGTTGCCGGCCGCATTGTTAATCAGCGCATCGAGCCGGCCAAATACTTTTTTCGCTTCTGTAATCATGTCTGAAGCGGCGGAATCAGAACGGACATCCATTTGAAAACAGGCGACCTGCCCCTCAAAGGTCTCAATTTCTTTTTTTGTTTCCTCAAGTGCTTCATGGTTCCTCCCTGTCACCATGACGTGCCATCCTAATTCAGCCTGTTTTTTCGCCATTGCTTTTCCCATGCCGCTTGAACCGCCTGTAATGATTACCGCTTTCTTATCCATAACAAACCCACCCCTTTTATTGAATGAATAATCATTCATAATTTTATCACAAATGTCTTTCCGCGTCATTACATGCTGAGAAGGGATTTTTCAGCCAAGCTGATGATATAATAGAACAACTCTGACAAAGGTTGGTTTTACATATGGAGAAAATGACCAGAAGAACATTTTTAAAAAGAGGATTCGGCATTTTGGGTGCAGCTCTCGCAATGGCTTGCGGAGGTTACGGCTATGCCCGGTATATTGAACCGCGCATGATTGAGGTCACCCGGCATACAATCACCAACCGTCTGATCCCCCGCGGCTTTGACAATTTTAAAATCGTTCAATTCAGCGATACGCATCTCAGTGATGTGTTTACATCCGGTGACTTGAATAAAGCAGCAGAAAAGATCAATCAGCTGAAACCCGATCTGCTCATCTTTACGGGAGATTTAATTGATAAGCCGCAATTATTTAATGATCACCAGCATGCACTCGCCGTGCTGCAAAATCTTGAAGCTCCCTTCGGCAAACTTTGTGTTTACGGAAACCATGACCACGGAGGCTACGGTACGAACACGTACAAGGCTCTGATGGAAGCGGCTGATTTTCAAGTGTTTCGAAACGGCTATCGTCAGGTGCAGCTGACAGACGGAAGCCGGATTGAACTCGCGTTTTTGGATGATGTAATGCTCGGAAAACCCGATTATGAAGTCACCCTGTCCCGCCTTTCCGAAGATGCTTTTTCCATTTTAATCGTCCACGAGCCTGATGCCGCTCTCAAGATAGGCGAATATCCCGTAAACCTCCAGCTGTCGGGACACACTCACGGCGGCCAGGTCCAGCTCCCGTTTTTCGGCCCTCTCATTACGCCTCCTTACGGAAAAACGTATACCGACGGCATGTATACGCTGCATGACACAGCCGTTTACGTCAATCGCGGGCTCGGTACGACAAGACTGCCGTATCGATTTTTAGCCAGACCGGAAATCACGCTGTTCACATTGAAAACCGAGCAAAAATAAGACTTTTATCCTGATGCACAGACACCCCCTCCGTAATATGTATATGGAAAAGAGCAAAAAGGAGGGTGATGAAACTGCTGACATATCAAGTGAAACAAGGAGAAACCATCTCCAGCATTGCGCAAGACTTCAGAATAAGCACTGCTGCTCTCCTTCAGGCAAATCCCTCAATCCAATCGGTCATATACGCGGGACAGCATATTATCATACCGAATCTTCCCGATCCATCCACCATTCCCTACTCCATCATCGTGTATATCGGAGCGAAGAAACTGGAGTTATACCGCCTTGGCAGGCTCATCCGTACGTACCCCATCGCAGTCGGAAAAATATTGACGACCACGCCGACCGGAGAATTTTACATCGTGAACCGCCAGCCTAAGCCCGGCGGCCCGTTCGGCGCTTATTGGCTCAGCCTCTCTAAAATTCATTACGGCATTCACGGAACAAATAATCCTTCCTCCATCGGCAAAGCGGTATCAAAAGGATGCATCCGGATGTATAATCAGGACGTCACTGAACTTGCCGCTACCGTTCCTAATGGAACAAGGGTGACTATTATAAGATAGAAAGATCTTATTTGTTAATGGAACGAGCTGATGATAATATATTACAGTGGGACCTTTAGGGTAAGGAGCGTGTTTATGGATATATTTAAAAATCGCAATTTTGTCCGTCTCTTTTTCGCAGCACTCGCTTCTCAAATGGGAACGACTGTAGGTAATATGGCTTTCGCTTTTTACTTGCTGGACCATTTTTCAAACCAGCCGGCATACACGACTTTGGCTGAGCTGATGTATTCACTGCCGACAGTTTTCGTATTTCTGATTGTCGGTGTCGCAGCTGACCGGCTTGACAGAAAAAAAGTCGCAGAGAATTGTGACTGGATCAGAGCCGGACTGACGATCGTATTGTTTGCCGCATTATACACCGGGAGCATCCCTCTCGTGTTCTGTATTTTGTTCATCAGAAGCGCCGTGACCAAGTTCTTTTTCCCGGCGGAAGCCAGCCTTGTACAAGCTATTCTGCCTAAGGAGCATTACGCGAAAGCGGCGGGACTTAACCAGATCCTGTTCAGCATCTTCATGGTATTCGGCGTCGGTATAGGCGCGTTTATGTATAAAACGATCGGTATTCACGGAGCCATTATCCTTGATTTTGTCAGCTTTATTGTATCAGGCTTTCTGATCCGCGCCTGCCGCATTCCGAAAGAAGCCCGTCAGCCGAACGGCCCTTTTAAATGGGGAGATTCGTTTCTGAAAGACTCGGTCGCTGATTTTAAGGAAGGGATCGTATATATTGTTAAAAACAAATTGCTTGCTTCCCTTATTTTCGGCTTTTTTATCTTTGGTTTTGTCAACGGCGGCTTTGCCGTACTGCCGATGTTTACGATGAAATACGGACTTGCGCCTGATCATTACGAATCACATACTTCCATCTTCACCGTCGCACTCGGCTTCGGCCTGCTTGCAGGAAGTGTAATCGGAACGATGATCGCAAAAAAAGTCAAACCGCATCATTTGATGTCGATTCCTATTTTGGCAGCCGGACTGCTCATTTTTGTCCTCGGCTATACGGATAAGCTGTGGATTTATTATGCGGCGGCTTTCGTCCTCGGCATGTGCATCGGCCCTGTCAATATCGCCATCGGCGGCTGGATGCCGAAAATCGTTCATCCGAAAATAATGGGCCGGGTCAGCGGCTGGCAGGATCCTTTTATGATGTTTGCCCAATCGATTACACTCGGACTGGTCGCCCTGTTATTTCCGAAATTCGTTACCAATATTGATTACCTTTATTACGGCATGGGAATCGTGATTTTAGCGGTATTTGTGTTCTATTTTATCGCTCTTCCGAAATACAGCGCCGAGGCAGCAGAGGTCGATGTGCAGCAATCATTAAAGGCTGATTCCGAAAAACATGCGAATCCTGTCTAATAAAGGAAAAAGATGCGCCCTTTTCATCAGAAAAAGGCGTATTTTTATAATCAATATTTGCATTTCAACGCTAAAAAAGTATAATCTATATATGAACTTGATCAATGCAAAGGAGAGAAATAATGGACGACCACGCTTATTCGAAAGAGCTGCAGCCAACCATCGAGAATCTTTCAAAAGCTGTTTATACTGTGAACCGCCATGCAAAAACCGCCCCCAACCCTAAATACCTTTATCTGCTGAAAAAACGGGCATTACAAAAGCTTGTGAAAGAAGGCAAAGGGAAAAAAATAGGGCTTCACTTTTCAAATAATCCCAGGTTTAGCCAACAGCAGTCAGACGTACTTATCTCTATCGGAGACTACTATTTTCACATGCCTCCAACAAAAGAAGACTTCCAGCATCTTCCGCATTTAGGTACGTTAAATCAATCGTACCGCAATCCTAAAGCACAAATGTCTTTGACAAAAGCGAAAAACGTATTGCAAAAATATGTGGGCTTAAAGGAAAAACCGCTTGCCGCCAACAGGCAGCAGCCCGCTTATCATAAACCCGTATTTAAAAAACTTGGTGAGAGTTATTTTTAATTCCGCCGCAAAAAAGCCGATGCGTCATGCATCGGCTTTTTTCTATTCAATCACGTACGTATCCACTTTTTTAATGAGCTCGCTGATTTCAGGCTTGCTGATCTGTTCATCCGCTCCGACTACTTCGCCCCGGTGGCGCAGGTCGTCCGTAATCAGGGACGAGAAAATCATAATCGGCACATCAGAGCTTTGCGGGTTATCCTTAAGGAGCTTCGTCAAACGGTGCCCGTCCATTTTCGGCATCTCAATGTCACTGATAATCATGTCAATATGGTCTGACAGGTTTGCTCCGTTATCCGTCAGTTCCACGACGTAATCATACGCTTCTTTTCCGTTTTCAAACGTAACGATTTCACTGTACCCCGCCTCAGTCAGCTCATCCGTCAAAAGACGCATCAGAAGCGGCGAATCTTCAACGATGATCAGTTTTTTACCCGCCCGTCTTTCATCAAATCCTTCCTGATGGACATGATAAGTCTCAACGCCGGATGCCGATTCAATATCGTAAATGATCTTTTCATAATCAGGCAGAAAGATCATCGTGTCTTCCAGTTTGATGATTCCCGTTAAATGCCGCTCCATGCCCTGGTTCAGGGAAGTCGGCTTTTCAATCGCCTCCCAGGACACCCTGTGGATTTGTGAAACGGAACCGACGTGAAAGACGATTTTCCGCTTGTTGAATTCCGTTACGATATATTTATCGTCTTTTGCTCCTTCGGCATCAACGCCGAAAAAGGAATACAGACTGATGACGGGAAGAATTTCGCCTCTCAGCTTAATCATCCCTTCTACGTCTTTATGAGACTGAGGCACAGATGTGACCTCTACCGGCTGAATGATTTCCCGGACTTTCATCACATTTATGCCAAATGTATTGACGCCTACTTCAAATTTGACGATTTCTAATTCGTTTGTGCCTGAATCCAATAAAATATCGTATTGTTGTAAAGACAATTCAATCCCTCGCTATCCGCATTCAGTATTGTACTGTATATATCGGCTGGAAACGGAAAAAGTGAATGTATTCGGTCCAACTGGCCATGAACTCTTTATAAAAAAATGCTTTTTTCTGATATCCCATTGACTTTTTGACATCGAGTGGTAAAATAGTCAAGGATTTTTCAGGAAGAAGGGTGTAATAAATGGGTACAGTAGTCATATTCGACCAAGATCAAATGACGGTGTTAGAAGATATCAGCAAAACGGCTTACCTGCAAATGAAAAAAGAGGCGAAAGAGCGTCCCGACAAGCCCGCTCCCTACATCTTATGGCGGGAAGACGTCAGCTTTGAATACGGGTATTAATGACATTCGCCACATATCACAATAGATAGATCATGATACAATGAAGACAATCATTTCAGCTGGTTGTCTTATTTTTTTCTGAAAGAAGGTATGTTTTCACATATCGGACATATACTCGGGATAGTTCAATAAAAAGATGACAAATGCTCAGCTAGTGGTAAAATAGGATAAACTCAATATATAGTATAAGGTGATGAATTATGGAACATTTGCTTAATCCGAATGTAAAAGAAATTGAAATTTCAGGAATTCGCAAATTCTCAAATCTTGTAGCTCAGCACGACAATGTCATTTCGCTTACAATCGGTCAGCCGGATTTCTTCACGCCGCACCATGTCAAAGCGGCTGCCAAAAAGGCAATCGACGAGAACGCAACGGCATATACTCCGAATGCGGGCGGCCTTGAGCTGAGACAGGCCGTACAGCTTTATATGAAGAAAAAAGCTGATTTGAATTATGAAGCTGAAACTGAAATCATCGTCACAACCGGGGCAAGCCAAGCGATTGACGCGTCTTTGCGGACGATTTTATCTCCGGGCGATGAAGTTATTCTCCCCGGACCGATATATCCGGGCTACGAACCGATCATCCGCATGTCGGGCGCCGTTCCGGTTCATGTGGATACGACGACACACGGATTTAAGCTGACGGCGCGGCTCATTGAAGAATCGCTGACACCAAAAACAAAATGCGTCATTCTTCCTTATCCGTCAAATCCGACCGGAGTGACATTGTCTGAGGAAGAGCTGCAAAACATCGCGGCCGTCCTGAAGGGCAGAAATGTTTTTGTCCTGTCTGATGAGATTTACAGCGAATTAACCTATGACAGACCGCATTATTCGATCGCGTCTTATTTGAGAGACCAGACGATCGTTATCAACGGCCTGTCAAAATCACACAGCATGACGGGCTGGAGAATCGGTTTCATTTTCGCACCGAAAGAAATTGCCAAGCACATCTTAAAAGTTCACCAATACAGTGTGACATGCGCGTCTTCAATCTCTCAGAAAGCGGCTCTTGAAGCGGTGACAAACGGTGTTGATGATGCGCTTATTATGAGAGAACAGTATAAAAAGCGGCTTGACTATGTATATGACCGTCTTGTTTCAATGGGGCTTGACGTCGTAAAGCCGTCAGGCGCATTTTATATCTTCCCTTCCATTAAGTCATTCGGAATGTCATCGTTTGATTTTAGTATGGCTCTTTTAGAGGATGCAGGTGTGGCTCTTGTGCCCGGCAGCTCGTTTTCAAAGTTGGGTGAAGGGTATGTGAGGCTGTCATTCGCATATTCACTGGATACATTGAGAGAAGGCTTGGACCGGCTGGAAGCATTTATTTTAAAAACGAGAGAATCCATGCAGACTATTTAAACAACGGCATAACGCCGTTGTTTTTTATTGTTTCGGGAATGTAATATGAAAGGCCGTGCCTCTATCCGGTTTGCTGTCTACTTGGATGGCTCCCTGGTGGTTTTTAATAAGGTTGAATGTGACCATCAGCCCCAGGCCGGTTCCTTTTTCTTTCGTTGTCAAAAACGGTTCGCCTATTCGTTTCAGCACGTTTTCCGGTATCCCGTCACCCTCGTCTTTCACCGTCACATTAACGGAGTACTCATCTTCTGTCATGATGATGTGAACCGTTCCCCCATCCGGCATCGACTCAACGGCATTTTTAATCAGGTTGATAAACACCTGTTTCAGCTGATTTTGATCACCGTTAATATACATGCTGTCATGTTCATAATCCGTTTTGATAAAAATCCCTTTAAGATTTGCCTGCGTCTCTAAAAGAGCGGTCACTTCACTTATAATTTTCTTTAAGTTTACACGCTCTTTCACGGCGTTTTGCTGAGGTTTGGCAAGCATTAAAAGCTCACTTAAAATTAATTCGATTCTGCTCAGTTCAGAAAACACAATTTCAAAGTAATGTTCGTTTTCCCCCATCGTCGGCTTCATGAGCTGTAAAAATCCTTTGATCGCCGTCAGCGGATTGCGGATTTCGTGAGCGATTCCCGCCGCCAGCTGCCCTGCGATAGACAGCTTCTCCGACTTCAGCATTAATTCCTCCGTCTGCTTCCGCTCAGAAATATCACGCAGAATGACCTGCACGGCCGTTTCTCCGAAAAACGTCGTCGGAATGCAGACCATTTCCGTGTAGATCAGCCGGTTTTTAAAGGTAAACCACGATTGCTTAATAATTTCTGACTCAGTCTTTCGGTTGATAATATTTTGGATCCGCTGTTTCACGCCGTCATGATCACAGGGATGAAGCTGATCATAGACGTTTTTCCCGATTAAATCTTCATATGTTTCAGCCTCAAACAGCGAAATGCCCGACTCATTCATGAATACCCATTTATCATTGTGAATCACGGCGATCGTATCAATTGAATTCTGAATGAGGAGCTGATAACGCTCTCTGCTTTTTTGCAGAATCGTTTGGAATTTTTTCCGTGAAGAAATATCAATCAGAAGCAGCAATTCCGCCCGCTGATTTTTATATGTCGTCGGTGCCGCCTTCACTTCTAAATGAACGGGCGTGCCGTCGAGCCTTCTCCACGTCTGTTCGATCATTCCGACTTCCATTCCTTTTTGCATCCGCACAATTCGGTTTTTCACAATGTCGTGATACTCTTCTTCAATAAACTCATAAGAGCGCCTGCCGATTACCTCGTCTTTGCTTTCGGCTCCCAGCATGGCAAGCATCGCGTTGTTGGCGTAGGCGATTGTGCCGTTGATGCTGACATATAAAGGATTCGGCAGCATTTCGACAAGACGCTCGAATTCGCCGTTTCCAGCCGCATCTTCCGACTGTTGTTCTGCCTTTTGCTTCTTTTGTTCATACATATAAGGCCGGCGGGGGGTCTTCTCCTCAAGCACCTTGATTTTGAGGATGATTTCCCGATCCGTCCCCTCCATTTGCGGTGTGACAATTTCCACACCCGCTTCAAGCCATACGATGGTATGATCTTTTTTAATAAGACGAAAGGTGCAAGGCATTAAATGATGCTCATTATAGAAGTAACTTTCAACCAAAAATTGATCTTCTTCATGCAGGAACGTTTTGAGAAATGACCCGATCATCTCTTCCTGAGAATAACTGAAGTACGATTTGCAGTTTGCAGAAATATACATAATACGCCCGTTAGACGTCAAAACGGCATGAAGATCGGTTTTCGATTGAAACTGTTTGACATGCTGAGTATCCTGTTCCACAGAATCCCTCCTTTGCATTATACTCGCACTGCAGGCTGGACACGGACTGATATAAAAAGAAATTCCACTAGATTGATTCGCTAAAAAATGAGCATTCTCCTTCTATTCTTATTGTGAACGTCAATTTTCCTGAATGAAAGAAAGGGCGCACGATATGTTCGGCCGCCCTTTCATTTGTTATTTTTTATTGTATTTCTTTTCAAGCTCTTTGTAAGCGTCAATTGCTCCTTTGGCAATGTTTTTGCTGACGGGATCGTGATCATCCTGAACAGTCGGTACGACGACGCTGAATGCCACTCGTGGATGTTCTGACGGATAATAGCCGACAAAGGTCAGGTTATAAGTGTCTTTCCCCCACCAGTTTTTGTTCGTGCCGTAATAGCGCGTCTGCGCGGTTCCCGTTTTTCCGGAAACATCAGCGCCGGAACCTTGGAATGTTGAATAAGCCGTTCCCTGAGGTGAGCTTGTAACCAATTTCATCCCTTTATGAACTTGGTCAAAATCGCTCGGACTGTTATTTACTTTGTTCAAAATTTTACTATCTCGCTGTTCAATCGCTTTTCCAATCTTGTTTTTGCTGTCCGGTTCATGAATGCTTGTGACAATCCGCGGCTGGACGCGATACCCGCCATTTGCGATGGCTGAAATATATTGAGCCATTTGAAGCGGCGTATACGTATCAAACTGTCCGATCGCAAAGTCAAGCAGCAATCCCCCGACCATTTGCGGATTTGACTGCATGCCCGCTGATTCCTGCGGAAGATCAATCCCGGTTTTCACACCTAGGCCGAATTGGGCGTAGTAGTTGCGCATTTTTTTAATATCGTCTAATCCGGCAGGCAGCGTGCCGTGCGGGACGTAAGTAATGCCCGCGATATGCATGGCCACATGAAACATATATACGTTTGAACTTCTTTGCAGCGCGGTCAGCTCAGTAATGGCTCCCATTTGTGTCCACGATTGTTTTTTCGTGTCGCCTTTAAATACAAGCGGTGCATCGACAAACGTTTTATAATGCGGGAGGCCGCTTTGGTAACCCGCAAGAACAGTCGCTCCTTTAACAGAAGAGCCCATCTCATATTGGGTCGTAAATGCTCCGATCGCAAAATCCTGTGTTTTATTTGTTTCGAGATCGATGCGTTTCCCCGCCATTGAGAGAATATCCCCGTTGTTCGGGTCCATCATGACGGCAAATCCTCTGTCAACCATATAGTTGCCTGCGGCGCGGCTTCTTCTCAGCTCTTTTTCAATGACTTTTTCGACTTTCGACTGTAATTCCATATCGAGCGAGAGCTGCAGATCGTAGCCTCTGCTGCCTTCATCGACGGGCTTTTGGCTGACGACCTCACCTTTGCTGTTTTCCACATACTCTACTTTTTCTTTATGCGCGTTTAAATAGTCCTCATACTGATATTCGATGTAGCTTTTTCCCACCCGGTCATTCAGTGAGTAGCCTCTTGTGACATAGTAATCTTTCCGTTCGCCCAACAATCCCTGTTCCGGTGTCGTCACACCGCCGAACAGAGAGTACAGCGTTTTGTCGTATGGATATTTTCGCGTCCAGTCATTGATCACGTCAATGCCGGGGAGCTCTTTCAGGTGCTCGGATACGACGGAAACTTCTTCATATGTCAGATCGCTTTTTGGTTTTTGCTTGTTGTTTTCATGCTCGTCAAGCAATGAACCGCTGTTTCCGTTTCCGTTCAGCTTATTGGGGTCCATTGATTTGACGACTTGCGGCTGATAGGCGTTTCCGCTTGAAAAACGCGTATAAATCGCCGCGATTTCCAGCTCTTTTTTATCTTTTTTGATCGCGTCAATCTCCTGCTTCGGGACGCGTTCAATCTGGCGTTTGTATACTTCTTGCGGTTTCAGGCTGTTTTCTGAATCCTTCATAAGCTTTTCCGCCTTCTTCGGATGTGCGGCAAGCCAGTAATCAATGATATTTCGATCCTTCATAAATTCAGTATCAATATGAATCAGTGCGGCGAGATTTTTTGCCGTTTTCAATTTGTCCTTTGCCGAGGTTTTTGAGGTAGAAACGTATACAATTTCAGGCACAGCCTGGTTATCAACCGCCACCCTGTTCCGCTTGTCATACATCTTTCCCCGCGGTGTCGGATAATAGGCGGTTTTTGCATTTGCCTTCTCCGCATCCTGGCGGTGTTTATCCCCTTCGACAATCTGGACGATGCCGAGTTTAAAAATCAGTGCCGTAAAGAGAAGAAAAACAATCAAAAAATAGAGATTCATTCTCAGCGCTCTGTAACGTTTCGTTTTTTTCTTTGGTTCGCGCGCAACTTCAGCCACTTTCTGTTACACCTCTCAAATCATTGAATATATTTACATAAACAGATTTTAATTGTAACATTTTTGTAAAAGTTGTTACAGCGAAAACGGGTAAAAAAAACTGTCAAGATCAAATTATCTTAAAATATATCTAACACTTCAAATAATTTGAAGAGATGTAACGGATTTTAAAAAATAAATACAGATCGTTTTTCCCGGTATAGAGCTATTTTTCTGCGCTCAATTACAATTATGACAAGAGTTTGTTGTCAAAGGAAATGGCTGCCTGCATTATGACAAAAAAGCTGTGATAAGATTTTTCATGTAGAAAAAAACTTCTCTGGGAGGCTATTAACTATGAAAAAAGCATTTCTCTTATCTGCCGCCGCGGCAGTCAGTTTAATTACATTCGGAGGCATTCAGCAGGCATCTGCCAAAGAGCTGTCATGCCAGCACGTCGTTACCGTGAAAAAAGGAAACACTGTACAGCATCTGACTCTTCAAGAGGCTGTTGAAAAACTACATATGAAAACGAGCGTGAAAAAGCTGAACGTTAAAAATGAGAAAGAACTGACTCAGCTGCTGCAAAAACACGCAAAGCATTCTGACATGACAGTTAAAGACGTTCAAAAAGAAACACCTGCAAAAACGGCTCCGGCAGCTGCTGAAAAACCGAAAGCCGATCAAAACCAGACGGCTGACAATGCAAAACAGACAGTTAACACAAACAACAGCAGCGAGAAAACTCCTTCATCTGTCAGTGCGTATGAAAAGAAAGTCGTTGAATTGACAAACGCAGAGAGACAAAAGCAAGGCTTAAAACCTCTGCAGATTGATGATAAACTAAGTAAATCAGCTCACGCAAAATCACAAGATATGAAAGACAAAAACTATTTCGATCACCAAAGTCCGACTTACGGTTCACCTTTTGATATGATGAAGTCTTTCGGAATCACTTATAAAACTGCCGGTGAAAATATCGCCAAAGGGCAGCCGACTCCTGAAGCTGTTGTTAAAGCTTGGATGAACAGTGAAGGCCACAGAAAGAACATCCTGAACCCCGAGTTCACTCAAATCGGTGTCGGTTATGTAGAATCAGGAAACATCTGGACACAGCAATTCATCGGAAAATAAATAATAAAAAAGATTGCCCCTGCGGGCAATCTTTTTTATTTCACCCAAAGCTTATAAATACTTTGAGTTCCGCTGTTTTCTTCTCCTTGCGCGGAAAGCTTGTCGTATAATGATTTGGCGAGCGCCAATCCGGGCATCTCTTCTCCCATGAGCTCCGCTTCTTCAAGGGCGATGCCCATGTCTTTAATAAAGTGTTTCACGTAGAATCCCGGCGCAAAATCGCCTTTCAGCATACGGGGAGCGAGGTTGGACAATGACCAGCTGCCAGCCGCTCCGGTTGTAATGCTTTTCAGCACTTGTTCCGGGTTCAGACCGGATTTTTCAGCGTAAGCCATCGCTTCAGCCACTCCGACCATTCCCGCTGCAATCGCGATCTGATTGCACATTTTCGTATGCTGGCCGCTGCCAGCCGGCCCTTGATACTGAATGTTTTCCCCCATAACGGAGAAAAGCGGCAGGCATGCTTCAAATGCTTCTTTTTCTCCTCCGGCCATAATGGCAAGCGTTCCGTTCCTCGCGCCGATGTCTCCGCCGGAAACGGGTGCATCCAAGGCGTGAATGGACTTTTCTTTGGCTTTCTCCGCTATCTTCTTCGCCAGAGACGGTTTTGATGTCGTCATGTCAATGACAAACGCCCCTTCTTTTGCGTGCCGGAGAATGCCGTTTTCGCCGAGATAGATTTCCTCGACATCACTCGGGTAGCCGACCATGGTAATAATAATGTCAGCTTTCTCTGAAAGGTCTTTGACCGTCTCCTGCCAGACCGCTCCCTTATTCAGAATCTCTTCCGCTTTTTGTTTCGTCCGCGTGTAGACTAAAACAGGATAGCCCGCTTCTAAAATGTGCGATGCCATACTGTTTCCCATGACGCCCAAACCGATAAATCCGACCGTTTTGTTCACTGCGCTTTCCTCCCCTGATGCGATTCATAGTATTATTCTTTCATGTCTATATTACCATATTATAGGCTGATAGAGACCGCATTACAAAGTGAATTTAGAAATGGCGCTGATCAGATCTTCGCTCGCGCTCTTTAACATGTCAGTCGATTGCTTCACTTTTTCAAGCGTAACGAGCTGTTCATCAGTAGAAGCATTCACTTCTTCCGCCGCTGCCGCAGATTCTTGAGAAATGGCGGAGATGCTTTGAATCGCTTCTTGAATCGCGGCTTGTTCTTCACTCATTTTTTGAATGTCATTGTAAATATGATCTATACCTTGAACGAGAGACTGCATTTCCGTCGTAATCAGATTGAGAACCTCACCCGTTTCATGAATGGCGCTGTTTTGTTCATCATTCATTCTGCTTGCCTCAATCATCGCGTGTGACGCTTCTTTTGTCTCAGATTGAATCAGCCGGACCGTTTCACTGATATGGCCGGAAGAAAGAGCTGATTGCTCAGCAAGCTTGCGGACTTCTTCAGCGACGACGGCAAAGCCCCGGCCGCTTTCTCCCGCTCTTGCGGCTTCAATGCTCGCATTCAGCGCCAAGAGGTTCGTCTGGTCTGAAATGGCGGATATTGCCGTCACGACTTCTTCTATGTTTTTCGTTTGTTCTTCCAGGTCATTCAGCATTGCCTCTACTTTTTTCGTTTCTGAATTGGCTTCGTTTGACTTCATCAGCAGCTGCCCGAGCGCGTCCAATCCTTTGTAGCTGGCATCCTCTGAAGATTTTGAGAGTTGTTTTATGCTGCCCGCGCGATCTGCGATTCCTTTTATTTTGACCGAGAGATTTTCTGATTTTTCGTTGATCGTCTCAACCTCTGACGCTTGCTCTGTCGCTCCGGCGGCGACTTCCTCTATCGCTTTTGCGATTTGTCCGCTCGTTTCATTTGTTTCTTGTGAAATGACGGTTAGCTGGTCAGATGTATCAGATACATTTTCCGAGGAGGCCTTGACCTGTTCGACCATCTCTTTCATATTTTCAACCATTTGGTTAAAGTCTTTTGTTAACTCGCCTACTTCATCTTTTGATTTCGTCTGGGCGCGGACGGTTAAATCTCCCGCTGAGACTGAATTTGTTTTGGCGATCAGCTGCTGAATCGGCCCGGTTATCGTTTTTGCGAGGAAATAGCTGAGTCCGATCGTAATCACAAGGGCGATCAGTGACATAAAAATGCTCACCGTGTTCATTTTGTCGGCTACTCCCATCAGCTGATCTTTTTCAAACTGCGTTCCGACTTTCCACCCTGTTTCTTTTACCGTTTGGTAGACGACCATGTTCCCCTGCAGCTCTTTGATGCCTTCTTTGTCCGTAGTGATGTTTTTTAACGTCTGATCTTCCGAAGTATTTTTTCCCTGTTTTGCCGGATGGGCCAGAAGAGAGCCGTTTTCATCCGCTAAAAAGGCAAATCCTTTATACGGAACCTTTTGCTCGTTGACCATGCTCTGAATAGAGGACAGCTTCAAATCTAAGCTCGCCACTCCGACGACGGTTCCGCTGTTTTGAATGGCTTTTGACGCCGTCACGATCATGTCTCCCGTCACTGCATCTTTATAAGGGTCAGTCCAGACAACCTTATCGGGTTTTTCAGCCGCCATCTTATACCACGTTCGATTTGTCGGATCATAGTCTTTGGCAAAATCGGCCTTTGGATATGTAAACATTTGTTTGTTTGCGGTTCCGACGTACGCAAGCGCGACATATTTGTCATTCTGTCCGATCTGTTTTAACTCATCGTTAAAAAGCCGCGCGGTTTCTTTCTTCCCATCTGATAGAAAAGACCGGGACAATTCACCGTCTGCTAATCTCATTAATACGGTCTCATCATTTTTCAGCTGAAGCTCAATGTTCTGACCGAGTGAATTGGTGACATTCTCTGTCGTACGTTTTGCTTCCTCCGTCATCATCGGCTTTAATGTCAAATATGAAGAAACCGTTAAAAAAACAACCGTTACAATAAGCATTGCCGAGACAAACACAGCAATTTTGATATGCATTTTTTTAAACATAACCATCCCCTCCTGAGAGTTATATCGGTCTTTCGGCCAAGAAAATGAATAAATCTTGAAATAAATATCAAACATTTCCGTCATTTGGCGCAGCAAAAAAAAGAGCCGTCATGCCGACAGCTCCGCCTTACGTAAAATATTCGATTTTTGCTTTCGGAAAATAGGTTTCGATATAAGATTCGAGTGTTTCCCTTAAGGCATGTTCTTCGTCTTTTTGGTATATATATTTGCCGATTCCGTAGCGTCCCCATTTGTACCTGCGCTTTTCTTCATCAAGCTCAAGCTTTGTTTTCGGATAGTTCTTCTCAATCACCCGTTTGGCCGGTTTTGTAAAACGATGCTGGATCAGTTCAAATGTGATGTCATGCCGAACGTCTTCATCAAGCGCCGCATCCAGTTTCTCAAACAGCTCCTTATAGCCTTCCTCCCAGCCATCGTGAATATAAATCGGCGCCACGATGAAACCGAGCGGATAGCCCGCTTTAGCGACTTTGACGGCGGCTTCTATCCGTTTGTCGAGCGGAGAAGTTCCCGGTTCAAAGTTTTTAATGACATAATCCGCATTGATGCTGAATCTGAACCTAGTCTTTCCGTTATGTTTTGCATCAAGCAAATGATCGACGTGGTGAAATTTAGTCACGAATCTGAGCTGTCCCAATTCGCTTTGTCCGAAATGTTCAATGGCTCTTTTTAATGTATGTGTCAGATGATCGATTCCTACGATATCAGACGTACAAGAGGCTTCAAATCTTGTAAATTCCGGCGCCCGTTCTTTCATATACTCATCAGCCTGATCCAGAATCTCTTCCACATTGACATATGTCCGGATGTAGGGCTTTGACCCCATCGTCGTCTGCAGGTAGCAATAGTGGCAATGCCCCATACAGCCCGTCGCAAATGGAATGGCATATTCGGCGGACGGCTTTGAAGAATCGAATTTCAGTGTTTTCCGGACGCCGATTACCAATGTTGATTTCGCGTTCCGGTATTGCTGCAAGTGATTTTTTCCCGGAATATTCCGGACTTGATTATGCGATGTCGTTTCTCTGATCTCAAGCCCCATGTTTTCAAACTTATTTTTCAGCTCTTGGCCTAACGGGTATTCGAGCGCTCTCGGTTCAATATAAACAAGCTGGGGCACAAACGGCTTCAGCATAGACAGACACTCCCTTTACATATTCTCATGTTGTTACTTTCCGTTTAAAAGAGAGTGAATATGCGTTGTAAACATTTCCTTTGATCAATGATACCGGTCTTCTTCAAAAAGCTCGCTGTAAAGCGCTTCCGCTTCCTCATATGTCGAAAAGACCGCGTCATCTTCGGCCAGCGGATGATAGGTTTCGTATAAAAACAGAGACAATTCTCCCTCATGATACGGGTGATGGACGATCTCCGCCTCTTTAATATGGGCAACATTGGCGGCATGCGGATTGCGGTAAATCACATAGACCGTATCCCCCGCTGCAAATGATTTTGTCATGATAATCCCTCCTGTTGAAAATTATTGTTCCCCCCTTTTTTCCGAATATGAAAAAAACCAGACGGCTTACACCGTCTGGCTTTTGTATTACTTATTGAATGTTTCTTTAACGAATGCGACAACCTCTTCTGTCGTGCTCATAGACAAGATTGTTTCTTTGAATGATTCAGCTTCTTTTTTAGAAAGCTTGCTGATCTGCGTTCTTGCCGGAAGGATGGATGTAGCGCTCATCGAGAACTCATCTAAGCCTAAGCCGAGAAGAATCGGAATCGCAATTTCGTCTCCCGCCATTTCTCCGCACATGCCGACCCATTTGCCCTCTTTGTGAGCGGCTTCAATAACAAGGGTGATCAGACGGAGAATCGCCGGATTGTATGGCTGATACAGATAAGCTACGCGCTCGTTCATGCGGTCAGCAGCCATCGTGTATTGGATCAAGTCATTTGTTCCGATACTGAAGAAGTCAACTTCTGCGGCAAACTGATCTGCGATAACGGCTGTAGACGGAATCTCTACCATCATACCGACTTCAATATCGTCAGAAACCGCTACGCCGGCTTCGACGAGTTTTTCTTTTTCTTCGAGAAGAATCGCTTTCGCCTGTTTAAACTCGTTTACTGTCGCAATCATCGGGAACATGATTTTTAAGTTTCCGTATGTACTTGCACGAAGCAGCGCACGAAGCTGAGTTCTGAAGATTTCTTGCTCTTCAAGGCAAAGGCGGATGGCTCTGTAGCCTAAGAACGGGTTCATTTCTTTAGGGAGCTGCAGGTAAGGAAGCTCTTTGTCGCCGCCGATATCCAATGTCCGAACGACAACTGATTTTCCTTCCATACGCTCAAGAACCGTTTTATAAGCGTCAAACTGCTCGTCTTCCGTCGGAAGCTGGTCGCGTCCCATGTAAAGGAATTCCGTACGGTAAAGCCCTACAGCTTCTCCTCCGTTTTCAAGAACGCCTTTTACATCATCCGGGGTGCCGATGTTTGCGGCAAGCTCTACATGATGGCCGTCTTTTGAAACAGTCGGTTCATTGACGAGCTTCGCCCACTCAGCTTTTTGCGCCAGGTAAGCACTGTGCTTTTCTTCATATTTCTTTAACGTTTCACTGGAAGGATCGATGATCACATCACCATCGATGCCGTCTACGATTACCGTAACACCGTTTTCAATTGTCCCTGTAGCCGCTTTTGTGCCGACGACAGCCGGAATTTCAAGCGAACGGGCCATGATCGCGGAGTGTGAAGTGCGTCCGCCGATATCAGTTGTAAAACCTTTTACAAACTGGCGGTTTAATTGCGCCGTATCAGACGGTGTCAAATCTTCAGCCACGATAACAACCTCTTCTGAGATCATGCTCGGGTTCGGAATTTCCACGCCCAGCAGGTGCCCCGTCACACGTTTTGTTACGTCGCGGATATCCGCCGCACGCTCTTTCATGTATTCGTTATCCATTGATTCAAACATAGTAACGAACATGGAAGCTGTTTCTTTCAAAGCGAATTCAGCATTGACTGAATCTGCGCTGATTTTCTCCTTTACCGGGTTCAACAGCTCAGGATCACTCAGAACTAAAAGGTGCGCGGAGAAAATGTCAGCTTTATCTTGTCCCAGTTCTTTTAAAGCATGCTCTTTAATTTTTTCAAGCTCTTCTTTAGAACGTACAATCGCTTCATCAAAACGGCTTACTTCAGCCGCAGCATCAGCAATGTTTTTCTTTTCAACCGTTAAGTCCGGCTCTTCAAGCCGGTATGCTTTCGCAATCGCAATTCCGGCTGAAGCGCCTATTCCTTTTAATTCTTGCATTACTCGCCGAGTCCTTCGCTTTTCATTGTTTCTTCTAAAGCGTTAAGAGCATCGTTTTCGTCAGCGCCTGAAGCGGAAATTGTGATTTCAGCGCCTTTAGCAATACCTAGAGACATAACGCCCATGATTGACTTAAGGTTTACTGTTTTGCCGTTATATTCTAAGTTTACGTCAGCATCGTATTTGCTTGCAGTCTGTACAAGAACTGTCGCAGGACGAGCGTGGATTCCGGAATCTGCTGTTACTTTAAATGTTTTTTGTGCCATGATTATCATTCTCCTTTAAATTAAAGCTATTTTACTACACAATATTATATCATACAGCCGTACTTGTCATCTGACAAGCACGGCGTATTTATATGCTTATTTTCCGATTTTCACAATATCTTTTTGTTCCCGTTTTACGGTACCTTCGGCCGAAAGGGAAATCGCTTCACCCTCGGCAAGATTTGTAAAGACAATCGGTGTCATTAATGAAGGAACATGAGGTTTAACCGCTTCAAGATCAACTTCAAGCAGCTTTTGTCCCGGTTCAACCCGGTCACCCTCAGAAACAAAAGAAGTGAATCCTTCGCCTTTCAGGCTGACTGTGTCGATTCCGAAATGAATCAGGATCTCTCTTCCGCCGTCAGACTGAAGGCCGATCGCATGTTTTGTCGGGAAAACATTCAGCACTTTTCCGCGGACAGGCGATACGACGATTCCTTCTTCAGGAAGAATCGCAAAACCGTCGCCCATCATTTTTCCTGAGAACACCTGGTCAGGCACATCGGTAATCGGATGGATTTCGCCGGTGATCGGAGAAGCGAACACTTCTTCACCCTGCTCGTTTCGGAGCGGATCTGCGATAACCTCTTCAACCTGCTGGCTGACTTCTTCTTGTGCGGATACTTTCGGTTCAGGGCGCGGCGTGCGTCCGGCGATAATATCCTGCATCTGTGTTTTTAAACCGTCAGAACGCGGGCCGAAAATGGCCTGAATGTTGTTTCCGACTTCAAGAACGCCTGAGGCGCCAAGCTGTTTCAAACGAGTCTTATCCACTTTCTTCTGGTCGTTGACCGTAACGCGGAGTCTCGTGATACAAGCGTCAAGGTGCTTAATGTTTTCCTGATCACCCATTGCCTGCAGGATTTCATAAGGAAGGTCGCCGGCTTCGCCTGAGGCGCCCGCACCTTCATCCGCAGCCTCTTCTTCACGGCCCGGCGTTTTCAGATTGAACTTTCTGATCGCAAACCGGAAACCGAAGTAGTAAATGACGGCTAATCCTAAGCCGACCGGAATGACAAGCCACCAAGCCGTCCGGTTAGGCAGAATTCCGAACAGGAAGTAGTCAATCAGACCGCCTGAGAAGGTCATGCCGATTTTTACATGCAGCAGCTGCATGACCATAAAGGAAAGTCCCGCGAATACGCAGTGAATCGCAAACAGGATAGGAGCCACAAACAAGAATGAGAATTCAAGCGGCTCGGTAATTCCCGTTAAGAAACTTGTCAGAGCGGCAGAACCCATGATTCCGGCTACAAGTTTTTTCTTTTCAGGCTTCGCTTCATGATAGATTGCAAGCGCTGCCGCCGGAAGACCGAACATCATAAACGGATATTTCCCCGTCATAAATGTTCCCGCCGTCAGCTGTACGCCGTCTTTGATCTGAGCCATGAAAATCCGCTGATCTCCGCGGATGATGTCTCCTGCGGCATCTTTATAACTGAAAAATTCATACCAGAACGGCGAGTAGAAAATGTGATGAAGACCGAACGGAATCAATGACCGCTCAATCATCCCGAAAATAAAGGCCGCCAAGGTTGGATTCGCTTCCACAAGACCCGTGGAGAAGGAATTCAGACCGTGCTGGATCGGAGGCCAGATCACTAACATAATAAGACCGAGAATTAATGCGGAAATTGATGTGATAATCGGGACGAACCGCTTACCCGCAAAGAATCCGAGGTACTGCGGAAGTTCAATTTTATAAAACTTGTTGAACAATAACGCGGCCAGAACCCCGACGATAATACCGCCGAACACGCCCGTCGCCAAAGTAGGTATCCCCAGCATGTTAATATAGGCCGGATGGTTTTCCGCAAAAAACTTTGCCCGTTCAATTTTGTCAGACGGAATACTGCCGTTTGCCATAAGCACGGCGCTCATGGATACGTTCATGACCAAGTATCCGATAATAGCCGCGATTCCGGCAACACCGTCTCCGTTGGCAAGGCCGATCGCAACTCCTACTGCAAAAAGAAGCGGCAGGTTGTCAAATACGATTTGGCCGGCGCTTTCCATGACGTTCGCCACAAGCTGAACGTTATCATTGCTTAAGAAATGCATGACTTGAATCATATCTTTGTTCTGCATGGCATTCCCTAACGCAAGCAAGATCCCCGCAGCCGGTAAAATCGCAACCGGAAGCATAAGAGCACGGCCGATTTTCTGGAGAACGCCGAATAATGCTTTAAACATAAAAGATGTACCTCCTCTGTTAGCTAGTGTGACCTTACAGCGAAAATTCATGACAACGAATTCACTGGCGCAAGTCTTCAGTTTAACCGTTTACATTTGCCCTTTTACACAACAAAAAAGGCATGAGTAAAAAGGGTGTGCAAAATAACGGGATCGTTCTTCCCGTTTTTTACCCTCAATCACTCATGCCTGATCGAATCAGTGACACGTTTTTAAGGTTTCAACTGAAATTATGAAATTTTATTGGTTAATCGGTACAAATGAAGCGTGAGATAAACCGCTTCCGCCTCATGAACTGGTTTTTTCAGTATTTGCTGCAAGATTTTTATCAGTTTCCAAGCAGTATTGTAGCATAGCGGGTATTCATTTTTCAATAATAACATTAACTTTTCTGGTTCTTTTGTCTGCTCTTCCCGATTAATCCTGTCTATGGTAAATCTGATATGCCGGATCAGCCGCAAATAGTGGACGCTTTCTTTATTCACTTTCATCTGGAAAGATTCCTCAATCACCTGAACGAGCCGGGACATCAGCTGTGAATGCTGATTGACCTCTGAAAGGGGCCGATTACTCAGGGCGGAGTGGATATGCAGAGCGATAAAGCCGATCTCTCCTTCCGGAAGGCAGATTCCCGTCTTTTCATTAATCATGCCGACGACTTCACGGGCAATTTGGAATTCTTCCGGATAAAGCGTTTCGGTTTCCATGAGAAACGGGTTTTTAATGTCAAAACCCTGCTGCAGCCGCTTTACCGCAAAGGCGATATGGTCAGTCAGCGCAATATGGATGTGCTCATTTAACGGTTGGCTTGTCCGCTTCTTGATATGATAAATGACGTCATTGGAGATGTCGACAAGTGTCTCGTCCACATAACCGAGGAGCTTTTTAAATTGTTTTTGTTCTTTTTCATCCTTTAAGATGAACATCTTGTCATACCCTTTATCTTCAATGACATCCGCTTGTTTTTTTCCAAAGCCGATCCCTTTTCCGATTAAGACGACCTCATTGTATCTATCATGTGTTGCGATGAGCACATTGTTATTTAATACCTTTTCAACTGTAAAGGACCCCTTCATGATCCTCAGCTCCTTTGTCATTCAATACATCATATCGTACAAAACGAACGGAAAGCGCGTCAATTCTTTTTTTAGACGGTTGATCGTTCAATAAGGCGGTAATCAAGAACTTTCCTTGCCGGAGGCCCGCCGCTGATCCGGTTCTCAAGCATGTGAAAAGCCTGCTTTCCCATTTCTTTTGTTTGTATATCTATTGTAGAAATACCTAACATCTTGCTGATATCATGATTGTCGATGCTCAAAATCGCAAGCTCTTCCGGGATGCGCGTCCCATTTGCCTTGGCTTCAAGGTAAAGACCTGCGGATACTTGATCATTCGCCGCAAACAGCGCAGTCGGTTTGTCATCCCAGCTCTTCCATCTATGAAAAAGGGCTTTCCCATCAAGCAGCGTCAGCGCCTTTTCCACAACCAGCTCTTCTCTGTAAGGCTGCCCGGTCTTATTCAGCGCCTCTTTGTATGCGGCGATGCGGACTTGACTGTTTTTTCCCTTTTTTCTGGCCAGGCTGATCGCTATTTTCCGGTGTCCCTTTTCTATCAGATAATCCAGACCGTGCCGAAATGCTTCCCGATGCGGATTACTGATGGAGGAAAGCCCTGCCGCATCAGTGTACTGGCAGAGGATGAGCGGTTCTTTCAAGGTAAGCAGATGCTCATCAGGAATTGCTTTGGAGCAGATAATCAGGCCGTCCACTTGGCGCTCCTGTAATTGTGATAAGGCAAAACATTCTTTTTGCTGCTGATAATCTGTCTGGTATAAAGAAAGATGCACGCCTGACGCTTCGGCAGCCTCGGCAATACCTGCAACAAGGTCTGCAAAATACGGAAGATTCACCGACGGAAGCACAACGCCGATCATATCGGAAAAACCTTTGGATAAATGCACAGCATGAATGTTGCGCGTATATCCGAGCGATTGCATCGCTTTTTTCACTCTTTCTCTTTTGTCCTTACTTACATAAGGATGATCGTTTAAAACTCTTGATACCGTTGTAACAGAAACCCCGGCAGCGCCGGCAATGTCTCTGATCGTAGCCATTGCGTCCCCCCTTTCTTTTTTTCCCTTGATCTGGAATGCGTTTCATACAGTAAGCTAGAAACAGATACATCCTATTCGTTTGAAAGGAGAAGAACAGCGATGGGGATTCTTTGCTTAATCGGTTTGTGTCTGGCCATACTCGGCGGCAGTTACCTTGCCCTGCGGCCCCTGAATGAAAAGCATGAAATCAAACCATTTCAGCATTTTGATGATTTTTTCATTTAAAAGGTGATAAAAAAGGACGCTGCGTTCCAGAAACGTCCTTTTTTATCACAAAGCTTTCTATTTCAGGATCGTTAATTCTTTCGGATACTGCGTTAATGCTTCGGCGCCGTCTTTTGTGACGAACACATCGTCTTCAATACGCACGCCGCCGACATCCGGCACGTAAATCCCCGGTTCTATCGTGTAGACCATGCCTTCTTTGAGGAGTGTGTCGTTCGCGCTGCTCATTGATGGATATTCGTGAACCGAAATCCCGAGTCCGTGGCCGAGGCGGTGCGGGAAATAGTCTCCGTATCCGGCTTTTTCAATAATGCCGCGGGCTTTTAAATCAAGATCGCCGATTCTGACACCTGGCTTGCTTAATTGAAGCGCCGCCTGTTCAGCTTTAAGCACCGTTTCGTAAATCTTTTCCTGTTTCGGGCTGATTGATTGGTATGCGAATGTTCTCGTAATGTCTGAACAGTAGCCGTCAAGAATAACGCCCAGATCAAACAGAACGAAATCGCCTTTTTTCAACCGGTCTGCACCCGGATTCCCATGGGGCTGGCCTGATTTTTCCCCGAACAGCACCATCGTTGAAAATGACATGCCCTGCACACCTTTTTTCTTCAGCTCAAACTCAATCTGCGCGAGTACTTCGGTTTCACTCACACCCTCTTTAAGCGCCGCGACACCGACTTCAACTCCGTAATCCGCGAGTTTTGCCGCTTCCCTGAGAATGCTGATTTCCTTCTCATCTTTTACGAGACGGAATTGGTTGAGCGTTTCTTCTGCCGAAACAAAGGCCGCGCCCCCTGAAGCTTGTTTAAGCTGTTCTGAACGGGAAAGAGAGATCGAATCCTTTTCAACCGCGATGGAATCAAGCCGCACATTTCGTTTTGTGAGCTCGGCTTTGATCAGCTCCCACGGATCTTCGTGATCGCCGTAGCCGATAATACCATGCTCCCACCCGGCGCTTCGGGCTTGTCCGGCTTCCATTCCCGGACAAACGAAAAACGGCTCCTGTTCCTGAAACAGGAACAATCCCATTAACCGCTCATGCGGATCCGTGTAAAAATCAGTTAAATAAAATACGTTTTCCTTTGTATGTATAAATGCCGCATCATGTCCTTCTTTTTTCAGCCAAGATGAAACACGTTCTAATCTGTTCATTTTTTGCTTTTCCTCCTTACCAAAGTGACTCTTTATTCATTCTATCAGTTTTCCGGCGTTTATGCTGTGAACGAACATTAAAAAAACAGCCGCCCGATGTGCGGCTGTCATGTTTATTTTAATAATCTCAGTCCGTTCAGTATGACCAGAATCGTGCTCCCCTCATGCCCGATCACGCCAAACGGCAGTTCCATCACCTGCAGAAAGTTAGCGCAGATCAAAAGGCAGATGACCGAGAGCGAGAAAACAATATTCTGCTTAATAATCCGGTTCATTTTCCTTGAGAGTCTGCACATTTTCACAAGCTTGTGAAGATCATTTTTCATAAGGACTAAGTCAGCCGTTTCAAGGGCCACGTCCGTTCCCCCGCCCATCGCAATACCGACGTCAGCGGTTTTCAGAGCGGGCGCGTCATTAATGCCGTCCCCCACCATGGCGATTGTGCCGTACGTTTCTTTCAGCTTCTTCACTTCTTTTGCCTTTTGGTCCGGCAGACAATCGGCAACAACCGTCGTCATTCCCGCCTCTTTTGCAATGGCAGCCGCAGTTTCAGACTGATCGCCGGTGAGCATGGCTGTTTGAATGCCCAGTGATTCAAGCTCAGCCATCACGGCTTTGGCTTCAGGTCGGATTTGATCCTTTAAGGCAAAGCAGCCCGCAATCCGGTCATCTTTTTTAACAAAGACCAGTGTAAAACCTTTATCCTTTAATTCTTTTCCCGATGTCTGCAAAAAAGCATCTGCCGCATCTTCACCTGCAAACCCCGCTTTTCCGACCATCCATTTGACGCCTTCTATTTCAGCCTGAACACCGAATCCGGACGTCTCGTCAATCGATAGATGTCCTGCGGGCACGGCGCCCCGGCTTTCGGCAAATTCAGCTATCGCTTTTGCAAGCGGGTGGCTTGATTGCTTTTCCATCGCATACACCGCTTGGATGATCTCATCTTCATTCACATGTTCCGCAGCTTGAAACGCCGCGACTGCCGGCTGTCCCTTTGTGACCGTGCCGGTTTTGTCAAAAGCGATCATCCGGACGCTTCCCAGCTGCTCTAAAAACACACTTCCTTTAACCAATAATCCGTTGCGGGCCCCATTTGAGATAAGGGAAAGCGCAGCGGGCATAATAGAAGCGACAAGCGCGCACGGGGAGGCGACCACCATAAACACCATCGCCCTGTAAAAGGTTTCACTCCAGCTCCAGCCTAAAGCGAAATGAGGAATGAATAAAAGCAAAGCCACGGCTAACAGCACGCCTTTTACATAGACACTTTCGAATCGTTCAATAAATGCCTGAGCCGGTGACACGCTGTTTTGGGCTGATTCCACCAGCCGGATGATTTTTCTGAATAAAGACTGTTCATTTGTTTTCGTCACACGGACCGTTAAGGAGCCGTTTCCGTTTACCGTTCCTGTAAACACAGAATCTCCGGCTGTTTTTTCCGCCGGCATCGCTTCACCCGTAAGCGCCGATTCATCGAGGCTCGTCACGCCAGACTCAATGATCCCGTCTGCTGCTACGCGTTCGCCCGGCTTAATGACGATCATGTCACCGATCTTAAGTTCAGCAGCCGGCACCCGCTTTTCCCGTCCGTCCGCAAGCAGTGTCGCTTCCTCCGGTTCCAGTTTCATTAAAGAGGTTAAATCACGGCTGCTTTTATTCATCGTATATGTTTCGAGCGCGCCGCTTAACGAAAAAATAAAGATAAGAACAGCGCCTTCA
The DNA here is from genome assembly GCF_046535335.1 of Bacillus sp. SIMBA_026. Lineage (NCBI taxonomy): Bacteria > Bacillati > Bacillota > Bacilli > Caryophanales > Bacillaceae > Bacillus > Bacillus sp. SIMBA_026. The sequence continues at coordinate 464,523 of NZ_JAWRWX010000001.1, read as the reverse complement.
GCCCAATAACCGATCAGGGCGGAGCCGACAGCCGCAAAAATCATCAGCAGTTCCACATTTAACGCCTTCGTCTCAATGGTATCCTCAATTCCCTCTTTCGCTTTTGCAAATCCCCCGATCAGGAAGGCTAGGATATACAAAGTGACGGACAGGCCTTTTGTTTCGGTAAAAAACCAGGCCGCAAGAATAAGGACGCCGGATACGAGCGCCGCAATGAGTTCTGCATGCTGGAGCCACTTTTTTCCGGCCCGCTCTTCTTGTATGTGCTGTTGTGAATGGGTTTGTGTCATCACTTGTTCATTCATTATGAATTCTCCTCTCTAATTGAGAACGCAAATCATCTTCAATTCCCCGATAAAAGCAAAACAGCCGCCTGACAGGCAGCATTTTCACAGTGTTATCGCAGTGTTTTCTTTATTATAGCATGCCGGCGGAAGATTTCAATTATAATTGTTTTAATTTCTTTTTGATAATAATTATCATTAGTGTTTCTTCAGCTGTTCATTATATGCAAAAAAGGTGCGGGAGGAATTCCTCCCGCACCTTTTTATTTCTCTGACCATTCTTTTAATTGTGAGGCGGTCATCGGACCGACGATCTTTTTTTCGATTTCTCCTTTTTCATTCAGCAGAAATGACGTGGGAATCGTCATGACATCGTATTCCTTCATAAGCTCGCCTTTCGTGTCAAGAACAATCGGGAAAGTGAGATGATGCTGACTGACAAAGTTTTGAACGGTATTTTTGTTTCGCTCGGCATTCATCAAATTTACCGTTACAAGGCTTACATCATCGGACTGATGCTGTTCAAAAAACGTTTGGAACTGCGGCAGTTCTTTTTTGCACGGCGGACACCACGATGTCCAAAAATGCAAAATCGTTTTCTGCCCTTTATTCGGAATCGATATCTCGTCTCCTTCAATCGTCTTCATCAGAAACACGGCAGGAACTGCCTGTTTTTCTGATGAGGCTTTTGCTTCAGGCATCCAGACGGCGGCAGCTATCAAAAGGACTGCACATACAATTAGGCGGTTTTTATGCATATGATCTTCCTTTCACGCGTTTCGGATAGCTTGCCCTTCCTTATTGAAATGTATCAGCCTTTTCAGCTTTCGATCCGGGGCGCTGTTCTTCCGCCGCCCGTCAAAAACACGGAGACACCGAGGTCTTTGCAGATCGTCGCGTAATGTAAACTTGTCAGAAGAATCATGCCGGTATTCATGCCGAGTATAATGCCGAGCATTTGCAATTCCGGCATAGAACCGAGCACATACATCATCGAAAGCCCTACAATGCTGCTCCATACGTTATGATAAAACGCCGTTTTCACGTGGCCGATACCGATCAGACAGGCCTGAAGCGGCATCACAAACAGATGAAAAAGAAAAAACGGCCACAAAAGCTGCAAATAATACTGCGCTTCCGGAGACTGAAAAAACAAATGGGTCAGCGGGCCCGCGAACTGAAACATGACCCAGACTGCCGGAATGCCGTAGCCGAATGTAATAAAAATCGCTTGTCTCAGCCGTTTCAGCACAATATCATATTGGGACAGCGCATACGCTTCTGAAATGCTGGGAATCATGACGACCATCAGCGAATGGGCGATAAATGCGGGAAACGAACCGATTGTCATTGCTACACCGGCAAGCATGCCGTATTGATCAATCGCGGCTGTCCCGGCTGCCCCGGACGCCAGCAGCGCTCCTTTCACTAAAAAGGGTTCAATGGCGTTCGTCACCGCATGAAATATACGAAGTCCCGTTGTCGGGATGGATACGGCCAGGAGGCGTTTCCGCACGTCTTTCCCGCGAAGATGAATGTGCTGATGGCCGGAAAGCGCCCTCCGCGCCAAAATAAACTGCGTATACAAGTAAACGAACACCACGACATCGCTTGCGACCAGCACAAATAACGAAATGAGCACGGCCATATCAATTTCAAAAGAGTACCATTGAAAAAAGATAAACAGACAAAGCACTTGAATGATTTTTTTCAAGACATGCGCAACCGCGATTTTTCCCATTTGCTGCACACCCATAAAATAACCTCTGGCGATGGATGTAAAAGCGACGACTGGAATCAGCCCGATGACAATCCCTTTAATAAACGGGTGGTACGTATCGAATACAGGAATGAACGGCAGCGTGATGCTTGCGGCCGCGGTTGAAAACGCGGTAAAAACGGCGGTCATTCTGAAGGCATGCCGGAGCATGCTTTCATGCAGCTTCTGATTGGATTCCGCGATGAATTTTGAAATGGAGATCGGAAGCTCCAGACTGGCGATGACGATAATTAAAAAAATGGTGGGCAGAATGCTCATGTAAAGTCCCATCCCATGCTCGCCAAGCTCCCGCGCCAGTATCATATTCACGACAAATTCCAGACATTCCGCGAAAAAGGCGGCGATGGATAAAAGAATGATCCCTTTCACAAATCGATTCATGGTGTCTCTCCTTGTCTCTCGTTCTTCCATCATCATATGAGACAAGTTCTGAAAATATTTTCGATTTCTCAAAATTGAAAAAAGCATAGCCGGGATATTTTTAATCCCGCTATGCTTACATCGCAAATACGTGTCTGCCGATCCGTTCGATAATTTTTCGGGAACGAATCCAGTGGTCAGATGCCGTTTTCGGATTGTAGAAAAACAACGCGTTCGTTTCTCTGCCCGGATGGTCAAGCGCCTCATTTGCGGCGGCGATGGAATCCTTATCCGGCTTTTGATTAATACTTCCGTTTGCTACCGGTTCAAATGCATTCCTTTGATAGATCACACCCCGAATGGTATCCGGGAAGCCGTTTTTTTCAGTGCGGTTCAGCACTACGCTGGCTACCGCAACCTTCCCTTTATAAGACTCACCTTTCGCTTCTGCGTGAACGAGACGCGACAGAAGTTGTCTGTCAGCGCGGGAATACGTTTTTTTCGGCGGCTGATAAGCCGTCTCCTCCGGTTTGGCTTCCTTCTCTTGGTGAGATGACAGCTTTATCGGTTGGATAGAATGCTTATGATCCGTTTTTGAAAGCTTCGGAACCGAGCTTTTTTTATTTAAATCAGCAACCAGTGTGCTGGGTTCTTGCTTTGGCTTCTTCGCAAAAGTAAACAGAGCTTCTGTATGTTCAATTTTTGATGCAGGCATAAAACATAGAAAAAAGACAGCCAAGGCAGCAAATTTTGTCGTCATACGATTTCCTCCTTAAATACTTCACTACCTTAACAAGAGCTGTGCGCAAATTCACGGTTAAAGATTTTCCAGTGCTCCCAATCAGCTTTTATGATGGAAGAAGTTCGTTAACAGCCTTGTTATTGGCAGGAAAACAGCCATTATTTTCACAACATTAACCAAATAGCAGTAAAAGTATCCATCGGAGGGATTTTACATTTTGTTTACATCTGTTACAGCCAGATGAAATGAGAAACTAAAAAACAAAAAAAGACTCCTCAAGTGCGAGGAGCCGTCAGCTTCTTGGCTGTTCTAAATACTGGAATATAACATCCCCGCCCTGCTGGGCAATACCGCGGAAATGCTTAAAATCTTCCTGCTTCGACAAAACCGCTCGAAATGCAAGAAAATGTTCTTTCTGCACCCTGAATTCTTTGATTTCACCGGTGCGCATTTGGTTGATAGATTCTGAAATTTCCTCAGGCAGCAACGAACACAGCCTCCTTTTCTCGGCTTTTTCCCGAAAATCAATATACCATCTTTCCCCCGCCGGGACAATGATTGAGCGGGCTGATACCCATATCGCTTTACTTCTTAAAGAAAATACTGCAAAATATTTTCAAACAGGATTTATGATAAAGGAGAGGAAGCTCGTGAAAATTGCTAAGGTTGGAAACGTCATTGAATTTAAAAACGGATTAACCGGTATTGTTGAAAAAGTAAATGAAAATTCCGTCATCGTTGATGTAACCATCATGGATAATTATCGTGACCTTGAATTAGATTCCCTCACTGTCGTCAACCATAAGAATTATAAAATCATCAGAGACTCCTATTAAACCCCCTCGAACAATCCGAACCATTTACATATCCCGCACAAAAGCTGCCGCCCGGCAGCTTTTTCAAATGAACTCAGATCTCCGTCATTTCTACAAAAAAATCACCGGTCTGATCTTTATTGTAAAGATTTGTGACGGATGTATGGTAGTTGGTTATTTTACCGCGGAATTCAAGCCCTCGCTCGGGCGCCTTGATGTCAAATGTTTTTTCATACAAAAGGACAGCAATATCATGATACGTTTCAGAGGTCACCTTCAATACAAATGAAATCATGCGGCCGTTTTTGCCCGCACTTTCTTTACAATCATACATTTTCAGCCTTACACCGTTTAACTCTAACGGCTCCATAACGAACACTCCTTCTTTTTACAGGACATGCTATCATGCTGACCATTCCTTTACAATTGATCCGCTCCGAATGAGAAAAAACAGCGCAGGCCTTTACAAACATACGTTCCCTATTTTATAATGAAACAGACGAGCTGCCATCCAGCACCCGTCACTTATTGAAGCGGCGAGTACACTCCCCCCGGGTTTACTCGTCTTTTTCTTTTCTCCAAATGATCTCTCTTTTCCTTATAGAAGTTCTGTGCAAATATCATGCACCTTTTTGGCTGCGCGGCACAGACGAAAAATACCCCCGCTTAAAAGGCGGGGGTATTTAGGTTATATTCCGAGACCGTACTCCGTCTGAAAATTAACGGTTGTCAATCGTCTCCGGATACATATCATGATTCATCATCCGATGTTCGGCCATTTTTTCATATTTTGTTCCCGGTCTGCCGTAGTTTGTATACGGGTCAATCGAGATTCCGCCTCTTGGTGTGAATTTGCCCCATACTTCAATGTAGCGGGGTCCATTAATTCGATCAAATCATTCATGATGATGTTCACGCAGTCCTCGTGGAAGAAAAGGCAGGTCAAAGTCTTGTCCCATAAGTACTTGCTCTAGACATTAATCATGAAGTCACACCAATTTCACACCTTACCAAACGATTGATTTTAACCTTTTTTGGGGACTATTTGTAATCTCTGCGCAGTGAAATTATACCTGTGCTAGCCCGCCATCTACGAACAATTCAACACCCGTCAAGTAACTGCTTTCGTCTGAAGCAAGGAAAGATACAGCGTTTGCTACTTCTTCAGGTGTCCCAACTTTTCCAGCTGGAACAGTATTTCTGGCATTTTCCATTGCTCCTTCAAGTGCATCACCAAAAAGCTCATCGTATGCAGGTGTAAGAATAGCTCCTGGACTAACCACATTTACACGGATTTCAGTACCTTTTAGGTCAAGAATCCAGTTGCGAACTAGTGCTCTTAATGCTGCTTTAGATGCTCCATATACACTAAACGCTGGGTTGCCAATTGATCCAGCAGTAGAGCCCGTTACAATAATAGAACCTGCTTTGTCCGGGAATAGTGATAACGCTTTTTGAACAGTAAAGATGGTTCCTTTAACGTTAATGTCGAACGTTCTATCAACCTGCTCTTCAGTAATTTCACCTAATGGAAGGAAGTTGCCGATGCCTGCATTAGCAAAAAGAATGTCCAACTTACCTTTTTCCTGCTTTATAATGTCATATAGTTTGTCTAAGTCTTCAAGCTTAGAAATATCACCTTGAACACCGGTTACATTCTTGCCAATTTGGTTAACAGCTTTATCAAGTTCGTTTTGTCTGCGTCCCGTGATATAAACATATGCACCTTCGTTTACAAATTTTTGTGCTGCAGCAAGACCAATCCCACTTGTTCCACCCGTTACAAGCGCTATTTTACCTTCAAATTTACCCATACTTAACACTCCTTTAGAATTAATTTTATTTTACGTCTAGTACCTTTAAGTACTTGAAGAACAACTTACAAGATATAGTATCCTTCAGTAAGCACATTATCGGAAGTACCCACTTTTTTGTGATATAGTAACTAAAAAGTAATAAATGTGGAATGGAGAGCTTTAGACATGAAAAAATTTAGCTGTGGGTTTGAAGTGACAAAGGAAGTCATTGGCGGAAAATGGAAAGGCCTTGTATTATACTTTTTAATGAATGGGCCAAAGAGAACGAGTGAATTAAAGCGCATTATCCCAAATATAACTCAGAAAATGCTGATTCAAACACTTAGAGAGCTTGAAGCCAGTGGACTTGTGAGCAGAAAGATGTATAATCAAGTACCGCCGAAGGTTGAATATTCATCCACTGAACTTGGAGAATCTCTTAAACCTATCTTGCAGGAGCTCTGTCAATGGGGAAGCCATTATGCGGAGCAAGAGTATGCAGAAGGTGAATATGAAATTGTACGTTAGGATTGATGTAGCTGCTGAAGTAAATGCTAAACAACTTCAATACCATCGCCTAACAGATGAAGAACAGTCAGAAATAAATGAGATATTCAATTTTGAAAGTGAAGTTCTAATAAGAAGTGTCAAAAAAGAGCTGTTTCAAATGTTAAAGAGAAGGTTCAGAAACTTAGCCAAAAAATAAATGAAGATATTGATAATCATATTTAATGCCTCTGATCTCTAGATAGGCATTTTTTCTTTCGGATAAAAAAGAAAAGACGTACAAATTGTACGCCTTAATCTGCTTCTGTACTATCATTTTTTCACTGCATAAAAGTCACAGTTCAGGTTGCACCTCAGGTCACACTTCGCTGTGACTCGGTCACAATTTCGCTGAAAATCAGCACTGAATGTTCGGATTTTACTGTGACTCCACTTCGTTTCACACTCCGTATCACACAACGGAATAATTACCGATTATCAATCGTCTCCGGGTACATATCATGATTCATCATCCGATGTTCGGCCATTTTTTCATATTTTGTTCCCGGTCTGCCGTAGTTTGTATACGGGTCAATCGAGATTCCGCCTCTTGGCGTGAATTTGCCCCATACTTCAATGTAGCGGGGGTCCATTAATTCGATCAAATCATTCATGATGATGTTCATGCAGTCCTCGTGGAAATCTCCGTGGTTGCGGAAGCTGAAAAGATACAGCTTCAGCGATTTGCTTTCCACCATTTTTTCGTCCGGAATATAGCTGATGTAGATGGTTGCGAAGTCCGGCTGTCCCGTTTTCGGGCAAAGCGACGTAAATTCCGGGCAGTTGAATTTAACGAAATAATCACGGTTCACGTGTTTATTCGGAAATGATTCCAAAACCTCCGGCGCATATTCAAATAAATAGTTTGTCCCTTGATTCCCCAGGAGCGTAACTCCTTCTAATTCTGATTCTTTTCTAGTCATTTAAATCTCCCTTTCTATTAAACTCCCCGTTTATTGCCCCAAAGCAGCGTATGCAGCTGTGGCAGGACTCTGACGAGATTCAGATCCGAATCGGCTGAAACCTTATCAACGAGTGTTTCGTATTTTCCGAGCAGATGTGCGATCAATGCCCGGTCGTCCGTCGTATGGACGTTATCGTTTCCGACCTGAAGATAAAACGGGATATTGGGATACCGCTTGTGCACTTTTTTCGCGAATTGCAGATCTTCATCATTAAAAATGACGACCTTTAAGCTGACCGCGTTAAGCCTTTCTGCCGCATCAAGCGAAGACACAATGTGATCGAGCTTTGCAAAATCGGTTGTCATCCCCGAACTTGGCGGCTTCGGTGAAATCGTCAGGTCGTTAATCATTGTGAACCACTCCTGATAGACCGTTCCCTGCGTTTCTAATGCGGCGCGCACCCCGTGCTCTTTCAGCAGCAGAATCAGCGCGTCAAGCTGCTTTAACAGCGCCGGGTTTCCTCCTGAGATGGTGACATGGGAAAAGGCGTCTCCGCCGATTTCTCTCAGCGCGCGGTAAATGTCTTCCGCCGTCATCCAGCGGATATCTTTTTTGGCTGAGCCGTCCCATGTAAAAGCGGAGTCGCACCAGCTGCAGGAGTAGTCGCAGCCCGCCGTGCGGACGAACATGGTTTTCTGGCCGATAACCATGCCCTCCCCTTGTATCGTCGGTCCGAAAATTTCTAATACCGGAATTCCTTTAGCCATTCCTATCACCTTTTTTCGGGCGGTATACGCAATAGCTTGTCGGGGTTTCCCTGACAAAAATCTGCACGCAGACCGGCTGATTCTCCAGTGTTTCAAGGTAGGACTGCACCTTATCGTAAATCGTTTTGGCCACGACCTCGGTCGTCGGCAGTGAATATCTGTCATCTTCAGAAAATTCGTCATGGTCATTCAGCAATGTATGATCGTAAGCGCCGTGCACCAATTTCTTCAGCACGCTGAAATTCACGAGAAAGCCTGAATCGTCCAGTTCATCCCCCGCAACTGTAATATTTACTGTATACGTGTGCCCGTGGACTCTGCTGCACGCTCCGGCGCTTTCGCGGGGAATAAAGTGCGCGGCTGAAATGTGCATATCCTTATTCAACTCAAACGAATAAGGATGCTGAACCTGCGGGTAAATTTGAGAAAGCAATTAGTTCCGCTCTCCTTTCATTTTCATATATTCATCATATCCTTTATTGCGGAGCAGACATGCCGGGCATTCGCCGCACCCGTCCGCAATGATGCCGTTATAGCAAGTCAGTGTGTTATTCTTTACAAAATCAAGCGCGCCGAGCTCATCCGCAAGTTTCCACGTTTCTGCTTTGTTCAGCCACATAAGCGGCGTATGAATGACGAACGGCTTTTCCATCGCCAGGTTGACGGTGACGTTGCAGGATTTGACAAACTCGTCACGGCAGTCCGGGTAGCCGCTGAAATCAGTCTCGCAAACACCGGTGATAATGTGGCGCGCGCCGATTTGATATGCAAGAATCGATGCAAAGGATAAAAATACAAGGTTGCGTCCCGGTACAAAGGTTGTCGGCAGTTCCCCGTCCTTCGCTTCAATTTCGATATCATCTCTTGTCAGCGCATTCGGCGCGAGCTGGTTTAAAAGAGACATATCAAGCAAGTGATTTTTGACACCGAGCTTTTCAGCAATTGATTTTGCCACATCGATTTCTTCTTGGTGACGCTGATTATAATGGAATGTAACGGTTTCCACTTCTTCAAAGTTTTGCAAAGCCCATAATAAACAAGTCGTGCTGTCTTGGCCTCCGCTGAACACCACAACTGCTTTTTCTTTTTTCATGTCTTTCTCTCCCTTATCTATCATTCCATAAAAAAAGCGCCTTTTTCGGAGAAGGCGCCCTAAAAAACATAAAAAAACCGTATCCAAGGATACAGCTCGTCCTTAGTTTTTTATAGAGGGTGTAGCTAGAACCTCTCCCGCATCAATACGGATTTTCTTCTTTTTTCACTTTTGCTATCATACCATAATGTTGTTTCCCGTGACAATAAAAAAACAGCCTGAACCCTGTGTCAGGCTGCAAAAGCGGGTTTAAGCCCCGCGTTTTTTCCCCGGAAATACCATCAGCGCAATCCCGATCAGAACAAATAAAGCAGGCCAGAAAACAGAAACCGGAATGATCGGCTGATTCGTCATCATAAAGCAAAGTGCCGTCAAGGTCAGCACCGCAACCGGGATGAGCAGCGCCTTCTCTTTCCCGCCGAACAGCCACAGCTCAAATAAACCGAATGCCGTTGCAAGCAGATAAACAGGCCATGTCACACCGGAGTAGGACCAATTGGTTGCCGTTTCAAAGACAAACAAGATCCCCGTAATCAATAAGATGCCGCCCGGTACGAGAAGCCCCGCGTTTTTGACAGGTTTCGGGCCGAAAATCGGAATGTGAAAAGCGGCGCCCAGCAAAAGAATGAGAGCGGGCCAGCCGCGTTCGCTGATGACTTCATTTGCATTGGTGAATATGGCGAAAATGCCCGCGGCGCACAGAACCGCAGCAGCAGTCAAAAGCCCTCTTTGCCTTCTGCCGAACAGCCAGGCTTCAAACAGGCCGAACGCAACGGCAAAGAGGTAGACAGGCGATGTCACATTTGCGTATGTCCAATCCGTCAGCGTTTCAAACCATAACAACCCGCCCGTCACAAGCAAAATGCCGCCCGGAATAAGAAGGCCCGATCTTTTTTTCGGTTGCGTAAAGGCAGCGGCGTGAAACAAAAGCGCGGCTGCGATGATCAAAAGCGGCCACAGCCCCGGCATCAGCATACCGGCAAAGCATAGTGCTCCCACGGCAGTCAGGATGAAAGCAGGAATCAAGACACCTAACTTCCTCCCGCCGAAATACCACAGCTCAAACAGACCGAGAGCAGGCGCCCATATATAAACAGGCCACGTCACGCCTGAATACGTCCATCCTGTTGCCGTTTCAAAACAAAACAGGCAGCCCAGCACAAGAAACATACCGCCCGGAACGAGCAGTCCCGCCTGGTCAGGCGTTTTTTTCGCAAAAATAAATCCGGCGTGAAACCCTGCGGACATTATAATGAAAAGAAACGGCCACGCCGAACCTGCGGATATATGTATAACTCCCGCCTTCTGTAAAAAAAACGCAATGCCGATACAAATAAAAATAAATCCCAATAATACACGTCGAGCTTTCATCTCTTACTCCTCCCCATCATTTCCCAATTCATTATACAGAAATGCCAGGAAAAAAGAAGGGGAATTCCCAAAAAATACAGACATTTTCCTTATATCCTTATTTTTCTTTCGGGATTTTTTTGCAAATCAATGCGCCGATGAAAGCGAGGCTCACATATCCAAACACCGGATAAACGGTGGAAATCAGCTGTCCGTAGCCGATTTGGCTGATAATGAAAGCAAACGCCAAAATGCCGCCGTAAATATATGTACTTCTTATATGAAGAAAACTGTTTAATTGTTTTTCCAATCCGTATAAATTGCCGATGACCGACGTAAACACTTCCCCGAAAATAATAAACAAATAAATGATATGAAGCGAACGCGAATACGAATAGACAACTTGAGCCATCGGAATGTCAAACTCCAGCACATCCGGCAGCACCGATAATGATAAAAAGCTCGCGGCAAGCACCAGTGTCAACAGAATGCCGCCTATATAAGCCCCCCTTCTGATCACCTTCTCTGAAGACATTTCATTCGCAAGCGGCACAAGGACGGCTTGGGCGAGCGATAAATTTAACGCGCCGTAAGAGACGGCGGACAAAAGCCAATTCCACTTGTCAGGCCATACCCATTCGTCCGCGTTTCTCGTGCTTGTAAATACAAATGAATCAGCTGTCACGATAAAAGAGAAAGAAATTAAAAGCGGCACAACCAATATATTGACGCCGAACACACCTTTAACGCCGCTTGTCATGACGGCAAAGCTCAGTACGATCGTCAGAAGGATCCCGGCTTGTGCGGGCCAGCCAAGCTGTTCATGAAACAGCGCTCCCGCTCCGGACAGCATGACAGAGGTCACTCCCAGCAATATAAACATCATAAACATGTTTACGGCGCGGCCGATGGACTGGCCGAATAAATATGTGTTCAATTCCTGATAAGATGCTGCGTGAATCCGTTTGGAAATGATCATGATTTTGGCGCCTAAATATGTAAACATCAGACCGCTTACCACGATACCGAACAGACCGATCCAGCCAAACTTCAGAAAAAACTCAACGATTTCCCTTCCCGTGGCAAAACCGGCTCCTACAACCGTGCCTACGTATACAAATGCAAGCTGACTTGCAGAACCTTTTGTTTGTCCCATTTCACCCTCCGGCTAAGCGCAGATTTGTCCAGGCCTTTATATATGCTTATGAGACAAGTCGCCCGAAAAGACGAACAAATCGTACTTCCCTGGAGAAAACAGATTCAGCTCTCTCCTCTAAGCAAAAATATTGAAAGAAAAAAAGGGCCGGCGTATACTCTTCATCAAGAAAGGTCAAAGCATTTCATTTCCTTTCTGACTATATTGGTCAAAGATAATCAGACCACGCAAATATCACTTATCATGCTGTAAACATTTATTTTTCGGGGTTTGAAACAAAACACTTGAAAGTCAAAGAAGGTCAGAGTATACTATTAATCAAAGAAGGTCAAAGTTAAGACCTTATTTTCTAATCCATTTGGTCAAAGATGATCAAACATTTTTCAAGGAGGTTTTGGCAAATGCGTTGTCAACATTGTCAGAAAAACGAGGCGACGATTCGCCTGAACATGCAAGTCAATTCCATTCAAAAACAATTCGTTTTATGTGAAACATGTTATACAGAATTAACCCGAAAACCGTCTATGAGCATGGGGCCGCAATCATTCGGGTTCCCGTTTGAGCAAGGTTTCGCTCCCAATCAAAATAAACAGCAGGCCGGCCCTGAAAAAGGCCTGCTCGACGAGCTCGCTCAAAACGTCACAAACGGCGCAAAAGCAGGTCTGATTGACCCTGTGATCGGCCGCGATAATGAAGTGGCGCGTGTAATTGAAATTTTGAACCGCCGGAATAAAAACAATCCGGTGCTGATCGGTGAGCCGGGCGTCGGTAAAACGGCTATTGCAGAAGGCCTCGCGCTTAAAATCGCTGAGGGCGATGTGCCGAACAAATTGAAAAACAAAGAGCTTTACCTGCTTGACGTCGCTTCTCTCGTCGCCAATACAGGGATCAGAGGCCAGTTTGAAGAAAGAATGAAACAATTAATGAACGAATTAAAAGAACGGAAAAACGTTATCTTGTTCATTGATGAGATTCACCTTCTTGTAGGCGCCGGCTCTGCCGAGGGATCAATGGATGCCGGGAACATCCTGAAACCGGCGCTTGCCAGAGGCGAGCTGCAGGTCATCGGGGCGACAACGCTGAAAGAGTACCGCCAGATTGAAAAAGATGCGGCGCTTGAAAGACGCTTCCAGCCTGTCATGGTTCACGAGCCTACAATAGAACAAGCCATCAGCATTCTGGAAGGCATTAAAGATAAATACGAGAAATATCACGGCGTCACATTCAGCAATGAAGCGATAAACGCCTGTGTTACGCTTTCATCCCGTTACATTCAGGACCGCCACCTGCCGGATAAAGCGATCGACTTATTAGATGAAGCCGGCTCTAAGGCGAACTTGGAGCTTGATACCGTAAATGAAGAAGATGCGGCTGAGAGACTCAAAGCAATTGACGCGGAGAAAACAAAAGCGCTTCATGAAGAAAATTATGAGCTTGCCGCGAAACTGCGTGATGAAGAAGCGGCGTTGGAAAAGCAGCTGGCGCATGAAACACCGGCCTCTTCACCTGAAATCGGGGCGGAGCATATTCAAGCCATCATTGAACAGAAAACAGGCATTCCGGTCGGAAAACTCCAGGCTGATGAACAAGTCAAAATGAAGGAACTTGAAGAGCATCTTCATCAGCGCGTCATCGGTCAGGAAAAAGCCGTGAAAAAAGTGGCGAAAGCGGTCAGACGAAGCCGCGCCGGCTTAAAATCCAAAAACAGACCTGTCGGCTCCTTCCTCTTTGTCGGACCGACCGGAGTCGGAAAAACCGAGTTATCAAAGACACTCGCAGATGAACTGTTCGGTACAAAAGATTCCATTATCCGTCTCGATATGAGTGAATACATGGAAAAACACGCCGTATCAAAAATAATCGGTTCACCGCCGGGATATGTCGGACACGATGAAGCCGGGCAATTAACGGAAAAAGTGCGCCGCAATCCGTACAGCATCGTGCTGCTCGATGAGATTGAAAAAGCCCACCCTGATGTCCAGCATATGTTTCTGCAGATTATGGAGGACGGCCGTCTGACAGACAGCCAGGGCAGAACGGTCAGCTTCAAAGATACCGTTTTGATTATGACAAGCAACGCTGGAACCGGCGAAAAACAGGTGAAAGTGGGATTCCAATCTGAAGAGAGCGTCCTGGAAGAACAAACGCTGATTGATTCACTGAGCGCGTTCTTCAAACCGGAGTTTTTAAACCGGTTTGACAGCATTATTGAATTCCAATCCCTGAAAAAAGAACATCTCGTGAAAATCGTCAGCCTGCTTCTCACAGAGCTTGAAGACACATTAAAAGAGCGCGGCATCAGCCTGAACGTCACCGATGATGCGAAAGAAAAAATCGCTGAAATCGGCTACCACCCAGCTTTCGGAGCACGCCCGCTCAGAAGAACCATCCAAGAATTGATCGAGGACGAAATGACAGATCTCTTATTGGATGACAACGAAATAAAAGCCTTCCATGTCGTAATGGAAGAGGACGGCATCAAAGTCCGGGCACAATAAGAAAAAAGCGGTTCCCTCCTCGCGGGGAGCCGCTTTTTTGTTTCTATCTCCATGCCGGAAGGGAGAAACTGTGAAGAATTCGGGAACAATTTCTCAATCACCCTAAAGTTCCATGCACTGCCACCGATATTAACCATAGAAAGCTAGTATAAAGGATTTGGTGAAAACTATGGATAAAACATCGATTATCGGTATCATCCTCGCCTTGATTGCTTTAAGCGTGGGCATGGTGCTGAAAGGGGTCAGCTTAAGCGCACTCGCTAACCCGGCAGCTATTCTGATTATTTTGTTCGGTACGATTTCTGCGGTGATCATCGCATTCCCCGGAAAAGAAATCAAAAAAGTGCCTGCCCTTTTTAAAGTGCTGTTTAAAGAAAACAAACAGCTGACAATTGCGCAATTAATTCCTATGTTCTCTCAATGGGCGCAAATCGCCAGACGTGAAGGTCTGCTCGCATTGGAAGCAAGCATTGAAGACGTGGATGACGCATTTTTGAAAAACGGCCTGAGCATGGCGGTTGACGGACAAAGCGCAGAATTTATCAGAGATATTATGACTGAGGAAGTTGAAGCGATGGAAGACAGACACCAGGCCGGCGCAGCCATCTTTACACAAGCCGGCACATATGCGCCGACACTCGGCGTTTTGGGTGCGGTCATCGGCCTTATCGCCGCTCTTTCCAACATGAACAATACCGAGGCGCTCGGACATGCCATCAGTGCGGCGTTTGTCGCCACCCTTCTCGGGATTTTCACAGGATATGTACTATGGCATCCCTTCGCCAACAAACTGAAACGCAAATCAAAGCAGGAAGTCAAACTGCGTGAAATCATGATCGAAGGCGTTCTGTCAGTGCTTGAAGGACAGGCCCCTAAAGTGATCGAACAAAAACTTCTCATGTATCTTCCTGCGAATGAACGCGCAAAAGTCGCTGAACAAGAAGGAGAGGCAAACAATGGCGAGAAAAAAGAAGAAGAAGCATGATGACGAGCATGTGGATGAGTCTTGGCTGATCCCGTACGCGGATTTGCTCACCCTTCTTTTGGCTCTGTTCATTGTATTGTTCGCCATGAGCTCGGTCGATGCGGCGAAATTCCAAATGCTGTCTAAATCATTTAACGCCGTGTTTACCGGAGGCACGGGTGTTCTTGAATATTCAAGCGTCACCCCTCCTGAAAACGAAAAAGACGGCGTTGATCAGTTAAAAAAAGACAAGGAAAAAGATAAAGAACAGAAAAAGAAAGAAAGAGAAGCAGCCGACCGCGAAGAACTTGAAGGCGTGCAAAAGCAAGTCAATCAATTTATAAAAAATAAAAAGCTTGAAACTCAGCTGGAAACAAAGCTGACTAAAGAAGGACTCTTAATTACCATTAAAGACAGTATCTTTTTTGATTCCGGACGGGCGGATATCCGTCAGGAAGATATTCCGCTTGCCAAGGAAATCTCGAATCTCCTTGTTCTGAATCCGCCGAGGAACATTATCATCAGCGGACATACGGACAATGTGCCGATTAAAAACTCACAATATCAATCTAACTGGCATTTAAGCGTCATGCGGGCCGTCAACTTCATGGCTATTCTGACAGAAAACCCGAAACTTGACGCAAAAGTATTCAGCGCCAAAGGTTTCGGAGAGTATAAACCGGCCGTGTCGAACAAAACCGCTGAAGGGCGCAGCAAAAACAGGCGCGTCGAGGTATTGATACAGCCTAGAAACGCCGCGACTGACCAAAATCAGTAATATAAAAAAGGAAGCCTTTCAAATGGCTTCCTTTTTTATTTCTGATGAAAATGTTTTGCGTTTAACCCCACTCTTTTCAGCATTTCCGTACACATTTCTATCTCTTCATCACTCAGCACACTGATCATTTCCTTAATTTCTTCAGCATGATCAGGGAAAATATCGTCCAAAAGACGGATTCCCTTTTCAGAAATCTGCGCGAAAGTCACTCTTCTGTCAGTCGGCGAGGCTTTTCTGATGAGAAGTTCTTTTTTCTCTAATTTGTCAACAACGTATGTAATACTTCCGCTCGCTAATAAAATTTTGTCGCCGATCTGCTGAAGCGGCTGGTTGCCTTTGTGGTACAGCAGCTCAAGCACCGCAAATTCCGTCGGGTTCAGACCGTGCTTATGAATATGTTTATTCATATGGTCGTTAATAGATCGGTACGCACGTGACAGTACAATAAATAATTTCAATGAGTTTTCTGTTTTATCCGTCATACATTCAATCATCCTTTTACAAAAGAAACCGTTACAGAGAAACATTAATAAACAAAATGAAAAATGTCAACAAAAATGTTTCCAAAATTTCTCTTCTTTTTGTCTGACCTTAATAAAATAATTTGTTTTTCTATCATTTTGGTTATTTTTTCTTATTAAAGAAGTATAAAGATGATATAATACCTCTATTCAAGTGTAATGTTGGAGCGATGCAGAGTGAATACATTTAAAGGTGCCCGGGGAAAGATCAAGCTTTATCTCATATTGGTGATCATCCCGGCACTTATTATCAGCTTTTTCATTTATGAAAAAGAAAAGCAGAAAATAGCCGATAAACACATACAGGAAGCCAGTATGATGCTCAACCTTCACCGCAATAAGCTCAATTATTTAATCGGTGAAACAACAGCCCGGATGACAACACTTGCGATCGCTGTCGATAAGCCTGTCAATGAAGAAAAGATCATTGACATTCTCGATCAGGCTTTTGAGGATGAACCCAGATTCAGCGGACTGTATATGCTGAATTCCAAAGGTGATGTCATCGCAAGCACGACTGATCTGAAATCAAAGGTGAATTTGGCCGACAGACCGTATTTTACGAAGGCGAAAAAGACGAAAAAAACGGTCATCACAAATGACTACTCCAGCAGAATTACAGGCCAGCGCATCTTCACGATCTGCGTGCCGGTGTTAGACGCAAAACGGGAAGTCACAGATTATTTAGTAGCCGCCATACAAGTCGATTATTTGAGAAATATGATCAATATGCTGAGCCCTGACGTTTATGTCAAGGCAACCAATCAGAATAAAGTGATATTTGCCAGCGGACGGGCTGATCAATCAGAAGGTGTGAAACCGGTCAGCGGCTATCTGGATGATATTAATTGGAATATCAATGTTTATCCGAAACCGGTTGAGCTGAATGAGCTGACCAAAAGCGTGCTGCTGCCGATGTCCAGTATTGCCGTGCTGCTGAATATTCTGTTCATTCTCGTTCAATATTATCTGCTTAAGCGCAAGACCCAGCTGGAGCGCGCTCAAAATGAAGCGCAGAAATTGGAGCTGATCGGAACGCTTGCCGCCAGCACCGCCCATGAAATCCGCAACCCGCTTACAGGGATCAGCGGCTTCATTCAGCTTTTGCAGAAAAAATACAAATCGGAGGAAGATCAGCTGTATTTCTCAATTATTGAGCAGGAGATTAAACGGATCAATCAGATTGTCAGTGAGTTTTTAGTGCTTGGAAAACCCACTGCTGAACGGTTGGAAGTGAACTCGCTGCAGGATATTCTTGATGAGATTATGCCGATTATTTATTCTGAAGGGAATCTGTATAATGTGGAAGTGAATGTGGAGATTCTCGTCAATCGGCCGCTCAAGGTCAACTGCACGAAAGACCATATTAAACAGGTGATTTTAAATGTCGCGAAAAACGCGTTGGAATCCATGCAGGAAGGCGGCCGGCTGTCCATCTATTTAGAAGCCCGCGATCATAAAGCAGTCATTAAGGTGGCCGACAACGGAATGGGCATTTCTGAAGATATGCTTGAACACATTTTTCTTCCGTTTGTAACGTCAAAGGAAAAAGGCACCGGCCTCGGCCTTGTCGTATGTAAACGAATCATGCTGATGTACGGCGGTTCAATTGACATTCAAAGCGAAGTCGATAAGGGCACAGAGGTCACCATTACCCTCCCTGCCGCTTCTCGATGAAAAAAACACCCTGGATCGGGGTGTTTTTCATTTAAAGAAGAATATGTGTAAGAGGATATACCAGAGGAACGGCATCATGGCCGGCAGATAGTACGAGGCGCTTCGTGAGCCGTGCCAGCGGAAAAATGTGCTGACAGTACGCGGTCATCTTTCGGATGCGGCGCTTGATCAGGAAGCGCATTCAGTCTTCGTTATCTGTTTTATCATCAATCATTTGTTTGCTTCATATGCAGGCATGACGTCACCGCGGGAGAACAAGCCTATTTTCTTCACAAGGCCCTGTATTCCTTGGTGATGTGTGCGATCACGGTTTACCAGCTGCTGATACGCGTTCATCAGACAGTCCAGTTCCTGGCTGTGCCTGATCGTGTCATATCCTGTAAACCCTTGCCTGTTAGCCGCATCTATCATCATTTTTCTTTTTTTATCAATAGATACAAGCAATTTTTCTTGTTCAGAATAACTGCCCATTCACTTCACCCCTCACCGCTAAAAGAATAGGAAACAAGTTTGATTGGGTTATTGAGCATTATTACAGATTATACTTTATTTGTAAACATTTTTTTACTAAATAACTTATTTTTTCATTTCGTATTGGAATCTTTGCATGAATACGAGAATAATACCCATTCGGGTAATGATATAAACAGAATGCGGCATATTCAATTCAAGATTTAAAAAACAGCTACAGCTGACTTTACATTACAATAAAAAACCTCTCATGCCGGCGGGGCATGAGAGGTTCGGGCGTCTATCAGTTTTGCACACTTTCATTCTCGTAAATCGGCACCCAGCCCTCAGTCGTCACGAAGATTCGGATTGCGACGACCCGGCGGTCTTCCTGAAGCGTAAAGTAGTGGCGGATGTTCTCCGGAACTGAAATCAAATCTCCCGGATTTAAACGGACGTCGAAAAATGTGCCGTCTTTGCCTTGAATGACGAAGATGCCGTGTCCGCTGACGATAAAGCGGACTTCATCATCCGTGTGGTGATGTTCTCTTTGGAAATTTTTTAATAAATCATCAAGATTCGGCGTGGTATCTGATAAAGAAATAACATCCTGAGACTGATATCCGCGCCGGGCTGAAATGTCCTGAATCTCCGTGTCAAACGCCGCGAGAATCCGTTCTTTTTCATCTTCGGTTAGATCGTATTTTTCCGAAAGCCCAGACGGAAGTTTTTCAATGTTCCACTGCTCATAGATCACCTCTTGTTCGTCTAAGAAGCGCGCTACTTCTTCCTGTTTTTCAATAAGCGTATTCTTTTCGTCATGAATTCTGATGGTCGCCATTTTCTATTCCTCCTTTTATTTTACCAGCTGCGGACGAAGTGACAGAAGCTTGAGGTGACAGCTGAATAAAAATTCATAGGCTTCCAGCACCCTTTTCGCTTCAAATGCGGTCCGCCCCCATGCCGTAATGCCGTGATTGCGGATTAATACCGCGCCTGATCCGGCGTCCGCATGGTGTGCGAAGTTTTCGGCCAATGCCGGGATGTGCGCCGGATTGTCAATGATCGGAACGGTCACGGACGCGTTTTCCTCCCATAATCCGAGCGCCTTAATCATCTCCTGCCCCTGAAAAGTGATTTGTTTTTCATCCCCGTAAAGCTCTGAGATGACATTATTATTGACGGTATGGACATGCAGACAGCAGCCGGCGTCTGTCTTTTGGTATAAGTAAGTATGGAGAAGCGTTTCCGCTGAGGGTTTTAAAGAATGGCCGGTCTCAGCGGGCTTACCATACTCATCGATTAAGAGAAAATCTTCGTCTGTTTCTTTTCGTTTGTCTTTTCCGCTCGCCGTAACGAGAAAAGTCAGCGGCGCGTCGGATACTTTGATGGAAAGATTCCCGCTCGTTGCCGGGAACCAGTCTCTTTCGGCCAGCTCGCGTTTTACCTCGGCAAGTTCGCGCCAGCGTTCTTCTTTTGCAGCCATGCCTGCACCTCCCCGATGTTTTCAATGCCTGTTTTCACCTCATGAAAATCTTGAAAAGGCAGATGCCGGAGACCGAGTTCTTTGCATTCAGTCAAAAGATAATCTCTCGCAAAGCACATATCGGATAACTTTGCAGCCTCGACATCCGTGACCGAATCACCGATCATAACGAGAAATTTCTGCTGATCGGATAGCTTCCGGATGACTGACGGTTTGCAGCAGCCGCATTGATTGGTACAGTCTCCGTCACAGGCGTGCGGCCAGTCTATATGAATATATTCATTGTCAAAGGATGCATGATTGCAGAAAATCCGCTCCTTTTCTACGATCCCTTCCAAAAGCGGATGCACAAAAAAGTCCATTCCCCCGCTTACGATATAAAACGGGAGGCCGTTTGACCGGACAAACGAGACAAAATCCAAAAAGCCGTCCCGTATTTTCGCATCCTTCAGGATAAAGCCGGTCAGTTCTTCTTTTAAGCTGCTCGGCAGCAGTCCGAACATCCGTCCGACTCCTTCTTGGATTGATATGCTTTTAGACAGAACACCGTCTTTTATTTCAAGCCACTCAGGAGGCGCGAATTCTTTCATCATGCTGACAATGTTGTCGTTCATGGTGACCGTTCCGTCGAAATCACAAATAATCAGCGGCGTGCGGGTCATACGGCTTCCACCCTTCCCCATTTGTCTAATGCGAGCTGAAGATCTTTGCACGACGCGGCTTTTTCTTCAATCGGCTGCGCTTCAAGCACCGCATCAATGATGGCGCGGAACGCTCTTCCGCCGCCCTCGGCTCCTTTCGGATGGCCGTGAATGCCTCCGCCGGCATTGATGATGTGATCGATGCCGAAATCGCGCATCAATAATGGCACCATACCGGGGTGAATGCCTGCTGACGGGACGGCAAACGACGGATGAAAGACATCGTCTTTTACACATTCATCATGGATTGCAAGTGCGGACTCCTTCGGAAGAGCAACGGATCCGTAAGGTGACGGAAATAAACTGAAATCAGCGCCGCAATAGCGGTTCAGCTTGCCGAGCAAAAGCGCATGCGACAAGCCGTAAACGGGAGATGATGTGAACGCGCCGCTGACTGCCGGATGCGCCATGATCGGAAGCGGGATTTCCCTGTCTTCAGCAAGGCTCTGCATCACATCTAAACCGTAAGCGAACACATTCAATAAAAGGGCGTCCGCCCCGAGTTCTGCCGCGCGCCTCGCTTTATCCCGCAATTCAGCCGTCCTTCCCGTAAGGTTTACGGCATACAGCGTTTTATGCCCCGTCTCCTCCCGGGTTTCCTTCAGGACTTGTTTTCCTTCGATAATGCGGGTTTCAAACGGAGCCAGTTCATTTTCAAAGAAAATTTCGTCATCTTTAATCAGATCCACGCCGCCGAGCGCCTGCTGTCTGAGCTGTTCTTTAATGTCGGCGAGATCCCGTCCGATCACGCCTTTAAATATGCTCATCAGAAGCGGTCTTTCAAATTCGCCCAGCAGTTTGCGGATGCCGTATATACCGAATTTCGGCCCGGGAAGGGAGCGTTTAAACCCTTCGGAAAATTCAAGATCAGTCAATTTTATTTTTCCGTCCAGTGACAGCTTTCCGAATACCGTCGTCAGGACGGCCGGAATATCTCTTGAAAAGTTCGCCTCGGGATAGGCGATGGTGATGACGGATTGTGTTTCGTTTTCTGAGGTTCCTTCTTTCTCCTCAACTTTTACGACCCGCCCTTTATGTTTTCTGAGCTGTTCCTGCTTCACCAGAGGCAGGTCAGTCCAGGAGCCTACTGTCAGCCCCGCCGCAATCTGTTCCGCCCGCTTTTCACTGTCCGTTGTGTCTGTCAGAAGATATGTTGCCAATACTTCGCTCATGCGTGAACGCCTCTCTTTCTTTCGCAAAACATAAAAAAACCTCTTCCGTATGAGCAGAAAGAGGCTTCGTGTTATGTCCGAATCTTATCTCTCAGCTCCTGCTGCAAGAATTAGCACCGTGCTTTATCAGTCGGTTGCCGGGCTTCATCGGGCTCGTCCCTCTGCCTGCTCTTGATAAGAATAATGATTTTATAAAGTATTTTGAATTATCGCATTGTTATCCTGATATGTCAATGCTTTTTCGGGTGAAAAGATTCAGTTTCCCGATCCGTTCCGCAGCTTCTTTAAGTCTTTCTTCACTTGTCAGAAGACCGACTCTTATATAGCCTTCCCCCCATTTTCCGAACCCGTTTCCGGCAGCGACCGCGACATCCGCTTTCTCGAGCAGCAGATCTGAAAACGACTGTGACGTATAACCGTCAGGCACAGGGAGCCATGCAAAAAAGGAGCCCGCCGGAGCCGTCACATCCCAGCCGATATCGCGGCAGGCTTCAATCCATGCATTGCGTCTCGATTCATATCTGTCATTTTGCGCTGCGACGCATGCCTGATCCGCTAAAAGAGCGGCTGCCGCCGCCTGCTGCGCCGCGGGAAACAGGCTGACAAACATATGATCCTGATAAAGGTTGATCGCTTCGATGACAGAAGCGTTTCCGGCGGCAAATCCGACCCGCCAGCCCGCCATATTATACGTTTTGGACAAGGTATAGATTTCGATTCCCGTCTCTTTTGCGCCTTCAGTCTGCAAAAAGCTCAGCGGTTTATGACCGTCAAAGCCGACGGCTCCGTACGCGAAATCATGAACGACACAAATGCCATTTTGCTCCGCAAAGCCGACCGTCTCCTCGAAAAACGCCTCAGTCGCCACAGCGCCGGTCGGATTATTCGGATAATTGAGATACAGCAGCTTCGCCTCGCTCCGCACCTTTTCAGGAATTACGCTGTAATCAGGGAGAAACCCTCTTTCTTCTGTCAGCGGCATCATTTCCATTTTCGCTTTCGCAAGGGCGACGCCCGACCAGTAATCAGGATATCCGGGATCAGGCACCAGAATGGTATCTCCCGGGTTTAAAAGACATTGCGGAAGCTCAACAAGTCCCGCCTTGCCTCCGAACAGCACGGCGACTTCCGTTTCCGGATCAAGCGTGACCCCGTACTCCCTTTCATAAAATGCAGCGGCTGCTTTTTTGAAGCTGTAAGCGCCCCGGAATGATGAGTATTTATGATTTTCCGGCCTTTCGACGGCGCGCTTCATTTCTTCAACGATATGCTGAGGCGTCGGCTGATCAGGGTTTCCCTGCCCTAAATTGATGACGTCTCTGCCTTCTTTCAGCTTTTGATTCACTTTTTGCACCAATGATGCGAAAAATTGTTCCGGCAGCTGTTTGAGTACATCTGAGATTTCAAAGTTCATATTTTCACCTTCTAAAAATGTCTTGAAATGATAGTCCATCATCATATATGGTTAAATAAAAAAAGTAAAGAGAAACTTGAGGTGTTAAAAAATGAAATGGACCGTTTCCTGTTTGCAATTTGATATTTCATACGGAAATCCTTCAGAAAACTTTAAAAAAGCAGAATCTTTGATTGAGCAAGAAAGCCGCCATGCGGATGTAATCGTGCTTCCTGAGTTGTGGACGACCGGCTATGATCTCACACGGCTAGACCAGCTGGCGGATGAAAACGGCAAAGTTTCGGAACAATGGCTTAAAGAAACGGCAAAAACATACAACGTACACCTCGTTGCCGGATCTTTTGCGGTCAAAGAAGGCGAAAATGTCTATAACACCATGTACATCGCCGATAACAGCGGACAGATCGTGAAGCGGTATCAGAAAGCCCATCTGTTTCAGCTGATGGATGAACACCTTTACTTGGCAGCAGGAAACAGCGACGGTTCCTTTGAGCTTGACGGTGTCAAGTGCGCCGGGCTGATCTGCTATGATATCCGTTTCCCCGAATGGATCAGAAAGCATACGTCCCAGGGCGCGAATGTCCTGTTTATCTCTGCGGAATGGCCTCTGCCCCGCCTTGATCATTGGCGAAGCCTGCTTATCGCCAGAGCAATTGAAAACCAATGTTTTGTCGCAGCCTCTAACTGCACGGGGTCCAATCCCGATAATGAATTTGCCGGCCACAGCCTGATTATTGACCCGTGGGGCCGGATTTTAGCCGAAGGAGACCGGACGGAAGGCGCAGTCCGGGCGGAAATCGATGTGTCAGAAAGCGCGGCCGTTCGCGGAACCATTCCGGTTTTCCAAGACTTGCGGCGTGATTTATATTAATTTTCAAAAAAATGTTGACAAGAATATCCGGCACCTGCTAATATTTTCATCAACTGATTAATCCGAATTGTGATACAAATCAATATATTTTTCTCTTATCGAGAGTTGGGCGAGGGATTGGCCTTTTGACCCCAACAGCAACCGACCGTAATTCCATTGTGAAATGGGGCGCGTGATTTTTGCGCCGAGACGATTGTCTCGTAAGGCACGGTGCTAATTCCATCAGATGTTATCTGAGAGATAAGAGGCGGACTGCACTGTTTCAGCCTCCTTCTCTTTCAGAGAAGGAGGCTTTTTTTCGGGCGTATTCTCCGTCACGATCTCTTACTGCCACTACATAATTGGAGGGTAAATCCATGTCAGCAACTAAAACAAGTCTTTATGAACAATTAACAGAAAGCTCCGCCGCCGCGTTAGCCGTCAAGCTCGGCTTGTTCCAAAGCAAAAGCACTCTGACATGCCGTGAAATCGGCGACGGCAATTTAAATTACGTCTTTCATGTTTACGATAAAGAAAACAAAAAAGGACTGATTATTAAACAGGCAATCCCTTACGCGAAAGTCGTCGGTGAAAGCTGGCCGCTTACCATTGATCGGGCGAGAATCGAAAGCAGCGCCCTCATCCGCCAGGGCGAACACGTGCCGCACCTCGTTCCGGCCGTTTACTATTCCGATACTGAAATGGCCGTCACGGTTATGGAAGACCTCTCCCATTTGCGGATTTCAAGAAAAGGGCTGCTGGAAGGGCAGCATTATCCGAACTTATCGGTTCATATCGGTGAATTTTTAGGGAAAACGCTTTTTTACTCATCCGATTATGCGCTTGATGCGAAAGTAAAGCAGCAGCTCGCAAAGCAGTTTACAAATCCTGAGCTTTGCAATATTACAGAAAGGCTTGTGTTTACAGAACCGTTTCTCGACCATGAGACAAACGATTTTGAAGAGGAGCTGCGCCCATACGCAGAAAAAGTTTGGAACAATTCCCGGCTGAAAGAAGGCGCTGACGAATTGAAAGCCATCTTTCTGAATTCCGCGGAAACATTGGTTCACGGCGATCTGCACACGGGAAGCATCTTCGCCGATGAACATGAAACAAAGGTGATTGATCCCGAGTTTGCTTTCTTCGGACCGATCGGGTTTGACATCGGCCAATTTATCGCCAATCTGCTCTTAAACGCCCTCAGCCGCGACGGTGACGACAGACAGCCGTTATATGACCATACTGCCGCCGTATGGGATACATTTGTGAAAACATTCAGTGAAGCATGGGAGAAAGACTGCCTGCCTTCCCGCAGACACCTGCTGGAAGACACACTGAAAAACGCGTTTGAGGAAGCGGTCGGTTTTGCGGGATGCGAATTGATCCGGCGCACGATTGGACTCGCCCATGTGGCTGACTTAGATGAAATCACTCCGTTTGACAAACGAATCGAACGGAAGAAGCTGGCGCTTGAGATCGGCGCCTATTATATCGAAAACAGAAAAGAACTGAAGCATATCACCGAGGTTCTGGACCAATTTAAGCTCCGTGTAAAGGAATGATGCAGCATGACCAATGAATTTGCCATCCCCCGTTCTGTAGAATGGAAAGAAACCTATATTCGCATTTTAAATCAGCAAAAGCTTCCCGACGTCACTGAATATGCGGAACTTGAAACAAAGGAAGATGTATTCGACGCGATTGTCACGCTGAAAGTAAGGGGCGCCCCGGCCATCGGTATAACCGCGGCGTTCGGACTCGCGCTCTCCGCCAAGTCGTTTGAAGCCCGCGACCTTTCAGATTTCCGACGTCAGTTCGCGGACGTCAAAGCGTATTTAAACAGTTCAAGGCCCACTGCCGTCAACCTCGCGTGGGCGCTTGACAGACTGACGGATTCGATCAGGGATGCGATCTCAATCAATGAAGCGAAGACAACGCTCGTTCATGAAGCCATTCAAATTCAGATTGAGGATGAAGAAACATGCCGTATGATCGGCCAAAATGCGCTGCACCTTTTTAAAAAAGGCGACCAGATCATGACCATCTGCAATGCGGGCTCGATCGCCACAAGCCGGTACGGTACGGCGCTTGCTCCCTTTTACTTAGCAAAACAAAAAGACCTCGGCCTTCATATCTACGCATGTGAAACAAGACCCGTTCTCCAAGGATCACGGCTGACGGCGTGGGAGCTGATGCAGGGCGGAATTGATGTCACGC
The DNA here is from genome assembly GCF_046535335.1 of Bacillus sp. SIMBA_026. NCBI lineage: Bacteria > Bacillati > Bacillota > Bacilli > Caryophanales > Bacillaceae > Bacillus > Bacillus sp. SIMBA_026. The sequence goes on along the minus strand of NZ_JAWRWX010000001.1, from coordinate 438,201 downwards.
TCATTACCGACAGCATGGCCGCCCATACAATGAAGGAAAAACATATTTCTGCAGTCATTGTCGGCGCTGACAGAATTGCAAAAAACGGTGATACGGCCAACAAAATCGGAACGTACGGCCTCGCTATTTTGGCAAACGCCTTTCAAATTCCGTTTTTTGTGGCCGCACCGCTTTCGACATTTGACTTGCAGATTGAAAACGGCGATCAGATTCCGATTGAAGAAAGAGATCCGGATGAAGTCAGACAGATCTCCGGCATACGCACCGCTCCCGAGGATGTTCCGGTCTTCAATCCGGCCTTTGACATCACACCGGGCAGCCTGATTTCCGGCATTATAACCGAGAAAGGAATTGTGACCGGTTCTTACAAGGAAGAAATTGAACAATTATTCGCTGACTGCCAGCTGAGCTGAAAAACCGCTGATGATGTTGCCTCAGGCAATGTCAGCGGTTTTTTTGTCTGCACAATGTAATCACTTCATCTTTTTGGACGGCTGTAATGAGATGCATTTTAAAAAACAGCTCTGCATAACCGGCTATCTTCTGCGGGCGGCTCATTTTCATCAGGCTTCGTCCTCCTTTTTCATCAGACCAACTTTTTTCACTTAATAAAATGATATGTCGGACGTGAAAAAACGGAACGTGCCATACGCTTTATTTTTCTTTATAGGATATTTGTTCGATGTTCAGCAGCACCGCTTTTACATCCGTCTTCGTGCCCGCGTATCCCGTTAAGGCGCTGTTTTTGCCGATTACCCGATGGCACGGGATCAAAATCGGCAGCCGGTTTCGTTTATTGGCTTGTCCGATGGCGCGCACCGCTTTCGGTTTTCCGATCGCTTCAGCCATATCGCCGTAGCTTCGGGATTCCCCGTAAGGAATCATCGTCAGCGCGTTCCATACCCTTTCCTGAAAGGGTGTGCCTTTTTGTCTCAGAGGCAGAGAGAATTGCTTTCTTTCTCCTGAAAAATATGCTGTCAGCTGCTGTTTCGCCTCCGACAGCAAAGCGGTTTCGCACGGCTTTACGCCGGGCGCGCCTTTCCGCCATTTCTCAAACTCTTCCCCGGTGAGAAACAGGCCGGTAATAAAGCTCTCTTCCTCTGTTACGATGACGGTTCCAAACGGCGCTTTCACACTTGTAAAACAGATCATTCCCCGCTCCTTCTTTCCTCGGTATTCTGCCGGACCGGAAGCGTCAAATGAAAAACCGTGCCCTTCCCTTCTTCACTTTCCACATGAATGCGGCCCTGATGCTCTTCGATGATTTTATAACTGACCATGAGGCCGAGGCCCGTTCCCCTGTCTTTTGTCGTGTAAAATGGTTCACCCAGACGTTTTAATTTGTCTTCGGAAATGCCTGTTCCTTCATCTTGAATAGAAATCAAAATGTGGTCTTGATCAGAAGACTGAATGGTCACGTAGATATTGCCGCCGCCCGGCATGACTTCAATTGCGTTTTTTAAAATATTGATAAACACCTGTTTTAATTGATTCGGTTCACAGTAAATCGGCGGGATGTTTCCGGTCAGGTTCAGATGGATCTGCACATTAACAAGATTGGCCTGGGCATTCAAAAGATCAGCCGTGTCTTTCATAATCTGCGTCACGTCTTTTTCTTCATATAATATCGCCTGAGGTTTCGCTAAAATTAAAAATTCAGTGATGATAGACTCGATGCGTTTTAATTCTGAGGTAATGACGTTAAAGTACAGAGAATATTCACCTTCAATGCTTCCTTGAAGAAGCTGAATGAACCCTTTCAGCGCCGTCATCGGGTTTCTGATTTCGTGGGCGATACCCGCCGCCAGCTCCCCTACAACATGAAGAGTGTCGGATTTCCGCAGCCTCTCTTCAAGCTCTTTGGCCTCTGTGACATCTTTAAAGATGGCCAGATTCATATTTTGAATGATATTTCTTTTGAAGGAGAATTCCAGTTTGCGGCTGTCGCTGCTGCTTAACAGGAAGGGGATTTCATTATCCATTCCTTCTAAATCAATCTTTCTGGCGGGAACACCCGCGTTTTCAATATCAAATAAAGAAAGAATATCCGGAACGGTGTACGCTCTCAGCTCCTCATCCGGCATACCGAGTATACGGCTTGCGAGAGGATTCGCGTCAATAATGCGGAATTGGTTGTCAAATAAGACCTTGCCGTCCATTGAGCCGTTGAATACTTTTCTGAATTTCAGCTCGCTTTCCCGCAATTCTTTTTCCATCCGCTTACGATCACTGACATTTCTTAAAATGGTTAAATGCTGACCTTCAAGTATGGTTCGTTTTGATGTGAACTCAAGCTCTTTAAATTGGCCGTTTGCCATCTGAAACAGCATTTCTTCACGGATTTCTCCGTATTTTTCATATTTCTTCTTAATCTGCTTGTATTTTTTCTGCGGATCAACGATAAACGTACATAAATTCCGCTCCACCAGCTTATCCATCGGCAGTTCGAAAATGCGGCACGCCGATTCGTTTGCTTTGGCAATCTTTCCGTCATCAGACCAAATGACAATCGCGTCCATGGCGTTTTCAAAAATTTCGCGGAATCGCTCTTCGCTTTTAAAGAGTTTCAATTCCATCAACCGTTTCTCTGTTATGTCTCTCATAATAGACATGTAGAACCCGCTGATTAAGTTGGACGTAATCGTAAATTCAAACAGCTTCTCTTCGCCGGACCGAAGCTTGACAGGCAGTTCTCCTTTGGCGTTTCCTTTTCTGCGGAGGGTTTCCCAGATTTCTTTCAGATGCTTTTTGTTTTCTCCGTCGGTAAAATGGCGGAGCGACAGATGGGACAATTCATTCTGGCCGATCTCAAAGCTTTTGCAAAAAGAGAGGTTCGCATCAATAAACCCGCCGTCCTTATCAAACAGCACGATGCCGTCGACAGCCCTGTCAAACAAATCTTTAAACAGCTGCTCGTTCATGGAGAATTCGCGCTCTAATATTTTTTTAGAGGAGATATCCCTCATCACCACAAAAAAATAATCCTCCCCAATTCCGTCTCTGGCGAGGAATTCAATGTATTTCGTCGCGCCGCTGTCAAGCTTAATCGGCACCTCTTTCCACAGATGGCCTTTTTTTAAAAACTTTTTCACGGCCTTATTCAGTTCTTCCTGAGGCACGGAATATAAAAAATCCAGGACGGAGCGGTTAATGAGGCTCTCTGCCTCAATCTGCATCATCCGGGCCGCAGCCTCGTTCGCCTGGACGATTTTCATTTCCTTACGGCATATAAAAATGGCATCAAGCGTGTTATTCATAATCACGTGATACCGGTTCAAATCACTCTTCAGGCGGTCATTTTCCTCTTTCATCCGCTTCAGCTGCTCTTTCAGCGACTCTTTTGTTTGCAAATCCAGAGTTTCAGCCATTCAGTACACTCCTTCTTCAAAAACCTATCCTTCAATATTTCTACAAAATACCTCATCTTCCTTCATTCGCCCTATACATTTCAGAAAATTTCAATGATATGACAAGTTAAAGTCTTTTTCTACGATCCTTACCTCCCCATTACATCATCCTAACAATCCCTTTTGTCCTCCTTCAATTTTTTATTTTTTATTTTAAAATGAACAACAACAGGAAATAATCATGCAGTGGATGATTTTTGAAGAGAAGGTGATGCTATGACAAAATCGCGAGACAGTTACTTTGACAACGCCAAGTTTATCTTGATTTTTCTGGTGGTGTTCGGCCATATCCTCCGGTCATTTATTAACGGAAATGAGTTTATGCTCCATCTCTACAAATTCATTTATACTTTTCATATGCCGGCCTTTATCCTGGTTTCCGGCTATTTCGCAAAAAACTTTAAGCGGAAAGGTTATGTGAAGAAGCTGGCTGTGAAGCTGATTATTCCGTACCTGATTTTTCAGGGCATTTACTCAGTTTTTTACTATTTGATTCAGGATGAAAGCATGGCAAGCGTCAATCCAATTGATCCGCAGTGGTCTCTCTGGTTTTTAGTCAGCTTATTCTTTTGGAATCTGCTGCTTTATCCTTTTACAAAGCTGCCGAAGATGTGGGCGCTTGGGGCGAGCTGCGGGCTTGCCGTCATGATCGGGTATCTTGATTTTATCAGCAGCACGCTGAGTCTTTCACGGACGTTTGTTTTTCTTCCGATGTTTCTCGTCGGGTTTTATTTAAAGAAACAGCACTTTGATTTGCTTCGGGCTAAAAGAGGCAGGCAGATTGCCGCCGGCGTACTGGGGATTGTTTTCCTGTTATGCTGGTGTATTGATTTTGATTACTCGTGGCTGTTCGGATCGGAGCCTTATTCCACATTCGGCACGGTGTCGCTGTTGAGCGGTCTGTCGCGCATCGGCTGGTATGTTTTGGCCTTTGCCGCCACTTTCAGCTTTTTGGCGCTCGTTCCGCAAAGGCGTTATTTCTTTACGAAATGGGGTACGAGAACGTTTTACGTGTATCTGCTGCATGGATTCATTATAAAAACGCTGCGGCAGATCGGGCTTGAAGATCACTTGTCTGATTATCAGAATTTAGTCATGCTCTTAATTTTAACGGCCGCTCTTACGTCCATTCTCTCCAGCAATGCGGTGAAAACGGCCGCACAGCCGTTTATTGAGCTGCGGATAACCGGTTTGCTTGAAGCGGTGAAAGGAACAAGAAACGGTGCTTATTCGAAATAATGCAAAATACCTCTTAAGCGTTGCCGCCTAAGAGGTATTTTTTATTGTTTGCCGTCTTCTTTTTTCTTTGGCTTCGTCTGTTCAAGCGTTTCAATCCATTTTCCGGCGTTATAATCACCGAGCTCGCTTGCAAACTCTTCTTCAAGCAATTTAGGGTCCATCGGCTTTTTATGGTTTTGCATGTCTTTGCTGTGGCGGTTTTTTTTCGTCATGTTACTCGCCTCCTTGTTTGCCGTGTTTTGATTTGCGGTTTGCGCCTCTCAGTCCGGGATCACCGTCATATTGTGTTTTGTATGCATCTTTGTCCATGCTCTCAGTCGGTGTGTTGTTGTTGGTCAAAGCTTCATTCTTTGCTGCTTTGCGTTTCATTTGATTTCCTCCTTCTGTCAGCAAATCTGTTTTGAATTCATCAAGCATTTTTTTCAAGTCGCGCACTGTCACGTTTTTGGCCTCATCAATGAGTTCATAGCCGATCTGTCCGTTCGGCTCAAGCAGCACATATTTAAAATCTTGAATGTCTCCGAGGCCTTCCTGCCTGATCCTCATTGACAGCTGAGCTTCGGTAAAACGCATTTTTTTTAAATTTTCCGGGATGATTTTTCCGTTTCTGACAACAGCGACGGTTTTTCCTGAAAATAAAAACTCAAAAAAGCTTGATTTGATTTCTAAATATTCCATCAGGATTAATACCGCAATAAAAATCGCCGCCGCGAAAATGGTTTCCCATAAATTATGTTCAATAAACGGCTGAATAATAATCGAGCCGATCGAAATCATGATGACTGTCTGGGTCACCGACAGCTGGCTGATTGATTTCCGTCCGGCAATCCGCAATAAAAAGGTACCGACCGCTATCATAATTACCGACTTCCAAAATACGGCAAACAATGACGTCACCTCTTTACAAGTAGAATCTCCAAAGAAACTGTTTCCACTCATCCATTTTACGGCAATAAAAAACACCGCTTTCTAAAAAGCGGTGTCAGCCGATAATCATTCTTTCCTTCGGATAGTGATAATTTGCTTCGATTTCTTTTCGGCCGATCAAATAAAGGAACGTCAAAATGCCGATCCGGCCGATAAACATGACAATCATGATCACGCATTTTCCGATGTCGCTTAAATGCGGAGTAATCCCAAGCGACAGGCCGGTCGTTCCGAATGCGGAACACACTTCAAAAAGCAGTCCGAGGAGCGTCTGATTTTTCTCCGTCACGGACAGAATCAGCGTCGATCCGAACACGAGCAGAATCGCCATCATCGTGACGACCAGCGACTTCATGACATCAGCCTGATGAAGCTCGCGTTTAAAGACCTTGACCGCTTTATTCCCCCGGGCAAAATGAAACAGGGCAAGCAGGTTAAGCGCAAATGTCGTCGTACGGATTCCGCCGCCGACCGAGCTCGGTGATGCGCCGATAAACATGAGGGCACAGATGAAAAATAATGTCGGCGCCGACAGCTGGCTGATATCAATTGTCGCAAGCCCGCCGCTTCGCGTAGCGGTTGATTGAAAGAGACATAAAAATAAAACATCATGCCAGCTTTTCCCCTTCATGACATGGCTTGCTTCAAGCGCGTAAATGCCCACGGCTCCAAACAAAACGAGCATTCCGAACGTAACGGTCGTAATTTTCGTAAACAGCGTGAATGAGTATCTGCGCTGTTTTGAAAACAAAAAGTCTTTTACTTCTACGAGCACCGGAAAACCGATCGCACCGAAAATAATCAGAAGCATCGTAATAAACTGCACGAAATAGTCATGTCTGAACGGGACGAGTGAATTTCCCGTAATATCAAAACCGCCGTTTGTCGTGGCGCTGACGCTCGCAAAGAATCCGTGCAAGTACGCCTGTTCAAACGAATCATAATACGTTAAAAAATATGTTCCTAAGATGATGCCGCCTAAAAACTCGATTAATAAAATCAAAAACAGCACTTGCTTCATCAGGTTGACGATACCGGAAAACTGCGATTGATTCTGATCCACCATGATGAGCTTCCGTTCCCGCAGACCGATCCGTTTGCCCATAATGAGCCAGACGAATGTTCCGAGCGTCATGATGCCGATTCCGCCGAATTGAAGCACGAAAGCCAAAATGACAATCCCGGCCGTGCTGAATGTATCAGCCGTGTTGACGACCGTTAAACCGGTGACACTGACTGAGCTGACAGCCGTAAACAGCGCGTCTATAAACGACCAGCTGGCCCCTTGTTTGTGGGCGGCCGGCAGACTTAGCAAAATAAATGCCACCGTCACAGCAAGAAAATAATATAATGCAATCAGCTGTGCAGGCGACAAGATCTGTATGAATTTCTTCAGTTTTAATTTCATAAGATAGTTCCTTCTGCCTCTCAAATGTAGTACGTAATTATTCTAATGATATTGGGAGAATTTTTAAAGGTCTTTTTAGAAAGATTTTTCATTACCTTATGTAATTTGCCGATCTTTAAACAAAAAACCTCTGAAACGATTGTCAGAGGTTTTGTTGATTATTTTGCTTCCAGCCTGCGGATGCGCTCATCGAGATCAGGGTGTGTGGAGAACAGTGACGAATGCTTTTTGCCGTTAATTTTTAACGTCTGCACCGCCGTCTGGTCCTCTTCATTCACATGTCCTGTATAAGACTTCAGCGTACGCAGGGCGTGAATCATTTTATCCTTGCCGGCAAGGTCTGCACCGCCGCGGTCAGCGTGAAATTCTCTATGGCGCGAGTAGGCGAAGACGACAAGACTGCCGAGAATGGAAAAGATAATCTGAAACACGATCATCGCGATAAAATGAACGACCGGCGCGAGGTCTTCTTTGACAAAGCGGCTTGCAACCCATGCCGCGATTCGGGAAAGGAATACGACGAACGTATTGACGATTCCCTGCAGCAGCGTCATCGTGACCATATCACCGTTTGTGATGTGTGCGACTTCATGGGCAAGAACCCCTTCCACCGCAGCATCATCCATCTGCTGCAATAAACCTGAAGAAACTGCGACAAGCGAACGGCGCTTAGAAGGCCCGGTCGCAAAAGCATTGACCTCCGGGGAATGATAAATGCCGACTTCAGGCATTTTCGTCATCCCTGCGGCACGGGACAATCTGTGCACACGGTCAACCAATTGCTGTTCTTCATAGCTGAGCGACTGTTTCTTCGGATTTAACACCCGGACGCCCATCATCGTTTTGGCCATCCATCTGGACATTCCGAGAGAAATAAAAGAACCGACAAAACCGACGACAAGACTGAACACGAGCAATGCCATCAGATCAATGCGGCCATTTTGAATATATGAGCCGACACCGGTAACGCTTGTAATAATCGTAAGCACAATTCCGATTGTCGTAATGACCAAAAGGTTCGTTAAAATAAACAGAAATATTCTTTTCGCCATAATTACCTCCGTCTTTTTTAAGATCAAAAGAACTTATTTACTTAAATTATAAATGATCTGTTTGAAAATGCAACAATTTCGACGTATGATGTTAATGTAATTCTCATTGATATTAGAAAGTAACACGTAATCAATCAGAGGTGAACCATGAACACGTTTAAACTGACCCGAACTGATATGGTCCGGCTTCTTTACGCGTTAAAAGGCCAAGGAGACGCAACCCCTCTCCAAATCTTATTGCAATCAGCGGATATGACCTTGGATGAAGCGGAAAGCCGTCTGCATATCCCTGAATTTCTGACGAGATTCGAACGAAAAAAAGAGAAAAAGGAATACGGGCTTTCAACTAACGAGATTGTCGAGCTGGGAAATCTGTGCGAGCTGACGTCTTTAAAATCAACCGCCGTCCAAAACTGGGTGAAGCGCGATATTAAAGATTTAATCGGCCACCCCTTACTCGGCAAAAAATATACAATTGAACAAGCTGTCATCCTTCTCATTGTACGTGATTTAAAATCAATTTATGACTTCGAACATATACGCGGCATATTAAAAATCGCTTTTAACACGATCACAGACAGATCAGACGACGTCATCAGCCCGATCAGCTACTATGAAAGCTGCGCCCAAGTGATTGATTATCTTCATCATAAGGCAAACCCGCCGATGAAGGAAACGAGCCTGCAGGAGCTCGTCGAAGAGCAGACGGACAAGCTCAAAGGCTGCTTTAAAGAACTCGGAAGCGGACAATGGAACGATATCAGATCCATAATCGCCGTCACGGTGCTCTCCGTTTTGACTTTCCATATTCAAGCCTCAGCCTACAAAATGATCAGCCATTTATTATAATTCATAACGCTTCTTCGCCCCGGTGTCTGCGCCGGGGTTTTTTTGCTGTACAACAATTGCCAGCATAATCAATACCGTTCCGTTTGAAACTAAAATGCGAAAACACATCTTGCCAGAGAAAAGGAGATGAAAAAGATGGCGAGCAGAAATAAACTCTTAGTTCCAGGGGCTGAGCAGGCACTTGACCAATTTAAATTCGAAGTGGCTCAAGAATTCGGCGTGAACCTTAGCTCTGATACAGCAGCACGCGCAAACGGCTCTGTAGGCGGGGAAATGACAAAACGTCTTGTACAGCAGGCTCAATCACAATTAAACGGGAAAAATCAATAATGCAGCTTATTCGCCGGGACTTCTCGGCGAATTTTGATATTTATCGGCATTCTCCTTTCCGTGCCGGTAGCCGTTCGGATTCCTTCGGTCTGACGAATCTTCATGATGCCGATAGGATTCCCAATGTTCATTGCGATCATGATTCCAGTAATGATTGTAATACTTTTGCTTAGGCTCTTTGTCATTTCCGTTTTCCTGAGGATTTTGTGTTGGGGGCTGCTCTGTTTCCCCATCTTGTTCCTTTTGTGTGTTTTCCTCTGATCCGGAAGCTGCATTTTTTTCGGTTTGCTGATTGCCGTCCTGACTGTCCGGCTTCGCTTCTTCCGTACCGGGCGTTGTTTCATTGTTTCCCGGCTTCTCTGCTGCCTTTTCTTCATCAGGAGCTGTCTTTTCATCAGCCGCCGGCTTTTCTGTGTCCGGCTGCTCGCTTTGATCAGCGTCTGTTTCGGTATCTTTTTGATCTGTTTCATTGCCGTCGGTTTGCTTTTCAGGCTGTTTTTCTTCTGTTTTCTTTTCGTTTCTTCTTATGTAGCTGCCTGTTGACATCCCTTCCTGTTTTGCTTTTTCTCTTGTTTCCATATCAGATTCAAGCGATTGGACCTGGTAGGTGCCCTTATATTTTTCAGTCATGTCAGCCAGCTGTTTTTTAACGCCTTTTTTATATGTATTGTCATCTGTATTTTCATAAACCGTGGAAATTAAAATCTCTTTTGATTCCTTTACATATCCGTGCTTGCTGCAATCGGTAATAATATTACTGATGACTTCCTTAAAATCGCTGCTTTTCCAATCTCCGATGTCACTGATGACCTGTTTGGCGTCATGGTTCAGCGGTGTCAGTTCAATGACTTCATATTTGCTGTTTAAAGCCATTTCAATGCTGGGATTAATGTCAAGCGTCATATACGCGTAAGCTTTGTTATCAGAAAAAACCGGGAGCAAAATTAAAATAAACAAAATAATAGCAGTCATCGTAAACACTCCCAATTTAAAAGGGCGCAGTTTCAGAAAATCAAAAAAGCTGGCCCTTCTTCCCATACGCGTTTCGCCTTCGAACGTAATTTCCTCTCCGATTTCACAAGTGCGGTGATCATTTTTTGTTTTTAAAAATTGTCCGTCAGGGGTTAGCAACGTGACGAATTTTTTATTTTTCTCTACTATGATCCCTCTTCTCATGAGTGCAACACCCCTTTAAGATAATCTTTTAAATAAATATAATCACCGGTAATAATAATACTCATGGCGATGATATATTTTCGGTTCCGTTCGATCGTTTTTCTGCTGACCGACACGAGCTGCTCCAGCTGTTTGACAGGAAGCTGTTTTTTATGGTGCAAAATGGACGCCAGCTCTTCATTTTCAACAAGCGTGTAGGCTACCTTAATCGCATTCTGCCTCGCATCTGTATGCTTCGGCGATTGTTCCAGCAGCTCTTTAAAAGACAGGCCGTATTCTTTCAGCTGCTTCTGAAAAAAAAGAATTTCTTCCCGGCGCTGTTCCTGTTCTATCTGTTTGCGGTATTCATCAATGGAAAGCTCCGCTTCGATAAGGCTCTGCGAAGATTCCTGGTCGTCGCCTTCCTGCACATCCATATTGATATGCTGAGCGGTTCTTGCTTCTTTTCTGATATAGTCTATCACTTTTCTTTTTATAATCAGCTCTGCAAATGCAAGCAGCGAATTACCTTTTTCAGCCGAATACTTTTCAATAGCTTCGTTAAACGCGATCAGCCCGATGCTGAATTCGTCGTCTTTTTCATCTATATATCGTTTACAAACGGATGAAACCGTCTTCGCGATAAAAGGCTTATATTGCTGTATTAAATCGTTCTGCAGATCTTTGTCGCCTTTTTGTATTTTTTCAACAGATGTTTCAAGCGTTTGCTTCTTTTTTCCCAATTTAAACAAAAGGCTAAGCACTGGTTTCACCTCAGTTCCTCCCTATAACTACTCATAATCATAGCTAATTTAGTAGGGATTCGCAAAGGAAGAAAAAGAGAAATCGATTTCATTTGTCTCAATTATGACAAGCCAATAAGACGTACTATACATGATTTCGTGCCCCCATGCAGAATTAAGGGGGTTTTCTCTGTGTTTTTTGTAACAATGCTGTTATAAAATTGTTATCATATGTCTTAAATGTAAGCGTTTCAAACAAAAAGGGAACCTGCTTTTTAAAAAGTCAGACTCCCTTTTTGATCATTTTACGCGTGTTCTCTTTTTTCCGATTCCGCGCCAGACTCTATTTGTTTTGCTCCTGACATAAACCATCCGCAAACCGCAATGGCAGCCAGAACCGCCCAGAAAATGATTTTCCAGGCCGCCGAATGGATGACATCTGCCGGAATTATACCGAGTTCCTCATGAGCCAATGTATAAAGAGCGAGCTTCATGCCTACCCATCCGACAATCACAAATGCCGCCGTTTCAAGGCCCGGCCTGGTTTTCAGTAAGGATACGAACATTGATGCCGCAAAACGCATAATGATTAAACCGATTACGCCGCCGGCTAAAATAACGAGAAACTGACCGCCGTCCAAGCCGCCGATGGCAGGAAGCTGTGTTCCCGGGAGCGTTACGGCAAGCGCGACCGCCGCTAAAATGGAGTCAACGGCAAAAGCGATGTCCGCGAGCTCCACTTTCAAGACAGTCTGCCAAAACCCGCTTTCTTTCTGCGTTTTCTGACCGGCGTTATCTTTAAATACATACCGCTTCAGCAAATGGCTGACCGCAATGTAAAACAGATATAAAGCGCCGACGGCCTGGACCTGCCAAACATTCACCAGAAAAGAAATGGCGAACAGCGACCCGAAACGCAAAATAAATGCGCCCGCCAATCCGTAAAATAAAGCCTTCTTCCTTTGTTTTTCAGGAAGATGCTTCACCATCACAGCCATCACCAGCGCGTTATCCGCCGCCAAAATCCCTTCAAGCCCGATTAAAACGAGAAGAACCCATCCATACTCCAATAATAATGCAAAGTCCAATCCATTCCCTCCGTTTCTTTTTTCTATCATCCGAGCTTATACCGGCGGTTTTTTACGCAAAAAAGACCTTTGCCGATATAAGGCAAAGGTCTTGCTAGACATGAATGATTGGCATGCCAACAAAGCCGATGGATATGATCCATGAATTGACGACTTTGTTTCCGGAATATCCGGACGCTACTCCCCTTTGGGATTTCAAGAAATATTTGTTTATACGCTCATGATAAAGCCTGTTTCATCATTTGTCAACGCTTAACTTTTTTAACAAATTGAGAAATTTTTTCTGTTTTGGCCCGCTGTTTTCTTCTCTTTAAAAACATCCAAAGAATGAGAAGCAACACAATGAATATACCGAGCGGCAGCATATATTGATCGAGAATGGAACCGACGCTTTTCCAATTTTCCCCGAGTTTCATTCCGAGGTATACGTAAGCAAATGTAATCGGCAGCATCGCTGCATATGTATATAGAGAGAACACCCAGACATTCATCTTCGCAATGCCGCACGGTAAAGAAATCAGCGTCCTGACCCCCGGTATAAAACGGCCGCTGAACGCGACCAAACCTCCGTGCTTCTGAAAGAAATCATCTGATTTCTGCAGGGATTCGGGTTTTATCCATATATAATTTCCATATTTCAGCAAAAACGGCCGACCGCCCAGCCTGCCGATTCCATATAAGACAAGCGGACCTGAAACACCGCCGAGCGAACCGGCAAACACGGTCCCGGCAAGCGTCATATCCCCTTTTGAGACCCAATAGCCCGCAAGCGGAAGAACAATTTCCGCCGGGATGAATTCTATACTGAGCGCCAAAAAAATTCCGGCGTAAGATAAGCTTTTAAACGCTTCAATTATTGATATGATGAAATCTTCGATGATTTATCACTCCCGGCTTACGTCTATATTCTGAAACTTAAGAATGATTTTAACACAAAACCTTGAGTCTGAAATATCTTTTAGACATGCCCGTTATAAATGTGAGTCGTTTCAGATCGGTATAGCGGGAGGGAATGACATGCGCAATACAACGTCCCGCCTGTCTCCTGATTGCTTGTCTGGCGGCGGTTATATCACTTAAGTTCTCCGGAAAAATTACCCTTCGCGGTAAGCGGCGGCTGACCGCGGATTCAGTTCATATGGGAGCGGGAAATTTTCTCAGTCACTACATGGGAATGCGGGGCATTTCCCGGGGAATGATTTTGTATAATCTTTTTGATTACCGCTGATGATTTTCAGGGACTTCAGCGCTTTAAAGAACTTACCGATTCACTATAAAGAATTCATTTGCTTTTCAGCCGACCATTTCCGCCTGAGGAAATGGAACAGCCGCTCCATGAAGCGCCGCAACACCCATAAGTTGCTACACATGGAACGGACCCGTTTATCCACAATAAAAGACAAAAAGGAGTTTTTATTCATGCACACGATGTGGAAGGGTTCGATCAGTTTCGGCCTCGTCAATATCCCGGTTAAGCTCTTTGCGGCCACTGAAGATAAAGATATAAAATTCCGCAGTCTTCATAAAGAAGACCATGCGCCGATTAAATACGAAAAAATCTGCACCGGATGTGAAAAGAGTCTGGAGCCTGATGAAATCGTGAAAGGCTATGAGTATGTAAAAGGGAAATACGTCATTATGACAGACGATGACTTGAAAGACGTAAAACAGGAACATGAAGAAAAGGCGGTTGAGATTGTTGACTTTGTCCAGCTGCAGGAAATTGATCCGATTTATTTTAACCGGTCGTATTATGTCGGGCCGGGAGATAACGGCACAAAAGCCTATACACTTTTACGGGAAGCGCTGAGGACGACGGGTAAAATCGGGATTGCCTCCATTACGATCCGCTCTAAACAGCAGCTTGCGATTCTTCGCGTGTATGACAACTGCATCGTGATGGAATCCATTCATTATCCGGATGAAGTCAGAAACGCCGGACATGTGCCGGGCGTTCCCGAGCAGACAGCCGTTAATGAAAAAGAGCTGCAGACGGCGATTACGTTAATTAATGAGCTGACAACCGAGTTTGACCCGGAACAATACGAAGACACATACCGGAAAGCCCTTCTCGCTAAAATTAACGATAAGCTCGAACATGAAGAAGCGGGCGTGACACCGGCTGCTGCCGGCCCGCGCGAAGATGTCATCGATCTTGTCAGCGCGCTTCAGGCAAGCATTGACCGGACGAAGCGGCCGGATCGCGAACAGGCTGCACCGGCGCGGACAAAAGACGCCGCGTCAGCAGGCGGCGGAGGCAAAAAGCAGAAGACGACCAGACAAAAAGCCGGAACGTCTTAATCATGGTGCTGACGATGCAGCCGATTTTGACCTCTGTACCGCCTGAAGGCAGTGAGTGGCGCTATGAGGTAAAGTATGACGGGTTCCGCTGTCTTCTCCGCATAGACGAAAGCGGCGTTACATTAACCAGCAGAAACGGACAGACGCTGACGAATCAATTTCCCGAAATCACGGCTTTTGCGGCCCGGTGTTTTCAGCACATGAAAGACAGGTTTCCCATTACGCTTGACGGAGAGCTTGTCTATTTAATCAATCCGTACAGAGCGGACTTTGAGCATCTTCAAATCCGCGGACGTTTAAAACGGACGGAAGCAATTGAAAGCACCGCTGATAGACGGCCGTGCCGCTTTCTGGCATTTGATCTCCTCGTTCTGGAAGGCGCCGGCACCGTCTCATTACCGTATGTGAAACGGAAACGCGCCCTTTCCAAACTGCTTAAAGAAGCAAATCTTCCCGCCTGCCCTCATCACTTAGCGGAAGAAGCGATTCAATACATTCCGGAACACACTGACTTTGATGCGCTTTGGGACAAGGTCGTCCGCCATGACGGAGAAGGTATCGTAGCAAAAAGGGCTTCCAGCGGCTGGGCGGAAAATAAACGCTCTCCCGACTGGCAAAAGTATAAACATATGAAAACGGCACATGTGCTATTAACCGGGTTTAACCCGAAGAACGGGTATGTAACGGCCTCTGTTTTAAAAGACGACACCGCCGTCCCGATCGCTTCCGTTTCCCACGGCATGCAGGCGGAAGAAAAAAACGCCGTCAGAACCATTATGGAGACCCATGGAAAAAAACAAAAAAGCGGCGAGTATACACTTGAGCCTTCTATCTGCATGACCGTGCAGTATTTAACCATATTGCAGGACACGCTGCGTGAAGTATCTTTTGTGTCTTTTCAGTTTGAAATGGATTGGACGGAATGCACGTATCAGCAGCTTATCCTTCACTCTAAAACGCTGCCGCCGAAGCTGCAGTTCACAAGCCTGGATAAGATTGTTTTTAAAAAACGTGAAAAAACGAAAGCAGATTTCCTTAGTTATATGGTGAAAATGAGCGATTTTCTTATGCCCTTTCTTAAAGATCGGGCCGTCACGGTGATCCGTTATCCGCACGGCGCGCCTGGCGAATCTTTTTTTCAAAAAAACAAACCGGACTACACGCCGGACTTTGTCTCAAGCGTGTTTGACGGGAGCCACGAGCACATCGTATGCAGCAGCATACCGTCACTTTTATGGCTGGCTAATCAGCTGGCGCTTGAATTTCACGTTCCGTTTCAGAAAGTTCATTCTGAAAGGCCCGCAGAGATTGTCATTGACCTTGATCCCCCGTCAAGGAATGATTTCCCTATGGCTGTGGAGGCTGCGCATGTGCTGAAACAGCTGTTTGATTCATTCAGTATTACGTCATTCCCGAAGCTCTCCGGAAATAAAGGCATTCAGCTCTACATCCCGCTTTCACCGGAAGCATTCACCTATGAAGAAACCCGTGCGTTCACAATGCTCATCGCCGATTATTGCGTCAGGACGCGCCCGGATCTTTTTACGACAGAGCGGTTTATCAAAAACCGAAACGGCAGGCTCTATCTAGATTATTTGCAGCATGCCGAAGGGAAAACCATTATCGCCCCCTATTCGACCCGGGGCAACGAACTGGGAACGGTTGCGGCTCCCCTTTATTGGAGCGAAGTCAACTCCTCTTTAACACCTGATGATTATACGATCGATACAGTAGTGAACCGCGTCAGGACAGAGGGAGATCCGTTTTATGATTTTTACCGGAATCCGCAGGACGGCCCGCTTTCAATCGTGCTTGAGCAAATCAAGAGAAAGAGCTGACGCTTTTTGTCAGCTCTTTTCAGTCTGATATGTGCACATCAATTTTTCTTTGGAAATAAATAAATAGCAGGAGTAAGGAATGTTTTTGAGGGTGAGCTGTTTTGCAGTAAAGTATAAAATGGGAATATGGGCCGCTTTCTTAAACAGCCTGTAGCAGCCGCTGGACGGTTTTATCACATCAAAACCGAGTCTCGCCGCTCCTTTATGAAGCATTGTAATGCCGACGACTCCCTTAATCTCGTCTTTCCGTTTATGCTGGTTAATATAATCCGCTAAATGAGGCATGGATTGATATACCTTCTGATATAGCATAATCCCCCTTCTGACCGCGCTTTCAATAGGCTGCAGCTCTTTCAGGAGTTTGACATTATGAAGATGAATCTTAACTAACACGTCGTTTTTTTTAATTCTGGTTCCGTCGCTCAGGATGACTTCTTTTCCTTTATATCTAGTCAAACGGACGCGGAATACATTCGATTGCCGTTTATCAATCAGCGTCAGCCGGGTAAAGAAGAAATAAAGCGGATCAAGTAAGTACCATATAGACAGCAGACAGCTTCTCACATGTTCACCTTCTTTATATTCAAAGCACCCTCATATTTTGGCATGGGGCATGTCACATTATGATTGGTAAATAATGATGCCGACCTGTATCAGCTTATGCAAAAACCGCTTCAGGCTCTACTGTCCGGAACAGAAAAAAAACACTCTTCGTGAAGAAGAGTGTCTGTATCCGCTTTCTTTTAACGGAAAAGCAAATGCTGGCTGTGAATTCCCGCTTTTTTCAGCAGGGCTATCAGCTGTTCCTGTTCCTCAGGCATAAGTCCTGAAAACGCTCTCGCAATTCTCAATGAATGAATCGGATAAATTTTATCCAAATACTCGTTTCCTTTATCAGTTAAATGGGCGTAAACAGACCGTTTGTCCTTCGGGTCTTGTTCTCTGACCAAAAACCCGTTTCTTTCAAGCTTGTCGATGACATAGGTGACATTCCCGCTGACAAGCAAAAGACGCGACCCGATTTGCTGAAGCTTTTGCGGTCCTCTCGTATAGAGCAGCTCCAAAACGGCAAATTCAGTCGGATTAAAACCGTGTTCTTTACTGTCTCGGATGCTGTGTTCAGACACACTCTTGAAAGCCCTTGCAAAAACTTTGTACAAATTCATCGAACGCATCACTTCTTCTTCGTTAAATGATAATCTCATCATATCTACCCCGTATTTAAGATTTTTATAAAAAAATAATGTAAACCCTTACAATTCATAAGAGTCGTTCTTTGTTTTATATTCTATTCGTGCCGTTTTTCAGAATTCCTTCTTTTTTATATAAAAAAATACCCTTATACATCATTTAATTTGTATAAGGGTTCCGTTCTTTATAGGGAATGTTCCGAAAAAAATACGCGTATTCCTTTCTCAGCTCCGTAATTGTCATGGAATTGAGTATTTCTTTCGTATAGACTCCGATCTGCAGAAGCTTTTTGGAATAATGGTTTCTCTCTTTGTCCAATGCATTTTGAAGCAAACGACTCATGGCGGCCTCCTTTGTTTTCCGTTATTCTATGATCAGAATAACGCTTTTATATCAAAGATGTATAAAGCCATTGTAAAACTTCTGTAGATTATGATGTTTTTCGGTAAAGTCCGTTCTGGACGGCTCTGAGCAGCGGAAAAGCGTGTTCCCCGGCAAGCTGCATGAACGCCTCCAGCATTTCATCGCGTTTCATATCTAATTCAATGATTTCTTTTGCCAGCGAAACCGCTTTTTCTTTCTCCATTCCTATCCTTCCTCCTCATTGTGTCTGTACAGTAAGCATAAAACGGGGCAAAGGACCATGCATTAACCTTGTCAATTTTTCTGCCGCTTTTTTTCTAAAATTTTCTATTCCGTGTCAGAAAACCTGACAAGCGTCAGGTTTTTTCTCTTTTTTTCTTATATAATATGAGTAAAAGACATCCAGGGGTGGGGAAAATGACGGCAGACGAACAATCTTACAAAGATAAAAAAGTAATCTCGATCGGCATTGTAAGCGAATTAACCGGATTGTCAGTCAGACAGATCAGATACTATGAAGAACGGAAATTAATCTACCCGCAGCGTTCATCACGGGGAACGAGAAAGTATTCTTTCGCGGACGTTGAGCGGCTCATGGATATTGCCAACAAGCGGGAAGACGGCGTGCAGACGGCTGAGATTTTAAAAGACATGCGAAAAAAAGAACAGGCTCTTAAAAACGACCCGCAGCTCCGCAAAAAAATGCTGGAAGGACAGCTTAATGCTCATTTTAAGTATAAAAACCGCTGATCAAAAAAGTCCGCCTCCTGTGAGACGGACTTTTTTTATAAAGCATGAAGAAATGCAGTTGCAATGCCGAAATAAATTAATAAGGACAAAATATCGTTCAGCGTCGTAATCAGCGGTCCTGATGCAATCGCCGGGTCAATGTTCAGTTTATGAAGAATAATAGGGACGATCGTTCCCGCCATCGTACCGATAATCAACGTTGCAAGCAGCGATGAACCGACGACAAAACCGAGCGTTAAGTCTTTCTGCCAGACGGTTGCGACAATCGTAATCGCGATCGCACAGACGATGCCGATATAGATACCGGTTCTTAATTCACGGAAAATCAGTTTAAAGATGGTTTTTTTATTCATTTCTTCTTTAGCCAGTCCTCTGATGACGACGGCGAGTGACTGTGTGCCTGTATTACCCGTCGTTCCCGCGATCATCGGCATGAAAAACGCGAGGGCGACTACTTTTTGCAATGTATCTTCAAAATAATTCAGAATGCTTCCGGAAATCAATCCGATAAACAAAAGCAGAATGAGCCACGGCAAACGGCGGTACGCCGCAACGTACGCTTTCGTATCAAATGTAATCGCCTTACCGGAGGCTGCGAATTTTTCGTAATCTTCATCGGCTTCTTTAATCACGACGTCAATAATATCATCGACAGTGACAATACCGACAAGCACATGATTTTCTTCCACGATGGGAATGGCTAAAAAGTCATACCGCTGGATCAGCCGGGCGACTTCTTCCTGGTCTTGGAGCACCCCGGCCGAGATGACACGAGTAAACATGAGATCCTGCACTTTATCCTCAGGCTCGCCGAGAATTAAATCTCTGTATGAGAGCACTCCGACAAGCTGCTTGCTGTCATTAATCACGTACAAATAATTTATTGATTCTGCGATTTCTGCAAAGCTTTTCAGCTTCACGACCGCATCTTTTACTGTATAATGCTGCGGAATCCAGACGAAGCGGTTCGTCATCATCCGGCCCGCCGATTCTTGCGGATAGTTCATCAAAAGCTGTACGGCCTTTGATTCCTCAGCCTCCATGCTGGATAAAAGCTGTTCTTTCAGTTCTTCATCCATCTCTTCCAGCAATGCTGCGAGATCGTCGTTATCCATTTTATTCATTGCGAGAGTGGCTTTCGTTTTACCGACTTTATGCAAAACGGCAAGCTGAAATTCCCGCTCCAGCTCTCCGATCATATCGGTGATGTCATCAACCGTCATATATGACAGATAGCGGGCCCGGTGCTTTTCCGGCATTTCTTTAAACAAAAATGCCATGTCATAGGGCTGAAGCTCATCTATCATGTTTCGGAATTCTTTTATTTTTCCGTCCCGCAATAAAATGATAATGCGTAATATGAGTTCGTCATAGGTCATGTTTTGGACCATCGGGACTCGTACCTCCTTTACGGAGACGCGCCGTCCGTCAAGGGAAGTGCGGCGGTTTGTCTCCTCATCATGTCGTCACTGGTTATCTGGCTGTATATGGGTACTTCTTCTGACATACTCGAATGGGGAGAATCCATACTCCGCACCTCCTTATCATGCTCAGTCGTGTACGTTTTGAGGCATAAAAAAAACCTTCTGATATGAAGGCGAAAACAAGCACGGCAAATAAACGTGCGGGGCCTCCAATCGTAGAGCTTTAGCACTGTATGGCATAGGACAGCCATCCAGCTGCGTTAAGAATCACCTTATGTCGATGATTCCTGTTGACCCATTGGCGTCTTTGGACATTTTTGGGCAGCAGCGTATCTCCATACAGGAGCCTCACCTAACGAAGTTCTTATTTGAATTGACACACTGAGATTACAGAAAAAAAAGGAATGTGTCAACCTTAAATTTGTGATTTCAGCACATGCCTATAAAATAAATGGAATAAAGGCATAAAACCCTTATTCCGGCAAATCGCTTTCATCTTCTTCTGAAAGGAAATGATAGGATTCATGCAGCATGAGCGCGTACTCCCCTTCTTTTGTCGGATGCGGTACATACTCAGCCTCGTTGATATACTGCTCTTCCCTTTTCTTCATATGACAGACCTCCTGTTCAATTTTAGATTGTCCAAAAGAAGACCCGTTATCATAGAAAAAAAATCACTTGCGGAGCGGGACATGCAGCTATATTTTTCGGATCGTGAAAAAGTTCCTAAGCAGCCACGGGCCCGGTTTGAAACCGAGCGTTAATTGCCACGCGCCGATCGCCTGCAGTCCGAACTCCCGAACGAGAACCATTTTTTCACTCATGCTCCGCACATCCTCAAACCACACTTCATGCGTTCTTCCATTTTCATCAGTATACCGGAAGTAAGGGGAACGCTCCTGCTGGGAATAACGGATCACTGATTGATGCTTCATGGCCGTTTCCATGGCACGCTGATTGGAGATGGCGGATCCGGTCGTTCCCGGACGGTACGGAATCACCCAATCATACCCGTACAGCGGAACACCGAGAATCACTTTTCTTCTCGGCACCCTGCTGATGACAAAATTGATCGTTTGCCTGACCTCTGTCAAAGGCGCCACGGGTCCCGGCTCACTGCCGGCGTGGTGCCAGTCGTACGCCATAATGAACATATAATCGACGACGGCTCCGATTCCGCCGTAATCATATCCCCTCAGCCACGGCACTGCATCACTTGTTTTCGCCGGAACCGATATCGTTAACGCGAGCTGATGCTCTGAAAGCCGGGTTTTTAACTGCCGGAGAAATCCTGTGAAGAGGTCCCTGTCAGCTTCTCTGACCCGTTCAAAATCGATATTTACACCGCCGTATCCCTTTCTTACGGTTAAGGAGACGATATTGTTGACGAGATTCGTTCTTGCCGTCGGATTTTGCAGCACTTGATGGGCTAATTCCGGACTGAATCCCCCTTCTGTCAGATTCGTAATGACGGCAAGCGGGCGCACTCTGTTCTGCCATGTGGTTTCTATTGCGGTTCTGTCGTTTAAATCGTTAATGATATCTCCATTCGGGCCAAAATGATATTCAAACAAAGAAATCGCCGAAGAATACGGCGCAAAATCATTAATTAACTCTCTATCCGCTTCAGGCGTCCGAATGACATAAAATTGCAGGGTACCCGCAAGATAGTTAGAGATATCAGGGATCTTCACTTTCATACCCGCCCGCAGCCGGTTCGGCGGAATATCCGGGTTTGCCTGCATCAGCTGCATCTGCGGCACATAAGCCTTACCTGCGATAACGGCATACGTATCATTCGGCTGAACCGTATATTCATTAAGAGGGATTAAAAGCGCCTGCCCCGGAACGATATTCGTTTCCTCAAGCCCGTTGACGCTTCTGATGCTGTCAACAGGGTATCCGTACTTTCTGCTGATGGAAAATAACGAGTCGCCAGACTGCACTGTATGAACAAACATAGATGTCCTCCGTTTCCTTTTGATCAAAAGGGCTCTTCTTATCTTAGGGCTCTTCTTATCTTTATGAATGATCTTCCGCTCCGATTCCAAACTCTGTTCGGAGAAAGGCTGTTTACAAATCAGACATGATCAACTATGATGATGTCATCATAAAAAACTGTATAGGAAACGCACTAGGGGTGCTGTTATCGGCTGAGATAAAACATGCGGCAGGCGTGTTTTGATCCCTTATAACCCGATCTGGATAATACCAGCGTGGGGAAGTGCAGATTGACCGGAGCGCAGGGTTTTTCCCCATGCGTTTTCGTTCTGCTGCTGCATATTCCCTCGGATATGCAGTTTTTTATTTTTCATTAAAAAACGGGGGAGGACACCGCAATATGAAACTAAATATAAACCGCCTGTAAAATCAACTCTTTCATACATACGACTATCCGATAAGAAAGCAGGAGATCACAATGAAAAATTGGAAAATGAGAGAAATTGTCGTCATGTCCGTCATCAGTGTTGTATTTGCTGTCATTTATTTAGTATCAACTCATGCAAGCAATATAGCGGCAGGATTTTTCGGCAGGATGAGCTATGAACCGATTTACGGTATCTGGTTTATCGTCTCGGTGATTGCCGCGTACATTATTCAAAAACCGGGAGCGGCTCTCGTTTCTGAAATCATCGCCGCGTTTGTGGAGTGCTTACTCGGAAATCCGTCAGGACCGATGGTGATTCTGATCGGGATCGCACAGGGAATCGGTGCGGAAGCGGTCTTTTTTGCGACACGCTGGCGGATTTATACCCTGCCCGTGCTTCTTTTATCCGGTATGGGGTCTTCTGTGACAAGCTTCATTTATGACTTGTTCGTTTCGGGGTACTCTGTTTTGAATCCGGGTTTATTAGCCGTCATGCTTCTCATCCGTCTGGTCTCAGGTGCGCTTCTTGCCGGCCTTCTCGGCAAAGCAATCAGTGATGCGCTGGCTTACACAGGGGTGCTGAACGGCATGGCGCTCGGAAAACAATTCAAGAAGAAAAAGAAACAGGTGAACCAAGATGCAGGCATTTGAGCCCCTTCTATCGGCCGGCCGTCTTACCTTTTCTTATGATCAGGATGAAAAGCCGATTCTTCAAAACGTGTCCTTTCAGCTCCGCAAAGGAGAGCGGGCTTTATTGCTCGGGCCGAGCGGATGCGGTAAAAGCTCGCTCGCTCTCTGTTTAAACGGTCTGTACCCGGAAGCATGCGATGGGGTTCAATCGGGAACCGTTTCTTTATACAGAACACCTCTTTCACATCTGACAGAACCCGCCGCCAGATCCATCGGCGTCGTGTTTCAAGATCCGGACCAGCAGTTTTGCATGCTGACGGTTGAAGATGAAATCGCCTTCGGCCTGGAAAATTTGCAATATACAAAAGAAGATATGGACGCAATCATCGATGACGTTTTAGAAAAATTAGAGATCACTCATCTGAAAACGCGAACGATCGCTTCGCTGTCAGGCGGTTCAAAACAAAAAGTGGCGCTTGCCTGTATCATTGCGATGGAACCGGAACTCATTATTTTGGACGAACCGACGGCACAGCTTGATCCATATTCCGCACGTGAATTAGTGCGGCTGATCAAAGATCTTCAAGCAAAAAAAGGCTTCGGCCTTCTCGTTATCGAACATCAGCTTGATCATTGGGCGCCGTGGATGGACAGGACGATTGTCCTTGATGAAACGGGTCAGAAGGTGATGGACGGAGAGACGGACGTTATCTTTGAAACAAAGATTGGAGAGCTGATGGAGCTCGGCATTCCGATCCCGCGTGTGATCTCATTGCAGGAGCACGTCAGCATTCCTTTTACATTGTGTAAAGAAAAGCTGTTTCACGAACCTGTACCATCTCTGCCCGAACCCCGGCCCGCCGCGCTTTCGGCAGAAGACGCGCTGAACGTTCACGAGCTGTCATTCTCAAGAGGAGCAGACGTCATTTTTCAGGATGTGAGCTTTTCCGTAAAAAAAGGTTCAATCACCGCGATTGCCGGCCCTAACGGAACAGGAAAATCCACGCTCCTTTCTGCCGCGGCCAAGCTCATCCGTCCGCTGGGCGGAGACATCAAAATAGACGGCAGACCGATTGATTCCTATTCTGAAAAAGAGCTGCGGCGGCTGATCGGATATGTTTTCCAAAATCCTGAACACCAGTTTGTCACAGATTCCGTCATTCAAGAGCTGATGTTCGGTTTTGAAAGCAGCAGAGCCGCAAAGGAGAAAGCTCTTCAGCTGTTAACCCGATTCGGCCTGAGACGCCATGCCTCACAGCATCCGTTTTCTTTAAGCCAAGGACAAAAACGCAGGCTCAGCGTCGCGACGATGCTTATGCACAATGTGAACGTTTTGATGCTTGATGAACCGACTTTCGGACAGGATGCCAAAACGGCGCGGGAGTGTATGCAAATGCTCCGTGAGATTCAAAAGGAAGGAACGGCTGTTTTAATGGTGACACACGATATGGAACTCGTCTCAGATTATGCCGACACGATCCTTGTGCTCTGCGGCACGAAACTGGTATTCCGGGGAACTCCCGACGCTTTGTTTTCTGATAACACCGGGATCGCCGAGCAGGCGCATTTGGCTTTGCCGCTGCGGTATGAATGGATGAAACACGACAGGAGGCGGAGAAATGAACTTGCGGCTGGAGGCTGTTAACCCGTCAATAAAGGCGGCGGCTGTATTGTTATGCGTCATTATGCTGTCGTTTATTTATAATCCGTACACCCCTGCTTTGTTTTATATCATCATTGCGGGAGGCGTCCTCTCGGCGGGGCGTGTGCCGCTGAAAAAATGGCTGCTGTTCACGATTCCGTTTGTCATTCTGGCCTTCGGTTCTTTATGGACAGCCGCCGTATTCGGAAACATCCCGACAACCGGAAGCAACCTGCTGTTTAAGCTCGGGCCGATTGCCGTCAACAGTGATAACGCGGCGCTCGGGATTTCTATCGCGTTTCGTATTTTATGTTTTTCCGCTTTGTCGATGATGTTTCTTTTCACAACCGATCCGATTCTGTTCATGCTCAGTCTGATTCAGCAGTGTAAGCTGCCGCCCAAGCTTGCATACGGCGTTATCGCGGGGTTCCGGTTTCTCCCTCTTCTGAAAGATGAAATCCTGATCATCCGGCAGGCGCACAGAATCAGGGGCGCGGCGTCTGATTCCGGGCTGAAAGGAAAGCTCTCCGCCTTCAGGCGCTTCACCATTCCGCTATTGGCAGGCGCAATCAGAAAGGCGGAACGCACGGCGATCGCGATGGAATCTAAAGGCTTTACGGGGAGCCGAAACCGCACGTTTTACAGAACTGTTACTGTGCGCCGCGCCGACTGGTGCTTTTTCCTGCTCGTGCTTCTGTTATTCGGCGCAAGCTGGCTCATTTCATTGTTGTTTGTATAAAAACAGGCCGCCGGAGTGATTCGGCAGCCTGTTTTGTTATGTATGTTATTGATGATAATTGAGAGCCTGAGCGAGATTGGACTTGATCGTAATATCTGAGAAATTAATGCCGAGCTGTACGGCGGTTTGAGCCATTTCCGGCCTGATTCCGGATAAAGTGGACGTGACGCCGATCAGGTTCAGCGCCTCAATTAATTTAAAAATCTGATGCGCCACCATCGTATCGACAACCACTACACCCGACAGGTCAATAAACAGATGTTCAATCCGCCGTTTGGCACATGTGCTCAGCGTATTTTCAAGAATGAATTTGGCGCGCTCCGTGTCAATATCGCCGACAAGCGGCAGCAGCGCCGTCCGTTTGCTCAGCGTGATAACCGGCGAGCTTAACTCCAAAATCATTTCTCTTTGCGCGTTCAGCTGCATTTTTGAGTTATGCTCGGCATGATCGACAAACGTGTAAATCGTAAAATCAAATACTTGTACAATTAAATTCTCCCATTTCTTCCTTTCTCCCTGTGCAAACGAAGATTCATGTTTATCGGCAAACGCATCATAATAACTGATGTATAGTCTCCGGTTTCTCATGAATTCACGGACCACATACTGGACGGGTGTATCCAGATGCTTCTGGTCTTTCGCGAGCTCAATCACCCACTGCTCGAACTCTTCTAAAAATTCTTTTTCCGGCATGATATACATTTTATTAATATGCCGGTAAAATTCTTTATCCTGCTCCGTCAGTTCTTCTGTGATGACAGGATTTGTCAAAGAATAAATCGAATTCGGATCCGAATCTTCCATCGTTTCGATCCACTCTTTCGCAATTTGATCCACTTGTTCTGAAAAATAGTTGTATAATGCTTCACTTATCTTCATATCTCTTCTCCTTTCCCATTTCCAATTATAGCGTCAGCGGGTCATGAATGAAAATGAAAGCTGTCAAACTATCCATATATTTGAAATTTTTTAGTACGATAGATTACGCCTTTTTTATGAAAATGCTTCAAATGACTCTTTCCGGCCGGCATGCTCTGCCATAAAATAGTAGCAACACCCCTTGTATCCACTCGCAAGCATAAAAAAGGAGGGCTTTTTTATGAATGGTGAAATGCATTTGATTCCTTATGTCACGGATGAACAGATCATGGATGTGAACGAGCTTCCTGAGGGGATTAAAGTGATTAAGGCGCCAGAGTTGTGGGCAAAAGGGTTTAAAGGCAAGGATATTAAAATCGCGGTGCTTGACACAGGCTGCGACATCAATCATCCTGATTTGAAAGACCGGATTGTCGGCGGGAAAAACTTCACCGATGATGATGGAGGCAAAGAAGACGCGATTTCCGATTATAACGGACACGGGACACACGTTTCCGGAACGATTGCCGCCAATGATTCAAACGGCGGAATTTCGGGTGTCGCGCCGGAAGCAAGCCTTTTAATCGTTAAAGTTCTCGGCGGTCAAAACGGCAGCGGCAAATACGAATGGATCATTAACGGCATCAACTACGCCGTTGAACAAAAGGCCGATATCATTTCCATGTCACTCGGCGGGCCAAGCGATGTGCCTGAATTGAAAGAAGCCGTCACAAATGCGGTAAAAAGCGGTGTTCTGGTCGTTTGCGCAGCAGGAAACGAAGGCGACGGAGACGAGCGTACAGAGGAACTGTCGTATCCGGCCGCTTACAACGAAGTGATCGCAGTCGGATCAGTCTCAATCGCCCGTAAATCGTCTGAATTTTCAAACGCCAATAAAGAGATTGACCTGGTGGCTCCGGGAGAAAATATTCTCTCCACCCTTCCCAACCATAAATACGGGAAGCTGACGGGCACTTCAATGGCCGCCCCGCATGTGAGCGGAGCGCTTGCCTTAATAAAAGGGCTTGAACAGGACGCGTTTCAGCGGACGCTTTCTGAGGCTGAAATCTACGCCCAGCTCGTGCGGCGGACCCTTCCTTTGGACATCTCCAAAACATTGGCCGGGAACGGATTTCTGTATTTAGACGCGCCTGAAGTGCTGATGGAAAGAGCCGAACAGGCACAGCTGCTGTCTTTCTGATATTTTTCTCGTATAATGATTAATCAGCTTGTCACATCACCAATTTTTAAATTGTGAGATTTTCTATTGACAGTGATCTGAATAAGCTGATAAGATAACCAACAAATGATGTAACTTTTCAAAAAAATTGAAATATTTTCTCTTATCGAGAGTTGGGCGAGGGATTGGCCTTTTGACCCCAACAGCAACCGACCGTAATTCCATTGTGAAATGGGGCGCGTGATTTTTGCGCCGAGACGATTGTCTCATAAGGCACGGTGCTAATTCCATCAGACGTGATCTGAGAGATAAGAGAGGCTTGCATTTTGAAGTTAAAGCCTCTTTCTCTCATGAGAAAGAGGCTTTTTTGTTACATCTCACTTAAAGGAGGAAACTTAATGACAACAATCAAAACTTCGAACCTCGGTTTTCCGA
Source organism: Bacillus sp. SIMBA_026 (assembly GCF_046535335.1). Taxonomy (NCBI): domain Bacteria; kingdom Bacillati; phylum Bacillota; class Bacilli; order Caryophanales; family Bacillaceae; genus Bacillus; species Bacillus sp. SIMBA_026. The sequence goes on along the minus strand of NZ_JAWRWX010000001.1, from coordinate 410,284 downwards.
GAATCGGCTTGAACAGAGAATGGAAAAAAGCGCTTGAGGCTTATTGGAAAGGTAACACTGACAAAGAAACGTTTCTTAAAGAGCTTGACGGTTTATTCTTATCAGCTGTCAAAACACAGCTTGACCAACATATCGATATCGTGCCGGTCTCTGATTTCACCCATTATGACCATGTGCTTGATACAGCCGTCAGCTTTAACTGGATTCCGGAAAGATTCCGCAGCATCACGGATCCCGTTGATACATACTTTGCGATTGCCCGCGGTGTAAAAGACGCCGTTTCCAGTGAAATGACGAAATGGTTCAATACCAACTACCATTACATCGTTCCTGAATATGACGAAAGCATTGAATTCCGTCTGACGAGAAACAAACAGCTTGACGACTACCGCCGAATCAAAGAAGAATTCGGAGCGGAAACAAAACCAGTCATCGTCGGTCCATACACATTCGTCACACTTGCGAAAGGATACGAAGAATCAGAAGCGAAAGCGATTCAAAAGCGCCTTGTTCCTCTTTATGTGCAGCTGCTGAAAGAGCTTGAAGCAGAAGGCGTAAAATGGGTTCAGATCGATGAGCCTGCCCTTGTGACAGCTTCTTCTGAAGACGTCCGCGCCGCCAAAGACCTCTATGAGGCGATCACAAAAGAGCTTTCAGGACTGAATGTCCTCCTGCAGACATACTTCGATTCGGTTGATGCATATGAAGAACTCGTTTCTTATCCTGTACAGGGAATCGGGCTTGACTTCGTACATGATAAAGGCAGAAACCTTGAGCAGCTGAAAAAGCACGGCTTCCCGAAAGATAAAGTGCTGGCAGCCGGTGTGGTCGACGGCCGGAACATTTGGAAAATCGATGTTGAAGAACGCCTTGATGCGGCTTTGGATATCCTCAGCCACGCTGATGTTGAAGAGTTATGGATTCAGCCTTCAAGCAGCCTTCTGCACGTGCCGGTGGCGAAACACCCTGACGAGCATCTTGAAAAGGATTTGCTGAACGGCCTGTCATACGCTAAAGAAAAACTGGCGGAACTCGGCGTCTTAAAAGAAGGGCTTCTGTCCGGAAAAGCGGCCGTCAGTGAGCAGATCGAAGAATCAAAAGCGGCACTTAAGGCTTTAAAAGCATTCGCAACAGGAGCGAACTCAGCTCAAAAAGAAGAGCTGAATCAGCTGACGGAAAAAGATTTCTCCCGTCCGGCAAGCTTTGAAGAACGATTGGCGCTGCAGAATGAATCACTCGGTCTTCCTCTTCTGCCGACGACGACAATCGGAAGCTTCCCTCAATCTGCCGAGGTGCGGAGCGCACGGCAAAAATGGCGCAAAAAAGATTGGACGGATGAACAGTACCAAGCCTTTATTAATGCGGAAACGAAGCGCTGGGTTGACATTCAGGAAGAAATCGGCTTAGACGTGCTCGTTCACGGAGAATTTGAGCGGACGGACATGGTCGAATACTTCGGTGAAAAACTGGCCGGATTCGCCTTTACGAAATATGCATGGGTGCAGTCTTACGGTTCACGCTGCGTACGTCCGCCTGTCATTTTCGGAGATGTCGAATTTATCGAACCGATGACGGTAAAAGATACGGTCTACGCCCAATCGCTGACGGAAAAACACATGAAAGGCATGCTGACGGGACCTGTCACCATCTTAAACTGGTCATTCCCGCGTGTGGATATTTCAAGAAAAGAAATCGCCTTCCAGATCGGGCTTGCCCTCAGAAAAGAAGTAAAAGCGCTTGAAGATGCCGGTATTCAGATTATCCAAGTGGATGAACCCGCGCTCCGCGAAGGACTGCCGTTAAAAACGCAGGATTGGGATGAATATTTAACTTGGGCCGCAGAAGCATTCCGGTTAACGACGTCTTCTGTGCAAAATGAGACGCAGATTCATACGCATATGTGTTACAGCAACTTTGAAGATATCGTAGATACGATCAATGATCTTGACGCGGATGTCATTACAATCGAACACAGCCGAAGCCACGGAGGATTTTTAGAATATTTGAAAGAACATCCTTACGTGAAAGGCCTCGGACTCGGTGTATACGACATTCACAGCCCGCGTGTGCCGGCAACTGAAGAAATCTATCAAATTATTGATGACGCGCTTGAAGTGTGTCCGACTGACCGCTTCTGGGTAAACCCGGACTGCGGACTGAAAACAAGACAGCAGGAAGAAACCGTTGCGGCATTAAAAAATATGGTCGACGCCGCGAAACAGGCACGAAAAAAACAAGCTCAGCTTGTATAAAAAAACAGCCATCCGCAAATCGCGGGTGGCTGTTTTTTCTGGGCGTGCTACTTATTCTTCAGCGCCTCCGCAAGTTCACTTAGTGAATCATGCTGCTTAATTTGATAGCCCCGCCCTTCTTTTTGCAAATACCCTTTTTGGCAGAATTGCGTCAGCACATGCAAGAGATGACGGTAAGATACACCCAAATAATCACAGACCGTTACGTGCTTCTCTTTATAAACCCCTTCATAAGCCGTCTGCAAAATAAAATCAGCCAGCCGGTTTTCAAGCGGGAACGCCAGACTTTGTGAATATTTCGAAGCCATAAGCGTTGCCTTAGCACTTAGAAACTTAGCCAACTCACGCAGGAATTTCGCATCCTGCAGCAATTGCACGCGACAGCGGTAAATAGGCAGAGCAAAACAAACAGTCTTCGCTGAGGCTTGAATTCCTTTTGTGTAATACACTTCATGTAATAGTTCCATCTCTCCGATGTAATCATTTTTGTTGATAAAATTAATTAAAGAAACTTTCCCGTTTTGATGGGTTACATATATTTTCGCTTTTCCTTCAATCACGTAAAACAGGAAGTCAGACCTCCTGCCCTCTTGAATAATCCATTCGTCCCGCTCATATTCGCGCACTTCCATAAACTCTTCAGCGGGGAAAGAGAATAAATGCGCGATTGAGTGTTTTTTTAACTTATGCCGCTTTTTCTCGCCTTTATAAATTTCCATCGTCCACCCCAAAAATATGAGATATCTCATATTGTCTTTATGTCCTTACATGATAACATGCCAATTAAAGGAGGAACGGGAATGAAAGCATATCGCTGGATGAGTCTGCATTTTTTTAGTTTTTTTATGACATGGGGTGTTTTTCTGCCCTATTGGACAGGATGGATGGTGCATATAAAAGGGGTTTCCGTATCCGAAGCCAGTTTCATTATGAGCCTGGGCTTGGCGGCAAGAGGGATTTCCACATTATTTTTCTTCCCTTATTTATCAGGAAAATTCAGCAGCAAAGCCTTATTAAACGGCGCCAGAATCGGGACGCTTCTCGCACTTTTATGTTATATTCCCGCTGATTCTTTTCAAAGCCTGCTTCTTGTCACATTAGTGCTGCATGTGTTTTACCCTGCTTTAATGCCTGCTTTAGACAGCGCTTGCGGCGTCCTTGTACAGCATAACGAATTAAAGGCTTATGGGACAAGCCGCCAGTGGGGGTCCGCGGGTTTTGTTTCAGCCGGCGTCATCCTGTCCGTCTTTACAGGTATATTCGGAGATCAAGCGATTTTATGGGCACTGCTTTTGGGCACCCTGATATTCGCATGTCTCAGCTTTATGCATGCGCCAGCTGTTCTTTCAAAACGGCCGGAAACAGACCGCGCAAGAAAAGAGGGTATGTTTGCCTTATTCCGCATCAAATATTTCGGTCTGGTGCTCGCAATCGTTATCTTACTGCAGGCGGCACATGCATCTTACTACAATTACGGTTATCTCTTTTTGCAGGAAATCGATGCGCCCGCATATGCCATCGGAATCATCATCAACATCGCCGTTATCGCGGAGATTATCTTCTTTGCAATCGCTGACCGATACTTTCATCAATTTACGGCAGGCTCTTTGCTCGCTCTGGCGGCGCTTGGTGCTACCGTACGCTGGATACTCGTATTTGCCTTTCCGCATGTCATCATTTTCTGTATTGCGCAGACGCTGCATGCCTGTTCATTCGCGATGGGACACTATGCATTTATGAAATACTTAATTAAAAATATTTCACCCGCGCAAATCCCGAAAGCCCAAGGCATATATTCAGCGCTTGCGCTCAGCTGGAGCACTGCGGCATTTACTATTTTCGGAGGTTTTTTATATGAAATTGAACCCCGGTATGCCTTTATCGGAATGATTGTTTGTACGATCCCATCCATGCTACTCGCCCTTGTATACAGAAAACTTGAAATGAAAAAGAGAGTTTTTGCAGGAAACGCACAAGATATATAGCCATCGCTTTATAGACGATCACATGTCCCGCTGTCATTTTGACCGATTTGCGAATGCTGTGCGATGTATTTTCTCTATATTTAAAGTATTTCCTTCATATATGATGAAATCAAAAACAGCGGTATAGCCCGCTCAATTGGTTAATGAAGGGAATCAGAAACTTGGACAGAATCCGTGAATATAATGATACAGTACTGCTTACGCTCATTTCGGGGAACTTTGTTCGTAATAAAATGATTTTCAGCCAACTCATAAGGAGGGACATTGTGTCACAGCCTAATTTGCCCAATATCACCCCTGTCGTTACACTTTCCAGAGACGATACCATTAACCTTCTTCTTTCGTCAATTGCTATGGAAGAGCTGGGAATGGCACATATTCTGAATGCGGAAGGGGAAAAAATCCAATACGCGCTCGGAACGATTCCCGGATTAACAGGACCCCCGTCAAGTCTTGCTGATATTCTTAACCTGAATGAGAGCGTCCGGGATACGCTTGACAGCTTAATGAAACAGGAGCTTCTTCTCGGTTCAAAATTGGACAGTATCTCAAATATCCCTACACTGGCGGGACCGACTGGTGCTACGGGGCCGACCGGGGCAATAGGACCGGCCGGAGCGACGGGGCCAACCGGACCGACCGGGCCGACGGGGGTCACCGGTGCGGGCCTTCAAGGAATTGTTGCTTTTAATCCGCTGAGCGCCCCCACTTACACAACCGGACAGGTTGTCTTGTATAACGGAAGCTCTTACGTCGCAAACGTAAACAGCCCTGTGGGAACCCCTGGAGCCTCAGCTGACTATACACTTTTAGCTGCAGCGGGAAGCACCGGCACTACTGGCGGTACCGGGCCGACTGGAATCACCGGCGCTACTGGCGGTACCGGACCGACCGGAATCACCGGCGCTACTGGCGGCACCGGACCGACCGGAATCACCGGCGCTACTGGCGGCACCGGACCGACCGGGATCACCGGCGTTACTGGCGGCACCGGACCGACCGGGATCACCGGAACAAGTCTGACAGCAACTTCCGGCTATGCGAGCAATACGGGCGGCGGTGTTGTCGCAGTTATTGCCGGCGGCACGACCATTCCCTTACCGAATGAACAAAACCTTTCGGCAGATATTACGGCTAACGCCGCAAATACCATATTTACCGTTGCTCCGGCGGGACGGTACTATATTTCCTACCATATTAATTTAACGGCCGGCCTGCTTGTAAGTTCGCGTATTTTAATCAACGGCACTCCTCCTGCAAGTTCGATTATCGCCCCGGTCGCGTCTTTGGCAAACTTTAATAACTCCTTTATTGTGACTTTGCCAGCAGGCAGCACCATCCAGCTTCAGCTGTTCGGATTATTGGGTGCGGCCACATTGCTTGGAGGAAGCGCCGGTGCAGCTTTAAACATTATTCGATTATCTTAATCGAACATGCAAAAAAAGGATCAGGCGTTTGTCCGCTGATCCTTTTTTAATTGAGACAGAAGCTCTTGTGCGGGTTTAAATTGAGGATTGAACTTCACCGATTTTTTGGCGTAAGCGATGGCCGTCATATCATGGTTTAATGCAGCATGGCATTTCGCCATATAATAAAAAGCTCTGAAATCGGCGGCACCTTTTAAAATGAAGTGATCAGCGTTTTCTCCTTCAACCTGCGTTCCGTTTTCAAATGCTTTGATTGCCGCTCTGTACTTTTCCAAATGATATAATACAAGGCCTTTATAATAATGAAGATTGCTGTAATCAGGATATAGCTTGAGCACTTTTTCAATCCCTTGTTCGGCTTCTTCATACCGTTTGAGCTCAAGCAATATTGTATATTTCAAATAATACAGGAGAGACGGAGGCATTCGTTTTTCGCTTAAAAATTGAAAAATTGAGCCGTTGACAAGATGTAATGCTTTTTCATAGTCTTTTATTCTGTAGCATTCACTTGCCAAATGATAGACAAGCCACGGATCAGGATTTTCCTCTGAAAGCTCTTCATTTAAAATGCTGATATTCCGTTTATGTTTTTGCTTGATCTTTTCTTCCTGCTCCAAGTAGCCATAGTGATGAATCACACATGGGAGCGTGAAAAAAGCATTGTTTTCTTCCTCATTGGGAGCCGAGATATTCTCGTGAATTCTGCCTTGATACAGAAGGCCTTTATGATTGCGGAACAGTCTCGGCTGCATGCTTTCAAACGCTTCGTTTTCATCGAGCAGCTTCCCTGTATAATTGATGATTTTCAAAAGACCCCGGCTCGGTAATCCGTCATGAAGCAGCGAAGTTAAAAAACGGCCCGTCTCCTGATCGAGCTCTTCATCCGCGTCAAGCACTAAAATCCAATCTCCTTCGGCATGCTGCAGGGCGTAATTTCTGGCCTTTGCGAAATCATTCTCCCATTCGAAATCAAACACTCTTGCCTGAAAGCTTTTGCATATATCTTTTGTATTATCTTGTGATCCGGTGTCTGCGATGACGATCTCATCAACGATGTCTTGTACACTTGATAAACAACGGGAGATGTATCTCTCCTCGTTTTTCACAATCATGCAAAGAGTCAGTTTACATTCAGCATTTCCGCTCATTTTCTCACCTTTCCCGATTTTGGAGTTGTTGATTGAACCAAGGCCGTTCAGGAGTGCCGTTCATCGTTATGATGACAGGCCGCACCCATCTGACGGCAGGTTCGGCAGTTTCCGTATCCCATTCCTGAAGCTGCCTGACAGCCCGCTTCGTAATGGGATGCGCCCGGAATTCGCGCGGGCTTTCAAAAATGAATTTTTTCGTTCGTTCCGTAACTGTCTTCATTTCAAGAAAGTGCCGCTCATACATCTGCTTCTGCTCTTCTTCCAGGCTGATCATTAAAAACAGACGGCCGCCTGTTTCCATCTGCCAGCGGCACAATGCGGAGAACAGCCTGATTTCTTCTTTGTAATTTGAACCCCTTCTTTTATCCACGGTCACAGATAATATATGTAACAGCGCAATCGTGAGACAATGCATGGCTTCAAAAGATGCCTGTTTCGCTTTTGAAATGCTTGGATACGGCATATGCTTCACCCGTCTCTTTTTTTATGAACGCTCCCCGCCTTTTTTCTTCCAACCGCAGTCCTCACAATCCCCGTACTCACAGCAGCCAATGCGGCCGTAAAACAGGCCGTCACACGGATCTTCCGGATCACTGGGATCGTCTGGATTCCACGGGTCATCAGGATCGCCCGGATCACTTGGATTACTTGGGTCGTCCGGATTCCACGGGTCATCGGGATCGCCCGGATCACTCGGATTACTTGGGTCGTCCGGATTCCACGGGTCATCAGGATCGCCCGGATTACTTGGATTGCTTGGGTCGTCCGGGTCCCTACAGGCTTCAGAATCCTGTAAGAAGATAATGTCCTCAAGCTTCGTCTGCAAAAGGAGTTGTGATTTCATGACGGTGCGCAGGAGCCGTTCAGTGCTTCTATTGATTGATGACAATTCCTCCAAGGAGGGATTGCCGGAAGCGCCGAGAAACATTTGAATCCTTTCCGCTTCCGCCTGCAGAATATGGGATAGTCCGATTTCTTCCATAGCCACGGATGAAAGAAGGAGGTTCAGGGTCTCACATCTGGAGAGTGTAATGTCGGGGGTGATGTTCGGTATGTTTGGAAGAGACATCGATTTCTCCCTCTTTTCTCTTGGTGTCGTTATGCAAAAGTGCTATATCGTATTCTTATTCCGGGAGAGAAGAGATCATTACTGATGTTTTCGTTAATAAAATATCCCGGATATAAAATCCGGGATATTCGTTCGTTGTTTTATTTTAATTCAAGTTTGACGTCTACATTTCCTCTTGTTGCTTTTGAATACGGACAGAACTCGTGAGCGGCGTGCACTAGCTTCTCCGCCGTTTCTTTGTCAAGATCTTTTGTATCAATGACGAGCGTTACGCCGATTTTGTAACCTCCGTCACTCTCATCTTTTAAAAGGCTGACCTGTCCTTCAATTTCAGAGGTCATGTCGATTTTTTGTTTTTGGGCGGCGAGCTCAAGCGCTCCCCCGAAGCAGGCAGCATACCCTGCCGCAAAGAGCTGTTCAGGGTTTGTGCCGGTTTCTCCGTCTTTTTTTGCATTCGGCATGACGATGTCAAAATCCAGCACCCCGTCTTCGGATTTAATATGTCCTGCCCGTCCGCCGACTGCGGTCGCTTTTGAAGTAAATAATGCCATTATTATCAGCCTCCTCATTGTACTTACTGTATATATTGCCCCTGCTCATATTTTTAAACATGATTGCAATAGGAAATGGGCCGTTTTTCGGCTACAATAGGGGTAACGTTAACAAACAAAGAGTTGGTGAAAGAAGTAATGGCAGAAAAAGAATTTGAACATATGAAACTGGAGAATCAGCTTTGTTTTTTGCTGTACGCAAGCTCAAGGGAAATGACGAAACGGTACAAACCGCTGCTTGATAAGCTCAACGTAACTTATCCCCAGTATTTGGCGCTGCTTTTATTATGGGAGCACGAAGAACTGAATGTGAAACGGATGGGTGAGCTTTTGTACCTGGATTCCGGAACGCTGACACCGATGCTGAAACGGATGGAGCAGCACGGAATCATCATGAGAAAGCGATCGGCTGAAGACGAGCGGTCCGTGACGATCAGGCTCACAGATGAAGGACGGGCCTTGCAGAAAACAGCGGCGGATATTCCCATTGCCATGCTGGAACAGACGGGACGGTCAAAAGAGGAATTAAAGCAGTTAAAGCAGTCGCTTTATGAGGTTTTGAATACGCTGCACGGCAAAAAATAAGGATGCCCCGAATGGGCATCCTTATTTTTATTCTGCTGCCAGAAGCTTCACTTCAATATTTCCCGCTGTCGCTTTTGAATACGGACAGACACCGTGCGCTTTTTGGATAAGGGCTTCAAGCTCCTGTTTATCAATGCCGGATGCTTTGACCTCAAGCGTAACGCCTAGTTTATATCCTTGGTCTGCTTCATCTTTCAGCAGACTGACATGCGCAGTGACCTCTGTTTCAATACTCAGACGCTCTTTTCTCGCTACGAGCTGAAGAGCGCTGTCAAAGCAGGCTGAATATCCTGCGGCAAACAGCTGTTCAGGGTTTGTAGCATGTTCGAGCCGTTTCGCTCTTGGCGTTCCCGGCATGGCAACATCAAGATTCAGCACCCCGTCAGAAGACGTGACTTTCCCTTCACGTCCGCCGGCAGCTGATACGGTTGCAGTAAATAATGGTTTTGTCATGTAAATTCACCTCTATTGTATTGTGTACAATTTAATCTTACACAATATAATAGAGGGCGTCAATCTTTCCGCATAAAAAAAGCCTACCCTTTTTGAAGGATAAGCTTAAAAAATTATACGCGGATTTGTCCGTTTCCTTTAATGATGATTTTTGTAGATGTTAACGCCGGAAGCCCCATCGGCCCTCTCGCGTGAAGCTTTTGCGTGCTGATCCCGATTTCGGCTCCGTATCCGAATTCAAAACCGTCCGTAAACCGGGTTGAAGCATTATGATACACGGCGGCGGCATCAACGGCGGTCTGGAAGTAAGCCGCATGCTCGGCTTTCTCCGTCAGAATGGCTTCTGAATGGTTTGTGCCGTACTGCTGAATGTGGCGGACCGCCTCCTGTACGTCCTGCACCGTTTTCACACTGAGAATCGGCGCCAGGTACTCCGCTCCCCAATCGGCTTCTTCTGCTTGTTTCGCTTGAGGTTCCAATCTGCAAATCACCTGGTCTCCTCGGAGCTCCACCCCTTTTTCTGTCAGCTGATTCAGCAGCTTTCGTCCGTGTTCTTCGGCCCATTTTTCATGAATCAAAAGAGATTCAATCGCATTGCAGACCGAAGGACGCTGTGTTTTGGCATTGATGACGACCTCGCTTGCCATTTGAGGATCTGCTGACTCATCTATGTACACGTGGCAATTGCCCGCTCCGGTTTCTAAAACGGGTACGGTTGATTCCCTGACCACAAGATCAATTAAATTTTTACCGCCGCGCGGGATCAATACATCCAGCCCGTCATTTAATGTAAAGAGCTGTTTGGCGGTTTCTTTGCTTGTATCTTCTATGAGCTGAACGGCATCAATCGGAAGCTTTGACAGCCCAAGTGCGCGTTTCATCACACTGACAAGCGCTATGTTGCTGTGGATGGCGGAAGAACTTCCTCTGAGCACAACCGCGTTTCCGGTTTTCAGGCAGAGTGTGGCCGCGTCTACGGTAACGTTCGGTCTGGCCTCATAGATCATGCCCACTACTCCGAGGGGCACGCGGATTTTTTCAATGGATAATCCATTCTCTTTTTGAATGGTCTCCAGCGACTCACCGACGGGGTCTTCAAGACCGATTAACAGTTCCACGGCGTCCGCGATATCGAGCAGGCGTTTTTCATCAAGAGTCAGCCTGTCAATAATGTCAGGTGTCAGTCCTCTGTTCCGTCCCGCTTCAATATCTTTCTGATTCTCTGTTAAAATCAGCCGGCGTTCATTTCTGAGTCCGTCTGCAATACATTGGAGCGCTTCGTTTTTTTCAGCCGTCGTTTTCATGACCATTTCGGCAGCCGCTTCTTTTGCCAAAGCCGCCTTTTGCAATACTTCACTCATTTGTGTTCCCCCTCGTCAAATAAATTCACCCAATCATCTCTGTGAATCACTTCCACCTGCTTCGTTCCTGAAAGCTGGTCGCTCCGCTTCCCTTTGGCTTCTAAAATTTCATCGGATGAGTACTGCGTCTGCCCTTTGCCGATAATGCCCCCGGGTCCTCTGACTTCCACTACGGCCCCTTTCGGAAAACTGCCGCAGACATCGGCGACGCCGGCCGGGAGGAGACTTGACCCGTTATGGATCATCGCCTGCTCCGCTCCCCCATCAATGATGATTTCCCCTGATATCGGAGAATGAAACATGATCCATTGCCGTGTATTATTCACTGAGGACAGGTCTTTATCACCGATATATGTGCCGTCGCCTTTTCCGTCTAAAATTCCCATCAGTTTTTCCCGTCCGGAGCCGGTTCCGATAAACACCTTCACCCCGAGCGACAATGCGGTCTGGGCGGCGAGAAGTTTTGACTTCATGCCTCCGGTGCCGACCTTTGAGCCTGCTGATCCGGCATACCCGAGCAATTCTGGTGTGATGTCATTCAGATAGTCGAACCGCTTTGCGTCCGGGTTTTCATTCGGATTGGCATCGTACAGCCCGTTTATGTCTGTGAGAATCATTAATTGGTCTGCATGAATCAACCCGCTTACAAGCGCCGACAGCATGTCGTTATCACCGAACGTCAGCTCTTCAACTGATGTGGAATCATTCTCATTAATAATCGGCACGACGCCGCGCTCCAACAGTTCCATTACAGTAGCATAAGCATTTCTGTACCGCTCTCTTTTTGAGAAATCATTTCTTGTTAATAAAATTTGTGCCGGCGTCAGACCGTATCTTTTTAAATGGTCCATATATTGCTGCATTAAAAGCGTCTGGCCGACTGCGGCAGCTGCCTGCTTTCCTTTTATCGTAACGGGTCGCGACGGATAGCCGAGAGCGGAAAAACCCGCTGCCACCGCGCCTGAGGTAATGAGGATCACTTCATGCCCGTTTTCTTTTAATAAAGAAATGGCCTCCGTATGTTCCTTGATTTTTGCTTCATCAATACTTCCGTTACTGTTGGTGAGCGAGCTGCTCCCGATTTTCACAACAATTCTTTGTTTTTTCATCGTTTCTCCTCCGTGGCAATCAATCCAAACCGGCTCTCGTCAATAAAAAAAGCCCATTCCGTCCTGAAAAATAAGGACGAAATGGGCTTTCCGTGGTACCACCTTGTTTGAACGCGTTTTTCACGCGTCCCGCTTTCCTGTAACGCCAGGTTATCGCGCCTGAGTTTTCCCCTCAGGACTCCAAGGCAGGTTCGGCAGGTTTCATGCGGCAAAATGTTTCAGCGGGCCATTTTGCTCTCTGTCACAGAAAGTTCTGCGTACTGATCCTCTTCAACGCTCAATGATTTTTTTTTATTATGCAAAGAAAACAGGTTCTTGTCAAGACATTTTCATCCATAAAAAACAGTCCGCCTCCCCGGCGGACCGCCATTAATTAAATACGATCGTTTTGTTTCCGTGAACGATGACGCGGTCTTCCAGATGCCATTTTACGGCTCTTGCCAACACGCTCCGCTCAATCGTTCTGCCAATATTCTTCAGATCCTCTGCGTGATCTCTGTGATCGACGCGTTCAATATCCTGTTCAATAATCGGCCCTTCGTCAAGGTCGTCCGTCACATAGTGAGAGGTCGCGCCGATTAATTTCACTCCGCGCTCATAAGCCCGTTTATACGGATTAGCGCCGATAAAGGCCGGCAGAAATGAATGGTGGATGTTAATAATCCGATTCGGATGGGCAGATACAAAATCAGACGTCAAAATCTGCATGTAACGGGCAAGAACGATAACATCAATCTTATACCGCTCCAGCAGCTCAAGCTGGCGCCGCTCCACTTCGGTGCGGATGTCTTTGTTAGCTTTCATGTAATGGAACGGAATATTCAGCGGTTCGACCACTTCTTTGGCCTCTTCGTGGTTGCTGATAACGACCGCAATTTCGGCCATCATATTGCCGCTTTGCCATTCCCAAATCAGTTCATGAAGGCAGTGCAGCTCCTTCGATACAAAGATCGCCACTCGCTTCAGCTCACTTGCCAGAGACAGGCTCCATGTCATGCCGAATGTCTGGGCGATTGAGGCGAACGCCTGCTGTAAGTCCTCTTTTTTCTCACGAATGCCCTTGCAGTCGAATTCGATCCTAAGAAAAAACCGTCCGCCTTCAGGGTCAGTCGTGTATTGATTTGATTCAATAATGTTTGCGCCATGTTCAAACAAAAACGCCGACACGGCCGATACAATTCCCGGCTGGTCGGGGCAGCTGACGAGCAGGCGCCCTTTTTCCTCATTCCCGCGGCGGTATTCTTTCAGCCGCTGTGTCATATATGAATTCATCTGTTTTAATCCCTCGTATCTTCATAATTCGTAACTTACTAATAGATTATACTGAAGATTTGATAAAAATCAATTTACGAAAGAATTTTCAGCCCTACGGCAGCGCATAAAATAAGCGCAATGAAAAAGATGCGCTTCGCATCCTTCTGCTCGCCGTAGAAAAGAATGCCGGCTAATGCGCCGCCCGCTGTGCCGATACCGGTCCAGATCGCATAGGCCGTGCCCATCGCGATTGCCTCCATCGCATAAGAAAGCAGGGAAAAAGAAGCCGCAAATCCGGCGATAATGAAGAGAATCCATTTGACTTTCTTTTCTTTTTGAAATTGATTCATTAAAATGACCCCGAGCATTTCACAAAGACCCGCGGCTATCAGGCTGATCCAATGCATTACGCCTTCTCCTCCTTCGTCTCAGGCTTATCCTGTGTGACCAGCTTTAACCCGATGACACCAATCAGCAAAACGCCGATCAGCACGATTTTCACCGGATCGGCCTGCTCTTTGAAAAGCAGGATTTCACTGAGCACGGTGCCCGCTGTCCCGAGCCCGGTAAAGACCGCATATACCGTTCCTACGGGCAGGCTGTCTGTCGCCTTGATTAATAGATAAAAACTGATGATGATTCCCGTAATCGTGCCGCTCCACGCCAGTGCCGAATCAGCATGTTTCAGGCCGGTGACCCATACCACTTCAAATACGGCCGCTATGACCACTAAACCCCATTTCATGTTCTTCACCCTTTCTGTATCCGGACAATACAAAAAAGCCCGGATAGTCGTCTCACATGAGATTGACTCTCCCGGGCTTTTTTCCCTCCGTGCGCATATGCGGGATATGTCCGCATATGTGTTTTCTCTCGGACCAGGCCATGTATGAACATGCGGAACCCTAGAAAACATGTCTGTTCGTATCATACTACATTTCGCCGAAACGTTCAACGTCAGATGTGATGTCAAAAACCGTCAGCTGCCTCTCCCATTTGGTAACGGTCTCACCGGGCACCATACCGATTTTTTCCGCGACACGGACGGAGGCAGCGTTTTCCGGATCAATCAGCGCCGCTATGCGTCCGTATTGCTGCGTATGAAAACCGTAGTCCAGACAGGCGTTCGCCGCCTCTGTCGCATAGCCGAGGCCCCAGCGGCGGCGGGCAAACATATAGCCGATTTCCATCAAAGTGTTTCCGTTTACCGTCTGCGGAACGATTCCGCATTGACCGAGAAATGCGCCCGTCTCTTTATCCTCTGCGATCCAAAGGCTGACGCCGTATCCTTTGGCCAATCGTTTGTTCCAGGCAATCCACTCCTTCGTTTCCCGTCTGCTTTTAAGAGAAGGATAATATTTCATGACCTCTCTGTCGGTAAACAGCCTGTACAAATTTTCTTCATCGTCATCCCGCATAGTCCGCAGACGGATACGCCCGGTTGTCAGGATGGTGCCGGAAGACTTATGTTTCATCATGCACGCCACGTCTCCTTTCCCTGTAATAGATTATGGATCCGGCAGGAAAAGTCCTTTCTCAGCATAAAAAAACCGCTTTTTAAAAAAGCGGTTTGACGATTACCAAGGTTTATCTGTTCCGAGCGCCTCGGCCAGGGCCTTGCTGTGTTTTAAGCGGTTTTTTCGTTCTCCGGCGCGCTGAACGGCCGTATTGTGAAGCATGACTTCTTCCTCGGTTTCCGGCACGATCCGCGGAACGGGTACTGATTTCCCGTTTGAATCAAGCGCGACAAAGGTCAGAAACGACGTTGCCGCAAGCTCGCGTTCGCCCGTCATCAGATGTTCTTTAATGACTTTGACAAACACCTCCATAGACGATGTGCCGACCCATGTGACGTAAGATTCAAGGCATACGGAATCCTGTTGGCCGATGGGGCGCAAAAAATCTACAGAATCCATTGAGGCCGTGACTGTTTCACACCGGCAGTGGCGGGCCGCGGAAATTGAAGCGATATCATCAATGTAGCTCATCAGCTTTCCGCCAAACAGCGTATTGTGATTATTCGTATCAAGCGGAAAAACCCTGCTTGTTTTAACAACCCTTGTTTCTTTGCAAAATCTTGATTCTGGCAACTTCATATTATTTAAACTCCCCTTTGGTGTCTGGTCGTTTTGACTCATTCATCTGTACCCTATTAAACAATACTTTGACCGTTTTGTCTAAAATTTTAAATATTAAGTTGGTTAGATATTCTCTCATAAATGTTTCATTATTCATCACATCCGGGAATAATAAACGCACATTGAATACCGATAGGAGGATATCACATGAACGTATCCATTCCCAAATCCACGCGAAAACCGGCTTGCCGCAGTGAGTTTGATGCTTTGCAGACAGTCGTCTTATGCCGGCCGGAACACATGGCCATCAAGGATATTATTAACGGAACGCAGAAACATTTCAAACAAGAAAATATTAACATACCCGTTGCCCTCAAACAGCATAGTGAGTTTATTGACATTTTAAGATCTCATCAGATTGAAGTCGTCCTGCTGCCTGCCGATCCCGCATTGCCTGAGCAGGTATTCACCCGGGATATCGGATTTGTCTTAGGCGAGACGGCGTTTATTTCAAACATGGCGGCTTCAGTCCGGCAGGGAGAAGAAAAAGTGTTTCAAGACCTGCTTGACAATAAGAAAATCCCCTATACGCGACTGAAAAAAGCGAACATTGAAGGCGGCGACATCTTGATCGCAGACGGCACCGTTTACGCCGGGCTGAGCAAGCGCACGGATAAAGCGGCTGTCCGGGAGCTGCGGGAGGCGCTGCCGGAGATGACGGTTGTGCCGATCCCTCTCAAGGAGGATTTCTTACATTTGGACTGTGTATTTAATATGATCTCGGAAACGGAAGCGCTATACTGCAAAAATGGCTTGCGGCAGGAAGAAATTGATCTTCTCGCCGAACGTTTTGAGATGATAGAAGTGCCTGAAGAAGAGCAATTCACGCTCGGCCCGAATATCCTGTCAATCGGCAATCAGACAATTATCAGCCTGCCGCAGCACCGTCATACGAACCGCGAGCTCAGAAAAAGAGGTTATACAGTCATTGAAACCGAGTTTTCCGAAATTATTAAATCAGGCGGTTCCTTCCGCTGCTGCACCTTGCCGCTTGTCAGAACATCTTAAACATTTACAAGGCAGTTTCCTTCAAGATACGTTAATATAGAGAAGACAAGACTCTAAAGGGGGAAACCGAATGGCTAAGTACATAGGATACGCGGGAACATATACAAAAGGCGGAAGCGAAGGCATTTATTGTTTTGAACTTGATACAGAAGCGAAACGGCTCAGCCGGCCGAAGCTGGCAGCAAAGCTCGGCAACCCGACATACGTCACTCCGAATTCTGATAACAGCATGCTGTATTCCATTGAAAAGGCAGACGGAAAAGGCGGTGTCGCAGCCTATCAGATTCATCAGAACAGCGGGGAATTAACTTTTGTGAACCACCAGCTGATTGAAGGCCCGTCTCCATGCCACGTCAGCATTGATGATAAACATGAATATGTGTTAACCGCTAATTACCACAGCGGGAAAGTGCACGCCTTTCCCGTCAATGAGGACGGAAGTCTGCAGGAGCCGGCTGCCGAAGCCGCTCATACGGGAACAGGTCCTCATGAAAGACAAGAGAAACCGCATACCCATTTCGCAGGCTATACACCTGAGCATAACTACATTGCAGCCGTCGATTTAGGGACGGATACGCTTTATACTTACCAAATGAAAAACGGTTCGCTCACAGAGGTGAAAACTCATTCTTTCGCACCGGGTTCAGGACCGCGCCACATCGTTTTCCATCCGGCGGAAAAATACGCCTATGTCATGACGGAAATCAGCAATGAAGTCATCGCGCTTGAATACAACCCGACCTTAGGTGAGTTCAGAGAGCTGCAGGTCATTTCCGCTTTGCCTGAAGGCTTTACGGACAAATCGCAAGGCAGCGCGATCCGCATATCTAAAGACGGCAGATTTCTTTATGCCGCCAACCGCGGACATGACAGCATCGCCATCTATAAGATCAACCAATATTCCGGTGAATTGTCTCTTATTGAATGGGTGCCGACAGAAGGCAACTGGCCGCGTGATTTCGCGTTTGACCCTTCTGAGACATTCCTTGTCGCGTCAAACGAAGAAACGGGAAATCTGGTTTTGTTTGAACGTGATCCGGAAACAGGCAAATTGACTCTGCTTCAATCCGACATTCCGGTTCCGTATCCTGTCTGCGTGTCATTTCTGCATCAGGTTTAATCAAAAAAGAAAGCTGACAATATAAAGTCAGCTTTCTTTTTTGTATAAATGGCAGGCGACAAAACGCCCCGCCTTCACTTCTTCAAGCTCAGGCGTTATCTTACCGCAGAGCTCCATCGCTTCAGGACACCGCGTCCTGAATACACAGCCGCTCGGCGGGTTAAGGGGGCTCGGCAGCTCCCCTTTCAGAATAATCCGTTCACGCTTGTCCTCAAGAAGCGGATCAGGAATCGGAATTGAGGATAAAAGCGCCTTCGTATAAGGGTGAAGCGGTTCCCGGTAAAGCGCAGCGCTTTCTGTAATTTCCATCATGCGGCCCAAATACATCACGCCGATCCGGTCGCTGATATGCTTGACCATTGATAAATCGTGGGCGATAAATAAAAATGTCAGCCCTTTCTCTTTCTGAAGCCTTTTTAAAAGGTTGACGACCTGAGCCTGTACCGACACATCCAGCGCGGAAATCGGCTCATCCGCCACGATAAATTCGGGATGCAGAGAGAGCGCTCTGGCAATCCCGATTCTCTGCCTCTGTCCGCCGCTGAATTCGTGAGGATACCGGCTGCCGAAATCCGGATGGAGCCCGACAGCTTCAAGCAGTTCATCCGCCATCATCAGACGGGCTTTTCTTGTATTGTAAAGATTGTGAATTTCCATCGGCTCCATAATAATTTCCCTTACGGTCAGGCGCGGATTTAACGAGGCGTAAGGGTCTTGGAAAATCATCTGCAGCTTGCGGAAGAAGACCGACCGCTGTTCTGCCGCGGCACGGTGTATATCCGTCCCTTCATATGATACCGAACCGGCCGTCGGGTCATACAGACGGAGAATAACCCTTCCGAGCGTCGATTTACCGCATCCCGATTCTCCGACAAGTCCGAATGTTTCCCCTCTTTTAATGTGAAAACTGACACCGTCGACTGCTTTTACGGCTTTCTTTCTTCCTGCGTCAAAATGCATTTTCAGCCCGCTGACTTCAAGGAGCGGAGATGCCGTCATTTTCTATTCCCCCTTTTCGCTTATACAGCGGCGTACGGTGCATAATTCTTTTTCATAGACGGTTCCTTCCAAAGACAGCACTTCGATTGTTTTTCCCGTTTTCGGGGAGTGCAGCATTCGGCCGTCTCCCAGCGCCAAACCGACATGGTGGATCGCGCCTTTTCCTTCTTCATAGGCGAAAAACAAAAGGTCAGCCGGCCGGATATCGTTTACCGCCGCGCTGCATCCGGCTTTTGCTTGGTCCTTTGCATCACGGGGAAGGGCATAGCCGTTTGCTTTAAATATCGAATACATAAACCCGGAACAGTCAAACCCGAAACCGCTCAGTCCTCCCCATAAATACGGAAGCCCGAGAAACATCATGCCCGTTTCGATGACATCGGCCGCCCGTCCTTCCGTATGCCGGCACTCGTCTGCGTCAGCTTCATTTACGAACCGTTCTCCGAGGGGCGTCACCACCCGGAAAAAGCCTTTCTCACGTCCTGATGCCGGAAGACGCGTTAAGAAACTTACTTCCAAGTCCGGTTCGCCGTTTGTGTGATATAAAAAAGCGGTCGGTTTGGTAATCCATACAGCGGGGGAAGATGTATGAAAGCCGTCTTTTGAAAGCTGGCTTTTTTTCATCCACCCCGGATATCCGCGCACATCCTTGTTTGAAGGCTGGCCGGGAACGGCGACAAAAGCCCATTCCCCTTCCTCTTTAAGAATGATCACCTCTTCCCCGAAAAGCGCTTGCGTTTGGACAAGGTTGTCTGTGCATAATTGCAGCCGCTCTTCATATTCCATAGACGCTAACCATTTTCTGATCTGCGGCGGGTTTTCGAGCATCGGCGCATCATCCGAACGGGGAGATGACGGCAGCGTCCATACGTTGGCTGCCGCCGCTGTAACGGCTGCTCTCATCTTTTCGCCTCCTCTTGTATCGACACACCGGTAATGCCGAGACCCGGTTCATCGGGAATCGTAATCTGACTGCCGCTGTATGTGATGCCGCCTTGAATCAAATCATCTTTCAGCATAAGCGGCGCATCAAAATCAAACCTTGTCACATTCCGTTTGGCCGCGGCAAAATGAGCCGCGGCGGTGATGCCGAGCTTGGTCTCAATCATGCTGCCGACCATGCATTCCACGCCGCACGTTTCCGCCATCGCATTGATTGTTTCCGCCTGCTTTATGCCGCCCGCTTTCATCAGCTTAATATTAATTAAATCGGCGCTTCTCGTCTGCAGCACGTGAAAGGCCTGACGGGGGGTAAAGACGCTCTCATCCGCCATAATCGGCGTGTCTACGGCATCTGTGACCTGCTTCAGCCCGGCGATATCGTCTTTATGAACAGGCTGCTCGACAAGCTCAATGCCCAGGCCGGCGTCTTCCATCTTTCGGATCGCAGTCACGGCTTCTTTCAGCGTCCAGCCTTGGTTGGCGTCCAATCTCAGTTTGACGTTTCCGCCGACACGTGATCTGATCGCCTGAATCCGCGCAACATCGTCCGATATGTCACCTATGCCGACTTTTATTTTTAAAATATGAAATCCTTTGTTCACATAACGGTCTGCATCCCCCGCCATCTCTTCAGGAGAATTAACGCTGACGGTAAAATCTGTTTCCAGTGTATTCCGATAGCCGCCGAGAAGCCGGTAAAGCGGCTGTCCGTGCATTTGCGCCCATCCGTCATATACAGCCATATCTACCGCGGCTTTTGCGCTTTGATTTCTTTCCAACAGCCGGCTGATATCATACAGAACAGCTTCCGTGCCGGAAAGGCTCCGGCTCAGCAGAGCGGGCTTCAGCACATCTTGGACGGCGCTTTCAATACCGTCCGCGCTGTCGCCTGTAATGACAACCGTCGGCGGCGCCTCCCCCCAGCCGATCAGACCGTTGTCAAAAGTGAGCTTCACAATGACCGATTCAGCATTGTAAACCGTGCGTAAAGCGGTCTTAAACGGCTTTTTCAGCGGCACGGACATCCGTCCCGTTTGAATATCTGTTATCCTCACGCCTGATCACTCCCTTCCGGAAACCCCCGATTCAATCGTTACCGCTTTGGCCGCCGTATCCATAATCGCGCGGACTCCGATCGGAACAGCGAAGCTCGGTGAACAATGGCCGATTTTAAAGCCTTTGAGCGCGGGCTTCCCTGATTTGACAATGTAATCGTTCAGCACTTGCTCTAAGGTAAGGGACTTTTCTTTGTTTTTCGGTTCGCATTGGTGAAAATCACAGACCAGGATTCCGGCTGCGTCTGACAGTTTTCCGGCCATCTTTAATTGATTCAGCATTCTGTCGATTTGATACGGCTCCTCATCAATATCCTCGATAAACAGCAATTTGTCTTTCGTATCAATTTCAAACGGCGTGCCGAGCGTGGACGTAATGAGCGACAAATTTCCGCCCGCAAGCTCTCCCTCGGCCCTTCCGCCTGTCAGCACCTCAAGCGGAGAAATGTCCTCCGTATAGGTGAATTCCGTTTCTGTAAAAAGCTGATGATACGACGCTTTCGTCAGGGGATCAGCATTTTCAAGCCCGACATCCGTGCTCAGCATCGGGCCGTGAAATGTGACGAGCCCCGTATTTTGATGAATGGCGGTATGTAAAAACGTGATATCGCTGTATCCCCAGAAAATTTTCGGATTGCGGCGGATTAAGCCAAAATCGATGTCGGCGGCAATGCGGCCCGTGCCGAATCCTCCGCACGCGCATATCACCGCTTTGACATTCTGATCACTAAACATGTCATGGAGATCATCGAGACGCGCCCGGTCCTCTCCCGCCAAATAGCCGTGACGAGTCTTCAGCGCCCGGCCGAGTTTCACATGAAGGCCAAGCTCATTCTCTAAAAACAGCAGCGCGGTTTGCAGCGTCCCGCTCTCAGGCGGGCTTGCGGGCGCAATCACACCGACCGTGTCGCCTTTTTGCAGTGCTTTCGGTTTATGGTTCATGACTTTTTCAATCTCCTTTCCGGATTGAAAAGTGAAACACGCCGCTCCTTTAACGGCAAAAGAGCAGCATATGTTTCCGCTGTAAGATCAGGACTTTTCCGCCCACTTCAGATCAATGTAACCAACGGGGTGCCGGACAATGCCCTTCACGCCGCTGTTCTGCAGATGCACCTGATTATAAAAGTAAATCGGAATGATCGGAGCCTCGTTCATGAGCAGCTTTTCCGCTTTATGCATGAGCGCAAAACGTTTTTTGGCATCGGCTTCCTGTTTTGCCTGCTTGATGTAGCCGTCGTATGCCGCGCTTCCCCAGCCGGTGCGGTTCATGGAATTATTCGTCTGGAAAGCCTCAAGAAAACTGATCGGATCTGCGTAATCCGGTAAAAATGAGCTTTGAGAGAACTGGAACTTCAGTCCTTTCTGCTCTTCTAAAAAGACGTTCCATTCCATATTGGCGAGCTTAACGTCTATACCGAGCACACTTTTGAGCTTCTGCTGAACCGCTTCCGCTATTTTCTTATGCTCCGGTTTTGTGCTGTATGTCAAGGTAACGGCGGGCAGCTTGTCATAATGCTCTTCCGCCATGCCTTTTTCCAGCAGTTTTTTGGCTTCTGATTCATCCGGATTTAATAAACTGCCGCCCGCTTCGCGGAAATCTTTCCCGTCAGGCTGAGTAAATCCAGGGGATACAAAGGCATGTGCCGGCTTTTCACTGTTTTTGGTCACATAATCCGTGATTTCTTTCTGATCAATCGCTGCCGCGAACGCTTTTCTGATCTTTTCATTTTGAAACGGCTCCATTTTCACGTTAAAACGATAGAAATAGAGTCCGGCCTGATCCCACGTGCGGACATTTTTTCCTCCCATCAGCTGCTCGCTCAGCTCTGCCGGCACAAAGGCGGTATCCAAATCCCCCGACTGGAACATCTGATAATCGGTATTCCGGTCACTGACCATCGCCCATGTGACTTTATCCAGTTTCACCGTCTTTTTATCCCAATACGTCTCGTTTTTGACCATCGTCATGCTGTCGTCATGCTTCCATTCCGTCAGTTTGAACGGCCCGTTGCCGACAAAGGTTTTTGCTTCAGTGAACCATTTCGGATCAGCCTTGGCGACCTTCTCATTAATCGGGAAATACGCCGGATTGGACACGACGCTCAGAAAATAATCCTGCGGTGCCGCCAATGTGACGACAAGCGTTTTTTTATCCTTTGCCGTGACTTTCACGTCTTCTTGTTTGCCTTTTCCGCTGTTAAATTCTTCTCCGCCTTTGATCATATAGCCGAGAAATGCGGAAGATGCGCCTGTTTTCGGATCGAGCATCCGTTTCCAGGCGTACACGAAGTCTTCCGCCGTAACGGGATCGCCATTTGTCCATTCGGCGTTATCACGGATATTGAAGGTATATGTCAGCTTATCAGCGGACACCTTCCAGCTTTCCGCGATGGCCGGTTCGGGCTTATTATCTTTTCCGAGCCTCGTCAATCCTTCCATGATGTTATTCAGCGGCTGCCAGGAAACATTATTAAATCCGATCGGCGGATCAAGTGAGGTCGGCTCATTTTCGTTATTGAGCCGCAGCACCGTTTCACCCCCCTGTTCTTTTGCTTTGCCGGGTTCTGTCCCCGCCTGTTCATTGGCTGTACAGCCCATCAGAGCAAACGAAACAACAGCAATCACACCGATCGCCCATCTCTTTTTCATTTCAATCCCCCTTTTTC
This sequence comes from Bacillus sp. SIMBA_026, assembly GCF_046535335.1. Taxonomy (NCBI): domain Bacteria; kingdom Bacillati; phylum Bacillota; class Bacilli; order Caryophanales; family Bacillaceae; genus Bacillus; species Bacillus sp. SIMBA_026. The sequence goes on along the minus strand of NZ_JAWRWX010000001.1, from coordinate 387,159 downwards.
CTCTGCTGCCGTCAGCTGCTGCTTCAGCCGCTCTGCACGGTGATCCTGAAGCCAGCAGTTGACGATATGGCTTTTGGATTTCATGGTTGTTGCCGGATATACCTTTTCACAGACGATCATCCTGTCCGGGCAGCGGGCGGCAAACGGGCAGCCCGGCGGCGGATCGAATAAATCAGGCGGCGTCCCGTCAATCGGCGAAAGCTCACTATCCTCCATATCCAGCCGCGGCACTGAATGAAGCAGCCCCTTTGTGTATGGATGAGCCGGACGGTAAAAAATATCATGCCTCGTGCCGATTTCGGCGATTTTCCCCGCATACATGACGGCGACTCTGTCAGCAGTCTGAGCGACGACGCCGAGATCGTGTGTGATCAGAATAATTGACACGCCTGTTTTTCTTTGAATCTTCTTAAATAATTCAAGGATTTGTGCTTGAATCGTCACATCAAGGGCCGTTGTCGGTTCATCGGCGATCATAATTTCCGGCTCGCAGATCAGAGCCATTGCGATCACGATCCGCTGCCGCATGCCCCCGCTTAATTGGTGGGGGTACTGCTTCAGGCGGGATTTCGAGTCCGGGATACCGACCAGATCCAGCATGGCGAGAACTTCGGATTCAGCTTGTTTTCTTGTCATGGCGCGGTGTTCCAACAGCGCTTCTGAGAGCTGATTCCCTATGGTCAACGTCGGATTGAGCGCCGTCATCGGGTCCTGAAAGATCATAGAAATATCGCGCCCCCGGATTGCCCGCATTTCCCGATCCGACATTTGGCAAAGGTCTTTCTGTTTAAATTGTATGCTTCCGGATTCAATCTTTGCCGAATGTTTCGGAAGAAGACCCATCACGGCTTGTGACGTCACGCTTTTTCCGCAGCCAGATTCACCGACGATCGCAAACGTTTCACCTTTATATAAATCGAAGCTGACGCCTCTGACGGCTTTCACAGTGCCTCCGTATGTTGAAAAAGTAACATGCAGATTTTGAACGGAAAGAACTTGCTGCGCCATTTTTCCTACCTCCTCAGTTTCGGGTCTAACGCGTCCTGCAAGCCGTCTCCAAGTACGTTAAACGCGTACATCGTCAAGGAAATGAAAAAAGCGGGGAAAAACAGCCGCCACCAATGGCCTGATAAAATCGCCGGCAGCCCGTCGTTTGCCATGACTCCCCAGCTTGCAAACGGCGCCTGAATGCCGAGTCCGAGAAAACTTAAAAATGATTCCGCAAAAATCGCCGCCGGCACCGTAAGCGTCATTTGGACGATAATGGCTCCCATCGTATTCGGCAGCAGATTTTTCTTAATAATCCGAAATGTTTTCGCTCCAAACGTTTTCGAAGCCAATACGTGTTCATCATGCTTCATCCTCAGCACCTGCCCTCTGACAATCCGCGCCATGCCGACCCATCCCGTCACGGTCAGAGCTACGATAATGGAACTGAGCCCCGGCCCCATCAGCACCATTAACAAAATGACAACGAGCAGATACGGCAATCCGTAGAGAACCTCGATGATTCTCATCATGGCGCTGTCTGTCCGGCCCCCTTTGTAGCCGGCGACGCCTCCGTAGATAACGCCGATCAAAAAGTCGATCAGCGCCGCCATCACACCGACAAATAAAGAGATCCTCGCTCCGTACCATGTTCTTGTAAACACGTCCCGGCCAAGTTCATCGGTTCCGAACCAGTGTGAAAAAGACGGCGGAAGATTCTGCTCGGCGAGCGTCTGCCTTGTCACGCTGTGCGGTGATATCAGCGGACCGAACACAGCCGATAGAAACAGGCAGCATAATATCACAAGCCCGGCCATCGCCAATTTGTTCTTTTTAAGCCGCCGCCACGCATCCTGACTGTAAGACAGGCTCGGACGCTTGACCGACTCGGTTTCACCCTTTCTTTCCGCGCCCGGCTGAAACCAGTCATCAGGCACTTCTGTGTGTTTTACCGTTTCTTGCGGGAGATTCATCAGGATCACCCTTTCTTATGAAGTTTTATGCGCGGGTCTAACAGGCCGTATGCCAAATCAACCAGAAACAGCAGGACGATCAGAATCACACTGTAAAATACGGTCGTTCCCATGATGACCGGGTAATCACGCTGATTGATGCTTTCTACGAAATATTTGCCCATTCCCGGTATGGCAAAAATTTTCTCGATGACGAAACTGCCCGTTAAAATACTTGCGGCAAGCGTCCCGAGTACTGTCACAACAGGCATAAGAGCATTTTTCAATGCGTGTTTGATCACAATTTTGACGGGAGAAAGCCCCTTTGCTTTTGCCGTGCGGATGTAATCCTGAGTCAGCACTTCGGCCATGCTTGATCTTGTCAGCCTCGCGATAATGGCCATGGGACCGACGGCAAGCGCAACAGTCGGCAGGACCATGTGAACGGGACTCGTCCAGGTAGCTGCCGGAAACCATTTCAGATGAACCGCAAATTGCTGAATCAGCAGCGTAGCCATAATAAAATTCGGAATGGAAATCCCGAGCACCGCAAGGCTCATAGCCGCGTAATCGAGAAATCCGCCGCGCCTGAGAGCGGCCATTATGCCGAGCGCGAGCCCGGAAATAACAGCGATGATGATCGCCGTTATCCCAAGCTCAAATGAGACCGGAAACCCTCGTTCAAGCATAGCGTTTACACTGTCTGACGGTTTTTTAATTGAAGGACCGAAATCAAAGGTAAGAATGGATTTTAGATAGATGGCGTATTGAGTGATAAGAGGTTCGTTCAGATGGTAGTAGGATTCGAGATTTCGCTGAACCGCTTCGTTTGTGCCCCGCTCTTCGTTAAAAGGCGAGCCGGGTATCACTTTCATCATGACAAATGTCAGAGTGGTGATGACGAGGACGGTCATAATCATGGCGATAAAACGTTTGATAAAATACCGCAGCAATGCCGTTCACCCCTTTAACAGAATGTTGTTCTCATGGCGAGTTCTGTCATGACGAGCATGGCCTGATAGGCTTCCGGCATGTCTTTTGCCTGAAATTGAACGATTGTTGTTCCCGGGATGATTTCTGTGCCCGGCATTAAATGGGCCCATTCAGCCTGTCCGTAGTTGGCAAATTCAATGCCTAATACAGGTCTTTCAGGCGGAGTCAGCGGTTTGACCTTATCTTTATTTTTGAGCGCATAGGCTGTTTTTTCCGTCAGGAGCCGTCCGGCTTTTTGAGGGGACAGGCATTTGACCGCGGTTCTTGAAATGGTTTGTTTGACGGCGGCAGTCGTCACATTCGGGATCAGCTCCTCCGCCTCTTTTGCGGCGCAATCATCTCCGGCAGCCATGATGACCGGGACATCGTAAAATCCGGCGAGATAGGCATTTAACCCCAGTTCACCGACCGGCTTATCATTTATGTAAAAGTGGCGGACGCCGAATATCATGCTGTGCGACATAACGCCCGGCATCGACGCTCTCGCATGATAGCCGATAAACATCACACCCGAATACGATTCATCAAGCCCCTGCATCATGGAAAACGGCTTGACATCCCCCGTAATCAGCTCTGCCTCAGGGTGAAGTTTTTCCGCGAGCAGATTATTCATCTTTGAGTGGCTGTCATTCACGGTCACTTCCGTGCATCCGTTATTAAACGCTTCTGCGATGCACCAGTTCGCTTCTTCGGTCATCAGAACCCTGCCGCGCTCATAATTGTGCATGCGGGAATTGACAAATGTTTCATCAGGCAGTCCGGAAATCCCTTCCATATCCACAGATAGATACAGTTTCATGTAATGCCTCCTTTTTTACTTAAAATTTCGATATTAAATTATGAATATTCTAACAAATTATATTAAAAAAGGATGAAACATGCAATATACCATTCTGCCATTATAGGAAAAAACAAACCCTTTTCACCGGGAAAAGGGTTTGCTGATAGAAAAAGTTACATACTGTTTTTGCTTATGTGATGACGCTGAAACTGTCTGACCGCACTTCTGTATTCATGATCGGGAATGACCTGATGCCTGATCGGTTCAGGAGCCTGCGGCGAAGGCTCTTCAGCCGCCTGCTTACGGACGGCATGCGGTTTATGCGCCAGCTTATGCCCCATGCCGGTCGCATTCATGACAAATGATAAACACACTAAAAGCAAACTTAAGATGAAAGCAATAAGAAACAAATCGCTGTATGTCCCCATCAGCAGGTCATGCGGCGATTGTGTGCCGCGCGCGCCCCGAAGCGTGCCGGAAGCATCTCTTTTCGTAAAATACCCTATTAAAACAGGAGCGCCCATATAAATGAACAGCCTTAAAAACTGAACTGCCGTCATGCGTTTCACCAGTTCCGGAAGCGGTCCGCCCAACGCGGCTCCCATCAGTCCGGCTGCCACAATAAGCCCTGTCCCGGCCGCCAGCATCACGAAAAGCCCCGCAAATAGAATAAGCGGTATATGATGATCTGCCGTCATCCATTGGAAATTCACGAACACCAGTATAACAGAGCCTGTTATGCCGAGCATGCCCGGACCGACTTTATCATATGCTAATGCACTGATGACAGCGGCGATGGCCACGCCTCCCAAAAGGCTCGCATATAGGAATATCAGTTGAGTTTGTGACATATGATATGCGGTCTGAAGCTCCCCGTGAAATGCCGAAAGACTGACCGCTATGGAAATACTGCCCGCAGCGATCATGAAAACACCCAGAATCGGCTTTGGAATCAGCATAAGTTTAATCGAAATCAGCGCATGTTCGTTTCTGTACTGCATGATCAGCAAGATGAGAAGAATGGCGATGCTTCCTCCAAATCCCGCCAATGTCTGCCATGATGAAAAGCCCCATTTCGGCAGATGAATAAATGTATAGGCGGTCAGCACGGCTGATACACCCGCTAACAGAAAACCGATGCCGTCAAATGGAGATTTTTCAGCATTTTTATGAGCGTCATCCCGCAGCCACATATAACTGAAAATGAGGCCGAAAAAAGACAGCAGGCTAAAAATGCCGAACAGCCAATGCCAATGGCCGGCGCTTGCCGCCGCCGTGCCTAAAACGGTCCCCATAATGACGGAACCGTAAAATCCGCCGATTAACACAAATAATGCGTAATTCCGGCGCTCAATCGGAAACGAAAGCACCAGCATGGGAATCATAATCATCAGCATAGTACCCGCCGCAGCTCCCTGTAAAAAACGGCCCGCGGCGAGCGGATAAATATCATTTGTCACAGCAGCAAGGAGCGCTCCGATGACACCCGCGGCCATCGAAATCATATAGACAGGCCGGGAGCCGAATCTTTTTCTTAAATACGGCCCCGCCGGCACGAATAAGGCAAATGCCATATTCCCGATAATAATCGGATGAAAAGAGTCAAAGTTTTCCCCGCCGACCGTCTGCCGGACAAGGCTTTGGACAGCCGAAAGAGCGGTATTCGACATCAGCCCCGGCCCGACCGCCAATACAGCAAGCAGAGAAATAATCCAGTGATGTTTTTCTTTCATGTGACAGCTCCTTTCTGACTATTTGACAAAGTGAAAAAGCTAACAGATTTCCCCCATTAGCTTGACAGAATTTTTCATATCTTTTCATGTGAAGGATTGAACATAATATCTCATTTATTATTTCAAATCCGATGGAAATTGTCAATATAAAGCGCCGCCGTCCGATTTCGTCTTTTTCACAATTTCCCACAATCTTTTCATTATTATCCCACACTTTTTGTTTAAGATGGAGTCAGTAATAATAGGCAAATCATGCTATGATGAAATAGAGAAACGGAGTGAACATGATGGATAACTATCGTGATGAAAATCGGACAGACCAAAAAGAACAGGAAGTCCTTTTAGTAAAAGAAAACCCGCAGCCGACCGGATATTCCGCGCCGGACGAGGACAAGAAAAAACGAAGCTTCGGCTGGTTCAGACCGCTTCTCGGCGGAGTGATCGGCGGAGGGCTCGCCCTCGGCATCTATACATTTACGCCGCTTGGAGACCATCAGACTCAAGATACTTCCAATCCGGCTCCCGCTCAGGAAACGTCATCGGTAACCGCCAAGCAGACATCTTCTGATTCCGGCAGCGGCAAATCGGCAAACAGCTCATCGGCAAATTCAAGCAGCATTTCGAATATGGTGGAAGACATTTCACCGGCGATCGTCGGGATCACCAATCTGCAGAAGCAGCAAAGCAGTTCCGATTTATTCGGATTCGGATCAAGCTCAGATTCAAACTCAAATTCATCGGGTGATGATGCGGAAACGGGATCGGGTTCAGGCGTTATTTTTAAGAAAGCAAACGGCAAAGCGTATATTATTACGAATAACCACGTGGTCGAAGGCGCCTCTTCCCTTAAAGTGTCATTATATGACGGCACCGATGTAACAGCTAAACTCGTCGGCAGCGACTCTCTGACAGACTTGGCCGTTTTAGAAATCAGTGATAAACACGTGACAAAAACGGCAAGTTTCGGCAGCTCATCCGCTCTCAGAACGGGTGAATCCGTGATCGCCATCGGTGATCCGCTCGGAAAAGACCTTTCCCGCACCGTCACACAGGGCATCGTGAGCGGTTTAAACAGAACCGTCTCGATTTCCACGTCAGCTGGTGAGTCAAGCATCAATGTCATCCAAACCGATGCCGCGATCAATCCTGGAAACAGCGGCGGGCCGCTCTTGAATACAGACGGCAAAATCATCGGCATCAACAGCATGAAAATCAGCGAAAGTGATGTAGAAGGCATCGGCTTTGCCATCCCGAGCAACGATGTAAAACCGATCGCCGAAGAGCTTCTCACGAAAGGACAGGTGGAGCGCCCTTATATCGGCGTGAGCATGATCGACTTGGAACAAGTGCCGCAAAACTATCAGGAAGGCACACTCGGGCTTTTCGGCAAACAGCTGAATAAAGGCGTTTATATTCGCGAAGTGGCGCAGGGCTCACCTGCAGCCAAAGCCGGATTAAAAGCAGAAGACATCATTATCAGCTTAAAAGGGAAAGAAACCGACACGGGCAGCGAACTTCGCAATATTCTCTACAAGAATACGAAAGTCGGCAGCACCGTTGACGTGAAGATTATCAGAAACGGCAAGGAAATGACGAAAAAAATGAAACTGACTCAAAAAGAAGAAACATCTTCTTAACAAAAATCCAAGGCAGCCGCCTTGGATTTTTTATATACTGATGAAACTTTAGGCCTGGATCAGCCGTATGACTTAGTGTACAAGATGATACATACACATGAAACAAACCGGACTATTGCTGGTCGTTACCGGCCTGATCTTGCTGCAGCTGAGCATTCAGCTTCCTCAGCAAAACGCTGCTTGGGGAAAGACGCTTGGTGCAAGCATTTTACTGAACCTTTCGGGAACCGGACTGATCATGCGCTCTCTGCACACGCAGACCGGCCGCAGATGAATAAAAAAGCACCCTGTCCGCTGGCCGGACAGGGTGTTTCGGTTAAGACATATGCTGGTCCCGATAAATCTTTTCGTTTTTCATGCCGTACGCTTTTTGCACGATATAGAGCGGACGGTCTTTTGCTTCGTCATAAATCCTTCCGATATATTCGCCGATCATTCCGAGCATTAATAGAACGATGCCGCTGAATAACAGCTGTATCACAATCAGAGAGGACCAGCCCGTAATGGTGCTGTTCGTAAACAGCTTCATGTATAAAACGATAAACATATAGAGAAAACCCGCTCCGGACATGATCATTCCCGCATAGCTTGCCGCCTTGAGCGGTTTATGAGAGAACGTTGTGATTCCGTCCATGGAAAGCTTCAGCATTTTTTTAAGCGGGTATTTCGTTTCCCCCGCAAGCCGCTCATCACGTTCATATTCTACAGCAGTCTGCTTAAAGCCGACCCAGCTGACGAGTCCTCTGACAAAAGGATTTTTTTCTTTTAATCTTTTCATCTCATCACAGACTTTTCTGTCCAGCAGGCGGAAATCTCCGGTGTCGAGCGGAATATCAATATCAGTCACGCTCCGCAGCAGCCGGTAAAACATAGAGGCCGTCTGTTTCTTGAAAAAGGTTTCTCCCTTTCGTTTCGTTCTGACGGCGTACACCACATCGTAGCCTTCTTTCCACTGCTCAATCATATCAAGGATTAATTCAGGAGGGTCCTGCAAATCGGCGTCAATGACGGCGATTGCATTCCCCTCTGCATAATCCATACCCGCTGTGATCGCGATCTGATGTCCGAAGTTTCTGGAAAAATCGATAATTTTCACTCTCGGATCAATCAGACTTTGCTCTCTTAAAATCTCAATACTGCGGTCTTTGCTTCCATCATTGACAAAGATCAATTCATAATGCTCTTTTGTTTGATCCATGACTTCTTTCAGGCGCTGATAGGTTGTCTGAATGACGAGTTCCTCGTTATAAACCGGGACGACTATTGAATATTGAATATGTCTGCTCATGTTTTTTCCTCCTATTCATCAGATTGAAGTTCGTATAGTGAAGCTGACTGATTCATTCCGCCCGGCCCGCCGCTCATTCGGCTGTTTTTACCCGCGGCCTTGCTGCTTTTTGTATCAGCTGCATCATGATTTTTCGTTTTCTGATCTGTGCTTGATTGCCATTTATCTGAAGATACTTTCTTTCCGTTTTTCTCAACCCACTGCACAATATCGTTATTTCCGCCTTTGCCCATTCCGGATGTTAAGAAGTATTTTACTTTCCCTTCTTTTACGAGCTTTTTAAATTGAGTCAGCGTAATGGCCGGGTCAGACCCGCTGAATCCGCCGATCGCCATGACCGCTTTTTTCGTTTTAATAATGTAAGGCGCCGCCGTGTTGGAATCGGTTGTAGCAAATAGATAGTCCGCTCCGGCGTTATGTTTCTCTAAATAGTTGATCAGTTTTGTATTGACAGATGCGTTATCCATTCCCATGCCTTTTCCGCTTGTTGAAGCGAGCTGAGGGCCTGTTTCAGGCAATGAGCTGTTGCCTCCGTACAGAAGCGGTGTGCTCGCCCAATAAATCGGCATGACCATCAAGACGAGAAGGGCTGCAAGTGAAACATAATAACTGAGCGGTTTTTGGCGCTGTTTGAATACGAACAGGGCGATTGCTGCCACTGCGCCGAGAACGCCTGCTCCGATGCTCCAGCCTGCGCCGATTTGATCATTGTAGTTTCTGAGGATAAACAGCTCCAATCCGGTTGTCACAAGAATAGCGGCCGGCAATAGCCAAGTTTTCCATCCCGCATGCTTGCGGTACAGATGAACGAGGGCGACCCATCCCGCACCGACAAGTGCCGCGATCGGAGGGGCCAGCATAATGAGATAATAATGGTGGAAAAATTCCGCCACACTGAAGAATCCGGCAATCGGCAAAAGCCACGCTGCCCAAAAGATCGTTTCCTTCTGTTCTGCTGATAATCGTCTTCTTTCTCTTGCCCCAGCGATCAATAAACCGGCCATTCCAAAAATCGCAAACGGCAGGAGCCAGCTGATCTGATCAGATAATTCCGTTTGGAAAAGGCGCAGCGGACCAGGGGTTCCCGTGCCGAACATTCCTGAACCTGATTGCATTTTCGAGCCGGTGCCTGCACCGCTTTTTCCTCCGCCGCCGGGACCGTCTCCGCCGCTTGGCATTTTCCCGTTAGATGGAGGTGCCGTCATACTGCCGTTTTGTGATTTGTCTCCGCTTGCTGAACTGCTGCTTGAAGACTGGCCAGGCGGTTTTTGCATTTGTGAAGAACCGCCGGAAGAAGACATCTCTTTCGATGCGTTTCCGTCCGGCCCGCCCTGGCCGCCGCCGGAACTTTGCCCTGTCAGCCGCTGAATCCCGTTATATCCGAAAGCCAATTCCAATACGGAGTTTGTCTGGCTGCTTCCGACATATGGCCTTTTGCTGGCAGGAATATTGTCAACAATGAGCGGCCATGACAATGAAACGGCTGCTAAAACGGCTAACGCGCTTACCAATGAAATGATTTTTTTCTTAATCGTGGTGTTTGCCGCAATCATATAGAACAGCAAGAAGGCCGGCAAAATCATATAAGCCTGAAGCATTTTTGTGTTAAAGCCTGCTCCGACGACAAAAAATGCCGCCAAAAGCCAGATCAGTCTGCCTTTTCTGATCGCTTTAAAGAGAAGCCATGTGGCGAACAAGAGGAAAAAGACCAGTAAAGCATCGACATTATTCGTCCGCGCGACCGCTACTGCGATCGGTGTACACGCCATGACAAATGAGGCGATGCGCGCCGCCGTTTTTCCGAACGTCGGCTTTATTAATAAGTACATGAATAGAACTGAACCTACACCCGCCAATGCCTGAGGCAGGATGACGCTCCACCCGTGCATACCGAATATCAGCGCGCTGATCGTTTGTATCTGGTATGTAACAGGCGGTTTATCTACCGTGATAAACCCGGCTGCGTCAAATGAAGCGTAAAAGAAATTATGAAAGCTTTGAAGCATACTCGTTACCGCTGCGGTGTAATAAGGATTCACCGTATCGTCATTCCAGATGTTGTACATATTCAAGAATGCGGAAGCGAGTAAAATGAGAATTAAGACTGCGTCTATCTCGCGTTTTTTCATTTTCACCTGTGTTTTCACTCCTTTTGTTTAACTTTGAACAAGTGTAACAACCAAATGTGAAAAATTTATTAATAAACAAAGACAATTATTTTGCCGTTTACAAATAGGTAAAAAGAATGACAAAACGGGTAAAAAGACAAAAAAAAGATGCCCCCGTCAAGCCGAGAGGCATCTGTCATGATTTCTGATTTACTGAATCGGTTTCAGCCGTGCTTCTATTTCAGAACGGCGGTGTTCGAGATAAGGCGGGAGCGCAACCGTTTTGCCTAGCTCTTCAGGTTTTTCATCAACCATAAATCCCGGACCGTCCGTTGACAATTCAAACAGAATTCCGTTCGGTTCCCGGAAGTACAGCGCTTTGAAATAATAACGCTCTACAATGCCTGAGTTGCTGAAACCTTCTTTCGTAATGATGCGGTGCCATAAAGCAAGCTCCTCTTCATTCTGAACGCGGAAGGCCACATGGTGCACGCTGCCTTTTCCAGGACGCTCGCGCGGAAGATCGTTTCTTTCAATGAGATGGACTTCTGTACGCGCGCCTCCGTTACCGGATTCGAGCACCGTAACCGTGCCCCGGTCTTCATGCGTTTCTTTCCCGATTTCAGTGAAGCCCAGCACATCGGTTAACACACGCAGGGTCGGTTCTGCATACGGGACGGTCAATTCAACGGGACCAAGACCGCGGAAAGAATATTCTTCCGGTATGCCGCTTTGCTTCACCGCTTCACCGATGTCTTTTCCTTTTTCGTCAGCTGTCAGCACAAGCCGCTGTCCTTCATGATCCTGAAAAGCGAGTGTGTCCCTGCCCGCTATTTTCACGATCTCACTGTGAGAGACCTGATGCTCTTCAAATCGTTTTTTCCAATATTGCAGCGCTTGTGCATCCGGGACACGCAGGCCGATTGAAGAAATACTGTTTGTCCCCGCATGAAACGGCGCAATCCGCGGAATCTCGAAAAACGTCAATTCAGATCCCGGATTGGCTGTTTCATCACCGTAAAACAAATGATACATCGTAGGTTCATCTTGGTTTACGGACTTTTTCACAAGCTTCAGTCCCAGGATGTTCCGATAGAAATCTAAATTTTTCTGCGCATCAGCCGTCAATGCTGATACATGGTGTATTCCATTAACTTTCATTATGTTATCCTCCAGTCAATTATCTCGATTTCGAGATATTTTATATATACAATTTATGTTATCCGGATCGTAAAGTCAACCCATCTGCTTCACAGACGGTCTGCAGACTGCCGCTTCCCAAATAACGAACCTTTGATATTAAAAAATCATTAATGTTCGCTTTTAAAACGGTATTTTTTCCTTCTCAAAAGCAGAAACCTTTATCTTTTAGACAAAACGACAAAATCAGAAAATTTATTTTATTCGTGTTTCAGCAATTAGGGTTTACAATATGGAAAATAGTTTTTTCAGCATGACGATTTTACATCTGGAGGGAAAGGATATGCAGATTGAAGAGAACGGACTTAAAAAAGAGATCGGCCTTACCATCGCCCTCTCACTTGTTATCGGCACCATCATCGGTTCCGGCGTATTTATGAAACCAGGCGCCGTGCTTGCCTACTCCGGTGATGCGAAAACCGCGCTTATCGCGTGGCTGTTAGGAGGCATTTTGACGCTTGCCGGCGGCTTGACCGTTGCGGAAATCGGCACTCAGATCCCGAAAACGGGCGGACTTTATACATATCTCGAAGAAGTGTACGGCGAATTTTGGGGCTTTTTGTGCGGATGGGTTCAAATTATCATTTACGGCCCCGCGATTATCGGAGCAATCGGCTTGTATTTCGGCTCTTTGATGGCGCACTTGTTCAATTGGGATTCCGGCTGGTCTAAATTGATCGGGATTTCAGCCGTTTTGTTTTTAAGCATCATTAACATTATCGGAACGAAATATGGCGGCATCGTACAGGGAATTACGACTGTCGGCAAATTGATTCCGATTATCTGCATGATCGTGTTCGGCCTTTGGAAAGGCGATCAGCATATTTTTACAGCCGTTACAAGCAGCATGTCGGACATGAATTTCGGCGCTGCCATACTGGCCACCTTGTTTGCCTATGACGGCTGGATTCTGCTTGCGGCTCTCGGCGGTGAAATGAAAAATCCGGAAAAGCTGCTCCCGAGAGCGATGACGGGCGGACTGCTGGTCGTCACCGCCATTTATCTTTTCATTAACTTCGCACTGCTGCACATTCTTCCCGCGACCGACATCGTCAAACTCGGTGAAAATGCCACAGGCACCGCTGCCGGAATGCTGTTTGGCGACATCGGGGGAAAATTGATCAGCGTCGGGATCATCGTCAGCATTTTCGGCTGTTTAAACGGAAAGATTCTCGCTTTTCCGCGTGTCTCGTTTGCAATGGCGGAACGGAAACAGCTGCCGTTTGCCAAACAGATTTCACGGGTGCATCCGACGTTCTGCACTCCTTGGATTGCCGTGTCATTTCAGATCGCGCTGGCCATTATTTTTATGATCATCAGCAATCCTGATAAGCTGTCTGAAATCTCTATTTTCATGATTTATATTTTTTACGTCATGGCCTTTTTCGCCGTTTTCATCCTAAGAAAAAAAAGCGGCGGAAAACCGCGCGCCTACAGCGTGCCTCTGTATCCGGTCATTCCTGTTTTGGCCATCGCGGGTTCACTGTTTGTGCTGATCAGCACGATCATTACAGATACACTGAGCTGCGGGCTTTCCATCTTGATCGGTCTTGCCGGACTCCCGCTTTATTTTTGGCTGAAAAACGGCAGAAATGACTGACAAAAACGGTTCCTTTTACGGGAACCGTTTTTTTTTCGGCAAAATCACGTGCAAAAGTTGACAGCAAATTCACATCTTTTGTTATACTTTTTAAGCAAGATGTCTGAATTCGAAGTATGTTACGTTTTTTTGGCAAAGTGGGTAACATAAGAAAAACAGGATGAGACACGTTTTTACGAAAAAATCAAGAGGCGTTTTTTTCGACTTTATCTATTTTTTTTCGACAAAAGGCTATATAATAATTTGATGTGTGCATTGTCTCATTCAAACAATGGAGGGTTTTTAATGATAAAAAGAAAAAAAGATAAGTTCTCACTCCTTTTAACAGAAATCGCAAAAAATATAGATGAAACTGCAGAGTATTTTGTGAACTTTAAAGTCACAAACCAAACAACACTTAAAGAATTTGCAGATACGTTAAAAGAATACGAAACAAAAGGTGACAATCATGTTCATGTCATGATTAAAGAGCTTAACAAAGCATTCATCACTCCTATTGAACGCGAAGATATCCTTCAGCTGACAAACAGCCTGGATGATGTGCTTGACGGAATTGAACATTTCTCTGCCATGATGGAGATTTTCTCAATTACTTCATCAGACGAGCATATCGACAAATTCAGCGGATACATTAGAGAATGTGCGAAAGAAATTTTAATTGCAACTGAGCTGTTGGCAGAAAACCGCTTAAAGGACATTCAGCCTCACGCCATCAAAATTAAAGAGTATGAGCACAACTGTGACAACCTACACAGAAAATCATTAAAAAATCTTTTCGGCCATGAAACAGATCCGATCAAAGTGATCCAATATCGTGAAATTTACGAAACGCTTGAAGAAATTGCTGACTCTTGCCAAAGCGTTGCCAATAATCTTGAAACCATCATTATGAAAAACGCGTAACGAGGGGTTAAAATGGATACTCTATTACTTTTAACGATATTAATTGTCATTTGCGCTTTGGTATTTGACTTCATTAACGGATTTCACGATACCGCCAACGCAATCGCCACCTCAGTTTCGACAAAAGCGCTGAAGCCGCGGCACGCGATTATCATGGCCGCCATCATGAACTTTCTCGGAGCGATGACGTTTACCGGTGTGGCGAAAACCATTACGAAAGATATTGTGAATCCTTATACATTAGACAACGGATCGGTTGTCATTCTTGCTGCTTTACTCGCCGCAATCGTCTGGAACTTGATCACATGGTATTTCGGCATTCCGAGCAGCTCTTCACATGCGATTATCGGAGCGATCGCCGGTGCGGCCATTGCAGCATCAGGTTTTGCGACGCTTAATTATAAAGGGTTCATTAAAATTATCGAAGCACTTATTTTATCACCGATCATCGCCTTTGTTCTCGGCTTTATCGTATATTCGATCGTGAAGCTGATTTTTAAAGACAGCAACCTGGCGAAAACAAATAAACGCTTCCGCAGAGTGCAGATTTTGACGGCTGCCATTCAGTCCTATACACACGGAACAAACGACGCGCAAAAAGCGATGGGTATCATTACGATGGCGCTTATGACGGCCAATTTACATAAAAGTGATGCCATTCCTTTTTGGGTGCAGCTCTCTTGTGCCCTGGCAATGGGTCTCGGCACATCCATCGGCGGCTGGAAAATCATTAAAACCGTCGGCGGTAAAATTATGAAAATCCGTCCGGTAAACGGCGTATCTGCCGACTTAACCGGCGCAGCCATTATTTTCGGGGCCACGTTTATTCATCTCCCTGTCAGCACGACGCACGTCATTTCGTCTTCCATTCTCGGTGTGGGCGCTTCCCACCGCGTAAAAGGCGTAAACTGGGGAACGGCTAAACGGATGCTCATTACATGGGTCATCACCCTGCCGATTGCAGGTACACTCGGCGCCATCGCCTTTTTCATCTTAGATCTGTTTTTCTGATGACATCCGCTTCTTTACAGAAGCGGTTTTTTTTGTGACAGGAAAATGATGTCATGACATAGAATGAACATAGCAGACCATTTTTCAAATTGTGAGGGATGCTCATGCTTTTGTTTTTTCAGATCATGGTGTGGACGATGGCGGCCGCACTCATTTTATATGTGTACGCATCCTGGCGGTATGAGGCAAAGGTAAAAGAAAAAATGTTTGCCATCCGTAAAACGTGGTATTTACTATTTGTACTGGGCTCCATGGTCTATTGGACATATGATCCTGAATCGCTCTTTGCCGCATGGAGACAATATTTGATTGTTGCCGTCTGCTTTGCCCTTATTGATGCGTTTATCTTTTTGAGCGCGTATATCAAAAAGCTCGCCGGCAATGAATTAGAGACGGATACGCGGGAAATTTTAGAAGAAAATAACGAAATGCTTCACTCCTATCTTGAAAAACTGAAAACCTATCAATATCTGTTGAAAAATGAACCGATCCATGTATATTATGGAAGTACAGAAGCTTATGCGGAAGGCATCAGCAGACTGCTGGCCGCTTATGCCGAAAAAATGAATGTCACGGCTTCCTTGTGCGACTATTCCGCACAATCGGATAAGGACCGCTTGACGGAGCATATGCCTGATGCGGCAGACGTTCAGTCCCGTCTTAACCGTAAAGACGTCTACTATGATCAAAAAGGCAGGCTTGTGCTTATTCCGTTTACAGTCCAGAACCACCATTACGTGATCAAACTCACGTCGGAAAACCTGTTGACGGAATTCGATTATTTGCTTTTCACATCGCTAACGAGCATTTATGATTTAATGCTGCCAATAGAAGAGGAAGGTGACGGTTAAATGGAGCAGGCATTTCAAAACGGGCAGCCGGAACAAAGAGCGAAACCGTTCAAAATGTTTAAAAAACGTTCAATGACAAGTATCGCAAGTTACCAGGTCAGCCCTCATACCGCCAGAATTTTCAAAGAAAACGAGCGGCTGATTGACAAGTATAAACAAAAAAAAGCTTGATTACACTAAGGACAGGAGACACGGCTCTTGTCCTTATTCCTTTTTTCCTTATCTTTCATATAATAAAACCAACAAAGAGATGCGACAGGTGATGATGTGAAGAAAATTGTCAGGCGCGTAAAGTTTGTGGATTACGGACGCTTCGGGCTTTCCGCTTATTCGCTGAGGATGCGGGCGAGGAATCTCGGGCTATTGAACCGGTTAAAAAAGAAAAAAGGCTGAATCCCGCAATATGAACGGGACTCAGCCTTTTTTGTTAAAGCTGCATCAGAATT
This sequence comes from Bacillus sp. SIMBA_026, assembly GCF_046535335.1. Lineage (NCBI taxonomy): Bacteria > Bacillati > Bacillota > Bacilli > Caryophanales > Bacillaceae > Bacillus > Bacillus sp. SIMBA_026. The sequence goes on along the minus strand of NZ_JAWRWX010000001.1, from coordinate 370,668 downwards.
TTCGCTTTTACAGCGGGGCCGTAGACGCCGTCAGACGTCAGCCCGTTTACAGATTGGAAGCGGGCCACGGCATCTGCGGTTTTCGGACCGTAGATACCGTCAATTCCGTTATTGACAGCTCCTTTTTCAGGATAGAAATAAAGCGCGGCGAGCGCGTTTTGCACCTGGTATACCTTTTCGCCGGACGTGTACGGCTCTGTCAGCTGAATCACCTCGTCCGGAAGAGAATACAGTGCTTCAACCGGCGGGCTGACGATCAGTACTTGTCCGACTTTAATCAGGTTCGGGTCAGCGATGTTATTCCATTTCTGCAGATCGGCCACGCTGACGCCGAATTTCCGCGCGATCGCCGACAGCGTATCTCCTTTTTGGACGGTATACGTCTGTCTTTCCTCAGAACCGATTCCCGCTTTAAACTCATCCCATGTATCCAACAGTCTTCTCGGACAAAGCTTTCCTGACCAATGCTTGTGCGCAACGACATTTGCAAGCGGGATGCCGTGCGACGTCATTAATGTGCGGATGAGCCATTGGGCGTTTGCCACGGCCTGTGAAAAGTTGCCGTCTGCGTTTTCACAAATTTCAATACCGATGGATTTACGGTTGCCGTCTCCGTTTCCGTCACCGGCATGCCAGCCGTTTTCATTCAGCGGAAGATGCTGATAAATTTCCGTATCATCGACTGTGAAATGCCAGCTTGTCGGTGTATCGGGATTTTTCACATAGCTTGCGTGACTTTTGGCGTTAGCTCCGACTGCAGTATTGGCTGTATTGTGCACCGTAATGTAAATCGGTGACATTGCATAGCCTGGGCGGTTATTGTTTCCTGCCGGGATAAAATCCTGTGTGATTTTTACCATATTCTCATCTCTCCTATTTCGATAAATTGTTTATTTTTAATAAAGCCTGCTGTTTTTTCCCTTTTGCTGTAACGTAATTGTTTTTAAACCAGGCGGCGGCAGTCGTTATGATTGTAAAAACGGCCGACCCGGCGGCATACAGCGTATCTGCAAGCTGGCTGACCTGGTCCTCCTGAATATTCAGCGGCGATTTGCCGAACATCAGCAAAGTTTGATTCAATAAAGCAAGCAAAAGAAGCACCGTCCTGACGACCGTGCCTTTGTCCGCGAATTTCATATCGGTTTCCCCCTTACTTTTGCAGCAGATTGTACATGATGGCGATGGCTCCGCCAATGACGCCCGTGCAGATTGCTGTCACGATCGCCCCTGTAATGGTCCGCTTAATCCATGTTGTGTTTTCGTCAATTTTGTTCAGTTTTTCATTCAGCGTCATGATTTGCTGATCCTGCCGGTCGGATACCCGCTCTAATGCGGCCACCCGCTGTTCAAGCACCTTTTGTTCACCTTTGATGCCCGCGAATTCTTCTTGCACCGCTTGTTCATCCAGAAGCACTACCGCTCCCCCCCTCTTACATTGTTCTCACCTCCCTTCGGAAGTTTCATTTTTAAGAAAATGCCGTGCCTTTGACAGAAAGGCTCCCGCCGGAAATGCTTTTGATTTCCATGATGATTTCCTTAAAACCGGCAATATCAAATGACCACACTTCGTCTGTGCCTGATGTACCGGCTGCTGATGTTCCGTCTTCAGACCTGATTCCTCTGATCGGCACGTTTTTTCCCGAGATGGATCTCCCCCAAAACGCGACATGGCCCGACTCAGCCGTGCCGGTGATTTCGACGAGAAGTTTTTTCCAAGCGCCCGCCGAGAAGATGCTTCCCTCGCCCGCCTCTGCTGCATTTTCATGAAAAATCACGTCTGTATATGAAAACGCCATATCACCGCCCGTACCGACAGATTGGTATAAAACAAATTCGGACTGCTTTTGATTTCCATTTTCAAAACGGAACCGGTAATATCGTTTTGTCAGGCAGACCCACCCCGAAGCGGTCAGCACTCCGCCTTTTACTGCGAGAGAATGTGAAGCTGTCCACGAATTGTTATCCTCGCTCTCTTCGATAAAAAGAGTTCCGCTGCGGTCCGAATAAGCCCACCCCTGTGCTCTGTCTATTAAGACGGCTCCTAAACGGTCTTGTCCGAATTGGCTGTAAACTTCAATCGCTTCTAGCGGCGTATTGGTAAGAAGCTCTGCCATTCCGGACAAATCAGCAACCGGTGTGACATAATCGTTTTTGTTACCGCGATAAGCTTTTACTGCGCCGGGTCTGCCAAGTTGATCGGCGGGAAATTCAAATGAATGCTTTTTCATCGGCCGTCCTCCTTTTCTCATTTACTAAAAATGACAAATAAAAAAAGCCGTTTGGCTTATGACACAGCATTTTTATAATTTTCGTATGTTTCACCCGTTATTTCTTGAAATTCCTCAGGCGTGATATACTTCGCGGCCACACCTTCCGCCAGATCTTCGGCAGAGCAGTCATCATAGCCCATAGCCTGTTTTACCATTTCTATTGAGGCCCACTTATAAAACAAAGCGTAAACCCAAAAGTTAAGTCTCTTCATTTTTTATTCTCCTTTTACGTTTAAGTATTCCAGTTTTAAAGACGCTATTTGTTCACCTAAAGCTTTATTCAACATCTCTGTTTTCTCCCTTGCTGCCACTTCGGCAGACAATTGTACACCTAAAGCATTTTGAGCTTGTTCTGCTTGTTTTCTCGCTAGTTTTTCATCTGCCAGTTGCTGTCCGATTTCTTTCAACTGTTCCACAATGGGATCCGGCTCCACCACATCCTGATACTTGTTTTTTTGATTTTCCTTATATTCTTGATCAGCAGATTCGTTCCAAATTTTATTTACTTCATCAAACTGCGGTCTCCATAAGCCGTCCGGAGGTTTTATGGTTGTTGAGTTTTGCGGCATTATACTTGATGTACTGTCTAAGATTTCAGGCCTCTGAAAATAAAAATTCTCATCATACAAAAAGACTTGCATATTCATCCCTCATTACATAGTGAAATTATTATCTATTGAAATCCCTGTAATATTTTCCTCTATTTTAGCGAATTTTCCGCTAAATCTCAGTTCACCCGTTGTTTCGGCATAATATTTTGTTACCCCCGTTGTTCCAAAGAAAGTGGCAGTCATTGCTTTCTGTGTTGAAGGATGAGCTTCAGCGGGGAGTACAGCAAAAACACTATCGAAGTCTGGAGGAACCACTTCACCACGGGTGAATACTTGGTTGCCCCACACTGCATACTGAGGTTTTCTTCCGCCAACCTTATGTCCATTAATTAGCGTTAAATCATACCAAGTTATTTTATTAAAATCCTCTTCAGTAAATAGACGTTTCCACCCCTTAAAAACACCGTCTGTATGAACAGTTGCAATCCATACATTGTTATCGTAACTTCTCCAAGCTAAAATCGACTTCCTCCCTGACTCCCCCTCAACCACATCATAGTTAAACCAGGAATTATCATTTTCAACCGGATTGTTTTTCAGCTGAGCACCCATTCCACAATAAAACCCCGAGCTCAGCGCCAGTATGTCTGATCCGTTTTCTAATCGTGCTCGTCTCCCATCATCCTTTGTCAACTTCGCCAACTGGCCGCCGTTCCATTTGTCTCTTTCGATAGGACTTATATGAATTGATGAATCTATCGCATGTGCATCGACCTTTGACTGTGCTCCAGTTATGGATTCAATTGGATACCAATTGATTGCTGTTTGATTAGAGTTATAATAAAACCACCATGCATTACCCTTCACGTCTACAGCATAACCATTACCTATTCCCGGCTGCCCCACTAACTGCATACCTCGCAGACTCGTATTTGACGGGTTGTCTGTTACTGCATTGGTTCCGTAAAAAGTTACAGAACCAACATCTTTTAACGAGTCATAAAACGAGCCGGAAGTTAAATTGATTTTTTGCGTGCCGTTATCAGCGGTGATTTTAAACAGCTGCCCTGCATTCCATGTATCCTTCTCAGCTTTCGTTACATGGATATCAGTCTGATTTGTGTGGGCATCGACTTTTTTTTGGGCGCCTTCCGAAGTTTCTAACTGAACCCAATCAGACCAGCCGGAAGCTTTAAGGGTTTTTCTCCATGTGCCTCCTTCATAATCCATTGCCAGAGCCTCACCATAAGACTTGAATCCGATATATAAGCCTCTGGTGGAAAGCGGAGGAGTATGAACTCCCGTGTTATTTGTGTAAAAGAAAAAAGATTGATTAAGCTGGTCTACAATTTGATGAAAATCCAAGCCATCTTGTATACTTATTAAATATTTCCCTGAATCATCCGTCAGCTTTGTTAATTGCCCGTTATTCCACTTTTGGCGCTCTTCCTTCGTCACATGCCGGTCCAGATCTTGATTGTGCTGATCAAAATCTTTTTTTGCTGCCTGCTGGACATTGTCCACGTTTCCGAGGCCGATTTGCGCCTTTGTCGTTTTGTGCGGGTTGTTCATGTCGTTTTTATGGGCCGCCAGATCCGTGTGGGCGTCTTTTATGCCTTTTTCCCAGCGGTTGACGTCATCTTCGTTAATCGGATCGTCCGGAAGCCAGTCTGTTTTTTCTTCGTAAGCCATCGTTACACCACCTCAAAGGTAAATCTTAAATCAAGCGTTCTGTTATTGCTGAGATCTAAATTTGTTTTTCGTTCTGTGATGACGCTTCCTGTTTCGTCAAGCATCTGCACGGTTTCAATGTGTTTGATGTCTTCTTCCCTGCGTGTGAGAACGGTGACTGCGGCATCTTTTACGGAAATATCCGCAATCGGAGTTTCTTTGCCGTTTAACAGCACTTTTGTGATCCTGTTTTTCAGATCGGCTGCGGCACGCTGTCTGTAAGCGGCTGATATCATGGTAAGACCACCTCGTTATTGTTGAGTGTGACGGAATAACCGACCTTCAGTTCACTGACTTTTCGGTATCTCCGATTGTTGAGAATGACCCGGTCTTTGATTTCCAGTGTTTCGTTTAATGCGGCTCTCAGTGTAAACGCCAAATGAGCGGGTTTGATCTTTTCAAGCGTTTCAATCAGCTCGTTCATGTGCTGCAGGTCATCAAGGCCGATATCGGCATAAAAACGATACTGCCCTGGAAACATCCGAACGTAAGCTGACGGATGTTTTAAAAAACGGTTTAGCGCCTGCTCGATCGCTTGATGTGTGATGGGCGGAATATTCGACATCTTGGAAATCAGCCTGAGCCGTCTCATATCCTCCGTGTCACCTGATTCCCGCGGTATTTTTAATATTTTTTCCCAGCGGTCAAGCCCCCACGTCGCCGTCGTGATAAAGAGCTGATCTGTCAAATCGAAAATGTCGTTATTCTGCCGCTCAAACTCAGGAGCTTCCGCCTCAAGCAGTTGTGCCATCTCCTTTAATCGGGTTAAAAACGGCGGGAGGTACGCCGTCATCTCATCGAGTCTGCTCAAGGATTGTCACCTCTTTGAGTTTAGGAATTTCCACATCACTGAGCACGAGGTTTTCCGCCGCACCGTTCATTTTGATATCGGCATAGTCACTGACGGATGCCGAGTTATAAACAATGTTGTTAATTTGTGATAAACGGACGGTGTTTTCTTCGAAGGCCATTTTCTTAAATAAATTCAGGACGCCTTTTTCAATCTCCGCTTTTACGTCATCAATCGAGCTGTTCAGCTCAGGCAGCACGGAAGCGGAGATTTCGATTTCCTTCCATACGGCGCTTTCCACCGTTACTGCCGCTCCGATCGGCGCCTGTCCTTCTCCCTGCCCTTCGTCCGGATCAATATAATCCTTTACTTTTTTGATCAGAATATCTGATGCCGGTTCCAAATTCGCATTTGTGATGACAACCTTCACCGTTCCGGCTCCGTTCCAAAGCGGAAAGATTTTTGCCCTGCCCACGCCGTCAACCTCTTCGGCCCATTGTTTATAGTGCTGTTTATTTGCGCTGACTGCCTCCCGGCGGACACGGGTAAAATAGCGCGCCCTTAAGCTGTTGTCATCTTCTTCCTCACGGCCGGGAATTAATATATCACGCATGACTGCTTTCTCAAGCCCGGGTATCGTTTCAAGCGGCAGCAGGTTCTGCCCTGAAATGCCGGCATTGCCCGCTTCACCGGCTGTTTCACATTCAAGCGTTCCATCCCCCGTATATTGAAAATACAGGTTATCAACAAAGAAACGGGAGCCTGGCGGAATGGTGATGCCCGCTGTGAATTCTCCGGCTCTGACCGCTTTTGTGGCAGGTGTTCGTTCAATTCCCGCTTCAGCAGCACGCCTGTCCAGAAATTCTCCCTGAGCCGTATCGGAAAACACAAGCTCCAGCACGGTATCCAGCCAAATATATGACTTTGCGAGCTCAGCGGCCGCAGGCGCGAGCGCATTGTAAATGACGCTGCCTTCTCTCGTATCAATATCCGCCGTAACGCGCGCCAGCATTCTGTCCATAATGTCGTCAAACGTCTGAGCTTCAAACATCCTCACCCAGCACCTCCTCTATCTCAAGCATGCCCTCATCAGTTTCAACGGTAAAAGAGACGATGAAGGCATCATCTTTTTTCTCAATCTCAAAATTGGTAACGGCCAAAATACGGTCATCATACAGCAAGGCTTCTTCTATCAGTCTTGGGATCTCCATTTTTTTATAAGCATCCGTCGTGTTCTGATCTGAAAGCACTTCCTGCAGTTCGTTTCCGATATCATGGCTGAAAACCGAATATGAATACCGTTCTGTGTGAAGAGCGATATAGACGAATTGCCTGATTGCGTCCAGTCCGTTTATCAGTTCATTGGTAATCCGGTTGTTTTCAAAATCAATTCGGTAGGTTTGTGAAGTCTCAACGGCCTCACTCGCATCCTCCAAATCTTCAAATTCGATTTCCGGTGTCAGGGCCATTGCACCCGCTCCTTTTAGATTTGTTCATGTAAAAAAGCCCTCTTCGGCAGATGAAGCGGCTTTAATAGGCTGATATTCTCGTACATCTCCGTCCGGATGCCGGTTAAATTTTGTCCAGTACAAAGAAAGACTGTCCTCCTGTTAAAGCGGCGGTCATCACCCGATCTCCCGCCTGGAGCTGATCATCTTCTCCGGATCTCAGCCGCTTCGGCACAATGAGTGCATCAGACGGAATCAAAAGTTTGTCGTGATCTTTCAGTTTCAGCTCGAGCGGGGAAACGGAGGTCACTTCGGCCGGCATCAGCTCCACCGGCGCTTCGGCGTCAACCGCTCCGACGGCTAAATGTTTAATGGCATCACTTAATCTCATCAGGATGTCCCCTCCGGCAGTGAATTTTTCTCCGTGACGTCAATCGTCATGGTATGTTTTGTTCCTTGGAATTCATGGCGGTCCGTATCTACATAATAGGTTTTCTTCAGCCCGATTTCCGGAATTGAAATATAGACAGGCAACCCGCTTTCCAACCCAGGAATACCGATCGCCTGTATATTTTTCAGCTCTTTCTTAACGCCTTTTTTCTCAGCCTGCTTCACTTTTGCGCGCTGTTTCAGCTGAGCTTCGTTAATGTCGTCAGAAACCGTTTCGGTATACTGCAAAACGCCGAATGTTTTCATGCCCGCGCTGTCTGAGGCGGAAGCCTTTATCGTTTTATTGTCTTTTTGCAGCCGCATGACGACACGGGTTGCGGTGTCATCAATTGAGGTGCTGTATTGATACCCTGTAATATTAACTCCTGTTTCCAGCACCCATATGTCAGACGGCTCCGGCCATTCACGCAAGCCGAGCCTGCCTTTTTCTGAATAGAGCTGATAATTGCGCCCCGTCTGGCTTTTTGTCTGCTTTAACGCTTTTAGCATCATATCGTAAAGGCTTGTATCATTTTTAAAAACGAGTGATTTAATGGTATGGCCTGTGTTAGCAATGGATGTGACGGGAATTTGAAAATCGCTGGCGATCCTTTTTAATATTTGATCGGCGCGCTTGTTGGAAAACACGTAAACGTCCTGGTTTTTCACAAGGTATTGAAGCATATCGTATGCGGTGAAGGCGACGGTATGCTCATCGGGCGTTCTTGCAAAGACAATGCCGCGGAACAGTTCTTTTCCGTTCCATTTGAACAAAACCGTATCCCCTTCTGATACGCCGTAATACGTCTGGCCGCCCTGCTTTACGACAATCGTCGCTTCGATGGAACGGGGCGCCTGATATCTGTGTCCTTCCAGCGTTACGCTTTCTGTGACAAGCTCGAGCCACTCCGTTTCTTTTATGACAAATAGTTCAATCATCTTTTCACCCGTTTCATTGCGGTATCTTCAGCTTCTGCCCCGGGAAGATCCAATGCCCCGGCTGCCGGATATTCCGTTTGCTGCGCTTAATCATGGCGGTTTTATTCGCGTTCCAGATTTTCCGCCACTCCGTGTGTTTTCCGTAAAACTTGCCGGCGATGTCCCAAAGCGTATCCCCTTTTTTGACGGTATATGTTTTGGGTGAAGCTTTGGACGGGCGCTTCGCTTTCGTTTTTTTCTTTTGTTTGATTTTTCTCGGCGAAGCGGTTTTATATTCTTTCAGTACGATATCAAAATTCCGGTCGCCGATTTCATTGTCACCTTCACTGTAATTGAAACTTTCAATGCTGCATGTGACATTGATTTTTGTCCCTGTAATCAAAAACTGAACGGGTTTTTTCGCTTTCATCCATGCTTCAATGTCTGAAATGGCTTTTTCCGGCGAAGGGATGCTTTGATATTCGGCAATCGGGCTGTACCGTTTCGGAAAAAAAGAAGAGAACGAAATTTCTTTCGCTCCCGGTTCTTCGATAAACGTCACCTCTCCAAGTCCGGTGACTTTCACGGAATCATTCTGCACGCTGTTTGCGATATCAATCGCTTCAGGGAGAATGGGAAGCCGAAGCTTGTCCTTTCCCTGAGACAGCCAAAATTCGTAAACAGATTTAGTCAAAAGCAACAGCCCCCTTTGCTCCGGTATAAATGTCTTTTTGCAGTTCATCAATCAGCGCCTGTTTGATTTTGGCGGCGAGGCCGTCGGCGTCCTGTCCGTTATGGAAATGCTGATCGCCGCTGAATTCGATTTTAATTTCTTTTGTTCCCGTTTTTTGAACGGTTTGGCCGCCGCCTTTAACGGCTGCGGAAACCGTGCCGGCTGAAAGCGCCGCCGGTTCCGTCTGGGACGGATCGGACACTTCCATGCCGAGCGCTTGAGCCGCTTTTTGCAGCAGATAACGGCCCCGGATACCCCGCTCTTCAGGGATGATCCACTCTCGTTTGTTCCCTTCGCCGACACGGGCGATCTGCTCCTTGGTAATCAGACCCCCATTGGCATAACCGACATAAGGGCCTCCATGAGCCATACTTTTAATCCCGGGGACATTGCTGATCGAGCCGTATCGGCTTTTAATATAGCCGATAGCGGCAGCGGCGTTGTGAATTGGGTTTCTGATATCATTCATGCCCGGCGCTTTGTGATCTTCAAAGGTGCTTGGAATCGTCTGCATAAGCCCCTGTGACGGGTGTCCGGCTTTGGCGTTGCTGTCCCATAGATTAATGGAATTAGGGTTGCCGCCTGACTCATGCTGTGCGATCGTCATTAATCCCGGAAGCCAGCTGATCGGCGTATTGGTTGCTTTCATTGCGGCCAAAAGCCACTCTTTGACGCTTCCTCCCGCTGCACCCATGCCGGAAAAGGCTGCTGCAAGCGAGCCTGCCTGTTTTTCGGCGTATTTTTTCACGTCAACTGAGCTGAGCCCTTTGACGACGCCGACTGAAGCAAAGCGTCCGAGACTCATCATGACACGGGAAGGAGAGTGAATATCAAGCTCTTCCCTGAATGCGTCCTCGACTTTTTTGGCCATATCTTTGGCCGCCTGTTTGACTTCGCTTCCTTTTGCAGTCATCCCTGATACGAAGTGTCCGATCAGGCCTGACCCCCAGCCGTTCGCGGAATCTCTTGATTGCACAAACGGTTTATTGATATGTGTGCTTACGTATTGCGACGTTCCCGTATCTTTTGCATTCTGTCCGGCCGAATATCCTTTCACCGTTGCGGCGCCCCATGATGACGATTGGTTAACCGCCGATTGATAAGGTGTTTTCACCTTTGTTTTTAAAAATGAATCGGTGCCCGTCGGCGAAGTATTCTGACCTTTGGCATAGCCCGCAACGACTTGCTTTCCGTAACCGGATGAAGACGAAATGAGGGCATTGAACGGCGTTCCGATGTTTTTTTCCTTCCAGCCGTCCATATCCACCGCTTTTTTGCTGATTCCGCTGTCAAAGCCTTCAGTAAACTGTTTGCCGAGTGATGAAGCCGTCCCGGCAAATCCGGAAGAATCCACAGACGCTGCGGCCGACACAGATGCAGAAGAAGAAACACCGCCCGTTCCCGCCGGAACAGCAGAAGACTGAGCCGAAGCCGCGCCCATATCATCGACAACACGCATGCCGAGCTTAGACGCAGCTTGTGAAAGCAGCATCTTTCCGCGTCCGCGATTGTTGTCGACGGGGATGACAAATTCTTTACCGGCTTCACCAATCCAGGAAATGGTCGGTTTTGTAATGTAGCCTCCTGTGGCGTTTTTGTCCGGTTTTTTCTTTTTATCTCCGCCGCCTCCTGTGACAAAATTCATTATGCCTGAAATCATTTTGCCGCCGGTTTTATCCCAAATCTTTTTCACCCAGTCGAATGCTGCAGAAAAAGCATCTGATATGGCTGTTCCCACTTTTACAAGAGGTTCTTTTATATGTTTCTCAAACCAGCCGCTTAACCCTTTCCATATATCCTTTACCGTATCTAAAGCAGTCTGGAAAGCATCTGATATTCCTTTACCTACATTTTTCACCATGTCTTTCACCGGATTCCAGACAGTATCCATGAACCAGCCGGAAACCGTACTGAAAACGGACTTAATTTTATCCCAGGCTCCTGTAATTTTACTCCAAATGGACGTTGCCACTCCGACGACAGCTGATTTTACGGGCCCCCACACCGTGCTCATAAACCAGCCGGATACTGTGCTGAAGACACCTTGAATCGTCGTCCACGCATTCACGATATTTGACCAGATGCTGGTTGCCACTCCGACGACAGCCGATGAAACCGGCGTCCATACATTCTCCATGAACCAGGATGACACCGTGCTGAAAATCCCTTGAATCGTTGTCCACGCATTCACGATATTTGACCAGATGCTTGTCGCCACTCCGACGACAGCTGATGACACCGGCGTCCATACATTTTCCATGAACCAGGATGAAACGCTTCCCCAAGTATCTTGTATTGTTGTCCAAGCACTTTGCGCCGCTTTGGAAATATCATTCCACGTGTCTTTCAAAGCCCCTGAATCAAAGGCCTCTCCCAAGCTGGAACCGCCTAAACTGCCGGCGATGCCGCCTACCGCGCCGCCGATTAATGTGCCCACTCCGGGAACAACGCTGCCGATTGCCGCTCCGGCCGCGGCTCCGGCAAGACCGCCGCCTGCTGAGCCGACCTTCTCTCCTGCATTATCTTTATTGATGCCGGCTAAATCAGTAAGTGATAACAATTCACCTATGCCGGGAATTCCTTTAGCGGCACCTTTTAACCCTTTCATACCGCCTTTTAGCGCCTTTGAATCTCCTAAGCCTTTCAAAAGCGCGCCGATGCCTTTACCTGCCCCTTTTGTTTTCGGCGTATTTACGGATGCCTGTTTGCTTCCCTTTGCGGATGAACCTCGTTTTGAAGATTTATTCCGCCCTTCGACTTTACTGCTTTTGCCCCTCGTCACTCCGGTACAGCAGCAGCAGCCCCCCAAAGCCCCGCCGGTTTTTTTGGCTGACTTTCCTGAAGATTTTGGTGGTGCTGCCGTGCGCTGCGGACCCTTTGTCAGATCAGGACGCTTCGGGCTGTTGGTGCCGCCGGCAGAAAGGCCGCCCTTACTCTTTTCTTTTTTCGTGCCGCCTCCTAATAATCCGCCGATATTGAGTTTGCCTAATTTTTCAGCGATTCCTGAAAATATTTTTTCTATTAATTCCCCGGCTTTTTCGATGATTTTGTCCGGGCTGAAATTCTCAAATTTCTTTGCAATCTTGCTGACAATTTTATCAACAAATGCCTCGGCTTTTTCGATGATCGCATCAGGACTGAATTTGCCGAACTTTTTATCAATGCCTCCGAACAGTGAGGATGTAAACTGCTCCACTTTTTCCAAGATCTTATCCGGATTGAGAAAATCGAATTTCTCAGAAATTCGGTCAATCGTGTCATTTACAAATTGTTCGGCGCGGTCGATTAGCTTATCAGGACTGAATTTACCGACAACGTCGTCGACTTTCTTCATAAACGAATCAGTAAAATGATCCAGCTCTTTCAATATGGTCTCCGGACTGAATTTGCTGACAACGTCATCAACCTTTTTCATAAATGAATCAGTGAATTTATCCAGTTCTTTCAATATGGCTTCCGGACTGAATTTACTCACGACCCCGTCTACCTTTTTCATAAACGAATCAGCGAATTTATCCAGCTCTTTCAATATGGCTTCCGGACTGAATTTACTCACGACCCCGTCTACTTTTTTCATAAACGAATCAGCGAATTTGTCCAGCTCTGCTAAAATCGTCTCCGGGCTGAATTTGCTCGCGATTTCATCCACTTTTCCCATGAATGAGGTCGTGAACTTGTCCAGTTCGGCTAATATCGTTGCAGGGCTGAATTTGCTTGCGATTTCGTCCACTTTTCCCATGAATGAGGTCGTGAACTTGTCCAGTTCGGTTAATATCGTCTCAGGACTGAATTTGCTTGCGATTTCGTCTACTTTTCCCATGAATGAGGTCGTGAACTTGTCCAGCTCTGCTAAAATCGTCTCCGGGCTGAATTTGCTCGCGATTTCGTCTACTTTTCCCATGAATGACGTTGTGAACTTGTCCAGTTCGGCTAATATCGTCTCCGGGCTGAATTTGCTCGCGATTTCGTCCACTTTTCCCATGAATGAGGTCGTGAACTTGTCCAGTTCGGCTAATATCGTTGCAGGGCTGAATTTGCTTGCGATCTCGTCCACTTTTCCCATGAATGAGCTCGTGAACTTGTCCAGCTCTGCTAAAATCGTCTCAGGACTGAATTTGCTTGCGATTTCGTCCACTTTTCCCATGAATGAGGTCGTGAACTTGTCCAGTTCGGTTAAAATCGTTGCAGGGCTGAACTTACTCGCGATTTCGTCCGCTTTCTTCATAAAGCTTGCAGCGAATTTATCCAGTTCCGCTATGATTGTTTCCGGATAAAATTTGGATGCGATGTCATTGACTTTTTTCATGAAGGTGTCTGCAATGGAGTCAAGCATTGAAAAATCGTTTTTCGGCGAAGCAGGAGCAGCAGATGCAGAAGCTTTTCCGACGTCCGGCATATTCTTTTGCATTGCAGCCAGCTGTGCTGTCACCTTTTCGTTTAACGATAATTGAATGACATTGTTTTTTCCCGTCAGCGAATCAATGCCCGCTGAAATTCGGCCGACTGTTGTCATGACGTGATCTATGACGCGTATAGTGACAGAGTACCCGTTCTTTAACGCAGATTGCATGTAGCGTTTGATACGTTCCATGGCAGGAGTCACTTCGTCTGACGCATACAGTGAAACGGTAAATCCTTTAAAACCCGCAGCCAGATCCCGCAATCTCTCAAATGCCGCTGTCGCGCTGTCTTTTGCTCCTATTTTAACGGTTAAAGACGCAGGCAGACCCGCTAATTGGGTTTGCACCTTTTGAATGACGGCACTGGCTCCGTCTTCAGCTGAAATAGAGATCATTTGTGCGCCCAGCTTTCTTTTCATAGAGCGCTGGATGCGGTCAATTGTTCTTAAAACAGATTTACTCTCTTTGCGTATATCAATTTCACTTTGGCGTTTTGTCATTTTCCTGTATTTCTCAAGCGCTCTGAAGCCATTTTGGATTTTCCTTATTTTCTTTGAAACCCGATCTTCCAATTCAAAACGGGCGGTCAGCTTTGCCATGATGTCGCTCCCCCTTTCTTCGCTTGTTTTTCAAGAATGTCCAGCTTGTAACCGATTAAACCGTACAACAGCGCCTTAAAATGTCTCGGTGCTTCATATAACTCTTTCAGTTCTGATGGAGAATAATGAAGCTCATGCATCGCGTAATAGAGATACACGGCTTCCTTATTCCCATCTTTTATCAGTTTTTTGCTTCTTGCTCCAGATCTTCTAATTCATCTTCAAAACCATTGATCTCAATCGCTTTATTCAGCCAATTTGCATACTCACCGCCGACTGAAAGCACGCGTTTTGCCACCTCGACCGGATCTGCCGTTTTGTAAGCGTCGCGGAGCTCCTTAGACCGGAAATCAGGGTAAATCGTAGATTCAACCGCGATCCGCGCATAGAAGCGCTGGCTGTCTAAGTCTTTTACGCGGCCTCTGCCCTTCACATTTTTATATGTCGTGCTTTCCTTCTCCAGTTCATCAATGCGCTCAGTCGTAATGGCTTTAAAAATAAAAGGCACGATGTTTCCTTTTTTATCGACAAAACGCTTTGAAAGCGGAACCCGAATCTCCTCAGCCTCGACTGTTTTACCCGGCATAAAGAATGATAGATCAAATACTTGTTCGTTTTTTTCGCTCATGATGAAAACTCCCTTACTCTTTTTTTTATAAAAAACAGGCCTGTAAAAGGCCTGTTTCACTCATACCGATCTTAATTAAAACGTTTCAGAAAGCTTTTCCGGCACATCGAAATCTTCAAAGGTAAACGGCACTTCTTCTTCGAGGGCTTCTGAGTCTACGTCCAGTCCGGCGATTTTTGCAGAATCAAAGTTGACGTCATACAGGGTGACGCGTTCTGTTCCGCGGCCTGATGATTTGTCGTCAAGAACGGCTTGCAGCGTAAAATACGGGTCGCTGCCTTTTTTGACGTAATCCATCATAAGGACGGCGAATTTGGATGTGACCTTATAGAATGTTGCCGTGCCCGTTCCGTTGGCGCCTGTTGTTTTATGTCCCGTCATGCGGCGGCCCATGATGTTTACTTCTGATTTGTTTTTTTCCACGTTTGCTTCAAAGGTTTTAATATGCGCCATCTCTTCTCCGTCGAGAAATAAACGGCCTTCTTTTCCTGAAATCGTGTTTTGCGCTTTTAATGCCATCTTAGTTTACCTCCACGTTAAAGTAGAATTTTTCTGCCGCATCCACAGGCTGTACGGCGAGATCGATTAAAAAGCCGTCGCGGTCTTCATTCAGCCCGATTGCAATGTCTTTGTCTGAATCAAAGTTGGCGATGCCGCCCGCATCCTGAAGCGTAGTCAAATATTGAATGATCATCGTTTTAACGAATTGAAGGCCGTCATTTGTCGCAGGAAGATCGCTGCCCGTGCCTTTTTTCGATTTAATTAAGGCTTTCAGTTCACGTGTCAAATCGTTATTCACCGCATCAAGCACACGGACGATTTTGTTTTTCGCGAACTTTTTGTTTTTCTCTGCCGTAAATGTCACCAATGAGTTGATATCTTTTTCAACGCTGACTGACTTATCACGGGCATCATAAGAGAAAAGGAATTCACCTTTGGAAAGACGTTCGATCACTTCATCATGAGTCAGGCGGTGCAGCACATCGACGGCGCCTTCGTATTCAACGAATGTTAAGGATTGATTAAATGCGGCGCTGGCACTTGCGCCTGCCACCCAGGCGGTCGCATCTTCAGCTTTAATCTCCGTTCCGTCTTCCAGCAGCACACCTTCAGTCACATTGATAATGCCTTCATAATCCCCGCTGTAATGGGCGGTCACCCCTTGCACTTTCTGTCCCTGCGCATCGCGAAGGCGTTTAATGAATGCGGCAAATGTCGCTTTCAGCTGATCGTTTTCCGCGATAGGAAGAGCGATGACATCGAAATTCTCCGTTTCAGCCGCAGCTAAAAAATCCGTATAGTCTGAGTTGACCGGTGCTTTATCAGTTCCGCCCGCAAGACGGATGCCTGCCTGCGGGTTTAACGTTTCCCCGGATTCTTCCTCAGTGCCTGTCAGCGGGATGGAAGCCGACAGTTCGCCCGTTCCCGTGAATG
Organism: Bacillus sp. SIMBA_026; assembly: GCF_046535335.1. Taxonomy (NCBI): domain Bacteria; kingdom Bacillati; phylum Bacillota; class Bacilli; order Caryophanales; family Bacillaceae; genus Bacillus; species Bacillus sp. SIMBA_026. The sequence goes on along the minus strand of NZ_JAWRWX010000001.1, from coordinate 354,737 downwards.
TGACATAGCCGTTTGCTTTTAATTCTTCGGCTTTTTTCACCGTTTGTTTGTCAACTTCCGCTTCATCCATGTAAGTGGTCACGTCGAAAGCGGTCTGATCAAGGACGTTTTCACTGATGCGAATGATGATGTCATTTCCTTTTGAACCGCCGTACAAAGCGGTTGCTTTAACACCTTGCGAAAGATCGGCGCTCGCTCTGATTCCCTCTGTCAGACGGTACATCAAAACGGTTTTTGCTTTCTTTTTCGCCTCACGAAGCAGAATCAGTGACGGATCTTCAATACTGAGCCCCACTTTTTTATTCAAATCTTCAATGCTTGAAATGGAAACGAATGTTTTCGCTTCCCCCCAGCTTGATGCGACGGGAAGGGCGACAATCCCGCGTTCACCGATCGATACCCGCTCCTGGGCGGTTGTTTTAAAATTAAAATAGATCCCGGCACGTTCTTTTTCTTTTCCTTGTGTAAATGTTCCGCCGTTCATTATTGCATGACCTCCTTGGTTAAAAATGCTTCAATGTAAGACTTTGCTTGCGCTTTTGTCATTTGTTTTTGCTTCACGCCGAATAAAGCCCCCTGGAGAATCTCAGGTTTTACGCCGAAAAGCTCCTTCGCGTGCTTTGTTAAATCCGCCGTGTCATAAAGAACCGCTCGTTCCGCCGCTGCGGCGTTTTTCTTTTTATGTTGTTTCACTTTTCTATCACCCCGCTGTTAATGTCCACATCCCGCAGTGCGGGAGATGTTTGTTTCTGATAGTAGTAGCGGCTCGTCCAGCGGATTGTGATCACTGCCTCGCCTTTGTCTCCGACTCTTGTTTCGATACGGCTGATGCGGACGAAATCACCGGTATCCTCCCCTGATTCCGTAAGCAGCGGAATCAGCTGTCTTGATTCTCTCACCGCATCGGCGATCCGGTCGGCTGCATAGAGCGCCTGCACCGAGTCGGCATGGAACAGCTTCACATTCAGACTGTATGTCTTCTTAAAGGTGGAGACTGTGTCATTCTCGTCAAAAACATACGGGGGCGGAATGTATAGTGACGGCACCTGAAATTGTTCAGGCAGTTCATTTTCATATACGGGCACGCCGCACTGCTGATACAAAAAAGCGGCGATTGAACCAGTTTCGCGATTCATCCGATATCTCCCCCCAACGTGTTAAGCCACTGATCGAAACGCTTGTCCAGCGATTCGGCGAAGAGTGTTTCATACAAAAGAAGGGCTTTGTCCCAAAACCCATTCCCGCTGATCCATTGTTTTTTGAGCGCCATTCCCGTTGAAGCTGACGGATCATAGATGAACCGGGAGCCTTGAAAATACCCGGGCACCCATCTGACATTTTCATCTGAGACGGTCCAATGTCCGTCATTTATGAATGAGGCATACTCTACATTGGTGCCGATTTCAAGGGTCAGACCCCCGTTTTCAATGATCCATACATGATCCTGCGCTCCTTTTCGGAAAGAAGACAGCAGGCCTTCTGTATCAATCCCTCCCGAATGAATAAGCTCCTCCCGTACCAAGTCGAGAAAATCCTCTCCTGACTGTTCCAGCCATTCGCCTGCCTGACAGGCAAATTCTCCGGATGATGCCTTTTGCAGCGACCGATTCCATTGTTCAAGGTTTTTTATGCTCATAGTCTGTCATCTCTCACAGCGATAACCTCCCAATGGTGCTGTCTTGCTTTCTTCGGCATTTCCAGAATATACGCCTGGCCTTCCCAAATGATTTTGTCATTGACACGCACAACGGCCTCTTTCGGAAAATGAACGAGAAACCGCTGATATACCTTATGATCAGGCTCAAGCTGAATAAGCTGCTGCTGTTTTTCAACAAACAGACACGGCACATCTTCAGCATCGGGCACTTCCGGATAAGAAAAGACAGGCTGGAGCTTTTCGGCGGGAATCCCGAAGCGTCCGGCCTTCGGAACTGACACCGTCTCATGATAAATATCGCATCTGTCAGTGAGCAGCCGTTCGTAGCTCATAAAGGTCTCACCTTTGCGTGTGCAGAAACCGGGGAATAACCCGGCGCGATATATTCACAGAGCAGATGGTGCACCGCCGGTTTTCTGATTCCGCCTTCATCTGCCACCGTATACGAGTAGTCGCCTATCTTTTCAGATTGATAGGCGGAAGCGGCCGCTTCATTCTGGTTGATCAGCGCAAAATATTGAGAAAGCTTTAATAACGCAAGCTTAATCTTTTCGGGAAGCGGTGAGTATATAGGATCAGTGAACGAATGCCCCGCCATTCTGGCCGCCTCCGCCTCCGCCTCCAGAATGTCCTGTATAAGAAGCGGCTCCGGCCTGTTTTTGACTTGATCATAAACTGAATATGAAACAACGTCAGACGGCTGAATTAACATAACTGCCACCCCCGTCTTATTCTTTAACGTTTACGATTTTGGCGCTTGCATCTTCTTCTTCAAATTTGCTGTCAAGTTTAGCCGTCAGTACGATAATAAATTTGCGGCTGCGAATATCTTTATCTACTTCGATTCGGATATTCCGTGAAAAACCGAGAATGATATTTTTCGGGTGAGTCAGAATGATGTCAGACGCATCGTACTGGGAATCACCTTCTCCGACTGAGTACGGCTGCAGATTGGACACTCCTTTGACCGGAACGCCGAATGCTGAAGACAAACCGCCCTGCACCGCAAGATCCCCCAGGTTGGTCTGACGGTCAGCCACACGGTCTTTCCATTCAATCTCCATGCCTTGAGATGTGTAAAATCTGAATTCCTGAGGCAGGCGCAAATATTTTGCAGGAATGGCTTTTAAGCCTTTTTTAAATGTGGCTCTGGACAGCTCTTCCCCGTTTCCGTCAATGACGTGAGATACAGTCTGCTTACGGATTCCGTCAAGCTGTGCCAAGTACGGATCAGAAGAAGATGTATCGCCGTTTACGACAAGCTCCTCAATATCGACTGCCGCCCGCTCCGCCAAAATCTGCATGATCGTCTGCTGCAGGCCGTCTTTTTCAATATTATTTTCAAGCGTGTCATAGGTGATATTAATTTCCGCAATGACTTCTTTCGTATTCAGCTGCACCGTACTTGTTGCCGGGACGGTCAGCTGATCGTCAGTTAAGGCTTTTCCTTCCTCAGCGGCACGCAGAATACGCTGGCCGAAACCGATTTTTTCAAATTTCTGCGAGTCATTTTCCATTTGAATCACACGCGATTCGCTGAAAATGGTCGGCGTGTTCTGCACCATGCGGATAAATGCTGAAGCTTGTGCAGGGTTCATTAAACCGCCGCTTTTTAAAGCGGAAAGTGACATTTCCGCCTTTCTGATGATATCTTGATTTCTCACTCTACAGTTCCTCCTTCTGACTGGGCTTAAAGCAGTCCGCTCCAAATGGATTTTTTAACAGGCTCTTGGCCGCCCGTCTCTTCTTCAGGCTGCTTTGATGCGCCTCTTACTTTTTCAAGCGCTTCAATGCGTTTAATAATCGGCGCGAGCATGTCCTCAACAAGCGTTTTCAGCTTTTCTTCATCAGACGGCGCAGCCGCCCCGTCTTTGTCTTGCGTGTTTTGGTCCAAGCTGTCAAGCCGCTTTAAAAGCGGGTGCAGCGCGTGTTCAATCGATTCTCTTACGTCTTCTTTTCTCATCTTGTTCAAGTCCTCTCCTTTGCGGTTTCTTGATTTGCGGTCACGGTCGAGAAATTGCTTGACCGCGCCGAATAAGCCGGCTTGCTTTTCTGCCGGCTCTTCGTAAACGTCAGCGGTTCCCGCCATGCTGTAGCCCGTAATAATACCGGCTTTAATCTGATCCCATACTTCATCGGAAGCTTTGGTGACAAGCACCCAAGATCCTTTCCGGATCACAGCATTCCCGATTTCAAAGTCATCCGGGGCGACGTACGACTCCACCACCTCGCCGGTCCCGCCTTCAAAATTATGATTTGTATCGATGTTGCGGGCGTCCGCCAAAAAACCGTGAGCGGCCTTTTCAATTTCTTCAGCCGTCATATAATCGCCATGGGCATCCGGGACATCCGGCTCGTAAACGATGCCGTAAACAAGCTTCTGTTCATCCGATTCGCTTTTTGTAAACACCTGCACCTTTTTTTCAAATGACGGAAGGCCTCCGGCTGATTTTGTAAAAAAGAATTCCGTTTGGTTCGCCGCCTTATCGACATAGCTCACAAAACTGATGACGGCATTTCTCAATTCTCTCGGCACGAGATGTTTTCACCCCCTTTCAGGATTGCTCCTTTTTCCCTTTCAGCACCGGCCGGCTGTAGTACTCTTCAGGCCACTCCTCAAGCGTCTTCCCGAGCACTCTTCCGGCCAGATCACGGAGGTCATTAGGAGAGACCGCGCCGGCGGAAATAAATGGCGTAAGCACCTTCGCAATTTCAAGCGGATCGCGAAAATCAGGCCCTTTTAATGTGAGCTGTACATCGTGGAGACCCAATTCTGGCAAAAATAACGTGTTGAGCTTATTAATCAGCGTTTTCCGCTCCGGCTGAAACACCTGTTCCTCCGTTATTTTCCGTGCCGTATCGGCGGTGGCTTTGTTGTATTCCTGCGCCTCGCCCGTATAAAGCGGCGGAAGACGAAACGCGGAGCGGAGTTTATTTCTGCTTTTGTCGTCATATTCAAGAAACAGCGCATCATCCTGCAGAATTTCGGCAAGTGATTTAATTTCCACAGACACGGGCGTAATGTCTTCGCCTCCGTGAAGGTCTTTTTCCTTCGCAATACCTTCCGCCTCAATCAGCAGAAACTTGTGGGCGTTTTCCACCCCTTCCAGGTCATTCATATAATCCTGGAGCTCTTTGTACGAGGTTTCTGACAGCATGCCGTTTTCAACCGTAATGGCGGCCGGCACGTGACGGCCCTGCTTGAAATACATAAAATTCAGTTCTTCCGCTTTCCGGGCGCCGTACAGATTGACGATATTGCCGACCCAGCGCGGAATTCCGTAAGTGCCGCTGCCGATTTTTAAGTGAATCGCTTCATTTGCCCGGTATTCTTCAGACAGGGTCTTTACGTATTCGCCGGTTCTCATGTCCATCATGCGGGGATCGCCGTATTCCTTAAAAAACACTTTCCGACCGTTCAGCATCTGAACATATTTACGGAACCGTTTTTGCCTTTTAATCGTTTTGGATGCGCCGTTTTCTTCATATGAAAATGTAACTTCAACGGGATCAGTCACACCGCAGACGCGCATATGTTTCACATCCAAATATTCAATCCCCGCCGGTTTTCCTGCCCCGTCCCGAAGCACTTCGAGAAAACCGTTGCCCGTTTTTTCGCGGTCTTCTATCGCATATCCGAGGATCGTCTCGGCCGATTCATCAAAATGAAGACATTTGTAAAAGCTCTCCAGCTTCATCCAGTTTTTTTCGGCCCGGGCCTTTTTTGACGGGGAGCAATCTGGGCTATTTACATCAAAGGTATATTCCACATCAAACCCAAAACCCGTAATATTGACCCGATACGCGTCAATGCACTGCTGAAGAATCGTCGAATATTCGGCGATTGTTTTCAGTTCAATGAGATTATAGGGCGGTGAAATGATGTCTTCGCCGTACAGATCGGCAAATTGATCTTCGTTCATCTGCCTTGCCTGCGGCGCGGCCATTTTTGATTTAAAGACGGTGGCTCTAACGTTTTGATAGTTCGGCAACGCCTACCTCCTCCTTTCCCGATTCGGACGTCTCCGTTTTTGTGATGCATCTTTCAAATCCGCCGCGTCATAGTCATCCAGCGCATACCAAATGGCTGAAAGTGTGTGGGGATCAATTGAAAACTCATCTTCCGACAGAACGCCGTTTTTGTTTTTTGCGTACGTTAAGTTCTGCAACTCGCGGATCGTATGTTGACAGCTGTCTGAGCAATAGATATGTTTGAACCGTTTCAGCTTTTTTGTATACTGAAGTCTTGAGCCCGGAAACTTTTTGGCCGCAACCATGCAAAAGCCCTGCCTGCGGAAATATTGGATGCTTTTCGGCTCAGCTGAATCCGCTTTGATCAGCTCTTTTTGATCCGCCAATTCCTGAAGCTCCTCAGCGGTCTGATCATCGGTCATTTTGTTTTTGTAATACTCCCAGAAAATATAAAGGTCTTTTTGATCCGGATCGACGGCAAGCCGGATGACCGCATTGTATGACTCTTCAAAACCGAAATCCATGCCCGTCCGAAACAGGGGGCGCCTGATGGAAGCAATCCGCTCCGTTACTTCGTTGTGCTCCATGACCTGAAACTGCGGAAACACGCGGATGCCATTGACGCCGAACTGTCCTTTGCGGGCGATCCGGTACAAATCAGGATCGTAATGCCGTAAGCTGTCCAGCTGCTTAAAATAGCTTTTCGGCAAAAACAGATTATCGCACGCTGTGGAATGGTGGTAATACGTATCTCCCTTAACGACGGTGCCTTTTTCATACAGCGTCTGATCATCCAATACGAACCGTTTTTTTTGGTCATCACGGAAAAAATGCCGGTACGTCCAATTGGAGGTGCCGACGGGATTTGTGGTGCATATCATATGAAGCGAAAGCTCGGGATGGCGCAGACGCCCGATCAGCTCCTTAAATCCTTCATACTTCACTTCAGAGCATTCTTCAATCCAAATCAGTGAAATATGATGAATGGATTTCAATTTGGCCGGGTTGTCCATCCCTTTAAACATAATCCGGCTTCCGTTTGAAAATCTCAGCTGCATCGGCGAAGACACGGCCTTTACGGCATGTCCCAGCTCAAGCTCCCCGATAATATCTTCAAACAAGGCAAAAGTAGAATCTCTGTGCGTATCGAAAACTTCCCGCACGACAAGCGCCGTCCGCTTTTCACGAAGCAGCTTCAGGATGATTTTCAGCGCGGTATGATAGCTTTTTGACGAGCCATAGCCTCCGACGAGAAATTGGTACGTTTCATTCCAATTGAACAAATAATCTTCAAAGCGCGGGTTAACCGCTTTTTCAATCATGACCGTTCCTCTTTCCGCGTAATGACAATGTCAATCGGCTTTTGGCTGTCTTCTGTTTTTTCCATCTTCTGCTGTGCCAGCTTTAATTTTTCATTTTCGATTTTTTGTTTAAATTGATCGGGGAAAAGGTCAAAGTACAAGGACAGCTTTTCAAGAGCCTTCATCTTGTCGGCAAGCTTGATTGCAATGCCCTCTTTTCCGAGTTTTGCTTCTGTGACGATGGTTCCGTCCAGAAGGTGCGAATCTTTAACGTCAACGTAGCTGATTTCCTGCATAATCGGATTATCATTTTCGTCAAAGAGCGGCCCTGATTTTCCGAAGGCCTGAACCTCTTTTTTTCCGAAGGTTACATAATCGGTAATATCGGCGAAAGCGATTTTCACATAGACTTGAAGAACGTCCATCGCTTCGACAAACACTTTATTGACCATTTCCTTTTTCATGCGGCTGATTTCTTTGGCGACTTTTTCGTTTTTTAACAGCCTGCTTCCCGTCACATGCGCGCTTTCCGGTGAATATCCGGCTTTTATCGCAGATTGGGTGGCGTTAAAGCTTTTCACATAATAAAGACAAAACAGCCGCTGGCGTTCGTTTAACTCATCACCTTCGCCCGGGGTGTTTTTTCCGCCGCTTTCCGCGTTCTTATGGAGCGCCTCGTCCCAGCGCCCTTCTTTTTTCCATCTGCCGATCGTTCTTGCGGATACGCCTGATTTGCCGGCAAGGGCGCGATTTGTGATGCGGCCTTTATGAGACTGATAGATTGTAAATGCCTGTTCTCTTTTTGCGTTTTTCATGCTACGGCATCACCGCCACCTCCGACATGATTGTCTATAATAAAAAGCGGCTTCTAATCGGGCCGCTTTTTGTGATCGTCTGTTCACTTCTAGGTGGCAAACGTATGACAACTTATGAAGCAGGCGATTGATTTCTTTGTTCCTGCTGTTTTTGAATTTTTAGAAGCGCCCGTTTGACCGTCGTCTGTACGGTTGATTTCTTTACGTTCAGCAAGGCGGCGATCCGTTCATACGAAAAGCATTCCGCTTTGTGGAGCAGCAGCATTTCTTTTTCTCTATCCGTTAAAACGGCTAATGCGTCCCGCAGTCTGATTCTGTCTTCTTCAGTCACATTTGCGGAAGGTTCAAACATCAGCGCCTGCGAATAGGTTTCTATGATTCTAGGATCTTTAATCAGCATTCTCTGATAAGCGTCTCTGCGGTCTATCGCTCTTCTTATGCCGGGCTGCCGGCCTTTTTCAAGCCATTCGATGACATATTCCACATCTGTAATGATCGTTCTGATGATTTTTTTATCTTTCAGTTCTTCTGAAGTAAGCATCGTTTCATCGGCTTCCTCCAGCTGCTTGTACCACTTTTTCGTCTCTTTCAGCGTGCGTTTATATTCAAATAGTAAGTCTTCCATGTAGATCCTCCTCTTTTTCGGAACAAAAAAAGGACACCAACCAATGCGCAGCATGTGCGCGATTGATCAGTGTCCGCAGGCTTTCCGTCTTGGACGTATTCTGTTTTTAATTCAATTTAAAGCCGATTTCATATTCGACCCGGGCCAGATCCCCTTTTCGCGTTTCGACAAGCGTTTTGCCGTGCTCCGGCGCTTCGGCGAGCCATGCTTCCTTCTTCAGTCCGTCTACAATAATCACCCGAACCTTGCCTTCTTCCAGCTGGCTTTTTAATGTTGTATGTTCAATGTCAGTCAGTTTTTTAGGATTCATGTTTTACGTCCTCCGTCTTTTTCAGGATGTTTACTTCATGTATGAGGCTTTCGAGCTTATTTATGAACGCTTCTTTTTCTTCAGAACTTTCTCCCCGGAGCAGGCGGAGAGCCGTTTCGGCCGCCTCAAAAAGTTCCGGGGCTTTCGCCATCAATGCCGCGTTGATCTGCTGTGAGTATGAACTTAAGTTAAAAACGGCCGCGATGAGCCTTCCGTTTGAATAAGGGAACTTCTCTTTATCCGCTTCGCTGTAAGCGGAATAAATGTAAATGGGTTTTTCTTCTCCGCTGTTTACGGCCCGCCATGGAGCGGGGCTGTGATTTTCTTGCAATGGTTATCCTCACTTTCCATCAGCCTCATGCCATGCTTCAATTTGCTTTTCTATCCGTTTCGCCCTGAACAGCAGGCAAAAAAGCCATTTGATATATTTATACACGTGCATCAAGCCTCGCTTTTGCGTCTTGAACCATTCGCTCAAGACGTTTAATGACCGGCGTTAAATCAGTGCCTGTTTTGCAGTTCGGGCAAGGGTGAAAGACAGCGCCGAAACCCGTTTCCGTCATAATGACCTTCTTCGGCCCGCACAGCTTACACATTATCTCGCCCCCTCTAATCTGTGGTTTACGTCAAATGAATTGCCATTAATGATGACTAAATAATCGCTGCACATCTCATAAATTCTTGTGCCTAAGGCTTCATCAACCTGCACCAGTCCGTCACAGGCCAGCTCGCTCGAGATAAGAACCGGCTTATGATTTAAATAGCGGTAATTCACGACGGCGTACATTTGTTCAATCTGCCAATCGGTCGCCCGGGGTTTTCCGTTCAGCGGTTTGAACAGATCGTCAATAAAAAGCACATCCGCCTGTTTCATACGGCCAAGCTTTGCATCAAGCAGATCAAAATCATTTTTTAAATCCGTAAAGCCCTCCACAAAAGGAAAATACAGCACCGGTGTCTGCTTCTGTCTCATGACATAATTGCTGAGAGCGGTCAAAAGATGGGTTTTTCCCGATCCCGGACGCCCTAAAAGGGCAATGCTGTTTTTCCGGCAGTTTTTAATCTTGTCGAAGTTTTCAACATATTCAAGGGCGCACTCATATGCGTCGACGACTGCCTGAGGCTTGCCCCGCGTGATAAACCCTTTGAAATCCAGCTTCCGAAAGGCGCCTGTAATCTCACTTGCGCTGAGAATGCGCTCTGCTTTTCGTTCGGCGGCGCAGCGGCACTTAACCCACACATCCATTCCAAGCTGGTTTTTGAGATAACCGCCCTGATCTTTACAGAGCGGACAGTCAAAGCGGCTTTCGCCTGATTCTTCCGGTCTGTCCGCCAGTAATGGACGTTTTCCGTTTTTCAGGTCGGCCAGTATCTGCTCGATCGTTCGTTTTGTCATGTATCGTATTCCTCTCTTTTTTTGTTGTGATTGTCCTTCCCGCAATTCGTGCATTCAAGCGGTCTTCCATATACTTGGCGCAATAGCTGAAAGCCTTGATCGTTTCAGCTGAAGAGGTGCGCCGCTGTTCAAAAGCTGTAAAGCATTCGCCGAGCCATTTGATTGCTTCTTGTGCTGACGCACCGAGGGAAACAATACGGGCGATGGCCTGATAATCCCGGGGCGACGGGTATACGCTCCGCCCCTCCTGTGCAGACCTTAATCTGATAAAATGGGCGGCAATGTCGTTAATCGCTTCTTCAGCAGTATGATTTTTTGTTATATCTATTTCTCTCCGGACATTTTTGTCCCGGTGATCCGCCGATATTGTCCGGTCTGTGACTTCCGGGCGGGTCAATGTCTTTTTCTGCGTGAATCTTTTCGAGTACTTTACGGAGACGATGAGTCCGTAAGGGGCGCGGACGGTTTTGATATATTCATGCTGTTCCAAAACCTCAAGCCACCGTCTGACGGTTTTTTCGCTGACGGCAAATACGTCGGCCATTTCTCTTGCTTTTAAGGGCTTATGTCCGAGGACGATCCCCCACTTTACGCCGTCTTTTACGTGTTCCTTTGTCGTTGAGCTGATGAACCATAAAAACAGCCAAATAGCAGACCCTATTTTGTCATAATGTTCTGAATTCAATAATCCGGAATAGATGAAAAACGGGTAGCTTTTACGATTCATATTGGACGTCTCCGTTTGTCTTCAGACTTATATAGCGTTCATACTGCAATCGGTTATCAAATCGGAATACCGGAAGTCCGCAAGCGGTAAAAGATATCGAGCCGCCTGCTTTTCCTAAACATCTTTGGTCAGCCGGATTGCTGCTGAAACGGATGATAATCGGCTTCATCTCTCACCCTCCTGATCAATTTTTTATCGCATGTTGATACATTTTGTATCCCTATGATGTTGATTATATACGATACAATTCGTATCATCAAGACCTTTTTGATACTTTTTTTATCATCACTTTATTTTGATACATTTTGTATCTATAATCATAAGTAACTTAGGGTGTTGAAAAAAGAGAGGTCATTCGGATGATAGGCGGAAGATTAAAGAGTCTCAGAGGAAAGAAAACGCAGGAAGAAGTCGCAAATCATATCGGTGTCTCGCGCGCCAGATATTCTCATTATGAAAACGGCCGATCTGAACCCGATTACGACACGCTGCAAAAGCTTGCGGATTATTTCAAAGTGTCGACTGATTATTTGTTAACCGGAAAAGAACCTTCAGATGAAGACATGTTTGCCGATCCCGACCTGCAGATCGCATATCGGGACATGCAGGACTTTTCCCCGGAAAGCAAGCAGCAGGCCATTGAATTCATTAATTATTTAAAAGAAAAAGAGAAAAACCGCAGGCCGAAACATAAATAAACCGCTCTTTTCCTTTAAACTGCTTAACGTTCAGCCGATATAAAAGCTGAATGTTTATTTTTAAAAGAAAAGGGAATTGATTCAAAGTCCGATCAGGGCTTTTCTTTCTCGCTTAAAAAAGAACATACGTTCGAAAGGGTGTATTCAATTGGGCGATTTTTTAACACATCTTGAGGAATACGTCAAAAACTTATATTGCCGCATGGGAATGACCGCCCCTCTCCATATTGATATGCAGATGATTGCCAAGGAGCTTGACATTTGGATTCATTTTGAAGATACGCACAGTATGATGCTGAAGCGGGACGGCATGTACAGCATCGTCCTGAATCAAAAAAAGTCACCCGAAGAGCAATGGCAGGATTTTGCGCACGAACTGTGCCATGTGCTGAAGCATACCGGCAACCATTTTCATATGAACAAGCTGTTCAGGGAACTGCAGGAATTTCAGGCCAACCATTTTATGTACCACTTCTGTGTGCCGACCTTTATGCTGTTAAACATGGAGCTTCCCCAGCGGAGGAGCCACGCCGTCATTTTAATCGCAGCCGCTTTCCGGGTGACGGCATCATTTGCGGAAAAAAGGCTGGAGCTGTTTGAACGGCGTAAAGCAGGTATTCAATTTCAGAAGCGGCTCACTTGTCTGTTATCCGACAAGCGGCCGAATGGGTATTATGAAAGCGGACAGACACACTTGCATGCCGCTGAGGAAAAAACGCCGTATTTTATTGAAAATTAGCGATTCTCCGCCGACAGAGTGTCAGCATTTTAAATCGCAGGAAAGGTTTTTGCATCATGACGCTGTTCTCACCGTGCTGCCCGCCAAGCACTTCTTGCGCCGCATAGCTCCAGTGAATGTAAGAACGGGCCCCCCTGTTCATTTATCATAAAAACCGGCCTTCACGGCTTCTACATACCGAAAAAACAGATCGGTTGGCGTATATTTTTCTCCCCGGCAGCCAAAATTGCTGAACAGCGCGTGTCTCTGCGCCGTGCTCACTTCCAATTGCAGCCCCATTTTCCTTTTTGTCCGATTGACAATGTTGCCGGGATTTACACCTGCCAGCCGATCATTCTTCTCTGTCAGCTCGGCATCAAACCCCGCTTCACGCAGCAGATCACAAATCAGTCTTGCTTTTTCCAGATCCGCGCCCCCGACGAGTGTATTTGCCTTTTTCAGATCATGATACCCGTGAAAAGCCAATGCGTAATGATGGGCGGTCACTTTTTCTAAAGCCAGGGGTTCGTCAAAGCGTGTGCTTGTCAAATGGAGAGAACGGTTATCGCACCGCTTCGTTCCTTCAAATAAATAAATTGAGCTTTGGTCAGAAAATGCCCGCACCAGCTCACTGACTCCCGGCTCAATCCTGCCGCCGTGGGGAGCGAGGACGATACATTTACTTCCCTCTTTTTCTTCATAAATAATTCTGTATTCTGATTCAGCAGCTGAAAGGGCTGCGAAATTGTCATATCTATCTTTCATGTGTAACATGCTCTCCTTTTCCAGTCAGCACCAGTTTACTCTACTCATCTGGGAATGGAAACCTTTTTATAGTATGATTTGATAGAATACGTAACAGGGGGGATATATCATGGGATTCATCAATGGATTGCTGGGCAATGCGTCAACAATATCGACGGCTGAAGCAAAAGCAGAACTGGCCCGTATTCTGCTGGAAGGTGAGAATGTCAACGCCGCATTTAAGCTTGTCCGAGATATCATTGTCTTTACGGATAAGCGTCTTATTCTTGTTGATAAACAGGGACTCACGGGGAAGAAAACGGAGATTCAATCCATTCCGTACAAGAGCATTTCCAGATTCAGCGTAGAAACCGCTGGCCGCTTTGACCTTGATTCAGAGCTGAAAATTTGGATTTCAGGCGCGGAACTTCCCGCTGTCTCAAAGCAGTTTAAAAAAGATGAAAGCATTTATGATATTCAAAAGGCCCTTGCAGCAGTTTGTATGTAAGAAGAAACGGAAGCCCGGGGAGCTTCCGTTTTATTGATTACAGTTTTTCTTCTATTTTCGCCTTCGTTTTCGGACCGTAAATTCCGTCTGCCGTTAATCCGCTGACGGATTGAAAACGTTTTACGGCATTTGCCGTTTTCGGGCCGTAAACGCCGTCCGCCCCATGATTTTTTGCTCCTTTATCGGGATAAAAATAAAGAGCGGATAAAGCGTTTTGCACTTGTTTTACGTTCTCCCCTTTCGTCAGCGGTTTCGTCACTTTGATCACACCGGATGGAAGCGGATAGGAAGACACAGCCTGACTTTTTGAAGAAGAACCCGTCTGAGCGAGCTTGATCACTTGTCCGACTGTAATGTGATTCGGATCGGTGATATGGTTGATGCTTTGCAGCGATTTTACGCTGACACCGTGCGATGCGGCGATTTCCGATAAGGTGTCGCCTTTTTTCACATGGTATTCAGACGCGGAAGAAGAAATAGAGGCTTTTTTCGCCGGCATACTCCCGCTTAATTTCTTTTCAATCTTCGCCTTCACTTCATCCCAGCGGCCTTCAGACAAAATGCGGTGCGGGCAGTACTTTCCGTTCCAGTCCTGATGCTTTCTGATTCTGTCAATCCCCCAGCCCCGTTCTTTCAAAAGCTGCGCCGCAAACGCAATTGCCAGTTCTTCTGCAGCTCTGTACCGTTCGCCGCCTGACTTACTGTAACAGATTTCTATAGCAATCGACTTACGGTTTCCGGTACCGTTCGTGCCGTCTCCCGAATGCCAGGCATTCCGGTCCAACGGAATTCCCTGGATCACTTCTTTGTCATCAACCGCAAAATGATAGCTCGTTGATTCGCTGTTTCCCGTCATATAGCTGATTTCATTAGCTGCGGATGCGTCGTTTGCCGTGTTATGAATGGTAATATACTCCGGTGTCATCGGATTCGGACATTTTAACGCATATTTATCAGCCGATACGAGCTTTTTTTTCACTTCAATCCCCACTCTTCATCTCTCCTTATGCCTTTTTCATCAATAGGTGGCATTCGTAGGACAGATAACTTGAGCATATAGACCCCGCATTCGGATAAAAATGGAATGGATACGCATGCAAAAAATAAGACCCTTCCAAAGAAGGGTCTTTATGTTATGTTTGGTTGCGCGCGGCAATATGGAATGTGCCGTCCGCTTGGTTTTCCAAATGGCTTTCATGGCCGATCACCTGTGTAAAGCTGAACCCGACAGCAACAAGCAGCAATCCTGACAACAGTTTAGATTTCATATAGACAATCTCCTCTCTGGATTTGTTTTTGGGCGTGCACCATTTTTTCATAAAACGTGAGCGCTTTTTCAGTCTGTCCGTGTTTCATGTAAAATTTGGCAGCGTCATGCGCCAATTCTTCCACATACGGATACAGCATGTGTTCTTCCAGAAAATCAAACGTGTGCCTGACGGATGCGTTATCCATTTCCTTGCCGTATAACGCATGTAAAAATTGGAACAGATTCACAAACAATTCATCATTGTATTCGCGGGCGATACTGAGCCCGAGGCGATATTGCTTCTCTGCTTCGGCTGTAGTGTTCTGTTTATAAAGAACCTGTGTTAATGAGTAAATAGAATGCGGAAGATTATCGAACTTTTCTGACCTGCAAATGGAAACGGATGTCTCAAAATATTCGGCTGCTTTAGAGAGGTCTCCCATTTTTTCGTAACAGTTTCCGAGATTATATAAGGCTGAACTAATAAGACGGGGATTGCCTTCTTGTTTTGCAAGATCTAAAGCAAGTTCTAAGTGGGGCAATGCTCTTTCTGGATACTGCATGTCATCATAATTCCCTGCAATAACGAATTCACATTGGATTCTGCGGACGTTGTACGTCTCATACGATTGGTACGTTTCAAGGGCTTGAACGGCATAACTCATGGAGACGTAGGTTTGTTTCAGGTTGTAAAATATCTCGGCCATTTTAAAAGCAAACTCAGCTTTCTCGATGTCATCAGAAACGAGTGCAAGGTTTTTTTCAGCCCGTTTGTAATACATCATGGCGTTTAGGAACATTTTCTGTTTAAATTCGTACATTCCTCGAAAAAAATTAAAGTAGTAATCAAGCAGTCCTGTCAGTTTATACTGGTTGCCTTCAATGTCTTCCAATAATTCTGAAAACTCAGGCTGAGAAGGGTCCTCCTTTAAGGGCTTGATGTAATCCAGCATGACACGGTGTCTGAATTCCATTAATGAATAATACAGCAGCAGATCCTGATCTTCTTCCATATCCTCGATCTCTCTCTCTACTTCACGTTTGACGCGCTCCGCCTCAAGGACGTGAAACTGCCGGATATGGGTATACCATTCATTAATTTTGAGCCCGACAAAAGAGGACGGAATAGTCTGCTTCATCCTCAATAAATCCCCCCTTTTGGAATGACCGAGATATGTCATATTTTATCATATTTGCTAGAAAAAGAAGAACGCAAAAAGACCGCAATTGTCGAATTTCGGATATCCGCAACGATTTATCTCCGTCACAAGCTTATTGCTTGTTTCTTCCGTGCCGTTGATATAGCATATCCTTGCAGCTTTTATTCTGTATTAAATGGGGGTTTTCACATGACAGCACAAAATCAATTGGTCAGCCACTTTCTGTCACATCGAAACGTGACGATTGAACTGGCCGAAAAAATCAGCCGCGAGCATTACGACTACAAACCGGCAGAGACATCAATGTCCGCTCAGGAACTTGTAAAACACATCGTTTATTCTTTTCTTATGTTTGCAAACGTCATTAACGACGGAAACGGATCAGCCATCCAGAACAAACCGAAAGAAGAAGCGGAAACAGACCTCGTCAAACTGGCGGAAGCATGTACTGAAAAAACGACAGACATCCTGTCACAGCTGACTGAAGAGCAGCTGAACCGCGAAATTGACCTGACCGCCTCTTTCGGCAGAAAAGTGACCGGCGCTGCTCTCCTTCAGCTTGCCATGGAGCATGAAATTCATCATAAAGGCAACCTTTTCGTGTATGTCAGAGAAATGGGCCACACGGAACTTCCGTTTTATCAGCAAAAATCATAATCCGGCCATCCGCCGGTCTGCGACATAACAGCAGGCTGGCGGATTTTTTGTTCTGTATAAAATTTTCCGAAAATTTAATTGATTACCGCCTCTTAATCATATATAATCTGATAAAAATAGTAGGATTATTCAGGAGGCACACAGATGACTGTAAGCATTGTGTTTATGGGTTTCTTTGTCGGAACGCTTGTCGGATTGACGGGTGTGGGAGGAGCGGCGCTTTTGACTCCTTTACTGATCGTTTTGGGGATCAACCCCTCAATCGCCGTCGGCACTGACCTTTTATATAACTCCATCACCAAACTGTTCGGTGTCGTTTCTCATTGGAAGCAGCGCACCGTTCAATTTAAACTTGTCGGCTATTTGGCGCTCGGGAGCATTCCCAGCGCAACAGCCGCCATCGGTGTTCTTCACTTGTTTCCCGCTTTTCACCAGCATCAGGAGCAGATTATCAAACAGGCGCTCGGCTACGTGCTGACCCTTGTCGCCATTTCCATTATCGCCCGCCTTTTTTTCGATAAAAAACTTCGGCCGAACCGCTGGCAGCAAAAAACGCTTGAAGAAAAGCGGACACTCATGATACTGATCGGCGTCATTTTCGGCTTCATCGTCGGCCTGACATCTATTGGGTCCGGCTCGTTATTTGCAATCGCCATGTTATACCTGTTCAGAATGAAAACGGCAGAAGTGGTGGGAACGGATATCGCACATGCCTTTTTGCTCGTAACGGCTGCCGGTCTGTTAAACGCAAGCTTCGGAAGCGTCGATTACCTGCTTGTATTGAATCTGTTGATCGGCTCTGTGCCGGGTGTGCTTCTCGGCAGCTTCTTTTCGCCGAAATTCTCACCGCGCCCGCTGCAGTTTGTGATGGCGGCGATTATTTTAATCAGCGGAATAAAATTAATATAAAAAAGGCGGTCTGTTGTCAGATCGCCCTTTCCCTTATAACGTCACACCGGACTTGAAAATTGCAAGCTCCCGAAAATCGTTTTTTTCGTTATTGACGAATTCTCCGCTTGCAACTTTAATAATGTATTGAATAAAATCTCTTACAATGTGATCTTCTGTTGTTTGGTCTTCCGCCAATCTGCCCGCGTCGTAATCAATCCAATGAGGCTTTGATTGAAATAAATCAGTATTTGTTGATACTTTCACAGTCGGGACAAATGTGCCGAAAGGCGTGCCTCTTCCGGTTGTAAACAAAACGATGTGACAGCCCGCCGCGGCGAGCGCTGAAGAAGCGATTAAATCATTGCCGGGCGCACTGAGCAGTGTCAATCCCTTTGTTTTCAGTGTTTCACCGTATGTCAGCACATCAGAAACCGGTGCAAGACCGGCTTTTTGGGTGCAGCCGAGCGACTTGTCTTCGAGCGTTGAAATGCCGCCTTCCTTATTCCCTGGTGACGGGTTTTCATAAATCGGCTGCTCGTGCTTCATAAAATATTGCTTGAAATCATTGATCAATCGGACTGTTTTATGAAACACTTCTTCACTCGCCGCACGCTGCATGAGAATCGTCTCAGCGCCGAACATCTCAGGCACCTCCGTTAAAACCGTGCTCCCTCCCTGTGCAATCAAGTAATCTGAAAATCTCCCTAATAAAGGGTTTGCCGTGATGCCGGAAAAACCGTCCGACCCGCCGCATTTCAATCCGATGCTCAATTCTGACAGCGGAATCTCCTCACGTTTATCTCCCTTTGCCGCAAGGTGTATCTCTTTAAGAAGCGCAGTCCCCGCTTCAATTTCATCTGTGACAGCCTGTGATTCGAGAAATTTCACCCGATCTCCATTCACTTCAGAAAGCGCTTCCCTAATCGCCGCCAGCTCATTATTTTCACAGCCGAGCCCTAAAACCAGCACACCGCCCGCATTTGGATGACGGATGGCGTTCATCAGCATTTGTTTCGTATTCTCATGATCATCGCCAAGCTGGGAGCAGCCGTATTGGTGCTTTAAAACCAGCACATTGTCAAAGGGCGCAATGTCTTTCGCCTCTTTTACGAAGCGCTGCAGGATTTTCTCAGCGACGCCGTTTACGCAGCCGACTGTAGGCACGATCCACAGTTCGTTCCGGACGCCGGATGTACCGTTTTCTCTTCTGTAGCCTTTAAATGTCCGGTTCTCATTTGTAAAAGGATTGTCCTCGAAGCGCGGTGAATACGTGTATTCTTGCACATCGGATAAATTCGTTTGCAGATTATGGGTATGAATATGCTCGCCGGCCGAAATCCGCCTTGTTGCACGCCCGATCGAAAAACCGTATTTAATGATGCTGCCGTTTTCTTCAATGGTTTGCAGCGCGATTTTATGCCCCCGCTTTACAGAGTCCTTCACTTCAATCGTCAGTCCGTCTGTATGCAGCCGCTCCCCTTTGTTAAAATGGCGCATGGCGAGAAGCACGTTATCGTTTTTATGGATTTTTATGACCTCTTTCATTTCACTTCCCCCTTTTTTCCGCAGCATTCATGTAACGCATGCTTCATACCCCGCTTATGAATGACAGACAGAAAAAAAGCCGTTCGTTCAGTCAGCCCCGGAAGATGATTCAGATTCTTCCCCCACAATCGCTCTTCTCCTAATATGGCAGATGCCGCTTGAAACATATCATCTTTGCAACGGGACCGCGCCATTTGAAAACGGTGAAGAACCTCCGCGTCGTCAGCCGGTTTGTTCGGTCCGTTCCAGTATGAATAGATCATGGCGCTGAACGAAAATACCAGCTTCTCAGGTAGCCGGCCCTCCTGTTCGATATAAGCCTTCAGCGTCGGCAGGTTTCTTGTTTTGAATTTCACGGCAGCGTTAAGGGTAATGCTTTGCAGATAATGTTGGATATAAGGATTTTTAAACCGCTGTAACACATCTGCCGCGTATTGGGTGACACCCTCCATTTGCAGCACAGGGAGGATTTCTTCATTGATCAGCTCTTCGATGAACCTGCCCGTCACCTCGTGCTCAGCCGCTTCCCGGACGGTTTGCAGTCCGTATAGTAAAGCCACTGGCGCCAATGCCGTGTGAGCGCCGTTTAAGATTCTCACCTTTATTGTCCTGTAAGGCGTAAGGTCAGACGTGATCAGTGCGTTCAGCCCGGCCTCAGCAAAAGGAAGTTCATTCTGAAGCTGTTCCGGCCCTTCTATCACCCACAAATAATAATGCTCACCGACCACAAGCAGACGGTCTTCGTATTCAAGAAAATTGGTAAGTTCTTCTACGGTATCAACAGGGAATCCGGGAACAATCCGATCCACGAGGGTATTGCAGAAGATGTTCGCGTCATGAATCCATTGAGTAAAATCAGGCTCCAGCTCCCACAGCCCGGCATATTGAAGCACGGCAGCCTTCAGTTTCCGTCCGTTTTCTTCGACCAGTTCACATGGAAGCACAATGCACCCTTTCTCGGCGTCACCCGCAAATGCCTTATAGCGGAAATAAAGGAACGCCGCTAATTTCCCGGGGAATGTTTTTTGAGGTCTATCCTCAAGCCGGTCGCCTTTCTCAAACGTAATTCCCGCTTCTGTCGTATTGGAAATGATAAAACGAAGCTCCTCTTGTGCTGCCAGCCGTTTAAAGGAATCATAGTCAGAAAAAAGATCAATGCCGCGGCTGATGGATTTGACGATCGTGTGTTCTTCAGCCGGTTTCCCGTCCTTTATCCCCTGCAAAAAAAGCGTAAATAAACCGTCCTGCTCGTTTAAACGTTTGATTTTCTCAGAGCCTCTCGGCTGTACGGCGACAACGCTTCCGTTAAAATCCGTCAATTGATTCAATTGATCGATCTGCCAGTCTGCGAAGGCCCGCAAAAAGTTACCTTCGCCGAACTGAAGGACTTTTTCAGGATATTGAATGTATTCACCACACATCTTTTTATTCAGCTGCCGCAAGCTGTCCGCCTCCTTCTGCATTTATGCACACGTTAACATTTTATCGTACGAAAACCCGGATAATCAGACGGGCCGTTATGTGAGTTTTTTAATTGAATCTCTTATCATCACCTCGGTGTTTTCGTATATTTTTTCCGCCGCCGTATCCGGGTCGGCGATTAGCGCCAAGATCTTCTCTGCGCCGAGTATGCTGATGTTTTCAACCGGGCGTTTTACTGTCGAAAGCCTCGGCGTCATGTATTGGGAAATGCCGATGTCATCAAACCCGATAACGGATATATCTTCCGGAACGTTCAGGCCTTTGGCGAAAATGGCGTTCATCGCCCCGATCGCCATATCATCGTTTGAACAAAAAACAGCCGTAGGCGGTGATTGAAGCGCCAAGAGTTTTTCCATCGCCTGACTTCCGCTTTCCATATCATAGCGGCCTTTTACACTGTATTCATGCTTAATCGGAATAGAATGATCAATTAAAGATGTCAAATAGCCTTCTTTCCGCTGAGAAGTTGACCTGAATCCTTCCTTTCCCTCAATGATCGCGATATCTCTGTGTCCGTTTGCGATCAGGCAGTCGACCGCCTGTCTGGAGCCTTCTTTATCGTTTGACAGGATGTTCGTGATGCTCCGGTCATCAATGTCCCGGTTCAGCACGACAAGCGGGATGTTTTTCTCGCGGATATGATAAATAAATGAATTATCACTGTCGCTTTGGCTCATTAAAATGATTCCGTCATATCTCATAGGCGTAATGGTTTCAAAGCTTTTCAGGTCGTCAATCGCGCGGACGAACAAATTGTATTCCTCACTGATTGTGCGGTTTACACCTTTGATGGTATCGGAAAAAAAGCTGTGTGAGGTTCCGTTTGTGATGCTTGTAAAAAACAGTCCGATCGTATGGGACTTTTGCATGGCAAGGCTTTTTGCATTTACATTCGGTGTGTAATTCAGCTGTGAAGCGAGCTCTAATATTTTCTGTTTTGTATGCTCTTTAATGTAGGGGCTGCCGTTAAGTGCCCGGGATACGGTTGTGTGGGATACGTTGGCGAGTTTTGCGATATCTTTTATGGTTACCATCGTTTTTCCTTTCTTTCTGTATGCTGTCATTTATTTCTATTGTACCATTAACGGACAGTCCGTAAAATCACTAAAGTTGAGGTTTTGCATGATGTAAGTCCTGAACGAGCTCGGCATGCTGCCGGTCCGTCAGCTTATACATCAAACCGATAATCAGCATGGCGCACGCTAAAGCGAAAGCCGGGTACAGCAGCAGTAGCCCTTTAATCCCGATCAGCGTGCCTTTTGTCTGAGATGCATTCGGGATATAGCCGATAACGCTCAGCCCGATGCCTGAAAGAAAACCTGATAAAGATTGGGCGAGTTTTCTGGAGAAGTTGAAAAGCGAATATGTCGTCGCCTCCTTCCGTTCACCCGTCTTCCACTCTCCGTAATCAATAATGTCCGACACAAGCGCCCATGTAATGCCGTTTGGTATGCTGATCCCAATAAAAGCAATGCTCGCTAACGCCGTAAAGATATATACGTTTGACGGGAGACAGAAATTCAGCGCATCAGCCGCGGCGCTGACGGCAAAACCGATCATCACCGTTTGCTTTTTTCCGAAACGTTTGACGAGTTTCGGCATAAACAAAACACCTAAAAATGAAGAACCGATGATGATAAAACTCATGTAGGACATCAGCTCCGCATTGTTGAGATTGTACTGGGCGAAGTAAACAAGCATAGCGGATTTAATGTTATATGCCGATATTGAGAAAATCGTCATGAAAACGACGGTCAGAAGCGGTTTGTTGCCGATAAAGCATTTGAAAACCGACATAACGGACAGCTTTTCTTTCGGCGCTTCACGGACGATAATTCTTTCTTTGCAGTTTCGGTAGCAGATCATAAATCCCGCGATTCCGATTACGGCCATCATTCCCATGACTGCCGGGTAGCCGATGTGAACGTTATCAAAATGAACGAGAATCGGGATGACAATGACACTTGTAATGAGCAGCGCGCCGAGGGAGCCGATCTGGCGGAATGCGGAAAGCGCCGTTCTGTCCTCCGCATCCTGTGTAATGGCCGCGCCGAGGGAGCCGTACGGAATATTGACGAAAGAATAAGCCACCCCCCACAGCATGTAAGAAGCATAGGCGTACACAAGCTTCCAGGTGACGCTCACGTCCGGTGACACAAAAATCAATACGGTCATGACCGCAAGAATAATACTTCCGAATAATAAGTACGGCCTGAATTTACCCCGGGGTCCGATCTTTTTTCTGTAGTCAATGGCCGAGCCAACAATCGGATCAGTCAAAGCCGCAAACAGCTTGCTGACCAAAAAAATACTGCCGGCGAACGCTGCCGGAATGCCTGCGACATCTGTGAAAAACTTCAGCAAATAGATCTGCCCGAGATCAAACATAAATCCGTTCCCAAAATCTCCAAAACCATAGGATACTTTTTCTTTCAGACTCAGCTTATGCTCCTTCACTTTTGCGGCAGGTGCTGTCACGACAGGCACATTACTCATAGGCCACCTCTTTCATTCCATTTTTAAAAGCGGAAATATTCCTCAGCATTCCGGTAACAAATCCCCTCGACAATCTTTCCTAAAAGCTCCATATCGTAAGGCGCTTCGCCTTGTTCCGCCCAGCCGCCGATCAGCGTGCAGACAAGCCGCCTGAAGTATTCATGGCGGGGATAGGACAGGAAACTTCTTGAATCCGTCAGCATCCCGATAAAACGGCTGAACAGGCCCATATTTGATAACGCTTTCATTTGCTGGAGCATTCCATCTTTCGTGTCATTGAACCACCAGGCTGTGCCAAATTGAATTTTCCCCGGTGTTTTCCCATCCTGAAAGCTGTTGATCATGCTGGCGATAATATAGTTGTCATTCGGATTCAAAGAATACAAAATCGTTTTAGGCAATTGCCGCTTTTTTTCGGCGGAATCTAACAGCCGGGCAAGCGGCTTTGCGATACGTTCATCATTAATTGAGTCATATCCCGTATCAGGACCGAGGCTGCTGAACTTATTTGTATTGGTATTTCTTAACGCGTTAATATGGAACTGCATCGCCCAGTCCAGTTCGGCGTAAAGACCGCAAAGATATTGCAGCGTCCGTGTTTTGAATTTCTTTTCATCTTCAAAAGACACATGCTCTCCGCTTAATCCGGCTGCAAAAATCCGGGCCGCTTCCTCCTCGGTCGTCTCGGCATAAACCATTTGATCTAACGCATGATCCGACACTCTTCCCCCGGCATTGTGAAAAAAGCGGACGCGGGACTCTAACGCATCTAAATACGATTGGTAGGTGGTGACAGCCATTCCGGAAGCGCTCTCCAGCGAACGGACCCAATCGGCAAAACCCGGGCTGCTGATGTCCAGTCCTTTGTCAGGCCGAAATCCGGGCAGCACTTGAACCGGAAAATCACTTTCTTTCAACAGTTCGTGGTATGTCAGCGCATCGGCAGGATCGTCGGTTGTGCAAATGACTTTGACATTTGATTTCAGAATGAGATCCCTTGCGCCAAACCCGTCTCCCTGCAGGAGCTCATTCGTTTTTTTCCAAATGGCCGCGGCCGTTTTTTCATTCAATACGTCATAAATGCCGAACCAGCGCTGCAGCTCTAAATGCGTCCAGCTGTACAGCGGATTGCCTATCGCCATCGGCACCGTTTTTGCCCAGGCGAAAAACTTCTCTTCATCTGAAGCGTTTCCGGTAATGCAGCGCTCTTCAATGCCGTTGGCCCTCATGATCCGCCACTTGTAGTGGTCACCGTAAAGCCATGCCTCCGTAATCGTTGCGAAGGTTTTATTTTCATAGATTTCCTTTGGGCTTAAGTGACAGTGATAATCAATGATCGGCATGTTTTCAGCGTAATCCCGGTACAGCTTTACGGCCGTTTTACTGTCCAGTAAAAAATCATCACCCATAAAAGCTTTCACACTTTCATCCTCCCTCTTAAAAATGTTAACGTTAACAAAATGGTTCTTTTTTATTTTAGCTTCCTCTTTCTCACATATCAATCATTTTTATTTAACTTTTCAGAAAATTGTATCTGTTAACATTTTCATACAAAAAAAAGACACTGCCGAGAAAGTCCGGCAATGTCTTCTGTGTGATCTTAAGGATTAGTAAGCGAGGCTGAATAATCCTTTGATATGTGTTAAATAACGTACGTTACTTGCTTCTTTCATTAAAGATGCCGGAAGGCCTTTCAGCGGAGTAGAGTTCGCTCCGATGATGGCAACCGCGTCTTTACGTCCGAGGCTTGCAAGCGTACCAGAGTTTACAGGCTTGAATGTTTCAAGCGTTTTTCCTTCTAAGTAAGCGAACAGGTTGTAACCGACAAGTTCACCCATCTGCCAAGCGATTTGCGCTGTCGGCGGGTACGGACGGCCGTCCGGCGCAAAGTATACAGCGCTGTCTCCGACAACAAATACATCTTCATGAGAAGTAGATTGTAAGAAATCGTTAACCGTCGCACGGCCGCGGTTCACTTCAAGGCCGGATTCGCCGACTAACGGGTTGCCTTGTACGCCGCCTGTCCATACAAATGTGTTGGCAACGACTTTTGATCCGTCTTTCAGATCAATAACGTTTCCTTCAACATTTGTAACAGGAAGACCTGTTAAGAACTCAACGCCGCGTTTTTCAAGACTTTTTGTCGCGCGTTCGATAAGGTCATCAGGAAGAACAGGAAGAATTTTCGGACCTGCTTCTACTAATTTCAGTTTGATTTCTTTCGGATCTACGCCGTATTTTTTCGTAAGGTTCGGCATGATGTCAGCAAGCTCACCGACAAGCTCAACGCCTGTTAAGCCGCCGCCGCCGATAAGGATCGTTGCATCAGCTTCGTTTTTCGTTTTAGCGTATTCACGCACACGGTCTTCCACGTGTTTGTATACTTTGTTGGCATCAGCAGCAGATTTCAGCACCATGCTGTTTTCTTCGAGTCCAGGAATGCCGAAATAAGCCGTAACAGAACCAAGTCCGACAACAAGCGCGTCATAAGTCAGCTTAGAACCGTCAGAAAGGGCAACTTCTTTCTTATCAACTGAGAAAGAATTGACTTCTGCGATTTTAATGTCGACGTCTTTTCCTTTCAGAAGTTTTTCAAGCGGCATAGCAACAGCCTGTTCAGACACGTTGCCGGCTGCAAGGCGGTGCAGTTCCGTAATGATTTGGTGAGTCGGGTATTTGTTCACAACGGTTACGCGTGCTTCATCTTTACTGTAATGTTTGCGAACGGTTAAAGCAGAAAGAACTCCGCCGTAACCAGCGCCTAAAATGACAATATGTTTTGACATCGTATATCCTCCGTCCTTTATATCAATTTGAATCTGAGATTATTTTTGTTTTTCGTTCATGATTTCAAGATAGCTGTTAGCAAAACGGAACAGCTTTTGAGCTTGAGGATCTTTCAGCATGCGCAGCAGGCCGAAAAGTCCGATCGTTTCATTGCTTGCATCCGCGCGGTCTTTTGCTTCGATCGCAGTAGCCGCAACTTCTTTCGCTGTTTCTTTCACCGGCTCAAGAATTTCTGTAAGCGCACCCACTGTATCGCTCTTCAATACTTCGTCTGTCGCTACAGACTGTGCAAAATCATAAGACTTCGTTAAAATATTTACTAACTCAGTCAGTTTTGGAAGCTGATCCACTAAAACAGTCAGTGATTCTTGAACTTCAGGTTTTAGCAGCTGATCAATAAGATCGCGTTGGCCTTGGCTGACAGATGCATTTGTTTGATCGATTGTTTCTGGCATATCCGATTCTCCTTTACTATAAGCAGTATGCTGATTTTTTTGGAAAGGGTAGCCTTTCCCCCTTCATGCAGAAAAGCATGAAAAAGCAAGATTGTGAATTCATGCACAATCATTTACAAAAATAAATGTTTACTACCCAGTTTTTCACTTTGCCATATCCAGTATTATTTTTATATCAACAAAAACAATTGAATAAGTCAAAATTTCTTTTTCCTCTCTGAAAATAGCAAACATAAAAAACCCAAATTTGATTTACTCTTATATAATAACACTTTTTGAACAAAATTTGAACGTGAATTGTTTCGTTTATGAAATTATTTATATGGCGGGGGTGTAATAACGTTTCTTTCAGGCTATTTTTTTACAGACCATCCGCTTTTCCCCTGTCATTTTTCCCACAATTTTAATAGCGGGCCCGGTTTTCCCGTAAAGGGGTCGCATTCCGGGAGCGGGACACGGCTGATTTCTTCTGAAGTTCTATCATTTTTCTCCGTTTTTGTATCGTACTGCCGGCCGCCCGGATAAGCCCCGATCACGGTAAAATCAGAACTGCCCGACAGTTTTTTATGTCCGGTGCCGGCCGGAATGACCGCTGCGTCTCCCATTTGAAGAACGGCGTCCGCTCCTTGTTCCCCGCCGAACCTCAAAACCGCGTTTCCTTTTACCGCAACAAGAACTTCGTGCGTGGTGCTGTGAAAATGGTGATACGGAAATACTCCGCCCGTCCAGCTGTTCGACCAATCGTGCCGGCGGAGGACGGACTCTGCTTTCTGTACCGTTTCTTCATTAAATACCGCTTTATAAATAACAAGCGGAAGATTCGGGTTATTCGGAATGCGGCCGTCATCTTCGAAATAAAGCACTTGAATATCCTCTTTCTGCACTGTTTTCACCTCCGTATATGTCTGTTTCCCATTCATCATTTGTTAAAACGCTATTTTCCCATATTCCATTGCGAAGCCTGCCGGTGAATAGTATAGTATAAAAAAATATGTGTCAAAATGAGGGATTTAATGAAAGCCATCGTGATCGGAATATTGGCATCTCTGTTTTTCGCAGTCACATTTATTTTAAACAGGGCGATGGAGCTTTCCGGCGGAAGCTGGATGTGGAGCTCTTCCCTGCGTTTTCTTTTTATGATTCCGTTTTTATTTTTGATCGTTTATGCGAAAGGAAAATGGGCGCCGCTCTGGCATGAAATCCGAAAAAAACCGTTTTTTTGGCTGAAGTGGAGTTTTACCGGGTTCGTGCTTTTTTATGCCCCGATTACGTTTGCCGCGGCATATGGGCCGGGCTGGCTGATCGCGGGCACGTGGCAGATTACAATTGTCGCGGGTGTGCTTCTGTCGCCGTTTTTTTACGAAACAAAACATTCACCGGCGGGCCCGGTTTCCGCCAGACAAAAGATCCCGCTGATTTCGCTGGTTACTTCCGTCATCATCCTGATCGGAGCCGGGCTGATTCAGCTTCAGCATGCGGGTTCTCTGTCCGGCCGCACGATACTATTCAGCGTTGTGCCGGTCGTCATCGCGGCGTTTGCCTATCCGCTCGGCAACCGCAAAATGCTGGAACAATACGGCGGAAAACTCGATACATTTCAGCGGGTGCTCGGCATGACGCTCGCAAGCCTTCCGTTTTGGCTTTTGATCGCCGCTTTCGGCTGGCATAGAGACGGGCTTCCGTCAATGGGACAGACATTCCAATCCTTTATCGTCGCACTCAGCTCTGGCGTTATCGCAACAGTATTATTTTTCCGCGCCACCGATATGGTGAGGAATGAGCCGCAGAAGCTCGCTGCTGTTGAAGCGACGCAGTCCGGAGAGGTTCTTTTTGCACTGATCGGCGAAATCGTCTTTTTATCCGCGGCGTTTCCGTCACTTCTTTCATTTGCCGGACTGTTCATTATTATTGCGGGAATGGTCATGCATACATTCGCTTCCCGGCAGACAGACCAGAAAACGGCTGAGCAAACGTCAGCCAATCTCACCGGTTCCTGATTTTTTTACGAAAGGTGTCATCCTGTATGAAAGAAGAAATTCCGGCAATATCTTTTCTGTCAGCCGGCAAACGCTTTGAACAAAACAATACGTCCTTTGATGTCCTAAGCCGTGTAACCGGACATATTCAAAAAGGTTCTATCACGGCGTTAATAGGGCCTTCCGGCGCGGGAAAAAGCACATTGCTGTCGCTGTGCAATCTGATGAATACGCCTGATGAAGGGGAAGTGCTTGTATTCGGAAAAGAAATAAGACACTGGGACATCAGAGAGCTCAGAAAAACCGCGGGCCTTGCATTTCAATCAGCTCCCGTCCTCAAGGGAACGGTGCGGGACAACCTTCTGCTCGCAGAAAAACTCCACGGCGCACAGCACTATACCCCTGAAGAGCTCGCAGATTTTACAGATCTTCCGCGCGGGCTTCTGGATCGGAATGCAAAAGAATTATCCGGCGGACAGCGGCAGAAGCTCTCATTAGCGCGAACCCTCGCCGGACTGCCGTCCATCCTGCTGCTGGATGAAATCACCTCGGCGCTGGACCCGTCATCCGTTCTCATCATTGAGAAACTGATTACGAAACTCCATCGGCAAAAACAGCTGACGATCCTGTGGATCACCCATAACCTTGAACAAGCGGAACGATTATCCGATACAGTATGGTTTATGGCTGAGGGACGGCTTTTAGAAACCGCGGAAACGAAAACGTTCTTTAAGGAACCGAAACATGAAAAGGCCCGGGCGCTTTTACAAGGGAGCGGGTGCTGATATGAATGATCTTTCTCTGTTATTGACAAGTATATTTGTCATTATCGCTTTATTCCTGTCTAAATCTTTTAAAGCCGGCGTCGAAAAGGATATGATCGTCGCAACCGTCAGGGCCGTCATTCAGCTGCTTATCATAGGCTATGTGCTGTCGCTGATTTTTCGCGGTGATCACCCGATATTTATCATATTAATGGTGCTTCTCATGCTCACGGCCGCTTCGCACAATGTCGCCAAACGGAAAAAAATGCAGATCGGCTCATTTTGGCGCGTTTTTCTGACACTGGCGATCGCGGAAACCGTGACGCAGGGACTTTTACTGACCCTTCATATCATTCCGTTCACTTCAAGATATGTCATTCCGATAAGCGGCATGGTCATCGGAAACGCCATGGTGCTCTCAAGCCTGTTTTTAAGCCGGCTCAGTTCGGAAGCAGACCTGCGAAAAGAAGAAATCCAACTGATTCTCTCTCTCGGAGGAACGCCTAAGCAGGCCGTCCGGCAGATATTGACGTCCAGTATGAAGCTCAGTATGATCCCGACGCTTGAAAGCCAGAAAACATTGGGTCTCGTTCAGCTTCCCGGCATGATGACGGGGCAGATTTTAGCGGGGGCTGATCCGATACAGGCGGTGCGCTTTCAGCTGCTGATCGTTTTTACAACGATGGCCTCCGCTCTTCTTACATGTATCATACTCAGCGCCTTGACATATCCTTCCCTTTTCACGGAACACTGGCAATTAAAAAAATTCAGCAGGGAAGCGTAGGCTTTTTCCCTGCTGAATGATTATTTATGACAAGGTCAGAGATTCATAGTAACGGGATAATTCAATAATCATCGCTCCCATCCGCTCAATGTCCGGAGCAAGAACCCTCTTTATCCCTTCATCCCGGATCGCTTCAGCCGTCACTTTGCCGACTGCGGCGGCAAGCACTTGTTTTTCGAATGCCTGCTGCAATTCTTTTGTGAACCCTTTTTCTTTTGCATAATCAAAGAGAGAGCGCACTTGAATGGCTGTCGTAAAACATACGGCATCGACCTCTCCGTTTAACAGCTCTCCCAGCAGTTTATCGACCGTCTCCCTTTCAGGCGGAATATGCTGATACGGGAGAACAGGGAATACCTCCGCTCCGTTTTTCTCAAGGAACTCCGTTAAGACCGGCGCTTTTTCGCCATGAAGCTGTATCATGACTCTTTTATCTTTAAAGTCAAATCGTTCCAAGGAGCGGATCAGCCCTCTTGTTGTACCGTCTTCATCTGAGGCATGCGGCGTGATGCCGAGCTTTTTTAAGGCCGCATACGTTTTATAGCCTCTGCAGCCGATTTTCGCTTCATGAACGGCCGCTAAAAATTCTTCTTTCAGACCGATTTTTTCCGATACCGACAATAACGTTTCCGTACCGATGCCTGTGGTGAATATCGCCCAGTCGGCTTTTTGCCCGGCAAATGTTCTTACGTCGGGTTCAATTTGATCCTCCGCCAGGTATACGGTTCCTTGGAGGGAACGGACGACCGCCGTTCCGCCCTGCTTTTCTATTAATTTTGTGATCTCTTCTGTTTTCCGCGAACCGCCGATGGCAATCCGTTTCCCGTTCAATCCTTTTCCCATCGCTGTTTTCTTCTTCCCTTCAGATGCCGGGCGCCCTATGGCAGGCCGTCATTTATTTCTATTATTGTTACGCAATCAGCCGGGAAAATCAAGCTATGCTCCCGTTGAATCCCCCGTGCAGTTGCTGTATCATTAACCGGGCAGAACGATTTGATTCGCGGAGGGATTTTCAATCATGGAAACAAAAAAAGAGTTCGAGACAAAAGGATACGATACTTCGGTCATTTATGAGTTCAATGAATATCCTGATGTTCACAGCGGCCGATGTGACAATTGCGACTACACGCTGTTTAAAAGCTCAGTGAAGGGCGGAAAATTTTTGAGGGAATGCCGGAGATGCGGCATGAAGAAAAACATATAACAAAACAGGCAGCCGTCTTCCGGTGCGCTGCCTGTTTCTCAATCAATTTTCGACGGCCGCCGTTTTCAAAAATTCTTCAATGGCGCAAACAGCCTGTTTTGGGCCGCCGGTTTCTTCTATTTTCTGCTGCATGCTTTTCACGCGGCTGAGGATGTTCTTATCGCCGTATACGTTCTGAACGTCTTTTTGCAAACGGGCCACAGTGACTTCTTTCGGCGGCAGATGCACGCCAAGCCCCAATTCATCCACACGCTTTGCGGTGACCTCTTGTTCGTGCATTTGCGGAACGACAACGAGCGGGACACCCGCATTCATTGCTTCCATTGTACTGTTCATCCCGCCGTGAGATACGAACAGCTTTGCTTTCTCCAGCACATCAAGCTGAGGAACGTGCTGGCGGATGATAAAGTGTTCGGGGACATCCGAAAAACTTTCCGGATCAATTGTTGTGCCGACTGACATAATAACCCGCCAGTCCGAGTCCCGAAACGCGTCAATACACATCCGGTAAAATTCAGGCCAGGCGTTAAACGCCGTTCCCAGTGAAATGAGCATAAGCGGACGGTCATCGGCTGCATCAATTTCCAGACTTCCCGTATTTGTGCGTTCTCCAAGAGACGGACCCACAAAACAGAATCGTTCGTCAAAGGTTTCCTGTTTCGGCTGAAAGGCCCTTGGCATAAAGACAATATTCAGTTTTTCAGGCATAAAAAACTCTTCCATTGTCATACGTTTCAATTGTTCATTTTCAATCTGCTCCTGGTATTCTTCTATCGCCTGTTTGGCCGCTTCCAGTGTTTCTTCGTCTCTTCCTAATTGAAAATACTCATTCATTGCATAGCTCGGGCAGAACTTTACGGCCGGGATGCCGCCATTATCCGCAAACAATTTTCCGGCAAGAGCTAAAAAATCAAACAGGACGATGTCAGGAAGGTCGTCTTTGTACAGCTCTTCCAGCTGCGGAAGCACTTCAACCGCTTCTTCCAGAAACATCACAAACGCGTCATTTTTGTTTACCCGTTCTTTTA
The DNA here is from genome assembly GCF_046535335.1 of Bacillus sp. SIMBA_026. Lineage (NCBI taxonomy): Bacteria > Bacillati > Bacillota > Bacilli > Caryophanales > Bacillaceae > Bacillus > Bacillus sp. SIMBA_026. The sequence continues at coordinate 322,788 of NZ_JAWRWX010000001.1, read as the reverse complement.
TCGTCTCCGGGTCCGCCTTTATGCTTGTGCGGTATAAAACGGGAATGGCGCCCGTTTTGGCAACGGAAGCTTCAAATTCCTCAGTCGTAGCGAATGTCACTTTATACCCGCGATTGACAAGTTCCTCGGCTACAGGCAGCGTGGGATTGACATGACCGTGAGCGGCCACATTAATAATGGCGATGTGTGTTTTTCTCATCTTTTTTCTTCTCCCTCATTTTCGTTTATCTCCGCTTCTAAAGACTCCAGCCCGTACATGACACTGTTTCGGATCGGCTCAATCCGGACGGGCTCAAGGTGTGAAAAGGCTTTTACAATTCCTTTCAGCGCGACTTCCGCTTCAAGTCTGGCAAGCGGTGCGCCTAAGCAGAAGTGTACGCCGAATCCGAAGGAAAGGTGCGGATTCGATTGGCGATGAATATCAAATACGCCCGCCTTCTCAAATTTGTTTTCATCACGGTTGGCAGATGCAACGTAGCAGAGAACGATCTCCCCGCTTTTCAAGTGGCGTCCGCGCAGTTCAGTGTCGTGCCGGACCGTCCTTCTGACAAACGGAGCAGGAGCGCGAAAACGCAGCGTTTCTTCCACCGTTTGCGTGATGAGAGAAGGGTCCTGCTTCAATTCTTCATAAAGGCCGGGCGTCTCTAATATGCTGTAAACCGCATTTGAAATGAGATTAGTCGTTGTTTCATTTCCCGCCACTAAAAGCAGGTTGCAAAACGGGATCAGATCTTCTGCCGTGAGCTTCTCTCCCTCTTCTTCCTCTTTTATCAAAATAGAAATAATGTCTTGGCCGGGCTGTTTTCGTTTGCTTTCTATTATTTCCGCAAAAAATGCCGCCAGCTCTGCCTCACACCGGTCACGTTCCTGCTGATTTTTCTCCGCCGCTTCAGGACTCGCATCTTTCGGCATGCTGACGAGAATGTCCGACCATTTTTTAAACTGATCCATACGTTCGGACGGAACGCCTAATAATTCTGAAATCACCATGACCGGCAAAGGGTAAGAGAGATCTTTAACGATATCAATCCGCCCTTTGTTCTTTGCCTGTTTCAGGAGATGATCGGTAATGTCTTTAATTCTCGGTTCCCATTCCTTCAAGACGCGGGGAGTGAAAGCGCGATTGACGGCAGATCTGATTTGGGTATGCTTCGGCGGGTCCATATTCAGCATGGACTTTGCAATCGAGCTTTTCACATCAGTCATGAGGCTTGAGAACGTCTCTTTATCACTGATGACTTTTTTGACATCATCGTATAAAAACACACTCCAAACCTTCGTTTCTTCATCAAAGTGTATAGGGCTTTCCCGTCTCATTTTTTCGTACCAAGGAAAAGGGTTGTATACGTCCAGGCCGTTTTTTCCTTTCATCAGGGTTCTTTGGATGGCTTGTCTCGTGCTCCTCAGCTTACTCATGTTTCATCACTCCTGATTGTTTCATATTTGAATAGTTGACGTACCTTGAATTTTATCCTAGCACACATTTTCAATTTTTTTCTATTCATAACCTGAACTATTAACATAACACAACAAAAGTCATGAATCCGGAGGTGAAATTTCTCCCAAGAAAACAGCAGAAGCGCACAAAAAACCCGAGCCTTCGGCCAGGCTCGGGAGAAATGTTCACTCATTCGTCTGCGGTTTCTGGTGCTGCTTTTGGTCTTCAGGAGGCTGCGTATTTCTTTCCATATCGTCCGTATCAGTGCCCATGCCTTTCAGGAAAGAAAACAGCAGAGTGACGGCCTTGTTGATTTCCGGGTCTTTTAAAGCGCGGACGATATCAAAATACCCCGTCTTCCTGCCGCTGTCTTTTTCCTCGACGGCCTTTGTGACGCCCGCATTGATTTTAACGATAAACGGCTCAAGCTGTTTTACATCGAGCATGCCGAGAACGCCGCTTAACAGCAGGAGATTTTTCAGCATATTGGCCGTTTCCGGAGTATTCGCCTTTTTCACGAGGATATCCATCACTTTGTCTCCCTGGCCGAAGAGCCCGCGCAGAAGCGCCAAAACGCCGCGCTCGTTCATGTGCTGAAGAATGTGCAGAGATTCCAAAATCGCGTCTTTATTTCGCAAAAGAGCCGTCTCGATCTCTTCTAAGTCCTTTTTTCGTTTGTCTTCTTCTGTGACGGTCTGTTTTCGGATGCCGCTGATTGCTTTAGCCATTTTGCTGTTTCCCCCTTTTTACGGCGTCTCCCGGAAATACATAATCTTTACGCGCCCATTTCCGATCAACCCGGACACCGATCTGCGGCTGCGGGTTTCCGTAACGGAAATTGATTTTCGGAAGCGGATTAACGCCTTCTTTTTTCAAAATCTCCATCTTCGCTGATGTTTCTTTATAAGCCGGTGTATCGGTATCCTTATCCGCATAGCTGCTTGTCAAAAGGTTAATGGCGGCGTCTTTTGAATCGTTCATCGGAAGATAGACTTGTTTGCCTTTTACCCTGTCTGTGATGACGCATTTGACTTTCACATTTCCGTACGGTGATGTCAGACGGACAAGCGTTCCGTCTTCCAGCCCTCTTTCTTCGGCGAGTTCGGGCGAGACCTCAAGGAACACACTCGGTGTTTTTTCGGATATTCCTTTTGATCGGTAAGTCAGATTTCCTTCGTGAAAATGCTCGAGCAGCCGCCCGTTATTCACATGGATATCATATTCTTCACCAAATTCTTTCGGCTCGGTCCACTGAACGGGATATAAAATCGCTTTGCCGTCTGAAAACGGGAACTTATCCGTAAATAAAAGCGGTGAATCGGTTCCGTCCGCTGCAACCGGCCATTGCAGTGAATTGTAGCCTTCGAGACGTTCGTAAGTGACGCCTGCATAGAGCGGCGAAAGCATTGCCGCTTCTTCCATAATGTCTGCCGGATGTTCATAGTGCCAATCAGCGCCCAGACGGTTGGCGATGTCCGTAATGATCTGCCAATCAGGCTTTGAATCGCCCAGCGGTTCAAACACTTCGTAAAGGCGCTGCACCCTCCGTTCCGTATTCGTAAACGTCCCTTCTTTTTCAAGGCTCGGGCTTGCCGGAAGCACGACATCGGCGAACTCGGCCGTACGCGAAAGAAAGATATCCTGCACAACGAAGAAATCAAGCTTTTCAAATGCGGCATGAACATGGTTAATATTGGAGTCGACAAGCCCCATTTCTTCTCCTTTTAAGTACATGGACTTCAGTTTTCCTGAGTGGATGCCTTCGATCATTTCATGATTTGTCATTCCGATTTCTTTCGGCAGGTCTGTTCCCCAACCCTGTTCATACTTTTTGCGGGCTTTTTCATCCGTTACTTTTTCATAGCCGGGGAAGCTGTCAGGCATACTGCCGAAATCACTGGCGCCCTGCACGTTATTATGGCCCCGAAGCGGATATGAGCCTGCGCCGGGCTTGCCGTAATTCCCGGTCACAAGAAGCATGTTGGAAATGGCTGTGCTCGTATCACTTCCTCCGATATGCTGGGTGACACCCATCGCCCACAGTGCGCACACGCTGCCGGCTTCATGAATCATCCGGGCCACTTTGATTAAGGTATCCTTGTCCACACCGGTATGTTTTTCCGCATATTCCATTGTATAAGGTTCAAGGCTTTTCACGAATTCATCTAATCCGTTCACTCTCTCCTTCAGAAATGCAGTATCCGCCAAATCGTGATCAAGCAGATATTTCGATACGGCATTCAGCCAGACATTATCTGATCCGGCACGCGGCTGGAAAAACACATCAGAGCGCTCGGCCATTTCATGTTTACGCAAGTCAGCGACGACGAGCTTCTGTCCGTGCAGCTTATGAGAACGTTTAATGCGTGTGGACAGGACGGGGTGAGACTCAGACGTATTTGAGCCGATAATCAGCACGAGCTCAGCTTTTTCTATATCTGTAATCGACCCTGAATCACCGCCGTATCCGACCGTTCTGAACAATCCGGCCGTGGCGGGAGACTGGCAGTAGCGTGAGCAGTTGTCGACATTATTTGTGCCGATGACAGCTCTTGCAAGCTTCTGCATCACGTATGATTCTTCATTCGTGCATTTGGAAGATGTGATAAAGGCAAGTGCGTCCGGGCCGAAATGTTCTTTTATATCAGTAAATTTATCAGCGATCAGCTGTAGCGCTTCATCCCATTCCGCCTCCCGAAACGAGTCTCCTTCCCGGATAAGCGGTTTGGTAAGGCGCTTTTCACTATTGACGAAATCCCAGCCGAATTTCCCTTTCACACATGTCGAAATGCCATTTGCGGGCGCCTCGGCCTGAGGTTCTACCTTTAAAATGTCTCTTCCTTTCGTCCATATATCAAAACTGCAGCCGACACCGCAGTATGTGCATACGGTTTTCGTTTTTTTGATTCTTTCATCCCGCATGGCCGATTCCATGTCCGATATGGCCAAAATCGATCCGTATCCGGTTTCGACGCCTTTTGTGATGTCAATCATCGGCCGAAGCGTCTCTTGGTTAATGCCTGTTAAATACCCCGCTTCGCCTTCCATGCCTTTTTCCATCATGGCATTGCACGGACATACCGTTGAACAATGTCCGCAGGAAACACATGATGATTCATTGATCGGCACATCCTGATCCCAAATGACCCGCGGGCGTTTCCGCTCCCAATCAATGCTTAACGTTTCGGTTACCTGTACGTCCTGACAGGCTTCGACGCAGCGTCCGCACAAAATGCACTGGTCGGGATCATATCTGTAAAACGGATTTGATTCATCTTTAGGATACGGTTTTTGATCGAACGGAATGCTTTGATGATTGATTTTCATTTCCTTTACGGTATTATGTACTTCGCAGCTCCCATTGTTGTAATCACAGACCGTGCAGTACAATTCATGGTTGTGCAAAATGTTGTCCATGCCGATAATCTGCGCTTTTTTCACATCAGACGAAAGCGTATCGATGACATCGCCGTCCTTTATTTGCGCGGAACACGAACGCACCAGTTCCCCGTTAACATTGACGATGCAGGTATCGCACGTTTCAATCGGCCCGAGACTCGGATGATAACACACATGCGGCACGTCAATTGAACTATTATTCAAAAGCTGCAAAACGGTTTGACCGTCCGGCGCTTCCATTTCAACCCCATTGATTGTAACCTTCTTTGTATCAGCCATTTTCTTTTCCCCTTTCTGTACCCCTCTATACATCCTCTATGATTCCCAACCGGCCTTTCACTAAAACATCTCGTTTATCTCAGGAAACATACGGGTATGAGCGGTAAAAAGGAGGCGTTCACATATGTTGAAGAAAAAAACACTCGCCGCGGGATTGTCGGCAGTGATGCTCACGGGATGCGCATTCGGCGCAGAAGCATTTTCAGATACACAGCCCGTCCATGCCGCAGCCGCTTCAAAAACGGAAAACCAGCGTGCACAAGAACTGGTGAACAGCCTTTACCAATCGGCGTTTAAAGGGGAAATGCCGCAAAATGTGAGAGGCCTGAAAATCAACCAAAGCACAAGACAGGACGTTTACGATAAAATCGGCGAGCCGGAACAAAAAGCAGACAGCCGCAATCCATTTGATTTATACAGCTGGAACATGGGAAACCCCGGTTATGGATTTTCCTATCATAAAAACGGAAAAATCTCGGAAATTCGCTATTTCGGAACAGGGGTCGAGCGGCGCTTAAACCTCGGCGGCGTCACACCTGACGTCTTAAGCAAACAAATCGGCAGCGCTGACAAAATCCTGACAGTGCCAAAAACGGGCGAAACAGATTACGTCTACCATACGGGGCAGTATGAGCTCCGCTTCGTCATCGGCAGTGATCAAAAAGCAGACCACGTCAACCTAAAAGCAAGATAACGCGAAAAAAGCGGCCTTCCGGGCCGTTTTTTTGATAGACAGCTTCTCCGTCGTTCCTTACAATACATGGGAGTACAAAAAAAGGGGAACAGTTTGAAGTGAATAGACATCCATTGACATACGGAATATGTACCGTTTTTATCATCGCCCTCGGTTTGCTGTCCAGAACCGCATACATCACCGCCCTATTGCCCGGCATCATAAACGCTTATTTAGGAGATGCCTTGTGGGCGGCAATGATTTTTACAGGATTCGGGCTTTTATTTCGGCACATCCGGACGGAAACAGCCGCTATCCTGAGCCTCTCGTTTTGCTGTCTGATTGAATGCAGCCAGCTGTATCACGCGCCGTGGATTGATGCGGTCAGAAGCAGCACGCTCGGCGGGCTGATCCTCGGCTGGCAATTTGTCTGGAGTGACATTTTTGCCTATACTCTCGGGGTATGCGCTGCCGCATTTTTAGAATGGGCCGTAAAAAGAAACCGCCAGTCCCCTTCATAATCGGAGCACGCCGCCGATATGAAGGGATAAGGAGGTGGAAGCTATGGATATCCCTGCGTTATCAATTGCTATGCACCAAGCATCTCTGGCGCAGAATGTAAATATCGCTTTAACAAAAACGGTCATGCAGCATACACAGGCTGCGGCGGAAGAAACAGTGAAAATGCTGCCGTCCCAGCACCCGACTGCCGGCCACTCAATTGATGTGAAAGTGTAAAAAAAGATGCCGGATGATAACCGGCGTCTTTTTTTTTGCCCGTTGTACGTACACCATACCGGGCATACAGGAATAAGGTAAACGGAACCATCATTTGAAAAGGAGGTTTTCCTCTTGTACGATCCTTTCTATCATGAATACACAGCCGAGAGCCACGAACGGGTGCCATATCATTATCCGCGGCCGCCTTATTATTTCCCTAGACCATATCCATACTATCCGCGGCCGCCTTATTATTTCCCCAGACCGTATCCATACTATCCGCGGCCGTATATCCCGTTCTATCCCTGGTATTAATGTTTGAAAAGAAATGACCGCAGACAGGAGGCTTCCCCTGTCTGCTATTCAACTTTGACCGACAGAATATACGGGAGAGCTTGAACTTTTTCCATTACCGCCGCTTTCCCGCTTTTGCTTTTCACCCTTCCCTTCACTTCAAGCACCGCCTTATTCAATTCATAGGACGTAATAAGAATTCCTTTTTTCTCAAGAGATGTTAAAATATCATGCATGACGGCTTTCTCTTCAATCCTGAAACTGACAGACAAAGAATGCGCCGCCGGTTTAAACAGAAAATTTAACAGTTCAAGCCCGATTAACGCCAAAATCGTGCCGCTGATGCCAATGACATACATACCTGCCCCGATCGTCAGTCCGATCCCCGACGTAGCCCAAATCCCCGCGGCCGTCGTAAGCCCCCGCACGACATGCCGCTGCAAAATAATCGTGCCGGCTCCTAAAAATCCAACGCCGCTGACGACCTGCGCCGCCACCCGGCTCGGATCAAAGGACGTATGGCTGTTGGATAACAAATCAAAAAAGCCGTATTTGGAAACGATCATCATCAAGGCGCTGCCGACGGCCACTAAAAAATGCGTCCTCAAACCGGCTTCCTTCGCCCTGAATTCTCTCTCCAATCCAATAAGAGCCCCGAGCAGACCCGCAACCGCCAGACGAATCACAAAATCAAGTTCCATCCGTCTCTCTCCTTTCCTTATCTTCTTACCCGCTTTTTATCCCCCGTATCTTTTTCAATCAGCACAAGACTGCCCTGCTGAAAAAACTGCATTTGAATATATACTTTGGTTCTTTATCATATTGTCAGCGCCCTTATTTATATGCGGAAGGTATCAAGTTGAAGTTTCCAAAATAAGGGATATAACTTATTGAGAGTATATTAAACAAGTTTATTCGTTGAAGCTGCGGCCGCTTGTCTCTTCCATCTTCTAAAAACAGAACAAATACCGCTCCCTCATGCTCAAAAATTGCTTTCAATCCGCAAAAATATATCGTAATATAAGATATAATCTTAATAAACGATAGAAGGTGAATGATGATGTCAAACGAAATAATCCGATTAAATGACCTCTGGACAGATATTTACTACCGGCTCCGTTATCAGCACCATGAAAAAATTACTCACCAAGGTGTACGGATTCTGCAAGTCATTCAAAAAGAAAAGGCAGTCGGAATAAAAGACATTGCCGAAGCGATTCAAGTATCACATAATACCGCTTCGGAACATATAAAGCGGTTACTGCAGAAAAAGTACGTTTATAAAACCAGAAGCGTTGAGGATGAGCGGAAAGTCATTTTAAAACTTACCAGTTTGGGGGCGGATGTCCTTTACCGGCATTCCGGTCTTGATGAAGAAAAGCTTAAACAGCTCCTTTTTGACAGCATGAATAATGAAGAAAGAACACTTGTCTTAAAAGCATTCAGTTTGATGAAGGAGCGTGCTGAAAATGTTTACGATCGTTAAAATCATTGTCTCCGCTGCTATTATTGGGATTATCACTGAAATATCAAGAAGAAGCCCGAGTTATGGAGGTCTTATAGCGGCTTTACCAATTGTCAGTATGCTGAGCATGGTTTGGCTGTACATCCAAGGCGAAACGAAGGAGACATTAAGTCATTTTGCATTCAGCGTGGCTTCCGGCATCCCCTCCACAGTCATTATGCTGGTCATTATCGGCATCGCCCTTCGCCATTCACTGTCTTTCATTGCCGCATCAGGGCTTGGACTTACAGGATGGCTGGTTTTCTTGTATGCTCAGGATTTTATCGTAAAACATATAAACAGTCAGCAATAAGCACCTTAGCGCTTGTTTGTAAATACGAGGAATTTAAAAAAAACAGGGATACCCCTGTCTTAAAAGTGACTCCGATTAAAAAGCGAAACCCCTTTCTTCACGAGAAGCAGACACCGCTGAACACAAAAACATCCCGTGTTGCGAACGGAGTCCGCAGCCTGTACAGCCATATCGGCATGAAGAACCGGCTGATCTCTCAAACAGAATGTCCGGCAATCACCTCAAAAAACGAGGTGAAGTCTGTCAGTATCCCGTCACCCGCCAGCTGTTTTTCTTCAAATAGCGCGCGGTTTTTTCCGAGCGGGTCAATGGCTATAATCTTGCCTGCACCTGCTTTTTTCGCCGCTGTGAGCCCCGAAAAGGCATCTTCAATGACTAAGCATTCTTCAGGTCTGAGGCCTAACTTTTCCGATGCGATGAGAAAAATATCCGGCGCCGGTTTTCCGGGGAAGCTCCCGTCATCAAACGTGACTTTGTCAAAATCAAACCACCGATTCAAATGAAAGACGTCAAAGTAAAACTCGACATTTTCCTTTACCGTAGCCGTGGCAATGGTCATCGGCGTTTCTGATTTTTTCAGATGGTTCAATACACCGGTCAGTCCTTTCGTCAGCTTTAACTCATCTTTGTTTTCAAGGCATAATTCTCTGTAGTAGGCTTCTTTTTCAAAAGACAGCTTCTCGATTTCTTCATTTGTTAAATCGCCGGAAATAAAGTACGTCAGGATTTCACTGTTTGTTCTCCCGTGAATGTTCACGAAAATGTCTTCATTAGAAATGGTTTTCGGCGCGTATTTTTTCACCATGAAAAACCATGCTTTTTCGTGCAGATGCGAATCTTGAAACATCGTGCCGTTGAAATCAAAAATAACTCCTTTCATCGAACCGCCCGCCTTTTTATTTTTTTGCGATTTTGACATCTACATATTGCTCGTAATGAATTTGAACATCTTTCATTACTTTATCATCCGTAATCAGATAATCCATATCATGCAAGTTATAGAACACGTAAAAATCTTCCCGGTTGAATTTTTTATTATCCGCCAGCAAAAATTTCGTCCGCGAATTATTCAGCGCGATTTGATGGGCTTCCCCTTCTTCAATGCTGTAAGAAGAAATCTCATCATTATGTATGCCGTTGGCGCTGATGAAGGCTTTCGTAAAATTGAATTTCTGCAGATTGCCGTTCACGATGGGCCCGACGAAGGCACCGGTATTTTTCCGGAAATCGCCGCCAATCAGGATGGTATCCGCAGTGTCACCATGTTTTAAAATATCAAATACGGGATAGTTGTTTGTGATAATCCTGATTCGCTTATGCAGCAAGTGTTTGGCTAAAAGTTCAATCGTCGTGCCGGGCCCTAAAAAAACGGTATCGCCGTCATTTACATAGGAAGCTGCGAGTTCCGCGATCTTCTCCTTCTCCTCCATTTGAACACCCAGTTTTTCATTATGCGATAATTCGTGATCAATGGAATAAGAAATGCTCTGTGCGCCTCCGTGAATACGTACGATTTTTCCGGCCTTATCCAGCTCGTCCAGATCTCTTCTCACTGTCATATCAGAAACATCCAGTTCATCGATAATATCACTCACCGTAATAAACCCCCGCGAGTTTACGATATCGATGATTTTTAAAAGACGTTCTTTTTTTAACATGTTCAATCATCCCCTCAACTTTACACACAATCTAACACACCGCGGCAATCTGGTCAACAAAAACAAACACTAACAAACAACATGATCAACATATAAAACAACGAAAAACTTATATAACCCCTATGAACACAGATTTTATTTCTTTATGAAGCTATTGACAACAAAAATGTATGCGTTTACTATTAAACAAAAGATAACAATTACAAACATTAACAAACTCCAATTCACACATTGGCGAAGGAGGATTCAGTAATGCTCAAATTACCTCATGACTTTATTTTCGGCGGGGCGACTGCGGCATATCAAGCGGAAGGCGCCACAAAAGAAGGCGGCAAAGGGCCTGTGGCCTGGGATGAATTTCTTGAAAAACAGGGAAGATTCAGCCCTGATCCGGCAAGTGATTTTTACCGCCAGTTTCCGGAAGATATTAAACTATGTGAAAAATTCGGAATAAACGGCATCCGCCTTTCTATAGCCTGGACGAGAATTTTCCCTGACGGCACGGGCAAAATCAATCAGGAAGGTGTTGATTACTATCATCGTATTTTCTCAGAGTGCCATAAACGCAACGTCACCCCTTTTGTCACGCTGCATCATTTCGATACACCGAAAGGATTGTTTGATCAGGGAGACTTTCTCAACCGCGCTGCGATAGAAGCGTTTGTCAGCTATGCGGAGTTTTGCTTTAAAGAATTCAGCGAAATCAGATATTGGAGCACGTTTAACGAAATTTATCCCACAGCCACCAACCAGTATTTACTCGGGGTTTTTCCGCCATCTGTTAAAAGTGATATCACAAAAGTCATTCAATGCCTCCATCACATGATGGTAGCGCATGCGATGACCGTCAATCTTTTTAAAGACGGCGGCTATCCGGGAGAAATCGGTGTCGTCCACTCATTGGAAACAAAATATCCCGCCAGTGACTCAGAAAAAGACCGCCACGCCTGTTTTCTGGATGACGCGTTATCAGTGAGATTCCTCCTCGACGCCACCTACCTTGGCTATTATTCTGAGGAAACCATGCGGGCTCTGGATGAAATCTGTGAGGCAAACGGCGCTTCATACGAGTTTTCAGACAGTGACTTTGACGTGATGAAAAAAGCTTCGACGCGCAATGATTATCTCGGCATCAATCATTATCAATGCCATTTCGTCAAAGCGTACGACGGAGAAACCGTTATTCACCATAACGGAACGGGCGATAAGGGCACTTCGGTCTATAAAGTAAAAGGAATCGGCGAAAGAATTTACAAAGAAGGCCTGAAGCGGACCGATTGGGACTGGCTCATTTATCCTGAAGGTCTGTATGACATGCTGATGCGCATCAAACGGGACTATCCGCAATATAACAAAATTTACATTACCGAAAACGGCATGGGCTATAAAGATGAGTTTGAAGACGGCATCATTATGGATAAGGCAAGAATCGACTATTTAAAAGTCTATTTAGAAGCCGTCAGTAAAGCGATTACCGACGGAGTCAACGTAAAGGGGTATTTCTTATGGTCCTTAATGGATTTATTTTCATGGACCAACGGCTACAACAAACGTTACGGTCTTTTTTACGTCGACTTCGACACCCAAAAACGGTATCCGAAAGAATCGGCCTACTGGTACAAACTTGTAAGTGAAACAAAAACAATCATTTAACGATCATACATGGTGAAAAGAGTCTCTTTTCATCATGTGTGCCGTCTTTAGGAGGTTTTTTCATGACAAAGGAAGAATTGCAGATGCTCGGTTTTGAAATTGTCGCCTATGCCGGTGACGCCAGAAGCACTTTATTGAAAGTCCTGAAAGAAGCCCGTGCCGGAAACTTCGAAAACACGGAAGCAGCATTGAAAAGCGCCGATGAAAATTTAACCCTCGCCCACAATGCGCAAACGAAAATGTTAGCTGAAGAAGCTGACGGCAAGGACATGGAATTAGGATTTATTTTCGTTCACGGTCAGGATCACTTGATGACAACCCTTTTGCTCCGTGATCTTATTCAGGATTTTATAGAACTCTACCGAAGCCGCCGATAAGGAGTGGAAAAATGAACGGTATCATCAAGCAAATCGAAAAGGGAAAACCGTTTTTTGAAAAAATCTCAAGAAACATTTATTTAGGTGCGATCCGCGACGGCTTCTTAACGGCCATGCCTGTTATTTTATTCGCCAGCATTTTTATCCTCACCGCCGCTGTGCCGGAAGTGTTGGGTTTCACTTGGCCTAAAAGTGTTTCTGAATGGCTTTGGAAAGTTTATAACTATTCAATGGGCGCCCTCGGTCTGATCGTTGCGGCAACAAGTGCGAAATGCCTGAGTGAATCAATGAACCGAAAAATGCCGAAAAACAAAGGGATCAACCCCGTTTCAGCGATGCTTGCTTCAGTCGTCGGGTTTCTCATTTTAAGCGTCACTCAAATCGACGGCGGATTCTCCACGGAATACCTCGGCACAAAAGGTCTTTTAGCCGCTTTTGTATCCGCTTTCATAACAGTGAACGTTTACAGATTCTGCGTGCTGAAAAATATTACGATTAAAATGCCTAAAGAAGTACCGGGTACCATTTCACAAACATTTAAAGATGTTTTTCCGTTCGCTTTTTCCGTTCTGGCCATGGTAATCATTGATTTATTGATCAGGAATATGCTGAACGTATCTTTTGCAGAGGCTCTCTCCTCTCTCTTATCGCCGTTTTTTACCGCCGCAGACGGTTATCTTGGGATTTGTGTCATTTGGGGAATGATGGCGCTGTTCTGGTTTGTCGGCGTTCACGGGCCTTCTATTGTGGAGCCGGCCATCGCAGCTATTATTTACGCAAATGTGGAGGCGAACCTTCAGCTTCATAATGCCGGTGAGCAGGCGTCCAACGTGCTGACCGTCGGACTCGGGAACTTCGTCGGCACAATGGGAGGGACCGGCGCAACCCTTGTTGTTCCGTTTATCTTTCTTCTTTTCGCGAAATCCAAGCAATTGAAAGCAGTCGGAAAAGCATCCGCGGTTCCGGTGTCTTTCGCAGTAAACGAACCTCTGCTCTTTGCTGCGCCGATCATTTTAAATCCTTATTTTTTCATTCCGTTTGTTGTAACGCCGATGGTGAATGTCTGTCTGTTTAAATTTTTCGTGGATGTCATCGGAATGAACAGTTTTATGTATGTTCTTCCGTGGGCCACCCCGGCGCCCGCCGGCTTGATTCTCGGAACCGGCATGGGGCTCTCGGCTTTTGTGCTGACGGCTGTATTAATCATTGTCGATTTCCTGATATACCTGCCATTCTGCAAAGCTTATGACAAAGTATTAGCGGCGAAAGAAGCCCAACACACCGAGCCTGAAAGCGCGCCGCAAACATTACAGCCCGCCATGGCCGGCGCCTCAGAAGACGCGGCCTCCGTCATCAGCACAAATTTTCAGGAATCCTCATCCGCCTTGGAACACGGCACCAATGTGTTAGTGCTGTGCGCTGGAGCGGGAACGAGCGCCATGCTTGCGAACGCACTGACAGAAGGAGCCGAAGAATACAACGTGCCGATTACCGCCTCAGCAGGCGCCTACGGTTCCCATTACGACATCATGAAAGACTTCGATATGATCATTTTGGCTCCGCAGGTCGGCTCTTATTATGATGACATTAAAGAAGATGCGGATCGCCTGCATGTGAAACTCATTGCAACGAAAGGAGCGGAATATATCAGTCTCACCAGAAATTCACAAAAAGCCATTCAGTTCATACTGGAGCATACCTCAAAATAGAATCGGAGGTTTATCATGGATGCCAAACTTTTGAAATCAAGATTCGAAGACATTTTCAAGAGAAGTAACGGAGAACTGTTTTTCGCACCCGGCCGGATCAACCTGATCGGGGAACATACGGATTATATAGGCGGTCACGTTCTTCCATGCGCGATCACGATCGGAACATATGCCGTATGCGCAAAACGCGGAGATCATCAGATCCGGTTATACTCAGAAAACTTTCCTGACAGCGGCATTGTCTGTCTTGATCTTTCCGCCACAGCATACAAAAAAGAAGACGGCTGGGCCAATTATCCGAAGGGGATGATCCATTACCTTCTTAAAGCCGGCGGCCAAATAGACAGCGGAATGGATATTCTTTTTCACGGTACGATTCCAAACGGAGCCGGTTTAAGCTCCTCCGCTTCTATTGAAATGTTAACCGGTTCCATTTTAAGGAAGTTATTCAGTCTGGACGTTTCCGATACTGAACTGGCGCTTATCGGGAAAAGAGTCGAAAATGAATTTATCGGCGTGAATTCAGGCATTATGGATCAATTCGCAGTGCAAAAAGGCAAAAAGAACATGGCCATTCTGTTAAACTGCGATAAGCTTGAGCACGAAATGATTCCGGCTGCTTTTAACGGATACAAAATCGTCATTATGAATACGAACAAGCGCCGGGAGCTGGCGGCTTCAAAATATAATGAACGCCGCAGCGAATGCGACGCAGCTCTTTCAGAACTGCGGCAATATCGGAATATCGCATCACTTGCGGAATTGACGGGAGAAGAATTCAACAAACTCGAATCCCTTCTCTCCTGTGAAACGTTGCGTAAAAGAGCCCGGCACGCGGTCAATGAAAACGAGCGGACCCTCTCAGCCGCGGAGGCTCTCAAATCGAATGATTTGAAAACGTTCGGGGAGCTGATGAATGCGTCCCACCGTTCGTTACGCGATGATTATGAAGTGACCGGTGACGAATTAGACGCGCTCGCTGAAGCAGCCTGGAAAGAAGGAGCGCTCGGAGCACGGATGACGGGCGCGGGGTTCGGCGGCTGCGCCATAGCCATTGTGGAAAGTGAAGAAACCGCCGGCTTTACCCGGGCCGTTTCATCTCACTACCGCAGCAGGACAGGTCTTGAAGCATCTTTCTACATCGCGGATATAAGCGATGGCGCGGCTGAATGGAGGGAAAAATAAATCATGGCGATTCTCGTTCTCGGCGGAGCCGGCTATATCGGTTCTCATGCGGTTGATCAATTATTAAACAAAGGATTGAAAACGATAGCTGTGGATCATCTGCAGACAGGCCACCGGAAAGCTGTTCATGAAAAAGCAGTCTTTTACCATGGAGATATCCGTGACAAACCGTTTCTTCGCTCTGTGTTTGCGAAGGAGAACGTAACAGGCGTTCTCCATTTTGCCGCTCAATCCCTTGTCGGCGAATCAATGAAAGACCCTCTTTCATATTTCAATAATAATGTGTACGGTACGCAAATTACGCTGGAGGTCATGCAGGAATTCGGAGTCAAACACATTGTGTTTTCTTCATCCGCCGCTGTATACGGCGAACCTGAAAAAGTGCCCATCACAGAAGACATGCCGGAAAAGCCGGAAAGCGCATACGGCGAATCAAAACTCATGGCAGAAAAAATGCTGAAGTGGTGTGAAACTGCCTGCGGCATAAAATATGTCTCGCTTCGGTATTTTAACGTTGCCGGCGCGAAAACGGGCGGTTCCATCGGAGAAGATCATCATCCAGAAACCCACCTTATCCCTATCCTTTTACAAACCGCGCTCGGTCAGCGCGAGGAGGTTTTGATATTCGGCACTGACTATGATACAAAAGACGGCACGTGCATCCGCGATTATGTCCATGTTTCCGATTTAATCGATGCCCATATTCTCGCTCTGGAATATTTGCAAAACGGCGGAGACAGCGGCATTTTCAATTTAGGATCAAGCAGCGGGTTTTCCGTATCAGAAATGGCGGAAGCGGCCCGGCAAGTGACCGAAAGAGACATAAAAGTAAGAGCGGCCGCAAGAAGACCCGGTGATCCAAGCACTCTCATCGCTTCCAGCGATAAAGCGCGGAACATTCTGGGCTGGAATCCGAAACAAACGGACATATCGGAAATCATTGCATCAGCATGGAATTGGCATCGGCAACATCCAAACGGATACAAGGACAAATGAAATGGAGGCGGCAGTCATTGAAGTTTTTGAATCAGTGGCAGGGTTTCTGAAAGAAAGCACTGTCTTAGGCGACATAAATGAAACAGATGTGATTTACACAAGAAACAGACTTCTCGATCTGCTCGGACTGACGGATTATGCAGAACCGAAACATATCAAGAAACAAAACAGGCTTTACTATTTGGATGAAATGGTGAAAGACGCGGTAAAACGGTCAATCATTAACGATACGCCGGCTGAAAGAGACATGCTGGGAAGCAGAATCATGGACGTGATCACACCGGCCCCTTCTCTGATCAATGCCGCATTCAGCAAATTGTTATCAGATTGTCCGAAAAAAGCAACAGATTATTTTTATAGATTGAGTCAAAACAACGACTATATTAAGACGCGGGCCATTCGAAAAAATATCGTGTACCGCTCACCAACACCTTTTGGAGAATTGGACATCACCATTAATTTATCAAAGCCCGAAAAAGATCCTAAAGACATCGCCGCGGTAAAAAACAGTCCGGAAAACCGGTATCCGACATGCCTGCTCTGTATGGAAAACGAGGGGTATGCCGGCACACCGCATCACCCCGCCCGTTCAAACCACCGCATCATCAGGCTTGACTTAGCGGGAGAACAGTGGGGTTTTCAATACTCTCCTTATGCGTATTACAGCGAGCATGCCATCTTTCTTTCAAGCGTACACAAGCCGATGAACATCAGCCGTGACAGCTTCAGAAGGCTCCTGGCCATAACGGAAATCTTCCCGCATTATTTCGCGGGATCAAACGCAGACTTGCCGATCGTAGGAGGCTCCATTCTTTCTCACGATCATTATCAAGGCGGCGGCCATGAGTTTCCGATGGCAAAAGCGGGTTCCCTCTACCCTTTTCATATGCGTCATTTTCCAGACGTTCAGGCCGAAGCCGTGAAGTGGCCGGTATCAGTGATCCGCCTTCGCGCAAAAAATCCGGATTTGCTGACAGATGCCGCTGCGTATGTTTTTGAAAAGTGGCGGGAATATTCAGACGAAACCGTCAGCATCATCGCAAAGACAAATGAACCCCATAATACCGTCACTCCAATTGCCAGACGCAGGGGAACGGATTTCGAAATGGATCTCGCTCTCAGAAACAACCGCACCTCCGAAGATTATCCGGATGGCATTTTTCACCCGCATCAAGATGTCCATCACATCAAAAAAGAAAATATCGGTCTGATTGAAGTGATGGGACTCGCCGTTTTACCTCCCCGCCTGAAAGATGAGCTGGCAGAAGTGAAAAAGTATTTACTGAATAAACCTCATGACATCAAAGACATTCATCTTCCGTGGGCCGAAAACATCAAAGCGAATGAAGACGTGACACCGGAAAATGCAGCCGCTGTTTTACAAAAAGAAACCGCGAATGTATTTTTACGCGCGCTGACCGATGCAGGCGTTTTTAAAATGACACCCGAAGGAATTCAGGCGTTTCAGCGTTTCACGACGTTATTGGAGAATGGCAGCTGAAACATTCAGAGTGAAATCAATCAACAATCTTTTTTATCAGGAGGTATTGTGATGTTCAAAAACCGATTGAAACGTGTATTTGTAAACGCAATCTGTCTTTCTCTCATTTTCACTGCTTTTACATTCTTTGAGAAGTCTCCTAAAGCAAAAGCGGATGCCCCGTTTGCCTATGGCGCTGATATAGGATGGCTGAAACAAATGGAGGACGAAGGTGTGCGCTGGCTGGATGACGGCGGAAAACAGAAAGATGCCTTGCAGATTCTTAAAGATCACGGAATAAATGCCGTGAGACTGAGAGTGTTTGTGAATCCGCCAAGCAGCTATTATTGGCTGAAAGACGGCACAACATGGACCATGCTCGGCTATAGTGACAAAGCGGGCGTACTTGCGGCGGCCAAAAGGGCAAAAGCGTTAGGAATGAAGGTAATGGTTGACTTCCATTACAGTGATGTGTTCGCTGATCCCGGCCACCAGATCAAGCCGAACCAATGGACCGGCTATTCAAGCAGCCAGCTGCAGGCAGCCGTGTATAACCATACGTACGATGTCATGAAAGAACTTAAAAATCACGGCATCTCCCCTGATTGGGTGCAAGTAGGAAATGAAATGAATTCAGGAATTTTACTGCCCGACGGCAGCACGAACGATTTCAGCAAATTGACCGCCTTACTGAACAAAGGCTATGACGCCGTGAAATCCGTCAGCCCGGCCACCAAGGTCATCAGCCATTTGGCACACGGCACGGACAACAGCCTATTCAGATGGTGGTTTGATCAATTCTTTAAAAACGGAGGAAAAACCGACATCATCGGCGTTTCGTTCTATCCCTATTGGGAAGGTAAGCCGTACTGGGAGCTCACCAGCCATTTATCATCTAATTTGAATGACATCGCCTCACGCCACAACAAGGAAGTCATGGTGGTTGAACTGGGCGGAGATGAAAATAATCCGAAAGATTCCTACTGGACCATAAAAGACACCATAAAACTGGTGAAAGCCGTTCCGAACGGCAAAGGAACCGGCGTATTTTACTGGGAACCCGAAGCTCACTCCAGCGTTCTGTCAGACGCGTATCCATTAGGCGCAACCGCCAAAGTGTCTAAAAACGTCTTGAAATACACAACCGCAATTGACGCTTTTCATGACGCCGCAACAGGAAAGAAATAATCAATTACTAAAGATAATCCATATACTGAATTGGTTCCTCCGATTATAGCTATAAACACAACTCATTTAAAGAATGTGTTTTAGACTTTCAAAATGTTATATAGAAAATTCAGAAGAGGCCCATTATGTAAAAATCACTGGGCCTCTTTAAAAATATGTTCGATGCTGTAATTCTATTTTATATAACATCTCACTAATAAATTATACACATAATATTTTAGACATTTTAACTGCCTTTCATCGATTGATGGGTAAATTAATATTTCTGTTTCTTCTTAACTGGCTTCATTGACCCATAGACAGTTTATGAGAGAGTACGTTAAACACCCTATCACTACAGGTTATCTTTTACTCAATTTAGTTATTTTACTTAACATTACTCTATCATTTTCCGATGCTCTTTTTAGCGATTTTATCTCATATGACTTTCCTTTGTTTATTACTACAAATTCAGAATCATTTTGTACATACACCTGAGAGTTAGGCGATTCATAATATCCGGTAACGTTTTCTAAGACGGTCTTGGAGTTCTCTTTATTATACAGATCATAGTTTACCGGGGGTCTACTTATAGCAAATTTCCCAAAGACAACAACATCATCCTTACTGGGCGTATTGTTCGCCTCCATAACAAAAAAGACACTAAAAATTATAACTAGCAAAATCACAACTAAAGTTCCTGTAAACATAAACTTCTCACTTCTTTTCCAATTCATAATAAACCTCCTTTCCTTTATCTTATCATGGAATATATTAAAATATAAAATTTTAAAGTTATTTTAAGGTAATTTTATCAATATATGTGCTAACATATTTATGAATAATTTGAAAAGGGAGGATAGTATACAATTACAAGGAAAAAAAGAAATAATAAGGAGTTAACTATGAAAAACAAATTTTTGAATCATTTGTTGAAAATATCTTCATTGTCAGCGATTTTAATTTGCTTATATTTTCCTCAAACTACCCTTGCAGCAAACAAAGAAAAGAAAATCGCTGAAACAGAAAAAGTCTATTATAACAATGAAGCAAAAAACATTTACAAAAAGATAAAAAACGCGAATGACCACGCTAAATTAAACTACAATTCAACAATAAAAGAAATTAATAAAACTCAAAAACAATTAGATAATCAAAAAAACAATGATACGCCGGTATTTCACACTCTTGGTTTAAACAAAACATTTTATAGAACAACTCTTCAAGGTTTAGCTTTAACAATGGGCTCATTTGATTTGGAGACAGCAGGCAATTTTCTATGGCATTCACTAGATGATCACCCAAAAGCCAGAAGTTTTCCTGCTGGATCTACATATTCTAATGGCTTTTCAAATACAGCTGTTTACTCAACAATATCAAAAAAAATGGCGGCCAAAATCAAATCTGAAAATAAAAAAGGACATAAAGCAATTGGAGGATCAAATCTAAGCGCTGCTACTTCTGCAGGCAATGCTGGTTTAGATTGGTATCTTACAATAGGTAAATTCGCTTATGATTGGTATGCGGAAAAACAAAGTGGCGGTAAGTGGAAAGTTTGGATAGGTATCCACGATACATACGATTACCAAACGATTAAAAAATCTGGTGGCGGTATCCCTGGCGCAATTGTTAAAGTCGCAAATAATTATGCAGCTGATGCTCAAAAAGCTGGTGCTCTAGTTCCTTATAATATAGACATGTATATGGAACAAACATATAAACCATGATTAACAAATATTACCGTTAAAAAAGAGCATACTTTTTATTCTTCTAGGGCAAGTGAAAAAAATACACAATAACACTCAAACATTTTCGTTGGCTATAAATAATTAATCACTTGTAGAGAAACCTCTGTTTTTCTACAAGTGATTCTATCAAACAATTAATAGTGTCACCAATTCATCACTTCTAGAATAAAAAAACATCATAGAGTTTTTAGTTCCATTTCCAATCTTATAACAATTATTTTTATATAATATGAAACTTATTGTGTATATTGTAATACTTTGAGCTTTAATAATATTAATTCCTCCAAACTGGTTATAAAAATATAAAACATTTGATAACCAGATGCTTAAATAAAAAGAACATACACTTAATAATATCTCACCTCAGTCCCTCTAAATCACCAACCAAGTCAAAAAATAAAAACGGTTAGAAACGTTGATGTAACACCTTTAATCGCCGTATGATTCCGATAGTCTCGAACCAAAGATCTTTACTCTGTCAAGGTAGTTGATGCCCTGCAGCAAGTATATTCAATTCTCATCAACCCTTTCATTTTGAGACAATGAAGGTTGTAATTAGGAGGGTTAGATAAAAATCTGCAAATATTCCGCCACTAATTTCAAGTGGTTGATTCTTAGTCATTTGAAATATCTTTTTTAAGAGGCCTTTTACTCATTCACATTGCTTTTCATTAACCATTCTACTTCCGTTAATTCTTGTTTTTGAACGTCTTTTGTGTGTTTTTTCGTGAAATGGACTTTAACAGCTTCTTCGTTTTCCCAAATCTCCCAAAGCATGATTTTGCGTTCTGATGGTTCGAGCGGATGAGCATGGAACTGAATACAGCCGTCTTCTTTGTTCGTTTCTTCCTCAAGTTTTTTGAATTCCTTCATTATTTCATTAAGGTCTTTATCACTGATGATTTTTAAGCATGCCGTTATGTAATGCATCGAAATTCCCCCTCTTCCCATCATTTTACGGCTCTTCATTACCACATTTATCGAAAAAAATACCGATGTTCTCAACATATAAAAAACCGGCCATAAAAAATGAACGGCAATGTTTATTTAAGAGCATTAAGAGCGGCTTTTGCAGCCTCAGCGATAAGAGCATTATTATAATCGGCATCTTCCGTAAACCGGTTTGACAGGATTGCCAAAACAATTGGGGCTCTGTCAGGCGGCCAAACGATCGCAATGTCGTTTCGTGTGCCGTAGCTTCCGGCTCCGGATTTATCACCGACTTCCCATCCTGCAGGAGCGCCTGCCCGAATCAGTTCGTCGCCGGTAACGTTGCCCCGCATCCAATCCGTTAAGATCGTGCGCTTGTCAGTCGTGAGAGTGTTACCCAAAGCGAAAGTCTTAAGGTCAGTTGCCAGTGCTTTTGCGGTGCTTGTGTCACGACGATCCCCGGGAATCGCCGAGTTTAGATCCGTCTCGAATCGATCAGCTTTCGTTACATGATCCCCGATCTGTTTCAATGACTTTTCGAAACCTTTAGGGCCGCCAAGCTGCTGCAGCAATAGGTTCCCGGCGGTATTATCGCTGTAACGGACAGCGGCTTCTGAGATTTCTTTCAGGCTCATGCCTGTATCCAGGTGTTTTTCTGTGATTGGAGAATATGTAACTAAATCGTCTTTGCTGTAGCGGATGATGGCATTAAGTTTTTCATTTGAGCTTTTCTTCAGAACAGCAGCTGCGGCCAGAACTTTATAGGTTGATGCGTAAGCAAACCGTTCATTCGGCCGATAGGCGATTGTCTTGTTTGAACCTGTATCAATCGCATAAACCCCAAGCCTGGCATCAAATTTTTTCTCAAGCTGAACAAATTTCTGATTCGTTATACAGCTTGTCATTTTTGTGTTTTCTATAGACTTCGCTTCAGCATGCGCTGAGCCGAATAAAGGATTGAAACCGGTAAAGCTCAAACATAAAAGTCCAATGCATATTCCAACTTGTATTCCCGCTTTATTTTTCACATTCAGGCCTCCTCATTATAATGATTTTGTATACATCTTCTAATTAACATTACAAACAGGATGAAAGTCAATATATTTCCTTTGAATGATTAAATCTTGTATTCTGTTCCTCCCCTTATTTGCGCTTAAATGCGCCGCCCTTGCCGCGTCTGAATGTTTGCATGTCCGCTTCGTGATCATCATCTATTTGTTATCCCTCCGTGCAAATAAAAACGGACACAGTCAGAGCACAGTGATGCTGTGCAATGATCAGTGTCCGCAGGCTTTCCGTCTTGGACCTATATACGTTTCTCTTGCAGACTATAAAAATCATAAGGTAAGTTAACAAACGCATTACCTTAATCCCGCCAGTCAAAAAATTATATCATTTTATATATTTCAATAAGATTATTATCTGGATCTCTGAAATGAGCAATTCGTGCACGCCATTCCTGACGATCATGTGGTTCATTGACGCATTTAATCCCTTGCTTGTGCAGATAGTCATACGTTTTATCAACATCTTCTACCTTAAACTGAAGCAAAAATCTTGATTGCGCATCTCCGTCTAAAGATTTTCTTTCTTCTCCAACTATTTCAGCCATATTTTCTCGAGATAAAAGTTCTATTTTCGTTTCTCCATTATCGAAAAGTGCATATTCCATTTCCTTCTCTAACCAACTTATTGGAAGTCCTAATGAATCTTTGTAAAACTCGACGCTTTTCTTAAAATCATTAACCAATAGTCTAATTTGCAGCAACTTCATATTGAACGCCTCCTATCATTTTACTGGCCATTCATTTAATCATACAATAGGGACCTGACAGCATTATGTCAAGTTTCCATAAAATTTTTCCATACTGCACCAAAATTTCTGATGAAAGCCTTCGGAGATTCATGAAACTGCGTTTGATCAATTCACATTCTTAGTTTGAATTCTCCTCCTCTCCACCGTGGAGGCTCCGGCCATGTAAGTCGCGCATGCGTAAACATCCGGCCGCCGCTCCTGTAAGTAATACAGCTGATAGAATGATTGACTGAATAATTTTTTCACCGTCATTGCTTCCCCTGCTTTTTATATTCTGCGATTTCCTTAGGGGTAGCCTTTCGGACTCCGTCTGTGTCTGTCCTGTTTGCCACTTGAACGCCTTCCATGTTTTTTATCTCGCTGACTACTCCCAAATGCTCTAAATACACATGATCACCAATCTTGAAACGATTCAGTTTAGCCCGCTCCTCAGTCATGCTCCTGTATTCAGTCGCGGCTTTCATTTTTAATTCAGCCAGACACATTTGACAAAGGGTTACTGTTACAGAATTGCCGTTAAAATCAGTAAACGAAACCGCTCTGACAGATTCCTTTTCCGGGTGCATCGTGCATGTTTTCTTCATAGGCGATGGCCGTGTAAATTCAATCATTCCGCTTCCTCCTCCATAAAAGTCTTTTCGTCCCTCTGACATAACTCCGGATGAACGGGAAGTTCCATACACAATACATGGAGACTGCGTTTGTCATTTTTTCCGTATTGGATACACGGGACTGCTTCGCCTGTTCATCAAAACTGTTGGCGTAATCCACACTTTCAATGAAATTGATCTCCTTCGCCGTCTGACGGATTTTCATACATCCTTCATAGCTGTAAGCCTATATTCCTTTATATTCCCAATGCTTGCCGTACTTCCCTGTTAAGATGAAGTTTCTAAAGCTGTTGACCAGTTGCCCAGGTTGGTTCCATGCGGAAAGCCGTTTGGGCCGTCGTATCCTAATTCATTCGAGTGAATTTCAGCCATCTAATATGTGTTTATGCTTTTTAAAGGAGGTGCATCACATGATGTTCTAACAACCGATTCAACCTAAACAAAGTGATTTAGACGCGGTGAATCTAAAAACGATTGATCTTTCTGAATATGAATTGCATGTCAACGCATATTCCAAATTAATAAGATAAATAAAAACAGACCCCCTCACAGAATGGTGAGGGGGTCTTGAGTATGTGGCGATATTTCTTTATTGAACTCCAAACGAAGAGATGCAAAAATGGATTGAAGAGGTGATGGTTTTGCCGCCATGTTAATGTACAAATATTTAATTAATACTGTATCAGTTTATTCAATATGTTAATTTTACTTTGATCTTTATTACTCTTCTTTGTTCTTCTATATCCATCTAATAAAGACATATTATAAACCTTGAGGTAATCATCAATAGTCAGCAAATGATATTTCGCTCCGTCATCTTCAAAAACCCCTAGGTTATGATAGTCTACATCTGCAAATGGTTTTAAATCCTCAATGTAAGCAATGCCTATTTTAGTATTAGTTTTCCTAAATTCATGCTCATGTAAATCAACCAATTTATATCCTTGCAGTTCCATAATTTTTTTAAGTTTTTCCCACTGTTCCTCTAAAAATATTAAAGGAATAAGGATGTCAATATCTTCTGGTGAAAAGTTTAACCCAGTTACCTTTTCAAGACCTAAAGAGCCATATAATAATGGAGTAATGTCTAACTCTTTATTAAGAGTTTTAGCTATATTTATAAATTCATTATACAATTTCATTTTATATCCTCAATTTTTGGCTATTTAGAATCAACTGCTCCTTGGAGTCCACTTTAAAAGGATTCTTTTATCTCAATGGATCTTCTGAAGCTATATGCCAATGCAGATGCTTTGAATCCTGATAATCTCCTAAGTTTGTAAGCACCCTGCAAGAACCACTTTCTTTTGTCACCTTCGCCGCAACCTTTAATCACACCCAGCAACTCGAGTAAAAGTTCATTGTCGTCTTCTTCCAAAGTGATTAAAGAAGAGATATGTTTTTTAGGAATAGCAACAATATGCACCGGCCAAAAAGGTCTTGTATGATGATACGCCAAAACATTCTCGGTTTCTAAAACTTTATTTACTTTTGTTTTTCCGCTTAATACTTCATCACAATAAAAGTCTTCAGTCATCATTAATCCCCCTTACTATTTAACTTTGATCATCACAATCAATATACAAATTAACCCAATTCTCCGCTTTATTTTTCACTTTTATTATTAAGATAAGAGAACCACAATAAACTTATGAACCCAGCGGCTCCTATAGTTGTAGATAAAATGTAAGTCCAATTAAGTAAATCCATAAGCGTTCTCCCCTAAGAAAAATTCAGATCCCTCTAATTAAATTCATATTTTATTTAGACAAGGGTTCCTAGGATAAGCCCTTGTCTTTAACTTGCGAGTTGTCATACTCGTAATATACGCCTTTTTTCTTTAAGCGTTCAATAACTAAATCTTTATATGGTATATCACCTAGGATAGCGAACTTTATATCAGTGTTGTGCTTTATCCCTAACGGCTTTTTAAGTTGTAATTCTCGTTTGATTTCTTCCTGTATCTCTTTGAAACGTTTTTCTTTTAGAATTTGCCTATACTGTTCGTAATCCTCCATCGTACAATTGTTCACATTACAAAAATGTTTAGCAAGATTAGCTAACTGATTATCAGTTAGAACCAATTGAGATCGTTTAAAGTGATGAAAAGAATGACAGTCTATGCATATCAGGTCTAGGTCTAATAGCTTTACAACCCCATTATCAAAATCATATTCTTCTATTTCATGTACATGAAGTCTTCGTAAATCATTGATGTGAGGCGTATAATTACAAATCGCACACCTGTGTTTCTTTGTTTCAAGAATGGCAGCCCTGATTTTTTTACGCCAAAGAGTATCAGTTAGATTTTTTCTAACTGTCTTGCCGTGAAACATACTTGGTTTTGCATCAATCTTCAATTTATAGTGAGCAAACTCGTCCATATAAAACCGCCTTTATTATTGTTTTTACTTAACATTAAAATTTAATAATTCACTTGTTATTCACACTTTGATTTTATTAGTAACTGTAAGAAGATCTGTTGAGGCCATAAGCACTTTGGAACTCATTTTTTTAATATCCTCATCATTAATTATCTCCTTGCTTTTGACGAAATTTTCATAAATCAATTCGTATGCTTTATTTGCTTCTCTTAGGCACTTATCCTCTTCAGCTTTAAGTTTAATTCCTTCTAAAGCAAGATGCGGTGGTAATTGTTCATCTATTAGTAAATTAATGATATTAAAATACAAATAACTTTGACGATCTTTTTTATTTTCATCATTCAACATTAAGTCTAAATTTCTTTTTAAAGTTCGCAAGTACATATATTTCTCATATAATGTTCTCTTCTTCTCTTTTTTTGCATCTCTTTTTCTAAAATAAGCTGTGACTATAAATCCTGTCACGATACCTGTTGCTACTCCAGTAATAAGCCCTGTTGATATATCAGAGCCTGTTCCAATCCATGCCTGTAGTACAAGATTCACTAACTTATCCCCCTGTATTTTCATTTCCTTTTCTTAAAAGTCATTAATTCGGAGTGACTGAATTTTTTAATAGTGTTAAGCTGCAAATTAAGATTACTAGCGTCTCCCGATACTCTAACTGCATCAAAAAATAAAAGATTTTTTCGAAATCATGCTGCCACAGACAATTCTTAGCTTGCGGGTACCTGTGTGCTACCCAATTGGTTCATTATTCAAATTCAATATTAAGTTTGATCCCAGTTTTCTTTTCGATTGCTAATTCCGCGAATACCCAACCAACAAGCGTAGGGTATAGTTGTTGAATTACCGATTTACTCCATATATTGTGAAGAACTAAAAATTCAGGTATTGATTTGCTTATAAATGCTAACATCTCACTTTCTGATAGTCCTTGCGGAAATATCTCCGGATAAGCGATTTTAGTACACTCAGAGACAGATGTGCGATATCCCATGTCTAATTTAGCAACTCTACAAAAGTCTAAATGAACACAGTCATTGGGAGCCGGTGCCTCCGAGGGTATAAATGGATTGATAATTTCATAGAACATGTTTCTATAATCATCAAGAGATCTTAAACTATTAAACTTCATTTGAGCGATTGTATAATTCAATGTTAATATTTCAATTTGTTTATTTGTTAAACGAGGTACTATTTCGATTGCTTCATTCATGATTAATTTCTTGAAGTCACTTTCACCGCTCTTTAATCTTTCTATAAAAAGATTAGACAAAACCTCCCCCAAGTCTTGGTCACCGCTCCTTGCAAAACTTTTTTGAGAAGTATAAAGAATATACTGTATATCAGGATCGCTAAATTTCCCAATCAACTTTTCTTTCTCAGCTTCCTGATCTATTTTACTAAGCATATTAGATACAAGAAAATCAGCACGTTCCTTAGCAGTTGTTTCTGCAATGAATGTTAATTTGTACATGTTTTTTTCAAAAACATCATTTGCAATTTCTTTGGCATCTGCTATGGTTATCCCGCTATGAATATGTACAGTTTCACCTTGAACATTCGTGGAATGATTCCCGCCTTGCTGCCGAATATTTTTGTTAAGCATCTGTATCCTCTCCTTGCTTTGGCGTTATATTACCAACCTTAACGCTCTCCCCCTGTATATTCACGGAATTGTCGCCAGATTCTTGGATGAATCTTTTTCCTTCACTTTTATTTTTTTTCTTAAAAAGATTAAACGCAAAAGCAATAATAGTTAAACCCGCACCGCTAAACACCCATTCTTTGTTTTGAGATAGCCAATTAAACAATACCAAATCAAATTCATTTCCTTTCAGATGTTTTTAAACTTCTCCTCCATTCAACATACTCAAATCGCTGCTGATAAAGGTCTTTCAGGATTGAAGCCCATTCAACCCAACCTTCAGCAACGATGCTTTTCTTCTCCCCATCCTCAATCCATTCAATCCAGTACACCTGAACACTCCTCACCTAGTAATAACTTCAATTTGCCTTATGTCAGAAGTGGCTTTAAACTTTGTCTATAGCTCGTTTGAGATCACTAAAGCTTCTGACATTGTAGTAAACTTAGAAGCGTCATGAAGCCCCTTAGATGCTACATAACCACTACCGTCTAATTTAAACGACTTGAAGTAATCATCATTTTCAAATTGAATTACAAAAAAGTTATCGATAACCGATATAACTAACTCCTCTTCAGCAGACCAGCAATTTTTATGGCCAGTGGCAGCAATCCAATTAATATGTAAAACACCATGATATTTATTTTATTCTTAAAGAACAGTTCAATCATATTCTGCTCCATACCTAGTAAAAATAAATCAATCAGTTCCTGCTTAAACTCTTCATCATAGACCTGTTCAACAAAAATAAACTTAATACCGGTCTCTCCAAGCCAGAAGCTAATCCACTCATTGTTTCCCTCCCTATATCGAACGAAAGTTGGTATTCTTGAATATGTTGAATAATAGGTGATCTTGTGGAAAAGAAATACGAAACAAATGGGTATGATACTTCAATCGTCCATGATTACAAAGAGTATCCTGATGTAAAGTATGGCCGCTGCGACAATTGCGATTACACTTTGTTCAAAAGCTCTGTAAAAAGTGGTGTATTCTTGCGTGATTGCCGGCGTTTCGGTATGAAAAAGAGCATTTAGTTTAATGCTTTTTTTATGTTTGCTTAAATCCTTCCATTAGGGAATAACTGTTGTACATAGTTTTTAATTATCCAGTTACATCAAAAGAGGGATCGTATACAAAATATCAATAATAGACGTAAGATTAAAATAAATTCAATATTATCAATATATTGACATTTTTCTCAAATTATTTATACTATCTATTAGACACCCTTTCAAATATCAATTAAACACATAGAAGAAAGGAGAAAAACCTAATATTAACCATTAAAATACATCAAAGGGAGGAATAAATATGACTTCTTATACGCATAATCAAAATATCAAAAAAGCCAAATTTTCTCGAGAGTTAAAGGCAAGGCTAAGGGAACTGTACAAAAGAAATAATTGGTACAACTTTTTTTCTCTTGGGTATGATTGGTCTTTAATTATAGCAAGTATTTTCATAACAAAGCTATTCCCTTCTTGGTGGATGTATATTTTAAGTATCTTAATTATTGGCAGTAGAATGAGAGCTTTTGATAATTTAATGCATGAAGCTAGTCATGCTTTATTGTTCAAAAATCGTTTTTTAAATAAATGGGTGGCATGCTTTTTTGCAGCTTTTCCAGTTTTCACTTCTTATACTGCCTATTGTAATTCCCATTATCAACATCATCGGCATTTATGGGATATCAATAAAGATCCGGATACTAAAAGATATGCTTTAATTGGGCTCGACAAACCTCAAAGTAGTATTAAAAAATTTATCTTAAAACATATTTTAAAACCACTTACACTAACTCACGTTCCTAAATATATTTATGGAACAATTAAAGTCAATATCTTTTCAAAAGAAGAGCCTTATTCTGAAAGAATTATAAAGATTGCTTTTTGGTTATCAATTGTTATATGTAGTATTGTTTTTGGCTTTTGGAAGGAATTAATTCTTTTTTGGTTTGTCCCACTACTTACTACGTTTCAAATAATAAGATATTGGGCAGAGATGGCTGAACATTCAGGATTAAAAAATGAAAACGAACTATATGCAAGCAGAAATACATTTGGCAATCCTGTGCAAATATTCTTTTTACACCCACATCATGATAATTACCATTTAGTACATCATTTGTTTCCAGCAATTCCTCACTATAACTTAAAAAAAGCACATGTAATATTAATGGAAGATCCAGAATATAAAGAAGCACACCATTGCACAGGTTTTTTCAAATCTTTTTTACCAGGGTTTTATAGCGTAATTGAAGATATATGTGGTCACTATTTAATAAACAGAAAATAAATAAATAAGAGAATAGGAGCGTAAGTATTTTGCTAGCAGCGTTACTAAATGGAATTGTATTAGCTTTAGGTTTAATCCTTCCCCTTGGTGCTCAAAATGTTTTTGTTTTTAATCAAGGGGTATCCCAACTAAAATTCAGAAACGCATTGCCCGTAATCATTACAGCATCTCTTTGCGATACATTCCTAATATTATTTGCAGTTTTAGGTGTATCTTTAATTGTTTTGACCATACCAATTTTAAAAACAATAATATTCAGTGTAGGATTGATTTTTTTAATTTACATGGGCTGGTCTATTTGGAAAAGTGATTCAGCAAACTTAAGCAAAAAAGAATCAGCAATGCCAATGAAAAAACAAATCATGTTTGCTCTTTCAGTGTCCTTATTAAATCCTCACGCAATTATTGATACAGTTGGTGTTATTGGAACAAACTCATTGAGTTATTCGGGGCCAGAAAAAATAGTATTCACTGCAGCCTGTATAATTGTTTCTTGGATTTGGTTTTTTAGTCTTGCAATAGCAGGTCGTATAATAGGCAATATTGATTCTGATGGGAAATTTTTAAGAATTATAAATAAGGTATCTGCAGTAATCATATGGGCAGTAGCAGTTTACATAACAATTCAATTAGTTCAATCATTTTAAATAACAAAACTATATTTCTCTTTAAAGACTTTATCCCCTTCTTTTGAAGGGGAAGTTTTATTAAAATCGTAGTTTTATTGTCTATTTGTCTGTTTTAATCACTATTTGACACTCAATTTTATAATCTATTTCACCTGTTTCAATCTTTGTATCATCACGGTTAACTTTATACTTCCCTCCATACAAACTTGCTGATATCGGGTGCCTTATACCACTCTTTAACTGATCGTAAATGTATTTCTTGCCTTCTTGAAAATTCTTTCGAGGAACATGTCCTACTTTGCAATCATTTACATAGACAGCTATAGCTTCCGGATCGTACTTGTTGTTCTCTTCTAACCGCAATTCACAATTTGAGAAAAGGGAATTATGATAAATAAATATCGGCTCATCAAAAGTTGATTCTAGAATCTCTTTATTTGTCATACCATCATATTTTTCATCGAAGAAAAAGCTATCTTCATCCTCAGTCTTGATGGCTTTCTTAATATCTTTTTGATAGTGTGATGTTCCTGCAACCTTGAAGTCTATATACTCGAAAAATGCAGACTTTTCTTCATATTTCCTTGAGAAGCCTGTCTCTTGAATCAAGATTGGGAAATTTTCTTTTTTCCATACCATCTCTGTTTCGTTATTAACGCCAACAGTGTTAATATTATTATTTTTATTCTCATTTTGTTCATTTTTAACTTTATTCTTGAAAAAGTTGAGTATACCCAAATGTACCCCTCCATTTGAAATAAACTTTAAATTATCATCATATAAAAAAGGTCAAGGATATACCTTGACTATGTATTAAGCTTACCAATCAAATGAATCTTCATGTTCAAATCCATAAATACCTTTAATCCACACATCTCCGCAGCCTGGATTCTTTGTAATCTCTAACATATGATTACGATTAGCATCTCCCTCTACTCGATCTGTAGCAGTATAGTCAGCATAGTTCCCTACAAACTGCTTCTCACTACGTGGAAATACCCAGCCAGCAAGAGTTATCCTACTGATTTTCATATTTAGAGTACACCCTTCAGCATTGCTAATTGTTAATTTGTAGAAGAGCCAAGTGCGATCATAATTCCGATCAAAATAATCTGCCATTGAAAAACTCTCTGAATCCTTACTCATGTGAAAATTCACATTTTTATAGTCTAATGTAAGCTTCGCCTCAGCACTTGGTGTGTTAATACTCAATATAAAACCAATGCAAATTACAGCCAAAAAGATTAGCTTTTTCATTCCCTCTCCTTCTTTTCCAAATTATACTATATTGGAAATAAAAGAGAAAGAGCCTAGTAATGCTTCTTGATTTATCTGTATTCTTCATGATATAGCTAGATCTTGGGATATCGTCAAAGGAATAGGCGTCGGCCTTTATGATGTCGGGAAAGACACCATAACAGGCGTCAAAGATCTGGCTGTCGGCGCATGGGATTTTTACCATCTCTCTGATGAACAAAAAGTCGCTAAAACCATATCGGCTGTATTGAACACGCCCTCCTACGCAAAAATCATATGGACAAACCTGGCGGATTCATGGAATGATAAAATGGTTAACGGAGATGCGTATTCAAGATCACATTACATCACCTACGCCATCGGGAGCATTGTCGGGCTCAAAGGTTCCGGCTCAGCTGTAAAAGTATCAAGCAAGCTCGCCAAAACAGGTGCCGCAAAAGTGGATAACGTCTTGGAAGCCGGTAAAACAGCAGCTGCAAAACATGTAAAAACCGGGATTGAAAAAGGAAAAGACTATATCAATTCCGTTTCGAAAAATAAGTACGAACCCGCGGTTGCCGGAATAGCACAGGATATTGAAAATACTCACAATGTGAAGAATACGCCTTTGTTGAAAAGTATTATTGAAGATCAGAAAGAGAGTGTTCTTAGAAAATCTGAAACCTCTAACAGCACGGGCATAGGTAATGTCAAACAAGGTGATAGTACCCCTCTCGCACCGGGCGGGGGTTTAGCTGCTCACGAAGCAAAAGGCGGACACCTTATAGAAAGACATGTTGGGAAAACAGATAAAGAATTAATAGAAAGGCTGAAAACTGATCCCAACCCACATATTACAGCTTCATCTACTTTTAAAGATAGACCGCTGAAAGAATTGCTAATTCAGTTTTAAACGATCCAAAAAATATAAAGAAAATCGAAAATTGGATTGATAATCCTAAAAAACCTAAATTAATGTTAAGATACAAGGGCGATGGAGAAATAATCGGCAGAAGTGTATCAAGAAATTCAGAACTAGTAGAAAACGTTACAAACGCAAAAATTATACTCAAAAAAGATAATAACGGTAACTTTATTCTTACAGGATATCCAACCAAATAGAAAGAGAGGAAGTATCATGGATGAAAGGTATGATTTCTTAGATGAATTAGAAAATTTTTTAGGTGCAACATTTCATCAAGATATCCAATCCCCTGAACACGCCTTAGACGAATTTATTGAGGAAATTAGTAAAGAAGGTTTGCTATTTACAGTAAAGTATTGCGAAGAGTTTCTAAATAGCGATCTAACTAAAGAAGAAAAGGAAGACATTATAAAGTGTAATGCAGAAATATATTTCCCGACAATTGGCTTACCGCCTATAGAATGGTTAAAAAGTGTAATAGAACAACTAAAAGAAGCTATTTAAAAGAAACACTGAAGGCCCCCCTTTTATGAGAGGGCCTTTTTATATTGATACCGATTTTTTGGCCTTTTTTATCGGGATAGAAATGCAATACCGACAGTGCGGTTTGGATCTACTTGACGCATCACCAGCTGAACTTTTCAACAATTTTGACCCAAAAAAGAGATACGGACCATAAATTTCGAGCCAAAAAATCAAGTTCGCCAACAACTTGCGAATTTGATAAACCGGCTATATTAAGAGAAAGTAAAAAACCCTTGCTACGCAAGGGTTTCGGCTATGATTCCGACTGGGCTCGAACCAGCGACCTCTACCCTGTCAAGGTAGCGCTCTCCCAGCTGAGCTACGGAATCATGATATGTATGTGTTGCTGGGTATGTTGTTGTCTCTCTGACATTTATAATTATATATCCTGGTTTCTCATTCGTCAACACTTTTTTTATCTAAAATAAAAAAAGGGCGCGTCATAAAATTGACGGCGCCCTTTTCGTTTATGATCTCACTTGGGCGGGAGTTATTTTTTTCAATGCCTGTTCGAAGTCCCGTTCTAAATCTTCGGCGTTTTCGACTCCTACGCTCAGGCGCAGAAGGCCGTCTGTGATGCCGCGTTTCTCCCTCTCTGCTTTCGGCATGGCGGCATGCGACATGGCTGCAGGGTATGAGAGAATGGACTCGACGGCGCCGAGGCTGACGGCAAATACCGGAAGCGATACGTTTTCGACCAGCTTTTTGACGGCTTCTTTGCTTTCCAATTCAAAAGACAGGACGGCGCCCGCTCCGCTCGCTTGACGTTTATGGGTATCAGCTCCCGGGTGTCCGGCAAGGCCGGGATAGTAAACGTTTTTGATGGCAGGATGCCCGTTAAAATAGGCAGCCAGCCGCTCAGCCGTCCGGCTCGCTTTTTCCAGTCTGACCTGCAATGTTTTTAAGCCTCTCAATACGAGCCAGCAGTCCTGAACGCCGAGCACCGCTCCAAATGAATTTTGCAGCTTATACAACTGATTGCCGAGCTCTTCATCCTTTACGGCGGCAAGGCCTGACAGCACATCGCTGTGGCCGCTTAAAAATTTCGTCGCGCTGTGGAGCACGATATCTACGCCGAGATCAAGCGGACGCTGCAGAGCAGGCGTCATGAAAGTATTGTCAAGGTATGTCAGACAGCCGTGATCCTTTGCCAGTTTGACGACGCCCTTAATATCCGTGATGCCGAGCGTCGGGTTTGACGGTGTTTCCATATAGATGGCTTTCGTATTCGGCCGGATGGCGCGGGCGACAGCTTCTGTGTCCGTCATATCGACAAAGGTATGTTCGATCCCGAAACGGGACAGAACCTCAGTCACCATGCGGAATGTTCCGCCGTACACATCCTCCGTGACGAGAACATGGTCGCCTTGGGATAAGAGCAGAAACGCCGTCGAAATCGCCGCCATTCCGGAGCTGAAAGCAAATCCTCTCGTTCCGCCTTCAAGACCTGCGATCGTTTCTTCAAGCGCTGTTCTTGTCGGTGTGCCTGAGCGGCTGTAGTCATATGTCCCGAATTCTTCAAATGAAGACTGATGGAATGTGGAAGCATGCTGGATCGGGACGCTGACGGCTCCGGTGGCTCCGTCTGTTTTAAATGGATTGTGCACGAGCTGGGTTTCCAGCGTCCAATTGTGATTACTCATATGACACGGCCCCCTCTTTTACTTGCTGTAATGCCTGCTTTACATCCCGCTTCAAATCTTCTGCATGTTCAATGCCCACTGAAAATCTCAGCAGACGGTTGCAGACACCGTTTGCGATACGGATGTCTTCCGGAATGTCCATGTGCGTCTGTGTCGCGGGGTATGTAATAAAGCTTTCCACCCCGCCGAGACTTTCTGCGAAACAGATCGTTTTCAGCGCCTTTAAAAACGGATTGACCCATTCCTCTTTTTGCAGCCGGAAAGACAGCATCCCCCCTTTTCCGGGATATAACACGTCGGCGATTTCTTCTTCCTGTTCTAAAAATTCTGCAAGTTCACGGGCGTTTTCTTCATGACGGCGCATTCTGAGTCCGAGTGTTTTCATCCCTCTCATTAAAAGCCACGAATCAAACGGCGGGAGAACCGCGCCGATCGCATTTTGGTGATTAAACATGATCTCGCCGAGCTCTTCATCCTTAACGACAGCCAGACCGGCAAGGAGATCATTGTGCCCCGCTAAATATTTTGTGGCGCTGTGAATGACGATGTCCGCTCCCAGTTCAAGCGGGCGCTGTAGCACCGGGGTATAAAACGTATTATCCACAATTAAAAGCAGGCCGGCTTCTTTCGTAATCCGGGCGATTTTTTCAATGTCCGCCTCCTGCATTAACGGGTTTGTCGGTGTTTCAACAAATACCGCTTTCGTATTTTCCGTTATTTTGGAGCGTAAACAGTCTTCATCGCTGAAATCATCGTAAATAAAGCTTAAGCCGTATTTTCTCCATTCGTTTTCAAACAAACGGTACGTGCCTCCGTATAAATCGGAGGATACAATCAATTCATCCCCGCTTTTAAACAACGCCATAATGGTTTGAATGGCTGCCATTCCCGAGCTGAAGGCAAATCCTCTCGCACCGTTTTCCAACACGGCGATGGCGTCTTCGACGAGCTGGCGTGTCGGGTTTTTCGTGCGCACGTAATCAAAACCTGTAGATTCTCCTATTCCTCTATGGCGGTAAGCGGTGGACAGATAAATCGGCGGACTGACCGTTCCCGTTGCTTCTTCGCTTCTATTTCCGATTTGGGCTAATTTTGTATCAACATGCTGCGTCATCAGTAAGCACCATCCTTTTTCAAAAATAAAAAAGCCCCCTCTTCATAAGAAGAAGGAGCTTTTCTCTTCCTCTTATCTTCCAAGCATGTGAATCGCTTGCTGGATTTAGCACCTTGGCACTTTGCCTTCCCGCGGCAAAGCAAACCGGTTGCTGAGGTTTCAAAGGGCCAGTCCCTCCACCTCTCGTGATAAGAATATTGTTTTGTATTTTCTGATTGTTCTATATTAACGCACTATAAAATGAATTTCAATAACTTTTTATTTATCTGAACTCTCGCAAGAAGTGCATCTGAAGAAAGAAATTTCTAATAATTCATGGTACAATAGGAAAAAACCATCAAGACAAGAAGCGGCCTGGAGGAATGCGATGTGGCATCAAAAAACGGAATCATTCACGAGAAAAAACTTTTCTCCCATGAGCTTGAAGAGGAAATGACCGTTTTGGTCTACCT
Organism: Bacillus sp. SIMBA_026; assembly: GCF_046535335.1. Lineage (NCBI taxonomy): Bacteria > Bacillati > Bacillota > Bacilli > Caryophanales > Bacillaceae > Bacillus > Bacillus sp. SIMBA_026. The sequence goes on along the minus strand of NZ_JAWRWX010000001.1, from coordinate 285,983 downwards.
GCCCGCCACCTTCTCCCCCCTGTATAAATATCATACGGTCATCGCTCAGGACGGCCATGATTATTTCAGATTAGGGAGAATCGGGCGGCAGGCGGAAGAGCTTATGTCAAAAGGGGAAATTGACCGCTGCATCATTATCGGCGTCCCTTATAAAAATGTGCAGGAGCGAAGAAACACATACCATCCAGAAGGCTCTAAATTCGCCTCATATAAGCGATTTATCGCAAATGAGCTCGTTCCTTTTATCGACAAAGAATACCCGACTTATCAAGTCGGATACGGCCGCACCATGATCGGGGATTCCCTCGGCGGAACCGTTTCGCTCATGACGGCGATTGACTATCCGAACATGTTTGGAAACGTCATCATGCAGTCTCCGTATGTTGACGGGCACGTGCTGGATGCCGTCCGGCAGTCGGAGGATCTCAAACAGATTTCCGTTTATCATCAAATCGGAGAAAAAGAAACCGGCGTTCACACGACAGACGGCCAGGTTCTTGATTTCACCGTGCCGAACGAAGAGCTCAAACAGCTGCTGGAAAGCAAACAGTCTGAATACACGTATGAAACCTTCGACGGGGATCATAAATGGACCTACTGGCAGCCGCTCATCACGCCGGCGCTGAAAAAAATGCTGTAACCATTCATTTAAGGAGGGAACTTTCATGAAATACGGTGTTGTTTTATTTCCATCAAAAAAATTACAGGATCTCGCAAATTCGTACCGGAAACGCTACGACCCGAGCTACGCGCTCATTCCTCCGCACCTGACGCTAAGATATCCGTTTGAAGCGACAGAACAGGAAATCGAGCAGGTCGTGTCACAGCTGAGACAGACGGCGAAAGAGTCGCATCCGCTCGTTCTGAAAATCACAAAATACAGCTCGTTTTCTCCTGTGAATAATGTGATATATATGAAAGCGGAGCCGACGGAGGAATTAAAATCTCTGAGTGAGAAATGCTACTCAGGAGCATTATCCGGCGAGCCGGAATACAGCTTCGTTCCGCATGTCACGGTCGGCCAGAAGCTGTCGTCAGATGAACATTCCGACGTACTCGGACAGCTGAAAATGCAGGACATTTCCCACGAAGAAGTCATCGACCGTTTTCACTTGCTCTATCAGCTGGATAACGGCTCATGGACTGTGTACGAAACATTTTTATTAGGCGGAGGAGAATAACTGTTTGGAATCCATCATCGCAAAAACTGAAAAACAGCTGAACGACGCTTTTTTCGTCAGAAAAGAGGTCTTTGTTAAAGAACAGCACGTTCCGGAAGAAGAAGAGATTGATCAATTCGAGGACACGTCAGAGCATATAGTCATATATGACGGCGGCCAGCCGGTCGGAGCCGGCAGATGGCGCTTGAAAGACGGGCATGGAAAATTAGAGCGCATCTGCGTGATGAAAAGCCATCGTTCTTCAGGCGTCGGAGCCATCATTATGCAGGCGCTTGAAAAAGCGGCGGCAGCCAAGGGCGCCGACAGCTTTATCTTACATGCACAGACGCAGGCGGTTCCGTTTTACGAAAAACAAGGATACCGCGTCACATCCGGCGAAGAATTTCTCGATGCGGGCATCCCCCATCTGGAAATGATAAAGGAACACAAACGATAAAATCAAAAGCACTCCTGTTTATAGCAGGAGTGCTTTTTTTATGAAAATAATACTATTTCATGAATTTTATTGCATTTTATGGAAGGTTAATGTATGTTTAGTATACGAAGTATTACAATTCATACAAAAAATACAATTCATATTGCGGAGGGATAAACATGACGGCACCAAAAGGAAAACACATATTCGGGACTGTTAAAGTGGGTACAAAAGGACAGATTGTCATTCCTAAAGAAGCAAGAGATGTTTTCGATATAAATCCGGGGGATTCACTGCTTATGCTTGGGGATGACCAGCAAGGTATCGCACTTGTTAAACAAGAACTCTTTTTCGAATTTGCAAAAGATATTTTAAACGCTAAGCAAATCGATGAAGATAGCGAGGATGAGTAAATGCACGCGATTGAGCTGAAGCAATTAACGAAACATTATAAAGAAACCGCCGCCGTTGACCGTCTTGAGTTCTCAGTTGAGAAAGGGGAATTTTTCGCTTTACTCGGTGAGAACGGAGCCGGAAAAACGACATTAATCAGTATGCTTTGCGGACTCCTTTCTCCGGATGACGGTGATGCATCAGTGCTTGGACACAGTATTTTGACTGATTTGGATAAAATAAAACCGAAATTGAATATGTCCCCGCAGGAAACAGCTATCGCGCCTCATCTAACCGTACGGGAAAACTTAGAGTTTATAGCCGGAGTCTACGGAATTCCAAAAAAAGAAGCAAAAAAAAGAACAGATGAGATGCTCGAATTGTTTCAATTAAAAGAGAAAGAAAGAGCAAAAACAAAAACATTATCAGGAGGAATGCAGCGCCGCCTCAGCATCGCAATGGGAATGATTACAAAACCGGATATTTATTTCTTAGATGAGCCGACATTAGGGCTGGACGTCCGTTCACGCCGCGAGTTGTGGAAAAATCTTGAGGCATTAAAGGGTGACATGACGATTATTTTAACGACACACTATTTAGAAGAGGCTGAAGCCCTGGCAGATCGTATTTGCATTTTAGAAAATGGGACTTTAAAAGCACTGGGCACGGCGGAGGCCTTGAAAAAGCAAACTCATTCAGCCACATTTGAAGATGCCTTTTTAGCGATTTGTGACGGGGAGGCGGGTCTTTATGCTTGATTTCGCCATTCGCAACCGCAAAGAAATTTTTCGTGACCCCCTGTCTATTATCCTTGGAATCGCACTGCCTGTTATTCTATTGTTTCTGTTTACGGCGATTGAAAAAAATGCGCCGCTTGATACCTTTAAAATTCAGCACTTAGCACCCGGACTCATTGTTTTCGGTTTCGCTTTCCTTACGATGTTCTCTGCATTGCTGATCGCAAAAGACAAACAGACCGCCCTTTTGACCCGTTTGTTTGCTTCCCCTTTAAAAACAGCCGATTATGTCATCGGTTATGCACTGCCGATGCTGCCGTTAGCCATTTTACAAATCGTCATTTGTTTTATCGCAGCAGCGGCTGCCGGTTTATCCGCCGAGTGGATGAATCTTCTCGCAGGTATCGCTGTCTTGCTGCCGATTGCGATGATGTCCGTTTTCTTCGGTTTATGTTTAGGGGCTGTGTTTACGGACAAACAAATTTCAGGTATCGGAACGATTTATATTACACTCGTGCAATTTCTGGGCGGGGCTTGGATGGAGGTGAGCCTGCTCGGTGACACATTCAAACATATCGCTTATGCCTTACCGTTTATTCACTCGATCGAGCTGGCTCAGGAAGTCATATCCGGAGATTATTCTTCCTTTCATCAGCATATTTGGCCGATAGCGGGATATACCGTTTTGGCGCTTGCACTTGCTTTCCTCAGTTTTATGAAAATCAGGAAGAGATAAAAAAAGCCGGCACTCCGTAATGGGAGCGCCGGTCTTCTTTATTACGTTTCTTTCAGAAGGTTTATCGTATGCGGCAGCAGACGGTCATCCCCCGGGCTGCCATGGCCCGGAACGACAATGCTGATGTCCTGATATCTTTTCATGACTTTGCGGACGGCGCGCGGCCACTGATCCGGATAAAAACCCGGAGTAGGCACGATTTCCTTTGTTTCTAAAGCCTTGATTAAGCATCCGCCGAATAAGAGCTTATCCTCAGGCAGCCAGACGGTAATATTGTCTTCCGTATGCCCTTTTCCCGGATAATACGTTTCAATTTTCATATCGCCAAACTGCTGCTTTGTCACGTTTTTCAAATCTCCGAGCGGCCGGTCAAATCCCTGCTGTCGGGCGAAGTCGGCGGTCAGCTTCGTGCTGTGCACCTTTACACCGTATTTGTACAGGGTGTTCAGACCGCCGATACGATCGTCATGGGCGTGTGTCACAATGGCATCGGTCATCCTTTTGCCGGGAAACCGCTGTTTTATTTGTGTCATTAATTGCTCTGTGAGACTGTCATTCCACGGAGTATCAATCAGTACGATTCCTTTTGAAGTCTCAAGAAGCAATCCGTTCGCAGGGACGGGACTTCCGTCTGCCGTACCGGTGCTTGTATGCATCCAGACATGCGGCGCCAGCTGTGTGAGAGTGACATCTTTTGCTGCGGAGCCCTCCGCCGCGTGTGCCGGTTTCATTCCGGCAGTAAAGAGGCCGAATAGAAATAACCCCGCAATCAATAATGAAAGCTTTCTCAAATTGAATCATTCCTTTCCGCATCTTTCATATATACGACCCAAAAAAAACCCGGATATATCCGGGCTTTTTCACACGTATTGATTTATCAGCCGGCCTTTTCCCATGATTTGCGGCAGACGGGAAAGAGAGCGCTTACGTTTTTCCTCATGTACTTTCTTTTCTGCGGCTGCGGTATTTTCCTGGCGGCGCTCCACCTCTCTGTACAACCTGTCATTGGCGAGGGCGGCCGCTTTCGTAATGCCGGCGTAATCAGGCTTATAACCCGCTGCCCGGTTTGCGTATTGAGAATACTGCTGGTTTTGAATCCGTCCTGCATAAATCATATGTACCCCTCCCCTTCGCTTTTCATTTCCCTTAATCTTACTTTTTGAAACGCTGTTCTTTTGTTATGATATTCTTTGTCTATCAAATGGATGAACACCTTTTAATGGGAGGACCCCTTTTTGAAATGCGCCCGACTGAATAACCGAACGATACATTTACATACATATTCCAGAGAACATTACCAATTCCTTTTTGAAGAAGCTCAAAAAGGAAATATTTTTTGCGCACATTGTGACCAGCCCGTCTTGATGCGGCTTTCGATTTTAGAGCAGCCGGCATTTTATCACCGGCAAAAGGGAGACTTCACCGCCTGTGAAAAAGCATGCGCGGCCGAGGAACCGCAAGCGGAGAAAGAAAAAGAAGAGTATAAGGAAGCCGGCATGTTCCGCCTGCCGAAAGGAAAAGCGATTTCAGAGAATCCGAAACCGATCGTCTCAGAATGGAAAAGCCCGAAAAAAGTGCCTGCGGCCGAACCGTTTTCACCAACATCCGAGGCGGCTGATACATCTTTGTTCCCCGGCATCGGCCTGAACCGTGAACAGATGAAGGCAGTTACTGAAACGGACGGGCCTTTATTAGTGCTTGCCGGAGCGGGAAGCGGAAAAACAAGGGTGCTGACAGCACGCGCCGCCCATATGATTGAACACCTCGGCATTTCACCCGAGAATATGCTGCTTGTGACCTTTACGACAAAAGCCGTCGCCGAAATGAAAGAGCGGATGGCGAATGAGTACGGTCTGGCAGCCGGAAAAGTCTCCCGTCTCGTGACCGGAACGTTCCACAGCTTTTTCTATAAAATACTCTATCATTATGATTCTTCAAAATGGAATGGCAGCCAGCTTTTAAAAATGGAGTGGCAAAAAGAGCAATATGTGAAAAAGGCGCTCTATGAAGAAAATTTGGATGAAAAAGAGTTTCCCGTCGACCAGGCGCTTCAGCTTATCGGCTGCTGGAAAAACACGTATCTCTCCCATGAGACCATTCCGCTTGCGGACGACTGGGAGAAAAAAGTGTACAGGCTCTACGAACATTACGAACGGCAGAAGCGGGAAAAACACCAATTTGATTTTGATGACATGGCCCAAGGCTGTTATGAACTGTTTCAAAGCCGGCCTGATATTCTCGCGCAGTACCAAAACAGATTTTCTCATATCTTGATTGATGAGTTTCAAGATATCAACCCTGTTCAGTACAACATTATGCAAATGATCGCAAGTCCTGAGAATAACCTGTGCTGCGTGGGTGATGACGACCAATCCATTTATGCGTTCCGCGGCAGCAGCCCGTCTTTCATTCTTGATTTTCAAAAGGATTATCCGGCAGCAAAGACCATTTACTTAACGGCAAATTACCGATCGCCGCATCCGATCGTCTCAAGCGCTCATGCCGTCGTAAAGAAAAATAAAAAACGGTATGAAAAAACACTATCTGCCGTCAAAGACGGCGTTCACAACCCCGTGATGTTTTATCCTTACGATGAAGAAGAAGAAGCGACCATGATCGTTTCGGATATGAAAGAGAAAATTCAAAACGGGGCGAGTCCTGACGATTTTGCCGTGCTTTACCGGACAAACAGCGCCGGACGGGCCATTTATGAAAGACTGCATCAATCATCGATTCCTTATCATGCCGACCGGGGCGTGCAGACGTTCTACAGCCGCAGAATCGTACGCCAGATCCTCGCCTACTTATATGCGAGTCAGAATGAAGATGATCCGGATGCGGTGAAAGACCTGCTGCCCGCCTTATTTTTAAAGCAATCCGCCCTGCAAACGTTAAAGGCGCTGTCAATCACGGAAGATTGCACGATGATTAAGGCCCTGACGAAACTGCCTGACCTGAAGCCTTTTCAAATAGGGAAGATCAAGCAGATCGTTCCGTTTTTCGCAAGCATCCGGACAATGAAGCCGGTTGAAGCCATCACCTTTGCAGAAAGCAAAATGGGTTTTTCCGAGTATTTAAAAAAACGGGGCAATGAGGGGAACAAACTGGAAAAAGGCTCTGATGATCTCAGGGATGTCAAAGTGGCCGCCAAAAAATTCAAAACCATTCCCGATTTTCTTGCGCATGTCGATCATATGCGCGCCGCTGAGAATCTGAAAACCGATGAAAACGGCGTCGAACTGCTGACCATTCATCGCTCTAAAGGTCTTGAATTCAATACGGTCTATATTTTAGGCGCGGCTGACGGCTCGATCCCCCATGACTTCGCGCTTGAGACGGCGAGACAGGGCGATCCCGCTCCGCTCGAAGAAGAAAGACGGCTTCTGTATGTCGCAATGACAAGGGCCATGCAGCATTTATATGTATCTTGTCCCGCATACAGGCGGGGAAAAACAGCGCGCAGCTCAAGATTTCTCGAGCCCCTTCTTCGGACGGACAGACGGAGCGCACTCAGGATATAAAGAACCCGGCAGATCACTGCCGGGTTCTTCTCACATAAAAAGGCCTTTTTAGCAAGGCCGGCTGACGCCTATTTATTGTTCAGCATTTTAGAAATGGTGCCAAAATCAAGTTTCTCTTTACCGCTTGTAATAGATTGAACGATTTTGTCTTCCAATTCTTTCGGAACACGCTTGTTAGCCAGCTGGGACACCTTCTGAATGACGCCTCTCACCGTGTTTTCATCTTTGAAATTGGCATTTTGCAATGATCCTGCAAGGTTCATGACATCCTTCATACTGACGCCTGTTTTCTTCTCAATATTTTTGAAAAATTGATTATCCATGGTGTGCCTCCTTTTGTGGAGTAATACGATATTGTATGAATAAAGAGCGGAACATGTGCCCGTAAGACAAGGAAAAAATTCCGAGTGCCCGTCTCTATACGCCTTCATACATCAGGGAAGCACGGGACTGAACGGTCCCGCGCTTATCCAAGGTCTTGCTAAGGTTTAGCCAAAAAAGGATGCACCGACAATGATCAGAAGGATGAACAATACGACAACAAGAACAAATGTTGAGCCGTATCCGCCTCCGACATAGCCGCCTCCGTATCCGCCGCAGCCGCCATAACCGCCGTAGCCGCCGCCGAATCCGCCATATCCGAATCCCATATCTAAGCACCTCCTTTACTCTCTATACACTATGTGAGCCGACTTGTTTGGCTTGGATAAATGCATAGGGCCGGTGCGGATTTCATTCATTTTAGTGAGAATGCTCATTTTTCTTCAGTTTTGCTTCTGTTTCGGCGGCAAACACATCTATCCATTCCTCAAAGCGCGATCCCGCTTCATCAAACTCAGACAGCTGTTTTTCAATAGATAAGATATATTTGTCATGCTCCCGCTGGTTTTGATTGTGCCGGCGGTATTTACCGTTTATGAATGATTCAAATATATTCATAACATCCCCTCCTCCTATGATCTATGCCGAACAGAGGCCGGCGTTCGGCAAAAAACAAAAAAACCGGAAGCTCCGGTTTTTTAGAGAACGGCTATTTCGGTTTTTTCTTTTGGCCGCAGCCGCAGCCTTTTTTCTTAATTTTTTTTTCGTAAGGCTGATGCACAGTTGTTTTGTATGGAGAATGTTGGGAAGGTTTGCTTGATTGATTCATGGTGATCCTTCCTTTCCTTATGTCATATATGCCAGTTTATGCCGAAAGTGACGGTAAGTTGCTGGTGGAACCGCCTTATTCCTGCAGAAGACGAGAAACCGCAGCTTCAATGATCCCGGCCGCGCCGGCTATGGCTAACAGCAAAATCAGCCATTGCGCAGCCTCGGGTACCACAATCTGCGCCGCAATTAAAAAGGCGGCACACCATACGCCCGTACACCAATAGCAGCTGAGAAGTTCACCGATAAATGCCCTGATGCCTTTTCCTTTTATGACAATGTAGGTTTCTGTCGTGCCGTCTGGTGCGGTTTCTGTTTTTTCCTCGTGAAAAAGGCTCCGAAGCGGCGCCATAATGGTGTCAAATACGAAAAGCCTGGCCAGCCGGAAAACGGCAAACGATAACAGAATAAATGAAAGCCAATTGATAACCACCTGTTCACTCCTTTTCAAAACTTGACCTCTTTATACATATGCGAAAACCCTGATCTTCATGAATCGCACCTTGTCCGGTAAAAAAATAGGTGCGATTTAGTTGTTTTTCTTATTCCGCTCGGCGTTTCATTTGCATTATATAAAGTATGAATGAGAAAGGAGTGAAGGTTATGTCGTTTGAAGAAAAAGTCGAAACACTGCAACCTCAAATATTCGAACAATTATCCAACGAATTCGAGCAGAAGATCGAAGTGATTGATTGCGAAAATGTCACAATAGATACAACACTTATAACGGCCGCTCTTTCAATACAAGCTTCAGTTACTACGGCGATTATCCTTGCGACACAGCTCGCGATCGCAGATGAAGACACAGCCGACCAAATGGCAACCGAACTGCTGATCCTCGATGATTGCCAAATAAAAAAGCGAACCCTCATTCAAGTCATTAACAGCCGCAATGTCAAAATCACACTGACAGCAGACGATATCATGGCCTTTGTACAAACTTTGTTTCAATTATTAAATATACTTTTTGCTGAACTAGACATCCTTTAACCTTTCTTTTCAAATATTTAAATAGAGGTGAGAACAAATGGCAGATAACGAAAAATTAAAAAAAGAACTCGAAAGTCTACCAGAAGTGGATCCGCTTTTAAAAGTGCTTGTCAGCAATGTCTTCAAAAAACACGGCGTGACAAAGGATAAAATGCGGGATATCCCTGATGAAGAAAAAGAAATGCTGATCGCATTAGTCAAAGACATGCAGGCGAAATCAGAAGCTTTTCTTGAAAGCCAGAAACAGAAAAAAGAGCAGGAAAAAGCGCAAGAACAGCAGACAAATCCAAAAACCCGCAGAGAACAATTAATCGAACAGCTCCGGCAAAGACGCCAAAATCCCGGTCAATAACTAAAAAATAGTGATTTTTATCAGGATAGATGCCTGAGTCAAAGTAAGGGGCCGGCTCATTTAATATTAGTAAAAGAAAAGGAGGAATAGATATGGAAAGCAGACCATACTCTTGGGTTGCACTTGATCCTGAATGCGAACATCCGCGAGAAGAAAAAGAAGAAAAAGAAGGCAGAAGATGCAGTGTTTGCTGTAACGGAAACGGATTCGGCGAAGATAATGCCTTCATCGACCAGGACCTGGCTCAAGCGAATCTCAACAAACAAGTTTCTGAAGAAGCGATTATTATCAGAGACTCTTGTGATATTAACGTAACGTCAACAGACGTTCAGGCAGTCGCTTCAGTCATGACAGCTCTTAATGCAGCAGTCGTAACAGCCACTCTCACTTCAATCGCTGACGGAGTCATCGCTGAATTGGTCGCACAAGACTTATTGCAGCTAACAGCTAACAAACAAATCAACCGTCAAAAACTGCTCATCGAAAACTCCCGCGGCGTAAACGTGACAACAGTAGATGCCGATATCGCAGTGTTGATCTCAACAGCGACAAATACACTGGTTGCCATCTTAGTCATCACCCTGATCCTCTAAAAAGAAAAAGCAGAGCTAAAAATGCTCTGCTTTTTCTTATTTTCTCCGCATATGATGAATATATAGACGTTCACCCACACCAAGTGAGGCTCGCGTACATATGTTGTTAAAGACAAAAGTCAAATACCCTAAAAGAAGGAGCTGAAATCCATGAGCTGCGGAAAACACCATGGCCGAGATGAAAGTTGTGTATGCGATGCAGTCGAGAAGATTTTAGCAGAACAAGAGGCTGTTGAAGAACAATGCCCGACTGGATGCTATACCAATCTGTTAAGCCCGACGGTTACCGGTAAAGATACCATCCCGTTTCTCTTGTTTGATAAAAAAGGCGGTTTGTTCTCCACATTCGGGAACGTCGGAGGATTTGCGGATGACAGCCAGTGCTTCGAGTCTATTTTCTTCCGGGCAGAAAGAGTTTGTGATTGCTGCGCAACGCTTTCAGTATTGCGCCCCGTAGATGTGCACGGCGACACCCTCAGCGTCTGCCATCCTTGTGACCCGGATTTCTTCGGTTTAGAAAAAACAGATTTTTGCATTGAAGTTGATCTGAGCTGCTTCAGCGCCATTCAATGCCTTTCACCGGAGCTTGTTGACCGGCCTGAGCCGCACAAAGAGAAAAAGCATCACGGATAGTCATTGATTCGCATCTTTCCTAAAGAAGAATCCCCTTCCAACCTTCTATTACAGATGCAATCATCAGCCCGCCCGGACTTCCGGGCGGCTGACTCTCCGATATCGTTTAATCCGGTATATAAAACGTGAAGTCAGGAGGGATATTATGAGCAAGCATACAACATACTGTGTGCGTGAAGCGGTAGAAAATATTGAAGACCTGCAAAATGCGGTTGAGGAAGATTGCCCGGCCGGATGCTATTCCAACCTTTTATCGCCGGGTTTTTCATTAGGCGATACAGTGCCGTTTGTGCTTTTCACTTCTAAATCATCACCGTTTACCGCATTCGGAAATGTCGGCGAGCTGGATAACGGTCCGTGTTTTAACACCGTTTTTTTCAGAGTTGAAAGGGTCTGTGACGGCTGTGCCACATTAAGTCTGCTTATTGCTTTTGACGAGCATAAGCACATTCTTGATTTTACAGATAAAGACTCTCTCTGCGATGTATTCCGTTTAGAAAAAACGAACTATTGCGTTGAAGTCGATCTCCATAGCTTCTGCGCCATCAATTGCCTGAACCCGAGACTGATCAACCGCACACATTCTTAAATCAAAAAGCATAAAAATAAGCTGCCGGATTAAAGAATTCAGGCAGCTTTTTGTATGGTTAAAATCCAAGCGGATGCAGCGAGGTAATATCGTCTATTGCGAGTTCTGCCGGCGCTCCGTTGCTTGTCGTCCGCAGGAAGATCGCATTATTTTTTCTGCCGACGATTACGCCTCTGTAGGTTTTCCCGTTGGCTTCTATCAGACAAAGGGTCCGCGGCATATTATGCGGCAGCTTCGTTAAGAAATCAATTTTTTCAAGAATGGACATTCTGCTCATCGGCTTTTTCACGCGCTTTGGCGGAACCTTTTCCTCTGGGGCGGCATTGTGAACCGCTTCAGGCTCTTTTTCAGCGGCATCAGGCTCTTTTTTAGCGGCGTCAGGCTTGGCAGTGTCCTGCTCCGCTTGCGCCGGAACTTCTTGAACGGCTTCTTCTGCGCGGCTGTGCTGTTCAGGTACTTGCTTTTCTGGTTCGACAGCCACTGCTCCTTCAGGCTGAGTTTGACATTCTTCCTCCCGCTTTCCATGCATCGGCTCTTCTTCCGGCGGCTGAGGCGCTTTCCTTTTTTTGATTAATATGTCCTGCATTGATGATTGCGTGTCTGAATAATCCGCCTGAACAATATACATGAGCGGTTTTTTTTCCGCGTTTCTGTTTTGTTTTGACATCTTCATCCCTCCGATTCTGTCATGTTTTATTTATATGACGGAATGATTAAAATCAGAAGAAAGAAAAAAGCAATCCCTGAAAGGGACTGCTTGTTATTTAACGTGCGGTAATATGGAATCCTGAATCAACGTGAAGATTTTCGCCCGTGATGCCTCTTGACAGGTCACTGAACAAGAATGCAGCCGTGTCGCCCACTTCTTCAGGTGTTGTCGTGCGGCGCAGCGGCGCGCGCTCTTCAATTTCTTTCAGGATAGAGTTGAAATCACTGATTCCTTTTGCAGACAGCGTACGGATCGGTCCTGCTGAAATGCTGTTGACGCGGATGTTTTCTTTTCCTAAGTCAGCGGCTAAATATCTGACGCTCGCATCAAGAGACGCTTTTGCCACGCCCATTACGTTATAGTTTGAAACGACGCGCTCTCCGCCGAGGTAAGTGAGTGTAACGATGCTTCCGCCTTCAGTCATAATCGGACGCGCCGCTTTTGCGACCGCTGTCAGAGAGTAAGAACTGATGTTATGCGCAAGCAGGAATCCTTCGCGGTTCGTATTTAAATATTCGCCGACAAGCTCTTCTTTGTTTGCGAACGCGATGCAGTGCGCGATGCCGTGAATCACGCCGACCTGCTCTTTAATGCTCGCAAAGCAAGTTTCAATCTCAGCGTCATTTGTCACATCACACGGAAGGATGATGGAATCATTTCTTTCTAATGTAGCCGCAAGGTCATGAACTGATTTTTCCAAGCGCTCTCCCGCGTAAGTGAAAATGAGGCGCGCTCCGGCTTCATGCAGCGAACGGGCGATTCCCCATGCGATACTGCGTTTATTGGCAACGCCCATCACAACGATGTTGCGGCCTTCAAGTGAGAAATTCATATGTATAAAGCCTCCTGTAATCGTCTTAAAGACATAGTTTTAGTACCTGATCTTAATTTTTATCATATCATAACCTTGTCCAGATTGAAAGCATGGGAAAAAGACCGCGGATGTTGAAGCGGTCTCTTTTTTATCTCGTCTGCAGACTGTTCCTTTTAAAGGCAAAATGATTGGTCGGGCCGTGTCCCGCACCGATGCCAAGCGTATGTTCCACGGCTTCCCGCACAAAATTGACGGCTGTCTCAAACGCGGTCTGAATGTTTTTCCCCTTTGCCGTTTCCGCCGTCAGCGCGGCTGCGAACGTGCAGCCTGTTCCGTGGGTGTGTTTCGTGTCAATATAAGCGTGGCTGATTTGGGTAAAAGACGAACCGTCAAATAATAAATCAACGATCCTCCCCTGTTCAGGCTGGTGTCCGCCTTTTATGATGACATGCTTTGCACCAAGCTTGCAAAGGCATTCGGCCGCTTTTTTCCGGTCCTCAAACGTGCGGATTTCCATTCCCGTCAATACCTCAGCTTCCGGAACATTCGGCGTCACCGCATAGCTGCGCGGAATTAACAGCTCTTTTAACGCGGCCTGAGATTCCTCACGCAGCAGGGAAGCGCCTCCTTTGGCAATCATGACGGGGTCGGTGATGACATGATCAAGCCCGTACTGATCCGTTTTTTCCGCAATTTCCGCAATCATTTCCGCGCTCCACAGCATTCCTGTTTTTACAGCGTCAGGCCGCAAATCTTCCGCTACCGCGTCAATCTGGCTGCCCAGCGCTTCCCGGGTGAGCGGATAAATGCCGTGGACGCCCAAAGTGTTCTGGGCGGTTACCGCTGTAATGGCTGACATCCCGAAAACGCCGAGCTCCTGAAAGGTTTTGAGATCCGCCTGTATACCGGCGCCGCCTCCTGAATCTGATCCGGCAATCGTCAATGCTTTGCATATGCTCATGATGTTTTTCGCTCCTTTCGCATTATCCGATCCATTTATGATAAAAGGATTTCGCTCTGCTGATATCACTTGTGCCGTGTATTAATGCTCTGCCGTCACGAAACAGTACCATCTTGAAATTGTCTGTGCAAAACGAAATTAAATACGGGTTGGCTGAAACATCAAGCCCTGCCTGTCTGAGCTGTCCCGCAAGTTTTTGCAGATCAAACTGTTCGGAGATCCCCGTTCTGATCTGCACCGTGTTCCGCCCGCACAGAACCGCCGCTTTTGTCTGATTTTCATAGGATAAAAACGGAAAATCGTTTGTGCCGCAGCTTGGGCAATCAGCCGACTTAAGACGGCCGACGTTTATTTCCGACCGTTCATTTTTCCATAAATCAAAGGAGCGGAGAACATGCTCGATAGATCCGCCCGTTAACAGCTTCAGCGCATCTGCTGCCTGAAAAACGGCCGTCTGCAATACAGCCGGGCTGATGATTCCCGCCGTATCGCATGTCATACCGCCTAAAGGCAATGTTTCAAGCAGACAGTGAAGGCACGGCGTGACACCGGGAATGACGGTAAAAGAGAGCCCGTAGCTGCCGACACAGGCGCCGTACAGAAAGGGAATCCCTTTCTGTACAGCCGCATCATTCACAATCAGCCTCGTTTCAAAGTTGTCGGCGGCATCCACGATGAGGGAGGCGCCGCGAATCAATCCGGGTGCGTTTTCCGCAGTGACATCCATGACAAATCCCTCGACCTCTACATCACTATTTATAGATCGAAGCCGTTTTTCAGCCGCCGCGGCTTTCGGCATTTCCTGTCTGACATCGTCTTCGGTATAAAGCTGCTGGCGCTGGAGATTACTCCACTCCACATAATCTCTGTCAGCGATCGTTACCTTCCCGACCCCTGCTCTGACAAGCATCTCCGCACTTGCCGTCCCAAGCGCACCCGCGCCGATAATCACGGCGTGAGACGACCGGAGCTTCTCTTGGCCGGAGGGACCGATCGGCTGAAACAGCTCCTGTCTGGAATATCTGTCCGTCATACCGGAAGACCGTCTCGCGGACTGCTTGCAGTTCCGTAATCTTTCACCGGAATTCTCCCGGCTTCATAAGAAAGGCGGCCCGCTTCTACGGCAAGCTTCATCGCCCTGGCCATCTTAACCGGATCATCAGCGCCTGACACAGCGGTATTTAACAGCACGCCGTCTGCCCCGAGCTCCATCGCGTAGGCGGCGTCTTTTGAAGATCCGACGCCGGCATCGACAATGACCGGCACCTTCGCCTGTTCAATGATAAAGGATAGATTCAGCGGATTTAAAATTCCCTGACCGGAACCGATCGGCGAAGCGCCCGGCATAATGGCATGCACTCCGAGCTCCTCAAGACGTCTTGCGAGCACGACATCATCTGACGTATACGGAAGCACGATAAATCCCTCTTCGAGCAGCTGTTCTGATGCTTTCAGCGTTTCAACCGGATCAGGCAAAAGTGACCGGCTGCATCCGATGACTTCTACTTTTATCATGTCACAAAGCCCTGAAGCTTTGGCAAGCCTTGCGATTCGGACCGCCTCTTCAGCCGTTGCGGCGCCGGCCGTATTCGGCAGAAGCGTGTATTTAGACAAATCAAGCTGTTCGAGAAAGTTAGGCTGAGACTCTTCAAAGATGTTCATCCTCCGCACCGCAAAGGTTAAAATATCTGATTCCGAGACGGCCACCGCCTCTTTCTGAATCTCAAAACTCGGATATTTTCCCGTTCCTAACAGCAATCTTGACTGAAACTGTTTTCCGCCTATTGTTAACATCCTCATCCGCCTCCTACAAAATGGACAATTTCTATGACATCGCGGTCACACAAACTCGTCTTTTCATAATTCTTTTTTTCAATGATTTCTTTATTTCTCTCCACAACTACGATTCTTTGATCGAGCTGGTACGATTCAAGCAAATCCTGAACCGTCCCCTCATTTCGATTCCAATCAATTTGTTTTCCGTTCAGCTGAAGGATCATATATGAACAGCCTCCTTGCGATCAATTCGAAACGCTTCTTCCCATTCCTGTTTAATCTGTCTTTCCATGATCATATCCCGCACCATTTCAGCCGTTGCCGGCGCCAACAGGATGCCGTTCCGAAAATGGCCGGCGGCGAAGATGATGCCGCTGTCTTCAGGATGCCGCCCGATAAACGGCTTTCCGTCTCTTGTTCCCGGCCTGAGACCCGCCCAAAACCGGTCTATTTTCATATGTTCGATGGCGGGAAGCATGGTTTTCGCTTTTGCAATGACGGCCTCAATTCCTCCGATGTCAGGCGTATCGCTCCAGTCGCCCTGTTTCATCGTGGCGCCGATGACAAGCCGGCCGCTTTTTCTCGGGACAACATAACAATGATCATGGTAAAGAGTTTTGGTCAGCGGGGTATCGTCATTCCACACGGAAAGGCATTCTCCTTTCACAGGAAAAAAAGGCTGTCCCAAGCCAAGCTGGCTGAAAAACCGGCCGCTCCATACACCGCTTGCAACTGCGACTTTGTCAGCGTAAACATCCCCGCCGGACGTTGTGATGCAATATTCTCCGTTCACCCGTTTTACGGAGGTGACTTGTGTATGCTCATATATATCAGCGCCATAGCGCCGCGCTCCTTTTGCATACGCTTTGCAGACATAGTACGGTTCGACATGGATATCGTCTTTTATAAAACTTGCGCCGAGAATGTCTTTTGAAGCGTAAGGCTCTTTTTCAAGGGCATCTTTCGCTGAAAGCCAAGTGACGGAAGGTAGATCATCCATCTTCCGTAGACGGGCGATATCTTCTTCGGTATACGCCAGTTTAAGCATTCCGCCGTTATGGCGCCTGATGTCAATGCCGCAAGCTTCCTCAAGCTCTTGTCCCGCCGTTTCATACAGCCTTTGACTGTGCATGGCAAAATCAAAAAACGCATCCCGGTTTTCACATTCCGCATGAGCGCCCAGCATTCCCGCGGCAGCGCTTGTCGTTTTTCGGCCGACTTCTCCGGCTTCAAGCAAGACAACGTTCTGCTGCGTCTTCGCCAGCTCATAAGAAATGGCGCACCCGATAATTCCGCCGCCGATCACCGCCGTATCATAGTGCTTCTTCATAATCGGCCTCCCTTACCGCGCGTGCATACCGTTTTGCCGCCTCCTCAGGATTTTCAGCTGAGAAAATACCTGACATGACGGCAATTCCGTCCGGTTTCGCCTGCTTTGTGTGTCCGATCGTCTGCAGTGTCATTCCGCCGATTGCGATGACGGGGATGGAAAGCGTGCGTTTGATCTCTGAAAGCAGGCTGATGCCTCTTGCTTCAAGTCCTTGTTTACATTCGGTTTCAAATACATGGCCGAACACCACATAATCCGCATCTTCCTTTTCAGCTTGGATGGCTTCTTTCAGCGAATGAACCGAACGTCCGATATGAAGATGGGGAAATCTGCTTCGCACCTGCTTTACGGAAAAGCTGCGGGACGGAAGCTGAACACGGTGTATGTTGGCAAAAAGCGCGATATCCGCCCTGTCATTGATAATCAATTTGTCCTTATCCGCACCGCCCTTTTTCAAAAGGGACAAAAGCTGCATGAGCTCTCCCGCTGTTTTATCCCGCTCACGGATATGGATAAAGCTTACTTCGCGCTGAATCGAAAGGATATCCTCGGCCAGCTCGGCAACGGGTTTGCGATTATCAGTTACCGCGTGCAGCTCCAAAAGATTCCACCTCTTTTCCGCCCTTCTCGGACCAGCCTTCTTTTTGATAGGCCATTCCCCAAAATTGATATTCATAATAGCTTGAAATCACGAAATTCTCTTTCATTTTCGCGCGGATGTCCTCTGTGCTGTTTTCAGCAATCTCGTTAAAACGGCTGATCTGTTCTTCGACTTGCTGTCTGAACCAGTCTCCGCCGTATGTACCGATCCATTTTTCATAAATCGGATGCTCCGGTTTGCACTCCTTTAAGTGTTCGCCGACTTCATAATAAAGCCAATAACAGGGCAGAAGCGCAGCTAATATTTCTCCAAAATTGCCGCTCATCACCGATCTGTACATATGAGACGTATAAGAATAGGCTGTCGGTGCCGGTTTAAATGCCGCACGCTCTTCTTCCGTAATCCCTAAAAGCTCCGTAAACTCGCGGTGCAGCGCCATTTCCGCTTCATATGTCCCTTGAGCGTGGCCCGCCATCCTGCCCGTCGTAAACAAGTCTTCGGCATATGCGGCGCCGAACGCCTGAACTTTTGCAAAATGCGTCAAATAGTAGGAATCTTGCAGCACGTAATAGCTGAAACGGTCTATCGGCAGGCTTCCGTCACCGATTCCCGTTACAAACGGATGAACAAAACTTCCGTCCCACCATTCGGCAGCCGCCAGTCTGCATTCTTCAGAAAATGTCATCATGTCTTCCCCCCTGTTAAAATAAAAAAACCACTTTCCCGCATCGGAAAAGTGGTTTGGAATTTAAATGGATAAAAGGAACCCCAAAAAAATACCGCTCCACTTCCCTACGCAGGTCTGAACCTGTTCAAGTTATGAGGGTCTAAAAGTCTCACTTTTATCTCAGCCCTTATGAAGGACACCCCTAGTGGTCATACGATTAATGATTTATTTGTTATGCCTTCTATATTATCACGAATTGCAATTTGGTCAAGCTTCAAGAATTTTTCTCAGTTCCGACACGTAGTTGCGCGAGCCCGTGACGATGAGACGGTCTCCTGTTTTCAGCCGCGTGTCTCCGTGCGGAACGATGCTGTCCACACCTCTGAAAATCCGGACGAAAATCACATCGCCCATCAGCGGAAATTCCCGCAGAATGATGCCGTTATACGCCGGGTTTTCCAGATTGATCTGATATAACGAAGACTCCTCATTCGTCAGGAGGCTCATCACGCCCGGCGCCTCAATTAATGCACGCAAGAGTGTCTTTGTAGACAGAAGGATAGAAAAAATACTGATGCCCTCTTCTTTCAGTTTTGTTTCATGCTCAACCGAGCCGACGCTTGCGATGATACGCTCAGTCCCTTTCTCTTTCGCTATTAAGGCGATTTCGGCGTTCACATCTTCATTTCCCGTCGCCACGACAAGAATATCCGTTTTGAAAATACCGTGCGACTCAAGCGTGCCGGGCTCGTAATCAGAAATCGTGTCAACCGAAAAAACGGATTCCGCAAGCGTTTCCCCGGCATTTTCCTGATACACATGGACGACCCGTACTTCATATTCCTCCCCAGGCAATTCCAGCGTAACCGGAAGTGTCATTTGGTTGGCGCCGATAAATGTAATGCGCTTTTTTTCCTGCGGCGCACTTTGCCGTTTGTATAATTTCTTAAAGCCGATCGGCGTGATGATGCTGGCAATAACCGCAACTAAAGTCAGCGCGCCGGACATATTGGCGCTGATAATGTGGAGCCTTTCTCCGATCGTAGCCGCCGCGATAACAAGCGACAGCGTGGACGTCAGCAAAAAGCCCGAAGCAAACACGGTTCTTTTGTCATACCATTTCTTTAAATAAAACACCGGAAACATTTTGCTGATAAACAGCGCAAGCAGAAGCAGCGGAATCATCGTTAATGTTTTCGGATCTTGGAAAAGCGTCCAAATGTCCAATTTCACCCCGACCATGACGAAAAAGATCGGAATTAAAAACCCGTAGCCGAATGAATCCAGCTGTTCCACCATTTCTTTATTCGGAGACAGAAGCGATACCAGAACGCCTGCCAAAAACGCGCCGAGAATATTTTCCGCCCCGAGAGATTCCGATAAAGCGACAAGCACGATAATCAGTGTGAAAATGGCTCTCGTCCCGATCTGCACGGTGCCTTTAGACATCGACTGCACAAATGAACGGTGTTTAAAGATCCTGCCGAAGAAATACAGCACGACCCCCGCGGCAAAGAGAATCAACAGAAGCCACATATTTCCGCTGTCTTCTCCGTAAAGAGAAGAGAAAAAAGCGAGCAGAATCATCGTAGCCAAGTCCGCGATAACGGCGACAAGCAGGATGATCTGGCCGATATTGGAGTTCATGATCCGTTCTTCCTTTAAAGTCGGGACCACCACACCGAGTGATATCGTCGAAATAATAAGCGTCATTAAAAATGCGTTTTGTATAAAACCGGCTAATACAAAGGCATAGGACAGCAGCAATGATAAAATAAAGATGCCGAAAAAGATAATCAGTGCGGCAGAAAACGTGTTGGGCGCTTCCTTGCCATTCGGAAGGAATTGTTTTTTCTTCCCTTTCTCAAATGAAGAAAAATCAATTTCCAAGCCGCTTAAAAACATTAAAAAGATAAAGCCGAGAACAGACAGCGTCTCCAGCCACGTATCTCCCTGAACGACAAGATTCAGGCCGCTTTTTCCGATAATAAGCCCCATGATGATCTCCGCGACGACGACGGGGATGCTGAGCTTAAACCGATGTAAAAGGAGCGGCGTCAAAAAAGCGACGATCAGAACGACGACTAAAGATGCGACTGATGTGTGTTCCATTTGTAAATACCTCCTTAAAACAAGGGTTATAAAAGCCCGCTTTAAAGCGGGCGAAACCTTACTTTTTTTTAAAAACATAACGCATATTCTAACAAGGCTGAACGCGAAAAAAAAGTGATAAGGCTTTATTTCTTTAATTCTTTTTTTAATTTGTGCAAAAACAGCGTAATTAGGTATAGGAATTAGCCCCATAATAAATAAAAAACCGTTAATAAGGAGGCTGACACGAATGGCTTATGACATCATCAGCGATATACACGGATGTTATGACGAAATGATCGCGTTAATGCAAAAGCTCGGATATGAAGTGAAAGACGGAACGCCCGTTCATTCTGAAGGCAGGACACTTGTCTTTGCGGGGGATTTAACGGACAGAGGCCCAAAATCCGTAGAAGTGATGCGTTTTGCGGCAAAAGCATATGAAAAAGGAGCCGTCCGTTATGTCCCGGGAAATCATTGCAACAAACTGTATCGTTACTTAAAAGGAAACCCCGTAAAAGTGATGCACGGACTGGAAACGACGGCAGCCGAACTGAAAGAGCTGTCTCCCGCCGACAGAACGGAAGTCTCCAGACAATTCATCCGATTATATGAGTCAGCGCCGCTTTATGACATTTTACATAATGGCGATCTTGTTGTCGCCCACGCCGGCATAAAAGCTGACGATATCGGTAAATACTCGCGTAAGGTAAAAGAATTTGTTCTGTACGGCGATATCACGGGTGAAACGTATCCCGACGGCAGGCCCGTCAGAAGAGACTGGGCCGCCGCTTACGAAGGCAAGGCATGGATTGTTTACGGCCATACCCCGGTAAAACGCCCCCGGATCGTCAACCGTACAATCAACATTGATACAGGATGCGTCTTCGGCAATCAACTGACAGGCTTTCGCTTTCCGGAGCATGAAACCGTCTCTGTGGAAAGCTCAATGCCCTATGATGCTTCACGATTTCGCGAGGATCACGGCAGGGAGGCATGAAAAAAAGCCCGAAACCGGTAAACGGTTCGGGCTTTACATGTGTTCAATTAATGTTTTCATATCGTCAGGCACCGGAGCGTGAAAAACGAGCGTTTCTCCGGTCATGGGGTGTACGAATGAAAGCCGCTCACTGTGAAGAGCCTGCCGCGCAATTCCCTCATTTTTTCCGCCGTACAATGTATCACCGACTAAAGGATGGCCAAGGTAGCTCATGTGCACCCGGATTTGATGCGTCCGCCCCGTTTCCAGCCGCAGGGCTGCAAGCGTAAACGCATGTCCCGATTTTTCCGTTTGAAAATGCGTCACCGCTCGTTGTCCCTCCGGCGTTACCATCCGCTCAATAATACTGTCGTGTTTTCTTCCGATGGGCGCGTCCACCGTTCCTTCCTTCTGCAGCATGATCCCGTGTACGACAGCGAGATACCGCCTGCTGACAAGCCCCTTCTTCTGCGCTGCCGACAAAAGAGAATGGGACAGCCGATGTTTGGCGATGAGCATCGCCCCCGATGTATCCCTGTCAAGGCGGGTGACAAGATGAACCGTTGATTGTACGCCGCTTTTTCGGTAGTGGCTGATCACTCCGTTAGCGATGCTTTCCGACGGGTGTTCTCTTGATGGAATTGAGGAGACATACGGCTGTTTATTGACCACAAGCACATGGTCATCTTCATAAAGAATATCAAGCGGAACCGGCTCAGGCAAAAGCGTTTCACTCACATGCTCCTTCGGAAATTCAATCTTAAGCACATCTCCGTCCGCTAACACGGTGCGGACGGTTACATGCTCTCCGTTCACAAGCAGGTCTCCCCCGCCGAATTTAATGTCAGCGAGAAGCCGCTTTGAAATGCCGAGCTGCGCCGTATATTCTTTTACCGTCATGCCAGCTTCCCGGGCAGTCATGTTCTTTTGGATAAAAAAGTTGTCCAATCCGTTTCCTCTTTCTATTCGCCTTTTCCGATAAAGGAATCCTGCACCCTTTTCCAAAACGGAAAAGGACGGAATCTTGCAAATCTGACTTTTTCATTTGCCACACGGCATAGAATGGACTTCACATCCTTATGCAGCAAGGTTAAATGATCAATTGTGACTTGAAAGTCGACGTCGTTTCTCGGTTTGATGACACAGTTATGATGATCGGGAAGCAAAAGCGGCGAGCCGACAGTCCTGAACACTCTGTTGTTGATGGAGGCCATTTCCGCAAGCTGAATCGCTCTGATGGAAGGGTGGATGATTGCGCCGCCTAACGCCTTATTATAAGCCGTGCTTCCGGAAGGCGTGGACAGACATAAACCGTCTCCCCTGAACGTTTCAAACAGCTGGCCTTTAATTTCCACGTCAGCGACGAGACTGCCTTCTATGCTTTTGATCGTACATTCGTTCAAAGCCAGATACCGCTCCTCACGCTCTTCATCATGATAAGTGACAATCACCTCAAGAAGGGGATACTCCACGGTATGATACGGCGTTTTGGCAATGGCCAGAACGAGCTTTTCTATCTCCTGCGGAACCCAATCGGCATAAAAACCCAAATGCCCCGTGTGAACTCCGACAAACGCCGTTTTATCGAGACGGTCGCTGTACCTGTGAAATGCGTAAAGAAGCGTTCCGTCACCGCCGACGGAAATAACGATTTCCGGCTCTTTTTCATCCAGGGTCATATCAAAATCGAGTAAATACGCCTGTATTTTGCTTTTCAGTGTATCTGAAACCTCGTCTCCTTTTGAAGAAACGGCAAATTTCATGCCATTCCCCTCCTTTCCTACTGGTGGTCTCCCGCTTTTTTCTTTCGCGAGAACGCGGCTTGGGCTTCCTGGATTTCTCCGCGGATTTCTGACATTTCTTCATCGAGCCGTGATGCGGCTTCTGAGGCCCGCTGCAGCCTCAGCTTTACTTTTTCGGGAATGTTCCCGCTGTATTTGTAATTCAGTGAATGCTCAATGGTTGCCCAAAAGTTCATGGCAAGCGTCCGAATCTGTATTTCCACAAGAACGTGCTTTTCTCCGGACGTTGTTTGTAAAGGATATAAAACGACAAGGTGGTAAGACCGATATCCGCTTTCCTTATGCTCTGCTATGTAATCCCGCTTATCGACAACGGTAAAATCTTTTCTGGCAAACAGCATATTTTTGACGATCTGGATATCATCGACAAATTGGCACATAATACGCAGCCCCGCGATATCCTGGATCGTTTCAATCTGATGAAGCGGTATGCTTTTTCGTCTCGCTTTTTCAAGTATGCTCGCCACCGGCTTCACGCGGCCTGTCACAAACTCAATCGGTGAGTGGTCATCTTCATACTCATAAAGGGTTCTGACGCCTTTCAGCTTCACCTTTAATTCTTCAACAGCCTGGCGGTATGGCGCTAGAAATTGCTCCCATTGTTTGTCATCCATCGTACATCCCCCAATTCCGAACCTGTTCTAAAGAAATACGTTTTTCACTTTTTCTTCCATATCTCCGTAGTTTGCATTATCTTTAATATTTTCAAGAAGATAATCGAGTTCTTCATGCAGCCCTGAAAGTTCAACCATTTTTCCGCCGGCCTCAAGGACCGCCGGTTTTCTTTGGTCTAAGGCTTTTTTCAGATCCGGCCAGATATGTTCTTTTATAATGACATATTCAAAAGAGTCAGCTGATTCAAGTATGTATACAAAAGCAAAGTGATCGGAATCAACAAGCATTTGACCTGAGGCTTTGCGTTCCGCTCCGCTTAAGTCCTCTCCGCACTTCAAGCGGAGCGCGTCTTCTGTTAATGATGCATTTTGGATTTCAATTCTCTTTTGCATAATGTTCTCCTTTTTTAACAAAGTACAGCATTTATTTTATCATATCAAGGTCGATATTGATAAACGTAACCTCTAAAGAGATAATGGGAATTATACAATTTTTCGTCCTGAAAGGAAGACTGTCATGACCCAAGAAATAGAAATTGAATTCAAAAACCTGCTGACAAAATCAGAATTTCTGAAGCTGAGTGAAGCACTCTGCATGAAAGAACATGATTTTAAACAGCAGGTCAATCATTATTTCGACACGAAAGATTTTTCCCTGAAACAAAAAAAATCAGCACTCCGCATCCGAGAAAAAGACGGCGCGTTCGCTCTGACGTTAAAAGAGCCTGCCGCGGTCGGTCTGCTGGAAACCCACCAAGAGCTTGCGGCACCTGATCTTGACGTCTTCAAGATTCCGGAAGGCCCCGTCAAACGTCAGCTGGAAGGTCTCGGAATCAACTCAGAACACATTTGCTATTTCGGGACGCTGTCGACCGCACGCTCGGAAAAAGAATCAGAAAAAGGCTTAATCATTTTAGATCACAGCCGATATTTAGAGAAAGAAGACTTTGAATTGGAATTCGAAGCTGCTGACTGGGATGAAGGAAAACGGGCGTTTGAACAATTGCTCAAGCAATTCGGCATCCCAGAGCGGATCACGAAAAATAAAATCCAGCGTTTTTATGAACAGAAACAAAAAAAGGTGGAATGACACAGTGAATATAACGAATTGGGCGGCCCTTCTCCAGCTGCAATCAATGGCGCTGCAATCAATCTCTCATACAAGCACGGCTTCAGGCGGACAATCTTCAGATAGCCCGCTTGCCAATTTCAGCGCGCTTCTCAGCCAGTATACGGACACAGCCGTCCGGCAGCAGCCGGAATCAGGAATTTTAAACGGTGTGCGGACCGCTCACGCTTCATATTCACCGAGAATTCCCGTTTCATCGGGCTCCGCGGCTGCTTCACAGACCGCTTCCCCGGGCATAAAGTCTCGGGATGCGGCTTCTGATATCAGCACCGGAAACTTTTCAATAGACAGCGCCATTCAGAAAGCGGCCAAAAAATACGGAGTGGACGAAAAGCTGATCCGCGCGGTTATTAAACAGGAATCAGGCTTTAATCCGAAAGCGGTCAGCGGTGCGGGGGCAATGGGACTGATGCAGCTCATGCCTTCCACGGCAGAATCACTCGGGGTGTCAAACCCGCTTGATCCCGTCCAGAACGCTGAGGGCGGCACAAAGTACTTAAAGCAGATGCTCACGAAATACGACGGAAATGTATCTCTGGCGTTAGCCGCCTACAACGCAGGCCCCGGCAACGTAGATCGGTACGGAGGCATTCCGCCGTTTAAGGAAACACAGCAATATGTTAAAAACATAACCAAACAGTATTACGCGTAAACCAGAGAGGCTTCCTTCGCCCTCTGGTTTTTTTGCGGAGTGAAATCTTACACATGAATGAAGGCGATGTGATATGATATGAAATACAAGCGCCTGACAGAAAGGCACTTTGTTTGTAGAAATAAAATGTTATTGCTAAAATATACAGTAACTGAAGATAGTAAAACTGAAAGATAAATTCGCAATGGGAATTATGATTCCTATTAGCCATATAAAGGAGTAGTCAACATGGGACAATCGTTTAACGCACCATATGAAGCGATTGGAGAGGAACTTCTATCGCAACTTGTTGATACTTTTTATGAGCGTGTCTCGTCTCATCCCTTGCTGAAGCCGATATTTCCAAGTGATTTGACTGAAACGGCCAGAAAACAAAAGCAATTTTTAACCCAGTATTTGGGCGGACCTCCTCTTTATACTGAAGAGCACGGACACCCCATGCTCAGGGCAAGGCATCTCCCCTTTCCGATTACGGACGAGAGGGCTGATGCGTGGCTAAGCTGTATGAGCAAAGCGATGGATGATGTCGGGCTGGAGGGCGATATTCGTGAATTTCTGTACGGGCGTCTGGAACTAACGGCCAGGCATATGGTAAACCAGTCAGAAGCGGAGGATCGATCATATTGACGAATTATCAGCATGAGCAATACTTCGCCCATTGCCACGGACATCCAAAAAAACCGCTCGAAATTTACATGTTTGTCGACCCTTTATGTCCTGAATGCTGGTCGCTGGAGCCCGCCATAAAAAAATTAAAAATCAAATACGGACGTTTTTTTACGCTGCGGATCATTGTTTCCGCGAGCATTACATCGCTGAATAAGCAAAAGCGGAAAAAACACCTTCTTGCCGAAGCTTGGGAAAAAATTGCGAACCGTTCCGGGATGCCCTGTGACGGAAGCCTTTGGCTTGAGCAGGATCAGCCTCTTTCATCGCCCTACCTTGCCGCACTCGCTTTAAAAGCAGCCGAACTGCAGGGAAGAAAAGCGGGCATTCTGTTTCTCCGCAGCATGCAGGAAAGCCTGTTTGTTTCCAAGCAGAATATTACGGATGAAGACGTTCTTTTAGAGATTGCCGAAAAGACGAAATTGGATGTTGAAGAATTCAAGCGTGACCTCCATTCGCAAAGCGCGGTAAAAGCGCTTCAGTGCGATATGAAAATCGCGGCGGAAATGGACGTCACCGTCAACCCGACATTGACGTTCTTTAACAGCCTGCATGATGATGAAGGGCTGAAGGTTCCCGGCAACTATTCTTATGACGTATACGAAGAGATCTTATTCGAAATGCTCGGGGATGAACCGAAGCCTTCTGAAACGCCGCCTTTGGAATGTTTCATTGAATATTTCCGGTTTGTCGCATCGAAAGAAATCGCACTCGTTTATGATTGGAGTCTAGAAGAAGTTGAAAAAGAAATGAAAAAACTGGCATTCGCCAAAAAGGTCGCCAGAGTGGAAGCAAAGCACGGTCTGTTTTGGAAGTCTCTGGCCGGCACCCAGGAGGATGTCACCTGTTGTGATCATTAAAAAAAGCTGATTCCTTACGGAGCCGGCTTTTTTTGTGCAAATAAAGAAACCGCGCCGGGATAAGCGCGGTTTCATATGTCTTAACGACAACAAAGGGGATGGGAGAAATTTTTCACGGTCAAACAAAGGGGTAATGTTTGTTTGTGATCAATTTCACATCCTTATCATATCAAATCTTGTCGAGTTTTGACAAGCCATAAGATTAATGTTCATATTTTTGTCACAAAACATAACTGACTGCTTGTTTTCATAGAATATATCAATGAAAAACAAGGAGGGAAATCAATGCTCCGCACCGTATTGATCATCGGAATGATTGTGTTTTTCTTCTTTTTAAATCTGCTGGCCATGATGCACATGCTGCCGATTTACATTACATCTCCCCTGCTGTTTCTGTCCATATTGTTTGCCTTGTACCGGCTGAATCACAGAAAAACGTTTAAAGGGTTTTAGAAAAAGCCTGCGCAACTTATGCACAGGCTTTTTTGAATTACGAAGGGTTCACTTTCGAAAGAAGCTCTTCCATTTCGTTCAGCTTCTCTTCAAACATTTTGCAGGCCGCCTCGATCGGTTCAGGCGATGTCATATCGACTCCCGCTTTTTTCAGTATGTCGATCGGATATTCCGAACTTCCCGCTTTTAAGAATTCGGTATAGCGCTCCACCGCAGGCTTGCCTTCTTTTAAGATCTGGCTGCTCAGCGCTTGGGCCGCACTGTAGCCTGTCGCATATTGATACACATAATAATTGTAATAGAAATGCGGAATTCTTGACCATTCCAGACTGATTTCTTTATCAATCACCATGTTGTCACCGAAATACTTTTTATTCAGATCATAATAAAGTTCGTTCAGCAGTTCAGGCGTCAGCGGCTCGCCTTCCTGCGCTTTCGTATGAATCAGATGCTCAAATTCAGCGAACATCGTCTGTCTGAACACTGTGCCTCTGAATCCTTCAAGCATGTGGTTGAGCAGGTACAGACGCTGTTTTTCATCCTTTAAGCTGTTCAGCATATATTCACCGAGCAGCGCTTCATTAGTCGTTGAAGCGACTTCAGCGACAAAAATGCTGTAGTTACCGTACGGATACGGCTGATATTTTCTCGTATAGTAGCTGTGCACGGAATGGCCGAACTCGTGAACGAGCGTAAACAGATTATTGACATTATCATGCCAGTTCATCAAGATGTACGGATTCGTGCCGTATGTACCGGACGAATAAGCACCGCTGCGTTTTCCTTTGTTTTCGTATACATCGACCCAGCGGTTTTCAAGTCCTTCTTTTAAAATAGACGCGTATTCCTCGCCCAGCGGAGCAAGTCCTTTGAGCATATAATCTTTCGCTTCCTCATATGTGACCTTCATTCCCGAATCTTTTACAAGCGGTGTGTAAAGGTCATAAATATGGACTTCATCAAGGCCGAGAACCTTTTTCCGCAGGTCAATGTAACGGTGTAATAACGGAAGATGTTTATTGATCGTTTTAATAAGGTTATCGTAAACTTCTTCAGGGATGCTGTTATTGGATAAAGCCGCTTCCCGTGCTGATTTATACTTTTTCACACGGGCGTAAAAATTATCTTTTTTCACAGTGCCGCTGAGTGTAGTCGCCATCGTGTTTTTATACTGTCCGTATGTTTTATATACGGCTTCAAATGCGTTTTTACGGACTTCACGATTGCTGCTTTCCAGGAAATTAATAAAGTTGCCGTGTGTGATTTGAGTTTCCTTGCCGTTTTCATCTTTAATCGACGGAAACGTAATATCGGCGTTATTTAAAACGCTGAATGTATTGGAAGGCGACGACAGCGCTTCTGAGGCTTCCGCAAGCAGGGCCTCTTCTTGTTCGCTCAGCACGTGCGGACGCTGTTTTGTAATTTCTTCAATTGCATGAGAGTAAAGCTTAAGCTCCTCTTTTTCCAGAATAAACTGGTGCAGCTTGTCCTCCTGAATCGCCAGAATTTCCGGTTCAATGTAAGCAGTCGCGCTGGCAGCCTGAGAATACAGGCTTGCGGCTTTATCGTTCAGCCCTTGGTAGAAAGAATTTCCCGTATCCTGGTCTGAGCGCATATGCGCGTATGCATAAAGTTTCCCAAGGCGGTTCGTCACTTCATCCTGTGCCGTAAGCGCAGCGTATAAATTATCAGCCGAATGAGCAAGCGTGCCTTTAAAAGAAGATAAATTCGGAATTAATTCTTTAACTGCTTGAAATTCTTTATTCCAGGCCTCATCACTAGGAAAAATATCCTCTAGTCTCCATGTATGCTCTGCCTTTACTTCACTTCTGTCAGGCAGCTGTGCTGCTTTATTTTCCTCAGTCATGGTGATCCCCCTCGTTTTCTTTACTTCAAGCCAATTGAAAAAACGATTGTTTCTCCAAAAACTTGTGTTGTGATTATCTTCCGGCTTTTCACTGCCTTTTGTCAAATCATATGCGGCATATAAGACCGAGCATACCAATAATACAGTGAAAAAACGAAAACAAAATGCTTGTACGCCCCTCACATTCGCCACCACCTTGACGTTAGGGTGAACGAAATGAAGCATTCTCATTCCCCAAAAAAGAGCAGATCCCGCCGGCGCAGCTCTTCTGCCGTTTGAGGGAGCTTCCGTTGAGATGAGGGCATATATACTTCATTCTCAATTTCCCTTAAAAAATCCTGCAAGCATAAGAAATCAGCATATTGTTTTACCGCCATTCTGATAAGGCTGTCTTGTGAACCATACCGCATCCGGATCTCCTTATGCCTGATTTTTTGCCGTAAATCATGAACCATGCCGGATAATCGGATCGGCGCGCCTTTTTTAGAAAGTTCCGCAAGTCGTAAGTATAAATGGCCCTGCCACACAAAAACGGGACTTGCAAACACAAAGCCCGCTGAAACGGGAATAAACACTTCAGATGGGAGAAATGGAAATGCAACCTGATGTCTTTCGTAAAAAAGACGCCGGATAAGACCGGCATCTTCTGATAAAAACCGCCCGCTTTTGTTGCGGAAGCCGGCTACGGCACGTCCCCACGAGGGAAGTCTGACGCTGTGCCGCCCTTCCGGATCACAAATGTCTTTCAGGTTTGCTTTGTGAAGAGGGATTGTGGTTAAGCCGGCATAAGAATAGCCGGTGTAAAACGGAGTGATGGAATGCAGCCTGTAAAAGGAGCGGGCGTCGGGGCAGTAAAACAGTAAGGAGGAAAATGAATTGACTTCAAAGAACTGCCAGTGAAAAGCAGAAAGCCGGAAAAATTGCGCGGCCATCCGTTTTAACCGTTTTGCCCCGATGATCCAGACCGGCCGGTACCCGGCGTTTTTCAGGCCTGCCGTCCGGCTCTTTAAAGAGTCCGCCGAAAGGTTCGCACATTGAAATTCAAAAGCCAGCCTCTCTTCTCCGCTTTCTGCCGTCAAGTCAGGCCGCTGTCCCGCGGAAGTCAGATACGGTTCCAGGTTGACACTGCACCCTTGTGTCTTTAGCCAGAGAAAAAGCTGTCTTTTTCCTTCAAGATGGTATTCGCTTTCAGGTTCGGATTCCCCGGGACACAGCCTGCTTTTTTTATGAGCGAAGTGCGGCAGTTTCTCCCGTCCCAGTTTGATATCAAGCTCACTTTTGCAAACGGGGCAGAACCAGCGTTTCTTTCTCAGCTCCGCCGCTTTTTCCTTTGAATAGCTTCCGGCCAGCTGAATGAGCCTTCCGTCGGCAGTCACAGCACTGAACATGTTGCATCTTCTCCTTTCCTGAATCTTGTTGTATTCAGCAGGAAGAAGATATAATCCTGTTTGCGGATGAGAGCCGTTATACGGTTTTCAGCCGTTCATCCTGTCATTCAGAACAAAAAAAACCGATTTCTGCTGAGAGAAATCGGTTTGTTATGATGCAAAGTGTTTTTTTATTGTATATAACGCATGATCAGCGATCACCAATTTGCCGTATTCTTCAAGACGGTGAATGCTGACTGATGACTCGTGCGCGTACTCCAACAGGATGCTTAGCTGATTTTCAACCTCTTCATCAGTTTGCTCATAAAAATCTGCATATAAATAATATCGGTCTTCAAACGAATACAGGGTCGTTTTAATTCCGTTAAGATTCAATTTTGATAGCGAGATGAGATCCTCAAAATCATCGAACCGCAAAGTGAACTGAAGCTTTTGCTCCTTATCTTCCCGGCTCTCGGCCTGCTCTTCTTTCTGGAAATCATCAAGTAAAGCATCGAGATTTTCATCTGCCGGCCCTTGTTTTTTATCTTCCGGGATCGGCAGTTCGAGTTTTTGTCCGTCCTTGGAAAGCTGGGCTTTTGTTACGATTATTTCCAGTCCTTTGTCCAATGCCTGAACCTGAATCCAAAGAGGACCCTCGACAGCGAATTCCTCTTCATCATGCACTTCATCCATGACTTCCCAGAACAGTTCTTCACTGCGCTCGCGATTGTACCAGATTTCTTCTCTGTCAAAACCGCGATCTTCAATATCACCATAAGACATATAAAATTTTACAGTATGCTCATTAATTCTTTCTATTTCCATTTTGCCAACCTTCCCTTCTTTATAAGATGTTGAAGGGACATCTAAGCTCCCGATGAATAGTACTTTACTACACTTTACCCATTCCGTCCACATCTTAACCTTATAGAAGACAGCGCAAATTCTTTATATTTCTATTTTATGATAAAACAGTTATAAAAGAAATAAAAAAGCATTTTCACAGCGAAAAACAGGCTTTCTCCCGGTTCCCATCATAAATAGCGCACTGCTTCATATATTAGCTGTACAAGCAATCGATCTATAAGCGAGGTGTTACCATGCCGCACGATTACCTGCTGTCCCTTCTGCTTATTATCGGGATTGACCTTATTCTCGGCGGTGACAATGCCGTCGTCATCGCGATGGCCAGCCGGAATCTGGCCCATAAACAAAGACAGCAAGCGATCATCTTCGGAACATTTATCGCAGTCATCTTGAGAATCGTTCTGACGAGCGCTGCGGTCTATTTATTGAATGTTCCTTTTTTGCAATGCGCAGGCGGGGTATTTTTATTGTATCTCGGCTATCAGCTTCTGATTGAGAAGAAAGATGCGCAGCATGTGAAAAGCAGTTCTTCTCTTTGGAAAGCCAT
Organism: Bacillus sp. SIMBA_026; assembly: GCF_046535335.1. Taxonomy (NCBI): domain Bacteria; kingdom Bacillati; phylum Bacillota; class Bacilli; order Caryophanales; family Bacillaceae; genus Bacillus; species Bacillus sp. SIMBA_026. The sequence continues at coordinate 253,939 of NZ_JAWRWX010000001.1, read as the reverse complement.
CCGCACAATCGTTCTGGCTGATATCTTTATGTCGCTTGACAACGTCATCGCAGTAGCCGGCGCTTCTCACGGTGAGCTGACACTTGTAGTGATCGGTCTCTTCATCTCGGTGCCGATTATCATTTGGGGCAGCAAGCTCGTTCATGCCGCCATGGAAAAAATGCCTTTATTGATGTATGCTGGGAGCGGTCTTCTCGCATTTACCGGCGGTGAAATGATTGCCAGAGACAGCAAGCTGTCATTTTTCATGGCAGAACACGGCATTATACAAATGATGCTGCCGATTTTGACCGTCGTATTTGTTATCCTCGCCAGTATGATTTACCAACAGACTGAAAAATAAAAAAAGCCCAAACCGCGATGGTTTTGGGCTTTTTCCATGCTTATCGTAAGCTTATATCAGTTGGCAAGACGCTGTGCTTCTCTTAATTGGAAAGAACGCACTTTTCTTGGCAGGAATCGTCTGATTTCATCTTCGTTATAGCCGACTTGCAGACGTTTTTCATCAATGATGATCGGACGGCGGAGCAGTCCCGGATGCTCATTGATTAAAGTATATAAGTCTTGAAGCGGCATAGATTCAACATTTACGTTCAGTTTCTGGAATACTTTAGAACGGGTAGAGATAATTTCATCCGTACCGTCTTCAGTCATACGCAGAATCTGCTTGATCTCATCAATTGATAACGGCTCGGAGAAAATGTTTCTCTCTACAAACGGAATCTCGTGCTCTTCAAGCCAAGCTCTTGCTTTTCTGCATGACGTACAGCTAGGTGATGTGTATAATGTAACCATTAATCTTCACTCCTCTAATTAGTAGGATGAACATGTTTGTATTCTCAAATTGAAATGACTTTAAAAAAGGAATCTTTATAGGTATTATACTATAAAAAAGTAAGTGTGAACAGTCTCCTGAGAAAAAAATGTGTCAATCCGGCAAATTTACGGCTGGCGGATGTTTCCCCATTCTCAATTAGCTCAGCTGATCGAAAATGTTTTTTCGTTTTTTCTCATCAATGACTTTGAGAACTTCATCCGTTTTTTCGTATGATTCTCCGTACCATTTTTCATCTTTATAAGTGTGAATGTTTTCATATGTTTGTTTCATTGCTTCAAACATTTCTTCTTCTGATTCCGTCTTAGGTGACCAGTACAGAATCTCCATTTTGTTCACTTCATTCGTAGCCAATGACCGGCGCCGATACCCGATTGACTGCGCGTGCTTGAAATGCTCTCTTTGATAAAAACGCAAGCGTTTCTGTGTATCCGTGTCATCTTCGTCAACAGGCTCCACCTCAAGCAGAATCGGCTTGTTTTTCTTTTTCAGCCTGCCGATCAGCTTGCTTCCGAGGCCTTGTCCTCTGGATTTCTTTGACACAAACAGGTAATCAATAAAGATGAAAGAGTCAAATTCCGCATACATCAGCACGTGGTACTGCCCCTCTTCTTTATGATAAACATCGCTTTGCTCCTTTAACAGAGCCTCCATATGCGCTTTTGATTTCATTTCTTCAATCGGAAAATATTCACTCAGCTTTTCGTACCAGTTCATTCATTTGCTCCTTATGGGTTCGTTGTCTTCACACTTTTAGATATACCCCATTTCCGATTGTTTAAACAATCTTACATCTATTAAGACGTGTGATCCTTTAACATGGTTTCAATTTTTTTAAAATGGTGTGTAATCGACGTTTTTGGTATAACGGTTTGCCGCGTCCCATAATAAAAATTCGTCAATTCCTTCATCATGCAGCGCTTTAACCTGGTCTTCCACCTGGCGTTTCCCGTACTTTTGATAATTTCCGCTGCCGAGATATGATGCCGTGAAGTCCTGAAGCCACGGACGCGATACAGGCGGGTGTTTCAGCTTAGACAGTTTTTTATTTTCCACCTTTGCGTATTCTTTGATGACTTTGTAAGGCTCAAGATCCGGTTTATCAATGCCGAAATAGCTTGTCCAATGGCTCGGGTAAATCATGGATGAAATGACATCGACCTGTTCTGAAATTTTGCTGAAATTCTGGCCGATACCAGGCGCTTCCGGCAGCGTGGCTGAATAGCCGAAAATATCAACCGACACATCCGCGCCGTACGGCTTGAGTTTTTTCTTCGCATAACCGACAAAATCGGTGACGGCATGAACGCGTTTTTGCACATTGCTGTCTGCTGTTTTTCCGTAATCGCCGTGACCGTATGTCAGTTCGTCATCACGTTTTTCAAATCCTTCAGGAAAACGGACATAATCAAACTGAATTTCTTGAAAACCCATCTTTACGGCTTGTTTTGCAATCTTTACATTGTAATCCCATACTTCTTTCATAAACGGATTGACGAACGATTCGCCGCGGCCGTTTTTCCAGACACTTCCGTTTTTTTCTTTAAAAGACCACTCCGGCTTTTTGTTCGCGAGTTCGCTGTCTTTAAATACGACAATACGCGCGATCGGATAGATCTTTTTTTCCTCCAGCTTTTTCATCATCTTTTTTGGGTCTTTGATGTACGGCTTGGCGATTTCGGCATACTCAGAATGGCCGTCCGGCTTAAAGGTGAGGTTTCCGTTGTCGTCCTTGACATCAATCACCATTGTATTGAGCTCCGTCTTGTCCACAAAGTCTGTCAGCTCCCCGAATTTGCTTCCTCCCGCTGAATGCCCTGTGACGTAAATGCCCCGCACCTTATCAGGATGTGAAAAATGCAGCCCTGACGGATAAGCGAACCGTGCATTTGATTTCGGCAGTTCTTTTTCGGCCAGCGCTATTTTTACAAGCGGCTGCTCCTCTTTCACAGCGGCGTGGGCCGGATAAGCGGCTGCACTGATAAACAGTCCCGCACAAATGGCGCACAAAATGGTTTTCATACTGATCTCCCCCTTTTTTTCCATTATAGAAAAACGGGAGCAGGCTTAATAAACTTGAATGTGCGCAAAAAAATCCTCCAAGACTGAGTCTTGGAGGTTGATAGGTTTATAGGTAGGTTTTAAATTCATCTTCAGTGCACATGACAAAATGTCCCGGTTTCACTTCTCTAAATTCCATTTTTTCTCCTTCTTGGAGTTGATGAACTGCCGGATCGTATTTCTTTCGCGTGCGATTTCTTTCATAGTCCGGATCAGGGAGCGGGATAGCGGACAGCAATGATTTCGTGTATGGGTGAAGCGGGTTTTCGTAAAGCTCATCCGCCGGCGCAAGCTCCACCAATTTTCCGAAATACATGACGCCGATGCGGTCGCTGATGTATTTGACCATTGATAAATCATGGGCGATAAACAGGTAAGTGAGCCCTTTTTCTTTCTGCAATTCTTTCATTAAATTGACGACTTGCGCCTGAATGGAGACATCAAGCGCCGAAATCGGTTCGTCCGCGATGATAAACTCCGGATCAACCGCCAGCGCTCTGGCGATTCCGATACGCTGTCTCTGTCCGCCCGAAAATTCATGCGGGTAGCGGTTGGCGTGCTCTTTATTTAAACCGACCGTTTCCAGCAGTTCGTGAACCCGCTGCATCCGCTCTTTTTTCGTTTTTGCCAGGCGGTGAATATCTATTCCCTCGGCAATAATGTCGGCGACTGTCATTCTCGGATTTAAAGATGCGTACGGATCCTGGAAAATCATCTGCATTTTCCGGTTAAACTCCAGCAGCTTCTTGCGGGATTTTTTCCCGTGCACATTTTCCCCGTTAAAGAGAACTTCCCCGTCGGTTGCCTCATACAGCCGGATAATACTGCGGCCCGTCGTTGATTTACCGCAGCCTGATTCTCCGACAAGGCCGAGCGTTTCGCCTTTATAAATATCAAATGACAAATCATCTACGGCTTTTACCGTTCCTTTTTGCGTGAAAAAATGCTGTTTTAAGTGTTTGATTTCGAGAAGCTTCTCAGTCATTTTTTTCACCTTCCTTCATTAAAACAGGATGCTGATACGTATTCGGAAGCTGACGGATTTTAGCCTTCACCGCTTCAGGCGGCTCGACCTTAGGCGCATCAGGATGCAGAAGCCACGATTTCACGAAATGCGTATCTGACACTTTATACATCGGCGGTTCCTGTTCAAAGTCGATTTTCATCGCATATGAGCTGCGGAGCGCAAATGCATCCCCTTTCGGAGGATTCGTCAGATCAGGCGGTGTGCCCGGGATGGCCGTCAGTTTTTCCTGATCGGTGCTGTCCAGGCTAGGCATTGAGGCAAGCAGTCCCCACGTATACGGATGGCGCGGATCATAAAAGATTTCATCCACCGTTCCCGATTCGACGACCTGACCTGCGTACATGACGGCGACCCGGTCGGCGACATTGGCGACAACGCCGAGATCATGCGTGATAAAAATGATAGACGTATCAATTTTCTTTTGCAGATCTTTCATCAGCTCAAGGATCTGTGCCTGAATCGTCACATCAAGCGCCGTTGTCGGTTCATCGGCAATTAACAGCTTCGGATTTGCCGCAAGCGCCATCGCGATGACGACACGCTGTCTCATCCCGCCTGAAAATTCATGGGGGAATTGGCCGATCCGTTTTTCGGGCATCGGAATTCCGACGAGATCAAGCAGCTCTATGGCGCGCTTTTTCGCCGCTTCACTTGAGATTTTTTCATGTTTGAAAAGCACTTCCGTAATTTGTTTGCCGACTCTCATCGTCGGGTTCAGAGAGGTCATCGGATCTTGGAAAATCATTCCGATGTCCTTTCCTCTGATAGCCTGCATTTCTTTTTCAGACATCGGCACGATATCCCGTCCGTCAAAAAGAATCTGTCCTCTTTTAAAGTAGCCCGGCGGCATCGGGATCAGTTTCATAATCGCTTGGGAGGTCACACTTTTTCCGGAACCCGACTCCCCCACGATCGCCAGCGTCTCTCCTTTATTCAAATGGAAATTCACGCCGCGGATTGCCTGTACCTCTCCGCCGTATGTTTTAAATGAAATGGCTAAGTCTTTTACTTCTAGCAAGCGTGTCACTCATATCACTCCTTATTTGCGTAACTTAGGATCCAGCGCGTCTCTTAACCCGTCGCCGACAACGTTAAAGCCGAACATCGCCAGGCAGATAAAGCCGGCAGGGAAGAACAGACGCCAAGGGTAATAGGTTAATGCAGGCAATCCGTCTGAGGCCATCGTTCCCCAGCTCGCAAGCGGCGCAGGTACGCCGAGGCCCAAATAACTTAAAAACGCTTCTGTAAAAATCGCCGTCGGAACCGTCAGTGTCATCGTTACGAGGATAGAGCCCATCGCGTTCGGGACGATATGCTTAAACAATAGCCGGCCGGTTTTGGCGCCGAGTGTCTGTGAAGCAAGCACATACTCCTGATTCTTTAATTGCAGCACCTGTCCGCGGACGATCCTCGCCATATTGATCCAGCCCGTGATCGTCATGGCGACGATAATGGTCAGCAATCCTTTCGGCAGGACAACCATCAGCAAAATAACCATTAATAATGAAGGAACAGCCCACAGAATGTCGGCGATGCGCATCATCACTTCATCTGTGCGTCCGCCGCGGAATCCGGAAATGCTGCCCCAGATTACGCCGATTAATAAATCAAGCACGGCAGCTGCGACACCGATAAAGATGGAAATCCGCGCGCCCACCCATGTCCGGACGAATATATCCCTTCCAAGGTCATCCGTGCCGAACCAATGATCTTTCGACGGCGCTTTATCCGCATTTAATAGATTGGTAGTGGCATAATCATACCTTGAAAAGATAGGCGCAAAAATCGCCATCAGAATAATAAGAACAATCAGTACGAACCCGACCATCGCAAGCTTATTGCTGCGGAAGCGGAGCATGGCGTCTTTCCAGAGGGAAAGGCTTTTTTTATTTATTTTTTCGGCATCGCCGGCATTAGCTGAAGCTGGTTCAAACATATTTTTAGGAATGTTCTGCATGGTCTAGGCTCCTTTCTTTGCTTTAGAAAGCTTGATTCTCGGATCGATTAATCCGTACAGCACGTCAACAATTAATACGCATAAAAGCAGGAGCACGCTGAAGAACACGGTAACTCCCATAATGACCGTATAATCACGGTTTGTAATGCTGTTTACAAAATGCGCGCCTAAACCGGGAATTCCGAAAATGGATTCAATGATGAAACTTCCCGTTAAAATGGATGCCGCCATCGGCCCCATATATGTCACGACCGGCAAAAGCGCGTTTCGCAGCGCATGGCGCACGGTGACTGACGGACGGGAAAGTCCTTTAGCTTTTGCAGTCCGTATGTAATCGCTGTTTAACACTTCAATCATGCTTGAACGGGAGAGTCTGGCAATGAACGCCATCGGCATGGAAGCGAGCGCAATAGAGGGCAGAAAGGTGTATGCCCAGGATTCCCACCCTGCGACCGGGAACAGTTCTAATTTAATTGAGAAAATATATTGCAAAATCGTTGCCAATATAAAGCTCGGAACTGAGATCCCAAAGATCGTTAAAATCGCAATGGTATAATCCTGCCATTTATTATGGTACAGGGCAGCAAGCACCCCGAAAAGCACACCGAACGCTAAAGCGAGGAGAATAGCTTCTGCACCGAGAGTGAATGAGACGGGGAAGCCTGAATTGATTAAATCATTAACACTTTGGCCTTTATATTTAAAAGAAGGTCCGAAGTCCCACATCGCCACAGATTTTAAGTAGCTGGCATATTGAACGAAAAGAGGCTTGTCCAGGCCATAGTGTTCGTTTAAGTTTGCCTCAATTTCAGGCGGCAGCTTTCTTTCGCCGGAAAATGGTCCGCCCGGCGCTGCCTGCATTAAGAAGAATGTGGCGGTCACAATCACAAACAATGTGATGATCATGTAAATGAATCGTTTACCGATATATTTCAGCAAGGTGAACACCTCCATGTTTTTTACAATTTTATACTTAATCAGTAAGAAAGGTATATGGGGACATCCTCCCCATATACCTTGGGTCTTTTGTTTTCAGAACCGTCTTTTATTCAAAAGAAGCGTTTCTGAAGTAAACTTCGCCTGTTCCTGTCAAGATCACATTTTTGAGGTTTTTATCCTGCACCCAAGGATCCGTATAGAAATAAACTGGCGCGACCGGCATTGCGTCAATAAAGATCTTTTCTGCTTTTTTCAGCTCTTCGATACGTTTATCCGGATCCGTTTCAAGCTGAGATTGGTTCAGCAGCTTTTTAAACTCAGGATCTTCCCATCCGGTATCATTGTTTCCGCCTTCTTTATCACGGAACAATTCAAGGAAGTTGATCGGATCGTTGAAATCGCCGAGCCAGCCCATACGCCCGATTTGGTAGTTCTGGCTGTGCAGCTTGTCGATGTAAACATTCCATTCGGAGTTATCAAGCTCAACTTTGACGCCCAAGTTCTTTTTCCACATTTCCTGTACGGCCTGCGCGATTTTCGCATGCGCGTCATCCGTATTGTAGGACAGTTTGATCGCCGGAAGGTCAGAGGCATTCTTGACGCCTAATTCCTTCAGTCCTTTATTTAAGAATTCTTTAGCTGATTTGACGTCATTGTCTTTGAAATAACCTTTTGTGTTATCCTTGAATCCCTTCATTGACGGCGGCACCGCAGCCATGGCCGGGATTTGTTCGCCCTGCGTTACATTTTTCACGATGGACGAGCGGTCGATCGCATAAGCAAGGGCTTTACGGATGTTGACATTGTTCAGCGGTTTCTCTTCTGTGTTGAATTTGTACCAATACACGCCTGCGATCGGTTCAACGTGAAGAGATCCGTCTTTTTTTAATGTCGGCAGAGATTCAGTCGGAAGCTGGCCGAGCGGCATTCCTGCCCAGTCAAGCTCACCGGCCTGGAATTTTTTCAGTTCGGTGTTGTTATTGTTAATCATCACCATGTTGATTTTCTTCAATTTCACAGCGTCTTTATCCCAATATTGATCGTTCTTTTCGAGCGTGATGGAACCGCTGTGTTTCCAGGCCGTCATTTTGAACGGGCCGTTTGACACATAATTCTCGCCCGCGTTTGTGTTCCAGTTTTTATGTTTTTCCGCAATTTTCTTGTTGACCGGCATATACGTATAGAATGAAGTTAATTGCGTGAAATAAGGTGTCGGGTTATTCAGTTCAACCTTTAATGTTTTGTCATTTACGGCTTTTACGCCTACATCATCAATCTTGCCTTTTCCTGTATTGGCAGCTTCAGCGCCTTTGATGTAGTAGAGCTGATAAGCGTATTGTGATTCGTTGTTCGGGTCAAGCGCCCATTTCCACGCATATTCAAAATCCTGCGCCGTCACAGGGTCGCCGTTAGACCATTTCGCACCGTCACGAATCGTAAATGTATAGGTCTTTCCGTCTTTGCTTGTTTCAATTTTAGATGCCATTCCTTCTTCAGGCTCACCTTTGGAGTTTACGCGTGTCAATCCTTCAAAAGTCTGTCGGATTACGCCTCCTGACACGGAATCATTCGCTAAACCCGGATGCAGTGAGAACGGCTCGGTTTTAATATTGATATTAAGTGAAGTCTGTCCTTTGGTGTCTTTTTTACCGCCGCCTGATCCGCCGCTGAACCCGCCGCACGCACTTAATACAAGCGAAAAGATAAGCATCAAACCTACAATAGACCAACGCTTTTTCATGCACTAACCCCCTAATCAAATTTTTCAGCCTTTACTACTAAATACTCAGAAATATCAGACAAAATAACTTAATATTTTTCTAAACTTTAATTGTGTTCCGTCTTTTCTGATTATTTTATGTAAAGAAGCTGTAACAATAGAGTGAACAAGTTCATTATAATGAAATGAATAATTTATTGCAATACTATTTTCTCAATTTAAAATATTTAAATTTGGTCAGTTTTTCTGTCAAAAAGGTGATATACTTCTATAGTTTAAAGCATGACCTAACTAAATTTTTTTATTGCAATTTCCAGTTCATATTGCTTTTTACATATAATATTCGTTATACGAAATGTTGATATACGTTATCATTTAAGCATTTTCAGTTCTTTTTGAGGATTTCCATCCCTTAAGCAAACTGGAAATAAGCTTGTATTCCTCTGATGACATTTGGCTATAATTGATTTATAATAGATCAATCAAATACATTTGTTGTGATTGCGATGATGAAGAATAGTACACATTTTCATCCGTTTGAAGAGAGTCTGCGGTGCTGGGAGCAGGTAACGGGCGATGTGGAATGGACTTCTGAGCAGCTGACCGAACGTTAGTAGGCCCAGCCGGAGCAGCCTCCGTTACCAACGTCTCGAGCGATTCCATTGTAATGGAATAATCAGGGTGGCACCACGGTTCATTCGTCCCTTTTTTCTACGGGAAGAATGGGCTTTTTTTATTATGTTTTAAGAAATGAGGTAAGAAATATGAAGAAAACGATTTTTTCTGGCATTCAGCCGAGCGGTTCCGTTACCCTCGGCAACTACATCGGCGCAATGAAACAATTTGTCGATTTGCAGCATGACTACAACGGCTACTTCTGCATTGTCGATCAGCATGCGATAACGGTGCCGCAGGATCGGCTTGAACTGCGGAAGAACATCCGCAATCTCGCGGCTCTTTACGTGGCCGTCGGACTTGACCCCGAGAAAGCGACCCTCTTTATCCAGTCGGAGGTTCCCGCTCATGCCCAGGCGGGGTGGATGCTCCAATGCGTCGCATATATCGGCGAGCTTGAGCGGATGACGCAATTTAAGGATAAGTCAAAGGGCAAAGAAGCCGTCGTGTCAGGACTGTTAACCTATCCGCCGCTGATGGCCGGCGATATTTTACTGTACGGAACGGATCTTGTTCCGGTCGGAGAAGACCAAAAACAGCATCTTGAACTGACCCGCAACCTGGCGGAACGCTTCAATAAAAAATACAATGACATCTTCACGATTCCTGAGGTGAAAATTCCCGAATCAGGCGCGCGCATCATGTCACTGGCTGATCCTCTCAAAAAAATGAGCAAATCAGATCCGAACCAAAAGGCATACATCACGCTGCTTGATGAGCCGAAGCAGCTCGAGAAGAAAATCAAGAGCGCCGTGACTGATTCTGAAGGCATTGTAAAGTATGATAAAGAAAACAAACCGGGCGTTTCTAATCTTTTGACGATCTATTCTATTTTAGGAAACACATCAATTGAAGAATTAGAAGCTAAATATGAAGGCAAAGGGTACGGTGAATTCAAAAGCGATTTAGCCGAAGTCGTTATCGGCGCATTGACACCGATCCAAGAGCGCTACCGTGAATTAATTGAGAGCGACGAGCTTGACCGCATTCTCGACGAAGGAGCGGCGCGCGCAAACAAAACGGCCGGCAAAATGGTGAAGAAAATGGAAAACGCCATGGGTCTCGGACGGAAAAGAAGATAAAGAAAAGAGGCGGGAGAATCCCCGCCTCTTTTTTTAGTTCACTTTTGATTCCTGCTCCATTTCCCAAAGCTTTTCGAAAAACGGCTGCCCTTTAATCAAATTTTCACAGAACGCAAGATGTTTATCTGACCAGCCTTCAATTGTTTCATTGTAAAGCATGTCCCAGATCTCTTCAAAGCTCATCCGTTTGATCTGCTCATACATATGCGGATTCCATTCCGTGTACCAATACACAATTTCCGCACGGTTTTTCAGCCCTTTCAGCTGGTCGAGCGCCATAAACATCAGCTGCTTGATCTGCCGCTCTTTTCTCGTCAGCCCTCTGACATGCTCCGGCGCCAATGACAAAATGTGATATTCCTTTGAAGACTCCAATTGCGCCGGCACAAATTGAAACGATTCCGGTTCTACATCCTTTACCATTTCATAAACAAGCTGCTCCTGTCTCGGAATCAGGCGGCTCTTTCTGACCGGAATGGTATATCCGATCGTATCCACGGCAATGATGCCGATCCCGTCTGTCACGACAAAACAGTACTCCAGCTTTGTCCGCTCATGATTTTTTCGCACGTATGACTTTTGATGGACTTGGTCTAGCAGCTCTTTCGGAAGCTCTGATAAGTCGTTTTCTATGTAATGAAATAATACCGACGGCACTCTGAGCAGCGGCGTCTGATCCAAAAGCTCAACCGTGTCTTCCTTCCGCCATTCGTGAAAATGGCACACATTGTAGCCGTTTTCTTCCCCTTCAAACCAATTGACCCATACATCATGAAGAAATAACATATTCGACCCCTCACTTTATAAAAACTGTTGTCCACAGTATAGGCAAGGGATAGATAAATTATTCCATTTCAATATGAGATTTCCGCATTACGGAACTGGATTTCCGACTGCATTGCAACAAAAAAATCTCCCGTTCCGTCCGGGAGATCATTTCACATTTTTCGGATCAAGCGCATCACGCAGCCCGTCTCCGACAAAGTTAAAGCACAATACGGTAAGAAGGATCAACAAACCCGGGAATAACGGATACCACCAAGCCTGAATCATAAGCGTAAAGTTCTGTGCATCCTGAAGCATATTGCCCCAGCTTGCGATCGGCGGCTGAATCCCGAAACCGAGATAACTTAATGTAGATTCCGCCAAAATAACCGTTCCCACCTTTAATGTGGCTGAGACAATAATCGGTCCGAGCGCATTCGGTAATATATGAGAAAAGATGATGTGATGATTTTTTGTACCGATCGTCTTTGCAGCTAATACAAACTCTCTGGAACGAAGCGATAAAAACTCCCCTCGGACAAGACGTGCCGTTGTTGTCCAGCCTGTAAGGGAGAAAATTAAAATTAATTTATCCATTCCGGGCTGAAAAATCGTAACAAGTGTAATAAGCAAAAATATATCAGGTATGGATAATACGATATCAACGGTTCTCATGAGAACGGCATCGACAATCCCTTTAAAATATCCGGCAACGGCTCCGACAACTGTCCCGATTGTAATCGCGCCGATCACAGAAGCGAATCCGACAAGCAAGGAGACGCGCGCCCCGTACAGAACCCTCGTAAAGATGTCTCTTCCGAATTTATCAGTTCCCATTAGATGTTTTAAGCTCGGCGGCTTCAAACGATTGATAAGAGATTGACTCTCCGGAGAGTAAGGAGCGATTACCGAAGCGAATAAGGCTGACAAGATGATGATGGTTAATATAACGGCTCCGATTACAGCTAGTTTATTTTGAAAGAACTTTTCGAAAAAAATCTTCGTCATTGTTTCCGGTTTGGATTGAATATTTTCCTTTAATTTTACTTCGCTGGGGGGTGTGCCGGTATTTGGCTGTAACATTTGACTCTCACCTCTCTTTGTTAATATTCAATGCGGGGATCAACCAGCGCATATAAGATGTCCGCAATTAAATTCCCCACCACAACCAAAACAGCTGAAATGACCGTCATGGCCATGATAACCGGATAATCCCGCGAAAAGGCTGAATCAATAAACAATTTGCCGAGACCCGGCCAAGTAAAAATCTGTTCTACCACTACCGCTCCCCCGATAAATGACGGTATCATCAGACCAAAAATAGTGATGACAGGAAGAAGTCCGTTTCTCAAACCGTGTTTAAAAATCACTTTATTATCTCGGAATCCTTTCGCACGCGCCGTTCGTATATAATCCTGTTTTAACACATCAAGCATACTGGATCTTGTGTATCTCGTTATCCCTGCCATGTCTGCCGTGGCGAGCACAAAAGCAGGCAGAATCAAGTGATGCAATCGGTCAAATATGTTAAAGTCAGCATTCAAAGTGCTTACTCCGCCAGTGGGAAACCACCCTAGATTTACAGATAAAACCATGATTAAAATCAAACCGAACCAAAAATTCGGAATGGCAAGCCCTAAAAATGAAGTAACAGTTATCCCGTAGTCCAATTTTGAATAAGGACGCTTCGCTGACAGAACGCCAAATGGAATAGAAATAAGAAGAGCGACAAGGGTTGAGAAAAGCATAAGCACAATCGTATTCGGTAAGCGGGATAAGATAAGTTCAGAAACTGGAGTGCCTTTCTTGACGATAGAAGTCCCGAAATCCCCTTGCAGCATATTCCCCAGCCATTTCACATATTGAACAGGTTCCGGATCATTCAACCCGTATTTTTCAATGAATTTCGCCCTGTCCGCTTGACTGATTGTAGGGTCCATCATAAGTGACATCGGATCTCCCGGCGCTGCTTTCATAATGGCAAACGACAAAATTGTAATGCCTAAGAGAATCGGCAAGGACATTAATGTTCGCCTTAAAATATATGTAGCCATATTCTTGTCCCCTTTTTAAATAGGATAAGAGAGGAAAGGAACCTCCTTCCCTCTCCAGGGCTTTTGCTATTTTTGATCCAGCCACCATTTTCCAATATTGTACAAGTCATTTTTAGGATGGAATACATAGCCTTGTAAATTATTCGGCATCGCTCTGTGGTAATTATAATAGAATAAGAAGCTGTACGGCTGATCTTCAGCAATCAATTTGTATATCTCTTCATATTTCTTTTGGTATTCTTTTCTGTCAGTAATTGTCTTCGCTTCTTCAAGCAGCTTATCGACTTTCGGGTTTTTATACCAGATATTATTCAGCCCGTTTTTCGATTGGCTTGAATGGAAGATAGAGAACTGATCCGGGAACGTTGCAAGACTCCATCCGAGAAGAAGAGCGTCATAATCCCAATTAGGGGCACTTGTCTGTTCAATTAACGCACTGAATTCAACAATTCGCGGTTTAGCCTCAATTCCCACTTCTTTTAGTTGCTGCTGAACGACAACAGCTAAATCTTCACGAATTTTATTGCCTTGATTCGTTTTAATTTCAAACGAGAATTTTTTTCCGTCTTTATCAAGGTAGCCGTCACCGTCATGGTCTTCCCATCCGGCTTCTTTTAGCAGCTGCTTTGCTTTCTTCGGATTATAATCAAATGTCGGCACTTTAGACTTCGGATAATTCCATGACAGCGGACTCTCAGGAACATCCGCTACCTTACCGTCTCCGTTCAGCACTTGATCCACCATTGCCTGCCTGTCAAGAGCGTAAGTCAATGCCTGACGCACTTTTTTGTCCTTAAAGATCTCTTTTTTCTCATTCCAGCCAATATAGCTGTAGTTTAAGCCAAGATCAGATTTGACCTTCACATTTCCAAACGTTTTAACCGTATCAAAATCTGTGCCCGGCACAACGAAGAAATCAATATCCCCCGCTTTTAACTGAGCCACGGCAGCGTTAGAATCAGGTATTGTTTTTACTGTCACTGTATCAAGGTAAGGTCTGCCGCCAAAGTAATCATCATTTGCTTCCAGTTTGACATACTCGCCCTTTTTCCACTCAACAAACTTAAACGGACCGGAGCCGATTGGATTTTTACGGTTAAATTCATTCTCTCCCAGATCTGCAACTGGCACCTTACCCAATATATGTTTAGGCAAAATGCCGTAACTGTCGAGAACGACATTATAGAAATAGGCATCTTTTTTCTTCATTTTAAACTGAATTTCATATTTTCCTTTTTTCGTTACGGATTTAAGGGACTCAAAACCCGAGCCACGCTCACCGTTGTAATCTTTGTTAAGAGGGATGCTGTAGGTGAAAACAACATCATCGGCCGTCAGCTCTTTTCCATCATGGAATTTAACGCCTTTTTTCAGTTTTACATCATACGTTAATCCCCCGTCAGCTTCTGTTACTTTTTCAGCCAGCGACGGCTTGACGTTTAATTTCTCATCAGTTTCCAATAATGTGCTGTAAATCATTCCTTCAATATCAGAACTTGCAACATCGGTAGAATAAAGTGGATTAAAAAGTGTGGGTTCCCCGGTTGACCCGACAACCAAATCTCCGCCTTTTTGCGGTTTTCCTGCCGGTTTGGATTCGGTGCTTGTGGATTTTGAGCCGGAGCAGGCTGACAGGAAGATGGCGAGCGCCATAAAAACACTTAGCATCATCAGTGCGCTTTTACGTAATTTCATATCAATTCCCCCTTTGTGATATATATGCAGCAAACTGGTTATGTAATCCGGCATACCCCCTCTCGAAGCTTGTCATTTCAGGCATATAAATGGCAGGCGACGTAATGGCCGGGAGCGGCTTCTTCAAATGCCGGGATTTGTTCCTTGCAGATCGGTTTGGCCATCGGGCACCGCGTGTGGAACACGCAGCCTTTCGGCGGGTTTACCGGGCTTGGCAGTTCTCCTTTCAGGATGATTCGTTCCCGCTTGACGGCGTCTTTTTTTCTCGTGACGGGCACTGAAGACAAAAGCGCTTGCGTATAAGGGTGAAGCGGATTGCCGTACAGCTCGTGTTTATCGGTCAGCTCCATCATTTTCCCCAGATACATGACGCCGACTCTGTCGCTGATATGGCGGACAACACTCAAATCATGAGAAATAAACAAATAGGTCAGGTTGAATTCTTCCTGCAGTTCTTCCATCAGATTGATGACCTGGGCCTGAATGGAGACATCGAGTGCGGAAACGGGTTCATCCGCAATAATCAGCTCGGGATTCAACGTCAGAGCCCGCGCAATCCCGATCCGCTGGCGCTGCCCCCCGGAAAATTCATGCGGATAGCGGTTTGCAAAGCTCGGATGAAGGCCGACTTTCGCCAGCAGCTCCTCCACTCGCTCGTTCCGCTCGCTCATGCTGTACATATGGTGAGTCTGGAACGGCTCTTTAATGATGGAACGCAGCGTTTTCCTCGGGTTAAGGGATGCGAAGGGATCTTGGAAGACCATCTGGATGTTTTTGCGGACGCTTTTTCTCAGCTTTTCTTCAGATAAGCCCGAGATATCCTGACCCTTAAAAAGAATCCGGCCGTCTGTCGGCTTGTATAAACGGATCATCGTCCTTCCCGCCGTTGATTTGCCGCATCCTGATTCACCGACGATGCCGAGCGTCTCCCCGCGCTTCAGTGAAAAAGAAACGCCGTCAACAGCCTTTATATCACCGACTTTCCTTTGAAAAAAACCGGAGCGGATCGGGAAATATTTTTTTACGTCTTTCAGCTCTAAAATCGTTTCTTGGCCTGCAGCTGTCATTTTGATTGGGCACCCTCTTCCTCATATAAAAAACATCTTACAGAACGGCCGCTTTCATGCGTTATCAGCTCCGGCTGCCCTGTTTTGCATTTGTCCATCGCTTTTGAACACCTCGGGGCGAATCGGCAGCCTTCCGGAAGATTATCCGGTGTCGGGACACTGCCTTTGATCGCTTTTAATGTATCAATCTCTCCATCTATCACCGGTATGGAGTTTAACAGCCCTTCGGTATACGGATGAAGAGGGTTTAAAAATAAGTCCTCCACACTCGCGCTCTCTACGACTTGTCCGCAGTACATCACGATCACCCTGTCGGCGGCTTCGGAAACCACACCTAAATCGTGAGTGATCAGCAGAATGGAAGTATCGAATTTTTTGCAGAGGTCTTTCATCAGCTCCAATACTTGGGCTTGTATCGTCACATCAAGCGCCGTCGTCGGCTCATCAGCGATCAGAAGCTTCGGATTGCAGCTGAGCGCAATGGCGATCATCACCCTCTGTCTCATCCCTCCGGAAAGACGGTGCGGATATTCTTTCATCACTTGTTCCGCTCTGGAGAATCCGACGAGCTCCAGAAGCTCAACGGCTTTTTTAGCCGCTTCTCTTTTATTCATTTTTTTATGGTATTCAAGCACTTCGGTAATTTGTTCGCCGATGGTCAGCACCGGATTCAGGGAAGTCATGGGCTCCTGAAAGATCATAGAGACGTCATTTCCGCGGATTTTGCAATATTCGTTTTCGGTGAAGGAGGCCAGGTCCCTGCCTTCAAGCTTAATCGAGCCGTCCATAATTTTTCCGCCCGAGCCTTGGACAAGTCCCATAATAGAAAGCGAGGTGATGCTTTTGCCCGAGCCGGATTCTCCTACAAGAGCGACGGTTTCGCCTTTGTTAATGTGAAAATCAACCCCGTCGACTGCGGGGATCGGCTGTTTCTTTCTGAAAAAATAGGTCTTTAAATTATTCACTTCTAATAGTGTGCTCATGATACGCCCCTTTCTCATTCCGCTGAAGCAGAGGGAAACATACGTTTCGCTATCACAAAATATAGAATAGTCGAAAAATTTTATAGTTGTATATTATTACATCATTATTACAAAAGCAAGAATTTTTTAGGATAAATGTAATATCCTTAAATAATTTCCATTCTTTTAATCTATTAATGCGTTGCCTCCAGAAAGGTTTTTGAAGGGATGGCCAATGCTTCTTTTACTGTTTTTTGATGGTCGGTTAAATATTTTTTTACTATATTGAATCCGACAGCATAGCCGAGCATTGAGGGGAAGTATCCTTTTCCGTATAACAGCTGGGAAAACATTCTGCTGTCTCTCGTTAAGCGGAGGTTCGGCTTGACTCTTTTTTCAAACAGAAAATCAAGCTGCTCAGGCGTATAGTATGACGTCCATTCCGCCGTAAGACTTGAGCCGAACCGCTCATATACAGCATATTCTGCCAGCCCCTCCATCATGATTGTATCAAGAAATGTCTCATCTTTTTCGTCCTTTGTCACATGTTCTAACCGGCAGACGTGATTATATTCATGTGTCATAAGGGCGGATACAGCTGAATTGGAACTATCCGACGATAGAAAGAGGAACATTTTGTCCCGAAAGGCCAGACCGGATTTTGATCCGAATTCCTGACGGATTTTCCGGTTTCGTTCATCGACGGGCAAAACTACGATCGGCACGTCCGGCCCGTTCCACTTCTCCTTTAAATAGGCTTCCTCCTTTTGAATATGACTGTAGCATCCTTTTTCTTTCAGCCGTTTACTGGTCCTGACGCCGTCCTTCAAATGGCGGAACATGCCGTGGTTTTGCAGCATCCCGAGTATCGGCTTCCACTCTTTCTTATCGGCCCCTGAAAAAAGCGGCAAAAGATGCGGGGCCAGATCATTTACGGATGCCGCCTTTTCCATCCATTGATATGTCTGCTTGACGCTCATACCGGTTCGCCTCCTCTTGTTGTTATCATATGCACGCACAAAAAAACCGGCCACCTTTTTCAGGCAGCCGATCAAAACTGTATTATTGATATTTTTTAAAGATCAAAGTGGCATTATGTCCGCCGAAGCCGAGCGAGTTGCTGAGAACGACGTTGACATCCTGCTCGCGCGCTTTGTCCGGTACATAATCTAAATCACACTCTTCATCAGGTGTTTCGATGTTAATCGTCGGCGGGATAATGCCGTCTTTAATGGCCATGACGGAGAAGATTGCTTCAATTCCTCCGGCAGCGCCTAACAAATGACCTGTCATTGATTTTGTCGAACTGACGGCAAGCTTGTACGCATGATCACCGAAAACGGTCTTAATGGCTTTTGTCTCGTATTTATCATTGTAGTACGTGCTTGTGCCGTGAGCGTTGATGTAATCAATTTCTTCAGGCTTGATGCCCGCATCTTTGATTGCTTCCTGCATCGCTCTGGCACCGCCTTCCCCGTCTTGGGCAGGCGCGGTAATGTGGTAGGCGTCACCCGTTGAGCCGTAGCCGACAATTTCCCCGTAGATTTTCGCATCGCGGGCAAGGGCATGCTCAAGCTCTTCAAGCACGATGATCCCCGCGCCTTCTCCCATGACAAAGCCGTCACGGTTTTTATCAAACGGGCGGCTTGCCGTTTTCGGATCAGGATTTGTAGAAAGGGCTTTGTTTGCACTGAAGCCCGCAAATGACATTCTTGTCAGCGGCGCTTCTGTTCCGCCCGTAATCATCGCATCGGCATCGCCGCGCTGAATGACTTTAAACGCGTCACCGATAGAGTTCGTTCCCGTCGCACATGCCGTCACCGTACAGGAGTTGACTCCTTTTGCTCCGAGAGCGATTGAGATTTGGCCTGTCGCCATATCAGGAATCATCATCGGAACAAAGAACGGGCTGACCCTTCTCGGCCCTTTTGTCAGGAAGATTTCGAATTGGGATTCAAGCGTTTCAAGACCGCCGATTCCGGACCCGACCCAAACGCCGACTCTCGGCGCGATCTCATCTGTGATGTTAAGACCGGCATCTTGAACGGCCATTTTCGCGGCTACGACAGCGTATTGCGTGAAGCGGTCCATTTTTCGCGCTTCTTTTTTATCCATGTGATTTTCAATATTGAAATCTTTCAGTTCAGCAGCTACTTTCGCCGGATACTCGTCCGATTCCACACGTGTGATCGGTCCGATTCCGGATACGCCGCCGATTGCATTTTTCCAGCTTGTTTCGGCGTCGTTTCCAAGCGGAGACAGGGCTCCAAGCCCTGTAACGACTACTCTTTTTTTACTCATCTTGTGTGCACCTCACTTTTTTTTATCGTCCCCAGCGTATTGCTATGGCGCCCCATGTCAATCCTCCGCCGAAACCGACCATGACGATGACGTCGCCGTCTTTAATTTTGCCTGCTTCCAGTTCCTCTACTAATGAAATCGGAATGGATGCTGCGGATGTGTTTCCATATTTATGGACTGTTTTAGACATCTTTTCAACCGGAAGCTCCAAACGTTCCCGTGCCGCTTCCATGATGCGGATGTTTGCTTGATGCGGAATCAAAAAGTCTACGTCCTCTTTGGAGAGGCCGGCTTTTTCAATGACATTTACACTCGATTCACCCATTTGCCGGACGGCGAATTTGAATACTTCTCTTCCATGCATGATTGTATGCCCTTTTTCATCTAAGTACAAGTGCTGGCCGCCTGTACCGTCTGCTCCGAGCTCAAATGACAGTATGCCTCTGTCGTCGCTGACCGGTCCGATGACCGCCGCTCCGGCTCCGTCTCCGAACAGCACAGCCGTATTGCGGTCGTCCCAGTCGGTAATGCTTGAGAGCTTTTCCACGCCGACCACGAGGACATGTTTGTATGTTTGCGATTCAATGAATTGTTTGGCGGTTACGATACCGTACATAAAACCCGCACACGCGGCGCTGATATCCATCGCGCACGCTTTTTTGGCCCCGAGCTTCTCTTGTATCATACAGGAAACGGTCGGGAAAGACTGGTCAGGAGTAACCGTCGCCACGAGGATCATATCAAGCTCCTCAGCGGAAATGCCGGCCTGATCAAGCGCTTTTTGCGCAGCCTCAGCGGCCATGCCGGATGAATACATATCTTCCGCGGCGATTCTTCTTTCTTCTATACCTGTTCTCGTACGAATCCACTCGTCCGATGTATCTACCATTTGTTCAAGATCATGATTTGTCAGCACTTTTTCCGGGATGTAACGGCCGACGCCAAGAATTCCAGCTTTCATTGGAAAAGACTCCTTTTTTATAATGAATTTAAAACTAATTAGTTATGATCAATTATTAGTATCAGGTACTAATTCTACCCTATTTTTTTTCTGTTGGCAATATATTCGTCTAAACTATCGGACGCTTCTCCTCATAGAATAAAAGGAAGACGAAAGGAGGCTTCACTATGGATATTTTCTCCAAAATGATGTTCGGCGATTCCAGAGACCGGGATAAAGAACCGGAAGAAACCCCTGAGCAGCCTCAGGCTGAAAACGAAGAAGAGATCGATTACAACCACGTGATGAATCAGCTGGGATCCATCATGAACTCTCTGGATCAATTAAAGCCCGTATTTAAAGACTTCGCGCCGATGGTGTCCGCTATAAAGAAAAAAATCATGTGAAAAGCCACTTCATGAAAAGTGGCTCTCTTTATTTATTCAGCTCCCCGGCATCAGATCTGCCAAGCTCATACGCTTCCGCCATGACCGATGTAAACAGGTCCATAAACGGCTGAATCATTTCCATAGACAGATCTATGCCGGATTTCTCAAGCTCCGCCTTTGCTTCCGGCAGGTATTTCATCGCGATCTGCATAAATTCAAGAGACTTTTCATGCTGCATGTGTATCCACCTCTATTCATTTGACGGCAGTTCATTTGTTCGGTTATACGTTTTTACAAGGTCTGAGATTTTGTCTTGAAATGCTTTGTCCACCAGAGGGCTGAACGTCCCCATTTCAACGACTCCTTCCCTGAAATCAAAGTTGTGATCTCCGCTCTTGAGCGTACCTTTATTATATTGCTCGGCAATTAATGTATAGGCTTTATCTACGTTTTGCACCGTGCTTGTCAGCACCGTGTTTTTGCCGAGATTCGATTGCTCGGCGACATAGCCGATGGCGTAAAGCCCGTCTTTTTTGATTTGCTGAATGACAGGAACATTATACCCGTCTCCGGCCGGATATACAACATCCGTGCCTTCCGCTTTTAACTTTTCGTAAAGATGCAGCGCTTCATTGCCGTTATCCCAGTGGTCCGTAAATTCAGTATTGACGGTGATATCGGGTTTTTCATATTTCGCCCCTTTGATAAAGCCGTCTACTTCAGGCTGCCACAAAAAGGAGGCGATGACGCCGACCTCATTGGTTTTTGACATATGGGCGGCCGTCATTCCCCCGAAAAAGCCCATTGCTTCTCCCATAAGATGAACGCTTGTGACATTATCGCTTTTCGCCGTTCCGTTTGCGACGACGAATTCCATGTCGGGATAATCCTTGCTGATCATATTGAAGATTTCCTCGTATTCATTTCCGTGCCCGTATAAAAGATTGACTCCTTTTTTATGAAAATCATCTATCGCTTTTAAAATATCTTCATCGGATCTGATATTTTCTTTATAATAAACGTCAACGTTAAATTCAGATTGTATCGCTAATAAACCTTTGTAACCTTTTGTGCCCCATACCAAGTCACTGATGGTATCAGGAAAAAGCATTCCGACCTTCTCAATTTTTCCTTTAAACGGAGTTTGTGCGCATCCGCTCAATAAAAGGAGGAGAGAAAAGATCATGACAAGCCTGGTGATCAAGCCATGTTCAACCCCTTTTCAAACTCATAACATATATAATTGATATACGTTTATTGTAGCGGTAATGCACATAACATGGAAGGTATTTCTTAAAAAATGTCGAATATTGATGAAAATTGTCTTTTCCACTCTTGAATTTTTTCTTCCGCTTCCGTTTTTTGCGTTTTTTCTTTTATTTCCAGGGTAATAATCTGATTTTCGTCTTCTGTGCCGTCAGCCTCAAGCTGATTCATCAGCCCGCAGACTGCGTCTTCTAAAAAGATCCTGCTTTCGCCATCTTCTTTTGCTTCTGTCCACGGACCGTAAAGGGGAGGAAGGATAATCGCTTTTGCCGTATCCCGCTGACCGTTTTTTTTCCAGTCTCCGTGATCCTCACTGTAAACAATCCAATATAAAGGCTCAGCCCTTTCTTCAGGCAGACACCCGCTCCCGTATTGAACGCAGATACGATCGTATTCCTTTTCACCGATTTCATCTATTATTTGAAAAAGCCCGTTTCTCGCGAGCCACATTAAACGTTCTTCTAAATACAGCTGCCTCGTTTTGTCCTCCGGTTCTGCCAAAATGACATCGACATGCACACCCTCATCCATCAACCGTTCGCACAATGAAAGGCCGAGAAATTCATCTGCTCCAATGATCAGCGCTGTCTTCATCACATCTGCCGCCTTTCCGGTTTTTCATTCGCACACAAGCCAAACAGCCCTCTGAAAAGAGATGGCTGTTGTATTCTATTCATTACAGGTCTTTTTCATGACTGCGGAAAAACCGGCAGATGGCTCTGTACATACGCGCAGGGTTCTCAAGCAGGTGATACGTGATATCAGTCTTGCTTCCAGTCTTTTCCCGGGCTTCTTTATACGCGTTCGCATGCAGGGTGTACGGGTACGGCGCTCCGGTCGTTCTTTGCCATATATGTACCGGCACGCTGGTGCGGCAGCCGGTAATGGTCTGATAGCTCAGTGAGCTTGCCTCTTTTTCAGAAACACCGAAGCTTTGTGCCGTTTCCCTCAGGAACTGCTTATAAAAAAACTTATTTTCTTTCTCTGATTCAAAATGGGCTTGAAGATCAAGACAAGGATCTAACATTGCGGCTGAACGGATATGCTCCGGTGAAGACTGCAGCAATTGATCGGCGATAAGGGCGCCCATGCCTTCTGCGAGCAAGTGTATTTTCGGATTGAGGGTTTCTTGTTTCAGCACATAATGAACCAGCTGTCTGGCGTAAAGAGCGGCTTTTTCCGAACCCCAATGCCGTCCGTATAAATTGCTGTTAAAAATGGTGTACCCTCTGTCAAGCAGCACATGTAACAGCTGCTTTCTCCCTTCATGTTCGAGCCAAAAGCTTGAGTCCCGGCTGACAAAGTGGGTTCTGTCCCCCAGAATAAAGATACAGAAGCCGTTCGGCCGATACGGCAGATGGATGACGTTCGGCTCAGATCCGAATTGGAAAAATCTTTCCGTAATCCCCATGCCTGCCCGCCTCCTTTTACTCCTAATCTCTCTATTGGCTATCATATGTAAGAAGAATGAAAACGGATCGGATAAACTCCTATTTGCTGCTATGTTTTGGCTATTATCCCAAGCACAGGAACCGAATTTTCCTTCAGACGGCCGGACAGGCGGGCACATGTCAGTTTCAGGCGCGCTTTTTGATGAGAAAATGACCTTCCGCCCGCGCCTTATGTATGGTATGATACAACGTAGAATAAAATGAAGGACGAGGTGGAAACGTGCGGTTTATTATCGGTTTTATTTGGACGTTCCTTTTAACACATATGGCCTGTTATTTGGTCGCCTCCATGAACAGCGCGGCGTACAATTTCAAGCAATCATCCGTTATTGCCGTAGTTATTGCGGTGCTTGTCTTTGTTCTTGCGGAGATCATGCCTGTCAAACAGGATGCAAGCCAGCATTAAATAAAAAAACCTGCTATTCAGCAGGTTTTTTTGTGTTCACGGTTTTCGTTGATACGTCCACAATCTGTTGTGGTTTGAAGTTTCAGGGAACATTTCTCCCACCGTAAGCTTAATTTTTTGCGGGTTTTTGACCATGCTTCCCGTTTCGCCGATTTCAACGTACACACCGTTATTCGGCGCTTTTTGTCCCGGGCGGAATTGATGCTGCTGTCCCACGTCATTTCCTCCTTTTTCTTTTTTATGTAGTATGCGCTTGTATGCGGAGAAATATCAAAAACCGCTGAATGAGATTCAGCGGTTTTTTTGTTCATCCTGTTTGTAAAGAAGAGCTTTCAGGAGCGCTTTTTGCGCGTGAAGCCGGTTTTCCGCCTGCTGGAATACCGCAGAGTTCGGGCCGTCGATAATCTCGGACGTGACCTCTTCCTCCCGATGCGCGGGCAGGCAATGCAAAAATGTATAGTCAGGTTTGGCGAGACTGACGAGTGAGGCGTTGACTTGATACGGGGCAAACACATTCAGCCGCTGCTGCGTCTCTTCCTCCTGCCCCATGCTCGTGAAGACGTCGGAGTAAATCACGTCTGCATCCCGCACCGCTTCCTGCGGATTTTCGGTAAGGGTGATTTTCGCTCCGGAAACAGCCGCCGCTTCTTTTGCGGCATTCACCGCCTCTTCCTCTGCTTCATAGCCTTTCGGCGAAGCAACCGCAATGTCACAGCCCATTTTTGCGCAGCCGATCATAAGTGAATGCGCCACATTATTTCCGTCACCGATATAGGCAACTTTTACTCCTTTCAGTTCTCCTTTTATTTCTTGTATCGTTAACAGATCCGCGAGTGCCTGACACGGGTGGTACCGGTCGGTCAGCCCGTTTATGACGGGAATGTCTGCATGCTCGGCAAGCTCTTCGACTTTTTCATGTTCAAAGGTGCGGATCATAATGGCATCAACGAATCCGGACAGCACCTTCGCCGTATCCGCGACCGTCTCCCCCCGCCCAAGCTGCAGGTCGCTGCTTGAAAGAAATAGTCCCGTTCCCCCGAACTGGGCCATTCCCGCTTCAAAAGACACGCGTGTGCGGGTTGAAGATTTTTCAAAAATCATCGCCAATGTTTTCCCTTGGAAAATCGGCTGTATCGGATGTTGTTTTAATAATGAAGCTTCTGTCAGAAGCGCATTGATGTCTGACGGGCTGACATCTTTTAAGGAAAGAAAATCTTTGCCGTACAAATGGGTTAATGTGTGTTCCGCTTTTATTGTGTGCATGATGCCACTTCCTTTTGATAAAGATCTTTGAGCGATACAGGCTGAGGTTTGCCGGAGCCGCTTGCTAAAAATGCCTTTACGGTTTCCGGTTCAGTAAAGACCGTCACACCGTGCGTCATGGCTTCGATCCGTTGTTTACGCGCTTCTTCAGAGTGATTGAAATTGATATGGACCGCTTTATCCTTTCGCTCTGCCCATGCCGGGAACGCATCTTTGCATACGGTAAATCCCGCCTCTTGAGCCTGACGTTCCAATTCCGCATCACAGCCTTCCAGATAGATGCTGCCTTTTTTCTCCCAAACGTGCGCGTAGATTTTTTTCAGGGCGCTTTCTGCGTCAAACGCGACACACATGCCTTCTCCGGTCGACTTCATTTCCGGCCCGGGCTTTACGTCCACATCCTGAATGGCGTGAGAAGAAAAAACCGGGAATTTCACTGCCGTTCCGTGCTGATTTTGAACCTCGGGCTTGATGTCTTTAAGGGAAGCGCCGGCCAGCAATCTGGCGGCAAGCGGGATCATCGGCACCCCCATCACCTTAGACACGACAGGAACCGTGCGGCTTGCCCGCGGGTTCACTTCAAGAACGAGAATATCCCCTTTTTCATCAATGACAAACTGAATGTTCATGATGCCTTTAAAAGCCAGTTTTACCGCGATTTTTTCGGCGGCCTCTTTTATATTCCGCTGCATATCAGGTGTGACAGACGGACCCGGAAGAATCGCAAAACTGTCGCCCGAATGGACGCCGGCGCGCTCAATGTGCTCTGTGTAAGTCGGCACGAATACTTCATGTCCGTCGGAAATCAGATCGATCTCCAATTCTTTTCCTGTAATGTACTGATCGATCAAAATCGGATACGGCATGCCCGCTTCATTTTCCAGCAGTTCTGACATTTGCGCTTCTGAATCAACGATAATCATGCCCATCCCCCCGATGACATAAGACGGACGGATCAGCACGGGGTAGCCGATTCGGCTTGCTTTTTCCGTTGCTTCTTCTTTTGAATAAGCGGTTTCGCCTTTGGCATGTTTCAGGTCAAGGTCATCAAGCAGCTGATAAAACAGATCCCGATCCTCCAGCGCATCAAGGGTTTCAAAGGATGTTCCGAGCAGCGGAATGCCCGCTTTTTCCAGCGGTTCAGCGGCATTGATCGCGGTCTGTCCCCCAAACTGGACGATGGCAAAATCAATGTTTTCATATTCCGCCACGTTTAAAATATGTTCTGTCGTCAGCGGTTCAAAATAAAGCCGGTCGGCGATTTCATAATCCGTGCTTACTGTTTCCGGATTGTTATTGATCATAATCGTTTCAAAACCCAGCTTTTGCAGGGTCAGAACGCCGTGGACGGCACTGTAATCAAATTCCACTCCCTGACCGATGCGGATCGGGCCTGAGCCGATGATGAGGGCGCGTTTTTTCTCTTTTCGGCTGATATCTCCGTCGCTTTCCCCGAGGTAGGTGGAGTAGAAATAATTCGTCTTGGCATCAAATTCAGCGGCGCATGTATCTACGATTTTAAACGACGGGACGATGCCTGATTTCTTTCTGAGAGCACGGATGTCTTCTTCCGTTTTTCCTGTGAGAGATGCGATCATAACATCCGTGAAGCCCTTTACCTTCGCCTGCTTTAAAAGCGGGAAAGACAGATGATCCCCTTCTTCCATCAGCTTGTTTTCCAATGTGATGATATTTCGGAATACATGAAGAAAAAACGGGTCAATTTTTGTTTTGGCATGGATGTCTTCTATCGTTTCACCGCGGCTTAACAGTTCCATGACGACGAAAAATCTCCGGTCATCCGGCGTTACCGCTAATTCCCACAGCTGATTGATCGTACAGCCGCCGAGTTCAGGCAGGCGGGTGCCGATCGTTTTCAGCTCAAGGGAGGCCGCCGCTTTTTGAATGGCCGCTTCCATATTTCTTTCGATCGCCATGACCTCTCCCGTCGCTTTCATCTTCGTTCCGAGCGTGCGGTCGGCATGTTTAAATTTATCAAACGGCCAGCGCGGGAATTTGACGATGACATAATCAAGCGCCGGTTCAAAGCTTGCATAAGTAGAGCCCGTCAGCGGATTTTTCAGTTCATCAAGCGTATAGCCGACGGCAAGTTTCGCCGCCATTTTGGCAATCGGATAGCCGGTCGCTTTTGACGCGAGAGCTGAAGAGCGGCTGACACGCGGGTTCACTTCAATGACATAGTACTGTTTGCTGAACGGATCCAGCGCAAATTGAATGTTGCAGCCGCCGACCACATCCAGCGCCGAAATAATCGCCAGGCTTGCTGAACGCAGCATCTGATATTCTTCATCCGTTAACGTCTGGGACGGTGCGACGACGATGGAGTCTCCTGTATGCACGCCGACGGGATCGATGTTTTCCATATTGCAGACGGTGATGCATGTATGATTGCTGTCACGCATGACCTCATATTCGATTTCTTTAAAACCGGCGATGCTTTTTTCGACGAGGCATTGGCTGATCGGGCTTGCTAACAGCGCCTGTTTAATAAGCGTCTGAAACGATTCTTTCGTTTTCGCGATTCCGCCTCCCTTTCCGCCTAGCGTGTACGCCGGTCTCAGAATGACTGGAAACCCGATAGACTCAGCGAAGCGGAGGGCGTCTTCTTCGTTGTCGACGATTTCGCTTTCCGGAACGGGCTGATCGAGCTCTTTCATCAGGGCGCGGAACTGCTCCCGGTCTTCGCCTTTTTGAATGGTTTCCACCGATGTTCCCAAAAGCTTGACGTGATGCTTCTTCAGCACGCCTGCTTCTTCAAGCTTAACGGCTAAATTCAATGCCGTCTGGCCGCCCAAATTGGCAAGCAGACCGTCCGGTTTTTCTTTTTCAATAATAGCCTCGATGCTGTCGGTTGTGAGCGGTTCAAAATATATTTCATCGGCAAACGCCTCATCCGTCATAATCGTTGCCGGGTTGTTGTTGACTAGAATAACGCGGTATCCTTCTTCTTTCAGAGCCATGCAGCCCTGCGTTCCTGAATAATCAAATTCAGCCGCCTGGCCGATGATGATGGGGCCGGAGCCGATGACTAATATGCTGGAAATGGTTGTATCTTTAGGCATGAGCGATTTCTCTCCTTGCTGGTATCACTTTCTCTAGAAATTCATCAAATATCCACTCGCTCTCAGCCGGTCCGGGGTGAGCTTCAGGGTGGAACTGGACGCTTAATACGTGAAGGCGCTTATGAATGAGCCCTTCCACTGATGTATCATTGACATGATGAAATCTGATGGACAGCTCGTTTTCGTCAATTGATGCTTCATCAACGACATAGCTGTGGTTCTGGCTTGTCATAAACACCCGTTTCGTTTTCCGGTCAATGACGGGATGGTTGGCACCCCTGTGGCCGAACGGCAGCTTATACGTATTTCCTCCGAAAGCCAGAGCAATCAGCTGATGCCCGAGGCAAATGCCGAGTGCGGGGAAATCACTGAGTAATGATGTAATCCGGTTCATGTACGGCGCAATCGCTTTCGGGTCGCCCGGGCCGTTTGAGAGCACGATTCCGTCAGGCTGAATGTCGTAAACAGCGTTCATCTGCTGATACGGAATGACCGTTACTTTACAGCCGCGCTTTACAAGTGACGAGGCGATTGATTTTTTATAACCGAAATCAATCAGCGCAATATGCCGGTCTCCGTTCCCCATTGACGTGATGTCTTCAGACTGCGCCAGCTCCGCCGGGTTTTCTGTTCCGGATGCTGCTGCGGGAATCTCTCCTGTTGTTGACACGGCAGCGTTCATCGTGCCGCCGGAGCGGATGGTTTTGACGACGGCCCGTGTGTCCACTTCGGTTAAGAGCGGGATGTTCCATTTATTTAAATACTCTCTCAAGCTTGAGACTGCTTCATGGTGAGAAAAATGTTCACACGCTTCATAGACGGCAACAGCCTTGACTTGAGGAATCTTACTTTCAAGGTCTTTTTCATTAATTCCGTAGTTTCCGATCAGCGGATACGTAAAGACGATGATCTGGCCCTTATATGACGGGTCTGTAAGCACTTCCTGATAGCCCGTCATACCGGTGAAAAAAACAGCTTCGCCAACACAGCGGGCCTCTTTTTCAAGTTCACCGCCGAATGATGTTCCGTCTTCCAATACTAAATAGCCTTTCATCTAAAGCCCACCTCTTGATGAATAATTAATTAAAAATATGAATTTTTATACTCTTATATCGAAAAAAATTACCGTTTCACTGCCGAATGCGCTTCGATCGCTGCTTTCAGCATACTGACGGCCGACAGCATTTCTTCTTCAGAAACCGTAAGCGGCGGGAGCAGCCTGATGACATTCGGTCCAGCCGGAAG
This sequence comes from Bacillus sp. SIMBA_026, assembly GCF_046535335.1. NCBI lineage: Bacteria > Bacillati > Bacillota > Bacilli > Caryophanales > Bacillaceae > Bacillus > Bacillus sp. SIMBA_026. The sequence continues at coordinate 224,756 of NZ_JAWRWX010000001.1, read as the reverse complement.
CACGAGAAGTCCGCGTTCCTGCAGATCTCCGATGATGCCGGACACGGAACCTGCGCATTCAATGCCGATTAATAACCCTTTTCCGCGGATTTCTTTTACAAAAGGCCCTGTCAGTTCACGGTTCAGCTGCGCTTTTAAAAATGATCCTTTGTCTGCCGCCGCCTGGAGAAAGTCCGGCTGAAACACAATGTCCAAGGTTGCTTTCACAGCTGCCATGGCAAGCTTATTGCCGCCGAAAGTCGTACCATGCGTACCCGGCGTAAAGGCGTCGCCAAGCTTCTTTTTGCCGATCACGGCTCCGACGGGAAAACCGTTTCCAAGCCCTTTCGCAGCAGTGATGATGTCCGGAGAGATGCCGAAATGCTCATAGCCGAATGCCTTGCCCGTCCGGCCGATTCCGGTTTGAATCTCGTCTGCGATAAGCAGCGTCTGTTTGTCTTGGCAAAATGTCTGTAAGGCTTCGATGAATTCCGGATCGGCGGGATTGACTCCCCCTTCTCCCTGCACCGTCTCAAGCATGACGGCGGCGATATCATCCTCTTTTGAAAGCGTGCTGAATGCCGACGGATCATTGAACGGAAGATAGTGAAAGCCTTGAAGCATCGGTCCGAAACCGGTCTTGATTTTGTCTTGTCCGGTGGCGGCCATCCCCGCATAGGTCCGGCCGTGAAAGGATTGATGAAATGTTACGATTTTTGTCTTTCCCGTTGCTTTACGGGCAAGCTTAATGGCGCCTTCATTCGCTTCGGCTCCGCTGTTGCAGAAGAAAACGAGATCCCCCTCGCTATGTCCGGCAAGCTTTGCCGCGGCTTTTTCCTGAAGATCATTTTCAAACAGATTGGAAACGTGCCATACGCTGTCAAGCTGTTCTTTCACCGCTTCTGTGACCTCATCATGACAATGGCCGAGATTGGAAACGGCGATGCCCTGAATAAAATCGAGATACGTTTTTCCGTTTTCATCCTCTGCGATTGTCCCTTTCGCTTTTTTGATATCGATAGGCCAGCGGCTGTAGGTTTGAAATAGGCTGCTCATGACACGCTCTCCTTTTCTTTGACGATTTTTGTTCCTTGGAAGGCTTGATCGGTGAAAAACGCTCCTTTTCCGTTTACGATCATCACTTCCTCGACATCTTCACTCAGTGCCGATAATGCCGAGTTTACCTTCGGAATCATCCCCCCTGAAATCACGCCGTCATCGATGAGGGCCTGAATCTCTTGCGGCGTCAAAGTATCCAGCCTGTTCTCTCCGTCCATAATTCCTTCGACATCTGTGACAAATAAAAGTTTATCGGCGTGTAAGGCTGAAGCGACGGCCGATGCCGCGGCGTCTGCGTTGACGTTCAGCGTTTCGAAATCACTTGTCATGGAAAGCGGAGCGATAACGGGAATGATGCCTTCTTTCATTAATGCGTGAATGATTGACGGATCGGTTTTTTGTATTTCACCGACTTCTCCGTATTTGTCTTGATTAAGGTAAGATGCTTGAAGGAGACCGCCGTCCTTTCCTGATATTCCCGCGGCTTTCAGCCTGTTTTTCGCGAGTTCGGTTACGAAAAATTTATTGATCGTCCCTGACAAGACCATTTCCGCTGTTTCCAGCACCGGTTTGGTCGTTTTCCGCTGTCCATCGACAAATTCCGTTTCAATCTGCAATGTTTTCAGCATTCTTGAAATGTCCGGGCCGCCTCCATGCACGACGGCAATGTTCCAGCCCGATTGCATAAGCTCTTTTACATTTTGAAAAAAATCGGCGGATAACTCGCGGATTACGCTTCCGCCGCACTTAAAAACGATGGTTTTCTTCATGCCGCTCCCCTTTGTTATGTGCGATAGCTCGCATTGATTTTGATATAATCATAGGTTAAGTCACAGCCCCATGCCCGGCCGCTGCCGGAGCCTTCCTGCAGGCGGACTGCAATCGTAATCTCATCACCTGATAAGTACTCCTTGGCATCAGTTTCCGAAAACGGCTGAGGTTCGTTGTGTTTAAACAGACACTGACCGCCAAGGAAAACTTCCACTTGTTCGACCGTTACGCTTGCCGCACTGTGCCCGATTGCGCCGATGATGCGCCCCCAATTGGCGTCTGTGCCGTAAACGGCGGTCTTCACAAGGCTTGAGCCGACGATTTTTTTGGCGATAATATTCGCCTCAAGGTTATTTTTCGCGCCTTCGACTCTGGCTTCAATTAATTTCGTCGCTCCTTCACCGTCTCTGGCAATATCTTTGGCAAGGTCTTCGCATACAAGCTTTAATCCCTTTTTAAAAGCCGGCCAGTCAGGGTGATCCTCCGTCAGGCAATCATTCCCCGCGCAGCCGTTCGCCATCACAAGCACCATGTCATTCGTCGATGTTTCTCCGTCAACGGTGATTTGGTTAAATGAAACATCCGTAATCTCTCTGAGCGCGTTTTTGAGCGCCTGTTCTTCCACGGCCGCGTCCGTTGTGACAAAGCCGAGCATTGTCGCCATGTTGGGGTGGATCATGCCGGAGCCTTTCGCCGCTCCGCCGATCGTGATGATGTCTCCGCCGATCACCAGTTCATAACACGTCTGTTTCGTCACTGTATCCGTCGTCAAAATGGCTTCTTCAAATGCTCCGGACACGGACGGCGCTTGACCGAGCTGTTCAATACCCGCTTGAATTTTTTTCATATCTAAAAGCTCGCCGATCACCCCGGTTGACGAAACCGCAACAAGCTCCGGCTCAATGCCGAGCTGGCTCGCGAAGCCGTCCCGCATTTCATAGGCGTCCTTTAATCCTTGGTCTCCCGTACAGGCGTTGGCAATCGCGCTGTTGACGATAACCGCCTGAAGCACACCCTCTTTTTTCAGGCTGGCTTGCGTCACTTTCAGCGGCGCTGCCTGAAAATGGCTCTGCGTATATACCGCTGCACTGACTGCAGGCACTTCGCTGATAATCGCTCCGAGATCTTTTTTTGAATAGCGCAGACCGCAGTGCACGCCCTTTGCCTCAAACCCTTTCGGCGAGGATACGCCGCCTTTTATTTTCGTGATTTCCTCACTCAGCTGAATCATATTTTCGAATCCCTCTTTCGTTCTATGGATAGACTGGCGTCATCGTAAGTCCCGTTTCTTCCTGCCAGCCATTCATGATATTTAAATTTTGAACCGCCTGCCCTGCGGCGCCTTTCATCAGATTATCTATGACAGAAACGATGGTGGCACGGTTTGTTCTTTCATCCACGGTGACACTGATATCACAAAAATTGCTGCCGTATACCTCTTTCGTCGCCGGAAATTCACCTTCCGGCCTGATTCTGACAAAATATGAATCTTTGTAGAATTCGGAATACAATTCTCTTACCTGTGCAGCAGACATACCCGGGGGAGCCTCCGTATACATCGTCGCCATAATGCCCCTTGTCATCGGCGCCAAATGAGCGGAAAACGTGATCGGGCCTGTGCCGGGCTGCCAAGCCGCTAATTGCTGTTCAATTTCCGGAGTATGCTGATGCTCATTAACCTTATAAATTTTGAAATTATCATTCAGCTCAGAATAATGAGTGCCCATGGATGCTTTTCGGCCGGCGCCGGATACGCCTGTTTTCGCATCAACAATCAGAAATGAATCTTGTAAAAGCTTATTCTTTGCCAGCGGGGCGAGCCCGAGCAGCACAGCCGTCGGAAAACATCCCGGATTGGCAATCAGCTTTGCAGTCTGAATCTCTTCTTTTTGCAGTTCAGCTAAACCGTAAACCGCGCTTTGAATCGTTCCTTTCGGAGCGGCCTTCCGCTTATACCACATTTCATACACGGCCGGGTTTTGAATCCGCAGATCGCCGGATAGATCAATGACCGGGATGCCCGCCTCCGCCAGCTTGGGCGACCACTCTCCGGAGACGCCGGGCGGCGCGGCTATGAACATGACATCAATTTCGTTTCGGATCGTTTCTATATGAAGAGGCTGAAGTGATTGTGACGCTATATTCCTCAAATGCGGATATGAAGCGGCATATTCTTTCCCTTCGTCGCTCGATGAATATAATATACAATCCTCTGCATAAGGGTGATGGTTAAGAATCCTGACAAGTTCGGCGCCTCCATAACCAGTAGCGCCTATAATACCTATTTTCAACGGGTTCACCTTCTTGGTTTTTGTGAAATTATTTAACATTATAACATGAATAAAAATTAATTCAATTGTATATTTAATATTTTTTCATTCATTTTCCATCTGCTTTCGCTGACAAAAAACCCCCTCTCGATCGAGGGGGGTTCATAAGAAAAACAGGCTGATCGGATCAGCCTGTTTTTTTCAACATCATCAGCCCGCTTATAAAAAACAGTACGGAGCTGGCGTAAAAAATAATATAAACCGTAAAGAAATCAGCGAGAAACCCGCCGAGAATAATGGCGGCAGCTGAAAATACGGCCGTCCAGAAATGATAGCTGCCGACTTTTTTTCCCCGCTCCCCGCCGTCGGTGTAATCGGCGATCATGATTTTCTCGCCGTGTTTTTGCATCGCGCCGAACAGGCCCAAAAGCACCTGCACAACATAAACCTGGTGCACGCCGGTAATGTGCGGGAGCGTCAGAAGAAGCACCGCCATCCCCCACGAATTCGCCATAAGGAACCAGCGGGGATCCAGTCTTGCCGACAGCCGGCCGAGCAGCGGATGAATCAATGCGCCGCTCAGGCCGAACAAGCCGTATGAGAGACCGAATTGCGTGTAGCTGGAACCGATGTTTTTAATAAATAAAATATAAAACGGAAAGATCAGGCTGCCGGCAAAAAAGACACTGCTCTGTGACAGGATCAGCCATTTTAAATGGTTGTTTTTCATGATTTGTACCTCTGATAAAAATAATTCATAAACAAGTCATCCGGATCATATTTGTGTTTTTTCTGAAAGAACATATCGCTTTTCGGATATGCCTCGCGCATCTGCTCTTTCGTTTGGTACAGCATATACGGGAGATAATAACTGCCGCGGTGGCGCAATGCCGTATCCGTCATTTTTCTGACAATCCGCGCCGCACTCGCCTGGCTGTCTTTTGAAAACCCTTCATTGATTAAAAGAACGAGTGAAAACATGTCTTCCTTTGCGTATGACAGATCGGCTTTTTCATTTTTTTGCACGTAGCGGATCGTAATATTTACGAGATTGAGATCTTCATGTGACAGCGTCTTGCGTAAGTCATGAATGTACGGCGCAAATTCGCCGACGGGTACGAAGTATTCTTGTAGCACGTCGGTGTTGTCCGTGTTTTCATATTCCAAAAATTTCGACTCTGACCGCATGACATTGTTCCTGGAGACTTTCACGCCGTTTTGGCTGAGAAAATAAGACTGCTGAGTTGACCAGAACCAATTTCTGCCCCAGTCATACCGGCGGGAGAGGCCGAGCGCGAATTTCGTCAGCGCCGGATGCTCATCTTCTTTCAGTTCATTGTGCCGCTTTAATTCTTTCTGATTGTCTGAGAGTGTGTAATCAGTCACATACATATCGTGCAAAAAGCCTTTATCCCCTGTTGCGATCCGCGCGAGATGCATGCGCACGGCGGGGTTGCGCTGAACATGCTGCGTAAAATATTGACTGTATGTATCAGCGTTCATGCGTTTCGTTTTCATTTCATAAAGCTCATCATCCGTCAGCTCAATATCCGCGTCAAGGATGACGCCGAACAGGCCGTAGCCGCCGATGACAGCTGAAAACAGGTCATCTTTAGGAGTAACGGTGATGACTTTGCCGTCCGCCTTTAAAAGATGAAACGATTTGACTGTATCAATCAGCGAACCGTACCGGATATCCCGGCCGTGGGCGTTGGCGCTCAGTGAGCCGCCGATCGTAAAAATGTTTTGCGATTGCATGACTTTTACCGCGAGCCCGTACGGATTGACATAGCGCTGAATATCATTCCACGTCGCTCCCGCCTGCACCCTGATGATTTTTTTCTTTCGGTCGAGACCGAGTATTTTGTTGTAGCCCGTCATGTCGAGAACGATCCCGTCTTCATAATACGTCTGGCCGCCCATTGAATGCTGGGCGCCTGCGATTGAGATCTTCAGATGCTTTCTCTTTGCTTCCTTAATGGTTTCGACCAATGTTTCTTTCTCTTTTCCTTTGACCGTCTGCTTAATTTTCACGGGCATGAGACGGCTGACATCCGTCATTGTCCCTGCCTGCTGCTCCGGCTCTTTGTGAAAAGCGGAAACAGCGAACAGCGCCGTATAAACAAGAATGCTAAGGATAATGAGAAGTAATTTTTTCTTCATGGATTCCTCCCTCGCATGCAGCCGGTCTATTATATCATGCCTCACGTCCGTTTTTTTCCTTTTTAACCCGATACCGCGAAAAACCCCGAATGGCGGGAAACTCGGGGTTTTTTAGTGACTTGCCCTTCTTTCCGCACGCCGGTCTCTAGCGACAAAGCAGACAGAACGGCGCCCGACAGAATCATGTTTAGTACAGCTCGAAACGGTCAGCCGGAAAACACCGGGCATAAAAATACACAGAAATCCTTAAAATGATTTTTTGGTCAGTATATAATCGATATATACGCAGATGTATTACCAAAGGGATTGTTTAAAACAAACATGTTAAATGAGGTGGGGAAAATAAACATAAAAGGAATCAATCATCTTCTTTTTTCTGTTTCAAATTTGGAAAAATCTATAGAATTTTATGAGGAAGTATTTCATGCACGACTCCTGGTTAAAGGGCAAAAAACAGCATATTTTGATCTGAACGGGCTTTGGCTTGCACTTAACTTAGAGGCGGATATACCAAGAAATGAAATACATAAATCCTACACACATATGGCTTTTTCAATTGATCCAAGAGATTTTGATGCAATACATCAAAGATTAAAAAATCTAAATGTAAATATATTAAATGGACGTCCAAGAGATAAACAAGATCAAAAGTCAATTTATTTTACTGATCCCGATGGACATAAATTTGAATTCCACACAGGTACACTCCAAGACAGACTGTCCTATTACAAAAAAGATAAACCTCATATGAAATTTTATATATAAAGGTTTGTTTGCGATCCAAAACAAATATGCAGACAAAAGAAAAGCACCTCCAAACTTTAGGATGTACCTAAAATCCGAGGTGCATTTTCTTATTACTGAATCCCTAATGCGATTTTTGCATAGCGTGACATTTTGTCTCTCGTCCACGGCGGATTCCAGACGATGTGGACCTCCGTCTCTTTTACATCCGGAATGTCGGCGAGCGCTTTTTTCACCTCGTCGACGATGATCGGAGCGAGCGGGCACCCCATTGATGTCAGTGTCATCGTAACGTGCGTCAGGCCGTCGTCATCCATATCAACGTCGTATACAAGGCCGAGATTGACGATATCGACGCCGAGCTCAGGGTCAACAACCTGCTCCAAGGCGCCCATGATGTTTTCTTTTAATGCTTCTTCCACGTTCCATCACTCCTTTTTCCTCAGTATAACGTAAAAGCGGGTTTTGTTAACACCTTTGTGCTTTATAAATGCTTATCGAACCAGGCGACGGTTTCTAAAACGGCGTATCTCGGGACTTTATGGTCAGCCCGTTCGTCTTTCAGAAACTGAAGATGGTCAGGCCGGCTGCTGTAATGAGGTTTAATCGTTTCATAAAAGCCGCGGGTCGGTGCATACGGAACGACTTTGTCTTGAACGCCGTGCCAGAACAGCAGCGGGCGGCTCCGGAGTTTTTCCGGTTCCAGACTGAGATCAAACGGTTTGAGCCGCGCAAACAGTTCATCGACCTGTTCTTTTGTGACGTCAATGTCGATGTCCTGCTTTTGAATGTGGTCAATCTGCTGCTGAAAAAACGCCGTATAGTTCGGGCTTCCCATCAGGCTGACGCCGGCTTTGACCCAATCATACGCGGCCATCGCGCCGAATGTCGTAATTCCGCCCATTGACGTGCCCGCAAGACCGATCCGCCCGTCTTCAATCAGGCCGCGCGCTTCAAAATCCTTTTTCAGCACGTCAAGCTCCTCGATTTCATTTAATACAATGTCCCAAAAATGGACGGCGAGCTCTTCTGCTGACAGCTGTTCAGCGCGTTCACCGTGGTAAAGAGCTTCCGGCAGCACGGCTCTGAAACCCTTTTCAGCAAGCAGGTAAGCGAAATGAAGATTATGCTCCTTCGCGCTTGTAAAACCGTGAATAAAGAAAACAAGGGGAGCGGGACGGTCCCGATTTTCTTCTTTTACAATATGTAAAAACGGAATGCCTGATACGGTTTGATGATCAATAAGAATCACGTTGACTCCCTCCTTAGGATAACCATAATCATAAGTGTAACATGTAGACAATAAAGATGGTAAAAAGCTACACTGTACATAAGAGAAAAACAGCAAATTACATGACAAAAGGAGTTATTTATGGAGACAAAACCTTACCTCATCGCCTTAGATCTGGATGGAACTTTATTAAAAGATGATAAAACCATTTCCCCTGAAACGGCACGGACGATTCAGACGCTGAAAGAAGCGGGCCATCATGTCTGCATCTCAACCGGCCGCCCTTTCCGTTCCAGTTCGATGTATTATGACGAGCTTGGGCTGACAACGCCGATTGTCAATTTTAACGGGGCGTTTGTCCACCACCCGAAAGACGAGTCATGGGGACGCTACCACACGTCTTTATCTGTCGCTGTGGTCAGACAGCTTGCCGAACTTACAGAGACCTATCAAATACATAATGTGCTCGCTGAGATCATTGATGATGTGTACTTCCATTATCATGATGAGCATTTAATTGAGGCGTTTCATATGAATACGGCGAATGTCACATTCGGCGATCTGCGCGAAACGGTCCAAGAGGATGTGACGTCCGTATTGATTCACGCGAAGGAAGAGGACGTCGCGGACATACGCGCGCATTTATCCGATGTGCACGCCGAGGTCATTGACCACAGAAGATGGGCGGCTCCTTGGCATGTGATTGAAATTATTAAACACGGGATGAATAAAGCGGTCGGCCTGAAGAAAATCAGCGACTATTACCAAGTGCCGAGAGAACGGATCATCGCGTTCGGCGACGAAGACAACGATCTTGAAATGCTCCGGTTTGCCGGGTGCGGCGTAGCGATGGGAAACGGCACGGATGAAGTCAAACAGGCCGCCGACCGCGTCGCGGGATCAAATGAAGCGGACGGAATCGCCGAATTTTTAAAATCCTATTTCTCCCTGTGAGGTTTTGCCGCTCATAACACAAAGCCTTCCGCCCATACTAAAACAGACGACTCATCTCGTCTAAATATGGAAGGGGGACATTGCAATGGGTAAACGAAACAAATCAAAACGGTTTATTCAGCAAGGCAAGGACTCTGTCAGTCTTCATGACGCAAGATTTCCATATCGGTCTACATTAGAGGAAGCACAGCATGATGCAGCAAAAGATTCGGCTGAAAGGCAGGTTGACTTTTAATGAGAAACGAACTGTTTTCTCAAGCCAAGTCATTTGTCCAGCAGGCCGTCATGATTGCTAACGGTTTCGAGGACGGCGATCAGGAAAAAGCTGTCTCACGCGCCAAAAATGCCGTATCTTCCGCGTACGCCAATTCGACAGATGCAGAACGTCAGCAGCTGCACCAATTTCAGGATCAGCTGGAGAAATTGCAATAAAAAAAGGCGCCCCGTTAAGACGAGGGCGCCGCTTTTTTATTTCACTTCAAATGTTTTTACCGTTTTCAGCCTTTTTCCGATCTGATCGGACTTCCCTAAAAACGTCACCGTCACCGTGTATGTTCCCGGACCGGGCACGTTCTTCCACACATCTGAAAAGTCATACGTTTCATTCGGCATTAAGGTCACGGTCTGAAACGCCTGAGTAAACATTTTGTCTTTTGAATAGCGGTACAGTTCTTTGTGGTGTTGGTCATGTACGGTCAATTCGAATTTCTGCCCTGAGCTGAATGTGAAATCGATCGGGCTTTCGCTTTTGTTTTTTAAAGACATTTGAAATTCGATCTGCTGATCCGTCTGCACAGGGTTTACGGCTAATTCCGCTTGCTGTTCATTCATCTCTCCGGATACCTCCTCAGCGGGCTCCTTCTGCCCGGATTGACTGCTGCATCCGATCAGTAAAATGACCGGTAATAACAGGCCAAACAGCCACTTCATTCTATCCGCTCCTATCAGTCTTTCCTGAAGAAACCAAAGATCCCCGTCGTTTGCACGATGTTTGTGAAGGCTTTCGGGTCGACTTCTTTCACGATTTTCTCAAGGTCATACAATTCGTACCGCGTAATGACGATGATCATCATTTCTTTCTGTTCGTTTGTGTAAGCGCCTTTTGCCGGCACCGTCGTAATGCCGCGGACCATTTTCCCGTAAATCGCTTCTTTGATTTCATCGGCTTTTTTCGTAACGATCATGGCGGTCAGTTTCATGTGGCGGGTGTGAATGGCGTCAATCACCCTTGTTGTGACATACAGAGCGACAAGGGTATATAATGCTTTCTCCCATCCTTGCAATAATCCTGCCGTCAAAATGATAATCCCGTTCAAAATGAAGAAATATGTGCCGACCGGTTTATCCTTCCATTTGGCCAGCACCATCGACACGATATCAAGACCGCCTGTCGAAGCGCCGAATTTCAGCGTTAAACCGATGCCGATAGCTGAGATGACTCCTCCGAATACGGTATTCAGAAGAATATCGTGCGACAGTCTCATTTCCGGGAGAATTCCCATAAAGACGGACGTCATCGCTACGCTTAATATGCTGTATACGGTGAATGATCTGCCGACTTTCAGCCACCCTAACACACCGATGGGAATGTTTAAGAGGAACATGAGAACTCCTGTCGAAATATAAAAGGGGGCGTATTGATCAACGACGCTTGACAGCAGCTGGGCGACACCGGTAAAACCGCTGGCATATACATTCGCCGGTATCAGGAATAAATTCAGTCCCGCCGCATACAGAAACGCGCCGATGACGACGATTGCTAATTTTTTTGCTTGTTCTAGTACCATGGCTTGCTCCTCCGCTCATTTTCATTATTAGCTTTTCCCTTAAAACAAAGTTTTGAACACTATTTTGCCACATTTATATGATATAGTTGGCATCACTCTCACCAATCGGAAAGAAGGGAATTATGATGACAGTTCACCTTATTGCTGACAGCGCCTCTGACCTGCCGAAATCTTATATTGAAGAAAACCGGATCGGGTTCATTCCGCTGCACGTAACACTTGACGGAAACGAATATGAGGACGCGGTCACCATTCAGGCGGATCACATATTTCAAGCGATGCGGGACGGGAAAGTTCCGAAAACATCCCAGGCATCACCGGATACGATAAAAAAAGTATTTTTACAATACGCGGAACTGGGAGAACCGGCGATATACATCGCCTTTTCCTCAGGTCTTTCCGGCACCTATCAGACGGCCGTAATGATCGCCAATGAAGTAAAAGAGGAATTTCCCGATTTTGATTTACGGATTGTAGATTCCAAATGCGCTTCATTGGGCTGCGGCCTCGCGGTGATGCACGCGCAAACACTCTGTGTTAACGGGAATACAATACAAGAAATCGAAACGTCTGTAAAGAGCTTTTGCGCACGGATGAAACATATATTTACGGTCGATGATGTCGCTTATCTCGCGCGGGGCGGCAGAATTTCAAAAACGTCCGCTTTTGTCGGGGGGCTTTTGAACATCAAACCGATTCTGCATGTGGATGACGGCAGACTCGTGCCGCTCGAAAAATTGCGCGGACAAAAGAAACTATTTAAACGGATTATAGAAATGATGAAGGAAGAAGGCGGCGATTGGGCGGATCAAACCGTGGGGATCAGCTACGCAGATAACGAGGAGACGGCGCTTCGGATGAAGGAAATGATTGAAGAAGCGTTCCATCCGAAAGAGATCATTCTTCATTCAATCGGCTCTGCGATCGGCGCGCACTCCGGGCCGGGTACGCTCGCGATTTTTTTCCTGAAGCCATAATTTCAATGCGGGCGGGCATCCTAACGGACAGAAGGGAGGCTTTGCCGCATGAAAGATAATGACAAAAAACCGTTGGACAATAACGCCGTAAATCAGAAAAAGAACCGGCTTGCCGAAAAAAACCGGCAGGCGGGAAAAAACCAGAATTCCAAAAAACCGGACCATCTGTAAAAGCAAAACAGCCCTCTTGTCTTAGAAGAAAGAGGGCTGTTTTTTGTTCTATATGCGTCTAACATCACTTATCACGAATCCGCTTTCAGGCAATGCCGGCATTCTGGACAGGCTGAAGCTCAAATCTTGGGACGGAACATCGTACTCTATTTCATTGGCAAGAAACGCAAGGGAAGTTTTCATGACTTCCACGGTCATTCCCTCACCCGGACAGCGGTGGCCGTTAGCCGGATCACCTCCGCCCTGGGGAATGAAATCAAATTTATTTTCCTCCCGCCCCTGAAAACGTTCCGGGCGAAATTCATTCGGATTCTCCCAGAGCCGGGAATCATGGTTTGTCCCATATAGGTCAAGCATGACGGAGGCACCCTTTTTAAACTCACAGTTCTTCCATACGAAATCTTTTTTCACAACGGCTCCTAAAAACGGGGCAAACGGGTAATACCTCCGAACTTCATGTGCAAATCTTTCGGCCTCCTGATCATCTCTCGATCTCAGTTTGCCCCGATATTCAGGGTAATCATGCAATGCAAGAGCTGAAAACGTAATGAAGTAAGAAATGGCGGCAATCGGGCGCAGAACATTAATAAGCTCAACAGCAGCCATGTGAGAATCAAGTCTGTTCCCGTCAAGTTCTGTATGAAAAGCCATTTCATACAAGGCTGAGCCCTCCGGCGTTTGCAGCTTGCCGGACCGCACATCCTCAATGACCTCCTCTATCCATTTCTCCGTTTTCAGCCTCGCCCTTCTGCCTTTCCAATGACGCGGTCCGACAGCGCCGAATGCGTCTACCATATCGGTGAAATCCTCCGCCCGCTCTTTCACTTCTGAGTCTTTCAGCGGGACGCCGGCCCACTCACAGGCAGCCCGGCACAGCACTTTCTTCGCTTCATCAAAAAGGACAATTCGGTTTGAACCCTCCCACATTTCCGCAGATGCTTTCCACTGTTTTGCCACCGCTTCCGCAAGCCGTTTTTGCCGGGGCGGCGTCATCAGTGACATAAATAGAAGCTTCCTGTGCTTATGCCGTTCACCGTCCATTGCCTGGATTGCCCCTGTTCCGAATAACGTTTTCTGCACCCGTTTGGGGAGAGCCTGCTGCCGCTGAAATCGTTCTGTGTCATAAAAAAGCTTTGCGGCTTCCGCTCCGCTCATACAAATGAATGTCTTCCCTAATAAACGGGCGCGAAACACATCTGAGCGATAATTCTCCGCTCGGTTTTTCACAAATACATAACCATCGCGTAATAAAGCCAGACTATTATCAAGACCCTTTTCCTGCGGAATTTGTTCATCCATCCCGATTCCTCCCTTCTTTTTTCACCTTTCACGAAAAAGAATAAATATAAACACATGTATATTCAGTATTTGTGTTTCATTCAGAAGTTACTCATGTCAGGCTGCAAAAATCAGGGGCGGGGCAAAAGCCCGTTACAAAGTAAACCGGCGGACCTGATCGTTTAACCGCTCTGTCAGACTCACCAGATTATTGACGCTTTCCGCCATTTTATGAAAAGAAGACAGCTGCTCAAGCGCGGAGGCAGAAATCTCTTCGCTTCCCGCAGCCGTTTCCTGAACGACGGCGCTGATGCTTTCGGCATGATGCAGCACTTGCTCACCAAGCTGTTTCGATTCGATGATCCGTCCGTCCAATTGAGTAAGCTCCGCTTTAATATGGGCGGCTTTTTGTTCAATATGGGCGAATGATTCTGACGTTTTCTCCATCAGCTCCTGCTGTCTGTCCGCTAAAGCGACGCCGGTCGTGACAGCTCCGGTAATAGACGTGATGCCGTCTTCAATTTGCTTTACCATATCGAAAATCTGCGCGGTCGCTTTGGCTGATCCGTCTGCGAGCTTTCGTATCTCCTCGGCAACGACGGCAAATCCTTTTCCGGCCTCGCCTGCTCTGGCCGCCTCGATTGCGGCGTTTAATGACAGCAGATTGGTCTGGCCCGCAATGTCAGAAACGGTCTGCGCCATCATACTGATGCCTGCCGCATGCTCTATGAAGAGATCGGCGGCTTCGGAAATCTCTTTTGATGTCTCATTGCTTTTATCAATGGCTTGCTTGGTTTCGGCTAAAGCACCGCGCCCCGCAGCCACCGCCGCAATCGTCTCTTCACTGCTTCTCGTCGTTTGTTTTGAACGTTCGGCGTTCGCCTTTGAATGTTCATCCATTTGTTCAATGAATTGCACCGCATGCTGCAGATCTTCTGAAATGGTTTGGGAGCCTTGCGCCATTTCTTCCGTCGACACGGACACCTGCTCGGTCATGTCCTTCAGCGTCTGGTTTTCCTTCGTCAAACCTTCCGCGAAAGTCTCGACTTCACGGCCGACCTCTCCGATCGCCTGAATTAAGGTGCGGAGCTGTTCAGCCATCATTCCGAATGAGTCATTCAGCTCTTTCAGTTCGTCCTTCCCTTTATAATCAAGCATTTCAACAGCAAGGTTCCCTCCTGCAATACGACGGGCATTTTCAGCCATGCGGCGGATCGGCCCTGCAATTCTCTTCGTCAGCCTGATGGAAGATATGACGGTAACAGTAAGTATCACGATGGTCAGAACGGCTGCGCTGTAAACGATAAACTGAATCTGGTCAGCCGTCTGCTTCTGCATGTCTTCATAGTGATCCCGGGTTTTCAGATTCAGCATATAAATATCATTCAGAAGACCGTTGATGCGGGCCGCCGTCCTTGTCGCTTCAGCCGGGCTTTTCGAATCAAGAGCAGCGTCCGCCTCCGCCTGCCATGTTTCGTATTTTTTGGCGAGTTTGTCATAAGCGGCTTTGTCCGCATCGTCCGTCATCGTTTTTTTGAGCGCCGCCAGTTTGTCTGAGCTGCTTTTCATATAGCTTCGCACATCTTCTTTCTGGGCGTCTGCGAGCGTATAGGAATAGCCGGTGATGCTTTCTTTTAACGTATTAAGGTCAGCTTTTGCTTCCTGGACGTTTAACAGCGCGTCCACTTCATCTTCATTTGAAGCCTGAATCTTCATCATGTTTACAATGGTAAAGCCGATGACGGCGGCGAAGCAAATCATCGTAACGGCTGCGTTAACGAGCAGCCTTGTCCGTAATGTCACTTCAGATCGCCTCCTTTTTCAATCAGACTGTTTTTCATATCCGTGATCTTTTTCGTCAGCCCGCCTGCGTTTTTGACAACTCTGATCTTGGCTAAGTCCATGCCGTTTTCCTTCAGTCCGTAAACGATCTCTCCGCTTTTGATCTCCTTGTTGTCTTTTAAATCTTTCGCCAATTCATAGATGACTTGGTCGACGTTTTTCACTAAAGAAGAGATAACGGCGTGCTCGGCGGTGTAATATTGATCGCTGTCAACACCGATGGCATATACTTTTTGCGCCTCCGCTTCTTTCAGTGCGCCGACACCCGTGAAGCCGGCCGCCGTAAACAGGACATCGGCTTTTTTTCGGATCATGTTTTGGGCGATGCCCTTCCCAAGCTTATCATCATCAAACGTACCGCTGATGTCCGACAGTACGCGGATATTCGGTTTGACTGATTCCGCCCCTTTCAGGTAGCCTTTCTTAAACCGTTTAATGACGTCGGCATCTGAACCGCCGATAAATCCGATCGTGCCGGTTTTGCTCGTCATAGCCGCCAGCGCTCCGGCTAAGAAGCTTCCTTCATCCTCTTTAAACGTGACGGAGGTGACATTATCCAGGTCTGATACGGAATCAATCAGCACAAACCGCTGCTTCGGATATTTTTTGGCGACCTTTTCTAAATCCGCCTGCATGCTGTAACCGAGCCCCACAACAAGATCATTGCCTTCCCGGACAAGCTGGGTCAGTCCTTTTTCGTATGTACCGGTATCTTTTATTTCCCGATAGTCAAATGTGATGCCGAGCTCGTCTCTCGCTTTCATCAAACCTTGAAAGCCTGAATCATTAAATGATTGGTCGCCGAGGCCGTTGTCTGTCAGCATGATGCCGATTGTTTTCGTTTTTTCGGCCGCCGTTTCCTCAGATTTGCCGGCACATCCCGCCGTGCTGAGCGCAAGCAGCAGTACAGCCGCAAATATCGCCATTTTTCTCATTGAAACTCTCCTTTTGTTTTTTTCTATAGTTATATATCGGTTCG
The DNA here is from genome assembly GCF_046535335.1 of Bacillus sp. SIMBA_026. NCBI lineage: Bacteria > Bacillati > Bacillota > Bacilli > Caryophanales > Bacillaceae > Bacillus > Bacillus sp. SIMBA_026. Next base: position 208,551 of record NZ_JAWRWX010000001.1, on the reverse strand, counting down.
GATGTCAGAATATTTTATTTCAATAAAATATGTATGTTCGGCAGGGTGATAAACAAATGAGGGCCATAGGAGCTTTTGAGAAAATAAAAAACATCGGTTTTGGTTCACCGATGTTTTTGCAGAACATTTAATGTTTTTCGTATGTCCAGCCGTCTTTCTGATACACTTTGCCGTTTTTCATCAGATGCCCGAGCGCCCGCTTAAAGGCGGCTTTGCTTAAATGAAACCGTTCGCGGATATCGTCAGGATGGCTTTTGTCTCCGTAAGGCATCGCGCCGTTTCTTGATCTCAGATAGGTCAGAATTTCTTCCGCGTCAACCGAAAGCGCATCCTGCTTTCTCGGCAGCAGGGACATGTTGACGGAGCCGTCTTCCTTCACCTCGATGACACGCCCTGTCACGCGGCTGCCGAGTCTCGGCTCTTCTTTTCTTTCTGAAGGGTGAATAAACGCGCGGATGCCTTCATCGGTAATCAGAAAAGAGCCTGATGCAATCAGTCTGTACACCGTACCCGTCAGGTCTTTATTCATGACGTCTTCCCCTGCATCCGTAAATAATTCACTGATGATATCTTCAGGCGCCGGCTTGGCAAACATGCGCCCGCGGCTTGTCACCTTCAGCATGCAATACAGTCTGTCTCCTTTTTGCGGCCAGACGGATTTGTACGGAGGCAGGTGCTCCGTTGCGACGAGCGCGTCCTTTGACAGACCGACGTCGACGAATACGCCCATATCTTCCACAGCGTCCGTCACTTCCACCCATCCGTAGTCATAAAAGCTGATGAGCGGCTTTTTCATCGTCGCCGCGAGTCTTTCCTGATGATCGACGTAAATAAATACGTCCACTTCATCTTTGTCTTCGATATCCTCTGTGATTTCACTGTTATGTAAAAGAACCGTATCCTCGCCGTCGGTTAAAAAATAACCGAAATCGGTTTGGTGATCTATACTAAGCGTGAGCTGCTGCCCTGGTCTCATGTTATCGTCCTTCCTGATTCGCCCGTATGAGGCTGATGTTTTTCTCATTTTTTCCAATATGCATAAATTCATGCCTTATGCTGTTGGACATTTCTCTTTATTCTACTATAATCAACTCATAAGTGAAATGTTATAGGAGGTTTTCTCATGGCAAAAGAAAGTTCTTTTGATATTGTATCGAAAGTTGAATTTCCCGAAGTGCAGAATGCGATTCAGATGACGCTGAAAGAAATCGGCACGCGCTATGACTTTAAAGGATCGAAAAGCGATGTAACTTTAGAAAAGGAAGAACTTGTCCTGATTTCTGATGACGAGTTTAAACTGAATCAGCTCAAAGATGTGCTGAGCGGCAAGCTGATCAAACGGGACGTGCCGACGAAAAACATTGAATACGGCAAAATCGAAAATGCCTCAGGAGGCACGGTGCGCCAGCGCGCGAAGCTTGTACAGGGCATTGATAAAGACAGCGCCAAAAAAATCAACGCGGTGATTAAAAACTCCGGCTTGAAGGTCAAGTCGCAGATTCAGGACGACCAAGTGCGCGTCACCGGAAAAAATAAAGATGATCTGCAGCAGATTATCGCAGCCGTCCGCGGAGCAGACCTGCCGATTGACGTTCAATTTATTAATTTTAGATAAATTATGTGATTCCTATTGATTATTGTCTCTATTTTCGGTAAATTTGGAGAAAGGGATTTTCACAGTTAAGTTTTGGAAACCCATGACAATTACATGAACGTTCTTATCAAGAGAAGCCGAGGGACTGGCCCGACGACGCTTCAGCAACCGGTGTAGTGGTTTACCCAAACCATGACCAAGGTGCTAAATCCAGCAAGCTAAAAACAGCTTGGAAGATAAGAAGAGAGACAAATGATTACAAAGTCTTCTTCTTAAGAAGACTTTTTTTATTTCTCTTTTTTCCTTGCTGAATGTGACGAAGGAGGCAAACAATGGGACTATTACAAGACTTAAAAGAACGGATTTTAATCGGTGACGGCGCGATGGGCACTCTCCTCTATTCCTACGGCATTGACAGATGTTTTGAGGAACTGAACGTATCAAAGCCCGAGGAAATCAAGCGGATACATAAGGCTTACGTGGAAGCCGGGGCAGACATCATCCAGACAAATACGTACGGCGCGAATTTTATTAAGCTCTCAAGATACGGACTTGAGGATGAAACGAAAAAAATCAATCAGGAGGCGGTCAGAATCGCGCGCGCTTCCTCAGACGGCGCTTATGTATTGGGAACGATGGGCGGCATCCGCACCTTTAACAAAAACGCCTACAGCCTGGAGGAGATTAAACGCAGCTTTCGTGAGCAGCTTTATTTATTGCTGCATGAAGAGCCGGACGGTCTGCTTCTGGAAACATACTATGATTTAGAAGAGGCGCGCGAAGTGCTGAAGATAGCGAGAAAAGAAACGGAACTTCCGATTATGCTGAACGTATCCATGCACGAACAGGGCGTGCTGCAGGACGGAACGCCGCTTCGGGAAGCCCTCAGGTCCATTGCCGATCTCGGCGCTGACATAGCGGGAATCAATTGCCGGCTCGGCCCGTACCACATGATTGAAGCGCTCACCGAAGTGCCGATTTTGCGTGACGCTTATTTATCGGTCTATCCGAACAGCAGCCTTCCGTCTTTAGAAGAAGGCCGGCTTGTTTATGATACGGACGATGCCTATTTCCGGGAGAGCGCCGTACAGTTCCGCACTCAGGGCGCGCGCATTATCGGCGGCTGCTGCGGTACGACACCCAACCATATCAGAGCCATGGCTGAAGCGGTTCGCGGCCTTTCCCCCGTCACTGAGAAAGAAGTGAAAATCAGACGGGAAGAAGAAGTCATCTCAGTCAGCAACGAACGGACCGAGCCCGGTTTAAACGAAATCGCCGCTAAAAAACGGTCAATTATCGTGGAGCTTGATCCGCCGAAAAAATTGAATTTTGACAAATTTCTGCAAGCGGCGGCTGAATTAAAAGAAACCGGCATAGAAGCGCTGACGCTCGCTGACAATTCATTGGCGACACCGCGGATCAGCAATGCCGCCTGCGGTTCATTGCTGAAAGAGCGCCTTGATATCCGTTCTCTCGTTCACATTACATGCAGAGACCGCAACATCATCGGCCTTCAGTCACATTTAATGGGGCTGGATACGCTCGGGCTCACCGACATTTTAGCCATCACGGGCGATCCTTCAAAAATCGGCGACTTTCCGGGGGCTACTTCCGTCTATGATTTAACGTCCTTTGACTTGATCAGGCTGATTAAACAATTCAACGAGGGCATTTCTTTATCAGGGAAACCGCTCGGCAAGAAAACGAACTTTTCCGTAGCCGGAGCATTTAATCCGAATGTCCGCCATCTTGATAAAGCAGTAAAACGGCTGGAGAAAAAAATCGAGTGCGGGGCTGACTACTTCGTGTCCCAGCCTGTCTACTCGGAGCAGCAGCTCATTGACATTCATCATGAAACGAAGCATCTCAAAACACCGGTGTATATCGGAATCATGCCGTTAACGAGCAGCCGCAACGCAGAGTTCATTCATCATGAAATCCCGGGCATTAAGCTGTCAGACAGCATCCGGGAAAAAATGGCGCTCGCCGGCGAAGACAAGCTAAAGCAGAAAGCCGAAGGCCTCGCCATCGCCAAGTCGCTTCTCGACACGGCGTGCGAACTGTTTAACGGAATTTATTTAATCACCCCGTTTCTCCGTTCTGATTTGACATCAGAACTTGCAGCTTATATTAAGCAAAAGGATGAAAAGCGGGCTGATGTATATTTGCATTGACGCGGAAGAGGCCGCCTGATATGACAGGCGGCTTTTTCATGGTACGATACAGAAAAAGAATCAAGCAAAGGAGGATTTTTTCATGGTTGAAGTAAAACCCATCACCGCAGAAGACACATACGCGATCAGACACAGTGTGCTGCGCCCCCATCAGACGATTGAGGATTGTAAATATGATCAGGACAGCGTCAAAGGAGCCTTTCATCTCGGAGGTTTTTACGACGGGACATTGATCAGCATCGCTTCTTTCTACCCGCAGAACCAACAGGCTTTACAGGCAGCGCCCGCCTACCAGCTGCGCGGCATGGCGACGCTTGAGGAATACCGGACGCAAAAAGCGGGAAGCACGTTAATCGCCTATGCAGAACGGAAACTGGCAGAAATGGGGGCAGCGCTTGTCTGGTGCAACGCCAGATGTCACGTAAAGGGATATTACGAAAAGCTCGGCTGGAAAAGCACGGGCAGCCCCTTTGACATACCCGGCATCGGCCCGCATGTGATCATGTATAAAGAACTCGCCTGAAACAGAAAAATGCCCTTGGGAACATGTCTCTAAGGGCATTACTTTTAATGTCACGTCTGCTTTTATATGCGACATTATTGACGCCTTCCCGCTTTTACGCAACAACAAGAATGGCAGGCAGAAAACGATATCTGTCAATTGCCGATTTCAGCTATTATGTTTAGAAAAGGGAGTATGAGATGAATACGATCCAAAAACCGAAAATCCCGAAAGAATTGCCGGTGCTTTCTTTCACAGAAGCGCTTCAGGACGACCTCATCAAAGAAGTCGTCATAGAAAACGCCGTGATAAGCGGCAAACTGGACGGCCTGCGCGCCGAAAAAGTCATTTTCAGAAACACCGTTTTTACGGATGTCTCTTTCAGACATATGGAATGTACGGATGTCCTATTTGACAAATGTGATGTCTCAAACGCTGATTTCAGCGGAAGCATCATCCATAGAACGGCGTTTCAGCATTCAAAACTTCTCGGCTTGAATCTGGCGGATTCCGCCATGCGTCATGTACGGTTTGAAGACTGCCTCGCACATTACAGCTCCTTCAGCTATTCCAATATGAAGCATGTCCGGTTTGACTCGTGCGGTCTTTCAGAAAGTGAGTGGAATGATGCCGTTCTTGAATACACAGATCTTGACGCCTGTGATTTGAACGGCTCAAATTTTATCGGCACGTCTCTTTTTAATATGGATATCAGCACGTGCACATTTGATCACCTGCACGTCTCACTTGAGAAGCTGAAAGGATGCCGCATCTCTCCGTCTCATGCCGTGACATTCGCAGAAGCGCTCGGAGCCATTGTGACGTGATCTTTTATTAAATGAAACGGCGGACGATGTCCTGAATAAATGCTCGGCATTGGTGATGTGGGGTGCTGCTTTTTATTTTGCGGCGCTTTTGTTTCGATAAAAGGAATTCGGCCAGACCATGTTGAATGTACCGGAAGGAAGAGGGGGAATTGGAATGTCAGACATTTTAAAGCTGTATCACTACCACAGATGGGCAAATGAGCAAGTTATTCAGCATTTGAAGACCCTGCCCGCGGCAAGCTTACAGCAGAAACTGGATAGTGTTTTTCCGACTGTGAACGCCGTACTTGTGCATATATACCGGGCTGATTACATTTGGCTTCACGTGCTTTACGGAGAAACTTTCGAACAAATCGTCTCGCAGTTTGATCAATTTGAAAAGCTTGACGGAGATTTTGAGGCGATTGAACATAGAATGACTGAACTGGACAAAGAATTCAGCGAATTTTTAAAAGAAATGGAGAACCCGGAAGGTCCGATCTCTATTTCTCATCCGCGCATGGGAACGCTTCAGACGACATATGCCGATGTGATCCGGCATGTTGTGAATCACGGCACATACCATCGCGGCAATATCACCGCGATGCTTCACCAAATGGGCTATAAAGGCGTGCCGACTGACTACATTTTTTTCTCATACGAATCATAAAAAAGCAAAGGCCTCCCGGGCCTTTGCTTTTTTACTTCGAATCTATCATAATCCGGCATAGCCGGAGGCGCCCGGGGTGAGCTTTACTGGCCTTCCGGTTTTAAAAGATTCCGTCGCGGCGATCCCGATTTCTAAGTTAATCGTGGCATCGATGTCTGTCACAATCGGCGTTTCCCCTTTTTTTACACATTCGTCAAAGTGCTCAAGCTCCAGACGGTAAGCGTCTTTAAAACGTGCTTGAAAATCCGGAATAATTTCGCAGCTGCTGCCTGACTCCGTTAAAACGGTGACATGGCTTTTCCGCAGCGTACCGACCAAGATGCTTCCCGCCGTCCCGATCACTTCGGCGCGGATAAACCGCCTCCTACTTTTTGTTCTCTGGTTTTAGGTCAGTCCGTTTTCCGGCTTACGAATTTGCGATATTCAAGCGGCGAAATGCCTTCAATCTGTTTAAACAGTTTGGAAAAATAGGTCGGGTCTTCCATACCGATGGCATCCGCGATTGTCCCCATTTTGTCATTGGTTGCGGACAAAAGACGTTTCGCCTCCGTCATTCTGACTTTATTCGTATACTGGCCGGGCGTGACGCCGAGCACCTGCTGCATGCAGCGGGTCACGTAGTCTTGGTTGTAATGAAGAGCCGATGAAAGCGCTTTGATGGTTGTTTTCTCCTGATAGTGCTCCTGCAGGTACCGGGCGGCCTCCCATGCGACTCTTTCCTTTGCGGACGGGATTTGGAACGCTTCCTTCTGAAGATGGAGCAGCAGCTCTTCAAACAGAATCTGCTTTCTGAGCGGCAGATCGGAATTCTCGGCGCTGTCATCGGTCAGCACACTGAATTGCCCGGCCATAAACTGCGGACGTCTCACCTTCCCTTTTTGCGGCAGGGACAGGCGGTAGCGGGACGGCTCTTCAAAGCTCCCTTTTTTTCGCCTCAGCTCTGACCAGTTGTTCCCGGTTGTTTCCGTCACCTCATAATCCGCTCCTTCAAAATGAAGCCACGAATAGGATGTCGTTTCTTCACTGCCTTTTGTCCCGTAATGTTCAAGGCCGGGAGAAAGCAGAATATATTCTCCGGCTTCAACGGAAAAGGCGTTTTCGTCTTCTGTAATGTAGAGGACGCCTTCTTTCACATACAGCAGATCAAACACCGGGAAGACCCGTCTCACATGGGTTTCGCCTTTTTTGAACACTCCTTCTCCCGCAGCGATAAAGACCGGGAACGGAGGAACTGTGAACTCGAGAAAGGACATATTTTCGGCCCTCCTTTTTAAGTCGGATTTTTGCAAGAAGTTTCGTTTCTCTCCCTTTTTATTATAAGAAAATGGAGATACACTTTTAAACGTTGATTTTTTCAGGAAAGGGGTTAAAAGAAATGAAACAAGCGATTTTAAAACGGGCTGCATTCAAACAATCCTCTGATCACAAACTCTCATTATACGCGCTGACTTGGCCGATATTTATTGAGGTTTCATTATATATGTTTATGGGAAACGCCGACACTCTTATGCTTAGCCAATACTCTGACAACAGTGTGGCGGCCGTGGGTGTCAGCAATCAGATTTTAAATTTAATTATCGTGACGTTCAGCTTTATCGCAACGGGTACGACAATTGTGATTTCACAGTTTTTAGGATCTAAACAGAAAAAAGAGGCGCAGGAAGTGGCTTATGTATCAATAGGAGCGAACTTTGTCATCAGTCTCGCCATCAGCGCCGCCATATTTTTTGCGGCCGTTCCGCTGCTTCATGTGATGGGTCTTTCCAATGAATTGATGCCGGATGCCAAAGTCTTTTTGCAGGTGGTCGGCGGGCTGTCCTTCATTCAGGCTTTGATTATGACGTTCAGCGCCATTTTAAAAAGCTACGGTCATACGAAGGATACGATGTTCGTTACGATCGGGATGAATATTTTAAATATTGCCGGAAACTTTCTTGTCATTTTCGGGCCGCTCGGCCTTCCGGTGTTAGGCGTCGCCGGTGTTGCGATGTCAACGTCCTTCGCGCGGATCATCGGACTGGTCGCGATGATTGTGATCGTCAAAAAACGCATCGGACTCGGTCTGACATGGCAAAAGATTTTTCACGTCCATAAAGAGCACTTGCGGAAACTCCTGAAAATCGGGATTCCGTCTGCCGGCGAACAGCTGTCTTACAACATTTCACAAATGGTTGTCACTTATTTTATCGCCATTATGGGCGCTCAGGCGCTTACAACAAAGGTTTATACACAAAACATCACCATGTTTATCCTGCTGTTCGGAACGGCGATCAGCCAGGGCACACAGATTTTAATCGGCAGATATATCGGCGCCAAACGGTTTGACGACGCTTATGACCGCTGCATGAAAAGTCTGTACTGGGCGCTTGGCATTGCCGCTTTGACATCCGTGATCATGACCTTGTTTTCAAAGCAGCTGATCGGAATTTTCACAAGCAGCCCTGACATTATTGCGACGGCGAGCATGCTGATCGCCATGACGATCATTCTTGAGCCCGGCCGTTCATTCAATGTCATTATCATCAACTCGCTGCGGGCTGCCGGAGATGCAAAATTCCCCGTCTACATGGCGATGATTTCCATGTGGGGTATCGGACTGCCGCTCGCTTATCTGTTCGGCATCCATTTCGGATTAGGGCTTATGGGCATCTGGATTTCATTTATCGCGGATGAATGGGTCAGAGGCATTCTTATGTACAGAAGATGGCGGTCGCGGATTTGGATTCAAAAAGGGATTGCATAAACGCCCGAAGCTTCGTTATGAAGCCGGGCGTTTTTTTATGCTTGCGAAAGCCGTTGTCTCATGTCACCGAGCTCTGACCGGTAATGTGCCAGCAAACCGGTAACGGCGGGCCTTGAGTATAACGGAAACAGCTCCAGCTCTTCAGACGCCTCCTCGAAATACGCCTCGGCCTCGAATGCGATGTACTCCCATACATTCATAAAAGCTTTGTTGACGGTATGGCTCTCCAGCTCTTCTTCCGTATAGCCGAATTGCTTCATCACCTGGCGCGGGAGACGATTTTTCGCCCGCTCGTCCGTATGGACCCCCAGAAGCACCCGGGTCAGCTGAATGGCTGCTCCTAATGAAACGGCTGCATGGCGGAGTTTCTCTTGGTTCCGGCGCGCACAAACCGGCAGCAGCAGCAGGCCGAGGGCTCCGCCTGTTTGGCCCGCATACATCAGCAGGTCATCAAACTCTTGATAAGTTACTTTTCCCCTGTCAGAGATTTGGCCGGCGATAAACTCACGTAACGGCTCTTCTTCAAGCGCAAATTGCTGCCGCACATCGGTGAGCGCCTCCCACAAAAAGCCGTCGGCGCGTGTCCCGTTCAGAAAGTCTTGTGCCGCCTGTTCAAATTCTCCAAGTTCCTGCACATCAAGCCGATCAGCTTCGTGAAACAAAGCAAGCACCGCCCATGCTGCCCGCCTGTTTTTTGGCGGCAGGGATGAGAAAGTCCGTTTATATAAAGGAAAGTGCGCCTCGGCAAGCTGGGCGCATGTTTCGTATTCGGTCATGGTATCACTCCTCTGTTTTTTAGTGTACCACATGTTTCACAATAAAAAGACCGATATCCTTCAGCGGAAACCGGTCGCGGCACTGTTATTCTTCTATATCGATACGGTACGCCTCAAACCATGTATGGATCTGGGCAAGATGGGCGATCAGCTGCGGGCCTTTCATCAGCTGGCCGAACCACGGAACCTGAAAAGATGAACCTTCTGTCTCCAGCAGCATTTCCAGCTTCTTTCTGTCAAGCAGGGTGTGAAGCACGGAATCTTTCTGTTGTAAAATCGTTTTCAGCCATTCTGTGACCCCCTGGGTGTATTTCGGGTGATGCGTTTTCGGATAAGGGCTTTTTTTGCGGTACAAAATATCTTCAGGAAGCAGTCCTTCAAGCGCTTTCCGCAAGATGCCTTTTTCCCGGCTGCCATGCATTTTCATTTCCCAAGGAATATTCCAAACGTATTCCACAAGTCTGTGGTCGGCGAACGGCACCCGTACTTCAAGACTTGCGCCCATGCTCATGCGGTCTTTGCGGTCGAGCAGATTTGTCATAAACCAAAGCATATTTAAGTAGAACAGCTGCCGTCTCGCTTTATCTGTTCCCGTCTCACCGTCTAACAGCGGCGTTTCCGCAATGGTTTCTTCATATCTCGCATTCACGTATTCTCTAAGATTCAGCCGTTTTTGCCACTTTTCATCCAAGAGCGTGATTCTCTCCTCAGTCGACCTCATCCAAGGAAATCCGTCTTCTTCTGCCGCGGTGTGAAACCACGGATATCCGCCGAAAATTTCGTCCGCACATTCTCCGGAAAGGCTCACGACAAAATCTTTTTTAATTTCCCGGCAGAACCATAATAGCGAGGAATCAACATCAGCCATGCCCGGAAGGTCTCTGACGAGAACGGATTCCTCCAGATGTTCAACCAGCTGATCCTGCGTAATCACGCACTTATGATGCTGTGTGCCGAATGCATTTGTCATTTTATCGATCCACGGGCCGTCATCATTCGGCTGAAAGGCGCTCGCTTTAAAAAATTTGCTGTTCTCCTCATAATCAATTGAATAAGTATGAAGGGGATCTCTGCCTTGTTTCTCAAAATGAGCGGCGGCTATCGCGGTTATCGCGCTCGAATCAAGCCCCCCTGATAAAAACGTGCAAACCGGCACGTCAGATACGAGCTGGCGTGTCACTGCATCCTGAAATAAGTACCGAATGTGAGCCGCGGTTTCATCGAGGCTGTCTGTATGCTTTTCGCTCTTTACATTCCAATAACGCCATATGGACAAACCGTCCTTTGAGAAAGTGAACGCATGGGCGGGACGCACCTCGTGAATTCCTTTAAACACCCCGCAGCCCGGAGTTCTGGACGGCCCGAGTCCGAATACTTCCGCAAGTCCGCCGCTGTCTGTGCGGGCTTTCACATCAGGATGAGCAAGGATGGCTTTCAATTCCGACCCGAACAGAAAGGAAGAGCCGTGTTCTTTATAAAAAAACGGTTTGACGCCGAGCCGGTCTCTTGCCCCGAACAGCCGCTTGCGCTTTTCATCCCAGATGGCAAAAGCGAAAATACCGTTCAAGCGGTCCACGCACTCCTCCCGCCACTCAATATAGCTGTGCAGCAGCACTTCTGTATCAGAGGTCCTCTCAAAACGGTGGCCCCTCGCCTGAAGCTCCTTCCGCAATTCCTCCGTGTTATACAGCTCGCCATTATAAATGATGGTGTACGTTTCCTCTTGATGCGTGCAGGCCATCGGCTGGCGGCCGCCTTCAATGTCAACGACCGAAAGTCTTTTATGTCCGAATAAAACATGGGGCTCTCCCCAGACGTTTGAATCATCAGGCCCTCGTTTTGAAAGAGTGTCTATCATATTGTTCATAATATGTTTCTCTTGGACGAGCTGCTTTTGAAAATCGACCCAACCCGCAATTCCACACATGTGATATCAGCTCCAATCCCGTTTCTGTCGGTATCAAATTCGTTTCTATCAGCACTTTACCCAGTTTATGCAAAGAAACGCAGATAGTTGATTTGTCCCACTAAGAGTTGTATGAGACAAGCCCGATTTGGAAAGAACGGAAGAGAAGAAACAAACAAAGGAGACCGGCACGGTTATGAAACGAAAACAGCTTTTCTCAGAAAAAAACAAATGGGGGCGCGGCACCCTGATGATAGAGGACGGCATCTGCCTCGTCGAAAACGATGAAGGCGATATCCTGCTTGCAGACAGTCTAGGAAACGCAGACGTATTGATGAAACGCGGCGGCAGATGGCAGCCGGCACGGATTTGCCGCGGTGCGGCCGAAATCGGCGCAGACACCATCCCCCTGCTCGGCGGGGAAGAAATCCGTTATGAAAAGGCGGTCAAACGGCCGCTGTTAACTTTGCTCGATTCGCTGGACGATGAAACGTTTCTGCTGTTTCTCAGCCATCTTCACGGATTCGGCCTGTCTGTATATGATTGCGTATTTTCCTACAATCAGGCGCTGTTTTCCGGTGAAGGCGTTTCGTTTTATCACTTCTCGGCGGATGACGCACAATGCGCCCTGCAGCATCACCGCGGCAGCTCGGGTAAACACGACAGATTTGAATGGACGGCATCTGACGGGCGGCGCTCCATTATGTATTCAGCGGCAAAACAAGACGGCACCGCGTAACAAACAGGCGGCACCTTTTAAATAGGTGCCGCCTGATGTATTCAGCTTTGTTTTTCACGCTGATTGACGGCCGGCGTTTGCTTTTACCCTTCACAGCCGTAGCTTTTGCGGTAACGAGAGTGATTGACGCTTTTGGCATCCTGCACATCTCCTTCGCCTCATCAACACGGCATTTCTCATTCAGCGGCACAGTTGCGCAACTAAAAAAAACCCGGATGCATCCGGGTTTTTCAAGCGATTGATTAAAATACGTGAAAACCGATCGGCAAGTGAAGGCCGAGCAGCACCGTCAGGACGAGCACGATAATAAAACCGATCCACAGTCCGCCGGTTGATTTGCCTTTTTTCTTGCGGATGACGAGCATTTCCATCAGTCCGATGGTAATGATGCCGAGCAGCATTTTTCCGGCGTACTCTCCGTTCCAATTCGCAAAACGGACGAAAAGCTCAGCTCCGGTCAGAATAATAATAATGTAGAATAAGCGCAGAATCATATGCGTAATTTTTGCGCCCTTCGCTTTTCCGGAACCGTACAGCCCATAGCTGACAAACACCAGGATAAGCGCAACGACCCATGAAGTAATATGCCAATGTGTCATTATGTTCAATTCCCCCTATCAGATCAATCTGCCTCACTTATGGTACCACAACAAGCCGCTCGGAGCATTATCAATCGTGCGAAAGACACACAATTATCCGATTTGGTTCGACAGCGTGCCGATCGGTTCAATTGTAATGTCAATGCGGTCCCCCGGCTTTAAAAATTTCGGCTGCTTAAATCCTTTTCCGACACCGGACGGCGTCCCCGTCGCTATAATGTCACCGGCTTCAAGCGTCATTCCTTTTGACAGTGTTTCGATTAATTCAGCTATCGGAAAAATCATGTCACCCGTTGATCCTGATTGGCGCAGTTCTCCGTTCACCCGCGTTTCAACTTTCAGGCTTTGCGGATCACTGACGGCCGACTTATGTACAATGACCGGGCCCATCGGGCATGTCGTATCGAGGCTTTTGCCGATAAAAAACTGTTTATGTTTTTTCTGCAGATCGCGCGCTGTTATATCATTTACAATTGTATAGCCGAATATATGATCAAGCGCATGTTCTTTGGAGATGTGCGATCCGCTTTTTGATATGATTACCGCAAGCTCCCCTTCATAATCAAGCTGCTCCGTTACGTCCAAGTGGCTGTCCACTGTTTCTCCGTGTCCTGTAACGGCAGCGGGGGCTTTCGTAAAAACCATGGGATGCTCCGGTATATCCGCCTCACTCCCCATTTCAACGGCATGATCACGATAATTTTTCCCGATGCAGATCACGTTCTTTGAAGGTCTCGGAATAGGCGCACAAAGCTTTACGTCTGACAGCGCATACATAAATGAACCCGACTCGTCATTCGGTTTTTTCGCCCATTCCGCAAGCTGTCCGGCATGCGCGACAAACTTATCTCCTTTTTGAATGCACTCGATCAGCGAACCCGGAATCGTCTCAAGTTCAAACAATTTTTTTTCAGCCTTTTGCAGATCTAAGATTTTGTCATCATCAATGATCAGACCGACAAATGTTCGGCTGTTCAGTTCCCCTGTCGCAAATTTCATGTTAATCCCCCATCATTTTTAAATCTGGCATTCCTTTATGTATTCTTCCTCCGGGCGGGAAATTCCTCTTTTAAACAGGCTGAAAATAAGTGTAAAAGAGTATCAAAAATTGTCACTTTTTTAGTCATATTGACGAAATAAAACCTTCTTGCGCAAAATGGGTTATACTATTATCATCCTATGTTTTCCAAAATAATCGAGAATTGGAGATCACACGATGAACAAAATTGAAGAAAAAAGATTAACTTTATTCGAGACAGCGCAAAAATTCGGAATCAATGCGACGGAGACCATCAGGTGCAGCCAGGAGCTGGACAGCCTTTTAAACGGGTGCCGGGGCGGGCTCATCCAACAAACGAAAGATAGCGGGCTGAACCCGTCCGCACAGATTGAGCACGGCCGCACCGCAGGAAAAAAAGAGGTTTTCTCATAAACGTGATATGTATATAAATCTGTATCATTTATGTATAAGACCCGGCATGCATAAAGCGCCGGTGTTTTTACGTCTAAAGTTTTTTCCGCTCACAAAAATGTGCATTTGTCATAAGCTATTTTAGGCAGGCAGCCCAGATAAGCTCCTGGAGTGCAGTCATGAAAATCTTCACGAAAAGGATGTGCTCGTATGCCCGCAATTGTCGGAGCGTTTAAAATTAATGCCGTCGGTACGAGCGGAGTCGTTCATATAGGCGACTGCATCACCATTTCTCCAAAAGCAGAGGTTAAGACATTTGCCGGAGCGGGCAGCTTCAATACCGGAGACAATCTCACACTGACGAATTACAGGAATTCAACGAATGTGTACGATAATGATGTAATCGATCAGCCGATGGCAGGAAATGCATAAAGGAGGCGCCGTATGAATTTTTACGTCAATCAGTCGATCCATATCAATTACATGCGTGTAGAATCTGTCAGCAATTCCTCCATACTGCAAATCGGAAGCGCCGGTTCAATTAAATCTCTTTCCAATCTGTACAATACAGGGAGTTATGTTGAGCCGGCGCCGCCTGTCACCGCGGGGCAGCAGACTGTAACAACAGGGGGAGGTCCCGGCACCTCATCATTTGTACCGCTCCAGCCGCCAAGCCGGTAGTTTTAATGAAGGAAACGAGACGCGAGGTGAATGTCATGTATGATCAATCCGTTTCATCCTACCTGCAGAATTTAAATTCTTTCGTCCAGCAGCAGGCGCAGCAGATTCAGGAGCTCGAACGGCAGCTGAAAGAATTCCAAAATGAAATTTCAACGCTGAAACAGCAGCCTTCTACAAGAATCGATCGGCTCGAGTATAAATTTGATCAGCTGAAAATTGAACGGCTGGAAGGAACGCTGAATATCGGATTGAATCCGACTGATCCAAATGCCGTGCAAAACTTCGAAGTCGGCCAAACATCTCCGCAGGTCGGAATGATGCAGCAGGAACAGGCGGGCCAGCAAATGCAGCAAATCCGCCAAAACGTCGATATGTACCTGAATGAAGAAATCCCCGCGCTTTTAGAACAGCTCGAAACTCAGTATGAGAGCAGGCTGGACGAAACGAACAAATATCATATTATTGAAGATATCAGAAAGCAGATGGACAGCCGGATTCAGTATTATCTGTCCCATGTCCCGAAAGAAGAAAACACGGCGCCCGCTCAATATGCCGAGCAGATTGCCGAACATGTGAAGCGTGATATTGTCAGGGCCGTCGAGCACTTTATTAAGCACATACCTGGTGAAATGAAAGGTGATGATCCGTCATGATTTTTACAGTGATTAACCGGAATATTGAAGTCGGCGACATCCGGTCTACCGGTGTGTCCAGTTCTTCCTTATTATTAATCGGCGACACCGATTCCGTCTATCTGTCTTCCATCTTTGACACGCCTCCGGAATCTCTTATTATCGGGCCTTATGTGCCGCTGGCGCCGGAATAATGTTAAAGCGCATTTCACGCCTCCGGAACGCCAAAATCAATTCAGTCGGGATTGCGAGTGTCTTTCAAGCAGGCGATACGGATGAAATCAATATGCGGGTCAAAGTATTGGCCGATCAGCGTACTATTGCCTTATACAGAGACGATGAAGGCTCATTTAACAAAAAAGAATACCAGATCTTTCGGCAGCCGGCTGTCATGCCGTTACCGGAAACGGGAGTCCAAAGCGCATTCTGCCATGAAAACCCTTCAATTCGGGTAAGGAATGTGAAAGTTCAAGGGGTATCGTCAGCGTCCGTGGTTCAAATCGGATCGACGTCGATCGTTCTGGGAGATTCGCGGCTGAAACATATTAGGCAGATCTTCACGTCAAGCTCACAATCACAGCAGCCCTGACATATAATGACGGTGAGACTTCTATAAAGGGTGTCGTTTATGCCAGCAATTACCGGACCTATAGCTATCAATTCCATATCGGGCGGAGTCGTAAACTTTGGTGATTCCTTTTACCTTTCTCCAAAAAGCTCTTCTAAATCTGCGCTCGGTTCGGGAGCAGGCAATACCGGAGATTTCCTGCTATTAAACAACGTTGTCAATGCGACAAACTATATAGACCCCGATGTCAGCGATCAAAATGTGGTCGGAAACGCCTAAAAAGCAGCCGCTCTTTCAGAAGAGGGCTGCTTTTGGTTCAGCGTTATGTTCGTTCATTTGCTTTTTTTGTTTTTACAAGCTTTTCCGGCGGCTGTTTTCTGATCCATTTCACAAACCGCGCGAGTTTCGGGTCACGCCGCAGCTCTTCTATTCCCGCGAGCCTTGCCGCAAGCTCCTGATTCGTATAGAGCGCGTGAACCTGTTTATGACAAGGGATGCAGAGCATTGCGGTCGGAAGGAATGTCCCGCCTTCTTCCTTAGGCGTTAAGTGGTGCTCCGTCAGCCGCACATGATGGCGGCCGCATAATTCACATGTGCCCTCGGCAGAATCGGCCATAATTCGTTCTCCTTTCTACATGATCTCCAATGTGACCCGGGTGCCTTTCCCGCCCGGTTCGGACGGATGAACGATTAATTTTTTCGGCAGACGCGCTCTCAGCTCCTGCACATGGCTGATCACTCCGACGGATAAGTTGTCCGATTGCAGCTTTTCGAGCGCTGTGACAACGGTGTCTAAGAGCCCTTGGTCAAGAGTCCCGAATCCTTCATCTAAGAAAAAGAATTGCAGCGGGTATTGCCCCCTCAGCTGAATCTGGGCGGACAAGGCAAGCGCAAGCGACAGCGATGTCAGAAACGTCTCCCCTCCGGAAAGGCTTGATACGGGCCGTTTGACGCCTCCGTTCGCGTCATCACGCATGACGAAACCGCCTTCTGAATCGACTAATATGGCATACCGCTGCCTTGTCAGCGCTCCGAGACGGGCAGAGGCGTCCCGAGCCACGCTTTCCAGCTGTTCTTCCGCTAAAAATTCGACAAATGTATTGCCTTTACATACAGACTGGAGCTTATCAAGCCTGTCAATCTGTGTCTGCCAGCTTTTCAGTTCGGCTTCAATCTCTTTAAAGCGCTTATGCTGTTTTTGCATAACCGCGAAGGCTTTTGCCTGTGCTCCTTTTTCCTCCATGGCGGCCCCTGACTCAGCCTCTGCCTGCTTCAGCAGAGAAACGGATGCTGTCCATTCTTCCTCCGATATCCGGCGCTCGGCTAATTTATCAGTAACACGGCTGATATTTGCCGATAGCTGTTTTGAGGTGTCCAGGAACTCATCAATTTCTTTTTTCATTTCCTCTGCACGCCCTTGCGGAAGCAGACTTTTTTTGACTTGGTCCGGGTCGGCAAACCCGGTGTCTTTTGACCTCACGCGCCAGTCGTTTTGCGCTTTCTCAAGGGAAGTCTCAGCATCCCTGAGTGACATGAGACTCCCTGATTCCCGGCCTTTTGCGTCATTCAGTGATTGCTGCGCCTGCTTCAGCGCGTCGAATAAGGACTGTTCTTTCGATTTTAACAGCTGTAATTCCTGCCGCACCGCTTCAAGCTTTGCGGAAATTGATGTTTCTTCAGCTGCTGTTCCGAGCTCTTGTTCATATCCGTCAATCACCTGCTGCAGGCGCTCAGACGCATAGTGAAGCTCGAGCCGTTCCCGTTCAAGCCGATGCTTCATCTCCTGCAGGCGTTCTTTCTCCTCTTCATGTTCCTTGAGGAATGCGATGCTTGTTTCAATGCGCTTCTCACATTCTTCTGCCTGCCTGTCCTTCTCATCTATCGAAGCCTGCCAGGCGTCAATCCGGTTTGGCGGAATATCACCGCAGACTTCGTTGTACTGATTCAATCGGCTTTCTGACAGCGATTCAAGCTCTTCTAATGAATGTCTGAGACGGTCGGCTTCTTTTTCCTCGTAGCGGATTTGTTCGGCAAGCTGCTCAGCTTGTTTCACCGTCTGCTGATGCGCGCTGATCAGTCTTGTGACCTTCTCTTTTACCGACAGCATATCCTGTTTCATTTGTTTCCACTCCAAGCGGACGGCGCTGAACGCTTCATCAAGCGGGCGTCCGCTGATGGAGGAAGCGGCTTCCAGCTCCGGAACCCGGGCGCTTTGCAGAAACGGACATTCTTCGGTAAAACGCCCCGACTGTTCTTCTAATGCAACCTTGGCTGTCAGCACTTCCTGAGAAAGAGCCGCCGCCTCAGAAAGCAGCGCTTCAACCTGCTGCAACTGTTCCTGCACAGCTGTATCAGGCGAGAATATTTCATGAGCGGAACGCGGGCGGTCATGCTGTGTTGAGCCGCATACAGGACAAGGCTTTCCTTCGATTAGTTTTTCCGATAATTCTTTTGTTAATGCAGCCGTTCTCGCTTCCTCTGAGCGCCTGCGGAGATCGGCTTGCGTTTTGTCAGCCCGTTCGGCTGCGGCTTTCAGTGAACGCTCCGTTTCACAGACCATATGGTAAACGGTTTGAAGCGTTTGATAAGCGTGCGTAATGTCTTCCTCTTCCGTTTTCGCTTTCGCTGTGAGCGACTCGCTTTCTCCGTTCAGCTTCTCCATGTTTTTCAGCTGCGTTGTCAGATTGGCCCGTTCTTTCGTGATTTGTTCCTGTGTCTGCTGAAAGCCCGCCGCCAGCTGTGCTGCGGTCTGGCATTTTTTCCGTTCATCGGCGGTCACTTGAACTGCTTTCAGCTCTTCTTTCAGCTCATTCTGCCTGTTTTGGCCGCGGGTCAGGCGGTCTTTCACTGCGGCCAGCTGTTTCGAGGCGGCTTCGTATTCTTCCTCTTTTTTGCTGTGTTCCGCATTTGTTTTTTCCGCTTCTTTTTTCGCTTCAAGCAGTTTTTGTTCAATGGCTGAAAGTCTTTGATACAGCTCTTCTTCCTTGACAAGCTTCGGCTCCTGTTCGGCCTTATGGGCCCGCCATGCTTCATAGGCTTCATTTTGCCGGGTAAATGAAACGGTTTCCGCCTCTGATTTCCGTTTGGCCAGTTCGTGTTCCTGTTCGGCGCGCTGCTTCCGGCGGACGGCTTCTGTGCAGCGGTCTGCGTACGGCTCAAGGGCGAGAGCTGTTTCCGCCTCTTTAAGACGCTCAGTCAAATCCGTGATGTACGGGCGTCTTTCCTCAAGCTTTTTCTCCCGGCGCTCATATTCATCTCTTTCTGTCTGCAGGTTCCAAATTTCCTGGTGATTCTCAAAGCGCTCTTTTGCCCGGACCCGTTTCTTCTCAGCTGCTTCAAGCCGTTCGTTCGCTTCGTGGAACTGCTGTTCAGCCTG
This sequence comes from Bacillus sp. SIMBA_026, assembly GCF_046535335.1. Lineage (NCBI taxonomy): Bacteria > Bacillati > Bacillota > Bacilli > Caryophanales > Bacillaceae > Bacillus > Bacillus sp. SIMBA_026. Next base: position 189,374 of record NZ_JAWRWX010000001.1, on the reverse strand, counting down.
CTTCAGCGCATCTTCTCCTGCGTCTCCGAGGCCGGATTGTTCAGCCAGCATTTCATTTTTTTTCGCTGCCGCTTCCTGCGCCCGCCGCCGCAATTTTTTGACAAGCCTGTCCCCGTACTGTTCCAGATTAAACAGGCGCTGGAGCATATGTCTTCTTTCCGCGCCTTTAAGCGACAGAAACTCGGCAAACTTTCCTTGCGGCAGCACGACGGCTCTTGTAAAGTCGTCAATGGTCAGGCCAAGAAGCTCCTCTACCTTTTTGTTCACTTCATTCGCTTTATCGGCCAGCACCGTTTGTTCGTCTTTGATTTCAATCAGGCGGCAGAGGGCGGTTTTTACTTTCGTTTCATCCGTTCTCTTAAAAACGCGCTCGACCTTGTAGGAAACCCGGTGGCCGGATTGAAGCGCGAATGTAAATGAGACGGCGAGCTGATCTTCGGCATGATTCAGGATGCCGTGCGTATTATTTGCGGCGCGCTCCACTTTTCCGTATAAAGCGAGTGTCATGGCGTCAAGGATCGACGATTTTCCGCTTCCGGTCGGCCCGAAAATCCCGAACACCCCGGCTCCTGACAGTCCGGCAAAATCAATGGTCTGTTCCTCCCTGAAGCTGTGGAGCCCTTTTATCGTTAACAGAATCGGCTTCATGTCGCATCCTCCTCATCATCTGCTGACGCAAGCTCTAAAAACAGCTTGACCATCTCCTCATCCGGCACGCCGCCGCCCGTTTGTTTTTCATAAAACTTCTTAAATCGATCCTCAATTGATGTGTGTTTCACTTCAATCCGGTCATTTTCGGTCTCTTTTTCTTCAAAAACCGGCCTGATATGGATAAAGCCGGGATGCGCCTTTCTCAGCCGATGAATTTCCTCGAGAGAAAGCTGATCCGTCAAATGGATATCAAGATCGATCCAGGCATTCCGGTCACGCCCTTCATCGAGCCAGCTGTGAACTTCGCTCAGCCCCTGCGCTTTCCATTTGACGAGCGGTTTACCGGAAGACAGGAAAATCTCTTCCCACTTCGCTTCTCCGCCGGGCTTCGCTTCTACCACCGTCACCGATTTGGCATAACCGGCTTCTGAAAAGCTGTATGCGAGCGGAGAGCCTGAATAACGGGCAGCCGTCTTGGCGCGCTTGATCGTTTGCGGACGGTGGAGATGGCCGAGAGCCACGTAAGCCGCATCAGCCGGCAGGCTGTCAGCGGCGACCGTGTAAGCGCCCCCGACTTCAATCGGACGCTCTGAATCGGTCTGATTTCCCCCCGCGACATAAATGTGGCTCGCCGCTATTTTCACGGCATCGTCCCGGCACAGTCCGCACATGTGAGCAAACGCCTCTCTGATTTTGACATCGTAATGATCGCGAAGAAGCTTTTCCTCAAACGTATCAGAAAGCACTTCGTTTAATCTCGCCTCTGACGGATATGCCAGCGCGGCTACGGCTAACAGCTCGTCCGCCGACGGCACCTCAATATGCACGGGTTCTGTCCGCGGATAGCCGATTAAATGAATACCGCGCTCATTTGTTAACGGAGAAGCCGCCGCCAGCCTGTCGGGATTGTCATGGTTTCCGGCAATGACGACAACCGGGCGCTTTCCGCCGTCAGAAAGCGCGGAAAGACTTTCGTAATACAATTGTTCAGCGAGCGCAGGCGGGTTGACCGTATCAAATACATCCCCCGCCATAATGACCGCATCAATATTTTCTTCCTTGACAATGGTATTCAGCTCTTCCAATACTTCGGCCTGCTCGCTCAGCCGGCTTCTGCCTTCCAGCGTTTTGCCGAGGTGCCAGTCAGCTGTATGTAAAATGCGCATACCGCATTCACCTCACTTTTTGATAGAAAAAAAGATCCGCTCCAAAAAGGAGCTTCGGATCTTGTTACAGTGTAAGAACGTGACCTCCATCGAAGAAATAGAGCGCACGCCCTTTCACTTTCGTTTTTGTAATTTGTTCAACCGCTTTTGTATACAATTCGATTTGTGTTTCATACCTTTTTTGCAGAATCGGAGCCGCGCCTTCAAATCCGTTCCGGAATTTCCCCTCTATCCGATCTGTTTTATAGTCCAGCAAATAGAGACCGTCCGCAGTTTCATAGAGGCAGTCAATAATCCCTTGCACGAGCAGCGGTTCACCGGCCGTTTCGGCATCCTTGTACACCTCACCCGCCGGAAGCGCCATACTGAACGGCACTTCCCGATCAATCCGCAGCGCCCCGAGAAGATCTTTCCCGATTACAGTTCCGAAAAACTGAACAATTTCTTCTATATCAATGGCTTCCTGCTGTTCTTCTGTCAGCAGCTCTTTTTCGTAAAGCATCCGGACCGTCCGCTCCGCTTCTTCGGCAGTCGGAACGTGCGTCAGCGGTATGTGCTGCATCACCGTATGCATCGCCGTTCCTTTTTCGGCGGCTGTCAGCCCTTTTTTCATCATAAAACCGGGACGCCTGTATAAAAGCGTGTCTCCTGATGGTTTGATGAGAGAGCGGCCGCTGTATTCATCCTCGTATTCTTGCTTTCTCTTCAGCTCAGAAACTGACTGCTTCGTTCTGATAGCCGTCAGCTCTCGGTACGGATATTCCCATTCAAGCAGACGGCGCGCCTGATCATCAAATGAAAACGAATCAGGAATCGGCTCGCCCTGCTGAATCGCTTTGAGACGTTTGCTCTTTTCTTCAGCACGTTCTTTTGGATTCTCTTCCAGCAATTCACTTTGCTGCAGCATCCGGATGTGAAAACGCGACGGATCGCGCGCGATATCCTCAGATGAGGAAAGTCCCGGCGTCCTGTGCGCCTCCATGTCACGGTGGCGGATGAGCGCAGGCCCGATAAAGTCCAAATAAGATGACGCCTGATAGCGGTCGAATTCAGAAAGAAGCCAATCAACCCGGTCTACTTGCGCCTGCCATTTGGCCAGCTGTTTTTCCCGGTTTTTGCAGGAACCGACGAGAAACAGCTTTTCCTTCGCTCTGGTCAGCGCCACATACAATACGCGCAATTCTTCGGATAAGAGCTCTCTGCGCATCTTTTTCTTCATCGCCACAAGCGGAAGAGTCGGATAGCTGATTCTGAGTTCCGGATGAATGTACTTCGTGCCGAAACCGAGCTCTTTATCAAGCAGGTATGATTTGTTGAGATCCATCATATTAAAACTTCTGCCGAGTCCGGCGGTGAAAACGACGGGGAATTCAAGTCCTTTGCTGCTGTGAATCGTCATCAGCCGAACGACATCCTCCTGCTCGCTGAGCGCCCGGGCCGTCCCCAGATCATCGCCGCGCTCCTGCATCCGTTCAATGAACCGCAAAAAGCGGAATAACCCGCGGAACGCCGTCGCTTCGTACGAGCGCGCCCGGTCATACAAGACGCGCAGATTGGCCTGGCGCTGCTTTCCGCCAGGCATGCCGCCTGCATAGTCAAAATATCCGGTATCGCGGTATACTTCCCAAATCAGCTCAGACACCGAATGATTCGTCGAAAATGACCGCCACTTTTGCAGACTGTCATAAAAGGTTCTCAGTTTTTGATACAGGTCATCATGCCTGTCACCGTTCGCTATATATGCTTTAAGCGCTTCATAAAACGGCGCTTTTTTCTTTTCAAGGCGTATCAGCGCAAGTTCATTTTCGTCACATCCGACGATGGGCGAGCGCAGCACGGAAGCAAGCGGAATATCCTGATACGGATTATCAATCACCTTCAAGACTGAAAGCGCCGCAGCCACCTCCACGGCTTCAAAGTAACCCGACGTCAAATTGGCGTACACCGGAATGCCCTGGTTTTTCAGCTCTTCCATTAATTGCGGCGCCCACGGCATGGAGCGCAGCAAAATTACGATATCCCGGTACTGGATATTCCGGTGTGTTTTTGTTTTGCCGTCATATACCTTAAACGGAGATGAAACAAGCTTTCGGATCTCCCCGGCTATCGCTTTTGCTTCCCAGTGCACGGTTTCAAAGTCTTCGGCATCCTCGGAGCTGTCTGCGTCATCAGCACTGTCAATCAGCAGCAGTTCCGTTTTTGCCGCTTCATTCGGCGGATACGATGCGCCGAGCTTCAATGCCGCCTGTTCATCGTAGTCCACTTCGCCGATTTTTCCGCCCATCAGTTGCTTAAACAAGAAATTCGTACTGTCCAAAATATCGGAGCGGCTGCGGAAATTTTGGTTCAGATCAATTTTCTGCCCCGCGCCTTCCCCGCTCTCTGTAAACCTTTTATATTTCCCGAGAAACAGCAGCGGCTCAGCAAGTCTGAAACGGTAGATCGATTGTTTGACGTCGCCTACCATAAACAGATTTCCCGCCTCTTCATTCCCGCTTTTAACAAGCTGCAGGATAGACTCCTGCACAAGATTGGTATCTTGATATTCATCAACCAGAACTTCATGAAACTGGTCTTGATAATAAACGGCCGCTTCGCTCGGCACCCGCCGGCCTTCTTCATCAACCGCAGTTAAAATCGCCAGGCAGTAATGTTCCAAATCTGAGAAATCAATAATTGATTTTTCTTGTTTCGCCGCTTCAAATCGTTTTCCGTACGATATCACGAGCTGAACGAGCGTTTCGATGACAGGCTTCATATCTGTTAAACTCTTTAAGTGATCTTGCGGACTTCTTGTAAAGTAATCTGTCTTTACCTTTTCGATCAGTTTCTTCGCGCCGTTTCGCAAATCGGTCGCTTCGTCCAAAAGCGCTTTGTCAAATTCATCACCCTTTACCGCCTTCGCCCGCTTAAATGAGACTGCGGGAACCCGTTCATACAGCGCATCGAAGTCATGCCGGCAGCTGATCAGCTCTTCTATCTGCTGAAGGTCATCCAGAAAATTATCAGCGCGCGGCGCCGGCCCGCCGGGCGCTTTTGTCAGTTCAAGCGCCTTCTCAAGCTTTTGTTTTGCCCCGAAGAGCGCCATTTCAACATCTTCTCTCACATACTGGTAAAACGGAAGCTCTTCTATTTTGCTTTCTTCTGTCACGTCATACAGGCGGACAAAGCTTTGCAGCCACGCTTCCGGGTCAGGATGCGACCGGGAATACTCGTACACCCGTTTGACAAGGTCTTGAAGATCCAGATCATGCCTGTCTGTCGTATATCTGTCCGCAAGCTCAAAAAACGCCTGATTCCCTTTTGCGTATTCATCTTCAAACAGCTCATCAAGCACCTCGTCTCCGAGCAATTCGCCTTCCGTCTGGTCAGCCATCCGAAAACCGGGGTCAAGATCAATCATATAATAATATTTTTTAAGCACTTGCAGACAGAAAGAGTGAAGCGTCGAAATGCTCGCCCGATTTAATAGAGAGAGCTGCCGTCTGATATGCAGAGATCCCGGATTTTTGGCGAGCTCTTTTTCTAATGCTTCCGCGATCCGATGCTTCATCTCCGCTGCTGAGGCGTTTGTAAAGGTCACCACAAGGAGCCTGTCAACATCAACCGGATCTTCTTCCGCAGTTATCTTTCTGATCATCCGTTCCACGAGCACGGCCGTTTTACCTGATCCGGCTGCGGCAGCGACCAAAATATCGCGGCCGGAAGAAACGATGGCGCTCCATTGGTCATCCGTCCATATGCTGTCTTTCGGTTTAGGAATTTGCATCATCATCCGCCTCCTTTTTCAGCCAATCCAGTATGGTGCCGTCTTTTTCCGCTTTCAGGCTGCGGTATTCATTTTCCTTAAGCGACTCATCAAACTGGCATACCGACTTAAACGTACAGTACGTACAAGGCGTCTTATCTTTCAGCTTATACGGGGTAATGGACACAAGCCCGTCCGTTATCGCTTCGCCCGCCTGTTCAAATGTCCGCCGCACATGGTCTGTCAGCAGATGAAAGTCCTGTTCGCTGACCGCGGCTGAGTCGGATCTTAAAGAACCGTCCTTTTTCAAACCGGCATTGACGATATTTGAACGTCCTTCCTCCAAAGTCGTGTCCATCAGGCTGATCGCCTCCCGGTCACCGAGGAGAAGGCCTTTCATTTTAAATTTCTTAAAAATTTCCTGCTCGATTTCATCAAGCCCCATCGGCAGACTGGCCTGAATCATCGGATCATGGATATGGAAATACAAAACGCCTGCCGGGGTCGCTTTCATACCGAGCCAATCTTCGGAATGTGTAATCGATAAGTCAAGGTATGTGAGCATTTGCAGAGCGAGCCCGTAATACACCTCAGCCAGATCAAGCCCTCTGTCGCTTGATTTATAATCAACGATTCTCAGCAGCAGGCCTTTTGAGCTTTCCGCTTTATCCACGCGGTCGATCCGTCCGACGAGTTCCATCGTACAGCCGTTTTTCAGCGTGAAAGTGAGCGGAGGCAGCGGCCCGCTTCCGCCGAAACCGAGTTCAAGACCGACCGGGACGAAACCGCTCGCCTTCGCATGCTCGCTTAATATGCCTGAAACACGCGTGACGATCTTCTGCAGTTTTTCCTTCACATAAAAGTGTCTGTTTGAGCTGAGCAGAATCTCTTTTTGCAGCTTTGGCGCAAGCCGTTCCACCGCTTCATAGGAGAAATTCCGGCACTGATCTTTCGTCAGATCGCGCCATTCCAGCTTCTGCTCACGAAGCCGGTCTGAAATCAGCTTCAGGCTGGAGTGAAACAGCTGGCCGATATCCGGCGCTTCCAGCTTGAAAAACTGCCGCTCTTTTAATTGAAGCCCGTGAGATGCAAAATGAGAGAACTGGCAGGCATTAAACGCCTCCATCCGGGAGACGCTTCCTTTAATATGCTCGCCGTAAAGCTGGCGCGAAACAGGCCGTTCAAGACGCTTCGCCTCATTGCGGAAAAACAGGCTTGAAAACAGCTTTTTCGCACGCCGGTGATCAGACTCTTTCATCAGCACATTGTATGCGCTCCACCATACGTCACTGATCTCGTACTCTCTTGTCCACAGCCTGAGCTGACTTGCCGTATATGTCTGAGCCACCTGTTTATTGACGAGATACTGAAGCTGCTCTTCTTCGCTTACCTGCTCGGGATCAGCCGCTGACAGCTTTTCCTGATGATCGGGAAACAGCTCGCCAAGCCTGTTTACAACGATTGACGGCAGGAGCGTTTTTCCTTCCGCATCGGCAATCGGGTATGACACATAAAGACGGTCAGACGGACTCGACAGCGCCATATAGATGAGAAAATGCTCATCAAGCAGCCGCTCACGCCCCGCGGAAGACAGCTCCACTCCGACTGCTTTCAGCCACTCCCGGTCATCATCAGACAGCACGCCGTTTTCATCCGGGCGCGCCGGAAGAACGCCGTCATTGGCCCCGACGACGAATGTGCAGGACGTGCCGTACATTCTTGAGAGATCCATATTCCCTACAAATACTTGGTCAAGCGCAGGAGGAATTAAAGAAAAATGAAGCGATTCCGTTCCCGTTTCAAGCATTTGCTGGAACAGCGCCAAAGATATTTCATCTTCACCCATCATGCCGGCAAACTCCTCGAGAAGCTGGATAACGGCATCCCACGCCTGGCCGTGCTGCTGCGCTTCGATCATGTTTCCGGCCTCTTCGGCCCGCTGCCTTTTTCGGTCCAGCTTCAGGGGAACATCGGTATCTTCCAAAAAGAGATAAAGAGCCTCCGCCATGCTTTGAACCGTTTTCGCCTTTTTCATCCGGTTTTGAAGCCGGACAAGGGGCGCGGCTATCCACTCTCTCGTCTCATTCAGCATGTGTTCCATCTCTATTTCCTGATCCGTCTGCGCGAAATCCTCATCGAGCGATACGAAGCGCCTGTATACAAACCGCTCGCCGCTCGTCCAGCGCTCCCCTTTAATGCCGTAGGCGATACAGTAATTTTCAAGCTGATCAACCTGCTCTCTTATTTTCTGCTCCGGCTGATCAAGCGGGAATAAAAGTTCGGTTTTCGCACAGCGGAACACTGCTTCATATCTCCAGTTCCCCTTCACGACATCGAGGCTTGAACGGATGAATTCAATAAGCGGGTGATGCTGCATAGAAGCTTTTCCGTCAATAAAATAAGGAAGCCCGTAATCGGCAAACACTTCCTTCAGCAAATCTTTATAATCTTCCGGCTGACGGATGAGAATCGCCATATCTTTGTATCGGTATCCTCCGTCCCGGACAAGCGATTGAATTTCCCGGGCAATACCTTCAAGCTCAGCTCTTCTGTTTTGCGCCTGCATGACGGTAAAAGCTTCCTGTCCGCCGGTATACGCCGCGGCGGGACGCACATCGTACTGCGACTCTATACAGGCAAGCTCCGGCGCATGCTGATGCCGCTTCGTGCTATGCAGTTCCTTGCAGGAAATATCAGCATTCAATTCCTTTGCCGTCTGATAAAGCTTATAGTATGTGCTTCCCGTCATTCTGAACAGATCGAGCTCATCCGGTGCCTGTTCCGCCGAAGGGCTGTCCGCCGTCAGCGAGAATGTGACATGTTCAGCATGCATGATCAGCTGCTCCAGCACCCTTAATTCCTGCGGCGTAAATTGATAGAATCCGTCGACGTAAACACGGGCGCCTTTTACAACGTCCGCCAAAGGAATCTGCTGAGCGAGCAGCGTTAAATAGTCCTCTGAATGCAAATAGTGTCCGGCGAGGCTTCTTTCCATCTGCTGATATAAAATGCCTAAATCATGAAGTTTTTCAGACAGCATCCGCTCTCCGCGATATTCTGACGCCGTTCCGCTTTCCGCCATGCGGCGGACGTCTTCAGGCTCAATACAGTACCGCTTAAACTCTGTCAGCATCCGTTCCACCTGCTCAGTGAACCCGGTTTTGTCACTCGCTTTTTGATACACTTTAAACTCGTGCTTATATTCTTCAATCAGTTTCCTTAAAAGCATCTGCACACCCGTCGTCGTCACAAACGGGCGGTTCATGCCCCCGGTATGCTGAAGCACGCGCCACGCCAAACGCGAAAAACTGAACACTTGAGCGCGTATCATGCCGCCGATATCCGGCGTTTTAGCAAGCTCATATTCCATTAAAAACGTCATTTGATCCGGGACTAGAAAAATGATCGGTTTCCCGAACGGCTCCCGGCGCAGTTCATCTTGAATGCTGTCGATAATCAGCCTCGTTTTCCCACTCCCCGATCTGCCTACTAAAAACTCAACACCCAAATTAAAAGACCCCTCTCTTTTTATCTTTCTACATTTTATCGAAAGTTGACGAAAATGACCAATCTCATCTGCTGGTAAAAACGGGATGATTGTTTTAAAAAATTTCGTTTTTGACCAAAATAAAGAAAAAAGGACTAATGATGATGTCAGAATATCCCGAAGTAATTGTACGGACGGCTCTGTCGTTCAGCATTCTGTTTATCGGCGCCCGGATACTCGGTAAACAAACCATTTCACAGATGACGCTTTTTGATTTCATTGCGGCCATCTCGCTCGGCGCCATCACGGCAAATCTGTCGTTTAATACAAAGCTGCCGATTCATTATCATGTCATTGCCTACATTATTTTCGTGGCAATCATTTACCTTGTCGCATATCTTTCTATGAAAAACAGGGTCCTTAGGGGTTTCTTTGCAGGCAAACCGACCATTATTATTCAAAACGGTAAAATACTTGAGCATAATATGAAAACGATGCGTTATACCATCGACTACTTGAACCAGCAGCTGCGTGTAAATGACGTATTTGACATTTCTCAGGTTCAGACTGCCATCATTGAAACAAACGGCAGCATGTCAGTGGAGGTCAAGCCGGAATTTGCGCCCGTTACAAGACAGGATCTCGGCATCTTTGCCGGACATGAAAAGAACTTTGCCGTTGAGCTGATTATGGACGGCAGGCTGGTGATGAAGAATCTGGAAGAAAACCACGTATCGGAAAAATGGCTGAGAGAAGAATTGGACAAGAGAAACCTCAAACCGGAAGACGTCGTATACGCTGTGCGCGGAAGCAACGGCCGGCTTTTTGTCGACACATACGACGACCATATTACATCGCCGCTGGATCAAGAATAAAAATGACATCCGCACATGTCACGGGCTGCCGCCGTATAATACCCTATAAACATCCGGGGGTGAGTCCAATGCACGAGAATTTTTTTCATTATACAGCCATCTGCAGTGACGATTCTGTGCTTATCAAGGATCTGGTAAAATCCATAAACGGGGAATACAGCGCTGTGATTTGCTACTCAATATTAGCCGAAAAAGCGCCGACCGCAGAAATCAGAAGACGAATCGAACATATCAGAGAAGAAGAAGTGCGCCACCTGCACGCTTTTTCTTCATTGTATACGTCAATTACCGGAAAACAGTTGACGCCGAAACAGACGGAGCATTGTCCGCACACATACAGAGAAGGACTGAGGGCGGCGTTTTATGATGAGCAGAAAACGAATGATTTTTATTTGCAGGCATCCGATAGAGCGGTGCACCCTGAAGCGAAGCGGTTATTTGCCCGCACGGCATTTGACGAGCAGCGTCACGCCGTGTGGTTTTTATACGATATGGCCCACTCTCCTTCCCACCATACAGGGGGAACGGTATCAAACGCGCCGAACACAAGCTACACCGAGGTAAATACCGGAAAATAACGGTTCAGGCAGATCACGCTCCCCCGCCGGGAGTCTTCAGACCGCAGACAAACCCCGTTCTTTCAACATGAGAGAATGGGGTTTACTTTTCGAGCCGTTTATATACTCCCTCTAAACAATGGATAACTTCTTCATTGTATAATCAGCAAAAACCCTTTATAATAAAATAAACCAACCGGTCGGTTTCTAAGGAGCCGAACCTCATTTGGCGGAAAGGATCTGTGTGAAGTGACAAATACAAAAGGCGGTGCCGGAAAGAGCGAAAAGACGAAGAACAGGCTCGTATCCGCTTCGCGTGACTTATTTGCAAAAAAAGGATATTCAGAAACATCGATTCGGGATATTTTAGAGGCGGCCGAAATCAGTAAAGGCAATCTATATCACCATTTTAAAGGAAAAGAGTTTCTGTTTCTTCATATCATGGAAGAGGATCACCGCGTTATGATCGAGACGTGGAGGGAAATGGAAGCTGATCTGAAAGATGCTGCCGAAAAGCTGGCGGGCTTTGCGGAGCTGCTCAGCCGGATGAGCATTAATTACCCGCTTATGAGAGCAAGCGAAGAGTTTTATGCGAGTGCGTTTACGTCAGAGGAGGTCGTAAAACGTCTCAATAAAATTGATATTGAATACGACGATGTGATGAGAGAGATCTTAACAGAGGGAAATCAAGACGGCAGCTGGTCCATTCATCATGTCGAATCAAAAGTGAAAATCCTGCTGTCCGTCTTCTACGGTTTAGATGTGTTATATAAAAACGATACCATTCAGCAAAGAATCGAATTGCAAAAAGAAGCCATCTCCGTGTTTATTCACGGAGTCATCAATGCTGATCAACAGAATCAAGACAGCTGACAAAGGAGAAACAACATGCAAAAACCGATCAGAGAACAAAAGGCTGTACTCATCATCTTATTAAGCAACATATTTATTGCGTTTTTAGGCATCGGATTGATCATTCCCGTTATGCCGCTGTTTATGAATGTGATGCACTTGACGGGCAGCACAATGGGATACCTTGTCGCTGCCTTCGCCGTCGCGCAATTAATTGCATCCCCCATTGCGGGGAGATGGGTTGACCGCTTCGGCAGAAAAATCATGATTCTCGCCGGACTGTTTTTATTCGCATTATCCGAACTGACCTTCGGATTGGGCACACATGTCTCCATTTTATATTTCGCAAGGGTGCTGGGGGGCATCAGTGCCGCTTTTATCATGCCCGCTGTTACAGCGTATGTCGCAGATATTACGACGGTGCAGGAAAGATCGAAGGCGATGGGCTATGTATCTGCCGCCATCAGCACAGGGTTTATCATCGGGCCCGGCATAGGAGGATTTATTGCCGATCACGGCGTTCGTATGCCGTTTTTCTTTGCGGCGGGAATTGCATTTATCGCAGTGATTTCCTCTGTCTTTATGCTGAAAGAGCCGTTAACTAAAGAAGAACGCGCAAAGCAGCTGGAAAGCGTCAAAGAATCAACCTTCTTAAAAGATTTGAAAAAGTCGATTCATCCAAACTACTTGATCGCCTTTATCATCGTTTTTGTTTTGGCATTCGGGCTGTCGGCGTACGAAACGGTATTCAGCTTATTTACAAACCATAAATTCGGCTTCACACCAAAGGATATCGCCATTATTATTACGTTCAGCTCCATTGTGGCGGTCCTCATTCAAGTGCTCGCGTTCGGCAGACTTGTCAACTTCCTCGGGGAGAAAAAAGTCATCCAGCTTTGTCTGGTCATCGGCGCTGTGCTGGCTTTCGTTTCTACGGTGATGTCAGGATTTTTGCCCGTGCTCGCTGTCACTTGCATCATTTTCCTTGCGTTTGATTTACTGCGCCCGGCACTGACTACTTATCTATCGAAAATCGCAGGAAACCAGCAAGGGTTTGTCGCCGGTATGAACTCAACATACACGAGTTTGGGCACCATTTTCGGCCCGGCTCTGGGCGGTATTTTATTTGATATGAATATTCATTTCCCGTTTCTGTTCGCAGGTGTGGTTTTATTTCTCGGTCTGGGATTGACCTTTATGTGGAAAGGAAAAGCGGGCGAGGTTTCGGAGTAGGGTGCACTCACCCATCTCCGGAGCTTTTTTTATATTTGTGATAAGAAAAATGAATGGATTATGAGAAATAATTCATTATTTATTTATCTCAAAATCTATACTATAGTAATAGTAAGGTTAACGAGCTTAACAATTTAATATGAATGTTTCAGGAAGAAGGGTTTTCATTGAAGAAAGACAAACATCTCCTAACGGATATCTGGTTTATTCTCATCAGTGCGGCAGGGGGGTTTCTTCTTTCGCTTACAGGGATGTCGATCGCCTGGATGCTCGGAACGCTGGCCGCCGGCTGCATCCTCTCCATGACGAGGCCCCGCTGGCTGTTCATGGCGCCTGACAGAAGAGGGATTCACCGCAGATGGCTTGCGGCGGGACAAATGATCCTCGGCATCGAACTCGGCCAGAAACTGAACCTGTCCGTTCTGTCGGTTTTACGGGAGCATTGGCTTCCGGTAGGCTTCATGCTGATTTTCTCTATCGTGATGGCGCTTGTTTCCGGATATGTGCTCTTTCGGTTCAGCCGGACGGACATGATGACAAGCTTTGTAGGCACGGCGCCGGGCGGTTTATCCGCCATGCCCGGTATCGCCCAGGAAGTCGGCGCAAACACCGCGATTGTAAGCCTTATTCAGCTGACGCGCGTCCTTTTGGTCGTCATGACAATACCGTTTCTCGTCATTTTCTTATTTACCAAACAAAACGGTGCGGCTCAGACATCAGCCGGAGCCGTTTCGGCAGGAGCTTCACATCCGTGCCTTACTCCCGTCTTGTTAACGGCCGGATTTATTTTGGCTGCCTGGCTTGCAAGCAAAGGCGCAAAACGGCTGAAATTCCCCGCCCCTTGGCTGCTCGGCAGCATGATCGGCGTTGCTGCTGCGGAAATTGGCGTGTCCGCCTTGGCGGGCAAAGACATGCTGGCCTGGTGGCCGCCGGAAGCGAACCAGCTGTCACAAATTTTTCTCGGCGCCACAATCGGATCAAAAATGTACAAAAGCATGTTCACCGGCGTGACGAGAGTGCTGACCGTCGGATTTATTTCTTCCGTCGGATTAATCGCCGCCATGATTCTGAGCGCGATTGCGGTTTCTAAATTAACGGGCATCTCCATGATTACATCTGTTCTCGCCTTTTCTCCCGGCGGGATCGCCGAGATGGCGGCGACTTCGATCACCCTGCACGAAGACTCGACTTTCGTCGTCGCGGTTCAGGTCATCCGGATCGTTCTCGTCATCGCCATGCTTCCGCCCTTCTATCGGCTGCTGCACCACCTTTCTCAGCTGAAACGGGCACACGGTGAAAGAGGCCGGGCAGAAAGAGGAACATGATCCGAATAAAAAAACACGCATATGGATGCGTGTTTTTTATTTGAACAGCTCTCCGCCGCCATTTACAGACCGCCAGTTTGCTGAAAGATCACGGAACAGCCGTTCAGCAAATAACAGTTCTTCATCTGTATAGCGGTCTAAAAACGCCAAGAGCCGCTTTTTTATCAATTCATGATATTCATGATGAAGGGAATGCAGCTCTTTCCCGGCAGGAGTCAGCCGGAAATAGACTTCTTTTTTATTGTCGCTCAGCCGGGTCCTGCGCAGAAAGCCGGCTTCCAAAAACTTCGCGCAGCTTCTCGACACGGTCGGCTTTGTCGTCTTCATTTTTTCCGCTATTGACGTGACATTGATCGGTTCATGATCTCCGATACACGACAAAATGTGAATTTCCGTCAAGGTCAGCTGTAATTTTTTCCCGTTTTCTTCACGGAGTTCGTCCATCCGTCCGGCCAACGACGCCCTGATGTCCTCCTGACACCTCTCCTGCTCGTGAAAAATATCTGTCAGCCTTTCAAGAATCATGTGTTTTGCATGGTCTGGCTGTCTTCTGTCCAACTGCTGAGTCACCCTTCCGTATTGATTGTTTCTTTTACTATAACGTTTTGTTACATAAGAAACAATCACACAGGCGCATAAAAGGGTATCAGATGAACCCCCATCTCTCCAAACCGGCCAGAACGGCTTCTTCCGCTTCACGTCCCGAGCCCCCGGCTGCCCATGCCGCGTGGCCGTCCGGCCGGATTAAAACGGAGTGGACGTCATCCCAATCGGCACGTGTTTCAGCAAGCTCCGCCCTGACAGCTGCCACACTGTCCGTATCAATACCGGCGGGAATGCTCCCTCTTAATGACAGAAGCACAAAGGCGCCCTTATGAAGAAAATCATACAGCCGGGCCGGCCGCCCGTCATGAAGGGTCAATTCGATATCCGGCAGGCGTTTTCCGTTCAGGGTATGCGGCGGCAGCTCCGCATCCGGTTCATAATGCAGATCAAGCGCGGATACTTTTCCCGCCAATAAACGGTTGGACTCCTGAACATCCAGCAAAGCGGTCATCGTTTCTCTTAATGCCATCCCCGACTCGGTAAAATCCATGAGCTTTATCTGCGTTTTGATATTGTGCAACACTTCTTTTCCTGTGCTGTGTCTTTCCTGATGATAGCTGTCCAGAAGATGAGGCGCCGCTTTCCCCTTCATTTGCGCCGCCAGCTTCCAGCCGAGGTTGAAGGCATCCTGAAGCCCCGTGTTCAGGCCTTGGCCGCCTGCGGGAAAATGAATGTGCGCCGCATCCCCGGCCACAAAAACCCGGCCTGATCGGTATTGTTCGGCCTGACGCTCGGCATTGCCGAACCGCGACATCCATACCGGATCACTTAATCCGAAATCAGTGCCGCATATCCGCCGCAGGTCTTCTTTCAGCTCATTTTCGGTGACCGGCTCTTCCTTCCGCCTTTGCGGGGTGTGCGGAGAAACGATGAGAACGCGGAAAAGTCCGTCCGTAAGAGGGATAATCACAACCGATCCCTCCAGGCGGCACGTTGAAAAAAAGGAAGATTCGGGCGGATGTTTCAAAGCGGCATCACAGAGGGCTCCTGTTAAATCGGCATCAGTGCCCGAAAAAGCGATGCCCGCCTGTTTCCGGACAATGCTCCCCGCTCCGTCTGTACCCGCGGCATATAAGCTGTGAAGAGTGCGGATCCCGCTTTCGTCCCGGAACACCGTCTCCACTCCGTCATCCGTCTGGGTGACAGCCACCGCTTCCGCCCCGCGGATGATGTCTGCGCCGAGACTTGATGCATACTCCTCCAAAATCCGCTCCGTTTCTGCCTGAGGCAGCATTAACGAATAATTCTGCTTCGTATCCAGCCGAGAAAAATCCAGCCGTGTATCCAGCATGGAAAAATGGCCGGAAGACACCTTCGTCCCTTTTTCCAAAAAGCGTTCCAATATGCCTCTCATGGCAAAAAGTTCAAGTGTGCGCGGATGCATGATAAGCGCTTTGGAATATGGCACCGTCTTCTTCAATCGTTCAATGACAGTCGTTTTCACTCCGGCCAGCGCCAGTTCTGATGCAAGCATAAGCCCGACCGGACCTCCCCCGATAATGGCAGCCTGTGTTTTCATCTCATCAGCCCTCTTTCATATTTTTGTTACAGACGTAACAAAATCACTAAAAAATAAACGCCTCTTTTTTTGTTTCGCGCGTAACAATTTCCATTATAGTCTTTCCTCTGCTTTTTTACAATCATTTCTGAAAAAAAAAGACGCCGTTCACTTGGCGTCTGATTCACTGATGACTCCGACAATATCTTTATCCTTAATCGGACCGAAATGACGGCTGTCGAGGCTGTATATGCGGTTGTCGCCAATAACAAAGTATTGTCCCTTCGGTATGCTTTTGCGCCCGGTCGTTTCCTTCAGCGTATAATCACCGGTCACATGGCTCCCGGCGGACAATGATGACTTTAACGGTTTTAAAAACGGTTCCGCCACCCGTTTTCCATTCACATACAGCTGATCCTCCCTGTATGCGATTGACTCGCCGGGGAGCCCGATAACTCGTTTGATCAGCACTTTGCGGTGCGGGCCTTTAAACAGGACAATATCGAAACGGCGGATCGTTTTGTAACGATGGGAAAACTTGTTGACCAGCAGCTCATTTCCTTGTTTAAAGGTCGGATTCATGCTGATTCCTTCGACTTTATAATCAATAAAAATGGCATTCTTTAATTGTATGGCCAAAACAACGATAAGCACGCCGGCTATAAACCAAAATCGTTTTTTCAAGATTCCTGTCTCCCTCCGTCTTTCTCATGCTGACTGATTCTCGTCTGTAAACGCCGTTCGATATGCTTTCCGGCATACCACAGCACCGCGATCACCGTTATGGCGCCCGCCATCCTAAAAGGCTGTGTCATGAGCGCGTGAAGATCATACCCGATAAAGCTGATCATAAAGATCATGACCATTTTCCCCATAGCGGCTGCTGATATAAACTGCAGCGCCCCCACCCGTGACAGACCCGCAACGATATGAACCGCAGCGGACGGCGTAAAGGGGAAGCAAAGTAAAATAAACAGCGGACCGAAACCGTGCCGCTCAACCCAGAGCATCATCCGCCTTATGGTCTGATGCCTGCGGATGAAACCAAAAGCTCTTTTCTGTCCGAAACGGCGGACGGCATAAAACATCAGCATCGATCCTGCCGCAGACCCGAGCCATGACAGAAAAAAACCTTCCCACAAACCAAATGCATTCGTATTCGCCACCACAAATACAACAAGCGGCAAAAACGGAAGAAACGCTTCAATAAAAGGCAGTGCAGCCGCAGCCGCCGGGCCGAAAGCTCTATAGCTTTGGAACCATTCCGTCAGCTGTTCCTCAGTCAAATATGATAAAAATTGCTCCAACGTTTATACTCCTTAACGAGTTTGTCTATCCTTATTCTACACATTATCTCCAAAAAACGAAAATGTTTACGAGATTTTCCGACTTGAAATATCGTGTAAGCGAGTATAAAATAAGAACAAACGTTCTCTTTTTTAAGAAAGAAGGAGTATTTATGCCTGACATCCAGAGCGGCACCCGCGATCTCATCGAAAAAGGGCTGTTTCTGCCCATGGCGGCTGCCATCCTGAACCGGGACCTCGAAGCGCTTGATTCGTGCCCGTTTAAATTAAAACAACCCTATAAACAGCTTATCGGCTGCTCTTTAAAATTAGCACAAAAGGATTTGAGTGATGTTCGAAAAGAGTTAAGAAAGCGGAAAATTAAAATATACGAAGCGGAAAGAGACGAAGCATTTACGCTTTATATATGCACCATTAACGGCTATGAAGAAAAACACCGTTATTTCAACCCGAGAATACGGGAACAGGTAACCGCCTTATTGGAATATTACCTGTCTCTTGCGACCATTTAAAAAGCAGCCGGGACTGCTTTTCCTTTTCAGCTGATAAATTTCAGACTATTCACACTATACATTCGACATGATTTTCTTTATAATCGGGACACGCTGTTTTCAATGAAAAGGAGGAATGTTATGAAACTGATTCATGTTCTCGCCGCCCTGCCCTTTTTCGGAATTCTCGCCGGCATTCCATTTGCCAACCGGGTGACGCCTTATGTTTTCGGAATGCCTTTCATTCTCGCGTATGTCGTCATCTGGGCGGTGCTGACTTCCGTACTGATGGCCGCCGTTTACAAATTGGACAAAGAAAACAAGGCGGGTGAGGCGGAATGAACGCAGCATTTCCCGTAATGGCCGCCGTGCTCCTGTTTTGTGTATATCTCGGAATCCGGGCCCGAAAAGGAAAAAATATGGACCTTGAACAATGGACGGTGGGCGGACGCGGCTTCGGCACGATGTTTGTCTTTTTATTAATGGCGGGAGAAATATACACGACCTTTACATTCCTCGGCGGAAGCGGATGGGCTTACGGAAAAGGAGGCCCCGCCTTTTATATTATCGCGTACGGCTGCCTTGCCTACATTTTGTCATATTGGCTTCTGCCAGCCGTGTGGACTTACGCCAAACAACACAAACTGATGTCGCAATCAGATTTTTTTATTTCAAAATACAACAGCCCGCTCCTCGGCATTCTCGTATCGCTCGTCGGCATCGCATCCCTCATCCCCTATCTCGTCCTGCAGCTGAAAGGACTCGGATTAATTGTTTCAGCAACGTCATACGGACAGATTCCGCCCTCAGCCGCTGTCTGGATCGGCGCTGTCTCCATCACGATTTATGTGATGATATCAGGAATCCACGGTTCAGCATGGATATCAGTCGTTAAAGATATCATGATTTTAGGCATCGTCCTGTATTTAGGCATTTATTTGCCCATTCATTACTATGGCGGGTTTACGGAGATGTTCAAACAAATTGACGCCGCAAAACCCGGATTTCTCACGCTGCCGGAAACCGGACAGAGCGTTTCCTGGTTCAGCTCAACGGTTTTGCTGACCGCCCTCGGCTTTTATATGTGGCCCCATACATTTGCCGCTTCCTATTCGGCGGAGCATCCGCGGGTGTTTCGGAAAAACGCAATCATCATGCCTCTTTATCAGCTCGTCCTGCTGTTTGTCATCTTTACCGGATTTGCGGCGATTCTGCAGGTGCCCGGTTTAAAAGGGGCGGACACGGATCTCGCCTTATTAAAGCTGTCTGTGAAAACCTTTGATCCCTGGTTTGTCGGACTGATCGGATCGGCGGGCATTCTGACGGCGCTTGTACCCGGTTCAATGATATTAATGGCCTCAAGCACGCTGTTCGCCAAAAATGTGTACAAAGCCATTCTGCCCGGCACGACTGACAAAAAAGTCTCACGGCTCGCAAAATACGCCGTACCCGTCATCGCGCTGATATCCGTATATTTTACGCTGAAAGGCGGAAATACCATCGTCACCTTGCTTTTAATGGGCTACAGCCTTGTCACCCAGCTTTTCCCCGCCCTCTTATTCAGCCTGCCGAAGCGGCGTTTCATCACAAGCCACGGCGCTTTTGCCGGCATAACGGCCGGGGTCGGAACGGTGGCCTTCATTACGCTGACCGAATCAACCATCGGAACCCTCTTTCCGTTTCTTCCGCAGATCGTTAAGGATATGAATACAGGCATCATCGCACTGGTTCTGAACATTGCCGTCATGTTTGCAGTCAGCGCCGCAGTCAGAAAAAAACAAATCGGCGCAGCCGAAAAGGCGGCTTAAATGGTAAGATAGCGGTAAGATACACGAAAGGGGAAAAACGCATGATCATGACAACGACCGAAACCGTCGCCGGAAAACAGATTACAGAAGTGAAAGGCTTGGTGACAAGCAGTATCGTCCAGTCCAGACACATCGGCAAAGACTTGCTTGCAGGCTTAAAATCTGTCGTCGGCGGCGAATTGAAAAGCTATACTGAAATGCTGGAAGACTCCAAAAAAGCGGTGAAAGAGCGGCTGACCAGAGAGGCGGAGCAGCTCGGAGCGAACGCCATCGTCGGCCTGCGGTTCGAACTGACCGCAGGACAGAACACATCCGAATTAATCGGATACGGAACCGCCGTCACCGCCGAATCCATTTAAAAAAACAAGCCTCTTTAAAGAGGCTTGTTTTTTTATTTCTCACATGCGATATAGTCTTTATCTCGGTCAAGTCTTTTATTTGCATTGTAAAGCGCTTTTGATACATACGGCTTGTACTTTGTTCTGCCGCCCTTGTTTTTCACTTTCGACGATTTGGCCACGCCGCCCTTATACACCTTATTCAGCGCCTTGCAGTTTTGATACGTTTTTACCTTTGTTTTCGCTTCTGCCGTCTGCCCCGCTCCGTATGAACAACCGAACACCAGACCGAAAGACAAAAGCACAGCTGCCGTCTTTTTCATTTCTATCCTATCCCCTTTCCTGAATCATGCTGTATTGCTGAACATATCATACTTCAAATAATCTCCATTTACAAGATAAATAGGAAAATAGTTTTAATTTACGTCCGCCCGTATATCTTTTATGGAATTTTTCCCAAAACCTTTTATAATATGAATTGATAGCGCTATCTGACTATGATGATAGGAGGAGAAATGATGATGAAAAAAGGGCTTCTTGCGGGTGTTCTCACTTCAGCCGTTCTATTCGGCGCATGTACGGCGGATATTCCTGGGGTGATCAGTCCCAATACGGCGGAAGCGGCGTCCCAGCTCAGCAAAGGAATCGGCGGAAGGGCCTACCTGAACAGCACGGGCTCAGTTCTCGTCACGAAAATTCAGCTTCCAAGCTCGATTCAGGTGTCAAATGGGACAGCCTATATTTACTCAGGATTTACCGGAGGCACAGAGGCTGATATCGGGCTTCAGTACAGTGACACCTATCATGTATGGAAACCGATCATGAAAGTCGGTTCAAAGGGACAAGGCCAGGTCCGGTATCTGGAAGGAGAAAGCCAATTCACCTATACGAAAGGCTTCCGGCCCGGCAGCACCGTACAGCTGACCATTTACAAAAATCTGAACGGCAATACCCGCGCCACATATTGGGGCACGAATAATGACGGATACACCGGCCGCATCATCTCAGAACTCGCCCAAACAAATGTAGGCTCTGTTTCAAAATGGAAAGCGCTCGCCACCGTCGCGGTCACATCAGAGGATCAGCGCCCTTACATCAAATCAAACTTCTCAACAGCCTTTACGAACATCACGATCGACAATAAAGCAGTCACACCTGTGATTGATACACAGGATTTTGCCAAATTGACAGTGTCAGGCAGCAGCGTCAGCATGTCTGTCGTCAAATAAAGAATGTTGAACGCACGATTTCTGACATCGTGCGTTTCGTGAGGGTCTGCCGGATACGCAAATCCCTTATTTTTCGGATGACGTTTAATAAACAAACTCTGTTACATTCAAAATGTCGATTTCTATATAACAATTAGAGGAACCTCATTTGCTGAGGTTCCCCGTTATTCTCCAACTCACGCACCGGTTAACTTCACATACTGTCAGCCGGCTCAGGGCTGTCCAATTTTAGTTAGAATATAGCTTTAACAGGTCTTGTGCCGGAAAACGATCTGCATCGTTCGCCTCAACAAAATATGCCAACTGCCATTTTTGTGTTTCGATAGCTTGTTTGCTGGTGGGATTTTCCCATTCAGGGTAAACTCTAATTGCCATTTTTCCTTTTGCAGCGGCTGTTTTAAGGATATTTTGCTTTACAAGAACTTCTTTTGGAAAAACAAATTGTCCAAAATGATGATTACTGGCAAAAGTATTGATAACCAATAAATCAGCAGCTTTTTCATATGAAAAGGCTTGGTTTTTACCATCTCCGTCTTTTTCCCAAAAAGCAACAAACTGTCCTATCTTGTTAGGCGTTATTTTTGCGACTCTGAATCGAACTGATGTTGAATTCAGTTGAAACATACCGGCCCCATACTCTGAGTTTTGAGCTTCTTCTTGAATATCATGTATCGTTAAGTGATTTGGTTCATAAAAAATTTTATTTACATATGTTAACGCCTTATAAAATTCATTCACTCTTCGTACTCCTTATTTTTTATAGTACGTCATCCATTGCTTCTTGATTAAAATGGGCTGATCATGTGTTTCCAATAAAAAAACAGCCCTCCTCAGGGTTGTTTTTTTAACATTTCTTTCATTATTTCCGCCAAAATGCTGAGCAGTCCGCCTTATCCTGAATATTGAATTGAATCATGCGTTCAAGCAGCTCATAATGCACCGGTTCACTCCATTGAATTCTGAACAAACGGGAAGTGGCGCTGTAGCCGACACGGGCAATGTCGTCGGCAAAATGCGCAATTCCCGCTTCTTCGGGGGAAACACTTACATGATGCTTTGCTGCCGCAAAGCCGATAATAAAGGTGCCGTGATCGGTAAACATTGGCGTGTTCCACTTGATCTGCGCTTCTAAGTTCGGAAATTGGTCAGCCGTCCACGACAGGATTTCCTCCATTCGCAGACGATGATCAGGGCTGTCGATACTTGATAAATAGTCTTTGAAAACGTCCATGTCTTCCTCCTTCAACATCACGTCCGCTAGCGCCAAAACCCCGGATTTTCAGCTTTTTCCTTGATGTTAAATTCGATGATCTTCTTAAGCAGATCATAGTGCACCGGATCAGTCCATCGAATTCTGAACAGGCGCGAAGAAGCGCTGTACCCGGCTTGAGCGATGTCATCGGCAAAATGCTCCATCGTCTCTTTTTCAGGCAAAATGCTCAAATGATTTTTTGCCGCAGCAAACATAATGATATAGGTGCCGTGATCGGTAAATGTCGGTTTGTTCCACTTGATCTGCGCTTCTAAATTCGGAAATTGGCCAGCCGTCCACGACAAAATTTCCTCTGCTTTGAGACGGTGATCCGGGTTATCGATTCCTGATACATATTTTGCAAACACATCCATGCCCATCTCTCCTAAAATGAAATATCATTACTCTTTACATCATCATAGCCAACAGACGGACACGATACAACTCTGCCCGGGCATGTAAATCGAAAAAAGCCCTCCCCAAAAGGAGAGGACCCGTCCCTTCACATCGCAGCTTCTCTAATATCTCTCCCCCAGCTCCCGCAAAATAAAGTCGTAGATCATTCTTGTCCGCTCTTCTTTCGGATACAGCATGAATTCCTGCCGCTTCGGGATATGACTGCCCATCCTGTCCTGAAAAGTGGTTCTGAGATAGGCGGTTCTGTAAACCTGATTTTCAAAAGAATGATAGGATACTTCCAGTTCCATCGTTTTGCCGTTTGAGAACGTGACCGCTGTGTCATCAAATGCCGTCGGTTGAAAATCTTTAACGTGCACATGCGATATCCAGCCGCATTGAGGCCTTGCAGAAGAAAGTGTAGGGAATAAAAAGATGTGATTTGAAGGGTCCACCATAATCGGCGGCTTGTGAGAAATTTTAATCGCTTCATATGTTCCCGCTTTTCTCCCGGCATAGCTGGAGCCAAAGTAGCGGCAGCTTCTGTCGATGATGTGAATCGGCTTCATGCTGACATACAGAATGCAGTCTTTTTCAATGACCTTCGACCCCATTTTACCGTCTATTTCCTCAGGCAAAACAGCGATGGTTGAACGATTTACTTCATAGCTTTCTAAGGGTGCGTGTGTTTTCTGGCACATGATGTGCAGCCTCCAATCCTTTTCTTGAAAATTTATACTAATAATCTATCATCTGTCATTGGAAAACGACAGGTTTTTTTTGAATATAGCTAAAAATCACCTTTTAAAGCTGTAATTTAGTCTTAAATTACTATTTAAATATTATTTTTCTTTTTCATTTCACCTCATTTATACAATCATCATTTTCGTTTTTTCGTCAATTTGCAGGATATGTCGATATATTTCCAAGTATTAGTTGTCTAAAGATTATAAAAATTAATTGATTTTTCCGGCCGTTATCCATATACTATAAAAAAGGCATTGGGGGGATTCTTTATGAAAGAGAAAAAGTCGTACACTGAGCTCATGAAGTCCCGCAACACGCAAAAAGCAAACGAATTCGATGTGACAATGGCCGATATTTACATTCAAATGGTGCTTGATGAATCCTTGTATAAACGCCGGATCGCCATGCTGACAATGCAGATTAATAAGGCGCTTGATGATAAAAATAAAGAAGCGTTCCTCACGCTTTCAAAAGAATATGCAGCACTCAAACAGAGTGAATAAGCCAATCCATATGGATTGGCTTTTTTTACATTATCCGTTTACGATGGTGCCGCCGTTCACATGAATCGTCTGTCCCGTGACGTAGGAAGAATCATCGCTTGCTAAGTACAAATAGCTCGGCGCCACTTCAACAGGTTCTCCCGGGCGCTGCATCGGCACGTCTGAGCCGAAGACTTCCACTTCCTTCGCCGAGAAGCTCGCCGGGATCAGCGGCGTCCAGATCGGCCCCGGCGCCACTGCGTTTACCCTGATGCCCTGAGTGACAAGAGATTGGGAAAGAGATCTTGTAAACGTGACGATCGCCCCTTTTGTCGCTGAATAGTCAATCAATGTTTTGTGGCCTTTATAGGCGGTAATGGAAGCCGTATTAATGATTGAACTTCCTTTTTTCAGGTGAGGGAGCGCGGCTTTCGTTAAGTAAAACATTGAAAAAATATTCGTCTGAAACGTTCTGATGAGCTGGTGGCTCGTGATTTTCTCAATCCCCGGCTGTACGTGCTGCTCACCCGCGTTGTTGACCAGGATGTCAATGGAAGGAAAGGCTTGGCCCGCCTGGCGGATGACATCGTTGCAAAAAGCTTCGTCGCCGACATCCCCTGCGATCAGCAGACACTTCGCCCCCTCTTTTTCTACATATTGCTTCGTCTCTTCGGCATCCTGATGCTCATCAAAGTAAACGATGACCACATTAGCGCCTTCCTTCGCGAATAAAACGGATACGGCGCGGCCGATCCCGCTGTCTCCGCCCGTGATGATCGCCGTTTTCCCTTCAAGTTTTTTCGCCGCTTTCGGTTTGTCAAAAACGGGGCGCGGGTCCATTACATATTCAAAGCCCGGCTGCCGGTTTTGATGCTGCGGCGGCAAGGTTTTCTTCTTCTGGTTAGCCATTTTGATCACTCCTTTACATTAATTACTATATTATGAGTAATTTGAGCATCTTATACGAATTTCATGTATGAATAGAGTCTTATTGGAAAAATTAAGAATATACAACAGAGGAGGTAAATCTGAATTGACTACTTTTTCAAACGAGGAACCGGCTTCCTATTGGAAAGCAACAGCTGACATTCCTACCTTTCCCGCCCTCACTGAAGATACAGAATGTGACGTTGCGGTTATCGGCGGAGGAATTACGGGCCTGACAACGGCATACGAACTGACGAAAAGAGGTTTCCGTGTCGCTGTCATTGAAGCAGACCGGATTTTAAACGGGACGACCGCGGGCACAACCGCAAAAATCACCGCCCAGCATGATTTCATCTATGCCGATCTTATTCAGCAGATCGGCCTGACCAGCGCAAGGCTGTATTTCGAAGCCCATCTCCGCGCCATGGAAGACATGAAGCAGATTATGAAGGACCTTTCGATTGAATGCAGACTGGCTGAACAAGACGCATATCTTTACACCAATACAGAATCAGGCGTCAAAAAAATCCGCAGCGAGCAGGAAGCTTATACCAAGCTCGGCATTGAACATGAGCTTGTGAAAGAACTTCCCGTCCCCGTTGATTGCAGGCTCGGCCTCGCCATGAAGAATCAGGCGCAATTCCATCCGCTTTTATATGGCGCGGCGCTCGTCAAAGAGATCGTTAAAAACGGGGCGCGGATTTTTGAACAGACGGCTGCGATCGACATAAAAAAAGAACCGCAGCCGGAAGTGGTCACGAAAAACAGACACGGCATCAAGTGCAGCTACATTGTCTGCTCTTCCCATTTTCCTTTTTATGACGGAGGGGGGCTTTATGCCGCCAGAATGTATGCCAGCAGGTCCTACGTACTCGCGGTAAAACCGAAACAAGCGTATCCGGACGGGATGTATCTCAGCATAGACAAGCCGTCCAGATCACTGCGATACACCGATTTGAACGGTGAAAAACTGGTTCTTGTCGGCGGCGAAAGCCACAAAACAGGCCAAGGAAAAGAAATGTCCGAGCATTACGAAGCGCTGAAACAATTTGCGGAAAACACAATCGGGGTTGAAAGCATCCCATATCATTGGTCTGCACAAGACCTTGTCACCATTGACAAAATTCCGTTCATCGGTCCCATCTCAGGCGATGAAGAACATATTTTGGCGGCGACCGGTTTTAGAAAATGGGGCATGACAAGCTCAGCGCTCGCCGCGAAGCTTTTGGCTGATCATATTCAAAACAAAAAGAACCCGTTTTCCGGCCTGTTTATTCCGTCACGCTTCCACGCAGATCCGGGACTGAAAAAACTGATTTCTTATAATGCCGACGTGGCCAAACACCTTATCTCAGGCAAACTTGAGAGGCCGGACGCTTCACCTGAGACTCTTCGGCCCGGGGAGGGGAAAATCGTAACGGTAAACGGCAAACGGGCCGGCGCCTATAATGATGAAAAAGGCTGTCTGCATCTTGTCGATACGACATGCACCCATTTAGGCTGTGAGGTTGAATGGAATGACGGCGAACGGACGTGGGACTGTCCTTGTCACGGGTCCCGGTTCACACCTGACGGCGGGGTTGCCGAAGGTCCCGCCATCAAGCCGCTGAAACGCCTCAGCCAAGATTGACTAAACCATTCGTACAGAATGGTTTTATTTTTTTCCGCATTAAAAAATTTTTATCAGATTCCTTCATTCAAGTTCCTTCCATACCGATAAAAAGAAAAAGAGAATATCTGGGGGAACTTATATTGTTATTTAAAAAAGACCGCAAAAAAGAAACAGCTTATTTTTCAGAAGCCGATGAAAAAAAACGCATCGCGCTTTCAAATCAATATGCAGATGTCCAAAAACAGCTGAAAATGGTCAGGCTCGGAAACGAAGAACTTCATGTGCTTGAAGAGCTGCAGCCGTTAATTAAAGAACATATCTCAACAATCGTCGATTCCTTTTACCGAAATCTAGATCACGAAAAATCATTAATGACGATCATTAACGACCACAGCACGGTCGAGCGCCTGAAAAAAACATTACGGCGTCATATCCACGAGATGTTTGCCGGCACGATTGATGATGAATTCATTGAAAAAAGACAGCGCATCGCTTCCATCCACTTGCGGATCGGCCTTGAACCGAAATGGTATATGGGAGCGTTTCAGGATCTGCTTCTGTCGATGATGAACATATATGAAGCAGCAATCCCGGATTTGCATGAGCTTTTAAAAGCGATCAAAGCGACGACGAAAATATTAAATCTTGAACAGCAGCTCGTCCTTGAAGCATTCCAGAGCGAATATAACTGCCAGCGTGACGAACAAGAGGAAAAGAAAGCCCGTCTTCATCAGAAAATCCAGGAAACATCCGGATCACTCGCTGATTTGTTTTCAGAAACGAGCAGAGCCGTGCAGGAGCTGGTCGATAAATCCGAGGGCATTTCCGAGGCGTCAAAAGCCGGCACCGTCACTTCCGTACATGTCGAAGAAAAATCAATCGGCGGGAAAAAAGAGCTTGAAAGCCAGCAGAAGCAGATGAATAAAATCGACGCCAGCCTTCTGCAGATTGAAGAAGAAATGGACAAGCTGAATGACATCGCCCAGCAGATCGAAAAAATCTTCGGCATCGTGACGGGGATCGCCGAGCAAACGAATCTCCTGTCACTCAACGCTTCAATAGAATCCGCGAGAGCCGGTGAGCACGGCAAAGGGTTCGCCGTTGTCGCGACGGAGGTAAGAAAGCTTTCAGAGGATACGAAAAAAACCGTTTCCACCGTATCAGAGCTCGTGAACAATACCAATACACAAATCGACATCGTGTCCAAACATATTAAAGATGTAAACGGACTTGTAAGTGAAACGAAAGAAAAAATGGCGCAGATCAACCGTCTGTTTGATGACATCGTCCAAAGCATGAAAACGAGCAAAGACCAGACAGGCAAAATCGACGTTGATTTGCAGGCCTTTCTCGGCGGTCTTCAAGAAGTCAGCCGCGCCGTATCCCACGTTGCATCATCCGTTGATTCACTTGTTATCCTTACAGAAGAATAAAGATAAACCGACCGGCCTTTTTCATAAAGGGCCGGTCTTTTTAATGTCAACTCAAAATATAATATAGTTGACATATATAAAGACTCGCTTTATTGTATAAACATATTTTGATAAGCTGGAGGAATACATAATGAAATTGACAGAAATGATGCATATTGCCGTGTTTACCGCCATTATGGGACTTTTGGGGATGCTCCCGCCGCTTTTCTTATCCTTTACGCCGGTTCCGATTACGCTCCAGACGATCGGTGTGCTCTTATCAGGAAGCATCCTAAAACCGAAAGCGGCGTTTTTAAGCCAATTGCTGTTTTTGCTGATTGTGGCATGCGGAGCGCCTCTCCTTTCAGGCGGCAGAGGCGGGTTCGGGGTTTTTTTCGGGCCGAGCGCCGGATATCTCATCGCATATCCGCTGGCGGCATTATTGCTGAGCCTCAGTATCCAAGGCCTTCGCTCAGCTGCTGTCCCCCATTTGTTTATCAGACAGTTCTTGTTCGGCGTGCTGTTTTTGTATGTCATCGGCATTCCCGTTCAGGCTTTTATGATGCACATTGATATCTTGACTGCCGTAAAGCTCAGCCTCATCTATGTGCCCGGAGATCTGCTTAAAGCGGCCGCAGCCTCATTCGCAGCCGTAAGAATCAGAAAAACTCTTCAAGCTAGCCGGCTTTTGCCGACGAAAGGAAGCTGATTTTACACATCATGATTACATCATCATATTCAGATACAGCCGGACAAGCGCCGGAACAGATCGCAATTCAGACAGAAACAGAACAGATCACCTATCAAACTTGGAACAGGCTAGTAAACCAAACCGCAAACTGGCTTGGCAGCCTTTCAGGTAAGCCGGAAAACATTGCAATATTACTGCCGAACGGCATCCCATTTTTACAACTTTTCGCAGGCGCGGCGCATGCCGGCTGCACGGCGGTTCCGTTAGATCCCCGCTCGGCAGCGGCGGAACTCGCGGATCAGCTGAACATCAGCAAAACCGACCTCGTCATCTGTGACCGCCGGCTGAGCGGCAGACTGGACAGCGTCAAAACGCCTGTCATCCTGTGGGATGAATGCAGGCCTTTGATCGAGGCGGAAAAAACGGAAGGCGCTTTGATCAAAAACGCCGGCCTGCCCTTTTATACCGGGTTCACCTCGGGATCGACCGGTAAGCCGAAAGCCTTCACCCGCTCTCACCGTTCGTGGCTGGAGAGCTTTTCTTGTACGAAACGTGAATTCGGCATTTCCCCTGATGACAAAGTGCTGGTACCGGGCACGCTTCGCTCGTCACACTTTTTATACGGCGCCGTCAGCACTTTGTTTATCGGCGGAACCGTCATCCTTCAAAGAAAATTCAATCCGGCCGGAATGAAAGACCGGCTCAGACAAGCTGACGTTCTATATACCGTTCCGACAATGACGGACGCCCTGCTCTCACTAGAGGCGTTTCCCGATACACCGCTCAAGGTGATTTCTTCCGGTGCAGACTGGCCCGCTTCGTCAAAACAAGCGCTGTCAGAGCGCTATCCCCATTTGCGGTTGTACGATTTTTACGGAACGTCTGAGCTGAGTTTCGTGGCGTTCTTATCGCCTGAAGACAGCGCCCGGAAGCCTGACGCGGCGGGCCGTCCGTTTGAAAATGTTACAATCGAAATCCGCCGGCCCGGCGGAGAACGCTGCATGCCGGGCGAAACGGGGAAGATTTTTGTGAACAGCCCGATGAAATTTTCCGGATACATCAACGGCGCAAAACCTGATGATTCCGGCTGGATGACGGTTGATGACATGGGATATATCGATCGTGAAGGCTATCTTTATATCGAAGGACGTGAAAACGGGATGATCGTATCAGGCGGCCTGAATGTATTCCCGGAAGAGATAGAACGTGTGCTCAACCGCTGTCCGGGCGTCAGAAAAGCGGCCGTCATCGGCATTCCTGATGATTATTGGGGCAGTATCGCCGTTGCGGTGATCGACGGACATGCAAATGTAAAGGAACTGAAGAAACAGTGCCGCGAGCAGCTG
Organism: Bacillus sp. SIMBA_026; assembly: GCF_046535335.1. Taxonomy (NCBI): domain Bacteria; kingdom Bacillati; phylum Bacillota; class Bacilli; order Caryophanales; family Bacillaceae; genus Bacillus; species Bacillus sp. SIMBA_026. Next base: position 159,338 of record NZ_JAWRWX010000001.1, on the reverse strand, counting down.
GCGGCATATAAAATCCCGAAAAAATGGCTGTTTTCAAAAATACCGGAAACAGCCGGCGGAAAGATCGCCCGTGCCGCCGTACAAAAGCAGGCAAAGGACATGATGGAATGGAAGCTGTAATTACGGATGCGAAACGGACGATTTTCGCCCGGGAAAACGGCCTGTTAAAAGACTGTCTCCCAGAAGATTTGGCAGCTCCGCTGATTCGCCATTTGAGCCGGAACACGCCCGAAGACATTGATGAAGTCCTGATCGGAAACGCGACGGGCCGCGGCGGGAATCTCGCCCGGCTGTCAGCCTTGGCCGCCGGACTTCCTTTGAGCGTGTCCGGTACGACCATCGACAGGCAGTGCGGCTCCGGACTGGACGCCGTGAGGGTCGCGTGCCACTTTGTCAAAGCCGGCGCGGGGAGCACGTACATCGCGGGAGGAGCCGAGAGCAGCAGCCGTTCCCCTTTCTCATCCCGGGCGCGCTTTTCTCCTGAACACATCGGCGATCCTGATATGGGCATAGCGGCCGAGTATACGGCACAGGCTTACGGCGTAACGAGAAAGATGCAGGACGAATATGCCCTTCTCAGCTATGAACGGAGCGTCAAAGCGCACGAAGACGGCTTGTACCGCCGGGAAATTCTTCCCTGTCACGGATTCGCCGCTGACGAAAACATGCTGAAAAAGCGGAACATGGAGCCTCTCATCTCCCGTGCCAAACCCGTCTTTCAGTCCGGAGGCTCTGTCACCGCCGCCAACAGCTGCGGAATTTCTGACGGGGCGGCGGCAGTTTGTGTGATGGAAGAACAAAAAGCGCGGTCTCTCGGTTTAAAGCCGGGATTGCGTTTTATCGGAAGCGCGGTAAGCGGCGTCCATCCGCATTATCCGTCAGCAGCTCCGGTGTATGCCGTCAAAAAGCTTTTGAAGGAACGGGAACTGTCACCGGATGATATTGATATATACGAAATCAACGAGGCGTTTGCCGTCAAAATATGCGTTTTTTCACAGCAGCTTCAAGTACCGTATTCTAAAATAAATGTCCGGGGCGGCGCTCTGGCCGTCGGGCATCCGTACGGGGCTTCCGGGGCGGCGCTTGTCACCCGGCTTTTTTATGAAGCAAAAAGACGCCCGGATGCCCGCTACGCAGCAGCAGCAATCGGCAGCGGAGGGGGAGTCGGACTGGCGCTTCTCTTTGAAGTGTTAACGTAACGGCAGTATAATAGATGATATCGATAAAAAATTGATCGGAGTGGAGACTTTATGACTGCCGTTTGTTTAGTAAGACATGGAGAGACTGATTGGAACGCCCAAAAGAAGCTTCAAGGCAAATCGGATATTCCGTTAAATGCGACGGGAGAGCGTCAGGCGAAAGAAACAGGAGAGTACTTAAAGGGGTCCGAATGGGATGTCATCGTCTCAAGCCCGATGAAACGGGCCAGAAAAACAGCTGACATTATTAACGGGTTTTTGAATCTTCCCATTGTCGTCATGGAAGATTTCAGAGAACGGAGCTACGGTGATGCGGAAGGAATGTCTTTACCGGAACGGTCGAAGCGCTACCCAGATAAAAACTACCCGAACATGGAGACCGCAGAAGAGCTGACAGACAGAATGCTTGCCGGTTTAGTGAAAGTTCAGGAGCGGTTTCCTGAGCAAAAAGTACTGATCGTCGCTCACGGCGCAGCCATTCACGCCCTCTTGTCCGCCATTTCAGACGGTGATACCGACATACAAAACGCTAAGCTTGTCAATGCGTGCCTGAGCAATATCGAACGAATTAAAAATAAGTGGCGCGTCAAAGATTACAATGTAAGCAGCCACCTGTCAGAATCATAACAAAAAGGCCCGAATTCAGTTTTGGGCCTTTTTGGCGAGCATTTTTTTCTGAAGATCATGTAATATGGCGTCCGCACCGTCAATGCTCCGGCGCTCCGTCCATACCGCCCTGTCCGCGCGGTAAACGTGTCCGTTTTTTACGGCTGTCAGCTGTTTCCAGAGGTGATTTTTTTCGGGTTCTCTCTCACCGTCCAACAGTACGATGTAATCAGGATCGATATGCAAAAGCTGCCCGGGCGTCATTTTGATAGAGTCTGATTTCCCGCCGGACTCCGTCTGGACCGCATATGTAAACCCTGCGAGCGTCAAAAGCCGGGACGTAAAGAACTGATCATTCTTTACGGAAATGCTGCCATTTGCAGCGTCAATTAATAAAATCGTGCCGCCTTCTGCATCCAGCTTTCTTTTGATGTCATTCAGCTTTTCTTCCTGAGCCAACAATTGTTTCTCTATGATGCCCTCTTTACCGACCGCCTTTTCAATAGTAAGGGCAGCGTCAACCGCATCCTGATAATCCGCAGCTTCATTTTTTAAAGCGATTGTCGGAGCGATCTTCGTCAGTTTATGGTAGATCCCCCTGTGAAGGCTTGAGTCTGCAATGATGAGATCGGGTTTTAACGAAGTGATCTTTTTCAAATCGGGATGTGACGGGGGCCCGACGGACGGACTGCCGTCGTTTCGCTCTTTCCGGTTATCCGCCGCGGCCGCCGGCTTTATGCCGAGATCATGGAGGGTGTCAATAAAGCCCTCATTCAATACGGCGATGCGCTGCGGGTGCGCAGTCACATGCGAGGTCCCCAGATCGTGCCTGACGGCGGTTTCATGTTCCTGTTCTGAGCATGCCGTTATGAAGAGAACGGATAAGATCATCAGCATACTGAAAATTGGTTTCATCTGTTCCTCCTCTTTCGTTTTTCCGCAATTATATCATTGACAATATAAGTATCAATGATATTCATTATCATTATTTTTATAAAATGGTTTCACAGCTTTTCTCCGTCAAGAAAGCCGAAGACTGATTCATGCCGGCCGCTTTATTTCATTCCGCTTTCGTTTCCATCAGACTTCTGCATTCAACAAAAGGTGACATTTATCCTGTTTTTTCCTCAGCTTCCAAAAATGGAATCAAACCGTTCGACCCAGCAAACAAGAGAGCGATTGCGGCTGTGTACAAATACTCATGTCCTTCCATCGGTTTTTTCCATTAAAATTTAAATATTTCGGGTTCCTATTAAACGAAAGAGAGATGATATACCTAAATAGAAATAAAACAAACTGAAAAAAATTGGGTCTACTAAAATATTATTCCATGCTATACAATTAATCCACAGAATAATCTGTCTATTGGTTGTTCTGCAAAAGAAAAAAGGAGTGGATAAAGAGTGAGAGGCAAAAAGGTATGGATCAGTTTGCTGTTTGCTTTAGCGTTAATCTTTACGATGGCGTTCGGCAGCACGTCTCCTGCCCAGGCGGCAGGGAAATCAAACGAGGAAAAGAAATACATTGTCGGATTTAAACAGACAATGAGCACGATGAGCGCCGCCAAGAAAAAAGATGTCATTTCTGAAAAAGGCGGGAAAGTTCAAAAGCAATTCAAATATGTAGACGCAGCTTCAGCTACATTAAATGAAAAAGCTGTAAAAGAGCTGAAAAAAGACCCTAGCGTCGCTTACGTTGAAGAAGATCACGTTGCAAAAGCGTATGCGCAGTCCGTGCCTTACGGCGTATCACAGATTAAAGCCCCTGCTCTGCACTCCCAAGGCTTCACCGGATCAAATGTTAAAGTAGCGGTTATCGACAGCGGCATCGATTCTTCTCATCCTGATTTAAAGGTAGCAGGCGGAGCCAGCATGGTTCCTTCTGAAACAAATCCTTTCCAAGACAACAACTCCCACGGAACTCACGTTGCCGGTACAGTTGCGGCTCTTAATAACTCAGTCGGTGTATTAGGCGTTGCGCCAAGCGCATCTCTTTACGCTGTAAAAGTTCTCGGCGCTGACGGTTCCGGCCAGTACAGCTGGATCATTAACGGAATTGAGTGGGCGATCGCAAACAATATGGACGTTATTAACATGAGCCTCGGCGGACCTTCTGGTTCTGCAGCGTTAAAAGCGGCAGTTGACAAAGCCGTTGCTTCCGGCGTCGTAGTGGTTGCGGCAGCCGGTAACGAAGGCACTTCCGGCGGCTCAAGCACAGTGGGCTACCCTGGTAAATACCCTTCTGTCATCGCGGTAGGCGCTGTTAACAGCAGCAACCAAAGAGCATCTTTCTCAAGCGTAGGTTCTGAGCTTGATGTCATGGCACCAGGCGTCTCTATCCAAAGCACGCTTCCTGGAAACAAATACGGCGCGTACAATGGTACGTCAATGGCATCTCCGCACGTTGCCGGAGCGGCTGCTTTGATTCTTTCTAAGCACCCGAACTGGACAAACACTCAAGTCCGCAGCAGTTTAGAAAACACCACTACAAAACTTGGTGATGCTTTCTACTACGGAAAAGGGCTGATCAACGTACAGGCGGCAGCTCAGTAAAACATAAAAAACCGGCGTCGGGCATGGCCCCGCCGGTTTTTTTATTATTTTTCTTCCTCCGCATGTTCAATCCGCTCCATGATCGACGGGTGGCTCCCTCTGAAAATTTTGACGAGAAACGGCGGGTTGACCCGGCTCAGTCCCGTATCGGCCAAGTCCTGAAACGTCTCAATCGCCGCTTCCCGGTTTCCGGTCAGCTCGATGCCGTAGCGATCGGCGGCGTTTTCCTGATACCTGGAGACGGCATTCGTAATCGGATCAGAAGCAAAACTGAGAACGGATATGAGCAGCAATAACAGCGGGAGGGCGGCCAGATCTTCAGGCCCCTTTATATGAAGCATTCGGCCGAAGAATTTGGACAGCCGCTTATAAAGCTTGTCAATGATACAGAACCCGGCTAATGACAGCAGCAGATACCCGGCCAGTCCGATGTACACGTGCTTCATCACATAGTGCCCCATCTCATGCCCCATAATGAACAAAATTTCCCGATCCTTCAGTTTGTTAAGCGTCGTATCCCACAAAACGATTCGCTTATTCGAACCGATTCCCGTCACATACGCATTCAGCGCATTCGTTTTCTCCGACATATTTACTTCATAAACATGGCTGGCCGGAATGTCGGCCTTGTCGGCAAGCGACAAAATTTTGCTTTCCAGCTCCTTGTCTTTCAGCGGATAAAAATCATTGTATAAAGGATCAATCACGACCGGCTGCAGGAAAAACAAAAACAGGGTAAACGGCACAGTAAGACACCAAGCGTAAAACCACCATTTTTTTGTATGCTTTGTGATCAGCCAGTAAAACACAAGCACACACACGGCAAACAGCGGAAAACTGATCCAGAAATCAATGACATGGTCTCTTATCCAGCTTGCTGTTGTCTGCGTCGAAATATGATACGCAAGCGAAACCCGATATCCGATCCATTCAAGCGGAAGCGAAGCCGCCGTAACGATGAGTGAAATCACAAATACGAAGCTTACGATTTGCAGCACCCGAAAGCGCACCGCGGCTTCCAGCCAATGCTTTATTTTTTTGGCAAGCCCCGTAATGAGCAGCAGAAAAAATAAAAACCAATCTAACGGCGCACCGATGAAAAATAAAAAATCCTTTACATTTGAAAAGTTTTCAGCGGCTGCCAGGCGGCCCGGGTCCATAAACGAGGACGGATCGGCTTTCGTTCCCTTTACGGCCTCCGGGACGGCGGAGTCTCCTGTCATAAAGAAATACCAATAGAAAAAAAGGCCGTACAGCACATAGGCAAGCCCCGCTGCCGCTATCCATTTGCGCATGGAAGTCTCCCTCCTTAGCCTTATGACTTACTCCTATTGTAAGCATAAATGCAAATAAATAGAACCAAGCCTCCGAAACGGATGTTAATCTTTTCACAACAGAAAAGAATGGAACAACAGGAAGCGGGAAAGACTAAAAAACGGAGTGATGAATATGAAAAAAATAATCGCGTTTATTGTAGTAATCGCCCTTTTGGCTATTGCTTTCTTCTATGTATACAGCCGGACCGGCGATGTGTTTCCATCAAGCAACGCAGATCTGATTATTCTGTCTGAGCACGGAAAAAAAGAAATCAAAATTAAAGACAGGCAGAATGTAAAAGATATGCTCGATATCTTGAACCAAGGAAAACAAGTCAAACTGACCAAAAGCGTATCTCCCGATTACGACGGAACGGTCAAATACCATGAAGACCGTTTTGATTCATTCAGCATGTGGCTCGAAAGCGGCAATTATATGATGTACAAGTATAAAAACACGTATTACAAACTGACCCGGCATGATACGAAGCTTGTGCAAAGCATCATTAAGGAAGAATCACAGAGCTGACCGGATCAGCATGTAAAAGCGAAGCCCCCCGGCTTCGCTTTTCGTCCGTCATTTCGGAAGCATGTCCCGGACCGCCCGTCTCAGCAGCTTCCCGGTCGCGTTCTTCGGAATCTCATCAAGAAAAACCACTTCCGCCGGCCGTTTATATTTTGCCAAATGTGTTTCACAGTAATCAAAAACCGCCTGCTCTGTCAGCTCACCGTCCCCAGGCACTATATAAGCATGCACCGCTTCCCCCGTTTTGGCGTCAGGAACGCCGATGACCACGGCTTCTTTAATGCCCTCATGGCTGTAGAGCACTTCTTCTACTTCGCGCGGATAGACGTTGTATCCGCCGACGAGAATCATATCTTTTTTTCTGTCGACGATATAAAAATAACCGTCTTCGTCGCGCTTCGCCAAATCACCCGTGTACAGCCAGCCGTCTTTCAGCGCGTGCTCCGTCTCCTCGGGCATCTTGTAATAGCCTTTCATCACATTCGGCCCTTTCACGATCAATTCTCCCACTTGATGGTCAGGCAATTCGCGTCCGAGTGTATCGACGACTTTATTTTCGACATGTAAAATATTCGTCCCGATCGAGCCGGGCTTTCTCCCCCGGTCAAACGGATTAAAACAAGTAACCGGAGACGCTTCAGAAAGTCCGTACCCCTCCAGAATGGTGACGTCAAAGGTTTGTTCAAACGTCTGCAACAGAGCGACCGGCATGGAGGCCCCGCCTGAAATGCACAGTCTGACGGACGCAAAATCCTCCGCCTTGCCATGCTCGTATTGATACAGATAGTTATACATCGTCGGAACGCCGGCAAAAATGGTTGCCTGACGGCTTTTAATCAGTTTAAACACAGAAGCCGGGCTGAATTGCGGCTCGATTAAGACACACGCTCCGCTCATCAGAGGCGCATTCATACAAACGGTTAAACAAAAAACGTGAAACATCGGCAATGCCGCCACAATTTTGTCTTTCTCATTCATTCCTAAGTATCCGGCGACATCATTTGCATTGGAGAAAAGATTCTGATGGGTGAGCATGGCGCCTTTCGGTTTTCCGGTCGTCCCTGAGGTGTATAAAATGACGGCAGTATCATCTTTGGACAATGTCGGATAAGTTCTGCTGCGCTCCGCCGGGCGGAGCATTTTTGTAAACGTTGTCATTTTTAAGCGCAATTGAGGGTCTTCTGTCGATGGAGCGTTCTCTGCTGTCTGGCTGATAATGATATGCTCCAGCAGCGGCAGCGAGCCGTGCAGGCTTTCAAATACGGGAATTAAAAGGTCGATGCCGGCGATCGCTTTGACATCGCCGTTTTTCAGCATGTATGCGATTTCTGAAGGTGTATATGCCGGATTAACAGGTATGACGACAATTCCCGCTTTTAACGCGCCGAAAAACGCAATAACAAAATCAGGCGTATTTCCGAGCAGCAGCGCGAGATGATCCCCTTTTTTCAGTCCCCTGTCCTCCAAGCCGTTTGCAAATGCTTTGATTTTACCTGCCAGCTCCTCATACGTCATGTACTGATCTTGAAACAGACAAGCTGGTTTTTCCGGTTTCTGCGATGCCGTTTCTTCCAATTTGGAAACCAGATTCATTTTCCCACCCCTTTAAAAAAGTAATGAATGAATAGTCATTCATTTATCCGGAATAAACGTTCACTTTTATTATAGAAAAATACAGAAAAACACTCAAGGGCAAAAAGCCCCGAGTGCCGTAAAACCGGAAACTATAATTGTTTCAGCGCTTCACTGACCGGCGTGCCGCCCGCTGTCAGATCGAATGCTTTTTCATACGTATTCGGTTCATCAAGGGATGCGATAACGGTCTTGGCGACATCGTCTCTTGAAATGGAGCCTCTTTCTAAATCGGCCGCGGCTTTGATATTTCCCGTGCCGGGATCATTTAATAACCCGCCCGGCCGGATAATCGTATACGTCAGACCGCTCGCTTCAAGAATTTTGTCCGCATAATGCTTTGCGGCGTAATACGGCTTCAGCGCTTCATTCCAATTGCCGCGGTTATGAGCCTGCAGGGCACTTACCATAATGAACCGCTTGATGCCGGCTTTCTTTGCCGCTTCTATCGCTTTCGCCGCTCCGTCAAGATCAATCAAAAGCGTCTTATCGTATCCGGTGCTTCCCCCTGATCCGGCGGTAAACACAATCGCGTCACAGCCTTCAGCGGCTTTCGCGATGTCTTCCGTGCTTCCTTCCAAATCTGCAAGAACGGCTTCTGTTCCCGCGGCTTGAAGCGCTTCTTTCTGCTCTTGTTTCCGGACCATCGCCCGCAGCGTATGCGTGCCGTCTTTTTGAAACAATCCGGTAAGCCGCTGTCCGATCTGTCCGTTTGCTCCGATGAGAAATACTTTCATCATGATCCCTCCCCATTCATTATGGTTCTATCATTTCACAAAAACGGGCGCTGATTCAAATCATGCGTTCGGCAAATGTTCTAATAAATCAGCTCGAGGAAATCTTCCAGCTCTATTTTGCCGAAATACTGTTTCAGATCAATTCCGGCCAGCGCCTCCTTGATAGCGGTTCTGTCATACTGTTTTCCGGTCAGCGCCTGTTCGACTTCACTCACATCTTTCGCACCGAAGAAATCACCGAAAATTTTGCAGTCCTGAATGATTCCTTTTTTCACTTCAAGACGCAGATCAATCGATCCGACCGGATAACGTTTCGAATGCTGAAGATTAAATGCGGGCGACCTGCCGAAATTCCAGTCCCAGTTTTGATAGCGCTCTTCTGAAATCTTCCGGATCGCTTTCCAGTCTTCATCGGTCAGTTTATATTCCGGCACTTCGGAAAGATCATTTGTATTAAAAATATGGTGAAGCAGATGCTTTTTGAATTCGTCCGCCGTCATTTTGTCATCAAGAAACTCGCTGATGTTGGCGACACGGCTTCTGATTGACTTAATGCCTTTTGATTCGATTTTGTCTTTTTTCACTTTCAAGGCTGACACAACATGATCAATGGCGGAATCCAGCATTAATGTTCCGTGGCTGAAAATACGCCCTTTCGTCGAAAATTGAGCGTTGCCGGAAATTTTTCTGCCGTCCGCGACGATGTCGTTTCGGCCGCTTAATTCAGCTTCTACACCGAGCTGACGCAGCGCCTGAATAACGGGTTCGGTGAATTTTTTGAAATTGTGAAAGCTGTCGCCGTCATCCTTGGTGATAAAACTGAAATTCAGATTCCCGAGGTCATGGTAAACCGCACCGCCTCCTGACAGCCTGCGGACGACGATGATTCCGTTATCTTCTACGTATTTCGTATTGATTTCTTCTATTGTGTTTTGGTTCTTCCCGATGATAATCGACGGCTGATTGACATAAAACAGCAGGTATATCTGTTCAGGGTCGAGATGCTTCACGCAATATTCCTCGATCGCGAGGTTGATCCTCGGATCGGTTATGTTTTGGTTGTCGATAAATAACATGGTGCTCCTCCTTTATTTCTCCCACTTCAATCCGGAAGCGGCGATTGTCACTTCGCCCCCGAATACGGATTCCGCTTCTTCTTTCAGCTTCCGGTGCTCGCCGAAATGAGGCAGATGCGTGAGAATCAGCTCCCCCGCTCCGGCCTCCTTCGCGATACGTCCGGCTTCCAAACTGTTCATATGGCCGGCTGACGTGCCGTCCTGGTCTGCGTAAAAATTGCACTCGCAGATCAGCAGATCGGCATTTTCCGCAAACGGGATAAACGCGTCCTGGTAGCTTGAATCAGCCGTATACACAACAGAAGCTGAACCGTCAGTAATCCGCATCGCATAACAAGTGACCGGATGCACCGTTTTCAGAAAGGTAATGGTGAACGGCCCGGCAGAAAGCGGGCGGTCCGGCTGATAGGCCACTCCCTTTGTATGCGTTTTATATGTAAGACGCTCAAACTGTTCTATATCAGCATCATGCCCGTAAATCGGCAGTGCATGCGTCCCTTTTCCGAGAAAGGAGCCGACCTGTTTGGCAAATTGAAGCGGCCCGATATCAGCGATGTGATCATGGTGATAATGGGACAAAATGACGGCATCAAGCTCTTCTGCCGGAACATAGGCAAATAGCTTTGATAATACGGCGCTTCCGCAATCGACGAGCAGAGAATAGCCGCCGGACTGAAACAGATAGCCTGAAGTTGCTTCGTTTGCGGCCGGAAATCCGCCGCAGCATCCAATGACTGTAATTTTCATATGATCCTCCGAATGTTTATGATAAAAAGATCCTTTCCTCCAATATACCTATTTTTCGTACAAATTGCATGTTTTAAACATTGTGCCAAAACAGCCGTTGATTTTCCAAAACTGTTATAATACAATATAGAGAAAAAACAATGAAAGAGGGATGGGTATGTTGGAAAAGATGTCGGATTTTTTCAGAAATTTACCCGGTAAGAAATGCGAAGAATGCGGAAATGAGATTGTTGAACAGTATGAGTGTCACATTAATTTGTGCAATGACTGCTTGAAAATTAAGGATATGTGACAATAGGGCGCCGCACAATTCTAAGTTGTGCGGCGCCCGTTTTTTCGGCCGTCATCATACTTTCTGAATAGGGCGTTATTCACCATTATTAGCAATTATCTGTACCTTTTAAAAGATTCAGTATTTTCAATCTATATTTTTCTATAGACGGATTGTTTTCTTTTCTATTATAATTTGTTCTAATAGCTATCTTTTTAGATACTTATTGCACTTTTTTCTTCGGGAGGTAATCTATGAAAAAATTACGCTTTGGACTAGCGACGCAAATTTTCGTCGGACTCATACTAGGGGTTGTAGTCGGTGTCATCTGGTACGGCAATCCCGCCATTCCAACATATTTACAGCCTATCGGCGATTTGTTTTTACGCTTAATCAAAATGATAGTGATTCCAATTGTGGTCTCCAGCTTAATCATCGGCGTTGCCGGCGCGGGAAGCGGAAAACAAGTCGGAAAATTAGGCTTCAAAACGATTTTGTATTTTGAGATCATTACCACTTTTGCCATTATTCTCGGGCTGGCTTTGGCGAATCTGTTTCATCCGGGAACAGGCGTTAATATACATGAAGCTCAAAAGACAGATATCAGTCAATATGTTGAAACAGAAAAAGAACAAAATAACAAATCTATCGCAGACACATTCCTGCATATCGTACCGACAAACTTCTTCCAATCATTAGCCGAAGGAGATCTGCTTGCCATCATCTGCTTTACCGTGCTGTTTGCACTCGGCATCTCGGCAATCGGTGAAAAAGGAAAGCCTGTCTTGGCCTTCTTTGAAGGTGTTTCTCATGCGATGTTCCATGTTGTGAACCTCGTCATGAAAGTTGCGCCGTTTGGTGTTTTTGCGTTGATTGGTGTTACCGTTTCCAAATTTGGGCTCAGTTCCCTGCTTTCACTCGGTAAACTGGTCGGTTTAGTATATGTAGCTTTGGCTTTCTTTCTCATTGTTGTATTCGGAATCGTCGGAAAGCTTGCCGGAGTAAACATTTTCAAATTCCTCGCCTATATGAAGGATGAAATTTTATTAGCGTTCAGTACGTCAAGCTCCGAAACCGTACTCCCCCGCGTTATGGAAAAAATGGAGAAAATCGGCTGTCCGAAAGGTATTGTTTCCTTTGTTGTGCCGATCGGATATACCTTTAACTTAGACGGATCTGTGCTGTACCAATCAATCGCCGCTTTATTCCTCGCTCAGGTATACCACATTGACTTGTCCATTTGGCAGCAGATTACCCTTGTGCTTGTCTTGATGGTCACTTCCAAAGGAATGGCTGCCGTGCCCGGGACTTCTTTCGTCGTCCTGCTTGCGACATTAGGCGCATTCAACATTCCTGCAGAAGGCCTTGCATTCATCGCCGGGGTTGACCGGATTATGGACATGGCCCGTACGGTCGTCAATCTGACCGGAAACGCTCTGGCATCCGTTGTGATGTCAAAATGGGAAGGCCAGTATGATCCCGTTAAAGGCGCGAAGGTCATGAGCCTCGCCAAAACAGAACAAAACACAACCATCTCAGGTTAAAATGAAAACCCTGCACGGAATGATTTCCGCGCAGGGTTTTTTATGCCATCGGCGATAGAACGTACCGGTGCAAAAGCTTCGCCGTATTAAGAAGCGATAATTCATGCGTGCGTTCAAAAGCGTGTGAAGCGTCAATTCCCGGGCCGATCAGCCCGTGGACGATGTCATGGCCCGAACGGATGGCTGCTGAGGCATCAGAACCGTAATACGGATAAATATCAAGCTGATAATCAATGCCATAGCGCTCCGCAAGCCCGGCCAGATGTTTTCTGAGCTGATAATGGTACGGGCCGCTCGCATCCTTCACGCAAATGGAGACGGTATATTCATCCGTAGACTGGCCGTCGCCGATCGCTCCCATATCAACAGCCAAGTATTCGACGGTCTCAGGAGGAATGTTGGAATTGCCGCCGTAGCCGATTTCTTCATTATTAGAAATCAGAAAATGCGTCGTATACGGAAGTTCGATTTTCTCTTCCGTGATGCGGCGGATTAAATTCAAGAGCAGAGCCACGCTCGCTTTGTCATCAAGATGACGGGACTTAATAAAGCCGCTCGGCGTAATCTGCACACGCGGGTCAAATGAGATGAAATCGCCGACCCTGATGCCGAGATCAGACGTCTCTTCCTTCGTCCGGACAGGCTCATCAAGGCGGACTTCCATATTCTCCTGATTCCGCTCTGCCTTGCCGGCGTCCTTGTAGACGTGCACTGAAGTCTGATGCATTAAAATGGTGCCTGTATAGGTTTTGCCGGAAGAAGTTTGGATCTCGCAATATTCCCCTTCAATCGAGTTATAGCGGAAGCCGCCGATCAAGTCAATCTTCAGCCGGCCGTCCGCCTTTATTTCCTTTACCATCGCGCCGAGCGTATCGACATGCGCCGTCAGCAATCTGTGTTTCTTGTCATCACGGCCGGGAATTGTGACAAAAAGACCGCCTTTGCGGTTTCTGTAAGAGGAGACGCCCCATTCTTTTAAAAGACTTTCTGTATAGGCGATAACCTCGTATGTATTGCCCGTCGGACTCGGAATCGACACCAATTCTTTAATCAGTTCCATCGTATGTTTTATATTTTCCACAGGTCATTCCTCCTATCAATTTTATTCTTCTTAAAATATACTCTTTTGATCCACAACCCGTCCAATCTTTTCCTTCTCTTTTTTCATAGAATGAAGGGAGCATGAGCATAGGAGGGAAATGTATGATCAGCCGTAAACCGCACAAGCGGAAAAGGTTTCATAATGATTGGTTTGAGGATTGGTTTGAGGATGATTGGTCTGGTGCAGCCTTCTGGGGCTGTAAAAAAGAAAAAGATCACTGTAAAAAGAAAAAAGAAGACCCTTGCAAAAAGAAGAAAGAAAAAAAGAAGCATCATCATTCATGCTGCCGCTGCCGTCATTGGTAATCGTTCACACAAGCCCGTTTTACAAATAGATTTCTCATGCTCCCCAAACAGCGGATGCTGCTTGGGTTTTTTTATTAAAATTAGTACCAAGTAATAATATCAGGTGTTATAATCTGATATAAAGGAGTGATTTTTCATGTCAAAATCTAAAATTACAGCAATCGGTACATATGCTCCGGCACGCCGATTAACAAACGCGGATTTGGAGCGCATCGTCGATACATCTGATGAATGGATCGTCCAGCGCACCGGTATGAAGGAAAGACGCATTGCCGGCGAACATGAATTCACATCGGATTTGTGTGTGGAAGCGGTGAAAAACCTTGCAGAACGATACAGCGGAACTCTTGATGATGTCGATATGATCCTTGTCGCCACAACGACGGCAGACTATGCGTTTCCAAGCACCGCGGCACGCGTGCAGGCTTACTTCGGCTGGCCGCACACGGGGGCGCTTGATATTAACGCCACATGCGCTGGACTCACTTACGGCCTTCAGCTCGCAGACGCATTAATTACCGCCGGTTCCCATCAAAAAGTGATTGTCATTGCCGGTGAAACATTATCAAAGGTAACGGATTATACTGACCGGACGACCTGCGTTCTTTTCGGAGACGCTGCAGGCGCCCTATTGGTGGAACGCGATGAATCAGCGCCGGGCTTTTTGGCAGCCGTGCAAGGAACAGCGGGAGGAAGCGCGGACGTGCTGTATCGCACGGGACTGAGCGCAGAATTAAACGGCGAGCCGCTTAAAGGCGGAGGAAACATGGTGCAAAACGGGCGCGAAGTATATAAATGGGCGGCCAGAACCGTGCCTGAGGAATGCAATGCCCTTTTAGAAAAAGCCGGCTTTTCAAAAGACGATCTGGATTGGTTCGTTCCTCACAGCGCCAACATGCGGATGATCGAATCCATCTGCGAAAAACTGCCCTTCCCGCTTGAACGGACATTGACAAGCGTTGAATATTACGGCAACACCTCATCGGTTTCTATTATTCTCGCTTTGGATGAAGCTGTGAAAGCAAAAAAACTGTCGGAAGGCCAGACGCTGGTATTATTCGGGTTCGGCGGAGGATTGACGTATACCGGACTGTTGGTAAGATGGGGATTTTAATAGTACGACGATCGAAATCTAAAAAAAGAGGCCCTGAGCATCTGCTCAGGAGCCTCTTTTTCTTATGCTGTTATTTCTTCTTCCGTTTTGTGTTCTTTTTTGCTTTGCACCGTAAAATACACGATGGTCAGCGCGATCATGACAACGGCGATGCCCAACAGAATGGATGCCTGCTGCCACATATAGCCGTAATCGCCATTTGAGATGACGGCGCGGAACCCGTTGATGCTGTAAGTCATCGGCAGTGCCCCGTGAATCACTTGATAGAATCCCGGGAGGAGTTCAAGCGGGAAGGTTCCTCCGCTTGCCCCGAGCTGGAGCACCAGAATGATGACAGCGATAAAGCGTCCCGGATTTCCCATCGTTGTCGCCAATAATTGAATCATGGACAGGAACGCGATGCTGGTAATCATCGTAAAGAGATAGAATCTCCAAGTGCTCTCCACATCAAGCCCGATTCCTTTTAACAGAACCGTGGCGACTATAACGGATTGAATCAGTCCGACGAGCAGAATGACGCTGAATTTGCTGAGGAACCATTCAAAACCGTTTCTCGGACGCCCTGAAGCTTCACTCAGAGGGAATACGACCGTCAGCATCAAGCCGCCGACATACAAGCCCATAGAGAGAATATAAGGCGTCAGTCCGGTACCGTAGTTAGGCACGGAATGAATCGCGTTATCGTCCGTTTTTACCGGATCGGCAAACATGCTGTACGTTTTGTCATCTGTCTTAATGTCCCCGGTTTGATCGGCCGCATCTTTCAGCTGGCCGGACAATTGTCCGGTGCCGTCTAAAAGCTTGCTTAAACCGGTGCCGAGAGACGCTTGACCCTGCTCAATTTTGGACGAGCCGTCATGGATTTTGTTTTGCGCGTCCAGCAGTTTCGTTAAGCCGCCTGATACCTGGCCGCTCCCTGACACTAACGCTTCTGATCCTGATTTGAGCTGTCCGAACTTGCTGTTGTATTCGCCGATGCCGGCTGTCAGTTTGTTTTGGCTTTCAAAAACGGTCTGCGCTCCGCTGTACAATTTATCAGTTCCAGCCGTCAGCTGGTTAATCGCGTCTTGTACCGCCGCTGCGCCGTTATACAGTTTCGATGTGGACTGAGGCAGTGCTTTCAGCTGATCAGCCTTCGCTTTTACATCTTTGAGCGCGCTTTTTATGACTGACATATCCGGAAGCTGAATATCTCCGCCGGACGGAAGCTGGCTGACGATATTGTCTAAATCCGGAAGGTCGGCTTTCGGAAGCTTCTCATTCAGAAGCTGAATAAGTTTCGCTTTTTGCTCATCCGTTAAGAAATCACTGTCCTTAATCACCTTTTTGACCGCGTCATCCCGGGCATCCAGGTTGTTTTTCAGATCAGAAAGCTTCTTCTTAAACTGCTGCAGGTCCTTTTCAGTCTGCTCGAGCTGCCCAACCGCGTTTTCAATGTCTGACAGGTTGACTGAATTGATCGCATCTTCAAATGCCGCCGCTTTTTGCGACACTTCCTGCGCCTTGCTGTTTAACGCGCTTAATCCATTCGTTAAATCCGGAAGCTTTTGCTGGAGCTGCTTTTGTGCGTCAAGGCTCGTTTTCAGCCCGCTGGCCACTTGGCCTCCTCCTGAAGCAATCTGTCCTGATTTATCTTGAATTTCGGCGCTTGCGCTCTGAAGTTTTGCGATAGAGCTGTCAAGCGTTTGAATTCCGCTTGTCACTTTCGCCGCTCCGTCTGCAAGCTGCTGCGTTTTATCGCTGATGGTAGCGGTGCTTTCAGTAAGCTTCGCTAAATTTTCCTTCAGCTTGGCGCTGCCGTCTTTCGCGTTTTTCGTGCCGTCGTCTATTTTCTTGGCTCCGCTGCTGGCTTTGCCGAGCCCTTTGGCAATATCTTTAAAGTTATCAAAAATGACTTTTGCGTATTGCTCCGTCACTTCTTTCGACACGGAGGCTTTCAGTTTGTCGATCGCCTTTTCCCCGATTGTCGCGCCGACATAGTTTGATCCGGCATTCGTATGATATTTCAGATCCAGCTTCTTCGGATTTTTATCCATTACCGTGCTGGCGTTTTTAGAAAAATCTTCAGGAATCTCGACCAATAAATAATATTTAGCATTTAATAAGTCCTTTAACGATTGATCAAGATCGCTTGAAAAATGCCAATCAAAATTATCATTTTTCTTTAACTCTTTCACAAGATCGTCACCGATCTGAAGATGTTTCCCTTCGTAGTCCGCCCCTTTATCCTGGTTGACAACGACAACCGGCAGCTGATCCACCGTGCCGTACGGGTCCCAGTACGCCTTCAAAAACACTCCGCTGTAAATCAGCGGAACGAATAATATGGCAATGATGGGGATTAACAGTTTCTTGTTCGTTACAATGTCTTTCCACTGGCTTTTTATTGTATTCAACCCTGTTGCCTCCTTCCGCAAACTGACTCATTTGACAAAACGGTCACGGCACCTAAAAAGTGAAGGATCATCTATTATTTAGATAATCCTTGACCAACATACATTTCCAGCAATTCAGCGATCGTCTCTTTTTCAAGAGGCGGATGGTTTTTTTCCCAGTCAAATATCAGTGCGATGTAGAGCTTGAGCATCACAAAAGCGGTCAGTTCCGGATCACACGGTTTAATGCTTCCGTTTTCAATGGCTGTTTCTATCTTTTCTTTAATGTATGACAGAATGGCCCGCTCCATTTTCACAATGACATCCTGAACGGCTATTGTACCAATCTCGGCGTTCTCCTGAAAAATTTTAATAGTCAGCTGGTGTGTTTTTCTGAATTCCAAAATCGCGACAAGCGCCCGGTGGACATTTTCGTGAAATGAAAGCTCCGGTTTCATCGCTTCATCTGCGTGTTCCTTCATTTCTCTTAAAATAGTGGTGAAAATATCATCAAACAGTTCTTCTTTGTTTTTGAAAAACGTGTAGATGGTTCCCTTCCCCACATTT
This sequence comes from Bacillus sp. SIMBA_026, assembly GCF_046535335.1. Classification (NCBI taxonomy): domain Bacteria; kingdom Bacillati; phylum Bacillota; class Bacilli; order Caryophanales; family Bacillaceae; genus Bacillus; species Bacillus sp. SIMBA_026. The sequence continues at coordinate 141,669 of NZ_JAWRWX010000001.1, read as the reverse complement.
GCAAGCTTTGCCACCAGATCCATTGTCGTTGCTTTGTAGCCGAATTGTGTAAAAGACTTCGTTGCCGCTTCCAGAATGAGCTTTTTCCGATCGACGGACATGTTTCCCACCTCGTTAAATTGACCGTTTGAACGTTTTAGTCATTTTGTACATAAGATAACTTATCACAGTCGCAAAGAAGATTCAAATGTTTTTTCTCTTTATTGGTGTTCCCTTTACAGAACGGGAACATGCAAAAAAACCTCCGTTTTACGATAACGGAGGCTGGTACGTTTCAAATAAATAAGCCAGTGAATCATATACGGCGGCTTTTCCCTGGTCGATACAGTCGGGGATGCCCACCCCTTCGAAAGACGCGCCCGTCGCGTATACGCCCGGATAGGAAGCTTTCAGCGCATCTCTGAACTCTTTGATGCGCTCCTTATGGCCGACATGGTATTGCGGCATGCTTTCGTTCCAGCGGGTCACACAGGTCATTTCCGGTTCGCCATTCATTTTCATTACTTTTTTCAAATCTTCCATTACGATTTTAATGATCTCGTTATCTGAAAGGTCTACGATGGATTCATCTCCGGCCTTTCCGACGTACGCCCTGAGAAGCGTTTTGCCCTCCGGCGCCGCGTGCGGCCATTTTTTATTCGTCCATGTGCAGGCCGTGATGGAGAAGTCGCTGTTTCTTGAGATAACGAATCCCGTACCTTCATGCTCCATCTTGACGGCACCCTCAGGAAAACCTAAGGCAACGTTGGCAACGGACGTAGAATGCATGTCTTTGAGACATGAAACCGCCGGCAGATCAGAAAGCATTTTCGCCGCGGCTTTATGCGGGGCTGTCACTATGCATCCTTCCGCATAGAGCACTTTGCCGTTATCAAGCGTCACGGAATATCCCTTCTCCTCGCGGCCGATATGGGTGACTTTCGTTCCTTTCATCACCTTTGTCAGCGTAAGCTGCTTTTCCAGCTCCTCCACCAACGTTTGAAGCCCTGTCGTCAGCGTTAAAAACTGGCCCTGCTTCTTGGCCGTCAGCTGCTGTCCCGAAGGCTGCGGACGCGATTTTTTCATACCGAGAATCAGGCTTCTGTGCTTCTGCTCAGTCTGATAGAATTGCGGAAACGTGGACATGAGGCTCAGCTTATCAATATCTCCGGCATAAATCCCTGATAATAGCGGTTCTATTAAATTCTCAACGACTTCGTCACCGACGCGTCTGCGGAAAAATTCACCCAGAGACTGATCTTCCTTCGGTTTGCTCGCAGGCAGGACAAAGTCAAGCGCCGCCCGCGCTTTTCCGGGAATAGAAAATAAACCGGTGGAGATGAACGGAGCGATTTTGGTCGGAATGCCCATCACCGCGCCCTTCGGCATCGGATGAAGCGTCTCGTTGACGAGCACGTAAGACTGTCCGGTCGCATTGTTGACGAGCAGATGCTCAAGCCCCAAATCCTTGACGAGCTGCGGCGCGCTTTTTTTCCTTTCCAAAAAAGAATCCGGCCCCCGCTCAATGATGTAGCCGTCTTTATGCGCCGTCTGAATTTTGCCGCCCGCTCTCGGGCCCGCTTCAATCAGGGTGACCTCAAGCGGCAGCTGTTTTTCCTTGATTTCTTTTTCCATGTAGAAGGCGGCGGCTAATCCCGTTATGCCGCCGCCGATGATGACCAGATGTTTTTTATCGCCACTCATTTTTATCGCCTTCTTTACCGTTTAATTCTACTTGTCCAGCTCTTTCAGCACGACCGCTGCAAGCGCGTCGATAAATTCAGGCTGTGCGTTCGGCATAGCCGGACGATAGTAGCTTGCGCCGACTTCTTCGGTCACAGCTTTGCATTCATAATCATTATCGTAAAGCACCTCTAAATGATCGGCAACGAAGCCTGCGGGCACGTATACAAATGCTTTATAAGGATGCTTTTGATACAGCTCGCGCGTGAGATCCTGCACATCCGGCCCGAGCCACGGATCAGGGGTGTTCCCTTCGCTTTGCCAGCCGACTGCGTAATCGGTAATTCCGGCGCCTTCGGCAATCAGTTTTGCGGATTCCTCCAGCTGGTCAGGATACGGATCGCCGTATTCTTTTATTTTTTCAGGAAGGCTGTGCGCTGAGACGATCAGCATCGCGTCATTCCGTTCTTCTTTCGGCATTGATTCATACGTTTTCTTCACCTGGCCGACCCAATAATCAACGAATTTCGGTTCATCATACCAGCTTTCAACAGACTTGATGGTCAAGCCGCCGAGCTTCTCCGCTTCTTCTTTCGCGCGTTTGTTGTATGACTGGACGCTGAATGTTGAAAAATGAGGGGCGAGCACAAGGCTGACAGCTTCTGTAATGCCGTCTTTATGCATGTCCGCCACCGCGTCTTCAATAAACGGTTCAATATGTTTTAATCCGATGTACACTTTGAATGTTACGTCATCCTGGATTTCATTTAAACGCTGTGCGAGCTTCTCCGCCTGCTCCTGCGTAATTTTTGCAAGCGGCGAAATGCCTCCGATCGCTTCATATCTGTCTTTTAAATCTTGAAGCATATGAGGCTCCGGCTTTCTTCCGCGTCTGATATGCGTATAATAACGTTCTATGTCCTCTTCTTTGTAAGGCGTTCCGTAAGCCATGACAAGAAGTCCCATTTTCTTTTTGCTGCTCATTTTGTTAAACACCTCTTTTGATGGTCTGTCTACCTTGATTTTGACAGGAAAATCTTCTTATAACCAACGATCTGCTCAGGAAGATTGTTCCGTTTTTTTGGCCGCGGAATATTCATGTACAAACGCCGTCAGCTTTTTCAGCGTTGCCGGATTGACATCAGGGAATACGCCATGCCCTAAATTGAAAATAAACCCGTCCGTTTTCATGCCTTGATCAAGTATCGCTTTCGCTTTTTTCTCGATGACTTCCCAAGGCGCAAGAAGAAGCGACGGATCAAGATTGCCCTGAACCGTTTTTGTAATGCCTTGTTTTCTGGCGTCATCTATGCCGAGTCTCCAATCAAGACCGACGACATCAAGAGGAAGGTCATGCCAATCCCCGGCCAGGTGGCTTGCGCCTACGCCGAACATGATCAGCGGAACTTGCTCTGCGGAAAGCTCCCGGAAAATTCTGTCCATCACCGGTTTTATAAACTGCCGGTAATCTTCGCGGTTCAGCGCGCCGACCCATGAATCAAAGATCTGAATGGCTTTTGCGCCGGCGTTAATCTGCGCTTTCACATAAACGATAATCATGTCCGCGAGCTTGTCCATCAGCATTTGCCACGCTTGCGGCATACTGTGCATAAACGCTTTTGTTTTGTTGTAATTTTTAGAAGGCCCGCCTTCAATCATATAACTGGCCAGCGTAAAAGGCGCTCCCGAAAAACCGATGAGCGGAACATTCAGCTGTTCGTTTACGAGTAATCGGATCGTTTCCAGCACGTAAGGAACATCCTGTTCGGGATTCAGTTCGCCGAGCTTTTCAATATCCGCAGCAGAGCGCACCGGCTGATCGATCACCGGGCCGATTCCGTTTTTTATTTCAACATCCACTCCGATATAAGGAAGCGGCGTCATAATGTCTTTATATAAAATGGCAGCGTCCACTCCGTACTGCTCGACCGGGAGCCTCGTCACATACGCGCACAGCTCGGGCTGATGCGTAATTTCGACTAAGCCGTACTTTTCCTTCAGCTTGCGGTATTCCGGCTGAGACCTCCCCGCCTGTCTCATGTACCAGACAGGGACGTGATTTGTTTTTTCTCCCCGTGCCGCTTTTAAAAACGTATCATTAAACGCTTCTCGTTTACTCATCTGAATTTCCACCTTTCCTCCTGCAACCATACGTTCGTGTTCTTCGCCCATTACACTATACCTTGTTTTTTCAAAAGCGTATAGAATTGAGGCTTAATGTTCAAAAAATCGCCGAATTCATGATTAAGAAGAAAAAAGCTTCGGCTGAACGTATTCCGTTCCCTCTCCTTCTTGATCCGTCTGTGAATTATATGGAACGACTTTGTATGAAGCCCCTGAAAACAGATTGGCGTACGGTATGTCAAAGCTGCCTTTTCCTTTCACAGAATCCAGAAGCTTGTCTTTTCCGTCTTTCTTCTCATATATTCGGTAAACAACCCGATCATCCTTTTGAATATCCCATTTTAATTGAACCGTAATCAGTCCCATCGCCTTAAATGTATAACGGGCCGACAGGGACTTTACCGCCTCCAGCTCAATCGGGCTGCCCAGTTCCTTCACATTTTCAGGCTTTTTGAATGTCCGGCCGTTTTCCCCCGCTTTTGTGACGATATCTTTAAAGAGTCTGACCGGGTATTGGCTTCCGCCTTTCAGGTAATGGGTTTTATCCGTTTTGTCATAGCCCATCCAGACGGCTCCCGTCAGTCCGGGAGTGTATCCCGCAAACCAGGCGTCCTTTGTCGCGCCGGGGACGCCGGGAAATGTGGTCGTGCCGGTTTTCCCCGCCAGGTCACCTTGATAGCTGCCTTGTGAAGCGGTTCCTTCTTTTACGACCTGCTGAAGCATTCTCGTCATATTCCATGCCGTCTGTCCGCTGAAGACGCGCGTTTTGCCGTTTTTAGGCCCGGACAACGTTTCTCCGTCTTCGTCCGTGATGTTCTCTATAAAAAATGGCTTCGTATACATTCCGTTTGCCGCAAAGGTATGATAAGCTCCGGCAAGCTGAAGCGGGGTGACGCCTTCAGACAGACCGCCCAGCGCAATCGCGAGTCCGTTGTCAGAAACGTTCATGCCGTTTTTCTCAAGATACGATTTTCCCGTATCTACGCCGATCTGCTTCAATGTCCAGACAGCGGGCGCATTTATGCTGTAAGTGATCGCATCCTGCATCGTCACTTCCCCCTTGTACTGTCCGTCATAATTTTTCGGTTCATACCCGTCGTAGGACGTCAGTTTGTCTTGGAGAAGCGAATACGGTTTGAACTTGTCTTCCTGCATGGCGGGCCCGTATACGGCAATCGGCTTAAACGTTGAGCCCGGCTGCCGCTTCGCCGTAACCCTGTTGTATCCTTTTGTCACGTAGTCGCGTCCGCCGACCGCCGCGCGCACGCCTCCGGTTTTATTATCAATAAAGACGGCGCTTCCCTCTGCCGCCTGATCCGTCCCCGGAAAATAGCCGCTTTCCTTCATGAGGGTGTATGCCGTTTTCTGCAGCTTGGAATCAAGTGACGTCCGGATCGTATAGCCGCCTTGAAGCAGCTGTTCACCTGACATCGAATAACGGTCTTCCGCCTCCTTGATGACAAGATCAATATAACTGTCAAACCAAGGCGTTTCTGATGTTTTCTTGACATGAAGCCCCAATGTCCGGCCCTGGGCTCTGACGGCTTCCTTAGCGCTGATATAGCCTTGGTCGTTCATCATTGCAAGAATCGTATCGCGGCGTTCTTTATTTTTATCCGGATGCTGAATCGGCGAATAAAGAGATGGCGCCTTCGGAATCGCTGCCAGAACGGCTCCTTCCGCAACGGTTAAATCTTTTACTTCTTTATTAAAGTAGTAGTGGGACGCGGCTTGAATGCCGTAAACGCCATGGCCGAAATAAAGCTGGTTCAGGTACATTTCAAGCAGCTTGTCCTTGCTGTAATCACGCTCAAGATTGATGGCGATAATGACTTCCTTCGTCTTGCGCAAAAATGTTTTATCATGAGTCAGAAAAATGTTTTTCGCCAGCTGCTGGGTGATCGTGCTTCCGCCTTCCACCTTGCCGCCTGCTAAAACATCCCGGAACACCGCCCGGCCGACAGACTTCACATCAATGCCGTGATGTTCGTAAAACCGTTTATCTTCAACGGCGATAAAGGCTTCTCTCACATCTTCCGGAACCTGCTGAATGGATACCGGCTCGCGATTTTCCGTATAGAGGCTCGCGATTTCATCACCGTTTTGATCGACGATTTTTGAAGATGCGTGCAGTATTAATTTCTTTTCATCGATGACATAATGGCCGAGAAATATAATGATAATGTATCCGATTAACGCGAGAAAAGCGGTTGCCGCCGCAATTACAGCCGGAATAAAGAATCTTTTTTTCTTTTTCAGCATAAGTCACCTCGCCTTTCTTAACTTGTAGTATGGGAAATATTGTTTCGAATTATGTCAGAATGAGTCGCCAATAGAAACTTATACCACTCTTTTGATATACTAGCAAGCAGGAGGTGGCTGATATGAAGGTTTATATTACATACGGGACAGCCGATTTTTTAAAGACGATTGCAAAGAAACACCCGAGTGAGAATATGGTGCTGATGCAAGGGGAGGAAAATGCGGTCTTAATTCATGAAACAAATGGAGAAACCGTTTTTCAGGCGCCCCATTCATATGAGAGCATCGACAGCGTCGGGGAAATCAAAAAGCCGGGCTACGCCGTCCTCAACAACATCGCCGTTACCCAGGAAGGCCGTCCGCTGTTTGAAAACCGGTTTAAAAACCGCGCCGGCAAAGTGGAAAATGAACCCGGTTTTCAAGCCATCCGCGTATTAAGGCCGCTCGAAGGCGATACGTATGTCATCCTGACCCTGTGGGAAGAAGAAAAAGCCTTTCAGGGCTGGCAGCAGTCAAACTCTTATCAGGAAGCTCATAAAAAACGCGGAACATCAGCCGGCATCGACACGACGTCCATTTTCTCACGCCCGTCTTATGTAACCGCTTATTACGCAATAGACTGAAAACCGCCGGAGATTCTCCGGCTTTTTTTATGTCCCGATTTTACGCTTCGTTCTTTGCACCTTCCGCCCGCCTATGAATACCCTGTAGCAATCCTATTTATAAACGGAGTGGTTCAATTGGGGATCGGCGTCTACTCGGTACATCTGCTTTATGTTGCTTTTATCGCGGCCATTATCGTTTTTATGCTTCTCAGAAAAGATACAACCTTTATTTCACTTGCCGGCATTTTTGTGATTGCGCTATGGACGACGCATTCATTCTCCGCTTCGGTCAGCAGCCTGTTTCACAGCTTCACGTATGCCGCCGGAGAATTGCTGCCGACAATTTTTATCATTTGTTTTATCGTGGCGATGAGCGGCCTTTTGACCGAAACCGGTATTAATGAAGCGATGATTTCTCCGTTTGCAAAGCTGATGAAAGGGCCGGCTGTCGCGTATTGGGTTATCGGCTGTCTGATGTTTGCCATCTCTCTTTTTTTCTGGCCGTCACCCGGGGTGGCGCTGATCGGCGCTGTGCTGCTTCCCGCAGCGATCCGGGCGGGCCTTTCTCCGATCGCCGCGGCAATGGCGATGAACCTGTTCGGCCACGGATTCGCTTTATCGGGGGATTACGTCATTCAGGCGGCCCCGAAATTAACGGCCGATGCCGCGGGCATTCCCGTGAGCGATGTCATGCAGGCAAGTATTCCGCTCGTTTTGATCATGGGGTTAACGACGACAATCACCGCTTTCTTCCTCATCATGCGGGATCGAAAAAAAACGAAGGCCCCCCTCTCCTTGGACAGCTCCGGTTCTTTGGACACAAGTATGTATCTGCCGAAAAAACTCAGGGTGATCCTGGCGGTTTTCATTCCGCTTGTTTTTCTCGCCGATATTATCTGCATGATCGTATACCGTCTGCAAGGAAACGATGCGACGGCACTCGTCGGAGGAACCGCGATCGGCATTCTCCTGATCATTCATTTCATTGTATATAAAGAGCGGCATTTAGAAAAGATCACCGAGTATTTTATCGGCGGTTTTCAATTCGGCTTTAAAGTATTCGGCCCCGTCATTCCGATCGCGGCCTTCTTTTATCTCGGTGACGCGGGGTTTAAAAGTATTTTGAACACCCCGCTGCCGAAAGGATCTGCGGGGATCGTCAATGACCTCGGATTGGCCCTGTCCCATTCTTTTCCGATGTCCGGAGAATTCGCCGGCATCGCCCTGGCCGCAGTCGGTGCGATTACCGGGCTCGACGGGTCAGGGTTTTCCGGTATATCTCTTGCAGGCTCGATGGCAAAGCTGTTTTCCGCCGCGCTTCATACGGACCCGGCCGTTTTAACGGCGCTGGGCCAGATTTCAGCGATCTGGGTCGGGGGCGGAACATTGGTCCCTTGGGCACTGATCCCCGCTGCGGCTATTTGTAAAGTTGACCCGTTTGAGCTTGCCAGAAAAAACTTTATCCCGGTTGCGGCCGGGCTAGTCGTCACAACGATCGCCGCCATCATCATTCTCCCGTAGCAAAAGGATTGAAATCTTCTGACATTTTCTATACAATCATGGGAAAAGCAGACGAGGGGGCATCGCTTTTGACGTTAACGACACTTCAAAAAAGCTTAAACGCTCAGCTTGACGGGCTATATGAGGAAATGGTTGAAATCAGGCGTCACCTTCACATGAATCCCGAGCCATCCTTTAAGGAGAAAAAAACACCGGCGTTCATCGCCTCATTTTATGAAAAGTTCGGCGTTCCCATCCGGACGAATGTCGGGGGCAACGGTGTCACAGCCTATATTGAAGGGAGTGAACCGGGACCGGTCGTGGCACTCAGAGCTGATTTTGACGCTTTGCCGATACAGGATGAAAAAGATGTGCCCTATGCTTCACAAATTCCCGGCGTCATGCACGCCTGCGGGCACGACGGCCATACGGCGGCTCTGCTTGCGGTCGGAAAAGTGCTGTACCGCAACCGGGAAAAACTGAAAGGGTCATTTGTGATGATCCACCAGCACGCCGAGGAATTATCTCCCGGCGGAGCAAAAGCAATGATTGAGGATGGCTGCCTCGAACATGTCGATGCCATTTTCGGCACACACCTATGGGCGACTGAACCCGTCGGAACGGTCTTATGCCGCCCGGGCCCAGTGATGGCCGCCGCTGACGGCTTTACGATTAAAGTCATCGGCAAAGGCGGCCACGGCGCGATTCCTCACGATACGAAGGACGCCGTTTTAATCGGCTCACAAATCGTCACGGCTCTTCAGCATATCGTCAGCCGGCGGGTAAATCCGGTGCAGCCGGCCGTCATCTCAGCCGGCTCGTTCATCGCTGAAAATCCGTTTAATGCGATTGCCGATCAGGCAGTCATATCAGGCACCGTCCGCTCGTTTGACGAAAGTGTGCGCAGCCTGCTCGAAGCAGAAATAGAAGCCGTCGTAAAAGGAATCTGTTCCATGCACTCCGCTTCCTATGAATATCGTTTCAAGCGCGGTTATCCCGCCGTCGTCAATCATCCTGAGGAAGCAGCGCACGCGGCGGCAGCCGCAGCGGAAACAGACGGCGTCACGAAGGTCATTGAAGGAGAGCCGCAGATGGCCGGAGAAGATTTTTCCTATTATCTGCAGCATACAAAAGGCGCATTTTTCTTTACGGGCGCCGCTTTAGAAAATGCGGAAACCATTTATCCTCATCATCATCCGAAATTTGATTTTAATGAAAAAGCGATGCTGACGGCCGCCAAGGTGCTTATCGGCGCCGCGGTGAGCTACCCCCGCTGACATAAAAAACAGCCGGTACATTACGTACCGGCTGCTGTGATTCTTAAATGAAAAACGTGTCTTGCCGTCTCACCGAGCTGTGACAGCAGTTTATAATTGGCCGCTCCGCCCACGGCGGCTCCGACGACCGGCAAAAGCTGAAACAACTTCACCACGTCCAGATAATCGCGGTATTCCTGCTGAAAAACTCTCCAATCGACATCATGCTTTTTCGAATCCCATTGTTCAATCATTGAGTATATGCGTTTCCGCTGTTCACCGCTTGAGAAAGCCAGCTGAAAAATAAACAGCAAAAACAATCGCTCATCCCTGTCTTTCACATCATAGCCGTAAATGGAGGCAAGATCGAACAGACATTTCATTTTAATGGATAACAGCAAAGGAAAATCAGCCATCCCTAAAAAAATTCCGCCGGCCCCCGTACCGATACCTTCAGCTGCCGCGACCTTTTGGTACGATACGATGGTTTGTCTGGCGAGGGCATCTTTTTCAGCAAGCGTCATACCGTGTGTATCCCGCTTGCTTTTCACCAGATTTGAACCCGCCATTGTTGCTTCGGTCATTTTTTTTATGCTTTCTGTGATAACGGCATGAATTTTATCGGGAATCCGCTCATTTATTTTCGCCTGCATTCCTTTAGAAAAACGTTCAAGTATAGAATCTTTGCGCAAAAAACGCGCTTTCCATTGCAGTGCTTCCTGTATCAGCTGCTGATCGTCGGTCATCTGTGTCTCCTTCTTTCATTGAGGTTTCAAAAACCCGATAGATTACAGCTTGCCGTACTTTTTCAATCTTCCGCCCATATACGAAGGCATGATCACAAAAATCAGAACGGCTGAAGCAATAGCCGCATACAGCGCCCCACTGACTCCAGCGGCATAGGCTGACGCTGCACAGAACAGCAGCGCCTGCACGGTTAATGCCGATTTCATCAGCGAAAAGAAACTTTGCAGCTTTGCTTTCTGATTGACCGGGTAAAGCTCCTGCAGAGAAAGATGATGAAAATGCCCGAACAGCGGCAGAAGCTGTATTCCCGTAATAAAGACGGTAAATACGGTTAACGCCGCCGTTATCCACGGATTTGCGGAAACGAGCATAATAATCAGGATAAAAATAATCGTGAGCCTGACCTGAATGCCAAGATAATCATTTGAACGCAGAAAGGCCCGCGCATACATATAGGAGAACGTTTTCCGCTGTTCAAACGGAATCATTCTGAGCAAAAAGTCGAGATACGCCCGGCGTTTTGCCTGTTTCTTTAGGTGAGGCACATCGGTAAACAGATTGGCGATTCTGTAAAACCGCTGCTTCCTTCTTAATTCATATTCAATATGGGCTTCCCATTTTAATGATTTATGTTTTGCGGCCGATGTGAAATACACATAAAGGCCGGCCATCACAATGTAGACGGCGGCAGCGTACACATAAAACGACTGTAAGACGAAGTATAAAAGCAGCATATTGCAGATAAAGCGTATGACCGCATCCATCATTTTCATGCTTCTGTCATTCATAAACGTCATCCGCCACTCCATGGCCTGATTCCACGCTTTTACCGCCAGCATCTGAATAAATACGGCGGCATACGACGCTAGCGACGCCCCCGGACTTACAGCGAAAAACAGGGGCATGCATACAACCGACAGGGCAATAAGCGGAAACAGCTGTGACAGATAGCTGTACTTAAATGAATGCTTAAAGTATGTCCCCATTTTCGGTTCAAGCGGCAGCAGAAACACGAGGTCCGCTTCCTTTAACAGCGTCCGGACGTATGAACCGGTCAGCACAAATGAAAAGAGCACCGCCATCACCCAAAATGACGGAAAATGAACGGGAATGTCTTTGACCCACCTGCTGTACCAGCTTGCCGCGCCGGCAATAAAAAAGATCAGCACAATGACGAGATGATCATTGAGCATATATTTCATATACATTCTGGTTTCCTTTATATGCTCTTCAAGCCGGGACTGCCAAATCGTAGACATATTATTCATGGCCGGCGTCTTCCTTCGTCAGTTCAATATACAAGTCATCAAGAGCTGCGTCTTCCATGCCGAACTGCTCTCTCAGTTCTTCCAGTGTGCCGCTTGCCCGCACTTCGCCGTTATGTAAAATAATGAAAGCGTCACAGTAGCGCTCTGCCGTAGCCAGGATATGCGTTGACATCAGCACGCTTGATCCGGCTTTTTTCGCGGCGTCCATCCGCTCCAGCAATGCATTGATCGCAAGCGGGTCAAGGCCGAGAAACGGCTCGTCAATGATATAAAGCGAAGGCTCCGCGAGAAACGCGCACATGATCATGACTTTCTGCTTCATCCCTTTGGAAAAGTGAGCGGGAAACCATTTCAGCCTTTTTTCCATTCTGAATTCTTTCAGAAGCGGAGGAAGCCTTTTTTCAAGCGTTTCTTTGGAAAGGCCGTACGCCATGGCCGTCAGCTCCAAATGCTCTTTGAGCGTCAGTTCTTCATACAGCACCGGCGTTTCTGGGATGTACGTAAATTGCGAGCGGTAGCTTTCCTTATCCTCCGAAAACGTCTTGCCGTTCAGCTCGATCGAGCCTTTATGCGGGTCCATTAATCCGATAATATGCCGGATCGTCGTGCTTTTGCCCGCGCCGTTTAATCCGATGAGTCCGACAATCTGGTTCGGCTCAAGGGTGAATGAAACATTTTTTAAGACCGGGTTTCTCGTATAACCGCCGGTTAAGTCTTTTACCGATAGCAGAGACATAATTTCTCCCCTTCTGATTCGTTTTTCTTCATAGTACCAAAAATAAAGTCTGATTTGAAACGATTCCCTTTTTTTCTCACGTGAAAAGTGTGCATAGTTATCGTTTTGGCGGACATCATAATGTATGTAGAAGGAAACAGCTTTAATCAACTGAAAATGAGGTGTTTATAAAAGACGTCTTAGAACAGTTGGATGAAAATCAACATGTCCTGTGCTTACAATTTCTTCACACACTGCTTTGATGATGTTCTTCATTCATGATGAAATAATCAAATGAGGTGTTTGTCCCAGGAATGATTAAGCAGACCCATAAGTCTTCATTTTAAAAACAAATGAGGTGCTTACAAAAGGCATATTCAATTTTCTGTGATAAAGCTCGTACTTCTGCATCAGGGTGAACGCGCAGTCGTTCATCCTGTTTTTTGTTTTGGCCGTTTTTGTGGTACGATGAGAATATACATATATTTCTTTTCAGGGAGGAAACCCATCTATGCACAAAGCGGACGATTGTATTTTCTGCAAAATCATTGCCGGTGACATTCCGTCTTCAAAAGTATACGAAAATGAACACGTCGTGGCGTTTCTTGATATCAGCCAGGTCACAAAAGGCCATACGCTCGTGATTCCGAAAACACATATCGAAAACGTGTACGAGTTTACGCCTGAGCTTTCTAAAGAATATTTTGAAGCGGTGCCGAAAATCGCACGCGCCATCCGTGATGAATTCGAGCCGATCGGGCTGAATATTCTCAATAACAACGGTGAAAAAGCGGGCCAATCGGTGTTCCATTTTCACATGCATATCATTCCGCGTTACGGAAAAGGCGACGGTTTCGGGGCTGTCTGGAAGACCCACGCCGATGACTATACGCCTGACGATCTTCAGGAGATCGCTTCAACCGTCAGAAAACGGCTTGCCTCATCTTAAAGATGAGGTTTTTTTGCGTTTGGAAACACAAAAAACATAAATTATATTTTTTATATCAAAAAAATCAAAAAATTGTGATAGGATAATTGTATTATTTCTTACACTAAAGCGGAAAACAGGGAGAGATCGTAAACATGGAACGTACAACGAATTTCAATGCAGGACCCGCAGCCCTTCCACTGGATGTGCTGCAAAAAGCACAAAAAGAATTTGTCAACTTCAATGATACCGGCATGTCCGTCATGGAGCTGTCCCACCGGAGCAAAGAATATGACGCGGTGCACCAAAAAGCCAAAAGCCTTCTGAAAGAACTGATGGATATTCCCGACGATTATGATATTTTATTTCTTCAAGGCGGCGCAAGCCTTCAATTCTCCATGCTGCCGATGAACTTTTTAACGCCGGAAAAAACGGCGCACTTCATCGTAACGGGCGCATGGTCTGAAAAAGCACTCGCCGAGGCGAAACTGTTCGGAAACACATCCGTCACGGCAACAAGCGCAGATTCAAACCACAACCACATACCGGAAGCGGACCTCTCAGGAATCAAAGACGGCGCCTACCTGCATATTACGTCCAACAACACGATTTTCGGAACGCAGTGGAAAGAGTTCCCGAATTCACCGATCCCGCTCGTAGCCGACATGTCAAGCGACATCCTGAGCAGAAAAATTGATGTCAAAACGTTTGATGTCATCTATGGCGGAGCCCAAAAAAACCTCGGGCCGTCCGGCGTCACGGTCGTCATCATGAAAAAATCATGGCTTGAAAACGAAAACGCCAACGTCCCTAAAATTTTGAAATACTCCACTCACACAAAAGCCGATTCACTGTATAATACGCCGCCTACATTTGCGATTTATATGCTGAGCCTCGTCCTTGAATGGCTGGCTGAAAACGGCGGTGTCGAAGCGGCTGAACGGCGCAATCAGGAAAAGGCCGATGTCCTGTACGGCACAATCGACGCAAGCGGCGGGTTTTACGCTGGGCATGCCGCAAAAGACAGCCGTTCTCACATGAACGTCACGTTCACCCTCCGCGACAGCAGTCTCACGAAAAAATTCGTTGAAGAAGCGAAAGCGGCTAAAATGACCGGACTCGGAGGCCACCGCTCAGTCGGAGGCTGCAGGGCGTCTATCTACAACGCCGTCAGCCTGGCTGATTGTGAAAAACTGGCTCAGTTTATGAGAAAGTTCCAGCAGGAAAACGAATAAATTTCTTCTAACATAACGGTTCCTTTGATATACTGTTTGCATATCAATTTTTCCGGCCATCGCAATAAATGACGAGCATATTATTGGATGGCGAAAAAGCTTAGCAGAGGAGAGCTTAGTATGAAAACAAAAGAATTAGTCATTATGGCCCTGTTTGCGGCAATCGGAGCGGTGCTTCATTCCATTATGCCGCCGGTATTATTCGGAATGAAACCCGATATGATGCTTGTGATGATGTTTATGGGTATTCTGTTATTCCCCCGTGTGCAGAACGTGCTGATGATTGGGATTGTAACGGGAATCATTTCCGCACTCACGACATCTTTTCCGGGCGGACAGCTTCCGAATATCATTGAAAAACCGGTAACGGCGTTTCTGTTTCTCGCGCTGGCGCTTTTGGTGAAGAAGAGCGTGAAAACAGCGGCCGCCGCCGTCATTACGATAGCCGGCACCTTCATCTCCGGTTTGCTCTTTTTGGCGCTGGCCCTTCTGATTGTCGGCCTGCCGGGCGGATTCACCGCATTGGTGCTCGCGGTCGTCCTTCCGGCGGCTGCGCTGAATACGATCGCCATTATCATTATGCATCCGATTGTGCAGACGATCTTAAAACGGTCCAATATGATTGAAACGGTGTAATAACCGCATACTGAAACCTCTTCCGGCCGGAAGAGGTTTTTTAATGTGTTTCAGCATGTTTTATACGAGAAGTTTTGTGAAAAAGATAAGGAACAATGCGAGGGCGGTTCCTGCTGAGCAGACAATGGCCTTTTGGCGGACGACCCGCTTCGGCGGATAAGAAGCGGCCTGGCCGAGCAGTTTCAGGTAATAAACGGCGCCCGCCGCAAAGACAAGAGCCATACAAGATAAAACAATCATAAAGACAGACAACCTTCTCCCTCCTTTTCCCTTAAAAAATATGCTAAAATAAAGCAAGCTATGTATAGAAGTTTATTCTTCTGAACAAAAATGATAAAAGTTATGAGAAAAAAAACGGGGTGATTTCAAATGGCTGACGGACGTTCCCTTTTAACAGGCCTTTTCGTAGGCGGATTGATCGGAGGCGCAGCGGTGTTACTCTCGGCTCCTTCATCCGGAAAAGAGCTGCGGGGCAAAATCAAAGCGAATTGCAATTCAATTGAGGACACAATCAAACGGTTAAAAAAAGACGGAATGGCGCTTAAGGATCAGCTTGTCCAAACGGCGAAAGAAAGCGCAGAAGTCATTAAAGACGTAGGCGGAGAGCTTCAGACCAGCATTAAAAGGTGGCAGGAGGAAATCAAGCCGCACCAGCAGGATCTCCAAAAGGAAATCGCTGATATCGAAGAGAAAATCAGACAGCTGGAGAAAACCTTACAAAACTAATATCCTATACAACCAAAAAAAGTGCGGACATATTGCGTTCCGCACTTTTTTTTGCGGTTTAAAGCCTTTCCCAGCAACGGATTAAGAATTTATTATAAAATTCTTAAATTTTCATCTTTATTAATCTTTATTTTATTGGCATAATAGAGGAAAAGAAAATGTGAAGCAGGTGATCTGTATTGAATCGTGTTGAACCGCCTTACGATCTAAAAGAAGCTTTAATCTATACCCAAAAAATGGCGCAGCTGTCCAAAGCGCTCTGGAAATCTATCGAGAAAGACTGGCAGAATTGGCTGAAGCCGTACGATCTTAATATTAATGAGCATCATATATTATGGATTGCCTATCAGCTTAAAGGAG
This sequence comes from Bacillus sp. SIMBA_026, assembly GCF_046535335.1. Lineage (NCBI taxonomy): Bacteria > Bacillati > Bacillota > Bacilli > Caryophanales > Bacillaceae > Bacillus > Bacillus sp. SIMBA_026. Next base: position 125,645 of record NZ_JAWRWX010000001.1, on the reverse strand, counting down.
CTTCTATTTCAGAAATCGCCAAATTCGGCGTTATGCACGTATCAACTGCATTTAACTTTTCAAAAAAGCTTGAAGAACGGGGATATCTGAAATTTTCCAAGCGGCTGAATGATAAACGGAACACGTACATTCAGTTAACAGAAGAAGGGGAAAATGTATTCGAAAGCCTGCTTGAGGAGTTTGATCCGTCGAGAAACGCTGTGTTTAAAGGCTCACAGCCAATCTACCACTTATTCGGGAAGTTTCCTGAGGTTGAAGAATTAACCTGTGTCATCCGCCACATTTACGGCGAAGATTTTATGGAGATATTCGAGAAATCATTGACAAACATAAACAATGATTTTGATAGTGAAGACGGAAGGCTGAAGAAAAAAACGGACGAATCGGCTGCCCATGAAACGGCTGAAGAGCTGGAACCGATCAACAGTTAATCAAAGTGCTTCATAATCTCAATAAATTCTTCCATCAGCGCTGTATAAAGCCCCTGCTCATACAGAGCAAAAATCGTTTCATGAACATCTAATTTTTCGTTCAGCTGTCCCGCAAAAAGCGCAAGGAGCTTGTCAAACGTCACAAAGCCTTGCGCTTTTTGCGACTCCAGCTCGTCCTCCAATTCGCGGCAGATCCGCCCGACCTCTTCTCCTTCTTCTTCGGTCAGCCCTTTTTCAATCATCATCGCATAAAAAGGGTACTTATCCATATCCACCGTTTTCACCAGCAATTGTATGTAATATTCTAAACGCCCGATACGCTGATCCATTGAATCCATCCGTTTCACTTCTTTCTATCTTTAATCTTATTTTAGCTGATAATGAATGGAGAAGAAAGGTTAAACCGTACATTTCCATGTTTCATTGAGCTCTTCTGTTCTTCTCTTTCCAGGTTTATTTTTTTCTTTAAAAAAGGATTGATTTTTTCTCCTGAAGAGAGTAAATTATTTTGAGATTGTACTCCATCTTTGTACGGAAGGATGACTCTGATGAATTGCTGGAAAACCATTAATCTGATCAAAGATTATGGTGCGGTTCGTTTATTATTGACTGCTGTAGGTTTTATGATCCTGTTTTTTATATGCAACTTCTTGGCATTCGGGCTGCTGCGTCCGAATATCAGTCTAAGTGACGGGCACGTGTTTGCTTTTTGTGTTCTGCTCGTTGTTACTTTATTTGTACATAAAGTCATACATGTCCTGCCGATGATCTGTAAAAAAAGAAAAAAGGAAATGAAAATGTACTTCTTGCGGATGCCGACATGGAAAGGCATACCGAAAACAACGATGCTGATTTCAACGATCAGCCCGTTTTTATTCATTACGCCGTTATTGTTTTATGCCGGACTGGCATTTCCGAGACACGCTCATTACTTTTATATGATTTCGAGCATTCATGCGGGGTATTGCCTGCCTGATCTTCTGTTTGCGCTCCATCTGGTCAAAGCGCCCAAATCATGTCTGATTGACCAGGAATCCGACGGTTTTGATATTTTAGTAAAAAAAGTGCCGGAGTCTTGATGTCCCGCTGATTTTTCAGGTTACATTCTATCTTTTTTAATAAATATTTGGTAATGTAATATGGGAGCAGTTCAGAGAGAGGGGGAATCTCCCATCATTTTATTCTATTTTATCGTGGCTGCCCTGTTTATTCTTTATTTCATAAACAGGCTCACAAATACATTATGCCTTGTCAGAGAGATTCCTGAAGACCGGCAGGATAAGGTATTCCGTTTTATTAATGTATCTATTTTAATTTTACTGATCTCTTCATTCGTCGAGATCTCCTTTACTGTGTAAACAGGCAAAAAAATATGGCTGACGGAGGTCTGACCCCCGACAGCCATATTTTTTTCTTAATAAAGCCAAGAAGCGCCGATGATGATCAATAAGATGAACAGAACAACCAATAATGCAAAACCGCCTGCAAATACTTCACCCATCTCCAAAAGCACCTCCTACAAAACGTTTTATTTTTCCAATTACATCATATGCAGTTTACTTCTGAAACGATTAGGCGCCCGGGTAAGAAAACGGACCGCTTTTAGAAAAAGCGATCCGTTTCGCTTAACAAATGTAAGCTGCACCTACGATGATAAGCAATATGAACAGTACTACGAGCAGTGCGAAACCGTTTGAATATCCTCCGCCCATGGTTCATTACCTCCTTTTCATGATCAATATATTTGTATGTATCAGGAAAAAGTTTGACTAGACGAATGCCCTTTATTTAAAATCTTTTTACAGAAAGCCACAATATGTTATGATACGCATATGCAATTTAATTTGGATGATTAGGAGTGTTTAATGGAATGAAGAAAATCGCGATAGCAGCTATTACGGCAACGAGCGTCCTGGCTCTCAGCGCTTGCAGCAGCGGCGACAACGACGTGATTGCCAAGACGGATGCCGGAAATGTAACAAAAGGCGAGCTCTACACGAACATGAAAAAAACCGCGGGCGCAAGTGTGCTGACACAGCTCGTACAAGAAAAAGTATTAGCAAAAAAATACAAAGTATCGGATAAAGAAATCGATAACAAGCTGAAAGAGTACAAAACGCAGCTCGGCGATCAGTACAGCGCCCTTAAACAGCAGTACGGCGAAGATTACCTGAAAGATCAGGTGAAGTATGAACTGCTTGCACAAAAAGCGGCGAAAGACAACATCAAAGTGACTGACTCCGATACGAAAGAATATTACGACGGCTTAAAAGGTAAAATCCGCGCGAGCCACATCCTTGTCGCTGACAAAAAGACAGCTGACGAAGTGGAGAAAAAGCTGAAAAAAGGCGAGAAGTTTGAAACGCTTGCGAAAGAATATTCAACTGACAGCTCAAAAGACAACGGCGGCGACCTTGGCTGGTTCGATAAAAAGTCAATGGATGAAACATTCAGCAAAGCTGCATTCGGCCTGAAAGTCGGACAAGTCAGCGATCCGGTCAAAACCAAATTCGGTTATCATATCATCAAAAAGACAGAAGAACGCGGCAAATATGATGACATGAAAAAAGAACTGAAAGAAGAAGTTCTTAAGCAGAAATTAAACGACAACTCAGCTGTACAGGCGGCAATTCAAAAAGTCATGAAAAAAGCTGACGTAAAAGTTGAAGACAAAGACTTAAAAGACACGTTTAACACTTCAACATCATCATCTTCTCAATCTAAATAAAAAAACTGTGCGGGCTCTCGGCGAGCCGCACAGTTTTTTTATGCGATCGAATGATTGGAGTTTTCTTCCGCATCCCCGTTTTCACCTGCGGGCGCCGCCATACGGCGCTCGCGTTCCTGTTCCATCCGTTCAATATACACCCTTCCTTCTTTTTCAATAAACGACTGGTCAAGCTTTTCCTCTTCTTTAGCTGTTGTAAAAAGCTTATAAGCGCTGAAAATAATTCCGATAATGCAAAGGTATACCCACCAAGGAAAAAATAGCACGTCGGTTTCCTCCCTTTTTCACCCAGAGTCTTTATTCTAAGCTATGCTTGATAAAGACAAGTTATGAGAGCTGAACGTAAAAAAGACCGATCATAGAGAATCGGCCTTTTTATCTTATTGATGAAAAGTCGGTTTGTAGAAAGAACGGTTTTCAAGCGCAAATACACGCTCTGTGTATTCGCCCGGCTTCACCCGTTCCAGCGCTCTGTCCATCATGATCATTTTTGCATCCAGATTGTCAATGTAGTGCAGAATTTCCGCTTCTTTCACCATCGGCGGTTTCGGGCTTCCCCATTCCGCTTTTCCGTGATGGCTTAAAATCAAATGCTTCAGAATCAGCACTTCTTCAGCGTCAATCTGAAGCTCTTCGGCTGCTTTTGAAAGCTCTGTCACCATGATCGAAATGTGCCCGAGCAGATTCCCTTCCACGGTGTACGTTGTGGAGACGGGGCCTGAAAGCTCTTTTACTTTGCCGAGATCATGCAGAATGACTCCGGCATACAGTAAATCCCGGTCAAGAGACGGATACAGATCGGCAATCGCTTTTGCCAGGTTCAGCATGGACACTACATGATACGCGAGCCCGGAGACGAACTCATGGTGGTTTTTAGCCGCAGCCGGGTAATCCATAAACTCAGCCGCATATTTTTTGACCAGATGTCTCGTGATCCGCTGGATGTTTGGGTTTTTCATTTCAAAAATGTATTGAGTGACGGTTTCCATCATTTCATTTTTCGGAATCGGCGCCGTTTCCAGAAAATCATCAATGCTGACATTTTCGTTCTCGCCGGCCGGCCGGATGTTTCTCAGCTTAAGCTGGTTTCGTCCGCGATAGTGATGGACATCTCCGATCACCTTCACGATCGTCTGCGCCGCGTACGTTACTTCATCAGTCGGCTTGGCATCCCACAGCTTCGCTTCGATATCTCCCGATTGGTCCTGCAGCATTAACGTCAGGAATGGTTTTCCGTTGCTAGCGATTCCCTTAGTCGAAGATTTAATCAGAAAGTATTGATCGACCTGCTCGCCGACCTCGTGCAGCATAATACCTTTTGCCATTCTATTAAAAGCTCCCTCCATATCTTACATAATACCAGTATAGCACATACCTCTTTTTTGAAAATAAACTCTTTTATGACAGGAGCCGCATGACTTGTCCGCTGTGAAAAGACCGGCTGACATGCTCATGGCAGGTGAAATAAAGTATCTGCCGCCCGCCTTCTGAAAGCTGATTCAGCACATCAAACAGCCGCTGCAGCCGCTGCCTGTCAAAATGGACAAAACTGTCATCAAGTAAAAACGGCAGTGATACCGCAGATTCCCTCTCTGACGCAAGGGCAAAACGAATCGCCGCATAAAGCTGCTCGCATGCCGCCTGTGAGAGTTCGCCTGCAGAAAACACCGTTCCGTCTTTCCGCATGACCATAATGGAATCATCAGCCTCGGAGAAATACAATTTGTGGTAGCGTCCGTCCGTAAGCGGTCCGTATAATGCGCCGGCGGTTTCTAACAGACGGGGAAGCGTCACTTTTTTATGCCGCTCCATTTTTTCCCTTATAATGTGTCTGACCGTCTGTAATGCAGCCCACTCTTTAGCGGTTTTTTTCACGCGCTCCTTCTGCATTTCTGTCTGCTGTTTTAAATCGGATACAAGCCCCGAGGACTCCAGCTGCTCTTGCTTCACCGTTAATAAAGCGGTTTGCTCACGGAGCTGGGCGCTTTTTTCCTCAAGCGTTTTTTTCTCTGTTTCCTTCTGAACGACTGTATGTTCAAGTTCGGACACTGTGCGGCTCATGTACGGCTCCAGCTGTTTTCCGCCTATGCCGGACAAGTGCGTTTTGATTTCGCGCAACTGCCGCTCTGTTTCCCGGCGGCTTTCATTCAGCCTGGCGAGTTCACAAAAGTGTTCGCGGTTTTTTGCGCCTGCCGCCATGAAAAGCTGTTTGACCTGCTGTTCGTAGTAATGAACTTCTTCGTTTAATTCACGCATTTGCTCTTGTGCATGCAGCAGATCCGTTTCGAGCGCCTGTTTTCGTTTTGCTTCCTCACGGGCCCGTTCCGCCTGAGCCAGCAAAACGTGCAGTCTTTCTTTTACGGACAGCTCCCTTCCGTCTGAAGGAATCAGCTTTTTGACCCGGTCCTCAAATGCTCTTTGCAGCTTTTGCAGCCTGCCCGCTTCAATGGTCAGCTCATGCTTGTTAAGGATTTCTTTTTTGACATCTTTCATCACATGATATGCGTCAAGAAGATGGGCAGGACTTCCTGAAAACCCCAGTTCATTCATAAAAAGTTCCGCCTGTTTTTCAGACGGCGCCATTTCGGCCTCCCATTCTTCATATTGGCGGATGACCCTTTCATATGCCGCTTCTTTCTGTTCGAGCACGGCTTGATCCGCAATCAGCTGCTGCCGGTGCCGGCCGTCACGCCAAAGCTCTTCCTGCAGAAGATCAGCCGCTTCTTTGGAGATCGCCGGCTTCTTTTTCTTGTGTCCGAGCCCTCCTCTTTCTGACGGCAGCGGTTTTTGCATGCCGGACAGCATATACAGCAGCAGAGCACCGGTAAAAAGGGCGGCAGGCAGCCATTCCTTTAACATAGCGAAAATCGCAATGAACAGAATGCCCGCACCGAGAAAGAGCTTTTTTTGTTTGGCGCGCTGTTTTTCCAGATGCTGAACATGTGCCTGCCATTCGTTTCCTTCTGTATCAGCCGTTTGCTTATATGATTGTAAAGCGGCTTCTTTTTCTTTCCTGACAGCGGGGTCCAAAATGTTTTCCGCCGTCACGGCATGTTTTCGTTCGGCTTCTTCCAGCTCCAGCCGCGCTTGTTCGAAAATCGCATCAAGCTGTGTCTTTCTTTCTCTTGCCTGTCCGGCGCTCTGCACGGCTTCCTGCAGCCGCCATTCATATTCATAATCGGTGTTCAGTGAAAGAATGCCGTCTTCCTCATGTCTTCCGAGCTGCTGCAATCCTGACGAAACGCGGGCAGATGTCTGCCGTATCTGTGATTGGATGGCGGCAAGCTGTTCGCCGCGCGATTCATACATATGCTGCTCGCCGGAAAGCTCCTGCAGCTGCCGCTCTTTTTGCAGCAAGACCTCATTTGGAGCGAGCAGCTCAGCCTGCCGTCTGAGTTCAGCCGCTTTTGCCCGAAGCCCCTCAAGACGGGCCGCTTTCGGATGGAGATGCGATTCGTATTTTTCAAGCTGATGCATTCCGTCCTTCGGGAATTGCTTCAATGCTTCCGGATAAGAAGAAAGTTCGCTTTCCAAGGCTGTTTTTTTGTCTGCGAGCGGCTTTGCTTCTATCGCCGATTTTACTGTTTTGATTTCTTCAGTTATGTCTTTCAATCGTGCTTCGGCATCCTGCAAACGGCCGCCGGCGCTTTTTTTCTCTTCCAGAAGGCTGTGATAGCCCGCTTCCGCAGCTTCCGCCTGTTTCAGCTGGGCGCTGAGCCGCTTTAATGTATCCAACTCCTGATTTAAGCGGGGGTTCCGCCCGTTCGGCTTATACATCCTGTCAAGTTCTTTTGCCAGTCGCCCGTCAAGCTTTGCCGCCGCTTCCGACCCGAATAAGCTCGAATACAGGAGAAACTCGCCGATTTTGTCCCGGTTAAAAGCTTGAATCTCCTGCAGTCCGAATACATCGAACGAATAGATCGCTTCGTACAGCGCCCGGTCTGTATCGGAGAGAAGCTGTTTGAGCCATTCTCCGTCCTTGATTTCGCCTGAAGCCGTATACACTCTGACTTTTTCGGCAGCGCCTTTTGTCCGTTCGATTTTGACGGCACCGTGATCGCCATGCTTCAATTCCACAGTGCCGCCGTAAACCCCGCCGTTTTTCGGTTCGTATTTTTTTGATTTCGGAAAACCGAACAGCACGCTTTTGATGAAGGACATCAATGTCGTTTTCCCCGCTTCATTTAATCCGTAGATCACTTGCACGGGAGAATCTGACAGCTGAAAACTTCGGTCAGAAAATTTTCCATATTGGTAAATATGCATCGCCGTTATTTTCATCGCTGAAGCTCCTTCATTTGGCGTCTTAAAACGGCTTGAGCCTGCCGCTTAATATCCAGTATCTCTTCATCTGTAAATGAAGCCATCTGACGCCGGTATACGGGATGACGCTCAAGGGCTTCAAATACACCGCTCATGTCCGCGCATTGTTCTATGTCCTGAAGCAGCCCTTTAAAAAACGGATCGGGCGGCACGCTGGCTGTTTCGTCCGTCCGATCCTCAAGCGCAAGCGGCCAGACGAAACATTCCTCTTCGGCCTCTTCCTCCTGTAAAGCGGAAAGAAGCTCCTCCGCGATGCCTGCGGGCGCCTCCGTCCAAAAGCGGGGCGCCGCGCCGCGAAGCACCAGCCTGACACATGCCGGGCGGCCCGCCGCGCGCAAGCCGGAGAATGTATCCGATGCGGTTTTCAGAAGTGAAGTCATATGTTCAGCTCCGGAGATATCAAGATCAATTTCCTCCCATAACACATCATGCGCTTCTTTGAATTCCCAAGACATCTCACCGTTTGCCGCCCGGACGAGATAATATCCCTTAGGTCCGGTTTCTTTTAAATGCCGGGCTTGAATATTCCCGGGGTAAATGGCGGCGGGATGCCGGGCGGACAGAACCTGCCGTTTATGAATGTGTCCGAGCGCCCAGTAATCCATGCCGCTTTTTTCAAGGTCTTCTTTCGTAAACGGGCAGTACGGGTCATGCCCTTCCGCTCCTGATAACATGCCGTGGAGCATGCCGATATGATAAGGCGCGCAGGTCATTTTCCGGTAACGGGCCGCCTGATTGACCGTTACGCTTCTTTCCTGATAGCTGCATCCGTATATGCTTGCCGCAAGCTCTCCGTTTTTAAAGAAAGATTTTTCCTCCGGTGTATCCGAGGTGAAGATATGTACATTTTCCGGCCATTCAATCGGCGTCCACTTACCTCCCAAATGATCATGGTTGCCGAATATGACGAACACTTGGATATCCGCTCCCTGTAATCTCGCAAACTGTTTTCTCAAAAACAGCTGGGCTTTTAAACTTCTGTTGGCTTCGTCAAACAGATCCCCAGAAAGCAGCACGAAATCTGCCTGCTCCCGGAGTGCCCCGTCCGTCAGTCGGCGGACGCTGTGAAATGTGCTTTCTTTAATACGCGCATATACCGGTTCAGGCAGATTCGAAATGCCGTAAAACGGGCTGTCCAGATGCAGGTCAGCGGCATGAATAAACGTCAGATCAGCCATCTCGCCCTCCCCTTTCTGCAAATTGAATTACCCTTATTTTAGCACCGTTTTTATACGAATGCACGTTCTGCAAAATAAAAAAACAGCCCGGCTGTTCCGGGCTGTTTCACTTATTTTTTGGAGATGCGCAGCGCTTGTTTGATCGCTTTGAATCCGCCGGCGTTTCCGTAAATCAAAACGCCGCCTTTGTAAATTTTCGCGCCGACCGCCGCAAAGATCACGATAGTGACCAGTGTCAGGGCGATTCCGGCCGCCGCCTGCCAAAACGGGATATCAAGCATCCCGACACGCAAAAACATAATCATCGGCGTGAAAAACGGTATATAAGAGGTAACGGTAATAAAACCGGCGTCAGGATTGCCGAGGCCGAACATAGCGATCATAAAACCTGCCATGATTAAAAAAATCATCGGCTGAATCGTCTGCTGCACGTCCTCTATCCGGCTGACAACACTGCCGAGAAACGCGGCAAGTGTCGCGTAAAGAAAATAGCCGAGCAGATAGAAAATGACGGCATAGACAATCGTCGAGACGGGAACATCCGTAAAATTAAGAAATGCACTGATCGGCGACGACTCATCATTTTGATGGTTCAGCTTCAGTGAGAGATAACCCGCTGCAATCAGCACCGCAAACTGTGTGATCCCCACGAGCGCGATACCGAACAGCTTGGCAAACATCTGCTGAATCGGCGGCATGCTTGAAATTAAAATTTCCATGACCCGTGACGATTTTTCCGTCGCCACTTCCATCGCAATCATACTTGCGTACATGAAGACTGAAAAGTAGATGACAAACAGCATGATGTATACAAGCCCCATCACCTGACCGAGCTCTTCCTCAGATTTCGCCCCTTTTTCCAGCGCGCTTTTGCTGACTTCCGGCGGAGTGTAGAGGCTGCTGACTTTTTCTGCCGAAATGCCGAGCTTGGCGGTTTCAACAGCGGTTTTTGTCTGGGTTAAAGCCTGCTTGAGAAGTTTATACGCTGATTCATCAGAAATGGTCAGCGCTTTGTAGGCACCTGTTATCGTTCCTTTTTGATCTTGTCTGATGATAAACAGTCCGTCCCATTCACCGTCTTTGACACGCTTTACGGCATGTTTTTCGGACTTCTTCGTCTCCATTGCCTGCAGATCATTGTCTGTATCGGCAGCTTTAAGCTGTTTTGCAAACGCCGGGTACAGCCCGCCCGTTTCATCAATCACCGCGATTTGCTGCTTGCCGTCATCCGATTGAAACACGGAAATAATCGATTGCAGGTTGGTCACCGCTAATACTAATAAAACGGTAATAGCGGTCGAAATAATGAATGACTTTGTCGTGATTTTGTTTTTATATGTATGGAACAGCATAATCCAAAATTTATTCATAAACGGCCCCCACCTTTTCTATAAAAATATCATGCAGTGACGGCTCTTCCAATTCAAACTTCCGTATAAAACCTTTCCCTTGCAGCGCCCGGAAAATATCCTGAGAAACCGGTTCATTCGCGACCTGCAGTCTGATCCCGTCATTTGTTTCCTTCCATTTCACGACACCTTCATGCGTTTTTAAAAAGCTGAGGTCATCATCTGAATGAACGGTGACATTTTTTTTGCCGAAAGACCGCTTAATGTCTTTCAGATTGCCTTGAACGACAGGTTTTCCCTTCTGGAGAATGCACAAATTCTCGCAAAGCTCTTCCACATGCTCCATTCGGTGGCTTGAAAAAACGATGGAAACGCCGCTGTTTTTCAAAGAAATAACCGCTTCTTTCAGCAGCTCGACATTCACCGGATCAAGACCGCTGAAAGGTTCATCGAGAATCAGCAGTTCAGGCTTATGCAGGACGGCCGAAATGAACTGGATTTTCTGCTGGTTTCCTTTAGACAGCTCTTCGACTTTCTTATTCTTATAATCTGTAATGCCGAACCGCTCGAGCCATGTCATAAGCTCTTTTTCCGCCTCTTTTTTGCTCATCCCTTTTAATCTTGCCAGATAGACAAGCTGGTCACTCACCTTCAATTTCGGATACAGCCCCCGCTCTTCCGGGAGATAGCCGATTTTTTCACTGATAGAATAATTGACCGGCTGCCCTTTCCAGGTGATATGCCCGTCAGTCAGGCTTAAAAGACCTAAAATCATCCGAAAGGTCGTCGTTTTTCCCGCGCCGTTTGCGCCGAGAAGCCCGAACATTTCCCTTTCAGGTATTTGCAGGTTCAAATTGTCAACAGCGGTAAAGCTGCCGAATGTTTTCGTTACGTTTTTAATTGTAAGCACGAATCCAACTCCTTCCTTGACCCATTATATACTAAAATGGGTAAAAATTAATGGAGGATTCTAAATTTTTTATCAGAATATCATTCTATAAAGGGGGTGACATGATGGGACAATATGTATTGACCGCATTCCGTGCGTCGGGAGAAACGCTGCTGGATGAACGGATCGAAGCGGATAATGAGGCGGAGGCGAAGGCCGCCGGAGAGGCTTTATTAAAGGAAAAAAAGCTTGAGAACAGTACTCATCGCTTGGTAAATGAAGCCGGAAAGCTGATTTTATTCCACAGATAACAGAAGCTTTCCGGCTTCTGTATTTTACCGGTTAAATTGCGGCGTCCGTTTTTCTAAAAAGGCGCGGATGCCCTCTTTATGATCATCCGTTTTTCTCATATTTTCCTGGGCCTTTCGTTCAAGAGACAAAACGTCTTTTAACCGGCTGATATGGAGGCTCTGATAAATAGCCTTCGTTTCAATCATCGCTGACAGCGGCGCATGCAGCAATCGGTCGATATACGGTTGTGCCCCCTCCGCAGGACCGCCGCTGAACAGCCCGTCGGCCAGCTTGAGCCGCACCGCTTTTTCAGCAGGCAATTTTTCACCGCTCCAAATCAGTTTTTTCGCTTCGATCTCACCGACGCGTCTCATTAATAAATAATGGCCTCCTCCGTCGGGAACCAATCCGATGCCGATGAAATTCATCGCGAGGCGGGCGTTTTCTTCGGCGAGCACCACATCGGCGCACAGCGCGAAACTCAGCCCGAGCCCCGCCGCGGCTCCGTGGATGGCGGCAATCACAATTTTTTTCATATCATAGAGGGTCAGCGTAATGGATTCGATCATTTTCATGAGCCGTTCATATTCTCCTGAATCATGATCCGACGTCATCATCTGAATATCACCGCCCGCGGAAAATCCCCGGCCTTCCCCCCGTAAAAGCACGATAAGCGCTTCGCTGTCGGCTGCCATCACACATGCATTTTCCAATTCCCGGAGCATTTGTTCATTCAGCGCGTTGTAACTGTCAGGCCGGTTCAGCACAATCTCTGCGATCTTTCCCTTTTCTTCATAACGAATATACTGCATGTTTACATCCCCCTTGAATCCGCTTACATATTTTGTTCAAATGATATATTCCTTTCCCCGAAGCAAAACTCCTTTATTTTTCAAGGTCAACAGATACCGAAAAATGCATATCATTTGAAACTGAACATACATTTTTATATAGTGAAATTGATATACAAAACAAAAGGGGGGAAAAACGCCGATAATGAAATATGTGATACTCAGCTTATTACTGAGCTTTTTTATGGTGCTGTTCCCCCCTTCGGATGTCGCTCTTCCTTCCCAATTGGTGACAGAAACAGACAGCCATGTACAAATTTCGGTTTACCCGCAGGAAACGGATTCGGCAAAGACGCCGGTTCAAACCAAAACCGCTCCGCAAGGCCTGTCAAAAGGATACGGTGCGTTATCCCGAATGATCTCCCTGTTATCCGTCAAACCTCTTGATCAATTCATTGATTCCACAATGGAAAGGACATGCGCCATTCCGATACAATACCAGTCAAATTACCTCCGGCATCAGACCATTTCTCATTGCCAATCTGTATTTACGGTGTAAAAACAGTATATTCCGGAGGGATTTTTTATGAATATTAAAGAAAACGATCTGCCCGGCATCGGGAAAAAATTCGAAATCGAAACGAGAAATCATGAAAAAATGACGATCATCATTCATGATGACGGCAGGCGGGAAATTTACAGATTCGATGACCGCGACCCTGATGAGCTTCTGGCAAGCATTTCACTTGATGATGCGGAAGCAAGACAGATTGCCGCGATTATCGGCGGGATGGTGTACAAACCGCAGGCGCTTGAATCGATTGAAATGGCGTTCAGCGATCTGATTATCGAATGGTTTAAAGTTGAAAAAGGGGCAAAAGCGGCAGGACGTACGCTCGGCGAACTGGATGTGCGCCAAAACTATGACGTGACGGTCATCGCCATCATTAAGCATGACCAGAAAAAGTTTTTAAACCCGGGCGCTGATTCGCTCCTTGAAGCAAACGATACACTCGTCCTCTCAGGTGAAAGAAAGCATCTGAAAAAACTGATCCAAGACTTCCTCTCCAGAGACGGAGTGTGATCTGTTTATGGACCATCTCGTATTTGAAGTCGGTACGGCGTTAGTTCTTGTGGCCATTGCGAGTGTCATCGCCAATAAAATTAAATTCTCGATCATCCCCTTCCTGATCATTTTAGGAATGCTCGTCGGGCCGCACGCGCCCCAAGCGGGCATCATTGACCTGACGTTTATCGAAAGCCGGGAAGTGATTGAATTTTTCGGACGGATGGGCGTCCTGTTCCTCCTCTTTTACCTCGGGCTTGAATTCTCGGTCGGAAAATTAGTCAAATCCGGACGTTCAATAGCCGCCGGCGGAACGATTTATATTCTGATTAATTTCAGTTTGGGGCTGATCTACGGCTTTATCACGGGCTTTTCCTTTTTGGAAGTGCTTGTATTGGCGGGCGTCATCACGATATCATCAAGCGCCATTGTCGCAAAGGTGCTTGTCGACTTAAAGCGCACGGCCAATCCGGAAACGGAGCTGATTCTCGGCATCATTATGTTTGAGGATATCTTTCTGGCGGTTTACTTGTCCGTCGTCTCCGGGCTTGTTCTGGGAGACGCGACGTCTGTCGGAGGCGCGCTGATGTCAATCGTGATCGCTTTCGGATATATGCTGCTGTTTTTCATTGCCGCCCGAAAATTGCCGCCTCTGCTGAACAAACTGCTTGATATCCGTTCAAACGAGGTATTTGTCATCGTCATTTTCGCCGCGCTCTTTTTCATTGCCGGCTTTTCCGAAACGATTCATGTCGCTGAAGCGATCGGCGCGCTCTTGCTCGGACTCGTGTTTTCGGAGACGGCCCATTCTGACAGGATTGAGCACCTTGTCGTGCCGTTCCGTGACTTTTTCGGAGCCATGTTTTTCTTCAGCTTCGGTCTCAGCATTGATCCGTTTTCACTCGGAGATGCGGTATGGCTCGCCCTCGGCGCCGTTCTGCTGACGATTGCCGGAAACTTTATCGCCGGCATGATCGCCGGGCGCCGGGCGGGGCTTTCTCATAAAGCATCGTCCAATATCGGGTTGACCATTGTGTCCCGCGGTGAATTCTCCATTATCGTCGCAAATCTCGGCATCGCCGGCGGCCTGTCCGCTTCACTTAAACCTTTCGCCGCCTTATATGTTCTGATACTGGCCATCTTCGGCCCTTTACTCACGAAAGAATCGAAGCGGATATATCTCCTGTTGAACAGCGTGTTCAAATGGAAGACGCCTGAAAAGAAGCCGCAGAAATCATAAAAAAAAGCTGACCTCTTCATAAGAGGTCAGTTTTTTTGAGCGGGAAGAAATTGCTGAAAAGCCGTTTTTTTATTAATGGAGAAATGCTCTTTTCCCAGAATGGTATTGATGATTTTTTGATTTCTGTAAACAGACAGCTTCAAATTCGTAGCGCCCGTTCCGTGAGCATGATCAAGATTCGTTAATGTGAAAAAATGATGCCGCCTGTCGTCCTTAAAGACAAGACGGGAATCTGCCGTCACTTTAAACCGTTTCTCATCCTCCCATTCGATATCGGGGGCAATTGCCGTAAACCATTCCGGAATATGAGGTTTAAAACCGGTCGCCAATATCACTTTTTCTGAATCGGCCGTAAAGGTTTCATCCATCTGCCATTGATGAAAGCTCAGTACGCAGCGCCCGTTTTGCTTTTCAATTTTTTCAAGCTCCGCCATCGGCTGAATATACACGTCAGGCGAACCTCCGCTGATCGATCTGTGATACAGGGCATCGTAAATGGCGGCAAGTGTGTCAGAATCAATGCCGTGGCGCAGTCCGTCCAGCTCAGGGAGTGTGTTCAGTCGTTCTTTAAAAGGCAGGCGGTTAAAATATTCCACATAATCAGGTGTAAACATTTCCTGCCCGAGCTTGGCGGTTTCCAATTCTCGAAATCCGGCGGAGCGTGTCACCCATTGCAGCCGGCTGCGGCGGTATTGTTCATCGTGCAATAAGTCAGAAAAGATCTCCGCGGCGCTCTGTCCGGAGCCGACCACTGTAATTGATTCGGCGCCGGCGAGCTCGTCTTTCCGAAACAAATATTCCGTGCTGACCATCGTGTCCTGACGCGCTTCGTCAGCAATCTCTGCGGGAATAAGCGGTTCAGACCCCGTCCCCATGACGAAATGCTTCGTTTGATAGACACTGATGCTTCCGTCCTCAATGTTCTTGACGCTGACGTCATAATGTCCGCCGGCATTTTTCACACCGATTACCTCTGAGCCGAAACGGCATGATTTGATTTCTGAAGCCGCCCAGCTCAAATAGTCGTTAAATTCCCGTCTCGGAATATCAAATTCATTAAACGTATAAAACCGGTACAGCCGGTCATGTTCATGGAGAAAGTTTAAAAACGTGTAGCGGCTTTTCGGATCGGCGAGCGTGACCAGGTCCGCCAGAAAAGCCACCTGTAAATCCGTCCCTTTAATTAATAGACCGGGATGCCACACAAATTCTTTCTTTTTATCGAAAAAAAGAGCGTCTGTTCCTGGTATATCCTCTAACAATGCGGCAAGCCCTAAATTAAACGGCCCGATTCCCGCTCCTATGACATCATACATAATTACACCTCTTACGAATAACAGTCTGATGGTCTTTTCCCGTTTTTGCAGACGGTTAAACATAAAAAAACGGCACGCTGATTCCGTGCCGTTTTGATATTATAATGCAGATTTGACGAACATTTCATTTAAGTATTTGATTTTCTCTTCTGTATAATGCTCGAATCGGTCATTATATGATTTCGGGTCTTTCGGATTGGCGAAGTGCGTGATTTTTCCGGTTTCCGGATGAATGAATTTGCTTGCCGCGCCGCAGCCGATACCGATAATCGTCTGCACTTCTTCCATAATCATAATGTTGTAGATGCTTTCCTGACCAGGGAAGGAATAGCCGACATTTTCAAGGTTTCCGAGAATGTTTTTCTGCCGGTACAAGTAGTACGGCGTATAGCCGTG
This sequence comes from Bacillus sp. SIMBA_026, assembly GCF_046535335.1. Classification (NCBI taxonomy): domain Bacteria; kingdom Bacillati; phylum Bacillota; class Bacilli; order Caryophanales; family Bacillaceae; genus Bacillus; species Bacillus sp. SIMBA_026. Next base: position 109,647 of record NZ_JAWRWX010000001.1, on the reverse strand, counting down.
CTCTTTTGTCCAGCGGACGGCGTCATCCATCATGCGGGATACTTCCTGTCTGTCGGCAACCTTATACTTATGCTTGTTTCTCGTCATTTCTGACGCCCGTTTAAAAGAAAGCGTATGAACGGTCAAAGATTCAGGCATCAGCTTTTCCGTTTCCTCAAGACTGTGCCTGAACTCAGCCGTCCCTTCTCCCGGCAGGCCGATGATCAGGTCCATGTTGATGTTATTCATGCCGTGTTTGCGGGAAAGATGATATTTTTCGATGGTTTCTTCAACTGTATGGTGTCTGCCGATGGCCTTAAGCGTTTCGTTTTCATAAGATTGCGGGTTAATGCTGATTCTGTCAATCTTATACTTATTTAAAACGGCCAGCTTTTCCTCCGTAATCGTGTCGGGACGGCCAGCTTCAACGGTAATCTCCCTGATATTCGCGACATCCGGGAAAGAGCGGACCATTTCTTCATATAAAAGATCCATTTCTTCAGCGGTAATGCTTGTCGGCGTGCCGCCGCCGAAATAAATGGTCGTCACTTTGATATCATGCCGCTTCAGCCATTCTCCGATTTTCTGCATTTCATAGTGAAGCCCCCATAAAAAGGAGCCGACTCTTCCCGCCTGTCCTTGAATGGCATAAGCCGGAAACGTGCAGTAGGCGCATTTCGTCGGGCAGAACGGGATGCCGATATATATGCTGACTTCATCTTTGACGCGGTACAGATCGGGAACCGCAGCGAGCTGGCGGTCGACGATCTCCTGCATCAGATTGATTTTTTCATCATGGATCAGATAATCTTTTTTCAGATCGGCGTGCGCCTCTTCTTTTGTCAGGCCGCTCTGCAGCTTTTTATGAAGAAGTTTAGTAGGCCTGATGCCGGTTAAGATGCCCCATTTTTGTGTCATGCCCGTATGCGATTGAAGAAGATTTAAGTAGACGTACGACAGCGTGTTTTTCACCTGTTTAAATACTTCTTTTTCGCTCCATCCGGCAAGAAGCGGTTTCGTATGATGTTCCTTTTCGCCGGTTCCTTTAATTTCTCCGGATACCGACACGCTGTCTGCATCTTGAGAAATGGCAAGTGAGATGACAAGATCAGAGGGCTCCTCCGTTTCGCCGTATGCAAGAACACACTCTTCAAAAAATAAATTCGCGATGTTTTGCAGCGGACGATGCAGCCTGTCATCCGTGATGCCGTCTATTTTTATTTGCAATGTGATCACCTTATTTTTCAGATTCAAAACTTTCTTTAGTGTACAGAAAGAACAGGCTAAAATCAATCCGCGAAAAAGCCGCAGACCGGCGGTTCGCGTCTGCGGCTCTTGATTACGGCCGTTTCATATGGAACTTATCGAGAAAGCCTTTGCGGTGCTGCATGCGGAAATATTCCTTAATCATATAGGCGACTCCCTGTTCATCATTTGACCTTGTCACCCAGTCCGCTTTTCTTTTTAATTCATTTGAGGCATTCCCCATTGCGACGCCGAGACCGGCCAGCTCGATCATCGGCAGATCATCTTCCTGATGGCCGATAGCCACAACCTCTTCCATTGAAAGCCCGAGATCAGCGGCGACCATCGACAGTCCGCTTTCTTTTGAAACCCCTTTAGGCACGATGTTCAGTTTTTCTCCGTTGACGCGGATCACATCGACGGCCGGGAATGCTTTCATTATCGTATCCGTTATATCAGCCTGCAGACCATCTTCGGCATGCACTTCAATGACGGGCGCTGAAACCGGCTCATCAAGGAGCAGGTCACTTAATGATTCGACAAACTGCACCGGATAAAAAATCGGGTCAGACGGGTGAATCATCGTTTTCCCGACCAGATTGGAGTTCACTTTCTTCTTGTTTCCGATCGAATATTTTTCGTGAAGAAGCCGGATATTGCATGGATAGCTTTCCAGCACCTGAACAATATTAAACGTGTGATCTTCTGATATTTTCTTTTCAAAAAACGGCTCATCTATTTTTTCAGAAATGTATGCGCCGCTGTGGGTAATCAATTTCGCATTCAGCTTTAATATTTTCGCCACTTTTTGAGCGGAGCGAAAATGGCGGTTTGTGACCAGTGTGACGTAAATTCCTTTTTTCTTGACGTATTCGATGGCATCCTTTGTCGTTTGATGAAGTTTGCCGTTGGAGCGAAGAAGCGCTCCGTCTATATTTAACGCCAGCATTTGTTTTGACACAGAGAAGTCCCCCTCCTTGATGACTGTACTTGTCATTAGGATATGACCCTGTCTCTTTGTTTAGAACAACCTTTTCTCCGCAGCAAAAAAGCCTGCCTCAAGCAGACTTTGAACTGTCGTTTTGTTGGGATACGATCGATTTGCTGCCTTCTCCCCAATGTGTATTTCTATTTACGAAATATATCAGGAACCCCTTATTTGACCGTTGATGCGCTCGTTTCACTTACTCTCTGTTGCTACCCCTTATCATACCAGGCAGTATAGGCGACCGTATCCTTAGATCATCTGTAAGTGTAGGCGCTTTCAGAGTTATTATCTCAATTATATTGCTAAAAAACAAGGGTTTTTTTAACTAAAAAAATTAGAGGAAATATCTGTGCTGAATGTATGATAAAGTTGAAAGGGAACATACATTCTCATATAATAAAAAAAAAAAAGCGGTGACTGTCATGTCTCTATTAAAAGATATTTATAACGAAGAATTTGCAGAAGCACTGTTCAACAGAATCAAATCGGCGTATCCGGCTTTTGAGCGGGACAAGTGCCGGGCGCTGATGTTTCGGGAAGATTGGCCCGGACTGACGTTAAAACAGCGGATGCGCCGGATCACAGACTCTCTATATGAAACACTGCCGAAGGATTACATACGGGCGCTTGACGTCTTATACGAGACAGCTCCCCACTTCTCAGGGCTCGCCGGGATTATTTTTCCCGATTATGTCCAACAGTACGGAACGGATCACTGGGACGAATCCATGAAGGCGCTTCAGTATTTCACTCGTTTTTCCACTTCTGAATTTGCGGTCCGCCCGTATATCAGGCTTGACCGGGAGCGGATGTTCAAAGAGTTCCTTTCCTGGACGGAGCATCCGGACGAACATGTCAGAAGGCTTGCCAGCGAAGGCTCAAGACCGCGCCTGCCATGGGGAATCTCTATTCCGGCTCTTCTTGAAGATCCTTCTCCGATTCTCCCTGTTCTGGACCGCTTGATGCAGGATGACTCGTTATATGTCAGAAAAAGCGTGGCGAATAACCTGAATGACATCTCCAAAACACATCCGGATCTTCTGCTACAGATCGCAGCCGAGCGGTTCGGAAGCTGTCCGCACACGGACTGGATTTTGAAGCACGCCTGCAGGACACTGTTAAAAAGAGGAGACAAACAGGCGCTTGCGGTTTTCGGGTTTGAAGACGCCACCCGGATTTCATTGGAACGTTTTACATTGAATTCGGAAACGGCCGCCATCGGAACAAGCATACATTTTTCTTTTCAGATCCGCTCATCCGCCCGGCAAAAAGTCAGGGTTGAATACGCGATTGATTTTGTAAAGAAAAGGGGGCACCGCAGCCGCAAGGTGTTTAAGATGTCGGAGTCCGCCATGGATAACGGAGACGTAAAAGCCTTCAGCAAACATCATTCCCTTAAAGATTTAACCACCCGCAAGCATTATCGGGGAATTCACACTCTGTCTGTCATCATTAACGGTACGGTAAAAGGTTCGCTTGATTTTTCTGTTGAATAAAAAAACCCCTCCATTTCATAGATGGAGGGGTGGTGTGGAGCTTATTCCGGGCTGCCGTAAAGCTCTTCAAGAGGTTTCATAATAATTTTGTTTAACTCGCCGATCAGCATGCTCATGCGCTGTTCCGCTTCCATCAGCTGAGAAATCAATTCATGCTGCTGTACGAGAGCAACCGTTTTTTGTGCCTGCTCTACCTCTTCCTGAGTGATTTCTTCACCTGACATCTGTTTCTGCTGCAGCTGCAGCTGTACATTGCGGAAGTTATCAAACATGCGTTTTGCGGATTCATCTGCGTTTACTTGATCATAAAGCCCTCTCAGACGGCTGTATTCATCACTGTTTCGCAAAGCTTTTTCAAGATCATATGCTGCATCATAAAAATGAACTGCCATAGTAACCGCTCCTTTCTTCCTTTCGGACATACCACTCCACTATAACAGACTGCGGAGCGACTTTCATCATCGGCGTATGTTTTCCTTAGAAAAGAATGACAAACAAAGCCTGAATTGCTCCGATCATCCCGCCGAGCAGACCGCCTAAATACGTTATCATCTTAAATTCTCTCTTGGAAATCGACAGCACCATTTCCTCCAGCCGTTCAACGGGAAACTGATCAACCTGCTCTTTGACCACTTCCTCAAGACGCAGCCGTTTCAGCACATCCTCCAAATGAGCGGCAATACTGCCGAGTGCCGCATCAAGCAGCTTCGGCGCGTACGTCCCCGTAATCTCCCCTTCATAACGGGAGATGATGTCACCGAGCCGGCATTCGAAAAAGGGCGCGGTTTGAAGTGCGGCCAAAGCCCGCTTTTTCATGCTGAACAGCAGATCTTTCGCATTCCACTTTTCATCGGCCTCATAAAGTGTATAAGATTTGAGCTTGCCCCATTCTTGAGAAAGCAGATCAGCCAGAAGCTTTTTCGTTTCCTCATTGCGCAAAAACTTTAACAGCTCAGGCAGCACACGGTCTGCCAAGCTTGAATTGCCGAGGAACATCTGCACCATGCTGCCGAGCATCCCCCGGGAATTCAAAAAGTCGTCAATCATATTTCCGAGCCTGTCTTTCCCTTCTTCGCTCTCAAAATAATCAATGCTCCGCTTCAGAATATAATCTGCGGCCAGCGGGACTTTTTCATCCAGCTTTTCCTGAAGCTCATCAGGAAGCCAGTCTTTTATGGCGCGGTGCTCATATTTCCGGTACAGGTCCGAAAGCTTTTCATCGGTAAAACGGTCAATCCAGGCATCCGTCTTTTCCTGCGGATTCCGGATGCCCGCGGCGGCCAAAGCTTCGTGCACCGTCATCTCGGAAGCGGCCATTTTTTGTGTGAATTGTTCGGCGAAAAGAAGCGCCTGGTTTTTAACGGTATCTGATAAAAGCCGCTTTTTTATTCCTTCCGGTGTTAAAAGGTGGTTCGTCACCATGAGCCCCATTTGTTTTGCCAATTCATCCCGTCTTTTCGGGATCAGCCCCGGCGTAAACGGAACCCGTTTTCCGAACAGGTAATACGGCCGGTACGGACGAAATAACATCTGAATGGCAAGATGATTCGTCACCGCGCCGATCGCGGCTCCGATCACAATCATAAATAGAAACGTTCCTGCTATGCCCATTCCTTTTCTTCTGCCTCCATCTTATGTTCTATTTTCTTGATGATATATCTATTCGTATTATAGAGGCTGGCGGGCATGCGGGCAAATGAAGAACCTGAATTGTTGTTTGTGAGGAATAAGGCAAGATGCTGTTTCGTACTCTTTACAGTAGATCATCTTTTATAACGCGCTTAGCATATTTATTGGATGGAAGGGCCGTTCCATCAGCGGCTTTTTGAATAAAGGGGGAGTAATAATATGACAACACTCGGTTTTATGTCTGTATCCCGCCGGCACGAGGAAGATTACGCCGGGGAATTGGCTGAAAGAGCGCCTCAATATAATGTGCGCTTAGCCCGCTTTACACCGTTTGATATATTTCCGGATTCTTTGCGCGTGAAAGCGCTCGTCTATCACCCGCAAAGCGGAAAGTGGAACGAAACGGAAATCGATATTCCCGAATATATTTACGACCGCTGTTTTTACGGAAAATCCGCTGAAGCGCAAAAAGCCAAACCGATCGTCGAATGGCTGAAAAAATATCCGAAAACGGAATTTATCGGCCGGGGGCTTCCTGATAAATGGACGATCACGGATGCGCTCCAAAAGCATCATCTGATCAGTCCCTATATTCCTGAAACGGCCGAAGTCAGCCGCTATGAACAGGTGCAATCATACTTAGCCAAGGAAAAAGCATGTATACTTAAGCCCGCTTTCGGCGCGGGAGGCAGAGGCATCATCCTGCTTGAAACAGGCAAAAAATCAATTACGGCCACTTACTATATCGGAAAAAACAAACAAACAAAATCATTTTCCAATCACGTGTCTTTTAAGTCTTGGTGCAAAAAAGTGCTGCAGCACCGCTATTTGCTTCAATCCTACTTAAATATCCAGGATAAAGAGCGGCATCCGTGCGACATCCGCATTTTCATGCGCAAAACGGAGTCAGGCGTTTGGGAAACGGTCGGAAAAGCGGTCAGAAGGGGTTACCAGAACGGTCTTTTATCTCATTTGCCCGGAGGATCCGAACCGATTAAGTTTGACACATGGTTTGAGGAAATTCCGAGAAAGCAGCAGGCCGTTTTATTGGATGATGTCTTTTCGATCACCCAATCCGTCCCTTATTTCCTTGATGAACGGTTCGGACCGCTGTTTGAGCTGGGGCTCGATATTTGCTATGCCAAAGACGGACGCATCTGGCTTTTGGATGTCAATTCAAAGCCGGGACGGAAAGCTATTTTAAGCGTGGCTCCGGAGGCGAAAGAGGATTTGTATACGGGTCCGCTGAGACGCTTCCGCGAGCTTCAGTCACAGGAAAGCCGGAAAGGAGTATTACCGCGTGAATCATAAAGGGATGATTGTCGGCATCGATAAAAAAAGCAAAAATACGCTGTTTCTCCCCTCCTCCATGAAACGGGAAGGGCTTTTATCCGCTGCCTTCGGGACCAAGGTTGTCAAATGCCGTGTAGCCTTTTCTCAATCACTTGAAAAAAGCGCGCTCCTTTCTGAAGATTTGTTTGAGGAGCTGCTGATACCGCATAAAAGCCGGGCTGACTTTCTCATACACGGCCAGACGGTGCACATCGGACCGCTGATCGGCGTTTTCACAGCTGGGTTCACATCATCGCCGTCCCGCCCGTTAAGAGACCGTACAGCCTTCTTTTCCAAGATGCTCTCTCTTCATGAACAGGCGAACGGGTATTGTTTCGTTTTCGGGGCCCATCAGATCAACTGGGAAGAAGGCACCGTCCAAGCGCTGATTTATAAAGAAAACAGCTGGAAACGGACGGCCGTCCCGCTTCCGAATGTCGTATATGACAGGCTCCCGAGCCGAAAAACGGAAGAAGTTCCGCTTTTACAGCAGACAAAACAGAGGCTGATGAATGACTATCAGATTCCGTGGTTTAATCCGCAATTCTTTAATAAATGGGACATTCATAAGCTTCTGGAAAAAAACAGTCTCACCGCTTCACTTCTGCCAAAATCTGTCCTGCACCCGAATGCGGAAGCGTTAGAGACGTTATGCAGCACATTTGGCACCGTCTATATCAAACCCGCAGACGGCGCACTCGGAACGGGGATTTACAAGGTGGAAAAAACAGATGCCGGCTTATCTGTCAAACACACGAATGAGGAAAAAACGGTGGTGACGGCAGAGTATTCAGATGCGGCATCCTTCATGACATCATTTAAAGAAAACAATGACCCGTCCGCATTTTTAATTCAGCAAGGCATTGACCTGATCCGGCTGGATGGGCGCCCCGTCGATTTCAGGGTGCACACGAATAAAAACGCCGAGGGGAAATGGACAGTGACGGCCATTGCGGCAAAAATTTCCGGTGAAAACAGCATCACGACGCATCTGGCAACCGGCGGAGAAGTCAGGACGTTAGCTGAATTATACGGCGATCCGCGCGAGAGAGTCGGCATGATGCGGAAACTTTCAAAAGCCGCCTTGGCGGTCAGCCGCGTGTTAAATGAGCACATTGAAGGTTTTATCGGCGAAATCGGTTTTGACCTCGGCGTCGATCATTCAGGGAAAGTTTGGATGTTTGAAGCCAATTCCCGCCCCGGGCGCAGCATTTTTTCCCATCCGAAGCTGAGATCGGTCGATTACCTGACAAAACGGAGAAATTTTGAATACGCGTCGTATTTATCAGAACGGTCCATCACCGCCCCGGAAAAACTTTGGCGGTGAGGCTGTCTTTTTTTAGGTTTACCCGGGACAGGCAATGAACGATGAGCTACAATGAACAAGATCAACATTTCCCATAAGGAGCGTGAACGTCATGATTTCGCACTTCAGCTGGAAACCGTTATTCAAAAAAGAGAAACTGCCCGGATGGCGGATTTCATTTTACTGGCAGGGTACGCATTACGAAGGGATTTACCATAAGTCCGGAGACATTGAATGGGGACACACACATCCGGGAAAAGAAGAGCCGGCTCTCGTAAAAGAGCTGCATGAATTAATGCTTTTTCACATATATGACTGAAAGCTAAAAGCTCAGCCGCACCAGGCTGGGCTTTTCTTTTCCCTTCCGCTATTTACCACACCGTTTTCCGAATGAGATGCCGTTTGCTTTACCATAATACGTAGTACAAAGCGGCAAACAAGCATTGGGTGAAGCCGAGCTGGCAATGGTTTTCATTCCGAAAACCATCGGCTGGTGCAATTCCAGCAAACCCAACCATACTAATTTATAAAGGAGATCATACAAATGGCAAACAACAACTCTTCAAACCAACTAGTAGTACCCGGCGCTGCTCAAGCAATCGACCAAATGAAATACGAAATCGCTTCTGAGTTCGGCGTAAACCTTGGCGGAGAAACAACTTCTCGTGCAAACGGTTCTGTCGGAGGAGAAATCACTAAACGTCTAGTATCTTTCGCACAGCAGAACATGGGCGGCCAAGGCGTACAATAACTCAATAAATGGCTTACAGAAGGCGCGGGATACCGCGTCTTCTTTTATGCCGTCACCCTTTTTTCCTATTCCACATACCCTAGGAAAAAAGGAGGGAAAACATGTCATTCATTGCCTCAGTCAATTGGGAGCTGTTTCAGTTCGTAAGTGTTTCTTTGGTCAATGAATATGTTGCCCACCATTTCCCGTTTATTCACAGGTATTCTTTTCCCCGCTGCTTTGAATGATATAATGAGCGGCGAGGAGGTTTTTTACATGAACATCGCTTTACTCGGAGCAACGGGAAGAGTCGGACAGGCTTTTATAAAAGAAGCGCAGAAACATGGACATATGGAGATATTCGCTCTTGTCAGATCAGCCGGTATCGTCCTTCCCATTCCTGAAAAACAAATCATAACAGGGAATGCGAGGCAGCGGGAAGATGTAAGCCGATTGATTTCCAAAGCGGACACAGTCGTGAGCTGTCTCGGCACGGACGGTGACGATACCCTTTCAGCCGCTATGACCCATATAATAGACGGCATGAAACGGCATCATGTTCAGCGTCTGATTACGATCGGCACCGCGGGTATCCTTCAATCACGGCTTATGCCTGATCAATACCGTTTTGAATCGGCAGAATCAAAACGAAAATCAACAAAAGCCGCAAAGGAACACGCCCGCGTATACGAGATGCTGCTGGCAGAGGATCTTGACTGGACAATCATCTGTCCCACCTACCTTCCTGACGGAGATGCTGCCGGAGTTTACCGGTTCGAACAGGATCGCCTTCCTGAAGACGGCGCTGAAATCACCGTCGGAGACACGGCGCATTTTCTGTACCGTGAGCTGATCAGCCCTCAGTTTGTCAGAAAACGGGTGGGACTGGCTTACTGAATGAAAAAAAGGGCGAATCTTTAGATTCACCCTTTCCGATTACACCGCGGACTTCGCAGTTCCTTTCTGCAATTCATACATTTGATGGTACTGCCCCTTTTGCGCCATTAATTCGTCATGGCTTCCCTTTTCAATGATGCGGCCCTTTTCCAGCACGAGAATCTGGTCTGCGTGTCTGATCGTGGAAAGCCGATGGGCGATAATAAATGTCGTGCGCCCTTCTTGAACCACTTGCAGCGCTTTTTGAATGACTGCTTCTGTTTCGGTGTCAATGTGCGCCGTCGCCTCATCCAAAATTAAAATGGCCGGATCGAACACAAGCGCTCTAGCAAAAGAAATCAGCTGACGCTGGCCTGAGGACAGTGTGCCGCCTTTTTCGGTGACGGGCTCTCTGATGCCCTTCGGCAAAGATTGCAGAAGGCTTGCGGCGCCGACTTGGCGAAGCGCTTCTTCCGCCTGCTCCAAAGAAATACGCTGATCATCGAGTGTCACATTGGAGCCGATCGTGCCCGAGAAAAGATACGGGTCTTGCAGCACAATGCCCATATGCGACCTCAGCTCCTGCCTTGACATGCCGTATATGCTCTGACCATCCAGCAGAATATCCCCTTTTTGAGCATCATAAAAACGGAACAGAAGATTCAGGATGGAGCTTTTGCCGGACCCCGTATGGCCGACGAGGGCGACCGTCTCCCCTTTTTCAGCTGTAAAGCTGATGTGTTTCAGCACCTCTTCTCCCTTTCGATATCCAAAAGAAACATCGCGGAATTCCACAGTTCCTTTCGCCTTTCTGTCTGCGGGAGCGCCTTCTTCTTCCGTTTCCTCCTCCTGTAAAAGCTCGAATACCCTGGCGGCAGAGACACGGGCCAATTCAAGTTTCGAAAATTGGTTGACAATCCCCGTAACCGGCTGGAACAAACGGTTTAAATAATCAACAAATGCATATAAAACACCGATTGAAACAATTCCGGCCGCACTCAGACTCGCGCCCCCGAAATACCAGATCAGCCCGACAAACGCCAGATTACGCAACACATTGACAAGACTGTGGGACATGAGGGAATTTAAGGACAGCATTTTGTTTTTGTAGCGGAAATGAGCTTCATTCAATTCTTCAAATTCCTTCATCGTTTCCTTCTCTCGGCGGAACGCCTGAATAATCGGCATCCCTTGAATGGACTCGTTCATTTTCGCATTGATGTCACTGTTAATGGAACGGATTTTTTGGTTGAAGACGGATGCGTATTTGCGGTACACAACCGACCAGATCATTAAAATCGGAATAATCAGCAGGCAAACGGCGGCCAGCCTGACGTCAAGCATAAACAGAGCCGTAAAAATGCCGAGCATATAAACGCCGCTTGTGATAAATGTCGACAGCACCGTTACATATAAATCCCTCACCGCTTCTGTGTCATTCGTAATGCGGGCCACGACTTTTCCGGCAGGCAGATTATCAAAGTAGCGGATCGGCATTTTCTGAATGTGTGAAAATACATCCTGCCTCATGCGCTGTATGATCCGGTTCGCTCCCATCTGCAGCAGATAATGCTGGCCGTAATGAAAACATACGGAAAACATGAGCAGTCCCGCGTAAATGGCGGTCAACGTCAGCAATCCTTTTATTTCGGGACGGTAAAATTGAAAAATCTCCTGTCTTGATAACGTAATGGCGGGATATGAGCTGCTTTCTTTACCGTTTGATATCGTCAGCCGGCCGTCAGACACCGAACGGTTTCCGTCAAAACTGACGGGACGGTCAACAAAATAGTAGCCCGCACCGACTTGATAAATGTGCGCCTCTCCGGTTTTGTCCGCCCCCGGTTTGAGCCGGTCCTCCCTGACATAATCATGCCCCCGGAACCTGACGGCGCCCGGATCGTCCGCAGAGGCTTTAACCCATGTTTTTTCAATGCCGAGAATGTGGTCGTCAATCATTTTTTTTCCGATAAACGGGCCGGTCAGCTCAGTGCCGACCGCAATAATGAGCAGGACGACCGCCCATATCAGCAGCTTCTTATATTGAAGCGCGTAATTCCATAATCTTCTCCCGGTCTTCATGCGCCCGTCCCCCCTTCTTCAAGAGAGGACAGCTGCTGCCTCTCATATTGTTTTCGATACCAGCCGTTCTGCGCCAATAGCTCCCGGTGCGTGCCTCTTTCAGACACCCGGCCTTCATCCATGACGAGAATGAGATCTGCGTGTTCAACTGCCGAGAGCCGGTGGGTGGTGATAATCGTTGTTTTATGCCGCCGTTTTTTACGGATGCTGTCAATGATGGCGGCTTCCGTTTTCGCGTCTACGGCAGAAAGCGAATCATCTAATATGAGAATGTCCGGATCGGTCAAAAGCGCTCTCGCAATTGAGATGCGCTGCTTTTGTCCGCCCGAGAGCGCTACGCCCTTCTCGCCGACAAGCGTCTCAAGCCCGTCGGAAAGCATACCGATATCGTTTTCAAAATGCGCATCTTTCAGCGCGCTGCCGATTTCCTCTTCGTTTGCATCCTGCCGGCCGTAAAGCAGATTCTCTTTTACAGTCTTTGAAAATAAAATATGATCCTGCGGCACATAGCCGATCCACCCGCGGAGCTCCTCGAGCGGAATCTCTTGAATCGGAACGCCTGTAAACGTGATTGCTCCCGCACCGGGCGGATATTCACGCAACAGCTGCTTAATAATCGTCGTCTTTCCGCTTCCCGTCTTCCCGACGATGCCGAGTGTCTGCCCTTTTTCTACGGAAAAAGATACATCAGAAACCGCCGGTCCCGCTCCGCTCGGATACGTGAAAGTCACTTGGTCAAAAACAAGACGCCCGGGCTCCTTGATGCCTGCGGGGTGCTTTGGTGCCGTCACGTCAGGCTCATAGGAAAGCGTCTCATTCACACGATCCAAGGAGGCATTTCCGCGCTGCATGATATTGATTAATTCTCCGATCGCAAACATCGGCCAGATCATCATTCCGAGGTACACGTTAAACGATACCAGCTCTCCCAGCGTCAGCCGGTTTTGAAAAACGAGATAAGCGCCGTAGCCGAGACCGATGAGATAGCTGAGGCCGACGAGAAGTTTCACAGTCGGTTCAAAAAGTGAATCGATAAACGCCACCTTCATATTTTTCTCATATACATCCGCCGTCATATCACCGAACCGGCTGACATCATTTTTTTCCTGCACGAATGCCCGGATGACCCGGACGCCGGATACCGACTCCAGCACCTTGTCATTTAATGATCCGAAAGCATCCTGCGCTTCCGTAAACCGCTCATGGATCTTTTTTCCGTACAGGCTGACCGCAGCCGCCATTATCGGCAGCGGAATAATCGCGGCAAATGTCAGCTCCCAACTGATGAGAAGCCCCATTGTCAAAAATATCGTCAGCATATACATCGTCGAATCAACGAGCGTTAAGACCCCGAAGCCCGTCGTCATACTGACGGCCTGCAAGTCATTTGTCCCCCGCGCCATTAAATCGCCCGTTCTGTATTTCTCGTAAAACGGCGGTGACATTTGAAGAAGCCTTCCCATCAGCTTTGAACGGAGAATCTTCTCCATGACATTCGCCCCGCCGAAAAGCTGATACATCCAAAAATAAGACAGTAAATAGACGGCTGCCGTTAATGCGAGAAAAACACATATGTAAAACAGCATCCCGCTTTTTGTAAACACGCCCGCCTTCATATCGTCTATCGCGTTACCGAGAAGTTTAGGCGGAAACATTTCAATGACATTCACAATCAATAACAGAACAATCGCTGTCGTATAGCGCAGCCAATAGGCTTTAAAAAACCACGCGAGCTTTTTTAATACAGTAAACAAATACCGTCATCCCCTTTCATCAATCAGCCGCCCTCAAGCTTTTCCGGATTGTTTTTCATTGTTTTCGCTAATACCGCCACATGCATCACACCTGTCTTTCTTTCATTTTTTTGTATAAAAAAAGACATGAAGCCTCAGCTCCATGCCTCTTATTATTATAAATAAGGTACAGACCCGCCGTTTATGCGCGACTGCCCCGTTTTTAAGCAAATGTTCAGAAAACGGAAGCTGTATGGGAGTCACGCCGGTATTCAGCTGAAGATGAGTTGACAAGATTTAGTTTTGACATGATCCATACCTCCTTTTTCCCTATATTGTTCCTTCATCATATAAACAAATCCTTTTTTTGTCAACGCAGGTTTTACATTTCTGCCATTCGGGTATTGTAAAACAAACCTTTTTTACTGAAAGGATGAGGCCGATGTTTCACGCGGACCGGTTGATAGCAGCTTTTGACGGAAGTGATGATAGTAAAAAAGCGCTCCAAAAAGCCATAGACCTTTCAAAAACATTTCACGCAGATTTAACGGTCGTACATTCCCACAATGCAAAAGATACCCGGACGATTGTTGATCCCCCGAGGCCGGGAGCCGGGGCAACGTATATCGGCGGCGGGATTGCAAGCGTTCCTGACCCGCTCCAGGCGGAAAGAATCTCCCCTGATCCGATGATTTATGAAGACCGTACGGAAGAAATCGTTGCGGAAGCGAGAATGCTGATGAACGACAGCCAGATTGACGGGGATATCGACATTTTAGAAGGTGATCCCGCTGATGCCATTATCGAGCATGCCGACCGTATATCGGCGGATTTGATCGTCATGGGGAGCCGGGACCAGAACAGGCTGAAAAAACTTTTATTCGGAAGTGTCAGTGAAAAACTGTCATCGAAATCCGATATTCCCGTGCTGATCGTAAAATAATTCTTTCTGTAAAGCAGCTTAATCAAAAGCTGCTTTTTTTACAGCTCCCGGCTGTTTCTTCTTTTTTTCGGCATCACAAAAAAACTCGCCATGATCAAAAAATCGATGCACAATACGACAGACCATCCCTTTAACAGTACGCTGAGCGCTTCGGTGCGGGAAGCGTCCTGAATGAGAAATACCGTTCCGGCTAAAAGAACGCCGCCGATGACAAATGCTAATACATGTCTTCCCCACCCTTTCGCATAATGTTTGGCATAATCCAGTCCGTACCGTTTGACCGGTTTTGCCCCTTCCTTGACCACATAATAGCGGAACCGCTCATCCGCCCATTGAATCATGCTTTTTCCGAAGGCGACAGACACTCCGATATAAATGGCCGCCACCGCATGCGCCATAGTCGCCGCCGCCCCTCTGTATAAATCAGCTGCAGCCGCCAGAAACAGTACGGCATCCAATAAAGGAATGAGAGCGAAAAAAAACATTCCGAGCTTTTGCCGCCTGAATATATAGCGCGCCGCCAATCCAAAGATGACAGCCGCCCAAAAAGCAGCCTCACAAATGACAATCAACCAAGCAATCGCGTTCAATCCGGTTCCCCCTTATCGTTTTCTAAAATGCATTGTATCACTGCTTTTTATTTAATACAACTGTATCACAAAATTGCAAGAAAAAATATTTCCTGTTACACTGGAACCATGCCTAAAATAATCGATCATGAAAAAAGAAGAAAACAAATAGCCGAAGCCACTTGGCGGACGATTTTGGAGCGGGGAATGGAAGGAGCGACAGTGAGAAACATCGCCCAGGAAGCGGGTCTTTCTTTAGGCGCGCTGAGGCACTATTTCACCACCCAGGATGAGCTTTTAGGGTATGCGATGACACTCGTAAAAGAAAAAGCGGCCGCCAGAATTAACGAAGTTGCCATGAAAGATCTGCCGCCGAAAGAAAAAGCGGTGCGTCTGATGCTTGAAATCATCCCGACAGATGAAGAAACGATGGCTGAAATGGAGGTATGGTTCGCTTTCACAGCTTATGCCAGACATAAGGGAGAAGAGTTTCAACCCCAGCAGGACGGGATCTTGGCATATATCCGCGGTCTGATTGACTGGCTGGATGAAAATAAGCTTCTGAAACCGAATCTTGATAAAGAGATCGAAGCGGAGAAAATGTACGCCATCGCCGACGGATTGGCGCTGCATGCCATGCTTGAACCTGAGCGTCTTTCAAAAGAGAAGATCTCCCGTGTGCTCGTTCAGCATATCGAATCTCTCTTTATCTGACTGAAGCAAAAAGGCCGGATGTGTTCCGGCCTTTTTTCAGCTTATGACTGAACGCCGAGCTCCTGCTGAATGTGCGACTGAAAAGCCTCCTGAATCGTTTTGGCTACAGGTCCCGGCACTCCGCTTCCGACCGGTTTTCCGTCAAGGGTTACGATCGGGATTAGTTCAGCCGTCGTTGACGAGATGAAAATTTCATCCGCATCCCTGAGTTCGTCTTCGGTAAGAGCCTGCTCCCGCACCTCAATCCCGTTTTCTTTCATCAGCTCTAACAGTTTCATCCGCGTAATGCCGTTTAAAATCAGCTCATTTGCAGGATGCGTCCGGACAGTGCCGTTTATGACGGCGTATACATTGGAAGAGGTTCCTTCCGTGACCGCTCCGTCCCTTATCAGCACCGCTTCATAAGCGCCTGCTTCATAGGCTTTTTGTTTAATCATCACATTATACAGTAAATTCAGACTCTTAATGTCACACCTCAGCCAGCGTTTGTCTTCCGCCGTTATGGCCTGCGCTCCGGCTTTTTGTTCATTTTCCGGTTTTTTCACTGAAAAGGTGTATGCCGTCGTCTGCGGTTCCAATCCTTCGTCATACTGGTGCTTCCGCGGCGCCTTCCCTCTCGTCGTCTGTATATAGACCCCGCCGTCAATGAGTTTGTTTTCCTGTACGAGCTTTTGCAGATCCCATTCTATGTCCTCTGCGGAGAACGGCAGGGTGATGCCGATTTCTGCGGCGCTTCTGAAAAGACGGTCAATATGCTCGCGCAGACCGAATAAGGCGCCGTTATACACTCTGATGACCTCATACACACCGTCACCGAATTGATATCCGCGGTCCTCAATATCAACTGCCGCTTCTTCACGATCAATCAACTGGCCGTTTACTAATGTCTTCATGTAAACCCTCCTCATCGTTATCTGCCGTGATGTGCATTCTCAGCTGTTATTGTCAACTATTCTATCATACTGAACGAGCCGGCTGCGGAGTTTATTTTTTTCTTAAAATCTTATTATTCGACACCTTTTCTATGTCTTTTCCAGTTTTGTTCCTGTATACTTGATTCGACATACATATGCTGTTAACTTATGGCACTTCGCAAGCCTCCGCTGTTATCGGCATTATGCAGAAACTTATGCTACTGGAGAGATTGTTATGCGCAACACAAAAGAAGGTGCTTCCCCTTCTCTGTTTTCATTGGCTTTTAAACTTACGAGTTTAGCAGTTTTGTGCGGACTGCTTCTGGTAATCGTCATAATGGGATATTCCGCTTCCGCCGCAAAAAACAAACAGGTCACTGTGACCGCAAACGGGCAGCTTCGGGATGAAGCAGAAAGCCTGCGGCTGAAAAATGATTCTCCCGACGTCTTAATGAAACACTTGCAGAGAGAGCGTGACCCAGGGAAAAAAACGGTATATTTAACCTTCGACGACGGGCCGTCTCCATATACTGAACAGCTGTTGAATGTGTTGAAGGCAAATGGCGCAAAGGCCACTTTTTTTATGCTTGAACCGCGGATGAAAGCCTATCAGCATTCCGTGCAAAGAGCGAAGCAGGAAGGAATCGCGCTCGGCCTGCACGGCGTGACGCACGATAATCACCTGTTTTATCAAACACCGACATCACCGCTGAACGAAATGCAGCAGGGACGCGATACACTCGAGGCAATCACCGGAGTAAAAACGGATCTTGTCCGCACGCCTTACGGCAGTAAACCGTCATTGACGGATGCCCAAATTAAGAATCTTGAAAAAGGCGGATTCGTGTACTGGGACTGGACGATAGACAGTGAAGACTGGAAGTACAAAAATGCACGGTACGTGCCGGAAGTATTGAATCAGCTCGCATATTTGGAAAGCGTTCATACGAGCAGGCCGCATGTCATTTTAATGCACGATCTGCCTGCGACGGTGCACGCTTTGCCTAGCCTGATCCAAAAACTGAAAGCCCAGGGCTACTCCTTTGATGTTCTGACGGATCAAATGATTCCCGTCCATGAATAAGAAAAGCCGGATCTGTATATGATCCGGCTTTTTTTATGTCGCGGCGCTGATCCGTTTTGCAAATTCACCGATCTTCTCATGGATGACAAGATCAAATAAATGGTCGCAATATGTCGGCTCAAGGTTAATAATCACCTGCTTCAAACCGGGAATCCGGCCCGCATCCTCAGGGACAAACCTTGCCGGCGCCACTTCAAGCGAAGTGCCGATCACAAGAAGAAGATCAGCTTTATCAAGCTTTTCATAAAGGGTTTCAAAATGCTGAACGAGATCGCCGAACAGCACGACATCCGTCTTTAATACGGTGCCGCATACCGCATGATCACCGATTTCCGCCGTACATTCCGGCACTTCGTCCTTCAGCAGATGAGAAAGCCCGTAGCGCGCTCCGCAGCGGGGGCATGCGGCGGTCTGAATTGAACCGTGAAGCTCATAGACACTGCTGCTTCCCGCTTTCTTATGCAGCCCGTCAATATTCTGCGTGAAAATATCTACCTGCTTTCCCCGCTTTTCAAGATCCGCCAAATACGTATGGCCGGCATTCGGCTCATAGCTTCCGCTCATTTTCATCTGAAAGAGCTGTTTGAATTTAGGCCAGAATTCACGCGGACGGCGTTCAAAGTATTCCCTGCTCATCGCTTCCATTCTGGAGGTGTCTTCGGTCCATATACCGCCCGCCGAACGAAAATCAGGAATGCCGGATTCCGTGCTCATTCCCGCTCCCGTCAGCACCACGATACGTTCCGCCTGATTGATCAATGTCATAAACGCTTCCACTCTTCCACCGCCTTTTCTTTTTATCATATCATGAAAAAAGAACGGCGCCTGTTATGCCCGTTCTTTTTCTCCGGAATGATCCTTCACATGAACCGGATCATCGTGGCTTTTCTGTTTTACGAATACATTCTGGCCCGGATAGGCGAACTCCACGCCTTCCTCAGCAAAAATATCAATAATCCGGCGGTTGATATCCTGCCGCACGTCCAGGCTTTCCGCCCAGACGATGGTCTTTGTGTAAAAGTTGAAAAACAGATTGTAATAGCTGTCCGCAAACACGTCAAAGTTAACCATAATCGTATCATCATGCACGCCTTCATGTTCACGAAGCATTTCTCTGAGCCTTGTGATGCACCGCTCTAAACGATCAATCGGCGTCGCATAAGAAACACGAACGGAAAACGTGACCTGGCGCTTCGTCATCCTCGTCCAGTTTGTGATGGCTTCCATGGACAGCGTTGAATTGGGTACGGTAACAAGCGCCCCCTGCGCCGTGCGGAACCTTGTGCTTCGGAATGTGATATCTTCAACGCCCCCCGTCACAGATGACGTCTCGACCCAGTCGCCGATCGTAAACGGCTTTTCCGTAATGATGATAATGCCGCCGAAAAAATTGCTGATCGTATCTTTAGCCGCAAGCGCGAAGGCCAATCCGCCAAGTCCGAGTCCGGCCACGAACCCGTTTACATCATAATTGAATTCCTGCGCGATCACACTGACGCTGAGCGCGAGAATGACAAAGCGCAGCACCTTGGATAAAAACGGCGCCAAAATGTCATCCATATCAAGCTCAAAGCGCTTGTTGACTTTATGAAATAAAAACGAAGACGCCGATGTCAGATTGCAAAGCCCCCAGGCAATCAGCGCAACGATCAGAGAGCGGTACAATTTTTTGACAATGTCCATCTGCCCGTCTAAAAACGGCGAATACTCAATCGCCAAAAACAGACCCAGCGCCGCGAAAAACCATCTGGCCGGCTTGTCAAACGCTACGGCAATCTGCTTGAATATGTCGGTTTTCGGCTTGTTCGCCAATTTGTAAATGAGCTGAAAAAAGTATTTGACAAACAGTTTTCTCAAAATGAGAAAAGCCGCTAAAATTCCAATGCTGATACTGATCTGCGAAATATGGTCAAGCGTAAAAAAGCTCTGAAATTGTGTCATCATGGCATGCTCCTTTGTCTTGTCGAAAATCTATTATACTAAAACATTCGGACATCAGCTTCTTTTAATGTCTTTAGGCAGCCTGAAAAACCCCGGCATCAGAGCACAGCCGGGGTTTTCACACATTCGTTCATCTTTCAGCCAGATACAACAGGGTCAGGCACTATTTCTTCTTTGATTGTGTCTGTTTCAGGAGAGTCGCTTTTTGGATTTCAGCATCGGTTTCGGCCTTAATTCTTTCTTCCACTTTCAATCTCCCTTTTCCCATGATCTCGCCTCCTTTTTGCCATTATAAATCATCAATGCGGATTGTAAACCGAAAAAAGCACTATCTTTATTCCAAAAAATACTGTTTTGCACATTCACCAGTTTGAATCGCTGTGCATATACGAATCTGATATAATAACAGAAATGCCCATGAGGGGAGCTGACAAGCTTGTATACCATCGCTCATCGCGGCGCCTCCGGTTACGCGCCCGAAAATACATTTGCGGCATTTGATATCGCTGCCGAAATGAACGCTGATTTCATTGAGCTTGACGTCCAGCTCACAAAAGACGGTCAGATTGTCGTCATCCATGATGACAAAGTCGACCGGACGACGGACGGCTCCGGTTTTGTAAAAGATTTTACGCTGAAGAAGCTGCAGTCTCTGGATGCCGGCAGCTGGTATGGGGCTGAGTTTAAAGGGGAGCGGATTCCCCTGCTCGAAGAGGTTCTGAAGCGTTATCATTCTGAAATCGGATTTTTAATTGAACTGAAGGGGCACGTTTCTCAAGTCGGCCTTGAAAAAGCAGTCGGCCAGCTGTTAAGCAGGTTTTCCTTTTCCATCCACCCTATCGTTCAATCATTCAGCCTCAAGTCGATTCAGACCTTTCACGGCATGTATCCGTCCGTTCCGACTGCAATTATTGCAAGACCCAGCTTTGGGATGTTTTCCAAAAACCAGCTGAACGCCTACAAATCAGCCGTAAATTATGTCAATATTAAATATACCCGTCTGAATCGGTTCTTGATTTCCACCGCTCACAGACACGGCCTGAAAGTATTTGCCTGGACGGTCAGAAATCAAAAGACGGCCGAAAAGCTGCAAATGATGGCAGTTGACGGCATTGTAACTGATTTTCCGGATTTTATTTCTAAGGATGGCTGATATGAAACAATACATCGCAATTTTTATCGGAGGCGCGCTTGGCGCTTTGCTCCGCTTTGAAATGAGCACGCACATTCACAGCGGTTCTTTCCCGGCGGCCACTTTCCTCGAAAACGCGGCGGGAAGCCTTTTACTTGGTCTTATTACGGGTTATTTCATCATTCGGGCTAAACGCCCTCTTATGACCGCCTTTTTAGGAACCGGTTTTTGCGGAGGTTTCACGACGATGTCAACCTTCGCAAAAGAAACCATTTTTCTGCTGCAATCGTCTCCCGCAGCGGCTTTTTGTTATGCTGCCGCGACTTTATTCGCTGGTCTTGCCCTTGCATACGCCGGCATTTTTTGGGGACGGCGGATTGCCCTTCACGCAGCAGGAAGGGGGCATGATACACCATGACGATTGTCCTGATGCTTATCGCAGCGGGTATCGGAGCGGTATTACGGTCTCTGCTGGGTAAAACAATTTCAGAAAGAACAAAAGGTTTTCCGATTCCGCTTGGAATGGCTGCGGTCAACCTGCTCGGCTCCTTCGGCCTCGGCATGTTCACCGGACTGGGCCTGGATAATCCTTCCGCCGGCATCATCATCGCGACAGGCTTTTTCGGTGCGTTTACGACCTTTTCCACGTTCAGTATTGAAGCCGTGCAGCTGATGATGAACAACCGCATAAAGGAAAGCCTGCTCTACATCGCTGTTTCAGCAGCCGGAAGCCTTTTGGGGTTCTGGTGCGGCTTCATTATCATGTCCATTTAAAAAAACCTTGAGCTTATTTTTCGCTCAAGGTTGCGTTATGAAGCATGACCGTTTCAGGCACGGGCAGCTGGCGGTTTATTGTTCCCTGACCGCCCGGGCGGCCCTGTTCTTCTTTGAGTTCAAGCTGTTTAATAAACCGGCCGTCCATTTCTAATATGAGGGCAGTGTATCCCCCGATTTGTATCGACTCACCCGCACAGATGTCAATATTCCGTTTCAGCACAAGACCGCCGATCGTGTCGACTTCCTCTTCAATTCCTGCGCCGAGAAGATGATTCACCTGATCAATCCGAACCTTTCCGTCCAGCACATAATGGCGTTCGGACAGCTTTTGAATCTGCGGCTGTTCGTCCTCATCAAATTCGTCTCTGATATCGCCGACGATTTCTTCAAGGATGTCTTCGGTCGTCACAAGACCGGACGTTCCGCCGTATTCATCAGACAATATCGCCAAATGAATCCGTTCTCTCTGCATTTTTATCAGCAGGTCGTGTATCGGGATCGTCTCGATGACTTCAATCACCGGGCGGACGTAGGACGTGATGGATACTTCCGCTTTTTCATCTTCTGTCATAAACAGCAGATCTGAAAAGAGATGCTTCGTATTGATCATGCCGATGACACTGTCTTTGTCCCCGTCCGTTACGGGCCAGCGCGTATATTTGTCTTTCAGCATCATATCAAGCATTTCCGGCACGTCCATATCAGTGGAAACAGCCGCGATTTCTTTTCTCGGGATCATGATTTCCTTGGCGATCCGATTATCAAAATCAAAAATTTTATTCACAAACGTATATTCAGACGGATTGATTTCTCCGTTTTTTAAACTTTCTGACAGCAGGATCCGCAGCTCTTCTTCAGAGTGGGAGCCTTCATGCTCAGATGCCGGCTTTAATCCGGCCAAACCGGTCAGAATTCTCGCGGAGCCGTTCAGCACCCAAATAAACGGGAACATAAACACGTAAAATAACCGAAGCGGTCCGGCAATCCATAACGTCAGCTTTTCCGCTTTTTGAATCGCAACCGTTTTAGGCGCAAGCTCACCGACGACGACATGTAAAAACGTAATCAGCCCGTACGCCGCAGCAAAAGCAATCACATGCTCAGCAGAATCCGGCAGCCCCATGCCCTGAAACACAGGATGAAGCATCCGTTCAAATGCAGGCTCTCCCAGTACGCCGAGCCCGATGGATGTGAGTGTAATGCCAAGCTGCGAGGCGGATAAATACTCATCAAGATCCGTAATGATACGCTTTGCGAGCACCGCCCGTCTGTTCCCTTCTGAGATGAGCTGATCGATTCTGGATCTCCTCACTCTGACGATCGCAAATTCACTCGCCACGAAAAATGCCGTTAACGCAATGAGCACACCGATTAAAATCAAACTGTCAATATCGTCCATTTCACCTTATCCCGAATTGAAGGATAAGGACGTCACCTCCTGATTTCATCGTTTTTCTTAAGCGAGAGGAACGAAATGGGTGATTGACTACACAGAGGGCCCCATCCTGCCACCTCCTAAGTCAAAGCATGATTGTCATTTGTATATTTTATTGTATCACAACTCCATTCTTTCATCATTTTCAGATTTTTTTATCATATAAAAAACAGCCTTCAAAAAGAAGGCTGCCGTTATCTGCTTCGGAAATGATTTTCTAAACAAAGCGCCGTATTAATCCCCCCGAATCCCATGCTTAAGCTTAACGCATGGTGTACGGTATGGGCGCTCGGCCCGTCGGTCACCCACTGAAATGAATCGTCAATCGGCTCCGTTAAATTTCGGATCGGATGAAGCTTGTTTTCCCGCATTTGCAAGAGAGCAGCAATGATTTCCACCGTTCCGGCCGCACTCAGGCCGTGTCCGGTAATCGATTTTGTCGCATTAATCCGCGCGTGCGACAGGCCGCTTTCAGAAAGCGCCCGGCATTCAGTCTTATCACCGATCGGTGAACCGGTGCCGTGCGGGTTGATGTAATCGATCTCTTTTGCTGAAAGACCTGCCCGCTCCAGCGCCTGGCGGATCACCGTCATTTCGCCCTCTGCTGAAGGATTCGGGTTGCGGTTCGCATCGGAAGCCATCCCCCAGCCCTTTAAGCCGGCCCACGAACGTGCGCCCCTCTCTTCGGCAGATTCAGCGCGTTCCAGCACAATCGCCCCGCACGCCTCTCCGAATATAAACCCGTCCGTATGCCGGTCAAACGGGCGGCAGGCGGCTTCAGGCCGTTCAGCGTATGTATCAGTGCCCATCGCTCCCAAAGAACGGAGAGCATGACACTCCATGTACGACAGATCGGCCAGCGCCCCGATCACGATACATCGGTCAAACAGGCCTCCTTTGATTCCTTGAGCAGCCTGGATAACCGCCGCCTGGCCGCTTGCCGACGCGCCGCCGACCGTAAAGGCCGGCCCTTTTATCCCGAATTGCTCCGTACAAAGCCCCGACAAATCACTATCCATAAAAGAAAGCCCGTATGTCGGATTTACAAATTGCGGCGTTTCACCGTTTTTCTCAAAGGTCTGCAGCAATTCGCGCTGCGTCATATTCGAGCCGCCGATGATCAGACCGGTGCGGCTGTGGTCAGCGCCGTCTAATTGAGCGTCATGCCACGCTTCATATAAAGCGATAAGCGCCGTCTTTCCTGATAATGCGGCCCTTCGGTACAAGCGCTTGGACAGCGCGTCCGGCGGCGTTAATTCGCTAAGCTCCGCGCCGATAAACGAACTGCCTTTCTGCCGGCCGGGCCGTTTCATCACATCAAAGGCGTGCCGCCCCTCCATAAGCGCATCGAGAAACGCCTCCTTGCCTTGTCCGACCGCGGTTAAGACTCCGATTCCTGTAATGCTGATGTCTGACGTGCCATTATTTCTCCTCGACATTTGTCCGTTCTCCCATCTTTATGTATTGGAAGCTATGAAGAAAAATCTTGATACAGTGCTTTGAAAACATCGCGCGACTGTCTGATCTGTTCTGAAGGCACGCTGAAAGATAATCGGAAATAACCGCTTTTTCCAAATCCGCTGCCGGGTACGATCAATAGTTTGTATTTCTGTGCGGCATGCATGCAGAACACCACCTCGTCTTCAATCGGTGATTTCGGAAAGACGAAAAAGCCTCCTTTCGGCATTTCAAATTCGAAGCCGGCTTCTGTGAGGATGTCCACCATAAGGTCTCTTCGCTTTCTGTAAGGTTCAGCGTCAATCGAAAGATCATCCATTTTCGCCACGGCGCGCTGCATCATGACCGGAGCGTTCACAAAGCCGAGCGTCCGGTTGCAGAAAACGAACGCATCCGTCAGAAGATCGCCCTCAGGCATTTGGGCGTCTGCCGCGATATACCCGAGCCTTTCCCCCGCAATGCCGAGATCTTTACTGAACGAACTGACTAAAATCACGCGGTGATACGCCTGAAACGGATTCGCCTGCTCTTCTCCGTAGATCAGCTGGCTGTACGGTTCATCAAATAAAATAAATATGCTTTGGCCGTTCCGCTCTTCGGCTTCTTTTAATAAGGCGCCTAATTCGTTAAGGTTTTTCTGGCTGAGCACAGTCCCCGTAGGATTATGCGGCGTATTCACGATCAGTCCTTTCGTACGGGGGGTGATCGCACCTTTAACCGCTTCAATATCAATCTCAAATGAGTCAGTCAGCGGGCAGATGACGGGTCTGCCGCGGTAATTTTCAACATACGCTTTATATTCCGCAAAATAAGGCGAAAGAAGGATGACTTCTTCCTCCGGGTTTAAAATGCTCTTCAGCGCGACATTTAGCGCCCCGCCGGCTCCGACCGTCATGACTGTATGCCTGGCGGAAATTTCTGTCTGAAACCGCTCTGACAAAAAGCGCGCAACCTTTTCTCTCGCCTCCGGAAGCCCCTGGTTTTGTATGTACCCGTGCCGCCCTGTTTCAGCCGCTTCGCAAAGCGCTTTTTTAAATGTTTCAGGCGGCTCCGCAACCGGATTTCCTATCGAAAAGTCAAATACCTTATCGGCGCCGAACTCTTTTTTCAGCCGAGCGCCTTCATCAAATAGTTTGCGTATCCATGAACCTTTCTCCAGATTCTGTGTCACTTCCCGTGATAAACCGGCCACTGTCATCTGTCCCTTCTGTCTTTTTCTGCCGTTTCTATTTACAATGATTATGAAAGATTTACATGGCGCAGTCAACGCTTTTTCAGACAGCCCGCCGCGCCGTTTCAGGAGAAAGACGGAAAACAATAAACTTGTGCAAACTCCCCTTCATATATTAAACTATTCTCATAACTATAACGTGATGGTTGGGGAGGGATTTAGATGGGGCTGAGACTTATCGCATCAGTGAATTAGCAGAGCTTGCCGGTGTAACGAAACGCACGGTGGATTACTACACAAACCTCGGGCTTTTAAAGCCTGACAGGTCTTGTTCGAACTATCGTTACTACGATACACTTGCACTTAATCGGTTAAAGTTTATAGTCGCTTGTAAAAAGCAGCGATTGGCCCTGTCTGATATAAAAGATCGACTGGAGAACCAGTTTCCCTCTTCAGCCCTGCCTGACGATATTGGAAATCTGGCATCGGAAATTGATCACATGAATCAAAACATCTCCGTGATCTTGAATCGGTTTGAAAAGCTTGAACCAGAGGAGCGCGCCCAGCTGAAAAAAAGGCTGGCTCCTGAAAAGCTTGCAGTGCTTCAATCATTTATGCTGCTGTTAAGTTAAACCATTATCTTACTAACAGGAGGTGTTACCTTCATCTTCCCAAAAGAAGTGAAGGTTCTAATTGGACATTGTGAATTTGATTTTAGTCGCGGTTTTAATCGCGCTGACGGCATTTTTCGTAGCATCTGAGTTTGCGATAATCAGAATCAGAGGCTCACGGGTTGACCAGCTTATAGCAGAAGGAAATAAAGCCGCAATCGGTGTCAAAAAAGTGACCACGCATTTAGATGAGTATTTATCGGCGTGCCAGCTCGGCATAACATTGACTTCCATCGGTCTTGGTGTCTTAGGCGAATCAACGATTGAACGCTTGCTTCATCCGCTTTTCACAAAGATAAACGTACCAAGCTCATTATCGCATATTATTTCATTTATTCTCGCCTATGCGATCATTACATTCTTACACGTGGTCGTGGGAGAATTGGCGCCGAAAACAGTCGCCATCCAGAAAGCGGAAGCCGTTTCAATGCTGTTTTCGAAACCGCTCATTTGGTTTTACCGCATCATGTTCCCGTTTATCTGGCTTCTGAACAACTCCGCCCGTCTTTTAACGAAGACGTTCGGTCTGGAGACGGTGTCTGAAAATGAGCTTGCCCACTCTGAAGAAGAGCTGCGCATCATTTTATCGGAAAGCTATAAAAGCGGTGAAATCAACCAGTCTGAATTTAAATACGTGAACAAAATCTTTGAATTTGACGACAGACTTGCAAAAGAAATCATGATTCCGCGTACGGAAATCGTCAGTCTGCCGCATGATATCAAAATTTCTGAAATGATGGACATCATTCAGATTGAAAAATATACCCGGTACCCTGTCGAAGAGGGTGACAAAGATAATATTATCGGCGTTATTAACATTAAAGAAGTGCTGACCGCCTGCATCAGCGGCGAAGTATCAGTCGACTCGCCGATTACCGATTTTGTCAATCCGATCATCCATGTGATTGAGTCGGCACCGATTCACGATCTGCTTGTAAAAATGCAGAAAGAACGGGTTCATATGGCGATTCTGTCGGATGAATACGGCGGAACCGCGGGGCTTGTCACCGTTGAAGACATTATTGAAGAAATCGTCGGGGAAATCCGTGATGAATTTGATATCGATGAAATCAACGAAATCCGTAAACTCGGCGACGGCCATTACATGCTTGACGGCAAGGTCCTGATTGATCAAGTGAACGAACTCCTCGGCATCCATTTGGAAAATGACGAGGTCGACACCATCGGCGGCTGGTTCCTTACCCAGAAATACGACGTCGAACAATACGACTCGATTATCGAAGAAGGCTGTGAATTTATCATTAATGAAATTGACGGCCACCATGTCGCATATATCGAAGTGAAAAAACTGGCGTTTGATGAACTGCTGGAAACCGCCGAACAAAAAGAAGCATAACAAAAAAGCTTGCGCGTCTGATACAGACGGCAAGCTTTTTTTCATTTACAATTGTTCAAGTTTTTTCTCAAGCTCTTTAATTCTGGCATTCAGCTCTTCTGTCATGGCCGCAAGCCTCTCCTTCGGCGCAAGATCGGAAAAGTCCTCCAAAAAAATCGGCTCGCCGATGATAAGCCGCATTTTTCCCTTTTTAAACAGCGCTTTTCCCGTAGACGGCCCTTTATATGCGGCCGGAACGAGCGGCGCTTTTCCCATTTGGGCGATAGTCACGGCCCCTCTTTTCAGCGGGACGTCTTCTGATGTTCTCGTACCGCTCGGAAAAATCCCGACAATCTTTCCTTCCTTCAGAAGCTTAATCGGCGTTTTAATGCTGCTCGGGCCCGGATTTTCACGGTCAACCGGGAACGCGTGAATCTTCTTCAAAAAACTTCCGATCCACTTTTTCTGAAACAGCTCTTTTTTCGCCATATAATGAATCTGATGGGGCAATATCCCGACACCGAGCGTGAGGACGTCCACCCAGCCCGCATGCGTGCACGCGATAACGAATCCTTTATCAGACGGAAGATTCTCTTTATTGTACACTTTCACTCCTCCGCGCAGGGATAGAATGCATTTGATGGCATTTGCACAAAACTTATACATAACGCACTTCCTTTGTTGTAATGATCAAAAGTGTTCTCTCTCTATTATAACAATATTTTTTATTACCTGGTACTAATAATTATATTTTTCCTCCGCCGATCTCTATCTTTTATGACGGATTTTGGGTACTATAGAGAAATGGTGTTTGATGAGGTGAAAATGAATTTAAGCCGTTTGCATGGAACGTGCAACTTTAAACCTTTCTTATGCGTGTATAACATAGAGGGGAGAAAAGGCAGTGACGATCGATGAAATTTACCAAATGTATATGAATGATGTTTACCGGTTCCTGCTCTCCATGACAAAAGACAAGCATCTCGCTGAAGATTTGCTGCAGGAAACCTTTATGAGGGCATACATACACATTCACTCCTACGACCACAGCAAAGTAAAGCCATGGCTTTTTCAAGTGGCGAGAAATGCGTTTATAGATTATGTCAGAAAACATAAAAAGGAAGTGACCATTTCCGATGACTTAATTGGGAGCCTTTTTCAGACGGCTGTTCAAAGCCCGGCTCATCAGATTGAAATCAAGGAAGTGCTGACAGGGTATATGTCCGAACTTCCCGACAATTATCGGGAGGCCTTAACACTGTATTATTTAAAAGAACTGAATTACAAAGAAGCATCCCATATTATGAATATTTCAGAGGCTAATTTTAAAAGTGTTTTATTTCGTGCCAGACAGCGGCTGAAAGCACTTTATAATAGAGGTGTTAATGATGAATGAAGAATTTAAAAAGCGTTTTTACCAATACAAAAATGGAGAAATGAGCGACCGGGAAATGGCCGCCTTTGAAGAAGAACTGGAAAAGCTGGAAGTCTATCAGGAGTTGATTGAAAGCGAAATGCAGGACGACCGGGAATGGGACGTCGGCATCAGCCCGGAAAAACAGAAGGCCATTTTATCATACGGAAAACGCAAATCGTATTTGCGGATTTCAGTTCTCGCCGTCATCTCCACTTTGATGATTTTGCCGCTTTGCACTTTAGGAAGCTACCTCTATTACGGTCTGGGAGGAAAAGAAAGCACCGGCAATCAATTAATGGAGACCGCGGCAGTGACGGTGGCGACAACGATGCCGAACGTCCTCGTCGATACCTCCGGACTGAAAAGCCAGGTGAAGCTGTTTGGAATGAATACGGAATTTCCGCTGCAAAAGCAGATCGGCACAAAAACGAAATCCGTCGGCGGAGAACGAATTGAAATGTTTTTAGATACGGTCAAATCGCCTGCCGTTAACTACTATGATTTAGACGCGGCACAGGCAAAGCATTATTTCGCCCATCCTTCCGGCTTAAAGGAACGAACGATTGACAAAGCCGGACAGACATTAAAAAAATTGCCTGAAGGAAGCGTGGCGGAGGTCTATCTTTCTTATGACCGGGCCTACCCTTCTTCTCAAGTATATTCGACTTTTAAAAAATACGATGTGAAGTTTTTATGGAACGCGGTCGAAACGGAGAAAAATCTGAAAGACAGTCCTTATGCCGAGCCGTTAGGATTTCCCGGGAAAGATTCCAAGATGGTGTCCTCTTTCGAAACGCAAGGACAGACAGACCGTGAACAATTTATCAATGCCCTTGAATTTATGTCCCGCCATAAAAAATGGGCGCATGCAATATCGAAACGCAAAGACATGAATCTTGGCAGCCGAATCGACTATGTTGAACATCACGGAATGAATGTATACGGCTCTGTCGTGACGGGGCCGACAAAAGAAATCGAACGTCTGCTGAAAAACAAAACAGTAAAAGCAGCAAACATCGGTGAGGTGGAATTATGGAATTGGTAAGAATTTTTAAAGAGCATAATGTTTTCGGCTGGATATCAGTCGGTACCGCGATTTTGTCGCTGCTGCTTTTGAACGTGGCAATCATCAGCAATGTGACTTTCTATTCTTATCAGATGCTGCCGTTTGCGATGGCCGCCGTGCCGTTCGGCATCATTGAGCTGTTTATTAAAAAAGGACGGACGGGCCCGGGACTGCTCGGTGTCATTCTCAATTTGTTCGTCATTGTCTGTGTATATACGATCGTTGCGGTTGATACGAATCTGCAATTCGGTTTTTAAACATAAAAACAGGCCCTTTTACGGGGGCCTGTTTTTTTAAAATGAAAGAACGCCGATTAAATGCAGCAATACGACGATGATAGCCAGCGGCACGAGATATTTCAGAAGGAAATACCACAGCTGAAAGAAACGATAGCCGATGGCGGAACCGCTTTTCATCTCGGCAAACAGCTCCTGCTTCGGTATTTTCAGCGGGACGAAGATTGATATTAATAAAGCGCCGAGCGGAATCAGCACATTGCTGACGGTGAAATCCGCAAGATCAAAAAACGTTTTTCCGAACAAATGAACATCACCGAGAACACCGTATGATAAACAGGACGGAATTCCGACTAAGAAAATGAGCAGACCGCTTGTCCACGACAGCTTCTTTCTTTTCGTTTCATCACCTTTCCCGACAGTCGCCACGATAATTTCCACCATCGAAAAGGCCGAAGTCAGCGCGGCGAAGAAAAAGACCGCCAGAAAGCTGATAAAAAACAGCGAGCCGAACGGCAGCCGGTCAAACACAGCCGGCAGCACGGTAAACAGCAGTGTAGGCCCTTCATCCGGTTTAAAGCCGAAC
Organism: Bacillus sp. SIMBA_026; assembly: GCF_046535335.1. Classification (NCBI taxonomy): domain Bacteria; kingdom Bacillati; phylum Bacillota; class Bacilli; order Caryophanales; family Bacillaceae; genus Bacillus; species Bacillus sp. SIMBA_026. The sequence goes on along the minus strand of NZ_JAWRWX010000001.1, from coordinate 78,801 downwards.
GAAAAAACCGCCGGGAAAATGGCCAGTCCCGCAAACAGCGTAACGAGCACATTCATCATAACAATGGAACCCGCCGAACCAGGAAGATTTTGGGTTTTCGGCAGATACGAACTGTATGTCACCATGACCGAAACACCGAGCGTTAATGTAAAAAACGCCTGTCCTAAAGCATATAGGATGGATTCCGGCGTCAAATCTTCAAAGTGCGGAACCAATAAAAATTTAATCCCCTCAACGGCATGATCGAGCGTGACTGATCGCAGCACAAGCAATAGAAACAGCACGAATAAAATCGGCATCAGCACCGCACTGACACGTTCAATCCCTTTCTGCACGCCTTTTGCGACGACCGCCACCGTCATGATCATAAATACAAGCTGCGCAATGAGAGTCTGGATCGGATTTTCAATGACCGTCCCGAACACCGTGCCGTACTGCTCCTGAGTGAGCCCGGATAAAGAACCGGTAACGGCTTTTAACACATAAAGCAAAATCCACCCGCCGACAACACTGTAAAAAGACAAAACTAAAAAACAGGCCGCCACACCCACATAACCCGTGAGGTGCCATACCGACTTCGGCGCGGCTTGTTTGTAGGCATCAATCGCATTTGTCTGGCTCCGTCTTCCGAAAATAAATTCACCGAGCAAAAGCGGATAGCCTAAAAGCACGGTAAAGAGGACGAATACAAGAAAAAAAGCGCCTCCTCCGTTCGTACCCGCTACGTAAGGGAACTTCCAAATGGCTCCCAGGCCGATCGCCGAACCGGCAGCGGCCATAATAAATCCTATTTTTGAGGCCCATTGAACCCTTTTTTGGTCAGACACGACTTTCCACTTCCCTTCCGCCCTATATTATCCCTTATTCGCTGCGATAACTTAAGCCCATTTCAATATGTTTCATTATTCCGAAAAATAAAAAGGAGCGGCGGGTGCCGCTCCTTACAAATCCCCGTTTAATTTCGAATGCTTTCTTGAATATAAGAAATAAATCACCAGACCGATGATCAGCCAGATAAAGAAACGGAATATGGTGGTGGCGCCAAGGTTAATAATCAAAAACACGCAGAACAGAATGGACAATACCGGAATAAAGGGAACCCCCGGACATTTAAAAGCCCTTGGCAGATCAGGCTGTTTCTTTCTCAATACGATAACCGCCACGGAAATCAGGACAAACGCGGCAAGCGTGCCGATGTTCACCAGCTTCGCCAGTTCATCAAGCGGGACGAGCGAGCCGAGTAATGCCGACAGGATGCCGAACACCCATGTCACCACGTGCGGCGTTTTATGCTTCGGATGGACTTTTGAAAGCGCCCCCGGCACCAAACCGTCACGGGACATGGCAAACATCACCCTCGTCTGGCCGTACAGCATGACGAGCATCACCGTTGTCATTCCCAACACTGCGCCGATATCAATAATCCCGGCCACCCAATTCTGTCCGGCCATCTGCAGGACGAGAGACACGGGATGGTCAACGCCTTCAAAGCGGGCAAACGGAACGACGCCCGTCATAATCGCCGATACGGTCACATACAGCACGGTGCAGATGATTAATGAAAAGATAATTCCTTTCGGCAGATCCTTCGCTGGATTTTTCGTTTCTTCAGCGGCGGAAGAGACGGCGTCAAAACCGATAAAAGAGAAGAAAACGAGCGCCGCGGCACTGAAAACACCGCCGAAACCCATCGGTATAAACGGCTGCCAGTTGTGAGGTTTGACATATACGGCCGCAACGGCGATAAACAATAGAACAACCAGAACCTTCAAAATGACCATAATATTATTGACCCGCTTCGATTCCCTAATGCCTAAGTAGAGGAGGAATGTAATCGCAAGCACGATAACAAATGCGGGGAGATTAAAGAATGTGACCGTGCCTTTAATGGATCCCGGCGCGGCCGTTAATACGGTCGGAAGATGAATGCCGAAGCCCGCCAAGAATGATTGAAAATAGCCGGACCAGCCGACCGAAACCGCGCTGACGGCGAGCATATATTCCAAGATTAAATCCCATCCGATGATAAACGCTAGAAGTTCACCCAGTGTCGCATAAGTAAACGTGTAGACGGAACCTGAAACCGGGACGCTTGAAGCAAATTCAGCATATGACAGAGCCGCAAATAAACACGCAAGAGCGGCGATGACAAATGAAACGGTCAGCCCCGGCCCCGCCGTGACAGCGCCTGTTCCGGTTAATACAAAAATTCCCGTTCCGATGATGGCCCCTATCCCCAGAAGGGTCAGATCAAAGGCCCCTAACTCTCTTTTCAGCGACTTTTCCCCGCTCGTTGCGGCAAGCAGGTCCTGAATGCTTTTCTTTCTGAATACGCTCCCCTTCATCTGCTTCACTCCTTGTAAATCAATATATGTTAGAATATTCAGATAACAATAGCAATAATGACTAAATTCTTATTTTTCGCATGAAATGTTTCAGCACATCATCCCTTTCTCCTACATCATATTATAGCGAAAAATATAAAAATGAAAATAACTTTTTTGAAAATTCTATATATTATTTTTGGTTTTCATAAAGCAAAACTCAGCGGATTCTTTACTGCAAAATATTAACATTAGTGATTCTGCTGGCGACTTCTATTTTTTAAAAATCGTATTCATATGTACGTTCAAATAAAAATCCCGCACTTTTTAAAAGCGCGGGATAAAACTTGCGTATTATGTTGAAATAAATCTGCCGCCATTTACGTGAATGGTCTGCCCCGTCATATAGGAAGATTCGTCTGAAGCCAGAAGCACGTAAGCTCCGGCGTGTTCCGCAGGCTGTCCCGGTCTTCCCATCGGAGTGTCCAGACCGTGCTTTTCTACCTTTTCTTCAGTAAACGTCGCCGGAATCAGAGCGGTCCAGATCGGTCCAGGGGCCACCGCATTTACTCTGATCCCCTGATCGGCCAATGACATCGCCATTGAACGCGTAAAGGAAACGATGCCGCCTTTCGTACACGAATAGTCGATCAAAGAAGTGTCTCCCTGATAAGCGGTAATAGACGTTGTATTAATGATGGCGCTCCCTCTTTTGAGATGAGGCAGCACGGCTTTTGTCATATGAAACATAGAAAACATGTTTGTACGGAATGTCTTCTCCAGCTGTTCAGCTGTAATATCAAGAATCCCGTTTTGCGGATGCTGCTCAGCCGCATTATTAACGAGAATATCTATTTTTCCGTAGTGATCTAAGACTTGCCGGACCGCCTTCTGACAATGCGCCTCATCACCGACGTCTCCCGGAATTAACAGGCATTCGGCCTGGTATTCTTCCGCACGCTTTTTCGTTCTCTCAGCATCGGCATGTTCGTCTAGGTACAGGATGGCAAGATCCGCTCCCTCCTTCGCGTAAGCGATCGCAGCCGCTGCGCCGATGCCGCTGTCTCCGCCCGTGATGACGGCGACTTTTCCTTTTAATCTGCCCGACCCTTTTACATCCGGGTCCTCCAAGAGCGGTTTCGGCTCCATGTCTGACTCAATACCGGGCTGGCGTTTTTGCACCTGCGGCTTTTGTCCTTCCGTCTGTCTGTCCATCGGATTCATATTCTCACACTCCTGCAATTGGTATTACTGAGACGATACCACGCAGCGCGGGGAGTTAAACGGACAAATATGCCGGTAATTAAAGCTGCTGAGCCGTTTCGGGAAACGCGCCGGTGTATTTCGCAGACGGCCTGTAAATCATGTTGTCAGCGGACTGTTCAAGCACGTGTGCGCACCAGCCTGCCATTCTGCTTGCTGAAAAGGTCGGCGTAAATAAATCATTGTCGACATCAATGGCCTGCATCACAGCCGCTGCGTAAAACTCCACATTCGTATACAGCTTCCGTCCGGCCTTATATTGCTCTAACAAACGGATGGCTTCCTTCTCCACATAAAGCGCCAAGTCAAGCGACGGATCATTTCCCGCCACTTCTTCAGCCTTTATGCGCAGCGCTTCCGCCCGCGGGTCTTTTGTTTTGTACACCCTATGTCCGAAGCCCATCAGGCGTTCTCCCTTCATAAGCTTCGCTGCCAAATATGCTTCTGCATTTTCTTTTTCCCCGATGTCTTCAAGCATTTTCGTGACGCCTGAAGGTGCGCCTCCGTGCAGCGGCCCTTTCATCGTACCCAGTGCGGCAGTGACGGCAGACACTAAGTCTGATTCCGTCGAAACCGTGACTCTCGCTGAAAAAGTCGATGCATTCATCCCGTGCTCCATCGCCAGAATCATATACGTCTCAAGCGCTTTCTTTTGGGCTGCGGACGGCTGCCTGCCTGTCAGCATATACAAATAGTTTTCAACGTGTCCGTATCGCGCCTCAGGTGACAACGCTTCCTGCCCTTGTTTACGGCGGTATCTGTACGCAATAATCGTCGGTGTGACGGCAATCAGTTTAATCGCTTCTTCCGGCTTGGGCGGATATGTAAATGAATCTGTGCCCAAACCTGAAACAGCCGTTCTCAGCACCGCCATGTCGTCCATTTCATCCGGAAGCGTTTCCAGTAAGTGGATCAAATGTTTCGGAAGCCCGCGCTCGGCTGCAAGTTCTTCCTGAAACGCAAGCAATTGCCGCTCATCAGGAAGCGTCCCGTTCAAAATGAGATACGCCGCTTCTTCAAAACTGAATTGCAGCGCGATTTCCTTCGCGTCATAACCGCGATATATTAAATGCCCCTTTTCTCCGTCAATATGGCTGATAGCCGTTTCTGCACAAGTAATCCCTTTCAATCCACGATAAATCAATTTCATTCCCCCTTATCCTCTTTCTGTTATTATAGTAAATATAATATTTAAAAAATAATGAATATTTTTAAGGGAATTAATTAAAACTTTTAATCAGAGGAGTGCATCTATGGATTTTAAATGGCTTCACACCTTCGTCACCGCGGCAAAATATGAGAACTTCAGAAAAACGGCGGAAACGCTTTTTTTATCTCAGCCGACCGTCACCGTTCATATAAAATTATTAGAGAAAGAAATCAGCTGCAAGCTGTTTCAGCGGAGCGGCCGGAAAATACAATTGACGGAAGAAGGAAAAGCATACGTGCCGTTTGCCATGAGGCTTTTGGAAGACTATGAAAACAGCATGGCGGAGCTGCACAGGGTGCGCCAGGGCTACTCGCACACGCTGACACTCGCTGTTTCGCCGCTTATCGCCGACACCGTTCTCCCGTCTGTCATGAAGCGTTATACAGAGGACAATAAAGAAACCGAAATGACGGTCACCATTTTCGAATCGGAAGAAATCGCCTCTCAAATCAGAAACGGCTCAGCCGATATCGGACTGAGCTGCTTAAAAGTGCAATCATCTTCCCTCACTTGCCGCCCCCTGTACAATGACCCCGTTGTCCTCGTCGCGCCGCCCGGCCGAAAACCCGGGACAGGGAAGGCGGATGAAGTGAAAGACCTGTTCGGACAATATCTGCTTTTGACCCATAACCATCCTGACTATTGGGATGATTTGCTCCGCCAGGTCAGAATACAGTTCCCTTTCGTCAGGACAATGAAGGTGACACAGACGCATATTACGAAACGATTTATTAAAGAGGGGCTGGGCGTCTCATTTCTGCCGCTGTCAGCGGTACGGGCCGAACTCGCCGCAGGCAGCATGATTGAAATTCCGTGCGAATTCACCCAGATGCCGAGCGCGGGCGCGTACGCCATCGCCCTCTATGAAAATGAAAAAAAGAAAACCTTTTTAGATTTTTTATCACATTTTCATTTTTAGGTGAAACAAATAGAGCTCTGTCCCGTCTAAATAAAAAACCCGTTCTGATGAACGGGTTTCTATCGCTGCTAGAATCTTTTCGCGCCAAGGTAGCGAGGTTTCCAGTAGCTGTTATTCAGATCACTTGTTGTGACGCCGTCAGAACCGGCATGGATGAACTTGTTGTTTCCGATGTACACACCCATGTGTGAAGGGCCGGCCTGATATGTTGTAAAGAAGACGAAGTCTCCTCTTGACGGGCTCGACACGCTCTTCATTGAGCTCCAGTATCCCGCAGTGCTCGTTCTGCCGACACTCGTCTGTTTGTTTAACAGGTACCAGATAAATCCGCTGCAGTCAAAGCCGGAAGTCGTTGTTCCGCCCCATACATACGGCGTGCCGATTAAAGATTGCGCATCAGAAATCAGCTTGTTTACATTCAGGCTCGTCTGTGCAGCATTATGGCTGGATGAAGGCTGCTTTGATGACGAAGATCCTGAAGACGTTGAACCGGAAGTTGATCCCTTTACTTTAAGAACTTGTCCGATGCGGATCAGGTCCGTTTTTAAACCGTTTAAACTTTTTAATTGGTTTACCGTCATTTTATATTTATTCGCAATTTTCCAAAGGCTGTCGCCTTTTACGACTTTATATGTAGACGATGATGACTTGCTGCCCGAATTTGAACCTGAAGATGATTTACCGTTGATCGAAAGCGTCTGGCCGATGTAAATGATATCCGATTTTAATTTGTTCTCAGATTTAATGGAATTAATTGACGTTCCGTACCGATTTGAAAGTCCCCATAATGTATCGCCTTTTTTTACCTTAATCGTTTGCGCAGATGCCGCGCCCGCAAACAAAGTCGTCCCCAAAACCACTGCCGTTGTTGCTGTAACAAGTTGCTTTTTCATATTTTCCTCCCCGAATGATTCTATCTATTTTATGTGTCTCTTTTTTAAAGTTTTTATCTGTTTCCTATTATAAGGTTCAATTTCCACTAGAAATAGACTTGACTTCCCGTGACAAATTTCTTACTAATTCGTTTTTAAAAAAAGTTTTTAAGGGTATTAAATATTTCAATTTGATTTCAAACGTGACGAAAAATGAGTCAATTTGTCATGTTTTTTTCCTGTGATCCTCGTATTTTGGAAAAACAAAGCAGTTTATTTTCCAAATAACCCCTTGTTAAAAAAATCCTCGTCTTTTTCAAAAAAGTGAATGGTTTTCACTCTTTCTTGAAAACATAAGTTACACCGGAATTTACATTTCTAACAATGTTTCACCTGAAATTTACAGGAGGAACAGGCGCTCTTTACAAACACCCCCTACCATTAGACATGCAGACACGATTAAAGGAGGACGAGTGAGAATGAGTCTATTTAAACAGGTTCGATCAAAACTTCTGCCGGCGGCAGCCGTATCTGTACTGACAGCCGGTCTGATTGCGGGCGCGGGGCTTCAGCACTCCGAACAGGCTGCGGCAAAAAAACAGCCTGACAAAAACGAAATCAGAAACGTCATCTTCATGGTCGGCGACGGAATGGGCGCTCCCTATATGAACGCCTACCGTTCGGTCATTAACAAAGGAAAGCCTTCGGATGGTATGAAACTGACGGCATTCGATCCCAATCTCACCGGTATGATGATGACTTATCCTGACGATCCTGATTCCAATATTACCGATTCCGCGGCGGCTGGCACGGCAATGGCCACAGGCGTGAAAACGTATAACGCGGCGATCGGAGTCGATAAAAAAGGAAAGCGGGTAAAATCCGTCCTCGAAGAAGCGAAACAAAGAGGGAAATCCACCGGACTTGTCGCAACTTCGGAGATTGCGCACGCCACCCCTGCGGCATTCGGAGCCCATAACAAATCCCGAAAGAACATGGATGACATCGCAAGCAGCTACTTTGATGACCGCATCAACGGAAAACAGAAAGTCGATGTGCTCCTTGGAGGCGGCAAGTCAAACTTTATCCGTAAAGACCGCAATGTAACAAAGGATTTCAAAAAAGCGGGATACAGCTACGTGACATCAAAACAGGAGCTCAAAAAGGATCGTAACAAGAAGATTCTCGGCCTGTTTGCCGATGGCGGACTCGACAAAGCAATCGACCGCTCAAACGCCGTCCCTTCATTAGAAGAGATGACAACGGCAGCGATCGACAGGCTGAACAAGAATAAAAAAGGGTTTTTCTTAATGGTCGAAGGCAGCCAAATTGACTGGGCGGGACATGACAATGATATAGTCGGCGCAATGAGTGAAATGAAGGATTTTGAAAAAGCGTATAAAGCAGCGATCGCATTTGCCAAAAAGGACAAACATACGCTTGTCGTTGCCACGGCTGATCATACCACCGGGGGATTGACGATCGGCGCGAATGACGATAAAAACTGGCATGTTGAACCGATCCTTGCCGCCAAAAAAACACCGGCGTTTATGGCTGACCAAATCAAAGCGGGCAAATCCGTATCTTCCGTGCTTGCGCGTTATACAGACCTGAAATGGTCAAAAGCGGAAATCAAACAGATCGAAACGGCCTCAAAACAGGATGCTGACAAGAGCGTCTACAAAGCGATCATTAAGCTCTTTAATGCGAAAACCAACAGCGGCTGGACAACCGGCGATCATACGGGCGAAGAAGTTCCCGTTTACGCATACGGTCCGGGAAGAGAGTCATTTACGGGGCTTTTAAACAACACGGACCAGGCCAAAAAGATCTTTCACATCCTGAAACACGGAAAATAAAAAATGATGCGGGGGTTTCCCCGCATCATTTCTTCTTTTACAGATATCTCCGGTGCACTCCTTTGCCGTCATAAGAAAACATCACTTCTCTGTCTTCAAGAACAGATTCGATGTGCACGCTCCTGCCCCACAGCTGGTACAGATACGGCAGCACTTTCTCCAAATATTTCAGATCAAGCTCAATTCCCTCATACCAATGTTTAATATAGAGCTCATTATTCTTCAGGTAATCCCCGTCATTGACGGTCAGATAAGGAAATCCCCCGTTGACCCGCATGTTCACGAGCTGGTCGCGCACGGCCTTCCATTCTTTGTCGATCACTTTATAGTCCCTGCCCTGCTTTTGGAATAAATACAAATCCTCACGCATCACGAGATCTTTCGTCAAATAATTGCGGATAAATGATATATCCGATTCAATTTCCCTGACCTCAAACATTTTCTCGCGTCCGGAACCGGGCTTTACTCCTGTTTTTTTCATTTCATCTGTCGGGTTGTCATAACGCTCTTCGATGTCTTCAAAAATTTTCAGCCCTAAATAATACGGGTTGATTCCCGTTTTTGACGGCTGAACGACGCCTGCGTTCAGCTTCGCAAATTCGATGGCTTCATCTGAAGTCAGGTCAAGCTCGCGGATAATCCGCTGATGCCAATAGGATGCCCAGCCTTCGTTCATGATTTTCGTTTCCAGCTGAGGCCAGAAATACAGCATTTCTTCTCTCATCATGGTTAAAATGTCACGCTGCCACGGTTCAAGCTCCCGCGAATGCTCCTCGATAAACAGCAGAATATCTTTTTCCGGCCGGGGCGGAAACGGTTTTTTCCCTTTTTTCTTTTTCACCTGCTTCGGCTTATCCATTCCCCATAAATCATCGTAAGGCGATGGCGCGGTTTCTTCTTCGTCCTCATCTTCGTCATCGACGCTCCACAGCAGCTTCGGCCTGACGAGCGACGGATCGATATGCTCCTGAACCGCCAGAATGGCATCTAAAAAGGACTCCACCTCTTTTATCCCGTGAATTCTTTCATAATGCTTAATCCGCTCCGCCGCAGCCGCCATACTCTCAACCATGTCCCGGTTCGTATTTTGAAAGCGGCAGTTATGTTTGAAAAAATCACAATGGGCAAGAACATGGGCTACAATTAATTTATTTTGGATCAGCGAATTGCTGTCCAGCAAAAAAGCGTAGCAAGGGTTGGAATTAATGACAAGTTCATAAATTTTGCTCAAACCGAGATCATAATGGAGTTTCATCTTGTGAAATTGTTTGCCGAAACTCCAATGGCTGAATCTCGTCGGCATGCCGTACGCGCCGAATGTATAAATAATCTCAGCCGGGCAAATTTCATATCTCATCGGGTAGAAATCAAGGCCGAAACCCTTCGCAATGTCGGTTATTTCCTCAATTGCCCGCTGTAAACCTTTTGTCTCCTCCGCGTTCAACCGAATCCCCCCTACTTGGACTTATTTATAATGTATGACCCTTCCTCTCAAAAGATGAAATAACAGACCGGTTTCCGGCTGAAAACTTTCGGCACATCCGCCCCGTTTGCTTTATATGTAAGTGGGTAAAACACACACCATACCCCAAAAAGAAAAGGAGCGATTCTACTTGAATACAGCTGACATGCTTACGACGTATCTCAGCAAACTCCCGAATCTGATCATTGCACTGCTCGTCCTGCTTATCGGCTGGGGCATTGCCAAAATCATTGAAAAAGCCGTATACAAAGGCCTGCAAAAAACAAAAATCGACGACAGGCTGTTCGCCGAAAAAAAGCCGGCGCGCTATTCCTCAGAAAAAGTCATCAGTAAAGTCATTTATTTTATCGCATTAATCATCGTTTTTATTCTATTCTTTAACATTCTGCATCTGACAACCGTGGCTTCGCCTTTTGTCAGCATGCTGTCAGCGATAACGGCGGCTGTGCCGAGCATTTTAAAAGCCGGCCTTATTCTGCTGTTGGGCTGGGCGGCCGCTTCGCTTTTCAGCTATCTCGTCAAAAAAGCGGGCATGAAACTCGCTGAAAACGGCCGGTTCAGAAAATGGACAATGGTTTCTGAAGAAGCGGAGATGAGCAGATCCGTTACGGCCGCTTCACGAATCGTTTTTTACTTCGTCTTGCTCTTGTTCCTGCCCGGCGTCTTGGCCGCTCTCCAAATCAGCGGAGTATCAGGGCCGTTTACAAATATGATCCAAAGCGTTTTGTCCTTTATACCGAAATTATTCGCCGCGGCGCTGATTGTTTTAATCGGCTGGCTTGTTGCCCGTCTCGTCCGTGATATCGTCACAAACTTTCTGGCGAGTATCGGCACGGAAAGGCTCGCCGCACGTATGGGGCTTTCTATATACCTGAAGGATACAAGCCTGTCGGCAATCATCGGAACGATTGTCTACGTGCTGATTTTCATTCCGGTGATCATTTCTGCGCTTGACCGGCTTGATGTGGCGGGTATTTCTGAACCGGCGTCAGCCATGCTGCACACGGTCTTCACAATGCTCCCTAATATCATCATCGGTATCGTGCTGATCATCGCCGGCATCTGGATCGGAAAATGGGTCAACAGCATTGTGTCCGGGCTCTTGCACCGGGCCGGTTTCGACTCTCTTCTCGGTAAAATGGGCTTTGAACAGGCGGGTACCCCGAAGCTGACGCTTTCTCAGACGGTCGGCATGATTGTTCAGATCATCATCGTCCTGCTCTTTACGGCAGAGGCGCTGCAGCTTGTTCATCTCGAATTTCTCGTCGTTATCGCAACAGGTATTATCGCTTACCTGCCTAATGTTCTGGCCGCTGTATTTATTCTCGGAATCGGGCTTTTGGCCGGACAGCTCGTCAGCAGGCTGCTTGCCGGCATGCTGAGCGGAAAGGAATTCAGATTCCTGGCGCCGCTTGCGAAATATACCATTATCACTCTCTCAATCTTTATGGCGCTGGATCAGCTCGGTGTCGCCGACACGATCGTAAATGCCGCGTTTATTCTGATTCTGGGCGGTTTCGCGCTTGCCTTCGGACTTTCATTCGGTCTTGGCGGAAAAGAATTTGCCTCCCGTTATCTCGCAAAATTGGATCGCAAAATTGAAAAACATCAATCGGCTGACGATCGTAAGCCGCCGATGTCTTAACGAAAAAAACGTGTGCTCAGAAGGAGCGCACGTTTTTTTTTGAGTTAAAGGGGCAAATTCCTTTTTTTTCATTTTAGATTCATATATGATAGACTGTAACAGAAGCAAAATCTCTTTTTCCGAGGTCATTCTATGAAATTAACGAACTATACCGATTATTCTTTACGCGTTTTGATTTTTTTGGCTTCCAAACATTCCGACGAACTTTCCAACATAAAAGAAATCGCAGATACTTATTCCATCTCTAAAAACCACCTCATGAAAGTCATTTACCGCCTCGGCCAGCTCGGGTATGTCGAAACGATCCGGGGCCGGGGAGGCGGAATCCGATTAGGAATGACACCGGAAGACATAAACATTGGAGAAGTCGTTCGAAATACAGAAGACGACTTTAACATCGTAGAATGCTTTGACTCCAAAAAAAATCTCTGTATCATATCTCCCGCCTGCAACTTAAAGAACCTTCTGAATGAAGCCCTGCAAGCTTACCTGGCCGTTTTAGACAAATATACGTTAAGGGATCTGGTCAAAAACAAAGAGGAGATTATGAGACTGCTCAGAAGCTGAAGGAATGTCCGCATTCCTTCTTTTTTTTATGCCGGCATAAGAAAAAAGGACTATTTCTATTAATATGATAAACGATTGCAGACAAGTGCCGATATAAAGATTATCATTACTGATATCCTCACCTTGCGGCTGCAACGAATGGGGATAGTAAAATCATCGCAGGAAAAGGGAGATTCATTATGAAAAAAAAGGTAGCGGTCGGTTTGACTGCATCTGCGATCGTCGGGTCTGCGTTAGCTGTAACACCGGCAGAAGCACAAACGATTAAGGTTAAAAGCGGAGATTCATTATGGAAGCTTGCCCAAAACTACAATACAAGCGTGGATGCCATTACATCAGCGAATCATCTAAAATCCACCGTTATTTCTATCGGGCAGACGCTCAACATTCCTAACGGCAAATCAGATTCCGGCAGCTCAAAGCCATCTTCAAAGAACAGCGGCACGACTAAAAGCGTTTATACAGTGAAAAGCGGCGACTCGCTGTGGCTGATCGCATCTGATTTTAAAATGTCCGTACAGGAACTGAAAAAATTGAACGGTCTGACAAGCGACTTAATCCGCGCCGGACAGAAGCTGCAAGTGACGGGGAAAGTTTCCTCAAGCACCGATCAGAAAAAAACCACACCGGGCAGCAACTCAAACAGCAGCAAAAAGCAGTCATCATCTTCCGGAACGTATAAAGTCAAACTCGGCGATTCACTATGGAAGATCGCAAACAGCGTCAATATGACCATTGCGGAACTCAAAGTATTAAACAATTTAAAAACGGATACGATCTACGTAAACCAAGTCCTGAAAACAAAAGGAACGTCTTCTTCGGGAAACACGCCGTCAAAAGACAATTCAAACCAAAATAAAAACCAGACACAGACGTCCTCTTATACAGTAAAAAGCGGAGACTCACTCTGGAAAATCGCAAACGCATACAACATGACGGTTCAGCAAATCAGAAGCATCAACAAACTGACGTCAGACATGCTTCGGGTCGGACAAGTGCTTAAGCTGACAAAAACGTCATCTTCCGGCTCTTCGTCTTCACCGTCAACTCCGAACCAGTCCGGAGATACAGGGAAAACCACTACATATACCGTGAAAAGCGGGGATTCTTTATGGGTGATCGCCCAAAAGTTCAATGTGACCGCCCAGCAGATCCGCGAGAAAAACAATCTGAAAACAGATGTTCTTCAAATCGGACAAAAGCTGACGATTACCGGACAGCAGACAAACACGACACCGAATCAGTCCGGCAACACAGGCGGCACAGGTTCAACAAGCGCGAAGATTAATGTAATGATTGATGCCGCAAAAGCTCAACTGGGCGTACCGTATGTATGGGGCGGGACAACGCCGAGAGGCTTTGACTGCAGCGGTTTCATTTATTACGTTCTCAATAAGGTCACTTCTGTATCCAGACTTTCAGCCGCAGGCTACTGGAATACGATGACATCAGTCAGCCAGCCGGCGGTCGGTGACTTTGTCTTTTTCTCAACTTATAAAGCCGGACCTTCCCACGTCGGTATTTATCTCGGAAACGGCCAGTTTATTAATGCCAACGATTCGGGTGTCGTTATTTCCAGCATGAACAATTCCTATTGGAAACAGCGCTACCTCGGCGCAAAACGTTTCTTCTGATATCTGACAAGCTGTACGGCCTCAATTAGGCTGTGCAGCTTTTTTTACAGTCTGAAAATATTAATACTGATCACATGTTTTGTCACCGGATGGAAATACACTTCAGCACGGGATGAAAACGTTTCTTTTGCTGTTTGCACCGTTACGCGAAACACATCTTTCGTCTGCTCCCGGTTCACTTTTGTACGGCCCATGTACGAATAATCGGTAAGCTCGGCCCCCTTGTATTCACGTTCAAGCTGGTTCCATGCGAGCTGCTCCCATTTTTCAACTGATGGATCAAGGTGTTCTGTATGCCCTTTTTCAGCGATCGAGGCAATGAGAATGCCGCAAAACAAGAGGGCAAGCGCAAATGGAAGGGATTTCATCTTTATGTTCTCCTGAGTCGTTTTTTGTCAATCTTAGCGTGTCCAAAGAAGAGACGGATATGCGGTTTTATTTTATGTCTCCCTCATATTGCTATGCCGCAGTGATAAGGACACCAACTTTTCCCCCGTTGCATCCGGGCTTCAGCGGCATAAACTAACGGAGAACTTCTCATTGAAAGGAGAAGCGTTAGATGGATCATGCCGATTATGACAAAGCCTTGTATTACACACACCGGTCTCAATGGGACAATTTGTTAATATTGATGGTTCGTACAAAAGATGATTTATTATCAAAGCGTATTGAGCACTTTCTGCACGCGTATCATTTCGAATATGATCATGCGGTGCTTGAAAAAGAGCTGTATTCTCTTCTCGGGTATATTGATCATGCGACAGAGCTCGCTTATGAAGATCAATTAGCCATGCTGACATAAAAACAATCCCGGCGTCAGACGCCGGGATTTCTTGTGTTTGTGAACATATTCAGCTCTTCGATCATCTCTTTCAGGCTGACCGCCATATCCTCAGATACGGTCCGGCGCTCCATGTCAATGTGAATCGGATCTAAGACCAGCTGTTTCGGGATGACATTTGCATAAACGCCCCGCATGACCGTCCGCATATTCGCCAGCGCGTTCATGCCTCCTTTTCCTCCGCCCGCCGCGGCAATGATTGCCACCGGTTTGTATGCCCAGTGATCGCTGCTTAAAAAATCGATGGCGTTTTTTAAAGCGCCGCTCATGCCGCTGTGATACTCGGGAGATAATAAGACGACGGCCGCCGACTTTTTCACCTGCCGCCTTAACTCTTGCACTGAAGGCAGCTCGTTCTGTTCTTCTTCACCGTTATAAAGCGGCAGATCACTTTCGCTCAAATCAACATAATCGGTATGAAACCGATCTCTGATATAAGAAGCGGCAATTCTAGTCCGCCCGTTTTTTCTCGGTGTTCCGCTGATCACTAATATGCTCATGATTTTACCGCCTTTCCAAAAACATTATATTTTACCGCATACAATGCCGCCTGCGTCCGATCGGAAAGATTCAGCTTTGACAGCAGGTTGGACACGTGGGTCTTCACTGTTTTTTCTGAAATAAACAGTGCCGCCGCAATTTCCTTATTGCTTTTTCCTTTGGCTATTTCTTGAAGAACATCTTTTTCACGAGGGGTCAGGTGATAATATTTTTCCTTATCCTGATCATCCTGAACCATGTGGGTCAGCACATGAGGCACAATATCCGCCGACAGCCGGTAACGTCCGGAATACACTTCCCGGAGCGTTTTCACTAAATCATCGGGCTGGGCGTCTTTCAGCTGATACGCTTTTGCGCCGGCTTTAAGGGCGGGAATGACATGCTCCTGATCAGAATAGCTCGTCAAAACGACGATACTGATGTCCGGAAATCGTTCAGCCGCAATTTTTGCCGCTTCTATGCCGTCCATATCAGGCATTGATAAATCCATCAGAATGATGTCCGGCTCCGTCTTTTCAGCTTGCTGAAGCGCTTCAGCACCGGTGGACGCCTCACCGACAACTTCAATGTCTTCCTGAGTGGCGAAGAAATAGCGCAGTCCTTTGCGGACAACGTGATGATCATCAGCAATCACAATTTTCATCAATCAGACCTCCTGTCCCGAAACGGAAGCCGAACGGAGACAATCGTTCCGGCTCCAAGCTCGGATTGCAATGTAAAGCGGCCTCCGATCGCTTCAGCCCGCGCTTTCATGCCGGCCACGCCGAGCGATGGGAGCACAGCATGCGCATCAGCGCTAAAGCCCGCTCCACGGTCGCTAATGTGAAGCTCGGCGCAATCCGGCTTTTTAACGGCGGAAATGATAACCCGGTCCGTTCCCGCATGCTTTTTACAGTTATTCAAGGCTTCCTGGGCGATCCGCCAAAGCGCGTGTTCCTGTTCATCCGTAAGCTCCAGCTCATCCTCCATTTCACAAACGGCTTCCAGGCCGATAAGAGCGGCATAGCTTTTGATCGACGCATACAGCCCTTTCGTCAAACTTTCCGGCTTCAGTTGCCAAATAAGCGCCCTCATTTCTGTTAGCGCATCCTGAGACAGCTCTTGAATAAACGTAATCATCTGACGGAGCCGATCATTATCTGTAAAGCTCTTTGCGGCTTTTGCCGTTAAGCTGACAGAAAACAGCATCTGATTGACGGAATCATGCAGCTCTTGCGCAAGTCTGCTTCGTTCCACCAACAGGGCGTTCTGCTGCTCAAATTCGGCCAAATTCATCCGCTGAATCGCCGTTCCGATTTGAAATGCAACCGCTTCAAGCAGATGCAGTTCTTCTTCGTTGAAAAATGTCTTTTCGCTTGCGGCGACGTTTAATAAACCGAACTTCCGGCCGCCGTCCTCAAGCGGTACGGTCGCATGATGGGTAATGCCCTCCGTATCGCGGCAGTTCGTCGTCTGTTCGGCAAATTCAATCCGTTTACAATTCATTATGTTTACGGCCTTTGTCAATCCGCCATTGCTGAATTTGGTCAAACAATAGCATTCCCCGCTGCACATGAGTGCATTTTCCCGCTGACCGAGAGCCGGCGGTAAATAAGCGGATGCGGCGAGCGTATAAGATCCGTCCGGCTCAATCAGAAAAATCCACCCTGTCTGCAGCCCGGTCAGGCTGAGCAGTTCGCGGAGCACTTTATCAAGCGCTTCCTTTAAATCGTGGCTTTGGTTTAAGGTTTCCGCAATCGCTTTTAACGTTTTTAACGTTTCTACCGTCGTTTTCGTCAATTTCCCTCACTCCGGCCAATCAGAATTATCCATATTATATCAATTCTTTTCTGTATATTCCTTTGTTTTCAGCATGAATTTTCCTCATACTTTCGGATGAGACGTATAAAAAAACCGCCGGATGTCGCTTCCGGCGGTTTGTTGTTTATTTCGTTTTTTCCACTATGCCATCCACTGTTTTCATGACGGCTTCAGATAATGCGGCAAGACGCTGTTCGCTGTCTTGTAAAGAAGTTCCCTTCACAGCGAAATAGAACTTCACTTTCGGCTCCGTTCCTGATGGACGAAGACAGAACCAAGAGCCGTCTTCAAGGAAATATTTCAGGACATTTGACTTCGGCAGATCAATATCCTCTTCATGATGATCGGCAAATACAGTCCGTTTTCCCGTTGAATAGTCTTCAGCCTGCGTGATTTGTTTTCCGGCCATCTGCTTCGGCGGATCGTTTCGGAAGGAAGTCAGGATAGCGGAAATCTGCTCGGCTCCCTGCTTTCCTTTTAACGTCAATGACTTCAAGCCTTCACGGTAATATCCGTATTCTTTAAAAATGGACAGCAGCGCGTCATAAAGCGACATGCCCTGCTTTTTATAAAAGGCGCATACCTCGACGGCTAACAGCGCAGCCTGGATCGCGTCTTTGTCACGCGCGAAATCGCCGATTAAGTAGCCGTAGCTTTCTTCATACCCGAACTGGAACGTGTATTGGCCTGATTTTTCATATTCTTTGATCTTTTCACCGATAAATTTGAAGCCTGTCAGCGTGTCAACCGTATCTAATCCGAACGATGAAGCGACGGCGCGGCCCAATTCGCTCGTGACAATCGTTTTCATGACGACACCGTTTTCAGGAAGGGCGCCCTGTTTTTTCTTCTCGGAAAGCAGGTAATGCAATAAAAGCGCGCCTGTCTGGTTTCCCGTCAGCACTGTGTACTTGCCTTCGCTGTTTTTTACGGCAATGCCGAGACGGTCGGCATCCGGGTCCGTAGCGACAAGAATATCGGCATTTTGTTCTTCTCCGAGTTTAATGGCATATTGGAATGCCGCGTGCTCTTCCGGATTCGGCGATTTGACGGTTGAAAAATCCGGGTCTGGCAGCTCTTGCTCCTTTACGACGGTGACGTTTTTATAACCGAGTGCTTCAAGACCGCGGCGCACCGGTTTATTTGCCGTGCCGTGCAGCGGAGTGAACACGACGCTGACATCCACTTCATCCGAAAGCTCGGGATGTACGGAGATGGAAGTCAGTTCTTCAGTATATGGTTTATCAATTTCTTCACCGATTATTTTAATCAAACCTTTTTCTTTCAGTGACTGTTCATCTTCAACTTGAATCGTTAATTCATTTTCTATGGCATTCACTTCCGCAATGACGATGTCCGCTTCTTTCGGCGGCAGCTGTGCGCCGTCATCGCCATACACTTTATATCCGTTATATTCAGGCGGGTTATGGCTGGCCGTCACGACGATACCGGCATAAGCGTTCAGCTTTCTCACCGCAAAAGACAGCTCAGGCGTCGGGCGGAGCTCATCAAATACGTATGTTTGAATGCCTTGGGAAGCAAGGGTTTTTGCAGCTTCCATCGCAAACTCAGGAGATTTATGACGGGAGTCGTATGCGATCGCAACCCCTCTTTTTTTCGCGTCTTCCCCCTGTTTCGCGATATACGCCGCAAGTCCGGCGGATGCTTTGCGGACCGTGTAAATATTCATCCTGTTCGTACCCGGCCCGATTTCTCCTCTCATGCCTCCTGTTCCGAACTCAAGATTTTTGTAGAAAAAATCTTCCAGCAGCTGCTCATTTCCTTCTGCGTCCGCCAATAATTTTTTCAATTCTGAATCTAATTGTTCGGCCTGATTCCAGCGTTCGTAACTCTTACTCCAACTCATGTTCGTCCTCCTATAATTTCAGCTTATGACCATATTTTAATATGAAGCGGCTGCCCGTGTCACTTGATAACTTAACCAAATGCTTTATGTAAACAGATAAAAGAAGGGCTCATGCCTTTTCGGCACAGCCCTCCGGTTATTATTGTTCGAGCGGAACAACCGCGTCGTGCAGCAGCGTATTTAACCACTCAGTGTGTTTTTCTTTCGTTTCGTCATTCCATTGGAATCGGTCGCTCATGTAATCAATCACGGCCGTTTTATACGTTTGCACCCATTTGATGTCGAAGAACAGTCTTCCCGTTCTGCGGACGAAGAAATCGGCAGGTGTCGCAGCCATTTCTTCTTCGATGCTGTAAGCTGCTTCAGCCAAAATGTGAACCGGAATCTGGCGTTTTTCCGCTTCGTCTTTCAGACCCTCAATCCGGCTGAATACATTTTCAACGTTAGAGCCGTATCTGATGGCTAACTGCTTAGCGGTTTCCTGTGATAAACCGATTTTCAAGCCGTCTTTTGTCTTTGCTTCCACAAATGACTCGAAGTTTTTAGAGCCGCCGACATGTCCGCCGGAAATCGGCATCGTCTTCGTCTTGCAGCCGCCGAAGTCCTGGCCGCCCTCTTCTTTCAAGCGGTCGCGGACAAGATCGACAATGTGCTCAGCCATTTTACGGTAGCCCGTCAGTTTTCCTCCGGCGATCGTAATCAGGCCTGATTGAGATGTCCAGATTTCATCTTTACGGGAGATCTCAGACGGGTCTTTCCCTTCTTCGTGAATAAGCGGTCTGAGGCCGGCCCAGCTTGATTCAATATCGTCCGCCGTAATGTTCAGTTCCGGGAACATATAATTGATGGAGCTGACGACATAATCGCGATCCTGCACCGTCATGCGCGGGTGCTCAAGTTTTTGTTTGTAAACCGTATCGGTCGTACCCACGTATGTTTTTCCTTCACGCGGAATGGCGAACACCATCCGGCCGTCCGGTGTATCAAAGTACACCGCCTGTTTAAGCGGGAATACAGATTGGTCGAATACGAGATGGACTCCTTTTGTGTGCTGAAGATGTTTTCCGCTTTTGCTGTGGTCTTTTTCTCTCAGCTCGTCGACCCACGGACCTGTCGCATTGACGATTTTTTTGGCGTAAACTTTGTATTCCTTGCCTGACAGCAGATCTTCAATTAAAACGCCGACAACTTTTCCTTTTTCATAAAGCAGTTCTTTCACTTTAGAATAGTTGACAGGCTCCGCACCGAATTTAACGGCTTCTTTCATGACTTCAATCGTCAGTCTCGCATCGTCCGTCCGGTACTCTACATAATAGCCTCCGCCTTTTAAGCCGTCTTTTTTGACGAGCGGCTCTTTTTGCAGTGTTTCTTTAGCAGACAGCATGCTTCTGCGCTCTGATTTTTTTACTCCCGCTAAATAGTCATACACACGCAGGCCGATGGAAGTAGAGAATGAACCGAACGTGCCGCCTTTATGAAACGGCAGCAGCATCCATTCCGGCGTCGTGACGTGCGGGCCGTTTTCGTACACGATGGCACGTTCCTTACCGACTTCTGCAACCATTTTGACTTCAAATTGCTTCAGATAACGCAAACCGCCGTGGACAAGCTTTGTGGATCGGCTTGATGTGCCGGCCGCGAAATCCTGCATTTCGCTCAAAGCGACTTTCATTCCCCTTGAAGCAGCGTCAAGCGCCGTACCGGCACCCGTAATACCTCCGCCTATAATAAACAGATCGTATGTTTTTTTAGTCATGTCTTCCAGCATATGATCCCGTTCCAAACTTGAAAATTGGTGATTCATCATTACGTTTCCTCCTTGTTGTCACGGTATAGAAAAAGAGACCACAACAGCCAAAGCGCATGTCATCACTTTGGTGCTGTGGTCTCTCCTCATCTCAGGACCGTTCCTATTAACTTGTTTTCAGTATACCACATTTTTATCTTATTTAAAAGCCATAGCTGCATTTACTGCTTTTTTCCATCCGCCGTACAATTCATCGCGTGTTTCATCTTCCATTTCCGGTTTGAATTGCTTATCAAGGTTCCATTGATCAGCGATTTCAGTGCTGTCCTTCCAGTAGCCGACAGCGATTCCGGCCAAATACGCAGCACCGAGCGCCGTCGTTTCATTAATTTCCGGACGTTCGACCGGCACATCAAGCAAGTCGCTCTGGAACTGCATGAGGAAGTTATTTTTTACCGCTCCGCCGTCTACACGCAATGTTTTTAAAGAGATGCCTGAATCAGCCTCCATGGCATCAAGCACATCTTTCGCCTGATAAGCGAGAGATTCAAGCGTAGCCCGGATGAAATGCTCCTTCGTCGTTCCGCGTGTCAGGCCGAAAACTGAGCCGCGCACGTCACTGTCCCAGTACGGTGTGCCTAATCCGACGAAAGCGGGCACGACATAAACACCGTCAGCGGAATCCACACGCTCTGCGTATGTCTCGCTTTCTTTTGAATCCTGGAACATCCGCATGCCGTCTCTCAGCCATTGGATGGCAGAACCTGCGACAAAGATGCTTCCTTCCAGTGCATACTCGACTTTTCCGTCTAATCCCCAGGCGATTGTCGTCAGAAGGCCGTGATCAGAAGTGATGGCTTTTTCTCCGGTATTCATCAGCATAAAGCAGCCTGTGCCGTATGTGTTTTTCCCCATGCCTTCTTCAAAGCACGCCTGACCGAACAGCGCAGACTGCTGGTCTCCGGCCGCTCCCGCAATCGGAATGTTTTTACCGAAGAAATGATAATCAACCGTTTTCGCGTACACATGAGAAGACGGTTTCACTTCCGGCAGCATTGATTTCGGTACGCCTAAAATATCAAGCAGCTCGTCATCCCATTTTAATTCATGTATATTAAACATCAGCGTTCTTGAAGCGTTGGAATAATCCGTTACGTGCGCCGCCCCTCCGGACATTTTCCAGATGAGCCATGAATCAATCGTTCCGAACAGAAGATTTCCGTTTTCCGCTTTTTCCCGCGCGCCTTCTACATTGTCAAGAATCCATTTGACTTTCGTTCCTGAGAAATAAGGGTCGATCAAAAGTCCCGTTTTTTCTCTGAATGTATCATTATATCCTTTTTCACGAAGCTCTTCGCAAATGCCGGATGTTTGTCTCGATTGCCACACAATCGCATTGTATACCGGCTTTCCGGTATCTTTATCCCATACGACCGTCGTTTCCCTTTGGTTCGTGATGCCGATGCCGGCAATTTGATCAGCGCTGATTCCGGACTCGGAGATCACAGTCGCGATAACGGCGAGCACCGATCCCCAGATTTCGTTCGCATTGTGCTCCACCCAGCCCGGCTGAGGGAAATGCTGTGTGAATTCCTTTTGAGCGGAATGCACGATTTTTCCTTCTTTATTAAAAAGAATCGCTCTTGAACTTGTTGTGCCTTGGTCAATTGATAAAATATAGGTCTCCATGATGCCGCTCTCCTTTTTAAATATATTCAGAATTTGATAATGTTTTCTGTGATTGAGATTTCTTGGTATAAATATAGAGTATGAAAAGTACTACAACCATTATAACGCTTACAAACCAAAAGCTAGGTGTCACATTTCCTTTAAACGCGGCATTGTAAAATACGCCGCCGAACGCACCGCCCATGATCGGACCGACTACGGGAATCCAGGCATATTTCCAATTTGACGGCCCTTTTTTCGGAATCGGCAAAAAGGCGTGAGCGATTCTCGGCCCCAAATCCCGCGCAGGGTTGATCGCATATCCGGTCGTCCCTCCAAGAGAAATCCCGATGGCAACGATGAGGAATCCGACAATCAGCGGGTTCAGCCCTTTTGTAAATTCATTCGCTCCGATTGCCAAAATGCCGAGCACAAGCACAAACGTACCAATGACTTCACTTATCATATTCCCAAATGTATGAGGAATACTCGGACCGGTCGAGAAAACGCCCAGTTTGGCGGCCGGATCATCCGTCGCCTTCCAATGCGGCAGATAATGAAGGAACACAACAACCGCACCGATCATTGCTCCGATCATCTGTCCTGCAATATAAACAGGGACCTCTTTCCAAGGAAAGCTGCCTTCAAGCGCAAGGCCTATCGTTAAAGCCGGATTCAAGTGGGCGCCGCTGATGCTGCCGACGGCATATGCCGCCATGGCTACTCCCAATCCCCAGCCGAATACAATAACAATCCATCCGGATTGGTATGAAAGCGATTTCTTTAAATTGACTCCCGCACAAACGCCGCCGCCGAAAATAACAAGCAGCATTGTACCGATTACTTCTCCCCAAAATGCTGTCATCATCATTCCTCCTAAATGACAAAATAGCAGGTTTGACAGAGTTATAGAGAATAAAAAACCCACAACAAACCGCTTTACGCTTTATTGCTTCCGTAAAGAGCTGTTGTGGGTCTCCGGATCTCCATCACATAGTATTAACCTAGGTCTATTGTAACAATGGGTGTAAGCGGTGTCAATCTTTTTTTGTCATAGAATGTTCATATTTAGCCCATAGTTCGGTGTCTGAAGTCGTCACGGCCGTGGCTCCTGCCTGCAAGGCGTTTTCAACGTCCTGCTCCGTGCGGATGAAGCCGCCGGCAAAAATAGGAATCCCCGTCATTTCTTTAATTTCTCTGATTAAAGTCGGAACAATGCCTGGGAGAACCTCGATAAAGTCAGGTTTATGCTTTCCGACGAATTCCATGCTTTTCTCCATGGCGCTCGTATCCAAGAGAAACAGACGCTGGATCGCGTATATTTTCTTTTGTTTCGCTTTGACAATGACTGATGATCTCGTCGAAATGATACCCGCGGGCCGGATATCCTGACAAATAAACTCCGCACCGTATTCGTCATGCTTAATGCCGTGAATTAAATCGACGTGAACCATCAGAAGTTTTCCGTGTTTTTTTGCTTCATTTACGACACCTTTTAATTGACCAAGGTGGATATCTAAAATGACGCCGTATAAGAACGGACTCTCTAAAAATGCATCGAATTGCTTCATGTTCCGGATAGCCGGTAGAATCTGCTGGTTGTGAAAACTCATGTTTTACTCCTTTACATTAAAAATCAATGCTCATCACGCTTTCCTTGACGGTCGAAATGATGAAAGAGAGCTCCTCGTCCGACAGGCAAAAAGGCGGAGACAGCTGAATGACATTATTATATCCCGCTACAGTATCACCATTTTTCCCGACAAGCAGGCCTTTTTCTCTGCACGCGGTGATGACGTGCTGCACAAGGGCGGCATCAGCAGGTTCCTTCGTGATTTTGTCCTTGACGAGCTCAATGCCGGTAAGAAGGCCCTTGCCTCGTACATCTCCGACCGCCGGATGTTCTCTGAGCGGCTCAAGCTCACGGAGCAGCCTTTCTCCAAGCTCACGGGAGCGGGCGATCAGATTTTCGTCCTCCATCAATTGCAGGTTTTTCAAAGCCAGGGCGCAGGCTGCCGGATTGCCTCCGAATGTATTCACGTGCCGGAAGCGGCCGTACGGCTCACCGCCCGAATACGCCTCAAAAATCTCCCGTTTTACTGCCGTTGCCGACAGCGGCAGATAAGCGCTCGTAATGCCTTTTGCCATTGTGACGATGTCCGGTGAAACGCCGTAATGCTGAAATCCGAACGGCTCTCCCGTGCGGCCGAAACCGCAAATGACTTCATCACTGATCAGAAGCGCGCCGTGGCGGCGGCAAATGTCCTCTACCTTTGCCATATACCCGTCCGGGGGCATCAGTATCCCTCCGCCTGTAATAATCGGTTCCATAATCACGCCGGCAATCGTTTCGCTTAATTCCCACGTCATGATCCGGTCGATTTCATGCGCGCTTTCCAATGTGAGGGCATCGCCAGGATTCCGATAAAGATCAGGCGGCGCCGCGTGCAAAAAACCTTGTGAGAGCGGCTCATATTTATATTTTCTCTGCGCCTGGCCGGTAGCGGCGAGCGCCCCCATCGTATTGCCGTGATAGCCTCTGTACCGGGAGATGAATTTGAAGCGGCTGTGATCG
The DNA here is from genome assembly GCF_046535335.1 of Bacillus sp. SIMBA_026. Taxonomy (NCBI): domain Bacteria; kingdom Bacillati; phylum Bacillota; class Bacilli; order Caryophanales; family Bacillaceae; genus Bacillus; species Bacillus sp. SIMBA_026. The sequence continues at coordinate 54,026 of NZ_JAWRWX010000001.1, read as the reverse complement.
CCGTTTTCAATGTGGTATTGGCGGGCAATTTTGAACGCGGTTTCATTTGCTTCCGATCCGCTGTTGGAAAAGAAGATCACATAATCGCCGCCGAGCCATTCATTCAGTTTTTCCGCAAGCTCAATCGCGGGTTGATGGCTTTGGGTCAGCGGATAATAAGGAAGCTCCTTCAATTGGCTGTAAGCCGCATCGGCAAGCTCCTTTCTCCCGTATCCGATATTGACGCACCACAGTCCTGACATGCCGTCCAAATACCGTCTGCCGTCAATATCCGTAACCCAGGCGCCTTCCCCTTTTTGGACGATTATGCTATCATCCGGCTCCGCCCCTTTCATCGCGTGCCAAATCAGCTCTTTATCCTTTTGTTTAAGTGACTGATTTTTTTGTACATGTTCCACACCGCTCATCTCCCTTTCAATATCATTGCACTGTATCGAAAGCTGCCCGGCTTCTGACGCCGATTCTCTTGGTGAAGTTTTCCTCTTAATAAGAATATAAAGGCGCGGCATGGGCGAGTCAATAAAGCGGCGGCAATTAAAAAAACGCTTTCTCCCAGAAAGCGAAAGGGCTACAAGAGCATATCCCGAAACCGGGGCCGGTGCAAGTGTTTTTATAAAAAAACCCGCCCCTTAAGCGGAGCGGGCGTTTTTTTATTTCAGGTGCGTAATCCGGTAAATATCTTTGCGCCGGTCTTTCAGCTGGCGCACGGTTCCGTTTTCACGCTGCCTTCTTAAGATTTCAAGGTCCACGTCCCCGATCACGACCATTTCGATATTCGGATTCGTTTCACCGACGATTCCGTCTCTGGCAAATTCAAAATCCGACGGAGCAAAAATGGCTGACTGCGCGTATTGAATATCCATATTTTCTGTTTGCGGCAGGTTTCCGACCGTACCTGAGATGACGGTGTAAATTTGGTTTTCAACCGCTCGCGCCTGAGAGCAGTACCTTACGCGCAAGTAGCCTTGGCGGTCTTCAGTGCAGAACGGCGTAAAGATAATTTTTGCCCCTTGATCCGCGGCAATTCTCGCAAGCTCCGGAAATTCGATATCGTAACAGATCTGAATGGCGATCTTTCCGCAGTCCGTATCAAATACGCGCACCCTGTCTCCGGCGCTGATGCCCCACCATTTCCGCTCATTCGGCGTAATGTGAAGCTTATATTGTTTTTCAATCGTGCCGTCACGTCTGAATAAGTAGGCGATGTTATAAATTTTCCCCTCTTCTTCAACGAAGTGAGAGCCGCCGATGATGTTGACATTATATTTCACCGCGAGATCTGTAAAGAGGCTGATATAGTCCTCGGTATATTCGGTAATCCTCTGAATGGCCAGACTCGGAGAACGCTCCTCGAGAAATGACATGAGCTGCGTCGTGAAAATCTCCGGGAACACCGCGAAATCAGATCTCGCATCGGAAGCCACATCGACATAATATTCAACCTGATTGGCAAATTCCTCGAAGGAGTAAATCTTTTTCATTTCATATTGAATGACGCAGATGCGCACCGGAAATGCCGATTTGTAATAACGCTTCGACTGCGGCAGGTAATCGACATTGTTCCATTCCATTAATGTCGCATATTTAATGGACGCGGTGTCATCCGGGAGATAATTCGGATTGATCCGCATGAGCGTAAATCCGTTCATCAGCTGGAAAGAAAGCACCGGATCATAAATCTGATGGCGCGTCACCTGTTCGACATAGGCTCTCGCCGTCATTTCTTCCGCATACTTATGATAATTCGGAATCCGCCCGCCGATAATGATGCTTTTCAGATTCAATCGTCTCGCCAAGTCTTTTCTCGCCTCATACAGCCGGTGTCCGATTTTCATCCGTCTGTATTCCGGGTGAACCATTACCTCAATCCCGTACAGATTCAATCCGTCCGGGTTGTGGTTCGTGATATAACCGTCGTCTGTAATGTCCTGCCACGTGTGGCGGTCATCATATTCATCGAAATTGATGATCAGGCTTGAGCATGAACCGATAATTTCCCCTTCATACTCGGCGCAAAACTGACCTTCCGGAAAGTGCGCGAGATGGCTGATTAAATGCTCAGGCTCCCACGGCTCCATCCCCGGAAAACAATCCTTTTGCAGCTCAATAATTTTGTTGATATCTTTCTCTTCCATATTCCGTATGACCATTTTCTTTTCAAAACGGGTCAGATCAAGTTTCTCAGACAATGCTGCTTCCCCCTGCCGGTTCGTTTTGATCGTTCAATCGCTGTAAGAGTAATTCAAGTTCCATTTCAGCCATCGATTCCAGTCTGTGATCGTATTCTTCAAACAACAGGGCGCTTGTTACCTTATTCGGGACGATGACACATTTCATGCCGGCCCGTTTGGCTGCGATTGAGCCGTTGACCGAATCCTCAAAGGCCAGACATTCAGATGGTTCAACGCCTAAATGTTCCGCAGCTTTCAGATAGAGCTCCGGATTCGGCTTCACTTCTTCTACGTCGTCAGCCGTCTGAATCACTTCAAATTCATCAAACAGGCCTAATTCCTTCAGATGGCCCGACACCCATTTAAAATCTGAGCTGGAAGCGAGCCCCACCTTCAATCCTAATTCTTTTGCCGCGGCTAAATAAGCCTCCACCCCGGGACGCGCCGTTTCCGTCTTCATCCGCTGTTCGAAGCGCCCGCGCCTGATCGCCGTCAGTTCATCATGATCGAGCTTTCTTCCCAGCTGCTCCTCTAAATATGCGAACGGCTTAAACCCCGCGGCGGTTCCGATCACCTTTCCCCAGACGGATAAAGGCAATGTTGAACCGTGTTCTTCAAACATTTCCTGCAGCACTTCATATTCATGGGTTTCTGTATCTAAAATTAACCCGTCAAAATCAAAGATTAATGCTTTTATCAATGGTTACAGCTCCTTTAGCTAAACGTACTGACCTATGTATACACTATACCGTGAATTTCTTTCGCGTTCAAAATGTAACATTCTCACGGAAAGAAGAGCCTGCATGAGTGCAAGCTCTCTTCATCCGTTACTGTGTGTTTTGACTGGAAATATTGGAAAGAGCTGCTCCCGCAGACTCATTTGAACGCTGATCGACCGCTAAGTCTCCAAGCGCAACGATCCCGACCAGATGATTTTGATCGACAATGGGAAGGCGGCGGATTTGGTGTTGGGCCATCAGATGTGACGCCTCTTCAAGACTCATTTCCGGGTTTCCGGATACAACTGCAGAAGACATCACGTGTGAAACAGGTGTTTGGCCGTCGCGGCCTTGAGCCGTTGTTCTCAATGCGATATCACGGTCTGTCAGCATTCCTTTTAATTCCCCTCCGTCAACGACGGGAATTGCTCCGACATTATGCTGGTGCATCAGCGCAGCCGCTTCCTGGATCGTTTGATTGGGAGAAACGGTAGCCACGTGGGTAGTCATTGATTGTTTGATTGAACTCATTGTAAAGCACCCCTTTCGACATTTATTATGCTCGGGGATTTGTCTCAATATAAAGGGAGTTAGAGGAAAGAAATTGTGGTATCATGTCAAAGAAGCAAAAAAGAGCCTGTAAAAAGGCTCTTTACACCCGTCAGATCAGCCTTCTGCGACCGCAGGCTTCTGATCCGGCACCTGTCTCGAAATCATCATAGGTAAACGGAAAATTCATTCCGCATTCGTTCAGCAAAGTGCAATTTTTATCAAACAGCGCCCGCTCTTTGACGTCATATACCGGGTGCGGCTTTGACAGCATGATATGTACCGTTTGCAGACAAGCCATAATTTGAAACGCTTCTTTTAAAGTTCCTTGGTAACGTTGGTTTTGTAATGATAATACGCCCCTTTTTTTAAAGCGCTGAATTTCCAGTTCGGAGAAATAAAGAGGAAAGACATTTTGAAACAATTCAGAGGAAAGCTCTTGTATCGCGCTTTCTTGTCCGTCAGTCGCTGCGTTCACAATTCTCACATCAATCACCTTTCTTGCCATGTGAATATCCTTAATCTTTATCAAGAATAGCATAGAAAAAAACGCGAAAGCTAAGGTAAGTGTTTCCTATTGAAACAGCCGCTTTCCGCTTGAAAAGGAGCTTTATGAAATGAAACAAAATGACCGCGGTCTGGAACTCCTGATTACGGAAAAGCACGCCGGACAATGGCTGTTTTCAGTCCTGAAATCTGAATTCCAGGCGTCAAAACCCGTAATTACGGAATGGATGAACCAAGAAAGCATTCAGGTCAATCGGACATCTCCGAAAAACAATATCATACTGAAGACCGGAGATCGCTTATTCATTGATCTTCAGGAAAAAACGGGTTCTTCGGTGACTCCTGAATACGGAGAGCCGGACATTTTATTTGAGGACAATCATATGCTGATTGCAAATAAGCCGGCGGGAATGCCGACTCATCCAAATGAAGAGGGTCAGACCGGCACCCTCAGCAACCTGATCGCTTACCATTTTCAAATCAACGGCGAGCAGGCGAAAGTGCGCCACGTTCACCGTCTTGACCGTGACACGTCAGGCGCGGTCGTTTTCGCGAAACACCGCCTGGCCCATGCAATCCTTGACCGTCAGCTCGAAACCAAAACATTAAAACGCACCTATATCGCCGCGGCGGAAGGAAAAGTGACGCCTAAAAAAGGCAAGGTTGACTCGCCGATCGGCCGCGACAGGTCACATTCCGTCAGACGGCGCGTCTCACCCGGCGGACAAGCCGCCGTCACCCATTACAAAGTGAAAGGCTATCATCCCGGTGCGCAGCTTACATTGGCAGAGCTTGAACTGGAAACCGGGAGAACACATCAAATCAGGGTGCATATGGCAAGCATCGGCCATCCGTTGGCGGGCGATGAGCTGTACGGCGGAAGCAGGACGCTGTTTCACAGGCAGGCGCTTCACGCCAAAAAAGTCAGTGTCGTCCATCCGATCTCAGGAGAAGAAATCGTTGCCGAGGCGCCGATGCCGGCTGATCTGGCTCATTTTACCGAAACGTATTTTTCTTAAACCGGGTCGGCATATATAATATATCGTTTCGGCGCATTTCCAATGTAAGAAAACGGATAGCAAGTGGTCAGGATCAGTTCCTCCCGCTTGTGCTGAAGGGTGATGACAGATGTATCATCCCGGCTGACGATTTTTGTACGGCTGATTTTATAAGAAAACGTGCCGTAAGACAAAATCACGTTCAGTCTGTCTCCTTTTTTCAGTTCGCCGGTCCGGCGGAACACCGTGTCCCTGTGGCCGGATAACACAATTTGGCCGTGATCGCCCGGATAATAGCTGTCCTTATAATGTCCGACGCCTTTTGCTAAATCATCTGCGTCAGTCCCTTCGACGATCGGGAGCTCAGCGTCGATTTCAGGGATTTCTAAAATGCCGCTTGCCTCACCCGTTTCGGGGTGAAATTCTTTTTTGCGCTGTGTCAGCACAGCGCTTTTTGTTTTTTTCTTTTCCAAGACAGGTTCTGTTGCTTTTTTTGCTTCTTCAAGCGATTGGTTCGTTTTCATATGTGAATCAATGATCTTCCAGCTTCCGTAACATGTGATGATGATACCGACGATGATGACGAGAAGCGGAATATGTTTCAGTTTGTTCATCGTGTGCGGGTTCCCCTTTTCTTTCTGAAAAGCCAATATACGCCGGCATCCGTGATCACCAGTCCGGCCAATGCCGTCTGATGGCTGCCCGCTAAAGTATCAGGCAATGGGCGGCCTTTTTGTGTGCCGCTTTCAGTCTGTTCTGTGCTTTGTTTCGAATTTGCGGCAGACGCCGGACGGGATTCGGGAATTGGCTGCACTGTATCAGATGCTGTTTCTTTTACGACAGGACGTTTAGGTTTTTTGGTTTGATCAGGCTGTTCTGCTGCATCCGGTTTTTTAGCGGGTTTTTCCGCTTGAGGTTTTTCTCCTTTATCAGGCCTGGTGCCGCCCGGTGTTTCCCCGCTTCCCGGCTGATTGCCGGTGTCATCAGGTGTTTCGGCGGCTGATGCCTTGCGGATGCGGCCGTCGGTCTGATAAGAAATCGGTGCGGAAAAGCTTTTGACATAGTCTGCTGTCGCTTCCAAATCCTCAGGCCCCGTCACCGGATTCTTGCCGAGTTTCCCGATCGGACCGTATTTTGCCCCCGCTGCCGTCGCCATAAATTGATTGACTGTTACTGTATATCCTTTTTCGGGCTGTATGTCTGTACCGTCCGCCATTTTCATATCAACCGCTTGTCCGGTTTCCGGGTTCCATGTATAGGAAAATCCGCTGATGCTGTAATCCGGTCCGTACACCGGAGAAATTTGCGCGTTAATGATCTCCCGCAAATCTTTTCCTTTGATTTCAAGCTTCGTCAGCACATTGCCGAACGGCTGTACATTATAAAGGTCTCCCCATGTGATCGGCCCTTTTTTTAAGCCGTCCCGGATGCCTCCTCCATTCATAAGCGCAAAATCGGATTTCATCTTCGCTTTCATACCGTCGGCAATCAGATTTCCGAGCGCCGTGTCGCCGTCATTTGAATATCCGCCCGTTATATCATGGGCCGCTTCCCCGACCGTTTCGCTGATAATCGGTTTCACTTTCTCTTCATATTTGCTTAATATGCCTGCCGCAGCCGGGTCAGGCTTGATTTTACTTTGATCGATATATTGGATTTCCGCTGATTTTTTCACGATATCCTTCGACTCTTTATCAAGTTCAAGATCGGCGATTCCGATTGCTTTTCCGTATTCAAATGCCTGCACGATCAGCTTGCCGTCGATTTCTCCGTTTACGACTTTATGATTGTGCGCGGCGAAAATCACATCAATCTCTGAGTCTGTTCCGCTTGCAAGCTTTGCGGATTCTCCCGTGATGGCTGAGCCATTTTGTTCAGCAGACATATGGGCGAGCACGGCGATTGCTTTAATTCCTTTTTTCTTCAGGTCAGCGGCGGCGTCATTGACAGCCTTTACCTCATCCGTAAACGTAATATTTTTAATTCCGTCCGGGATGACCATGCCTGCCGCCGATCTGGTTACAACCCCGATAAATGCGACCGGAATTCCCGAAACGTATTTGATTTCATACGGCGGCAGAAAGGACTCCCCTGACTTCAGTTTACAGTTGGCGCAGACGAGCGGGAAATTTTGGCCGTCATAATCGCTTGTCCCCTTACCGTCCGGATGATCTCCTCCATTGATGATCCGTTTAAGCTCATTCGTTCCTTCATCGAATTCGTGATTGCCGACAGTTCCGACATCAAAACCGATGTCTTCCATCAGTTCTACTGTCGGTTCATCCTGAAAAAGGGCTGACACGGGAGAGCTGCCCCCGATCATATCGCCCGCATGTACCACGAGGGCGTGTTCTTTCTCGGCTTTCGCCTTTTTAATGTACGCTGCGGCGTAGTCCATCCGCCCGAAAGTGCCATCCGGTTTACCGTCTCCGTTAAGGTCAAGCTCATATTGCTGATCAATTTTTCCGTGCAGATCATTCATGCTGATGATTCTGAGCGGGACACGGCCGGAGTCTTCAGTCTGCCGTTCTTTATACGCTTTATCCGTTCCAGCTTCATTCAGTGATCCTGCTTGTCCGATTGCTTCCGCATCTTTCACGCTGAACATCATAAAACAAACCGTCAGCAGACAGCACGAAAGACGCATACCCCTTATTTTCTTCATTCATTTCCCCCCTGTCTTCTAAGAAATACGTTAGCTTATTTTCTTAAAAATCACATCACTTTTTTGTAAAGATTGTCTTCGCTGGCGCAAAATAGTAAATAATCCCCACGTAACGAAACAGGTCTTGATGTATAACGGATCGGCTTTTTTCACATCTTAATGATGATTTGACATGAAGGAGGAAAACAACCAGTGGAACAGCAGCAGAATCAGCAGCAGCCGCCAGTAAATCAGGGGATCCCGGGTTCACCGCAAGTGAATCACGGAGGACATGAGCTTTTCGATATGCATGAAGTGCTGGCCGGAACAGTCGGTGTTTTGGATCAATTTATGATGCTCAGACAGTTTATACAGGATCAGCAGCTGGCCGACATCCTTGACCGCCAGTATCAATTCATTCTCGGACTCTATAATCTGACGGCAGAATGCTTTAAGACCGGCCAAAAGCCTTCTCAGGAAACGTCGACATATATGATGGAGGAACAGAACCAGGCCGTCTACGGTATAAAACCGACTCAGCCGAAAAAACCGAATCAATCATTAAATGATGTCAAAGATCTCGGGATCAGCGGCCATATGCTCGGACTGATTAAAGCTCAAGCTTCTCTCTTGACGATGAGCTCGCTTGAAATGACCAATCCCGTCACAAGAAGAGTGCTCTCCGCCCAAATTCAGCAATATGTCGAAATGGCGTTTGAAATCTTCTTATACCAAAATAAACACGGTTATTATCAGGTTCCTCAGCTCAATGCACAAGATATGCAGACCATGCTGAATTCATTTGCACCGGCCCAGGGACAGCCGCAAATGCCTCCGATTAAAGGACAAATGGGACAGCAGCAGCAAAACCTCCATTGATTAAAAAACGGCGTTGGAAACCTGACTCTCCAATGCCGTTTTCTTTTTTTCATATGCTTTTGTGAAATCATGTTCAAATCGTTTCAGGCTTTCTTTCGTAGCCGCTTCAAAGCCTTTTTCAAAATCCTGTGTTTCGGCGGTTTTGTTGATAATGGTTAAGATAATGCCTTCTCCGAATGTTTCGGTTAAGTCCTTTATCATATAGAAGCTTTGCAAATAGACATCTGTTTCATATTCCATACGCGATTTCTGCCATTTTCGGTCGGTCGTTAATTGATCAAACGGCACGACGGAAAATGCAATCGGATCAATGACTACATCATAATGCGCGACCCACTCGCTCAGCCCCTCATGAAACCAAAGCGGAAATACAGACGTATCCGTCTCCAATTGCCGCGTTTTTTGATGAAACGCGTAGTGTGTATATTCATGTATAATCAATTGCTTATACATGAAAACGGCCAGCTCATCTTTTTTCAAAAGCTGTTTTTTCTCTTCAGGCAAAAGCCCCATCATCTGCTCCTGTTCTGAATAAAAACCGACTACATTTTTCAATCCTGAATATTGCTCCATTTCAGCTTCATCCGAAAAGAAAATGAGTTCAAGTGGCGCTGCACCTTTATAGCCGACAATGATTTGATTGATACGTTTTGCGTGGTCCAGCGTAAGCTTGGTCAGATCCAAGAGCGGTTTTTCATCCGCCGTATAGTAAATCGCAGTATGTTTGTAAATTTCTTTATTCATGTGTTCAGTCACTTGTTCCTTCGTCGGAACAGAGCGGCTGTTTTGGCCTGACAGGACGTACATCATACTTACTGAAACGGCTGAACTGACAGCCAATATGACAAGGACTCCGCACAGGATCAGAGTGAATGCCGCCCGTTTCCCCATGCCGTCACGCAAACAAGCTCCCCTCCCCGATCCTTCAATTTTCATCTCATTCTTTACTTTATGCTCAGGAGCGCTGGGTCGTGACGGCAGATAAAATAAAAAAGCCGCATCAAATGCGGCTTTTCCATTCATTTATTTATTGGGGTTTGGGAATACACGCTGCACCATTTGACCGAATTCATCAAACAGACCGGATACAGGATGTCCGTTTTGGATTCGTTTTCCGTAGCCTTGCATACGTTCAACGAAGTCCGGGTTCGCTGATACATATACAGTCCGGACATGTTTATCGGCCGATTTCACCTTATCGGTAATCTTATTTTTTAAATGGTTGGCGATGGCGCCTTTTTGTCCGTTTGTCAGAACAACGGCTACATAAGCGCTGTTTCCGGCAACGATCACAGTCGCATTTTTAACCTCTTTTAAATCAGTCACCTTGTCGGCGGCTTTATCAGCCACTCTCAGGTTACGATTGTCATTGTGATCGGTGTTTTGGTTATGACGGTTCACTGTATTCATATTTGTCGCACCGTCGTTAGGCGTGTTGCGGTAATTTACATTCTGGGTGCGGTTGTCATTTCGTTTTCCTTCTCCCTGGTTCCCCATACTGCACCCTGCGGTAATCAGCATCGGCAGAAGAAGGGCAGAGATAACTGCTTGCTTTTTTATCATGTGAATTCCTCCTTTCTCACTTTACGTATAGGTTTTTCTATTCGGCGGGATTTATGCACGCCGTTTGCATTCTGAGCGGTTTGGATAAATATCAGAAGGAAAGGGAAAGGTAAGCGTAATCAATTGAATGAGGAGGGATTTAACTTGTTCAGAAAAAAAAGCGGCGTCAGCCCGACAGCGCTGCTGATCGGATCATCGATTCTGATTGCAGCTTTATCACCCGAAATCCGCCGGAAAATCTCCGGAATGGTTTCAGGCCGAATGCAGCATAAAGATGGTACACACTCCATGCAGCCTGCTGACCTGATTCAACAGGCGTTCGGCGGGGAATCCGGCGGACAGCAGCACACGGACAAAGCCCGGCATTCACAAACCGGCTCTACGCAGCCTGCCGAGCTGATCAAACAGGCTTTCGGCGGGGAATCCGGCGGACAGCAGCATGAGCAGACTTCCCGCAATCACTCCGGCTCATCCCATACGGACGGACAGGCAGACCGCAGCCGCAGTAAAGAAACTTCGCCGAAGCCTCACTATACCGAGCCGATTCACTTCGAAGAAAGCGCGGTAAATGTTTTAAATGACAGCACCGTGATGAATATGCTGGAAGAAATTGAACCCGGAAATCATTAGAAACGAAAAAATCCTTCATTCGTTCAACGATGAAGGATTTTTTCGTTTTAACGCTCTATCTCATATTTTTCTATAAGAGAATGAACCATTGATCTGCTTTTTTGTTAAGCTTCTTCAGCTTCAATGACGATTGAGGAATCATTGTACACCGCGGTATCGGTTTCCTTCGTCATTTTACTTGTTAACAGCCCTGCGGTCATACTGCCGCTGACATTTAAGGCGGTGCGCCCCATGTCAATTAACGGCTCAATTGAAATGAGCAGCCCGGCAAGCGCGACAGGCATGTTCAAAGCGGATAGGACGAGCAGAGCCGCAAATGTCGCGCCGCCTCCCACGCCTGCTACACCGAATGAACTGATTGCCACGATGGCGATGACGGAGATGATAAATCCCGGTTCAAACGGGTTTTGCCCTACTGTCGGCGCAATCATCATCGCGAGCATCGCCGGGTAAATACCGGCACAGCCGTTTTGACCGATCGATAAGCCGAATGAACCGGCGAAGTTCGCAATTCCTTCCGGGACGCCCATGCTTTTTTGTGTTTTAATATTGAGCGGCAAAGCCCCTGCGCTTGAACGGGACGTAAACGCAAACACCATGACAGGAAATGCTTTTTTCACGTATGTGATCGGATTTAAACCGCTGAACGTAATCAGCAGCAAGTGAATGATAAACATGACGATAAGCGCGGCGTATGAAGCGATCACAAACATCCCCAGTTTCGCAATGCTGTCGATGTCGCTTGTCGCGATCGTCTTTGTCATAATCGCCAATACCCCGTAAGGCGTCAGTCTTAAAATTAATGTCACGACGCGCATAATAATCGCGTATACCGCATCGACAATTCCGCTGAAAGTCGCAGCGTGCTCCGGCTGTTTCCGTTTCACGCCCAGAAAAGCGATGCCGAGGAAAGCGGCGAAAATTACGACTCCGATGGTGGAAGTCGGTCTGGCCCCCGTGAAATCAAGAAACGGATTTCCCGGCAGAAGCTCAACGATTTGCTGAGGCAGCGTTTTGGCCGTCATATCCTCAGATTTTTGCTGCAGCTCCTGGCCTCTTGATAACTCGGTGCTTCCCTGGTCGATATGAACGGCTTTCAGATCAAAGGATAGCGCCGAAGCAATTCCGACTGCCGCAGCAATTGCTGTCGTAGCGATCAAAATTCCGATGATCAGTCCGCTGATTTTCCCGATGTTATGGGTCAGTTTCAGCTTCGTAAATGCGCCGAGAATAGAAATAAAGACTAGCGGCATGACGATCATCTGAAGCAATTTGACATAACCGCCGCCGGCAATATTAAACCAATCGGCCGTTTGTGTCACGATATGTGAAGCCGGCCCGTAAATCAATTGCAGTGCAAAACCGAATACAATGCCTAGTCCGAGCGCGGTAAAGACACGTTTAGAAAAGGAAACGTGTTTCTTTTGCATGACAAACAGACCTGCTATAAGCAAAAGCATAATGAAAACATGTAAGACTATAAATAAATTCTCCAAAACAGGTAAACACTCCCTTGCTCATTATCCTTTAACACTATATTATATGAATTCCGATCGGTCAAGTAAGAATTGACAAAATATGTATTTTTATAGACTTTTCTCTTTTCTTTCCACCCTTTCTCTAGTAACTTATATAAGGGTGATTGTTATGCTGAAGGAACTGTTTCTTAATTTAACGATTTTAATTACATTTAATTATCTCTTCACCCTTCTTTTTAAAGAGTCGCTTTCGTATAAAGAAGACCGTCTGATCTTTCAATTACTGAAGGGGACGGTCTGCGGGCTTTTAGGGGTTTTTCTGATTGCTTTCGGCTTTTCTTACTCCGATTCCATCATTGATCTCAGAAATATCCCCATTATCATCGCCGCTCTTTACGGAGGCTGGGTGTCTACGGCAGCCGCCTTTGCGATTATCGTCGCAGGCCGTATCTTGATCAATTTCAATACAAGCGCCATTTTTTCCATCGCCGCCGTCGGGGTTATTGCGATACTTTCTGCGGCCGTCCTCAGAGGAAAAAAGCCGGATCACAAAATGGCGTTCGTTATGCTGCTTTTTTCAAATGTTATTTTCACCCTGACGCTGCTGTTTCTTATGCCTGAACAGCCTGCCGGGGCCCTCGTTTATTATTGGCTTATTTCCACCTTGGGCGGAATGCTGTCGCTGTATATCATCAAACACGAAGCCGATGCCCGCCTTTTGTTCAAGCAATACAAGTTTCAAGCGAATTATGATTTTCTGACGGGGATTTTTAATAAGAGAAAATTCGAGGAAGTCTCGCGCGTTCTGTACGATCGGGCGTCTCAATCCCCCTCGTCTCAGCTCGCGCTTATTTATTTGGATATTGATCACTTTAAGCAGATCAATGATCAATACGGCCATTATGAAGGGGATCGAGTACTGAAAGAACTGGGGACGCGTCTGAGGTTCTTACTCAGCAGTTCTGACCCGTCAGCCCGCATCGGCGGCGAAGAATTTGCCGTGCTTATGCCCAATTGCACGTATACAAAAGGGCTTCACCTCGCAGAAGAAATCAGGCACACGATTGACGCGAACCCGATTCTGCTGACGAGCGGAGATACAATTCCCGTGACCGTTTCCCTCGGCATCGCGCATTATCCGACAAATACATCGGATCCTCAGACATTGCCCCTGATCGCGGACCGGATGCTTTACAAAGCGAAAACATCAGGGCGCAATCAAGTGTGCAGCACTGAAAAAAAAGAATGATCGCCCGAAGAGGAAATCATTCTTTCTTTTCAGTGAGAAAGCCGCCTTTCAGGATAACAGGAATCAGGCTGCCCTCATATTCTTTTTCAATAAACGCCGCGGTATCATCTGATTGATACAAAGACAGGAGTTTTTGCATCCGTTCATCATCTTTATCCTCAGCCCTGACGGCGATCAGATGAATATACGCTTCCTTCATTTGCGCCGATCGGATCAGCGCGTCCTTCTCCGCATGAAATCCTGCTTTTTTCGCCTCGCTTTGACTGAGAACTGCTGCGTCAGCATGTTCCGCCGCCTGATAGGCGTTCTTTTTTGTTTCCGTTTTTAAGGTCAGATGCTTCGGGTTGTCCTTGATCATATCAGTTGACCCCGTACCGCTGAATCCCTTTTTCAATGTCATCAGTCCGGCCTCCTGCATGAGAAAAAGCGCCCTGCCGAAGGCCGCCGCTTCATCAGGCACGGCAATGACCGCTCCGTCCGGTATATCCTTCAGCCGTTTATGTTGCTTGGAATACACCCCCAGCGATGCCGCATATGTCGTTCCTAAAGGAGCCAGCTTCTTTTTCACATGAGGCGGCAAAGATTGAAAATAAGAAACGGATTGAAACGCATTGGCGTCGAGATCCCCGCCGGCAAGCGCCAAATCGGCCTCGGCATAATCCGAAAACGTTACCAAAGAAAGCTGCAATCCTTCCTCACCGGCTTTTTTCGCGACAAACTCCCAGATCGATTGATCAGATTCATTGATTCCGATAGTAATTGTCCGGTTCCCGTCAGGATAATGGCATGAAGTAAGTGATATGATCAAAATGAAAAGAAACAGACTGTTTATAAGCCGCAGGTTCAAGTTGACCTACTCCCTATCTATTTTTATGTACAGAGGCTGCACCATGATATTCGGGCTCATGATTACATACAATACCGATTTAAAAAAGGGTTGTCAATTGCTTCCTTAAGAGGCTGCAAAGCTGTTTTTATCAGCTGAAAATGGGCTGTTCTAGTCTCAAATCAGATTTCCGTATCAGAGCGTTCTCCTCTTAAAACATGTTATTTCGAAAAAAGTTACATTTAGCAGTTGTTTTTTCTTCGAATTACTGGTAGAGTAAAGGTAATTATTTTTGTTCGAACTATCTTTAAGAAGAAAGTTTTGTAAGAGTTTTCGTCTTGGAAGTTTGTTTTAGAGCAAGAATAGTGAATTTAAGCGTTATGTCGCTTTAGGAGGAAATTTCATGTTAGAAGGTAAAGTAAAATGGTTCAACTCTGAAAAAGGATTCGGATTCATCGAAGTAGAAGGTCAAGACGATGTATTCGTTCACTTCTCTGCTATTCAAGGCGAAGGCTTCAAAACTTTAGAAGAAGGCCAATCTGTTTCTTTCGAAATCGTTGAAGGAAACCGCGGACCACAAGCTGCTAACGTAACAAAAGCATAAATTGTTTAAAAAACCTGCCGGTGTATGCCGGCAGGTTTTTTTTCATCTAAAACGAAAAGCTGTTTTGCAAAGGCAAAACAGCTTTTTTATATCAGGTGGCAATATCGCGTTTTAAGAAGACGCCGAATGCGAGCGCCAGAAAAATAACGAAGTAAATCACAAGCATCACAACCGAAAATGTCATCGTCATCCCCTCTACTAAAGGAGTCCCGTTCATATATTGCGACAAATCCGTGTTCGCAAATAAAATATATTTGGTCCATTCAAATTTCGCAGCAAGAAATACCGTCGCCGTGTTCCCCATAACCAATAGAAAAATAGAAAATCCGACCGCTAATGAGCTGTTCCGGAATACCGCAGACAGCATAAACGCCATCGTCGCAAGCATAAAAGCGGAGACAGATTCATAGACATATGTTTTAGCGAGGAAAGCGATGATATTTTGCTCAAAAACATGGCCGTCTTTGTATACGAGATGAACATCAGCCGCAGTATCTCCGCCTGTCCCGAAAAAGACCAATCCCAGCAGAGCGGAGCCGGCAAATAAAATCATAAGCATCAGCAGTCCGAACAGCAGCACCGTCATATATTTAGATAACAAAATCTGAAAACGGCTGAGCGGACGGATAGCCAGCAGCTTGATCGTCCCCCAGTTGAACTCATTCGCCACGATTCCTGCGGCAATGATAATCGTAAACAGCCCGGTCAAAACAGTCATCATCGAAGAATCAGCTACGTATGACCACACTGTGTACCCTGTATCCTCGGGGATGTTATGATCCATACGGTATTGATTTATCGCGACATTCTGTTTCAGGTTATCAATGAGCGTCTGATTTCCGGTTTCCTTCATCTGCTGTTTCATTTCTTTGTTTTCAGCCTGGAGCTCCTGTTTCCAATTCGGATTGGCTTCGCTGGAGGTGAAATGGTTTGACAGAAGCGCAAAACCGATCATCGAAACGCCTAAAATCACAATCATAGCCCACGTGCCGACGCGGCTGAAAATTTTTATCCATTCATTATAGATCAGCTTAAACATATTGAACCTCCTCTTTCGTCCCGCCGGTAATCTCCAAGAAACGGTCTTCCAAAGATTTTGTCATGATTTTCACTTCATATAAGCGGATGTTTTCACGGACGAGCAGTGATATCACATCAGGCACTTCCTGTTTTGACAGCTTGATCTCAATGCCGTCTGTCTTCTTCACACAGTCAAACTGACTCAGAACGGCAAGAGCCTCTTCTCTTTGTTCAATATGGAAGAAGTATGTATCTTTATCCTCTTTTCCTTCAACCCTTACTTTTTGAATATCGACAAGCTCCCCTTTTTGCAGAATGCCGATTCGGTCGCACATTAACTCCATTTCTGACAGCAGATGGCTTGAGACGATGACAGCCATTCCTTTTTCACGTGTCAGCTTTTTCAGATGGTCCCTGATTTCCCTGATGCCCGCGGGATCAAGGCCGTTTGTCGGTTCATCCAGAATCAGCACCTTAGGATTATGCAGCAGGCTTTGGGCGAGGCCGAGACGCTGTCTCATTCCGAGAGAGTAGGTTTTTACTTTGTCATGTATTCTGTCCTGCAACCCGACGAGCTCGATGACCTCATCTATTTTTTCTTTCGTAACGCCTTTTACCATCCTTGCGTACTGCTGTAAATTTTTATAGCCGCTCAGGAATTTGTACAACTCCGGGTTTTCCACGATGGCCCCGACGTGCCTGACCGCTTTTGCATAGTTTTTCGTAATGGATTCTCCGCAGATTACGATGTCTCCCTGAGACAGTTTCATTAATCCGACCATCATTCTGATCGTAGTGGTTTTCCCCGCTCCGTTCGGCCCTAAAAACCCAAACACTTCGCCCGCCCGGACGGAGAAGCTCAGATCATGAATAATCGTTCGTCCTTTTATCGTTTTCTTTACCTGTTGCAGTTCTAATACCGTTTCCAATTAGAATCCCCCTTCTATTTCGTGCGCCTGCATGACGCTTCTGTACCATTGCAGGACGGACATTCCTTCCTGTTCCCGAATTTCTTCGACCTCGCGCCGTTCAGCGATTTCCCCTTTTATGAAAACCATCACTTCGTCTAACAGCGTCTCAATCTCGCCGATCTCATGTGTGGCGATGACGACGATCTGGCTGTCAAAATCAATATAAGATACGAGACTGTTGACAATCGACTCTCTGACCGCCGGATCAAGACCTGAAAACGGCTCATCCAGCAGAATGACGGATGCTTTTCTCGACAGGGCCAAAACGATTTTCAGCCTGCCCCGGCTGCCTTTGGACAGCTCTTTTATCTTCTGCTTCGCTGAAAGATTCATTTCCGTTAATAGGTTATGTGCTTTTTCCAGCTGAAAATCCGGGAATTGCGAATGATAAAATGTGAGCATATCACCGACGGTCGTCCGGGCGGAAAACATATCATGTTCGGTTAAATAAGCCGTACGAAACAGCATGTTCCTGCTTACTGCGCAGTCTCCCATCCGGACGGCGCCCGATGTCGGGAACGCAAGCCCGGCAAGCATTTTAAGCGTTGTTGATTTACCGCTTCCGTTCGGCCCTAAAATTCCGTAGATTTTACCCGGAGACAATGAAAATGATACATCGCTGACCGCGAGCCTGCGGCCGTATTTTTTTGTTACGCGTTCAAAATCAAGCTTCATCGTTTGCTTCCTCCGCATATCGTTTGATCCCGTCGAGCATTTCCTCAGGAGATAACCCCAGCTCCGCCATTTCCTGAATAAAGCGTTTGAAAACGTCTTTTGTCAGCCTGTCTTTCAGCTCCGCTTTCAGATCGGATCTTTCCGCTATAAAGGTTCCCTGTCCTCTTCTCGTCTCCACGATCCCCAGCCTTTCCATTTCACTGTACGTTCTTTGTATCGTGTTCGGATTCACTTTCATCTGTACGGCCATCTCCCTTACGGACGGCAGTTTGTCCCCCGGTGAAAGCTCACTTCGGATCAGCCGGTAATATACACGATCGGCAATCTGCAGATAAATCGGCTTGGATGACTGAAATTCATTCTCCATCATTACACCTCAACCTTTCGATTCAGCAGCATAGAGGCCAGCGCGAGACAGAGCGCCGCAAGCACGATCACTGCCAGGAAGCTGAAAAGCGAAATGTGGACGGCTTTCAGCTCCATCGTCCATCCAGTCAATTTTGTATAATGAAAATGAGAATTCACATACACTTTTACCGGCCATATATCATATTGAGATGAAGTGAAAGGCGTAATGATTTTATCGTCAATATAGGTCCAGACAAACGCAAGCACGATGCAGATCACCCAACGGAGGACGGGAACATGTTTTAATGAGTGAAAAACAGTCCAAAATACGGCCACGATCACAGATAAGTACGCTGAACTGATCAGCAGGTAAGCATTCAGTCCGGTTAATGTGCCGGCCAGGGGAATGGTGTGTTCCAGCGCTCCTTTTGCAGAAAGCATCCGGTACATCCAAATGCCGTAGCCGGTCAGCGCCAGCTGCCCGATCAACTGATACAGCAGTGAGGCCGTCAGCTTGGAAGCCAGCAGATAAAATCCTCCATTCGGATTGTAAAGCCACAGCTGGTTTTTTCCTTCTTTATGAAGGTGATAGTACATAAACAGCGGCGCTACAAGAAATTGAAAAAACCCCATTGCCGCAAAAAAGCCGAAAATGACGAGCGGTTCTTTCTGACGGGCAGCGATGACGTGGGCTGCAAACGCCCAGCAAATCATGCCGCAAAGCCACACCGCGAGCCAAATCCATGAAACCTTCGCATCTTTTTTCAGCAAACCTAAAAACGATGTCATTCTTGCTCTCTCCATTCGGATCAAGTGTATGAGTAACATAGTACACTAGATCATCATGTATTACAATATCTTCAATAAAAAAAAGACAAATCCGCTATTACACAGATTTGCCTTTTCAATTACTTCTTTTTGTTTTTTAAGGAGAGCAGCGCATCACGATAGCTGCTATCCTGCATTTTGCCGCCGCTATCAGGATCGTTTGGTTCCTGATCCGTCTCAGAAGTCTTAAACTTCTGAAGCGCCTGACGGTACACATCATCGCCCATTGTATTCTTTTTCTCACGGGGAGATTCAGATTTTACAACGACGGGAGCATGCTCGGCTGAGCGCTCCTCGGCCGGATCATGCTTTTCCGGCTGTTCGGCTGTAGTGCCGATCGCTTCTCTCTTTTCTTCTTTGACATTCTGTCCTGCAGAAGTGCTGCGGACATTGAATGTGATAAGAAGTGCAATCACAATGACAGCAGCAATAACCGCTATAATAATGGCCATATAACCCTCTCCTTACTGTCGTCCGGCAGTTAGATTACCTGTGACTTGGCTGACACGTCTGCCAAGCGCACGGCCTAATTGAAGGCCTTCTTCCGTCATCAGCACATCGCTGTCAACCGGGCATGTGACGCCCGCGCCGTAGTAAGAGCCGTACAGCGCGTTTTCAGGAACGTTGCCGGGAAGTCCGACAACAATCATACCTTGGTGAAACATAGGAGTGATCAGATTGTGCATTGTCATTTCTAATCCGCCATGTGTTGTCGCCGTCGTACAGAATACGGCGCCGACTTTATCAATCAGCTCGCCTTCAGCCCACAGATAGCCGAGTCTGTCGATCCACGCTTTTAAGCCTGAACTGATGGTGCCAAAGTGTCCCGGGCATCCCCAGATAATGGCATCCATGTCTTTCAGCTTGCGGATGTCTGCTTGATCGACATGGTCGATCAGGACTTCAGCCTCAGCGTTTTCTCGTGCTCCTTCGGCAATGGCTTCAGCAAGGTGTTTTGTATGTTCGCCTTCACTATCGTACACTACGTAAATTTTCATTCAGGAAACCTCCCATTCAGATGATTAAGATTCCTTCACTTCTTTAGGGGCCGGAAGCAATGACAGCTCCTCTTTTTTCTTCGCCCGCTGTTTGTCTTTCCGTACGTCGCGCAAGAACAGGCTCAGGACTACGCCGATAACCGCAAAGATCGTCGCCCACATAAACGCGTCATTAATCCCCATAACGTTGGAATTAAGTGAAGCTGTTTTGT
This sequence comes from Bacillus sp. SIMBA_026, assembly GCF_046535335.1. Lineage (NCBI taxonomy): Bacteria > Bacillati > Bacillota > Bacilli > Caryophanales > Bacillaceae > Bacillus > Bacillus sp. SIMBA_026. Next base: position 34,157 of record NZ_JAWRWX010000001.1, on the reverse strand, counting down.
AGAGATATGAATAAACGGTTTGTTTCGCCGCATCAAGCGACATGTTCATGTTGACCATTAAATTCGAAACCGCGCTTTGGAACGACTGCATGAAGCTCGGATCAGCCGTGCTCGTTTTATCCGCAATCTGCGAATAGTGCATTGTCGTACGGTTCGTATAAATCGTTGTGATCAAACTTGTTCCGATTGAACCGCTGATCTGGCGGAGCGTGTTGCTCATCGCCGTGCCGTGGCTGTTCAACCGTGCCGGAAGCTGGTTCATTCCGGCTGTCATAACAGGCATCATTAACAGTGACATACCGAATGCGCGGATGGCATAGACAAGCATAATGTGCGTATAAGGTGTGTCAATTGTCAATTTTGTGTACTGGAATGTCGTTGCGACCGTGATCACCAGCCCGATAATCGCAAGCGGTCTCGGACCGATTTTGTCAAACAGAATACCGGAAATCGGCGACATGATCAGCATGACAATCGCGCCCGGCAATAGCAAGAGACCCGATTGCAGCGCCGTAAAGCCGACTAAGTTCTGCAGGTAAATCGGAAGCAGGAACATTCCTGTGTAAAGCGCAACGGTAATAATGATGTTAATCACACTGGAAAGTGAGAAAATATCATATTTAAATACCCGGAAGTCGAGCATCGGTTTTTCAGAGCGCAATTGCTGAATGACAAACGCGGCAATCGCGATGACACCGACGATGACGGTAGACAGCACGATCGGATCTCCCCAGCCGTCGCTGCCCGCTTCACTGACTCCGTAGAGCAATGAGGCAAATCCGACAATGGATAGAATCGCACCCAAGCTGTCGAGTTTGATTTTTTGCGGTTCCACCAAGTTCTTAAAGAGGAAAAACGCTATGATAATAACGATTGCCCCGATCGGAACAAGGCCGTAGAACATAATGCGCCATGTGTAATGCTCGATGATCCAGCCGGAAAGAGTCGGTCCGACCGCCGGAGCAAACATCATCGCAAGACCGAAAATCCCCATTCCTTTCCCCCTGCTTTCAGGCGGGAAGATAAGCAGAATGGTTGTCATGACCAGCGGCTGCAGGATACCGCCGCCGACCGCCTGAATTAACCGGCCGATCAGCATGGTTGAGAAGTTAGGCGCGATTCCGCAGACTAACGTTCCCGCTGTAAAACAGAACATGGCTACGAGAAAGAGGCTTCTCTGTCCGAACCGGGTAATTAAGAACGCAGATAACGGAATCAAAACACCGTTGACCAGCATGTATCCGGTCGTAAGCCACTGAATCGTCGTCGCACTCACACCGAACTCGGTCATTAAGTGCGGCATCGCCACGTTAAGAAGCGTTTGGTTCAAGATCGCCAGGAATAACCCGGCCATAAGCACAATAAGCAATGTTTTAGGACTTTTTACTTGATTATCTGATTTAGCCACCTAAGACAACCTCCCTTCATGGTTTGATGACTGATCTGTATTATTCAGAGATTTTTACAGATGCGTTCATACCAGGAAGCACCTTGTCAGATGGGTTGCTGAGTGAAATTTTAACAGGAACTTTTTGCGTTACTTTTGTGTAGTTGCCGCTTGAGTTTGAAGAAGGCAGCATATCAAATGTTGAATTTGTCGCATAACCGATTTCTTCTACTGTTCCGTCAAATGTAGTATTAGGGTCGCCGTCAACAATTACGTCTACTTTGTTTCCTACTTCAATGTCTCTAATGTCTGTTTCTTTAATGTTTGCAGTGATGTAAAGGTGTTTCATGTCAATTTCCTGGGCAATTGTCGTACCGGCTTGCACCATTTGGCCGTTTTTCACTTCGTTTTTCACGATTGTTCCATCCATGATGGCTTTTACGTCAGCATTTTGCTGTCCTTTGATTTTTGCAACAACGTCGTTTTTGCTTACTTCTTTCCCCTCATCAAGGTTCCAGTCAGTTACTTTACCCGCAGCAGGAGCTGTGATAGCAGCCATGTCGCCGGCAACTTTTGCTTCATCGGTTTTTACATAGTGTGTGCTTTGATAATAGTAGTAAGCACCTCCGCCTATAATTGCAAGAACAACAATCAAACCGATAATGTTGGTCAGAATTAAACGTCCTCTGTTCATTTTGTTTTCTCCTTTCGTTTCTTCCTCTATCATTTTGTGGAATGATGATAAAAATATGTGGGGATTTTTTTATTTTCCGTTTTTCACTGCACAGCCGTTTGCAAGCTTCGTTAAACTTTCCGCAAGCTTGCGCAGGTACTGCAGTTCAGCGGTATTGAGCTGCCGGTATAAGACCGCCGCTTTTTCGGCATATTGAACAGCAGCTTTCTTTAGAAGTTCTTCCCCCTCTTCGGTTAACTGAATCATAACAACACGCCGGTCGTCGTGATAGTCGCTCCGAACCATTAGGCGGCGCTTATACAGAATATCGGTCATTCTCGTGACAGACGCCGGTTTCAGATCAAGCGACAAAGCCAGCCTTGAAAGCTGCGTGCTTTTGCTCTTATGTATTTTGAACATCAGCAGATACTGCAGCACTGTAATATCAAAAGGTTCAAGCACTGTCTCCAGAATCATTTTCTGCTTTTTGTAAATCGATCTGGAAGTATCAAACAGTTGTTCAAAACTGAGCAAAGCGAGCTCTGATTCAATCACCGTATTTTCACCTCATTCCCTTAATAATAGTTCACAAGATAAAATATTAATAAATGAAAGAAGGTTTGTAAAGAGAAAAGTTTCATTTTTTAAGGATTTTTTTTATGCCGTTTTTTCTCTTTATTTTTAATTTAAAAAAGCCGGGCGGAGAACCGCGGCCGCACGATTCTTCACTCGGCTTTATATTTAATACGATGCTTTGCTTACACCGGCTTCCTCATTTTTAAAAAAGCTTTTCAGCGCTTGAAATACGTCTGATTTCTGTTTCAGGATGTAGTATTTAAATTTATCATCTTTGACATTTTTATAGGCGGACATGAGGGTGGAATGCCTGTTATATTGATTGACCTCACCGTAACAGAACAGATTCGATTTTTTCATGATGTCATTGACGAGCTTTACGCACCGGGCGTTATCCGAAGTCAGGTTATCTCCGTCTGAAAAATGAAACGGATAGATGTTGTAGCGGGCGGGGTCATATTTTTCATCAATTAATTCAAGAGACTTCCGGTAAACGGAGGAACAGATGGTGCCCCCGCTCTCGCCTTTCGAAAAAAAATCTTCTTCGGACACGACCTTCGCTTCCGTATGGTGGGCGATAAATTCGATATCAACCGTTTCATACTTTGTCCGTAAAAATCGTGTCATCCAAAAAAAGAAGCTCCTCGCCATATACTTTTCCCATACGCCCATCGAACCGCTTGTATCCATCATGGCTAAAACGACAGCTTTCGATTCCGGCTTCGTCACATCATTCCATGTTTTGTATTTCAGATCTTCCGGATAAATAGGGTAAAACGACGGCTTGCCTGTCATAGCGTTTCGTTTATAGGCCGACAGCATCGTCCTTTTCTTATCGATATTCCCTGTCAGCCCGGTTTTCCGGATATCATTGAACTCGATATCGGTATGGACGATATTGTCCCTTTCCTTTTGCTGCAGATTCGGCAGCTCTAATTCCTGAAACAGCGCTTCTTCCAGATCCATCAATGAAACTTCCGCTTCATAATAATCCTCGCCTGCCTGATCGCCGGCTCCCTGGCCTTTTCCGGCACCCTGCTTTTTATCTGCGCCGTCTCTTGCGACGACATCGCCGACTTCGCTGTCGCCGTCGCCTTGGCCGACATGTTTATTTTTATCATAGTTATAACGGATTTTATATTCATCAAGCGAACGAATGGGGATTTTCACGACATCTTTTCCGTTGGACATAATAATGCTTTCCTCAGTGACAAGATCCGGAAGGTTGTTTTTTATCGCTTCCTGTACTTTCTTTTGGTGGCGCTGCTGGTCGTCAAAGCCTTTGCGATGGAGGGACCAGTCTTCCTCTGAAATCAAAAAATTTCCGCTGTCATTACGGGACATGAATTCCCCTCCTTAACCGTTATGGTCGTTTTACATGTGTATTCCGGCTTGGTCCTGTTTATGAAACAAGTCCGGCGAAAAGATTTATTTTCATCTTATGCCGGACGGACTCTCCAATTGACAAACAATTGCGAAAAACAGCCAAAAGAACCCGTCCTTATACAGACGGGCCTCTCAATGAAATCAAACATCAGCGGTTTAACAAGCTTCCGACATACTTCAGCAGTTCATTAGCGCTAGTCGAATTATAACCGTGTTCATCTATTAACCTTGCAACAACTTCATTGACCTTTTTAAGCTGCTGTTCATCCGGCGTTTTGGTTGAGGTCGTAATTTTCACCACATCTTTTAAGTCTGCGAACAGCTTTTTCTGAATCGCTTCGCGGAGTCTTTCGTGCGAATTATAGTCAAAGCGTTTTCCTTTTCTTGCATAGGCGGATATGCGGATTAAGATTTCTTCGCGGAACGCTTTTTTCGCGTTTTCTGAAATGCCGATCTGCTCTTCAATGGATCTCATCAGTTTTTCGTCAGGATTCATTTCTTCTCCCGTCAGCGGATCGCGGAGCTTATTTTTATTGCAGTACGCTTCCACATTATCTAAATAATTGTCCATGAGAGTTTTCGCGGATTCTTCATATGAATAGACGAACGCCTTCTGCACTTCTTTTTTAGCGATGTCATCGTACTCTTTCCTGGCGGCGGAAATAAAATTCATATACCGCTCTTTGTCCTCGGCGGAGATCGACGGATGCTGGTCAAGTCCTTCTTTTAAGGAACGCAGCACGTCAAGCGAATTGATCGATTCCATATTTTTTCGGATAATCGTTGAGGAAATGCGGTTGATGACATAGCGCGGGTCAATTCCGCTCATTCCTTCATCGTGGAATTCCTTCTTCATATCCTCCAGATCAACGGAATTGTAACCTTCAACGCTTTCTCCGTCATAGAGCCTCATTTTTTTGACAAGATCAATATCAGAACGGTTCGGTTCCTTCAGCCTGGTCAAAATAGAAAACATCGCGGCCACTTTTAATGTATGGGGGGCGATGTGTACGTCAGAAACATCACTTTCAGAAATCATTTTTTCATAAATCCGTTCTTCCTCTGACACCTTTAAATTATAAGGAACAGGCATCACGATGATCCTGGAGTGAAGGGCTTCATTTTTCTTATTGGCAATAAACGAGCGGTACTCCGTTTCGTTCGTATGCGCAACAACCAATTCGTCGGCTGAGATGAGCGCAAACCGTCCGGCTTTGAAATTCCCTTCCTGCGTGAGTGACAGAAGGTGCCACAGAAATTTTTCATCGCATTTCAGCATTTCCTGAAACTCCATCATTCCGCGGTTCGCTTTATTTAATTCACCGTCAAACCGATAAGCGCGCGGATCTGATTCTGAGCCGTATTCGGCAATTGTTGAAAAATCAATACTCCCCGTCAAGTCGGCGATATCCTGTGATTTCGGATCAGACGGGCTGAAGGTTCCGATTCCGGTACGTTTATCCTCCGAGAAGAATATACGTTCAACCTTTACATCCTCAATTCTGCCGCCGTATTCTTCTTCAAGCCGCATGACATTAAGCGGAGAAAGGCTGCCCTCAATTCTGATGCCGTATTCTCTGTAGAAGTCGTCGCGCAGATGATGGGGAATGAGATGGAGAGGATCTTCATGCATCGGGCAGCCTTTAATGGCGTAAACAGCGCCGTTGTCTGTCAATGAGTAGGCTTCAAGCCCTTTTTTCAGCATGGTGACAAGAGTTGACTTTCCGCCGCTGACGGGTCCCATCAATAGTAAAATCCGTTTTCTTACATCGAGCCGCTTGGCAGCCGGGTGAAAGTATTCCTCCACGAGCCGTTCCAGAGATTCCTCAAGGCCGAACAGCTCCCTCGAGAAAAAGCTGTATGTCTTTTTACCGTCATCCTCCTCGATTCCGCTGTCTTTTATCATATTAAAAACGCGAGAATGAGCAGACTGCGCGACCAATGGATTTTCTTTTATGATCTCCAAATAATCAGCGAACGTCCCTTCCCATTTGAGACGCTGCTCTTCCTCTCTGTACTTTTCAATTTTCTTTAATATATCCATAAGAACCTCCTCTATCATGGTTAATGCACTAGAAATAAGGTACTTTGTTACAATCTATGCGGTGACGTGATAATACATGCTTTTCGTTTCTTAAAAATAAAGACGTTATAAGGCCGTCATTGACAAGGGTCCGGTGCACCGTTCATAATGAAAGAAATACAGTTTCATCCAGACTCGGACATCAAATGGAAAAGCAAAGAGGAGGAGAAATGATGAAAACGATCATTTTACTTGGGGTCATTCTCACTTTTTTAGTATCCATTTTTACGGCGGGTTACGACAGCAAACCTGAAAACAAATAACGGCAAAAGGGTGCTCTTCATAAAGAGCACCCTTTCCTGTACAACATAACAATGTTTCATATTCGAATATGTTCTTGGACAGTTGATTTTTCATGAGATTTGCAGCTTGTTTGATACTCGATTTTTCCGATTTTGCAGCCCGGGCCGATTTCCACATGCTTTCCTCTGACGATGTCCGCTTCCGTGTATTCGAGGTAAATTGCGTCTCCTTCGATCAATTCAGCAGAAAGCGTGCCGGCTTTCCGTTTAAGAAAACCGGGTTTCCGTCTGACGGTGATCGATGTGCCGCCGATTTCTTTCACGCGGCTTCGGTCATAACGCAAATGGATGTTTACGTCCCCCGCGTTTAACAATCCCGCCACATTGATACATCCTGTTACATGAAGCAGCTCCGTCTCGCAATCGCCGCCGACGGTGAGACTTCCTTTTAAATGACACCGCTCTCCCGCGGCCCCGCCGCCAATTTCAGCAAGTCCTTTCAGCCTCATCGCGGCGAAACGCATGGAGCCGCCGACTTTCAATGTGCCCATCACATTTGCTGAACGTGCTGATAAATCTCCTGCAACTTCATGCTCTCCGAAAATTTTCAACCTGTTGATCTCGGCATCTCCGAGAAAAAGTCCCGTACCGAATATCCGGCAGCGTTCGCTTTGAAGTCCTTCGCCGACAGTTCCTTCCCCTTTAATGCTTACATTTTGGTAGGACCCGCCGGAGGCGTGTCCGGCTCCGTACATTTTTAAATGACTCAATTTTTTTGTCGTTTCCATCGCAGTTCCTCCTATCGTTTCACGACTTTGTTAACCAAAGCGGAAGGGTCACATGTAAAATCGCCGCTGTATTCCACAGTCCCAATGGTGCAGCCTGCGCCGATCCGCACATGATTTCCGCGGACTGTCTTCGCGTTCGTGTCCGCCAATTCAATGATGTCACCTTCAATCAGCTCCGCTGTCAGCACCGGGGCCGGCATCAGCTTAAAACGCGTAAGCACGCTCTTTCTGCTCATCACTTTCAAATGGCGGCAGCCGATCTCTCTCACATGGCTTTCTCCCGCCGCCAGCTTAATATTGACTTCATCGGCATTCAGCAGGCCGCCGATCTTGCATTTGCCTTCCGAACGGAACGTCTCTGTCTCGCAATCGCCTTCAATCCCGGCTTTCCCGGATATGAAAATATCATCAGCTTTCACACCGCCGCCGAAAGATGAAAAGCCCGCGACGTTCAGCCGCTCCGTTTTGACATCACCTTTAATGACACCCGTTCCGTTGATACGGATGGATTCAGCTTCGGCACTGCCGGAAATTTTCCCCGAACCGCTGATCGTCAGCGTTTGCGTCTTGACATGTCCGTCTGTTTTTCCGCTGCCGTTAAACAAAAAGCTCGCGCACTCCACATCACCTGACACCGTGCCGCTTCCGTTGATCTCCACTGTATGAAAACGGCCTCCTTTTGAACTTCCTGAACCGTTGATGATTAATTTATCTGTTACTTCCATTGATGGTCCTCCTGCATCCATTTCGTTTTTAATTCTTCCGATGCCGCAGCAAGCGCCACACGTTCAACCACTTTGACAGTCGGTTCAAATAAAATATGTTCCGCGTCTGCGATGAAGCACGTCGTTACGCCAAGCTTTCGGAGCATGACAAGCTCCGTATTCGCTTTCAGTTCGGAAGCCTCATACGTTTTCAGCACCCCTGCCGCCAACTTTCCTTCCTCAAGGCTGATATTGCCCGATTGCAAAAGTCCTTCAAGCACATATAAAGACAGCAGCGCGCGGGACGTGAATGTCACGCCGTCTTCTCCATAAACTTGCAGCGCAGCCTTTGAAATCAGTCCCTTTTGAAGCAGCTCCGCAGACGTTATATTGACATCAGTCATTTGCGGAGACAGCATTTCTCTCATTTCATCCAAAGACAGGTTTTCTTTCATTTTCTGTATTTTTGAGATGCGTTTTAATATTTCCGCTCTCGGAAAAAATGTTTCCTGGCCTGTAAATGTTGATTTTCGGATAAACCATTCTTCAGGAATTAAATTTTTCCGTTTCCAGCGGTACAGCTGTCCGTATGAAATTGATGTTTCTTCCAGCAATTCTTTTTTAGAAATCAGTTGTTCCTCCATGAATCCAGCTCCTTCGATGAATGTATTGTAACATAACACTGTTACGTTGTTAAGCCTGGAAATATAAAAATGCCGTGAACCGCTGCTGTCCGTCTTTTTTATTCAATAAAAAAAAACGCCCGGATGCGGGCGTTTTTTCTCACGTCAAATCTCTGTAATTTTGCTGGCGCAGCGCTTCATATACAAGAATCGCGGCCGTGTTGGACAGGTTTAATGATCTCACATGCTCGGTCATCGGCAGACGCAGGCAGCGGTCCATATTGTTTTCGATCAATTCTTTCGGAAGTCCGCTCGTTTCTCTGCCGAATACGAAGAAAAAGTCTTCCTCCGTATTTGAGTAATCAAATAATGTGTGCGGCTTTTGACCGAATTTTGTAATGAAGAAAAACTTTCCGTTCTCATATGCCTCAAATAACTCTTCCAATGAATCATGATATACGACGTTGACGAACTCCCAATAATCGAGTCCGGCGCGCTTCAGCATTTTATCATCGGTTGAGAATCCGAGCGGGCGGATCAAATGAAGCGTTGTGTCTGTTGCCGCACAAGTACGTGCGATATTTCCCGTATTGGCCGGGATTTCGGGTTGATATAAAACGACATGTAATGCCACGATGTTCACCTCTGTTTTTTATTCCGCCCACCATTATATCATTAATTACTCTTTTGTCGTATCATCCGTAATATGAAAAAACGCATATCTGATGGAAGGAGTATACGCCGTTGAATCCTCATATGACCAATATCTCATTCTGCTGTCATACGTTTGGGCATTGACAAGCGGCATATTGCTGTTATCTTTCGCGACCACGATCGCCGTATGATTAAAACGGCCGTCTCCTTCAAAATCATAGCAAATGATATCTCCGGGCATCAGTTCTTCAGCTCTTGATACTTGCACCGCGCGGAGCCCGGCCTTGGATTGGGCCAGGTACATCTTCATCGAATGCGCGACCGTCCAGCTGTAGCTCCACGAGCTTGCCTTCATCCACCAGCCTGAGCCTCTGTTCGGATGCCCCCGCATCGGTGCTTTTCCGGCATGTAAACATTGGGAAATAAAATTGGTGCAATTATCGCTGAAATTTTTATAAGCGGGATTTCGTTTATTCCAAAACTTCTCCGCGTACTGCACGGCAGCCAGACGGTCGTATTGAAACGCCCGCCCGAAATCTTCCCGTTCACTCCGCTCATATTCAATTACGCTGTTCCCGTCAGAAAATCCCGCCGGTTTTTTCTTTACTTCCCGGTCTTTAATCAACAGCTGATCATAGAGAAATGCAGTCCGTTCCTCAATCTGCTCTTCTAAGTAAAGGTGTCCGTCATGCTCCTTGCACAAATATTCGAAATGAATCGTGTACATGACGCATAACGTGCCGTCGTCCTCAAGGCTGCTTTTGACAATGACGGCTTTTGCCTTCGCTTTCACGATGTCAACTTTCCGTTTTTTAAACAGCTCTTTTTTTCTCGTCAGGACCTCAAGATCGCCGGGCTGCCCATTGTGCCTCATCTCGGTTCCGTTGATTAAATAATGAAGCCGGGCCTCCGCTAAATCTTCAATAATATGCTTCAAGCGCTCCACCCACCATACTGTTTTATAAAGAAAAAACACTTGAACTCCGGCCAAGTGCTTTTTCTCTATACATATGTCAGGACCGGCCGGTTTTAGTCTTATCAGAAACCGATAACAGCTCCAGTCCCTTTTCAATTTCCCGTATGGCTTCCTCATCCTGCTCCTTTTGAAGCGCTTTTTCTAATTCCCCCGCATAATCTGGGTCACCGATTTTCCCGATGGCCCAGGCGGCCGTCCCCCTGATGACGGGACGCGGATCTTGGTGCATCAAGGCCGTTAATTCCGGAAGAGACGAGGCATCTTTAAAATGAGCCAAAGCTAAAATCGCATTCCGCTGTATCGGCTTCTTGCCGCGCCATGATCCCGATACATGTCCGAATTTTTCTTTGAATTCGCGATTGCTTATGGTCAAAAGCGGCTTTAACAGCGGCTTTGCGATCTCCGGATCAGGCTCCATCTGCGGATGAAGATGAAAATCTTTCCCCTTATTAATCGGACAGACCGTCTGGCACGTGTCACAGCCATACAGACGGTTTCCGATTTTCGTGCGGAACTCATCCGGCAAAAATCCCTTTGTCTGGGTCAGGAACGAAATACAGCGCTGGGCGTTAAGCTGTCCGGGATTGACGAGTGCGCCGGTCGGACACGCGTCTAAACATTTTGTGCACGTACCGCACATATCTTCAATCGGCACATCCGGTTCAAAGGGCAGATTGGTGATCATTTCAGCCAGATAGACGTAAGAACCGTATTCAGGCGTGGTGATCATGCAGTTTTTGGCGCTGAAGCCGATTCCCGCCCGTTCAGCCACGGCCCTGTCAGACAATTCCCCTGTATCCACCATTGACTTTGTGCGGATATCCTCATGTTTGCTTTGGAGAAAATTCTCCAGCAGATCAAGCTTTTCCCGCAGCACGTCATGATAATCCTTCCCCCAGGAAGCTCTGCAAAAAATGCCGCGCCGGCCGTCCCTTGTGCTCCTCGGCGCATCTTTCATTTTGGAAGGATAAGCAAGGGCGATGGCGACGATCGATTTGGCTTTCGGCAGAAGCAAAGACGGAGTGACCCGTTTTTCAATATCCGGCTCTTCAAAACCGGATAAATAGCCGAGTGATTCCTGAAGAATCAGCCGGTCCCGCAGACTGTCGAACGTATCAGCCGTCGTAAACCCGATTTTGTCGACTCCGATGCTTTTGGCGTATTCGATTAATTCCTCTTTCAGTTTATGAATATTCATTTTTTGCACAGCCTCCTTTCTTTGTGATCAGGCTCCCGCACAGGTATAATAGAGTTTTATCATCCCGAAATGGAGTGAACACACTTGAACATCAGTTTAGATCCACTTATTGCTGAACGGGTGCCGGGGATCAAAGCGGCAGCCATCTTATATGAACAGATCGAAGTCGGGCCTGCTCCGCAAATGCTGAAAGGCCGCCTCCGTTTATTTCAAGAATCTCTTTACTTTGATTATGCTGACGGCGGTATAGATGAGCAGCCTTTTGTAAAAGAGTGGGCGCGTTTGATGGAACAGCTCAGTCCCGCCTTTTCAGGACAAAAAACGCCGATGGAGCTTATGCTCGGCGATATTTCCCGGGAACGATTCATTGAAAGTGTGAATTCAGCCCATGATACCATACTTTTTTTCTCCTTGAAATATTCATTGCCTATCATGGCGTATGATGCCGCAGAAATAGATGAACCAATTTCAATTACGATCGGAGAAAAAGAAAGCGTACTGTCCTTCTCCGGCCCGGACGGCGTTTTCGGCGACTTCACCGGACATATCAATACCCGCCCTGTCACGCCCGGCACAAAGAAAATGCTGCAGCTGATCTTTTTCCCGCCTTCATTTCATGCCGACGCGGCGGATGAGCTGCTATCATCCTTAACAAAAATGTTTGAACAAATTCACGGAGGCACGCATACCGTCTCTTGGCTTTCATAAAAAGACACGCCTTTCGTGTCTTTTTTCACATAAAAAAACGCAATACTTCGTTTATCAGAGAAACGAAACACTGCGTTAATAACGTATGTATGGAGCGGGTGATGAGAATCGAACTCACGACATCAGCTTGGAAGGCTGAGGTTTTACCACTAAACTACACCCGCATCAAAATTCTTTTTTGTCAGTAGCGATTTGATGTTTCTAATATTACATGTATATTTTTTTTTCGTCAAGGGAATGTTAAAAAATTTGTCGAAAAAAATTCTTTTTTTGTCCACATGTTAAGTTAGGTTTACATTTTGTTAAATATCTCATACAATATGAAAAAGAAGAAAACTTGAGGTACGCCTGATGATGAAAAATAAAGTAAAAGAGCTGAGAGCCAGATTCGGCTATTCTCAGGAAACGCTCGGAAAAGAAGCCGGAGCCACCAGACAGACGATTGCAGCGATTGAAAAAGGAGATTATGTGCCTTCACTTTTATTGGCGCTTAACATCTGCCGGGCTTTCTCCCTGCCGATGGAGGAAGTTTTCTGGCTGGAGGAGGAGAAAAAATGAGTTTGAAAATAAAAGCGTGTTTTCACCTTGCACTCTACGGATTGGCCTGCTGGACGCTTATTTCCTTAATGGAAGCGGCGCCGCGGATCGCTCAGTTTTTCCAAACGAAGGGGAGCGGTTCATTTGAGCTGAATATCACTCCGTTTCTGCTGTTTACCGTTTGTGCCGCATTGTATATCTATGCCGAAAAGAAAAAACGAAACGGCAAAAAGCACAGGCTTGTGCCCGATGAATTTGAGGAACAGGATGAAAGAGAACGAATGATGACGGCTAAAGCTTGCCGTTCCTCGTATATCGCCGTTTACTTCTCATTGCCGGCCGCAGCCGTTCTGCTTTTGTTTTATCCGCTGATTCAGCCGCATCTACCCTTTTTTCCAATTCTTTTGATTTTCATTCTGATGATGATTCAGCATTTGGCTTATGTTTTCACTTTTCATAAGCACGGCAAAAACTCCGGTTCATGACAGTTCCGGAGTTTTTTACATTACCAGCTCGCTTTTTTCACCCCGGGAACCCGGCCTTTATGGGCTAGTTCCCTGAATGCGATTCTGGACAGTTTAAATTTTCTCATATATCCGCGGGGCCGCCCCGTCACCGTACAGCGGTTATGAAGCCTGGCCGGAGCAGAATCACGCGGCAGTTTGCTCAACGCTTCCCAGTCTCCTTTTGCCTTTAATTCTCTTCGGATGTCCGCATATTGTTCAACAAGCTTCTGCCGCTTGAGCTCTTTGATCACTTTTGATTTTTTTGCCATTTCAGCACTCCTAACAAATCGTAATAATTACGTTTTGTATCATATCATCTATATGAGTATCGTGCAAGCTAAGCGCTTAAAAAGGCGGGTGAATACCCGCCTTCACTGCCGGAATTTCCCCGGAAATGAAACCGCAGAAAGCGCCCGCCGTCAATTATCCGCCTTGCGACGTCATCAGACTGTCGCTTTATTTCCTCTTGCAAAATGGTCGTTGCCCATTGCTTCACCCAGTCTGCGCTCAAGCTTTTTAGTCCGCTCATTCTGAAACGGCAGAAGCGGAAACACGAGTTCAGCCAGATAATAAGCTTCTTCCAGATGCGGGTAGCCTGAAAAGATAAACGACTCAATGCCGAGTGCCTGATACTCTAAAATTCGAGCAGCGACGGTCTGCGGATTACCGACAAGCGCCGTGCCCGCTCCGCCTCTGACCAGTCCGATGCCAGCCCAGAGATTCGGGCTGATCTCAAGCTTCGAGCGGTCACCGTTATGGAGAGCGGCCATCCGTTTTTGTCCCGAAGAATCAGCGCGCCGGAGCGCAGCCTGCGCTTTCGCAATCGTCTCTTCGTCTAAGTGGCTGATTAATCGTTCAGCCGCTTCCCATGCCTCTTCCTCAGTCTCCCGGACAATCACGTGAAGTCTGATGCCAAAACGCATCGTCCTTCCTTCCTTGGCAGCCTGTTTTTTAACGGTTTCAATCTTTTCTTTTACCTGCTCCGGCGGCTCTCCCCATGTTAAATAGACATCTGTATGTTTCGCCGCAGCCTCAATTCCCGCCTGTGATGAACCGCCGAAATATAATGGCGGATGCGGAGATTGTTTTGGAGGAAACAGCAGATTGCTGTTTTCCACTTTGATATGGTCCCCTTCATATGTCACCGTTTCGCCCCGCATGAGTCCGCGCCAGACGGTTAAAAATTCTTCAGTCGCCTTATAACGTTCATCGTGGCTGATAAACATGCCGTCTCCCGCCAGTTCATAAGGATCTCCGCCCGCTACGACATTTACGAGCAAACGGCCGTCTGACAGCCGATCCATTGTCGACGCCATTCTCGCGGCGACAGACGGCTGCATCAGTCCCGGACGGACCGCCACTAAAAATTTCAAGTCACTCGTTTCCCCCGCTAAAGCGGCAGCCGTCAGCCATGGGTCTTCACATGATCTCCCCGTCGGCAGCAGAACCCCCGTATACCCGAGTCTGTCCGCCGCCTGTGCCACTTGTTTAAAATAAAGATGATCCGCCGTCCTCCCTCCCGTTTGCGTCCCTAAATACCGGCCGTCACCATGCGTCGGAATAAACCAAAGAATCTCCATATGAATCTCTCCTTTTTTAATAGGTTACCCTTCATAACTGTTCCGCCATTTTAATAGTTTCCGTTCGAGCATTCTGACCAATGCATCTGTCAGCTTGCCGACAGCCGCAAAAATGATAATGCCGGCAAACACCTTATTTGTCTGTGAAAATTGTCTGGCATCCATAATCATATAACCGACGCCCTCGCTCGATCCCATCAGTTCCGCCACCACGAGACCGAGCCACGCAATGCCCAGAGAGAGCCTGATGCCGAGCAGGATATTCGGCAGAGATGCCGGAAGAATTAATTTTGTCATCTGCTGATACCAGTTAAATCCCAGCACCCGCGCGACGTCAAACAGCTTCGCGTCCACACTGCGGATTCCGAGAAACGTATTAATGTACACGGGGAAAAAAGCCCCCAATGCGATCAGCAGAATTTTTGATGTCTCATCAAATCCGAACCACAAAATGAACAGAGGAGTCACGGCCAAGTGCGGAACCGTTCTGAGCATTTGCAGAGACGGATCAAGATATGCTTCCGTCCGCTTTGAAAAACCGACCAGCAGCCCGAAAACAAGCCCGAGGCCTGCGCCAAGCAGAAATCCGGCAGCCGCCCGGTATAAGCTGATCTCTAAATGACCCCAGAGCTCACCAGAAAGAAGAAGTTCCTGAAACGTCTGCAAGATGACGACAGGCGACGGGAGCACCGTGGCCGAGACCATGCCCAGACTTGCGATAAACTGCCATACTGCGATGACCGCAGCCGGGAGTACAACCCCCTTCATCCATTGGTATGAATACTTCCGGGATCTTGCCAGAGCTTTCTTTTCTGATTGGCTTATTGCGCCGGCAGCCGTTGATGCTTCTGCTTTCATTACTTGCCATCCCCCGTTTCAAGCGCTTTTTTAATAAATGAATTGTCAACAACGTCTTTTACATGAATTTTCTTATGAATCGCTTTTGTTTGATATTGAAAATCAGCGGTTTCCTGCTGGGCTTTGACAATATCATCATTGATCGGTTCATTGAGAGGCTCAGTATTGTTAAGCACGTTTCTGACGACTTTCGGATCAAGATGTTTGATTTTCGCATATAAGGAGACAGCTTCATCTTTGTGTTCCTTTTGCCATGTAACTGCTTTATTGAACACTTTCAGAAAACGGACCACCTCATCCGGGTGTTCTTTGGAAAATCCCGTTCTGACTAACGTGAAACCGGGAGAATATAAATCTGTGCTTTCTCCGTTCGCCAATATTTCCGCCCCGTGCTGCAGCGTTTCAATCGACAAATACGGCTCCCAAATGGACCATGCGTCAACTGATTTGTTTTCAAAAGCGGAAACCGCCTCATCAGGCTGAAGCTGGATGATGGTGACGTCATCGGCGGAAAGACCCGCTTTATCTAAAGCTTTATAGAGAAAATCAAAGCCGCTGCTGCCTTTGGCTACGGCGATTTTTTTACCTTTCAATTCTTTCAGGCTCTGAATCCCGCTGCCCTTGTTTACGAGAATGCCGTTTGCCTTTAACCCGTCCTGAGACAGCCCGATCTCTTTAAAATCAATTCCTGCCGCCTGACCGGAAATGACCGGTGAATTGCCGACCTGGGAAAAATCAAGCTTATCGGCGGCAAGACCTTCAAATTGCGGAGGACCGCTTTGGAATTCGACCCATTTTACTTTTATTCCGTCTTTTTTGAAGGCCTCTTCAAACCAGCCTTTTTCCTTGGCAATGAGAAGCGGGCTTAAACTCTGCTGGATGCCGATCCGGATTTCTTTCACCGTTTTCCCGCTCCCTCCTGTCCCGTCTGCACTGCATCCGGCTGACATCATGACTGCTGCGGCTAAAAGAATGATGATTTTTTTCACTTCGCTTCGTCCCTTCTATATCCCGGACCCATCCGCAAACCGGAGGTCTTCCGTTTTCTCAAACTCAGAAAGCACCTTCTGCCGGACGGCCTGAAAATCCGCTGACGTCCGATTGCGCGGATGCGGAAGCTGAATCGGCATCAGGCTGTGCAGCCGGCCGGGCTTTGCCCTGAGAATCGCCAGCTTATCGCCTAAATAGACGGATTCATCAATATCATGCGTGACCAGAATCATCGTCGTTTTTTTCTCGCGCCATATATCAAGCAGCACATCCTGCAAATGTTTTCTCGTAAAAGCGTCAAGCGCCCCGAACGGTTCATCTAAAAGCAGCACCTCCGGCTCACGTAAAAGAGCTCTGGCGATGGCAACCCGCTGCGACATGCCGCCGGATAATTCGCGCGGATAAGCGTTCTCCGCTCCCTGCAGCCTGACAACCTCAATCAGATCATCCACTTTTTTCCGAACGGCCGGGTCGTTCATATTGAGATCGGCAGCGATGTTTTGTTTTACCGTCAGCCAGGGAAACAGCCGGTGCTCCTGAAAGATAAATCCCTGCCGGATGCCCGGTCCCGACACATTGCGGCCGTTTATTGTGACAAAGCCTTTATAATCGGTATCAAGACCGGCAATCAATTTTAAAAGCGTGCTTTTGCCGCATCCGCTCGGACCGATGACAGTCAAAAATTCTCCCGATGCAATTGACAGCTCAATATCATTCAGCACCGGCGTTTTCCGGCCTTCATGCTCAAAAGCTTTTTCTTGTATGCTGATGGTTACAGCCATCTGTCTTCCCCCTCTCTTTTTGCCGCGTGCGATCGAAAAACAAAAAGGCCCCCATCTCCGATTGCTTGCAGAGATGGGAGCCTTCGGCGGTCCGATCGGCAACCCGTTTGTTTTTAAATTTGAATATCATGTTAATTCAAATTATTCCGACTTGTCAACTGTTTTTTATAAGGATTAAAATACGCCCTCCGGCATAACCCTGCCAGAGAGCGCATCGGCTGTATCACGTATTCACTTCCTTTTCTTGGCGGGCGATTTTCAATAATGTCCGCGCGTTGTTGCCGAAAATGTTTTCTATATCTTCTTCCCGCATATTGATTTCCCGGCAGGTCCTCACCTGCTCCTGAAGATATCTGTATACATATCCTCTCGGAAATCCGTTCGAATCCGTCCCGAAGATGATCCGTTCAGCACCGATTAATTCAAATGTCTTTCGAAACAGAATTTCCAAATCAAGCGGGTACGGCATCCACCTCATCCACTGATTTGAGCCGGACGTGTCAATATACACATTCGGGCAGCTCCAGCACAGCTGCAGCAATTCCTGATAATATCCGGCGCCGAAATGCGGAATGATGAACGGTATATCAGCATACTCTCTCGCGACACGATAGATGGAGAGCGGGTTGATGTTGCGATGGCTGACAATGCCCCCCGCTCTTCCTAAAAGCCCGAAGTGAATTAATACAGGCAGCCTTTTGTCAGCCAGATACGTCCACAGCTTTTTCAGCGACGGATCATGAAAATCGATGTCTGTCAGCGGCCCGAACAGTTTATATCCTTTCAGACCGAGCTCTTCTACCGCTCTTTTCAGCTCTTCATACGCATCCTCCCGCTCCAAAGGATGATATGCAAATCCGGTAAATCTCGCGGGATTGGCTTGAATAAACGCCGCCATCCGGTCATTGCTCTCTGCTGTTAAAAAATTCAGCACGTCAATGCCGTACTTATCTAATTCATTCTCCCATCTTGTCACCAAAGCGATTTCGCCCTCATCGCCATCAACATCATGCGGATCAGGAAAGTCCCAAGTCAGATTCATTCTTTCTGACCGCTCCCGGTTATAATCGGAAAATGTCTTATCGTTTTTGCCGAAATAAAGGCTGTACGGCAGATGACCGTGAATATCGACAGGTTTAAAATGCTGCCGGAAAAGCATACAATCGCCGCCTCCCTTACCGCCTGACAATAAAAAAGGCCCTTATCCAGTGAAGAATAAGAGCCTCTTGTGTCCAAGTCAGCGGTTTCTATTTTTTCTCATCTTAAACTCATTATTCCCGTCAGTCAAGTAGGTTTTCAAAACCAGACTCTTTTTTCGATAATAAAAATAATTATTTTATAATCATTATAAAATAATATTGACTTTTTACTGATAGGTGATATTATATTTTTATAAATCTAAAGAGGTGATCACATGAGTTCAAATAAATTGACAACCAGCTGGGGCGCTCCTGTCGGAGATAACCAAAACTCAATGACGGCCGGCGATCGCGGTCCTGCTTTAATACAAGACGTCCATCTGCTTGAGAAATTGGCGCACTTTAACAGAGAACGCGTTCCCGAGCGTGTCGTTCACGCAAAAGGCGCGGGCGCACACGGTTATTTTGAAGTCACAAATGACGTTACAAAATATACGAAAGCCGCATTTCTGTCAGAAGTCGGTAAACGCACGCCGCTCTTCATCCGTTTCTCAACCGTTGCGGGCGAACTGGGCTCTAGTGACACAGTGCGCGACCCGCGCGGATTTGCCGTTAAGTTTTATACAGAAGAAGGAAACTACGACATCGTCGGAAACAATACACCCGTGTTCTTCATCCGCGATGCCATCAAGTTCCCTGACTTTATCCATACACAAAAAAGAGATCCGAGAACACATCTGAAAAATCCGACGGCCGTTTGGGATTTCTGGTCTCTGTCGCCGGAATCCCTGCACCAGGTAACCATTCTGATGTCAGACCGGGGCATTCCGGCGACTCTTCGCCATATGCACGGATTCGGAAGCCATACATTTAAATGGACAAATGATAAAGGCGAAGGCGTCTGGATTAAATATCACTTTAAAACAGAGCAAGGCGTGAAAAACCTTGATGTTAATACAGCCGCAAAAATCGCGGGCGAAAATCCCGATTACCATACGGAAGATTTGTTCAATGCGATTGAAAACGGCGATTTCCCCGCATGGAAATTATATGTTCAAATCATGCCGTTAGAAGACGCAAACACATATCGCTTTGATCCGTTTGACGTCACAAAAGTATGGTCTCAAAAAGACTATCCGCTCATTGAAGTCGGCCGCATGGTTCTGAACCGCAATCCGGAAAATTACTTTGCGGAAGTAGAACAGGCGACGTTCTCTCCCGGCACATTAGTCCCCGGCGTCGACGTCTCACCTGACAAAATGCTTCAAGGCCGGTTGTTCGCATACCATGACGCGCATCGCTACCGTGTCGGCGCGAACCATCAGGCGCTGCCGATCAACCGTTCCCGCAATGAAGTGAAAAACTATCAGCGTGACGGACAAATGCGTTTTGATGATAACGGCGGCCGCTCCGTCTATTACGAGCCTAACAGCTTCGGCGGCCCGAAAGAGTCACCTGAAGATAAACAGGCGGCATATCCTGTATCAGGTTTCGCTGACAGTGTAAGCTATAATCATCATGATCATTACACACAAGCCGGCGACCTGTACCGCCTGATGAGCGAGGAAGAGCGCGCGCGCCTTGTCGCCAATATCGTCAGTGCGATGAAACCTGTGAAAAAAGAAGAAATTAAGCTGCGCCAGATCGGCCACTTCTACAAGGCTGATCCTGAGTACGGCAGACGCGTTGCCGAAGGACTCGGACTGCCATCACCAAAATAACATCAAAAAACCTGCCGGTCTGCCCGGCAGGTTTTTCCTGTTTATTATCAATAAAACCGTTTTTTTCTCAATTACACGAAGTGGCATGCCGCAAAATGATGAAGCCCTTTTTCTGACAGCGCCGGACTTTTCTCAGCACATATCTTCTTGGCTGCCGGGCATCTCGTTCGGAATTTACAGCCTGAAGGCGGATCAGAGGGGCTCGGTATATCACCCTTTAAAATTATCCGCTCCCTTTTCGCTCCGGGATCAGGAACAGGCACGGCTGATAACAGCGCTTTCGTATAAGGGTGAAGCGGCCGTGAAAAGAGCTCCTCTTTTGACGCGTATTCCACAATCGTCCCTAAATACATAACGGCGACCTTCGTACATAAGTGCTCCACCACGCTTAAATCATGAGAAATGAACAAATATGACAGCCCGTGCTGTTTTTGAAGGCTGCTGAACAAATTGATCATCTGCGCCTGGATGGAGACATCTAACGCCGCCACGGGTTCATCCATAATGATAAATTGCGGCTTGAGCGCCATCGCTCTTGCAATCACGATCCGCTGCCGCTGCCCTCCGGAAAATTCATGCGGATATCGATCGATAAAGTTTGCGGAAAGTCCGCAGGCTTCAAGAACTTCCGCCGCTTTATCACGCGCGTTCCGCTTCACCGCCAATTGATGCTCGATCATCGCTTCACCGATGGCTTCTCCGATCCGGCGCCGGGGATTTAAAGAACTGAACGGATCTTGAAAAATGAGCTGCGCTTCCGATCTGAAAGTTTTGAGCTCGCGCCGGCTCATCCGAAACACATCACGCCCCTGAAAAAACACCTCTCCCTCTGTTTTTTCATGAAGCCTCAAAATGGTTTTGCCGATTGATGACTTTCCGCTGCCCGATTCTCCCGCTAAGCCGAACACTTCTCCCTTTCCTATCGTAAAACTGACACCGTCAACTGCTTTTACGGGATTTTTGCGGGTCTTTCTCATCCCCCCATGCTCCTCGTAATATTTTTTCAGCCCCTTGACCTCCAGCAACACATCACTCATCTGCTTTCTCCTCTCTGTAAAGCCAGCACGCCGCCTGATGCCCCTTCCCGAATTCAGTAAAATGCGGGCTCGATTTCCGGCATATTTCCGTGCTGTGTTCACATCGGTCCGCAAAATAACAAGACGATCCCGACAGGTCCGCAAGCTCGGGGACCTGCCCCGGAATGGTGTACAGCATCTCCCTTCTTTGACCGATAACCGGCTTGGCCGCGAGCAGCCCTTTCGTATACGGATGCTTCGGATCAGAAAACAGCTTTGCAACCGGTCCTTCCTCCACAATTTTTCCCGCATACATGACAATCACATAATCAGCCATTTCAGCAACCACGCCAAGGTCATGAGTAATGAATAAAATAGACGTGCGAAATTGCTTTTTCATATCCCGCAATAAATCCAATATCTGCGCCTGAATGGTTACGTCAAGCGCTGTCGTCGGCTCGTCGGCAATGATCAATTTCGGTTCGCAGCTTAGCGCGACAGCCGTCATGATGCGCTGCAGCATGCCGCCGCTCAGCTCATGAGGATATTGGTGCATAACCTGCTCGGCATGCGGGATCCCCACTAACGTGATCAGTTCAACGGCCTTCCGCCATGCTTCTTTCTTACTCAGCAACAAATGTTCGCGAATCGGTTCGGTCAGCTGCTCACCGATCGTAAACACCGGATTCAAAGATGTCATCGGTTCCTGAAATATCATCCCGATTTCGCTGCCGCGGATTTTCTGCATGACTTTTGGTTTCAATTCCAACAGTTTCCGTCCGGAAAAATGCACCGCTCCCCGTTCGATTCTCCCCGTCTCGGGAAGAAGCTGCATAATGGACAATGACGCCATGCTTTTCCCGCAGCCGGACTCCCCTACAATACAAACCGTTTCCTCCTCATGTATCGTAAAGCTGACATCGTCCACGGCCCTTACCGCCCCCTCCTCTGTATAAAAAGCCGTTTCCAAATGCCTTACTTCTAAAAGCGGTTTTTTCATTTCATTTTCACCTGCCGTTTTACCTTAGGATCAAAAGCGTCTCTTAAACCGTCTCCAAGCAGATGAATCGCCACAACGGTCAGAAAAATGGCCGTTCCCGGCGGAATCCACAGCCACGGGCGGAGTGTAAAATCCATAAAATGATTCGCCGCTTCCATCATGTTTCCCCAAGAAGGTGTCGGCGGAGCAACGCCAAGCCCGAGAAAACTCAGCGCCGATTCACTCAGCATCGCTCCCGCCACATGCAAAGTCGCCGCTACCAGTAATAACGGCAATGTATTGGGAAGCAAATGATAGAGGATTTTCCGTTTATCACTAAGCCCCAAAACTTCCGCGGCCATCATAAACGGCTGCTCCTTCAGCGACAAAATCTGTCCGCGTACAAGCCGCGCCAAACTGGGCCATCCGATCAGGCTTAACATCATCATAATCAGGTACATTCTGTATTCAGAAGGCACTTTCCACTCCGACATCACCGTAGCCAAAATCAAAAGCAGCGGCAGGCCCGGGATGGACATGAGCATATCAGCGATGCGCATAATGATCATATCAGCGGCTCCCCGATAAAATCCGGCCGCAGCCCCGAGTAAAGAACCGATGACAAGCGACAGCACCATTGAAGCAAGCCCCACAGTCAGAGAAATCTGCCCCGCCAGCATCAGCCTCGTCAGCACATCTCTCCCGTACTGGTCGGTTCCCAGCCAATGATGGATTCCCGGCTGCTGATTGGCATTTGAAATATCCGTCCGATCTGTTATGTACGGAGAAAAAGACGGCCCGATAAAGCACAATAAAAACATAAAACATAAGAAAAGAAGACTGATGACCGTCAGCTTATGCTGCAGCAGGCGGCGGTACGTCTGCTTCCAAAGAGAAGGCGGCACCCCTTTTTTTTTTTCATTCCGAACACCCCCTATTTCAGCCTGACCCGCGGATCAACCGCGGCATAAGCGATATCCGCCAAGAAGTTCCCCACAATCGTTAAACAAGACAAAAACAAGGTAAACGCCATCAAAACCGGATAATCACGATAATGCACAGATTCCAGCTGAATACGTCCGACACCCGGCCACCCGAAAATCTGTTCAATAATGATGGCTCCGGAAAACAGTCCCGGCAGTTCAAAAGCAAGCAGGGTGATGGCCGGAATGAGCGCGTTTTTCAACGCATGTTTCCAGATGACGGTGCGCTCTTTCAATCCCTTCGCTCTCGCTGTTCTGATATAATCCTGTCTGATCACGTCCAGCATGCCGGAGCGGAAATACCTTGTCAGCGAGCCGATGCCGAGCATAGATAAAATCACGACCGGAAGAATCATATGTCTGGCGGCTTCAAGCACGTACGAAAAACCTGTACTCGTGCTTCCGGTATCAATCATCCCGCCGACGGGCAATATTTTCAAATCCACCCCAAACCACTTAATAAACAGAAGGCTGATAAAAAAAGACGGGAACGCCATGGAAGCAAAAACAAGAAACGTCACGATCCCGTCAAACCATGAGTATTTCCTGACAGCGGATATGACACCCGTTATCATCGCGGCTGACCATGTGACAAGCAACGCCAAAAACGCGACAAAAAACGAATTCCAGACATATTTCCGAAGCAGTGACAGGACGTTCTCCTGATATTTCAAAGAAAACCCAAAATCTCCGCTAAGCACATTTCCGAGCCACGTCACATAGCGCTGCCAAATCGGCTGATCCAGCCCGTAAAGCGCTTTTAACTCCTTCGCTCTTTCCGGAGTCAGATTGACATTGGAATCAATATAGTCGCCCGGCAGCATGGCGAATAAGAAAAAAATAATAAAGGACGTACCGAATAAGATTACAAGCATTTGAATGAATCGTTCTGCGGCATACCGTTTCATAAAAAGCCCCTCCTTTCCGCTGAAAGGGCAAAATCCCCAGGATGCACCGGGTATTTTGCCCAACCGTTTTATTGAATTGAGACATTTGAGAGACTTGAACTGATTCCAGAATAATTGTCAGGCTCAAGCCCTTTTATTTTTCCGCTGACCGCCCTTGCGCTCTGACGGTAATGAATCAGAATGTAAGGCGGGTTTTCCCCGAGCTCCCGGTACAGCTGGTGATAAATCTCTTTTCTTTTGCTGATATCAAGCGTGCCGGCTCCTTTCTCTATCAGCCGGTCCG
Organism: Bacillus sp. SIMBA_026; assembly: GCF_046535335.1. NCBI lineage: Bacteria > Bacillati > Bacillota > Bacilli > Caryophanales > Bacillaceae > Bacillus > Bacillus sp. SIMBA_026. Next base: position 9,877 of record NZ_JAWRWX010000001.1, on the reverse strand, counting down.
CTTTCGGATTGGAATATCCCGTTACATTATTGGGATGGCCGGAAGCCAGCTTTTCCACCGTGTCATTCGGATCAAGAATCTGCGAGGTGGAAACGGCGGCAAGGTCATATTGTTTGTCATTTATTTTCGCTACTTCCGTATTAAAATCCATCACTTCCGGTTTTAATGCGATTCCGATGTCCGCGTAATTTTCTTTCGCGATCGGGATGAAATCATCATCCGCTTTAGACGTGTAATAGCTGATTTCAAGCTTTTTGCCGTTTTTTTCACGTACACCGTCTTTGCCCGTTTTCCAGCCTGCTTCATCGAGAAGCTTTTTGGCTTTTTCAGGGTTAAACGCGTACCGATTGACACCTTTGTCATCATAAGCCCACGAAACCGGAGACACCGGCACATTCGCGACCTCTCCGTAGCGTTTAAAGCGGACATCGACGATTTTTTGACGGTCAAGTCCGTAAATAAGCGCCTGGGACACTTTCTTATCTTGAAAAGGCGGACGCTTGTGATTGACGTACACAAGCCCGTAATCATTCACGACAGATACGCTTATATTGGCAAAACCGAGACTTTTTAAGTGCTGAACCGTATCATCATCAGGTGAGAAAGAAGCGTAATCAAGGTCACCCGTTTCAAACAGCTGAAGGGAAGTTGACGGATCGATAATTTTATAAATCAGCTTTTCCGTTTTCGGTTTTCCGGCATAATAGTGTTCATTAGCCTGATAGCGTATTTCCTGTCCCGGAAGATATTCTGTAAATTGGTAAGGCCCCGCTCCGAGCGGTTTGGCATAAAGCTCTTTTAAATAGTCCAGTTTGCCGAATCGATAATTCTTTCCGTAGTAAGCTTCTGACAGCACCTGCCCGCCTAAAAGAAGCAGCGACTTCGCACTGACTTTCTCAGTCGTGATTTGAATGGTTCTGTCATCAAGGACGCGAATGCCTTCTATCGTCTTTGCCTTTCGTTCTTTGTAAGCCTTGCCGCCTTTAATATAGGCCGTGGTGATATCTTCATAGCCCGCGTATGCAGGATCATGCAGCAATGTTAAAGTGAATGCGGCATCCTTTGCGGTCAGCGGTGAACCGTCGCTGAAAACGAGATTTTTTCTTAAACGGAACGTGTAGGTAAGCTGATCTTTGGAAATTTTCCAGCTTTCCGCAAGAGCCGGGGCAGGCTTCCCCGTTTTATCCAGTTTGACTAACGGTTCAAAAATAGGTTCTGTCGCATTTCCGTCCCAGCCGTTTTCGTAAAAGTACGGCAGAAAAACGCCGCCCGGCGCGGAAATCCCAGCAACAAAAGTGTCAGTTCTGGCTTTCGATTTAGCGGGAATCGCCGCCGGATGAGAAGCTTTAAATTCCTTTGTCTTGACATGGGCGATACGTGTTTCTTCCTTTTTATCCGCCGCAGATGACGGTTCTTCTCCGGCACTCCCTAACGCGCACCCTGATAACATGATGGATACCGACAGCGCGAGTACCGTTGTTTTTACCCTCCATTTTCTCTCCTTCATCTTTATCGAACCCCCGCATGCTTTTCATCTATCTTTATATAAATCTGCTCCATCTGTTTCTCATTTCTCATAATCTCCCGTTTGTTTTTCTCTACAAGCAGTTCGAAATTCAATGTGCGTTTTCTGTACTTTTTTCGTTTTTTGCTCTTTTTGCGCACATGTGATACCTTTTTTAACGCCACTTTTCATCCCTCCGCTTTTCATTTCATTCAATGACTTTCACGCAAAAAAGGCCCTTATCTGTTTAAAAGATAAGAGCCTTCGGTGATCCGATCAGCCATCGTTTGGAAATATGTAATGATTATGTTAATTCATATAATCCCTACCTGTCAACTATAATTTAAAATATCGTTTCCTTCCGGGGGTTTTCCTCATACACTCTCTCATTTTTCCGCATATGCTAGAAAACATAGCAGATTACAAGTGAAAGTGAGTGAGAATGTGGAAAAGACAACATTGACCGGTCGCATCGTCAAAAAAGATGACCCGGACTATAATGCTGCGAGAACCAATATCAATTTAAGCCTGCAAAGATATCCAGACATCATTGTGTTTTGTCAAAATAAACATGACGCCCTCAATGCGCTGAGATGGGCACGTGAGAACAATGTGCCTTTCCGTATCAGAGGCGGAAGACACAGCTACGAAAATTTTTCCCTGTTAAATGACGGACTAGTCATTGATCTCAGTGAAATGAAGAAAATAAGAGTAAATGAGGATAAGCGGCTGGTCTCGATTGAAGCGGGAGCCGAATTGGGGGAAGTCTACCGGACACTCTGGCGGTACGGCTTGACCCTTCCTGCGGGAACCATTGCGAATGTGGGAATCACGGGGCTGACGCTCGGGGGAGGAATCGGATATTTAACAAGGACAGCCGGACTTACTTGCGATCGTCTTCTCCAGCTCGAAATGATCATAGCAGACGAAAAAGCGGGTGCTGACTTGATCACAGTCAACCGTTCAAAGCACTCTGATCTATTTTGGGCGTCTCAGGGAGGAGGGGGAGGCAACTTCGGCATTGTCACATCCATGATGTTTAAAGCCGTGCCGATCTCGTGCGTGTCTGTTTTTTCTGTCACTTGGGGCTGGGATGATTTTGAGGAAGTATTTAACACATGGCAGCGATGGGCTCCATTTACAGACAACCGGCTTACCTCATCAATTCAGTTCTGGCCTAAAGAAGTAAACCGCATAGAAGCGCTCGGTCAATTTACCGGGACAAAGGATGAGCTGAAAGAACTGCTGGCTCCGTTAATGAAAGCGGGAAAACCGACAAGCGGCATGGTCAAGACAGTGCCATTTATTAAAGCGGCAGCCTTTTTTAACAGCCCGGGAGGCAATCAGCCGCAAAAGATGAAGCGGTCAGGATCCTTTATTGAAAAACCATTATCAACACGCGCGATTTCCACTTTAAAGCGCTATTTAGAGCACGCTCCGAACGAAAACGCCAGTGTCTGGCAGCAATCTCTCGGCGGGGCGGCCGGACGGATCGCTCCGGACCAAACGGCATTCTACTATCGTAACGCAATCATTGCCCAAGAATATATTACAACTTGGACATCTGCTGAAGAAGAAAGACAAAATGTCCGCTGGATCGAAGGATTGAGAACGTCCCTATCAAGAGAAACGATGGGAGATTACGTGAATTGGCCTGATAGAGAAATCAGAAACTGGCTGCAAACATATTACGGAGAAAATGTTCACCGCCTCCGTCAAGTCAAAACGAAATATGATCCCGAAAATATATTCCGCTTTGAGCAGAGCATTCCGCCGCTTCGCCGTTCACCGTTTTTCTAAAAAAGATGAAGATGGGCAAACTCCATCTTCATCTTTTCTTTTATTGATATAAACGGTTTCCCTTTTCTGCAAACTCTTTTGCTTTTTCTTTCAGCCCTTCGTTGACGGCCTCGTCTTCAGTAAGTCCGTTTTCCTTCGCATAATCACGAATATCCTGAGAAATTCTCATGCTGCAGAACTTCGGACCGCACATCGAACAGAAGTGAGCCGTTTTTGCGCCTTCAGCCGGCAGCGTTTCATCATGATATTCCATTGCTCTTTCAGGATCAAGCGACAAATGAAATTGATCACGCCATCGGAATTCAAACCGCGCCTTAGACAGAGCATCGTCACGGATCTGTGCACCCGGATGCCCTTTAGCAAGGTCTGCGGCATGTGCCGCGATTTTGTACGTAATGACGCCTTCTCTTACATCATCACGATTCGGCAGCCCCAAATGCTCCTTCGGCGTGACATAGCAAAGCATCGCCGTCCCGTACCAGCCGATCATCGCCGCGCCGATTGCTGAAGTAATGTGGTCATAACCCGGAGCGATATCCGTCGTTAATGGCCCGAGCGTGTAAAAAGGCGCCTCTTTACAAATTTCCAGCTGCTTGTCCATGTTTTCCTTAATTTTATGCATCGGCACATGACCCGGTCCTTCGATCATCACTTGCACATCGTGCTTCCACGCAATCTCCGTCAATTCTCCGAGAGTCTCCAATTCCGCAAACTGCGCTTCATCATTGGCATCCGCAATCGAACCGGGGCGAAGCCCGTCACCAAGTGAAAAAGCGATATCATAGGTCTTCATGATTTCACAAATTTCTTCAAAATGCGTGTACAGAAAGCTTTCCTGATGATGAGCCAGGCACCATTGCGCCATAATCGCCCCGCCGCGGGATACGATTCCCGTCGTGCGTTTGGCCGTTAACGGGACATAACGAAGCAATACGCCGGCATGGATGGTGAAATAATCCACGCCCTGCTCCGCCTGCTCAATCAATGTGTCACGATAAATGTCCCACGTTAAATCCTCGGCAATGCCATTCACTTTTTCAAGCGCCTGATAAATCGGCACCGTCCCCACAGGCACGGGGCAGTTGCGGATAATCCATTCACGCGTCGTATGAATGTCTTTTCCCGTGGATAAGTCCATCATCGTATCGGCGCCCCAGCGAATCGCCCACGTCATTTTTTCGACTTCTTCTTCGATAGAAGATGTAACAGCCGAGTTGCCGATATTTGCATTGATTTTCACATGAAAATTCCGGCCGATAATCATCGGCTCGCTTTCCGGGTGGTTGACGTTAGAAGGAATAATCGCCCGTCCGCTCGCCACCTCTTCCCTGACAAATTCGGGAGACACATGCTCACGTATTGCGATAAACTCCATTTCCGGCGTAATGATGCCTTTTCTCGCATAATGCAATTGTGTTACATTTTTCCCCGGCTTGGCCCGAAGCGGTTTCCGCTGTAGGCCGGGGTATTCGGCAGCATGATCTTCTTTTTTATAACCGTTGTCTTCAGGCTTCACGGTCCGTCCGTTATATTCTTCTACATCGCCGCGCCCGGTAATCCACTTTGTGCGGAGCGCCCCCAGCCCTTTAAGAATATCAATCTGTACATCCGGGTCTGTATACGGCCCGCTCGTATCATAAACACGGACCGGCGCATTCTCCTCTTCCCCGAATGCCCCCGTAGTCGCACTCAGACTGATTTCCCGCATCGGCACTCGTATATCGGGCGAAGAACCTTCTGCATAAACCTTTTTACTGCCGGAAAAACTCGACATAATGGAAATGTTCGCTTGCTGTACTGATTGATTTTGCATACAAATCTCTCCTTTATCATTTGAATAACAGAACCAAGCTCAGCACCAGCACAAAAAAACCGGGTTCAAAGAAGAACCCGGTTTTGCAGTCAGAAAGAAACTATTATTATTGTCCTCAACAATAATAAAACCTCTACTTCCCCACGCTGGTACGAACCAGATCAGGTCCAAAGGGTTAAGAAGCCGCCGCTTCTCTCTCAGCCCGCTCAGACGGGCACCCCCAGTAACTATTGATTTCGCTCTCATCGTAACACAAGTTGTGTACAAAAAAAAGCATATTATCAAAATTCAGATAACGGGACAGTCATAAGCTCTGTTTCCCGAACGCCTTCTTCGGTATTAAAAACCCGATAACCCTTTGCGGTTTCCCGGGAAGAGACAGCCCGGAACAGCTGACCGTCTTTATAATGAAGCGCAACGCCGTCATCAGCGGCATAGCCCTCCCTGAGTTTCTTTTCTGAAATCAGACGGTGATACACCGGCCGGCGCTCCGCTTCTCCGTCATAGTGCGGACAAAAGCTGCCCGGCAAAAATCCTAAAGCTCTTAACTCTCTCAAATCTCCAGCTGAATCCGTCAACCCTTCTTCATACCAGCAAATCGCCCCGGCGCTGAGACCCGCCAACATGATGCCGTTTTCCCAAGCCTCACGAAGAATAAGGTCAAGCCCCCACTCTTTCCATAAGACAAGCATATTGCGCGTATTTCCGCCTCCGACATATATAATATCTTTCTTCATGAGAAAGGATCTGAGATCAGAACCCGGCGGTTTAAACAACGACAAGTGATCCGGCTCACACCGCAGCTTTTGAAAGGCCTGATAAAACCTGCCGATATAATTCTCCGAATCTCCGCTTGCCGTCGGCAAAAAACAAACTTTCGGCGTTGACCGCGCCGACTGCTCTAAAATATACTGATCCAGCACAAGATGATCCGGCTCCATGGAAAACCCCCCGCCGCCCATTGCAATAATCTGCTTCACGTCATCACCTCTTTTTTTCTCTAGTATAACAGCTCATAAAAAGGCGTTATCCCAATTTCGGATAACGCCTTCAAAAAGTATTTGTTATCTGAAAAATGAAAACGCACCGTATAACACAACGGAGATCCCTGCGGCAATAAGCGCCGGAACAAGCTTCGAACGGGCATACTTCACAACATCGATCCCCAACACCGTACAGGTTGTCACCGTATTATCACTGAGAGGAGAAGCAAACGCTCCAAATGTTCCGCTCGCAAACACAGCCCCGATCGCTAATAATAAGCTGGTATGTGACTGAACCGCCAGCGTTACGCCGAGCGGCATTAATAGCCCCCAAGTCCCCCAGGATGACCCGATAAAATAGGATATAACAGCCCCCAGTATAAAAAGAGACGGCGCAATAAACATATGAGGGATCCATGACGTTAAATGAGAAGTAACATATTTCGAGAATCCAAGGTCTTCAGATACTGCTGTTACGGCCCAAATCAGCGATAACATAATAATAACGTTGACCAATTCGTTTCCGCCCTTAATAAAATGGGTAACAAGCTCGCCTGCATGAAAACGCTGAAACATAAAAAGAGCAAATGCTGCAATAACCGCTGCCAATAATGCGGTTAACATGACGCCAAGCATATCGCTTTTGATAAAAGCATTCAAAAACCCTTGTGCTTTTGAATGGCCGTCCCACCAGCTGAGAAAGAGTGTTAATAGCAAAAACAGCCCGATCGGAATGATTAAATTCCACGGCCGAATCGGTGTTTCCTTAATATAAGCACGGTGCGCCGAATCCAGCTCCTCCTGCTGGTCAGCATGCTCATCCCTTTCGAACATTCCCGTATGTTCATCGTGAATATCTGAGATCGTCCCTGTTTCCATGTTGAATGAACCTGAGCCTTTTGAAAGCAAAACACCGCTGTTCCGCGGAATCGGTTCCGTATTTTTGTTATGTTTGCGAGCAGAAGTTTGTCCGCTCTTTTCTGTTTTTTCTAAGCTTTCGTCCGCTTTTTGTTTCTTAAAAAAGCAGTAATAAATTCCGACTACTATAATCACAAAGGAGAAAAAATTGAAGGGAATACTTTTCACATACACCGTGTAAGCCGGCTGATCTATTCCTGACGTTTTGAGGGCCTGTCCGATAATAGAAACCATGTAGCCGACAAATGCCGTTGCTATCGGAATCAAGGCAATGACAGGGTTTGCCGTAAACTCAATGGCATACGCAATTTTCTGTTTCGACAGGTCCAGACGCTTGCTTAAAGCTTTCATGATCGGTGCAATTGTGACGATGCGAAAGTCCGGTTCACTGAACGTGCCAAATGTCGACAGCCATGCAAGCAGCATCGCACCTTTTTTGGTTTTAACTTTTTTACTGATCAAATGGACGAATCCTTTTATCCCGCCGGTCAGCTTTATAATCCCTACAAGACCGGCAAATGAATATAGAAACACAATGATTCTAATATTATTGGTGACGACAATATTACTGATTATATATTGAACCATATGTTCAATCCCGCCAAGTAAGCTGGGATGCAAAAGATAGCTTCCGACCAGCAAACCGACAAACAGACCGGATTGCACTTGCTTTGTAATGATTGAAATGGGAATGACCAGAATAAATGGGATAAGACAAGCCCAAGTCCCTTCCATAAAAAACACCTCTTTCAAAGAACTTGCTGTTAGTATCTTTGAAAAAAGCGGATTTATACAATCTGCACGCGTATCATGTTTTCACAAGCTTTGGAGGATATTTTCATACAACAAAAAAGGCTTCTACATATTGTAGAAGCCTTTGTATACCGGTGGCCGGGGTCGAACCGGCACTCCAGAAGGAACACGATTTTGAGTCGTGCGCGTCTGCCAATTCCGCCACACCGGCATGTAATGCGTCGTGTTCAACCGACGTATATAAATATAACATGTATTTCATAAAACGTCAACGGTTTTAGCAAAGTTTTTTAAATGATAATGCAGTATATACGATACAAGCAAGAAACTTATATTGATAGTCATTACGTTTTTATTATATAAAAAAAGTGATCTGCAATATGCAAATCACTCTCATATATGTTTTATAATGTGAAAACTGATGACCAATTTAACATAGTTCGTTCAAAGTTAAATTGGTGCCGAGGGCCGGACTTGAACCGGCACGGTAGTCACCTACCGCAGGATTTTAAGTCCTGTGTGTCTGCCAATTCCACCACCCCGGCAATAGAAAGGCGACACCCGGATTCGAACCGGGGATAAAGGTTTTGCAGACCTCTGCCTTACCACTTGGCTATGCCGCCGTAATTTGGAGCGGAAGACGGGATTCGAACCCGCGACCCCCACCTTGGCAAGGTGATGTTCTACCACTGAACTACTTCCGCAACATGTAAAAGAACTTAATACATCTTATGCTGTTGTTTTTAAAAAAATGCAACTGGGCTAGCTGGATTCGAACCAACGCATGACGGAGTCAAAGTCCGTTGCCTTACCGCTTGGCTATAGCCCAATGATAAAATGGGGCGATTGATGGGAATCGAACCCACGAGTGCCAGAGCCACAATCTGGTGCGTTAACCACTTCGCCACAACCGCCATAATCTGAAGATGAATAAATAAAATAGTGGCAGGGGCAGTAGGAATCGAACCCACACCGGAGGTTTTGGAGACCTCTGTTCTACCGTTAAACTATGCCCCTATTTATAAAATGGTGGAGGGGGGCAGATTCGAACTGCCGAACCCTGAGGGAGCGGATTTACAGTCCGCCGCGTTTAGCCACTTCGCTACCCCTCCATCATTTAGAGTGCCGGCCAGAGGACTTGAACCCCCAACCTACTGATTACAAGTCAGTTGCTCTACCAATTGAGCTAGACCGGCAAATGGTGGCTCGGGACGGAATCGAACCGCCGACACACGGATTTTCAGTCCGTTGCTCTACCAACTGAGCTACCGAGCCTTTTTATAAATGGCGGTCCGGACGGGACTCGAACCCGCGACCTCCTGCGTGACAGGCAGGCATTCTAACCAACTGAACTACCGGACCATTTTTTTGGTTGCGGGGGCAGGATTTGAACCTGCGACCTTCGGGTTATGAGCCCGACGAGCTACCGAACTGCTCCACCCCGCGATGATAATGGTGGAGGATGACGGGCTCGAACCGCCGACCCTCTGCTTGTAAGGCAGATGCTCTCCCAGCTGAGCTAATCCTCCATCATATAAGTGACCCGTACGGGATTCGAACCCGTGTTACCGCCGTGAAAGGGCGGTGTCTTAACCGCTTGACCAACGGGCCCTGGTATTTTTTCGTTTGTTATGTATTGATAATTAGTGGCGGAGAGCAAGGGATTCGAACCCTTGAGACGGGGTTACCGCCTACACGATTTCCAATCGTGCTCCTTCGGCCACTCGGACAGCTCTCCATAAATGGCTCCGCAGGTAGGATTCGAACCTACGACCGATCGGTTAACAGCCGATAGCTCTACCACTGAGCTACTGCGGAATGAAGTCTGCCTGGCGATGTCCTACTCTCACAGGGGGAAACCCCCGACTACCATCGGCGCTGAAGAGCTTAACTTCCGTGTTCGGCATGGGAACGGGTGTGACCTCTTCGCCATCATCACCAGACGTTTTAGTGACATGTATTATTATACTATGTATTTCAGAAAAAGCAAGAGTTTTTTTGAAAAAATTCTCTCAAAACTAGATAACAATAAGCATACATTCAAATTGGTTAAGTCCTCGATCGATTAGTATCTGTCAGCTCCATGTGTCGCCACACTTCCACCTC